>NZ_JALKBH010000010.1 GCF_023016115.1 Alcanivorax sp. S6407
GAGCCATGATCAAACTCTTCAGTTAAGAAAAGCGTTTAAAGTGGCCTTCCGAAGAAGGAGCACTTAATACATGCTCAGTTCGTCATCTGAATTAACAAAAACTTTGTTGACTCGTTCAGAACTGAAATCTTTTAAAGATCCCGTCCCGAACAGGTCCCACACGTTTGCTTGCCTGATTGTTAAAGAGCGTCTCGTCCGGTGCCGCGCTTTGCGTTGTTGCCCCGTCGAGGAGTGCGCATTCTAGGGATTTCCCTGAGGGTGTCAAACCCTTTTTCGCACTTTTTCCAAAAAACCGTCTGACCGATCACTTTCTGCCCAAAACGGCCCCTGAGGGGCCGTTTCTGGCTATTTGATGATCACCTTGGCGATCTTCTTCTTGCCCGCCTGAATCACATGGCTGTCGCCGGACTTGAAAGTGCGCTCATCGGAGAGCTGCTCACCGTCAAGATAGACCGCCCCACGGGCAAATACATCCTTGGCGGCCTTGGCGGCTTTGGCAAGATCAGCCTTCACCAAAAGCTGGAACAGACGAATCTCCACCTCGCCGTCCAAGCTGACTATCACCTCCGGAACATTGTCCGGGATCTCACCCAGGGCAATCTGGTTGCCGGCAGATTTTGGCGCAACCAAAGCGGCATGCGCACCATGGAAACGACTTACGATCTCAGCTGCAAGCAACTGTTTAGCATCGCGAATATCATTCACTGCATCCGCAGCATCGCAAAGAACCCACCTGAGGTCGAAGTTTGCAGCCTCAAATGATTCAACATCGGCAATTCTTGAGCAAAGATCATCATAAACAAATGAGAATTCACCAATATTGCGCTCCGGGGCAGAACAGACCGCCCGCATGTAATCCACTTTATCCATCGGAAGCAGACTGAGCAGCTTGAAATAGCGCCATACCAATGTGTCAGGCATCTGCACCAATTTCCTGTACATACTTCCCGGCGCCTCATTCACCCCCACATAGTTACCCAGCGACTTTGACATCTTCTGAACCCCGTCCAGCCCCTCGAGAATAGGCATGGTAAGGCAGATCTGCGGGGCCTGGCCGTGCGACTTCTGCAGGGTACGCCCCATCAGCAGGTTGAATTTCTGGTCGGTACCACCCAGCTCCACGTCCGCTTCCAGCGCTACGGAGTCATAGCCCTGCACCAGGGGATAGAGGAACTCGTGAATGGCGATGGGCTGATTGCCCTTGTAGCGCTTGTCGAAGTCATCCCGCTCAAGCATCCGCGCCACGGTGTACTGGCCTGCCAGCTTGATCATGCCGGCAGCACCAATTTCGTTCATCCAGCTGGAATTGAACACCACCCGGGTTTTCGCCGGATCGAGGATCTTGAACACCTGCTCCTTGTAGGTCTCGGCGTTACGGAGCACATCTTCACGACTCAAGGGCGGACGTGTGGCGCTCTTGCCGGTGGGGTCACCGATCATGCCGGTGAAATCCCCGATCAGGAAGATGACCTCATGACCCAGCTCCTGGAACTGGCGCAGCTTGTTGATCAGTACAGTGTGCCCCAGATGCAGATCCGGTGCGGTGGGATCAAAGCCCGCCTTGATGCGCAAGGGGCGGCCGGAGGCCAGCTTTTCCCGTAATTCGTCTTCCTGGATGATTTCATCCGCACCCCGGGAAATCAGTGCCCATTGTTCTTCCACCGTGGCCATGCCTACCTCTGTGATCTGCCGCTGTCTTTATGTATTCGCTGTTCCGGGACCCGGCGGCCCCGTGAAAGCGCGGTATTGTAGCACTTGAATGCGGCCAGAGAAGGCAGGTATCTTTGCAGGTCTGTTTTTCGTTGTGTCTTTGTATCCCGACACACCCTCAGCCAACCAGATTCCGCGATTTCCATGAAACAATTTTTTTCTGCTGTCGGCAGACTGGTGCGCCAGTTCCCCCGCACCCATTTACTGCTGGCCATGGTGCTTCTCGGCGGCGTCATCATTGTCGCCCTTCAGCCCGAGTCTGCGCCGACACCAAAACAGGCAGCCAAGTCCATCGAATTGCCAGCCCGTACCGCCCCGGCCCCCAAACCGGTGGAGCAACCTGCCGTAGCGAAGGGGCCGGAATGGCAAACCTTGACGGTCAAATCCGGAGACAGCCTGTCCTCCCTGCTGCAGCCACTCGGCATCGGCGCAGGGCAGGTTTATGGCCTCATCAACAGTGACGAGAAGCTGACACGGCTCACCAAGCTTCGCCCCGGAGAACAACTGGAAGTTCTGGTAAACGAGGACAACGCCCTGCGCGGGGTTCGCTACAATCCCTCCCGTGTGGAAACCCTGACCGCGAAACTCACCGGTGCAGGCTGGACCGCCCGCCTCAGCCAGCGCGAGTACCAGAAGCAAACCCGCTTTGCCCAGGCCGAGATCACCGACTCCCTGTTTCTGGCCGGTGCCGCCGCGGGCATCAGCGACCGGCTCACCATGCAGCTGGCCGAGCTGTTCGCCTGGGACATCGATTTCATACTGGATATCCGCAAGGGCGACAAATTCCGCGTTCTCTATGAAGAACTTTACCTGGATGGCGAGAAAGTCGGTGAAGGCGACATCCTGATGGCAGAATTCTGGAACCAGGACCGCCATCTGTCTGCGTTCCGCTATGAAACCCTGTCGGGCGACGTGGAGTACCTGGATATCAAGGGCGACTCCATGCGCAAGGCCTTTATTCGCACCCCGGTGGCCTTTGCCCGGATCAGCTCGCGCTTCAACCTTGGCCGCCGCCACCCGGTTCTTAACACTATTCGAGCTCACAGGGGCACCGACTATGCCGCCCCCAGAGGCACCCCGATTCGCGCAGCCGGTGACGGCAAGGTGATCTTCGCCGGTGTGAAAGGTGGCTACGGCAACGTGATCATTCTCAAACACGGCCAGATCTACACCACCCTGTATGCACATATGCGTAATTTCGCCAAAGGCATCAGGGTCGGAAAACGTGTTAAGCAGTCGCAAACCATCGGCTATGTGGGCACATCCGGACTCTCCACCGGGCCGCACCTGCACTATGAATTCCGCATCAACGGGGTTCACCGCAACCCGCAGACCGTGCCGCTGCCCAAGGCCCGTGGCATCAATGACAACGAGCGCTCGGAGTTCCTGATCGCTGCCAACCGGCTGAAAGCACAGATGACCCTGTTCGCCGAAGCCGCCACCCTGGCCAGCAGTGATGTCTTCTGATCTCTTTATCGGCCTGATGACCGGCACCAGCGTCGATGGCATCGATGCGGTGCTGGCTCGCATTGATGATGACCACTTCTCCCTTCTGGAGAGCCACAGCCACACCCTGCCCGCCGACCTGACAGACGACATCCTGACCCTGTGCCAACCTGGTGACGGTGAGCTGGATGCCGCCGGCAAGGTCAGCCGGCAACTGGGACGCATCTACGCCGAGGCCTGCGCCGCCTTGCTGAAAAAGGCCGGCATGGATGCCAGCCAGATCACCGCCATAGGCTGCCACGGCCAGACCGTGCGACATCGGCCCGGAGCGGATGGCTTCAGCGTGCAACTTGGCTGCCCGGACACCCTGGCCTGCGCCTCCGGCATTCCGGTAGTGAATAATTTCCGCAACAAGGACATGGTGCTGGGGGGACAGGGGGCACCGCTGGTACCACCCTTCCACCGCCGCCTGTTTGCCGCAACCGGCGAGCGGCGGGCCATCGTCAACATTGGCGGCATGGCCAATGCCACCCTGCTGGACGGCGACACCCTGGTCGGCGGTTTTGATACCGGCCCGGGCAACGTCCTGATGGACCTGTGGATCCAGCTGCACAGTGGCGACAGTTACGATGCCGATGGCGCCTGGGCTGCCAGCGGCAAGATCAACAAGCCCTTGCTCAACCGCTTGCTGCGCGACCCCTATTTCCAGCAACCGCCCCCCAAAAGCACCGGCCGCGAACACTTCAACCGCCAGTGGCTGACCCGCCACCTCAAGGATGAACTGCCCGCCGAAAACCTTCAGGCCACCCTGGCCGAGCTGACCGCGCGAAGCATCACCGACAGCCTCACCGACTTCGCCCCCCAACGCCTGCTGATCTGTGGCGGGGGCGCCCACAACGGCCACCTGATCGAGCGCCTGCGAGCCTGCAGTGGCGTGCCGGTTGTCAGCACTGACAGCGAAGGACTGCACCCGGACTGGGTGGAAGCGGCGGCCTTTGCCTGGCTGGCCTGGGCACGATGGAATGAACAACCGGGCAACGCCCCGGTGGTTACCGGCGCATCAAGGGAAGCGATTCTGGGACAGGTCACCCTGCCATAGAGGGACAAGCTTCAAGCCTCAAGCTACAAGGCGCGAATAAAGCATCTCGCCAATCGACAGGTCACCGAGCCGCGCCGCAAACCTTTTCATTACGCATGAACGCGACCACAAGCAATCCAGTTGGCAAGCCCCTTTCTCGCGCCTTGCAGCTTGTAACTTGTAGCTTGCAGCTACTCAAACCAGCCAGAGGCCGATCATGGCGCAGCTGAAGCCGAGGGCGGCGCCGGCCAGGATATCCGAGGGGTAGTGCACCCCCAGCAATACCCGGGACAACCCCACCATCACCGCCAGCGCCAGGGCCAACGCCGCCACCGGCGGATAGAACACCGCCAACAGGGACGCCATCACAAAAGCGGCGGCGGTGTGGCCTGAGGGGAAGCTGAAGCGATCCGCCGGCTGAATGAAGGCGGAAAGGCTTTCCAGTGCATCCGCCGGACGCGGGCGCTGGATCAGATGTTTAAGCCCGACGAACAAGGGCACCTCCAGGGCATAGGCGGCCATGGCTGTGAGCGCAAACAGACTGCCCCCTTCCTTGTCGAACCACCAGATCAACAGCGTCAGCGCCACATAGAAGGGGCCGTCACCCAGCCGCGAAACCTGCCTGGCCATGCGAGCGCGGCGCGCAGCCTGGGGCTGCTGAAGCAGCCAGCACATGGCGCGGGTATCCGCGGCGGTCATTCTCTGAAATGTCGGTCGTGTCGTCATCATGGGTTCAGTTTCCCCCTTGAAAACGACGAAATGTTGATCAACTGATGAAGGTTATATGACAACGGGAGATGCAACACGCACCACGCTGCACGCCGCCCTGCGGGCGCACGCCAAAAACCAGAAGGCGCCTATGGCGCCTTCGTACTACTCACGCGTGCTTGCGTGTTGCGTGTTGCGTGCAGCGGTTTAGACCGAGAAGGAGGAGCCGCAGCCGCAGGTGGTGGCGGCGTTGGGGTTGCTGACCACGAAGCGGGAGCCCATCAGGCCCTGCTCATAGTCCACCTGGGAACCGTCCAGGTACTGGATACTCATGGCGTCCACCAGCAGGGTCACGCCGTCTTTCTCGACGATGGTGTCGTCGTCATTCACCGCTTCATCGAAGGTGAAGCCGTAGGAAAAGCCGGCACAGCCACCCCCGGTGATATACACCCGCAGCTTGAGTTCGGGATTACCTTCGTCGTCGCGCAGTTCCTTGACCTTGGCGGCGGCGGCGTCAGTGAAAGAAATGGGGGCTTGCTCGGTCATACGGCTCGCTGATGCAGTAAAGACAGAAAACCCGCTGCCTTTTCGGGTCAGCGGGTCATCTATGTTCCAGTACCCGACTAAATCAGTCAAGAATTATTCGGCTGCCGGCTGCTTGCCTGCGTCCGCCTTTTCACCTTTCTTGTCCTTGTCCGGCGCCGGCAGGTTGCGGCGCTCGTCGTCCAGACGCACCAGCTTGCCGTTCACCCGGGCGCCCATCACCATCTCTATCATCTGGTAGTAGACATTGCCTTCCACGGAGGCCTTCTCGGCCAGCTCCAGGTTTTCGGAGGCATGTACATCGCCTTCCACACGGCCATTGATGACCACCTGGGGCACCTGAATCTCGCCCTTGACCACACCGGTCTCGCCAATGATCAGACGACCGCCATCCTTGCCCACACTGATATTGCCTTCCACAGTGCCTTGAACATGCAGGCCGCCGGTGAACTCAAGATCCCCTTTCACGGTTGCACTGGGAGCAATCAGGGTATGGTTCCGGTAATCCTGGGACGCAGCGTTATTGTTGGCTGCATTTTTCTTGTCTCGGCCTAGCACAGGTCTCTCCTACTGCCACTTTATGGTTTTCTGTGTTTCGTAACGGTTTCTGCCGCCGCTCTCAGCATCCACATCCAGGGCCACAATCTCTACCCCTTCCGGCAGATGAAAGCGCCCATTCAGCTCCTGAAAATAGCGAAACCGGAAGCGGGTCTCACTTCCGTCATCCAGCCAGCTATCTCCGGTCAGCTTGATGGCGCTGCCATCCTTGCTGCCACGCAGAGTCAAGGATATGTCACCAGACAGATAATTACGGTTATCGCCGGACTGCACCAGCACCACTTTGTAACTGTACTGACGATCTTCCCCGGTGGGCTGCAGCGTCAGCTTCTCGATCTGCATGCCCCTTTCGGTACCACCGGGCGCCATCACGTTCTTGTAGAAGGACACCGCCTCCTCAAGCTCCGCCGCCTGATCGCGCAGCCCCTTGATCTCCTGACGCAGATTCTCACGGGCCTGCTGGGTCACTTCGGTATCGGTACGATACAGCGCCAGTTCGTTTCGGGCGGCCTCCAGTTCCCGGGAGGCGCTCTTCAGCTCGGCGCGCAGACGACGATTGGTTTCCGAAGTATCCAGAGAGCCACTATTGCCGGTCCACAGGCCACCAAAGAACAGTAACAGCGCTGCCACGATGGCACTGGCAACCAGAATCCGGCGGCGCTTCTTCTGCTGGGACGGACTGACCGGCACCAGCATCACATCATCAATACCGGCCCGGCTTTTCGGTTTCTTTGCCATATCAGGGCGCCAGCGGGACAACAGACAGCCCCGCATCCTCATCCAGTCCAAACATGATATTCATGGCCTGCACCGCCTGTCCGGAAGCGCCTTTGACCAGGTTATCGATCACTGACAGTACCACGATGACATTCTCGCCGCGGGGCTGATGCAGGGCGATCCGGCAAGTATTGGCGCCTTTCACGAAACGGGTTTCCGGATGACTGCCCAGCGGCATCACATCCACGAAAGGCTCGTTGGCATAGCGCTTCTCATAGGCTTCCTGCACCGCCTCCAGAGACGGCGCGCCTTCCACCAGCTGGCCGTACAGGGTGGAGTGAATGCCGCGAATCATGGGGATCAGGTGCGGCACAAAGGTCGCTTTCACCGGCTGACCAGCAATATCACCCAGCCCCTGCTCGATTTCCGGCAGGTGACGATGCCCGCTGGCACCATAGGCCTTGTAGCTCTCACCCGCTTCCGCCAGCAACATGGGCACCTTGGCACCCTTGCCGGCACCGCTGGCACCACTGGCCGCGTTGGCAATCAGCTGATCCGGCTTGATCCAGCCATTTTCCAGCAACGGCAGATAGCCCAGCTGGATGGAAGTGGGGTAGCAACCGGCACAGGCCACCAGCCGGGCATCACGCATCTTCTCGCGATTGACTTCCGGCAGGCCGTAGACCGCCTCCGCCAGCAACTCCGGGCAGGCATGGGGCTCGCCGTACCATTCACTCCACAGCACATGATCACGCAGACGGAAATCCGCGGACAGATCCACCACCCGCACCCCGGCGTCCATCAGCTCGGGCATCATGCGCATGGCCACATTATGCGGGGTGGCAAAGAACACCACATCACACTGGGCCAGGCGCCCCACATCCGGCTCACTGAACACCAGATCGGTACGACCACGCAACGAGGGGAACATGTCGGCAACAGCCGTACCGGCATCACCGCGGGAAGTGATCACTTCCAGTTCAGCCTGGGGATGATTGACCAACAGACGCAGCAGCTCTACCCCGGTATACCCGGTTCCACCTACCACGCCGACCTTGAGGACAGACCCCGTTGCCATAGTCTTACTCCAACCAATTCACTGTGCCGCCTCCGGCATAAGGCCCGCATAATAGGCGGCCCGCCCTGCCCTCAGCAACTTTAAGACGTTGTTGCCACACCCTTTACCCCGGTAATTGCCGGGATTTTTCTTCACTGGCTGGCTCCGCCGGTTTTTCCTCTTCGCGCGGCTTTTCCAGCGCCATCCCCTGCCCATCCGCCATGCGCTCGGCAAGAGAATCGTACAGCGGCCTTGCCCAGACAAGTTTTGCCACCGCAGCAGAAAGGAACGCTCCAGCCATCAACGGCAACAGAATATCGTGGCGGTTACCGGTCAGCTCCATGACGATCACGAACGAGGTAATCGGACGCTGGATCACGGCAGCCAGAAAAGCCGCCATGGCCACCAGCGTTAATCCCACCAGCGAAACCTCCGGGAAGAAACCGCCAACCAGATTGCCGAACCCGGCCCCTGCCGCCAGACTGGGCGAAAACAACCCGCCAGGAATACCGGTGAAATAGGACACCAGCGTGGCCGACATCTTGGCCAGCGCAAAACTCCAGTTTCCGGGATGCTCACCGTCCAGCAAGGTACTGGCCTGTTCGTAGCCACTACCGTAGGTCGCGCCCCCGGTGGCCAGGCCAAGCAATACCAGCACCAGCGAACACATCAACACCACCCGGTAGGGATGGGCCTTGGCATAAGGAGAAAGAAACTGACTGCCGCGGATCAACAAGCGGCTGAACAGTCCGCCAAACAGACCACACACCAGCGCCGTCACCCCAATGGCCGCCCAGTCCCGGGTAATGTCCAGGGCGCCGCCGGGATGCCCGAAAAAGCTGTAGTGCCCCATGATCATCAGCACCACCACACCCGACAGGATGATAGCCAGGATCAGGGTGCCGCTGGTGCGCTGCTCGAAAGAGCCTGACAGCTCCTCAATGGCAAACACAATGCCTGCCAGAGGAGCATTGAACGCCGCTGACACCCCGGCGGCCCCGCCAGCAACGATCAGCGAATTATCCACGTATTTCTGGTTCAGTCGTCCTACCTGCCCCACCGAATACATGATCGCGGCCCCCATGTGTACGCTGGGACCCTCGCGACCGATACTGGCGCCACACAGCAACCCCAGGCAGGTAAGCACGAACTTGCCGAGAATCACCCGCAGGGAAAGAAAGGTGGGACGCAACCAGTGGTAGCGCTGCTTGAGCACCACCAACACCTGCGGAATACCACTGCCCTGGGACTCGGTGCCCAGCTGACGCATCAGCCAGACAATCAGCAACATGCCCAGTGGCGTGACCAGAATCGGCAAATAGGGAGAGCGTTCATGGATCTGCACAAAGGTGTGGGAAGCCAGCTCGGCCACCCAGGCGAACGCCACCACCAGCAGGCCCACCAGAATGGCGCCGGTCCAGAACACCATGCGCAATTTCCAGTCCTGCCAGGAGCCCAACTGTTTGCGGCTGACACGTCGGGTGCGAAACAGGTAGTAACGCATCAATCGACGATGACGGGGCCGCTTGTTCACAGGACTCCTTGAGAATTCGAAAAGGGCAAAGGGAAGGCGGTATAGTGTACGCCCACTGAACCTCCACTCCAATGGCGCAACCAACAGGATCTACCGATGCAGTTCGCTCTCGACCACTTTCTCTGGCTCAAGGCCATTCACCTGATTGCTGTTATCTGCTGGTTTGCCGGCATCTTCTACCTGCCACGCCTGTTCGTGTATCACGCCATGGCCGAAGACCAGGTCAGCAAGGACCGCTTCAAGATCATGGAACGCAAGCTTTACCGTGGCATCATGAACCCGAGCATGATCGTCACCGTGGTGCTGGGTATCTGGATGTTTGTTGCCAACATGGAAGCGTACAAGGGCAGCGGCTGGATGCATGCCAAACTGACGCTGGTGTTTCTGTTGATCGGCTACCACCACGTCTGCCTGGCCTACATGAAAAAATTCGCCAACGATGCCAACACCAAAAGCGACAAGTTTTACCGGATCTTTAACGAGATTCCGGTATTCATGCTGGTGGCCATCGTTATTCTGGTCATCGTACGTCCATTTTGACCGACGCCTGATGCCTGACGCCCGATGCCGGACGACAAACCGGCACCCGAGGCAGGCATTGGGTGTCCTGACGCAGGCGCACCAATGAAACCGAATATTCTTGTCATTGCTGGTCATGACCCCTCCGGAGGGGCGGGCATCCATGCGGACATCGAAGCCATTCAGGCCCTGGGCGGCTTTGCCTCCACCCTGATTACCGGCCTGACCGTGCAGAACAGTCAGAATGTGCGCGGCTTCCAGCTCACCGATGTAGCCTTGCTGGAACAGCAGGCCGATGCACTGCTGGATGACTTCCAGTATCAGGCAGTGAAAATCGGCATGACCGGCTCCGTCGCCATCATCGAATTCATTGCCCGTCTGCTGGATCGCCTGCCCGGCGTTCCCGTGGTGCTTGATCCGGTGCTGGCCGCCGAAGCCGGCGGCAGCCTGACCTCGGAATCGCTGGCCGATGTGATGCTCAATCAACTGGCACCACGTTGTGAAGTGATGACGCCCAACCTGCCCGAAGCCGAAAAGCTCAGCGGGCGGCATGGGGTCCAGGCCTGTGGCGAGGCACTGGTGAAAGCCAGCGGCCAGGGGGTACTGATCACCGGCACCCATGACAACACTGACCTGGTGGCCAACCACCTGTTCACCGCCAGCGGCGAACAGCAGTGGCAATGGGAGCGCCTGCCGCACAGCTACCATGGCTCCGGCTGCACCCTGGCCTCCTCCATCGCCTGCCTGCGCGGACATGGCGAATCCCTGGGCAACGCAGTGGCCGATGGTCAGGCCCACGTGGATCGCTTCCTGCGCAAGGCATTCCGTCCCGGCGCAGGCCAGTACGTCCCGGATCGCCGATGACCGCTCCCCACCAGCTACTCGCCGTGCACGGGCTCTACGCCATTACCGATCCGCACCTGACCCCGGACGACCGCCTGCTGCCTGCCGCAGAGGCAGCCCTGTTTGGCGGCGCCCGGCTGTTGCAGTACCGCGACAAGACCGCCAGCCAGGATCAACGCCGCCGCCGGGCCAGTCAGCTGCGCGGCCTGTGCCATGAATACGATGCCCTGTTCATCGTCAACGATGATCCGGTGCTGGCTGCTGAAGTGGGCGCTGACGGCGTCCATATCGGTCAGAGCGACGGCGGTATCGCCGCCGCCCGCGCCCTGCTTGGCGACCAGCGCATCATCGGTGTCACCTGTCATGGCGACCTGGCGCTGGCCCGTAGTGCCGCCGACGCCGGCGCCGATTATCTCGCCATGGGGCGGTTCTTTGCGTCCCGCACCAAGCCCCAGGCGCCGCCCGCCGCCATCACCAGTCTGGAACAGGCCTGCCGCGAGTTTCATCTTCCCGTGGTAGCCATCGGCGGGGTGAATGCGGATAATGCGCCCCAGCTGATCCAGGCTGGCGCCGCCAGCGTGGCCGTTATCGAGGCCCTGTTCGGCCATTCCGACCCGGCAGACATTGAAGCCGCAGCGCGCCGTATCAGCGCTCTTTTCTGACACGTTCAGACCCCAGATTCAGGAGACACACCATGCCCCGCAAGCAATCCGAAAAACTGTTTCGTCAGGCCCAGAAGCACATCCCCGGGGGCGTCAACTCCCCGGTCCGCGCGTTCAAGGGCGTCGGTGGCACCCCGGTGTTCTTCCATCAGGCCGAAGGCGCCTACCTGTTCGACGAAGACGACAACCGCTATATCGATTACGTGGGATCCTGGGGCCCGATGATCCTTGGCCACAATCACCCTGAAGTGATCAGCGCCGTGGATGCGGCCGTGAAGAACGGTCTCAGCTTTGGCGCGCCCACCGCCGCCGAAATCGCCATGGCCGACAAGGTCTGCGAACTGGTGCCCTCCATGGACATGGTGCGCATGGTCAACTCCGGCACCGAAGCCACCATGAGCGCCATCCGCCTGGCACGCGGCTATACCGGCCGCGACAAGATCATCAAGTTTGAAGGCTGCTATCACGGGCATGTGGACAGCCTGCTGGTGAAAGCCGGCTCCGGTGCGCTGACCCTGGGCAACCCCAGCTCCCCGGGCGTGCCGGCCTCGGTCACTGCCGACACCCTGACGCTGAACTACAACGACGCCGCCAGCGTGGAAGCTGCCTTTGCCGAATACGGTAACGACATTGCCGCGGTGATCGTCGAGCCGGTGGCCGGCAACATGAACTGCGTGCCGCCCACCCCGGCCTTCCTGCAGGCCCTGCGCAAGCACTGTGACGACCACGGCAGCGTGCTGATTTTTGATGAAGTGATGACCGGCTTCCGGGTCGCCCTGGGCGGTGCCCAGGCCATGTACGGCATCACCCCGGACATGACCACCCTGGGCAAGATCATCGGCGGCGGTATGCCGGTGGGCGCCTTTGGCGGCAAGAAGGAAATCATGGAGCACCTGGCACCGCTGGGCCCGGTCTACCAGGCCGGCACCCTGTCCGGTAACCCGGTAGCCATGGCCGCCGGTCTGGCCACCCTGAACCTGATCAGCCAGCCCGGCTTCCATGAGGCGCTGACCGAGAAGACCACCCGTCTGCTCAACGGCCTCACCGAAGCCGCCCATGCCGAAGGCGTGGCTTTCACTACCGCTCAAGCTGGCGCCATGTTCGGTCTGTTCTTCACTGACCAGAGCCGGGTCAGCAGCTTTGCCGAAGTGATGGCCTGCGACAGCGAGCGCTTCAACCGCTTCTTCCACGCCATGCTGGACCAGGGCATCTACCTGGCCCCCAGCGCCTTCGAAGCCGGCTTCGTCTCCGCCGCCCACAGCGACGAAGATATCGATGCCACTATCGCGGCGGCACGCAAGGCATTCGGGAAGGTTTAACCAAACCTATTCGTAGGAGCGTCGCTCGCGGCGCGATAACCCAACATTTAAAAAGACAGCATTACCACAGAGGGCACAGAGAAATGCGTTCATTTTCTCGGTGGACTCTGTGCCCTCTGTGGTGAAAATGCTTTTGATCCTGGTCTGTGATCGCGCCGCCAGCGACGCTCCTACGGAGAGATTGGTCAGTCGCGAACCAGCGACACCATCTTTCCTCCAGTCAGTCCCAACAAATCCTCCGGCGCCATGGCGATTTCCAGGCCGCGGCGTCCGGCGCTCATGTAGATTTCATCCAGTGCTTCTGCGCTGCTGTCCAGATACAACGGCAGGCGCTTCTTCTGTCCCAGCGGGCTGATCCCGCCCAGCACATAGCCGGTTAGCCGTTGCGCCTTGTCCGGCGGGCACATCACCGCCTTCTTGCCGCCATGGGCTTTGGCGAGAAACTTCAGATCCAGCTGATGTGCCACCGGCACCATGGCCACCACCGGCTGTTCATCAACCAGCGCCAGCAAGGTCTTGAACACCTGAGCCGCGGGCAATCCGAGCAGCTCCGCCGCCTCGAGACCGTAACTTTCCGCCTTGGGATCATGCTCGTAGCTGAGCAACCGGTGCTTCACCTTCGCCTTTTTGGCCGCCTGAACCGCTGGCGTCATACCGGCTGTCCCGGCGCCAACGCATCGGCGGCACGGGCACGGGCGTCGTCGGCCCCAGCCTTGTCACCCTGGCGCTCACGGGCGGTGGCCACCATCTCCCACAGTTCCGCACGGTATTGCGGGTAATCCGGCGCCAGTCGCAGGGCCTTCAGGGCAAAGCCCTCGGCACTGCGAGCATCGCCTTCAAACAGACGCAGATCCGCCAGCGACTTGTACAGCCAGGACGAATCCGGGGCGATATTCAGGGCCCGCTCCAGATAACGCTCCGCCGCCGACGTTTCCCCCTGCTGGCGAGCGGCCTCCGCCTTGTGCAGCAACGACAATGCCGGCGAGCCGTCCAGTTCCACGCCGGCCGTCATGGGTTCGGTCGGCATGTCGGGACCTCGCACGGCACAGCCGCTCAGCAACACGCCAATCACCAGTAATCGCATCCACATCTGCATCGCCTTCATCCTGATAACCGTTGCCTTCCCAAGTCCGAGAGGCATCAATCAAACAATCCCTTGAACCAGCCCTTGATGCCCTTGCCGGTCTGTTTCACGGTGCCACAGCCGTCGGCATCCCGGGGAATCGAGGCCTCCAGCATGGGGTAGCGACGGGCCTCACCACAACCCTCGGCACTGACCTGGGTGCCATTGGGATTCATCCATACCCACTCCACGCCGGCGGGCGGATTCTGGGAAAGACTGCGCTGAGGGAGCTTGCCCATCAGCCTTGCCCACACTGGCAACGCGCCGCTGGAGCCGGTGATGCCGGCATTGCCGTTGTCATCCCGCCCCACCCAGACCACGGCCAGATGGTTGGCAGAAAAGCCGGCAAACCAGGCATCGCGGAAGTCATCGCTGGTGCCGGTCTTGCCGGCCACCTTGAGATCTTCTGGCAAATAGGCCCGCGCTGAACGGGCGGTGCCGGTTTCCACCACCTGCTGCATGGCCCACTGGGTGAGAAACGCCGGACCAGCGCCGATGACCTCATCCGCACTGACCGGATAACGGGCCAGCGGTTCGCCATCCTTGTCCAGCACATCGGTGATGGAACGCAGCCGGGTACTGAAACCCCCGGTGGCCAGCGGCTGGTACATCATCGCCACCTCAAAGGGTGTCAGCGCCAGGCTGCCCAGCAGGATACTGGGGTAACGGGGCACATTGCGGGTCACGCCCAGGGTTTCCATGGTGCCCGCTACCTTGTCCAGTCCCACATCCAGTCCCAACCGGGCGGTGGCCTGGTTGCGGGACTGGGCCAGCACATCGACCATGGGCATGGCGCCGCGGGATTGCTTGTCGAAATTCTGCGGATCCCACAAATCGCCATTGGGCATGGCCACCTGGATCGGGCCATCCTCCACCAGGGTCGCCAGTGACCATTGCTTCGGTTGCTGTACCGCCGCCAGAATCACCGCCGGCTTGGCCAACGAACCCATGGGCCGCTGGGCATCCAGGGCGCGATTGAAACCGGCTTCCCGGGAGTTGCGGTTACTGACCAGCGCCAACACATCGCCCTGGGCCGGGGCGACCACCACCACGGCCCCGTTCAGTTTCTTGTCCTGCTGCGGGTCGCGGTTATCAAGGTGTTCTTTCAGTGCCCCTTCTGCGGCCAGCTGGGCCAGCACATCCAGGGTGGAATGGATATTGAGGCCCTCGTCACTGAGCACTTCCGGCGGGTAATCCCGGGCCAGCTGACGGCGCACCAGATCGATAAAGGCAGGGAACGCATACAGTGCCGAGGCGCCGCGCGGCACTACTTCCAGCGGGCGGGCACTGTATTTGTCATAGTCCGCCTGGGACAGAGCGCCCTGCTCTACCGCCACCCGAAGCACGGTGTTACGACGTTCCATGGCTCGCTCTGGACGGCGACGCGGATCGTACCAGCTGGGCCCTTTCAGCAATGCCACCAGGGTTGCCAGCTGATGAGGCTCCAGTTCCTGCAACGGCCGACCGAACAGGAACTGGGCACCCAGGCCCATGCCATGAATGGCCCGGGCGCCGTCCTGACCGAGATACACCTCGTTGAGGTAGGCCTCGAGAATCTGCTGCTTGCTGTAATGCAGCTCCAGCAGCAACGCCATGGGCATTTCCAGCAGCTTGCGCGACAGGGTGCGATCCGAACTCAGCCAGAAATTCTTCACCAGCTGCTGGGTCAGGGTACTGCCCCCCTGCACCAGCCGCCCGGCTTTCAGGTTGGCCAGCATGGCCCGGGCCAGCCCGCGCAGGGAAATACCGTGATGGTCGTAGAAGCTCTGATCCTCGGTTGCCACCAGCATCTCCACCAAAAGCGGCGGCACTTCCTCCAGGGGCACCAGTACCCGGTCCTCGGCATGCTGCGGATGGATACTGCCGATCTGCAGCGGCTCGAGACGAGCCAGCCCCTCACCGCCCGCCTGCAGGGAACGAATCTGGCCCCCGGACAGGGATAGCCGGATCCGCTTTGGCTGTTCGCCACCATCACTGTCCCGGAAACCCCGGGTATGGATCAGCAGGCTGTTGCCCTGGGCGGAAAAGCTACCAGGCGTAGACGCCCGGGAATCTTTTCGGTAGCGCATCAGGTCGAGTAGCTTGAGCATGTCGTCCCGGGACAGCACACGCCCTTCATACAGCTCCACCGGACGGGCATAGACACGCGCCGGCAACTGCCAGGCATGGGCATCAAAACGCTGCCGCACCATGGCATCCAGATAGGCCAGGCCAGCCGCGCCGATCACCAGCAGCACCAGGGACACCTTGGCCACGAAGGCCCAGCTGAACCAGCGCCGGGATTTCGCCGCTTTCTTCTTGCGGGCCGGCGCTTTCTTCCGTGGTGTTTGCCCCCGCGATCGCGCCGGGGTCTTTCGAGTGTTGTTCGTCTTTTTCGCCATGGGGACGGAGTATAGAGAAAAGTGTGGGTATTTTATGAGTGCACGGCGCCCAATATGTTCCGCCAGCTCAAAAAGCCGGCGCGTTGATTTTGCAACCGCCGCCCGGGAGCCCATAATAGCCGGCCTTAGCATACTGCTGTTCTCTTAAGCCGCGATTTTGGTTTTTTGTGGGAGCGTGCTTGCACGCGAAGCCTTTATTTCTGAGAGGTTTATTCGCGTGCAAGCACGTTCCCACAGAGCCGCCCGGCTTAACCCCAGCAAGCCCCCAACGCAAAACGGAGCAACCATGACCAAGAAATATGACGTTTATGCCCTCGGCAATGCCCTGGTGGATACCGAGATCGAGGTCAGCGACGCCTTCCTGGAGCGTATGGACGTGGGCAAGGGCTTGATGACCCTGGTAGATGAAGCCCGTCAGGCAGAATTACTGGCTGCCCTGGCCGAGGAAGCGGAGCCCCGCAAGCAGACCAGTGGCGGCTCCGCCTGCAACACCGTGGTAGCCACCCGTTTCTTTGGCGGCAGCGGTTACTATGCCTGCAAGGTCGCCAGCGACAGCACCGGCGATATCTTCGTCAACGACCTGACTGCCGCTGGCGTCGACACCAACATGAACGGCAACCGTGAAGACGGCATCTCCGGAAAGTGCCTGGTGATGCTCACCCCGGACGCCGAGCGCACCATGAACACCTATCTGGGCATTTCCAGTGAAGTGTCCGAACAGGACCTGGACGAAGCCGCCATTGCCGCCAGCCACTACGTGTATCTGGAAGGCTATCTGGTCAGCGGCGACAGCTCCCGGGCTGCCACCGTGAAACTGCGCCAGCTGGCCGAGAAGCACGGGGTGAAAACCTCGCTGACCTTCTCCGATCCGGCCATGGTGCAGTTCTTCAAGGATGGGCTCAGCGAAATGCTCGGCGACGGTGTTGACCTGTTGTTCTGCAACGAAGCGGAAGCCACCAGCTTCACCGACACCGACAATGTAGAAGCTGCCCTCGACGCCCTTAAAGCAGTGTGTCGCTCCGCCGTGATTACCCTGGGCGCCAAGGGCGCTTTGGTCTGGGACGGCATCGACACCCACCAGATCGAGCCAGTACAGGTAAAGGCGGTAGACAGCAATGGCGCGGGTGACCTGTTTGCCGGCGCCTTCCTGTATGCCATTACCCACGGCCACGACTTCGCCACCGCCGGCAAGCTGGCCTCCGTAGCCTCCGCCCGCCTGGTCACCGAATTTGGCCCGCGTCTGGCAGCCGAAGCCCACCCGGAAATCCGCAAGGCGGTTCTCGGCGAATAACCGTAGGGCGGAAATCGGCGAGCGCCGTTCTCCGCCACAGACTCCACCCTGCCAAGCAACACTGGAAGCACCATGAAACACATCTGCAACCTGGACGACATCGAGCACGAAAGCGCACGGGAGTTCCGCAAGGACGACCAGCCCATCGTCATCGCCAAATTCGATGGCCAGATTCATGCCTATATCAACTGGTGTCCGCACCTGGGCATCGAACTGAATTTCATGCCTGACGACTTCATGGACAGCGACAAGCAGTTCATCATGTGCGCCAATCACGGGGCGCTGTTCGAAGTGCAGACCGGCAACTGCCTGTCTGGCCCGTGCATGGGCGACAAGCTGGTACCGGTACCCGTGGAAGTGCGCGGTGAAGAAATCTGGCTGGGCGAAGTGCCGGAACCGGCATAATGACGCTGGACGCCAGATGCCGGAAGCCCGACGCTGACAACGCCAACACCTGAGGCATACCATGTCCCACCCCTTTGATGATCTCACCCCGGATTTCATGCTGGATGCGGTGGATGGCGCAGGCTTTCTCAGCGACGGTCGCCTGTTGCAGCTGAACAGCTTTGAAAACCGGGTATATCAGGTGGGCCAGGAAGAAGGCCCGCCGGTAATCGTGAAGTTCTACCGCCCGCAGCGCTGGAGCGATGAACAGATTCTCGAAGAGCACGCTTTCAGCCTGTTTCTGGTGGAACGGGATCTTCCGGTGATTGCCCCGGAAGTGCGCGATGGAAACAGCCTGTTCCACTGTAACGGCTTTTCCTTTGCGGTATTCCGCCGCGCCGGTGGCCACGCCCCGGAGCTGGCCAACGACAGTCACCTGGAACAACTGGGTCGCACCCTGGCCCGCTGGCACGCCTGCGGCAGCGACCGCCCCTACCAGCATCGCCCCACCCTGGATGTGATTGAGGATATCCGCACCGCCAGCACCTTCCTGATCGATGACGTGGTGGATCTCAATTACCGCGGCCAGTATCGCGACCTGATCGGCCAACTGCTCGACAGCATCACGCAACGCCTGGATGGACTCTCCTTCCCGCTACTCAACGTCCACGGCGACTGCCACACCGGCAATATCCTGTGGCGCGACAACAGCCCTCACTTTGTCGATCTGGACGACAGCCTGCGCGCCCCGGCCATGCAGGATCTGTGGATGCTGCTGTCCGGCGAAGACGACGAGCAGCAACACCAGCTGCGCGTGCTGGCCCAGGGCTATGACACCTTCCTGCCCTTCCCCTGGGAGCAGAAAGCCCTGATCGAGCCGCTGCGCATTCGCCGCATGGTCTGCTACGACGCCTGGCTGGCGCGCCGCTGGGACGACCCGGCCTTCCCGCCGGCGTTCCCCTGGTTTGAGTCCATGAACTATTGGGGCAACCAGATCAACCTGCTCCAGCAGCAATCCCATAGTCTTTGGCAGGACGGTTAACCGTTCGTTTTTAGCTCCGAACGTGACCTGACACCCGCTTTCACACTTCCACGTCAAATAGCATTTGAGATTCTCTAAATAAGCAATAGCATGCATATCAGTTAACGCCAGCCATGCATTCCTTTTGCCTTCTCGGCATTGCCATTCTTTCGGGGGATTACCACGTGACGAACACCTTCAAGCTCGGTAGCGGCCTGCTACTCGTGGCAGCCATCCAGCTCCTCACCGCCTGCGGTGGAAGCAGCAGCTCCACTCCACCAGCTGAGGCCGGCTTTAGCGGCAAGGCGAGCACCTTTCAGCGTGCGGACTTCGTGATTGGCCAACCGGACTTTGTCACCGGTTCCGCACCCGCCAGCCCCGCAGCCGACAATGTCGCATCGATCATGAACGGCGCAGGCAGCGGCCCCCTGTATCTTCCTGATGAATACAACAACCGGGTTCTCGGTTACCACCAGATCCCCGGCGTTCAGCAAGCTGCCGCAGATTTTGTTCTTGGCCAGGCCGATTTCACCTCCAACGCCTCCGGCAGCAACGCCGACCAGCTGAACCGACCCAATGTGGTGGTCGAGGCCGGCAACCAGTTGTTTGTCTCGGATTATGGCAACCACCGTGTGCTGATCTTTGACCCGGCACCACAGACCGGGCCGGCCAGTGCACAGCTGGTTATTGGCCAGACCGGCTTCGGCAGCAACGACCCGGGCTGCTCCAGCTCCAGTCTGCGACGCCCGCACGCGATCGCCGTGGTAGATGGCAAGCTGATCGTCTCGGACAACGGCAATCATCGGGTATTGATCTGGAACAGCATTCCTGACAGCAATGGCCAGCCTGCCGATCTGGTGCTGGGACAAGACAGCTTTACAGAATGCACAGTCAATGCTGGAGGCTACGCCACCGCCTCTGCCGGCTCACTCCATAACCCCACCGGGATCTGGAGCGACGGCTCCCGCCTGGCCGTCGTTGACAGTGACAACAGCCGGATTCTGATCTGGAACACCTTCCCCACAGCCGAAGACAAACTGCCAGACCTGGTGCTCGGTCAGAGCAACTTCACCAATAACACCGAGAATGACGACAACCAGGATGGCGTACCCGACACGGACCCGGAGAACGGCCAGAAGATCACCAGTGCCCGAACCCTCTACTTCCCTTATGGGCAGATTGTGTTCAACGGCAAGCAGTTCTTTGTTCCGGACTCGGACAACATGCGCGTGCTGGCCTGGAACGGCTTCCCCACCCGCAATTTTCAGCCCGCCGATGTGGTATTGGGGCAATCGGACTTTACCCGTCTCACGGATAACGACGACGACCAGAACGGTATCAGTGATGGCGCCCCCAGTGCCCGCACCTTTAACTCCCCCTATGGGCTCTCTATGGTCAACAACCGCCACCTGATTGTCGGTGACTACGGTAACCACCGGGCACTGGTTTTCAAGCTGGACCAATAGCCGTCAGTACACTGCCGATCCCGCCGGGATCGGCAGTCGCGCCCCCCTTTCCCAGCCCTTGCATATAACGCATAACATTTCCCTGCCGATCGCTCTCAAATCGTTACCATCTGATTACTTTTTAACCGCCCGGACAGGCCTATATTCAAATATGTACCCGGGGAAGGACGCTCCGGAAAACCATGCCCACCATATGGACAGGGGGGATCATCATGAATGCAGGGACGCGAATTCAGAGTTTCATCGGCATGATTGCCGTCGCTACGACACTCACAGGCTGCGGGGGCGGGGGTGGCAGCAGCGGCGGAGCAGTGGCAGCCTCCACGCCACCGAAACCCACCTTCACCTTTGCGGCAGCCACCGTCGTAATCGGACAGGCCGACATGGCCAGCAGGCAACCGGATCAGGGAGGCACTGTTGCGGCCAACACCCTCGACAAACCCTATGGCAACCCCGATTACCGTGACGGCATCCTTTATCTGCCGGACAGCAACAACAATCGCAGCCTCGGTTTCGGCACCCTGCCAGCGGTGAACAATGGCACCGCCACCTTCGCTCTCGGCCAGGCAGATCTTACCAGCAGCATCGCCGGTGTCAGTGAAGCCCTGTTCGATAGCCCGCAAAGCCCGTCCGCCAGCGATGGAAAGTTGTTTGTGGCGGATTACTTCAATAACCGGGTCGTCGTGTATGACCCGACACCAACGGCTGGTGCGGACGCCTCTGTGGTGCTGGGGCAAGTTGATCTGAACAGCAATGTGGAGGCCTGTAGCCAGACCGGCATGGCATACCCTGAGTCCCTGTTTGCCGTTGCCGGCAAACTGATAGTGGCTGACAGTGAAAACAACCGGGTACTGATCTGGAATGACACCTCATCGCTGGCCAATGGAGCAGCAGCCGATCTGGTGCTTGGGCAGCCCGATTTCAGCAACTGCAGCGCCAACAATGATGCCGGGGCAGCGCCGGATCCCGCCTCTGCCCGCACCCTGAATTACCCGGCCGGCATCTGGAGTGATGGCAACAAGCTGGTGGTTCTGGACAGTTATAATAATCGGGCGCTGATCTGGAACAGCTTTCCGACCAGCAATTACCAGCCCGCCAATGTGGTATTGGGACAGGAAAACTTTGCCAACGTCGCCGCCAACGACAGCGATCAGGATGGCGCTTCTGACGGCTCACCCACCGCACACACCCTCAGCACTCCCTACAACGGGGTGGACTCGGATGGCTCCCGTCTGTTCATCGCTGACGGCGACAACAACCGCGTGCTGGTGTGGAACCAGTTCCCCACCACCAACTTCGCCGCTGCTGACGAAGTCATTGGCCAGTCTGATTTCGTCCACGGCGCGCCCAATGATGATGACCAGGATGGGCTGCCGGATGACGGCTTGCCCGGCACCCCCAGCGCGCGCACTCTTAGCGACCCCAATGGCGTCAGGATCATCGACAGCAGTAGCGTCATTGTGGGAGACAGGCAGAACAGCCGCTTCCTGATCTTCAAGAAGCAATAACTACAACAACAGTTACAGCAATACCGGAACACTGCTGGTCAGGGAGAAGTCCTGCGGGGAAAGCGAGACTTTCCAGGCCAGCACCTCTACCCCGGCATCCACCGCTTCACGCAGCAGCGCCCCATAGCGTTGGTCAATCTCGTCCGCCGGCCGGGCGGCCGTGGCACCACTGTGCTGCACACAAAACACCAGCACCGCACGCTTGCCGGAAGCCACCACCGCCATCAGGGTCTTGAGGTGTTTCTGGCCTCGCTCAGTGACCGAATCCGGAAAGGCAATCACGCCATCATCCGTATCCTCAGGGCCCGGACCCAGGGTCACATTCTTGACCTCGATAAAGGTGTGCGGGTCCGCGCGATGGCCCAAAGCAAGATCAAAACGGCTGTCGCCGTATTTCACTTCCCGTTCGACCCCGTCCTGGGGATCCAGCTGCGGAATAATCGCCGCCCGCACCGCCTCTTCCACCAGGGCATTGGTGCGACTGGTATTCACCCCGGCCCAATGATCGTGAGCCACCTGCAAGGCTTCCAGGGTATGGCGGTATTTACGTTTGGGATTGCCGCTATCGGAAATCAGCGCCTGCTGGGGCTCACCCAGCACGCAGTTTTTCATGGACCCGGTATTCGGACAGTGCACCGTGATTTCACTGCCATCGGCGCGCACCACATCTGCCATGAAACGCTTGTAACGGCGCAGCAGAGTGACGGTTTCCAGCGGGGGATCAAACTTCACAAAGTCTCCAGATAATGTTCAAGGCGATGCAATGCTTCGCTAAGGCGTGACTCTGAACAGGTATAGGCCAGGCGCACATAGCGACAATGCTCATGCCCCTCACCAAAATCCAGCCCCGGAGTCATGGCCACGCCGGCCTTTTCCAGCAAGTCAGCACAGAAGGCAAAGCTGTCATCGGTAAAGCCACTGACATCGGCATAAAGGTAGAAGGCGCCATCGCCACGGGACACCACCGGCACCTTGAGATGGGCCAGACCATTGAGCAGGCACTGACGGCGGCGCGCCAGCAACTGGTGGCGCTGCTCAAGAATGGTCAGCGAGGCTTCTTCCAAGGCGGCGATAGCGCCGTATTGGGCGGGCGTGGAAGGCGCCAGAAACAGGTTCTGGGCCAGCCTTTCGATGGCTGGGACCAGTGCCGGCGGCGCCACCAGCCAGCCGAGCCGCCAGCCGGTCATGCAGAAATACTTGCTGAAGCTGTTGATTACTACCACGTCATCGGTTTCCGCCAGCACCGAACCGGCCGGCTCACCGTAGCAAAGCCCCTGATAGATTTCGTCCACCAACAGGGTGCCGCCCAGACCTTTGACCGCCGCCGCCATCTTGCCGAGCGTCTGCGGGCTCAACATATTGCCAGTGGGATTATCGGGGCTCGCCACCATGGCCACCCGGGTGTTGAGCTGCCAGGCCTCCAGCAGGTCATCACAGGTAAGGCTGAACTGGTTCTCCGCCGACAATACCAGCGGCTGCACCTCACCGCCCACCAGCCTGACGAACTGACGATTACAGGGATAACCAGGATCCGGCAGCAACACACCATCCCCGGGATTGATCAGTGCCGCCAGTGCCAGCTGCAAGGCCCCGGACGCACCCGGTGTCACCACCACCTGGCCGGGCGACACCGCTGCACCAAAACGCTCGCGGTAATCACGGGCGATCGCCTCACGCAGGGCCGGCAATCCTGCTGCAGGGGTATACCCGGTACGGCCATGGGCCATGGCATCGCGAATGGCATCCATGACAGGATCCGGGGTGTCGAAATCCGGCTCGCCCACCTCCAGGTGAATAACATCCCTCCCCTGGGCCGTCAGTTGCTGGGCGCGCTCCAACAGGGCCATCACATGAAAGGGTGGTACCTGGCTGGCGTATCGTGACAATTGGCTCATCGCAAGTTTCCTCTTCCATGCAGAGTCTGCATGGCTATAATCGGCCAGATTTTCATCAATCAGGCTACCCTCGGGGCCCCAGCCCTGTAATTGGTGACAAGACTTGCCTATAAGGGGTAAGGTCGAAGATTACATTATGCCCATGAGGGATGTTCGGGCACAGGACAGAGAGTCAAGACGATGCTAAGGGAGTTATTGAAGATGGCCACCGGCAAAAAGAAAGCCCCGAAGAAGGCGGCTAAAAAACAAACAACCGGAACCACTGCCAGCAAAAAAGCTTCGGCTTCCTCAGCAAAGAAAGCCCCTGCCAAGAAAGCTGCCGTGAAAAAGCCTGCCGCCAAGAAAGCCGCTGCCAAGAAGGCGCCGGCAAAGAAAGCGGCAGTGAAGAAAGCGCCAGCCAAGAAAACGGCAGCAAAGCCGGCAGCGAAAAAAGCCGCCGTAAAGAAAGCACCGGCGAAGAAGGCCGCGGCCAAAAAGGCCCCCGCCAAAAAAGCAGCGGTGAAAAAACCTGTGGCCAAGAAGGCCGTCGCCAAACCGGCTGCAAAGCCTGCCGCCAAAAAAGCGCCGGCGAAGAAGGTTGCAGTGAAGAAACCGGCGACCAAGCCGGCAGCCAGCAAGCCAGCCGCAAAGCCGGCCAGCAAACCCCAGACAGCCAAGGCGACGGCAGCCAAACCCGCCGCCGCCAAGCCAGCGGCCAAAAAGGTCGCGGCCAAGAAAGCAGCGCCTGCTGCACCAAGAACAAAGCTGCCTACCTCCGGGAAGGCACGGTCCGCAGCTGCTGCGGCCACCAGTACATCGCAATCCGGTACCGCAAGGACAGCGTCTGCCGGCAATGGAATGTCGCCGAGCCGATCCACCTCTTCCGCTCAGGTAAAAAAGAACGTGAAAAAGTCATCCAAATCCACTTCCTCCATGGCCCAGCTGCACGGCTTCGAACCGTATCAGCCTGCGGCAGGTGAGGAATACATGAACGAAAAGCAGCGTGACCACTTCCGCAAGATTCTGCTGGCCTGGCGCCAGGAGCTGATGGAGGAAGCCGATCGCACCATGCACCACCTTCAGGATGAGCAGGTCAACCTGCCCGATCCGGCCGACCGGGCCACCCAGGAAGAAGAATTCGCCCTGGAACTGCGTACCCGCGACCGTGAGCGCAAGCTGCTCAAGAAGATCGAGAAAACCCTGGATCTGGTCGACAAGGACGATTACGGCTACTGCGAAGCCTGCGGTATCGAAATCGGCATCCGCCGCCTGGAAGCCCGCCCCACCGCAGAGATGTGCATCGACTGCAAGGAGCTGGCGGAGATCAAGGAAAAGCAGCTGGCAGGCTAAAGGCAGTGAATAGTGAATAGTGAACAGTGAACAGCGCGCGATAGCGGGCTTTCGCTCTTTGCTATTCAGGAGGCCGCGCCCATACTCTGAGCGCGGCCTCCTGCGTTTTACTCCACTGCACTCTTAAGGCGCGTCGCTGTTCACTGTTCACTATTCACTATTCACTGTTCACTGTTTTATGACCTATCGCGGACGTTTCGCCCCTACCCCCTCCGGCCCGTTGCATTTCGGATCGCTGGTGGCGGCGCTGGCCAGTTGGTTGGAGGCCCGTGCTGCGGGTGGGGAGTGGCTGGTGCGGGTGGATGATCTGGATCCGCCGCGGGAAGTGCCCGGCGCCGCCGACACCATTCTCAGGCAGCTGGAACAGTTCGGGCTGGAGTGGGATGGCCCGGTACGTTACCAAAGCCAGCGCCATGCCAGTTATCAGCGGGCGGTGGATCAACTGCTGGAGCAGGGCCACGCCTTTTACTGCACCCTGACCCGCAAACAGCTGGCCGCGCTCGAACATAATCACCCGGGCATCAGCGCCGCCGTGCCTGCCAGTTCCGAGGCATCGGTTCGTCTTGCCGTGCCGGACCGTGAGCTGTGCTATGACGATGGCATTCAGGGCCAGGTTTGCAACAACCTCCACCGGGATGGCGGCGCTTTCGTGATCCGTCGCCGCGACGGTTTGTTTGGCTATCAACTGGCCTGCGCCCTGGATGATGCCGACGACGTTATCACCCATGTGCTGCGCGGCGCCGACCTGCTCGATTCCACCCTGCGCCAACGCTGGCTGCTGGAATGCCTTGGCCGCCCCGCACCCCGCTATGCGCATTTACCGGTCATCACGGATGGCCGCGACACCAAGCTGTCCAAGTCCGGCGGCAGCGAAGCGCTCGACCCGGCCCACGCCAGCCAGCTACTCTCCGCCGCCCTGCACTGCATGGGGCTGCAGCCGCCCAAGGATCTGCTGGGCGCACCACCCGCCACCCTGCTGGAATGGAGCAAAATCCATTACCCCGAACACCACTGGCCCCCCGGCCGCCAGCAACCTTTACCCACGTTACTCTCGTAGGGCGGAAATGGGCGTCAGCCCATCTCCGCCACCCTGCCCCTGGATTTCGGCATCATCTGGTGGAGATTGGCTGACGCCAATTTCCACCCTACGCCCTCAATCCGCCGAGTTGAAAGTTCAAACGCGGCGCAGGTTACTGCGAGTGCGAAGGCGGAGCCCGCGATTCAGCGTATCGGCGCGGGCACAGCGGAGAAGCAACCCCAACCCCATCTCGCGCTTTTAAACTTTCAACTTTGAACTTTCAACTGCGCTCCCCGCTTTTACACACCTCCCCCACCTGACGTATGCTCTTCGCCTTGAAGGGGCAAAACCACCATGTATACCGACCGCCTGCTGATCATCTTTATTCTGGGAACCTACCTGCTCTCCCCTGCCATCATCGACTGGTGGAGCGAAGGGGGCCGGGCCTGGTATCGCCCCTATCTGATCTGGCTGGGCCTGATCGCCCTGAGTTACTGGATCGCCAAGAGCAAAGACGTCGATGGTCTATAGTGTCAGCGAACTGATCGCCATCGCCGGCGGTTACCTGTTATTCCTGTTTCTGGTTGCCTGGATCACCGAACGCGGCTGGTTGCCGTCACGACTGGTCCGCCACCCTGCTGTTTATGTATTTTCCCTTGGTGTCTATGCCAGCGCCTGGGCGGTGTACGGGGCGGTGGGCTATGCCTATCAGTTTGGCTACAACTTCCTGTCTTACTTTCTGGGCATCTCCGGGGTGTTCCTGCTGGCGCCGATTCTGCTGGCACCAATTCTTCGCCTCACCGCCACCTACCAGCTAAGTTCCCTGGCTGATCTGTTCGCATTCCGTTATCGCAGCCGGCTGGCCGGGGCACTGACCACCATCATCATGTTGATCGGCGTGCTGCCCCTGCTGGCGTTGCAGCTCAAGGCGGTGGGCGAATCCATCCAGATTCTCACCGGTACCGATGACCCCCGTTCACTGGCCGGAGGCTTCTGCATCATGATGGTGATCTTCGCCATCCTGTTTGGTGCTCGCCATGCCACTGCGCGGGAAAAACATGAAGGGCTAGTGGTGGCCATTGCCACCGAATCCCTGATCAAGCTGATGGCCTTCGGCGCGGTGGCACTGCTGGGGCTTTACGGGGTATTTGACGGTCCAGGCGATCTCAGCGCCTGGCTGGACGATCACCCGGAAATGCTCGCGCGCCTGTACTACCCACTGCAGGACGGCACCTGGCACTCCATGATCATGGCGTTCTTTGTCTCCGCCGTGGTGCTGCCGCACATGTTCTACATGGCCTTTACCGAAAACCTGAACCCGCGAGCCCTGATCACCGCCAGCTGGGCGCTGCCACTGATGTTCCTGGTCATGGCCCTGTGCGTGCCGGTGATCCTGTGGGCCGCTGCTGCCAGCAACGCCCCTACACCGCCGGATTACTATGTATTGGGCATTGGCATGGTTACCGGCGGACAGGGTGCCGTGCTGGGTTATCTGGCCGGCCTCGCCGGCGCCAGTGGCATGTTGATTGTCGCCACACTGGCGTTGTCGGGCATGTGCCTGAACCACCTGATTCTGCCTGCCAGCCCGCTACATCAGGGCCAGAACCTGTACCGTAACCTGCTGTGGACGCGGCGCACCCTGATCGCCGCCATCCTCGCCATGGCCTACCTGTTTTATCGCTTTACCGGTGCCAACCACACCCTGGTAGAGCTGGGTGTGCTGTCGTTTGTGGCCACCCTGCAGTTTGTCCCCGGTCTGATCGGCGCCCTGTTCTGGCCCACCGGCAACCGCAACGGTCTGTTCGCCGGTCTTATCATCGGCTTCCTGTTGTGGCTGCTGTTGCTGGTACTGCCCATCACCTACCCGAGCCTGCAGATTCCGCAACTGATGGAACTGGCTGGCATGCGATATCAGAATGGCGCCAACCAGTGGCACCATGTGGCCATTGCCTCGGTGTCCGCCAACGCCCTGCTGTTTGCCATCATCTCCATCGTGACGCCCATGTCGCGCGCGGAAAAGAACGCCGCCGAAGCCTGTGCCGTGGACAGCCTGCGCCGTCCCTACCGCTGGGAGCTGGAAGCCAAGAGCGTGGACGATTTCATCGACGCCCTGAGCCTGCCTCTGGGCCCGATCACCGCCACCCGCGAGGTGGAAATGGCGCTACGCGACTTGCGCCTGCCCAGAACCGAAACCCGCCCCTATGCCCTGCGGCGGCTGCGGGATCAGCTGGAAACCAACCTCTCCGGGCTGCTTGGTCCGTCGGTATCCCACCAGCTCATGGATGACCATCTGCCCTATCTGCCCAAGGAAGAACAGAGCACCAGCGAAGACATTCAGTTCATCGAATCCCGCCTGGAGCAATATCGCGACCGCCTCTCCGGCCTGGCGGCAGAACTGGACGGACTGCGTCGCTTCCACCGGCAGACCCTGCTGGAACTGCCCATGGGGGTGATCTCATTGGGCGCCGACGATGAAATCATTGGCTGGAACCAGGCCATGGAATTCCTCACCGGCATCTCCGCCGCCGACACCATCGGTTCCCGACTGGCAGACCTGGCGCCCCCCTGGGGCGAGTTCCTCACCCGTTTCAGCCGTGACGCCAGTTCCCACCAGCCGCAGCAGTCCCTTGATGTGGATGGCCAGACCCGCTGGCTGAGTCTGCACAAGTCCTCGGTGATGGGCGTCGGCACAGCCGAACAGGCCGGCGGCCAGGTGCTGGTGATCGAAGACATTACCGAACTGCGGCACATGGAAGTGCACCTTGCGCACAACGAACGACTTGCCTCCATCGGCCGACTGGCTGCCGGAGTGGCCCACGAAATCGGCAACCCCGTCACCGCCATAGCCTGCCTGGCGCAGAATCTGGATAGCGAAAGTGATGCCCGCGAACAGATGGAATCCAGTCAGCAGATCCTGGAACAGACCCGCCGCATTACCCGCATCGTGGAATCCCTGGTGACCTTCAGCCACTCCGGCAGCGTGCGTCATAGCGAGCATGTTCCGGTCAGTGTGCGTGACACCGTGGACGAAGCGATTTCCCTGCTGTTGCTGGACCCGGATCACCGCCAGCAACAGTTTGAAAATCATTGTCCCGGCAACAACTGGGTTCAGGGTGACCCGCAACGTCTGCTGCAGGTGTTTATCAACCTGCTGGGCAATGCTGCCGATGCCTGCGAACCCTCACAGCCCATTTCCATTCGCTGCGAGGCCCAGGATCCGTGGCTGGAAATTCAGGTAGAAGATCAGGGCCACGGCATACCGGCCAACGTGCGCGATGCCCTGTTTGAACCCTTTGTGACCAGCAAGAGTCCCGGAAGGGGCACCGGTCTTGGCCTGGCGCTGGTGTACAGTATTATCGAAGAGCATTTCGGCAGCATCAGCGTAGAGAGCCCGGTCAACGAACAGGGCGGCACCCGTTTTATTATTCGTCTGCCCATTCATAACGCGGCAACTTGAGGTAGTATTTTCTGCATAGCGTTACTGTTCAGAAAACGCTGTCTCAAGCCTTGATCGGTCAGTACAGGAACCCGTGATTCATGAGCCACATCCTGATTGTTGAAGACGAGCCCGTCATTCGCGGTGCACTGCGAAAACTGCTGGAGCGTCACGAACACTCCGTGGAAGAAGCCGATTCCGTGGAGCAGGCCCGGGAAAAACCTCTCAATCAGTTTGACCTCATCATCAGCGATCTGCGCCTGCCCGGCGAACCGGGCACCAACATGATTGAAGCCGCGGGCAATACGCCAGTACTGATCATGACCAGCTACGCCAGCCTTCGCTCGGCAGTGGATGCCATGCGCCTGGGGGCCGTGGACTACATTCCCAAGCCATTCGACCATGACGAAATGCTGCTGGCCGTGGACCGGGTTCTGAAAGAAGGCCGCCTTAACCGCGGCAACCGCGCCCTGCGCCGGGACATCGAACGCACTTATCCAGTCCGCAACATGGTGGGCGAGAGCGAAGTGATGCAGGAACTGCGTCACCGCATCAACCGGGTCGGGCCCACCAACACCCCGGTCCTGATCATGGGCGAAGCAGGCAGCGGCAAGGAACTCACCGCCCGCGCCCTGCACGAGAACAGTGAGCGCTCGGCGGGCCCCATGGTGTCAGTACAATGCGCTGCCCTGCCGCGCAACCTGCAGATTACCGAGCTGTTCGGCGATGACGGCAATCCCGGCCGGATAGAAGAGGCCGACGGAGGCACCCTGTTTCTGGATGAAATCGGCGAACTGGCCAGCGAAGTCCAGAGCCGCCTGCTGACCCTGCTGACCCACCACGAGATTCACCGGCAGGGGTCACTGGCACCGCGCAAGGTGGACGTACGCATACTGGCCAGCAGCCAGCTGGATCTTCCCGCCCGTGTCGCTGATGGCCATTTCCGCCAGGACCTCTACTACCGCCTCAATGTGATGGAACTGACCCTGCCACCGCTGCGTGAACGGGGAGATGATCTGGATCTGCTGGCCGACGCCCTGCTTGGTCGTGGCAGCGAGAAGCTTAACCGCCACGGGCTGCATTTCACCGAGTCGGCACGACAGGCCATGCACAATTACAGCTGGCCAGGCAATGTACGGGAACTGGAAAACGTGATCGAGCGCGCCATCATCCTCACCGAGGAAGAAGGCATCGGCCCCGCCCAACTGGGCCTGAACCCCAACCGCACCCCGCAGCGGGTAAGCCGGGCCAGTCTGGATCCCAGCGAGGACCTTTCGCTGGAAGATTATTTCACCCGCTTCGTGATGGAAAACCAGGACAGCATGACCGAGACCGAACTGGCCCAGAAACTGGGAATCAGCCGAAAAAGCCTGTGGGAACGGCGCCAGAGACTGGGCATTCCCCGTAAAAAAGGCGGTGGGCGACGTTAAAACAGGCGAATCCAGCCCTGACAAACCGGCCATTGACCCTTTAATCCGGCACGTTCGTCATTTTGGTCAATCAAAAAATTGCAGCGGCTCCCGGCCCATTTTGGCCGTTTTCCACAGATTTTCGCAGAACACGGTTCAAGTGTTACCTCACTACCCAGGAAAGTAACACTGTTGTTACCGGATTCACCCCCAATTCAACGGGCTTTTCACGAACAACCTGTAACACACTGTTTTAAAAGGATTTTAAGCGTTGTTGCATTGGGGCGGGGTGGCAGGCACTATGAATTCCACGCCAGCCAACAACAAAAACAACGGCGTGACAGGCTCAACAATAACAACAAGAAAGAAGAACAATAATTTTACGAGCCAATGCAGTGCTGCTTGCAGCACTAGGCAGATAACAACACAAACAATAATAACAACAGAATCAGCGCAAAATATGGGAGTCACAACTTAGGTTGTGGCTCCTTTTTACTTTTGGGCTTTCACAAACCCAATTGCCGAGTATACGTGACGAATCCCTCACCCGGCGAGAAAAAAATGCTACCATCGCCGCTTTACTGCTTCCTTATTCTGAGTCCGGACAATCACGCATGCCCTGCAAGCTTCTGGAACGTATGACAGGCTGGTTCAAGAAGGGTTCCCAGAATCCTGCCATGAATTCACCCCGGATTATTCCCCGCGACCAACACCCGATTTCCCGCCAGCAGATTTCCCGTGCGGCACTCAACGTGCTCTACGGTCTGCATAAGGCTGGTTTCGAGGCGTTTCTGGTGGGCGGCTGCCTGCGCGACATTCTCAGTGGCCGGGAACCGAAAGATTTCGATGTCTCCACCAACGCCACCCCCGAGCAGGTAAACCGCATCTTCAAGCGGAGCCGCATCATCGGCCGCCGCTTTCAGATCGTGCACGTGCGCTTTGGCCGGGAAGTCATCGAAGTCTCCACTTTCCGGGCCATGAACCGGGAGGAAAACCCGGACAAGCAGCAACACCACGCCCATGAGGAAACCGGACTGGTACTGCGCGACAATACCTGGGGCAGCATCGAGGAAGATGCCCAGCGCCGGGATTTCACCTGCAACGCGCTCTACTACAATATTGCCGATTTCACCCTGCATGACTTCACCGGCAGCCTGCAGGACATCGAAAACCAGCGCATTCACCTGATCGGTGATCCGCAGACCCGCTATCGCGAAGACCCGGTCCGCATGCTGCGTGCCGCCCGCTTCGCCGCCAAGCTCGGCTTCCACATCGACCAGGCCACTGCTGACCCGATCCCGGAGCTTGCCGAATTGCTGCTGCAGGTTCCTTCCGCGCGCATGTTCGATGAAGTGCTCAAGCTGTTCCTCAGCGGCCATGCCCGCGCGTCCTATGAACAGCTGCAGCAGCTGCATCTGTTCCGCTTCCTGTTCCCCGGCACCCAGCGGGCACTGGAAGGCGAGCAGGGGCCGGTGTGGGAAGACATGCTGCTGGCCGCCATGGACAACACCGACAAGCGCCTGGCCGTCGACAAGCCTGTGACCCCTGCCTTTATCTATGCCGTGCTGTTGTGGCCGGAAATCCAGCAGCGCATGGGCGGCTACCTGTCCAGCGGGTTACCGCCGGCACAGGCCCTGCACAAGGCAGCCACCCGGGCACTCAACGACCAGATCAAACACACTGCCATCCCTCGCCGTTTCTCTACCGTTATGCGCGAAATGTGGGAACTGCAGCTGCGTCTGGACAAGCGCGGCGGACGCCGCGCCGATGCCTTGATGGAGCACCCCCGTTTCCGGGCGGCCTATGATTTCCTGCTGCTGCGAGAGCAGGCCGGGGAGATCAAACCCGGGCTGGGCGACTGGTGGACCCGCTACCAGGAAGAAGACGAGCAAGGTCGGCGCGAGATGATCAGCAACCTGGGTAACCAGGGTAGTGCCAACAAGCGCCGCCGCCGCCGCCGGCCACGCAAACCCAAGGCAGACAGCTAACCCTCCCTGCCATCACAGAGAGCAAGTCATGCAGGCCTTTATCGGACTTGGCAGCAATCTGGACAATCCCGCCCAACGACTGATAAGCGCCCTGGCCGCTCTGCAGCGGCTACCGGGCGGGCGCCTGCTGCATCACTCACGACTGTTCAGCAGCGCCCCCATCGGCCCCCAGGATCAGCCCGACTACGTCAACGCCGTGGCGGCGCTGGCCTGGGACAGCACGCCTCATGCACTGCTTCTCACTCTGCAGGCACTGGAACTGGCCGCGGGCCGCCAACGCCTGCGCCACTGGGGCGAACGCACTCTCGATCTGGATATCCTGCTGATAGATCAGCAACGCATCGACACCCCGGACCTGCAGGTACCCCACCCTCAGATGATTCACCGTGCCTTTGTTCTGCAGCCGCTGATGGATATCGCCCCGGCAGCCCACTTGCCCGATGGCACCGCACTGAGTAGCTTTCTGGAACAAGTAAAGGATCAGCAACTGTCACCACTGGAAGAGCTGGATTGCGATGCCCTCATTGAATGACAAGACACTTACCGAGCGTATTGAACAGCGCCGCCAGGCGGGCACCTTGCCCCGCTTTATCGCCGTGGAAGGCCCCATTGGCGCAGGCAAGACCAGCCTGGCTCGTCGTCTCGCCATGACGTTTGGCTATGATTTGCTGCTGGAGCAGGCGGAAGAAAACCCCTTTCTCGCCCGCTTTTATCAGGACCCGGCCCGCTATGCCCTGCAGACAGAATTATTCTTCCTGTTCCAGCGTGCCGACCAGCTGCGCCAGATCCAGCAACAGGACCTGTTTGCCGGCCCACGCATTGCCGACTTCCTGATCGACAAGAACCGCCTGTTTGCCCAAGTGACCCTGGATGAGGATGAATTCGAGCTGTACCGTAACGTGGACGACCATCTGACTCTGGACGCTCCGCAACCGGATCTGGTGATTTACCTGCAGGCACCGCCGCAGGTGCTGCGTCAGCGTATTACCCGACGCGGCAACGATTTCGAGCAGCGTATCGAGGGCGACTATCTGGATCGGCTGAGTAATGCCTACACCGAATTTTTCCATTTCTACGATCGCGCCCCGCTGCTGATCGTCAACGCCGCCGAGATCAACCTGGTCAGCCACGACCGCGATTACCAGCAACTGGTCAGCGAGCTGCTGGACATCCGCTCCGGACGACACTATTTTAACCCCCGGCCGCTGGTCGACTGAAAACTGGCTACAAGCTACAAGCTGCAAGCTACAACGCGACAGGCTCCTGTGTGCTCTTGAGTCCAGAAAGCCGCGATCAAATCTGTGCGCGGGCACCAGCGCCCCCAAACCTGACAGACTTGACCGTGTTGTAGCTTGCAGCTTGAAGCTTGAAGCTCGCCCCTGAATTTCCCTGGGAGGTTTCCCATGTCCGTGACCATTCGCACCCTGCAGAAACGCAAGCAGGACGGTGAAAAGTTCTCCGTACTTACCGCTTACGACGCCTGCTTTTCCCAGCTGATTTCTGAAGCCGGCGTGGATGCCATCCTGGTGGGCGACTCCCTGGGCAACGTGATCCAGGGCCAGTCCAGCACCGTACCGGTGACCCTTGAACAGATGGCCTATCACACCGAATGCGTGGCCCGCGGCAATAAAGGCAGCCTGATCATTGCCGATGTGCCCTTCATGGGCGCCGCCACCGTGGAGCGCGCCCTGGAAAGCGCCACCGCCCTGATGCAGGCCGGCGCCAACATGGTCAAACTGGAAGGCAGCGCCTGGCTGGCGGAGAGCATCGAGCTGCTCAACCGCAACGGCATCCCGGTGTGCGCCCACATGGGCCTGACTCCGCAAGCGGTTAACGCCCTTGGCGGCTACCGGGTGCAGGGCAAGGACGACGACAGCGCCAATGAAATGCTGGAAGCCGCCCGCATTCTGGAACAGGCTGGCGCAGCCGCACTGTTGCTGGAATGCGTGCCGCGTGAACTGAGCACCCGTCTCACCCAATCGGTGAACATCCCGGTGATCGGCATCGGCGCCGCCCCGGAATGCGACGGCCAGGTACTGGTGATGCACGACATGCTCGGCATCAGCCCCGGCAAACCCGCCCGCTTCGTGAAAAACTTCATGGCCGACGCCAGCGACATTCCGGGCGCGTTCAAGGCGTATCATGAAGCGGTTCTGAACGTCAGCTTCCCGGCGGACGAGCACTGCTTTTAAAGACCGCAGCACGCAACACGCTTCACGCAACAACGCGACATCACGGTCTTTCCTGATTGATAACACCGGAGCCGCGCCCAGGGCTTGGGCGCGGCCCTGACACCGAAAAACGTAACAGCCCAGACGTCGCGTTGCTGCGTGTTGCGTGTTGCGTCTCTGCGAGGTTTTACCATGCAAACTGCCCATACCGTCTCCCAGGTCCGCGAAGTGGTTCGTGGATGGCACCGCGAAGGTCTGAGCGTGGGGTTTGTGCCCACCATGGGCAATCTGCACAGCGGCCATATCAGTCTGGTCCGGGAAGCACTGGCCCGTTGCGACAAGGTGGTGGTGTCCATTTTCGTGAACCCCACCCAGTTTGGCCCCAACGAGGATTTCGACCGTTACCCGCGAACTCTGGACGCCGATGCTGCCCAGCTGGTGGATGCCGGCGCGGCCCTGTTGTTCGCCCCTTCCGTCGACGAAATGTACCCTCTGGGCCAGAACCAGACCTGGGTAGACGTGGACAACCTGGGTGACTACCTGTGCGGCGCCAGCCGCGAAGGCCATTTCCGCGGCGTCACCACCGTGGTGTCCAAGCTGTTCAATATCGTCCAGCCTGACGTGGCCGTGTTCGGCGAAAAGGATTTTCAGCAGTTGGCGATCCTGCGACGCATGTGCGAAGAGCTGCTGTTCCCGATCAAGATCGTCGGCGCGCCCACCAGCCGCGAGGAGGATGGCCTGGCAAAAAGCTCAAGAAATGGATTCCTCAGCGAGAGTGAGCGCCAACTAGCGCCAAAAATCTACTCTCATCTGAGCGCTCTGCGTAACGACATCGAGCAAGGTGAACGGGACTTCCGCAGCCTTGAACAGCGCTATACCGACGCGCTCAACGGGGCCGGCTTCCAGGTCGATTACCTGACCATTGCCAACGCCCGATCACTGGCGCCAGCGGCCAAAAGCGACACCGATCTGGTGGTTGCCGTAGCCGCCAAACTGGGGCAAACACGATTGATAGACAATGTCTCACTGGCCGTTGTAGACAACCAGTGATTCGTGCATACTTCGGGCCCCTTAGCGCCTGCTTGGTTGTAACGCCCTGTAATTGCAGGCTTCGGGTAGTGTGAGAGGTAACCAACATGCAGTGCACCATGCTGAAAGCGAAACTCCATCAGGCTCGTGTCACCCACGCGGAACTCGAGTACGAAGGCTCCTGCGCCATCGATGGTGATCTGATGGACATGGCGGGTATCCTGGAGTACGAACAGATCCAGATTTACAACATCGACAACGGCGAGCGTTTCGAGACTTACGCTATCCGTGGCGAAGCCGGATCCAAGATCATTTCTGTCAATGGTGCAGCTGCACACAAGGCACAGCCCGGTCACCGTGTGATCATCTGCGCCTACGCAAGCTACTCCAGCGCCGAACTGATCAACTTCAAGCCCAGCCTGATCTACATGGATGAAGGCAACGCCGTCAAAGGCACCAGCAACGCGATTCCGGTTCAGGTCGCCTGATCCCGATTCCGTTCAAAAGGATTATTTAAAACGCCGGCAAATGCCGGCGTTTTTTTTGGCCGCGCTGCGGCTGCAACAGGCTAACCAAAACCTCACCCGCCCCGCCACCACTTGCTCTAGGAGCTTGCCTGCAAGCGATACGAGCCCTGGCGAGGTAAAGAAGCGAGTGACGAGTAACGAGTTTCGAAAACCAATAAACCATCGTATCCCGCTTCCGGTTTTGCCTTTCGAAACTCGCTTCTCGCCACTCGAAACTCACCACCTCGCTATCGCTCGTATCGCTTGCAGGCAAGCTCCTACAGCGTCCCCGAGCGGCTCCGCCCCACCCGCCTTTGCCTTTCGCGTCCACCGCCATTACAGGGCGCCCCTCCCCCATCCGCGCAGCTATTAACTGTTAACTATTCACTATTAACTGCTCTTCAACTTGGCCATTCCTCCACGCTTTGTTTACTCTTGTGGCAGCCTGTCTCTTTACCCCTTACCCACTACGACCATGGTGGAATAGGCGAGCAAAGAGATACTCACAATAATGAAGGAAAAGCAGGGAGCCAGACTGGTTCCCAGAGGCAGTATTCCAAGGAGGCCCTTGATGTCCAAGCCCATCGTTCACCCAGTTCCTGACGCCTTTAAGTCGCAAACCCTGATGGACCGCGAGACCTATGATCGTCTTTACGCCCAGTCCATCAATGACCCGGATACCTTCTGGGCCGATCGCGCCAATGAATTTCTGGACTGGAAAACACCATGGGACACCGTCAGCGACTGGGACTTTAAAGAAGGCCGTGCCGCCTGGTTCAAGGGCGCTACGCTGAACGTCTGCTACAACTGTGTGGATCGTCACCTGCCCGAGCGCGCCAACCAGACCGCTATCATCTGGGAAGGCGACGAGCCCGACCAGGACAAGCACATCAGCTATCAGGAACTGTTTGAGGAAGTCAGCAAGTTCGGCAACGTGCTCAAGGATCGCGGCGTCAAGAAAGGCGATCGCGTGGTCATCTACATGCCGATGATCCCGGAAGCCGCCTACGCCATGCTGGCCTGCGCCCGTATCGGCGCCATTCACTCCGTCGTGTTTGGCGGCTTTTCTCCTGAAGCCCTCAAGGACCGCATCAACGATGCCGGCGCCTGCGCCGTGATCACTGCCGACGAAGGCGTTCGCGGCGGCAAGACCGTGCCTCTCAAGATTAATGCCGACAAGGCCATGACCGGCATGGACACCGTTCACACCTGCATTACCGTGAAACGTACCGGTGGCGATGTGAACTGGCACGACGACCGTGATGTCTGGTACCACGAAGCCATTGCCACCGCCTCGGCAGAGTGCGAACCGGAATGGGTGGAAGCCGAAGATGCTCTGTTCACCCTTTACACCTCCGGCTCCACCGGCAAGCCCAAGGGCGTAGTACATACCTCTGCCGGCTACCTGCTCAGCGCCGCGCTCACCCACAAATATGTTTTCGATTATCACGAGGGCGACATCTACTGGTGTACCGCTGACGTGGGCTGGATCACTGGCCACAGCTATATCGTCTATGGCCCGCTGGCCAACGGCGCCACCACCCTGATGTTCGAAGGCGTGCCCACCTATCCTGATGCCTCCCGTTGCTGGCAGGTGGTAGACAAGCATAAGGTGAATATCTTCTACACTGCGCCTACCGCCATTCGCGCCCTCATGGGTGTGGGCGATGAACCGGTAACGAAAACCTCCCGCGCCTCCCTGAAACTGCTCGGCACCGTGGGTGAGCCGATCAACCCGGAAGCCTGGGAGTGGTATTACAAGGTGGTAGGCGAATCCCGCTGTCCGATCGTGGATACCTGGTGGCAGACCGAAACCGGCGCCATCATGATTGCCCCGCTGCCCGGCGCGGTAGATCTCAAACCCGGTTCCGCTACCCTGCCCATGTTCGGCGTGGAACCAGTACTGATGGATCCGGACGGCAACGAGCTGGAAGGTGCCACCTCCGGCAACCTGGCCATCAAGTCCAGCTGGCCCAGCCAGATTCGCTCCGTGTACGGCGATCACCAGCGCATGATCGACACCTACTTCAGCGCCTACAAGGGCTACTACTTCACCGGTGACGGTGCCCGTCGTGATGAAGACGGTTACTTCTGGATCACCGGCCGGGTGGACGACGTGCTCAACGTGTCCGGTCACCGTCTGGGCACGGCCGAAATCGAATCTGCGCTGGTACTTCACCCGAGCATTTCCGAAGCCGCCGTGGTGGGCTACCAGCACGATGTGAAGGGTCAGGGCATCTATGCCTACGTGTCCCTGATGGCAGGCAAGGAAGGCAGCGAAAAGCTGGTGGAAGAACTGCGCGGGCTGGTAAACCTGGAAATCGGCCCGATCGCCAAACCGGACCTGATCCACTTTGCCCCCGGCCTGCCCAAGACCCGTTCCGGCAAGATCATGCGCCGCATCCTGCGCAAGATCGCCGCCAACGAACTGGACAGCCTCGGCGACACCTCCACCCTGGCCGATCCCAGTGTGGTGGAGCAGCTGATTGAAACGCGCCTGAACAAGTAACGCGTCAGCAGCCAGATAAAAAACGGCGGCCCAAAAGGCCGCCGTTTCTTGTTGATCGTGAAACCACAAAAATCCCTGACTTCCTCGAGACAGAACCTGTCGACCCCTGTTTTTCAGGGTGATTCAGCCATCGCTTACTCTTTCTCAAGCAAATAGATTACAGATTTATTTCATAAAGTTGGCATCCTCTTCGCTCCAATAAAATGCGCGAGGAACTACCATGAAAAAGCTGATCTTGCTTGCCACCTTTACAGCTGCTACCTCTCTGACTGGCTGTCAGGCCCCCTACTCCGGCGGGATGGTTTACAACAATTTCAATGCGCCCATCGATGTGCGCGACAACGCCGGCGACTGCAGCAAGCGCGGCGAAGCCAGCATGGTCAATGTGCTCAACATACTGTCTTTCGGCGATGCCGGTGTGGCCGCTGCCAAGGAGCAGGCCGGCGTCACCAAGGTGACCAACGTGGACATGAATTTCCAGAGCCTGCTGGGCATCTTCGGCAAGACCACCACCGTGGTCTGCGGCGAATAGCCGAATCCTCTCCGGGCAGGGCACTCACGCCCTGCCCTCCCCATTCGCTTACAAGCTTTATTCCCGCAGTCCCGCACCCGCTTTTGCCTTTCGAAACCCGTGACTCGAAACTCGTCTCTGGAATCCTTACCTCGCTCAGGCTCGGATCGCCTGCAGGCAGGCTCCTACAGCAGACCTGCAACCCGGCAGATTTGATTTTGGCGTGTTGCATGTTGCGTGCAGCGCGTTGCAGCCGCAGAGCGGCCCCCAAAAAAAGGCCGGCATAAGCCGGCCTTGAAGCAGCGTAGCGCCTCTCAGGAATAATTGGGGTTGTTCATGTCAGGGATTTCGATGTTGATCTCTTGCCCTTCGGCCAGGTACCACATGGCGCCCTGGCGCAGCATTTCATCACAGGCCCAGTAGAATTCGCTGGAACCCGGCATGCGCAGACCGTACTCCTTCATGGTGACAAAGTAGGGCCAGCTGTAGGCGAGGCCCTGGTCCTGAACCGGATGACGGGGAATTTCCAGCCATTCGGCGATTTCGTCACCCAGGAAGTAACGGGTAAAGGATTCCATCATCGGACGGGTCAGGACACCGCCATCCACGTCGGCAGCCAGATCCAGCAGGATGTGGGCCAGCTTGATGCCTTCCTCGGTGGGAGCCAGCACCGGATCGAGAATTTGCGGCGCCTGCTCATAGGCACCATCCCAATCCGCCGGGATGTACTCATCACGTACCCCCAGCATGTGCGCCGCTACCTGCCAGGAATGCAGGAAAGCGTTGGCCTGGCTATCGGAAACGCGCACACCCCACTGATCCAGTGCACGCATCACGGAAGTGGGCAGGCTGTGCCAGGTCACCAGAATATCGCGCTGGGAAATTGGCTTGGGCTGGTCGGCAGTGCCCTGCCAATGCGGAGACTGCGGCAGCAGATGGCGCACGCCAGCATGGGCCAGACGGGTCTTCACCGCAGTCACTACCATTTCCGCATCCGGGTTATGGAAGCCACCCATGGAACCGATGTCATAACCGAACTTGGCGGTACGTGAGATACGGCGCTTCATGTCCGCGCCACCCTTCGAGTAGTACACCGCACGGGCTTCGTGGGGAATCACAGTGCTCATCATGCCGCTGACAAAACCGTAGGCCACTCCCAGGTAGGTACCACGGTCCTTGTTAAACTTGTCCGCCGCGTTCAGCTTGTCGATATCCGCCCAGCTCGGCAGCTGGCGAGCCTCTTCAATAAAGTCGTGCAGATAATCGGGCAGGCCAGCGGGCAGCGGCTGGCTGTTCTTCTTCCAGCTGCTGAGAATCTGGTTAACTTCCTGAACCTTGCCTTCCTCAATCAGACGAGCCACAACCGGATCTGCCTCGTCGTCATAGACGTAGGACGGCGGAACGGTGACACCACCAATGCCGGCCACGGACTGGCTACCTGCCCAGCTCCAGCTCGGCACCATAACGCTGGCGCCAACGGCACCGGTGAGGGCCAGAAAGCTACGGCGATTCATTGAGGTAGACGGTGTCTTTGTTTTTTTCATGGGACAATTCCTTTCAGGTTCAGGGAAAACAGAGAGACATATAAAGATATATGTCTCGAGCGCAGCCGCAGTTTGCCCCAGCCCGGTGCCAGGCATTTGCTTTTTTACGCAGGTTTTTTGTTTTCAGGCGCGCAGTTACAAAACTCCTAAACTTCATGCCGCTCTGCGGCTGCTGGACGCAACAGGCATCACGCCACACGCCAAAGGAACAGGAAAACCATTAGGGAGCGCTATCTACATTGCCGCCTGACGGCGAAATGCAGAGGCAGAACAGCCATGCCAGCGCCGGAATGAATGAGAAAAACTGCTCAGCGCTCCATAACCGAGAATATCCGCGATTTCGGACAGGCTGAGGCTGGATTGCTGCAGATATTTCAGTGCCAAATCAGAGCGGACCTGATCCTTGATCACCTTGAAGCTGGTCTCGGAGCTGGACAGGTGCTCCTGCAGGGTGCGCGGGGCCATACCAAACACCCGGCTCACGTCCTGCAGCGAGCAGGGGGCGTAGGGCAGCAAGGCCCTCACCACCCCTTCCACGCGCCGGCTTATGCCCGCGTTCAGGGCATCCTGATCCAGCCGTAACATGGAACTGAGCAGAGCCCGGGAACGGGCACCCGAGCCATTCACCGGTAACGCCAGCGTCGCCTGATCCAGAAACAGCGCATTTCGCTCACCCTGAAACTGTATGCGACTGCCAAAAACCTGTTGATGATCATGCAGTTGTGCCGGAGGGGAATGACGGAACTGCACCAGTGACGGCGTCCATTGCGGGTCTGCGCGCAGCCGGATTTCATTGCAGAACAGCGCGATCACGAATTCCACCGCCTGAATACTGCTCCCCGTAAGGCCTGCCGCGGTATCCCAGCCGACAAATACCCCGCCATCCGCAGACTCCATAGTGACCGCCGCGGCAGTGGTAAACAGCTCATAATGGCCCGCCAGATCTTCAAACATCTGTCCGACGGTTTCCGCATTACGCAGCAATACCCACAATGGCCCGAGAATCGCCATGCCGGAGCGTAGCGCCAGCCGGATACCAAAACTGCGGCAGTGAGCAGCCTCACCGGCACGCTCGAGAAAGGTGCCCACCGCCCCTGCAGGCACCGGTATATCCGGTTTGTGGAGGGCCTCGGCATCCATATGGAGAGCAGTCATCAACGGCTTCGGGTCACCACCATGAGCGATCAGTAATTCGGCGGCACCGTGGAGCGTTGAACTGGGAAGAAAGTTGCCAGTCATCGCGTTGCATAGGTTGTTATTCTTCACCCATTTTTAACGCGACCTGTGAGTCATATATACAGGACTAATGTTGTCGGCTTGATACAGTTGTTTGCATTTGCCTTATCACTCCGCCCCTCTACTCGGGTCCAGACCGGGGAGGCTCCAGACAGTAACGGGCTGAGAAGCAAGTCTCAGTGACGAGTTGCGAAGAGCAAACCCCACTGAGGGAACCGGTTATCCTTTGAATTTCGCAACTCGAAACTCGTAACTCGCTTCCTTTCCTCGCTGTCGCCCGGATCGCTTGCAGGCAAACTCCCACAAGCGTGTTGCAGCCGCAGAGCGGCCCACAAAAAAGGCCGGCGAATGCCGGCCTTTCTTGTGCTTCAGAGGACTGATGATCAGTCTTCCTTGGCTTCCTTCATGGACAGCTTGATGCGGCCACGCTGGTCTACGTCGAGGACTTTCACCTTGATGATGTCGCCTTCGTTCACGTAGTCAGACACTTTCTCCACACGCTCTTCAGCGATCTGGGAGATGTGCAGCAGACCTTCAGTGCCCGGCATGATGGCAACAAAGGCACCGAAGTCGACCACACGGGTCACCTTGCCTTCGTAGATCACACCGACTTCCGCTTCTGCGGTGATCTCTTCCACACGGCGCACAGCTTCATCAGCTGCTTCGCGGGTATCACCGTAGATCTTCACGCTGCCATCGTCTTCGATGTCGATGGTACAGCCGGTTTCTTCGGTCAGCGCACGGATGGTGGCGCCGCCCTTGCCGATCACGTCACGGATCTTGTCCGGGTTGATCTTCAGGGTCAGCAGGGTCGGAGCGTTCTCGGACACCTGGGCACGGGATGCACTGATGGCCTTGGACATTTCGCCGAGGATGTGAAGACGACCGGCGTTGGCCTGCTCGAGGGCCTTCTCCATGATCTCTTCGGTGATGCCTTCGATCTTGATGTCCATCTGCAGGGCAGTCACGCCACGCTGGGTACCGGCCACTTTAAAGTCCATGTCGCCCAGGTGATCTTCGTCACCGAGGATGTCGGACAGTACCGCGAAACGACCGTCTTCTTCCTTCACCAGACCCATGGCGATACCTGCCACCGGAGCAGTCAGGGGAACACCAGCGTCCATCAGCGCCATGGAAGTACCACACACGGACGCCATGGAGGAGGAACCGTTGGACTCGGTGATCTCGGATACCACACGGATGGTGTAGGGGAAGTCCTGCACGGTGGGCAGTACGGCCTGAACACCACGGCGGGCCAGACGACCGTGACCGATCTCACGACGCTTGGGAGAGCCGATCATGCCGGTCTCGCCTACGCAGTAAGGAGGGAAGTTGTAGTGCAGCATGAAGTGATCCTGACGGGATCCTTCCAGCGCATCGATGAACTGGGCATCGCGCATGCCGCCCAGGGTAGCGGCAACGATGGCCTGGGTCTCACCACGGGTGAACAGGGCAGAACCGTGGGTCTTGGCCAGTGCGCCAACCTGACAGTCGATGGCACGCACTGCGTCCAGGGCACGACCGTCGATACGCGGCTTGCCGGATACTACCGCTTCACGTACCACGTTCTTCTCGATCTTGCCGAACAGGTCTTTCACTTCACCCGCTTCCGGCGCGCCTTCTGCACCAGTAGCAAATTCGGCAACACAGGCATCACGCAGCTCGCCGACCTTGGCGTAACGGGCCATCTTTTCGGTGATGGTGTAGGCCTCGGCCAGACCCGCTTCGAACTTGGCCTTGATGGCGTCTTTCAGCTCGGTGTTCACGGCCGGGGCAGTCCAGTTCCAGGTCTCGGTACCCACTTCGGCAGCGAATTCCTTGATACCCTGGATCACCGGCTGCATTTCCATGTGGCCGAACAGTACCGCGCCCAGCATCTGGTCTTCAGACAGTTCCTTGGCTTCGGATTCCACCATCAATACCGCAGGCTCGGTACCGGCAACCACCAGGTCCAGTGCGGACTCGGCCAGCTCGGCGTAGCTCGGGTTGAGGATGTACATGCCGTCCTTGAAACCAACACGGGCGGCGCCGATGGGGCCATTGAACGGGATGCCGGAAATGGACAGGGCCGCGGAAGTACCGATCATGGCAGCGATATCCGGATCGTTTTCCTTGTCGACGGACATCACAGTGGCCACTACCTGCACTTCATTCATGAAGCCGTTGGGGAACAGCGGACGGATCGGACGGTCGATCAGGCGGCAGGTCAGGGTTTCTTTCTCGCTGGGACGACCTTCACGCTTCAGGAAGCCACCCGGGATACGGCCGGCGGCGTAGGTCTTTTCCTGGTAGTTCACGGTCAGCGGGAAAAAGTTCTTGCTCGGATCGGCTTCTTTCTTGCCTACCACGGTAACCAGCACTTCGGTGGCACCGATGCGAACCATGACAGCGGCAGTCGCCTGGCGGGCAATCTGCCCGGTTTCCAGGATGACCGTGTCACGGCCGTACTGAATCTCTTTGGTGATTTTATTAAACATATCTCGTCTCTTCTCTCTTCTTCACGACAATCTCGAGGCCCATGCCTCTGACAACACTCTTCAATGCTCGCGCATCATAACCCGCCAGCCCGTAGGGCGGAAATCGGCGTGAGCCGATCTCCGCCAAAAAGACATCGCTTGCAGGCAAGCTCCTACGGCACAGAGGGATTGCATGCCCCCAGAAACAACAAAAGCCCGGCAAGGCCGAGCTTCTGCTGTTGCTACCCATCCACAATCGCTTAGCGACGCAGACCCAGCTTTTCGATCAGCTGCAGGTAACGGGTGCGGTCTTTCTTGGCCAGGTAGTCCAGCAGCTTACGACGCTGGTTTACCATGCGGATCAGGCCGCGACGGCTGTGGTGATCCTTCTTGTGGTCCTTGAAGTGACCTTGCAGACCATTGATGTTGGCGGTCAGCAGGGCAACCTGCACTTCCGGGGAACCGGTATCGCCTTCTTTCTGGCCGTGCTCTTTCAGGATCTCAGCTTTAACTTCAGCGCTCAACGCCATGATATTGCTCCAATATGCTCAATGAGTGTCACGGCCAGCCATGCATATTTATAGCTGCCGTCGTTACTTCCAATCCGGGCTGCCGGCAGGCAGCTCAGTTTGAAACCAGTCGACGTGGCGCGATTCGCCCGTCTTCCAGGACCTCGCCAACGCCAAGAAACTTGCCGCTGGAGGCCTCATAAACACTGACCCAGCCGTCCGCGGGACGGTCCGAGGCCATCACTGGCTGACCCTGCTGAATGTAGTAGGCAGCATTGTCACCCAGTTCAACGCGCGGCCAGTCTGCCACGCTGGTAGATAAAGGCAAGAGCAGTTCGTCGATTGCCTCGAAACCGCCTTCCGCCTTGATATTGCCCAGCTGTTCCAGGGTCAGCATCTTTTCAGCCGGATAAGGGCCAGCCGACAGACGGCGCAACACGGTCACATGACCACCGCAACCCAGCTTTTCACCGGTGTCTTCCACCAGCGAACGCACATAGGTGCCCTTGGAGCAGTCCACCTCGAATTCCAGCTCATCGCCTTCGATACGCAGGATACGGATGTCGTAGATAGTCACGGCGCGGGGCTTGCGCTCCACGGTCTTGCCTTCTCGAGCCAGCTTGTAGAGCGGCACACCTTCATGCTTGATGGCTGAATACATGCTCGGGATCTGCTCGATATCCCCCACGAAGGACATCAGGGCATCTTCGATCTCGGCTGCCGAGGCGGTCACCTCAGTGGTCTTCACCACGTCGCCATCCGCATCACCGGTTTCGGTGGTAACCCCCAGCTTCGCCGTTACCCGATAGCTCTTGTCGGATTCCAGCAGGAACTGACTGAACTTGGTGGCTTCACCAAAACAGATCGGCAGCATGCCGGTGGCCAGCGGATCCAGGCTACCGGTGTGGCCGGCCTTGGCCGCCGCAAACATTTTCTTGGCCATCTGCAGGGCGCCATTACTGCTGACACCACCGACTTTATCCAACAACAGAATGCCGTTGAGATCACGGCCACGGGGACGACGCTTTGCCACCTGGATACTCTCCGTTAATACGGGCCGCCGTTAAGCCTGCCCGATTAGTCCTGCTCGGGTTCGTCGCTGTCCAGACCCAGCTCCCGGTCTTCGGCGCGGGCATCGTCAATCAGACGAGAGATTTCCGCGGCATGCTCCGGAGTGGTGTCGTAGTGGAAACGCAATTTGGGGGTAGTGCGGGTATTGAGGCTCTGGGCCAGGCTGCTGCGCAGGAAACCACTGGCTTTCTCCAGTACCGCTTCTGCCTCAACGCCTTCTTCCTCGCCCTTGCCGAGCAGGGTGAAATAGACTTCTGCATAGGACAGATCGCGGGACACGGTCACGTCCTGAATGGTAGCCAGATTGACCCGCGGGTCTTTCATCTCGAACTGCAGCAGACGGGACAGCTCACGCTGGATCTGGTCAGCAATCCGGTCCGTGCGGTTAAAGCCCTGCGGGCGACGATGACGACTCATGGGTAATCCGGCCGGGCACGCCCCTTACAGGGAGCGCGCCACCTCCTTCACTTCGAAGACTTCGATCTTGTCGCCTTCTTTCACGTCGTTGTAGCTCTTCACGGCGATACCACATTCCATGCCGTTGCGAACTTCCGCCACGTCGTCCTTGAAGCGACGCAGGGATTCCAGTTCACCCTCGAAGACCACCACATCGTCGCGCAGAACGCGGATCGGGCGATTGCGGTACAGGGTACCTTCGATAACCATACAGCCGGCCACGGCACCGAACTTGGAAGAACGGAACACGTCGCGCACCTGGGCGGTACCGAGGATCTCTTCGCGCTTCTCCGGTGCCAGCAAACCACTCATGGCCTGCTTCACATCGTCGATCAGCTCATAGATCACGCTGTAGTAGCGCAGGTCGATACCTTCCTGCTCACACAGTTTCTTGGCCTTGGTATCGGCACGAACATTGAAGCCCAGCAGTACCGCTTCACTGGTCATGGCCAGATTCACGTCAGACTCGTTGATCGCACCCACGCCCACAGACACCAGGTTCACCTTCACTTCCTCAGTACCCAGATCGTTCAGGGCACCGGTCAGTGCTTCCAGGGAACCACGTACGTCGGTCTTCAATACGATATTTACGGTGCTGGCTTCGGCGCTGCCCATGTTGGCAAACAGGTTTTCCAGCTTGGAGGCCTGCTGACGCTTGAGCTTCACATCACGATCGCGATCCTGACGGAACTCGGCCACTTCACGGGCCTTACGCTCGTCGGATACCACCTGAACCTGCTCACCGGCTTCCGGCGCACCATCCAGACCCAGCACTTCTACCGGAATGGACGGGCCAGCGGATTTGATCGGCTGACCGTTCTCGTCAACCATGGCACGAACGCGGCCGAAGTGGGCACCCGCCAGCAGCATGTCACCGATGTTCAGCTCACCACCCTGAACCAGGATGGAAGCAACGGTACCGCGACCTTTCTCGATGCGGGATTCGATCACCACACCGGTAGCCGGGCCATGATCCGGAGCTTTCAGCTCCAGCAGCTCAGCCTGTACCAGGATGGAGTCGAGCAGTTCGTCGACACCCTGACCGGAATGCGCAGAGACGTTGATGAACTGATAGTCACCGCCCCACTCTTCCGGAATCACTTCCTTGGCTGCCAGCTCGGTACGCACCCGATCCGGGTCCGCCGCCTCTTTATCAATCTTGTTGACTGCGATGATGATCGGCACACCGGAAGCCTTGGCGTGGTTAATCGCCTCTTCGGTCTGCGGCATCATGCCGTCGTCAGCAGCGACCACAATCACCACGATATCAGTAGCCTTGGCACCACGGGCACGCATGGCGGTAAACGCGGCGTGACCAGGGGTATCGAGGAAGGTGATCATGCCTTTCTCGTGCTCTACGTGGTAAGCACCAATGTGCTGGGTAATACCACCCGCTTCACCGGCAGCCACCTTGGCCTTGCGGATGTAATCGAGCAGGGAGGTCTTACCGTGGTCAACGTGACCCATGATGGTCACCACCGGAGCGCGATCCGACAGCTCGGCACCGTCACGGTTAACCATGGTCGCCAGGTGATCTTCCAGAACCTCTTCCTCACCCTTGCCGGCAACGGCCTTATGGCCCATTTCTTCCACCAGCAGGATGGCGGTTTCCTGATCGATCAACTGATTCACGGTCGCCATTTCACCCATCTTCATGAGTGACTTGATCAGCTCTTTGGATTTGATGTTCAGGCGCTGTGCCAGATCACCCACGGTGATGCTTTCCGGCACCTCAACTTCCATCACTTTCTTCTCGGTCGGAGCTTTAAAGCCGTGCGCCTTGTTCATGGAGCTCTTCATCTGGCCATGAGCAACGCCAGCCGCTTTCGGCTTGCGACGACGACGACGGGATTGACGCTCCTCACGCTGATAGCTGGCCTCCTGGGCCGCCACCACGATGGAGGAACCATCGTCCACTTCCTCTTCTTTCTTTTCAGGCTGGTCGCCACGCTTTTCCAGCTCCGCCGCAATGCGGGCAGCCTCTTCAGCGGTACGACGGGCAGCTTCTTCTTCGGCCTTCTTGCGCGCTTCAGATTCCTGCTTGCGCTTGGCTTCTTCTGCCTCACGCTGCTTCTTTTCTTCTGCTTCGCGCTGCGCCTTTTCTTCCGGCGTTTCTTCTTTGGCCGGCTTCTTGGCGGTGGCAGTCTTCGGCACAGCCACGCGCTTGGCCTTCTCTTCCGCTGCCTTCTCTTCGGCTACCTTGCGGTCTGCCTCGGCAGCGGCCTTGGCCTCTTCCTCTTTCTTGCGAGCGGCTTCTTCTTCCGCCTGACGCTTGACCGCTTCTTCCGCTTCGCGTTTTTCCTGCTCAGCTTTCAGCGCTGCCTCTTCGGCTGCCTTGCGTTCCGCTTCTTCGCGCTCTTCGGCCTCAAGCACTTCACGCTTCACATAGGTGCGCTTCTTGCGCACTTCCACGTTTACCGTCTTGGCCTTGCCCGCCGCACCGGTAGTCTTGATGGTGCTGGTGGACTTGCGCTTGAGGGTGATTTTCTTGGCGTCGTCAGTCTTGGCACCATGAGACTTGCGCAGGTGAGCCAGCAACTGCTGTTTCTGCTCACCGGAGACCTCTTCGCTGGCGTCGCCATGAGGCAATCCCGCTTCTTTCATCTGTGAAAGCAGCTTCTCAACGGGCATACCTACTGTTTCGGCCAGTTTCTTTACGGTCGTTTCTGCCATGTCAGCAACACTCTCCTGTCCGCGTCTCTTGCAGGCTAGGGTTATAGCCTGGGCCACCGCCTGTGCGGTTGGCCACTTTGACCGGCCGTGTCAGCCAGTCAAACTGTCTGTGTGCATTTCGGCTTTCGCCAAAATACCGGAAAAGGGCAAAACTGCCCTTCCCCTGGCCTGCAGAGAAACTGCAGTACTTCATGGGTGCCTGCGAAGGCGGGCCAGCCGGTAAAAAGGCTGTTATTCGCCGTCTTCGTTTTCGAACCAGGGGGCGCGCGCAGTCATGATCAACTGGGCCGCACGCTCTTCGTCCATACCTTCGATTTCCAGCAGATCGTCCACTGCCTGCTCGGCCAGGTCTTCCATGGTGGCGATGCCACGGGAAGCCAGCTCCACAGCCAGGTCACGATCCATGCCTTCCATTGTCAGAAGGTCTTCCGCAGGCTCTGCGTTTTCAAACTTCTCTTCGGAAACCAGCGCCTTGGTCAGCAATACATCCTTGGCGCGCTGACGCAGGGCTTCAACGATGTCTTCGTCAAACCCTTCGATGGCCAGCATTTCCTCTTCCGGTACGTAGGCGACTTCTTCCAGCGTGGAAAAGCCTTCCTCAACCAGAACGCCAGCCACATCCTCGTCCACGTCCAGTTCGTTCATGAACGTTTCCAGGGCCTGGGCGGCTTCTTCCTGCTGCTTGTTCTCGGCATCGTCGAGCGTCATCACATTCAGTTCCCAGCCGGTCAGCTCGGAAGCAAGACGAATGTTCTGACCACTACGGCCAATGGCCTGTGCCAGCGCAGACTCATCTTCTACAGCGATGTCCATGGAATGGCTTTCTTCATCCATTACGATGGAAGCCACCTCAGCCGGCTGCATGGCATTGATCACCAGCTGGGCAGGATTGTCATCCCACAGCACGATGTCGATACGCTCGCCGGCCAGTTCGTTGGATACCGCCTGGACACGCGCGCCGCGCATACCCACACAGGCACCCACCGGATCAATGCGCTGGTCGTTGGTCTTCACCGCGATCTTGGCGCGGGAACCCGGATCACGGGCCGCACCCTTGATCTCGATCAGCTCTTCGCCGATTTCCGGCACTTCAATCTTGAACAGCTCGATCAGCATTTCCGGGCAAGCGCGGCTGGCGAACAGCTGCGGACCACGGTTTTCTTCGTTCACGCCCATCAGGTAGGCACGAATGCGATCGTTCTGACGCACTGCTTCGCGAGGAATCATGTGCTCGCGGGTAATCAGGGCTTCGGCATTGCCACCCAGATCCAGCACGATGGAGTCACGGTTGGCCTTCTTGACCGTACCGCTGACCAGATCGCCGATGCGATCGCGATATTCTTCGATGATCTGACGGCGCTCGGCTTCGCGCACCTTCTGCACGATAACCTGCTTGGCAGTCTGCGCAGCGATACGACCAAAGGCTTCGGATTCAATTTCCTCTTCCCAGGTGTCGCCGATCTGCAGCGAAGTATCCTGCTCGTGAGCTTCGTCCAGAGTCAGCTGCTTGCCGAACTCGTAGAGCTCTTCATCAGGCACCACATGCCAGACACGGAAGGTACGGGAATCGCCGGATACACGGTCGATGTCCACGCGGATTTCCACGTCTTCTTCCTTAAAACGCTTTTTCGTAGCAGCAGCCAGGGCCAGCTCGATGGCCTCGAAGATTACATCGCGGCTGACACCTTTTTCGTTTGATACCGTTTCCGCTACCAGCAGGATCTCTTTGTTCATGGCCAGGCCTTTACAAAGACAAAGTTTCCAGGGCGTGCTCAGTCGAAGCGGGGCTGCAACCGGGCACGATCTACCTGACTGTAAGGAATACGCAGGGTTTCGCCATCCAGCTCCACCACCAGCGTTTCGCCGTCAACGGCCACAATGGCCGCCGTCATCTTGCGCTTGCCGGCCACCGGTGCCAGCAGCTTGAGCTGCACATCTTCACCGATGTAATCGACATATTGCGCAATTTGGAACATGGGACGATCCATCCCCGGAGAGGAGACTTCCAGGTTGTACTCACCCGGAATCGGATCTTCCACATCCAGCACGCCGCTGATCTCGTGACTCACCGCCGCACAGTTATCTACAGTAATGCCATCAGCATGGTCGATAAACACACGCAAAACAGCCCCGCGCCCCTGGATATATTCCAATCCCCAAAGCACGAAGCCCAGATCTTCCACAACCGGAGCCAGCAGCTCCGTTAATTGCTCTACGCGTTTCGACATACCATTCCGACATTACGCCTGAAACCATGACTTCATCGTTTCAGGCACAAACAAAAAATGGGCCTGGAGACATTACAGGCGACCGCAAGGAAAACATGCAATCGACCGCACATCCACCGCCCATTCCACTGACGCGGATAACAAAAAGCCCCTGCTAGAGGGGCTTTTTGTCCGCTTTGAGTCGACCGGAGCCAACTCCTCTAAGTGGTAGCGGGGGCAGGATTTGAACCTACGACCTTCGGGTTATGAGCCCGACGAGCTACCAGACTGCTCCACCCCGCAATAAACCTTGTGCCCTTTAAAGCCCTTCGCACCGGGCTGCGATTCAGGTCTTGCCTGAATCAGTGAGTGCAGCGTCTGATCTCTGCAATCACCTCAAATCCGAGAGCGCAAATACTACTTATGGACCCTTGCGCTGTCAAGGCAGTTTCGAAAAAAGGTTTTATTTTTCGAAGCCTTAGCATCAGGAAAAGCCGCTTAACCTGATGCTTTTTCAACCAGATGAGCCGGATCGCAATTGCCGCGGATCATCTTGTCCAAATTGGTGCCGAAGGCCGGACTTGAACCGGCACGAGCGAAGCTCACTACCCCCTCAAGATAGCGTGTCTACCAATTCCACCACTTCGGCAAAGAACGCTTACTGCTGCTCCGGTTGAGGCACCTCAACCGGGGACGCGGATTCTACATCAGCTTGCGGCACTTCTGAAACTTCTTTTTCAGAATTTGTTGCCTCGGCTGCCACAGGCACCTCGGACTGCACCGCAGGAACCTCAGCCTGATCTGCCGGCACCGGCACATCAGCCTGCTCTTCAATGGTTTCCAGCTCAGGCAGATAGTTGGTTGCGCCATTGGCTTCCTGACGGGCCATCCACGCCAGGATCAGGCTGGTCACAAAAAACAGTACCGCCAGTATCGCCGTGGCCCGGGTCAGAAAATTGGCGGAACCGGCACTGCCGAATACGCTCTGGGAGGCGCCACCACCAAAAGAGGCGCCAGCATCGGCACCCTTGCCGTGCTGAATCAGCACCAGACCGATCAGGCCAAGCGCGGTCAGAATGTGCACTACGTGAACGACGATATCCATAGTTACTCTATTTGTTCATGAAAACGGGCTACTGCGCTGCCTGGCAGATAGCAATAAAACTGTCGGCGGTCAGTGACGCCCCACCAATCAGACCCCCATCGATGTCTGACTGGGAAAACAGAAGGGCGGCATTATCCGCCTTTACACTGCCGCCGTAAAGCAAGCGTGTCGAACTGGCAATTTCCGGACTCTTTTCGGCCAGGGTCTGACGCAGGGTAGCGTGCACTTCCTGGGCCTGCTCCGGGGAAGCGGTCTTGCCAGTACCGATCGCCCAGACCGGCTCATAAGCCACCACAGCCGAAGCAAATGCGTCGATACCCACGGCATCCACTACCGCCAGCAGCTGGCCACAGACAACCGATTCCGTGTTACCCGCCTCTCGCTCTTCCAGGGTCTCCCCCACGCAGAGGATCGGCACCAGCCCTGCGGCCTGAGCCTGAGCAAACTTGGCTGCCACCAGCGCATCACCTTCACCGTAAATGGCGCGACGCTCGGAATGGCCAATAATCACATACTGACAGCCGACCTCGGCCAGCATGGCGCCCGCCACCTCTCCGGTGAACGCACCATCCGCCTGATCACTGAGATTCTGCCCCCCAACCTTCACGCCAGCGGGCAGCGCCGCCCGTGCAGCAGCCAGATAAGGAAACGGCGGACACACCACCGCTTCGGCTGCACCCTGGTAGCTCACCAGAGCAGCGGCAATCTCACCCAGCAGCGCCTGGCTGCCATTCATTTTCCAGTTACCGGCCACAAGGGGCTGTCTTGTCGTCATGTGTATTCCTTGGATTCTTCTCTCGGCGGCCTCGTTGCAGCCCCCTCATCTGGCCAGCATTCTACCAGCCTGCGTGACGCTCCCGACGCTCATCTGCGTCAAGCGTCAGGCGTCGGGCAGCAGGCGTGTCATGCAATGGCCTTTTCCACCACGTCGGCCAACTCGCGACACAGCGATTCTACCTGTTGCGGGTCCTTGCCCTCGATCATCACCCGCACCAGCGGCTCGGTACCGGAAGGACGCAGCAGGATGCGGCCGTTGCCGGCAAGTTTTGTCTCTGCCTCGGCCATGGCCGCCTGCACTTCGGGCAGCGCCTCAAAGCCATCGCGGTTGGCGCCACGCACATTGATCATGGTCTGCGGCAACAGCGCCACATCCTTCACCGCATCCGCCAGGGATTGCTTGCGGCGAGCCAGTGCCGCCAGCACCTGCAGCGCAGACACGGTGCCGTCACCGGTGGAGGTGCGATCCAGGCACACCAGATGGCCGGAGGACTCGCCACCAATCAGCCAGCCACGCTTGTCCAGCTGCTCCATCACATAGCGATCACCGACCTTGGCGCGGACAAACTCCACACCCAACTCCTGCAGGGCCAGCTCGAGACCGAAATTGGACATCAGCGTACCGACCACGCCGCCTACCTCTTCTCCGCTTTCCTTGCGGTCCCGTGCCACCACATACAACAACTGATCACCATCGATCAGCTTGCCATTGTGATCCACCATGATCAGGCGATCCGCATCACCGTCCAGGGCGATACCGAGATCGGCCTTTTCATCAATGACGCGCTGCTGGAGCTGCTCGGGATGCGTGGAGCCGCAATCGCGGTTGATGTTGAAACCGTCAGGCTGGTTGGCAATGGCAATCACCTCGGCCCCCAGCTCTTCCAGCACATCCGGGGCAATGTGGTAGGCCGCACCATTGGCGGTATCCACCACGATCTTCATGCCGCTCAGATCCAGGCCTGGCGCAGTGCTTTTGCAGAATTCGATATAGCGGCCACGGGCATCATCAATACGACGCACCTTGCCGATCTGATCTGTCGCTACCACCGACATTTCTTCGTCCAGCAGCTTCTCAATCTCCAGCTCGATTTCATCGTTAAGCTTGCGACCATCGGCACCGAAGAACTTGATACCGTTATCGGTATAAGCGTTATGGGAAGCGGAAATCACGATCCCGGCCTGGGCCGACAGGGTACGGGTCAGGTAGGCAATCCCCGGGGTCGGCAAGGGGCCCAGCAGACGCACATCCACCCCGGCGGCGGAAATCCCGGCTTCCAGGGCAGACTCGAACATATACCCGGAAATGCGGGTGTCCTTGCCGATCAGAATGCGGCTACCACCATGGGCGGCCAGCACCTTGCCCGCCGCCCAGCCGAGCTTGAGCACGAAATCGGGAGTAATCGGGAACTGGCCCACCGTACCGCGAACACCGTCGGTACCAAAATATTTACGCGCCATCATGACTCCTTGTGCGCTTCGCGAACGGCATGGGCAAAACGCACCGCGTCCACGGTTTCCTGTACATCGTGTGCGCGGACGATCAGGGCGCCACGCTCAACACACATTACCGCAGCCGCCAGGCTTCCCGGCAGCCGCTCATTCACTCCCCGTCCCAGCACCTTGCCAAACAGGGACTTGCGGGAGACACCGATCAGAATCGGCAAATTCAGCTGCTGCAGCTGAGCCATTTCACGCATCAACAGCAGATTATGGTTCGCTGATTTGGCGAAGCCGAAACCTGGGTCCACCAGCAATCTGTCACGGGTTATCCCGGCAGCTTCACAAGCGGCGATGCGCTCCTGCAGAAAGGCCATCACTTCCGCAGTGACATCGTCATACTGTGGATTGTCCTGCATATTGCCCGGTTCGCCCTGCATATGCATCAGGCAGGCGGGCAGCCCGCTGGCAGCAGCCGCTTGCAGCGCGCCAGGCCGACGCAAAGCACGCACGTCATTGATCAGACCGGCACCGGCCGCTGCACCGTCACGAATCACCGCCGCGGTACTGGTATCCAAAGATACCAGGGCATCCAGATGCTGATGCAGCGCCTCGACAATCGGCACCACCCGGTCCAGTTCCTCCTGCTCACTGACCGGCGCCGCACCGGGACGGGTGGATTCGCCTCCCACATCAATGATCGCAGCACCATCCGCCAGCATCTGCTCAGCCTGGCGCAGGGCCGCATCCCGCTCGTTGAAGCGGCCGCCATCGGAAAAGGAATCCGGGGTGACATTGAGAATGCCCATGACAACTGGTGCAGACAGATCCAGCGTCCGCGAGCCACAACGTAACCGGGTCATTGAGGGAGTATCCAGGGTGCTTGCTCGTTCCTGTTCCGGCTACGCCGCAGGGAAACGCAACGGGCCGGGATATTCTTGTTCGACTGCCTGTGGCAATCAGCTGCAAAAACGCCTGACCCGGAAATCCGGGCCAGGCGTTATGCGATCTATCTTAATGGGTGTTGGCAGGGCCACCGATGGCGTCATCGCCCGGCTTCTTGTCGCCAGTGGCAGCAGCGCCATTGCCCGGCCCCTGATCACGCCAGTCCTTGGGCGGACGCGGCTTGTGACCACCCATGATGTCGTCGATCTGCTCGGCATCGATGGTTTCGTACTGCATCAGCGCATCGGCCATCAGATCCAGCTTGTCACGGTTATCTTCCAGGATGGTTTTGGCACGGCCATAGCAGTCATCGATGATGGCACGCACTTCCCGGTCGATCTCTTCCGCCGTCTGCTCGGACACATGCTTGCGCTGGGACATCTGCTTGCCAAGGAACACCTCACCTTCGTCTTCCTCGTAGGCCAGCGGACCCAGTTTTTCGCTCAGGCCCCACTTGGTGACCATGGCGCGCGCCAGCTTGGTGGCACGTTCGATATCGTTGGAGGCACCGGTGGTGACACCGTCAAAGCCCAGGGTCATTTCTTCAGCGATACGACCACCGAACAGGGAACAGATAGAAGACTCCAGACCACGCTTGGACTGCGAGTACTTGTCCTCTTCCGGCAGGTACATGGTCACACCCAGGGCGCGGCCGCGGGGAATGATGCTGACCTTGTAGACCGGATCGTGCTCAGGCACCAGACGACCTACGATAGCGTGACCCGCCTCGTGATAAGCGGTGTTCAGCTTTTCTTTCTCGTTCATGACCATGGAGCGACGCTCGGCGCCCATCAAGATCTTGTCCTTGGCCTTCTCGAACTCTTCCATGCCCACCATGCGCTTGTTGGCGCGGGCAGCGAACAGCGCGGCTTCGTTGACCAGGTTGGCCAGATCCGCACCGGAGAAACCGGGAGTACCACGGGCAATCAGGCTGGCATCCACGTCATCGGCAATCGGCACCTGACGCATGTGCACCTTGAGCACCTGCTCACGGCCACGAATGTCCGGCAGCGGCACGGTCACCTGACGGTCAAAACGGCCAGGACGCAGCAGTGCGGGATCCAGAACGTCGGGACGGTTGGTCGCCGCAATGACGATGATGCCTTCGTTGCCGTCAAAACCATCCATTTCTACCAGCAGCTGGTTCAGTGTCTGCTCACGCTCATCGTGACCACCACCCAGACCAGCGCCACGGGAACGGCCCACGGCGTCAATTTCGTCGATAAAGATAATGCACGGAGAATGCTTCTTGGCCTGCTCGAACATGTCGCGCACACGGCTGGCACCCACACCTACGAACATTTCCACAAAGTCAGAGCCGGAAATGCTGAAGAACGGCACCTTGGCCTCACCGGCAATGGCCTTGGCCAGCAGGGTCTTACCGGTACCCGGAGAGCCCACCATCAGCACACCGCGGGGGATCTTGCCGCCCAGGCGCTGGAACTTGGCCGGATCACGCAGAAACTCCACCAGTTCCTGCACTTCTTCCTTGGCTTCTTCCACCCCGGCCACATCGGCAAAGGTGGTCTTGATCTGGTCTTCTCCGAGCAGCTTGGCCTTGGACTTGCCGAAGGTCATCGGACCACCGCCGCCCTTGCCGCCACCCTGCATCTGACGCATGAAGAAGATGAAGATGGCCAGGATCAGCAGAATCGGCAGAACAGACAGGAACAGGCGCATCAGGAAGCTTTCCCGCTCCGGAGCCAGGCCTTTTACTTCCACCTGGTTCTGGATCAGGGTCGGCATCAGGTTGGTATCCAGCGTCGGCGGCTTGATTGTCTTGAACTGGCCACCATCCCGGTAGGTACCGGTAATGCTGCTCTCACCAATTGCCACCGTCTGCACACCACCAGATTCCACCTTGGATATAAAAGTGGAATAGGGAATGTCCGTGTTACTGGGCTGGTTACTGATGCTGGACGCCACCACATACAGGACGCCGGCAATCACCAGCCACAGCACGATATTCTTGGTCATGTCGTTCAAGGGGAACCTCGATCTGTTCCGGGCGCCAGGCGCCACATTCGCGAACCTACACCTTACACCATTTATTCATGGCTGCGTAATGCCGGTTCGGACAGCAAAACGCGGGTTTTACAGCCTCTTCACAGTCATTTCAGACCGCTGGCCAGTTGATACACTTCCGTGGAGCGTGCCCGGCTGGCAGCCGGCTTGCGTGTCACCACCTTGCGGAAACGTGACTGGAGGGCTTTCCGGTACTCCTCAAACCCCTCGCCCTGGAATACCTTGACCAGAAACTGGCCATTGGGTTCCAGCACCCGCTCAGCCATTTCCAGCGCCAATTCCGCCAGATACATGGCCCGCGGCTGATCCACACCACTGTTACCACTCATATTGGGGGCCATATCCGACATTACAAGGTCCATCTTGCGATCCCCTACCGACGCAAGAATTTGCTCATAAACGTCATCTTCCCGGAAGTCCCCCTGAATGAAGGTCACGTCCGGTAGCGCATCCATGGCCAGGATGTCGCTGGCGATCACCACGCCCTTGCCACCGATCAGCTGACCGGCCACCTGGCTCCAGCCCCCCGGGGCCGCCCCCAGATCCAGCACCGTCATGCCAGGCCGGAACAGCTTGTCCTTCTCGTGCATTTCCAGCAGCTTGAAACTGGCACGCGAGCGATACCCCTGCTCCTGGGCCTTGGCCACCCACTGGTCGCTGAAGTGCTCCTTGAGCCAGGCCTTGCTGGTCTTGGAACGGCTGGATTTCGCCATGACTATTCTCTCGCCCTTGTAGGGCGGAAATTGGCGTATGCCAATCTCCGCCGGTGTATCCAATGTCATCATCACGGCGGAGATCGGCCTTCGCCGATTTCCGCCCAACGAACAAGGAGTTGCGAGGTACGAGTTTCGAGCGACGAAACCAATCCCGGCAAACCCCAAGTCCGGGGTTTCGATTTTGCCTTTCGCAACTCGAAACTCGTTACTCGTACCTCGCAACGCCCCTATACCCTCAGCCCGGTTGCTGTAGAATAGCGCACCACCCCCATTCGGAGCCTGTTACCGTGCCGTTATCTTCCCAGGACATCAAACGTCTGCGCCGCATCGGCCACCACCTGAAAGCCATTCTCATCTTGGGCGACAAGGGACTGACCGACACCTTTATCGAGGAGCTGAATGCCCGCCTGGAAGATCATGAACTGATCAAGGTAAAGGTTAACGCCGAAAGCCGTGATGATCGCGCCGCGATCGTGGCCGGGCTGTGCGAAAACAGCGGTGCCGAGCTGATCCAGCGCATCGGCAACATCGCCCTGCTCTACCGCGCCGCGCAAAAGCCGAACCCGAAGCTGTCCAACCTGCTGCGTTACCAGGAGGCATGAGGCTGGATGCCTGACGCATAAAGCTGCAACAGGCATCACGCTTCACGCAACATGCCAAACCATAAAAAAGGCGACGTTAAACGTCGCCTTTTTTGCGTGCAGCGTGTTGCGTGCTGCGGCCTTAAAGATGCTCTACCTTGTCGACCTCATACTCGCGGGTGCCCCCGGGAGTGTCGATCTGTACCACATCACCCTCTTCACGGCCGATCAGGCCACGGGCGATGGGTGAGTTGACGCTCAGCTTGCCCAGCTTGATGTTGGCTTCATCGTCACCCACGATCTGGTACTGCTTTTCTTCGTCAGTATCCACATCAATGATGGTCACGGTGGTGCCGAAGATCACCTTGCCGGTGTTCTCGATCTCGGTGATATCGATGATCTGCGCATTGGACAGTTTGCTCTCGATATCATTGATACGACCTTCGCAGAAACCCTGCTGCTCACGGGCAGCATGGTATTCCGCATTTTCCTTCAGGTCGCCATGCTCACGGGCTTCAGCGATGGCAGCGGAAATGCGCGGACGATCTTCTTTTTTCAGTTTTTCCAGTTCCTCGCGCAGGGCCTTGGCACCCTTTGCGGTCATCGGTACACGTTGCATAGTTATCCTCGCGTCTAAAAGGAAATCGCCCGGAGCACTCGGCTCCGAGCACTCCTGACGACGATTTACTGCATTTCTGCGTGCAGATCCTGCAGGCGGCGCACTTCAATCTCGCCGCTGATACCCAGCGCCTGACACACGGCGTGGGCTGCAGTAATGGTGGTGGTGTAGAACACCTTGTGCTGCAGGGCAGAGCGACGGATGGCGAAGGAATCGCGAATCGCCTGCTTGCCCTCGGTGGTGTTCACAATCAGGGCGATCTGGTCGTTCTTGATCATATCCACAATATGCGGACGCCCTTCCAGTACCTTGTTCACTTCTTTCACAGCAAGGCCGGCTTCCGCAATCACCTTGGCGGTACCGCGAGTAGCCACCAGGTCGAAACCACGCTCGATCAGCATGCGTGCCACGCTCACTGCGGCCGGCTTGTCCACTTCGCGAACGGAGATGAACGCAGTGCCTTTTTCAGGCAGTCGCTCACCCGCACCCAGGGACGCTTTGCCGAACGCCTCTGCAAAGGTAGCACCGACGCCCATCACCTCACCGGTGGATTTCATTTCCGGGCCGAGGATCGGATCCACTTTCGGGAACTTGGCGAACGGGAACACCGCTTCCTTCACAAAGAAGTGCTTCGGTGCAACCTCTTCAGTGAAACCCTGTTCCTTGAGGCTGGTGCCCGCCATGCAGCGCGCCGCTACCTTGGCCAGGGAGGTACCGATGCACTTGGACACGTAAGGCACGGTCCGGGAGGCACGCGGATTCACTTCCAGCACGTACACGTCGCCATCTTTTACCGCGAACTGCACGTTCATCAGGCCGATCACGCCCAGCTCCAGCGCCATGTCGCGGGACTGCTGACGCATCACGTTCTGCACATCTTCATCCAGGGAATACGGCGGCAGGGAGCAGGCAGAGTCACCGGAGTGAACACCGGCTTGCTCGATGTGCTGCATGATACCGCCGATCACCACGTCGGTGCCGTCACAGATAGCATCCACGTCCACTTCGATGGCGTCATCCAGGAAGCGGTCCAGCAGTACCGGGGAATCATTGGACACGGATACCGCGTTCATCATGTAGTTACGCAGCTCGGCTTCGTTGTACACGATTTCCATGGCGCGACCACCCAGTACATAGGAAGGACGCACCACCAGCGGGTAACCGATTTCTTCTGCCAGACGCACACCATCTTCCAGGGAGCGGGCGGTACGGTTGGGCGGCTGCTTCAGGCCAAGCTTGTTGACCATCTGCTGGAAACGCTCACGGTCTTCCGCTTCGTCGATGGCATCCGGCGGGGTACCGATGATCGGTACGCCAGCGGCCTGCAGGGCACGGGCCAGTTTCAGCGGAGTCTGACCGCCGTACTGCACAATCACGCCCTTGGGCTTTTCTTTCGCCACGATAGCGAGCACGTCTTCGAGGGTAATCGGCTCGAAGAACAGGCGATCGGAGGTGTCGTAGTCGGTGGACACGGTCTCCGGGTTACAGTTGACCATGATGGTCTCGTAACCGTCTTCGCGCATGGCGAAAGCCGCGTGCACACAGCAGTAATCGAATTCGATACCCTGACCAATGCGGTTCGGGCCGCCACCGATGACCATGATCTTTTCACGGTCAGACGGGTTGGCTTCACACTCTTCGTCGTAGCTGGAGTACATGTACGCGGTGTCGGTGGAGAATTCCGCCGCACAGGTATCCACGCGCTTGTAGATCGGCAGTACATTCAGCTCTTCACGCTTGCCACGCACATCCGCTTCCTTCACACCCAGCAGCTGGGCCAGGCGGGCATCGGAGAAACCCTTGCGCTTGAGGGCGTAGAGGCTGTCACGATCCAGGCCGCTAAAGGTGGTTTCGACCACGTTCTGCTCGGCGCGGATCAGGTCTTCGATCTGTACCAGGTACCAGCGATCGATCTTGGTGATGTTGAACACATCATCCACAGTCATGCCGACACGGAAGGCATCGCCCACTACCCAGATACGTTCCGGGCCCGGGGTCGCCAGCAACTGGGCCACCTGCTCACGGGCATCCGGGGCAGCCGGATCCACTTTCGGATCGAAGCCGATGGAATCGGTTTCCAGACCACGCAGGGCTTTCTGTACGGACTCCTGGAAGTTACGGCCGATGGCCATCACTTCACCCACGGACTTCATCTGGGTGGTCAGCACCGCATCGGCTTCGGCAAACTTCTCGAAGTTGAAGCGCGGGATCTTGGTGACCACGTAATCGATGGACGGCTCGAAGGAGGCCGGGGTCTTGCCACCGGTGATCTCGTTCTGCAGCTCATCCAGGGTGTAGCCCACCGCCAGCTTGGCCGCCACTTTGGCAATCGGGAAACCGGTTGCCTTGGACGCCAGCGCGGAGGAACGGCTCACCCGCGGGTTCATTTCGATCACCACCATACGGCCGTTGTCCGGGTTCACCCCGAACTGCACGTTGGAACCGCCGGTCTCTACACCGATCTCACGCAGTACCGCCAGGGAGGCGTCACGCATGATCTGGAATTCTTTATCGGTGAGGGTCTGGGCCGGCGCCACGGTGATGGAGTCACCGGTGTGCACACCCATGGGATCGAAGTTCTCGATGGAGCAGACGATGATGCAGTTGTCGTTTTTGTCACGAACCACCTCCATCTCGTACTCTTTCCAGCCGAGCAGGGATTCGTCGATCAGCAGCTCGTTGGTCGGAGACAGATCCAGACCGCGCTGACAGATTTCTTCAAACTCTTCACGGTTATACGCCACACCGCCGCCGGAACCGCCCATGGTGAAGCTGGGACGGATGATGCAGGGGAAACCCAGCTCTTCCAGTGCCGCGTTGGCTTCTTCCATGTTGTGGGCAATGGCAGAACGGGGACATTCCAGACCGATGGCCTTCATGGCCTTGTCGAAACGGGAGCGGTCTTCCGCCTTGTCGATGGCATCTTCGGTGGCGCCAATCATTTCCACGCCGAATTCTTTCAGCACACCGTTGTGATCCAGATCCAGCGCACAGTTCAGCGCGGTCTGGCCACCCATGGTGGGCAGCAGTGCGTCCGGGCGCTCCTTCTCGATGATCTTGGCAACCGTCTGCCAGGTGATCGGCTCGATATAGGTGGCATCCGCCATGGCCGGGTCGGTCATGATGGTAGCCGGGTTGGAGTTCACCAGGATCACCCGGTAACCCTCTTCCCGCAGGGCCTTACAGGCCTGGGCACCGGAGTAGTCAAACTCACAGGCCTGGCCGATCACGATCGGGCCAGCACCAATGATGAGAATGCTTTTAATGTCAGTTCTTTTCGGCATAGTTCACTAACCGTCGGGCGTTAATGGCTGCTTTGGACCCGGCATGGGCCGGGTCGGGTTCTGGCACTGCTGCTTTTCAGCTTTAGCGGGCTTCCATCAGTTCGATGAAATGATCGAACAGTGGCGCACAATCGTGCGGACCGGGGCTGGCTTCCGGGTGGCCCTGGAAGCTGAACGCCGGCACATCGGTACGATGGATGCCCTGCAGGGTGCCGTCGAACAGGGACACGTGGGTCACCTTCAGGTTGTCCGGCAGTTTGTCCATATCCACCGCGAAACCGTGGTTCTGGCTGGTGATCATCACCGTGCCGTCTTCCAGGGTCTTCACCGGGTGGTTGGCACCGTGGTGGCCAGTGCCCATTTTCATGGTCTGGGCGCCACTGGCCAGGGCCAGCAGCTGGTGCCCCAGGCAGATGCCGAAGACCGGCTTGCCGGTGGCCACGATTTCCTTGATCGCCTCGATGGCGTAGTCACAGGGCTCCGGGTCACCAGGGCCGTTGGACAGGAAGATGCCGTCCGGATTCATGGCCAGCACTTCGGAAGCCGGTGTCTGTGCCGGGACCACGGTGAGCTTGCAGCCACGCTCGGCCAGCATACGCAGGATGTTGCGCTTCACACCGTAGTCGTAGGCCACCACATTGAAGCGGGCTTCTTTCTGCTCGGTGTGGCCTTCTTCCAGATCCCAGGTGGACTCGGTCCAGGTATAGGCTTCGCTGACGGTCACTTCTTTCGCCAGATCCATGCCCTTCAGGCCCGGGAAGCCCTTGGCCGCTTCCAGCGCAGCCGCTTCGTCCAGGTTGTCACCGGCAATAATGCAGCCGTTCTGGGCACCCTTGTCACGCAGGATGCGGGTCAGGCGACGGGTATCGATCTCGGCGATAGCCACGATGTTGTTCTCGCGCAGGTAGTCCGGCAGGGACTTTTCACTGCGCCAGTTGCTGACCGTCATGGCCAGATCGCGGATCACCAGGCCAGAGGCCCAGATCTGGGTGGACTCCTCGTCCTCCGCAGTGATACCGGTATTACCGATATGCGGGTAGGTCAGGGTCACAATCTGTTTGGCGTAGGAGGGATCCGTGAGGATCTCCTGGTAGCCGGTCATAGCCGTATTGAAAACGACTTCACCCACGGTCTGACCCGTGGCACCGATAGCAACACCTCGAAAGATGCTTCCGTCTTCGAGAGCGAGAATGGCGGGAACCGTCAACGCAACCTCCAGGCTGGCAAGAAATTAGGGAGATATGCGGTGGGGCACTGGCCGGCCGGGAAAAACCCGCCGGCTGCTCGCAAAAAAGCGAGATGGATTGCTCCACCTCGCTTTTTCGTAGAATTCTTCATTCGTGCGCCCCACACGCCCATCACGGGCTGCGCGCTATTCTAGGGCCTCAGGAAACAAATGTCACCCTTAAAGCGGCCAGCACACGACGAGCTGCACGCAACACGCCCGGCAAACCCGCCGTGGGAGCTTGCCTGCAAGCGATAATCGCCTGCAGGCAAGCTCCCACGGTCGATTTATCCTCAGCCCTTGCCCCAGCCAGCGGCGTCGCCGGCCAAGCCGAGCACGTCCTGCATGTCGAACAGGCCCTTGTCCTGACCACCCAGCCAGGCTGCCGCACGCACCGCGCCACGGCCAAAGGCCATACGGCTGGAGGCCTTGTGGGTAATTTCTACCCGTTCACCATCGGCGGCGAACAGCACGGTATGGTCACCGACGATATCGCCGGCACGGATAGTCTCGAAACCGATGGTCTTGCGGTCACGCTCACCGGTGCGACCTTCGCGGCCATAGACCGCCACTTCCTTGAGGTCGCGCCCCAGGGTCTGGGCTACCACCTCGCCCATGCGCAGGGCGGTACCGGACGGAGCATCAATCTTGTGACGGTGGTGGGCCTCGATCACCTCGATATCCACCTCGTCCCGCAGCACCGCCGCCGCCGTCTCCAGCAGCTTGAAGCACAGGTTCACACCAATGGAGTAGTTGGGGGCGTAGCAGATGGCGATATCTTCGCTGGCGGCACGCAGGCCGGCGATCTGCTCATCATTCAGGCCGGTGGTACCGATCACCAGTTTGGTGCCCGCCGCACGACAGACCTCAATGTTCTTCACTGTGGCTTCCGGCACGGTGAAGTCGATGAAGACATCGGCATCCTTCACCACAGCCGCCAGATCGTCCGCCAACACCACACCGGCAGTGCCCTGCCCCACCAGCTCACCGGCATCGGCACCGATCAGGCTGGAACCGGGCACATCCACCGCTGCGGCCAGAGTGGTATCCGGGTTGGCGATGGTCGCCTCGATAAGAATACGGCCCATACGGCCGGCAGCACCGATAATGCCTACTTTCATGGTGTCTCCTTGATCACAAAGGCAGACGCCAGAAGCAGAACGCCTGCACCCCAACAAGGGCATAGCAAGCGTCCGGCGTCTGGCGTCCGGCATCAGGCGAGCTAGTTTACCAGAAAGGGCGCCTGATTCACTGCGTAGAGGTTACGATCGGCCCTGTTCATAAATTTACGGCGCTTGCGATCAAAACGGGCAAAGCTCATGCCGCTATCCACCCAGGCCTGCACCTCCTTGAGGCGCTTGCGGGCATAGGCACGGTCCAGCCATTCCATGGAATACTCCGCCGGCAACTGCGCCGCCAGCATCAGCTGGGCGATGGCCTGTTGGGCCTGCTCATCCCGGAAGGTATAAAGAAGGCTGTTGGCATACTCATAACGGACAATGGCCAGATCCGGCACCTTGTTCACCGACGTCTCGAACAGCTCGGTGGCATCGCGGCTGTCCGCCTCGAAGGTAAGACGCCCCGCCGCCTTGCCCACCCGGCGCAGCACATTGGCCTCGAACGCCGCATACAGTGACAGCGCCAGCGGGTGCTGCGGCTCCACCCCGAGCATCTCGGTGGCGGCATTGATCACCATGGGGCCGTAATTGCGCTGCAGCATGGCCGGCACCGATTCATCCTCCGCCAGCCGGGCCACCGCATAACCAAAGCCCAGCCTCACCATGCAGTAATCGTCTTCCAGCAGCTCATCACCAGGCAGCACCGGCGCATTCTCGCCAAACCAGGCCATATCGTTGATGCTCTGCTGCAGCAATTGCTGCTTCTGGGTCTGGGTCGGCGCCAGGTAGGTGGCATAGATGATCTGGGAGACCATGGCCGGCACCCGCGCGTAGCCACCGTAACGATTTCCCAGATCCCGGGCATGTCGCAGATCTCCGCGGAAGAACGCCTGCCACACCTCCAGCACATTGCGGCTGTGCTGCTCCCAGTCATCATCCTGATAACGCAGATCCCGGAACAGGGCCGGGAACCGCTGATAACGTGACTGCAGATACTCGGGAGACGGGAACGGCAACTGCAGGCCACGCATAAACCGGGACCAGTTGGCCGCTATCTCCTCAAAGGTATAGGTGAAGGGCGCCTGATCAAACGGCACCGCCACCCAGGGGGCATCAAGCACCGCCTCATCCAGCGGCAGGGGTGAACGTTGGGCAAAAGTAGCCTTGGCACGGTCATAGGCCTGATCCAGCGGCGCGGCCTCGAGAGGCAACGGCAAACACACAGGCAACACCGCCAACACCAGCATCCATGCCAGATTGCGAATCGTCATGTCGATCTCTTGTTGTTGTTTTTTTAGGCGATATTAGCAGGGCAGCCCGACCCGGAAAACGAAATGGTGCAAATTTAAGCTTATCGTCGTACCCCGCTCCTCTACGCTACGACACGCCCCCACAAAGCCCCATCCGCAGGAGCAGGGTTCCACCGCAATGGGGAGGGCCCGCCTGCGGTGGGAACCGAGCGTCGCAGAGTAACGCACGGATTGCAGCCCGAAGGGTGAGCGAAGCGAATAACCTGCCTGCAGACGAAGACCGGAACGGCAAAAGCATCGCTTGCAGGCAAGCTCCCACAACGCCCACTTTCGCAGAAGGAATCACAAAGGATCGCCAGCAGGCTGGCTCCTACGGGAAGATCAGGCTGGCTTGCGCCTTAAGCGAGGCATAAAAAAGGTTCATCGCGGATTAGCGGGAACGAATGAGGTGGCGGCGAGTGATCCGAGTTAAGTTGTTTGTGCGACCAAGCAACCAGACAAGGACACCGCCGCCATGCTCGATGCTACGATCCCCGGCTTTTGCTGGGAAGGCTTTTTGCCTGCCCGATGCACTCAACTCGCTGATTCGCACTGCCTGATTGAGCTGATTCCCGACCCTGACAGGCCTCCCCGGTGTCAGCATTGCCGCCAACCCTGCCAGCAGATCCACGACACCACCGTGCGACGAGTCCGTGATCGTGACCTCTTCGAGTACAAGGTCTGGCTGGACGTGCCGGTTCGGCGACTTCGCTGTCCTCGCTGTGCGGTCGCTCGCGAACAGCTTGATTGGCTGGCACCGCATTCACGGATTACCCATCGCTTTCAGCAGCATATCGAGGTGCTGCTGACACTCTTGCCGATCAAGCATGTGGCCCACCTCAGCGGCCTGCACTGGCACACGCTCAAGGCACTGGATAAGGCTCGTCTGGCCCGGAGCGTGCCCGAGCCGGATCTTGATCAGGTCCGGTTTCTTGTCATGGATGAGTTTGCCCTGTTCAAGGGGCACCGCTATGCCACAGTCGTCATGGATGCCGAGCGAACCCAGGTGCTATGGGTAGGCGAAGGTCGTTCCCGGGAGGCCATACGGCCCTTCTTCGAATGGATGGGCAAGCATTGCCGGCAGATCCAGGCCGTCGCTATGGATATGAACACGGCGATGGACCTAGAGGTAAAGGAGCACTGCCCTCAAGCCAAGGTGGTGTATGACCTGTTCCATGTGGTGGCCAAGTTCGGCCGAGAGGTGATCGACAGGGTGCGCGTGGATCAAGCTAATCAGCTACGCCACGACAAGCCCGCCCGTAAAGCCGTAAAGCGCTCTCGTTGGCTGCTGCTACGCAATCGCAGCAATCTCAAGCAAGACCAGGAGGCGCAGCTGGAGGCTCTGCTGGAAGTGAACAAGCCACTGATGCTCGTCTACATCATGAAAGACCAACTCAAAGGCTTGTGGTATGCGAAGAGCGAGCGGGCCGCCCGTTGGCGCTTTACACACTGGATGCGACAGGCTCAGGCCAGCAAGCTGGAGCCCTTGATCCGCTTCGCCCGACTCCTGAAGCCCTATGCCGAAGGCGTTATCGCAAGCGCTTCATACCGACTGAACACCAGTGTCCTGGAAGGGGTAAACAACAAGATCAAGGTCATCAAGCGAATGGCTTATGGATACCGGGATAGCGACTACTTCTTCCTGAAGATCAAAGCCGCTTTTCCCGGAAATCCGCGATGAACC
>NZ_JALKBH010000011.1 GCF_023016115.1 Alcanivorax sp. S6407
ATCTTTTAAAGATCCCGTCCCGAACAGGTCCCACACGTTTGCTTGCCTGATTGTTAAAGAGCGTCTCGTCCGGTGCCGCGCTTTGCGTTGTTGCCCCGTCGAGGAGTGCGCATTCTAGGGATTTTTCCGGGGGCGTCAACACTTTTTTCCGACCAGAATGAAGAAATCGGAAATTCTTCCAAAAAGCCGGCTCACGGGGCCTGAAACGATTAATTTTCAGCCACGAACGGCTATTTTCTGCCCAAAGCCTCCCCTCTTCCTTCAACCGACATTGAAGGTACCGCAGAGAGCGGCGAAGAAGCCATGAGGAAAGGTTGTTTTTTAATCAACCCAGAGGGAAGAAGCGATGGATGACGCCACAAAAGGCGTCAAGGCGCCCCGGCAGATCACCATTCCACATCCGGTAATTGGGCAAAGGCTTCACGCAATCCCTGTGACCAGGCCTCACCCAGTGCATGGAAATGCGCATCCTGGTCGGTGACATCGTGATGATTCGCCAGGCTGTAGCTGTCCGTATCATAGATCAGCACGTCCAGGGGCAGGCCCACCGAGAGATTGGAGCGGATAGTGGAGTCCAGACTGATCAAGGCGCACTTGGCCGCATCCTTGAGGGGCAGCTGGTAATCCACTACCCGATCGAGAATCGGCTTGCCGTACTTGATCTCGCCAATCTGGAAGTAAGGGGTATCCGGAGTGCTTTCAATGAAGTTGCCCTCCGGGTAGATCTGGAACAGCCGGTGCCGCTCACCATGAATCTGGCCGCCGACGATAAAGCTGCTGCCAAAATCCACGTTGCCCTGGCTCTGCCCGGAATCCCTGCGGATGACTTCCCGGCAGGTGCTGCCGACGATGGTGGCCACCTCATACATGGACCGGGCACCAAACAGGTTGGGCTGATCGCTGTTCAGGCGCATGTTCAACAGACTGATGACACTTTGCGTGGTGGCCAGGTTACCTGCACTGAGAATGACGATGGCACGCTCACCATCCATCATGAATTTATGCAGTTTCCTGAAGGTGGCAATCTGGTCCACCCCCGCATTGGTGCGAGAATCCGCAGCAAATACCAGCCCCTTCTCCAGGGACATCGCCACGCAATAGGTCATGCTTGTCTGCTCCGATAACGATCCCGGCCTGTCACTGCATGCTTTCCGACACGGTCCGGTTGACCAGTGCCACCGCTTCCAGCGACTCGACCCCACCGCCGAAGCGTACACCACGGACCGGACAGGCATCCATATAATCCATGCCCACTGCCAGCTTGAGGTGGTGGCGTGGCTGGCTGGTCTGGTTGGTCACATCAAAAGTGTGCCAGCCATCATCCTGCCAGACTTCAGCCCAGGCGTGACTGGCCACATGCTCGGAATCCTTGCTGTAGAGATAGCCACTCACATAGCGGGCCGGCATACCCAGGGCACGACAACAGGCAAGGAACACATGGGTATGGTCCTGACAGACCCCCTTGCCCAGCTTCCAGGCTTCACGGGCATTACTGGCCACACTGGTTACCCCGGGAGTAAACGGCATCCCCTGCAGGATGGATTCACTCAATCGTTCAAATCGGGCCAGGCCTGCAAGGTCGTCATGCCGATGGGCCAGCTCTTCCAGCGACTCGTTGCTTTCGGTAAGAAAAGTCGGACGGGTGAACACCAGCGGAGACAGGCGATGATCACTGTCTTCACTGTCCTCATCGGTGATCTCCACCACCCCTTTTACCGTCAGGGCGATCTGCTGATGCGGCTTGTCCAGCGTGAGCACATGGAGGATGTTGTTGTAGCCATCCGACCCTTCATCTGCATGCTCCGGCAAATCCAGCTCCCAGCTCAGTACCCGCTGCCGGGCAGAGGGCCGCGGCGTCAGGCGCAGATACTGGGTGCTGTGCTTTACCCGCTCTGAATAACGGTATTCCGTGCTGTGTTGGATTGACAGTTTCATACCAGCTCCAGATATTCACTTTGAATGGTGTCCGCCAGCTCATTGATGCGGCGAAGAAAATCCGTCAGATAGTCGTGCAGACCAATATCGATGATGTGCTCCATATCGCCATACTGGAGACGGGCCAGCTGGACTGCCGCCAGGCGCTTGGCCTCCAGCCCAGCATTACCTTCGATGGCAGGCAGCAGCTCGCACAGCATCTGCAGGCATGACAACAACGAACGAGGCACCTCCGGGCGCAGGATCAACAACTCCGCCACCCGTTCACCATTGATGGTTTCGCTGAACATTTCCCGGAACGCCTCATAGGCCCCCACCGAGCGCAGCAAGGCATGCCAGCGGTAGTAATCCAGGGTGGTGTTGGGTTGGTTCTGGCCATCGCGGTGCTTCACATCGAGAATCCGGGCAGTGTTATCTGCCCGCTCGATGAAGGTCCCCAGACGCAGGAAGCGGAAGGTATCGCTGCGCATCAGGGTGCCGTAGGTGGCCCCGCGGAACAGGTGGGAACGATTCTTCACCCACTCGAAGAACGCGGTTTCACCATAGGCCTGCAACCCGGTCTGGCGGATTTCCTTGAGCTCCAGCCAGGTGCTGTTGACGCTTTCCCACATTTCCGAGGTGATCTTGCCGCGCACCGCATGGGCGCTGGCACGGGCCTGTCGCAGGCAGGAATAGATGCTGGCCGGGCTGTCCGCATCCAGGGTGAAGAAGAACAGCAGATTCTGGATGGTGATTTTGCCGTAGCGGGATCCGTAATGGTCCGCCGTGCCGGTAATGGCAAGAGGCGCCGCCATTTCTGCCTGGGTGTCCACGGCAAAGCGGATCAATGACAGGTTCCACACCACATCCAGCATCCGCGCTGTATTTTCCGCCCGCTCGAAATAGCGGGACAACCAGTAAAGGTCTGAAGCGGTACGACTCAGCATGCGCCTTCCTCCCCGCCTTCCAGTACCCAGGTATCCTTGGTGCCGCCACCCTGGGAAGAATTGACCACCAGCGAACCGGACTTCATGGCTACCCGTGTCAGCCCACCGGGGACCACCCGGGTTTCGTTGCCGCTAAGCACAAAGGGACGCAGATCGATATGGCGAGGCGCGATGCCCTCCTCCACGAAAATCGGACAGGTGGACAGGGACAGGGTCGGCTGGGCGATATAGTTTTCCGGGTCCGCCTTGAGTCGATCCCGGAACATTTCGATTTCAGCCTGGCTGGCCGCCGGCCCCACCAGCATGCCATAGCCACCGGCACCGTGAACTTCCTTGACCACCAGCTCCGGCAATTTCGCCAGCACCTCTTTCAGGTCATCCGGTTTACGGCACTGCCAGGTAGGCACGTTGTTGAGGATCGGCTCCTCATCCAGGTAGAACCGGATCATGTCAGGCACGTAGGGATAGATGGACTTGTCATCCCCCACCCCGGTACCCACCGCATTGGCCAGTACCACATTCCCTTGTCGGTACACTGACAACAGACCGGGCACCCCCAGCATGGAGTCGGAACGGAAAGCCAGCGGGTCGAGGAAATCATCATCGATGCGGCGGTAGATCACATCCACCCGCTGCGGGCCGGCGGTGGTACGCATATAGACATAGCCATCCTTGACGAACAGATCCGCGCCCTCCACAAGCTCGATACCCATCTGCTGGGCCAGGAAGGCATGCTCGAAGTAGGCACTGTTGAACTGCCCCGGCGTCAGCAACACCACCGTGGGGTGGCTGTAACTGGCACTCTGCTGCAGGGTTTCCAGCAGCAGGCTGGGGTAATGCTCCACCGGTGCCACGGTCTGTTCGGCGAACAGCTCCGGGAACAGACGCATCATCATGCGCCGGTTCTCGATCATGTAGCTCACCCCGGACGGAGTGCGCAGATTGTCCTCCAGCACATACCAGTCCCCTTCCCCATCGCGGATCAGGTCCACGCCGCTGATATGGGAATAGACTTGATTGTGCAGATCCACATCCTGCATGCATGGCTGGTACTGGCTGTTGCCAAAGATCTGTTCGGCAGGAATACGACCGGCTTTGATGATGTTCTGGTCGTGGTAGATGTCGTGAAGAAAAAGATTGAGCGCATTGACCCGCTGGATGGCGCCGCGCTCCAGCAGATCCCACTCGCTGGCAGGAATCACCCGCGGCAGGGTGTCGAAAGGAATCAGCCGCTCGGTGCCGCTGTCCTCGCCGTAGACATTGAAGGTAATGCCTACCCGGTGAAACTGGAGTTCCGCTTCCTTGCGTTTGCGTTGTAGCAGGCCGCGATCCTGTCGCAGCAACCAATCGTGATAACTCGTGTAGTGAGGCCGCACCTCACCGCCCGGCGCTATCATCTCGTCGAAACCGGACACCGCCGGCAACTTTAATGAACGCATGGCGTCTTCCTTGGTCCTGAAGCACACTACAGGCGTGCCCCTGAAAGCACTTCAGCAAGTCCTGTGCCAGAATGGGCATAGCAAAGACCCCATTTAACCGGGGCTGCAGACCTCACGGCTCCAAAACAGGGCATGACCACACCCATGGTGCAGAATGCGCCCGATTTCGGGCATCCATATGGAAACCGTTGATACCGCCATCATTGGCGCCGGAGCCATAGGCCTCGCGCTGGCCAGAACCCTGTCAGCAGACCGTTCCGTGGTGGTGCTGGAGCAGGAAAACCGTGTCGGTCAGCACCTGTCATCGCGCAACAGCGAAGTGATTCATGCCGGCCTCTACTACCCTCCCGGTTCGCTCAAGTCGCGGCTATGCCTTGCCGGCAGTAAAGCACTCTATCGTTACTGCGAGGCGACAGGAGTGCCTTACCGCCAATGCGGCAAGTTACTGGTGGCGCAGAAAGGACAGGAAGCCCAGCTCCAGCAACTGCACGATAATGCCGAAGCCGTGGGAGCCCCCGCCCTCAAGCGTCTGTCCCGCACTCAATGGCAACAGCAGGAGCCCTGGCTGAACGCCAGCGAGGTGCTGCTCAGTCCTGGCTCCGGAATCTTCGACAGCCACTCACTGCTTTCACAGCTGCAGCAGGATGCACACCTCAATGGCGCCCTGATTACGCTATGCCACCAGGTCACACGTATTGAATGTGAACCCAACGACTACAGGCTGCTGGTGGCGGATAGCAACAAACAGCATTTCACCTTACGTTGCCGGCAGCTGATCCTTGCCGCCGGCTTGTACAACACGTCACTGCTGGAAAGTGCCGCAGGCTTCCCCACCGATCAGGTTCCTGAACAACGGCAGGCGCGCGGTAATTATTTTGCATTGTCGGGCCGCAGCCCCACTCGAAGACTGGTTTACCCCATGCCCGAAGCCCACGGTCTGGGGGTGCACCTCACCGTGGATATGGCTAATCAGGCACGCTTCGGCCCGGATGTGGAATGGATCACTCCCACCCTGCCCCCGGATTACCTAATCAATGCGGAACGAAAGTCGACGTTTGTAGATGCCGTCCAGCAATACTGGCCAGACCTGAACCCGGACCGGCTGCAGCCGAGCTACGCCGGTATCCGGCCCAAGCTCTACCTTCAGAACAAGCCGTTAACCGATTTTCTGATTCAGGATGTGGGCAGTCACGGGCTCAGCGGGATGATCAATCTGCTGGGTATCGAATCCCCGGGGCTGACGGCGGCGTTGGCCATTGCTGAGGAGGTAAAGGGGCGTCTGGGATAGCGGGTTGAACCGCGGGGGCGGGAGCAGTTGAAAGTTTAAAGTTCAAAGTTGAAAAGCGCGGGCAAGCGCCCCGGTTTTGGAAGGTCGTGCCAGCGCTCTTACCCTCGCCCGCGGGCACGGCCTTGCAAAACCTGCAACCTGATCCGCGTTTTAACTTTGAACTTTAAACTTTCAACTCGATTTACTCATGCCTTCCCATCACCGCGCCGGCGAGGCGCACTACCCAACTTTCTGGCAGGAAGCGGGTCAACATGGTCATGGCGCGATAGAGAGCGCCAGGGACCACCACCGCCCTTCCCCTGGCCAGTGCTTGCAGGCCTGCCCTTGCCACTGGCGCCACCGGCATCATCGCCTTCTCCAGTGACGGATCCATCTGGCCACGGGCCTTGCTGGAAAACTCTGTACGTGTGCCTCCGGGACTCAGGGTAGTCACGGTGATGCCGGCAGGTTTCAGTTCTTCATGCAGCGCCCTGCCCAGCGTCTGTACAAAGGCCTTGCTGGCCGCATACGCTGCCATACCCGGAATCGGAAACCAGGCCGACACCGAGCTCACGTTGAGGATCCAGCCCTCGCCTCGCGCAGCCATGGGCGCGGCGAAAAGGCGGGTCAGCGCCAGCAAGGCACGATCATTCACATCCACCATGCCGAGCTGTTCGTCCAGAGACATCTCCAGCGTCGGTTTCTGAAAGCCGAAACCGGCGTTATTGATCAGGATATCCACCCGCCGCTCCAGAGAGGCAACCTGGTCGAAAATCCTGGTGGGAGCTTGTGGATCGGCAAGATCCACGGTGATCACGTCCACCGTCACCGCAGACAATTGTGCGGCCAGCGCATTAAGTCGCTCAGTTCGCCGCGCCACCAAAATCAGATGACATCCCTGCGCTGCCAGCTGACGGGCCATTTCCTCACCGAGGCCACTGGAGGCGCCGGTGATAAGGGCGGTTTTTCCTGAAAACATGCATCCTCCGTTTCTACGAAGCTGCTGTGGGAACGTAGCGTAGCGAATAACGTGCCTGCAGGCGATCCGGGCCTTGGTGAGGAGAATCAGTTTCGAGTTGCGAGGAACGAGTTTCGAAAGGCAAAACCTGATACTCGAAACGCGCTTCTGGAATCCTTACCTCGCTTGGGCTCGGATCGCTTGCAGGCAAGCTCCCACAGCGGCTTCGTAGAAACGACTAATTGAAGACATGCAAATCCTCCTGCTTTCACTCGCTTAGCCATGATAACGCACCAATACCATCAGCACGGCATCTTCCCCGTTAGAGTGAGTCGAGGAACGGAAGGATCTGGCGGCGAAGAGCAAAAAACCTGTCTGAGCGGAGCGAGTCTTTTTTGCGTCCGCCAGATCCCCTTCTCAATCTGTGTAAGTACCGGAGTGTGCCTGCGGAGCAGGCCGAACGGAGTCGGGGTGGCGGGGAGTCCAGAGGGGGAGCCAGCTCCCCCTTTGGGCCTTTATGCTCGTCAGGGTACGTCGCGGCGAGGACACGCACGTGCCAAAGTGAGATGACATATCAGCAAATGTCGAGTCACCTAGGGGGGACCACCGTAACCGCAGATTCGCACCTCAAGTTCCTGAAGTTCGAACGTCGGCTCTGGAATCCTTACCTCGCCTGGGCTCGGATCGCTTGCAGGCAAGTTATTCGCTGCGCTCACCCCTTCGGGGCCGCACTCCGTGCGTTACTCCGCTGCGCTACGTTCCCACAGGTTCTAACAAGGATCTGTGCCTGCTGCATCTCAGTTCCTCGCTGTCGCTCGGTTCGCGCCCTGAACGGCGCTCCTACAGCGGCTTCGTAGAAAAGCTGAAAACCCGGGAACTTTTCCCGGGTTTTCTATCAATCCAAGCGTAGCTTGTAGCTTGTAGCTTGTAGCTTGTAGCTTGTAGCTTGTAGCTTGTAGCTAAAAACAAAAAACCCGGCGCAAGGCCGGGTTTTTGTGGTGCGGACAGCGCGCTGTATTACAGCTTGCCGTCCAGCTCCGGTACTGCTTCGAACAGGTCAGCCACCAGGCCGTAGTCAGCCACCTGGAAGATCGGGGCTTCTTCGTCCTTGTTGATGGCAACGATGACCTTGGAGTCTTTCATACCGGCCAGATGCTGGATGGCACCGGAGATGCCTACAGCAACGTACAGGTTCGGGGCGACGATCTTGCCAGTCTGACCTACCTGCATGTCGTTCGGTACGAAGCCTGCATCTACGGCAGCACGGGATGCACCCACGCCAGCGCCCAGCTTGTCAGCCAGCTTGTACAGGATTTCGAAGTTGTCGCCGTTACCCATGCCACGACCACCGGAGATCACGATCTCGGCAGAAGTCAGCTCAGGACGGTCAGACTTGGCCAGCTCTTCACCAACGAAGGAAGAGGTGCCAGCGTTCTTAGCAACGTCCAGGGCTTCAACGGCAGCAGAGCCACCTTCAGCAGCAACGCCATCGAAAGAAGTACCACGCACGGTGATCACTTTCTTGGCATCAGAGCTCTTCACGGTAGCAATAGCGTTACCAGCGTAGATCGGACGCTTGAAAGTATCAGCGTCGATCACTTCAGAGATCTCGGAAACCTGAGCCACGTCCAGCAGAGCAGCAGTGCGCGGAGCAAAGTTCTTGCCGGTGGTGGTGGCAGCAGCCAGAACGTGGGTGTAGTCGGCAGCCACTTCGGCAACCAGATCACCAACGTTTTCGGCCAGTTGGTGCTCGTAGGCATCGTTGTCAGCGCACAGTACCTTGGAAACGCCATCAATCTTGGCAGCTTCTTCAGCAACGGCGCCACAGCCTTTACCGGCAACCAGAACGGTGATGTCGCCACCGATAGCCTTGGCAGCAGCAACTACGCTCAGGGTGACCTTGTTGAGCGCGGCGTTATCGTGTTCGGCGTAAACTAGTACACTCATCAGATCACCTTCGCTTCGTTCTTCAGTTTCTCGACCAGCTCGTCTACGGAGCCAACGATGATGCCAGCCTGACGCTCAGCCGGTGCTTCAACGCTAACGGTGGTCACACGCGGAGTCAGGTCAACGCCCAGATCAGCAGCGGTCTTGGTGTCCAGCGGCTTCTTCTTGGCTTTCATGATGTTCGGCAGAGACGCGTAACGCGGCTCGTTCAGACGCAGGTCAGTGGTAACCACGGCCGGCAGGCTCAGCTCAACAGTCTGCAGACCACCGTCGATTTCACGGGTTACTTTCACTTTGCCATCAGCAACATTCACTTCAGAAGCGAAGGTACCCTGCGGCATGCCAGTCAGAGCAGCCAGCATCTGGCCAGTCTGGTTGTTGTCACCGTCGATGGCCTGCTTGCCCAGGATAACCAGCTCAGGCTTTTCTTCATCAACGATAGCTTTCAGCGCCTTGGCAATGCCCAGCGGCTGAACGTCTTCGTCAGTTTCTACCAGGATGGAGCGGTCGGCGCCCAGAGCCATGGCAGTACGCAGCTGTTCCTGAGCGGTCTTGGGACCGATGGAAACGGCAACGATTTCGGTAACCACACCCTTCTCTTTAAGGCGCACCGCTTCTTCTACAGCGATTTCACAGAAGGGGTTCATGGCCATTTTGACGTTTGCGAGATCAACACCAGAGTTGTCCGCCTTCACGCGAACCTTGACGTTGTAGTCAATGACTCGCTTGATGGGTACAAGAACCTTCATAGGATCCTCGGAATGTTCCATTGGGTGACTTGTAGAAGGAGGCGACATGACGCCGTTGCCGGGTCCACCCCCGCGAAAGAGCCGCTATCTTGAACGCTCGGCCACATGAGGTCAATAGGCCGAAAATCTGTAAGCAGATGATTTTGCTGCAAATAGGTCAGTATTATTGTGACTTCCCGGTCGGCCATTTTCTTGAAAATCAAGCATCTAGCAAGAGATAATCCAAACAGTTGTTTGAAAATATCTCTGATCACGGCCCCGTGACACCCGCTTCCTATATATAGAAGCTGCCTGTCCTGACAGGATCAACGGTCATCAGGGTCAATCAGAGAAACCCGAGCAGTGGTGCGAATACCTCTATCTCTATATACTCCGCGCCACCCCAAGTCTGGCCACGGGCGGCTGCTGAGAAAGATTTTCTGTGACAAGGGATGTTTTCCCCTCTCCAGAACTTCTTTCTCAGTGGCTTCCGGGCCGAAACGCAATCCGATAGCGAGGAGAAGGCTGTGGAACGCGAATCTATGGAAGTCGACGTCGTCATCGTCGGCGCCGGTCCTTCCGGTCTGGCAACTGCCTGCCGTCTGGGTCAGATCGCCCAGGAAACCGGGCAGGAAATAAGTGTTGTTGTGGTAGAGAAAGGCTCCGAAATCGGCGCCCATATTCTCTCCGGTGCGGTGCTTGAGCCGCGCGCCCTGAACGAACTGTTCCCCAACTGGGAAGAGATGGGTGCTCCGGTGAACACCAAGGTTACCGGTGACGAAATCTACTACCTGACGGGTCCGGAAAAGGCACAGAAGGTGCCGAACCTGTTCGTTCCGAAAACCATGCACAACGAAGGGAACTACATCATTTCCCTCGGCAACCTGTGCCGCTGGCTGGGTGAGCAGGCCGAAGGCCTGGGCATCGAGATCTTCCCGGGCTTCGCCGCCAACGAGATCCTCTACAATGAAGATGGATCCGTGAAAGGTATCGCTACCGGTGATTTCGGTATCGGCCACGATGGCGAGAAGAAAGACAGCTACATGCCGGGCATGGAGCTGCACGCCAAGTACACCATCTTCTCCGAAGGCTGTCGTGGTCAGCTCGGCAAAGAGCTGATGGAAAAGTACAGCCTGCGTGAAGGCACCGATCCGCAGCACTACGGTATCGGCATCAAGGAACTGTGGGACATCGACCCGGCCAAGCATCAGGAAGGCCTGGTGGTGCACACCGCTGGCTGGCCCCTGAGCGAGTCCGGCTCCCCGGGTGGTGCTTTCCTGTACCACATCGAGAACAACCAGGTTGCCCTGGGTCTGATCACCGATCTGGCCTACTCCAACCCGCACGTGTCTCCGTTCGACGAGATGCAGCGCTGGAAGACCAATCCGGAAATCAGCAAGCACCTGGAAGGCGGCAAGCGTGTGTCCTACGGCGCCCGCGCCATCGCCAAGGGCGGTCTGCAGTCCCTGCCGAAGATGACCTTCCCGGGTGGTCTGCTGGTAGGCTGTAACGCCGGCACCCTGAACTTCGCCAAGATCAAGGGCACCCACACTGCCATGAAGTCCGGCATGATTGCTGCCGAAATTCTGGCGGAAGCCCTGAAAGGCGGCCGTGGCAGCGACGAGCTGACCGAATATAAAGAAGCCTTCGACAAGAGCTGGGTCTACGAAGAACTGCACGCACAGCGCAACTTCGGCCCTGCCCAGCACAAGTTCGGCAACTTCATCGGTTCTGCGTTTGCCTTCGTGGACATCAACCTGTTCAACGGCAAGCTGCCGATCACCATGCACGACACCGTGGCGGATCACGACACCCTGAAGCCAGCGGACCAGTGCAAGAAAATCGATTACCCGAAGCCGGACGGCAAGCTGACCTTCGCCAAGCTGGACAGCGTATTCCTGTCCAACACCAACCACGAAGAAGATCAGCCCTGTCACCTGACGCTGAAAGATCCGAACGTACCGCTGCAGGTCAACCTGCCCAAGTGGGACGAGCCGGCCCAGCGTTACTGCCCGGCTGGCGTGTACGAAGTGGTCGAGGACGAGAACACTGGTGACAAGCGTTTCCAGATCAACGCCCAGAACTGCGTGCACTGCAAGACCTGTGACATCAAGGATCCCACCCAGAACATCAACTGGGTGGCGCCGGAAGGTACCGGTGGCCCGAATTACCCGAACATGTAATTCGCACCGACCTTGGTATCACTGAAAACGCGCCCTCCGGGGCGCTTTTTTGTGGCCGCTCTGCCGCTGCAACGTGCATCAGGCTCGCCAAGGCAACACAGCCCCCCTTCTCTGCCATCCTGTTGCAATACTTCGAGACTAACCGAACCGGCCTCCTGCCCTCGTAACCCCTCCTGGCAGCCCAAATCGGGGCAATGTGTGTGGATCGGTTACACTCAGGGAAGCTCAGAAGAAAGGATTTATGGCTGCTGAGCCGAAATGATGGGTTTTCAGGGTCAACAAACTGGCCTGATATAGGGTTTTGTCGACAAAAATACAAAAAAATAGCCTGCGTCTACCCCCTGAACCTCATCGAAAACAAACCCATTTGCATCGATAAAGGCAGCAAAATACTGCACTAGCCCCCGACTCTGCTGATCCTCTCCGAACAGATACATAAGATTGTATTTGTATCATTGTGTGATGAAACCATCCTCGATAGCATGCCAATCAAACGAGCGTATGACCGACATGTTCGGCCTTCGAGGAACAACAATATGAACGCACAAGCCTCTCCGATTCAGGGCAAGACCCGGCTTGAAAATGACTGGCCCACGCCCCTTACCGCCAAGGAGCTGGACCAGAAGTATCCCGGCATCCTGGATCTGACCGTGTTTCTGTCTGCTGGCGCCAACGTGATCATGCAGCTGGCCCTGCCTGGTGTTGGCTATGGTGTTGCAGAAAGCCGGGTGAAGAGCGGCTCCATTATTCATCGCCCGCTGAAACGTGCCCGTACCACCTTCACTTATCTCTCTGTGGCCATGATGGGTACCACGGAAGAAAAGCTCGCCTACCGCCGTGCCGTCAATGGTGCACACCGCCATGTGCATTCCACCGAAACGTCGCCGGTGAAATACAATGCCTTCGACACTGATCTGCAGCTGTGGGTAGCCGCCTGTCTGTATTGGGGTTTTATCGATACCTATCAGAAGGTTCGCCGTCCGCTGACTCGCGCCGAGCATGAAGAGTTCTATCAGCTGGCTCGCCCGCTGGGCACTACCCTGCAGGTGCGCGAAGACATGTGGCCTGAAGATCTGGAGGCATTTGAAGCTTACTGGCAGGAGGGCCTGAAAAAACTGCACATCGACGATCGGGTGCGCGAGTTCCTGATGATCATTGCCGATCTGAAGTTCCTGACCCCGGTGTCCCAGTTCCTGTTCGGCCGTTTTCATCGCTTTATGGCCGCCGGCTTCCTCCCGGCAGAAGTGCGTGAGCAGATGAAACTGGAGTGGAGCGACAAGAAGCAGCGCAAATTCGATCGCACCCTGCGCATCATCGCCGGCATTATCCGGGTACTGCCCCGCCCGATTCGCCAGCTGGCATTCACCGTGCCGCTACGCGACTTCCGCCGTCGCCTGGCCAAGGGCCAGCCGCTGGTTTAATCCGCGATCGTTTGCACCTCGTGTTCCGTCAGCGCCCGGCATTCGCCGGGCGCTAACGTTTTATCCAGTTGTAAATTTCCCACCGCCAGCCGATGCAGGGTTTTCACCTTGTTGCCACGCTGCGCGAACATCCTCCGAATCTGGTGGTAACGCCCTTCCTGCAACCACACGTCCGCCTCTTGCTGAGCCCGTATCAACAGACGCGCCGGGCGCGTAACCAGCCCCTCGAATTCGAACCGCATGCCTGCCGCAAAAGCCTCTACATCATGCTCATCCAGCGGCAACTCCAGCGTCACCCGATAGTGTTTCCAGACTCCGGTATCCGGCTCACTGAGACGCCGTGACCAACTGCCGTCGTTGGTCAGAATCACCAGTCCCGTGCTGTTGTAATCCAGTCGTCCAGCCAGGTGCAGGTGCGCGTCGCGGAGCGCTTCCGGCACCAGATCCACTACCGTGGTGTGCTGTTCATCCCGGGTCGCGCTTACCACGCCGGCAGGCTTGTTGAGCATCAGGTACAGCGGCGTTTTGCCATGCACAATCCGCTCGTCAACCTGCACCTGCTCGAACGGGCCGACAATACGCTGGCGATCTTTTTCGATTTCACCATTCACACGCACACGGCCGGCAGCAAGCAACGGCCGCAACCGCGAGCGGCTGATCTGCAGCTGCTCACTGAGCAGCCGATCCAGACGAAAATAGCGGGTGGTCATTGTCGGGAAATTGACTCTCGGTATAGACGTTCATGATTCAACAGGCGCGTGCTGGCTAACCAGGCAACCGGAACCCCGTAGAGACCTGTCCCCCAGCCAACCACGATCAGGCTGGAGCCGCCCCATTCACCCAGTGACATGAAAAGCCCCGCCATCAACAGCACCGCAGTACAGAACCACAAAGGCGTTGGTTGCCCGGCGAGACGCAGCAGACGGTTGACCAGCAAGCCAAAACTCAGGGTAACCAGGACAGCAATGAGGGTGCTGGCAAGCGTGAAAACGACCCAGAATACCAGACTGTACAGATCGGCTTTCCCCACGGTGATCATCAACAGAAACACGATCGCGCTGTAGAACCCCGCCACCTGTGCGGCGGCCAATGCCCCGATCCTAACGGCACTGGCAGGCTCGATACGACTATCCAGTAACTGCGTACTTTGCGGCGCGCGATACTCATCCACCCTGAAAGCCCCCGGGATAACCAGCCAGACAATGCGATGTCCCTATCATACGCCCTTGTAGCCCGGGTTAGGCACAATGGTCAGGAAGTCAGCAGCGCCTCCACCGCACGGGCCGCACTCTGGCAGGCACCTTCCATGGTGGTGGTCCATTCGGTGTTGGTCCAGTCACCGGCGATCGCCAGCCCCTGTACTGAGGTTTTCTGCTCTGGGCGAACGCCAGCGGTGCCGGGGCGCTGGGCAAAGGTGGAATTGGGCATGCGCACGATATGGCTGTGAACCACGTTGGCATCACGTGCCTTCGGATAGTAGCGGCGCAGCATGTCCATCTGGATAGTCACGATCTCCGCATTGGATTTCTTGATCAATTCGTAGGAAGCTGACACCGTGGTTGAGAAGAACCAGTTGTCCTTCGGATCTCGCCCATGCATGCGCTGGCGGTCCCAGACCTGTTCCAGGATGCCTTCACCGTCGTAGAGAATCTCGCCCCAGTCCTTCATACCGATATCGCGATCCAGATAAAGATTAACGCTGACAATGGGCACCGGCGTCAGGGCTTCCACCGCTTTCTCGATCTTGTGGTACTCCGGCATCTGCACCAGCAAATCCTTCACCTGCCACACCGGCACCGCACAGATCACCGCATCCGCTGCCAGCACCTCATCGTCCAGCAGCGTGACCCCCTGCACCTTGCCATTATCGATGTCCACGCTCTTCACCGGCGCACGCGTGCGTACCGTGACGCCATGGTCCTGGAAGAAACGCTCGGCGCTATGCACAAACAGGGTGTCCAGATCCACGGTGGGGAAACCGATCGACACCGGGGTGCGCATCTTGATGCCCTTGCGGATGCCCGTCACCAGCAGATCGGCAGGCACCTTGGCCGAGGAAATATCCGTCTTGTCTCCGGTCAGCCCGATGACAATACCGTCCCACATGGCCCGTCGCGCAGAATGCGGCAAGCCACAGCGGTCAAACCATTGCTCGGCGGTAATCTGATCAAGATCCGCCGGCTGCTTCAGTGCTTCGCGGAACAATCGGGTCTGTGCCCGGGCGGTGCGGAGTTTATCCAGCCCGGAGACACCGGGCAGATCACCGACCATGGCACGCAAGCCTTCCAGCCCCCAGAACCCCGCACGCCGGGTCTTGCCGCCGGGCATCCGTGCCGTCATGTGGCCGGGAAATTTCACATGCTGTCGGGTGCCCACACTGTCGAGGTAGCGAAACAGATTTTCGTAGCCGCTGGCGAAGACATGCTGGCCATTGTCGGGCACATCATTGATCGCCTTCTGGGGAATCGCGATGGTGCGCCCGCCCAGGGCAGCTCGCCGCTCCAGTAGCAGCACCTCATGCCCGGCCTCTGCCAGCCACACCGCTGAAGCCATCCCGGACAGCCCGCCACCAACAACAATGCATTTCATCTCGCCACTTCCCCGCTACTGTTTTCGTCTGGAAGATGGCAGGTTAGCAGGGGGCTATCCGGGCGGGGACACACAAAATAACGGTAGATGAACACCCTGACCGTAATGGCCCCACATGACTGCGAGGCCTTTTTTGAACACGAGAAACGATCAGGCACACTCAGGAAGGAGAAAGTTGAGCACGCTGGTCGCCTCAGGGCTCCACAGCGCGAAGGCTCGCCCAGGCCCACACACCAAGGATCGCCGCCACCGCTTCCATGGCCAGATACAGCAGCATATAACCGTTAGGGTTGCCGTCCACCGCAATACCAACACCACGGCCCAGCGCCATACCGACCATCAATACAGTGACACCCAGGGCACCGGTTCGTAGCGTAACTGCACTGCCCGCCAACACCCACAGGATCACACCCACCCCCACCGAAAGCCCTCCATACGTGGCGCGCATATCAATCCAGGCTGAGGATGCCACCGGCACCTCTCCCACCACCTTCAACATCAGTGGCGCCGGCGCGACAATGAAACCTGCTCCGTAAAGCAGAAAAACCAGTGCCACAAGTCGAACCAGTAACGCTTGCATATTCCCTTCCTCATTGATTCCGTCAACGGCAATTGCACCATCCCAAGCGTCAACACCAGGTAGCGCTTTGCTCTTATTCTGTCAGGTTGAGCATGGCAAAGGGAGACAAACACCAGGCCAAAAGAACAATGGGTGCATCAAGGAAAGACGACAAAAAAAGGCTGGCAAGGAATGGCCGGAGAGGAGTTTCGATCTTGATGTGGGAACATAGCGTAGCGAAGTAACGCACGGAGTGCGGCCCGAAGGGTGAGCGAAGCGAACAACTTGCTTGCAGATGACGCCTTTCACAACTTCGGCCAAACCCGTTTCGCGCGCTAACCCGATCACACAGATTGGTTCCGCCTGGTTTTTTCCTTTCGCATATTGCGGGCGGCCCGATGCATCCGTCAGCTGCGAAGCAGCCATAAAACAATGGCCCCGCACGAATGCGGGGCCATTGCTGTTCGGTCAAGTGGTTATCGACATGCTGGCATATCGCTGGCCACCGATCAGATCGACACAGGGAAATGCTGGTCAATCAAGGCTTGCGTGGTGGCGGTGGGGATATTGATCAGCCCGATGCCGTTATCCACATAACTGCCCTCGTCCGGGAAGTTGGGCAGATCCACAATCTCGAAGCCAGTGCGGTTCTGGAAACTACGGTCAAAGCCGTTGTTCATGATATCGCTGGCAATGGCCGGGGTGTGGTGGCCGCCCGGGATCAGGAAGCCCAACAGGCTGTGCAGAATTTCATGGGCCAGGGTCTCGCCCATCAGGCGGCCAATAATATCGATACCCAATTGCTTGAGCCTGATATCGGTGAAATCCAGTCCCTGGATGGTTTGCACAATCTGCCGGGTAGCATCGTCCACATCGCCGGCGGCACCGCCGGCCACAGCATCGTCGAAGGCGCCGGGCCATACCGAGATGGGTTCATCATGGACCGTCGGGCCAATGCCACCGGTTCCCGGAGAGGTAAGCCCTGCCAACCCGGCGGAGGGAGGATTACCACGCAAGGTCGCCACGGTGACCCGATTCGCCGCTGCCCCACCACTGGCAAACTGCGCCGGCAGGCTTTCATTGAATGGGGCCAGTTCCCAGATGGTGCGCACATTGCTGGTATTCAACAACAGGTCGCACGTCTGCTTCGCTACCTGCAGCACCGCCGCTTTCACATCATCAAGACTGAAGTGGGTCAGCACCGCATCCAGCGCGGCGGCCTCCTCACGCACCGCCACGAATTGCGGCACCGACAACGGCACCTTGATGCTGGCCAGGGCGGTGCCACTGGTGTCACGCACGGTGTAGTCCAGTTCCTGGCGGCCCGGGATCAAGGGGGTCACCGTCACCGTCTCCGCATCCTGATCTGACAGCGCCATGGCATCCGGGTTGGGCCGAGTCCAGCGTCCTGCGGCGCCTTCCGGTGCGCCATTCACATTCACGTCCAGCGTCAGTGTGCCGCTCTTGTCGCCGGTGGCCGGTCCAAACGCCAGCCCGTCACGGGATGTGGGTGCGGTAAGGATAATCACCGGAGCGGTACTGTCCGCCACGCCGCCCTGGGTTCCCCCCAGCAGCGAGTTGGTAATCGCGTTGCCCTGCCCTTCACTGAGCAAACCACTCTCTACCGCGCGGCGTACCGTCTGCACATGATCGCTGACCTGGGAAGGGGAACTCTGCCGGACCATCTCACCGGTGAGCGCCTGCAGGGTACCGTTATCGCCAGCCGCCGCCGTGCTGCTACCACCGCCACTGGTGCCGGAACCGGACGGTGAAGACTGGATGCCGGTGGTACCGGAGCTGGCCGCGGAGGGTGAGCCGCTGGAGCTGATCGGCGTGCCGGTATAGGCAGACACCAGACCACGCACCACATCCCCGGCAATGGCATCCATGGCGGCACGATGCTGACGGGTACTGGTGAAGGCTTCCTTGGTGGCATTGTTGATGAACTGCAGTAATTCGGCGCCACGGGAGAGATCACGGAAAATATCCGGGGTGCCCATCACATTGAGCCCGGCGGTCATGCCATTGGGGTTGGGTACCGCCGGCGCATTCTGCAGATTGATCATCGGTGTGGCGAAATCCGTCGGCCGGGTATCACTACCCTGCACCCGGGAGCCCGGAGTCACCCCGGTAATCTCCGGTGCCGATTTCTGACAGGATTGCTCTGGATCGATAAAGCGTTCCACATCCCGTTTTTCGGTGGCATTGCAGCAGGACAGGAACACCTCGGCAAACACACCGCGGGTGGGCAAGCTGACCATGCGGCTGGAGACCATATAGTTGGGCGCATCGAGCTGAACCAGACGATGACCTTCCAGCAGCTCAAACGCCACATAGTTGCCCAGTACCCCCACCGGCTTGTTGACGATACTGTCCAGCAGGGAGTTGCCCTGAAACTGGAAACGGTCAAAGCGCATGGCACGGCGATCCGGATCTTCAAAAAACCAGATGGCGCGCAGAAAACGCATGGGTCGTGACTGGATATAGGCGATCAGTTTCTTGAGTCGGCAGTAATCCTCATGCTCACGTCCCCGGTAACCTTCGAAGCTGACCGATGGTGGTGTAATCGCAAAGCTGGCATGGGGGTTATCGTTGGTCAGCGTGGTTTCCGTCACTGCCACATCCAGACGAAAGCTCTGGCGCTCAGGCACAAAGCGGGAACGGTCGGTCCTCGCCATGATTTCCACGCTGCTGATCTTGTGGCTGATGGCCTGCTCCAGCAAATCCTTGATGCTTTCCCCGAAAATACCGAAACCACCAACCCCGCCCATGACACGAGCGGCTTCCACCGGATCAAAACCAATGCGGATCGCTTCAATATCATCCGTTCTTACCGGATCAGAGACAAAGTCCACCGGTGCCTTGCTGGCGCTGCCGCCGCGGGGATAAAGCGGGTAACTCTGACCATCTTCGGTTTCGATGGTCAGTGTCAGTCCGGGACGCCAGGCCTTGTTCAGATTGATGCGCCAGCGAGAAAAGGTGGCGTAAGGCTGCTCGATATCGTACACATCACGGCAATGCAGCAGTCGCGACAGCGCCTCAAAGCTCTTGCGATAGCTGCGCGGCACCATGCGGCGCAAAAGACGGGAATGACGGTCCAGGAAGCGGGTGATCGGACGGCTGGGCGCCAGCACGTATTTGTTGAAGCTGGGAATATCATCAAAGATATCCGGCTCAATATCATAGGGCACCAGCACCACCGGCTTTTCCTCGACCAGCTCCGTCTTCACTGCGTAATGGGACAGCACCTGAAAGTACTGCACCGTCATCGCGTGATTACGATTATGGTTGTGCACCGTGCGAGTCTGGATGCGCTCGGATTCCCGCTGTGAAGACGTGGTCACCACGGTGGAACGCTGGGAGCGCACCGATGAGGCACGCTGGGTCACATCATCGGAAATATCCTGCAGGGTGGACGCCTGCAGACTGCGACGTCCTGTGGTGGTGCTGGAGGTGCCACCACCCCCACCGCCAATGCTGAAGAAACCCAGATCAAGGCTGGCACCGCCACCCCCGCTGTGGGATTCGCCGGTCTGTTTTTCTGTCAGTACCGAATCCACCACTTCCTCGATGGCCCGGTCGTGGCTCAGCTCATGCTCCATCTGCTCGCGCTGCACACGGGATTCCACACGTGTATCCCGCTGGGTCCGCGACCAGTCGATAAACGCCAGATTGACCTGCTCGCAAGGAGCCAGCGCCAGAGAATAGAGCAGTTCGCCCAGTCCCCGCCCTACCGGATACCAGCCTTGCCGATACATATTCACGGTGCCCAGCAGGATATTGCCGCCGGTAAGGCCGTACACCGAGGCAGACTCATCGCCAAACGGAATCGGCGCGCGCACCTCCTGACGGGGAATGGCCTTCTCACGGAAATTCAGATCCGGTTCCTTGAGCCGCACAATCTGACGAAAATGATATTCCCGGGCGGGAAACTCGGTGCGCGGCCTCAGGCAGCAATTACCGTCCACGTGTTCCTCATTGAGGCCAAATGAACGGGGCGAATTCTTGATATCAATGTCATCCGGGTCTTCGATGGTGCCGGGAATGTCCGGGCCATCAAGATCCGGAAAACGGGGTTTGAGTTTTTCCAGGATGTCAGGGCGCAGAAATACCTGGTGCGGCACGCCGAGATCCCGGTGAGTGGCAATGGAAGCTTCCATGATCGGACTGCGCTGTATGCCGCCGTCATCATCATTACCCTGCCCCACCACAATCTGCATGTCGGAGAGACGATTGACAGGAAAGTTCCCCAGATTCACCGACGCATAACCGAACTTGTTGGTGTTGCCGTGACGAAGAATCAGCGGCTTACCGGTCTCGGCATCCTTTGCCTCCAGGCGAAACGGCACATTGCCGGCGGCTTCACCGTTTTCTCCATTGACCAGCATTCTCACCTTGCCAACGGTTTGCACCGGTTCCGCCACACCATCCTTGATGATGCGGCCACCGCGGGGCCATTCACTGGCAACCGGCGTCAGGTTGGCATACTCACTCGCGGCCAGTTCGATATTCATGGTTTCAAACTTCGCCGCCTTGACCACCGCTGGCAGCTCATCCAGTTCGGCAAGTGGCCGGCTTTCCAGGCCCAGCGCACTGGCAATTTCCGGTGATCTGGCCGCTTCATTTTGCAGCTCCAGCAGCTCATCGCGAAGCACGCGCACCTTGCGTTCCAGGCTGGCTGCCCCACTCTCATCACCGCGCTTGCGCAATGCTGCCGATTCCGCTTCGAGCTTGCTGATACCGGCTTCAAAGCGGTGAACACGATGAGTGATCGCCTCCAGATGTTTTCTGGTGGGGGAAAGGGATGCAGACGGATTGACGGCGCGTTCGCCGGAATTGGAACGGTCCTTGGTCGCCATTTTGACCTCCATGTCATGGCTTGTTGTGGGTGTGTCGTTGACTGACACCGGTAGCATCCTTGCTACCCAAACAGGCTTGAGCCTGAATGTTACGCTTGGCGTATGGAGGGCATCGTCTGCCTATGAAAAGGCGACGACTGTGAAGTAGGTATCAGATAGGAAAATTGATACTGGAGTGCCAGAGAAATTTACAAACAAGCGATATCACGAGGATATTACGCAGAGAGCTTTACGCCCCCTGCGTCTGTGACAATGCGAACCTGGCTGCAAGTAACGTCGATCAGGAAAGCGTGACCTCAACGGTATTGAAGTCCCGTTTTGGCAGATTGGCATCGTCCCGTTCACGTACTCGCCAGGCATCCATTTTCAGTGCCACCCTCCCCTCTGCATTTCGATGAAATGCTGCCGTCATGAAATGTTCCGTGGTGCGATCTTTCGGATAGGCAGAAAGCCACCAGCCCTGGCGCACACTCACCGCATCAGGGCAATCGACCGGATAGGATGACCAGCCTTGCGGGCGCACTGACGCATGGGGGAAAGGCTCGGGATTGCGCTCCGGCGTTGAGGTAGCAATACCGTCCAGGAATGTCAGGTTGGACAAGGGAGAGGCAATGACTTCCACCAGCTTGCCGCCGTTGGGCCCCAGTGTGGTGGTGGCAATGCGACCGAAGTGCACATCGCCGCTCATCACCACCACATCATGGCCGGTTTCACCCAGGGCCTCCAGCAAACGGGCATACTGATCACGATAGCTCAACAGATTACGCTCCAGCGGATTCGGTGCCACGATCAAGGGCTGGGGAATTACCAGCACCCCCGGGCCAGTCAAACCTTTCGCCCAACCGGTTAGCCTGTCGAAGTCCCGCTCCGGCAGAAAACGGTCGTCATCCCGGTAGGAGCGCAAATCCGCAAGACAGAACGACAGCTCATCAATATCGAACGTTTCCACCCTGGGGCTCTGCTGAATACGTCGCACACCATCTTCCGATGCCTTGGTCCAGGTCTCACGTACATCTTCAATCTTCAGGGCCAGCAAGGTGGGGATCAGGGAATCGTAGAAGGGGTAATCATTCCAGTATTCATGATCATCGGGCAGCATCCAGGTGGCTCCCCGGCTGAGGATACTGCCCAGTAATTGCCAGTGCTGCGCATAGTCATCCGCTACCCGCTCACGAATTTCACTGCGCACGAAAGACAGGGAATCGAAACCGATATCCAGGTAGACCTGATCTCCGGTAAGAAAGGTAACGTGGGGCCGGACATTTTCAGGGCCTCGTTCATACAGTGCCCGATAGGAACCCGCCGCCTGACCACCATCACGGTGAGCGTAGAAACAGCTACCCAACGCCACGGTGAACGGCCGCTCACCGGCTGCGGGCAGCGCTGCTGGCAAGGTATCGAACTGGCCATGGCGTAACACCTGCCACTCTTCCACTTCGCGGTAAATGGAATCCGTACGGCGGATGAACTCCACCTCATAATGGGTATCCGGCTCCAGCCCCTCAAACTCCACGGTGGTGAAGAAACGCTGGTAGACATAGCGGAAAGGTCGTTGCCAGTCCTTGCTCACGATGTCCTTGCGAATACGGGTGCCGTCCGGCTTGATCAATTCCACACAGGCTTGCTCAGGCTTTCTCAAGGTATGGAACAAGGTACCCACCCATACCTTTGCCGAGGTTTGCGACACCCTCAGCACCGCCAGAGACCATTTCCCCTTGTTGGTATTCAACCCCTCAGTCATACAACATCCTTCCCTGAACTTATTATGATTGTTGATTCCGGGACCAAGATTGCCCTGATCAGCAAAAGGCTACAAGCGAACCAGTTGCAGGTTTTATGCTAGCGAATATCACCACCCTGCCATGCAACCTTAACCATGGGTTTTGCAAACGAAGCCTTTCCGTGGCTCGACCAAAACCGCTTCGCGTGCAAGCACGCTCCCACAATGCTCCCCTTCCCCGCTTGCCTTTCGCATGTTGCGTGTTGCCTGATGCGTGAAGCAGCCGCAGAGCGGCAAAAAAAGGGGCCGAAGCCCCTCTGACAGTTACTGCTTGATGCCTCAAAAACACTCAGGCAGAAACCGCTTCTTTCACTGTTTCCTCCACATGCACAAACTCGTAATCGGTACTGCGTACCTGCCGGGTCCGCAGCCAGTAACGCCAGGTAGAGCCAGGCCACAAGGCAAAGTTCTTGCCGTCTTCCTGCTGGTACCAGCTGGTGCAGCCGGAGGTCCAGGTGGTGCCTTGCAGGCGGCGTTGTACATCATCATTGAAGGCTTGCTGGGCGGCAGGTTTCACATCCAGATAGTCTGCCCCTTCGGCTTTCAGCAGCTGCATACACTGCATGATGTAGTTCACCTGGCACTCGATCATGAACACGATGGAGTTATGACCCAGACCGGTATTGGGCCCCACCAGCATGTACAGGTTGGGATAGCCGCTTACCGTCATGCCGTAATAGGCCTCGGAAGACTCCGCCCAGTCCTTGTGCAGATCCCGACCCGGCAAACCGGTCAACGGGAAGTCCTTCATGTAGATACGTGGGTCTACCACAAAGCCGGTACCGAGGATGATGCAGTCTGCTTCGTGCTCCACACCATCATCGGTGACCACGCTGTTGGCTTTCACTTCCCGGATGCCTGCGGTAACCAGTTCCACGTTGTCGCGGTTGAACATGGGGTACCACTTGTTGGAAATCAGCACCCGCTTGCAGCCAAAGGCGTAATCCGGGGTCAGCTTTTCCACCAGCGCCTTGTCTTTCACCTGGAAGCGGATGAACTGCTTGCACAGGGTCCCCAGTAATTTTGCCGCCCGGGTACTGGAAGCTGGTGCCACACGGGACTCGTTGCTCCAGTAGAGCCTTGCCCGATGCAGTTTGCGCAGCGCCGGAAAGCGTTTAAACAGGCGCTGCTGAAATGCCGGATAGCCGCGCTCATCGCGGGGTATCACCCAGGCAGCCGAACGCTGAAACACCGACAGCTTTTTTACCTTGGGGGCAATCTCCGGACAATACTGAATGGCACTACCACCGGTACCGATGGAGACCACCTTCTTGCCCACCAGATCATAGCCGTGATCCCACTCGGCAGAATGCATCACCTTGCCCTTGAACCGCGCCAGCCCTTTGATCTTTGGCTTGTTGGGTACGTGCAACGGTCCGGACGCCAACACAAAATGGCGACAGCGGATGGTGGAACCGGCGGCGGTACGTACCGTCCACTGGCCGCTAGCATCATCAAAGTGCGCTTCGTTTACTTCTTCCTGAAAGCGGATAAACCGACGCAGGTCATACTTCTCCACCGTATCGAGGATGTAGTTCTCGATTTCGTCGCGGGGAGCATAACGCTTGCTCCAGTTCGCCTTTCCGGCAAAGGAGAACGAATACAGGTGCGACTGCACATCACAGGCCGCACCGGGATAGCCATTGAAGTACCAGGCACCGCCCACCTCGCTGGCCTTTTCCAGAATGACAAAGTCCTCATTGCCGGCTTCCAGCAACTTGATGGCCATGCACAGGCCACCAAAACCGGCACCGACAATGGCCACTTCCTTGTTCAGGGTTTTCGCACTGATTTTTACTTTACTATTCATGATTTGCTCCCTGCTCAGGCGGCTTTGGCCTGATTGACATCAAAGTTGCTCACCTCATTGACCAAAGCTTCGGCCTGATCCAGGAAATGACGGTTGTCATGCATCCAGGGGTGAAAGCCCGGGCGGAAGAAATCCAGCCAGTCCGGCAAGGCCCGACGCAGTACTCCAGGGCGCCCAAGGGTCAGATTCAACACCTTGCCCCAGCCTTTCAGCTTTAACAGGCCCCCGCCCTTCGCCACCATCACAGTGTAGAACGGCACATACAGACTCCAGAACAGCAGATTGGCGATCAGGAAGGCCGCCACGCGCAGCCCATAAGCCTGAACGCCTTTTCCCATCACCTGCTCGTAGGCATCAAAGCACACTGCCTTGTGCTCGGTTTCCTCGATGGCATGCCAGCGCCACACCGCAGAGAAATGCGGTTCCACCTGCTCCAGGAGGGTGTCGTTACGCAGCAGTACATCCCCCAGTACCGCCGTCAGGTGCTCCAGCGCCACGGTAGCCGCCAGTTGAAAGGAGCGCGGGGTTTTCTTGACCAGCTCCAGCAGGTTAACGACCAGCTTGTCCATGGCTTCCACCGGCATCCCGGCGGCCACCAGCGCCTCGTTGTACTCCTCGTGCTCGCGGGTATGAAACCCTTCCTGGCCGATGAAAGCGGAGATCTGCTCCTTCAGTTCGTCCCCGACGATCTCCTTGCGGTAATGACGCACGCTCTGGATAAAGAATCGCTCCCCGGCCGGGAAGAAGATCGACAGGGTGTTGAAGAACTGGGTGACGTGCAGCCCAGCCGGATTCCAGCTGAGAGCCTGGTCTTTGGGTAAGCCGAATTTGAGGTTTCGGCGGATGGGATCTACCTGAATTGTCATTATCATGCCCCTTCAAAGAATCGGAATGCCCCGATCCTAGAGCGGCAACGATGACACCATCAATGGTTACATTGCGCGATGTCACCTTTTATTGATTCAGGTCAAATTGGGGCCCCCGGAGCCGCGGCCTCAGGGGGGCAGCGTGCAGAGATCACTTACAGCAGACCGCGCAACCGGCGGTCATTGACCAGAATTCGTCTTGCTGACATCGTGTCCGCATCGCTTAACCCAGAGGAAAACAACAAAATGCGATATATCGGCATACTGATCGCCCTGCTGGCCGTGGGCTGGCTGGTGATGACCCAACTGCAAAGCGCTCCCACCGGCCTGAGCACCGACACCGCCGAAGCGGTGGAAAGCGTGGATGCCCCGGCGAATGTGCCTACCCAGGTACCGCGTAACGCAGAAGAAATGAATGAATTCGAGGCTCAGATCAACAGCCTGAACCAGGGCCATAATGCCCGCACCCAGGAAGCCCTGGAACAGACACAATAATCATGCCCTCTGCCTGCGCCCTCCCCAGGGCGCAGGTATCTTCACTGGCTCGCCGCCAGATACACGATATACAGACAGCAGCCCATCCCCACCGCAAACACGCCGGAACGCAGCCAGGCCAGATTGGCGATATACAGAACCGGATGCAGCAGCCGGGTCGCCAGATACAGCAACGCCACCCCATCCAGGCGGTTCAGATCCAGCCCTGAGGCGTAAGCGATAAAGCACACCATGGTAAAGACGATAAGCGCCTCCCAGGCATTAGCCTGCGCTGCCTGCGTCCTCGCACCCGCTCCTTCCAGTGCTGCCTGCTGCTGGCGAGGATGATAGTTATCGAAATGCCTGAATTGCTTGATGCGGAAATACACGCCCACCCAGGCGAGGAAGATGGGCAGGAAGGAGATAGCGAACAGTACGTAGAGGATGGTGGGCATGGGAGAATCCTTTCAAACTGAAGGCGTCATAAGCGAATCGAGATGATGTGCGGCATCGGGTTTTTCCTCAAGAGTAACGCCCCAAAATCGTATCGGAGGGTGGGAGTTACTCTTGAGGGAAAGAACCTCCTTGAGTGAGCTCAATATTCGCCTGACATTCCTCTGCTTCACTGGAATCTTTTGCAGGCAAGCTCCTGCGAAATGACGGCGTTAATCAGTCTTTCCTCTTCCAATCCACGCTGTACAAATCTTCTCGTCGATCGCGCAGGTTGGTCACGGAGCCCTCCCGATGAAGCAGTTTCAGTTTTTCCAGATCCACGTCCGCGAACATCAGCATCTCGGTATTGGGCACTGACTCACTGATGATGGCATCGTGGGGGAAGTAGAAATCGCTGGGGGAAAACACCGACGACTGGGCGTACTGGATATCCACCGCGTCCACCCGTGGCAGGTTACCCACAGAGCCGGAGATGGCCACGTAGCATTCGTTCTCGATAGCCCGGGCCTGGGCGCAGTGGCGCACGCGCAGGTAGCCATTCTTGGTGTCGGTCCAGAACGGCACGAAGAGGATGTCCATCTTCTCCTCGGCGAGCAGACGTCCCAGTTCCGGGAACTCCACGTCGTAGCAGATCAGGATGCCCACACGGCCGGCATCGGTCTCGAACACCTGCACCTTGTTGCCGCCCTGAATCACCCAGTCACGGCGCTCGTGGGGGGTAATGTGGATCTTGTACTGGGACTCCACGGAGCCGTCGCGGCGCATCAGGTAGGCCACGTTGTAGACCTTGTCATCCTCTATCACCGGCATGGAACCACCAACAATGTTGATGTTGTAGCTCACCGCCATGTCAGCCAGGGCATCACGGACCTGATCGGTGAAGCTGGCCAGGAAGCGCACCGCTTCCACCGAGTTGAGTTCCGGACGCAGGCCCATCAGTGGGGCGCTGAAGAATTCCGGTAGCACGGCGAAGTCGGCGCGGTAATCAGACAGGGCGTCGATAAAGAACTCCACCTGGTTGAGCAAGTCCTGCACGTCCCGGGCTTCCCGCATGCGACGCTGTACCACACCCACGCGCACCACGGTGCGGCGCGGCCATTCGGTCTCTTCATCTTCCGGCTCATAGAGAATGTTGTCCCATTCCAGCAGGGTGGCGTAGCCATGGGAGTCTTCGTCCTCCGGCAGGTAGGCCTTCATCAGGCGCTTGACGTCAAAGCCATTGGACAACTGGAACGACAGGATCGGATCGTAGATGGCGCGGGCTTCCACCTGTTCGATGTACTCGGTGACCTGCATCTGATCCGCGTAGTTGGTGTAGCCCGGCAGACGGCCGCCGGCGAGGATGGCACGCAGGTTTTCTTCGCGGCAAAGTTCCTTGCGGGCTTCATAAAGCCGACGCCCCAGCCGGTAGCCGCGGTATTCCTTGTCCACGAACACATCCAGGCCGTAGAGCGCATCGCCCTTCTTGTCGTGGGAACGGACCTTGTCGTCGGTGATCAGGTCTTCATAACGATGGGGGTTGGAGAAGCGATCGTACTTCACCTTGATGGTGAGCGCGGTGGCCACCAGCTCGCCGTTGTCTTCAATCACCAGCTGCCCTTCCGGGAAAATCCGGATCAGGGTACGGATGGTGTCTTCCGGCCAGGCACCACCGATATCGTGGTAGACCTGATCCATCAGTTTGGCCAGGGCGGGGTAATCCTCTTCGGTGAGAGTCCGCAGGCGCAGGCGAGTGGTTTCTTCGGCCATATATCACTCCGTTTTACGCTGCACGCATCACGCGACAGGCAAATAAAAATTTTTGTCGGAAGTCTGAGGTCGGACGTCAGACGCTAAATCCGCAACACCTTTACTAACTGCTCAAGGGAGGAAACGGGATCAACCAGCTCATCTCCCGATTCTGCAATGCATCCGGCCCTGTGGGATAGAGGGCAATGCCATCGGGGCGGATAAACAGCACCCCGCCTTCGTTCAGCCCAACGTATCCGGACTGGTGCTCACGGACAAAGCCACACTCACTCCCCCATTGCGGCTGCAAGGAAGCTGGAATGCTCTCGTAGCCAATGACACCATTAGCCAGGGGGTCATCAATGGCCACACGGTCGCGATACAGGCCCACGGCATCTTCCCCCACCAGCAGCACCATGCCCTGATGAAAATGCAGCAGGGTGACATTACCGCGTCCGTTGAGTGTCAGATTTTCCTGATGTTCGATGATGGTATCCATGGGACAAGAGTTTCCGAGGGCAAATAAATGGCTGAAAACATTGTAATACTTACCGGCGCGGGAATCTCGGCGGAATCCGGAATCAAGACGTTCAGAGCCTCGGACGGCCTGTGGGAAAACCACCGGGTAGAAGATGTGGCCACCCCGGAAGCCTTTTTCCGCAATCCCCTGCTGGTACAGAATTTCTATAACCAGCGTCGCGCCCAGTTGCTGACCCCGGCCATCCAGCCCAATGCGGCTCACCGGGCACTGGCAAAACTGGAGGCGGCCTACCCACAGGGTAATGTACTGGTGGTCACTCAGAACATCGACAATCTGCACGAACAGGCCGGCAGCAGCAACCTGATCCACATGCATGGCGAGATCCTCAAGGGGCGCTGCCAGACCAGTGGTGGTCTGGTGGACATCGACCACGACCTGACCCCGGCACTGCCCTGCCCCCTGTGCGGCAAGAAAGGCTGCCTGCGCCCCCATGTGGTGTGGTTTGGCGAGATGCCCCTGGAGATGGAAACCATCTACCGGGCCCTGGCCCGGTGCGACCGCTTCATCAGTATTGGTACCAGCGGCAATGTCTACCCGGCAGCGGGCTTCGTGGAAGAAGCCAATCGCCACGGCGCCCATACCATCGAGCTGAATCTGGAGCCCTCCCAGCAGCTCACCGCCTTTGCCGAGCACCGCCATGGTCTGGCCACGGAGCTGGTACCCGGGTATGTAGAGGAGTTGATCAGCCTTTTGTAGCCGCAAGCGGCAAGCGGCAAGCTACAACGCGAATCCGGGTTTGGGGTTAACCGGCTAGCAAGCTGCTCCGCGTTGAAATGCCAGGGTCAAAGGGGCGATATGGCAGCTGCCCACTCCTGAGCGCGGGCATGGCCCAGAAATGCTTACCGAGCCCCCCGCGCCCAGCGCCTTGTAGCTTGTAGCTTGAGGCTTGAGGCTTGAGGCTTGAGGCTTGAGGCTAACAGCCTGCTCCTCATAACCACCACCTATATCACCAACAGCCTTGTCCCGTATTTCTCTGGCGGCCCGTTTCCGCTAGACTCCTGAACCTCTATATATAAGGAGTGCCCGCTTTCGCAGCCCGTCACAGAGCGGGCCGGGGGCTCCGGCAACGACAGCTAGTCAGGAACAACATGACCGATAAACAGGTAGACGATCTCAATATCGCCTCGCAGGAACTGCTGATCACTCCCAACGCGCTGAAGGAAGAGCTGCCGCTCTCCGCCAATGCCCGTCAGACCGTGATTGAAGGGCGCGAGACCATTCGTAACATCCTCGACCGCAAGGATCACCGCCTGTTCGTGGTGATTGGCCCCTGCTCTATCCATGACACCAAGGCGGCCATGGAATACGCCCAGAAGCTGAAAGCCCTGGCCGAGGAAGTGAAGGACACCATCTACCTGGTGCTGCGTGTCTACTTCGAGAAGCCGCGTACCACCACCGGCTGGAAGGGGCTGATCAACGACCCCTACATGAACGATTCCTTCAAGGTTCAGGACGGCCTGCACATTGCCCGCAAGCTGCTGCTGGACGTGGCAGAACTGGGCCTGCCGGCCGCCACCGAGGCGCTGGACCCCACTACCCCGCAGTACGTTCAGGACCTGATTTCCTGGAATGCCATTGGCGCCCGTACCACCGAGAGCCAGACCCACCGTGAGATGTCCTCCGGTCTGTCCAGCCCGGTAGGCTTCAAGAACGGTACCGACGGCAGCCTGGATGTGGCCGTAAATGCCATGCTCAGCGTGCAGTCTCCGCACCGCTTCCTGGGTATCGATCCGGAAGGCCGCGTGGCACTGACTACCACCAAGGGTAACCAGTACGGCCACGTGGTTCTGCGTGGCGGCGGCGGCAAGCCGAACTACGATTCCGTCTCTGTGGCGCTGGCTGAGAAGGCGCTGGAGAAAGCCGGTGTCTCCACCAACATCATGGTGGACTGCTCCCACGCCAACTCCAACAAGGACCCGGGTCTGCAGCCTCTGGTGATGGAAAACATCGCCAACCAGATTCTGGAAGGCAACCAATCCATCGTTGGCCTGATGGTGGAATCCCACCTGAAATTCGGCAACCAGAAAATCCCGGCCAACCTGGATGATCTGGAGTACGGCGTCTCCATCACTGATGGCTGTATCGCCTGGGATACCACCGAGAAAGCCATCCGCGACATGGCCGACAAGCTGCGCGACGTGCTGCCCAAGCGCAACGGTTAAGCCGCAGTGCGGTCACCCAAAAGCCCGGTCTGGTACCGGGCTTTTTTTTGTGGGTAGTTGGTTGGTGAGTTTCGAGTCTCGAAATACAAAACCCGATTTTTTGCTTCTCGCGACTCGTAAATCGCTCCTCGCTTCTACCCTTTGCCTCGGTGTCTCTCGAATCGCTTGCAGGCAAGCTCCTACAGAAAAAGTTACGCCGAGTTTGAATGGAGCGTGATGCCGCCACAGACCCGCCCACAAAAAAGCCCGGCATAGGCCGGGCTTTTTCTTCGCTGGTATTAGGCTGCGCTTACAGCAGGCCTCCCAGTAGAGCATCGAACAGACCGGTCAGCGGGTTCTCCTCCGCATCCGCACCAGACAGTTCTTCCAGCAGACAACCCAGCCCCAGGGTCAGGGAGACGTCGCCTTCATCGTTGGTCCCGCTCAACAGGGAGCACTCTTCGGACAGCGGAATGTCCAGGAACTCGATGTTGTCCAGAGACTCGATGAAGCAGGCCGTGGGATCCACACTGCCAGTGGCAGAGGTTTCCGGGCAGACCTGATTGGTCAGCTCATTGGGCTCGCTCAGCGGACCGAGCAGCTCTTCCAGAGCGCCTAGGTTGGCGCCCGCTTCCATCAGACAGTCAGACGGCGTGCTCGGGCCAATCTCGCCACCGGCGGTCACCGGACAGAACTGTTCCAGTGCGCCACCGAACGGATTCTCGCCGCCCATACCGCCACCAGCAACCGCTTCCTCGAAGCATGAAGCTGGATCTACGGAACCATCAGATGACTCTACCGGACAGAGGGCGTCAGTCAGCGGGTTGCTGCCACCGAGGATGTCCTCGATGTTACCGAAGTTGCTGCCTGCTTCTGTAAGGCAATCGATCGGGGTAGTCGGGCTCAGTTCAGCTTCTGCAGTGGTCGGACAGAACTGCTCCAGAGCCGGAGCAAACGGATTTTCCATGTCGCCGCCCGGCATGCCGCCAGCAGTGGCCTCCATGAAACAGGCCGCCGGATCGATCGGGCTGCTCTGCGCCGCTTCCGGACACAGGGCTTCCGTCAGCGGGTTAGCGCCGCCAATCAGCTCTTCCACGTCACCGAAGGCCGCACCGGCTTCGGTCAGACAGTCGATGGCAGTGGTCGGACCCAGATCTGCCATGGCGGTCTCGGGGCAGAACTGACCCATCACCGGAGCAAACGGGTTGCCTTCGCCACCGGGCAGGCCACCTTCACCAAAGCCGGCTGCGGCTTCTTCGAAACAGGCTGCCGGGTCCACCGGGCTCTCCGCAGAGGCCACCGGACACAGCGCATCGGTCAGCGGGTTGCTGCCCAACAGCAGGTCCTGCACGTCCTGGAAGTTGCTGCCCGCTTCAGTCAGACAGTCGATGGGAGTCGTCGGACCCAGATCTGCCATGGCAGTCTCGGGGCAGAACTGCTCCAGTGCCGGGGCAAACGGGTTTTCCATGTCACCACCGCCAGCGGTGGCTTCCATGAAACAGGCTGCCGGATCAATCGGGCTGCTCTGCGCCGCTTCCGGACACAGGGCGTCAGTCAACGGGTTGGCGCCGCCAATCAGCTCTTCCACGTCACCGAAGGCTGCACCGGCTTCGGTGAGACAGTCGATGGCAGTGGTCGGACCCAGATCCGCCATGGCGGTTTCAGGGCAGAACTGACCCATTACCGGGGCAAACGGGTTACCTTCGCCACCGGGCAGGCCACCTTCACCAAAGCCGGCTGCGGCTTCTTCGAAACAGGCGGCCGGATCCACCGGGCTGTCTGCAGAAGCCACCGGACACAGGGCATCGGTCAGCGGGTTGCTGCCCAGCAGCAGGTCCTGCACGTCCTGGAAGTTACTACCCGCTTCAGTCAGGCAGTCAATCGGAGTGGTTTCACTCAAGCCATCCAGGGCGGTTTCGGGGCAGAATTGCTCCATCACCGGCGCCAGCGGATTCTCCATGTCGCCGCCCGGCATGCCACCAGCGGTGGCTTCCATGAAGCACGCCGCAGGATCAATCGGGCTGCTCTGGGCCGCTTCCGGACACAGGGCTTCAGTCAGCGGATTGGCTCCACCAATCAGCTCTTCCACATCACCAAAGGCAGAACCGGCTTCGGTCAGACAATCGATCGGGGTGGTCGGACCCAGATCGCCAGCAGCGGTATCCGGGCAGAACTGCTCCAGTACCGGGGCCAGCGGGTTCTCCATATCACCACCGCCACCACCGGGCAGACCGCCGCCAGCGGCTTCCATGAAACAGGCAGCCGGATCAATCGGGCTGGTCATGGCCGCTTCCGGGCACAGGTTCTCGGTCAGTGGGTTCGGGCCGGTCAGCAGATCCTGAACCTCCTGGAAGTTACCACCGGCTTCTGCCAGACAGTCAATGGCAGTGCTCTCGCTCAAAGGCGCGGCTGCCGTTTCCGGACAGAACTGTTCCATCAACGGGGCGAACGGGTTGCTGGCATCACCGCCAGTACCACCATCGCCGCCGTCGCCACCACCATCACCCGGGAATCCACCCTCTCCCATGATGGCTTCTGCGAAACAATCCTGTGGATCATATCGGCCACTGGCAGACTCAATGGGGCAGAGCTGCTCGGTGAGCGGGTTGGTGGCGGTGATCATGTCCACAATGGTCATGTAGACACGGCTCGCCTCATCCAGACACTCGGTAGGTGCTTCAGGGTTCGGCTCAACCGAACCGGTTTCCGGGCACAGTTGATCAGCGAATGGATCTCCGCCATCACCACCCTCACCGCTACCGGGCAGATTGCCGCCGGCAAGCGCTTCGCTGAAGCAGTTCGCGGGATCGACTTCGCCGTCGGCCGCTTCTTCAGGGCAGATAGCTTCAGTGATCGGGTTGGCACCGCCAATCATGTCACCGAAGTCACCAAAATTACCGGCCGCTTCTTCCAGACAGGCCGCCGGGAAGGTAGCGCTGCCATCGAATGAAGTGTCGGTATCATAGACAAAGTCCTGATCCAGCATTTCGCCGTTGAAGGTCAGGGTCGCATCGAAAGCCTGGGCGGCTTCGGGACAGAACTGCTGAACAACAGGATTGAGGGACAGCTCGTAACCGCTATCTTCCTCGGCTTCGTCTTCCCCTTCTTCAAGACAGGCTTCAGGGCTGATGTTACCCAGCTCATCCGGTGCCGCGCTGGTCAGCGGACACAGGGCGTCAGTGAGCGGATTTTCCTGATCGATAATTGCAGCGATCTCTGGTGGCAGAGCGCGGGCAGCCGCACCGGCATCTGCGGCAGGTGCGGAGCTGCTGCCACCGCCACCACAGGCTGCCAGCATGGCCGCGAGGGCGCTGGTACCTACCATGAGTTTGATTTGTTTGGCCAAGATGAACCCCTCCATCATGCTTTGTCGTTATTACTTCCCTGTTTGGGGAATGTGCATGGGGGACTATGCGGGGGATGTGCAATCTACTGTAGAGCAAGGGGGTTGACGGTATGTAACCAAGCGTAGTCATCGTAACCGCTTGGTGTCCGCAAGCCGCTCAAGATTACACACTGCAAAAATTGGTTCATCACGAAGTAACGGCAAGGGTCCATGAGAGGCATGCCCCCGTCTTAATCCATCGCAGAGCTCGCTGGATGCCTGAAAGCCTCACACCTTACGAAATGAGTTCAGGACAAGGGAGCGAGCCTCTAATCATTGTCGCCCGCGCACCACCCGGGCGTGGGCGCGAACATGACCTTCGGCATCACGCTGACTGAGGTGATCATGCACAAAGGCACCTATCTCCTGAAGGGCTTGCCGGGCTTCGGGAACCAGCGACGCCAAAGCATGGAAAACATGAGGCATGTTCTCCCAGACCTGCAGCTGGCAGGGCACCTCTGCCTTCGCCGCCTGCTCAGCAACCCTTTCGGCATCACTGAGCAACACCTCGGTGCTGCCGACCTGAATCAACATAGGAGGCAACCCTGCATAATCAGCGTAGACGGGAGAAATGAGCGGAGAGGCAGGATCATGCTGACGGCTGTAGGAACCGGAGACGAAGCGCAATGCGTCGATGGGAATCATGGGGTCGCGCCGATTATTACTGACAATACTTTCGCCACTGCAGGTGAGATCCGCCCAGGGACTGATCAGTACAGCGCAGGAGGGCTGCGGCAATCCCAGTTCACGCAGTCGCAGCATGGTCACCAGTGACAGGTTTCCACCCGCTGAATCGCCGGCAAAGACAATGTGCTGAGGATCATATCCCAGTTCCAGCAACGCCTTGTAAGCACGCACCGCATCATCGATAGGCGCCGGATAGGCCCAGTCCGGAGGCTGCCGGTAATCCAGCGCCAGAACCTTGGCCTTGCAGTACTGGCTCATACGCCAGGTCACGGCGCGATGGGAACGGGGCGAACCAAAAAAATAAGCGCCACCATGAAAATACAGCACCACCCGATTGGAGCGCACATTACGGCCGGCAATCAACCATTCACCGGGCACACCACCGACCAGCGCCGGAGAAATATGTACATCGGAGTGAACCGGCAGCGCCAGCGTGACCGTATCGAATCCCAGTTGGGAAAACTTCATGAAACGGCGGCTGAAGCGAATGCGATTGACCACCGGCTTCACCAGCGTCTTCAGGGAACGGATAACCACCCTGCTCTGCCAGCTGGTACCCGGAAACACGGTATTGTTGTTTTTGTCCATCTCGGTACGCGCTCAATAGGTATGCTGCCAGACTAAGTGGTCATCAGTTTCGTAACAAGCCACAATACGCACAGCTTTGTGGATAATAACGCGATCAGGATCAGGGTATGGAAAGTCTGCGACAACGCTGGCGGCATATTATTTTCGGCACCGACACGCCGGCCGGTCAGCTGTTCGATGTGATCCTGATCATCGCGATTCTGGGTAGCGTGGTGGCTGTGATGCTGGACAGTGTGGCGAGCCTGCATGTCGACTACGGCACCTGGCTGTATGCCGCAGAATGGTTCTTCACCATTCTGTTCACACTGGAATACGGGGTACGCCTGTGGGTGAGTGAGAGGCCCCTGCGCTATGCCCGCAGCTTTTACGGCATTGTCGATCTACTGTCGATTATTCCTACTTACCTGAGCCTGGTCGTGGCCGGCTCCAACTACCTGCTGACCATTCGCGCCTTGCGAGTACTGAGAGTATTCCGGGTCATGAAGCTGGTGAAGTTCATGGGCGAAGCCAACCAGCTGGGCCTGGCATTGGTACGTACCCGCCGCAAGATCGCCATTTTCATGTTCTCGGTATTCGTGGTGATCGTGATTTTTGGTAGCGTCATGTATGTAGTGGAAGGCCCCAAGAACGGGTTTACCAGCATTCCTCGCAGTATTTACTGGGCCATCGTCACCATTACCACTGTGGGCTACGGGGATATTTCGCCACATACCCCGCTGGGACAACTGATTGCTTCCCTGGCCATGATCACCGGTTACGCCATCATCGCCGTGCCCACCGGCATCGTTACCGCGGAGATCTCGGCAGCAAGAACCAGCATGCAGTACGAGCGGGAGTGCACCGGCTGCCATCGTCACTCCCATGACCCGGATGCGCGGTTCTGTAAACAGTGCGGGACGGAATTGCCGAAGTTGTCGTTGAAGGGGAAGGAATGACGGCTGCGAGCTATGAGTTTCGAAAGGCAGGGCTCGGGAAGGAGTTTAAAGTTCAAAAGCGCGGAGAGATGTCATGTTAATCTGGAACGAATCACCCCGCGCTTCCGGGTGTTGACCGGACTACCCGATCTCGTGAGCGAATAGCAGCGCGGAGCCAGCTTTCAACTTTTCACTTTAAACTTTCAACTCTTTCCTCATATCAAACCATGCTCTGTGAGCACCTTTATAAACAACGAGGGCTCCGGACGAAGCCGGTAATTGTCGGTCAGGTGCTGATAGATCAATCTCCCTTCCCCGTCCAGAATCAGTACCGTTGGCATTACCGTATCAGTGTCCTACCCGAGGACTTCCAGCCCGGCAGGGGTACCGCCACTGTCGATAATTCCCAACTGCGTCGCCGCCTGATTGTTGTCATCGCGCAGGAAATCGAACTCGACGGAAAACTGTCTTGCCAGCGCCGCGGACTGGTCATGGGACTGCGGACTCACCAGCGCCACCCGCACGCCTGCTTTTTGCAGCGCTTGATACTGCTCTGCGATTTCCCGAATCTGAGCCATGCACAGCGGGCACCAGTTGCCGCGATAGAACATCAGAATCACTGGGTTGCCTGCGAATGCTTTCGGGGTGACCTGCCTACCATCGAGATCAGTAAAGCTGACCGGAGGTAACGGTTCGCCAACTTCAGCAACAAGGGAACGTTGCGGGTATCGGCTGTACCAGCGCAGATACAAATGCACGCCCACCAGATTCAGCACCGCCAGTGTGCTCATTAACCAGCAGGCTTTCCCGGCAGCGAACAATCCCAGTACCACCAGCGCGCCCAGCAAGGTTGGCCAGAATACCCACGGCAGGTTTGCACTGGTACGCGCTGTAGGGAACAGAAACAGGCGCGCCAGAAATATCAGCAAGGGCGCAGCGGGCAGCAGCAGCGTGAAGCCATAAGGGTTACTGCCGACCGCCAACCAGACGGCAACCAGCACAGTGATCACCGCAAGGGTAATCTGGGCGGAAATGAACAGAGACTTGAGACTTTTCATGGGAACCCCGGCAGACATTCGCTGATTGGATGCCTGCCGGGACGGGATGTTACAGGGTCATACTGCACTGGTGGCAAGCAGACCTTTCAACTCGGGAATACAAGAGCCACAGTTGGTGCCGGCCTTGCAGCATTGGCCAATGGCTTCCACCGTGTCGGCCCCCTCTTCCACATGGGCTTCGATGGTTTTCTGGCGGACCTGATGGCAACTGCAGATCACCGGCCCGAGATCGGGTCCGGCATCGGCGGGTTGCCCTGCCAGGATGGACAAAGGTTGCACGTCCTGTTCATCAGCAAAGCAGCTTGCCAGCCATTCCACATCACACAGCGGCAAACTCTCACCAATGGCGAGCCAGGCAATCAGCTTGCCATTCTGATCCAGTGCTGCACGACGAAAATGACCGCTGGAGGGATCATTCAACGCCAGCCACTGCGCAGCCTCCGGCATCCATTCATGGAGTTGTTGTTCGGTTAGGTCCGCATCGCCGGCCAGCCGATAGCGTTGTACCTGGCCCGCCTGCAAAAATGCATCGACGGGAACTCGGGCCCAGTACTCCACGGCAGGCGGGGTAGCCGCCGTGAACAACCAGCCATGCCAGCGGGGTTGCCAGTCGCTGACATTGACCGGCGTATGCTTGAACGCTGGCTGGCCGGAATGCGGATCCAGACGTGCCGGCACCAGGGCATCGACCCTGGCCCGACGTGAAAACTGATCAGTCCAGTGCATGGGCATGAAAGCGGTACCGGGGCGTTGCCCGGCATCACTTTTCACCCGCACCAGGGCATCACCGACCTTGCTGGTCAGGCGCACAAAGCCGCCGTCACTAAGTCGATAACGCTCGATATCCTTGGGATGCAGTGCCGTAAAGGGTTCACTCAAGTGGGCAAACAGGCGACCGGCTCGACCGGTACGGGTCATGGTGTGCCACTGGTCGCGAATACGGCCACTGTTGAGAATGATCGGGAAGGCTTCACCGATCTTGTGGACCACCGGATTCTCGCAGTTGATAAAACGTGCGCGATGATCCGGGGTGGAAAACTGGCCATCGCCGAAGCAACGGGCATCCCCTTGCAGGGGCCACTGCTGTGGTTCCCAGCTTTCATATTGGTCGGCGCTCAGTTCCGCTGCGGCAGTCAGGTCGAGCCGCTTGCCAAACCGTCCAGCCAACGCGGTGAGCGCCGAATACTCGGCAAAAATTTCATGTTCATGCTGGTAGCCGAACGCATCGGCATAGCCCATACGACGGGCCACCTCGGTAATGATCCACCAATCTGCTTTCGCTTCACCCGGTGCAGGCACAAAGGGCCGCTGGCGGGACACACACCGCTCGGAGTTGGTCACCATGCCGGACTTTTCACCCCAGCCAAGAGCCGGCAAGCGGATATCCGCACAGGCCAGGGTATCGCCACTGGCAACACAGTCGGACACCACCACGGTATCGCAGGCCATCAAGGCATGGCGCACACGGTCCGCTTCCGGCAGGGAATCCACCGGGTTGGTGGCCATGATCCACACAGCTTTTACCTTCCCGCTTTCCACCGCATTGAACAGATCCACGGCCGTGAGGCCATTCTGTTTGGCAAGGTTTTCGGTCTGCCAGAAATCCGCTACCGCAGCGTGGTGCTCTGGGTTATCGATATCCAGATGCACCGCCAGCTGGTTGGCAAGGCCACCTACTTCCCTGCCCCCCATGGCGTTGGGCTGGCCGGTGATGGAGAACGGACTCGCACCCGGCTTGCCTACCCGGCCGGTGGCCAGGTGAGCATTGATGATGGCATTACCCTGATCAGAACCATTGCGCGCCTGATTAACCCCCTGGGAAAAGACCGTCACGGTTTTGTCGCAGGTGGCAAACCAGTGATAGAAGGTAGTCAGATCAACCTTGGAAACGCCGAGCTGTGTGGCCAGCGCATCCCAATCATTGCCCTGTTGCCTGGCTGTTGCCAGGGCGGCATCAAAGCCGTTGGTATGCGAAGCAATGTAGTCGTTGTTCAGCGCGTTGTGATCATCCAGCCAGGTCAGCAGGCCATTGAACAACGGCACATCCTGTCCCGGGCGTATTGCGATGTGCAGGTCAGCCAGATCACAGGTAGCGGTGCGACGGGGGTCAATCACCACCACTTTCATTTCCGGGCGCATCTGCTTGGCGGCTGCGATGCGCTGGTAAACGATGGGATGTGCCCAGGCGGTATTGGAGCCGGAGAGGATTACCAGATCGGCAATTTCCAGATCTTCATAACTACCGGGCACCACATCTTCGCCAAAAGCACGCTTGTGCGCCACCACCGCGCTGCTCATGCACAGGCGAGAATTGGTATCGATGTTGGCACTACCGATGTAGCCCTTCATCAGTTTGTTGGCGACGTAATAATCTTCCGTCAGCAGCTGACCGGATACATAAAATGCAACAGCGTCCGGGCCATGCTCATCCACAATGCTACGAAAGCGACTGGCCACTTCATTCAGGGCGTGGTCCCAGCTGGCACGCAGGCCATCGATTTCCGGGTACAGCAGGCGGTCTTGATCGCCCAGGGTTTCCAGCACGGAGGAGCCCTTCACACAAAGGCGGCCACCATTGGCAGGATGAATCTCGTCACCCTGCAGGGTGTTGCCATCGGTGCGAATACCGCAACCAACACCACAGTAAGGACAGGTGGTACAGATACTACTCATGCGGCAATTTCCTCCTCGCCGTCACCGCGCTTCGCCGCTGCCTTGCAGAACGCCTCACCCAGCAGCAGAACCTGGCGCAGGGATGATATATCGCTGCGCTCCCGCCACAGGTTTTCGTAATAACTGGCGTCTGCCACGTCGCCGTACAACACCATGCCGATAATCCGGTTATCGACGATCTGCAGGCGACGATAACTACCCGGCAAGGACAGTTGCAGGGTTTCACCCTCGCCCTGGAAATCTCCCAGGGATACCAGATCAATGCCGGAGATTTTCAGTCGTGTGGCACTGTCGGCAAACAGATAACGGCGGTGGCCCAGTTCAGCCAGATGACTGGCACAGACTGCAGCCTGTTCATACAAGGGTGCGACCAGACCAAAGGTGCGGTTGCGGTGCTCCACGCATTCGCCAATGGCGTAAATGGCAGGGTCAAACGTTTGCAAGGTGTCATCCACACGTACACCTTGGTTAACGCTCAAGCCTGCCTGAAAGGCCAGTTCAGTCCGCGGCACGATACCCACGGCCTGAATCACATAATCAGCGGGCAGGCGCTGGCCATCTGCCAGATGCACGGCAGCCACCCTGCTCTGCCCGTTACCGTCTTCATCACAGCCTTCAATGGATTGGGTGCGGGCCTGCATGACAAATTTCACCCCCCGGGCTTCCAGGTCGTGCTGCAAACGCTTGCCCGCAGCTTCATCCAGCTGCTGATTGAGCAGGTGGCCGCGGCTGTGCACCAGGGTCACATCGTGCCCCTGTTTCACCAGCGCATCAGCGGCCTCCAGCCCTAAAAAGCCGCCGCCCACGACCACCACACGGGCGGCCGGGAGCGACAACAACTTGCGGACGTCATAGAGATCGCGAAAGCTCATGACACCCTGTAATTCAACACCCTCAACGGGTAGCTTGCGGGGCGCAGCCCCGGTAGCCAGCACCAGGCGGTCGTAGTCCAGCTTGTGGCCGGCGGCAGTGACCACCTGACGACGGTGGCGGCGGATAGCCACCACCGGTGAACCGGTTATGAGTCGAATATTCCGGTCCCGGTACCACTGGTGCGGGTGGGTGGTGATAGTGACTTCGTCGGTACCACCACCCAACAAGGGGGACAGCATGACCCGGTTGTAACCGGCAAAGGGCTCCTCGCCTACCACCGTGATCTGATACAGATCCGGTGCCAGCCGAGTGACCTCTTCCAGCAGGCGGATCGCCGCCATGCCGTTGCCGATGACTACCAGTTTCTTCATTACTGCCTGGCCCTCAATGGTCAGTTAGCTGCCGTAGTGGCAACTTCGATGACGTCGCCTTCCACCCGAACCGGATAGACATTCAAGGTGACGGTTTCATCTTCGAGACACTGACCGGTCTCCAGATCAAAATGCTGCTTGTAGATCGGCGAAGCGACGACTTTCTTGTCGCCCAACGATCCCAGCAGCCCCCGGCTCAGCACATTCGCCTGGCTGAAAGGGTCAAGATTATCCAGCGCGAAGAACTGACCATCACGGGTACAGAACAATGCCGCCTGGCCACCGGGCAGGCGTACACCTACCCCGGTTCCCGGCAACACATCACTGACATGACAAACGGCTTTCCATTCCACCGCTACAGAGCTGTTCATGATCAGGCCTCCTCGACCAGTTCAATGCGCTCGTGCTCGTAGGCCGGACGACGCTGGCCACGTTCACGCACATACTTGAGGTTGTCATCGGTCGCATCATCGTTGACGAAGTGCTTGAAGCGTTTCACCGCTTCTTCATCTTCGATGGTGGTCTTCCATTCGCACTGGTATGTGCCGATGACATGTTGCATCTGCGCTTCCAGTTCTTCACCGATACCCAGGGAATCATTGATAATCACGTCTTTCAGGTAATCCAGACCGCCTTCCAGGTTTTCCATCCACACGCTGGTGCGCTGCAGACGGTCGGCGGTCTTGATGTAGAACATCAGGAAACGGTCGGTGTACTTGATCAGTTCTTCGTCGCTGAGATCGGAAGCAAACAAGTCTGCGTGACGGGGACGCATGCCGCCGTTGCCGCAGACATACAGGTTCCAGCCTTTCTCGGTGGCGATCACACCCACATCCTTGCTCTGTGCCTCGGCACATTCACGGGTACAGCCACTGACAGCAAACTTGAGTTTGTGCGGGCTGCGCAGGCCCTTGTAGCGTTCTTCAATCTGGATGGCAGTGCCGACTGAATCCTGAACGCCGTAACGACACCAGGTAGAACCCACACAGGATTTTACCGTCCGCACGGACTTGCCGTAGGCGTGACCGGTTTCAAAACCGGCATCCACCAGAATCTTCCAGATCTCGGGAAGCTGATCCACGCGGGCACCGAACAGATCGACCCGCTGACCACCGGTGATCTTGGTATAGAGATCGTATTTCTTGGCCACTTCACCCAGCACGATCAGCTTGTCCGGGGTGATCTCGCCACCGGCCACACGGGGCACGATGGAATAGGTACCATCACGCTGCATGTTGCCGAGGAAGTAATCGTTGGTGTCCTGCAGGCCCGCGTGAGGCTTCTCCAGCACATAGTCGTTCCAGCAGGACGCGAGCACGGAGCCCACGGTGGGCTTGCAGATATCACAGCCATCACCGCGACCGTGTTTTTCCAGCAGCTCGTCAAAGGTCTTGATCTCACCGACGCGTACCAGGTGGTAGATCTCTTCGCGAGAGAACGCGAAGTGTTCGCACAGGTGGTTGTTCACTTCCACACCGCGCTTTTCCAGTTCGCTGTCCAGCACCTGTTTCACCAGCGCCGCACAACCACCACAGGTGGCAGAGGCCTTGGTACAGGTCTTAAGATCACCCACGGTCATGGCGCCATCATCGATGGCAGCACACAGGTCCCCCTTGGACACGTTGTTACAAGAACAGATCTGGGCGGTATCAGGCAACGCATCCGCGCCCAGCAGCGGCGCGCCATCGGACACCGGCGCCACCAGGGCAGCCGGATCACCGGGCAGGTCCATTTCGTTGAGGCACAGTTGCAGCAGGTTGCCGTAATCGGCGGCATCCCCTACCAGCACGGCACCCAGCAGTTTCTTGCCACACTCACTGATCACTGCCTTCTTGTAGATACCAGCAGTCTGGTCCATGAACACGGTACTACGGCAACCCGGAGTGTTACCGTGTGCATCACCAATGGAGGCCACATCCACGCCCATCAGTTTGAGCTTGGTGCTCATGTCGGCACCCTGGAACGCATTGTCTGCCTTGCCCATCAGATGCTCGGCAGCAACCTCCGCCATTTGATAGCCCGGCGCCACCAGACCGAAGATACGGCCATTCCACAGTGCTACTTCACCGATAGCGTAGACATCTTCATCAGACGTCACGCAGTGGTCGTTGACCACGATGCCGCCACGCTCGCCCAGTTCCAGCTCGCAGGCACGCCCCAGGGCATCCTGCGGACGGATACCGGCGGAGAAGACGATAAGATCCGTTTCCAGGTGCTTGTCTTCGCCAAACACCATGCGGTGTTTGCAGCTTTCGCCATCGACAATTTCCTGGGTACCGGTGCTGGTATGCACAGTCACGCCCAGTTCCTGAATCTTGTCCTTCAGCAGGGCGCCACCGAAATCATCGACCTGCACGGCCATCAGGCGCGGGGCAAATTCCACCACATGGGTTTCCAGACCCAGATCATGCAGCGCCTTGGCCGCTTCCAGACCGAGCAGACCACCGCCCACTACGGTTCCGACCTTGCCACCCTTGCTGGCGGCAATCATGGCATCCAGATCGTCGATGGTGCGGTACACGAAGCAGTTATCACGATCATTACCGGGAATCGGCGGCACAAACGGATAGGAACCGGTAGCCAGCACCAGTTTGTCGTAGGCCAGGGTTTCGCCGGTATTGGTAGTGACCGTTTTCGCTGCGCGGTCAATGCTGTCGGCACGGGTCTTCAGCTTGAGGGCAATGTCGTGCTCTGCGAAGAAACCCTGCGGCACCAGCGACAGGTCATCGGCAGTCTTGCCGGAAAAATAACTGGTCAATCCGACACGGTCGTAAGCCGGCAACGGCTCTTCACACAGTACGGTAATGTCGAATTGCTCACGGCCACCCTGGGCAACCAGCGCTTCCAGATAACGCTGACCTACCATCCCGTGTCCGATCAAAAGAAGTTGTTGCTTGGCCATAAGGCTCACCCTCGCGGTGCGTAACTGACAGAGCCAGTACAGCAAGGCCTGTGCCAACTTGTTAACCTCCTGTTTTTTATTGCTTTTCTTTTATTTTCTGGATAAAAACATGATTTCAATGCATTTATTTAATGCGTTTATGCACGGCCAGGATGCACTTTTTCGTGCACCCTTATGAATCATTCCTGCGCGCCAGACCGGTACGCCCCTCGATAATCGCCCTGCAAACCTTGCCCAAACCGCAAGCGCACCAACGAACGCCACACCGTTCTCCTCCTTCCTTATACAAAGAAACGATCTTTACCTCCCACAATTTACTGATGATTGCAGCTCACAAGACACATTATCTCTGCCACGGGTAGCCTGGCTCGCCATCTGAAGAGCACAATCTTTGAACCCGTAACTGGCACAGATATAAAGCACAGGCCGGAAAACCCCATTACGCACGAGAGTCGTGCATTTTTTTCGCCCCACAATGCAGCCAAAAGCCTCATCATCCTGCACAAAACCCTTGAAAACGACACCGGAAATTAATTTTTCCATTAAATATCAATCAGTTACCTATTGGCACGGCTATTGCTTTGTCCACAGCATCGATCAACCGCCCGTGGATGGAGCCATCATGAGCGCCGACAAACTGAATCTTCTTAACTTTTCCGCACCGCGAATCCGCTTGCTGCATCTGAGCTGGGTCGCTTTCTTTATCACCTTTGTCGTGTGGTTTTCCCATGCGCCGTTGATGGGTCACCTGCGTGAGGCATTCGACCTCTCCACCGAACAGGTCAAGGCCCTGCTTATTCTTAATGTGGCACTGACCATCCCCTCCCGGGTGATTATTGGTTCTCTGGTAGACCGCTTTGGTCCGCGCAAGGTGTTTGGCTGTTTGCTGATCATCTCCGCCATTCCCTGTTGGGCATTCGCCATGTCCACCACCTTCGAGCAACTGGCGATTACCCGCCTTATGCTCGGTTTTGTCGGTGCCGGCTTTGTGGTGGGCATCCGTCTGATCGGCGAATGGTTCCCGGCCAATGAAGTCGGTCTGGCAGAAGGTGTGTATGGCGGCTGGGGCAACTTCGGTTCTGCCGCAGCGGCCATTACCCTGCCCACCGTGGCCATGCTGTTCGGCGGCGATGACGGCTGGCGCTGGGCCATTGCCAGCACCGGCCTGATTGCTCTGCTATACGGTTTCTTCTTCCTCTGGAAAGCCCGCAACACCCCCAAGGGATCGTCCTACTTCAAGCCCAAGCGCAGCGCGGCACTCGAGGTAAGCACCAAGCGAGACCTGTATTTCTATCTGGCCATGAGCGTACCGCTGTATGCCGCCCTGCTGGTAATCGTATGGCGTCTTGGACCTGCCAACCTGGCACTATATGACCTCTCTACCCAGTACATCCTGACCGCACTGGTACTGGCGCTGGGCATTGTGCAGATCGGCCAGGCCTGGCGGGTGAATCGTGAACACCTGGCGGAAGGCGTGAACGAACATGACCGTTACAGCTTCAAGCAGGTGGCGATTCTGGATCTGTCCTACCTGGTGACCTTTGGCTCCGAACTGGCTGTGGTTTCCATGCTGCCGCTGTTCTTCGCCGACACTTTTAATCTGGAACCCGTAATGGCCGGTCTGCTGGCTTCCGGTTATGCCTTCATGAATCTGGCAGCACGCCCCGGTGGCGGCTGGCTCTCCGACAAGTTTGGCCGCAAGAAGTCCCTGATCATTCTGCTGGCCGGCCTGATGGTGGGTTACGGTCTGATGAGCCAGATCGGCAGCACCTGGCCTCTGGCTCTGGCGGTGGTGGCCACCATGTGCTGTTCCTTCTTCGTGCAAGCAGGTGAAGGCGCCGTGTTCGCCACCGTTCCGCTAATCAAGCGTCGTCTTACCGGGCAGATTGCCGGCATGGTAGGCGCCTACGGCAACACCGGTGCGGTGATTTTCCTGACTGTGCTCACCTTTGTGGATCCCAGCACCTTCTTCCTGGTGATCGCCGCCAGCGCCGCCGTTGCCCTGGCTGCGGTACAGTTCCTCGATGAGCCGAAAGGTCACATTGCAGAAATTGATGAAAAGGGTGAAGTTCAGCTTATCAAAGTGGGCTGAGCCAACATGGGCCGGCCCTACAAGGCCGGCCCGCTCAGGATGAAAGGATTGCTCATGGACGCTTCAACCGCACCGGTATCTCCCGCCAGCAACAGTTCGCCAGACAACCGCAAGGATCCGGATCTGGCACCGCGGGTACGTATTGGACAGTTCTCTGACAGTGGCCCCAAGCTACATAATCAGGATGCACTGGCCATGCAGATCCCGGAAGGTGCCCTGCTCCGCACCAAGGGGATTGTGGCAGCACTGGCGGACGGCCTGTCCACCGCCGGAGCCGCCCGGGAAGCGGCCGAATCCTGCGTGCTGGGTTTCATTACCGATTACTATTCAACGCCTTCCCTGTGGAGTGTGCCGCGCTCGGCACAGAAGGTACTTGAAGCATTAAACCGCTGGTTGTGCCGCCAGACCCAGGCCGGTGAAAGCCATTTATGCACACTTTCCCTGCTGATTCTGCGTTCGCAAACTGCCCACCTTTTCCAGGTGGGCGACTCCAGAATCTGGCGTTTACGCAACGACAAACTGGAATGTTTGACCCGCGATCACAGCCGCAAGATTGGTGACAATCGTCAGGTTCTGACCCGGGTGATGGGCGGCGACACCCGCCTGGATGTGGATTACAGCAGTTGCGATGTGCAGGTGGGAGATACCTATCTACTGACCAGCGACGGCGTACACGGTTTTCTCAGCCGTTCGCGCATGCAGGGTATTTTGCGCGCCAGCCAGAAGCCGGAACTCTGCGCCCGGACGCTGGTGGAAGCTGCCCTGGCCAATGGCAGTGACGACAATGTCAGCTGCCAGGTCATGGTGGTAGATGCCTTACCGGATGCCGGTGCTGACGAAGTGCTGCGCCAGCGCGGGAATCTGCCGCTGCCGCCGCCGCTCAGTCCCGGAGTCAAGGTAGATGGCTTCACTGTGGTTCGCGAACTCTATGCCAGCGTGCGTAGCCACCTTTATCTGGTGGAAGATCAAGATGGCGAACGCTCGGTTCTGAAAACCCCTTCAGTCAATCTCGAGGACGATCGCTTTTCACTGGAGCGCTTTGTCATGGAAGGCTGGGTGGGCAACCGCCTGCGCAACCCTCACCTGCTGCGCTACCTGCCCATTCAGGACAACCCAAGCTGCCTTTACCAGCGGCTGGAGTTTATCGACGGCGTCACCCTCAAGCGCTGGCTGAAGGATCACCCCGATGCCCCGGTGGAAGAAAAGCTGTATCTGGCAGACCAGTTGCTCAACGGCATTCGCGCCCTGCACCGGGCCGATGTGATCCACGGCGACCTGAAACCGGAAAACATCATGGTCGACAGCAATGGCCTGGTGCGCATCGTGGATTTCGGCAGCTGTCACTGCCGCGGCATGGAACAGGTCAATGCCGGCATTCCCCTTGGCACCCGCGATTACAGCGCGCCGGAACTGGTGGAAGGCAGCCCCCCCTCGGAACAAAGTGATCTGTTCTCGGTGGGCGTCATCATTCATGAAATGCTCACCGGCGCCCTGCCCTGGCAAGGGCGCTATGAAAAAGCCTCCCACCAGCCGCTGCCGCCACTGCAGGGACTCAATGCATTTATCCCCTTGTGGATCAACAACGTGTTGCAGATTGTGCTGCAGCGCCAACCCAACCAGCGCTTCGCCGACGCCGCCGAATTCCGCGACGCCCTGCGCCGACCGGTTCGCAACATAAAAGCGGTCAAGGACAATAGCGTCAACGAGCTGCGAATGTGGAAAGGCGCTTGTATGGTGCTGGTGATGTTGTTGTTGATTAGCGTCAGCCTGAATCAGTGAACAGTTGCGCGAGCAACGCCGTGCATCTTGAAACGTATGAGGCCGCGCCCAAACTTTGGGCGCGGCCTCATGCGTTTAAGACCCTAAAGTCGCTTTTCGCGACGCTGTTAACTATTCACTGTTAACTGTTAACTATTCCAGAGCCCCCAACTCAAACCCCACCCCTCCACTCTCAACCACCAACCGTCCATCCTCTTCCCTTCCCCAGTCAATCAGCTGGTAAAAGGCACTGCGGCCAATCAGGGCGTCAAGGTTCTTGCGCACGGTAATGTAGGGGGACGGTTCGCCGCTGTGCGGATCGGTTTCAACCCGGATAGGGTGTTCGGCGGAGGCCACCACATGGCTGCCCACATTGGTGGTGAAAACCAGTTTGCCATCCACCTGCTGCACTTCGCCGGCGACGAAGGGAGCATCGTCAACCTGGATGCGCAGTTTTTCCACTGGAGTGATCAGGAAATAGTCTTCCCCTTCACGCAACAGGATGGTGGAAAACAGCGCCACCATCCGTTCGCGCTCAATGGGCGAGCCCTCATAGAACCAGGTACCATCGCGGGCAATGCGCATGTCGATATCCGCATGTCGCTCCGGCTTCCATTCCTCCACCGGCGGCAGCCCCTGTTCATCCCTGTCGGCCTTTTCCAGCAGGGAGAACAGATCATCAGTACGACTCATCGCGGGCCCCGCTGCCCCTTGTTGCCCATGCGGATGCCGATTTCGATAAGGAAATCGAGAAAGTCTTCCTTGTCATCGATCAGGCGCTTGTAGAACGGGGATTCCATCAATGCCACCGCCCCATGGGCCAGCGCCCAGGCGGAGCAGATGTGATAGATCGGTGGCACGTCTTCCAGCGAGCCTTCTGCCATCCGCGCTTCCACGATCTCGGTGAGACGGGCGAAGTTGGCCTCACGGATGCTGTGCAATTTTTCCACCAGCTCCGGCAGCGCATGATCCTTGATCACCTTGTTCTCGAGACGATCGAACAGCTGATAGCGCTTGGGGTCAGAAATGCGGAAGCGGAAGTATTCCCGCACCAGCCTCTCCTTGTTGTCCGCATCCGAGATCTGCTTGAACACCTCCGCCAGGTCCTCTTCATAGCGGATCATCAACAGCAGGTAGATCTCGTTCTTGGTTTCGAAGTGCTTGTAGATGGTGCCCTTGCCGATGCCTACCCGGTCAGCAATCATCTCTACAGTCACCCGGTCTTCGCCTTCCTCCAGAAACAGTTCCAGAGCAGCATCCAGAATCTGGCGTTCACGCTGACGAAATTCCTGCGCTTTGCGCGTGGCCTTTTCCAGGTCACCCATCCATATCTCCTTGAGATCAACAGGGCGCATCGCCCCGAAACCATCCCGGTTCAGGCGGCCCTGGGCTGCCTGGCATCATCCGGTGTTCTGCAGTCACAATTCTAACGTATTCCGATTTGGTGCGCATACGACAGCGGCGGATTACGATCAATCTGTTTACCCGGCGCGAAGGCCGGTAGCATGGCCCCATCGATTTGTTCGCCAGGAGTCACCATGAACACCTCCATCCCGGATCATCCTGACTTTCCTCAGCAGGAAGACCTTATCTACCTTAATCATGCTGCGGTGGCGCCTTGGCCAGAACGGACCCGACAGGCTGTGCATGCTTTCGCCGATGCCAATTGCCATGTTGGAGCACGGGACTATCCGCAGTGGCTCAAGGTCGAACAGCGTTTGCGCGACCGTCTCGCCTGGCTCATTGGCGGCGTCAACCGCGACGAAATTGCCCTGTTGAAAAACACCTCGGAAGGCCTTTCCGTGATTGCCCAGGGACTGCGCTGGCAACCGGGCGACCAGATCATCATCAGCGACCAGGAGTTTCCGTCCAACCGCATTCCCTGGCAGGCATTGGCAGATCAGGGCGTGGAGGTCATCGAAGTCTGCCTCGACAACGACGATCCGGAACAGGCGGTGATAGATGCAATGGGCGAGCGCACCCGGCTCGTCTCACTCTCTGCCGTGCAATACGGTACCGGGCTGCTGATGAATATGGCGCGAATAGGCAAGGCCTGCCGTGATCGCGACATCCTGTTCTGTGTGGATGCCATCCAGATTCTTGGTGCCCTGCCCTTTGATGCTGAAGCCGCCTGCGCGGATTTCGTGGTGGCTGATGGCCATAAATGGATGCTCGGCCCGGAGGGGCTCGCCCTGTTTTACTGCCGTCACGAGCTGCAATCCCGGCTCATCCTGCGCCAACACGGCTGGCACATGATTGCCAATGCCGGTGACTACAGCCAGACGGACTGGCAGGTAGCAGATAATGCCAAACGGTTTGAATGCGGCAGTCCCAACATGCTCGGGGCCCATGCCCTGGACGCCTCTTTGTCCTTGCTGCAGGACACCGGCATGGAGGCAGTAGAAGCGGCCTTGCAGGAACGCATTCAATACCTGATTGACGGACTGCTACGCCACGGGGCCACCCTGCTCAGCCCAGTGGATGAGGAGAAACGCGCCGGGATCGTAACTTTTGTACTACCTGATGAAGCTCCCAGTGATACTTTTCAGCGACTCAAGCGGCAGGGCGTGGTCTGTGCAGAACGAGGTGGCGGGATCCGCTTCTCGCCCCACTTTTATACGGCATATTCGGTCATCGACCGGGCGCTGGCCCTGTTGTAAGCTGCTTTCATTCTGTAACAAACCATGAACAGCGAGCGTCAATGAGCAAACAGCGGGCGGTGTATGAATGGTGCTGTAGACAACTGCAGCGCGATGAAAGTCACAGCGGTCAGCCCAGTGCCGACCTGGATAGCCTGCGCACTGTTATCCGCTCCTGCGATGTGTTGCTGGTTTCCGGCCACAGCAGTCTCGATCGTACCTTCAAGGTGATCGGCGACAGCCGCTATGCGCGGGCAGTTCTGTATGTAGGACGACTGCACGATGTGGCAGATCCCGCTCTGCGCGCCCTGCTGGCTGACTACACCCCTTGCGAACCGGACACCCAACTGGTGATTGATGCCAGTCTCGAGCGAGGCCTGATCGTGGAGCCATTATCCGCTCTGGAAGGTCGTCAGTTACGGGTCTGCCGGGCTCAGGGCCTGAGCGACAATGAAGCCCAGGATGTGCTGCGCTATGCAATCAGCCGTATCGGCGCCGGCGGCGGCCGTTCCTGGGCAGCCTTGAGCCTGATGGCCCTGGTGCCCTGGCGCTGGATGCCGCTACGTTGGCGCTCGGCCATTTACCGTCGCTGGGCCGGAGAATTGATCAAGGCACTGAGCGGCACCGTGATTTCCGATGCCTTCAGCTTTGTGCAATTCCCGGTGCTACCTCTGGTAAAGGAGGATGGGGCCGGTGCCCGCCTGCTTCGCCTGCAACCGCGGGCGGTGACCGCCGCAGACTTCGACCATTCGCCCTATTTTGAAATCATCAAGGCGCCGTTCCAGCTGGGCGCCGTCCCCAAGGGGATGGATGCGGTTCCCTGGACAGGGAACCAGGGAGCGCTGGCACCGGAGCGCCAGCGACATCTGTCACTGGTGGAACCGCCGGCGAGCGGCTCCCCCCACCAGCAGTAGTACCACCAGCCCTGACAGGGCACCGCCACCGCCACCGCTATCAGACGCAACTGCAGTACTGCTGGAGGAGCTGTTACTCACCACGCTACGAGCCAGCGCCGGGTAGCTGGCGGCCTGGGTATCTCCGGCAGGGAAATCGCCGTTGTCGGTCCACACCTTCACTGACACCACACCATTGCCACTGCCTTCCATCACCAGCTTCTGCACGGCCTCCTGGCCCGGAGCCAGATCACCCAGTCCACACTGCACCAGAGATGAACCGTAACAGTCATCCGGCACCTGCGCCTGCCAGCCACTGGGCATCTGGAAGCCCAGACGGACTCTGGCCGCCGCCCTGTGGGTGGCTTGATTCTCTACCCGCGCAGTCATCACCACACTGCCATCAGAACGACGCTGACTGGACACGTTGAGGACCACATCCGGCTGGTCGCTAAAGACCAGCTTGAAGCTCTCAGAAGGTACGTTGAAGTAGTCGTAGCCATCGCTGGACGGGCGCACATCCACTTTGCCGGCCCATTCCTGACCACTATTGGCCAGCTTCAGGGTGATAGCTCCGAGGTCATCGCCCACGTAAAGATTCTTGCCGCCGGAACAGCGTGTTTGATCACTCCCTTCCGCCACACACTTGAGCCCGGTGACGGACACATCCAGTCCCGGTGCATGGTAGATGGTGAGGCCCACATTGGTGGCGGTGTTCAGCACACTGCGATTCACCAGTCCGGCATTAAGGGTCACGGTGGTACCCGGTGCCTGATATTGACTGGCAGGCAGCCCCACGGTTTCCAGATCCACCAGCAGACCGGAAGTGGCACTTTCCAGCCAGTCCAGGTAGCTGTCGATACGGGTATAGACGGCGGGAACCCCATTGGTGGCACAGGTTTCGTGACCGTAGCTGGTAATACCCACCAGCCACTGCTGGCCGTCCTGGCTGTAAATCAGCGGGCCGCCACTGTCACCGCGGCAAGTGTCCTGGGCGAGGGGCGCCGGGTCCATCTCACCGGCACAGATCTGGCCGCTCCACAACTGACTCCATTGACTGGCGCAGTAGCTATCGGAGACGTAATCCAGTTGTACTTCCTGCAGGGTATCGGAGAGCTGGAGGGTGTTATTGCTGGTATAGCCCCAGCCCAGAGCCAGCAGGGACTCTTTCGGGTTGGCGGCGATATCCTTGGTAACCGCCGACTTGGCCAGATCCATGGTTTCCAGCTGACTGGCCGTACCCAGACGCAACAAGGCAATGTCGTTGTGGTAGTTGTCGGAGCGGTAGTAAGGATGAACCAGCACCGCACTCACCGAGTGTTTCTCCATGGCAGTACCCAGGCGGTTGGTCCCGCCAAGGGAAACAAACAGCACATTGGGAGCCACCTGCTGCCCTTCTGCCACCACACAGTGTGCCGCTGTTACTACCCACTGAGGTGCGATAAGTGTACCCCCGCACAGGGTTGCAGCTTCTGACTGATTGCCGGAACGGCTGATTTCCACTTCGGCCATCCACGGCCTTGCAGTCGTTACGTCCTGTCCCCCGATGATTCGGGGCTGAGCTTCAAAAGCCGATACCGTCTGAACGAGCCCCGCACAGAAACACAGAACCAACATCAAACGATACATATAGATACCCTTGTCTACGAATAAGATACACAAGGATACTAACCAACTAACGACAAAGTACTATGTGACTCAGTTCAGGTATTAGTAAGCTGATAAAAAATCATTAGCAAAAATGAGCAATGACCAGCAAGTCAGCGTAGTTTCCTAACAACTTTGCTGCATATGCGTTTATTTTTGACGAAGATTGATACACAAAGAATTGCTTACACGAAAAGACTACTCAGGATCTGTAGCCTGGCGAAAACCCATCAGGCACACGCGAAGGCAGCACCACATTGGAATGGTCCCGGCCACGGGAAAATGAATCAGGAGAGCAGCCGCCTGCAACCAGGCGGCGGAAGGAGATCAGGAGGAGGTGTCGTCGGAATCGTCGTCGGCGCGGGGCAAGGCCCGCCGGGCCTTGGCACCCAGGTCTACCAGCTGGTTTGCCTGTCGCAAAAGGTTGCCACGGCCCTGGGTAAGCCGGTTATGGGTGGTTTCCCAGGCACTGTGGGCCTTTTCCAGCTTGTCACCCAGATCACCGAGGGATTCATCAATCAGGGATACCTGATCACAGATCTTGCCGGCCCGGTCAGCAATATCCAGAGCATTGCGATTCTGGTACTCATAGCGCCAGATATTCTGGATGGTGCGCAAGGTCACCAGCAGCGTGGTAGGGCTTACCAAAACGATATTGCGGGCAAAGGCGTCGGTATAGAGCGTGGAGTCCTGCTCCATGGCCACCATGAACGCCCCCTCGATGGGGATGAACAACAGCACGAAGTCCAGACTCTCGATGCCCTCAAGGCCACTGTAGTCCTTGATATCCAGCCCCTTGATATGACTTCGCAGGGACGCCAGATGTTCACGCAGGGCCTGCTCGCGCTCTTCCTGGGTGGTCGCCGATGACAGGCGCTCATAGGCCAGCAGGGACACCTTGGCATCCACCACCACATCCTTGTTTTCCGGCAACCGCACAATGGCATCCGGCAAGCGGCGCTGGCCGCTTTCGGCCTTGAAGGCCACCTGGGTTTCATACTCCCGCCCGCGGGTCAGCCCGGAAGACTCCAGCACCCGCTCAAGGATCATTTCACCCCAGTTACCCTGGGTCTTTACCTGCCCCTTGAGGGCATCAGTAAGGTTTTTGGCATCCTCATGCATCTGCTGATTGAGCCCCTTGAGCTGACTCAACTGCTCCATCAGGGTCGCCTGGGTTCGCGTCTCATCACTGTGGATCTGGTCCACCCGGCGGCGAAAGTCGGTGAGCTGCTCACGGAACGGCTTCAGCACCCCATCCAGTCCCTGATGCTGCTGCTCCTGCAACTGCTTGCTGCGCTGCTCGAAGATCTTCGCTGACAGGTTCTCGAACTCCTGTTTGAGCAATTCACGGCTCTTTTCGGCAAAGGCCAGCTTCTCTTCCTGCCCCGCCAATCGCTCTTCCAACCGCGCCCTCTCAGCCGACAGTTGCCGGGCATGGCTTTCCGCCTCCCGTTGTTGACGGCTTGCCACCTCCAGCTGGTCACGCAGCAACGGCAACTGGGCCAGCGGCTCGCGTAGCTGGTGCTTTTCTTCCTGCCATTGCATGGCGAGCTGCCCTTGCCGGCGGCGCTCCAGCAGCCACACCAGCAATGCCGCCAGGACAGCGCCGCCAAACGCGGCCAGAGCAGGTATCAGGTAAGGATTCATCGTTGCGCCTTGTTGAACAGGGTGAAGAAATTATCGGCAGTGATGCTGGCCAGTTCTTCAATACTGACGCCCTTCAGTTCCGCCACACATTCCGCCACATTGGCCACAAAGCGCGGCTCGTTGGGCTTGCCTCTAAAGGGCACCGGGGCCAGCCAGGGAGCATCCGTTTCGATCAGCAGTTTCTCCATGGGCAGGGCCTTGACCGTGTCGCGCAGGGATTCCGCATTGCGGAAGGTGACGATGCCGGAAATGGAAATATAAAAACCCAGCTCGATGGCCTGCCGGGCCATATCCAGATCTTCAGTGAAACAGTGCAACACGCCCTTCACTTCTCCACCACCATGTTCGCGGAGCAGATTGAGGGTATCGTCCTTGGCCCCCCGGGTATGCACCACCAGCGGCAACCCGGTTTGCCGTGCTGCCTCGATATGGGCAATAAAATATCGCTTCTGCCATTCCCGCTCTTCCTTGGCATAGAAGTAATCCAGCCCGGTTTCGCCGATGGCGATCACCTTGGGATGCGCCGCCCGTTCCAGCAGCTCAGCCACTGAAGGCTCACGGGATTCCTTGTAGAGCGGATGCACCCCAACGCTGGCAAACACCTGCGGGTACTGCTCGGCCAGTGCCTGCACATCCGGAAAGGTTTCCAGATCCACGCCGATACACAACATGTGGCTGACACCCGCCTCTTCCGTCGCCGCCATCATGGCCGAAAAATCCCCGCCATGGGCCTCCAGATTGAGACGATCAAGGTGACAGTGGGAGTCCACAAAAGTGGCAGCAGGCATATAAAGCTCCATTAAGACCGCAACACGCATCACGCTGCACGCAACAACGCGAAAAAGGTATCAAGCATTAAAACGTCAAAGGCCGCGCTCAGGCATGGGCGCGGCCTCAAGGGTACAAGAATAGCAGAAACGTCATCCGCGTTGTTGCGTGTTGCGTGAAGCGTGGTGCGTCTCCTACATCGTATGCGTCGGTCGGTCCGACTCGAGGGAGCCTGCAAGATGGTTCTCGATGGTAACGCGGGCGGTGTCGTCCTGATCGGAGAACTGCACGCCGATGCCCGCGCTGCGGTTGCCCTGGGCACCTTTAGGGGTGATCCACACCACCTTGCCCGCCACCGGAATCTTGTCTGCCTCATCCATGATGTTGAGTAGCAGGAAGATTTCCTCACCCAGCTTGTACTGCTTGTCGGTGGGAATGAACAGCCCGCCATTGGTGATAAAGGGCATGTACGCCGAATACAGAACTGCCTTGTCCTTGATGGACAATGAAAGAATCCCGCTTCTTCCGCCGGGCATCTTCATAGGATTTGCCTCATGGTCGTTATGGACGCAGTAATCAACCGAACGGCCAGTACGACTTTATTATTAAAGTTGAATAAAGATTAGTAGCCCACAGGCGCAGCGTCAACGCCGGTCAGCACCAGCAGCCACTGCTCGTAGAGCAGTTCCTTGTTGGGATTGGCCCCGGACAGCAACGCCCGGCGCCCTTCCAACACCCGCTGGGCGGCCCGCAACAGGCGCGCCGCCGGCACCGCTGCCGCCAGCCGCTTGAGCAACGGCGCCAGCTGCGCATCGGCACTCTCTTCACCGGAAAGCGACTGCTTGAGACTGCGACCCAGCCAGCCATAGATTACAGTCGCCATCTCGGCGGGATCATGCCTGGCCAGTACTGACGAGGCTTGGGCAGAGGACTGACGCCCTTCTGCCACCGAGACCAGGGTTTCCAGCAGCCGGGAACGCTCGGCAAACCAGTCCGCCTGCTCCAGGGCCAGCGCCTGCAGCGGCGCCCCCTGGGCCGCATCCAGCAGGGACTGCGGGTCACTGGCCTGGCCTTGCAGCCACTCCAGCGCTTGCTCGCGGGGCGGCAGCGGCAAGGTACGCTGCTGACAACGGCTGCGGATGGTGGGCAGAAGCAGGGTTGGCTGATCACTCACCAGCATCAACAGGGTCTTGCTGCCTGGCTCTTCAAGGGTTTTCAGCAAGGCGTTCTGGGCGTTGCGATTCAGAGCTTCCGCCGGTGCCACGATGGCAATCCGGTAGCCATCATACTGGGCGGTACGGGTCGCAAAGCTGACCAGCTGGCGCACCTGATCGATCTTGATGGCCTTGCTGCCCTCTTCCGGGCTCAGGCGGTGATAGTCGGGGTGGGTGCCCGCTGTGCTCAGCTGACAGCCCTGACACTTGCCACAGGGAAAATCACTGCCGCTGCTGCACAGCAGGGTCTGGGCCAGGGACTCGGCCAGGCGCAGCTTGCCAATCCCTTTTGGGCCGCTGATCAGCAGCGCATGAGGCAAACGATCCTGACGATGCTGGTCAAGCAACCGTGACATTTCGTCCTGGTGCCAGGGTAAAGGCACCTGTACCGGCGCCGTTACGGCCATGACAGCATCTCCTCAATCAGCGGCTCGAGCTGGCCACGCACCTGCTCCAGCGGTTGCGCGGCGTCCAGCACCCGAAACCGCTCTGGCTGCTCGCTGGCACGCTCAAGATAACAATGGCGGATACGCTCGAAGAAAGCCTGGTCTTCCTGCTCAATGCGATCCAGCGCCGCCCGTTTACCGGCACGGGCCATGCCCACTTCCACAGGCACATCGAACAGGATGGTCATGTGTGGTTGATGATCCGCTACCACCAGCTTTTCCAGTGCGGCAATCGCACTCTGATCGAGACCGCGGCCGGCCCCCTGGTAGGCCCAGGTGGCATCCACAAAACGGTCACATAGCACCCACTCTCCCCGCGCCAGCGCCGGGCGGATCTTTTCCGCCAGATGTTGGGCACGAGCGGCAAACACCAGCAACAGCTCGGTGTCGTCAGCCATGGTCTCTGCGCCGGGCGCCAACAATACCTCACGGATGGATTCAGCCAGTGGCGTGCCCCCCGGCTCACGGGTCAGCAGTACGGTCTTGCCGGCGGCACGCAACTGCTCAGCCAGCCATTCAAGGTTACTGCTCTTGCCTGCCCCCTCGCCTCCCTCCAGGGTGATGAAGCGTCCGCTCATTGCGACGCCCCCGGAGAGGAGCGGTAACCGTTGCGACGGCGCAACTGGTAATCACGTACCGCCTTCTGATGCTCGGCCAGAGTTTTCGAGAAATAATGACTACCATCCCCTCGCGCCACGAAATAGATCGATTCCGTGCTCTGCGGCTGCACTGCGGCAAGGATGGCATCCTTGCCCGGCATTGCGATGGGCGTGGGTGGCAAGCCGAAAATGGTGTAGGTGTTGTAAGGGGTAGGACGACGCAGGTCGGAACGGCGAATATTGCCGTCGTATTTTTCGCCCATGCCATAAATCACGGTGGGGTCGGTCTGCAGCCGCATCCCCTTGCGCAGCCGGTTGACGAACACGCCGGCAATCTCGCCACGCTCTTCCGGTACTCCGGTCTCTTTCTCGACAATGGAGGCCATGATCAGGGCTTCATAGGGCTCATCGTAGGGCAGATCATCCGCCCGCTGGGCCCAGGCATCATCCAGCACCTGCTGCTGACGGGCCATGGCCCGTTGCAGCAATGACAGGTCGCTGGTGCCGCGAGTATAGAAATAGGTTTCAGGCGCAAACCAGCCTTCAGGATGGCGATCCGGGTAGCCCAGTTTTTCCATGATCTGCTGGTCGCTCAGTCCATCCAGAGTATGAGTGAGGGTTTCCTGGGCAGCCAGGCGGGCACGCAATTCACGGAAGTTCCAGCCTTCCACCAGCGTCACACTGCGCTGCAGGACTTCACCCCGCTCCATCTTTTCCAGCAGGGCCAGCAGGGAGTCGCCCTGCTCCAGCGGGTATTCACCCACATGCAGACGCCCATCCATGCCGGTGAAACTGCTGTAGAGACGCGCCCCCAGTCGTCTAAGCGTGGCATTACTGCCTTCACCGAGCAGACCTTCACGCTGTAATTGATATAGCACCCGGCTGAGGCCGGCCCCCTTCTCCACCACCACAACCTGAGGCTCGGTGACACCAAGAGGGCGATGCAGGTAACTGCTTACCCATGCACCGGCCAGCGGAATAGCCGCGACCAGCAGAAGTACCAGCAGTCCAAAGATTCGAATTTTTTTTCGCATAGCGGAATTGTAGGGCCTGTTAACAGGAAAGCTACCGGGAATGTTTTGATTCTGCGTTTAAGGAGCCCCTGAATAACGCCTGCCGCGGCCAGGCGACTCCGGGTTAAAGCCTCAGGCGTCAAAAATGGCATCCACCCGCGCTTGCAGGTTGCGCACCTCGGGTGGCACCTGCCATTGCCATTGCGCCAGTTTACGCACCGGGAGCACCCCGACAACACTGTTGGCCAGAAACAGGCCTTGAGCATGGCGAAGCTGTGACAGCGGCCGCAGATCGCAGCTAACCCCTTCCCCACGCCGGGTCAGATCGTCCAGCAACCACTGGCGCATGACGCCGGCCACTCCCGACCTCGCAGCGGCAAGATCCGGTGTCCACCATCCCTCTTCAAAACGGGCAAACAGATTCATGGCCGTCGCTTCCAGAGGCTGACGACGGGGCGACAGCAGCAGCCCCTCCTGCCACCCCTGCCGGGCGACTTCGGCACGGGCCTGCACCTGGGCGAGGCGATTGAGATGCTTGTAACCAGGGAAAGGGTCTGCCTGCAGAGGCTGTGAGCAAAGCCCCATGACGATCCCTTCCTGGCGGGAACATTTATCCCAAACAGGAAGATCGCCGGTTTGCCAAAGCAGGGAGGGAACCGGATTGGCCGGTGGCAGGTAGCCCCGGCCACCGACACCGCGAGTCAGGATCAGCTTGATCAAACCCGGGCCAGGCTTCTGCGCAAGCGCCTTCTGTAATGCCTGCTCGATCTCAACAGGCTGCGGCGCAGGAATACCCAGAGCCCTGGCACCATCGAGCATCCGCTGACGGTGCAGGGACAGCAAGGGAATGCGGCCATCGGCCGCGACTCTCAGGGTCTCGAACAGGCCGTCACCGTAGGCCAGGCCCCGGTCACGGCTGTCGATGAATGCCGGTTGACGCTGGATCATTGCAACTCCAGTCGCAAGCGGTCAGACCTTCTTGAACAACAGTGACCCGTTAGTGCCACCAAAACCGAAGGAATTGGACAGCGCGTAGTCGATGTTGCGCTCCTGAGCCACATTGGCCACCAGGTTCAAGTCACAGCCTTCATCCGGGTTGTCCAGATTGATGGTCGGAGGGGCGATGGAGTCACGCATGGCAAGGATGGTGAAGATCGCTTCCACGGCACCGGCGGCACCCAAAAGATGACCGATCATGGATTTGGTGGAACTCATGCACAGCTCGCTGGCATGCTCACCGAACAGGGTCTTCACCGCCGCCACTTCGGCCAGATCCCCCATCTGGGTAGAAGTGCCGTGGGCATTGATGTAGTCCACTTTCTCCGGTGCCACGCCGGCATTCTGCAGGGCATTGCGCATGGCACGCATGGCGCCGTCACCGCCCTCGGCAGGGGCAGTAATGTGATACGCATCATCGCTCATGCCGTAACCGGCAAGCTCGGCGTAGATGGTGGCACCACGTGCCTTGGCGTGTTCGTATTCTTCCAGCACCACGGCGCCGGCACCGTCAGCCAGCACAAAGCCGTCACGGTCCTTGTCCCAGGGACGGCTGGCCGCCTGGGGATCATCATTACGGGTAGACAGCGCACGGGCAGCGGAGAAACCGCCCAGGCCCAAGGGAGTGGAGCCCTTCTCGGCACCACCAGCCACCATCACGTCCGCCTGCCCCAGCTGGATCTGCTGGGCCGCAAAACCGATGTTGTGGGTACCGGTGGTACAGGCCGTCACGGTGGCGAAATTGGGGCCCTTCATTCCGTACATGATGGCCAGATTGCCGGCAATCATGTTGATGATGGTGCCGGGCACGAAGAACGGGCTCAACTTTCGCGGACTGCTGTTGAGCATCTTGATGTGGTTGTCTTCGATATTGGTCAGACCACCAATGCCAGAGCCGATAGCCGCACCCACCCGTTCGGCATCTTCCTTGTCCATATCCAGACCGGAATCACGTACCGCCTGAATGGCCGCGATCAGCCCGTACTGGATGAAGATATCCATCTTGCGAGCATCTTTTGGCGACAGATACTCAGAGATATCAAACTCCGGCACAAGGCCGGCAAAGCGGGTGGCAAAGGGTTCGGTATCGAAATGTTCGATGGTACGGATACCACTCTTGCCTGCCTTGATGCCCTCCCAGGTGGAAGCCACATCAGCACCCAGCGGGGTCAGCATACCCATCCCTGTGATTACAACTCGCCGTAATGTCACCCGATTTCCTCCAGTACGTTCAAATTTGGAGCATTAAACTCTATGGAATGCGACAAGATTACTACAAAGCTGCAGTGATCACGCCGCCATTATGTAAGAGGCTGTTAGTCAGTCCATGCCAGCCAAGAGTGAAGGCTACCTGAAAAACGGCCACAAAAAAGCCGCAAGTTCGAGGAACATGCGGCCCTTTTGTGGTGCTCAGCAGCTAATGAATTAGCTGTGGGCTTTGATGTAGTCGACTGCGGACTGAACAGTGCTGATCTTCTCAGCTTCTTCGTCCGGAATCTCGGTCTCGAATTCTTCTTCGAGAGCCATTACCAGCTCAACGGTGTCCAGGGAGTCTGCACCCAGATCTTCAACGAAGGACGCTTCAGATTTTACGTCTTCCGGCTTAACACCCAGTTGTTCCACGATGATTTTTTGTACGCGTTCTTCGATGCTGCTCATGATCCTATAACTCTCCTGATTGATGGTGTGCTAGCACCTGTCAGCGGCTATTCTAGGTGAACGCCGTTTGCGCTTGCAAGCGAACTGACCCGGTGCGATTCCTTCAAGTTTTTCCAAATATTTTTCTCTGTAAAAACAGTGAATTACACTGCCCCACAGAGAGCCACTCTCATGCCCACTTTTGGGTCTAGCCGGTAAACATACCGCCATTGACGTGCAAAGTGGTGCCGGTAACGTAGCCGCCACCGTCGCTGGCAAGCCAGGCCACGGCACTGGCAATCTCTTCCGGCTGGCCCAGACGGCCCAGCGGAATACCTGACAGCAGAGATTCTTTCTGGGCCTCGGGCAGCGCATCCGTCATGTCAGTCTGGATGAAACCCGGTGCCACGGAATTCACGGTAATGTTGCGCGAACCCAGCTCACGGGCCAGTGCACGAGTAAAGCCTTCTACCCCGCCCTTGGCAGCCGCATAGTTGGCCTGGCCCGCATTGCCCATGGTACCCACCACGGAACTGATATTGATGATGCGACCCCAGCGCGCCTTGGTCATGCCTTTCAGGCAGCCCTTGCTGACGCGATAGAGAGAGTTGAGATTGGTGTTGATCACATCTTCCCACTCATCATCCTTCATGCGCAGCATGATGTTGTCGCGGGTGATGCCGGCATTGTTAACCAGCACCAGAGGTGCACCATGCTCATCGGCGATGCTTTTCAGTGTGTCGGCAACGGATTCCTTGTCGGTCACATTCAGCACCTTGCCGGCACCGTTGGCACCCAGGGCTTCACCGATGGCAGCAGCGCCGCTCTCGGAGGTGGCAGTGCCCACCACAAAGAAACCGTCTTCAATAAGCTTGTTGGCAATCGCGCGGCCAATACCGCGGCTGGCGCCTGTGACCAGAGCCACTTTCTTGTCTGACATTCTGTTATCTCCTGACAGAAGCTTTTACAGCCCCAGCGCCTTGTCGAAGGCATCACCGCTTTCCAGCGGGCTGGCTGCAATCTCGCGATCAATCCGTTTGATCAGTCCGCACAGCACCTTGCCGGGGCCGCACTCATAAACATTGCTGACACCCTGCTGGCCCAGCGCCTGAATGGTTTCCACCCAGCGCACCGGTGAATACAGCTGGCGTACCAGCGCATCACGAATCTGTGCCGGGTCAGTCTCTGCCACTACATCCACATTGTTGATGACCGGGATTTCAGCCGCATGAAAATTGGTGGCGTTGAGAGTCTCGGCCAGCTTGTCGGCTGCGGGCTTCATCAGCGCACAGTGGGACGGCACACTCACCGGCAGCGGCATGGCACGCTTGGCTCCGGCTTCCTTACAGGCAGCGATGGCACGCTCGACAGCGTCCGCAGCACCGGCAATCACCACCTGACCGGGAGCATTGAAATTCACCGCTTCCACTACGGAACCTTCGGCGGCCTTGTCACAGGCGGCTCGCACCTGGTCATCATCCAGCCCCAGCACCGCAGCCATCTTGCCCTCGCCTTCGGCAACGGCCTGCTGCATCAGCTGGCCACGGGTACGCACCAGACGCACCGCATCCCCCAGATTGATCACCCCCGCGCAGCTCAGCGCGGTGTATTCACCCAGGCTGTGACCGGCAAGAAAGTGTGGGCGCGGACCACCGCTCTGCTCCCACAAGCGCCACAGGGCCACACCGGCGGTGAGCAGCAACGGCTGGGTATTTTCGGTCTGGTTCATCAGCTCCTGGGGACCTTCCTGAGACATGGCCCAGAGGTCCAGGTCCAGCGCACCAGAGGCTTCCTGAAAAGTCTGCTTGACCGCCGGGCGATCAGCAAAATCAGCCAGCATACCCAGCGACTGGGAACCCTGACCGGGGAAAATAAAGGCAGTTTTGGACATGTCTTATCCTCTTTTCAAGCGCCGCAGTATGCCCGGTTTGGCGTTCACTGTCCGGGCAAGGCTGCAACAAAGTATTGCCGTATCAGGCCTGGGCAGTGTCTTGTGCCGCTTCCGGCGCCAGGGCATCACGAATCAGGGCAGGAACGTTGCGACGGGCTTCCAGTTCTGCCACTTCCAGGGCACTGATAAAGCCTTCCACACTGGTGCCGCCGTGGCTTTTCACCACAACCCCTTTCAATCCCACCAGACTGGCACCATTGTAACGATCCGGATCCATGCGCTTTTTCAGGCCAGCCAGCACCGGCAGTGCCAGCAGGCCGCTGAGCTTGCGCAGCCAGGAAGAGCCGATCTCTTCACGGATCATGTTGCCAATCATCTTGGCCACGCCCTCCATGGTTTTCAGCGACACGTTGCCAACAAAGCCGTCACATACGACAACGTCTGCCTCGCCAGCAAAAATGCCGTTACCTTCCACGAAGCCCACATAGTTCATGTCTGGTGTGTCACGCAGTAGCGCCGCCGCTTCCTTGATCTGCTCGTTACCCTTGATGTCTTCCTCACCGATATTGAGCAACGCCACCCGTGGCTGGCGTTCGCCGTCCACAGCACGAACCAGCGCCTGCCCCATCAGGGCGAATTGCACCAGGTGAGCGGGCTCGGAATCCACATTGGCGCCCAGGTCGAGCATGTGGCAGTGGCCGGTGGAGGTGGGAATGGCGGTACAGATGGCGGGACGGTCCACGCCAGGAAGGGTTTTCAGTACAAAACGGCTGACTGCCATCAAGGCACCGGTATTGCCGGCACTGACGGCCGCCTGGGCCTTGCCGTCCTTGACCTGATTCACAGCCACCCGCATGGAGGAATCCTTTTTCTGGCGCATGGCCACGGCAACGGAATCATCCATGGCCACCACTTCCGAGGCGGGCTCCACGGTAATTCTGGCGTGGCCCTCAAGGCCATGCTTGCTCATTGCCTCAGCCAGCGGTTCCGGCTGGCCGACAAGAATGATGTTGAGATGATCATGGCGGGAAAGCATCTTCGCCACGGCAGGCACGGTGACGGACAAGCCGTGATCGCCCCCCATGGCATCAACCGCCAACGTCACAACCGACATGGGCTGCTTCCTTTATATGCGATTATCGAGGCCGACATTCTGTCAAAAAATGCAGCGGGAAACAGGTTCCCTTGTATCCGCTTACAAAAAATCCTCCCGGAGGAGGATTTTCTGTGGCCATTGAGGCCAAAACAAAACGGGAGCCTGAGCTCCCGTTTGCTTGAAGAGGCTTACTCTTCGTCGTCAGTCTCAACCTGACGAATTACCTGACGACCGCGGTACATGCCGTCCGGAGAGATGTGGTGACGACGATGCACTTCACCGGTGTTGGTATCTTCAGTCAGCGCAGCAGAAGTCAGCGCATCGTGAGAACGGCGCATGCCGCGCTTGGAACGGGTTTTACGGTTCTGTTGAACAGCCATTTCGAGCTCCTCGGGCGTTTATTCAGCCTGAATTTACTTGCCTTGACCCTTTAACTGGGCCAGCACGGCAAAAGGATTATCCGCGTTTTCCTGTTTCTCAGGTTCACCGCTGTCATGCGGTAAAGCTGTCGGGCAAGGGTCATGCAGTGCCACCAACGGCATGGCCAGCAAGAGTTCCTCTTCGAGCAGATCGGTGAGAACCATGGGTTCATCATCAATCAGCCAGGGGTCCAGTCGCTCCGGCAGCGCCTTGGCCTGATCCTCATTCCAGACAAGCGCCACATCAATCGTGGCCTTGATGTCGTAAGTCACCGGCTCCAGGCAGCGCTGACATGGCAGCACCAGTGTCGTGCTGACCTCGCCCTCAATACGCCGATGCCCCTCTTCGTCACGGCCGAACGCCAGCGATATGACTACCGGCTGGTCCAGACTGTCCTTGTAATCCTGCAGGCGTGGCAGGTCGCGGACAGTGAGCTGGCCTTCAACGACGCGACCCTGATCCGCGTATTTACGGGGGTCGAGGAACTGTGGCAGTTGCCCTGAAAACATAAGCGCGCAATTCTAGGGCTGAGAGGCCCTTCTGTCAAAGTTAATGTAAGGGGCTAACCAATTGAAGCGTAAAGACTTTTTCCAAATCACGAAAAACTCTTTGGCTGCACCGGGTATTTTTTGCCCGTTGCGGGCCATTTTACCTGAAATCCGGCCCGGCAAACCTTCTTCCTGCAGCAGAAAATCACTACACTCTGGCCGCTCAGACCGGAGACAGAATCATGACCGCTACCCCCGCCCTGTTACTCGCCTCTTCCTCACCGTTCCGTCGTGAACTGCTGGGCAAGCTGCACCTGGAGTTCAGCCACCAGAGCCCGGACATTGACGAAACCCGTCTTGAGGGTGAAACACCCACCGATCTGGTCATTCGACTGGCCCGGGAAAAGGCCGCCGCCCTGGCAGAGCAGCACCCTGACACCCTGATCATTGGCTCCGACCAGGTTGCGGTACTGGGAGACCAGGTGCTTGGCAAACCCGGCACCCGGGAAAAAGCCATTGAACAGCTGAGCGCCGCCAGCGGCCAGCGGGTCACCTTCCTCACCGGCCTGTGCCTGCTGAATACGGCTACCGGGCGCACCCAAAGCGCCTGTGAACCCTTCAATGTCCAGTTCCGCACCCTGCGACAAGAGCAGATAGAACGCTATGTGGACCTGGAACAGCCGCTCAACTGTGCCGGCAGCTTCAAGTCCGAAGGACTGGGCATCGTCCTGTTCAAGGCCCTGGAAGGCCGCGACCCCAACAGCCTGATCGGGCTGCCTTTGATTGTGCTCACCGAGTTTCTGGCGGCGGAAGGGATTCAGCTTCCGCTATAAGGAGCAGCAAGCTGCAAGCCACAAGCTGCAACACGGGGAGATGCCAACGCCATCCTTCAGGCATGGAGCCCCGCGGAATCAAAAAGCCGCACTCTAGAGTGCGGCTTTTTCTGTCGGCCTATCAGCGCGAGGACCGGCGGCTTCAGATTCCGCCCCCCCCCTGCTCCCGCGTTGCAGCTTGTGGCTTGTAGCTTGCCGCTGCGCAGTTACCGAATACTCGGCACTGCGCCCTCAAGCCCGATCTGGCTGGCAATACCCTCGCCGATGGACACCCCGAACTTGCGCAGGAACTCTTCCATCGGTGAGCGAGACGCACTGTAGTTGACCATCTCATCAGTACCAACCACATCCCGGGCCACATCCCCGGGGCTCTTCAGGCCATCAATCAGCCCCATGGTCTCTGCGCGCTCACCGGTCCAGAACAGCCCGGAAAAGACGTCCGGATTCTCGTCTTCCCTGAGGCGATCACCCCGGCCATCTCGCACCGCGGTGATAAACTGCTGATGAATCTCACCCAGCATGGTTTCCATGTGCTCACGATCCGAAGCGCGAATCGGCGAGAACGGATCCATGATTGCCTTGTTGTCACCAGCGGTGAGCACCCGGCGCTCCACCCCCAGCTTGTCGGCCGCCTCTTCCAGGCCGAAACCCGCCATGATCACACCAATGGAACCCACGATACTGGCCGGGTCCGCATAGATTTCATCGGCTGCAGAGGCAATATAGTAGGCACCGGAGGCACCCACATCAGTGATGGCGGCATAGACCTTCTTGTCCGGGTGGTTGTCGCGCAGACGCTTGATGGCGTTATACACCTGGTTGGACTGCACCGGAGAACCGCCCGGGCTGTTGATTTTCAATAGCACAGCCTTGCTGTTCTCCGCCTCAAAGGCGCGGGTGAGTCCGGTGACGATCAGGTCGGCACTGGCATCCTGATCCGGCGCAATCACACCGTTTACCGCCACCACTGCCACATGCTCTTCTGTCACCGGGGACAAGTTCGATGAGGTACGCCCCGTCATCATCAGCCCCAGCAGCACAAACAGATACGCAAAGGTCAGGAACTTGAAAAAGATGCCCCAACGGCGTGACTTGCGGTGCTCTTCCTGGGCCTGGCCCAACAGTTTCTCAATGAGTTTCCACTCTTTCTCATCAGCAGGACGCTGCGAGGGACTCTGGTTTTCCATCTACTGACTCTCCATGGCCATATCATCCGCTGCCAATAAAGGCAGCAAGTCATTCAATCTATCAATCACTGCGACGGGTTCACAAGGCAACAAGCGCTCTACCGGGTGAGCGCCGTAACTCACCGCGACCCGGTCAACGCCGGCATTACGGGCCATCTCCAGATCGAAGGTGGTATCTCCGACCACAATGGCCCGCTCCGCGGGTACCGCCATTTCTTCCAGCAACTCCAGCACCATGTGCGGTTCGGGCTTGGAGCGACTCTCGTCAGCACAGCGGGATGAGTGAAAGTAGCGATCCAGACCGGTGTTTCCCCATACCCGCTGCAGGCCCTTGCGGCTTTTACCGGTGGCGACAGCCAGTTTCATTTCCTGCTCACGCAACAGGGTAAGCACGTCCTCCGCCCCGGGATAGAGGGCACTGGGAGTGCTTTCTGCCTCGACAAAGTGAAAGGCATAGCGATCACGCATACGTTCGATATCCGCCGCACTCAATACCGGATATAGGGTCGCAATCGCTTCAGGCAACCCCAGCCCGATAATGTCACGCACGGTCTGGTCAGGAAGTGAAGGCAGCGCCAGGTCTTCGGCGGCCAGATGCATGCAGCTGACAATGCGGCCAGTGGAATCCATCACCGTGCCGTCCCAGTCAAAGATCACAAGGTCATATTTCAAGTTCATCATGCATTTCCGGGTAGGTGCGGGATTAACGATATCAGCGATTTCCAGCAATAGTGGATCTGCTTGATGCCTGCCGCTGGACGCCAGACGCAGATTCGATAACCGTGAAGACCGGGCTTTCTGTTGTGCGCTGACTTCACGAAATGCAGCCCGGCATAAACCGGGCACCCTGGTTATTTTCGTCAAGCGTCAGGCATCTGGCGTTACTAATCCTTCTTTTTGCGCAATGCCGCCAGGATGGCGTCGAAATCCTCATCCAGTGGCGCCGTTACCGAGATCGGCTTGCCCGTATCCGGATGGGGAAAGGTCAGGCTACGGGCATGCAGACACAGCCGCCGGCGGCCGATTTGCTCCAGCAGGGCCGCGCCCTTGACGGTGCCGTACTTGTCATCCCCCAGGAGAGGAAAGCCACCAAACTGGCTATGCACCCGGATCTGGTGGGTACGGCCGGTTTCCAGCAGGGCCTCCACCAGCTGGGCATCCCGCAGCCGCTCGATCATGCGGAAATGGGTTACCGACGGCTTACCCTCCCGGGACACCCGCACAATACGCTCATTACCGTTCTGCATCTTCAGCAGCGGCGCCTCCATGGTGCGCTCATTGCCCTTGAAGCCCTGACAGATCAGCCAGTAACGCTTCTCTACCTTGCCGCTCTGCATCAACCGCTGCAGCTTGCGCAGGAATGAACGACGCCGCGCCACCATGATCAGGCCACTGGTATCCCGGTCAAGACGGTGCACCAGCTCCAGTTCCCGCTCTTGCGGGTAGATCACCCGCAAGGCCTCGATCAGACCCAGGCTGACTCCACTGCCGCCATGCACGGCCAGTCCCGCCGGCTTGTTGAAGATAAAGAGATTAGCGTCCTCATAGACACAGGCTCGTGACAAACGCTCGGTAAGCCCGTCACTGACCTTGGGCGGCGCATCGGATTCGCTGGTGCGGATGGGTGGAATCCTGACCACATCACCGGTGGCCAGCCGGGTGGTCTGCTTGGCGCGCCCTTTATTCACCCGCACCTCACCGGAGCGAATAATCCGGTAGATACGCGACTTGGGCACCCCTTTGAGATGGGTAAACAGGAAATTGTCGAGGCGCTGACCGTGGCGACCTTCATCTATAGTGACAAAGCTGACACGATCCGCCGCTGGGGCATCATTTGGCATGGCGCGATTCTATAGAAAGCCGTAGATAGTGAATAGTTAACAGTGAACAGTTAATAGCTAAAAGAAATAAAAACAGACACAAGGATAACCTGCCGCCACATTAGCGCGGGCACGGCTCGCCGGGGCCCTGCCGATTCAGCCCGCGCACTGTTCACTATTCACTGTTAACTGTTCACTGCCTCAACTGATTGATCCCTCTAACCTTTTATTGCTATAGTCAAGCGTCGACCTGAAGTAAGGCAACGGCGACGCGCAGCGAACATTCGCCGTGTGGCCCGCTCCGGCACAGCCGAGAACAACATGGGCCCCGCCTCATCAAGGTCTGATTGAAAGCGTTACCCGCCTGCCCTCTCCCCACAAGGGCCAGAGCCAGGCTGAAACGCTGCAGAGTAACCCATTTAAACAGCGTCCAAGTACGGACCCTGAACATTAACAATGGTGGCCTGCAGCGCCGGTCAAATGACCTGGAAAACAGACAGACAAGAGTTTACATATTGTTGTGCAGCCCTGGAGTGAACAAGCCTCCCACCGCCACAGCAATCGCGTGAAGTATTACTTGCTGGCCACATTGCCAGCCCGATTACGCACTAAACATTGCAAACAACTCGGAGAGACGCTGACTCAGGCACTGCATCACCCAGGAAAGCGAAAACCCACGCACCGCGTGCGCCCTGGCCGTGACAGGCCTGCAGCCCTCCCCCTGGTCTGCTACCGGTTGTACCCCGGCCCTGCCTTGTGCCACCACTAACGTGTGGTAGCACCATGAAACGTATGCTTATCAACGCCACTCACCCTGAAGAGGTTCGGGTGGCACTGGTCGATGGCCAGCGTCTTTACGATCTGGATATCGAACACAGAACTCGCATTCAGAAAAAATCCAACATCTACAAGGGCAAGATCACCCGCGTAGAACCCTCTCTGGAAGCCGCCTTTGTGGACTTCGGCGCCGAACGCCACGGTTTCCTGCCCCTGAAAGAAATTTCCCGTCAGTACTTCCAGAAAGACCCGAAAGACATCCAGGGTCGCATCAACATCAAGGAAGTGATCAAGGAAGGCCAGGAAGTCATTATCCAGGTCTCCAAGGAAGAACGTGGCAACAAGGGCGCCGCCCTGACCACCTTCATCAGCCTGGCAGGCCGTTACCTGGTACTGATGCCCAATAACCCCCGTGCCGGTGGCATCTCCCGCCGTATCGAGGGTGAAGAGCGTGCCCAGCTGAAAGAAGCTCTCGGCGCCCTCACCATCCCGGACGAGATGGGCGTCATCGTGCGCACCGCCGGCCTGGGCCGCAGCGCCGAGGAGCTGCAGTGGGATCTGGACTTCCTGCTCAAGCAGTGGAGCTCCATCGACGAAGCCGCCCAGCAGCGCAAGGCACCGTTCCTGATCTATCAGGAATCCAACGTCATTATCCGCGCCATTCGCGATTACCTGCGCAAGGACATCGGCGAAGTGCTGATCGACTCCGAGAAGGTATTCGCTGAAGCCCAGGGCTTCGTCCAGCAGGTGATGCAGGACTTCCAGAACAAGATCAAGCTGTACAGCGACGAAACCCCGCTGTTCTCCCGCTTCCAGATCGAATCCCAGATCGAGACCGCCTTCGAGCGCGAAGTGAAGCTGCCCTCCGGTGGCTCCATCGTGATCGACCCCACCGAGGCACTGGTGTCCATCGACATCAACTCCTCGCGGGCCACCAAGGGCGCGGACATCGAGGAAACCGCCCTGCAGACCAACCTGGAAGCGGCAGACGAGATCGCCCGCCAGCTGCGCCTGCGTGACATCGGCGGCCTGATCGTGGTGGATTTCATCGACATGGGCCCGGCCCGCAACCAGCGCGAAGTGGAAAACCGCATGCGCGACGCCCTGGAGGCCGACCGTGCGCGTATCCAGCTGGGTCGCATCTCCCGCTTCGGCCTGCTGGAACTGTCCCGTCAGCGCCTGCGCCCAAGCCTGGGTGAAACCTCCAGCATCGTCTGCCCCCGCTGTGATGGTCAGGGCCACATCCGTGATGTGAAATCCCTCGCCCTGAGCATCCTGCGCCTCATCGAAGAAGAGGTGATGAAGGAGCGTACCGGTGAGATTCAGGCCCAGGTACCTGTGGCTGTGGGCACCTACCTGCTCAACGAAAAGCGTGAGCCGCTGCGTGCCATTGAGCAGAACCACAAGGTTCGCGTGGTCATCATCCCCAATCCGAACCTGGAAACGCCCCACTTCGAAGTGGAGCGCATCCGTGACGATCAGGTGGTGACCCAGCTGAGTCACGAGATGGATCTGATGGAAGGCGCTGCCGAAGGCGAAGCGCCCAACAGTCAGGATCCCGGCGTGAAGCCCCAGGAACCGGCAGTGAAACTGATGGCCCCGGATACGGCACCGCCGCCGCCCAAGCCGGCTGAACCCGCAGCCCCCGCCCCTGCCACCGTGCAGAACCTGGGCCTGCTGGCGCGCTTCTTCACCTGGCTGGCACAGGTCTTCACCGCCGAGCCCAAGCCTGAGAAGAAGACCAAACCGCAACAGAAAGGCAGCAAGGGCCAGCAGAACAATCGCAACAACCGTGGCGGCAACAACCGTAACCGCAATGACAACCGTGGTGGTCGTAACGACAACCGCAACAAGCAGGACGGCGGCCGAAACAACAAGGGTGGTGACCGGGACAACCGTAACACCCGCAACCGCAAGCAGCAGGACAAGGACGAAAACCGCAAGGACAATCGTCAGTCCGACAACAAGCGCAACGACAACCGTGATGACAGCGGCAATGAGCAGCGTCGTGGCCGCAATGACAACCGTCGCAACAAGCAGGACGGTGGCAAGGGCGGTGACAACAACGACAATCGCGACAACCGCAACAATCGCAACCGCAACAAGCAGCAGGACAAGAAGCCTGACAACAAGGCCGACAAGTCTGATGGCGAAAACAAAGGCAGCAACAACGACAAGGGCCCCAAGGCTCCCCGTCGTACCGATGCCAAGGACGACCGCCCGCTGCGTGAGCGCAAGCGCCCCGGCAAGCAGCAAGGCAAGGAGCAGAAGGAACAGCCTGCCGCTCAGCAGCCTGCTGCCAGCCAGGACAAGCCTCAGGCCGAGAGAGCCAAGGCTGCACCCGCTCCGGTAGAAGACAACCACCAGATGCAGGGCGCTGAAAGCCATCCGCCCGCCAAACTGGTACCGGAACAGGAACCGGGCAAGGCCGCCGCCGAGCAGAAGCCGGCCCAGGCTCAGCCGCAAGTAGCGGAAAAACCTGCCGAGGCCCCGGCTGCGGCAGCCAAACCGCAGGCACAAGCAAGCGCCCAACCGGAGAAAGCGGAGCAGGCAGCTCCGGCCCAACCGGAAAACAAGCCGGCCGCGGCGCAACCTGCAGCCGAGCAAGCAGCACCCAAGGCAGACAAGCCTGCGCCCCGGCAAACTGAGGCGAAGCCTGAAGCCAAAGCCGCTGCAGCGCCCAAAGCCCAGCCGGAAGCGGCCAAGGCGGAAGAGAAGCCTGCAGCAGCCAAGCCGGTATCACCAGCGGCGCCGACAGCGGAAGCCAAACCTGCCGAGCCCGCCGCCAAGCCGGAACCGGTCAAGGCCGAAGAAAAGCCCGCAGAGCCAGCGCAAGCCGCCGAGCCGGTACGTGCCAGCAACGACCCGCGTTCACCGAACTACAAGCCGCAGCAACATGCGCCGCGCGCCAAGTTCGAGAAGCCCAAGCCGGCCCCGGAGACTGACGGCCTGCCCAGCCGGGCTACCGAGGTGAAACCGGTTGCAGCCCAGGCTCAACCTGCTGCCGCAGAACAGGGCCGTGCGTCCAACGACCCGCGCGCGCGTCGTCGTCAGCAACAGGCAGAAGCTGCCGCCAAGGCCGCCGAGCAGAACGCCCAGCCATCCGAGGACGTGTCCTCAGACAGCTAGGCCGCTCTGCGGCTGCATCACGCTTCACGCAACATGCGGCACGCCTGATGCAAAAAGGCCCGCCCGGGTTACCGGGCGGGCCTTTTTGCATCGGTAAAACACTAGCTATAACCCGCTGTAGATACCGTCTCTCTCCATACCCTGCAAGCCTTCTCTAGGCGACTTGCGGGGTATATTCCTTCTGGTGTTTGATTACCCCGTAGGCAATCTGCACCAGCTTTCTCATGGCAGCCACTACGAT
>NZ_JALKBH010000012.1 GCF_023016115.1 Alcanivorax sp. S6407
CGTAGTGGCTGCCATGAGAAAGCTGGTGCAGATTGCCTACGGGGTGATCAAACACCAGAAGGAATATACCCCGCAAGTCGCCTAGAGAAGGCTTGCAGGGTATGGAGAGAGACGGTATCTACAGAAAAACCGCTGGTGACAACCAAAGAAGCCGCGCCCAGTCTCCTGGTCGCGGCATCTTTTTCGGAAGGTCAGGAAAACCTGTCTTCGCGTTGTTGCGTGAAGCGTGCTGCGTGGAGCGTCTCTTATTCCGTGTCCTCGATACTCAATCCCCGTGTCGCCACATCCAGGCTGGAGGCATCGGTTTCGTTGCCGAGCTTGATCATCAGGCGCAGGTCGTTGGGGGAGTCGGCGTGGAGCATGGCGTCTTCGTAGGTGATTTCGCCGGCACTGTAGAGATCGTAGAGCGCCTGGTCGAAGGTCTGCATGCCTTGCTCGCGGGACTTGCTCATCAGTTCCTTGATCATGTGCACTTCGCCCTTGCGGATATGATCCTGAACCAGCGGGGTGCCGAGAAGTACTTCAATGGCGGCACGGCGGCCCTTGCCGTCCGGGGTGGGGATCAGCTGCTGGGCGACGATGCCTTTCATGTTCAGGGACAGATCCATCCACAGCTGGTCGTGCATGTCCGCCGGGAAGAAGTGGATGATCCTGTCCAGCGCCTGGTTGGCGTTGTTGGCGTGCAGGGTGGCCAGACACAGGTGACCGGTTTCGGCGAAGGCAATGGCCTTGTCCATGGTTTCCCGGGTCCGGATCTCACCGATCAGGATCACGTCGGGGGCCTGACGCAGGGTGTTCTTCAGGGCCACGTCGAAGCTGTCGGTATCGATACCCACTTCGCGCTGGGTGACGATGCAGCCCTGGTGCTGGTGGATGAATTCGATGGGATCCTCGATGGTGATGATGTGGCCCTTCGAGTTCTTGTTACGGTGGCCGATCATGGAGGCCAGCGAGGTGGACTTACCGGTACCGGTGGCACCCACGAAGATCACCAGGCCACGCTTGGTCATGGCCAGTTCCTTGATCACCGGCGGCAGACGCAGGTCGTCCACGTTGGGGATCTTGGTTTCGATGCGACGCAGCACCATGGCCACCAGGTTGCGCTGGTAGAAGGCGGACACCCGGAAACGGCCGATGCCGCGGGCGGAAATGGCGAAGTTGCACTCGTGCTTTTCGACAAATTCCTTGCGCTGTTTCTCGGTCATTACGCCGAACACGATATCCCGGGTCATGTCCGGGGTGAGGGCGTTCTTGGTCACCGGCAGGATCTTGCCGTGGATCTTCATGCTGGGTGGCACACCGGCAGTAATGAACAGGTCAGACCCGCCCTTCTGCACCATTATCTTGAGTAGCTCTTCAAATTCCATGTCACTTGCCTGCCTGACCGGGGCTCTGCCCCGGTGGGATTATTGTTCGGATACAGCCTGATCAGATGGAATCCGGCGCCTTGGCCTTTTCCCGGGCCACATCACGGGCCACCAGCCCTTTCTGTACCAGCCCCTGCAGGCACTGATCCAGGGTCTGCATGCCCAGCTGACCACCGGTCTGGATGGCCGAGTACATCTGCGCCACCTTGTCTTCACGGATCAGGTTCCGGATCGCCGGGGTGCCGATCATGATTTCGTGGGCTGCCACCCGGCCGCCACCATTTTTCTTCATCAGGGTCTGGGAAATTACCGCCTGCAGGGATTCCGACAGCATGGAACGGACCATGGATTTCTCTTCCGCCGGGAATACGTCCACCACCCGGTCAATGGTCTTGGCCGCGGAGGTGGTATGCAGGGTGCCGAACACCAGGTGACCGGTTTCTGCCGCGGTCAGCGCCAGGCGGATGGTTTCCAGATCCCGCATCTCACCCACCAGGATGATATCGGGATCTTCCCGCAGCGCCGAACGCAGGGCTTCGGAGAAGCCCAGGGTGTCACGGTGCACTTCCCGCTGGTTGACCAGACACTTCTTGGATTCGTGTACGAATTCAATGGGATCCTCGATGGTGAGGATGTGCTCGTAACGGGTGTTGTTGATGTAGTCGAGCATGGCCGCCAGGGTGGTGGATTTACCGGAACCGGTAGGGCCGGTCACCAGCACAATGCCACGGGGAAACTCGGAGACCTTCTGGAATACCTTGCCCATGCCCAGATCTTCCATGGTCAGCACCTTGGAAGGAATGGTCCGGAATACCGCACCGGCACCACGGTTATGGTTGAAGGCGTTAACCCGGAAACGGGCCACACCGGGCACCTCGAAGGAGAAATCGGTCTCGAAGAATTCCTCGAAGTCCTTGCGCTGCTTGTCATTCATGATGTCGTAGATCAGCGCGTGAACTTCCTTGTGCTCCATGGCGGGCAGGTTGATACGGCGAACATCGCCGTCCACCCGGATCATGGGGGGCAGGCCTGCGGAGAGGTGGAGGTCAGACGCGCCGTTCTTGGCGCTGAAAGCGAGCAGCTCGGTAATATCCATGGTGTCTTCTGGCGTTATTGTGCGTTGTGAAAAGGGCACGGAGGGCGCCGCTTTCCGTTATTATTCAGCGTTATTATGCTGGCCGCAGGCGCGCCCGCGGCCTCAGAAAATCGTATTAATCGCCCTAAAGTAACCCGAGCTTTTCAGGCGTTCAAGGAACAGCTCCGGGAATTCGCTTTCGGTAGGAAAGGGCCGCCGGACGGCCACCCGGACAGATCAACAGGTAGACCAAGCCCATGCCAGAGACAGCCAGCCCCCTGATTACCCTCCGCCAGGACATTGCCAGCGCCTGCCAACAGGCCGGCCGCGACCCGGACAGCGTCACCCTGCTGGCAGTGAGCAAGACTCGAACCGCCGGGGAGCTGGCGGCCCTGGCGGATCAGGGCCAGCACGACTTTGGTGAGAATTACCTGCAGGAGGCGCTGGACAAGATGGAGGCGCTGGCTCAGCGCGATCTGGTCTGGCATTTCATCGGCCCGATCCAGTCCAACAAGACTCGCGACATCGCCGCCCGCTTTGACTGGGTCCATTCGGTGGATCGCCTCAAGATCGCCCGCCGCCTCAGCGAGCAACGCCCGGCAGGGCTGTCGCCCCTGAATGTGTGTATTCAGGTCAATGTGGATGACGAGGACAGCAAGAGCGGGGTGCCGCTGGCAGACGTGGCGGCCCTGGCAGAAGAGGTGGCGGCGTTGCCCAATCTGACCCTGCGCGGGCTGATGGCGATCCCCCGCGCGGACAGCAATGACAGTAACCGTGGGGCTTTCCGACGGCTCGCCATGACACTGTCACAATTGCGCAATACAATGCCCGCCCTCGACACGCTCTCCATGGGCATGAGTGCGGATTTCGCGGTGGCCATTGAAGAAGGTGCCACCGTGGTCAGGTTGGGTACGGCCCTGTTTGGCCCCCGCCCTGCACGGTAACCCGGCGTGTCGCTTGCGCGACAACCAAAGGACATAGCAGTTATGGCACAGCAACTGATCGGTTTTATCGGTGCCGGCAACATGGCAACCAGCCTGGCCGGTGGCATGGTGGCGAAAGGAATTCGCCCGGCCCGGATCTGGATGAGCGACCCGTCCCGGGATCGTCTCGACGAGGTGGCACAGCTGCACCGCGTCCACGTGAGCACGGACAACCGTGATGTGCTCAGCCGCGTGGATGTGCTGGTGCTGGCGGTGAAACCGCAGATGATGCAGCAGGTGTGCGAAGACCTGCGTGACCTGATCGCCGATCGCCAGCCGCTGGTGATTTCCATTGCTGCCGGCATCACCGTGGCCAACCTGAAAACCTGGCTGGGTGAGACCCCGGTGGTGCGCTGCATGCCCAACACCCCGTCGCTGGTGCAGGCCGGTGCCACCGGGCTGTATGCCGCTGAGGGCGTCAGCGATGAGCAGAAGGCCATGGCCAAGGAAATCCTCGGTTCCGTGGGCCTGACGTTCTGGTTCGCTGAAGAGAAGGAGCTGGATGCGGTGACGGCGGTGTCCGGCTCCGGTCCGGCCTATTTCTTCCTGCTGATGGAATCCCTGATCGAGGCCGCCAAGGCCCAGGGCCTGGATGCCGCCACCGCCCGCCAGATGGTGCTGCAGACTGCCTGGGGCGCCGCCCAGCTGGCGATTACCAGTGAAGTGGGCCCGGATGTGCTGCGCCAGCAGGTCACCAGCCCCGGCGGCACCACCGCCGCCGCCCTCAACGTGTTCGAAGAAGCCGGCTTCCGCGAACAGGTCCAGGCCGCCGTCGCCGCCGCCCGGGAGCGCTCGGAAGAGCTGGCTGGGTAAAGCAGCTACAAGCTTCAAGCTACAAGCGACAAGGCGCGTATAAAGGTGGTCAGGGTTTGTGTGCCATGCCCGCGTTGTTGCGTATGAGCGCGGGCACGGCCTTGTCGAAAAGAAGGCGCTTGGCGTGTTGCAGCTTGTAGCTTGTAGCTTGCTCCTCGCAGCTTGATTTTCCCCCGCTTTGCCCCAAACTCTTCCCCTGTTGCGACCAACGGAGTAATCCATGAACCCCCAGGGTGCCCTGATTTACCTGCTCGATTTTGCCTTCAGTGCATACATCTTTATCGTGCTGACCCGGTTTGTGCTGCAGCTGGCGCGGGCGGACTTCTATAACCCGATTTCCCAGTTCGTGCTCAAGGCCACCAACCCCCTGCTCAAGCCGCTGCGTCGAATCGTGCCCGGTTATGGCGGGCTGGATGTGGCATCACTGGTGCTGGTGGTGGTCCTGACAGTGATAAAAGTATTCCTGCTCGAAGTTATCCGGGCAGGTATGTATCCGGGCATTGCAGGTTGGTTGGCATTGAATGTGCCCAAAGATTTGGCCGGCGTAGTGCTGGATTATGTGTTCATAGCGGTACTGGTTCGGGTGATTCTCAGCTGGGTGGCGCCGGACCCTTACAGTCCGGTGGTGCGTATCATCGTGCAGATCACCGAACCGATCATGGCACCGGTGCGCAAGCTGCTGCCGCCCATGGGGGGCTTTGATCTGAGCCCGCTGTTTGTGCTTCTTGGTATCCAGCTGCTGACAATTCTGTTTCAGTTGCACTGATTGACCGGCGCTGCGGGCAGGCCCGCAGCGCCGATTCTCCTCGATTCTCCCCGGTCAACCCCTAAACGGTGGTATTGAACCGACCGGCGTTATGCATATCCTCTGTACCCTACGTTCTCTGACTCTGCTTCACCCAGTACAGTGAATTTTCCAAAAACGGACTGACAGGACCGCACAGTGGATGATCTGCGGGATTTCAGCGTGACCAGCATGCGCGCGCTGCACCAATTATCGTTGCTCGACCGGGCAGACCTGCCCGCTCTTTTCAATGCCTACCTGAACAGTGGCTGTGAGCTGCTGGGCCTTTCCGTGGGCATCGTCAGCCAGATAGAAGACGGCCGTTATACCGTCTCGGCGGTGGCCGGCGGTGGGGATGCCATTGGTCGCGGTGATGTGTTTCCGCTGGGTGAGACCTACTGTCAGGCGGTGGTCAACAAGCGCGGCACGGTGGCGCTCCATCATGTGGGCGCGCTGGAAGAAATGCGCAGTCACCCGGTCTATCAGGGCATGCAGCTGGAATCCTATATCGGCACGCCATTGCGGGTGGCCGGCGAAGTGGTGGGTACCCTCAACTTCAGCGATACCGGCATTCGCCCGGAGCCGTTTACCGTGGAAGAGCTGGAGTTCCTTGAGCTGATGGCCCAGAGCCTCAGCCATGCCCTGGAGCAGGAGAGTCTGCGCAACTGCCGGGCAAAGAGTGATTCTGAACGGGAAGCCAGCGAGGCCCTGTTTGAAGCGGCCTTCCAGCATGCGGCCATTCCCATGGCGATTGTGGCGCCGGACGGCCAATGGCTGCGGGTCAATGATGCGGTCTGCGACCTGTTGGGTTACTCCAGTCGGGAACTGCTGGGGATGGATTTTCAGTGCATTACCCACCCGGATGATCTGCACAAGGATCTGGCCCACGTACAGTCGCTGCTGTGCGGGCAGAAGAACCAGTACTGGATGCAGAAGCGCTATTTTCACAGCAATGGCGAACTGGTGTGGGCGCTGTTGGCGGTGTCGATCGTGCGCAATGCTGACGGTTCGCCGCGCTGCTTTCTGTCACAGATCAAGGATATCTCTCCCCAGCGGGAAGCCGAGTCTGCCCTGCAGGCCAATCGCGATGAACTGGAACAGATCAACCAGGAACTGGCCCAGCTGGCGCGCACCGACAATCTCACCGGGCTGAGTAACCGGGCGGTGATGATGGAGGGGTTACGGCAAGCCCACGATCGCTGTAAGCGAAGCGGGGAGCCGCTGACATGTATGCTCATGGAAGTGGACAGATTCCGGGATTTCAACGAGGCCAATGGCCACAGCAACGGGGATCTCCTGCTCAAGGCGGTGGCGGGTTGTCTGGAGGCCACGGTAGGCCACAGCGGTACGGTTGGCCGCTACAGTGCTGATGTGTTCATGGCTTTACTGCCGGAGCGGGGCCTCAATGCGGCCCTGGAGATGGCGGATCAATGTCGCTATGCCATCGCACGGATGAATACGGTCCCGCAACCGTTACACCTGAGTGTGGGGGTGGCGGTACTGTTGCCGGAAGAAGATGCCATGCTGCCCGACGTGGATGACTTGCTGCGCACCGCAGATCAGGCGCTCTATGCGGCACGGGACACCGGTGGCGACGGGGTGCGCGCGGTAAGGGTGGAGAGCGCAGCTTTGACTGACTGAGTCGTTGTACTCAAGCTCACCTTCCCCCCTGTTCATGGGGGGTACTCTGCACCACGACTCGCCTAGCATTGTGACCAATTTCTCAACATATGAAGGGATTGGTCATGGGAAGGGTTTCTCGATTCGGGTGGTTCCCGGGCATCGGTGTGACGGGGCTGTGCCTGTTGTTGGCAGCCTGCGGGGGCGGTGGCAGTAACAGTGCAGTTGGCGTCACGTCCGGTGATGGCGGCGGAGAAGCGCCGGTGGCGAAGACCGAGCTGGCCGGGTCCGTGGCGGTGGGTGTAGCGGTGAGTGGCGCAACGGTGACGGCCAAATGTGAATCCGGCAGCGATGTGCCCACCGTTACCAGCAACCCGGACGGCAGCTACACCATCGAGATTCCCGATGACAATTTCCCCTGCATTCTCAAGGCGGTCGGCGGTAACCTGCCAGCGGGTACCGCCGCGTTGCATTCCTTTGCCTCCGCCGGCAGTACCACCGTCAACATCACGCCGCTGACCGATCTGGCGTTGGCGTTGGCGCTCAAGGCACAGGATGGCCGCTCCCTGACAGACTGGTTTGCCGCGCCGGCCAACTGGAGTGAAGTGAGCGCCGGGCTGCAAGCCGCCATCGCTGAATTGCGCACTCTGCTGGAGACTCAGGGCTACACCCTGCCAACCACCTGGACGCCAGCCAATCTGCTTCTGCCGTTGACGGAAATCTTTACCCCCAGTGCGACCCCGGCAGCAGATACCCTCGACCGCCTGCTCGAAGATATCGCCGATGCCATTGGCGAAGCGCTGGAGACTTATGACGGTGTTCTGGCGGCCCTGATCAGTGGCGGTTCGTTTCCGGAAGCTGTGCAAGAAGACGATAACGGTGGCGGCGGTGGTGACGATGAGGTGCTGGCACCGGTCCCCGCCGCCGCACTGGGTGACAACCCGGCCCCGAGTCAGGGCGAGTTCCTGACGCTGGTGTCACAGAGCTGGCCGGTGGCGATCTATGCGGTACCGGATGGTAGCGAATCCTGGTACGGCGAAGGCTCGCTGGCCATTGGTGGCACGACCAGCAACTGGACCATGGAACTGCGCGGCGCTGATGACAGCATCATCGCCAGCCTGGATGCTGCCGGCGCTATCAGTAGTGCCCTGACCCCATTCGACGATCAGGATTTGGGGGTCTCGATCATCTATCATCCCGGCCAGGTTTTCATCAACAAGGGTGTCGCGACCAGCGAACATCTGAATACCTTCGTGGAATGGAATACCGGCCTGATAGAAGGTTTTGCCGGTGGTAACGGGGAAGTGAAATTCCGCAACAGCATGGAAGCCTATGGCGAAGCCGTGCCGGCCATTTTTGCCGATCTGGCCGGCAACTGGAGTGGCACCGGTCAGGTGTCTTGCACCGGGCCATTTGGTCCTTTTACCCAGGTGACCAATACGGCGGTGATCACTGTGGAAGGCACGGTGTCCATTGATGGTCAGACCCAACTTTGCAACGGGGTGCTGCCACAGGTAATCAGCTGGGGTGGCAAGAATGATTTCCTGATTCCGGATCCGGAAGAAACGGATGGTTCCTACATCCTCCATCTGGACTCCGGTAACCTGGCGAACGTCAGTAATGGCAAGTTCCAGATTCGCCTCAATGCGGATATGGGCGTGAAAAGAATGAGTGGTTTTGTGCCTGATTTCTTTGAGATGAATAACCTGCAAAAGGCGCAGGATATGGGCAACTGATTCTGCTGGTGAAAACTGGATTCGGCGGGCCCTGGCCCGCCATTTTTTTGGCCGCTCTGCGGCAGCAGCACGCTTCATGCATCACGCAACAGGCGCAAGGCAAAACCGGACCGCACAACACGCGTTACTCCGCTACGTTACGTTTCCAGAGCAGGCAATGGTATCGCTAGTCCAGGGGAACCGTCAGGCGGACCTGCCACTCGCCATTGACCGTGATGTAATCGAACTGGCCTGCCATTTTTCTGGCTCTGGTCTGCATGATATTCAGCCCCCTTTGCGGGCCAGGTTCCGCTGCCGCATTCAGGCCGCTGTTGATAATTATCAGGTCAAGTTGATCGGTGCTGGCCTTGATCGTGACGCGTAACACCGGGGTAGCAGAATGCTTCAGGGCATTACTGACAGACTCGCGCACGATGCGGGTGATTTCACTGAAAGACGACGCGTCCAGGGTGACCGGCAGCAGTGTTTCGTCCCATTGCAGGGTTACTTCATGGTCCTTGCAGCGTCGCGCGGTTTCTTCGCGCCATTGTGATGTGGCGGCTTCCAGAGACAGCGAATGCCCTTCCATTTCCCGCAGCAGATCGCGAAGATCGTTGATTGCCTCTCGTACCAGCGGGCGGGAGTCGGGGTTGGATTTGTGCAGCAGATGTAACAGCTTGGCCCCCAGGTCGTCGTGCATGTCCCGGCGGATACGATTACGCTCTTCGCTGGCGCCGTCTTGCCAGGCCGTGCGGGTCTGGTTTACCAGTTGGTGCAGTGAAAGCACCAGTTTGCTGATATCTACATCGCGACGTGAGAAAAGTCGCTGGCCGTTGCCGGGGTGTTGCAGCACAAAATGGTGATGACCAGCCGGGTCGGGGACAATCAGTTGATTGCCCTTGTCGCCAATGGCGGCAAAGGGTTTTACGCCGCTCACCTGTTCCAGGGAAAGTGGGGAAAAAACCGCGTCGAGTGCTTCGGCGATACCGGATTGCTGTGGATTGATTTTCCTGACTTGAAGCATCGCCGGCAGGGCCTGGGATAACCAGCTATCGAGGCCCGGCTGGTTATTGCGAATCAGCTTGCCCCAAACATATTGGCGAACGGGAAAGTAAAGCCAGCCGATCAAGGCCACGGACAGGGCCAGGGTAGCCGGCCCGGAAAGCGTCAGGATCATGGCCAGAAGCAGATCCATCAGCATGATCATCAAGCCCCCCAGCAGCCATGACCAGAGTGAAAACCACCAGGGTTCAAGGTTGAACAGCCGGTGCCGCACTACGCCCATGGCCATGCCCAGATACATCAGCAGGAAGGTGGTAAAGAGCAGACCCTGCGAGGCAGGAATGGCCACATTCATCATGGCGGGGAGGATCATGCCGCCGGAAAAAAAAGCGGTACCCAGAATGATAGACAGTACCGTCCAGCGAAGCGCCACACGATGTGAGGGTTGGCCGCGGGTTTGTCGCCATTGCCACAGGGCGCCCCCCAGCCCCAGCAGGAAGATGCCCATCACCCAGGAATGAAATCCGGCAGCGGGGGTCGCCAGCAGCTGCCATTGATCGATGCCAATGGCGACCACGAACAAACCATAGAGCATGCCGGTAAACCAGCGCGAAGGAGCCGGGCGCGGGTAGTTCCACAGGAAGGCAGCCAGAGAAGCCGAAAAAAGCAGCGCTCCGAAATGATTGATTCCGGAGAGCACGGTAAACCATGGTCCGGGAATGAACAGCTCGCGGGTGCTGTAGATGGCTGCTGCAGAGGAAAACAGCACATAGCTCAGGCCAGTAAGGGCAAAGGAATGAATGGCGATTTCACGACGGGCCGGCACCCATACCATCAGGCAAATGATCATGCCGGCCAGGCCACAGACCAGTTGCAGCCAGAACAGACCTGGCAGCGATTGTACGGTACGTTGTGTGGGGCTGACGGCAAGGCGCTCCCCACTGGTGTCCACGATGGACAGGGTGCCATCGCTGAGCGCCTGCTGCAGAGACCGGTGGTCATCGAAGAATGCATTCATGTCGGCATAGCTGGCCAGAACATCCGGTTCTTCGAGCATCAGGCGGGGGGAGGCGGCAATGTCCCGGGTGCCGTCATGGAAGTGGCTGAGCGAACGCTGGCTGCCATCGGCCAGCACGGCCACCATGGTGTCATCTTCCACCTGAAATCGAATATCGCTGGCGGGGAGGGATAGTGCCAGACTGACAGCCACAACCCCGTAAACCGCCACCAGCAGAAAACCAATGGCAATCCTTGTCTTGAGCGAAAGCATGAAAATCCCTTGTCCGTTTTGATGCCGGGTGACGGCCCCCCTGTTTCGGGGGTTGCCTCAATGAGGGCGCGCTAACTATAACTATCCACGCTGGGATATTTTTCGCCCACCGAATATATTCAGTAACTGTTAATCCACACAGCGATTTTTTCGCCACAGGGAGTGTGAGCATGGTGCCCGTCAATCAAGTGTTGATTGTTGAAGATCTGCCCGATGTGTCTGACTGGTTGCACGAGCAGGTGAGCACCATTCTCCAGCCCCAACAGATTCAGCGTGCCAGTAATCTTGCCGAGGCGGTTACTTGTATCGAGCAGCACCGCCATGATCTGGCGCTGATCGATCTGGGCCTGCCGGATGGCAGTGGCGTGACCCTGGTCAGACCGTTCAAGGAGCGCAACCCCGGCGCCCGCTGCATCATTACCACCATCTTCGATGATGCCGAGCATCTGTTTGGTTCCCTGCGTGCCGGTGCCGATGGCTACCTGCTCAAGGACGATACGGAATCCGCCTTCGCCAATCAGCTGTCCGGCATTCTCGACGGGCGTCCACCCCTGTCCGCTTCCATTGCCCGGCGATTGCTGGAGCAGTTTCATCCCCTGGAAGGCGAGCAGGAAGTGTCGTTAACGCGCCGCGAGCGCGAAATGCTCACGCTCATTGCCAAGGGGCTGAGTATTCGTCATGCGGCCGAGAAACTGGGCATTTCCCATCACACCGCCGCCGGCTACATGAAAGGCGTCTACGAAAAACTGCAGGTCAACACCCGCGCCGAAGCCACCCTCAAGGCCATCCACCTTGGCCTGGTGAACCCTGTCTGAATCCGTTTCGGGCGTCGACCCCCTGTTCATGGGGTTTTGTCCGTCAAGCTTTGAACCTAGTCTCAATTCTCTTAACTTTTCCGGGGAAGGAAATCATGAAAAAGGGAATTGTGGCGATCGCCGCCGCCATGCTGATTACCGGCTGTGCTACCAGTGGTGACCCGTCCGGTGCCGAGGCCAGCAAGAAGGCGCGCACCGACAGCAAGAATGTGGAATCGCTGACCAGCAACAAGGAAGTCTACCTGTCCGATTTTCGGGTCACCTTTATTACCGAAGACAGCAGCAGCGCCAAGTCCACCAATCCACTGCTGTTCCGTGGTGGTGATGGTAATGATTACGCCACCGCCATCCTGAGAGCAAAGTTGACCGGTATCGACGAAGCCACCCTGCAGTCCATCACGGACAAGGCTTACGGGGATTTCCTGGCCAACATGCAGGAGCGAGGCTACACCGTGCTGGATCAATCCGGCCTGGAAGCGATCAAGGCCTGGAACAAGATTGATACCCTTTCCAGCCCCAATCCGCCGTTTGATCCTGCCAGCAAGGACATCGGCGAAAAGGCCATGTTCAGTGCCAATAATGCCCGCCAGATCACCTTTGCCCCCGCCGGTATGCCGCTGCTGAAGCTGTCCAGCAATAACCAGGTGCCTTACAACTACGGGGTGGCGGCGGACAAGGCCGGCAAGCCCATCGTGCGTGCTCACTACGTGGTGCATTTCGCCTATTTCGGGTCTGACACCGATTACGATATTGATTACAACGCGGTGGATATGGCCGGTCGTGATGTGAAGCGAACTACCCTGTCGGCCAGTGTGTCACTGGGGCAGGGCATCCAGGTGACCCCGGGATCCGCCATCGAATTTTCCGTGGATCAGGGTGGCACTTTCAGCAAGGGCGGTTATATCAGCCTCAAGGATCCGGTGGTGATTGGGGGTAACTACGGCACCAACCTGGACACGACCTCGTCCACGACCAAGGCGGTGAATGCGTTCAGCTCACTGCTGGGTCAGTTCAGTGGTGGCAGTAGCTCTACCAAGGAAGTGTCCATCGAGGCGAATCCGGCCTACTACGCTTACGGTGTAGAGAGCGCGCTTTCCGAAGCCAACAAGCGTCTGTTCAATAACCTCTGATCTACCCCGGCCCTTCCGTTCGGAAGGGCCGTCTTCTCTGTTGTCCGGCCTTTGTATCAGCGGCAACTCTTCCATGCCTTACACCCCCCTGTTTATGGGGTGCTCAAATTTCCCCGCGACTTCTATGCTGCTGGAATCCATTTCAATCAGGCGGCGAGGGATTCGGGTATGCAGCCAATAAAAGGGAAGTTGATAGTTCGGGCCGGACTGCTGGGGGTGATCCTGGCAGTGACGGGCTGTGGCGGCGGGGGCAGCAGCAGTGATGGGGTTCCGTCTGGAGGGAGTGGGCCTTCCACGCCGCCGTCGGCCAGCCTGGCCGGTACGGCAGCGGTGGGCGCTGCCATCCAGTCCGGTACGGTCACGGCAGAATGTGCCGATGGCAGTGGCTTCACTACCACCGTGACCACGGCCGCTGACGGGAGCTGGAGCGGAGACATTACCAGCACGGCACTGCCTTGTGTGCTGACGGTTACCGGAGGCACCCCGTCAGTGACCCTGCGCAGCTATGCCAGCCAGCCGGGCACCATCAATATCACGCCGATTACCGATATGGTGCTGGCGCTGGCTACCGGCCTGGCGGATGGCAGCTGGGTCTCCACGCCAGCCAACTGGCCGGAGAGCAGCACGATTGCCGCCAAGAAAACCGAGCTGCTCACCGCCATGACCAATGCCGGCTTCACCTTGCCTGGCGGCGATCCCTTCACCACCGCACTGGTGATTGGTGACGCCTGGGATCAAGTGCTGGATGCCATTCAGGAAGCGATTGATAACGATCCTGCCATCGCGGATTACAGCGCGCTGCTGAATCTGGTCAAGGATGGCAACCTGAATCAGTTCCCGGCGGCGCCGGATGACGAAGGGCCTACCGATCCTGAATTGCCTGCCAACCTGGATGTGCTGACCGACTACGCGGGTACCTGGACAGTGATCGGCAATGCTGTCGGCGATCCGGGGTATTGTGGCAGTTGTGGTGTCGCCAATCGGGATCACGCCCGCGGCACAGTGATCATTTCTGCCCAGGGGGATATCGACTTTGATACCGGTATCAGCTTCCTGGCCACGGACATCGTGGCGATCTATGACCGCAAAGGAGTGGACGCGGATCGCCGTGTGGCCGTGAACTATGGTCCCTCTGACAGTGATGAACGGGTGCGTTTGTATCTCAATGGGGATCTGGAAGTCATGGAAATCATCCATGACGATGGTCAGGGTGTTACCACCCGCGCCCTGATTCAGGAAGATACTGTGGATCCGGGCCCCGAGCCGGGGGCTGAGCTGCTTGGCCTGCGTAATGGCGTGGCCATCGTGCACGACGGTAATGTCTGGGCGGTGGAACAGCCGTTTATCGAGTCTTTCGGAGCCACTACCGCCAAGCGGCAGATTAGCGCCAATAACTTTGGCAGCGATTACAACATCATCGATACCTCTCTGCTCAATGGTGACGAGCTGGCCTGGGTACAGGTCAATGTGGCACACGGAGCACTGGGTACCCAGTTGTGTGGGCCCAGCACAGGGGTATCCATGCTGACCGTCGACAATTCCGTCAGCCCGCCGGTGCAGAAAACGTGGACAGCCACGGCCTGTGAGCTGGATGTGGATTATCACTTCAGCAATGGCGCCACCGATGGCCGCATCATCAGTGCCACGCTGGGTAACGACAAGGATGCAGAACAGGTCACCCTGAGCGATGGCCAGTTCCGGATCTATATTCATACCGGCATTGACGGTGAAGCGCCGGCCCTGGCAGATGAAATCCTCTGGGATCTGACGGTAGACAGCGGCACCCGGGAGATCCGCTCCGGGCATTTCCTGGGTGGGCGACCGCTTCAAGACGGCTCGCACCCGGATCATGAGATTGTCGTGGCGGTGACTGCGGGAAGTTCCAACCCGGCAGTCGGGACCTATGACTGTGACAACACCGCGGCGTCGGTCTTGCTGAGGATGGGCTGGAAAACCACCAGCGACCCCCTGTTCAAGTTCCAGAGTGACAATGGTGGTTCATGCACCGTGACCGTGGAGCAGAGCGCAGGACGCAAGTATGTGGGCAGCTACAGCGCCACCTTGCTGGGGCCGAGCAACAGTGTTTTCGGCTCAGGGCTGGCCGCCGGCGACACCGAGCTGCCGGAAGCTGAACGGACCCTGGTCGTGCATGGCAAGTTCCGGAACTTCACCACCCAGACCTTCCATGCCGACAATAACGGTGATGACGGTGTGCTGGGCAGTGAGGCGCAGGGAATCAGCATGGTCATCGGCGAAGGTAGCACCCATTTCGTGGCCGGTGAGCGATTCCTGCTGGAATCGGAAGTGTCCTCCAATGGCAACAACGGTTATTTCTTCCGGGTGTTTGATGATCTGGAATCACCCAATAACCAGATGCGGATGGTGTGGTCCAACATTCCCATGCAGGTGGGCAGCCATGACTGTAATGAGGATGTGGGTGGCCTGAAGCCGACCATGACAATCTCTACCCCGGCGAACATTCCCTACGGTGCTACCTATACCCAGTCAGGTACCCAGAACCTGACTGAGGGGGCGTCGTGCACCGTGAATGTGACCAGTGTGGATAACGGTATTGTGGAAGGGACCTATACGGCGACCCTGGTGGCAAAGGACATGGCGCCGGTGTTGCCGGGTAACGATGCCACCATCTCCGTGTCCGGTGATTTCCGTTACCCCAATACCCCCTGATGCAGGGCGTGGCATCTGCCGGGCAGTTCCACTGCCCGGCGTGATGCGCGAAGACTCACCATAAACAGGGCGTCTTGCCCTGTTTTTCCTGGGATTCCATCCAGCCGAGAATGCGCCCGCCCAGCGGGCGCTGGGTGGCTTCCTGCGCCAGCGCCACGGCGGCACGCAGTTTTTCCACGTCGATACCGGTCTTCAGGCCGGCACTTTCCAATAGGTAGACCAGATCTTCCGTGGCCATGTTGCCGGTAGCGCCGGGAGCAAACGGGCAGCCGCCCAGGCCGCCGATGGAGGCATCGAAACGACGCACCCCCAGATCTGCTGCCGCCCAGGCCATGGCAGCGGCCAACCCGCGGGTGTCGTGCAGGTGCACGTAGAATGTTTCCGCCCCGAACTCGCGAATCAGTGGCGCCATGATGTCCTTCATCTGCTGCGGGTTGCCTGCACCAATGGTATCGGCGATGGCCACTTCGTCGGAGCCCGCGGCAAACATGCGCTCGCTGAGTTGCTGCGGCAGCGTCACCGGCACCGGCCCGTCGTAGGGGCAGGCGAAAGCGCCGGAGATATAGGTGCGGGTGGCGATACCGTCGGCTTTGGCGGCCGCGATGATGGCTTCGCAGCTCTGCGCCGCCTGCTCCAGGCTCATGCGCAGATTGCGCTCATTAAAGGAATCCGTGGTGGAAAGTACCAGCGCCACGGTGGGGTAACCCGCTTCTTTGGCCAACTGGTAGCCCTTCAGGTTGGGGACCAGGGCTGTGTAATGAAGCTCCTCCCCTTGCGGCAGCAACGGGGTGAGGGCAGCGGCATCGGCCATCTGCGGAATGGCCTTGGGGCTGACAAAGCTCACCGGCTCCAGATAACGCATACCGGCATCCACCAGCAGCTGTGCCAGCCGTGCCTTGGTGTCGGTGTCCACGGTTACCGGCTGGTTCTGCAGTCCGTCGCGCAGTCCCACTTCGTTGATGATGGCCTTGTCACTCATACCTTTACCCTACCCGTTAACAGGCCGCTCAGTTTGCCATTGTGCGAAGGCCGGCGCGAGTGGCCAGAACTGACAGGTTCTTGGTGGTTTCGGATTTCAATCCGGCGCCCACCTGTGACAACAATAAGTCCTCAAATGGAATCGTGAATACCGACAATAATCAGGAGCTACCATCATGAGCAGCCCGACCCCACTTGCCATGCTCAAGCACGTGCACCATGGTGCCTATCGCTGCCGCGATGCGGAGCAGACCCGCTGGTTCTATGAAGATGTGCTGGGCTTGCCCCTGACCCTGGCCATGGAATTCGACGAAGAACCGGGTACCGGTCGCAAGGTGGATTACATGCACCTGTTCTTCCAGATGGGCGACGATAACTTTATCGCCTTCTTCGATGCCCCGGACAGTGCCGATGAAATGCAGTTTCGTCCCCGCCATGCCTTCGATCTGCACCTGGCCTTTGAGGTGGACACCATGGAAGAGCTCAAGGACTGGCGTCGGCGCATCAACAAGGCCGGTCGACCCTGCTTCGGGCCGGTGGATCATGAGTTCATCCATTCCATTTATTTTGTCGACCCCAACGGTATCCCGCTGGAAATCACCGTGCGCGATCCCAGCTACGACAAGGTGGTCGAGGCCGATGCGGCCAAGGCCCACGATGCGCTCAAGGCCTGGACCGAAAAGACCCGGGCCCAGAAGGAAAAGCTGTTTGGTGCGGCTCTGGATATGCGCGGTATCGACACCAGCAAGACCGATTTCTCCAAGGTGAAAGCGGCCATGGAAAAACAACAGGAAAAGCAACAGCAAGAAGAACAAAAGGACGCCTGAACATGAGCAAGCTGTACGACCGCACGCCCCACCTGATTGCCTTCACCGAACAGTCCCAGTTCAAGGACACCTACGCCGGCCCCATGGATCTGGTCACCCTGGAGGCTCACCTGCTGACCCCCAAATCCGGGCCCGGCAAGACCGTGGTGGTGTTCATGCACCCGGTGGGCGGCGGCGCCTATCTGCCCATGGTGTCGGCACTGGCCAAGGCCGGCTTGTCCGTCATCTACTGCAACAGCCGCTACCGCGGGGCCGACAGTGCCTTGTTGATGGAAAAAGTGGTGGCGGACCTGGGCGCCTGCGTGCGTTATGCCAAGGAAAAACTGGGCTATGAAAAGGTGGTGCTGGGCGGCTGGTCCGGGGGTGGTTCCCTGAGTTTGTTGTACCAGGCGGAGGCGGAGGATCCGCAGATCACTGAGACCCCGGCCGGCGACCCCTATGATCTGGTGTCCCAGAAGCTGATTCCTGCTGACGGCATCATGTTGCTGGCGGCCCATGTGTCCCGCGCCATCACCATGACCGAATGGCTGGACCCGTCGGTAAAGGACGAGAACAACCCGGAAGACCGCGACCTGGAACTGGATATCTACCACCCGGACTGCCCCAACAAGCCGCCCTACAGTGACGACTTTGTGGCCCGCTTCCGGCAGGCGCAGATCGATCGCAACCGGCGCATCACCGACTGGGTGAAGCGCAAGCTGGAAGATTTCCGCAGCCGTGGCCTGCACAGTGAGGAATTCGGCTTTGTGGTGCATCGCACCATGTGCGACGTGCGCTGGCTGGATCCGGCCCAGGACCCCAACGAGCGAACCCCCGGCAGCTGTTATCTGGGCGATCCGAGAATCGTCAATAACGGCCCCGTGGCCCTGGCCCGTTTCAACACCCTGCGCGGCTGGCTGAGCCAGTGGAGCTTTGATGATTCCCGCGCCAATGGCCCGGCCTGCGCTGGCCGCATCAGCATCCCCGCGCTGGTGATCGGCAACACCGCCGACAATGCCTGCACGCCCAGCCATACCCATCGTCTGTTTGAAGGTTTCAAGTCCGGCCAGGCGGAACGGCGGGAAATCAAGGGCGCCAACCACTACTACTTCGGCCAGCAGGACAAGATGGACGAAGCGGTCACCTGTTGCACCGAATGGCTGCAGAAACACGATTTGATGTAGCAGGGGATAAAGGCCCGCCTGACGTGATTGATAAGGTGGTGTCACAAGTCGTCAGCGATCCTGTCCGACAGTTTTTCTGTGTGCTGTCCTGCTCGCGTTGTGGCTGCTAACGTTCTCACATTATTGAATATCGAGATAACGACAATGAGCATTATCCTTTTTCTGCTCGCGCTGGTGGTGGTCTATTCCGTGGCCATGACCCTGGTGCTGTACATCTGCTGGTACTACGACCGCAACAACTTCCCGGAGCAGGCCAAGGTGCCGGATGAGCCGCCCATGCGCCTGTGGGCGGCGGTGCTGGCGATGCTGGGGGAGGCGGGTTCCCTGTTGCTGCTGTTCCTGCTGTATCCATTGCGCCTGATTCACGATGCCTCCCCGGTGCGCACCCGTCATCACGCGGAAACTCCCGTGATCCTGGTGCATGGTTACGGCGGCAACAGCGCCAACTTCCTGCTCATGCAGTGGCGCCTGAAATGGCGTGGCTGGTCCAATGTCTACTCTGTGAGCTACACCCCGCCGCACATCAATGCGCGCAAGCTGTCCCAGCAGGTGGTCGATCATGTGGAGCGTATCCTCAACGCCACCGGCGCAGAAAAGGCCCATCTGGTCTGTCATTCCATGGGCGGGCCGCTGGCCCGGTATGCACTGAAGAACCTGGGCCTGGCCGGCAAGGTAGACAAGGTCATCACCCTCGGCAGCCCCCACTACGGCTCCCGCGTTGCCGCCCTGTTCCCGCCGGTAGGTGCCGCCGCCCAGCTGCGCTACAACAGCCCGTTCATCCGTGAACTGGCCAACGAGGAAACCTGCCCGGGTGGCGCCCGCTACTTCTCGCTGTACTCCAACCTGGACAATTTCATCCTGCCGTCGTCCGCAGCGGTACTGCACGGCGCCGAAGAAAATGTCCACGTCCCGTACCTGGGCCACGCCTCCCTGCTATACAGCACCCGCATGCTGGAAGAGGTGGAGCGTTGCCTGCTCAAGCCGGAACAGACCGGCGAGTAGGGCTGACCGCCCTGTAGGAGCACCTCTCGAGGTGCGAACCTGCGGTGAAAGTGGCACTTGCCTGGCTGGCGAATGCTGGCCTGCAGTTTCATCGCACCGATAAAGGTGTTTGTCCTCGCCGGACGGGCCCAAAGGGGGAACTGGCTCCCCCTCTGGACTCCCCGCCACCCCGACTCCGTTCGACCCGCTCCGCGGGCACACTCCGGTACTCACGATCTGGCGGACGCAAAAAAGACTCGCTCCGCTCAGACAGGTTTTTTGCTCTACGCCGCCAGATCCTTCCGTTCCTCGACTCACTCTAACGGGGACGATCCCGTGCTGATGGCATAGGTGCGTTAGCAGCCCCGAAAGCGAGTTGCGAGTGACGGGGTTCGAAAGGCAAAGCCCTCTCTCTTCGAGGGGGCTTTGCTTTTGGTTTTAGAAACTCGCTCCTCGCAACTCGTAACTGGCCTTTCCCGCATTGCCTCTCACCCGCCAAATCTTGACGATCATCAAGATCGACCCAAGTCGAGTTGCCTTTGCGGCCATTCCGGATCATGGTTGAAGAATCAGTCATCGTTGAAAAAAGGAAGCGCGCAATGAGTGAGTATGGAGCTACGGTTGCCTGGCATCTGAAACCGGATACCCCTTTCGATTACGAATCCTTTAACCGTGACCACGAATGGACCCTCAGTGGCGGTGAAGTGGTGCAGGCCTCGGCCTCGCCGGACTTCTTCGGCTGTGGCAACAAGGTCAACCCGGACGAAGCCGTGGTAGCAGCTACCTCCAGCTGCCACATGCTGACCTTCCTGGCCATTGCCGCCAAGCGGGGCCTGAAGGTACTCAGCTATATCGACCGCCCCTCCGGCAAGGTGGAGAAAAACAGTGAGGGCAGAGTGGCCATCACCAGCATCACCTTGCGTCCCAAGGTGGTGTTTGAGGATGCCGATCTGGATGGTCCGGCCCTGCAGAAACTCCATGACAGCGCCCATCGCAACTGCTTTGTGGCCAATTCCCTCAACTCCGATATCGTCATCGAGCCCGCCTGATTCCGTTGTGCCTGTCAGACTCCGGCTGGCAGGCCAATGACCGGGAAAGGTATACAAAAGACCGGACAGTCACCCTTGTTGATGTGAGGCTCACGCCATCCCGCTAGAATGTTGGCCATAATTTGCCGGTGCGGCCCCGTCCGTGCCCGTTAATGACCAACAGGATGAGCCAGTATGCTTGATCAAAACGAAATCGAACTGTTCCGCGACAACGTCAAGAAATTCCTCGAGAACGAGGTTGCCCCCTACTACGACCAGTGGGAAAAGGACGAGAAGTTCCCCCGCGAACTGTGGAACAAGATGGGTGAGAACGGGCTGCTGTGCGTCGACGTGCCGGAAGAATACGGCGGCTTCGGTGCTACCTTCACCCTGTCTGCAGTGATCATCGAGGAGTGTTCCCGTGCCGGTTATGGCGCGCTTGCTTCCAACGTATCCGTGCACTCCGACATCGTCGCCCCCTACATCCTGCACCTGGGCTCCGAAGAGCAGAAGCAGGCCTGGCTGCCGAAAATGGTAAGTGGTGAAGCTGTCGGTGCCATCGGCATGACCGAGCCGGGCGCCGGTTCCGACCTGCAGGGCATGAAGACCCGTGCCGACAAAGACGGTGAGGGCTACAGCATCAACGGCCAGAAGACCTTCATCACCAACGGCCAGCACTGTGATGTTATCGTACTGGCTACCAAAACCGACCCCAACGCCGGTTCCAAAGGCATGACCCTGTTCACCGTAGACTGCACCCTGCCGGGCTTCTCCCGCGGGCGTAACCTGGAAAAAATGGGGCACCACGCAGCCGATACTTCGGAGCTGTTTTTCGAAGACGTGAAAGTGGGCGCCGACCAGATCCTCGGTGGCGAGGGCAAAGGCTTTGCCAACCTGATGAACGAACTGCCCCGCGAGCGCCTGATCCTGGCCCTGGGTGCCGTGGCTGCCTGTGAAGGCATGATCGAGCGCACCATCGAATACACCCAGGAGCGTATGGCCTTCGGTCAGCCGATCAGCAAGTTCCAGAACACCCGTTACGTCCTGGCAGACCTGCACGCCCAGACCCAGATCAACAAGGCGTTTTGCAGCCAGTGCACCACCGAATACGACAAGGGCGAACTGAGCACCACCAACGCCTCCATCGCCAAGCTCACCACCACCGAGTTGCAGGGCGTGGTAGCAGACAAGTGTCTGCAGCTGTTCGGCGGCTACGGCTACATGCAGGAATACCCGATCTCCCGCGACTACGTGGATGCCCGCATCCAGCGCATCTACGGCGGTACCAGCGAGATCATGAAGGAAATCATCTCCCGGGATATCCTCGGTCGATAACCCCTTCGGGTTAGCGAATAAAGAAACGCGGCTTCGGTCGCGTTTTTTTATGCCTGGGAAAAGCAGCTGCGAGCTTTGAGCTGTGAGCTATGAGGAAAGTCAAAGTCAGGGCTGTCTGATCTTGCGTAGGAGCCCGCAGTGCTCGTCAGGGTATGCCTGCAGGCGAACCTCGGGCGCGGGAAGAAAAAAGCAAACCGTAAACGGCTCGAAAGAGTAATGCCATAGTGATGGCATACGCCGTGCTCAACAGATAGCAGGGCATGGCATGTAAGATATGGCTTACAGAAAATACTAACTGATTGATATAGAGTGATTTTATTCGAAGTCTAAATCAGCGGAGCAGCACGGCCGTACCGGTATTATGTCGAATGCTTCGACTTTTGCCAGATGAGAAAGGTTGTTGTTTGTTAGGTAACCTATTGAGCAAATGAATTTATTCTTTGGTGTGATGTACTTCTGGCCCAGAAATATGTCGATAAAAGATATGTCGAACCGTTCGACTGAATACGCTGTTAGGTGAATTATGGGCACGGAAATTCTTGTCGTTATGATCTTTGTTCCGGTTGCTCTATGGGTCTTTGACTTGATGAGAATCGTTCAAAGGAAAAAGGCTTTAGTGCACACCATATTGCTCCTGGTTGGTTTATTGGTGCTCGGGTATTTGGCTCTCTCGTCTTATCAAGGCGGCTGGCACCCAATGCAGGGGGTCATTTTCGGGAGTCTCTTATATGCTCCGAGCTATGTAGTGGCGTGGTTCATCCTATCCGTGATATTCAAGATGAAAAGAGACAATGGAGAGAGCGGTGGAGTCACCTAACAAGCGGCGGCAGACAGATCAAATTTCCGCTCCTTCGTCGCTCCAATTTTCCTGCTGCGCCGGGCGTTATAGCGAAATTAACGTGGGGTAGGGGTTTTGAAAAATTTTCTTCTTGTGGCTGTTTTGGGTTTTGCTGCGTGGAGTTACTACACAAATAACATGGATACGGGTACAAGTGCTGTAATCCATCCGTATGCCATGGATAGGGAAGCAATGGAAGAACCCGTTAATACTTACCGATCAGACTTTCGGTGTGATGGCCGGCAGCATTGCAGTCAGATGACTTCTAGAGCTGAAGCCGAATTTTTCACAAGAAACTGCCCGAATACAAAGATGGATGGTGATAGAGACGGGATACCTTGTGAAAACGATTCCCGGTTTTGATAGCGGGTGCTATAACAAGCGGCGCCAGGCAGACCAAATTTCCGCTCCTGCGTCGCTCCAATTTTCCTGCTGCGCCGGGCGTTAAACGGAAGGGGGAACATGAGCAAGGTTATTGAATTTCCAAGTGCATCAGTTCGGAATGATGTGGAAATAGAAAGAGGTTTCCGTGAGGGGTTGGCTGGTCATGGCTTTTCTGAAGATGCCGTGGAGGCTGCACTTAAAGTTGTTATGCCTTTGATGCTCGAAGCTAAGAAGGCAACCGCTAAGGATCTAGGATTCTCACTCAATACATCGATGAGTGGTGCCGAGATGAAAGACTTACAGGAAAAATTATCCTCGGTTTTGAAATCCTACCAGGCTGAAATTTCTGAATTTGTTCAGAGGCTTATTGTGAAAATTGCAATATTAGAGGCTAGTGCAAATTCCGTTTAACAAGGGCCTGCAAGCCGACCTTCGGCGGCTGAGGCGGGCGTTAACTGCCTATGAATCCAAAACTCAAAAAAAGACTAGAAAATCTCGCTACAATTATTTTTTTTGGCCTCTTTATTTTCTGGTACGGTTATATGGAGCGAGAAGACGCACCATATTTCGTTTTCGCAAAGTCATTCGTAACCACAAATAGCCAACTTGAAAATAAACTAGGCAACTCATGGAAAATTGGTGATTTTGAATCAGTTACGCTGCGTAACGGAGAACCAGAAGTCACCTTTGATATTATTGGCAGTCCATTTATTGAATGCATACGTTTACAACTTGAAGAAACGAAAGAAACTGACTATCGAGTTGTTTCGGTACATGCGGGTAAAAAAGGGAACCTAATGGGTCCAAAGGGACCAACTTGTTATTTCGGTGAACTTGCACGTGTAGAATTCTAATTAATAAGTTAACAAGCGGCTCCACCGGACAAATTTCATTGTCACCTTTTTTGTACCAAAAAAGCCGCCAACAAAATTTGCTCGGTGAGCCGGGCGTTAAATGGCTCTGCTTTATTTATTCCAGAGCAAGATTCCAAGTTGGTGCCACAGTCATGCTTTTGGATGCCGTTAGAAGAATATGAGGTTGTGACTCGGCTTTCCCGTTCGTTGTGGGCGGCCACATTTGAGGTTGGGGGTGTCTTCAGGGTTTGAGTCCTTGCAGGTGCCATAAATGTAGTCTGGTTCGCAGGCTCACACCTTGGTTCTTGGGTAGGCTGGTGTGTCACCACTTAACCAGGCAAGGCAAGCGGACCTTCGGCCGCTGCTCGCGGCGTTAGGTGAATCATGGGAATGGAAATCCTTGTCGTTTTGATCCTTGTTCCTATAGCCCTATGGGTCTTTGACTTGGTGAGAATCGTTCAAAGGAAAAAGGCTTTAGTGCACGCCATATTGTTCCTGATTGGTTTATCGGTGCTCGGTTATTTGGCTTTGTCGTCGTATCAAGGCGGCTGGCACCCAATGCAGGGCATTGTCTTCGGTAGCCTTTTATATGGCCCTGGCTATGTGGTGGCATGGTTTATCCTGTCAGTGATATTCAAGGTGAAAAACGGCAATGGAGAGAGTGGTGGAATCACCTAACAAGCCGCGGCAGGCGGATCAAATTTCCGCTCCTTCGTCGCTAAAATTTGCCCGCTGCGCGGGGCGTTAGTTTCTCACCGTACCATCGGAGATAAAATGGATTTAGATATAAATATAAATGACTTTGCTATTTGGATTTCTGAGATACTTAGATTTGACCTAGAAGAAACGGACGATTCATTTTTATATACGCCTAGGTTTAGCTCGCTTGAAGATATCACGATTACTCTTACCAAAGAAAAATTGGAGATCGAAGTCGAGAGGTTAAAATCTTACGACGCCACCTCAGAGACAGTTCTATCTGATGATAAGTCTTATGAAATATTAGTTAGGGAGGAAGGTCACTTCCATAGGTTTCTACCAAGAAGCAGAGGAGATGATGTTGTTTTAGATATTGGAGACCCAGAAAACAAGATTACTTACACTTTAGGTCGACCTTCCAATCAATTTTCTCTCTACTTAATTAAAAACGCTGCGGAATATGGCGAGCCCAGAGCTTTAGCTCGCCCCGGAATGCCTGGATCAGTTATGAGAAGGGTTTTAGAAGAGCAGCCTTGTGTGCTGGAGTTGGTTAAAAAATTTATAGCTGGGCGTTTAACCTTAAAGCTATCCTCTGAAACAAAGAAAACTGTATCTGAATTCGATAAGTTTTCATCTGCATTTCTTTTTAATATTACTTACAACACAGATACATCGCTCGTACAACAGCGGGATTTTGATGAACTGTTAAGAACAGGCAGAATCACTCGTTCTCGCAGGTCTAGTCTTGATGAAATTGATCCACCAAGAAGAACTTATATCCCGGATTTAATACATCATTATCAGCTCGCGGTCGGTACTGAAAACCCCATGTTGGAATATATTTCCTACTACCACATTGTCGAACATTTTTTTGAATCTATCTTCAATGAGGCCTTAGTGGAAAAAGTTAGGAATAAGCTTACACATCCAGACTTTTCGTATAAGCGTAAAAAAGACATATCATCCTTGATTAAAGATATTGGCAAGTCCATAAAGATGCGTGACGACAGCATGACTTTTAGCGAGCAAGAAGGCCTCAGATTAACACTGGTAAAGCATGTTGACCTGTCAGATTTAAACCAAAAACTAAATGATTATGATGACTCTCTAGTTTCTTACTATAAAACGTCACCAGTTGCTTTTTCATCAGCGCCTGTTGTTGATTTAGAGGGAGATGATGAAGATCTAATATTTAAACATCTTGCCGGTAGAATATACAAAAATAGAAACTCCATAGTTCACAGTAAGGAATCAGAAAAATCCAAATATACACCATTTCGTGACGATAAGACCTTAGTAAAGGATGTGCCTCTAATTAGGTTTATTTCGGAACAAATTATTTTTGCGACTTCAAGTGTTGCATGAAACTAACAAGCGCATGTTGTCGGACTGGTTTTCCGCTGCGCTCCAAAACAGCCGCAAATGCGGGCGTTATGCGGTTTGAAAGATTGTGAACGTAAAGGAAGAAGCTGAAAAATTAGCAGAAGATTTGTTGCGTGAATTGGGCAACGAATCCGAGCGCTATCAATTTCTCATTTCTGACTGGGAGGCACAAGACTGTGCAATGGCAATACGTTGGCTCAAATCCCAGATTTGGGAGGGGTTTAGCGTGTCTTTTGAGGTGAATAAAACCGATAAAAAGGTTTGCCTCAAATCATGGGAAGAAGATTTTGATTAATTTCCTAGTCGCGCATAACAAGGCCAAGTAACATCGTTCGCTGCGCTCTCTGGACAGCCTTGCGCTTGCGCCTTTTGTCCATGGCTTCGCCATTATTGCACAAAAGCCACAATCACAAGTCTGCCGTTGTTGGCGGCGTTATGCATCCAAGGATTAGGCTTTGCATCGTGCGCCCAGGATTCACGATGCAAGACCTGATCCCAGGTTTGAGATTTTGATGCCGCTAGCCCTGTACGCTGAGCGGAGAAGGGCTGAGAGAAGACCCTAATAATTAATAGTCCCTTTTATGTAATGGTATGCGGGGTTGGGGTGAGAAAATATCTTTCAAGAAAGGTTGTTTTTGATTCGGGTGTTTCAGAAAAGGACACTGTCTTCCTGGCTGGCATGGGAAGAAGCGGTAGCACTTTTCTTTCTAATCTTATCAACTATAAAAACACGTATAGAGTAATGTTTGAGCCATTCAGATCCGATCTGGTGAGTGAGGCGGAGATGTTTGTTAATCCGACCTATCTTCGACCTGATCACAAGGATGCTGATCTTTTTGCCTCGGCCAGAAATATTATCAGTGGAAATGTAAGTTCGGATTGGATAAACAAGGAAAACAAAGCAATTTTTCCTTCAAGAAGGCTGATAAAAGACATTCGCGCTAATTTCTTTTTGAAATGGTTAAATAATAATTTCCCGGAAATGAAGATAGTGCTTCTGGTTCGTCATCCGTGTGCGGTAATTGATTCGTGGTTAAGATCAGGCTTTGGTGATGGCAGTGTATCGAGGCGTCGACTTATCGATAATGTTGATTTTGTCAGCGATATTGAAGAAGGGTTGATCAAAGAGTATTTAAAGGCGGACACGGACATTGAGAGGTTGGCTTTTCTTTGGGCATTCAATTACTTCGTTCCATTTCAGCAGTTTTCGTTTGGTGAAATAAAGGTCGTCTTTTATGAAAGCCTCGTTTTAAGTCCTGAAAATGAAATAAGGGAAATATATAGTTTTATAAGTGATGACTTTCAGGATAGAGGTTTTTCTAAACAGGTTTTCTCTCCGTCATCGACAACATCAAAAGATCAAAGTTTTTTTGAGAAAGGTGTCCGTTTGGATGGATGGAGAAAGGATTTGTCAATGGATGATATTAAAAAGATTGATAAGGTCATGGGTTTGTTTGGATTTGGGTCTCTATATTCTTTTGAAGATGGCATGCCAAATCCCGGAGAATTAAGAAAATTAATTAATCCATAGCTTTGTTGATTCGAGAAATTGGGGTCAGATCTCGCATCTTGCGCCCTGGATGCACGATGCAAGACCCGGCTCCATTGCCACAATTTTATAAGTCTACTTGCAAGGTGAAATCGAATATTTCGTTATGGGTTCAACCAAGAAAGTAACGATTCTTCTCCTCGTGTTCGCATTTGGTGGCTGTGCGACAGGTCTGCGTAGTGACTATCAGAATGATGCTGACTTGATCCGCTTGGAGCATTTGGCGTATTGGTCAGGACTTATTGAAGAATACCGTGAAAAAAATGACAGTTATCCTCTTCAAGATCTGGTTGGCAGTGATGGAAATCCTGTTTTAGTAAAAATAGCGACCAGGCAGCAAGCAAAGCAGTTATCAACGTTTATGGAACATTTTGAGTCTGCTTCAATGGCCAGCTTTGTTCGGGAGCTTGAGTCAGGTCTCGGTAGGGAAATAGAAGAACGGTATGATATTCAGCGAATTCCGGTAAAAAGTCCTGTTGGTTATTACTACTTTGCCACAAACGATGGTTATGTATTGTGGGTGACTTGCATCACCTGTGGGGTTACTCAGATTTCAACACTGCTTATGGATGGATTTACACCAACGGTTAATGTGGTGTCACCAAGCATGACAGGCAAAGTTACAAAGGCGCTGCCCCGGAATGAAATGCTCAACCATGCTACCTATCAATCCTGGATTAGCAGGCCCTTCAATAAAGAGGAATACGTGCGGGGCATTGTTGAGAGTAACATTAAAGATAGTAAGCAGCCGTAATTAACTATGTTTCTGTGCTGATTGCCTCCACCACCTCAGCTAGAGAATTATCAGGATCCCCATGGGCCAGCAATACCCGTCTCTCTCCCAAAAGCACATCGACTTCATTGCCGATCAGAAGCTTTTCTTCGTCGGCACAGCCACCGCGGATAGTCGCGTCAATATCTCACCCAAGGGGATGGATTCATTCCGTGTCATCGATGCTAACACGGTGGCCTGGTTGAACGTGACCGGCAGTGGTAATGAAACCGCTGCGCATGTGAAAACACATCCTCGCATGACGATCATGTTTGCCGCATTTGAGGGCAGCCCGATGATTCTTCGCTTGTATGGTTCTGCCACGGCGGTGCATCGCAATGATGCTGAGTGGGAGGAGTTGGCTTCATTGTTTCCTGACATGCCAGGCGCCCGACAGATTTTTCGGCTGGCTATTGATCTTGTGCAGACGTCCTGTGGTATGGCTGTGCCGTTGTTTGATTATGTGGGTGACCGGGATCTGTTGAGTAACTGGGCCAGGAAGAAAGGTGACGAAGGCATCCGGGCTTACTGGGAAGAAAAGAACCAGAGCAGTATTGATGGCATCGCCACGGACATCCTGGACAAGAATGGGTGATGCGGCTTGGGGGTGATGCAGTTTGTTCGCCTCAATGCCCGAGGAAGCCTGACTGAAATCGATAAAAACAGGCTCAGGCGTGAAGCGCGTGCGTTGGCTTCGATCCTTGCTGATCTGGAGTCGGATCCCAATGATCTGGCAGGTACGCTCATGCCTTTGTTGACGGAAGCCATCGCCAGTACGCTTTCGTTACCAGTAGAGCGTGCCCCCTTGCCGATCACGCATATGGAAGATGCCGGAGTGATATTTCCGCAAGGGTTTCTTGACGCTTACTGCGGGTTCTTCCTGACCGCGCAGGGATATCGATATGATTACGACAGGATTGAACACCGGGATGATGGGGATTGGGTGTGGGTAGAGATGGAGGACGATCAGTGAGAATTTTGGCTGTATTTTTCGCTGCCATGTTGGTGGTCCTGTCGGGCTGCACCAATGTGGCTGGAGATGCCATCAGGGTGATCGAGTCAGGAAAGGGGGATGCTTCAGAGTTGCTGATTAGTATCCAGAGCTTCCTTGAGAAGAACGGATACCAGTGTACGACGGAGGCTGCTGTTGAGCGTGTCCGTTGCGAGAAAGAGTTGCGTGATCTTTATATTCATCAGACGCGGGCGGTGCTGGAGATTATCGAAGATACCGATGAGGGCAGTGAGTTCCTGGTGTTGGCGACCCGCTGGGACGAAGGGCTAATCCCCGGTGAGCTGATTTCTTCAGAATTCCATAACCCGGATGTGGTGGCGATGTGTGACGATCTGGTTGAGCGCGCTCTGGGGGAATGCCGGATTAAAAGTCTCGATTAGCAGCAGTTATACATTTTTCCCTCTGCTGTCGGCTGCACAGTCGGGCACAGTGTGTATCAATGCAGCATCTGAAAAAGGACGTTTCTGATGCTGCACAAACTTCATCGCCTTTCCGCCTGCGTACTGGCGAGCTTTATTCTGGTTCATCTGCTTAATCATCTTTTTGCTATCCAGGGTGTGGATGCGCATATCGGCTTCATGGAGTCGTTCAGGAGCATTTACCGTCAGACGTTGGTAGAAGCCCTGCTGCTCGGTTGTGTTCTGTTCCAGGTGGGCTCCGGGTTGGTGTTCCTGCGTCGGCGTTGGGGGCAGCGATCCGGTTTCTTTGATCGGTTGCAGGCCCTGTCGGGTGCCTATCTGGCCTTCTTCTTCCTGAATCATGTTGGCGCTGTGCTGTTTGGGCGTCTGGTACTGGGTCTGGATACCAACGTCTATTACGCGGCAGCGGGGATGCACGTAAATCCGTTCCAGTATTTCTTTGTGCCTTACTATTTTCTGGCAGTGGTTGCGGTGTTTGGCCATGTGGCCTGTGCACTGCACTGGTTGTTGAGAGAGAAGCTGGCGTTGCCGAACAGGAATCTGCTGGGCTATGGCATGTTGTTGGCGGGGGCGGTGGCCGGCTTGCTTATCGTGCTGGCGCTGGCCGGGCAGCTTTATCCGCTCACCATTCCGGCAGAGTACCTGGAAACCTATCAGATCTTTTAAAGCATGCCGTAGATACCGTCTCTCTCCATACCCTGCAAGCCTTCTCTAGGCGACTTGCGGGGTATATTCCTTCTGGTGTTTGATTACCCCGTAGGCAATCTGCACCAGCTTTCTCATGGCAGCCACTA
>NZ_JALKBH010000013.1 GCF_023016115.1 Alcanivorax sp. S6407
GGAAATAATGCGGCCGATTACCGAAACTGGAGGAAATGTCTAAGTTAATACCCCTCTGGAGACCAGGAACCACGGGGGCTGTGTAGTATTATGTCTTTTTAAGACGGAAAATCCCCAGGACCCCAAGGTGACGCATTTGGCCCCGACTGGATGATTGGCTTCAACGTCACCCCGGTGGTGAATAACTTTATCGACTCTTGGGCGAAAGGGTTGTGATGAATTAGCGCATTGGCATGCGCGATAGTGTTCAAGTGTGCGCTGTTTAGGGGTTTGCTTATCGTCTTTCCGTAATAAATATGTGTGGCAGGCTTTATCTCTTTTTGCGCTTAGATTAATAAAACCCTTAAAAAGTTCTATTTATATTTGAGGCGCTATAAAATCAAAAATCGTTAATTGTTAAGTCATAACCAAAATCCATACGGGCAATTTAAAATGAAACGAATAGTTTTAGCGGGTATTAGTATATTGTGCCTTTCATCCCACGCAGTTGCAGTGGATCGCATCGGCAAAGAAAGTGGGACGAAAGGGTTTGTCTTTGTAGGCGCAGGGTACAGTTCCTTGCAAACGAATATGGTTGCGGAAGTCGGTGGCACTGAAGTTTCCGACAAGCGAATTGATTCACTACAGGGCGGAGCTGACGATAAAGAATACGTCGGCGTGGCACCTGCGTTTAATGTCACTTATACGTTTGCTGGGCCGCGAACTCAACTGTTTGCGGGGGTCGAGCTTGAGGATTTCTTGACTCAAGATGGCGCGCTGGGATTTGGGGTAAGACAAGGCATAGGCTCCCTCGGTATTGTTCGTGCGAGTCTTCTGGCATCAATCCCTTTGAAAGTGTGGAAAGATCCCTATTTAACTAATGTAGATCGAAGCAGCACAGATCGAACTGGGTTCGGCGTGCGGCTCGGATGGGAGCATATTTTCGAATCCGATCTTGATTTGACCCTCACTACACGAAGCATTGAACTGGAAGATGAGCGCAGCGGCCAAACAAATGGATTAACTGAGTCACAGCGTCAACTTCTTTACCGTGAGGGCGATATTAATAAATTAGAAGTGTCGTACACATGGATACCGTCACCTCATCATGTTATCCAGCCTGGTATTGTTTGGATTGATCATGATCTTGACGGTGATGCAATGGCAATGGATGGTTATTCCGCAAAATTAAGCTATGCGTATCTCGGGTTAAGCAAAGTTGAGTTCCTGGTTAATTTATTAGCAGGAAAAATGGAAAGTGATACCTATAATCCTATCTTTGCAAAGAAGGAAGAGGTTGATCGTCTGGGGGGGTCGATTACGATGACGTATGTGGAGCCCTTTGGTATGAAAAACTGGCGTGCCAGAGCGGTAGCGAGCACAGGCGGAGAAGACAGCAACATCGACTTTTATGATATGTCGGTGAATGCTTTCTCAATAGGTGCGCTTTATAACTTCTGAGACTGCACTTGAGTACTCGCATTGAACTCGATAATACAAGTGCGATGCGAGTTTCCGATATAGGGTATTGCACGACGCTGTTGAGTGGTTGCAGTCAACAGGGTTGCGCCGCTTCAAAAGCAAAATCTTCCACGAAATAGGATGCTGGAGGTCCAAACGACATGGAAAAAGCTTCCTGTTCAACAAAAAAGCAAAAATATATCCGCCATATGGCCGTAATGTTTTGCTGGGTATGCATGTCTGCTTTTATACCTCCCGTTATGGCTGACGACCTGTCTGACTGTATAAGTTCAATGATAGGTCCGAAAAATGACGCTATGACCGTCGGCGAGTTGAGATTGCTATGCCAAAAAATGATTCATGGAGGAAGCTTTAACGGAGGCAGCAAGGAAGTTGCGGTAACATCTGAGCGGTTCAGGCAAGATAGCGAGCACGTGCTTGAGCCTTACACGCTGATGTCTCATAAGCCTAATTATATTTTATTGGGCGCTTATAACTCCCATCATTACAACCCCGATTTATTTCGCGCTCAATACAGTAACGATTCGATTGAACTTGATGATACCGAGGCGCAATTTCAGATCAGTGTAAAAACACCATTACTGCTCAGTGTATTCGATACATTTGATTTGTATGCCGCCTATACCAATCGATCCTTCTGGCAGTATTACAACTCGTCGATTTCATCACCGTTTCGAGAGACCAATCACGAGCCTGAAGTGTGGGCGCAGTTCCGTTCCGATCGCCAACTATTGGGGCTGAATAATTCCGCCAATATGCTTGGCATTGTCCATCAGTCAAACGGCCAGGGCGGCACACTATCGAGAAGCTGGAATCGTGTTTACGCCAGTTTTATTTTTGATCGCGGGAATTTCGCCTTGGCATTTAAACCCTGGTACCGCTTGCCAGAAAGCAGTAGTGATGACGACAACCCTGATATCACTGACTACTTAGGCCATGCAGAATTCTATGCTGCCTACAAACATAACAGCCATGTATTTAGTGCCATGCTAAGAAACAATATTGAATCTGAGTTTAAGCGGGGCGCTGTGCAGTTGTCTTGGAGTTCTCCCTTGTGGGAATACCCCTATTTGAAGGGTTATGTTCAGTATTTTTCAGGTTATGGCGAAAGCATGATCGACTACGATCAGTATGTGAATAGGATTGGTGTGGGTTTTATTTTGACAGACAGGCTCTAAAGTTAAGGCCTGGTCAAGTGACCTTGTATATCCGTCAAGAACAAACTAATTGAACCGAGCTGAAAGTGCTCTTGCTGAGGCGTAACAACTATATTGATATGCGATGGCCCACATATGGCTGGCTGAATTGGTGCTTTGATTACAAGTCTCGGTTTCTTATTTTTGGCGAAGAAGATTACGCATGAAAATAACTAAATATTTGATGGCAATGCCACTGTCGCTGATCATAATTGGCTGTGCGTCACAAAAGCTACTGCCGATCGCCGTAACTACACCGGTGCGCCCCATCGATTATCAAACTGAGATTCAGCCACTGTTGGAAAAACGCTGTACAGTTTGTCATTCCTGCTATAACGCCGCATGCCAGCTCAAGTTAGATTCGTTTGAGGGGTTGGATCGAGGTGTAACCCAAAATGCAATTTATAATGCGGGTCGGTTGAAACCTATGGAACCAACCCGGCTATTTATTGATGCCCAGTCGACCGATGAATGGCGTAGGAAAGAGTTCTTTAGCGTTATTGAAAGTACAGTTAGCGGCGGTTTCAATGATTCCCTGATGTTGCATATGCTTTCACAGAAAATGAAAAACCCGCACGCAGTTGGTCTTTATTCCCCGGAAACCGATAAACTGACCTGTGCGATTGATCGCGAAGGACTGGCTGATTATTTGGGAGATAAGCCACTCAATGGCATGCCATACGGACTCCCTGCGTTGAAGCAGCAGGAGTACGACCTGATTGCCGGTTGGTTAGCTCAAGGTGCCAATGGCCCCAGTGCAGAACAGCAGAAAGCATTAGAAGCGCCCAATCCCGCAGATATCGGTGCGATCAATCAGTGGGAACGTTTTTTAAATCAAGACAATGCCAAGCACGCAGTAACAGCACGTTACTTGTATGAGCATCTATTCTTAGCACATATCAATTTCGAACCATCAAGTACTACCTTTTATGAACTGGTTCGCTCTCGTACTGCGCCAGGTGCGCCTATCGATTTGATTCCCAGTGTGCGGCCATACGATGATCCCGGTATCGATGCATTTTTCTATCGATTCCGAAAAGTGCACTCTACGATTGTTCAAAAAAACCATATGGTGGTTGAATTTGATCAGTCTATGTTTCAACGGGTTCAGGAGCTGTTTATTGAGCCTGAGTGGTTGCAAACTCCGCATCGGGTTGGCTATGAACCTGTAGCGAGTGCAAATCCCTTTATTACCTTCGAACAGATTCCGCCGCGGAGTCGCTATCAGTTTCTCCTTGATAATTCCCACTATACGATCATGACGTTTATTCACGGCCCCGTGTGCAAGGGCCAAATTGCGCTCAATGTGATTGATGATCATTTCTGGGTTATGTTCCTCGATCCCGATGCTGATCAGAGTGTACAGAACCCAGGGTTCCTGAAGTTGCTCAGTGAAAAATTACGCATGCCTACCGAAACGGGCAGCGATTACGGTCTGTTTTCCGCGATTAGAAACAAGCACCTTGATGCCGAGCAAGCTTATTACCGCACGCGTCAGGATTACTACGCGGCGAACAATTATAAGGGTTTAGGATACGACGCGATATGGAAAGGCAGTCGCGCTGCTGATGCCCCATTGCTGACCATCTATCGTCATTTTGACAGTGCTTCGGTGCATAAAGGAGCATTGGGCGACTTACCTAAAACACTCTGGGTGATTGACTATCCGCTGTTTGAAAGAATTTATTATTCTTTAGTAGCTGGTTTCGATATATATGGAAATGCAGGGCATCAATTATCTGACCGGCTTTATATGGACGCACTGCGAGTTGAGGGGGAGAGCTATTTTCTGGATTTTCTTCCTGCCGATCATCGTTTGGATTTAATGCAATCCTGGAATATTGGTCTCGATCTGGAGGATAAGGGATATTACCCCTCACCAATGCCAGCAAAAATTAAGTTTGCCAGTGAAGACCCCAAGCGCGAATTTGTTGAACACATCGTCGATCAGCATCTGTTAGCAGAAACTGGTATTCGTTTTGATTCGGTGAATTACGCTCGCGCGGATGACGAATTCCCAGTCGTGCCTACAACCTATCAAACTGATAACGATTATCTTAGAGCGCTGCGAGCGTTGTCGCGCCCCGGCACACCCTTTGTGGCATTGGTCAATGATTACGGCGCCAACTTGGCTCACATGCGCGTGCGGATGAACTCTGGCAGAGATGTTGTGTTAACACTGATCGCAAACCGATGGCACGATAATGTTGGGTTTTTGCTTAGTGAAGATAAGCGACTCAATCCGGCCAAAGACAGTTTGAATTTTGTGCCGGGTTTAATAGGGTCGTATCCCAATTTCTTTATCGATATCACCGAAAACGATGTGCCAGATTTTCTCCAGCTGCTTTCGCATTACAGCGGTTCCGCTGAGGATGAACGGCGACTGCTTAAGTATGGCGTTCGACGCACTGACGCCCGTTTTTGGGAGACGTTCGATTGGTTTCAGCAGTATTTGCTAGCATCAGACCCTGTGAGGGGGGGCTTGCTTGATCTCAATCGGTACGGTCCTATTGCAGATTAAAATATTTCTAACGTGAAATTTTGTCGGGATCCGGAAAAATGCTCTGAAAATCAGCTCCTTGCTCACGGATGTGGCATATAATTTCAGAAACCTCATTCTGAAAGCTTCCGGACGGCAAAGTACTAGCTGCTCATGAAAGACGGGTGAAACTACAATCACACTCTTTAGTGATTTGATGTAATGATAGTGCGGAAATGCGTTCCGCGCATTTGGCCAAGAGGTATGCAGGAACGTCTCAAAAATGGTCGTTATACATCGGGTTAGTTAGCTAAGCGTAACAATTCAAAGGAGGCACACTATGACAAGAAATATCGCACTATTTTTTGTCGCACTAGCCACGTCATTTCTTGCAAGCCAATCGGCATTTGCTGGCGCGAATAATCATCAGGATGTTGCTCAGAAACTTGAGAGGATTTTACAGGGTCTTGTTGGCCGCATTGGTATAGCTGCACAGGAAATTGGTGCAGGGGAGTGAGTATGCAATTGTTCAGCCTAACTTGTAGACGCGTTTCAATCAGCGTGCTTGCACTTTTATTTTCTGCAATCTGCCAAGCGGCATCACCCGTTGCTGATGTAATTTATACTGGCGGTAAAATTGTTACGGTGAATGAGCTTCAGCCGACAGCAGAAGCGGTCGCTGTCCGTGCCGGTAAAATCATCGCTGTGGGCTATCGTGATGAAGTCATGCTACTTAAGGGTGCCCAGACAAAACTGGTCGACCTAGGGGGCAAGGTGATGCTTCCCGGTTTCATCGATCCGCATGGTCACGTTTTTAGTACCGGCATTCAGGCAGTCTCGGCTAACCTGCTACCGGCGCCCGATGGCCAGGTGAATGACTTCGCTGCATTGCTGACCACGCTCAGGGCGTGGTCTGAGCAGAACGAGAAAATCACCGGCAAGTATGGTTGGATCATTGGCTTTGGCTATGACGATGCTCAGCTTAAAGAGCAGCAGCACCCCACACGCGATGACCTTGATAAGATCTCAATGGATTTGCCGGTGGTCATCATTCACCAGTCTGGCCACCTGGGGGTCATGAACAGCAAAGCATTGCAGCTGGTTGGCATTGATGCCAATAGCAAGAACCCTCCCGGGGGCAATATCCGGCGCAGGAAGGGAAGCCAGGAACCGACGGGAGTGCTGGAAGAGAATGCCTTCTTTGGTCCTTTATTTGGTTTGTTGGGCAAGCTGGGCCCGGATGCCAATCAATCGCTTTTCGCTGCGGGCGTTAGTTTGTACAAAAGCTTTGGCTACACCACAGCGCAGGAAGGCAAAGCAACGCTCGACTCTTTAGCCACTATGGAAGCCCTGGCGACCAGCGGTAAATTGGATATTGATGTTGTGGCCTACCCGGATGTTTCGTTGGCGGCTGCAGCAATGGATTCTTCCTGGTTGTCGCGGAGTTATAAACAGCATTTTCGCATCGGCGGAATTAAGCTTACATTGGACGGCTCACCACAGGGCAAGACGGCCTGGCTTACTCAGCCCTATTTCAAGGCACCAGATGGCCAAAAGCCTGGTTACCATGGCTATGCTGCCTTCACTGATGAGCAGGTAAATGGTTTTGTAGATAAGGCGTTCAAGAATGGCTGGCAAGTATTGGCTCACGTGAATGGCGATGCCGCCATTGATCAGTACATAGCGGCAGTCCGCCTGGCCGAATCAACGCAGGGCAAGGCTGATCGACGTCCGGTGGCCATCCACGCCCAGACCGCACGCGAAGATCAGGTACAGGCGTTTCATGATCTTGGCATTATCCCCTCGTTTTTCCCAATGCATACCTTTTACTGGGGTGACTGGCACCGTGATTCGGTGCTTGGCCCGGAGCGCGCAGCAAATATTTCGCCACTCGGTTGGGCGATGCAGCGCGACATGATCTTCACCTCCCATCACGATGCACCCGTTGCCATGCCAGATCCGATGCGTGTGATGCATGCTACCGTTAATCGCGTCACACGTAGTGGGCAGGTGCTGGGATTACAGCATCGAGTGTCACCCTTAGTGGCATTAAAAACACAGACATTGTGGTCAGCCTGGCAATCTTTCGAAGAAAAGAGAAAGGGGTCTATCGAGGTTGGCAAGTTGGCAGATTTCGTGGTGCTTGATCGCAGCCCGCTGGAGGGAGATCCCATGACGATAGACAAAATCAAAGTCATGGAAACAATCAAGGAGGGGAAGACGGTATACCGTCGTGACTCAGCAGCAACATCCGCTCAGGCTTTGCTGAGTTGCGCAGAGTCGGAGCGTTGCATCAAGGTGGCAACGCTCACGTTGAATAATGCGGGTGTTTTTGATCTACATCATCATGAATCCATGTCGCTATATCAACAATGGTAAGAACATACACACATTAGCATTGGAGAGATCGGTGAAATTGCATGGCGGTATAAAAATCAAAACCCGCACAAAACTGACATTCCCAACCTTCCTGGGTGTGTTGGCCAGCGCCGTATCATTCTCAGTTTTCGCCGAAACCTACGACGTCGCGATCAACAACGGCCGGGTCCTGGACCCGGAGACCCTGTTTGACGACATTGCCAATGTCGGTATCAAGGATGGCCGTATTGCCGAAATCAGCAAAAAGCCGCTGAAGGGTGCCAAGACGATCGATGCCTCAGGCCATATCGTGGCGCCGGGCTTCATCGACACCCATTTCCTTTGGCAGACGCCCATTGGCTACCGGGTCGGCTTGCGCGACGGTTTGACCACCAGCATGGATGTCGAGATGGGTTGTGCGGGATCTTATCTCGCCGCCTGGTACGAGGCGCGTGCCGGTGTGACCCAGGCCAACTATGGCTGCACGGTCAGCCACGAATTGGCCCGAGCGATGGTACTCGACGGGTCAACGGGCGATTTCCTGATAGACGGTCCCATTGCCGGGCTGGAAACCCGGAAGAAATCGGGTTGGAGCGTGACGCGCCCGACTCTGGAACAGGGTAATGCGATTCTTGAAGAGATTGACAAGGGTCTGCAGGCAGGCGCGCCGGGCATCGGCAGCACCGTGGGCTACATGAGAGAGGGCGTCTCTTCTCGCGAGATGTTCGAGGTGCAGAAGGTCGGGGCACGCTATGGCCGCCTGACTGGTGCGCATACACGCTATACGCTGGGCACCGACACGACCGAGGTGAACGGCGCGCAGGAAATCATCGCAAACGCAATAGCGCTCGGCGCGCCTGCTATCGTCCTGCACTTCAACAACCCTGGCTGGCGCGTGACACACGAATTGATTTCAAGGCTGCAGGAAAGGGGCCACAACATCTGGGGTGAAATCTATCCCTACGCTGCCGGGTCCACCACTTTGACTGCCTCGTTCCTGCAGCCGGAGAGCTGGGTTGAGCAGTTGGGCAACCGCTACGAAGATACCGTGCAGGACCCGGTCACGGGCGACTTCTACACCCTGGAGACATTCAAGGCCGACACCGCTTCCAATCCAACCAAACCGATCGTCGTATTCAAGATGCCCGCCGACGATCCGCCAAAGTGGCTGACGCTCAAGGGCGTCACCGTGGCCAGCGACGCGCCTCCGGTCGAACCGCACTTCGGCCCGTGGGATATTCCGCTGGACCAGCTCGGCAATGCCCACCCACGCGCGGCTGGCACTCGAGGCGCGACGATCCGGCTCGGTCGGGAACACAACATCCCGATGATGCATCTAATGTCGATCCTCAGCTACAACGCGGCCAAGCATCTGGGCGATACGGGCCTGAAAGCGATGCAGGAGCGCGGCCGTATCCAGACCGGCATGGTCGCCGATATCGTGGTCTTTGACCCCGAACGCTTCACCGACAATTCGACCTACGAGAAAGGTGCCGTCCCGTCGACAGGCATGAAGGCTGTGATTGTCAACGGCCAGGTGGCACTACGTGACGACAAAGTGCTTCCGGTGTTTGCCGGTCAACCGATCCGGTTTGAACCCGAAGCCAAGCCACGTTTCGTGCCGATCTCGGTAGAGGCATGGAATGCCGAATTCTCGACTGGGATGCCAAGTGACTTCACGGGTGCCTTCTCTAAGGACGGCGGAAAATAATTGAAACCGAAATCAACATTTCAAAGGCGCAGGAGCAACATATGCAAGTGAAAGCCAATTTTATCCACCTGATCACCATCGTGGTCTTCTCTGCTTTAAGTGTATCCGCTCTCGCTCAAGAAGAGCAGGCAGAAGAAGAGCTGGCTGCGACAGCCGAAGAGATTGCCAGGGAGTTGGCAAATCCGAACAGTGTGCTTGGGTCATTGGGCTTCAATCTCGACTACGTAACGTACAAAGGCGACCTGCCGGGTGCATCTGATCAGAGCTCAACTCGCCTCACTTTTCAACCGGCCCTGCCTTATCCAATCAGCAAGGATGTCAACTTTTTCCTGCGGCCGGCAGTGCCGATAGTGATTAGTCAAGACGTGCCCGTCATCGGCGGATTCGAGAATAAAGGCGTCGAACTTGGCGATATTTCGTTTGATGCCGCAGTGGGCAAAAGTCTTCCAGGTGGCTATGTCGTGGTCGGTGGTGCTGTGGGTACCTTGCCCACGGCAACAGACGATGCACTGGGGCTGGATCAGTGGTTGCTGGGCCCTGAGGTCGGTTTTGGAAAGGTTTCCGACTGGGGTGTGGTCGGATTGCTTGTCTCGCATCAGTGGGACGTCGCTGGCGAGGACAGTTTTTCAACGAGCATCACCGGCGGCCAATATTTCTACACGTTCAACCTCGGCAATGGCTGGCAAATCAGTTCGTCACCAACCTTTTCCTACAACCACAAGACGGCTAGTGGACAGGCCTGGACGGTTCCGCTTGGTGTTGGTGTATCCAAGACTACAATCATGGGTGGCCGGCCTTGGAAGTTCGGCGTCCAATTCTGGCAATACGTCGAGCAGGCGGATGCTTTCGGACCGGATTGGCAGGTACGTTTCACCGTAACCCCGGTAGTCGCCCTGCCGTGGAGCAAGAAATAGCAGGGGCCAACTACTGAAAAGAAGGAAAGCGAAAAGACACAGCTGTTTAGAAATGTTTGTTCGGGACCTTGCGCTAAATCCTTGCCGCCAATGAGACTTCCCGAACCATGAATCAGTATTGAATGCGCAAATCATTTTTGCCCTTAGAAAGGAGAATGGAGTTGAAACTACTAACGATGGTCTTGAGCGTACTAATACCAACCCTGGCGTTGGTAATGCCGGCAATGGCTGCTGATTACGATGTCGTGATCAAAAACGGCCGGGTCATGGACCCTGAAACCTTGTTTGACGACATTGCCAATGTCGGTATCAAAGATGGCCGTATTGCCGAAATCAGCAAAAGGCCGCTGAAGGGTGCCAAGACGATCGATGCCGCAGGCCATATTGTGGCGCCAGGCTTTATCGACACCCATTTCCACTTTCAAATGCCTATCGGCTATTCCCTCGGGTTGCGCGACGGATTGACCAGCAGCATGGATTTCGAAATGGGGTGTGCGGGATCCTATGTCGCCGCCTGGTATAAGGCACGCGAAGGCAAGACACAAGCCAACTATGGCTGCGCGGTGAGCCACGAGTTCGCACGTGCGATGGTGCTCGACGGGTCGGATGGCGCCGAATATTTGATAAATGGCCCCGTAGCCGCTTATACAACCCGGGCGAAAACGGGCTGGAGCGTGACGCGCCCGACCCTGGAACAGGGTAACGCGATTCTCGAGGAGCTGGACAAGGGCCTGCAGGCGGGCGCGCCGGGCATTGGCAGCACCACGGGCTATATGCGAGCGGGCATCTCTTCCCGCGAGATGTTCGAGGTGCAGAAGGTTGGCGCACGCTATGGCCGCCCGACTGGCTCGCATACACGCTATACGCTGGGCAACGACACGACCGAGGTTAACGGCGCGCAGGAACTTATCGCAAACGCAATAGCGCTCGGCGCGCCTGCGATCGTCCTGCACTTCAACAACCCGGGCTGGCGAGTGACGCACGAATTGATTACAAGGTTACAGGAAAGGGGTTTCAACATCTGGGGTGAAATCTATCCCTACGCCGCGGGTTCCACGACGATCAATGCGGAGTTTCTGGAGCCCAAGAGCTGGGTCGATGACCTGGGCAATCGCTATGAAGATTCCATTCTGGATCCGGTCACGAACAAGTACTATACCCTGGAAACCTACAAAGCCACTGTCGCCTCTGAACCGACCAGGCCGGTCGTCGTGTTCAAGATGCCCGCCGAAGACCAAGCAAAATGGCTCATGCTCAAGGGCGTGACCATGGCCAGCGATGGCGTTGGTGCTATGCCGTACGACGCCCCGTGGGATTACCCGATGGACAAACTCGGCGGTACCCACCCCCGCACGGCAGGCTCCCGTGGGGCTACGATTCGGCTTGGTCGGGAACACAACATCCCGATGATGCAGCTGATGTCGATCCTTAGCTACAACGCTGCCAAGCATCTGGGCGATACCGGCTTGAAGGCGATGCAAGAACGCGGCCGCATCCAGAAAGGTATGGTCGCTGATATCGTGGTGTTTGACCCCGAACGCTTCACCGACAATTCAACCTACGAGAAGGGCGCTATCCCTTCAACGGGCATGAAAGCGGTGCTCGTCAACGGTCAGATGACCGTGCGTGACGACGTGCTGCTTCCTGTTTTCGCCGGTCAACCGATCCGCTTTGAACCCGAAGCCAAGCCACGCTTCGTGCCGATTTCGGTAGAGGCATGGAATGCCGAATTCTCGACCGGGATGCCCAGGGACTTCACGGGCGCTTTTCCCAAGGACGGCGGCAAGTGAGAGATACCAAAGTAACAGTGGAGAGTTAAATGAAAAAGCAAAGACATCTTCTGATCGGTATTCTCTTAATGAGTGTCATGGGCGCTATGCCGGCAATGGCTGCTGATTACGATGTCGTGATCAACAACGGTCGGGTTATGGACCCAGAGACCAACTTTGATGGTGTGCGCAACGTTGGGATAAAAGACGGCAAGATTGTTGCCATTACCAAGGACGCAATCAAGGGCAAAGAAACCATCAACGCCAAGGGACACGTTGTTGCGCCGGGCTTTATCGAGGGGCACCAGCACGCCACAGATCAGTTTAGTCGCAAGGTTAATTTGCGGGATGGCTTGACTACCCAGATGGATTTCGAGTCAGGTGCCGGCGATATCGCTAAATGGTATGCAGAAGCCGAGGGCAAAACCCAGAGCAACTACGGCATGGTCGTGCTCGCAACGCTTGCTCGTGTATCGGTTTTGGACGGTCCTGAAATTGCGGCTATGGGTAATGACATGGGCGAGCTGTTCCGTGGTGTGGTAGGTGCCGCAGCCGCAAAGGCTCAGAAAGAGGGGCGCAAGCCGGGCTGGTCGTCCACCTTGCCCAATAAAGAGCAGATGACCCGGATTATGAGCTATGTCGACGAAGGCCTTCGCCAAGGCGCCTTGGGCGTGGGCGTTCCCGTCGGTTATATGACCACGGGTGTTACCCAATACGAATTGTATAAATACCAGGAGTTGGCGGCAAAATACGGCCGGGTTACCAATGGTCATGTACGCTTTGCTGGTGTTCGTCCACCCAATGAGGGGCAGCTGGGTGTTCAGGAAATGCTAGCCAATGCCATGGTTTTGGATGCGCCGTTCATGGCTTCACACCTGAACAGCAACATGGACTGGGAATACACCATTCCTATGATTAACGACGCACGAGAAAAAAGAGGCGCCAAGGTATGGGGTGAGGTTTACCCCTATGCTGCCGGTTCTACCATTGCTTCTGCCGATATGCTTACGGAAGCAGGCATGGCTCAAATGGGGATTACCTATTCAGACGTTGCGAATCTCGATGGCACCCGTTGGGATAAAGCGATGTATGAGGACGTTCGCAAGAATGATCCCGGCAGGGCGATTGTGATCTACAACAACCCACCTGAAGCCATCGCTAAATGGTTGGCTCAGCCAGGAGTGGTCATCGTCTCTGACGGTATGGCTATCCAGGATGAAAAGCTCAACTACTACCCTTGGGACTCCCCCTATGAAGGCAAGTCAGTTCACCCGCGCAGCGCAGGTACCCGGGCCAAAGTATTGCGTATGGTGCGCGAAGAAAAGATCATGCCTTTGATGGAAGCCATTTCAAAGATGAGCTACCTGCATGCTAAATATTTTGACGAATTGGGTGGCATACCTCACTTTAAAACCAAAGGACGTATGCAAGAAGGTATGGATGCCGACATCGTCGTCTTCAACCCGGATACGGTCACAGACAACAGTTCTTATGAGCCAGGCAAGGGCGCGCTGCCTTCAACCGGCATTCCCTACGTACTGGTGAACGGCGTCGTGGTAGTGAAAGATTCCGTAGTGCAAAAGGTCTTTCCGGGCAAGCCAATTCGTTTCCCGGTGATGGAAAAGGGCCGGCTGGACCAGATTTCAATCGAACCCAGGACATTTGACCCTGACCAGTCGTAATGCGAGGACAAGTGGGGCCTGAGCGATGGTGCGTGGTTCGCCCCCACGAATTCCGCCACTGAAAACCAAATTCAAAATGGAGGTAGCAATGAAAAAGCAAAGACATCTACTAATCGGTACACTCTTAATGAGTGTCATGGGTGCTATGCCGGCCTTGGCACAAAAATATGACGTCGTGATCAACAACGGCCGGGTCATGGACCCTGAAACCTTGTATGACGACTTCGCCAATGTCGGGATCAAAGATGGCCGTATTGCCGAAATCAGCAAAAAGCCGCTGAAGGGTGCCAAGACAATCGATGCCTCCGGTCATATCGTGGCGCCGGGCTTCATCGACACTCATTTCCATTGGCAGACGCCTATTGGCTACCGGGTCGGGTTGCGCGACGGCATGACCAGCGCCATAGATTTCGAGGCGGGCTGTGCGGGATCATTTATTGCCGCTTGGTATGAAGCGCGCGCCGGCGTGACCCAGGGCAACTATGGCTGCGCGGTCAGCCACGAGCTCGCCCGCTCGCTGGTGCTCGACGGGAGACTGAGCGACGAGATCTACATGAGAGGTCCCATTGCCGCTCTTGAAGCACGGAAGAAATCGGGCTGGAGCGTGACGCGCCCAAATCTGGAACAGGGCAACGCGATTCTTGAAGAGCTGGACAAGGGGCTGCAGGCGGGGGCGCCGGGGATCGGCAGCACCGTGGGCTATATGAGAGAGGGCGTATCTTCTCGTGAGATGTTCGAGGTGCAGAAGGTTGGCGCACGCTATGGCCGCCCGACTGGCGCACATACACGCTATACGCTTGGCAATGACACAACAGAGAACAATGGTGCGCAGGAACTCATCGCCAATGCTATAGCGCTAGGAGCCCCAGCGATCGTCCTTCACTTCAACAACCCCGGCTGGCGGCTTGCGCATGAAACGATCTCGCGGCTTCAGACTCAGGGATTCAACATTTGGGGTGAAGTTTATCCCTACGCCGCGGGCTCCACCACGGTGAATGCCTCATTCCTGCAGCCGGACAGTTGGGTCGAGCAGATGGGCAACCGCTATGAGGATACCGTGCAGGATCCGGTCACGGGTAAGTTCTACACCTTGGAGACATTCAAGGCTGACACAGCTTCCAATCCGACCAAGCCGATCGTGGTGTTCAAGATGCCCGCCGAAGATACGCCGAAGTGGCTGACGCTGAAAGGCGTGACCGTGGCCAGCGACGCGCTTGGCGCCGAACCGTACTTCGGCCCGTGGGATATCCCGCTGGAGAAGATCGGCAACATGCACCCCCGCGCGGCTGGTACCCGAGGCGCGACAATCCGCCTTGGTCGTGAGCATAACATCCCGATGATGCAGCTGATTTCAATCCTCAGCTACAACGCGGCCAAGCATCTGGGCGATACGGGTTTGAAAGCAATGCAAGAACGTGGTCGCATCCAGAAAGGCATGGTTGCTGATATCGTGGTGTTCGACCCCAAACGTTTTACCGACAATTCAACTTACTCACAGGGCGCTGCCCCGTCGACCGGCATGAAAGCGGTGCTCGTTAACGGTCAGGTTGCGCTTCGAGACGATAAAGTTCTTCCCGTTTTTGTTGGTCAGCCGATCCGGTTTGAACCTGAAGCCAAACCGCGCTTCCAGCCGATATCGTTAGAGGGGTGGAATGCCGAATTCTCGACCGGTATGCCAGATAACTTCACGGGCGCCTTCCCTAAGGACGGCGGGAAGTGATCGTGACGCTTAAAGAACGAGGCGCGAAAATGCGGCTCTTGGCCTCCGTCTTCGTGACGGCCATGTTGGCAGCGACACAAGCATCTGCAAAACCCGAGGCGATCGAGTTTTCAGACCTTGTGGATCCTTTGGCCGTCGTCTTCGACGATCCCTACAAAGACATGGGGCCTCATTTGTTGAACGAGTTGAAGATCTTGGTGGAGCTGGATGAGAAGCTCTCGCAAAATGGCCTTGCTGAAGATGAGCGCGCCCAGCTAAACGAGCGGCGCAACGTGGCGAGGGACATGCTGGAAATCAACGGCCAGGATGTCGATGCACTCTTAGCCCAGCGCTGGAACGTTGCCAAAAAGCGCCAGAACGCGCGTATGGCTACGAACCCCGTTCTGGATGGAGCAGAGGTTGTGCTCTCGGGCTATCTGATCCCCGCGCCGCAGGCGGCCGATGGTAGCTACTTCGGCTATCTGGTCCCCCAGGTGGGCATGTGCAGTCACCTGCCACCCCCTCCGCCTAACCAACTGGTGCGGGTAAAATTGCTCGATGACCCTAAGGGGCAGTCGCTCTATGTGCCGGTCCGCGTCTCAGGTCGGCTCAGTGTCAAAGCCAGCGATGATAGGATATTCATCCTCGATGGTGAGGCACGCATGCTCAGCGGCTGGACGCTCTACGCCAACACCATTGATCAACAGGAGGTGTCGGGCAGGGATGGCGTTAATGGTGCGTCCGCGAATCCTGTTACCACCGGCGGTGGGCGTTGGCACACCGACAACTCGTAACTATCACAACTCGTAATTATCAAGGAGAAATCGAATATGAAATTACGTCACTTTATCATGGCTATTGCAGTTTCTGCGGTGGCTACCTTTGGTCCGGCATACGCCAAAACAAAGGAAGCACCACCGTCCGTCGGAGCGGCGATCGAACAGGTCGCGACAAAGCTTGCCGGGCGCATCGGTTTTGCGGCGCAGGAAATCGGCGGCAAGGACATCATCGCGTTTAATGGCGATGAAACCTTCGCCATGGCCAGCACCTACAAGGTCGCGATCGCCGCTGCCGTGCTGGATCGCGTGGACAGGGGGGAGCTGCGGCTCGACCAGATGGTCGATGTCACACTCGATATGATGATGATCGGGGACGCTGCGCTTAATGGCACATTCGTTCACCCTGGGCTCCAGTTGTCGATCGCGAACCTGATCGAGGTGATGATCACAGAGAGCGACAACACGGCGACCGACATCTCGATGGGGCTGGCCGGTGGACCCGCGGCCGTGACCAAATATCTGCGCAGGCTTGGGATAACCGATTTCAGGGTTGATCGGACGACTGGCGAGATCATCGGGGAGTTCTATGGTTTGCCGGGGCCGGCCACGCAAAAACTTGCCACAGATGCCTTCAGAGCCCGGCCGGAGCTCTTGAAGATCCAGGGTGACCGTAATCTGGACTTCGAGGCGGACCCGCGCGACCAGGCAACGCCCCATGCGATGCTGAAACTCCTGCTTGCCATCGACAGTGGCACAGCGGTGAGCCCCAATAGTCGCGACTTCCTGCTCGGTGTCATGTCGCGCACACGCACTGGAGCTAGTCGGCTCAAGGGGCTGCTGCCCAGGGGAACGCCGGTGGCAAACAAGACCGGAACCATAGGGGGAGTGGCAAATGACGTTGGTTATATCACGCTCCCCGACGGGCGTCGGTTTGCCGTTGCAGTGTTCACTAAAAGCAGTGCAACACCCGAGCCGGACAGGGACCGAGCAATTGCTGAAATCGCGCGCTCGCTGTTCGACTATTTCCTGGTTGTAAAAAGGGCGAAACAGTAAACGAGAAAAATTCAGGGAGCGTAGGCTCTGGCGCTGAGATTTTGCATGACGAAGACAGAGTGCTCCAGGAACAACCATGTTTAAAGCAACGCGTAATACTTAAGAGAGAAAAAAGATGAAACAAGTTATTAAAAGTAAAAGGAAACTATTAATTACCGTGGCAATTTCGTCGCTATTTGCAATGCAACCGGCATGTGCAGATCAAAACCAACCGGTCATGTCAAAGGAGCAAGGGCAAGCGACATTCGATGCGGTTATCGCCGACACTGCTGAAATGATCAAGGAAATGAATATCCCGGGGCTTGCCGTCGGTGTCATCCATGGGCCCAACTCCTACAGCACCGGACTCGGTGTCACCAAGGTAGGCACCGACGAGGCCGTAACCCCCGATACACAATTCCAAATTGGCTCTGTGACAAAAACCTTCCTTTCGACGGTGGCCATGCAGCTGTCCGAACAGGGCAAACTGGATTTAAACGCGCGTGTTGTCGACATTCTGCCATGGTGGAGGGTTTCGGATCCCGACGCGACGTCGAAAGCGCGGGTCGTTGACCTGTTCCACCATCGCGCTGGCTGGTATGGCGACCATGGGTTCTTGCCTGTGCCTCCGGGTGGATCGATATCCGAGAAGGTCATGCTCCAGGCGGCTTACGTGGAGCAGATCTATCCGTTCGATCAAACCTGGATGTACAACAACACCAGTATCACCTTCGCTACCCATGTGGTTTCGCATGTCGGCGGAAAGCCGATCGAGACCCTGATCGAAGATAACCTGTTAGCTCCGCTGGGCATGAGTGCGTCGTCCTTTAATTACGACGCCACCCCTCCGGCTAAAAATTACGCATGGGGTCATCCGCCGATCTACGGGGAAGGCAGCATCAGTGATCTAAAGCCTTACTACATTCCGTTGATTAGAGAGTCCGCAGCCTCCGGCGCACTCCGGTCTACGGTTACCGACATGCTGAAATACGCCCGCTTTCAGCTGGACGGTAAGGACGCCTCCGGCAAGCAACTGTTGTCTAAAAAAGCACTGGACTATGCCCATGCTCCGGCAGTCGAGGCTGAGGCTGGCGACTTTACCGGGCTAACATGGTTCATCCATGACTACGACGGGGTGACCAGCCCCAGCCACGGGGGGAATTGGCCCGGCACGCGTTCTTTTCTGCAGCTGATCCCGGACCGCGACTTTGCCGTGGTGGTTTTGGTCCACAGCGATCGAGGAGTCGAGGCCTACAAAAAAGTTGCAAACGCAATGGTCAAAGCCTTCACGAAAATCGAGGCCAAGTCTCCGGTCGCAGCGGGCGTTGATCCGTCTGTGCTCGACCCCTTCGTCGGCGTCTTCAAGGGTAATTCCCAAAACATCGAGATCCGCAAAGACGGCGACAAATATGTGTTTGTCCAGTTCTCCGCGTTGACCAAGGGAGCGGATCCCGCGCCTGCCAATGTGGCCAACACGGCCGATGGCTATTTTATCATCACCGAAGGCCCGAATAAGGGATCGCTTGGTGAATTGCTGAAAGACCCTTCTGGCGAGCTCAACTACGTTCGATTCAACCACCGGATCTTTATTCGCGGCGACGGGGCGGTTGACGAGTTCGACCTTTCCGGATCGGTATTCGACGAATAACCGGGTCCAGGGATTCGGTGGAGGGGCGATCCTGCATAGCGCAGATCGAACTCTCCGCCGAACCCACTGCGTCGACAACAGGACGAATCAAATGCGGAAACTATTACCTAAGAAGTTGACTGCGGCCCTTGTCGTCGCCGTGAGCTTCGCTCTGCCGGCGATTGCTCAAGAACCCTCCGGTCCAATCTTGTTCACCGATGTGAACGTCTTTGACGGGGTCAATGCAGATCTGATCAAGAACGCCAATGTTGTGGTGACGGGCAACAAGATCACTTCGGTCTCGACGGAGCCCCTTGCGGTGGCGGGTGGTCGCGTCATCGATGGTAAGGGACGCACGCTGATGCCCGGGTTGATCGATGCCCACGTTCATCTGTCGTTGAACATGAATTTTTTGGTCATGTTCAACCAGCTGCCTGATTACGTTGCGGCGCGAACCCTGGCTGAAGCGAAGAACACCTTGATGCGCGGCTTTACCAGTGTGCGCGACACCGGGGGGCAGGTTTTGGGCGCCAAGAAGGCCATCGATGAAGGTTACTTCCCCGGACCACGCATCTGGGCCTCCGGCGCAGGAATCGGCATGACCGCAGGGCATGGCGATCTGAGGCCGCCGACACAGCGACCGCGTCAGTTGGGCGGCCCGGCATGGACCGAGGGCGAGTACAACGGGGGTACCGTGATCGCCGATGGCGTGCCCGAGGTGCTGAGCGCCGCGCGTCTTCAAATGCGCCAGGGCGCAGCGTTTCTTAAGATGTTCACAAGCGGGGCGGTGAGCGGCATGTACGATCCGCTTGACATAGGTGAGTACTCGTTCGAGGAGATCAAGGCGGCCGCGGAAGAGGCCAAGCGATGGAATACGTACCTCGCTGTCCACAGCTACAACGACAAGGGCACGCGCGTGGCGTTGGAGGCTGGTGCGATGGCAATCGATCATGGCAACCTCATGACCGAAGAAACGATGAAGCTGCTTGTGAAAAAGGGCGCTTTCTTGAATACGCAGACGGGCGTATTTCTATCAGACCCACCGGACAACTGGAGTGAAGGCAGTAAGAATCGACAAAGACAGGCTAAAGAAGGCCTAGACAATATGATGAAGTTGGCCAAAAAGTATAAAGCCAAAATCACAATCGGTAGCGATTTTGTCGACAACGCCGAACAGAAAAAAGAACAGTCCTATGAACTGACCAATCGATTGAAATGGTTCACGGCTGCCGAAATCCTCAACCAGGCGACGGCCGGGAACGCCGAGATCTTGTACTTGAGTGGTCCGCGTAATCCCTATCCGGGCAGGCTTGGCGTGATCGAGGAAGGTGCATTAGCCGATATTCTTTTGGTGAACGGTAATCCGCTGGAAGACCTCGCACTCTTCCATGACCCTGAAAAGAATCTCGCGCTGATCATGAAAGACGGTAAGATCTACAAAAACACTTTAAATTAAAAGTGTTTTAGGAATCAAAGCTTATGGAACGTAGGAACTTTATTAAGTTAGCCGGTTCTACGGGCGTTGCTGCAGCATCAGCGTCTTTACTTGCATTTCCGGGAAAGAGTGAGGGAAAAATGGCAAACTCAAAAAAATTAAGAGTTTCCTATGTTGGCTTTTTCCATGAAACCAACACCTACCTCACCGAAGGCATGGGCGAAACCACCCTCGACAGAATGCGCGTTTTCCGCGGCGATCAGATCAAGCAGCAGATAAAAGGGACTGCCATTGGTGGAGCCGTGGATGTCTGCGAGGAAGAGGGTTGGGAGCTGCTTCCCGGTGTCATGTATTACATAGACTGGTGCTTTAGCACGGTGAATGATCAAGCTTGGGCAGATGCGAAGAAGGACATCTTGGACACGCTGAAAACGCAGTTGCCCATGGACATCGTCTACCTGTCTGTTCATGGTGCCGGTATGGTGAATAGCACGCACGATCTTGAAGGAGACTTGGCGGAGTCGGTCAGAGGTCTGGTCGGAAAGGACACGATGATCGTCTGGTCGGGCGATCTGCATGGCAAGATCACCGATAAAATGGTGGACAACATGAATTTCTTCAGTGCCTGCAAACAATATCCTCATATGGATATGAACGCGGGTGCACGCGATGCGATGTATCGTGGCGCTGCTATTCTGGCAGGAGAATCGCATCCCACCCCCGCCTATCGCAAAGTGCCCCTGATGATGGGGATGAGCAATACCGAGGAGAAGGGCACCTTTGCAAATCGTCTGAAAGAAAAGTGCATTGAAATAGAAAAGCGGCCTGGTGTACTCAACTGTTCTGTTATGCACGGTTTCCCATATCAGGACAGTAACTTTTGTGGCGTGTTTCCCATGGTCACGACCGAAAATAATCTCAAGTTGGCCGAAGAACTGGTGGACGAACTGGCAAAGTGGATATGGGATCACCGAAAGGAGTCCATCCTCCCATTGGAGCCTTTAGAAAAAACGATGAGCACTGTGCTGGCCATGCTCGAGAAGGACGGCCACTATGTTCGTAGATTGCCGACGAAAGGCGATATCATCGACCATACTCCGATTGTGATTGGGGACGCTGCGGATAATCCCGGGGGCGGAGCCGGAGGTGGTGGCACCCACCTGCTGAAGGCCCTTATGGAAACCAAAGGCCTGGGGAAAGTCGCTTTCATGTCCATCCACGATCCGGAGACCGCAAAGGCTGCAGTCGCTGCCGGCGTTGGAGCAACAATCAATGTGAGCCTCGGTGGCAAATTTGAGAAATTGGCGGGGGAACCCATCAAGACCAAAGCCTATGTCAAGTCCATTTCTGATGGGAACGAGATCGTTCGTGGAGGGACCGCTTTCAACGGACCATTCCAACTTGGCCCTACTGCCAGGCTGATCATCGAAGCGGAGAATACGGTGGATGTCATTGTGATTTCGGGACTCTGTCAAACCTATGATGATACGCAGGGACGGCCGCATGGCGTCATCATTCAGGAATATGACGTCATAGGGGTCAAAAGTGGGATGCACTTTCGAGCGTTCTATGAAAACTTCACCGACAAGCTGTTGATCGCTGATGTGCCCGGAACCACTAGTCGCGATATTACTCTCTTCGAGCACACCCAGTTAAAGTACCCTGTCTACCCTCTCGACGAAAATGCAGCGTTTGTTGTGTAAGTACTATAAGTAGCGTGGAAAGCTTCAAGAAACGAGGCAAGAGAGGCATTAAAGGCGTGCTGCGGACGGAACTTCCGTTTCGCCGCAGCTACACCAATTCGCTTGTTGCGAAAAGAAACTGGCTTTGACATTCAGAATTCAAACGAGGTGTTTCGTAAGATGGCTATCGTCAAAACGCTGCTGTTGCCACTTGTTTTGCTCTCGGTCACCAGCATTGCCCAGGCTGTTGCCGCCGAGCCGATACGACAAATCACGTGGGAGGATCTTGTCCCGCGAGTAGAGATTTATAACGATCCCTTCCTCGAGCTGACCCCAGAGCAGAAATTCGACCTGATTGTGGTCTCCAGAACCAGGGGTCCTGGGGATTTTCCGTCTTAAAAAGACATAATACTACACAGCCCCCGTGGTTCCTGGTCTCCAGAGGGGTATTAACTTAGACATTTCCTCCAGTTTCGGTAATCGGCCGCATTATTTCCTCGATATCGATCAGGTTTTGTTCAAAGTCGAAGCTATAAGTCCCATTCAGATTAATGTTGTGCCAAGCCACCGGCGACACCTGCTTTGTAATCCCCAGCTTTTCTTCATCGCCAATGCCCTCGAAGTGCCTCAGTAAACGGGTCAGTATCATTGAGTTGAAGTAAATAATGGCGTTGGTGAGCAACCTCGCGCATTCATTCCACAAGCTGATTTCATAATCTGACGAACCTCGGAATCGGTTACCATTAACCGATGCGATAGCACGGCGTAATTGGTGGTAGGCCTCGCCTCGATTCAGTGCTCGCTGTACATATCCCCGGAGACTAGCATCGTCGATATAGTCCAGTAAGTACATGGCCTTGATCATACGGTTGTACTCAGTCAGGGCCTGTAATAACGGGTGGCTTTTGCTGTAACCAGATAACTTGCGAACCAGAATCGCTTGTGTGGTACTTTTCTCCTGAAGCGAGATGGCAATACGCTGGATGGTATCCCAGTGCTCAATGATGAGGTCTGTTTTAATCGGCTTTTTTAAACTCAGTGTTACGCCCTGGTCTTTGTTTTCACTGACTTTGAACATCTCTTCAATGACCTTGCCGAACTGGGCATATCTGGGGGCAAAGGTGTAGCCAAACAGATCCAACAAGGCAAAATTTACATGATTAACCCCATGGGTATCGGTCGATAATACATCGGGTTGTATCTCTGATGTATTGCTTTGCAACAAATCAAAGATGTAGTGGGATTCATGTTCGTTGGAGCCAATCACCTTGGCGTTTAGCGCTGCGTGATTGGCTATCAAAGTGATGGCCGAGACGCCTTTGTTAGTACCAAAGTATTTTGAGGAGTACCGGGTTTTAAAAGTCTCCAACCGGCTCTCGAACTTTTGCCCATCGGCACTGGCATGGATGAGGTCTTCCTGGATATTGTAGTGTTTAAAGATGGCCAGCCTGGCGACCGAGTTGTTGATTACATCATTGGCATTATTTAGCGTCTCCGGCCGCAGGTAATTGGCTTGGATACCTTTTAGTTGGTCATACGCCCGGTCGGAGATATTGGCCATGCCGTACAGCCCGTAATTAGTGCCGTTACCAATAATAACGGCCAACAGATCATTAACATTCGCACGGCCTTTCGACTGGACAGGTAGTACATGTTCAAAGTTGTCCAGAAAGCCAGTCTCCTGATCCACGTAGCGCAGTACATCGGTAATATTAATCGGTTTTATCTGGTCAAAGAACGGGTTGTTCAGCATACTTTTAACACCGGTTGAGGGCAGCCGCCACTTTGTTTTACCGGTGCGATTGCGCAGGATAACGTTTTGGTTGTCACCGTTTTCGATGCGCCGACTGACCTGTTGTAGTTTATCGTTGAGATCACAGGATAAAGTCTCGATTAGTTTGCTGGGTTTCGCCGTCAGGCGAGGCAACATGGATTGTTGGATCAGCGTCTTTTTGCCTTTCCAGCGCTCATTGCTGACCAAATCATCCTGGAGAGAACGGAACTTAATGACGGTCGGGAGATAGAGCTGTCCATTCAGCTTGCTGGGAATCTGCAGATATAGGAGCCACTCAAAACGATCCGGTAGGACGTTGTTCTCCTGATCAATAAGGTATGCCTTCTGTTTGGGCTGAATTAGCCGTCGGTTCATGGTTTGGAGAATAGCACCAGTGGCTAACTCGCCCTTAGTGACGGCTAGCTGTGTAGCCAGGGCCTGTGTGTTCTCAGTAGCCTGGAAGGCTAGACACTGGAAGATTGGCCGTAGCACCTTCTCTAACAGCGGCTTTTGTTGGTCATAGTATTCCCAGTAATAATCATCAAGTGCGCGTTTTTGCTTGTTAAGATACAGGCACAATGACTCGATATCCCGACATTTAAGCAGCTTTTGAGCCTCCCGTTTTACAGCACCAAAAGGCTGTTTTTCATCGATGGAGTTATCAATAAAAAGATGGAGCAATTCCGCAGCCTTGCTGATATTGGCAGCAGCGCCTTCCCAGTCCCGGTAGGCTGCCTCTTTCGCGTACACTTTGGCCTGCTCATGGACTTTCCGAATGTGGTAGACAAAACCGTCGGCCAGACGCTCACTATTTTGCTCGGCACGCTCCTGTAGATAGCACAGTAAATAGAGCTGCTGCGTAGATCGGTCAAAGCGCTTGAGTTTGCTCCCATAATAATCAACCATCGAAGCAAAGTGCTGTTGGTTTTTTATTGAGAGCGATAAGGCTTTAACCACGGTGTTAACTTCACTCATCCAAGGCTCGATTAATCGGTTCACCTTGAGCTCCTTTTCCAATTCCGGGGGAGTAAAGCTCTTGGCAGACAACCTCAATTTAGACAGAGGTAATGCCCCTTTTCCGTCCACCAAGTTTGCGAGCTCAGTCGACAACCTCCCTGATAACTGGTTTTGCAGCGAAGCAGTAATACGCTCTCGTTCCTGTTTCATCGCCTGGCTTACCACGGTCTGCATCACCGTGTATTTGGGAATTGCAATACGACGCAGTGATAAATACTCGGTGGTTGCATCGAACAAATACCGGGGTTCAACCCACGACTTAGCTGTTTGCTGTAAGTGAGTGATTAAGGAACCTCGATCCTGTCTATCCCGCCATTTTTGATAATTGAGGAGATCAAATATTTTCTGGTATAGGCGATCCTTTTGCTTTTGATCCAATGAGAAGCGCCTGATACCGGGACCAGGCAACTGTTCTTTGGCGATAAACCGCAAATCCTCTTCGACATCGCCAAAACTCGGACTCAGAACCACAGGCCTGGACTTGAAGTAACCCAACAGAGCGACAAAGAAACAGCGGTGAGCCCGGCTACGGATAGCGTTGGCGACACGGGCTTCCATCTCATTCAGAGTAAAGTAAAATCGACGTTCTTCGAGGGTGAAACTGGGAGGGCTGTACAAATCATTGATTTCTGAGTCAATGAGGATCTGGAGCCTTTCGGTATATGCCATATCTGATGCCTAAAAAGCTCAGCATAATAACCGAAAGGGACAAGTTAAGGGCTAGGAGGAAGTTAATACCCCGCTGGAGGCCAGGAGCCACGGGGGCTGTAGAGGATTATGTCTTTTTAAGACGGAAAATCCCCAGGACCCCAACA
>NZ_JALKBH010000014.1 GCF_023016115.1 Alcanivorax sp. S6407
CAGTGTCCTGGAAGGGGTAAACAACAAGATCAAGGTCATCAAGCGAATGGCTTATGGATACCGGGATAGCGACTACTTCTTCCTGAAGATCAAAGCCGCTTTTCCCGGAAATCCGCGATGAACCTAAAAAAAGGCCGCCCTAAAGGCGGCCTTTTCTGAAGATGGTGGGTCGTGCTGGATTCGAACCAGCGACCAATTGGTTAAAAGCCAACTGCTCTACCAACTGAGCTAACGACCCAAGACCCGGCACATCTTACTGATTTTGCGGCAAAATACAATTAAAGAAATGCCACAGGGAGTCGGCCCCGCCACATCCAGCCCTTGCGTGTCGCGTGTTGCGTGAAGCGTGTTGCGTGAAGCGTGTTGCAGCCGCGAAGCGGCCACAAAAAAAGGGCCGCCTGAAAGGCAGCCCTTTTGAATATGGTGGGTCGTGCTGGATTCGAACCAGCGACCAATTGGTTAAAAGCCAACTGCTCTACCAACTGAGCTAACGACCCGCTCCCGAAGGAGGCGCAAATAATACGGATTTATTTGCCCCTGACAAGGGGGAAAAAGGAATTTTTTTCCCCTTATTGATAGTTTGTTGGATCTTTAACCAATGCGTCTTCGAATCCCAGCTTGCGCAGCCGGCAACTGTCACATTTTCCGCAGGCGTTGTCCTGCTCATCTGCCTGATAACAGGACACGGTGAGTCCGTAATCCAGGCCCAGAGCCACCCCTTCACGAATGATGTCCGCCTTGCTCAGGTGCATCAGGGGCGTCTCTACACTGATGGGGCGCCCTTCCACGCCTGCCTTGGTGGCAAGGTTGGCCATGGCCTGGAACGCCTCGATGAACTCAGGCCGACAGTCCGGGTAGCCGGAATAGTCCACCGCATTCACACCAATGAAGATAGCCTGGGCATCCAGCACTTCCGCCAGCCCCAATGCCAGGGACAGGAACACCGTATTGCGCGCCGGGACATAGGTCACCGGAATTCCGTCTCCGCCGTCCTCGGGCACATCAATACTGTGATCAGTGAGCGCCGAGCCACCAATATTGCCCATGCCCAGTTCCACCACGCGATGGCTGAGCGCGCCCAGGGCCGCGGACACACGAGCTGCTGCGTCCAGTTCGGCGCGGGTGCGCTGACCGTAGTCAAAGGCAATACTGTGGCACTGGTAGCCCTGATCCCGGGCAATGGCCAGGCAGGTGGCAGAATCCAGCCCACCCGACAGCAGCACGACGGCTTTTTTCATGGGAAATCCTCGCTTGGCCCGGTTCAACGCCCCCGGGCGTCATTCCAGAGCAGTTTGTGCAGTTGCAGCTGAAAACGCACCGGCAAGCGGTCCGCGACAATCCAGTCGGCCAGGTCACCGGGAGGCAGCTGCCCTTGTACCGGGGAAAACAGCACATCCTCCACCCGCTCTGCCAGCTGATGCTGATCCAGCATGAACCGTGCCCAGTCATAATCCTTGCGGTCGGCGAGCACGAATTTCACTTGATGATGGGGGCGCAGATGAGGGATGTTTTCCAGACGGTTGTTGTGCTGCTCCGCCGAACCCGGCGCTTTCAGATCCATCACCACGGAGACCCGCTCGTCCACCTCACTGATATCCATGGCGCCGCCGGTTTCCAGGCTGACCTCATAGCCCTGGTCGCACAAGGCACTGAGCAGAGGCAGGCAGTTGGGCTGAGCCAGCGGTTCGCCACCGGTGACGGTGATATAGCGTGCGCCGTATTCAGCCACCTGCGCCAGAATTGCCTCAAGAGTCCACTTCTCTCCGCCGGAAAAGGCATATTCGGTATCACACCAGACACAACGCTGGGGGCAACCGGTCAGGCGCACGAATACCGTCGGGCGACCCACGGTACGGGCCTCCCCCTGCAAGGAATGGAAGATTTCGGTCAGACGCAGTTCCACAGCCTCTCCTGAATGCCTGACCGGGATAAAATCGGCCAGGGGCGCAAATGCGGCGGATTCTATCACCTTTACCGGCATCTGTGCCGCCGGCAATCGGGAATCAGGGCGACCAGGGATGCCGGCCGCCGAAGGCCTGACGCCAGATGCTGAAAAGAACCCGGACTAGTGGGTATCAAGCTCAACGCTCAGGCCAAGAGGATCTGGCTGGCGGTTGGAAGCCGTTTTCATCACGGGATTTAGGGAAACAGAGACGTACCGGGGTTGGCCGTAGACGATTTTCAATCTTGATGTGGCAACGTAGCGTAGCGAAGTAACGCACGGAGTGCGGCCCGAAGGGTGAGCGAAGCGAATAACTTGCTCGCAGGCAAAGCCTTTCCCTGCCTCGACCAAACCACTTTGGCGTGCACACACCCTGACACTGCTGCCGGGTGTGCGTGTTGCATGTTGCGTGAAGCCTGATGCGGTCGCGGAGCGACCAATGGTCAGCCGTTTAGCTGATCCAGCAGGGACTTTGCCTGGCTCACCTTGCTGGAATCCGGATACTGCTTGATCAACTTGTGCAGGTTGATCTTGGCTTCAGAGACCTTGCCGCTGCGAGCCTGCATCACCGCAAGCGTATAAAGGCTGGACGGCGCCTTGCTGTGATCCGGATAGTCGTCGACCACGGCCTGGAACTGTTCCATGGCCTTGTCGTTCTGTGGGGTCTTCTGGTTGCTGTAGACCTGACCGAGCCAGAAATGGGCATGACCACGATACTGGCCATTGGGGAAATCCTTGAGGTAACCCTCGAAGGCTTCTGCTGCCGCATCAAAATCACGGGCAACCAGGTTATCCTTGGCCGCATTATAGGCCTGCTTGTCGGCTTCGGGATCAGCAGGTGCTGCTCCTTCACCGCCTTCTGACTGCTCGGCGACGCCTTGTTCAGCCAGACTATTGATTCGGGTATCCAGATCCAGGTAACGCTCGCGCTCAGCGTCTTTCATTACCTGTAATTCATGGCGCAGTTCTTCAATCTGCCCCTGGAGCATCTGGACCTGCTCTTCAAATTGCTGCTGCTGTTGCATCAGCATGATCAAACCATCTTCGCTCATGGCCGGTGCAGAACGTGGCTTTTCGCCGGAAGCGGCATCCGCCATGCTGCGCGCAGCGCTGCGATCTTCAATGGCCAGCGGCCCAGTACCCTGCGCATGTGCGCAGAGTACCAGGGAGCTGAGCAAGACGCCTGCGAACAGGCGTTTTGTCATCACTACTGTCATCGCTTACGGACGGCCAGCAGTGTAGTTCAGTTCAACGCGACGGTTCTTGGCCCAGTCCATTTCGCTGTGACCAAAAGCAGCCGGCTTCTCTTCGCCGTAGGATACGACTTCGATCTGGGAAGCAGACACGCCCTGAACGCGCAGGAACTTCTCTACCGCCTTGGAACGACGCTCGGACAGAGCAACGTTGTACTCGCGGGTACCGCGCTCGTCAGCGTGACCTTCCAGACGAACTTTGGCGTTAGCGTTGTTCTTCAGGTAGGTAGCGTGAGCACGCAGGGTTTCGAAAGCAGCAGCCGGAACGGTGTTGCTGTCGAAGGCGAAGTAGATCACCTTGGTGTTGGTGGTGCCATCGTAGTTGGACGGATGGTTGTAGAAGTTGTCAGCAGTCATCGGGATGCTGCTGGTGTCCGGCTTGGCCGGAGCAGTGGGTTCTACCGGGGTTACCGGAGCCACTTCAGTCGGCTCGGTGGTATCGGTAGCGGAAGTGTCTTCCTCAGTCGGCGTGCTGGAACAAGCGGCCAGCGCGGCAGCCAACATCAGGGCGAACAGCGGGTTGAGAAATGAACGCATGAAAAGCTCCTATTATTTCCTAAGTTTGGACTCCGAGAACCTGGCGAGTGCCGAGTGACTCCTTGCCCACTCGATACTCTGTCAGAGGAACGGCGACCATGCCGGTTCTCTGACTTCCCCTTCCTTCGACGGCAGCTCGACTTTGACTCTGCCATCGATGGATACGGCTTCCAGAACCCCCGTTCCCCGGTCTTGCGTCCCGTAAATTACCATACTTCCATTGGGCGCAACACTGGGGGACTCATCCATGTCGGTACGGGTCACAATATTGAACGTTCCCCGCTGGAGGTCCTGGACACCGACATTGAAATTTCCATTTCGTCGGTGCACATAAACCAGATAACGACCATCTGGTGTTACATCCGGGCGCGCATTATAGGCACCCTGGAATGAAACACGTCTGACGGACTTATCATTTATGTTCAGTTTGTAGATCTGCGGTCCACCTGAGCGGCTGGACGTGAACACCAGGTTCTCGCCATCCGGCAACCAGCGTGGTTCGGTATCGATCCCGTAATGGTTGGTCAGTCGGGTCAATGCCTTGGTATTGATGTCCAGCATGTAGATTTCCGGATTGCCGTCACGTGATAACGTCAATGCAAGTTTCTGGCCGTCCGGTGACCAGTCCGGCGCGCCGTTGATGCCCTTGAAGCTGGATACTTTCTCTCGCTTGGTGGTGGCCAGTTCGTGCACATAGATGGCAGGCAGGCCGCGATCCTCAAACGACACATAGGTGACCTTGCGACCATCCGGAGACCAGGCCGGGCTCATGATCGGCTCGCGGCTGCGCAGAATGGTGGTGACACGGTGGCCATCGGCATCCGCATACTGCAGCTGAAACGGATTAGCGGCGCCACGGTTGTGGGTCACGTAGAGAATCTTGGTAGAGAACGCCCCGGGAATGCCGGTGAGCTGCTCATAGATGCGATCACTGATGGCATGTGCCACGTCACGCAGCTGGGACACCGGCGGGCGGTAGGTCTCCTCCAGCAGCTTCACTTCGCTGCTCACATCGTAGAGCGCATAGGTGATTTCATAGCCCCCGGTCTCCTGGGCCTTCATGCTGCCGGCGACAATGTATTCCATGCCCAGCACGCGAAAATCCCGATAGATCACTTCGCTCTGCTTTGACGGGCGGCTGAGCATGTCCTCTGCCGGCAGCGGCTTGAACTGGCCGCTGCGATGCAGGTCGGCTGCGACAATGGCAGAGACATCTTCCGGGGCTCCCTGGGAACCGGCAAACGGCACCACGGCAATCGGCACCGCATCCACCCGGCCTTCGGTGACCTTGATGAGCAGTTCTGATCTGGCAAAGGTGCTGGCTAACAGCATCACCACAACTACGGCAATACGACTCACTGGGTTACTCCTGTTGGCTCAAATTCCATCAGAAATGAGCGAAATTCCTTATCAAACACGGGACCGGTGGGCACTGGCAGCGGACTGGCCAGTTGCACCGCCTTGATCACCGATTCATCAAACTGCGGATAGCCGCTGGACTTGACCACCGAAACATCCAACACCTCACCACCCGGGATCGCCTTGATCCGCACAGTGGCCTTAAGGTCATCACGCCCCCGATAGGTACCGGGAATACGCCAGCGCTGTTTAACCGCGGCGCGAATGGCATCACTGTAACTGGCCACTTCCACATCGGACTGATCCGCGTTGCTCGCCGCATCTTCCGCCTCATCGGCAGCCGGCTCCGGCGTGCGATCCATTTCGATCTCTTCGTCTGCCAGCATCTCTTCCAGGCTGGGCTCCTCGATCTCCGGCACCACTGGCTTGGGATCGGGCTTCGGCGCCGGTTTCGGCTCCGGGGCCGGCTTAGGTTTCGTCGCCGGCTTGGGCTTCGGCTTTTCCACCGGTTTGGGTTTTTCCACCGGTTTCGGCTTCGGCTTGGGTTTCGGTTTTTCTACCGGCTTCGGCTTGGGCTTGGGAGCCGGCTTCTTCTCCGGCGTCGGTTTTGCCACCGGCGCCTTCTTCTGTTTAGACTTCTCCACCATGGTGGCTTTCACATGGGGCGGAATCACCGGCGCCTTGTGCAGAGTCGGATCCGTGCTCCAGCTGAACACCAGCAGCCCAAACACCAGCAGGTGAATGAACAGGGTAAAGGCAACCGCAACCTGACGATCACTCATTGCTGCCCGCAGGCTCCGTCACCAGTCCCAGCTGGGTAATGCCCGCTTCCTGAAGTGCGGCCATCAGGGAGATCACGCTGGAATACGCCACCTTGCTGTCACCTTCCACCAGAAACAGGGTTTCCGGCTTGTGCTTGTGGATTCGCAGCACATGTCCTTTCACCGTTTCCAGACTGGCAGATTTCTTGGCGTCACCACCCACGTTGATGAAATAGCTGCCATCTGCGGTGACCGACACAATCACCGGTTCATTCTTTGTGGTGTCGATGGGGGCGCTGTTGCTGTCCGGCAGATCCACACTGATGCCCTGTGTCATCATCGGCGCCGTCGCCATGAAAATCACCAGCAGCACCAACATCACATCGATGTAGGGCACCACGTTCATTTCGGCAACCAGCTTGCGCGGCACCCGCACCTTCACGCCACTCATGGATCAGGCTCCCCGCCCGTGCGCCTGACGGTGAAGCACGGAGGAAAACTCCTCGGCGAACATTTCGTTCTCGGTGAGCAGGGAATCACTCTGTGCCGAGAAACGGTTATAGGCCATTACCGCCGGGATCGCAGCAAACAGGCCGATAGCGGTAGCGATCAGGGCTTCGGCAATACCTGGTGCTACCACGCTCAGAGTGGCCTGCTTGACGTTGGCCAGCGCCATGAAGGAATTCATGATGCCCCATACGGTACCGAACAGGCCCACATAAGGACTGGTGGAACCGACGGTGGCGAGGAAAGGCAGGTGCCGGGTCAGGCGGGTCTGCTCGCGCTGCAGGGCCACACGCATGGCTCGCTGACTGCCATCCATCACCGCATCGGCACTGCGGGAGCTCTTGGACAGCCGCACGAATTCCTGAAAACCGGCGCGGAAGATGGACTCGGTGCCAGAATCCGGATGCGGGTTATCGCGGCTTTGCTTGTAAAGGGAAGCAAGATCGTCGCTGGACCAGAAGGTTTCCTCAAAGGCTCGGCCGGCTTTCTGTGCACGGCCCAATACCCGATAGCGGCCCACAATCATGTACCAGGACGTCAGTGACGCCAGAATCAACAGCGCCATGACCAGCTGCACGACGATAGTCGCGTTACTGATCAGACTGACAACCGACATGCTGGATGCCTCAACCATTGAGCCCTTCTCCTTCGCTGGCTGCGATAAATTTTTTGTATAAAGCCGCCGGAATGCCCGTCGGCTTGAGTGTATCGGCGGTGACACAGGCGACCTTGATATCGGCCTGGCACAGCAATGTGTTTCCCCGAAGCACCCGCTGATCAAACAGCAAGGTGGCCTTGACCAGCTTTTTCATGCTCGCCGTTACTTGCAGCGCATCATCGATTCGCGCCGGCTGGCGATACTGCACGTTGGCGGAGTGAACCACAAACTGAAAATTCTCATCGGCCAGGGCGTAATGCTGGTAGCCCAGGGTACGCAGGTATTCCGTGCGCGCTCGCTCCATGAATTTCAGGTAGTTCACGTAATAGACGATGCCACCGGCGTCAGTGTCTTCGATGTAGACGCGAACCGGGAGGGTAAATTCCCCACTTTGCTGTTTTTTTTCAATCATTAAACAAATCGCCACCCCGCCGCGGGGATTTCAACCCAAAATGGCGCCAGGCGTGGTTGGTTACGGTGCGCCCGCGCGGCGTACGCTGAATAAAGCCCTGCTGAATCAGATAAGGCTCCACCACTTCTTCCAGGGTGCCGGCATCTTCATTCAAGGCTGCCGCCAGGGATTCCAGTCCCACCGGTCCGCCATCGAACTTGTGCATGATCATGTCCAGCAGACGCCGGTCGGTACCGTCCAGGCCACAGCTGTCCACTTCCAGCATGTCCAGCGCCCGTTGCGCCATGACTTCGGTAATACGGCCATCCCCTTTTACCTGGGCATAGTCTCGCACCCGGCGCAGCAGGCGGTTACCGATTCGCGGCGTTCCCCGCGAGCGTCTGGCCACTTCCAGAGCACCGGCATCATCAATGGGAATCGCCAGAATGTCACAGGCTCTCTGCACGATTCCTGCCAGATCTTCCACGGAATAGAACTCCAGCCGCTGCACAATGCCAAACCGGTCACGTAATGGCGCAGTCAACAGGCCGGCACGGGTGGTGGCACCCACCAGGGTAAAGGGAGGCAGGTCCAGTTTGATGGAGCGGGCGGCGGGGCCTTCGCCGATCATGATATCCAGCTGGTAATCTTCCATGGCGGGATAGAGAATCTCTTCCACCACCGGTGAGAGGCGGTGGATCTCATCCACAAACAGCACATCCCCCTCTTCCAGATTGGTGAGAATGGCCGCCAGGTCACCGGCCTTTTCCAGCACCGGCCCGGAGGTGGATTTGAGTTCGCAGCCCATTTCGCGGGCAATGATATGGGCAAGAGTGGTTTTGCCAAGGCCGGGCGGGCCGAAGATCAGGGTATGGTCCAGCGCTTCATGACGGCCGCGGGCCGCATCGATGAAGATCTCCATGCGTTCGCGGACTTTCGGCTGGCCGTGGTAATCGGCCAGGCTGGACGGCCGAATGGCACGATCCTGCTGTTCTTCCTGGCTGCCTTCTGCGGCAGCCGATATCAGTCTTTCGTTATCCATGTTTGCGGCGATGCCGCCCCTGCCCGGTTGTGGTGACTGTCTCGAGTGGGGCTAGCGTACCCCAGCGACCCCCTGTCTACCATTGTCAGTATCACAGTTACTACGAAGAATTGACTAAATGACACCAGGAATAAGGCCTTGAGGCTTTATTTGGCCAGATTTTTCAGTGCCATGCGGATCATCTGCTCACTGCTGGCGCCCTCTTCGGCCACCTTGCTCACCGCGGCCACCGCATCCTTGTTGCGATAACCCAGCGCTTCCAGTGCAGCAATGGCGTCGCTGCGGGCATCATCCACCGGATCCAGTGACACCCGACCAGGCAGGCTGGCCGGAGCCCCGTCGATCTTGTCCAACCGGTCGCTCATTTCAATCACCAGCCGCTCGGCGGTCTTCTTGCCGATACCCGGGACCTTCACCAGTGTGGAGGCATCCTGATCCTGGATGCACTGGGCCAGGCGGTCCGCTTCGATACCAGACAGAATCGCCAGGCCCATCTTCGGGCCCACGCCGTTGACCTTGATCAGCGCGCGGAACAGTTCACGCTCATAGCGGCTGGCGAAGCCATATAGCAGCTGGGCATCTTCCCGCACCACGAAATGCGTATGCAGGGTCAGCGGCTGCCCGGTTTCCGGCAGCTCGTAAAATACCGTCATGGGCGCTTCCACCTCGTAGCCCACCCCATTCACATCCAGCAGCAGCACCGGGGGGCGCTTTTCCAGCAAGGTGCCTCGCAGTTGTCCAATCATGCGGAATCCTTAATAAGGTATCGGTTATCGAATGCGTCGATTGCGGACCGCGGTAGCGCCGGCCATGCGCGCCAGGGAGACACGCATGTGGGCATGACAAAGGGCAATGGCCAGGGCATCGGCGGCATCTTCCTGGGGACGCTTGTCCAGCCCCAGCAGGTGACGCACCATCTCGCCTACCTGGACCTTCTCGGCACTCCCCTTGCCCACCACGGCCTGCTTGACCTGACGGGCAGAGTATTCGAACACCGGTATTGAGGCCTGCATCACTGCCGCAATGGCAGCCCCCCGCGCCTGCCCCAGCTTGAGCGCCGAGTCGGCATTGCGAGCCATGAACACCTTCTCAATGCTCACTTCTGCCGGGCCATATTCCTTCACCACCTGATCAATGCCGGCAAAGATCTCCCCCAGCCGGGGCGGCATTTCCTTATGGGAAGTCGAAATAGTGCCGAACGCCACTGCCCGGGACCGATTACCCACATGCTCCACCAGCCCATAGCCGGTGTGCCGCGAACCGGGATCGATGCCGAGAATCAATGCCATAACTGCCTGACCACAAATAGAAAATCTGCGTCAGTTGTACCGAAAGACTGTCCAGATGTCCAGTTGGGTTAAGAGCCGCTTCACGCATCATGCACCATGCAACACGCGGGAGGGTTCGATCGAGGGCTGGCGTGTTGCGTGCTGCGTCTCTTTTGAGTTTTGCCTTTCGAAACTCGTCACTCGCTGCTACGCCCTCAAAAACAAAAACCCCGGAAGATCCCGGGGTTTTGCCTTTCCTTGAAGCTTGAAGCTTGCAGCTTATTCTTCCGCCGGCCAACTGGCGTTGGTGTAGACGTTCTGCACATCGTCCAGGTCTTCCAGCATATCGATCATCTTCTGCACGGTTTCTGCCGTGTCCGCATCGATCTCGGCTTCGGTGGACGGGTGCATGGTGACTTCGGCTTCAGCGAATTCGAGACTGGCTTCGCGCAGGGCATCTACCACTTCACCGAACTGCTTGTCCGGGGTGGTGATGACCAGGAAACCACCGCCATCGATTTCTTCTACGTCTTCAGCTCCCGCTTCCAGCGCCACTTCCATGAGCTTCTCTTCATCCACACTTTCCGGCTCGAAGTAGATCTCGCCACGCTTGCTGAACAGGAAAGCCACGGAGCCACTGGTGCCGAGGTTGCCGGCGAACTTGGTGAAGGCATGGCGCACTTCCGCCACGGTGCGGTTCACGTTGTCGGTCATGGTTTCCACCAGTACCGCCACACCCCCCTTGCCGTAACCTTCGTAGGTGATCTCGTCCATGTTGCCGCCGTCATCACCACCTGCGCCACGCTTGATGGCTCGGTCGATGGTGTCGCGGGTCATGTTGGCGCCCAGCGCCTTGTCCACGGCCGCACGCAGACGGGGATTGTCGTTCACTTCGCCACCGCCCATCTTGGCGGCCACGGTCAGTTCACGAATCAGCTTGGTAAAGATCTTGCCGCGTTTGGCATCCTGGGCCGCCTTGCGGTGCTTGATGTTGGCCCATTTACTATGTCCTGCCATTGAATTCTCCGCTTCATGCTTGACGCAACACGCAACACGCTGCCGGTTCCGGCGTGTCAGCGTGCTGCGTGAGGCGCATTGGCGTTATTTCAATTTTCTTCCTTGCGTACCTGAATACCCACTTCACGCAGCTGCTTGCTGTCCACTGGAGACGGTGCATTGGTCATCATGCAGGACGCTGTCTGGGTTTTCGGGAAGGCGATCACGTCACGGATGGATTCGCAGCCAGTCATCAGCATGACCATACGATCCAGACCGAACGCCAGACCACCGTGAGGCGGCGCACCGTACTTCAGGCCGTCCAGCAGGAAGCCGAACTTCTCGTCCGCCTCTTCATCGGAGATACCCAGCGCCTCGAACACGGTACGCTGCATTTCCGGATTGTGAATACGGATGGAACCACCACCCAGCTCGGTGCCGTTGAGCACCATGTCATAGGCGCGGGACAAGGCACCTTCCGGGTTGCTCTTCAGCTCTTCCGGGCTGCAGCTGGGCATGGTGAAGGGGTGATGCAGGGCGTGGTATTGCCCTTCGTCCTCTTCGAACATGGGGAAGTCCACCACCCACAGCGGAGCCCAGTCACCTTCCACCAGGTTCAGATCGTGGCCCACTTTCACACGCAGGGCGCCCAGGGCTTCGTTGACGATCTTCGCCTTGTCGGCACCGAAGAAGATCAGGTCGCCGGTCTCGGCACCGGTGCGCTCCAGGATACCCTTGATCGCATCTTCGGTGAGGAATTTGAGAATCGGAGACTGCAGGCCTTCGGCACCCGCCGCCAGGTCGTTGACCTTGATATAGGCCAGGCCCTTGGCACCGTAGATGCTGACAAATTTGGTGTAGCCGTCGATGTCCTTGCGGGACAGGCTGCAGCCACCCGGTACCTTCATGGCCGCTACACGACCTTTCGGATCGTTGGCCGGGCCGGAGAATACCTTGAAATCCACACTGGCCAGCAGATCGGCAATGTCGATCAGCTCCAGCGGAATACGCAGGTCCGGCTTGTCGGAACCGAAACGACGCATGGCTTCGGAAAACGGCATACGCGGGAATTCCGGCAGCTCCACATCGAGCAGGTCCTTGAACAGCTTGCGCGCCATGCGCTCGGTGACGCCCATGATGTCGTCTTCGTTGACGAAGGACGCCTCGATATCAATCTGGGTGAATTCCGGCTGACGGTCGGCACGCAGATCTTCGTCACGGAAACACTTGGCGATCTGATAGTAACGATCAAAGCCAGCCACCATCAGCAGCTGCTTGAACAGCTGGGGAGACTGGGGCAGTGCAAAGAAGCTGCCAGGATGGGTACGGCTGGGCACCAGATAGTCGCGGGCACCTTCCGGGGTCGCACGGGTCAGGATCGGGGTTTCCACATCCATGAAACCTTCCCCTTCCAGGAAGGCGCGGATGGAGTGGGTCAAACGGGAACGGAACTGGAAGTTGCGCAGCACGTCAGGACGACGCAGATCCATGAAGCGGTACTTCAGACGCACTTCCTCGCCAGCACCACCGTGCTCGTCCAGCTCGAACGGCGGGGTGGCAGCTTCGTTGAGGATGGTCAGTTCCTTGCCCAGCACTTCAATATCACCGGTGGCCATCTTGCTGTTGCGCACCGCTTCGTCACGCATGCGCACACGGCCTTTTACCTGCACCACGAATTCGCTGCGCACCTTGTCGGCAAGGGCAAACGCTTCTTCAGTGTCCGGGTCAAAGACTACCTGTACAAGGCCATTACGATCACGCAGGTCGAGGAAGATGACCCCGCCATGGTCACGGCGGCGGTGTACCCAACCGCACAACTCAACTGTTTCTCCATCGTGGGAGGCTCGCAAATCACCGCAATAATGGCTTCGCATGCTAAATGTCCGTTCGTATTTCTGATGGCCCGGCCCCGTTTTCGGAGCCTGCGACTCCGCCGGAAAACCGGGCCGTTGAAAAAGGCGCCACAGTATAGCGATTCCACTGGCTGCGAGCCATGCCGAGCGGCAATCCGGTGGCAAACAGTGCTCCGACAAGCACATTTTTCCCAATAACCCCGAAAAATAGTGGTTTGAGCGCTTGTGAACTGGATTTTCCTGCCTTATAAAAAGGGTCGAACCACATCAGTGACCCTCTGAGGAAATGCAGTCCAGGGGCGAACCTGATCAGGGAAGCATCGCCGGCGTCCGTCTCAGAAGACGCCATCACAACTCAGGAAGACACCAAAAAGGGGTAAGCAATCCATGGCTGCAAAGAAAAAAGCCGCTGCCAAAGCCGCACCTGCACCAGCTGCGCGCAAGGTTAAAACCATCACCGAACCGATGAACAAAACCCAGATCGTCAACCAGATCAGCGAAACCACCGGCCTGGCCAAGAAAGACGTCAACGCCGTATTCGATGAGCTGGCCGTGATCATGGAAGGCCACCTGAAGAAGCGTGCCGCAGGCCAGTTCACCCTGCCCGGCCTGATGAAGATCGTCACCCAGAAGAAGCCCGCCACCAAGGCTCGCAAGGGTATCAACCCGTTCACCGGCGAAGAGACCACCTTCGCTGCCAAGCCGGCTCGCACCATGGTTAAAGTGCGTCCGCTGAAGAAGCTCAAGGATATGGCCTCCTGATTTCGGCCCGGCCACCGGCACCGCCGGTGGCCTATCTCTTCACATCCCTCCGCCCTTCCCCACCTTTCTCCCTCTGGCCTACAGCCACCGCAACCTTCTATAATGCGCGCCCTTGATCAAGGGCAATGAGCTCTCACTTCGCTGCCCTGAACCCGATTTGGAAGCAGGAGCCCCCATGGCTGAGCGCAAAGACAAGAAGAAGGTAATCGGCGAGCCGATGACCGACGAACAGATCAAAGTGTTTCTGGACTTTACTGGCGAAGAGGGTGTTTCCACCGATTTTCACCTGCTGGAGAAGGCCTACCGAGCCCTGCGCGCGGAAGATTTCGAGCGTTTCATCGGCTTTTTCAAGGAGCAGGGCCGCGACCTTAATGCCTGCGATCCCCAGGGCCGGACCCTGCTGGCGCATATCGAAAACCACGTAAAGTGTGAGGATTACGCGCAAGCCCTGCGTGACGCTGGCGCCTCCGCCTGAATTACGGTGCATGACCGGGACCGGTATCAAACCGGCCCGGGCATTCCTCTCCCGCCTCTCCCCGACCCTGCAGCTACCGGCCAGCCTTACAAAACACCGCCTTAACGCATACCAAGCGGAACTTGTTCACAATCCCGCCCCATGGCATTGTTAGGGGATTGGGGCAAGCACGCCTTTCCTGATTAACCAAGACAACAACAACAAGAGCCGCTAAATGATGGCATCACTCTCCCATTCACTCTGGCGCAGTCTGCTATTGATTGTGCTTTGTACCGTCAGCCTGCAAACCCTCGCCGCCCGTGAAGACGATGACGACGAGATGGATGAAGTCACCCCGGAAGAACTGGCAATGCAGGAAATTCCGGTGGATGAGCGCATCTTCGTGGAAACCTGGAATGAGGTTCCTTACAAGAAGAGCTACTTTACCTATAACGATCAGCAAATCCGTGAAAAATGGGATTACCTGATGCGTGGCCTGAAGGTGCCCTATCCGTCCGCCGAATACATGCGCGTCCAGTTCGACAAATACCCCTTCATGACCGACGGTATTGAGGACTGGCACGGCGATTACAACAAGCTGGAAAAACGCTTCCTGGAAGTGTGGCGCCTGTTTTTTGCCGGCGATTTCCAGAAAGCCCGGGAAGAGGGCCTGAAACTGGGTCCCATGGGTGAGATTCCCGCCCTGTTCTCCCAGCTGATGTATGCCATCTACCTGGCCGAGCGCCAGAGCATCAAGTACATGATGCTGCAGGATGTGGCCAACCGCGCCGAGAACTACTTCGATGTGATGAAAGAAGCCGAAGGGGATCCGGAAGTGGCGCCGATCGTGGCCAGCGTGAAGCTCGGTTACGCCTATGCGATTGCCCGTATCGCCGAAGAATCTCCGGTACCAATCGTGGTCGCACGCCGCTATATCGGCAAGATCAAGAATAACGCCGAAGCGGTGGTGGAAATCATGCCTGAGCAGCCCCTGGCACACGCTTTCCGTGCCGGTGTGGATGCCGGCATCATGCGCAGGGTGGGCAAGTTCACTGGCCGCATGACCTACGGTGCTCGTACCACCACTGTGGAAGAGTCCTTTGCTGATGCCCTCAAGCTGGCACCGGACATCCCCATTGTGAACTATGAATACGCCAACGCCCTGATCTACATGAACCGCAAGCGTGATCTGAACGAGGCCATCAGCTACCTGGAAAAGGCCATGAAGATCCGCCCCGAGTTCTCCATGGATGCACTGGACGTGATGTATTCCTACAAGCGTCTGCAGGAAGTGCGCCTCTACGCCCTGAACTTCCGCAGCTTCCGCAAGTTTGAAAAGCTGCGTCGCAAGTTCAGCAAGAAGACCGATCGCAACCTGACCAGCGTGCTGGCCGACCCGCTAACCATGGAAATGCTGAACAACCCTGACGACTACGTACTGCCAAAGCGGGACTGATCCATGGCCATGTACGAAGACCGTATCTTTCCGGTGCTGCTGGACTGGGCTACCCGCCCGGTCTGGCGTGACCGGGAACACCTCCTCAAGCAAGCTCACGGCAAGGTACTGGAACTGGGCGTCGGCACCGGCGCCAATTTCCCCCTCTACACCGACAATGCCACTGAAATTCACGGTATCGAACCCGGCGCAGCACTGCTCGACCTGGCCTGGGAATCAGCCAACCAGTGCGAACATCCCGAGCGCTTCCGTCTGCAGACCGGTGATGCCCAGGCGCTTCCCTACGCGGACGAAAGTTTCGATACCGTGGTCGCCTGCCTGGTGTTCTGTACCATTCCCGACCCGCAAGCCGCGGCAAGGGAAGCCTTCCGCGTCCTCAAACCCGGCGGCACACTGCTGGCCCTGGAGCATGTGGCCAGCGAGAAACGTTGGGTACGTCGGGTCCAGTCCGGCCTCAACCCGGCCTGGAAACATCTGGCCTGCGGCTGCCAGCTGACCCGCGACACCGCCAGCACCTTCCGTGAAGCCGGCTTCAAGCTCAACAAGGCCACCCATCGCAAGCACCCCAAGCTGCCGGTATTCGCGGCGGAGTTGCTGGACGGGGCGTTGCTGAAACCTTGAAGAGTAGCTGCCCACTGTAGGAGCGAGCCTGCTCGCGATCCGAGCATAAGCGAGGAATGGGTTCTNGCCAGCACCTTCCGTGAAGCCGGCTTCAAGCTCAACAAGGCCACCCATCGCAAGCACCCCAAGCTGCCGGTATTCGCGGCGGAGTTGCTGGACGGGGCGTTGCTGAAACCTTGAAGAGTAGCTGCCCACTGTAGGAGCGAGCCTGCTCGCGATCCGAGCATAAGCGAGGAATGGGTTCTGGGTTTCGAAACTCGCCTCTGGAATCCTTACCTCGCCAAGGCTCGGATCGCGAGCAGGCTCGCTCCTACAGCGGCTGCGTAGAAAGGCTGAAAACCTGGGAACTTTTCCGGGTTGTTCTATCCAATCGAGCAAAGCTTGCAGCTTGTAACCACCGAGGCAAATTGCCACACCCCACTCCTCCCTTTTGCCTCTACAATAGCGCCATGGATAACCGCCTCCCCCTCCGCAACTGGCGCCTGCGCCTGATCTGGCTGCGCAGCCTGCTGGTATTGCTGTTTACCCTGGCTTTGATGCTGCTACAGAGCCTGGGTCATACCGGCTATCACCTGGCCCAGCTCAGCTGGCTGGGGGCCTTGCTGTTGCCCAGTCTTATCACCCTGCTCAGCCACCGCTCGCGCAAACACCAGAGCCAGCTGCTGACCCTGGAGCTGGGACTGGATAGCGCGCTTTTCATCCTGCTGCTGCAGTCCTTTGGCGGTGCAGGCAATCCGTTGTCCTTTTATCTTCTGGTTCCGGCGCTGCTGGCCTCGCTGACACTGCCGCTTGCCAACGCCATGCTGGTAGCAGGTCTGGCGTTGAGTGGTTATCTGGTCACCTTCAACTGGTATCACCGCCCCGCCGATGACACGCCACTCCACGCTCTCAGCCACGAACTCAGTGGCCTGCACAGTGTCGGCATGGCCGTGGTCTTTGTGGCACTGCTGCTGATGCTGACCCTGTTGGGCCAGGTGATCCAGCGACTGATGCGCCAGCAACAACGCCAACAGGAACAGGCACTCGATCTCGCCGGTCGTCGCGAGCACATGTACCAGATCGCTGCGACGCTGGCGGATCAGGCCCATGAACTGAATACCCCGCTCGGTACCCTGGTGATGCTGGCTGACAATCTACAGCATGCCCCGGACCTGCCTGACAGCCTGCGCGAGGAAGTCAGCCAGATCGACCAGCTGGCCCGTACCGTATCCCGGCGTCTGAAGAAGAGTGCCGCTGAGAACCTGTCCGGTCCGCAACGATTGAGCACTTTGATTGAACAGCTTGGCCAGCAACTTCGCCATCTGGCGCCCACTCTGCAGGTGCAAAGTGAGCTTGCCGTGGACCCCTTGCTGGCGGATGGCGATATCTGGTTCAGGGTGCTCAGCAACCTGGGCTATAACGCCATGGATGCCGGAGCCAGTTGCTGGGCCATCGCCTGCAATGAGGATGAACAGGGTTACTCCCTGCAGCTCAGTGATAACGGCCCCGCCCATCCGGACTCGGAGCGCCAGGGGCTTGGCATGGGGCTGATTCTGGTCACTACCGCCCTGGAGCAGATAGGCGCCACCCTCGACATGGAGTTTGGCAACCAGTGGACCCAGGTCCGCATCCGCTACCCCCATACAGTGCCGCCCCGCGCTGAAGGTGCTCACCATGAATAACCCCTTGCGCCTGTTGCTTGTGGAAGATGATGAGTTACTGGCAGAACAGACCGCCCGCGCGCTTGGCTATCGAGGCGCCACGGTGCAGGTTGCCCACGATGCAGCTAGCGCACTGGCGCTGCTCCAGCAGATGGAAACGCTGGACGCGGCGATCCTCGATCAGAATCTCGGTGAGGATAACGGTCTGGACCTGATTTCCCCGATCCGCGAGCAGTTTCCGCCCTGCAAGGTGCTGCTGCTCACCGGCTATGGCAGCATTGCCGCCGCGGTGGCAGCTACCCACCGGGGGGCCCACAACTATCTGACCAAGCCGGCCAGCGCCGACGAGATTCTCGATGCCCTGAATGCCGATCCGGCCAGCCTGGGTTCGCCTCTGCCCGCAACCCCGCCATCGCTTCAGCGGCTGGAGTGGGAACATATCCAACGCACCCTGGATGCCCATGACGGCAACATTTCCCGCGCCGCCGATGCTCTGGGCATTCATCGCCGCACCCTGCAGCGACGCCTCAAGAAGCGCCCCAGCGCCAGCGAATATCAACGTGAGAAGGGATCCGGCAAAGACTGATTTATTGTCTCAGCCAGCTTGGCTTACACTGGCGACAATGACCGACAAGGACCCGGGATTGATCGCCAAGCTGCCAACAGGATGGATCGTAGTACTTCTGCTGCTATTGTTGCCGATCCCCGCCGCTGCCCAGGACAGGCCGGAACTGATTATTACCGGTAATGTCAGCACTGCCGTGGCTGACAATATCCGTGCGCTGATCAATCTGGATGGTTATGCATGCCAGCCCCCCAAGGCGCAATACGGCCTGATCCGCCGGCAGATTCTCAAAAACGGCAACAATGCCCTGCAAGCCATGGGATATTACGAGAGCCAGCTCTCTCTTTCCGCTGATACCACAGGCCAGTGCGCCATCGTCACCCTTAACGTGCAAACCGGCCCAGCGGTGATCCTTGCCAGAGCGGATATCCGCCTGAAAGGCGAAGCCGCCGGGGACCCCGTGTTCCAGAGGCTGGTGGATGAAGACACCCTGTACATCGGCGAGCGGCTTCAGCACGACCGCTATACCCGCCTCAAGCGCAGTCTGCAGCAGAGCCTGATCAACCGCGGCTACATGGAAGGGAGCCTCACCCGTCACGAACTGAATGTGGATACGGTGACCCGCAAGGCCTCGATTGTGCTGGTAGTAGAGAGTGGTCCTCGCTACCGGTTCGGCAAGGTCGATGTCAGCGGCAGCGCCCTTGATCCCGAACTGATTGATGCCTATGTGCAGTTCCGTGAGGGCCAGCCCTTCGACAGCAAACGGGTACTGGAAACCCAGCAGGCTTATCTTGGTGCTGGCTATTTCAGCGCCGCACGTATCCAGAAAGGAAACGCCGACCCGGTGACACAGACCATCCCAATCAACATCAGTCTCAGTGACAGTCATCGCTGGTCGCTGTTGACCGGTCTGGGCTTCAGCACCGACACCGGCCCGCGCATTCGTCTCGGCATCGAGAATCGCAGAGTCAACCGGGCTGGCCATCGTTTTCGCGCGGAAACCCAGCTTTCCGAAGTGGAACAGGGTGCCGGCGCCAGTTACCAGATACCGCTATCTGACCCACTTCATGAACGTCTCGACCTGCACAGCAGTTATGTCAACGAGGACACCGACAGCAACACCAACGAACGCTGGATGAGCGGGGTCGATTACATTGTCGAACTGAACAACAAATGGGTCAGCACCCTGTCTCTGGAGTATCTCCGAGAAACCTGGCAAATCGCCGATGAGGTGGATCAGGCGGAACTGGTCATGCCCGGCTACCAGCTCAGCCGCATCAAGGCCAACGACCCGGTTTACCCCACCTTCGGCTGGCGATTGAGCGGCAAGGTACGTGTTGCCCATCAAAGCCTCTCTTCCACCGCATCGTTTGTGCAGTTCACACCCAGCGCCAAACTGGTATTCCCACTGGCTGGCGGCCGGGTACTGTCACGAATCGACCTGGGCTATACCGAGATCAGTGACGTTTCTGAACTGCCCGCCTCCCTGCGCTTCTTTGCCGGCGGCGATTCCAGCATCCGCGGTTTTGGTTATGAATCCCTGGGACCGGAAGACGACAGCGGAGAAGTCATTGGTGGCCGCCACATGGCCACCGGTTCGCTGGAATACGACCATCCGATCACCGAGAAATGGCACGTGGCGGTGTTCAGCGATGCCGGCAATGCGTTCAACGATATCGAGGATTACGAGCTGCGCCATAGTGCAGGTGCCGGCATCCGCTGGCGCTCACCGCTGGGCCCGATCCGCCTGGATGTGGCCCGGGCCGTGGATGAAAACCGCAACTGGCGGGTCCACCTGAGCATGGGGCCAGACCTGTGATCCGGCGCGCGATTATCGGGCTTTTTTCCCTCATCACCCTGCTGTTGTTGCTGGTCGGCCTGCTCGCCTACATTCTGGTCGGCACCGCTGCCGGCAACCGCTGGGTACTGGACCAGGCCCGCGGCATGATTCCCGGTGAACTCCAGGTGGAAAGCTGGCAAGGCAATCTACTTGGCAACCTGTCACTGTCCGGCATTCACTACCGCAACGACAGCCTCAGCCTGGACCTGGAGCAACTTGATGCCAACCTTCATCCGCTGACCCTGTCCCGAGGCTGGCTGACCTTTGAGTATCTCAGGCTGGGCCAGCTCAACATTCACACACACAACAGCGAGACAGGGCAAAGCCAAGCCACCCTGCCTGACAGTCTCGCTTTGCCCCTCGGTATTCGCATTGAGCAACTCGCCGTGGCATCTGTTACGCTCAATGACACGCCAATAGTGAAAGACCTTCAGGGAGAAAGCCTTGCAGCCTGGCGCCGCTTCCAGCTGGCGCGACTGGAAGCCACCGCCCTGGACGACCTGCAACTGCATCTCAGCGGCCATGGTCAGCTTTCCCGCCCCTACCCACTGGACGGGCACCTGCGCTGGCAAAAGCCATTACCCGCCAGTGACCAGCTGTCCGCCAGCCAGGCCAGCGGAGAACTGTATGCCCACGGAACCCTGACTGCCCTGCAGCTGAGCCACGATCTGCACAGCCCGCTGAACATTCACTCCAACGGCCAGTGGCATCAGGCCGATCAGCAATCGCTGATCGACCTGAGCCATCAGTGGCAGGCACAACCCTTGCCGCTCAGGGACGATCCCGGACTCTCACTTGAGGCCGGTACACTGATCACCCGTGGACCATTGGCAGACTTGCAGCTTGAAGGCAGCACCTCCCTGACCCGCGTTTTAGCCGGGCAACCGTCGCAAACCCTCGACGTGATGCTGGATGGCTCCCTGGCCGACCAGACCCTGACCCTGACCGATCTGACATTACGCCAGTCAGCACAGCGGCTGACCGCAAAAGGCATGGTCCGGCTTCAGCCTCTGCAATGGGATCTGGCAATCAACGGCGACCTCGATCCAGGCATGCTGCTGCCAACACTGCCAGGGAAACTCGTCATCAACGGCCACAGCAAGGGGCGCATCGATGGCAATCACTGGCAACTGGAACCGGGCACACTCACGATCAGCGGGGAACTGCGCCAGCAACCGCTCAACCTGCAGGCGCAGACCCGTGGCGATGCCAACAACCTGCAGATCGACAGCCATCTGCAATGGGGCAACAACCGCGTCCAACTGGCAGGCAAGGCCTGGCCACAATGGCAGCTCAGCGGCAGCCTGGCTCTGAACACGATCAGCCAACTGGAGCCCTCCCTTCAGGGAAGCATCACCGGTCGTGTCCGTCTTGCAGGACAACCTGCCAGTCCTCGTGTCAGCGGCCAGCTTAACGGCACGGGTCTGGGGTGGGAGGACATCACACTGGATCAATTGCAAACCGAATTCAGTGATCTGGGCATCGGGCCACAATCTCAACAACTCAGCCTCAGTGCCGGCACCCTGCAACAGGCAGGCCGCGTCCTGCTTGATTCAATGCAACTGAACGTCAATGGCAAACTGAACCAGCATCAACTGACGCTGGGCTTGCAGCAGGGTGGGATCAGCCTGGATACCGAACTGGACGGCGCCATGTCGCTCGCCGGAGCTCAGCCTCCTCTTTGGCAAGGCAAGCTGCACGACACACGGATCAGCCAACCCCATCTTGGCCAGTGGCATCAGCAGGTGCCTTCCTCCCTTTCCCTGTCACCCGACCGCCAGCAACTGGGAGAACTGTGCCTGACGCAACAGCAGAGTCAGCTGTGCGCCGAGGGCGACCTGCAAGGCAACCACCGCTTTGCCCTGGAGGCCCGCGCCGATGCCATCCCCCTGGCCCTGTTGTCAGCCCTGATCGGGCAGGACTACTCCCTGGAAGGCATCCTGCAGGGCCGGGCCAGCCTGGCAGGCAATCCACAAGCCCCGAGCGGCAGCGTGTCCCTGAACACCCGTGATGCCAGACTCAGCTTCAATGTGCAGGACGGGCCAGCCCCCTGGCAGCTGGATACCCTTTCGCTGGAAAGCGAACTGGATGGCCAACAGGCCCATAGCCGTTTCGTGCTGGCCACCGCCCTCGGCAAGGTGAACGCCGATGTAAAACATGGCTTCACGCTCGATAGCGCCATGCAAGGGCAGGCATCATTCCGGGTGGAAAGGCTTTCCGCGGTGGAAATGCTCACCGCCGATCTGCGCGATGTGAGCGGCACCCTGAACGGCGACATTCAGCTGGGCGGCAGTCCAAGAGAGCCGCTTATCGAAGGCGCGGTGAACCTGCGCGATGGCAATGCCCTGATACCTGCGCTCGGCTCGTCCATCAGCGACATGAACCTGACTCTGCAGGGTTCCCCCCAAGGACGCCTTGCCGTTGACGGGCAGGCCCGCATGGGGATTGGCACCCTCAAAGTCAGCGGTTATCTGGATCCTGGCGACTGGCCGCCAGCACTGCGACTGCACTTTAGCGGCCAGCAACTGCTGGTGGCAGACCGGCCAGATGCCCGGGTCTGGGTATCGCCGGATCTGACTCTGGCGGGGGATCTGCAAGGGTTGATGCTGAGTGGCCAGTTGCAAATCCCGCAAGCTGACATTCACCCCGAACAACTCCCTGAAGGGGCAATCACCGTGAGCGAGGATCAGGTGCTGGTGCATGAACAAGCGGATGCTGGTCAGCAGCTACCGCTGGGAATGAATGTCACCGTGATACTCGGTGACAAGGTCAACTTCAACGGCTTTGGTCTCAACGCCAAGCTGGGAGGCAAACTGCAGATCCTCCAGGAGCCACACCAACCACCCCAGCTCAACGGCGAGCTGATAGTGCTGGAAGGGCGCTATCGCGCCTATGGGCAGAACCTGGCTATCAGCGACGGACAATTGATATTCCAGGGCCCGCCGGACAACCCCGGGCTGGATATCCGTGCCTACCGCAAGATCCCCAGTGAAGCGATTACCGTTGGCGTACAACTGGGCGGCACCCTGCAAAGCCCTGAAGCCACCCTGTACTCCGAGCCGGCCATGGAACCCAGCCAGATCATGTCCTACCTGCTCACCGGCCGCCCACTGGAAGGCGGAACCCAGAGCGATGCCAACCGTATCGCCCAGGCGCTGGCGGTGTACGGACTGGAAAAAGGCAGCGGCGTCACCGAAAAGATTGGCGACAAACTGGGGGTGGATGAAATCACCGTGGGCAGCGACTGGGAAACCGAAGACGCCGCCCTGATGCTGGGCAAGCAACTGTCTGACCGCCTCTACCTGACCTACGCCATCGGCCTGTTTGATGCGGTCTCCACAGTGATGCTGCGCTACACCCTCACCCGCAGCCTGCACCTGGAAGCGCGCTCCAGCTCGGAAGCCAACAGCCTGGATCTGATCTGGGAGAAAGAGTTGCGGTAGAGGAACAAGCTACAAGCTTCAAGCTGCAACACGAGGACATGCCCTGTTAACCGGGTAGTTTTATGCTCCGCGCTGGCATGCTCTGAAAACAAAAAAACCGTGACTGTCAGGGTGCGTTTTTTTTGATTGCAGGCAGGCTACTTGCTCTAAACAAGACAAGTGCCAGCGGCACCTCAGTTCCTCGCTATCGCTTGGTTCGCACCCTGAACGGTGCGCCTACAGCGGCTTCGTAGAAAAACCAAAAAGATGTGAACTTTTCGGCCTTTCTTAATCCAATCCAGTGTAGCTTGTAGCTTGTAGCTTGTAGCTTGTAGCTGTCAGCTGGCCGGCAGTGCATAGGTCCCGGTCACATGGGCGACCATGTCGTCGCTGCCCTCACTGAACAACTGCACTTCCAGTACCGCGGAGCGCCGCCCGAGGCGCAGGATCACCGCCTCGGCAATCAGATCCTTCTGCCCCGGTCGGGCCAGGAAGTTGATATTCAGGTTCTGGGTCACCGCCATCTCCACCCGCCCCAGGGCGCCCAGCACCGCGGCGTACATAGCTGCATCCGCCAACCCCATCATGGTCGGCCCGGAGATGGAGCCCCCCGGTCGCAGGGTGGACGGGCGGAACGGGCTACGCACCCGGGCCCGGTGCTCACCGATGAATTCCACCAGCAAACCTTCCTCCGACGCCGCCGGCAGCCCGTCGTAAATCACTTGTTGAACCTGTTGCGCATCCAGCATCACACTCTCCACCGCACAAAAGAACAAGACTAGCCAACTCCGCAGGCCAAACCCACCCCGGATAACGACACACAGCTGGTGGGAACAGCCCTTCTCTCATAGAATGGTGCGCTCTTGAAACAACCAGTCCAGACGATTCCTATGCGCACTTCCCAGTACCTGCTTGCCACTGTCAAAGAAACCCCGGCGGACGCCGTTGTCATTAGCCACCAGCTCATGCTGCGCGCCGGTCTGGTTCGCAAGCTGGCCTCGGGCCTGTACACCTGGCTGCCCACCGGTTTGCGGGTGCTGCGCAAGGTGGAAAACGTGATCCGCGAAGAGATGGACAAGGCAGGCGCCCAGGAAGTACTGATGCCGGTGGTACAGCCCATGGAACTGTGGGAAGAGTCCGGCCGTGCCCCCGCCTATGGCCCGGAGCTGCTGCGCATCACCGACCGTCACGACAACCCCTTCTGCCTGGGCCCCACCCATGAGGAAGTGATCACTGACATGGTCCGCAACGAGATCCACAGCTACAAGCAGCTGCCGGCCAACTTCTACCAGATCCAGACCAAGTTCCGGGACGAGATCCGTCCGCGCTTCGGCATCATGCGCTCGCGGGAATTCATCATGAAGGATGCCTATTCCTTCCATACCGACACGGATTCTCTGGCCGAGACCTACGCGATCATGCACCGGGCCTACTGCGCTATCTTCGATCGTCTCGGCCTCGACTACCGCCCGGTGGAAGCGGATACCGGTGCCATCGGCGGTGCCGCCAGCCACGAGTTCCATGTATTGGCCGACTCCGGTGAAGACGACATCGCCTTCTCCGACAGCTCCGACTATGCAGCCAACGTGGAACTGGCCGAAGCGCTGGCGCCCGCCACCGAGCGTGCCGCCCCCGGCGCCGCCATGGAAAAGGTGGATACTCCCAACGCCAAGACCATCGAAGAACTGGTACAACAGTTTGATCTGGCCATCGAAAAGACCATCAAGACCCTGGTGGTGAAAGGCGCCGAAGAAGGCACCCTGGTGGCCCTGCTGGTGCGTGGCGACCACGAGCTGAACGACATCAAGGCCGAGAAACTGGACGCGGTTGCCGCGCCCATGGAATTCGCCAGCGAAGACGAGATCCGCCAGGCCATCGGTGCCGGCCCCGGCTCCCTTGGCCCGGTGAACCTGCCCATCAAGGTGATCGCCGACCGCAGCGTGGCGGTGATGAGCGATTTCGGCGCCGGCGCCAACGAAGACGGCAAGCACTTCTTCAACATCAACTGGGAGCGCGATGTGGCGCTGCCGGAAGTGGCCGACCTGCGTAACGTGGTGGAAGGCGACCCGAGCCCGGACGGCAAAGGCACCCTGACCATCAAGCGCGGCATCGAAGTGGGGCACATTTTCCAGCTGGGCACCAAGTACTCCGAAGCGCTGGGCGCCAAGGTACTGGATGAAAACGGCAAGTCCGTGATCATGCCCATGGGCTGCTACGGGATTGGCGTGACCCGCGTGGTGGCCGCCGCCATCGAGCAGAACCATGACGACCGCGGCATCCTCTGGCCCGAAGCCATTGCTCCGTTCACCGTGGCCCTGGTCCCGGTGAACATCAAGAAGAGCCCCCGCGAACGTGAGCTGGCAGAAAAACTCTACGCCGAGCTCACCGCCGCCGGCATCGAAGTGCTGTTCGATGATCGCGAGAAAGAACGCCTGGGCGTGAAACTGGCCGACAGTGAACTGATCGGTATCCCCCACCGCATCGTCATCGCCGAACGCGGCATGGACAATGGCGTGCTGGAATACAAGGGCCGTGGGGATGCTGAGAATACCGATGTGCCTGTGGATGAGGTTGTGGCGTTCATCAAAGGCAAGCTCAGTTAACAGTTAATAGTGAACAGTTAACAGCGGCGCGAGACAGGTTCTCACGCTTTGGAACGCAAGAGGCCGCGCCCAATCGGTTGGGCGCGGCCTCTTTGCTTTAAACGAAATCCAGCGCCTGACGCGCAGCTGTTAACTATTAACTGTTCACTGTTAACTAAAGCTTCACCGTTCGCTTCACCGCCATCACCTGACTCATGGTGTTGTCACCATGGGCGGTGAGTTGCCAGAGCGGCAGGCCGCGGCTGTCGGTTTCCTGGGACTTGGTGATCAGGCCGAGGGCACGCAGGTGGATCTTCAGCTGGTTGAAGGAGTGCGCGGCCAGCACCACGTTGCGCACCGCATGGGCACGGGGGAAGTCCTTCTGCACATCGGCCAGGGCATGGCGTACGATGAAGTCTTCCAGGGCTTTCTGCATCACCGGCTCGGAGGCCGGGTTGAGCATCAGCGGGGCCACACAGGAGAAGGCCTGATCCCAACTGATACGGGTGGTGACCATGGCCAGCTTGCAGTCACCGCCTTCATAGACGTTGCAGGAGTAATCCAGCGCCACCTGATCATTACCACGGGACAGGGTCTTCAGGGGCGGACGGGACTGGGCCAGCGCCTCTTCGCGCTCCTTCTCCAGTTCCTGGATACGGGCCTTCAGGCCGGAGGTATCGGCACCAGCGCCGCTACCAGCCTGGTCAGCACGAACCCAGCCGGTGGCCCGGTGTTCGCGCATCAGATTGGGCAGCACCTTGCGGGCCACTTCGGTGAGCCCTGCCTCGGTGCTCCAGCGGAAGCTCGGTACTTTCTCTTCCAGCAGACGCACGAAATCATCACGACGTACCTGACCATCACGGGTGGCTTCCTGCTGATCGGCCTTGAGCAGGGTGGGATTGTCGTGGATGAAGGCCACCACCGGCTTGCGCTTGGTGGCAGCAAAGATGTATTCGCGGTGAATCTCACTCAACCCCATTGGGGAAAGATGACCGTAACGACCGCCGACGATAAGAACAAAGTAATCACTGGTTTCGATCAGCTTCTGGATCACCGGCAACAGGGTATTGCCATCGGCCGCCGCACTGTCCAGGCCGGTGGGGATCATGCCGTTTTCGATCATGGGCAACATCAGTGCCTGCCGGGCCCCCTGCATATCGGGGTAAGTGGCACTGATAAAGACCTGGTAGCGTTTCGAAGCTGTCACCCTGGTTCCCTGTTCCTATGGCTTTTTACCCTCAGGGGGCATTGGCTGGTGGGCTATTAAAACGCCTGACGGCCAGCATCACAAGAGAGCCCCCCGACTGGCCCTGCCACAAGTGGCAGGCAAAATGGGACAACGGCTCTGATCATGCTAGCCTGAGATCAACAATAAAGGTAGCGGTGAACCCTATTCTTCACCGTAGGAACCCAAGGCATTCGCGGCTATAGTACCGGCCAGTTTCGGATATCTTTGCCGCTTTCGACTTGCTGACAGGATAAACGCCATGCAAACCATTGCCTTTTATAACCTGAAAGGGGGCGTCGGAAAGACGGCCTCGGCGGTGAATATCGCCTGGCATGCGGCACGCTGGAAACACCGCACCCTGCTCTGGGATCTGGATCCCCAGGGCGCCGCCAGCTTCTATCTGGGGGTGGACGATGGCGATGGCTACAAGGCCGGTAATGTACTCAAAGGCAAGCAGCCCATCGGAAGGCTCAAGCGCGAGACCCGCTGGGCTAACCTGGATGCCATCCCGGCGGACCTGTCCATGCGCAACGCCGACATCAAGCTGATTGAAGGTGGCGGAGCCAAGAACAAGCTCAAGCAGCTGATCGCCCCGCTTGGCGAGAGCTACGAACTGGTGATTCTGGATTGCCCCCCTACCCTCAGCCCGGTGGCAGAAAGCATCTTTGCGGCGGTGGACTACCTGTTTGTGCCAGTGATCCCCACGCACCTGTCCGTGCGTGCCTTTCAGCAGGTGCTGGACTGGATCGACAGCAAGAACTACAAGAACCTCACCGTGGTGCCGTTCTTCAACATGGTGGACCGCCACCGCGACCTGCACGTGGAAATGCTGGTAAAACGCCCCAAGGTGATGAAAGGCGGTCTGAAGACCTGGATCCCCTACTCCACCCACGTGGAGCAGATGGGCGACCACCGCGCCCCGGTAGGTGAATTTGCCCCCTACACCCCCAGCGCCCAGGCGTTTCGGGCGATGTGGTTTGAGATTGCGGGCAAACTCAAACTTTAGTGAACAGTTAACAGTGAATAGTGAACAGCGCGCGGCTTGAGACCGTGCTGCCTACAACGAAAGAGGCCGCGCCCAAAGGTTTGGGCGCGGCCTCTTTGCTTTCATTCCTGACACAAAAAAGGGGACATCCCTGTCCCCTCTACTTCATGTCCGCCGGTGAGCGCCGCCGAATCTGGTTTTTCCTATCCGCGCAAAAGACAGTCTGGCCGCGGCCACCACCATCCAAGCCACATCCACACTCGCCCGCTCAACTGTTCAATATTCACTGTTCAATATTCACTGTTAACTGTTAACTGTTAACTACTCTCCCACGGGTTCGCCCGCGCCAAAATCGCCCCTAGGTCCAACCCCCGCGGCAAGGTGCCGTAGTTACGGTCACCGTGCTCGCCGAGGCGAGAGCCAATAAAGGCCTCGGCTACAGCCTGATTCCCCGCCGTTACCAGCTGGCTGGCCTGCATGGTCAGCGACAACCGATCAACGATATCGCGGGCGCGATACTCCGCATCATCCATATCGGTAAATTCCTGCTTCAAGGCATTCACCGCCTTGTCCAGACGGGCATCGCTGCCGGTGGTCTTGTCCAGTTCGGCAAACCAGGTATCCAGTACCGCCGGGGTCTTGGCCAGGGCTCGCAGCATGTCCAGTGCCTGCACATTGCCGGAGCCTTCCCAAATGGCGTTGATGGGCGCTTCGCGGTACAGCCGCGCCATGATGAAGTCCTCGGTGACGCCATTGCCGCCGAGACACTCCATGGCCTCGTAGGCATGGAAGGGAGTGCGCTTGCAGATCCAGTACTTGCCCGCCGGCAAACCCAGCCGTAGCAGCAGTTTTTCGTGCTCGTTTTTTGGATCCAGTGTGGACTGATCCAGAGCCTCGCCCATGCGCATGGCGATAGCCAACGAACCTTCCACTTCCAGCTGCAGGTCCGCCAGCACATTGCGCATCAGCGGCTGGTCCAGCAGTGTCTTGCCGAATGCTGCCCGGCCGGAAGCATGGTTCACTGCCTGGGCCACCGCCTGACGCTGCCCCGCGGTGGAACCGATCATGCAGTCGAAGCGGGTCATGGCCACCATCTCGATGATGGCCGGCACGCCGCGCCCTTCTTCACCTACCATCCAGCCCAGCGCCCCGCGCAGCTCGATTTCTGAAGAGGCGTTGGACACGTTGCCCATCTTGTTCTTCAGGCGCTGCACCTGGATCGGGTTCTTGCTGCCATCCGGCCGCCAACGCGGCACCAGAAAACAGCTCAGGCCATTGTCGGTCTGCGCCAGCACCAGAAAGGCATCGCACATGGGCGCAGAGGTGAACCACTTGTGGCCCACCAGTTCGTAGGCCTCACCGGGACCTTCCGTGCCAATGGCCCAGGCACGAGTGGTGTTGGCACGCACATCGGAGCCCCCCTGCTTCTCGGTCATGCCCATTCCGATGGTCAGCGCCTGCTTTTCATAGTGGGGCACATTGCGCGGGTCATAGGCGTTGTTGAGGATCTTTGGCAGCCACTCTTTCGCCAGTGACGGCGTCAGGCTGATGGAAGGCACGGCAGCGAAGGTCATGGTCAGAGGACAACCGTGGCCCGCTTCCACCTGGGCCTGCAGGTAGCTCTGCGCCGCCCGGGCCACGTGGGCTCCCGGTTGCGGATCGGTCCAGGGAGCAGAATGAATGCCGGACTCCAGCCCCAACGCCATCAGCCGGTGGTAGGAATCGTGATACTTCACATGGTCCACCCGGTAACCCTGCCGGTCATGGGAAAAGAATTGGGGCTTGTGCTCATTGGCCAGAAACCCCCACTCGATCACCTCGGCCGTGCCGGTTTTGGCGCCATGGGCAGACAATCTGGCCTCGGCCCAGCCGGCTCCATGACGCTGCACCGCTTCGCGCAGGGCGTCATCAGTCTCATAGGGGTTGTAGTCTTCCAGTGCCCTTGCCTGATTGAAGACCTCATGGGTCTGGGCCAGCGGGTCAGGCTTGAGGCTGTCGTGTTTGGCATTCATGGTTGCTCTCCCGAAGATCGGTTACGCCGTCTTGTGCAGCGTTTGGGTGTGATCTGTTGAGGACTGCGCGGTGTCAGCACTGACGCCGGTGGCACGCAGACAGAATTGGGTCAGGGATCGAGCCAGCCCGGACTTGGGCAACGGCTCGGACAAGGGGCCAACAAGGGCCTCGGCAATGGCGCCCACCATGGCAGCTGCCGTTACCGCAGTATCCTGTTCTGGCAACTCGCCCAGCCGCACGCCTTCGGCCAGAAACTGCTGGTAAAGCTCGGCATAGCGCTGGCGGTAGACCAGGCGCTCCGCGTCCACCGCCGGATCCACCGGCTCAGCAATCAGCGACCAGGCCAGGGTCGGCGCCACCTGGGCACGGCGGACAAAGGTTTCCAGCACATGAGTCAGCCGACGCGCGAAACTGCCGTGCAGGGTCATGGCATCCGCCACCGCCGCCACTTCACGTTCTGTGGCCACCCGGAACACCTCTGCCGCCAGCACCGGCTTGTTCTCGAAATAACGGTACAGGGTGCCCACCCCGACCCCAGCCTGAGTGGCCAGCGTCTGCATGGTCAGGTTGGCAAAGCCCCCTTCCCGCACCAACTGCTCGGCACTGCGCAGCAGATGATCACGCTGCGCCGCCTTGCGGGCGCGGACATTGTCAGTTTCCCGGTAAGCCATGATCGGAACTCATATTCACTCCTTTAAAGAAGTGAACCATGGTTCCGGTTTTCAGGCAAGGCCGGTGGTCGGGGTGGGGATGAGTTGAAAGTTTAAAGTTCAAAGTTGAAAAGCGCGATGGAGGTGATCGCGCTCTGGCAAAGCCTTGCCCGCGCCATCACAAACAACCCTGGCGTATTTTTATCACGCCAATGCCACCAGCACGGCATCTTCCCCGTTAGAGTGAGTCGAGGAACGGAGCCCTGTGACGGCGTAGAGCAAAAAACCTGTCTGAGCGGAGCGAGTCTTTTTTGCGTCCGTCACAGGGCGAGTACCCGAGTGTGCCTGCGGAGCAGGCCGAACGGAGTCGGGGCGCGGGGGAGTCCAGAGGGGTGTCGCGTCACACCCCTTTGGGCCCGTCCGGCGAGGACACGCACATATCATGGTGCGATGACATATCAGCAAGAGCACCACCTCCCATGAAGGGGAGCGCGCCTACAGCGCCCCGGCCACCACTCCCAGCCCTGCCATCCCCAACACCATCCCCCACAACGGCAGCTTGCCGCTGCGCAACAGCCAGAAGCCACCAGCCACCACCAGCAGATCCCAGAATCCGTGCACCGCAGAAACAAACACCGGCTGATACAGGGCCGCCAGCAGCAACCCCACCACCGCCGCATTGATGCCGGCCACGGCGCCGGCCAGGGCCGGGCGGGAAGACAGCCATTGCCAGCCTTCCATGACCCCCAGCACCAGTAAAAAGCCGGGCAGGAAGATGGCCAGGGTCGCCGTCATCGCCCCCAGCCAGGGGCTGGAGGGCAGCAACACGGCCCCCAGATACGCCGCAAGGGAAAACATCGGGCCCGGCACCGCCTGGGCCGCGGCATAGCCGGTGAGAAACTGATCCGGGGAAAGCTTGCCTCCCACCAGTTCCTGCAACAGGGGCAGCACCACATGGCCTCCACCAAACACCAGCGAGCCCGCCGCATAGAAGTCTTTCCAGAGCCCCCACAGACTGCCGGCAAACAACATCGGCAGCACTGCAAGCATCACGAACAGCAATAATGGTCTATGTCGCCACACTGGCTGGCCGGATGCCGGCGCGCCCTCTTCCACCGGGCGAAGCTTGTGCCAGCCCACCGCCGCCGCCGCCAGCAGCGCCAGCATCTGCGCGAACAGCGACGACCAGATCAGCAGCATCACGGCCACCGCCACCGCCAGCCCACGGGTCAGCCCCGTGGCGCAGAAGCGCTTGCCCATGTTCCACACCGCATCGGCCACCACGACCACTGCCAGCCACTTGAGGCCGGTGATCGCCCCACCCTGCAACCAGTCCGGTAGTGATGACGCGTAGATGGCCGACAAAGCCATGATCAGGAATGACGGCAAGGTAAAAGCCACGAAGGCCGCAAACGCCCCGGGCACACCACCGCGCACCCGGCCAATGGCGAAACCCAACTGGCTGGAGGCTGGCCCGGGCAGAAACTGGGTCAGCGCCATCAGGCGGGCAAACTCGGCCTCATCCAGCCATTGCAGCTCTTCCACAAAACGGCGGTGAAAATAGCCCACATGGGCCGCCGGGCCACCAAAGCTGACCAGACCCAGCACCAGAAACTGACGAAAGATATCCTTCATGACTGACTCGAGAATCCGTTAATTTCGCACTGGAACCTACCACACTCCGCGGTCAGATGGATGTCAGTCACGGGGCGCTACCGGTATACTCCGCCCATGCAATCTGACGCCCACTCCGTTCTTCAGCATGTGTTTGGCTATCACCAGTTCCGTGGTGAGCAGCAGGCCATCATCGACACCCTCGTCAACGGCGACGACGCCCTGGTCCTGATGCCCACCGGGGGCGGTAAATCCCTGTGCTATCAGATCCCGGCACTGGTGCGCGAGGGGGTTGGCATTGTCATCAGCCCGTTGATTGCGCTGATGCAGGATCAGGTGGACGCCCTCAAGGCGCTGGGGGTCAAAGCGGCCTTCCTGAATTCCACCCTGGATTTTGGGCAGGTCCGAGAGATCGAGGATGGCCTGCTCAATGGCGAACTGGACATGCTTTACATTGCCCCGGAACGCCTGATACAGCCACGCACCCTGTCGCTGTTGCAGCAGGCCAATATCTCCCTGTTCGCCATCGACGAAGCCCACTGCGTGTCCCAGTGGGGCCATGACTTCCGCAATGATTACCTGCAACTGTCGCTGCTGCACCGGGATTTCCCTGCGGTGCCACGCATTGCCCTGACCGCCACCGCCGACCAGCGCACCCGCACCGAGATCGCTGAACGGCTGGACCTGACCCAGGCGCGCCATTTCGTCTCCAGCTTCGACCGGCCCAACATCCAGTACCGCATCGAACGCAAGGACGGCGCCCGTAACCAGCTGCTGCGTTTTATCCGCAGCGAGCACAGCGGCGATGCCGGCATTGTTTACTGCCTGTCCCGCAACAAGGTGGAAACCGTGGCCGAGTGGCTGTGCCAGCAGGGCATCAATGCGCTGCCCTATCACGCCGGGCTGGCCGCCAATGTGCGCGAAAAGCACCAGCAGCGTTTCCTGCGTGAAGACGGCATCGTCATGGTGGCCACCATTGCCTTCGGCATGGGCATCGACAAGCCGGATGTGCGTTTTGTCGCCCACCTGGATCTGCCCAAGAGCATCGAGTCCTACTATCAGGAAACCGGCCGTGCCGGCCGTGACGGCGAACCGGCCACCGCCTGGATGGCCTATGGCCTGGAAGATGCCATCAAGCTCAAGCAGATGCTGGCCCAGAGCAGCGGCAGCGAACAGCACAAACGCAACGAGAACCAGCGCCTGGAAGCCATGCTCGGCCTATGCGAAGTCACCCACTGCCGCCGTCAGGCACTGCTGCATTACTTCAACGAGAAGTTGGCCAAGCCCTGCGGCAACTGCGATACCTGCCTCAATCCGCCGGAAACCTTTGACGCCAGCGTGGCCGCGCAGAAAGCCCTCAGCTGCGTGTACCGCACCGGTCAGCGTTACGGCGCCGGTCACCTGATTGATGTGCTGATCGGCAACCGCAGCGACAAGATCGCCAGCGCCGGACACGACCATGTCTCCACCTGGAACATCGGCGGCGAATACAGCGCCAGCCAATGGAAAAGCATCTACCGACAGCTGGTCGCCCGCGGTCTGCTCAGCGTGGACATGAACGGCTACGGTGCCCTCAAACTCACCGACACCTGCCGCCCCTACCTGCGCGGCGAACAGCCCCTGCATCTGCGCAAGGAGTTGGCCAAGGCGAAGAAAGCCACCACCCGCAAGACCCAGGCCCATATCGCCGAGACCGATCGGGCACTCTGGGAAGCCCTGCGAGCCTGTCGCAAGCGGCTGGCGGAAGAGGAAGGCGTACCACCCTACGTGGTATTCCACGATGCCACCCTCATGGACATGCTCGCCATTCGCCCGCGCAACCGCCGGGAAATGGCCGCCGTCAGCGGGGTGGGCGATCGCAAGCTGGAAAGCTACGGGGATGAATTCCTGGCCGTGCTCAATGGCAGTGAGGGCGACGATGCCAGCGGCGTAGCCGAACACGCAGGCCCCAACCGCAACGACATCCTGGCCCTCGCCCAGGCCAACATGGCCCCTGCCGAGATTGCCCGCCAGCAGAACCTGAATGAGCAAACCGTGTACCGGGAGCTGGGCCAACTGATCGCCAGTGGCCAACTGGCGCTGGAGCAGGCACTTGGGCTGAGTGAAGTGGAAATCGGCATCATCCAGGACGCCCTGCTCAGCCAACCCAACCTGGCCGAAGACTCCTTCAGCTACCGCCAGATCAAGGAACATTTGGCCGATGACTGGCCCACCGGCGTCCTGCACTGCGTCCGCCAGGCAATCCTGGCACAGTGTTGACTGTTAACCTCGCCACGAAACCGCTGTAGGAACGTAGCGTAGCGGTGTAACGCACGGAGTGCGGCCCCGAAGGGGTGAGCGTAGCGAATAACCTGCCTGCAGGCGATCCGAGCCCTGGCGAGGTAAGGATTCCAGAAGCGAGTTTCGAGTGACGAGTTTCGAAAATCAAAAAGACCACGGCCTGTACAAGGTTTCGGTTTTGCCTTTCGCAACTCGCTGCTCGACACTCGCGTCTTTACCTCGCCCAGGCTCGGATCGCTCAGGCAAGCTGAGCTCCTACAGCAGGGTTGTAGATGCGTTTCGTGAGCGAATGCAGTTACATGCAGTGCATGTCAGCAACATGCCTCACACTCTGTAAGAAAAAGCTTACAACGCTGCAACAGTCACCGCCGTCCTCTGCCTCTAGAGTATGAACATGACTTCATGACTTCATGACTCCCACCACACCATCAGGGGCACACCATGGAAAACGAAGAGATTCTGGAGCTGGACTGGATGCCGAACGACCTGGACGCGGTTTTCGACGACATCCATGCCCACACCAAGGGCCAGTGGGAAACCCAGGAACTTCCCAAGCAGGACGACAGTCAGGCAGCGTGATTGGACGCCTGACGCCTGACGCCTGACGCCTGACGCCTGACGCCTGACGCCTGACGCCTGACGCCTGACGCCTGACGCCTGACGCCTGACGCCTGACGCAAAAAGGCCCGCCCGGCAAACCGGGCGGGCCTTTTTGCGTCGGTAAAACCCTCGCTATACCCCGCTGTAGGAGCGAGCCTGCTCGCGATCCGAGCCTAAGCGAGGTAGGGATTCCAGAGACGAGTCTCGAGTCTCGAAAATCCCAAAACCCATCAGCAAGCCCAGGGTTTTGATCTTCGCAACTCGAACCTCGACACTCGCAACTCCTCCCCACCTGATCACCCTCCCGTCTCCCCCGTTTAGCCCCGAAACCCCGCCAACCCGACAAATACCCCTCGTGCCAAAGGGCCGAATCAGTTAGGCTTGCCGCCCATTTCGCGCTGATTGACCCCCTGATGCACTTTTCCGACCTCGGGCTTTGTGAAGCCCTGCAAAATGCCGTTGCCGACAAGGGCTACGATACCCCCTCCCCGATTCAGGCCCAGGCCATTCCTGCGGTACTGGACGGCAAGGACGTGATGGCGGCGGCCCAGACCGGTACCGGCAAGACTGCCGGGTTCACCCTGCCGCTGCTGGAGCGCCTGAGCAAAGGCAAGCCTGCCGGCCACAATCAGGTGCGCGCCCTGGTGCTGGCTCCGACCCGGGAACTGGCCGCTCAGGTAGGAGAAAGTGTCGCCACCTATGGCAAGCATCTGCCACTGAAATCCGCGGTGGTGTTTGGTGGGGTCAAGATCAACCCGCAGATGCAGCGCCTGCGTGGTGGTGTGGATATTCTGGTGGCCTGCCCCGGTCGCCTGCTGGATCTCTATCAGCAGAACGCAGTGAAGTTCGACCGGCTGGAAGTACTGGTGCTGGATGAAGCCGACCGCATGCTGGACATGGGTTTTATTCACGACATCCGCAAGATCCTCAGCAAACTGCCGCCGAAACGGCAGAACCTGATGTTCTCCGCCACCTTCTCCCCGGAGATCCGTGCCCTGGCCAAGGGGCTGGTGAACGACCCGGTGGAAATTGACGTGAGCCCGCGTAACACCACCACCGAGCTGGTTTCCCAGTGGATCGCCCCGGTGGACAAGAAGCGCAAGGCTGCCCTGCTTACCCACCTGATTCAGGAGCATAACTGGTACCAGGTGCTGGTATTCAGCCGCACCAAGCATGGCGCCAACAAGCTGGCCAAACAGCTGGAAGGGAATGGCATCGAAGCCGCCGCCATCCATGGCAACAAGAGCCAGAATGCCCGCACCCGGGCCCTGGCGGACTTCAAGAGCGGCAAGCTGCGCGCTTTGGTGGCCACCGATATCGCCGCCCGCGGCCTGGATATCGAACAACTGCCGCAGGTAGTGAACGTGGACCTGCCCAATGTGCCGGAAGATTATGTGCACCGCATCGGCCGTACCGGCCGGGCCGGCGCCACCGGGCAGGCAGTGTCACTGGTCAGCGCCGATGAATTCCAGCAGCTCACCGATATCGAACGCCTCACCCAGCAGCAGATCGAACGCCGCCCGGTAGCTGGCTTTGAGCCCGTTGAAGCCCTGCCCGCAGCCCGCCCACTGCTGCCGCCCAAGCGCAAACGCCCCAAAAAGCCAAAGAAGCCGGGCCAGAACCAGGCTCAAGGCCAGGGACAAAATCAGGCGAAACAGCGCCAGCAGGACGGTCAGAAAGCGGCCAAACCCGCCGGCCAGCGCCCTCCCCGCGCCAACGGCAACAAGCCCGGCGGCAACAACGGCCAGCAACGCCGCCGCCGTCGCCCCAGCGGCAATCGAGCGCAACAAACGCCTGACGCCTGACGCCTGACGCCTGACGCCTGACGCCTGACGCCTGACGCCTGACGCCTGACGCCTGACGCCTGACGCCTGACGCCTGACGCCTGACGCCTGACGCCTGACGCAAAAAGGCCCGCCCGGTAAACCGGGCGGGCCTTTTTGCGTCGGTAAAACACTCACTAGTGGCTGCTGTGGGAGCCTGCCTGCAGGCGATCCGAGCCTAAGCGAGGTAAGGATTCCAGAGGCGTATCTCGAAGATCAAAATCCAAACCGCTATCCAATCTACTGGTTTTTGCCTTTCGAAACTCGCTTCTCGCAACTCGAAACTCGAAACTTTATTACCTCGCCCAGGCTCGGATCGCCTGCAGGCAAGCTCCTACGGCGAGGGAGCGGGGAGGTTTTGGCATAGCGTGTTGCCGCCGCAACGCCCCCCCCCTAATTATCCCTAACAGCAACCTTCATAATTTGCGCAATAAAAGAACACCAATGCCATCAGCACGTCATCAACCACAAAAAAGGCGCCTGTCGGCGCCTTTCTGTTTTTCGCGTGCTGCGTGAAGCATGTCGCGTGTTGCGTCTACACCCTTACCGCTGCATCAACAGCGACGCGTAATGCCCCATGTAATTCTTCAGCTCGGCATCGCTCAGGTTCTTGAGTACCTTGTTGTTCACCGCATGCACCGCCTTGCGGCTGCCATCCACACCCACATTCAGGGCTTTCTGGGTGACAAAACCCATCTTGATGGTCTTGGTGTTGGGCAGGAACACATCTTCGATGATCAGGTCCGCCAGATCCCCCATTACCCGGGTGACCAGTGCCACATCTTCACTGCCTCGGCCCTCCGCACACAGCTCGGAAGCCTTTTTGAAGTCGGCAGCGAACGCATCGGTCACCGGGAAAGCAATGTAGGGGTGGTTGTTGTTCTCGTCGCTGGCAGGCCAGTACATCTCTTTCACATTGGCTACCACCGGAGCGAACTCCGCGTTGGAAACCTTCTTGAAGATCTGTCGGGTCAGCATGCTGGAGGCCTTGCCTGCGGTAGACACGGCAAAGTCGATGACCTTCTTCTGGCCGCCGGACACATTGGCCAGGTTAGCCGGTTCCACCAGGAAAAGACTGATTACCCGGTCCGTCAGGTGATCCACCATGTGAATGAACTTCTCGGCGCTATCCTTGCGATCATGTTCGATGGCATGAAAGAAATCTTCAGTACTGTTGACCAGTGCCGGGTTCGCGGGAATCGCCACCACGTTCTGCATGAGAGTAATCCTTGCCAGTTAATCAATTCGGGGCCGTGCCCGCTAAACCGACAATATTAACGGTGCACACAGGCCCGGGGAAACCGCCGCAGAGGCCAAATTACAAAGCGAATACGTCAATACCGCAGAGCAGGTACACCCGGCAACGGATGGGCATCAGGGAGAAAGCAGGCGCGGCTGGATGTTAACCGGCGGGGTGGTCAGCATGGTGCCATCCATGGCGCAATCCGGCCCCAGCGTCACCGCATCGAAGGTGGCACCGGCATTATGATTGGTCCAGGCCAGGGTCACTGGCCCCGGGCCACACACCCCACCCAGCAAAGGCACCCGCACCTTCACTTGCATATCCTGCACAGTCAGCTGGCCCGGCGTCTCCACCTGCCCCTGCCAGGGTAAACCCAGCGCCTTGATGCTCTTGCAGAGCGGATTGAAGCCGCCAAAATGCACCGCGGTTACGGTGATAGCGCCATGGCGGCCAACCTCGCCGTCAAAGGTCGTCTTGCAGCTGACCGGTATGCTGCCTTTCTTCATGGAGAGATCGCCACTGGCGGAGAAATTGCCTGCGGGAAGCACGCTGACGGGGGAAGAAGCGATGACCGCAGAGGCGTGGAGCCACAGCAGTGCCGTGATGACATTCCTTATCATTATTATTGTCCTGCCTTTTTATGCGCATGCATGGTGACATGGCGGCCCAGCGCTGCCAAGGGCACCAGCAATAAGAGGCAGTAGAAACGGGTTTAGCGGAGATCCCCCTGCGCCGCCCGACGGGCGACGCAGCAGGTAGATCAGACGAACTGTGAACCGATAGCGTAGAGAATACTGAGAATCACCGCCCACTTGGCCACCACATAGAAGGTCTTGTTGCGACGCTTCACGGACTTGAGGAAACTCTTGTAGGCCAGCACACCCTTGCCGATCTTGTTACCCACACCGGTATATTCCGGATCCAGGTTATCGATGAAGAACAGACGGTTGAAGAACCAGCCGAAAGACCAGTAGATCTTCTGAATCAGCTTTGACTTCAACGGCCGGTCCACATCGGTCATCAGGATGATGCGCGGCTTGTCGGTGTTGTTCCAGGCTGAATGGATGTAGGTCTCATCGAACACCACGCTCTCGCCATCGCGCCAGATGTAGTCTTCCTCATTGATGGTCAGACCACAGCCTTCGTCGTTGGGAGTGCTCAGGGCCAGGGAGTAACGCACCGTGTAAGCGAACGGATCATGGTGACGGTTAAGCTTCTTGCCCGGCATCAACACCGCAAACAGGGCGATGTTCATGGTCGGCATCTGGTCCAGCAGGGCCATGGTCTTGGGCGCCAGCTCATAGGCCGAAGGCAGCTTGTTGTCGTACACCTTCAGGTAGAAGCTGGTCCAGCGGCCATCCTTGTAGAAACTGCTGGCGGGCAGATCATCCTTGGCGGTGATATTGCCACCGGTATACAGCGCCAGCGCCTCGTCGCGAATGGTCTCCCAGTTGTCCTCGATCAGCTTCAGCTCGGGCAGCTGGGACTTGTCGATCTGCGGCGTGGTGGGGATCTTCGACAGCAGGTACGCAGGGATATTGAACGGCACCATAAAGGTGGAAAAGTCCGTCAGCTGGCGCTTGAGCCCAAAGGGCTCCGCATTGCGGATCCGGATAAAGACGATACACCCCACATAGATCAGCAGGGCGCTGATAATCACTGCCATGAAGAACCTCTCAATAACACGACGGCGCGGGGCCGCTCTGGATACTGGCCGGGCATTCTAAAGCAAATTTCGTCCCGAATCCGGCACTATATCTACCTGAGCAGACCATTAAACGGTCAGCGATGCCCACCCTGCACTGCTGCCTGGGGCCGGAACGGGTTACAGTGGGGCGACAAAAACCGGCTTGAGCCGCGGCGATTGCCCGTTAGGCTTGTGCCCATAATCAATCAGTCAATGGAGTTGTTCATGCTTAAAGGCCTGCTCGTTCTTGGCACCGCTGCCGCCCTCACCGCCTGCGTCACCCCGGCCGCCCCCATCAAGGTCGCCGGCGGCAACCAGTCGGAAGGCACCGTGGTCATGTCTGTGGATTACAACATCATGCAGAACCCGCAGACCAACTGGCAGGAAGGGCTGCAAAAGGCCAGCGCCCAGTGCCTGCAATGGGGCTACAGTGGTGCCATCCCCAGCAGCAAACCCAGCCAGACCTGCAGCACCAAGACCCAGAACGGCGACTGCATCGGCTGGACCGTCAGCAGCACCTTCCAGTGCACCGGCGGGGCCCAACAGCAGTAAGCCTGGGGCCGCTCTGCGGCTGCATCACGCTTCACGCAACACGCGGCACGCGATGAACCCAAAAACAGCGTAGGGCGGAAATGCCTCAGGGCATCTCCGCCTTTTTTTGCCTCCTCCTTCCCCTGTCCGGACAGCATTACCGGCCCGCTTCAGCAAAATAAGCTTCCACCTCCCCAATTTGGGGGATGTGCAACACGCTGCCCGCCCCTAATCTTGCCTGACTGGGGGAATATCGTTACCGGTGCACCCGCACCGGGAAGGCGCCACGCCAGGCGATGTCAAAACATAAAAAGGGGTAGTCATGATGGGGTCATCCAGAGCGGCACCGGGCCGTTATCGTAACCGGTTCCACGATCGCGCAAACCTTGCCATTGAAAACAGAGTGCGGCAGCCGCTGGCAAATGCCGTATTCAGCGCCTTGCTCATGCTGGGCTCGCAACAGGCACTGGCCGGTGCCGGCGAGCTGGATACCAGCTTCGGCAATAACGGCTGGGTAGCAACCGAACTACTCGAAAACACCCTGCCGCCGGATGATCAGGCCAGCGCAGTCATCGAGCAATCGGACGGTAAACTGGTCATCGCCGGCCATACCCAGATCGATGGCAATATGGATGGCCTACTCACCCGCTATAACGCTGATGGCAGCCCCGACAGCAGCTTTGGCAACAACGGCATGGTGACCCTGGCCATTGGCAGTGAGATCGACGCCATCTCGGCCATGGTTCGACAGCCCGATGGCAAGCTGGTGGTTGCCGGCAGAACACAGGGCAACAACCGCCGTTATGATTTCTTTATCGCCCGCCTTCTTGAAGACGGCAACCCGGACGTCAGCTTTGGCAATAATGGCATCACCGTCACCGCCGTCAGCACCTCCACTGACATTGCCAATGCGCTGGCCCTGCAGGCCGATGGCAAGCTGATCGCGGCAGGCTATACCAGTGGCGCAGAAGGCATTGATTTCGCGCTGGTGCGTTATAACAGCGACGGTACTGTGGATAGCGGCTTTGCCGACAACGGCATCGCCGTGCACAACCTGGCCGGAGGCGCGGGTACGGATATCGCAACCGGACTGGCAATCCAGGGCGATGGCAAAATCCTGGCGGCAGGCCGGGCAGACACCGGCAGCGATTACGACTTTGCCGTCGCGAGGTTCAATACCGATGGATCGCTGGACTCAGGCTTTGGCACTACCGGTGCCGTTCTTACCGATATGGGTGGTATCAACGATTTCGGTGCCGCCGTCATCGTCCAGCCAGACGGCAAAATGGTGGTAGCTGGAGAAGCCCGCGACACGGATAACAAATTCAAGCTGGCGGTTGCTCGCTATAACGGGGATGGCAGTCTTGACCTTGGCTTTGGCGTGGCCGGAAAACAAAAGGTTCTGGCCGGCCCCTCTATTACCAGAGGCTACGACATCATCCTGCTGCCCGATGGCAAACTGGCCGCCGCCGCACAAAGCTACACCGATAGCAGCACCACCTATAATTTCACCCTGATTCGCCTCAACAGCGATGGCAGCCTGGATACCGGTTTCGATGGGGACGGTCACGCCATCGCCCCACTGCCACGTCAGAATTTGCCCCAAAAGCTTCTGCGCCAGGCCGATGGCAAGCTGGTGATGGCCGGCCTGACCAGCAACCTGCAGAACTCCACCGGTAACGACCTTACCGTAGTGCGTTTCAATGACGATGGCAGCCTGGACACCGGCTTCAACAGCAGCGGCAGCCTGGTTTCCAACCTGGGCACCTGGTCCAGCAGGGCCAGCCTCAGAGGCCTGGCACTTCAGGCTGACGGCAAGATTCTTGCTGCCGGTAATGCCTTCGGCGGACAGGACGAAGATGCCGTCGTCGTGCGCTACAACAATGATGGCTCTCTCGATACGGGTTTTGCTGATAACGGTATCAGCCACACCGATTTGGGAATCACCGAGTATCTAAACGACCTGCTGGTGCAAGCGGATGGCAAGCTTGTGGCGACCGGCCAGTTGAGCGGCTCCATCACCAGCCTGCTGTTGCGCCTGAACAGCGACGGCTCTGCAGACGCGGGCTTTGGTACCGCCGGCGCCGTTCAGACCAATGTGTCCAGCAATGGTTATGAAATCCCCAATGCCGTCTTGCAGCAAACCGACGGCAAGCTGGTCACGGTGGGTTACAGCTATAACGGAAGTCAGGCCCGCCCCGAGTCCATGATCACCCGGCACAATGTCGATGGCAGCCTGGACACCAGCTTCGACAGCGATGGCATCGTGACCACCGACATTGGCGGCGACTACAACTATTATGTCGCCGTGGCCCAACAGAGTGACAACAAGCTGCTCGCCCTGGGATACACCGGCACCACCGAACGGCAACTCACCCTGACTCGCTACCTGACAGACGGCTCTCTGGATACCAGCTTCGGCGCTGCCGGTATCGTTATCGACAATGCTGGTGCGGCAAACACCCTGGGCGTTGATCTGGCCATCCTCGCCAGCGGCAATATTCTGGTAGCTGCCAGCACTATCGATGCAAACGGCAACCAGGATTTCACCCTTCTCAGCTACAACGCTGACGGCAGCCCGGACACCAGCTTTGCCAGCAACGGCCGCATCACAACCGACTTTACCGGTGGCAGTGACAATGTTCGCGACATGCTGGTGCAGCCAGATGGCAAGATCCTGCTGGCAGGTTACGCCACAAATGCCGATCTCTCCTACGGCATCGGGCTGGCACGCTACAACCCCGACGGCAGCCCGGATTACTATTTTGGCGAGAACGGTACAAGCGTTATTGATATTGCCAGCAGCGCATACCGAATCGCACTGCAGGCCGACGGCAACATTCTGGTGGGTGCCAATGCCACCTCTCCGGCGAGATTCCTGGTAGCAAGAGTTCTCGGCACTTCGGTGGATAGTGATGGGGACGGGGTTCCGGACGACCATGACGCCTTCCCGGACAATGCCGCCGCGACCCAGGATGACGACAACGACGGCATGCCGGATGCCTGGAATACCGACTGTGACAACACCTGCCAGGCCAACTCCGGACTGACGCTGGATCTGTTGCCAGGCGACAGCGACAACGACAATGTTCCAAATGACAGCGATGACTTCCCCAACGACCCCACCGAAACCACAGATAGCGACGGTGATGGCGTGGGCGACAACAGCGATGCGTTCATCAACAACAGTGACGCCTCCGTGGATGACGATGGCGATGGCCAACCGGACGCCTGGAATCCAGCCTGCGACAGCAGCTGTCAGGACAGCTCCTCACTGACACTGGACGCCTACCCCGGTGACGAAGATAACGATGGCATCCCTGATGATTCCGATGACACCTATGGCGACAACAATCCGCCCGAGGTAATCGCCCCCATGGATATCAGTCTGGTGGCCACCGGGGATACCACCACGGTGCTACTAGGCAATGCTTCCGCGGAGGATGCGGTCGACGGCCCCCTGACGGCCGTCCCGGACACCACCGGCAATGCCACCACTGTCGATCTGGCTCCCGGCCGTCACATCATCACCTGGAGCGCCACCGATAACGCCACCAACGTTGGCAGCGATACCCAGATCGTCGAGATCACCCCATTGGCCCGCTTCAGCAGCCCCAGCCAGACCGTGGGCGAAGGCAGCACGGTGGCCCTGACCGTCACACTGAACGGCGATGCGGTGACCTACCCGGTAGCGATCCCGGTACTGATCGATGCGGGCTCCACCGCCACCGGTGACGACCATGATGCGGCCAACCACATCATCATCATCGAGGAAGATGCCGATCCCGCCAACACCGGCACCTACCAGTTCACCGCGACGGATGATGGGCTCACCGGTGAAGCAGATGAAACGGTGATCTTTACCCTGGTCACCGGCTTTGGCTTTGCCAATGACATCCAGAATGCCGCCACCGATGACACTGCAAAACAGCACACAGTCACCATCACGGAACTGAACGTGGCGCCGTTGATCAACAACGCCACCCTCAGCCTGGCGGGCAGTGACGGCAGCAATGATTACCTGTTTACCGGCACTGAGGAGGAGCCCCATACCCTGATCCGCCGCGACCAGGAGTACACCCTCACCGCCAATCTCACCGATGGCAATCCGGAGGACAGCCATTCCTACAGCTGGATGATCAACGATGCACTGCAGGCCGAAATCGGTGCCACGCTCACCCTCAACCCGATAGATTTTGAGGTGGGTGAATACACCATCAGCGTGCAGGCACTGGATGACGCCAACCCGCCGGAGTACAGCAACACCCTGGCGGCCAGCCTGACACTGAAGAACCCGCCGCCTGCCGCTGTGCCCGCCAGCAGTTCCGGTGGCGGTGCGCTGCACTGGCTGTGGTTGCTCGCCGGGCTGATGCTGACACCCAGACTCCGCCGCGCGCAGTAAACGGTTTCCTCGTAACTTGCCCCGCCCCGTGCGGGGCTTTTTTTGGCCGCTCTGCGGCTGCTACACGCTTCATGCAACACGCGGCACGCCAAAGACAAAGAAGCTCTCACGATGGGTGTTCTCTCTGCCCCTATATCTGAATTGGCGCCCGGCACCATAAAGGGTACATTTCTGGCTAATCAACCCAATCCGAGACTCCCCATGCTGCGGAATCCGCTCCTGCTTTGTCTGTTTTTTTTCCTGTCTGCCCTGACCCACGCCAGGGAGGCGACGCCAACATTCAAGGATGTACTCGACAGTGGCGAAAAGGCTGAGGCGGTGATTGCCGAGGCACAGGAAGACGATTCCCTGCAACCCGGCGATACCCCATTGAGCACCATGCTTGCCATCATCGATGCCACCGAGCGGCGTGACTGGGCTGCTGCGGGCGAATACCTGGACATGCGTTACCTGCCCGCCGACATGGCCGATGCGGACCCTGCCGTCCTGATTGAGCAACTGAGCATTGTCTGGGGCCAACAACGCATTCTCGATCTGACCCGGCTGTCCAACGAACCCGAAGGTCACAACGATGATGGCCTGCCCAGCTACCGGGACAAGGTCGGCACCCTGGTCCTGCCGGAAGAAACCTTACCGCTCTATCTACAGCGTATCCCCGAAAACGGGCGCCGCGTCTGGAAAGTGTCCAACAGCACGGTCAGGGAAATCCCCCGTCTGTGGGACACCTTCGGCTACAACCCCGCCATTACCCAGCTGGCAGACTATCTACCGGATTTCACCTTGCTGCACATGCAGAACTGGCAAGTGGCCGGTCTGTTATTGATCGTGATCGGCGCCTGGATCATCGCCGCCCTGAGCCGACGTCTGCTGCTGGCGTTGCTGGAGCGCTCCGACCGCTACCGGGACACGCTGCATCGCTTCTTTTCCGTTCCCCTGCGCTGGTTCCTGTTTTTCAAATTGCTGCAGACCGGCGTGGCGGAACTGGGCCTTTCCATCAAGGCGCGGGTCTATCTGAATGAGTCGGCATTGGGCTATCTGGCCACGGTCTTTCTGGCGCTGGGTATCATCGAACTGCTGACCGCCCTGTTCCTCAGCAATGCCACCAATCAAAAATACTGGTCCGGCATCATTCGTCCGCTGCGCACCATTCTCAAGATGATCGCCATTGTGGTGATCTTTCTGCTCTGGCTGAGTGACTCCGGCTACGACATCACCACCGTACTCACCGGCCTCGGCATCGGCTCCATTGCCATTGCCCTGGCGGCCCAGAAAACCCTGGAAAACGTGATCGGCGCCTTCACGCTGTACATTGCCAAGCCGATCCAGCCGGGAGACTTCTGCAAGGTTGGCACCACAGCCGGGGTGATCGAGGAAATCGGCCTGCGCTCCACCCGCATCCGGCGCATGGATCGCAGCGTGGTGTATGTGCCCAACTCGGTGCTCTCCAGTGCCAGTATCGAAAATATCAGCGAGTCGGATTTCCGGCGTTACCAGCGCGACCTGCACATTCGCCTGGGCGCCACCCCCGATCAGCTGCGCAACCTGCTCGCTGACCTGCGCAGGCTGATCTACAGCCACCCGCGTCTCACCGAGAAAGCTGCCCGGGTTCGTTTTGTAGAAATTCTCCGGGACAGCTATCGGCTGCAGGTGAATTGCTATGTGGACAGCAGTGACTGGAACCAGTTTCTGGCGGTGAGCGAAGATCTCAACTTGCGCATCCTGTCCATACTGGAGCAGCACGGCATGCAACTGGCGGTGCCGGTACAGCAATGGGTACGGGGAGACTCTCGTGCCGCCGAACAGGCCACCGCTCTACCAGCAGAAACCCTGCAGGCCTTCCCGGATTATGACGGCGAGGAAAAGGAAGAAATGAAAGGCAGCCTGGACTATCCGGAGAAAGGTCGAACCGAAGAATAACCGCCATCACCAGGCAGGGTTACGCGAGGATCAGCAATCAGGGATAGCCTGCGAATATGCTGCAGAAGCAGTAATCCCGTTTCTGCAGCATAAGCACGGGCCACTGATGTGGCCCGTTTTTCATTGCCCCCGGCATTCGCCATGCTAGCATCAGATATCAGCCGACAGCCGGGACCTCACCGATATCATGACTCGCCTAGCTCTGCTTCCTTTACTTGCGCTTTGCGCTTTCATCAGCGCCTGCAGCTTCCGTCCCGGCACGGTGGATCCGGATACCCTGAACCAGAATGCCCAGCAGCACGAAGAAGACCAGCTGACCATCACCACCAATGTGATCAGCGATAGTGACGCCCGCGACATTTTCGGGGTGGCGCTGGGCGTGCATGGTATCCAGGCCGTCTGGATCGACGTCGATAACCGCACCGACTCGCCGCTCTATTACCTCCCTGTTACCACGGATCAGGAATATTTCTCGCCACTGGAGGTGGCCTGGAAAGTAAAAGGCAAGTTCAACAAGGAAGATGAAAAGGCGGTGGACCGGATGTTTGTGGAACGCGCCATGCCAGTGAACCTGCCCGCCGGGGAACACACCCGCGGCTTCATCTTTACCAACCGGGATCTCGGGGTGAAGGTGGTCAATGTGGTGCTGCTGGGAGCAGGCAAAAGCTGGCAGACCTCTTTCATGGTGGATGTGCCCGGCATCAAGCTGGATGTGGAAAAGGTCAATTTCCAGGAGATCTACCAACAACATGAATATCAGGATCTCAGCCGGCAGGAGTTGCGCGAATGGCTGACCAGCCAGGCCTGCTGCACCACCAATGATGACCAGTCCGGCAGTGGCGACCCGATCAACTTTACCCTGGTAGGCGATGGTCAGCTGCTGCTTAGCGCCATGGTGCAACGGGGCTGGGATTTGACCGAACGGATTCACGGCGGCTCCATCTGGAAAACCACCAAATCCTTCCTGATCGGCTCCAGTTACCGCTACTCCCCGGTGAGCTCATTGTATGCCCTGGATCGCCCCCAGGACCTGGCGCTGCAGAAAGCCCGCGGCAACATCCATCAGCGTAACCATCTGCGGCTGTGGCGGGCACCGGTGCTATGTGAAGGTGAACCGGTATGGCTGGGGCAGATCAGCCGGGATATTGGAGTACGCTTTACCTTCAAGTCCCCTACCCTGACCACCCACAAGATTGACCCGGACGTGGATGAAGCCCGTGACTACCTGCTGCAAGACATGATCTTTTCCCAGCGTCTGGCAGAGTTTGGCTATGTCCGTGCCATGGATCCCCACACCATTAGCGAACCCGGCCACAACCTCACCGGCGACCCCTTCATCACTGACGGACTTCGGCTGGTGATGTTTTTCCACCAGCCCATGACCCCCATGCACAAGGTGAAGAACCTGAACTGGGAGCACCCGAACCGGGACCGGCGGGAATGGCTCAAGCAGCACGATGAAGAAGCCTCCGGGGAAACACCACAGGAAGCCCCTGTACCGTAGGGATTTCGAGCAGAAGGCAAAACCTGGGCAAGTTAGCCTCAGACGGATTTACGCGCTCCTGATCAAAGGTTCCACCGAAAACCGGGGGGTGTTTTGCCCGGGACGAAATCGCCTTACTGTAATCCGGGTGACTCCAGCTCCCGTTCCGGCAATGACGTGCTGCTGTCTGCCGGGACCTGCTGCACCGCCCGGGTTACCGACAACATCGCCTTTAGCGCTGCCAGCTTGTTCTCATCAACGGGCCCCTGAACACGCTGGATCACACCATGATCGCCACCCAGCACCAGCAGATAGGCATCATCCCTTTCCGTATAGCCCACCCAGGATTGCCAGGCAGCGGTGCCGCGCTTCACTACCAGAAAGCGGTGTTGCTGGTCTTCCGCAATCCGGCTACGCATCCTCGAAACCACAAATCCACGAACCAAGGCCGGTACCGACTCCAGCACCGCAACACGGTAAACCTGCTCCGGATTGATACCCTCTTCCTTCTCAAGTGCCGCGAGCCAAGGTTTGGTCTGCGCCATGGACGGCTTGGAGAACCCGATGACCAGCACCACAGGGAACGCCGGAAGCGCCTCAGGTACCATCAGGGTCTGATCTTGCAGAGTCATCGTTTCAAGGGGGAAATCGGGGGCAGTGCTATCCGCCAAAGCAAGCTGGCTCAACAACAAGAACACAGCCCATATCAGAATACGCATAGCTCCAGGCCTTTTGCGGGTTGAAAACCGGTACCGTTTTGTCCCTCATTACAAGACAGCAGCATCCTTCACAGGACGCTCCCTGATGCCGCCCCCGGCGGAAAATGAATCCCTCCGATGCGCTGGCGCCCGCTGCCAGGTATGACGGGAAGCCTGATTGCGGGCGAGCGGCCCAGACTGTAAACCAACCTTACCGGGCAGACATGCCCCCGCGGGACTACCGACCTTTCGAACACGCTTTCAACTGGATGCCCGGTTTAACCACCGTCATCCGATACTATCGATCTGTTCGCCTTGCTCATGTCACGGGCAAATTCCGAACCTTCGGTTTGACGAGGAAACACCGCACTGTAATCGCGCAGGGTATCCGGGTTGGTGGGATCCCCAATCAACCTTGGCATGGCCTGGAACTGGCTGGAAATCACACTGCGATGGGGCTCGAAGGTGGCAAAGTCGAGCTGTGCGGCATCAGCCCAGGTATAGATGAAATTGGCCGTGCTATAGGGGCGATGCCGATAGGCTTGCCAGCCGTCAAAGCCATGGGCCTGTGAGTAATCGCTGTTCGCCCAGGCAATGAACGGTACGGTGTACATGGCCGGGCTGGGTTCGTACTCGTTGCGGCCACAGAAGGGCTCCGGGTAATCGTAAACCTCTTCGCCATGGTCGGAGAAATACATCAGCAAGGCCTGACCGCTTACCCCCTTCAAGGCCTCAATCAGGCTACTGACCACATAATCGTTATAGCGCACCGCGTCGTCGTACTGGTTGTACTCTTCCAGGTTTCCGTCTGCCACCCACTCTGGCACCCCTGCACGGCCATTGAAGTGCCTGAAGCTTTCCGGATAACGGTAGTCGTATTTCCGGTGCGTACCCAGCAAATGCACGATGATCATTTTCTTCTTGCCCGACTCCGCGATCACCTCACGGAAAGGCGCCAGCACTTCCTCATCATACTGGTTGGCATTCTGTGCCCGGTTATTGTTCAGATAGACCTGGTTATCCGCCATCTGGGACATGGTGGTGAGCATGGTGTTGCGCTTGGTCTGGGTCTGCTGGTTGGTAATCCAGGTCACCTCATAACCGGCCTGCTTCATCATGTTGAGCAGCGTTGGCTTCTCAAAAAACGCACCGGTATCGGTGCTGTCCGCAAACGACAGCGCCTGCTGCAGCGCCTCGATGGTATAGGGGCGCGCGGTGACCACATCATCGAACACCACCAACTCGTCCTTCATGGCATCCAGACGCGGGGTGGTGTCGCGGTCATAACCGTACAGGCTCATGCGCTGACGGTTGGTGGATTCGCCGACCACCAGTACCAGTGTCTTCTCGGCGTCGGGTTGCGCCTCGGTCAGCGCCTCAAGGGGGGGGACCTGGCTGTTCTTGCTGAGGATCGCTTCCATGGCCGCCAGTTGATCACGGTACTTCATGTACCCGAACACCAGATTCCACGGCGCAGCGGGCTCCATTCTCACCACCTGGTGATAACGACTGCTCTGCAAGCCTTCCTGCTTGACCAGCAAGGAACCCAGGAAAGGCCAGGAAACCACCAGAGCCAGAACCACCCCCAGCCGATAACGATAGCGCGGAGTGAGATCCGGCACGCTGATCTGGCGCCACATCCACAGCGGCACCAGCGAGAACACCAGAACCGCCAGCACCAGCCAGACATTCAGATAGGAGGAAACAAACTCCATGGATTCCGCGGTGTTGGACTCAAAGATGATGAAAATCACGCTCTGCGAGAAATCCTGCCCAAATACCAGCCAGTAGCAGAAACCCACCAGCGAAGCACACCACAACACGACCCCGACCACAGCAGACCAGACACGCACATGCTTTGGCCATGCCAGCACCGGCACCAGCCACAGCAGGCTCATGATGATGGCCTGACGGGTCCCGACCGTCCCGGACATACCGGACACATGAATCAGCAACTGTGGGACAGCGGAAAAGTAGAGGAAAAACAAATAGGCCCAGAGCAACGGGTGACGTTGGGCAAAATTTCGCATCGAGTTTCCCGGAATATCAAATGAACGTGAATCAGTATCAGGCCGAAGCCTTAACGCAAGCTTAATGTCACAGATGCAGACCCTTAAGGCAGCCGATCCGGACAGACAGGGCATTCGTCGGTTAACTTGTTGATTTGTCTAAGCCCTCAAGCATGAAGCATGAGGTAGTGACAGGATGTCCGCATCCCCCAGATGGGGGATCGGCATGTGGTGATGACGATCATTTCGCGCCTGCAGGCAGGCTGAAGGAGGGGCGTGCTCACCCTTGGATCCGCCAGCGCCCCTTGTCCAGAGAACGCAACCTGCGCGCAGGGAGGTGGACAGTTCTGTAGGAGCGGTGGTTCCACCGCGAATCGTGGTCGTCCCCGGAGGACAAGGCCTCAGTAGAAGCACATTCCCTTAAACCCGCGGTGAAAAAAAAAAGGTTCATCGCGGATTAGCGGGAACGAATGAGGTGGCGGCGAGTGATCCGAGTTAAGTTGTTTGTGCGACCAAGCAACCAGACAAGGACACCGCCGCCATGCTCGATGCTACGATCCC
>NZ_JALKBH010000015.1 GCF_023016115.1 Alcanivorax sp. S6407
AGAGGTAGCGATGGTGATACCACGCTCACGCTCTTCCGGAGCGTTATCGATACCGTCGAAGGCAACGGCAGAGCCGCCCCATACTTCCGCACATACGCGAGTCAGCGCAGCGGTCAGAGTGGTTTTACCATGGTCAACGTGACCGATGGTGCCTACGTTTACGTGCGGTTTATTACGTTCAAACTTTTCCTTTGCCACGGTTCTATACCCTTAACAATTAACCGTAAATTTAAGATTTCTTGCCGCTGATGACGTCATCAGCGATATTCTTCGGTGCTTCAGAGTACTTCAGGAACTCCATGGAGTAGCTGGCACGACCCTGAGACATGGAACGCAGGTCAGTAGCGTAACCGAACATTTCGGAGAGCGGAACCTCAGCGCGGATCACTTTACCGGCCATGGTGTCTTCCATGCCCTGTACCATGCCGCGACGACGGTTCAAATCGCCCATCACGTCACCCATGTAGTCTTCCGGAGTGACCGCTTCCACCTTCATGATCGGCTCGAGCAGTACCGCACCGGCTTCCTTGGCAGCGTTCTTCACTGCCAGGGCACCCGCCATGCGGAAGGCGTTCTCGTTGGAATCCACCTCGTGGTAGGAACCATCGTACAGCGTCGCCTTCACACCCAGGATCGGGTAACCAGCCAGTACACCAGCCTTCAGCTGCTCGTCGATACCCTTCTGTACAGCACCAAAGTATTCCTTCGGAACGGTACCACCGTGAATTTCTTCCGCGAACTGGAACTCTTCATCACGGTCGATAGGCTCGAAGCGAACCTTGACGTGACCGTACTGACCACGACCACCGGACTGCTTGACGAACTTGCCGTCAACGTCAGCGCCCTTGGTGAAGGTTTCACGGTAGGCTACCTGCGGCGCGCCCACGTTACATTCCACCTTGAACTCACGCTTCATGCGGTCAACGATGATGTCCAGGTGCAGCTCACCCATACCAGAGATGATGGTCTGGCCGGATTCTTCGTCGGTCTTCACACGGAAAGAGGGATCTTCCTGAGCCAGACGACCCAGAGCCAGACCCATCTTTTCCTGGTCAGCCTTGGACTTCGGCTCAACGGCAACGGAGATTACCGGATCCGGGAATTCCATACGCTCGAGCACGATCACGTTGTTCAGGTCACACAGGGTGTCACCAGTGGTGATGTCCTTCAGGCCAACGCAAGCCGCGATGTCACCAGCGCGAACTTCCTTGATCTCTTCACGGGAGTTGGCGTGCATCTGCAGCAGACGACCCACACGCTCTTTCTTCTCGCGCACGGAGTTCATCACGCTGTCACCGGAGTTCAGCACACCGGAGTAAACGCGGATGAAGGTCAGGGAACCTACGAACGGGTCAGTGGCGATCTTGAACGCCAGCGCAGAGAACGGCGCGTCGTCAGAGGATTCACGGGACTCAACGGTTTCACCGTCTTCCAGTACACCCTGGATCGCTTTAACTTCATCCGGAGCCGGCAGGAACTCGATGACCGCATCCAGCAGTGCCTGTACACCCTTGTTCTTGAACGCAGAACCGTTCAGAGCCAGAACGATTTCATTGGCCAGAACCTGCTGACGCAGACCCGCCTTGATTTCGTCGTTGGAGAGCTCACCGTTTTCCAGGTATTTCTCCATCAGCTCTTCAGACGCTTCCGCAGCAGATTCAATCATCTGCTCGCGCAGTTCGTCACAACGATCCTTGATGTCGTCCGGGATGTCCTTCTCTTCGTAGGTCATGCCCATGTCGTCTTCGTTCCAGAAGATGGCCTTCATACGAAGCAGGTCGACAACACCCTTGAAATCGTCTTCCGCACCAATGTTGTACTGGATAGGAACAACCTTGGCACCCAGACGGTTACGGATCTGGTCGCAAACGCGATCGAAGTTGGCACCGGCACGGTCCATCTTGTTCACGAATACGATACGCGGTACTTCGTACTTGTTGGCCTGACGCCATACAGTCTCGGACTGCGGCTCAACACCGGAAGAACCACAGAACACCACCACGGCACCATCCAGTACACGCAGGGAACGCTCTACCTCAATGGTAAAGTCCACGTGTCCGGGGGTATCAATGATGTTTACACGGTGCTGTTCGTACTGCTGATCCATACCCTGCCAAAAGGTGGTGGTAGCAGCAGAGGTGATGGTAATACCACGCTCCTGTTCCTGCTCCATCCAGTCCATGGTGGCGGCGCCGTCGTGTACTTCACCGATCTTGTGGGAAACACCGGTGTAGAAAAGAATTCGCTCGGTAGTGGTGGTCTTGCCCGCATCTACGTGCGCACAGATACCAATGTTGCGATAGCGATTGAGAGGAGTCTTACGTGCCACGCTGCATACCTCGATTCACTGGTTCATATACAAAAACCGGCCTGAACGCAGGCCGGTCTGACTCGAATGCCTTCTGCCTTAGAAGCGGAAGTGGGAGAACGCCTTGTTGGCTTCGGCCATACGATGCACGTCTTCACGCTTCTTCATCGCTGCGCCTTTACCTTCGGCTGCATCCAGCACTTCACCAGCCAGGCGGGCCGGCATGCTCTTCTCGCCACGCTTACGGGCAGCGTCTACCAGCCAGCGCATGGCCAGCGCGGTACGACGACTCGGGCGAACTTCAACAGGAACCTGGTAGGTAGCACCACCCACACGGCGGCTCTTTACCTCGACGGCCGGACGGATATTGTCCAGGGCCTTCTCGAACAGCTCCAGGGAGTCACCGCCCTTGCGCTCTTCGATGATGTCCAGGGCACCGTAAACGATACGCTCGGACACAGATTTCTTACCACTGACCATTACATGGTTCATGAACTTGGCCAGCAACTGGCTTCCAAACTTGGGATCCGGCAGGATCTCACGTTTGGCAACAACGCGACGTCTTGGCATCGGATGTGTTCCTCTAACGTTCCCGCTTTGGGCGGGGAAGACTTCAGGTAATTCCGGAACGGAGTCCGGACCTTACTCATCCCTCCGTAGCTCAACGAGCTACGGCATTCAGAAAAGGTAGCTCAGATTACTTCGGACGCTTGGCGCCATACTTGGAACGACGCTGCTTGCGATCCTGCACACCTGCCGTATCCAGGGTTCCACGAACAGTGTGGTAGCGCACACCGGGAAGGTCTTTTACACGACCGCCACGGATCAGTACTACGGAGTGCTCCTGCAGGTTATGACCTTCACCACCGATGTAGGAAGATACTTCATAACCATTGGTCAGACGCACACGACACACTTTACGCAGTGCGGAGTTCGGCTTCTTCGGGGTAGTGGTATACACCCGAGTGCAAACGCCGCGACGCTGGGGGCAGCCCTGCAGGGCTACGGAGTCGCTCTTTTCTACCTTGCTTTTGCGCGGCTTGCGCACCAGCTGGTTTACAGTTGCCATGAAACTACTGCCTCACGCTTACAGTTCTGTGACAAAAACCGCATATCACGGCCAATGCCACCCATTTACCACCCATACAATTATGGGGGCAGCGATTGTAGGGACACCCCGGCATCCCGTCAAGGATACCAGGGTGTCCCCGGCCCTCCTCCGACAGGAGGAGGGATTGTCAGGACCCCAACGGGGCCCTGCGGCTCGCCAGCTTACTCGTCAGAGGAGCTGAGAGCCTCGGACAGGGCGGCTTCCACCTCGTCCATGGTCGGAGCCTCCGGCCCGCGCGCATCTTCGCGCTGGCGGCGGCGATCCATGTGGTAGGCATAGCCGGTACCGGCCGGGATCAGACGACCCACTACCACGTTTTCTTTCAGACCGCGCAGGTCATCTTCCTTGCCGGTTACTGCCGCTTCGGTCAGTACCCGGGTGGTCTCCTGGAAGGAGGCCGCGGAGATGAAGGACTCGGTGGCCAGAGACGCCTTGGTGATACCCAGCAGCTGACGCTCATACTGGGGCAGCATCTTGTCTTCGGCCTTGAGGCGCTCGATCTCTTCCATCACGCGAGCGTATTCAGCCTGCTCACCCTTGATGAAGGAGGACTCGCCCACTTCCAGAATCTCAACCTTGCGCAGCATCTGGCGGATGATGGTCTCAATGTGCTTGTCATTGATCTTCACACCCTGCAGGCGGTAAACCTCCTGCACTTCGTTAACGATGTAACGGGCCAGTTCCGATTCGCCTTTCAGACGCAGGATGTCGTGCGGGTTCAGCGGGCCGTCAGACACGACTTCGCCTTTCTCTACACGCTCACCTTCGAACACGTTCAGCTGGCGCCACTTGGGAATCAGCTCTTCGTAGTTCTCATCGCTGTTGTCCGGAGTAATAACCAGACGAACCTTGCCTTTGGTTTCCTTGCCGAAGGACACGGTACCGGTCTTCTCGGCCAGGATGGCGGCTTCTTTCGGGTTACGGGCTTCGAACAGATCCGCAACGCGGGGCAGACCACCGGTGATGTCACGGGTCTTGGAGGATTCCTGCGGAATCCGCGCAATCACGTCACCCACGCCGATGCTGGCACCATCTTTCAGGCCACACAGCGCGCCACCCGGCAGGAAGTACTGGGCCGGCATGTCGGTGTTGGGCATCACAACGGCCTTGCCCTTGCTGTCCACGACGCGGACAACCGGACGCATGTCCTTACCCGCAGAAGGACGGTTCTGGGAACCGAGCACTTCGATGTTGGTCAGGCCAGTCAGCTCATCGGTCTGGTGGTTTACGGAGATACCTTCTTCCATATCACCGAACTGCACCTTACCTTCCACTTCCGCGATGATCGGGTGAGTGTGCGGATCCCAGGTAGCCACAACCTGACCGCCTTCAATCACATCACCTTCGTTCACGGTCACAGTGGCACCGTAGGGCAGCTTGTAACGCTCGCGCTCACGACCCAGCTCATCCGCCACTGCCAGATCGGCAGAACGGGAAACGATCACCAGACCGTCTTTGTGCTGTACGTGCTTGGCGTTGTGGAAACGCACCTTACCGCCGTGCTTGATCTGGATGCTGGACACCGCAGACGCCCGGCTCGCCGCACCACCAATGTGGAAGGTACGCATGGTCAGCTGGGTACCCGGCTCACCAATAGACTGGGCAGCGATAACACCGACTGCCTCGCCCACGTTGACCTGATGGCCACGGGCCAGATCACGGCCGTAACAGGTGGAACACACACCCCAGCGAGTGGAACAGGTAATCGGCGAGCGCACCAGCACTTCGTCGACACCCTGGGCTTCCAGTTTCTCTACCCACACTTCGTCCAGCAGGGTACCGGCTTCAGCCAGCACTTCGTCCTGGTTCAGGGGGTTGACCACGTCACGGGCGACCACACGACCGAGTACACGTTCGCGCAGCGGCTCTACTACGTCACCGCCTTCAATCAGCGGAGTCATCAGCAGGCCTTCCTCGGTGCCGCAATCGATTTCGTTGACCACCAGATCCTGGGCCACATCAACCAGACGACGGGTCAGGTAACCGGAGTTCGCGGTCTTCAGAGCGGTATCGGCCAGACCCTTACGAGCACCGTGAGTAGAGATGAAGTACTGGAGTACGTTCAGACCTTCACGGAAGTTGCTGGTAATGGGGGTCTCGATGATGGAGCCATCCGGCTTGGCCATCAGACCACGCATACCGGCCAGCTGACGAATCTGGGCCGCAGAACCCCGCGCCCCGGAATCGGCCATCATGAAGATGGAGTTGAAAGAGCCCTGCTCTTCGTCCTTGCCTTCGCGGTTCTTGACCACTTCGACACGGAGGTTCTCCATCATCGCCTTGGCGATCTGGTCATTGGTACGCGCCCAGATATCCACGACCTTGTTGTAACGCTCACCGCGGGTTACCAGACCGGAAGCGAACTGCTCCTCGATCTCGCGCACTTCCTCTTCGGCAGCGTCGATCATGGTGTACTTGGCATCCGGGATCACCATGTCTTCCACACCAATGGAGGAACCGGACAGGGTGGCTTCACGGAAGCCCAGGTACATCAGCTGGTCAGCAAAGATACAGGTCTCTTTGGTACCCAGAATACGGTAGCAGGTGTTCAGCAGCTTGCTGATGGCCTTCTTGGTCATGTTCTGGTTGACCATGTCGAAGCCCAGACCGGCCGGTACGATATCCCACAGCTTACAACGGCCGGGAGTGGTATCGGCGATGAAGGTACGCTCTTCCACGTTACCTTGCTGGTCTTTCACCACTTCGTGAACACGCACTTTAACGCGGGCGTGCAGGTGCACCTGCTTGTTGGCCAGGGCACGCATCACTTCCTTGGTGTCGGCAAATACCTGGCCTTCACCCTGGGCGTTCACGCGATCACGGCTGATGTAGTACAGACCCAGTACCACGTCCTGGGTCGGACCGATGATGGGCTCACCATTGGCCGGAGACAGGATGTTGTTGGTGGACATCATCAGCGCACGGGCTTCGAGCTGGGCTTCCAGGGTCAGCGGTACGTGTACCGCCATCTGGTCACCATCGAAGTCAGCGTTGAAGGCCGCACACACCAGCGGGTGCAGCTGGATCGCCTTACCTTCAATCAGCACCGGCTCGAACGCCTGGATACCGAGACGGTGAAGGGTCGGAGCACGGTTCAGCATCACCGGGTGCTCGCGAATCACTTCGGCGAGGATATCCCACACCTCAGCGGTTTCACGCTCGACCATCTTCTTGGCCGCCTTGATGGTGGTCGCCAGACCACGGGCTTCCAGCTTGGCGAAGATGAACGGCTTGAACAGCTCCAGCGCCATTTTCTTGGGCAGACCACACTCGTGCAGCTTGAGGGTCGGACCTACCACAATTACGGAACGGCCGGAGTAATCAACACGCTTACCCAGCAGGTTCTGACGGAAACGACCCTGCTTACCCTTGATCATGTCGGCAAGGGACTTCAGCGGACGCTTGTTGGAACCGGTGATGGCACGGCCACGACGACCGTTATCCAGCAGCGCATCTACAGATTCCTGCAGCATACGCTTTTCGTTACGCACGATGATGTCCGGCGCGCTCAGGTCCAGCAGACGCTTGAGACGGTTGTTCCGGTTGATCACACGGCGGTACAGATCGTTCAGATCGGAGGTCGCGAAACGACCACCATCCAGCGGTACCAGCGGACGCAGATCCGGCGGCAGAACCGGCAGAACGGTGAGGATCATCCACTCCGGGGCGTTACCGGAATCACGGAACGCTTCCATCAGCTTGAGACGCTTGGACAGCTTCTTCAGCTTGGTGTCGGAGTTGGTGGATTCCACTTCCTCACGGAGGATCTTGATCTCTTCGTCCAGATCCAGCTCCATGAGGAGCTGCTGAACGGCTTCGGCACCCATCTTGGCTTCGAATTCGTCACCGAACTCTTCCAGAGCATCGAAGTATTCTTCGTCAGTCAGCAGCTGGCCACGATCCAGAGTGGTCATGCCCGGCTCGGTCACAACGAAGGATTCGAAGTACAGCACACGCTCGATATCACGCAGGGTCATATCCAGCATCAGGCCGATACGGGACGGCAGTGACTTCAGGAACCAGATGTGTGCAGTCGGGCTCGCCAGTTCGATGTGGCCCATACGCTCACGACGCACCTTGGAGAGGGTGACTTCAACGCCACACTTCTCACAGATAACGCCACGGTGCTTCAAGCGCTTGTACTTACCGCACAGACATTCGTAGTCCTTGATCGGACCAAAGATACGCGCACAAAACAGACCGTCACGCTCAGGCTTGAACGTGCGGTAGTTAATGGTCTCAGGCTTTTTCACTTCACCAAAAGACCAGGAGCGGATCAGATCCGGCGGCGCGAGCGCGATGCGGATCTTGTCAAACTCCGTGACTTGTCCCTGACTTTTGAGCAGATTCAGCAAGTCTTTCAAGGCCAGTCCTCCGTAGTGAGCTTTCGCTCTAATTCTTTCCCAAACCCGGGTACACAGTGGCTCCGCACAACCTGTGCGGAGCCCACTGCCTTAGTCGTTTTCCAGCTCGATGTTGATACCGAGAGAACGGATTTCCTTCAACAGTACGTTGAAGGATTCCGGCATTCCCGGATCCATGCGGTGATCGCCGTCGACGATGTTCTTGTAAACGCGGGTACGGCCGTTTACATCATCGGACTTCACGGTGAGCATTTCCTGCAGGGTGTAAGCTGCGCCGTATGCTTCCAGCGCCCACACTTCCATCTCACCGAAGCGCTGACCACCGAACTGTGCCTTACCACCCAGCGGCTGCTGGGTAACCAGGCTGTAGGAGCCAGTGGAACGAGCATGCATCTTGTCGTCCACCAGGTGGTTCAACTTCAGCATGTACATGTAGCCCACGGTCACCTTGCGATCGAATTGCTCGCCGGTACGACCATCCCACAGCTGCACCTGACCCGACTTGTCGTGGCCAGCCAGCTCCAGCAGTTCCTTGATCTCGAACTCTTTGGCACCGTCGAATACCGCGGTGGCCATGGGCACACCGCCGACCAGGTTCTTGGCCAGTTCCAGGATCTCTTCATCGCTGAAGCTATCCAGATCTTCCGGGGAACCACCGGCGCCGGCCTTGTTGTAGATCTTGTCGAGGAAGCCGCGGATGTCCGCAATCTTCTTCTGCGCGGCCAGCATTTCGCCAATGCGCTCACCAAGACCCTTGGCTGCCCAACCCAGGTGGGTTTCCAGAATCTGCCCCACGTTCATACGGGACGGTACACCCAGCGGGTTCAGCACCACGTCGACCGGCACACCGTTCTCGTCGTACGGCATATCTTCTTCCGGCATGATCACGGAGATCACACCCTTGTTACCGTGACGACCGGCCATCTTGTCACCGGGCTGGATGCGACGCTTGATAGCCAGGTAAACCTTGACCACCTTGAGGACGCCGTGAGCCAGATCATCACCACCGGAGATCTTGGCCTGCTTGTCCTTGTAACGCTCATCCTGCTCTTTCTTGTGCTGCTCCAGGTACTGCTGGGCGCGTTCCAGCTGCTCGGCAACATCTTCGTCTGCCGGGCGCAGCTCAAACCACTTCTCGGCGTCCAGGCCATCCAGCATTTCGCCGGTCAGCTCGGTACCACGCTTGAAGCCGGCACCGCCGTTGACCTTCTTGCCTACCATCACGGCGCGAAGACGCTCCAGGATGTCCAGCTCGAGGATGCGGTACTCGTCCTTCAGATCCTTGCGGAACTGCTCCAGGGCAGACTGCTCGATCTGCTTGGCACGCTCGTCTTTTTCCACGCCATCGCGGGTAAAGACCTGCACGTCAATAACAGTACCCTTGACGCCGGAAGACACACGCAGAGAGGTGTCTTTCACGTCAGAGGCTTTCTCACCGAAAATGGCACGCAGCAGCTTCTCTTCCGGGGTCAGCTGGGTTTCGCCCTTCGGCGTTACCTTGCCTACCAGAATGTCGCCGGCTTCCACTTCCGCACCGATGTACACGATGCCGGACTCATCCAGTTTGGACAGAGCCGCTTCGCCCACATTGGGGATATCCGCGGTGATCTCTTCCGGACCCAGCTTGGTGTCACGGGCGATCGCGGTGAGCTCCTGAATGTGGATGGAAGTGAAACGGTCTTCCTTAACCACTTTCTCGGAGATGAGGATGGAATCCTCGAAGTTGTAACCATTCCAGGGCATGAACGCCACGCGCATGTTCTGACCCAGGGCCAGTTCACCCATGTCAACGGACGGACCGTCAGCCATGATGTCGCGGGCAGCAACCCGGTCACCCACTTTCACCAGCGGACGCTGGTTGATGCAGGTGTTCTGGTTGGAACGGGTGTATTTGGTCAGGTTGTAGATATCTACACCTGCTTCACCTTCGTTCACTTCGTCATCGTTCACTTTCACGATGATGCGGGAAGCATCCACCTTGTCGACGATACCGCCACGGGTGGCCACCACACACACGCCGGAGTCACGGGCTACGTGACGCTCGAAACCGGTACCTACCAGCGGCTTGTCTGCACGCAGGGTCGGCACAGCCTGACGCTGCATGTTGGAACCCATCAGAGCACGGTTAGCATCATCGTGCTCGAGGAACGGAATCAGGGACGCGGCCACGGATACCACCTGACGGGGAGAGACATCCATGTGGGTAATGGTGTCGCGCTCCATCACGGTAAATTCATAGCGGTGACGAACCGTTACGAAATCTTCCTCAAAACCACCGTCGTCAGTCATCTTCGCGTCCACCTGTGCAATCACGCACTCGGCTTCTTCAATGGCTGACAGGTATTCGATCTCTTCGCTGACCTTGCCGTCGATCACTTTCAGGTACGGAGACTCGAGGAAGCCGTACTCGTTGGCGCGGGCATAGGTAGCCAGGGAGTTGATCAGACCGATGTTCGGACCTTCAGGGGTCTCGATCGGGCACACACGACCGTAGTGGGTCGGGTGAACGTCGCGAACCTCAAAGCCGGCACGCTCACGGGTCAGACCACCTGGGCCCAACGCGGAAACACGACGCTTGTGAGTGATCTCGGACAGCGGGTTGTTCTGATCCATGAACTGGGACAGCTGGGAAGAGCCAAAGAACTCTTTCACGGCAGCAGCCACCGGCTTGGAATTGATCAGATCCTGCGGCATCAGGCCTTCGGATTCGGCCAGGCTCAGACGCTCCTTGACCGCACGCTCAACACGTACCAGACCGACACGGAACTGGTTCTCGGCCATCTCACCCACGGAACGCACACGACGGTTACCCAGGTGATCGATATCATCGACCACGCCGTTACCGTTGCGGATATCGACCAGGGTCTTCAGCACATCGATGATGTCAGAGGACTCTTCGCCCATCTGCTCGAAGTACTGCTTGCCTTCTTCGTCGGTACGGGAGCTGAAGTAACGGCCATCAAACAGGATGCCCGGGCCAGTCTCGTCTTCACGACCGAGACGACGGTTGAACTTCATGCGACCCACACCGGACAGGTCGTAACGCTCGTCGGTGAAGAACAGGTTCTTGAACAGGTTTTCAGCCGCTTCCTTGGTCGGCGGCTCACCCGGACGCATCATGCGGTAGATTTCAACCAGTGCCTCCAGCGGAGTACGGGTCGGGTCTGCACGCAGGGTATCGGCCATGAACGGGCCGTTGTCCAGGTCATTGGTGTACAGGGTTTCAAATTCGTTAATACCGGCCGCTTCCAGCTTTTCCAGGGTTTCGGCTGTCAGTTCGGTATTACACTCAACCAGGATCTCACCGGTATCCTGATCGATGATGGACTTGGCCAGGTACTTGCCCTGCAGGTATTCAGCAGGAATTTCCAGGTACTCGAGACCAGCCTTTTCCAGCTGACGGATATGACGGGCGGTGATACGACGGCCACGCTCAACCACCACTTCGCCGTCGGCGAGGATGTCGAACGTCGCGGTCTCACCACGCAGACGCTCCGGTACCAGTTTCATGCGGTACAGGCCGTCTTCTGCCACGATCTCATTGGTGTCGAAGAACATCTCCAGCACTTCGTCGGAGGTATAGCCCAATGCACGCAGCAGAATGGTCGCCGGCAGTTTACGGCGACGGTCGATCCGGACATAGACCAGGTCTTTCGGATCGAATTCGAAGTCCAGCCAGGAGCCACGGTAAGGAATCACCCGGGCAGAATACAGCAGCTTGCCGGAGGAGTGAGTCTTGCCCTTGTCGTGGTCGAAGAAGACACCGGGAGAACGGTGCAGCTGGGACACGATTACACGCTCGGTACCGTTAATAACGAAGGTACCGTTTTCGGTCATCAGGGGGATTTCACCCATGTAGACCTGTTGTTCACGAATATCCTTGATCGCCCCGGATGACTCACGGTCATAAATAACGAGACGAATGCGCACGCGCAGCGGCGCGGCATAGGTAGTCCCGCGGATGATGCACTCTTTGACATCAAATACGGGTTTGCCGAACTCGTAGCCGGCATACTCCAGCGCTGCATTACCTGAATAACTGGCAATCGGGAATACTGACCGGAAAGCCGCTTCCAGACCGTTGTCCAGACGCTCTTCTGCACTCTTGTCTTGCTGCAGAAATTTGCGGTAGGAATCGAGCTGGATTGCCAGAAGGTAGGGAACATCCATCACCTTCGGCAACTTGCCGAAATCTTTGCGGATCCGCTTTTTCTCAGTAAATGAGTATGCCATCTGCGTTCCTCAGCTGTTGATCTATCACCACCTGGTGATATTTCTGCATGAAACCCCTCATGCAGAAACGACAAAAGGCTGGCAGCCAAAAAGCTGCCAGCCGGCGTCTTTCCGCATTGCTGCGGAAAGACATAGCGCCAATGCGCTTACTTGAGCTCGACGGTACCGCCAGCCTCTTCGATCTTTTTCTTGATCTCTTCGGCTTCGTCTTTGGTAGCGCCTTCCTTAACAGGAGCAGGAGCGCCTTCAACCAGCTCTTTGGCTTCTTTCAGACCCAGGCCAGTCACTTCACGTACGGCCTTGATCACGCCAACTTTCTTGTCGCCGAAGGAAGTCAGAACCACGTCGAAATCGGTCTTCTCTTCAGCGGCTTCGCCACCAGCAGCGCCAGGACCTGCAGCAACAGCTACGGCTGCGGCAGAAACGTTGAACTTCTCTTCGAAAGCTTCGATCAGCTCAACCAGTTCCAGTACGGACAGCTCAGCAACTGCATTCAGGATATCTTCTTTGGACATTGCCATTTTAACTTCTCCAAATCTTGATGATGTGTGGTTCAGGAGCCGATCAGGCTGCCTCACCTTCGTTCTGTTCTTTAAGCGCAGTCAGCAAACGGCCAAACTTGGAAACCGGAGCCTGCAGTACAGACACCAGGCTGGTCAGAGCCTGTTCGCGGTTCGGAAGTTTTGCCAGTACGTCGATTTCTGCGCCAGAATAGAGCTTGCCTTCGTACAGACCGGTCTTCAGCTCCAGCTGGTCATTGTCCTTGGCGAAGTCCTTGAACAGACGGGCAGCTGCGCCCATGTCTTCCTCGGACAGCGACATAGCAATGATGGTTGGACCAACCAGCGACTCGTTCAGCAGCTCGAGATCAGTGCCCTCAAAGGCACGACGAGCCAGGGTGTTACGAATAACACGCAGGTAAACGTTCTGCTGACGTGCCTTGGCACGGAGCTCGGTCAACTGAGCCACGTTCAAGCCACGATAGTCGGCAACCACAGCGGAGAAAGCGCCAGTTGCGGCTTGATTTACCGCTGCGACAATCTCTTTCTTGTCTTCTAGTCTCAGAGCCACTGTGTAACCTCCTCGATGAATACAACCGGCCGAAGCCGGCCACCCATTTATGAATTCGCGGGCGAATTCATACGCGGGGGTCACAGCGAAACCTGAACCACACCGCGTCTACGCAGGCTGATGGTTTAAGCCTTATCCGGGAGAACCCGCCAAGGCGCCTGTGGTCTTTGACGCTCCGACAGCAAGCTGTCGAAATCAAAGTCCTTGTTGGCGCACGGCTTGCACCGTGCGCCGAATTTCTTACATCGCCAGGGAAGCAGGGTCGATGGAAAGACCCGGGCCCATGGTGGTGGACAGGGTCACTTTCTTGAAGTAAGTGCCCTTGGCAGAAGACGGCTTGGCTTTCTTCAGATCAGCCAGCAGCGCTTCCACGTTTTCCTTGATGGCGGTGTTGTCGAAACCAACCTGACCCACGGTGCAGTGGATGATGCCACCCTTGTCAGTACGGTAACGCACCTGACCACCCTTGGCGTTTTTCACGGCCTGGGCAACATCAGGAGTTACGGTGCCAACCTTCGGGTTCGGCATCAGGCCACGGGGGCCCAGGATGGTGCCGAGCTTACCCACAACGCGCATGGCGTCGGGGGAAGCGATAACCACGTCGAAGTTGATTTCGCCAGCCTGAACCTGCTCGGCCAGATCATCGAAACCTACCACGTCCGCACCGGCTTCTTTTGCCTCTTCGGCTTTGGCGCCCTGAGCAAATACAGCAACACGAACGGTTTTGCCAGTACCGTGAGGCAGCACGGAAGCGCCACGCACGTTCTGGTCGGATTTACGCGGGTCAACGCCCAGGTTTACCGCTACATCTACAGACTCTTTGAACTTCACACCGGACAGTTCGGTCAGCAGCGCAACAGCTTCTTCTACCTGGTACAGTTTGCCGGCTTCTACTTTTTCGCGAATGGCGCGCAGACGCTTGGACAGTTTAGCCATTGGTTAACCCTCCACATCCAGGCCCATGGAACGAGCAGAGCCCGCGATAGTGCGCACAGCGGCGTCCAGATCAGCTGCAGTCAGATCAGGCTCCTTGGCCTTGGCGATCTCTTCCAGCTGAGCACGGGTAACCTTGCCCACTTTCTTGGTGTTCGGCTCACCGGAACCGCTCTTGATCTTGGCAGCTTTCTTCAGCAGGTAAGAGGCCGGCGGCGTCTTCATGGTGAAGGTAAAGGAGCGATCGCTGTATACAGTGATCACAACAGGAACCGGCGCGCCGGCATCCAGCTGCTGGGTCTGGGCGTTGAACGCCTTACAGAACTCCATGATGTTCACACCGTGCTGACCCAGTGCAGGACCAACCGGCGGTGACGGGTTAGCCTGACCAGCTGCAACCTGCAGCTTGATGTAGGCTTGTACTTTCTTCGCCATTTTCAGACTCCTTGGGTGCAAACGCCACGCTTACAGCGGGCTCCCCTCAGGTTGTCAAAACGCCCCGGCCACCAATGGTGACCAGGGCTCCTAAAATATCTTGCCAGATCCAGCTATCAGGTCTTTTCGACCTGGCCAAACTCCAGCTCTACCGGTGTGGAACGTCCAAAGATCATTACAGCCACCTGCAGACGGCTCTTCTCGTAATTCACTTCTTCGATCACACCGTTGAAATCTGCAAACGGACCGTCGTTGACACGGACCACTTCGCCAGCTTCGAACAGCGTTTTCGGCTTCGGCTTTTCCACGGCGTCATCCATGCGCTGCAGGATGGCATCCGCCTCTTTCTTGGTAATCGGAGAAACGCGACCCGGATTTTTCGGATCTTCACCGATAAAGCCCATCACCTTCGGGGTCTCTTTGACCAGGTGCCAGGAATCGTCACACATTTCCATTTCCACCAGCACATAGCCGGGGAAGAATTTGCGCTCGGATTTGCGCTTCTGGCCACCCTTGATCTCCACCACTTCTTCGGTGGGCACCAGGATGTCACCAAACAGCTCTTCCATGGAACGCAATTTAACGCGCTCTTCAAGGGCGCGTTTTACGTGCTTCTCGAAACCTGAATAGGCATGTACCACATACCAGCGCTTAGCCATGTAAACCCCTTAACCAATCACCCAGGACATCAGGCCACCGAGAATCCAGTCGAGCACAAACAGCAGCAAGGCCACCAGCACCACAAACACCAGGACAATCAAGGTGGTCTGCAGGGTTTCCTGACGGGTCGGCCAGACAATCTTGCGCAGTTCGACCATGGAGTCCTTGCGCAGCTGATTGAACGACTTACCCTGCTCAGTCTGCAGAGCGACGAATACGGCTACCAGCGCCGTCACTACGACACCGACAACCCGATAAAGGGTAGGCTGATCGGAGAAATAGCTGTTACCGACTACTGCGGCGGCCACCAGGCCAACCACCAGCAACCACTTCACTGCCTCCAAGGCGGCAGAGCCGGAATGTGCTTCAGTTTTCTCGCTCATCGGACGATGCACCCTACCACCCAAGATCAGACTTGGGAAAATTGGCAGGCCAGGAGGGACTCGAACCCCCAACAGCCGGTTTTGGAGACCGGTGCTCTACCAATTGAACTACTGGCCTGTAACTCTGAAACCTTAAATAAAACAGGGTGGCAGGCATGCCTGCCACCCCTTGTCACCAGTAACGAATTACTCGGTGATCTTGGCTACCACGCCGGCGCCAACGGTACGGCCGCCTTCGCGGATAGCGAAGCGCAGACCGTCTTCCATGGCGATCGGAGCGATCAGCTCAACGTCCATCTGAACGTTGTCGCCCGGCATTACCATTTCAGTACCTTCCGGCAGGGTGCAAGCACCGGTTACGTCGGTGGTACGGAAGTAGAACTGCGGACGGTAACCGTTGAAGAACGGGGTGTGACGACCACCTTCGTCCTTGCTCAGTACGTATACCTCGGCAACGAACTTGGTGTGCGGGTTGATAGAACCCGGCTTGGCCAGAACCTGACCACGCTCCACTTCGTCACGCTTGGTACCACGCAGCAGAACACCAACGTTCTCACCAGCGCGGCCTTCGTCCAGCAGCTTGCGGAACATTTCCACACCGGTACAGGTGGTCTTGGTGGTGTCGTGGATACCCA
>NZ_JALKBH010000016.1 GCF_023016115.1 Alcanivorax sp. S6407
CTGCCATGTGACACCCGATGCACCGAAGGTGCCAGGGTGAGGCGCCGCAGGCGTCCCGAAGGGATAACAAGCATGCTTGTTACCTAAGTAGGTCATGACACGCCAGACGCATCACGCATCACGCAACACGCAACACGCATCACGCCTGACGCCCAAAGCCCAAAGCCCAAAAGCCAACCAACACCCCAACCCGTAGGAGCCTGCCTGCAGGCGATCCCTCCCATAAAAAAACCAAACTCATCGCGTGCAGGCACGCTCCCACAGCAGCGGCAAAAGACGCCTCAGCCACCCCCAAATTGCCATGCAAGCATAAGCACCTACGAGAACAGGGCATGCGCCTTCTTCTTGCGCCAGCTCTAACCGTGCCTGTGAAAGGCAAAAGATCGCCAGCAGGCTGGCTCCTACGGCGGTCGACTCCGACCAGCGCCACCTGCTCCTGTCTGCGGATATGACGTGATGAATCTCTTCCAGCGTCACTGGAATACAGCCAGAGCTTCAGCCCGGTTTCTGCCTTCCGGCTTGACAGCTGCGCCTATGAATTTTATTCATATGACGAAATCACAAATAATAAACGCTTTCCCTCTTTATCCCGCTTCGGAGGCCCTCTATTCTCTACCCGTTCCCCATGATCAATAACCCTGAACCGTGCGTTTTTCCGCTGCGGGCTCTGCATTGCGGTTCGGGAAAGTGGTAAGGTTGGGCGTGATTTTCTGCCGCGCGTCAGGACGTGGTCTGGCAGAGGTATCGGGAGTTCAGCGTTCACAGGTTTGAGCAAGGCGCAACGGATGCTGCCTTGATGTTTCGCAGGGTTGGCCTGCACCGGTTTCCCCCGTGGGAAACTGTTTCGATTGTTTGGATTTGGGAAAAGGTTCTGGATATGACAACAGACAACAATGCCAATGCACTGACCCCTTTGCAGGCGCTTCAGCAGCGAGTTGAGCAGCAGGGCGATACTGTTGCCTTCGTACAGCCCCTCGGTGGTGGCCAAGTGCGTGACTACACCTGGAAAGACATCGAGCTGGAAGCGCGCAAGATGGCTTCATACCTGCAGTCTCAAGGTATGCAGAAAGGTGATCATATTGCGCTGGTGTCCAAGAACTGTGCGGAATGGATCATGGCGGACCTGGCGATCTGGATGGCCGGTGGTGTCAGTATTCCCCTTTACCCGACTCTGGTAGCGGAAACCGTACGCCTGATTATGGAGCACAGTGAGTCCAAGATGCTGTTCGTCGGCAAGCTGGATGACTGGGACATGATGAAGGATGGGGTTCCGGATGGGGTCAAGCAGATTTCGTTCTCCCTTGCTCCTGAGGAAGCGAAAAAAGACTTCCCGATGTGGACTGACATCATTGCCAATACTGCGCCCATTGAAGAGATCAATGAGCCGGCGCCGGCTGATCTGGCCACCATCGTTTATACCTCAGGGACCACTGGCATGCCCAAGGGTGTGATGCACGACTTTCAGGGTCTGTCCACCATCGGTAGCAAGATGATCAAGGTCTATGACCTGCAGCCTAATGAGCGAATGATTTCCTACCTGCCCCTGTCACACGTGGCAGAACGTCTGGCGGTAGAAATTGCGCAATTGTATGTGGGTAACAAGGTGTTCTTTGCTGAGTCCCTGGAAACCTTTGGCGAAGACATCAAGCGCGCCCAGCCTACCGTGTTCTTTGCGGTGCCGCGGATCTGGTCCAAGTTCTACCAGAAGGCCTCCGAGGCGGTGCCGCCGAAGAAACTCAATACCCTGCTGAAGATCCCCTTCCTGAACAAGGTAATCAAGAAGAAGGTGCTGGGCGCCATGGGCCTGGATGAGTGCCGTATTGCCCTGTCCGGTGCGGCTGCGCTGTCTCCGGAGATTATCACCTGGTTCAAGAAGCTGGGCCTGGAGATTTTGGAAGTGTACGGCATGACCGAAAACCTGGCCTGGTCCCACACCACGGAAGTGGGCGACCAGAAGATCGGCTGGGTGGGCACCCCCAATGATGGTGTGGAGTGTCGTATCGCCGAGAACGGCGAAATCATGGTGCGCAGCCTGGGTAACATGAAGGGCTACTACAAGATGCCCGAAAAGACCGCCGAAGATCTTACCGATGACGGCTGGCTGCATACCGGCGACAAGGGTGAAATCGATGCCAAGGGTCGTCTCAAGATTACTGGCCGTGTGAAGGAAATCTTCAAGACCGAAAAAGGCAAGTATGTGGCGCCGGTGCCGATCGAGAACCACATTGTGACGCTGCCGGGCCTCGAGCTGGCCTGCGTGATCGGTGATGGTATGGGCCAGCCCATTGCGCTGCTGAACCTGACCCCGGAAGAGCAGGATCGACTGTCCTCCGGCTCAGAAAAAGAGCACTTTACCCACGAGCTGGAAAAGCATCTCAAGCACGTGAATGACATGATTGATCCTCATGAGCGCATGACTACCTTCATCGTGTGTAAAGACGCCTGGACGGTGGAAAACAACATGATCACGCCAACTCTGAAGCTCAAGCGTAATGTGATCGAAGACCATTACGGCGAGTCCATCAAGGAGTGGTGCAAGACCAAAGGGGTGGTTTGGGAGGCTTGAGCACTCTCAATACGCTAAAGGAGGCGGATCAGCAATTGATCCGCCTGCTGGCCGATGGCCAGTTTCGATCCGGATCCCAGCTCGGGGAAGTTTTGGGGGTGTCGCGTGCTGCGGTCTGGAAGCGCGCACAGCGCCTTAACGACTTTGGGCTGGCTCTCGAGTCCGTGAAAGGCAAGGGTTACCGTCTGGCACAACCCATTGATCTCCTTGATGCGGATTACCTGAAGAATTTTTTGAGCGAAGCGGTGGGGCCCGTTGACCTGCACTATTCGCTGATTACCGATTCCACCAATGCCGACGCCCTGGCGGCGACCAGTCAGCCAGGCAGGCCCGCGGTGTTTCTGGCCGAGTGTCAGATGGCGGGGCGGGGCCGGCGCGGGCGCCAGTGGCAGTCGCCTTTTGCAGCCAATCATTATCTTTCCATTCGCTATCCAATCCAGGGTGGGTTTGCCGCTCTCGGCGGGCTCAGTCTTGCTGTGGGAGTGGCAGTGGCTGATGCGCTGACCTCATTGCATCCCGGTCTGCCGGTGGGGCTCAAGTGGCCTAACGATCTGCTGGTGAATGGTGCCAAGCTCGGTGGCGTACTGATTGAGCTGGCCGGTGAGATGGAAGGCCGTGTGGATGTGGTGGTCGGAGTGGGGTTGAATGGGCGCATGACTGCTTCCCAGGCAGCGGGTATCGACCAGCGCTGGACCGATTTGGCCAGTGAAACGGGAGGCCAATTGCCTCGAACCGAGGTGGCGGCCCGGGTGCTGGAGCATCTGCTGGCCATGCTGGGAGCGTTTTCTGGGCAAGGCTTTGCGCCAATGGTGTCCCGCTATGAGCATTACGATCAGGTTGTTGGCAAGACCGTCAAGGTACAATCGGCCGATCAGGTGCTGAGCGGCGTTGCCGCCGGCGTGTCCGCCGATGGCGCCTTGCGTCTGGAGACTGCTGATGGCTTGAAAGAGCTGTACGGCGGTGAAGTGAGCTTGAGAATTCAATGAAACTGTTTGTGGATGTGGGGAATACGGCCCTGAAGTGGCGGATTCGCGCTGGCGATGAAGTGATTCAGGGGGGCTGTCGTCATGAGCGCCGCTGGGATGAGGTGATGGATGCCATCAGCGGGGTAGGCGCGGGTTGTGAGGCGGTTTGGGTTGCCTCCGTTGCTGGTGCCGAGTCTGATCGGGCTATTGCGCAGGCGCTTCACAAGAAGACCGGGGTGGTGCCGCAATTCTATTACTCGAAAGGCGCGGATTTCGGCGTCAGTAGCTGCTATCCAGAGCCGCGTCGGCTGGGCGTGGACCGCTGGGTGGCCATGGTGGAGTGCTTCCAGAAATATGGAGCCGGCATCATTGTCGATTGTGGTAGTGCCCTGACTATTGATGCGGTGGACGCCAAGGGGCAGTTTCTTGGTGGCTATATCGTGCCAGGCCTGGGTATGTTGCGTGGTGCGCTATTGCGCGATACCGCCGATGTGCACGTGGAGGCCGGGGCAGCCGGTCTGGGGCTGGGTCAGAGCACTGGTGAATGTGTTCATAACGGACTGTTGCGTATGTCTGTGGCCTTCGTCACGGAGGTCGTGCTTGAACTACGCCAAGTGCTTGATGATACTTGCAAAGTATTGATTACTGGTGGCGATGCGCCGGCACTGATTGACGCCCTCGGGTTTGATTTCATGCATGTTCCTGACCTGGTGCTTGATGGTCTTGAGCGGATCGCAGCCGAAAAAGAATAAGGTGGGGGAGCACCCGTGCGGTGGATTTTTTATAGTCTTTTTGTCATCAACCTCGTTTACCTGGGGCTCCAGTTCACCAAAAGCATGACGGAGCCGGCCCAGGTGGCGGCGTTACGTCTGCCAAGTATGGAGGGCGGTGCTTCGCTGGCCTTGCTGGCGGAAAATCCCCAGCCGCGTCGTACCTCGCGCCCGTTGGTGTCTGGCGGGTCGCTGTGTCCGGTGATTGGCCCCTGGGAAAATGAAGATGCGGCCCGGGCCGGCGCTGTGCAGCTCAAGGCGGCGGGCATTGCGGCACGGGTGAAGGCTCTGTCTATCGAAAAAGACCGTCTCAGCTGGGTCTATCTGCCACCCTATGCCAGTCGCGACAAGGCGTTGGTGGTGCTGCAGGAGCTGCAGGATCGCGGTGTCGACAGCTTTATCGTCAAGGAGGGGGTGGATGCCAATGCCATTTCCCTGGGGTATTTTTCCAGCGCGGAGTCCGCGGAGGGGTTGCGCGTAAAGATGCGAAATGCAGGCTATCCGGCTTTTGTGCGTGAAACCTCCAAGACGGTGACCGAGTACTGGGCCTATCTGCTCGATAATTCAGCAGTTGAGCAGCCGGAAGTAAAAGTTTTTCTTGAGGCTAATCAATCCCTTAAGTTGGATCGAGTCTCCTGTGAATGAGTCGTTGCGCAATTATTAGGCGTTTGGCGTTTAATTGGATTGCACCCCTCAATTCCTTTCTATAGAATTCGCAGCCCTTATGAGCTGGCGTAGCTCAGTTGGTAGAGCAGCTGATTTGTAATCAGCCGGTCGGGGGTTCGACTCCTCTCGCCAGCTCCAGCTTAAAAATCGTCGCTAACTGCTTGAAAACTAGTTGACAAGTGGTTGAGGCGTAAAGAGAATGTAGGCCCTTTTCTGGAGGGGTTCCCGAGTGGCCAAAGGGATCAGACTGTAAATCTGACGCGAAAGCTTCGGAGGTTCGAATCCTCCCCCCTCCACCAGATAAAGCGTAGATCGGTAGCGATCTGCAAGCCGGAAGGCTGGCAAGGCATCGGAAGGTTTGCGGGCATAGTTCAATGGTAGAACCTCAGCCTTCCAAGCTGATGATGCGGGTTCGATTCCCGCTGCCCGCTCCAGTCCGGCAGGGTTTGGTCATCGCAAGATGGCATGAAGGTTATGCTCATATAGCTCAGTAGGTAGAGCACACCCTTGGTAAGGGTGAGGTCACCGGTTCAAATCCGGTTATGAGCTCCAATTTCCGGGCCCGGGTATATCCTGGGCCCGGCTTCATGTGTCTTGATGGTGCCAAGGCGGTCTGTGTTTGTCGAATGCAGTCCTTAATGTGTCTTTTCGGTTGTATGTACGCCATATGGCGAGAAAGCGCAGCCAAGTTGAGAGGTGAAGAGTCGTGGCAAAGGAAAAGTTTGAACGTAATAAACCGCACGTAAACGTAGGCACCATTGGCCACGTTGACCATGGTAAAACCACTCTGACCGCTGCGCTGACTCGCGTATGTGCGGAAGTATGGGGCGGCTCTGCCGTTGCCTTCGACGGTATCGATAACGCTCCGGAAGAGCGTGAGCGTGGTA
>NZ_JALKBH010000017.1 GCF_023016115.1 Alcanivorax sp. S6407
AAGCGCTCTCAGGGTAGACTGGGTCATGGCGTATCATTCTCTGTTGGTTGTGATTCTTGCCGGAATCAATCAACAGGATACGCCATCCTTCTATCTCCCCGTACACCAGAAATGACCATAACTCGGCGAGAACCTTGGGCTGGCTCATAGGATTCTCCTGTCGCGTGTTTGTCAGTATGCTGACCATTCTGCCTGTTGCGGCGCACACTGTCAGTAATGGCAGTGTGACGCACGGGCGGCGTACGAAGCGATGCCAACGGTGCCAGGCAACGACGCCCTGTCTGCGGAGTGTCCCATGCTGCTCTATTATCTTGATCTTGCTGGCGTTGCCGTGTTTGCTGTCAGTGGTGTACTGGCGGCACGCGACCGGGACCTTGATTTGCTCGGTGTGCTCGTGGTTGCCGCGATCACAGCGATCGGTGGCGGAACGTTGCGTGACTTGCTGCTCGATCGTCACCCGATTTTCTGGATCACCGATACCTGGTACCTGGTCGTTATTCTTGCTGCCACTATCGCTACCGTGCTTTACCTGCGACTGCGCCAGCCACCGGGCATCAGCCTGCAAGTGGCGGATGCGTTTGGCCTTGGCCTGTTTGCGCTGTCCGGAGCCCAGTACGCCGAAGCGGCCAACAGCTCACCGTTGATTGTGGTGCTGATGGGCACCATGACCGGCGTTACCGGTGGCGTGATTCGTGATGTGATTACCGCCAAGGTGCCGCTGATCCTGCGCCAGGAAATTTACGCCACGGCCGCGATTGCCGGCGTGCTCGCTTATCTCGGCATGAAGCAGCTAGGCGTGCCGGAGAGTTACGCGTTCCCCGGCGGGATACTGGTTGTGGTTGGTATCAGGCTGGTGGCTATTCGTTGGGGGCTGCATTTGCCGGTGGTGCACAAGCCGTAGGAGCGCTTTACTTCCGGCTATACGGACTCTTCCGGATTTGTCAGTTTGTCCTTTTTTGCGAGATATGTATCAAACAGTGCTTGATGCCGCGTAAGGCTCAGCGTATCCATCGGACTATCGTAGTCGCGTACCCTTCGATCAGGTTCGCAAGAGTCTGGTCCTTTTGATTTTGTAAGATGAGCGTCCCTGTTTCCCGATCGCAGTGATGGCAACTCAGCAGAGGCTGGCACAGCCGGGCTTATTTCGCAGGGCGCTGTATATCAGTTCCGGATGCTGGTTGGAGGTAACCGTCCAGGCGACGCCGCTACTGGCGAAGCTCCAGGTATTGATCAGCGGTGTCAGCACAAGCAGGGCTGGCTTGTCCTTGCCCAGCGTGACGTCCAATCCATAAGGTGCCGGGTTGGGCAGGCCAAAGTCACGGGCCGCTGTGAGCAGGACAAAGTAGTTGCCGTCGGAGTAGTAGCCGGCCACGGCAGGCAGCGCGCCAGGATGAATCAGGCGTCGTTGCAGCGGCAGGCCAAGCAGGGCGTCGGGCAGCTTGCCGATGGCGGGCAGCCGTGCAGTGACCGCGTCGCCGCTCGCATCCGGCCAGTCCAGATCCCACTCGATCTGCATGGCGGAGGCCGGCAGCGTTGGAGCTTCGGGCAGTGTAATCGGCTGGTTGAACTCGATGTGCTGGTAACGGTAGCTGAACCCGTCGCCGCCGTGCAGGCTAATGTCGCCCGCCAGTGGAAAGCTGTACTGATCAAGTACCTGGGTGCGCGAATGCTGGATCAGGTCGTCGGGGTTGCGGGCTTTCTGTTTCAGCTCGATGGCATCGTGGCCAGCCACCTTGCTGACATTGCCAAGTGCATAGAAGTAGCGCCTGGTATTTTCGCGCCAGGCATCCTCAATGCGCTTGGCTTCCTGTTCCGCTGGTGCGGCGGGCAGATTGCGAATGATCACGGCGATATCCAGCGTTGGCAGCCAAGCCATCAGGGTGTCGCCCGTATAGCGGGTGACGCTGCCGGCGAGGCTGGCCGGCGCCGAGGTGTGACTGTGGAAGTCATGCGGGCGTTGGAACCAGATTTCGCTTTTCACCATGTCGTCGCCGTATAGTCCCTGCTGTTCCAGTACACCGTGGTAGCTTTGCACTGCGGCGATATTGCGCACGGTGCGCTCAATCTGCATTTCCGCCCAGCCGGCAAAACTGGTGGAGGCAGCGACCAGGAAAAGGCCGGGAACCAGGCTTGTCAGGGCAGGGCGAAGAGTCATTGTCCGGTGCTCCGTTTGGGTAACAGGCGGCGGGCCAGTTCAACCCAGCCATGAATTTGCAGCCACAGCGGATTGCGCCTGCCGGGGGCCGGCCGCACACCATACTGAATCGTCTGGTCTGTGCTGGCGAAGGTGCCGAACAACCGGTCCCAGATAATCAGTGTGCCGCCAAAGTTGCGGTCAACAATATCCGCGTTGCTGGCATGATGAATACGGTGATGGGTCGGTGTATTGAAAAGCCGACCGAAGGATCGCGGCCAGGGATCGGTTTCCGAATGCAGGAAGGCCTGGTAGGCGAGGTTGATCAGTTGCATGGTGATCACCATCAGCGGGTCGAAGCCGATGAGTGGCAAAGGCAACCAGAAAAAGAAGGTGATAAATGGGAACCAGCTTTGCCTCAGGGCGGTGCTCAGGTTGAAAAGGTTCGATGAGTGATGGGTAACATGGGCGGCCCAGAAAAACGCCAGCTTGTGGCTGCCGCGATGGAACCAGTAAAAGCAGAAGTCCTCAAGCACAAACAGTGCGCCCCACAGTACCCAGAAGCGGCCGCTGGCAGGGTCGAGCCACCAGGGACCAAAGTCGAACAGTCGGTACTGCCAGACGCTGTAGTAAATGCGGAACAGGATATCCAGCCAGACCAGACCGATCAGCAGGTAGCCGGCATACATCACCAGGTTGGTGGTGGTATCGCCAGCCCGATAGCGGGTCGGGTGGCGCCACCATTCGAGCAGTATAAGCAGGGCCAATAGCAGCAGACCGCCATAATAGGTGTGATCGGGGGTCATGGACGGACCATCATTGTTGTTATGTGGAAACCTGAAGCCTGATAGTCCCACAGTTGCGAGTTATTGTCAAATCTGGTGTACGGGCTCAGGCGGCGTTCCTGTCTGACTGATCCTGTACTTGTTCCCCATCCTTGAATTTCACGTTGTTGACCACGAGGGCCAGCAGATCAAATCCCTTGAT
>NZ_JALKBH010000018.1 GCF_023016115.1 Alcanivorax sp. S6407
GAGTTATTGTCAAATCTGGTGTACGGGCTCAGGCGGCGTTCCTGTCTGACTGATCCTGTACTTGTTCCCCATCCTTGAATTTCACGTTGTTGACCACGAGGGCCAGCAGATCAAATCCCTTGATCCGTTTCCAGCGCTTCTGCGCGGTTTCCAGTAGCTTGTAGACCATCGCCAGCGTGGTCTCTCGGGAGCCGCAGTTCCGCGCTCTCTTGCTTCTCAGGCGCACCGTCGAAAACGTCGATTCGATCGGATTGGTCGTCCGGATATGGACCCAGTGTTCTGCCGGGAAGTCGTAGAACGCCAGCAGCTCCTCACGATCCTTGCGCAGCCGTTCCATGGCGCCGGGATACTTCGACTCAAAGCGTACCAGCGCCCGGTCAAATGCCTTGTGCGCCTCGTCCTGCGTCTCGGCCATCCAGATCTCATGCAGCGCCGCCTTGACCTTCGGTTGCACCGACTTTGGCAGCGCGGACAGGATGTTCGCGCTCTTGTGCACCCAGCAGCGCTGATGGCGGGTGTCCGGATAGCACTTGGCCAGTGCTTTCCAGAAGCCCAGGGCACCGTCACCGATCGCCAGCTTCGGGCTGGTCGTCAGGCCCCGGGCCCGCAGTCCCGACAGCAGTTCTGACCAGCTGGCCTCCGACTCTCGGTAGCCGTCCTCAACCGCAACCAGCTCCTTGCGCCCATGCTCCGTCACGCCGATGATCACCAGCAGGCAGAGGCGGTCATCCATGCGCACGTTGCTGTATACGCCGTCAGCCCACCAGTACACGTAGCGCTTCTGGCTCAGATCACGCTGACACCAGCGCCGGTGATCGTCAATCCAATGCTGCTTCAACCGGCTGATGGTGTTGGCGGACAGCCCCTTGGCCTGATCGCCCAGCAATGCAGCCAGTGCATCCTGGTAATCGCCGGTACTCACACCCTTCAGATACAGCCAGGGCAGCAGCTCCTCGACACTTCGAGCCCGCTTCAGGTATGGCGGCAACAAAGCACTGTTGAAGCGGACGCCGGAGCCGCTGCGATCCCTGACCTTGGGGACCTTGATCTCGACATTGCCGATGCCGGTCTGGACGGTACGCTCGGGCAAATAGCCATTGCGCACCACGGCCTTGCGACCATCCGGCAGCCGATGCTCAGCATGCTGCTCCAGTAGCACTTGGAGCTCGGCCTCAACGGCTTGTGCGATCAACTCGCGTGCACCGCTGCGTAACAACTCGGTCAGCGGATCTGTTACCTGTTCTTCTGGTTGTGAAAGCGCTCTCAGGGTAGACTGGGTCATGGCGTATCATTCTCTGTTGGTTGTGATTCTTGCCGGAATCAATCAACAGGATACGCCATCCTTCTATCTCCCCGTACACCAGAAATGACCATAACTC
>NZ_JALKBH010000019.1 GCF_023016115.1 Alcanivorax sp. S6407
CTGTAGATACCGTCTCTCTCCATACCCTGCAAGCCTTCTCTAGGCGACTTGCGGGGTATATTCCTTCTGGTGTTTGATCACCCCGTAGGCAATCTGCACCAGCTTTCTCATGGCAGCCACTACGATGGCCATCCTTGATTTCCCTTTGGCCTCCATTCTCTGTCTCAGTGCCCGGATGTCCGGGTTGTGAGTACAGGCTGTGACGGCCGCCATGTAGAGTTTCCCGCGGATTGAGGATCTTCCACCTTTGCGGATCTTTGCCGGCTTCCTCGAGTCGCCTGATTCGTTGTGCATCGGGGTTAATCCTACGAAGGCGGCGCACTGCTTGGCCGATCGGAACTGCCGGCTGTGTATCAACGACAGCAGCTCCCTGGACATCACATCACCTATGCCCTTGATGCTATCCAGTAAAGCACGATCGTTCTGGAGTTGAGGATGGCCATCGATGTGATCATCGATATCCTGCTTCAGCTTGCGGATCTCTTCCTTCAGTGCTGCGATCATATCCTCGATAGACACGATGACTCGTTCGCTGGACTGGTTGAATTGGGCTTTCTCAAGCCGGTTTTCTTCCCGCTGCTGGTCTTTCTCCAGGGCATCCAGTCGAGCGCCAAGGGCGCGTAACTGTCTGACTTCAGGGGCTTCTGGCTGCCACAGATGAAGCCGCTCATGCTTCTCTTTCGCATACAAAGCCAGACCTAGCGAATCGAGCTTGTCTGTCTTGCTCAAGAACCCTTCGCTCTTGGCGAAGTCCCGGGTGCGTGCCGGGTTAGCGACATAGACCTTCATGCCCGCTTCATGGAGGGCATAGGCCAGGTTCTCGTGGTAAACACTGGTCGCCTCAAGGACCACATGAATCTCGGAGGGCTTGGCGCCGGTCTGTTTGAGCAGCCATTGAACAACGGTCTGCTCTTGGCCTCGGGTATTTTGGAATACCCGTGTTTTGACCTTCTGGGGTTGGGTTTGGCGGAGCCAAAGTGTGTCGAATTTCTTCTTGCTGACATCAATTCCAACAAACTGCATCTCTCGTGTCTTCCCTTGCTTATGCGGCTTCATCCCGCGATGGGGAGAGCCCGGATACCGTTCAGATTTAAGAGAATGTGGGTCGGAGCCAGATCTACAGCGCAGGATCTATGTCCTCAGGAGTTCCACAGGCTTTAGCCCGACCCGTGAGTGTTGGTAGCTAATCAACACTCGTGGAGAGATACAAGGAGTTCC
>NZ_JALKBH010000001.1 GCF_023016115.1 Alcanivorax sp. S6407
GCAGAAGCGCTGGAAACGGATCAAGGGATTTGATCTGCTGGCCCTCGTGGTCAACAACGTGAAATTCAAGGATGGGGAACAAGTACAGGATCAGTCAGACAGGAACGCCGCCTGAGCCCGTACACCAGATTTGACAATAACTCAAATTTTTATAGATGAAGGATATCGGTCTCGAAAGGAACGGACTTGCTTCAATGGAGAGCATGTAGTCGATTGCTACGCCGTCAAGAACGGTGTAGTCGTAGCCAAATCAAGAATTCATGTCCCAATCCAATAGGAGGACATAATGAGCAAGGAAACACTTCTTAAGAACGTCGCAGAAACTGCCTACAACGTAGGTTTCGGAGCGAAGAAGCATTTCGCAACGTATGACATTATCTTGAAGGCCCCTGGGCTAATCAGCTTTACCTCGTTTGCCTTCGGCGTATTCGCATTGATTTTCGAAGACCTTAATATAAAGGCCTTATCTGCGACATTTCTCATCCTAGGTATATCTGGACTCTATATCACGCCGTACGCATCAAGACGTCAAGAATACGCAGACAATGGAAAGAGCCTAACGGATCTTTACAATGACCTGAAACGCCTTTACTACGCGGTAAAATCTGCGGACGCAGTGACTCAGGAACATCGGAATGAGCTACAGCAAATCGATAAAGCCTACACCGAGATTAGCTGCCCTCACCAAATGATATTTAGCAACTGGTATGCGCATTACAAGTTCTTCTGGGAGCAACAGATTGGCTGGGTGGATGAACAGCTTAATTTTAAGTTCATGCGGGACAAGGTACCACTATCGCTGAGCGCAACAGTAACAGCACTTACTGTGGCATTAGTTTTCTATCTAGCACCAATTTCAAAGGCTGCCTGCGGCTACCTCTATCCGTAAGCCGGACACTGCAGGGAAGCCAATCTATTACCGAGTAAAGCCGTGATGCCGGGCGGGGTATTTATATCAAACAACAAAAGGAAACAACAAAAGGACACCCATCAATTAGCAAATCTCTCACGCGCCTGATCAACAACAGGACACTCATAAATTAGCTGCTCTCTGAAGATTTATGGGTGTTCCAGCTTAAAGCCGCAGTAGACGGGGGTTTCTAGCGTGTATCTCCAGCTTGCCCGAGTGTAGAAAAAAGTAAAAAGCCCGCTTGTGCGGGCTTTAAGATACTAATGAGGGCTGTAAGGCCCGGTTTCGGGCTTCTTATTTGGTTGGTCCTGCCCAGTCTGAAGGCGCTTGTCCTTCGAGTTTAACTTCTCTGAGCTTATTCAAAAATGCTTCGCTCTGTTTAGTGCGATGGAGTCGCTTTTTAAGTCCCAAGCTCGCACGAACTGCACTCAGCTCTTCATCTGAAAGGACAGCAGGGATAGTAACTACAGGAGATTCACTGTTCTCCTCAGCTTTATATGTGAACTGCTCAGCTGCTGCACTCATGATGTGCCTCATTTCGTTTAAATGCCCTTATATACTGGCGCCTCGGGGTAGGAATTACAAGTCGCAATAGTAATAAGGGTATGGGATTTGTCTATTCGATTTGCAAAACCTATTGTCGAATAGGCGATCATAATATGCTCTAAGCCTTGGTTCGTCTATAGGGTTTGTAAGAATAACCCTTTTTTTATCAATGAGTTGTGCGTACTCGGTCGCGCATGAAAGGGCGATTCCGCCTATTTCACCCTTGAAATGCTCTACTTCTGGGTTTCGAGCCAAGTAGTCAATCCTAACATGTCCTGTTGAGCCTCTCCCTTTAGAGGTGACTCCATAAGCTATGCCACAAAGGGTTGCTTCTTGAGTTGGTGTTACATGAAAAATTGCTAAGCTGAAATTGCGAGGCCGAGCAGTTCTAGCTTTGCGGAGAAGTGGTTTTAAATTAACCGAACTTTTCCAGCTTAAAGCTTCTTGAATATTAGCAGTACATAACTCGGATAGAAGTAGAGGATTCGGCACCATCTGCACAAGATGATATGAACTTTGGACAGATGCATAGGCATGAAGTCGAAGCTTCTGATACTGCTCGTAAGCCTCTCTTTTGTTCGTAACCCTGATGACTTGCTCCTTGACCTAGCTCTCATCCCTAGAGCACAAAGGATGCTCAATACTGACGATTGTTAACTAAAGTAAAGTTCGACGGAAGGGGGGAAGAAAAAAACCGGCGGATAAGTCGGGTTCTTTTGTTCCCTGGCCTGCCCTTGTGAGGCGGGGCCGGAAAGTGGCACAACAACAGGACACCCAATAAAAGAGCCGGGGTCAGGTCTTGCCCCGTGCGCTTTAGGCTGAGCTTCGGTGAACCCCGCTTCGCGGGGTCGTCATGCAAGCATGGACTCCTGCGGTGAAGTCTCGATGGTTTTGCGTGACGCCTGTTGCGTGAAGCATGATGCAGCCGCGAAGCGGCCCACAAAGAAAAACCCCGGCGGATAAGCCGGGGTTTTTTGTTTCCAGTCCTGCCCTTGTGAGGCGGGGCCGGAAATTGCTGAGCGAGGAGGGCGATTTAAAAGCGCCCTCTCCCCAAACCCCTCTCCCGCAAGCGGGAGAGGGGCTTAAGATCAGACTCGCTCGATGATGGTAGCGATACCCTGACCCAGGCCGATACACATGGTGGCCAGGCCGTATTTACCGCCTTTCCATTCCAGTACGTTCAGCAGGGTGCCGGTGATACGTGCACCGGAGCAGCCCAGCGGGTGACCCAGGGCGATGGCGCCACCGTTCAGGTTTACTTTCTCTTCCATCTTGTCCAGCAGCTTCAGATCCTTGGCCACCGGCAGGGACTGGGCGGCGAACGCTTCGTTCAGCTCCACGTAGTCGATGTCGTCGATGGTCAGGCCTGCGCGTGCCAGGGCCTTCTGGGTGGCCGGTACGGGACCGTAACCCATGATGGCGGCGTCGCAGCCGGCAACGGCCATGGAGACGATGCGGGCGCGGGGCTTGAGGCCCATTTCTTCAGCCTTGGCAGCGCTCATGACCAGCATGGCGGACGCACCGTCGGACAGGGCAGAAGAAGTACCGGCAGTCACAGTACCGTTGGCCGGATCGAACACCGGACGCAGTTTCTGCATGTCAGCCAGGGTGGCACCGGGACGGATCACTTCGTCGATTTCACACAGGACCTTGTTGCCTTCCTGATCGTGACCTTCGATGGGAACGATCTCGTTCTTCCAGCGACCTTCCTGGGTAGCTTCCCAGGCCAGACGGTGGGAACGCACACCGAACTCGTCCTGCTGCTCACGGCTGATGCCGTGCATCTTGCCGAGCATTTCCGCGGTCAGGCCCATCATGTTGGAGGCCTTGGCGGTCACCTTGGAGATCTCCGGGTTGATGTCGACACCGTGATCCATGGCCACGTGACCCATGTGCTCCACACCACCGATGACGAACACGTCGCCGTTGCCGGTCTGGATGGCCTGGGCGGCGGAGTGCAGCGCCTGCATGGAAGAACCACACAGACGGTTCACGGTTTGCGCGGCGCTGGTGCGCGGCAGGCCGGCCAGCATGGCGATGTTACGGGCGATGTTCATGCCCTGTTCTTTGGTCTGGTTTACACAGCCCCAGATCACGTCTTCGGTCTGCTGAATGTCCCAGCCCGGGTTGCGCTCCATGAGTGCTTCGATCAGCAGGGCAGACAGTTTTTCGGCACGCACGTTACGGAACTGGCCATTACGGCTCTTGCCCATGGGGGTACGGACCGCGTCGACGATGACTACGTCATTAGGATTCAAACTCATTTCTATATCTCCTGTCAGTCCGTGGCTTAGGCGAAGAAAGACTCGCCCTTGGCGGCCATGTCTTTGAGCATCTGCGGTGCTTCGTAGATGCCACCCAGGTGCGCGTACTTGTCGCACAGCTCAACAAAGGCTTGTACGCCGATGCTGTCGATGTAGCGCAGCGGGCCACCACGGAAGGGAGGGAAGCCGATGCCGTAGATCATGGCCATGTCGGCCTCGGCAGCGGAACCTACAATGTTGTCTTCCAGACAGCGAACGGTCTCGGTGCACATCGGAATCATCATGCGAGCGATGATTTCTTCGGCATCGAACTCTTTGGTTTCGGCAACGTGCGGCTTGATCAGCTCGTAAGTGGTTTCGTCGACAACCTTCTGGGTCTTGCCTTTCTTGTCCAGCTCGTACTTGTAGAAGCCAACGCCGTTCTTCTGACCGTAACGGTTGTTTTCGAACATCACGGTGGAGACGTCTTTGAAGTCGTACTGCATACGCTCAGGGAAGCCTTCCGCCATAACGGCAGCAGCGTGAACACCGGTGTCGATGCCAACCACGTCCATCAGGTAAGCGGGGCCCATGGGCCAGCCGAACTTCTGCATGACTTTGTCCACGGCCTGGAAGTCAGCGCCGTCACGCATCAGCATGCCGAAGCCGCCGAAGTACGGGAACAGAACGCGGTTAACCAGGAACCCGGGGCAGTCGTTCACCACGATGGGGTTCTTGCCCATTTTCTGGGCGTAGGCCACCAGGGTCGCCACGGTTTCGTCGGAGGTCTTCTCACCACGGATCACTTCCACCAGCGGCATCATGTGTACCGGGTTGAAGAAGTGCATACCGGCGAAGTCCTGCGGACGTTCAAGGGCTTCGGCCAGCTTGGTGATGGAGATAGTGGAGGTGTTGGACGCCAGTACGGTGCCTTCCTTCACTTTGCCTTCGGTTTCGGCCAGAACGGACTGCTTGATCTTCTGGTTTTCGACCACAGCTTCAACGATCACGTTGACGTTGTCGAAGTCACCGTAGTTCAGGGTCGGACGGATGGCAGACAGGACTTTACCCATCTTGGCGGCATCCATCTTGCCCTTGCTGACGCGCTTGGCGAGCAGCTTGGTGGCTTCGTTCATGCCCAGGTCCAGCGCCTTGTCGGCGATGTCCTTCATGATGATCGGGGTGCCTTTGAGAGCAGACTGGAAGGCGATACCGCCACCCATGATGCCGGCGCCCAGTACAGCAGCCTGATCGATGGCCTTGGTGCCTTTGGCCGTCTTGCCGTTGACTTTCTTCACGGCCTGATCGGCCAGGAACAGACCTACCAGCGCGGTGGCTTGCGGGGTCTTGGCGATCTTGGCGAAGCCTTTGGCTTCCACTTCCAGGGCCTGGTCGCGGTTCATGCCAGCAGCAGTCTGCATGGCTTTAACAGCGGCAACCGGAGCCGGGTAGTTCTTGCCAGCCTGACCCATGACCATGGCCATGCAGGTCTGGAAGGCCATCATGTTTTCCATGGGCGGCAGCTTCAGGGGCTCGAGCTTTTCCTGACGCTTGGCGCGGAAGTCGATCTTGCCTTCCAGGCACTGCTTGACCAGCGCGATGGCGGCATCTTGCAGTTTGTCGTGAGCGACAACGGCATCGGCAACACCCACTTTCAGGGCCTTGGCGGCGTTGTGCTGGCCGCCAGCGGCGATCCACTCAACGGCATTGTCCACACCGATCAGGCGCGGCATGCGCACGGTGCCACCGAAGCCCGGGAACAGGCCCAGCTTCACTTCCGGCAGACCTACCTGAGCCTTCTCGCTGAGCACGCGGAAGTCGGCAGCCAGACACATTTCCAGACCACCACCCAGGGCGATGCCGTTGACGGCGACCACTTTGGGGATGTCCAGATCTTCGAATGCGTTGAAGACCTTGTTGGATTTCAGACACCAGCCGGCGATTTCGTCTTCCGGCAGTTTGAACATGTCGGTGAATTCGGTGATGTCAGCGCCAACGATGAAAACCCCTTTGCCGGAGGTCACGATCAGGCCCTTGATGTCGCTGTTGCCCTGAATGGCTTCGACGGCCTTACCGAGATCTTCCACGGTTTCCTGGTTGAACTTGTTAACGGACTCGCCCTGAAGATCGAACTTCAGTTCGGCGATGCCGTCGTCAAGCAGTTGTACGCTTACGGCGTTGCCTTGATAGATCATAGCGTTTGCTCTCCAGTCCCAAAGTACGCGGCGCAACCGGCCGCTTTGGTAATGCCCCCTGGTCCCTGAAATAGGGGAGGCGACGTGATTCATGTGAGTGTTTGCTTACATAAATCAACGAACTTGTAGGCCCGCAAGTATAGGGAACGTGAAGGGTTTTTTTAGCCCCTAATTGTGACCCGCTGGTCGGATGCCATGAGATGGCGTAATTGGTGTGAGCGATGTCGTTTGTGGCGTTAAAAGGCGGATCCTTTTGGTAGGGACGGCAGAGCCTGGTGGTGAGGCAGGACTGGGCTGGATGAAGTGTTACCGGGATGCGCCAAAAGGATAATCCGGAGATGGCTGCTCATCCTTTTTGCGGTAACAGCAGACAGGCGGCGCTGAAACGGGGCTAACCGGGTGGCTAGCGGGGTGAATACGCTGTATCCACAAGCGGTAAAGTATCCACGATCGCTGTGGATAACACTGTTAGGGAATGCCGGATAAGGGGCTGCAGGCCTTTATTAATGAGGCTTTCGGCGGTTTGTGTGGTTTTTCGCCAGGTGAATTTTTGGCCATGCACCGGGCCAGGCTGGCTTGATCAATACTTCACCGAAAAGCGTGCACAAAACCTGTGGATAAAAATGTTGATAAGCTGACGACAACCGGCTGCAGCCCAGTGATAACGGCATTTCTCGCATTTTGCTCCTTTTTTGTTCGCTGAATAATTTCTACCCATTTCAATAGGTTAGGGGTTGTAATTCGCGCCAGAAGTTGTGACGAAAGGGTGACAGCTATATGACTGAGGGCAAATCGCCATTGTGCAAAACCGTCAAGGAGTTATCGCAAATGGTGCTAAATCCCCTCGCAAGTGGTTATAGCCAGGGGGGATCTATCAGGGTTTTCCACAGTAACTGTGGATATCTCTGTGTATAGCTGGTGCTGAACCACCAAAAATCACTGTAAATTATGGGCTGAGGACGAACTGGTTAAAAAATGACCTTTAAATTAAAGTCAACAATATCAGTTGGTTACGCTTAATTTTATGCGTATTTCACACGTACGTCACAATTTGAGATCATAAAAATCCCATTGACATAAATCTGTGTACAAAATTGGGGCGCGGCAGCGTTACCAAGGGTGACACTCTTATTGTGATGTGCATAAAGCAGGCCAACCCTACGGCTAAGCGCGTTTTTTTATAGTCTCTTTTACCGATAAAAGTGACCGTTGGGAGAATGAGCGGTTTTATGCACAGTGCACCGGCTGGGGGCGGGGTGCAGGGGTGGCCTTCTGCCATTGGCTGACGAGCACAGAGAGTTCCCACCAAAACATCCCCGTGCACATCCCCGGGCTCTGGCTTTCCTGTCTGCCGTTGAAGGCCTGTAGTACACAGATAGATAGTAGGTACTGAGTGGGCCATTCGCCTCGCGCTTGTGCCAAATCATGGCATCCTCATTACAGCTCTGGTATCAAGGTAAGTCTTCTATTAAGGCACGACCGGTAACAGTGAATCTGTGCCAGAGCCTGTGCAGCCGACAATGAGGTCAAGGATGAAAACCACTCACTTCCACACCTGTAATCTGTGTGAAGCCATGTGCGGCATCGAGATTGAGCACCGCGGTGATGAGATTCTGTCTATCCGGGGTGACAAGCAGGACCCGTTCAGTCGTGGCCATGTCTGTCCCAAGGCGGTGGCCCTGCAGGACCTGCACCATGACCCGGATCGGTTGCGTCATCCGGTCAAGCGCACGGTGGATGGTTGGGTGCCGATCAGCTGGGATGAAGCGCTGGATGAGACTGCCCGGCGTCTGCACGAGGTGCAGGAGCGCCATGGCAAGAATGCGGTGGCCATGTATTTCGGTAACCCCACTGCCCACAACCACGGCGCACTGTTCAGCCTGCTGCCCCTGATCAAGGCCATTGGCACCCGCCAGCGCTACAGCGCTACCTCGGTGGATCAGCTGCCTCACCAGCTGGCCGCGTGGCAGCTGTTCGGCAACCAGGCCATGTTCCCGATTCCGGATATCGACCATACCGATTACTTCATGGTGATTGGCGGTAATCCGCTGGCTTCGAATGGCTCCATCATGACCGTGCCGGATGTGAAGAACCGGCTCAAGGATCTGAAAAAACGCGGCGGCAAACTGGTGGTGGTGGATCCACGCCGGACAGAAACCGCTGAGGTGGCTGATGAGCATCATTTTGTGCGACCGGGTACCGATGTGTATCTGCTGCTGTCGCTGATTCAGGTGCTTTACAAGGAGCTGCTGGTGGCCCCGGGCAGGCTAGACAATATTCTGGATGGCAAGGGTGATCTGCAGAAACTCACCGAGAACTGGACCCCGGAAAAAGTGTCCGAGGCGGTGGGCATCAGCCCGGAAGCGATTCGCAAGCTGGCCCGGGATATTGCTGCAGCACCGCGTGCGGCCATCTACGCCCGCGTGGGACTGACCACCAGCCCGCACAGCACGCTCAGCGCCTGGCTGGTGTATGTGCTCAATATCATAACCGGCAATCTGGATCGCGAAGGCGGGGTGATGTTCACCAAGCCAGCGTTCGATATCGTGGCGCTGGGGGCTTTGGGTGGCGAGGCCGGCAGTTTCGATCGCTATCGCAGTCGGGTGCACGGTTACCCTGAGTTTTCCGGGGAATTCCCGGTGACCACCCTGGCCGATGAAATGCTCACCCCCGGCAAGGGGCAGGTGAAAGCCTTTGTGTCCCATGCCGGTAACCCGGTGATGTCCTGCCCGGATGGCAACAAGCTGGATTCTGCCCTGGAAGGGCTGGAATTCATGGTCAGCATCGACCTCTACATCAATGAAACCACCCGCCACGCCAATATCATCCTGCCGCCCACCGGGCAGCTGGAGCACGGCCAGTTCGACCCGGTGTTCCAGGCCGTGGCGGTGCGTAATGTGGTCAAGTACACCCCGCCGCTGGTGGAGAAGCCGGAAGGCTCGATGCATGACTGGGAAATTCTCAACGGGCTGGCCACGCGCTTGAATCGCCTCAAGGCCAAGACCACCCGAGAGCGGTTGCAGATTGCCGCGGCGGACCGCTTCATGCATCGCCTCAAGGACACCGGGATCATTGATCTGGGCCTGCGCGTTGGCCCCTATGGTGCCGGCGGCAAGGTGATGGCCGCACTCAAGGAAGACGGGCTGCACACGCTGCCCCGCCAGGCCTGGAAGCTGCTCCGTGGCAAGCAGAACGGGCTGACGTTCCAGTCCCTGAAAGACAATCCCCATGGTATTGATCTGGGCCCGCTGCAACCGGCTTTGCCGGCACGGCTGTTTACCCGCGACCAGCGTATCAACCTGGTACCGGCGCTGTATTTCCGTGCCTTGCAGGGGCTGCCGTCACCCAAGGTGCCGAAGCCGGACGAGATGCTGATGATCGGTCGTCGACACGTGCGCAGTAACAATTCCTGGATGCACAACAGCCAGCGGCTGGTGAAAGGGAAAAAGCGCTGTAATGTGTTGATCCATCCCCAGGATGCCGAGCGTCTCGGCGTGGCGGAAGGGGATGATCTGGTGCTCAGCAGTGATGCTGGCCGCATCACCCTGCCTGCCTGGGTCAGCGACGACATCATGCCAGGCGTGATCAGCGTGCCCCACGGCTGGGGCCATGACCGCCCGGGGGTGCAGCTGGAGGTGGCCCGCCGGGCCGGTGGTGCCAGCGTGAATGATGTGATCACCAGTAGCCGGGTGGAATCGGTAACTGCCATGGCGCAGATCAACGGGGTGCCGGTGAAGGTGGAAGCCGCCAGCAAACCCAAGCCGCGCGCCAAAACCAAAAAGAAGGCCACCACCAGCGCCTGATAGCCCCCTGCCCATCCCGCAGGGCCGCCTTTCCACAAGGCGGTCCATCGCGGGCTTTTCCCTGTAGGAGCCTTGCTTGCAAGGCGATGTTGGCGGGCGCTGCCCGCAAGCGCTTATCGTCTGTAAGCACGGATTATTCGCTGCGTTCACCCTTCGGGCCGTCCTGCGGACGTTCTTCCGCTTCGCTCCAGTCATGCAAGACCTTGGGCGGTGGGCTTACGGTGAGCGGGGCTGTGGCTCACATTGGCTGGCGTTTTCGCTGACGCGGGTTTCCGCTTTGGCTGATTGGTGATGCTCCCTCGCCATTTCACACTCGTGGCATGGAAAGCGAATTTCACAGCCAGAACCTGAGAACAGGCCGTGTCTCTCAGCCTTATCAGGCCTACCTGATTACCACGGTGACGCGTCACCGTTACCCTTTCTTTGATGATCATCATACGGCCCGGCTGGTGAGTCGGACTCTGGTTGAGCTGGATGCCGTTGGGGCCTGTCATAACTGGTGTTACGTGGTGATGCCGGATCACTGCCACTGGATGTTTTCGCTCAAGGGCACCTATTCTCTGTCGCAGACGGTGCGCATGTTGAAGGGCAAAACCTCGCGTCTGGCAGGGATGCCGTTGTGGCAGAAGGGGTTTCATGACCATGCCCTGAGACATGAGCGGGATCTTTTGCCCACTGCCCGGTATGTGATTGCCAACCCGTTGCGGGCGGGTTTGGTGGAGCGGGTGGGGGATTTTCCATATTGGGATGCGGCCTGGTTGTGAGGCGGCAAGGGCTGTGGGTAATGTTCAGGGTGCAGGCTTTTCACTTGTAGGAGCCTTGCTCGCAAGGCGATGTGGGCGGGCGTTGCCCGCAAGCCCACAGTCATGCCTGTATGGCTGTCCGCTTCACGCACTCAAAAGGGCCGTCCTGCAGGGGGCGGACGGTGGCTGGTCTGCAAAAGGCTTCTTCACTCCGCCTTGTCCCGTTGCCCGCAATACTACTTTCAACTGTGGAGCCCACCATGCGCTTGATACTGTTGATTGTGAGTCTGTTCATGCTGCAAGCCTGCCAATCTCTTCCCGAAGACCCCATCAAGGTCGCCAGCCCTTTTGACCTGGACCGTTTCATGGGCGACTGGTACGTGATCGCCAACATTCCCACGTTGCCGGAGAAAGGCGCCCATAACGCCATGGAGAGCTATCAGCGCGTTGGGCCGTACAAGGTGTCCACCACCTTTACCTTCCGCAAGAACAGCTTTAATGGGGAGTTCAAGCAGATGACTCCCACCGGGTTTGTCAGCCCGGAGAACCCGGCGATCTGGGGCATGCGTTTTATCTGGCCTTTCAAGGCGGATTACCGGGTGTTGTTTGTGGATGAAGAATACCAGTACACGGTGATCGGCCGGCAGAAGCGGGATTACCTTTGGATCATGGCCCGCGAGCCGCAGATCAGTGAGGCGCGGCTTGAGTCTCTCAAAGCGGTGGCGAGGGAGCAGGGCTACAGCCTGAACGGGCTCATGATGGTGCCGCAGCAGTGGCCCGAAGGGGCTGGCGAGGGGTAAGTTCGTAAGCCATGCGGGCGGGGAGTGCCTCGACGCGGTTAGCGTCGGGGCGCTTTTTATGGTTCATCGCGGAATTATGAGAAACAGGGCCAGGGTTGGTTGAAGGCGATTGTCGATCTTGTTGTGGGAGTTTGCTTGCAAACGAAGTTTTTCCCACGCTCGACCAAAACCCTTTCGCTTGCAAGCAAGCTCCCACTGTGAGAATCGGAGCAACGTTTGCTGGCACTGATGTTCTGTCAGGCTTTCCCGCTAATCCGCGATGAACCTTTTTTATGGTCGCTTCGCGGCCGCCAGACGCTTGACGCTAAGAGCTGAAACCAAACCCTTTTTCACCACAGAGAGCACGGAGTTCACAGAGAAAAACCGTCTTTCCTCAGTGATCTCTGTGTCCTCTGTGGTAAATCTGCCATTAACGACGCTGGGCAATAGCGCTGCTTGACCTGACGAGCACAAGAGCGACGCTCTTGCGGGGCGGCCTCCCTAGCTGCTGATTCCCGCTAATCCGCGAAGCCCCTTTTTTATTGTCCGGGAAAATTGTCGACAATTGCTGTTCGGGGCCGGGGGGCTTTGCTAGGATTGCGCTCTGCCTCCTCCCTCTACGTATGGGAAACGGAGGGTTGCTGTTTCTTTGATGCGGGGCCCACAAGGCCTTGCCTGCATTGACTCTGGCGGCGGGCTATCGCCTTCCGTCTTTGTGTCCTTAACGGAGGGGACCCGATGAAAACGATACACAAGCACCGCCTCAACGTGTCTACCGATGTGCAGGAAATCCGCCTGCCGGAATCGGGCACGGTGCTGAAAGTGGATTACATCCTGCAGGATGCGGCTATCTGCATGTGGGTGGAAGTGGACGCGGATACCGTGATCGACACCCCCAAGGAAGTGCGTACTTTCAAGGTATTCACTACCGGCTCCGGCATTCCTGACAATGCCAGCTACCTGGGTACCACCATTGATCACATGAAAGCCCAGGCCTACCACGTTTACGAACTCAAGAACTGACGTACGCCTCTCGTCAGCAGCGGCGCAAACCGCTAAACTGCGCCGTTTTCCCGGGCCTGTTCCGGCAGGCCCGACCTCCGATCATTTGACGATCTGAAGAGAGACGTAATGGAAGTCAATCCGCTGCGAACCCATCTTTCTGACCTCGCTGAGCGTGTGGAAGCGCTTAGGGGGTATCTTTGACTATGCTACCAAGCATGAGCGCCTGACCGAGGTTTCCCGCGAGCTGGAAAGCCCGGATGTCTGGAACGATCCGGACTACGCCCAGGGTCTGGGTAAGGAACGCGCCCAGCTGGAAGCGGTGGTGAAGACCATCGACGATTCCACCCAGGGCATCACCGATACCCAGGACCTGCTGGAACTGGTGGTGGAAGAGGGCGACGAAGACAGCCTGCCGGAAGTGGAAAGCGAGCTGGAGCGACTGGAAAAGCTGGTCGGCGACCTGGAATTCCGCCGCATGTTCTCCGGGCAGATGGACCCCTGTAATGCCTACCTGGATATCCAGGCCGGCTCCGGCGGTACCGAGGCCCAGGACTGGGGCGAGATGCTGCTGCGCATGTACCTGCGCTGGGGCGAAGCCCACGGCTTCAAGACCGAGTTGGTGGAAGCCTCTGCCGGCGACGTGGCCGGCATCAAGTCTGCCACTATCCGTTTTGAAGGCGACTACGCCTACGGCTGGCTGCGCACCGAAACCGGCGTGCACCGCCTGGTGCGCAAGAGCCCGTTCGATTCCGGCGGTCGTCGCCACACCTCTTTCAGCTCTGTGTTCGTATCCCCGGAAGTGGATGACGATATCGATATCGAGATCGATATGGGCAACATGCGGGTGGATACCTACCGGGCTTCCGGCGCCGGTGGTCAGCACGTTAACCGGACCGATTCTGCGGTACGTCTGACTTACGTGTTCAAGGATGAAGGCGGCACCGAGCACACGGTGGTGACCCAGTGCCAGAGCGAGCGAAGCCAGCACCAGAACAAGGACAAGGCCATGAAGATGATGCAGGCCAAGGTCTACGAGCTGGAAATGCAGCGCCGCAATGCCGAGAAGCAGGCCCTGGAAAACAGCAAGGCGGATATCGGCTGGGGCAGCCAGATCCGTTCCTACGTGCTGGACGATGCCCGCATCAAGGATCTGCGCACCGGCGTGGAGAACCGCAATACCCAGGCGGTTCTCGATGGCGCCCTGGATCCCTTTATTGAAGCGTCCCTGAAAGCGGGATTGTAATTACGCTGGACGCCTGACGCCCGAGGCCTGACGAGACATCGACAGGCCCCGGCGGCTGGCCGAGATACCGGAAGCACAGAGTCATGAGCCAAGACGAAACCACACAGAACACCGTCGAACAGCAGGAATCCGAGAATCGCCTGATTGCCGAGCGTCGTGCCAAGCTGGCCGAGCTGCGTGAAGCGGGCAATGCGTTCCCCAACCACTTCCGCCGTGATTCCCTGGCGGCCGAGCTGCAGGCACAGTACGGCGAGCTGAGCAAGGAAGAGCTGGAAGAGAAGGGCATTCAGGTGGCCGTGGCTGGTCGTCTGATGCTGGACCGCAAGTCGTTCAAGGTGCTGCAGGACATGTCCGGCCGTATCCAGATTTATGCCAGCAAGGATGTCCAGAAGGACACCAAGCACTGGGATCTGGGCGATATCATTGGTGTGAAAGGTACCCTGTGCAAATCCGGCAAGGGTGACCTGTACGTGATGATGGAAGAGTACCTGCTGCTCACCAAGTCGCTGCGCCCGCTGCCTGAAAAGCACAAGGGGCTGACCGACACCGAAGCCCGTTACCGTCAGCGTTACGTGGACCTGATCGTCAACGAGGAAAGCCGCCGGGCCTTCCAGATCCGTGCCCAGGTTGTGGCCGGTATCCGCAATTACCTGGTCAAGAAGGGCTTTGTGGAAGCGGAAACGCCCATGCTGCAGGTGATCCCCGGTGGCGCCACGGCGCGGCCGTTCGTGACCCATCACAACAGCCTGGACATGGAAATGTTCCTGCGTATCGCGCCTGAGCTGTACCTGAAGCGGCTGGTGGTCGGCGGTTTCGAGAAGGTGTTCGAGATCAACCGCAACTTCCGTAATGAGGGGCTTTCCACCCGTCATAACCCGGAATTCACCATGCTGGAGTTCTACCAGGCCTACGGTAACTACCTGGACCTGATGGATCTCACCGAAGACATGCTGCGCACCCTGGCACAAGATGTGCTCGGTACCACTGATGTGAATTATCAGGGCGAAGTGTATGACTTTGGCAAACCCTTCGCGCGGATGACGGTGGTTGAGTCTATCCTGCACTTTAACCCGGACATGGATCCGGCTGCGCTGGCGGATGATGCTGGTGCCCGCAAGATTGCGGAAGGTCTGGGCATCCCGCTGAAAGACAGCTACGGTCTGGGCAAGGTACAGATCGAGATCTTCGAGAAGACGGTGGAGCACCGCCTCAAGGATCCGACCTTTATCACCGAGTACCCCACCGAGGTGTCGCCGCTGGCCCGCCGTATGGATGACAATCCGTTCGTGACCGAGCGCTTCGAGTTCTTTATCGGTGGCCGTGAAATCGGCAACGGTTTCTCGGAATTGAATGATGCTGAAGACCAGGCGGAACGTTTTCAGGCTCAGGTTGCCGAAAAGGATGCGGGTGACGACGAAGCCATGTTCTTCGATGAAGATTATGTGGTGGCCCTGGAACACGGGTTGCCGCCCACGGCCGGTGAAGGGATTGGTATTGACCGTCTGGTTATGTTGTTTACCGATTCCCCGTCGATCCGTGATGTCATTCTGTTTCCGCATATGCGTCCCCAGGGGCGCGGGTAAACATACTTTATTTGGGGCACGGCTTGTGCCCCCGCCCATGCGGGCAGTGGGAGAGTGACACAACCCTGTTTATAACAAAGGCTTGCTGTGTCCATGACAAACGTAATTCAGTACCAAGGTCGAAAAGCCCGTCGTGCGGGCAGTGAACAGCGCCGCCAGGCCATTCTGGAAGCGGCCCTGGCGATTATCGTCAAGGACGGTATTCGTGCTGTCCGGCATCGCGCGGTGGCCCGGGAAGCGGATGTGCCACTGTCTGCAACCACCTACTATTTCAAGGATATCTCCGATCTGATCGCAGATACCTTCACCCTCTTTGCCGAGCGGGCGCTCACCGAGGTGATCGAGCCGTTCAAGCAGCAGGCCTTCGCCGTGCTGTCGAATTTCGATCGTGAGAGTCTGGCCGATCCGGCCGCTCGCAAGAAGACGGTGACCATGGTCGGCCAGATGCTGTCTGGCTTCATCATCAACGAATTCCAGCAACGACGTGGCCATCTGGTCGCCGAGCAGGCGTTTCTGCAGGAAGCGGTGCTGGATGACCGGCTCAGTGCGCTGGCGGACCTGTACCTGCGTCAGCAGCTGGAAAGCCTGAAAATCGCCACCGAGCTGCTCGGCACCAGCAATCCTCGCCTGGATGCGGAACTGATCCTGTCTACCATGATGACGCTGGAACAACGGCTGCTGGTGCACCCGGAACATGCCGAGCCGGGGTTTGTGGAAGCCCGTCTGTGCAACCTGGTCGACAAGTTGTTGCCCCATGGCTGATGCCCAGCCACTGGAAGCCGGTTGGCAGGCGCATCTTGGTGGTGAGTTCGACAAGGACTACATGGTCCGTCTGCGTGCCTTTCTGGGCGCACAGAAGCAGGCGGGCAAGACCGTCTATCCGGCCGGGCCGGACATCTTCAATGCCTTCAACCTGACACCCTTCGAGAAGGTGAAAGTGGTGATCCTTGGCCAGGATCCCTATCACGGTCCCGACCAGGCTCATGGCCTGTGTTTTTCTGTCCAGCGTGACGTGAAGACGCCGCCGTCACTGGTGAATATCTACAAGGAGATTCACCGTGATCTGGGCCTGCAGATTCCCTCCCATGGCAATCTGACTCACTGGGCCGAGCAGGGCGTGTTGCTGCTCAATGCGGTGCTCACGGTGGAAGCTGGTCAGGCTGCGTCCCACCAGAAGCAGGGCTGGGAAACCTTTACCGATGAAGCCATCGACCAGCTCAACCGCGACCGGGACGGGTTGGTGTTCCTGCTCTGGGGCAGCCATGCCCAGAAGAAGGGGCGCCTGATCGACCGAGAGCGCCACTGCGTACTTACGGCCCCCCATCCTTCCCCCTTGTCCGCCCACCGCGGTTTCCTTGGCTGTGGCCACTTCTCCCGGGCCAACCAGTACCTGCTGCAACAGGGTAAGGACGCCATCGACTGGTCGGTGCCGGACTGAGCTACAAGCTGCGAGCTATGAGCTACGCTCGATTGGATTAAGAAAGGCCCCCTTCCCAGCGTTCCTGGATTTCTACGAAGCAGCCGTAGGAGCGAGCCTGCTCGCGATCCGAGCCCAAGCGAGGTAAGGATTCCAGAGACTCTGTTCGAACTGCATGAACTTGAGGTGCGAATCTGCGGTGGTGGTGGCTCTCACCTGGCTGACATGACTCCTGCTGATATGTCATCGCACTATGGCACGTGCGTGTCCTCGCCGGACGGGCCCAAAGGGGTGTGACGCGACACCCCTCTGGACTCCCCCGCGCCCCGACTCCGTTCGACCCGCTCCGCGGGTACACTCCGGTACTCACGATCTGGCGGACGCAAAAAAGACTCGCTCCGCTCAGACAGGTTTTTTGCTCTACGCCGCCAGATCCTTCCGTTCCTCGACTCACTCTAACGGGGAAGATGCCGTGCTGATGGCATTGGTGTTCTTTTCTCGTGCAAACGTTCTAGATAGGTGTAGGAGGCCGAAAAGTTTTCGAGCTTCTGCATTTCTACGAAGCCGCTGTGGGAACGTAGTGAAGCGGAGTAACGCACGGAGTGCGAAGCGAATAACTTGCCTGCAAGCGATCCGAGCCTAAGCGAGGTAAAAAGATGCGAGTTTTAAGTGACCAGGTTCGAAAAGCCTAAACACCTCGCGCATTTTTGGGGTTAAAGATTTTCGAGACCCGAAACTCGTATCTCTTCTCTCTGGAATCCTTACCTCGCCTTGGCTCGGATCGCCTGCAGGCAGGCTCCTACAGGGGGCTCCCTGTAAGTCTTTGCCTGCATGCCAAATCAACCGACACCGAGTCTGGTTTGGAAGGCGGGCTGTCGGGTTAAGCTTTTGGTAATCCTGGTATGTCACTCTTGTGGTGGCGACGTTGGGCTGAACTGGCCCTGCGGGCAGTGGGGCTGGCAACAGCTGTGGAATTTCGCCGATATGGTGGGTATTTACCCGGAAATAACGCATTTTCGTATATTCCGAAGAGGCATAAAACTATCACTATATATTCCTTTATATTCTTCTCTCAGCCCCTATCATGACCACTCGCCAATCCTGAAAGCGAGGCTCGAATATCATGGGTAGTGCTCAAATGATTACACGTTTCGGTGACAATACAGCCGGTCTGTCCAAAGAGACCCTGGCTGAGCTGAACCGTGTTTATGCTCCGTTGAGCTTTGAAGAGCGCATCCGCCGTGTCTATCAGGATTTTCCGGCTGAGAAGATCATGGTGACCTCCTCGTTCGCGGCCACCTCTGCGTATTTCCTGCATATCATTTCTACCATTCGTCCCGAGCAGCCGGTGCACTTTATCGATACCGGTTACCACTTCGAGAAGACGATTGAGTACAAGGATTACCTGATCGAGCGTTTCGGCCTGACTGTGGTGGACGTAAAACCGGATCCGGATCATCACCAGGTGTCGCTGGACAACCAGATGTGGGAAACCGACCCTGATCTGTGCTGTCAGGTGAACAAGGTCAACCCGCTGGAAGAAGCCAAGGAAAACTACGACCTGTGGATTTCAAGCCTGATGGGTTGGACCACGGAGCATCGTTCAGGGCTGGAAATCTTTGAAGAGCGCCGTGGCATGATCAAATTCAATCCCATGATTGATGTCAGCAAGGAAGAGCGTGACAACTACATCGCCGAGCACGACTTGCCGTTCCATCCGCTGGTGGCAGAAGGCTATGACTCTATCGGTTGCAGCCATTGCACCTTCAAGGGTGAAGGCCGGGACGGCCGCTGGAAGGGTAAAGGCAAAACCGAGTGCGGTATTCATTTGTAACTGAGACGCTGCACGCATCACGCTTCATGCAACACGCGAAAGGCCGCTCCCGAGAGGGGGCGGCCTTTTTTGTGCCGCTCTGCGGCTGCAACAGGCTTCACGCAAAGATCAAAAGCGGATTTACCACAGAGGGCACAGCGTTCTTTGAGGGAGGGTTAAAGCGCAGGAGTAGCACATTCCCGTAAATCCGCGATGACACTTTTGGGGTGGTCTGCCTGGCAAGGATTCTGGAATCCAGAGTGTTCGGCGAGGTGGTTTGGGATCGCCATGCAAGCATGGGCTCCTACGGGAAAGCGGGTGGCGTGATAAAGGTCTGCCTCATGGTGATGAAGGTACGGAAGCAGTGAGAGAGGGAAGCGCTGCACGCCTCTGGACCCGGCCACGGATCGCGTGTTGCCTGTTGCGTGCAGCGTGTTGCGTCAATGCAATCCTGGTTGCACGCAGATCAGCAGGTGGCCGGCCTTGTTGTCTCCGAGCTGGACCAGCAAGGAGCCCTGGCTGGCTTCCGGTACGGTTTCCAGTGTGACAGGCAGGGAAAGCTGGCTGGGGCCGGGGAGAATGGCCTTGATGTTACCGGCGATGATGTTGGTGAGTTCGTTCATGGCATCGGTGATGTCGCGCGGTTCCACATTGTCATCTTCCTTGCGGAACATGGCAGCGGCTATGCGGCGGCTGAGTTCGTCGCTGCTGCTGATGGTGATGCTGCCTTTCCAGCCACCGGAGATGGTAATCGCGGAACCGCAGGGCAAGGTGGTGGCCGGTGCCTCTTCGGTATGCACCGGGATCTTCAGAAAATCATTCATCACCGTGCTGCCGATACGGGCGATCTTCATTGACAGTTGTGCTGATTGAGAGTCCATGTCGTGCACCTTTTGTTAACAGTATTCGGGCTTATGTCGGTTGGAAGAACGAACCGTATTTGCTGGCTTGTACGGGTTTGAATCCGCTGCATTTTTCCAGGTTTTCTGCGGCACCAAGCAACAGGTAGCCGTCATGCCGGGCCTGCCGGCGCATCTTGCTGAGCACCAGGTTGCGATCGGCCAGTGAAAAGTAGATCAGCACGTTTCGCAGCAGGATGATGTCGAAAGCAGGCAGCTCTTCCGGCCATTGCTGAATCAGGTTGATGGACTGAAAGTCCACCTTGTCTCGTATGGGCTTTTTTACCTGCCACTCCAGCCCATCCTGCTCGAAATACAGGGCCATGAAGCGTGCCGGCAGGCCTCGGTTCATTTCGGTGAGGCTGTAGCGGCCGCTGCGGGCCTTGCTCAGGGACTTGCGCGAGAAGTCACTGGCGACGATCTGAACGTCCCACTCCCTGAGCTCCGGAAAGCGATCTTCCAGCAACATGGCAATGCTGTAGGGCTCCTGGCCGGTACTGCAGGCAGCGCTCCAGATCTTCAGGCTTCTTTCCTTGCGACGGCGCTCCATCAGGTTGGGGAGCATGTGTTCAGTGAAGCTTTCGTTGAAAATCGGATCGCGGAAAAAATAGGTTTCATTGATGGCCATGGCTTCGATCAGCTGGCAGCGCAGCTCATCTTCGGGATCGTTGCAGGCCTTTTCGATCAGGGCATTGATATCGCCGCTGGTATATTCGCGGGCCAGGCTGTGCAGGCGGGCTTCCGCCAGATAGGCCTTGTCATCGGGCAGGTTGACGGCGATACGCTCGAACAACAAATTACGCAGGTGGCTGTAATTTTCGGGGTGGATTTCGCTCATCCCTGAACCTCGTGTTGATTGCCGCCATTCTGGCGGTCCAGGCGGGAGCGGAACGTGGGGCGTCCCCGATTCACTCGCCGGGTAATTTCATCCGCCATCTTCACCAGGGGATATTCTGCGCAGGCCAGGCCGGCGCGGGATACCGCTCCGGGCATCCCCCAGATGGCACTGCTGGCGCGGTCCTGTACCAGGATCTGGGCACCGGTTTCAGACAGGGTGCGACAACCTTCCAGACCGTCCTGACCCATGCCGGTGAGCACCACGGCCAGGGTATTGGCACCGAAATGTTCGGCGGCGGCATTGAACAACACGTCCACGGCAGGGCGGCAGAAGTTCACCGGCTCGGAGCGCAGCGGAGAGGCCACAATCTGATCCCCCTGCTTGCTGACGGTCATGTGATAGTCACCGGCGGCCAGCAATACCTGGCCGGGCTCCACCACCGTGGGTTGATCGCATTCGCGGATCAGCAGCGGGCTGTTCTGGTTGAGTCGCTCGGCCAGCGCCTTGGTGAAGACAGCCGGCATGTGTTGCACCAACAGGATCGGTACCGGGAAATCTTCGGGCAAGGCGGCCATGACTTCGCCAAGCGCCTTTGGTCCCCCCATGGAGGAACCGATCACAACAAGATCCACCCGGGAGGGGATGCGGCGATAGCTGCTGGCGCTGGGCTGGATGACAATGTTGCGGGGTTTTTCTGCGACCACCGGCTCCAGCTTGAACAGTGACTTGATCTTGCCGAGCAGGCTGTTGCGGATGTAATCGCGGGCTTCTGCAGCGGTGCCGACCATGGCCGGTTTGGGCACATAATCGCTGGCGCCCAAGGACAGCGCTTCGATGGTGACCATGGCGCCGCGTTCGGTGATGGAACTGAATACCAGCACCGGCATGGTGGATTTTTGTTCCTTCAATGCCTTGAGCATTTCCAGCCCACCCATGCCCGGCATTTCCACATCCAGAATGAGCAGATCGGCTTCCACCCGCTTCAGGCGTTCCAGGCCTTGCTGGCCATCGGAGGCGGTGCCGACCACCACAATGTCCGGATCTTCTTCCAGAATCTGGGTGAGGATGTGTCGTACTGCGGCGGTGTCATCCACCAGAAAGACACGGATTCGGTTCATGCGTGGCGTAACCCCAGCATTTCCAGTTTGCTGGCCAGCGCTTCGGACGAGAACGGCTTCATCAGGTATTCATCCGCACCGGCGGTGAGGGCTTCTACCATATGGCCCACTTCGGCTTCACTGGTGACCACCAGCAACTTCATGTTGGTGTAGCAGTTCTGTCCGCGCACGGCCTTGATGAAATCCAGCCCGTTCATGACCGGCATGTTCCAGTCCACCAGTGCCAGGCTCGGAATGTTGGCATCTTCCTCGAGCATGGAGATGGCCTGTTGGCCATCTCCTGCTTCGTGGGTTTCATAGCCAAGCTGGTTCAGCAAGTCACCGAGGATCAGGCGCATGGCCCGTGAGTCGTCAATAACAAGTGCTTGCGGAGTCGCCATGGCAGTTTCTCCTTACTTGGACTGATTGTCGGCTCGTGAGTTGCGCTCGGCATCCACGACCAGGGTTTGCAGATCTGCAGACAGCTTGGCCAGTTCCGCCGCCGCCTGACGCATGCTTTCCACGCCGGCGTTGGTGCTCTTGGCGGCCTCTGCCACACCGCTGATGTTGGTTGCCACTTCGTTGGTGCCCTTGGCGGCATCGCCAACGCGGCGGCCCATTTCATTGGTGGTGATGGTCTGCTCTTCCACTGCGGAGGCGATGGAGCCCTGTACCTGGCTGATGTGGTGAATCACTTCGCTGATACGGGCGATGCCTTCGATAGCGCCTTTCACATCTACCTGGATAGCTTCGATCTTCTGGCCGATGTCCTCGGTGGCCCGGCCGGTTTCCTTGGCCAGCTCTTTCACCTCGTTGGCCACAACGGCGAAGCCGCGGCCTGCATCACCGGCACGCGCCGCTTCGATGGTGGCGTTCAGTGCCAGCAGGTTGGTTTGCTGGGCAATACCGGTAATGACCTTGATCACCTTGCCAATCTCGGCACTGCTGGTGCCCAGGCTGCTGATGGTGGTGTTGGTGCCTTCGGCGATGCTTACCGCCTCGTCAGCAACGCGGGCGGCGTCGGTGGCGTTTTTGGCGATTTCCTTGATGCTGGCACCCATCTCTTCAATGCTGGTGGATACCGCCTGTACGTTTTCGTTGATGTCATCGGCAGTGTTCACCGCAGAGTTCGCTTCGCGGCTGGTGATAGCAGCGTTGGAGCCCATCTGGTCGCTGGTGGCGATCATTTCTTCGGAAGAGGTCGCCAGTACTTCAACGGTGCCGCGGATACGTTCTTCCAGCAGTACCTTCTCGGTGACGATTTCCCAGGTCAGCATCGGGCCCACATAGCTGCCTTCAGCATCGTAGATGGCGTTCACCAGCAGGTCGGCCTTCTCGTCGCCAATGCTGATGCGGGCGCGATAGGGCAGGTTGGTGGGATCGGACAGGATGCGGCGCTGGTGTTCGGGATGCTTGTGGAAGATATCGATGTTGGTGCCCAGCAGCTCGCTGGCCTTGATCGGCAGATGCGCTTCCAGATTCTTCATGGTGACACTGGCCGATGGGTTCAGATATACGATCTTCAGATCCCGGTCACACAGGAACACATTGGTGGGCATCTGATCCACCATGTTCATGACCCGGCGGAACTCGTTTTCCTGACGCAGTTCGGTGGTCACGTCATCCCAGCACACGGTGTAGCCGGCGATCTTGTTTTCGCTGGTGGTCACTGCGTTGATACGGGTGCGCAGGGTGACCCCGCCGAAGTTGAAATCCGCAGAATGGGGCAGGGCATTGGGGTTGCGAAGAATGCTCTCTACCCGTTTCGGATCACGGTGGAAACGGTGGATATGGCCGTTGAGAATTTCTTCAATACGCACGCCGAAGGTGTTGTAGATCGGCTGGGAGATGGTGGCCAGCGTTTCGGTAGCACGCGGGTTGATGTAGACAATGTTCAGGTTGGTATCGGCAACGAAGACATTGGCCTGCAAACTCTCGAGCGTGGCTTTCACCCCTTCCAGACTGTCGGTCACGGAGGTTTCGATGTCCACGTCACGCAGTGCTGCATCGCTGCCTGCCTGGCTGCCGTTGTTTTGATTAGTATTGGGCTCGTTCACGATTTGCTCCTTGAGAGGTGCTACTGCCTGCATGATTTGTTCGGCAAGGTCGTCGTCTACGCCAACCGCCAGCAAGGTCTCATGAAGATGTTCAGCGACCTTGCCGAAGGATTTGGCAGTGATGTTCAGGGATTTGTGGGCTTCATCCATGGCCCGGCCGTCGTAGTTCTGAGGGCCGCCCAGCGCCTGGCTGAAGAATTTGACCTGAAGCTTTTCCAGGCCCTTTCGTTGCTTGTGACGAAAGAAGGGGGCGAGTGTTGGATCTGCCAGCACCCGGTCATAGAACTCCGACACCACCGCCTTGATGGCAGGTTCGCCGCCTACCTTTTCGTAGATGGAGTCGGTATTGATATTGTTCTGTTCATTACTCATCAGTCACTGTCCTTGTCGCTGGCTATTGCAATACGCTGCGTGTGTTTTCACTCAGGGAGCGGGTACACATCTCGTCTTCAAGCAGAGTGTCTAGGTCAAGTAGCAGATGCAGGTTGCCCTGCACGGAAAAAACGCCATACATGAAGCGTCGCGCGGCGCCTTTCAGGGTTTCCGGCGGCGCTTCGATGTCGTCCGGGTTGATGGTGATGATGTCGCCGATCTGGTCGACCATCAGGCCCACCTGTTCGCCGTCGTGGTTGATGATGATGTTGAAGATGTTGTCTTCCCCATCGTCGTCATCGCTACGGACTTTCTCTTCCAGGCGTAACACCTTGCGCAGGGCGATGGCCGGAACGATACGACCGCGGATGTTCATCAGGCCCATGACCCCGGGCGGCGCCAGCGGTATATCGGTGATCTGGTGGTTGGCCAGGACTTCCTGCACGTTGTCCACGATCACGCCATAGCTCTTGTCGGCCACGGTAAAGGTGCAAAGTAGTTGATCAGTGTTCATCCCGGCCTCCGTTGTTCATGTCACGGTAGTGGTTGAACAGGGCGTCACTGTCGATGAAATCAGTGATGTGCCCCTGGAGGATGCCGGCACCGAGAATGCCGTCGGACTTGGCGACTTTCTCGATATTGGCCTTGTCGTCGGAGACGATGTCGATGATGTCGTTGACCACCAGGCCCACCTCACCAAACTCGGTGGGTTGCACCACGATGCGGATCATCTCGTTATCGTCATGCTTGTCAGTATCTTCTCCGAGGCGAATCAGCGGCAGGATCTTGCCGCGGTACTGAATCACTTCCCGGCCGGCGGAGTATTCGATCAGGTCGCGGCTGACTTCTTCGAGACGGGAAACCTTGGACAGGGAAATGGCGGAACGGCCGGTTTGCTCGTTGGGACGAACCAGCAAGAAGTTTTCCGCCACGTTGATGGGCTGATGGCTCTGGTCGTCCATATGTGCCTGCTGGTTGAGTTTGCGATCCTGGCGGGTGACACCGGCGAAGTCGGCGGTGGATTTCACATCCAGAATCAGGGCCACGCGGCCATCACCCATGATGGTGGCGCCGGCGAAGCAGGGGTTGTCCTTGAGCAGGCGGCCCAATGGTTTGACCACGATTTCCTCGGTGTCACGCACGTCATCCACCAGCAAGCCGAATTCCTGCTGGTCTGCGGTGAGCACCAGAATGAACTGGTCGTGCTGCTTTTCCGGTGTGCCCATGTGCATCAGGGAGCGCATGTCCACCAGTGGCAGCAGGCGACCGCGCAGGCGATACACCAGGGCGTCATGGACTGTCTGGATATCTTCTTCCAGCTTGTCGGCTTCCACGTAGACCACTTCCAGCAGGTTGACCTGGGGGATGGCGAAACGCTGATGCAGACAGCGGACAATCAGGGCCGGGACGATGGCCAGGGTGAGCGGAATCTTGAGTTTGAAGGTAGTGCCTTTGCCCGGCGTGCTCTTGATGTCGATGGAGCCGCCAATGCGTTCCACATTGTTGCGCACCACATCCAGACCGACACCACGGCCGGACAAGTCGTTGACGGTTTCGGCGGTGGAGAAGCCGGGCTGGAAGATATAGCGAATCTTTTCCCGCTCGGTCAGCGAATCCACCTGGTCGGGGTGTAGAAGGCCGGCGGCCAGTGCCCGGGCGATGATTTTCTTGCTGTCCAGACCTTTGCCATCGTCGGTGATTTCAACGGTGACATTACCGCTTTCATGGTAGGCGCTGAGGGTCAGGGTCCCGGCTTCGGGTTTGCCAGCGGCCACACGGGTTTCGGGGGATTCGATGCCGTGATCCACGGCATTGCGTACCAGGTGAATCAGCGGATCGCGAATCGCTTCCAGCAGGCTGCGGTCCAGTTCGGTATCGCCACCCTTGAGGATCGGGGTGACTTTCTTGCCGGTTTTCTTTTCCAGGTCACGGAGCAGGCGCGGGTAAGTGGCCCAGGCGTTGCGGATGGGCTGCATGCGCGTCTGCATCAGGCCTTCCTGCAATTCACTGGTGACCAGATTGAGGCGCTGGGAAAGGTTGACCAGCTGGGAGTCGTTCTGGCTGGCGGCATGTTGCAGCAGCTGGTTGCGGGTCAGTACCAGTTCGCCTACCACGTTCATCAGCTTGTCCAGGAGGACAACATCAACGCGTACCGTGCTGTCGGAGGGCGTCGGGTTTGCGGCTGAAGGGTTGTCAGGATGGTCGTCTTTTTCTTCCAGGTCGGAGGCAACGGTTTCCGCCTCTGCCGCTGTAGTGGTTTCCCCCTTTTCTGCAACCGGTTCCTCGCTGATGGTCACTGCACTGGAGGTTTCCACTTCCGGTTCAGGAATCACCACGGCTGGTTCGTCGGCACTTTTTTCCGGCACCAGTTCGTGCAGTCGCGCCATCAGCGCGTCGGGAGCGGAATCACCATCGTTGCCGTCGTTGTTGATGCGCTTGAGGAAAACCCGGATTTCATCCACGCCATCGAGCAGCGCGGCGGCGATATCCAGATCCATTTTCAGGTGCCCGTCGCGCATGGCGCCGAGGATGTCTTCCATCAGATGGGTTAGCGCTTCCAGGTGACTGAACCCGAAAAATCCGCAGGTGCCCTTGATGGTATGAATGGCCCGGAAGGCGCTGGCGACACATTCGCTATCGTCCGGAGCGCGCTCCAGGGCGACGATGTCCTGTTCCAGTTGCGCCAGATTCTCATCGCTCTCGATCAGGAAGCTCTGTAGCGCTTTATCATTTTGTGGCATGACCAGTCCCGGTTATGTGGTTGTTCTTTTATGCGGTCAGGCTGAAGTTTGTTTCATCAGGGAAGTCAGTCGCATCACCGATCGCAGATCGCTGTCGTGGGGCGGTTTGACCAGGTAGTTGTTGCAGCCGGCCTTGTGGCCTGCCATGTGGGATTCGGCGGAGGTGATGCTGGAGAGCATGGCGATACGGGCGGTGACCCCCATTTCGCGCAGCTTGCTGCAGGCCTCCAGCCCGCCCATGCCGGGCATTTCCACATCCATGAAGATCAGATCGAAGTCGGCTTTCTCGGCGCAGGAGAGGGCTTCATTGCCATCCACGGCCTGGAATACTTCGATTTCAAAGGAGTCTTCGGCGAGTTCGTAGAGTTTGGCGATGATCAGGCTGCGGACGGCGGAACTGTCATCCACCACCAGGATGGAGAGTCGATTGTTTTCTTGCTGTGGTGCCAGTGCTGCTTCCATAGTCGGCCTCAATGTAGCAATGAGGTGACGAAGTGGTTTTGCCACTTCTCCCTGTGCCTGCTGGTGGGCAGGCTTACGTGTTTAGAAGTAATGGATCAGCAGGGAAGGGGAAACAATTTGTGGACCAGTGGTCTATTGATGGCGACATCTGCTTTATATGTTTTTTGGTTATAAAACACTGATGTCAGTCACAAATTCCAATCCCTGGTAGAGCCATTGCCGTCTTATTCCTTGACGACATATTCACGGTAATCCTCAACAGTCCCAGTACGCTCCTTCCGGGGGACGAGTGCAACAAGGACTAGGATGAACGGAATTTTTTTAGCCATAGGTATTAGCGGCACCAGAAAGCGGCAAGAAACAAGCAGTAAGGGAGGGCAGGGGCAAAAACGGGCACAAAAAAAGCCCGCCAAAGGGCGGGCTGGGGAAGTGTAATCGGTTCGGGCCGTCAGTCGTGGCGGCCGTTGAGGGGCACGCCGGAGAGCTTCCTGACCACCACATAGAACAGCGGGATAAAGAAGATCGCCAGTACGGTGGCGGTGAACATGCCGCCGAATACCCCGGTGCCGATGGCGTTGCGGGCGCCAGCGCCAGCGCCGGTGCTGATCATCAACGGGGTCACGCCGAGCATGAAGGCCAGCGAGGTCATCAGGATCGGGCGTAGCCGCATGCGCACCGCCTGCAGTGTGGCTGACAACAGGTGCTCGCCTTTCTGTTCCAGCTCCAGGGCGAATTCCGCAATCAGAATGGCGTTCTTGGCAGACAGGCCAATCGTCGTGAGCAGGCCTACCTGGAAGAACACGTCATTGTTGAGGCCGCGGAAGGAGGCAGCCAGTACCGCACCGATCACACCCAGCGGTACCACCAGCATTACCGCGAACGGAATCGACCAGCTTTCATAGAGTGCTGCCAGACACAGGAACACCACCAGCAGGGAAATGATGTAAAGGGCTGGAGCCTGGTCACCAGACTGGCGCTCCTGATAGGACATGCCAGTCCACTCGAAGCCGAAGCCGGGGGGCAGTTTGGCGGCCAGCTCTTCCATGGCGATCATGGCGTCACCGGTACTGTAACCGGGGGCGGCATTACCCTGGATATTCACCGAGGAGACGCCGTTGTAGCGCTCCAGTTTCGGGGAGCCGTAGGTCCAGTGGCCGGTGGCGAAGGCCGAGAAGGGCACCATGTCGCCCTGGTTGTTGCGCACGAACCAGTCGTTGATGTTCTCCGGCAGCATGCGGTAGGGCGCATCGGCCTGCACATAGACTCGCTTGACCCGGCCGCGGTCAACAAAGTTATTCACGTAGCTGGAGCCCCAGGCAATCTGCAGGGTGCTGTTGATGTCGCTGATGGACAGGCCAAGAGCACGGGCCTTCTGCTGGTCGATGTCGATCTGGTACTGCGGGCTGTCCTCCAGGCCGTTGGGCCGTACGCCGACCAGACGCGGATCCTGGCTGGCCATACCGAGCATCATGTTGCGTGCATTGATCAGGGCTTCGTGGCCCTGGCCAGCCTGGTCCAGCAGCTGGAAATCGAAGCCGCTGGCGTTGCCCAGCGCCGGAATAGAGGGCGGACTGAGGGCGAACATCATGGCTTCACGAATGGTCGAGAAGTAGCCCATGGCCCGGCCGACTACCTGGTTGGCACCATCCACGCTGAGATCCCGCTCGGACCAGTCCTTGAGGTTCACAAACGCCATACCGGCATTCTGGCCACGACCGGTGAAGCTGAAGCCGGCTACCGTGAAGAGCCCGTCTACGGCGCCGGATTCCTCGTTAAGGTAGTAGTCTTCCATCTTCTTCAGTACATCCACGGTCTGCTCCTGGGTGGAGCCGGCCGGCAGGGTCACCAGAGTAAACAGGATCCCCTGATCTTCGTCAGGCAGGAAGCTGGAGGGCAGGCGCAGGAAGCTGAAGCCGAGTACGCCAACAATGACCACATAGATGAACAGGTAGCGGCCGCGTTTTCCGAGAATCTTCTCGACGCTGCCCTGGTACTTGCGGCTGCTGCGGTCGAAGCTGCGGTTGAACCAGCCAAAGAATCCCTTGTCGGTCTGATGCTCGCTGTCCTTGGCCTTGAGCATGGTGGCACAGAGGGCAGGGGTGAGGATCAGGGCCACCAGTACCGACAGCACCATGGCAGAGACGATGGTGATTGAGAACTGGCGATAGATGGCGCCGGTGGAACCGGGGAAGAATGCCATGGGCACGAAAACCGCAGACAACACCAGGGCGATACCCACCAGAGCACCGGTGATCTGGCCCATGGATTTGCGGGTGGCTTCCTTGGGCGGCAAGCCCTCGTCGTGCATGACCCGTTCCACGTTTTCTACCACCACGATGGCGTCATCCACCAGCAGGCCAATGGCCAGCACCATGCCGAACATGGTTAGTGTATTGATGGAGTAGCCGAAAGCGGCCAGTACCGCAAAGGTACCCAGCAAGACTACAGGCACGGCCAGGGTCGGGATCAGGGTGGCGCGGAAGTTCTGCAGGAACAGGTACATCACCAGGAAGACCAGGACGATGGCCTCGAACAGGGTGTGCACCACCTCCTCAATGGAAATGCTTACGAAAGGAGTGGTGTCGTAGGGGAACACCATCTCCATCTTGTCCGGGAAGAACGGTTCCAGCTCGGCCAGCCGCTTGCGCAGCAGATCGGCGGTTTCCAGCGCATTGGCGCCGGTTGCCAGGTTGATGGCGATACCGGTGGCCGGCTTGCCGTTGTAACGGCCGGCAATGTCATAGCTCTGCGCGGCCAGTTCTACCCGCGCTACATCTTCCAGAAACACCTGGGAGCCGTCCGGGTTTACCTTGAGCAGGATGTTCCTGAACTCTTCGGTATTCTCCAGTCGGGTCTGGGCGATGATGGTGGCGTTGAGCTGCTGGCCTTCCACCGCCGGTGCGCCGCCCAGCTGGCCACCGGCCACCTGGTTGTTCTGCACCCGAATGGTCTGCACCACATCCTGGGGGGTGAGATCGAATTTGTTGAGCTGGTTCGGATCCAGCCAGATACGCATGGCGTAGGGGGCTCCAAACAGCTGGATCTGTCCCACGCCGGCCACCCGGCTGATGGGATCCTGAATGTTGGAGGCCACGTAGTCGGCAAGGTCGGCACGGGTGAGGCTGCCGTCCTCGGAAGTGAAGCCAACCACCATCAGGAAGGAGTCAGAGCTCTTGGTGACCTGCATGCCTTGCTGCTGAACTTCCTGGGGGAGCAGCGGTGTGGCCAGCTGCAGTTTGTTCTGCACCTGTACCTGAGCGATGTCCGGATCGGTGCCTGGCGCGAACGTCAGACTGATCTGGGCGTTACCAAAAGAGTCACTGCTGGAGCTCATGTACATCAGGTTATCGATGCCGTTCATTTGCTGTTCGATAACCTGGGTAACGGAGTCTTCCACCGTCTGTGCCGATGCACCGGGATAGTTACCGGCAATGGTCACCGCGGGCGGTGCCACCGTGGGGTACTGCTCAATGGGCAGCGTATAAATCGCCAGGGCGCCGGCCATCATCATGATGATGGCGATCACCCAGGCAAAGATGGGGCGGTCGATAAAAAATCTGGCCATGGGATTCCCGCTTCTCTGAAAGCTGCGTTAGTGGTCGACGTTAGCGGTGTTGTTGGCGCTAGCCTCGGTGTTCACCGGGCTGACGGGCATGCCGGGCTGGATACGCTGCAATCCATCCACGATCAGCCGGTCACCCTTGTTGAGGCCCTGGCTGATCAGCCACTGGCTTTTCACTGCTCGCTCGGTAGTCACGTTGACCTTCTTCACCATGTTGTCGCTGTCGATCAGCATGGCGAACGCCTGGCCGGTGGGGTCGCGGGAAATACTTTTCTGTGGAACCAGAATGGTGTTGCTGCGCTGCCCTTCGGGGAGGCGGCCACGCACAAACATGCCGGGCAGCAGATCGCCATCGGGGTTCGGGAACAGGGCGCGCAGGGTCACGGAGCCGGTGCTTTCGTCCACTGCATATTCGGAGAACTGCAGGGTGCCAGCCTGCCCATAGGCGCTGCCGTCTTCCAGCAGCAGGGTGATGCGTGCCTGGTCTTCACTGACCTGCTCCAGCTCACCGGCGGCCATGGCCTGACGCAGCTGACGCAGTTCGTTACTGGACTGGGTCAGATCCACAAAGATCGGGTCCAGCTGGCGGATGGTGGCCATGGCCTGGGCCTGATTGGCGGTGACCAGTGCCCCCGCGGTGACATTGGAGCGGCCGATGCGGCCATCGATGGGAGCACTGATGGTGGCGTAATCCAGATTGATTTGGGCGCTCAGCAGGCTGGCGCGGGCAGCGGCCACGGCGGCCTTGTTCTCATCCAGTTGGGCGCGAGCTTCGTCGTATTCCTGCTGGCTGACAGAGCGTTTTTCCAGCAGCTGCCGGAAGCGCTTTTCACGCAGCTCATTGGAATGCAGAGTGGCCTGGGCACGGGCCAGCTCGGCACGGGCGGTAGCAACAGCGGCGCGGTAGGTGCGGTCATCAATCTGGTAGAGCGGCTGGCCGGCTTTCACTTCCTGACCTTCCTCGAACAGTCGCTCCTTGATGACGCCGCTGACCTGGGGACGCACTTCGGCAATGCGATGCGCAGTGGTTCGGCCGGGCAATTCCCGGTCGAGGGTGACGGTTTCGGATTCAACCGTAATGAAACCCACTTCGGGGGCCTGTTGCTGCATCTGGCCTTGTTGGCCGCCGTTGTCGCTACAGCCTGCCAGCTGCAGGCCAAGGATCACAGCCATGGTGGAAAGAATGAAACCGCTGCGCATAGTGACCTCTATTCCCTGGATTCACGCCATAACCATTGTCAGGAGACAGTGGGGCGGAGTTGTAATAAAAATGAATCAAGTTCATTATAAATACATACATCCCTGAATGTATACAGTGGACAACGCGGTTCGTTCGACTTTTTCGATCTTTACCCACAGGGCACCCCATGGTTCGACGTACAAAATCAGAAGCGCTTGCCACCCGCGAGCGGATACTGGACGCCGCCGAGCAGGTGTTTCAGCACAAGGGAGTCCTGTCCGCCTCTCTTAACGATATTGCCTCTCAGGCAGGCGTAACTCGAGGAGCGATCTACTGGCATTTCAAAAATAAACATGACGTCTTCATGGCCATGGTCGAACGCGGCCGGCTGCCGTTCGACATGCTGTCGGAAAAGGTGGAGGATCCGCAGGAGCCGGACCCGCTTGGCAAGCTTAGTGAGTTCATGGTGTTTGTGTTGCATCGAGTAGTGACAGACCCGGCTCAGCAACGGCTGATGGAGATCATGTTTCACAAATGTGAGTTCAGTGGTGACAATCAGGAACTGCTGGCCCAACAACGCACCAAGACGCGGGAGTCCTGTGAGCGCATTGGCAGGATGCTCGGCAATGCGGTACAGCGGGGGCAGTTACCCGCCACGCTGAATTTGAAGCGCGCTGCCATCTGGCTGCACAGCCAACTTACCGGTGTGATCATGCACTGGCTGCTGGCTCCCAATGACCTGGACCTGGCCGGGGAGGCGGAGGGCATCGTGGCAACCAGCCTTGGTTGTCTGCAGTCTTCCCCCTTTCTTCAAGACCGGGCTCCGACCTGAGCCGGTGGCTGCCCTTTCCCTTTAGAACCTGACAGGACGATTTCATGCACAACCCTCCTCATTGCCTGATTGTCGGCGCCGGTGCCATCGGCAGCTTTTACGGTGCCTTGCTCAAACGTGCGGGCTGCAAGGTCAGTGTAGTGATGCGCTCGGACTATGAGCTGGTCGCCCGCCAGGGGTTTCAGTTCGAGAGTCCACTGGGGGATCTCTCATGGCAGCCCGATCATGTCTACCAACCTGGAGACATCCCGGAACAGGCGCCGGATTATCTGCTGCTCTGCGTCAAGGTGATCCCCGGTGTGGACCGGGCCGAGCTGGTGCGTCCCTGGATGGGCGAGCACACCGTGCTGGTGTTGATCGAGAACGGTCTCGATATCGAGCGGGAGTTGGCCGAGGCCTGGCCGGGGCGGCCGCTGGTCAGCTGTCTGGCGTTTATTGCCGTGAGCCGCACGGCGCCGGGCCAGATCACTCACCAGGCCTACGGACAGCTGGTGATGGGCAATTTCCCCGGTGGGTATGACGAGCATTGCCAGCGCCTGAGTGGCCTGTTCCGTGAGGCGGGTATCAAGGTGGAGGAGAGCGAGGCGATTGTCGGCGAACGCTGGCGCAAGTGTGTCTGGAACGCGGCGTTCAATCCGCTCAGCGTACTGGCCAATGGTGCTGACACCCTGACCATGCTCGACACCGAGGGCGGCGAGGCGCTGGTTCGTACCCTGATGGCAGAGGTGATGGCAGTGGCGAAGGCGGATGGTTACCCGCTGCCTGAGGATCTGATCGACAAGAACATTCCCGGCACCCGGGCCATGGGCGCCTACAAGAACTCCATGGCGCTGGATTACCTTAACGATCGTCCCCTTGAGCTGGATGCCATTCTTGGCAATGTGGTGGCCATTGCCGGGCAACATGGGGTGCCGGTTCCCCATCTGGAGACCATTCTGGTGGCGTTGAAGATGCGTCAGCCGCAGCCCTGAAGGGCATTTACCTTTACTAAACGCCGTAGCAAGAATTGCGAACGGCCTTCAAAGCTGCCGTGGGATGAAAAAAATCGTCATGCCACGGTTTTTTTTGTCAGTCTTTTGTTAAGCAACAAATTGATAAACGCAAAATGGCTGGAAAAAACGGCATTGGTTGAAGACCCGATAAAAGCAGGGTTTTTCGAATGAGACATGGCGAAAAAAGTGTCTCTCTATTTTTTTGGGTAGATAAATCCATGATTTTTGTACCTTTCTGAATTACAAACGATAACGCGCGGATACCAGCGCACCATCGAATGCATGCCCCCCTGTCGCTGACTATGTAGTCCGAAAACAAGAACAGGGTGAAATGATGCGCACAAAAAAACTCCTCACCGTTTCCGGCATGGCGCTGCTGCTTCCGTTGCTGAATGCCTGCGAAGAAGCACCGGATGTCTTCAACGAACCGAACCCAGGGGCGGCACTGATTTATGCCTATCCCGCGGATGGCATGGTCGATCTGCCCACCGGCAGCAAAATGGTGCTGACCTTCTCCACCTCTATCAATGCTGCCGCATTGAGCGCAGATTGCGACCTGGTTGGTGACAACTATGTGGGGCCGATCTGTCTTGCCGACAGCGAAGGGCAGCTGGTGGATCTGTCTGCTGCAGTGCTGACCAACAGGGGCCGCACCCTGACTTTCTCCATGAAGAATCTGCGAGAAGGTGAGGAATACCGCCTGTGGATGACCAATGACATCGCCCGTCGGGTGGTCAACCTTGGTCAAGAGGGGCCGGTGGTGACATTCCGTACTCGCCAGTACGCCACATTGCCTAACGCGGCTCCGGAAGTGCTGGCCATCAACATGGAGAAACCGGAGGTCTACCTGCCGGATTCCGGTGTTGAAGGTCGTTTCCCGTTCATGGATTTCGCCCCTGTTCGCCTGACCTTTACCGAGCCGCTGGTGCAGACTTCCGTGCAATACGGCAGCACTGTGAGCCTGGTGCATCTGCTGCGTGACGAGCAGGGTGAACTCACCGGTGAAAGCGAGCTGGTGGAAGTGAACATGCTCTCCGAACGTCAGTACATCACCCTGGATCCCCGTACTGATCTGATCGGTGGCGAAACCTATCAGGTGACCCTCAGCGGTATTCAGGATTTCGATGAAACGCCGGTGGCGGATGTGACCTACGAGTTTGTGCCGCTGCTGTCCAAGGCGTCTGTGGAAGACGAGAACCCGGAAATCCGTCAGCTGATGAAAGCGGACCCGACTCTGGGGGAAGCGGGTTATCCGTCCATTTCCCGTCTCCATGGTGAGCCGCTCAACCAGTTCAATCTGGAAACTGTCGCCCTGGGCACTACCCGCGTGGATACCAAGCCGGTGACCCTGGAAGGCTGGCTGGGTCGTCCTTCCCAGTTCCCGGATGCGACCCCGGTAGTGGCCCGTGCCGGCCAGCAGTTGCGCATCACCGGTATTGATCCCATCAAGCTGGGCGGGGAAGTGGATACCAAGATCAGCTCCGGCGATATCATCGGTACCTTCGTGACGGATGTGACCGGCTTCCTGACCAAGAACCCCTATCGTCCTGACGGTGTGAACCCGGATGATGATCTGGCGCCGCTGCATGTGTACATGGACTTCGATCTGGCCATGCACGCCGAGAACGCCAACGGTAACGGTTCCATCAACCAGAACCTGATGCATATCCGTGCCGTGGGTGTGGTGGATGTGAAAGACGGGGCGCTCACCTTCGAAGTGTTCCGGACTCTGGAGCTGGACCTGTTCAGTGGGGCTACCACGGTAAGTGCGGACTTCGCGCTGGGTGTTCGCGCCGATGTGGACTTCCCGTTCGATGAATCCAACACCGATCCGCTGATCGTTACCGGTGCCTTGCCGGTGGATGGTGAGCCGGCTGCAGATCCTGCCGACAACATCATCGTGACCTTCAACGAGCCGGTAGATGTGAGCACCCTGCCGGGCGTGACCCTGACCAACCTGACGGCCGGTGTCGATGTGCCGATCCAGGTTCGCAGCACCGGTTCTGCGGTAGTTGTGACCCCGCTGGGCGGGATGGCCCGTGGTGCCGATTTCCAGCTCAACCTGGGTTCCAGCATTGCCGATATGGGTCTGTATGAGCCGTCTCCGCTGATGCTGTCTCCTGACGATGCCACCTTTGGTGACGGCATCATCAACTTCACCACCTCCAGCTATGAAGCTACCGCCATGCCTGACGCGGCACCGCTGCTGATCGGCATGTACCCGGGTATTGGCTGTGCGCTGGTAGATACCGAGCTGGAAGAGGGCAAGGCCGGTCGCTGTGACGGTGGTATCAGTGCCGAAGACGCGGCTGCTGATGACAACTATGAGCCGGATTACCTGTACAGCGACTTCCTGTACGACGTCAGCCGTCCCATTGAAATGACCTTCAACCAGCCCATGGACCTGGAGACCCTTGCTCCCGGCACGATTTCCGTGGACGGCAGCCAGTGTGATACCGGCGCCATCTGTATGGGCGCACTGGTGAACAGCAGCTGGGAAACCATTCCGCTGTCGCTGGTGAAAAATCCGCTGCGTGCCCGGGCCTACCCGGAACCGAACCGTGTCACCGTGGGTGAGCAATACCGCATTGTGATCAATGGTGGCAACGATGCTGCCGGCGTGTTCCGCAGTGATCTGGGTTATGCCCTGAACACCGATCCCCTGAATGGCATTGGTAACCCGGATTGATCGCGAAACCATAAAGCGGGACTGCAGGAAAGCATAAACCTGAATTTCTTTTTTCTGAAGGTTACAGGCTTCAGCCGCCGAAATTCCCGCACCAAATACAGTCAGCGAAGCTATACACGCGCCGGTTTCTAGCCACACGCCCTGAAGTCGCTAGGTCTTTCACCCTTCCAGCGCTTAAAGGCCTGGGCAAATGCCGCAGGGCGGTATAGCCAAGTATCAGGGCTATCTGCTGGATGCTCATCCGCGTTGAGCCAATCAATTGGACCGCCTTTCGCCGGCGAGTCTCATCCAACAGCTTCTGAAAGCTGCTACCAGACTCGCGCAGCCGCTACTTCTCGTAGGCAGGGACACCCATCGGCCCCGGGCTTTAGAGCTTCCCTGACCCGCGGAACGATGTTGGGCTCGCCCCCTATCACCTGAGCGGCAATGTCTTTCTCCAGCTCCTCGATGGCCAACTTGGGGGGATTACAGATATACCCCTGAATTCAAAGACGAAGCGGTGAAGCAAGTGCTTGATCGTGGACTTAGTATCGCAGAAGGATCCTAGCGCCTGGGCGTTTCTCAGCATAGCCTGTACAAATGGGTAAATGCAGTGAAGCCGGACAAATCCGAAGTTCAAGAGCAGGAATTACAGGACGCCAAGCCCGAGATCCTTAAACTCCGTTCAGAGTTGAAACGCACAGAAGAAGAAAGGGATATCCTGAAAAAGGCCGCAAGGTACTTTGCAAGCCAGCCCGAGTGAAGTACCAGTTTATTAACGAACATCGTCATGAGCATCGGACACGAACCATGTGTCGAGTGCTCACAGCGCTCTCAACTATGTGCCGCCTGCTGAGTACGCTCAGAAGGCGGCGTAACGTGATGAAATCTCATCGAGCCAGCGGTGCCAACTCGGGGGAAAGGTCAGGCGCAACCCTTCTTCACAAGGCCATAACAGAAAGGGCCTGCAAAGCAGGCCCTGTGTCGATTACTTGGCTCTGTTAAACAGACTGTCAGGCTGAGCTGGCATCCGCCACTGTGGCGCTTTCCAGTTCGGCAATGCCGCTGCGCGCATTGGCCTGGGCCGCCAGCACCCGTTCTTCTTCAGAGGCGTATTTGCGGTCCCACTCCAACACCTTGGGCGTCATCAACTTATGCCATAGCGGTGGAATCATCGCGACAACAATAGTGGTGAGGTAACCACTGATCATCATCGGGGCATCCGGGAATGGCTTAAGATCCTGGTAAGGCACCTCACCTTGAGCATGGTGGTGTGAGTGACGAGTCAGGTTAAACATTGTCCAGGAGCTAATCCGCTTATTGGTATTCCAGGAATGACGCGGCTGGACCGGCGTGGTATCCGGGTTACGCACCATGCCGTAATGTTCCATATAGTTGACAATTTCAAGCAGCGATTTACCCCATAAGGCGCACGCAATAAAGAACAGAGCAGCCGTCACACCACCAATACCTGCTGCCGCGACCACCAGTAGAACACTCATAAAATGCCCACGAATGACAGCATTGTGCCAGGAGAAAACACCCTGTCGCTTGCGCGTCAGGCGCTTCTTTTCAATATTCCAGGCACTGATATTACCCTTAATCGTTGATGCTAGGATATGAAAATACACATTACGCCCACGTGGCGCTGTAGCCGGGTCTTCCGTGGTAGAGACATAGCGGTGATGGCCATACACATGCTCAATTGAGAAGATCGTGTCAAAGCTGAATGCCAGCAACCAACGACCAATAAACATGGATACCGGATCCCAGGTGCGATGTGTGAGCTCATGGCCGGTAATCGTGCCAACCATGCCAATCATCAAACCGGTCACAATCACCCCAGATATATGGTGCCCAAACGCCGTCGCATCACGTGCTGCAATGACGTCATAGCCGGTCAACTGTGTCACCAGGGCTCCAAAGCCCAGTGCATCGCCCGTGCTCACACTCCAGATAAAGCTGAAAACAATCAGCATCAACAGTGGCAACGCCATCCACAGCTGCACCGTCAAAATCGCCGGGTGCTTAAAGGTTGGTGTTGAAGCATCATCACCGCAAATGCCATCACCAATGATATAAAGACTAAAAATAGTGATCAAACCGATAGTGACGTAGCCACCGCCGGCCAGCAACGCGGCAACTGCTAACAGACCCACCAGGTGAAACAGAAAATATTTTAAGTAATGAAAGATAGCCATAACGTATTCCTCTTCTTACTATCAATAACTGCTTTCTTTTAATTCAATCCTTCTTTTTGGCCAATCAGCTAACGACTAACTGGCCGCAGAAACAACATCCTGCTGTGTCGTAAAACGATCTGCATGGATATCCTTGCCCTCCACGCCAAGGCCTCGCAATATGTCGGTTGCCGCATCAATCATCACTGGCGGGCCACACAGATAAGCATGCGCCCCGTCTTTTAATTGCTGCTCAATTTTCTCCGTCACAAAACCACGCGCGCCCTGCCAGGAAGACCCCTCAGCCTCTTCTGACAAAACCGGCTCAAAGTGAAACTCTCCCTGCCAGCTCTGCTGTATTGCCTGAATCTCCTCCAGCGCATACAGATCGCGCTGCTCACGAGCGCCAAATAGCAGCGTTGCAGGGCGAGATACTCCATCAGCAATCGCCCCCTGAAGCAGTGCAATAATCGGTGCCAGACCGCTGCCACCTGCAATCAACAACATCGGTTCAGTGCCGGGACGAAGCCAGAAGTCGCCCATTGGGCCTTCTAGCGAAATTGACTGCCCAACAAGCTCGCGCTCATTAATCGCAGTGGAGAAGTAACCACCGGGAACCTGACGAACAAAAAAACTGACCTGCCCATCTGGAGACGAAGGCGTGGCAAAAGAGTAGCTGCGGCTCATTTCACCCACTGACTCAACGCTGATATTGGCGTACTGTCCGGGCTTATATAACAGCGCTTCATCGAGTTGCAGGGCAAGGCGGGTAATGTCATGGGTCAGCTTTTCCTGGCCGATCACACGACCGGCAACGGTGCGCACATGAGCCTGCGCACTCAAGTCAACCTCAATCTTGATATCCGTTTTCGGAACGCTCTGACAAGCCAGAATATAGCCCTGGTCCAGGTCTTCATCAGAAAGGATGTAGCCGGTTTCCGTCAGCTCTTTGACCTTGCCCTCTTCGAGCTTACACTTGCAAGTCGCGCAACCACCAACGCGACAGCTGTAGGGGAAATTGATCCCTTCACGCAAGGCCGCCTGCAACAGCGTTTCTTTAGGGTTCACGGTTACTGGCTGACCATTAATATAGGCCGTCTTGGGTTCTTTCTTTGCAAACATCGAAAACATAGTTACACCATTACGGTCGAGATACTTCCTAACCCCTTTATCGTAGATAGCGTCAGCCCTGCCGGGGAGGTTTGATATTGACATTGAGGGGTCATTTTCTGACAATTAAGTCAGGTATCACAATCCAGCGAGGCCCGTCAGTGTCCACTACACAGGCCGTTATGCCGGTTTATTATATCCGCCAGGTTGCCGATTTGATCGCCAGCATGGGGGTGGATATTCCCCGCTGGCTGGAAAGCAGCGGCTTGACCGAGGCCCAGCTCAGTGGCACTTCGGTCTCACTCTCATGGGAAGCCTTCAGAAAACTGATCCTCGATGCCTTCGCTGTTACTGAGGAGCCCGCCATGGGACTACTTTTAGGCGAGCGCTTACTTGCGAGCATGCATGGAATTCTTGGTTATGCCGCCATGAGCAGCAGCTCTGTCCGCCAAGTGATTGAGCTTCTTGAGCGGTTTATTCCACTGCGAACGACCCTGATTACCGTCAAACACAAGATTGTTGATGACGAAGTACAGATTCACCTGGAAGAGGCCATGCCGCTCGGCGATGTCCAGCACTTTGTTTTTGAGGCGATTACTCTTGCGCTGAAGAATGTTCTCGACTTTATCACCCTCGGTAGCTGCCAGGTACGCCGGATTATCTTTCCATTTGCTGCCGAGTACGACCCAAGCCTGGCTGAGGACCTGTTCCAATGCGAGGTGTCTTACGAACAAACCTGGGCCGGCTTCACCCTGCCTCTGTCCGTGCTCGATGAACCATTAAAGATGGCCGATCCATCAACTTTTCAAGATGCCGAAAACCTGTGCCAACAGGAACTGGACAAACTGACACAAGAGGCGACGGTGGCCGCCCGCGTACGCCGCCTGATGCTTGAGCGCCAAAGTGGCTTCCCTTCCATGCAGGTCACTGCACGAATATTTCACATGACCCCTCGCACTCTACACCGGCGGCTTTCAGATGAAGGTACTTCTTTCCAGGAGGTACTTGATGATGTACGACACATGCTGGCTATTGAGCACCTCAAATCAGGTCGCATAACGCTCCAGGAAATTGCCTACAAGCTCGGCTATACCGAAACGGCCAACTTCCGCCGAGCCTTTAAGCGCTGGGAGTCCATACCACCATCTGAATATCGCGCCCAGCATATGCAGACGTAAGCGGCGTCCCTCAATCAACACATTTCCAGCAGGAAACGGGCGAAATGAATCCCCACCAGTTTACCCATGACGATCCTCCCGATCTGCCAGAGAGATCACCGTATAGAGGGACGCCTTGGCATATATATATACTGACTACATGTATGCGTAAACCACGCAGGGCATGACTGAAAAATAGACATGCCGCACGACTGAAAAGGAAACGCGATCGCGCTCCGAGCACCCAAGGCAAGTAGAGCCTGCCGAGCTGGAAACGCAAAAGTTGGATATGCGGGGGCTTCCGGGCCTTGGTTAAGGCTCCCCGCAGGCATACGGTAGCGCGGATCTTAGCCAGGCCCCAGTTTCGGTGGCCCAGAAAGCCTTGCCACACCAGAACAGACTAAGTGCGCGCCCACTTTCTGGCCTGCCCTAGTAAGCCGGCACCTCCAAGCCACCCCCATGGGAAAACACCGGAAATGATACCGGGGCATCTCAAGCTGTATATCGCAGACGGGAGGCACTTTTATTTTTATAAATCAATAGGTTATTCAACTTATGCCTTCAGGAAAGCATAAGGTGCGAATTTCGGTCATCTTATGCTTGTCCGATCAGGATGCCGACGCTGATGGTGGCCCGAACGCCGGCGGACCGAACATTGTTCTGGATATTACTGCCCAGCCGGATAACGGAGCCATCTTTGCCACCGTACTGACCCGCGACTACACCGATGTGAATGGCAATGGCTATGTGGACGACAGTGAACTGCCGGCGCAGAAGAACAATGCCACTGCCAATATCAAGGAATTCGGCGGTCTGATCACCGATGCCTCTCTGGCCAACGGTGGTGTGGCTTACACCTCTGCCGGTCTGCCCATGGCCTTCCTCGCGAAGGAACCTATCGACCTCAGTTACTTCGGTCTGACCCTGGAGTCCCAGAACGGTGTTGAGCGTACCTGGTGTGCCGACGAGCGCTTCCGCGACGAGAACGACGAAGTGTTCTGCATCACCACCGAAGGCGATTTCATGATCCCGGTTGAGATCAACCCGGAGATCGTGATGGGTACCAATCTGGTGATGACCGCCCAGGTAGGACCGGTGCCGCTGGAACTGGATACCGGGCCGCTGGTGCTGCGCTTCAGCCCTTATTTCGACGAGGAACTGCGTGAAACTCCGCTGCGTGGCTTTGTACTCAACGAAGCGGGTGCCGATGAAGTGCAGTTTATCGCTCGCCTGGATGCCTTGATGGATGCCCCTGACGTTGAAATCCTCGGTGGTCTGGGTACCGGTAACGTGCGCAGCGTGCGACTCAGCTCCTACATTCAGGGCCCCGTGCAGTACCAGACCAACGGCAAGATCGCGCTGGTATCGGATAACCGCACCGCCATGTCCGCCGACCTGGTGTTGAACCTGAACACCGATATTTTGGGTGACACCCTGGGCTTGCAGGCACTGAACGATCTGCTGGCGCCGCTGACCGATCTGATTGCAGAGCAGGGCCCTGCGCCCGCGACTGCCACACTGGCTCTGGATCCACGTCAGTTCCGGATTCGCGTTGTGAACTCTCACGCCAAGGCTCTGGTAACAACTGCGGAACAACTGAATGCGGGGGCGCAACAATGAAAACAATGATCCGATCTCTTTTGATGCCAGGACTGATGTTGCTGTCCGGAATGGCGACCGCCGAGCAGGATTACTATGGTCCGGATTACCCGGGGGTGAGTTTCGTACAGAAGATCTTTGGCGAAGACCGACTGTATTTCCGCGCCGGTGCCATGTACCAGGTGCCGGATGTGGTGACCAAATCCATTACCCTGAAAAACCTGTCTGAACTCGCCGAAGTAGCGGTAAAGCCGGGCCCGCAGGAAGGGGAAGCCTTCAGTGATCCTCTGCTGCTGCCGGCGGTGAGAATTGGCTACAAGCTGCGCTGGAAGCTGTGGGGCGGGGGCTGGTCCATCGAGACCGTGGCCGGCCTGCCGCCGACCCTGGAGCTGAAAGCCAAGGGTAAACTGGCGGATGTGCCGCTGGTGACCGAGGCCAACGGTATTCCTACCGAGGTGCCGGCACTGGGTGAAAAGGTGGCGGAAACCAAGGTGGCGCCGCCGCTGTTTACCCTGGTCAAGCAGTTCAATCGCGACAGCCGTCTGCGTCCCTATGTGGGCCTGGGCTGGGTATACTTGTTCAGCTACGACAGCCATGTGACCAACCCGGTACTGCTGGAAGTGGGCGAGCCTGAGCTGGAAATCGAGGATAAATTCGGTTTTGTGGGTCAGGTGGGGCTGGATTACCGCATCAGTGACTACTGGTGGGTATCTGCTGACTACAAGTACATTAGTGTACGTGATGTGACTGCGACCCTGGAAAAGGCCTACATCAAGCCGAAGGGGCTTCCCCAGTATGATTATGCAGAAGTGGGGGATACCGAGTTTGTCGCGGACCTCAACACCCATGCCTTCCATCTGGGTATTGGCTTTACCTTCTGATCCCGCCTGACAAACGGGGCCCAAAACGCCGAGACGGATACTTACTTCTGTCTCGGCGTTTGTGTATGGTTTGATCGCAAATGGGCTGCGCCCCGTAAGAAAAGCAATCAAGAGAACAATAATGACAATCAAGCATTCCCTGCTGGGGCTGCTGGCACTGTGCTGCAGCGCACCGGTGCTGGCGGCTGATTATCCGGAAGACCCCTTCGAGTTTGACCGCCGTCCCATGGCAGACAGCGAGATCGGCACTGCGCCCGGTCAGATGCAATTTACCGTGCTGGGTGCACTGGTGGAGGGGGATGTCAGCGACGATCTCTACTTTGGCGGACAGCTGGGGCTGGAATATGTGATGCATGAGTTCTACGGCATCCGCATGTCCGGTTTTCAGGATGTCTCTGAGAGCAGTTTCAGCAGCCTGGACTACAACGTTACCTCCATCCGCTTTGGCCCGGCCATGCACCTGCAACCCTACCGCCGGGTGGATCTGGGTTCCTACCTGGAAGGCGGGATGGCAATCCTCGATATGTTTGGCGGGGACCAGGACGACACGGCACCGGAAGTGGCGCTGGGTGGTTTTATCACCATTCACCTCGACAGTTTCTACTTTGTTCGCCTGGAGCTGCAGCGCTCCTGGACCACGCTGGAAATTGACGATGTGCTGCAGTCACACCATCGCACCGCGGCCATGCTGGGCATCGGCGCCGCTTTTTAATCCAATAAAAACAACAGGCGGAGTAGCGCTGTGAGCAAACCGCGAATACTGGTAATCGGGGCGGGGCCGGCGGGGCTGGCCTGTGCTGCCCAGCTGCTGGAAAACGCTGGCCAGAAACTGGATGTGACGGTCATGCATATGGGCCACCAGCTGGGCGGCAAGGCCGCTTCTTTTCAACAGCAGGATGGTCGTATCTACGAGCATGGCTGGCACATGATGGTGGGTTTTTACGACCGCATGCAGGCTCTGATGAGCCGGGCCGGTATTGATCTGGAAAAGACCGTGCTGAGCATGCAGGGGCAATCCCACATGTACGACCCCGTCAATGAGGAACTCTTTACCATTGGCGGCAAATCCACCCTGTCGATCATCAAGCAGTTTCTGACATTGCCCATGCTCAGCCCGGTGGAACGCATGAACGTGAATAACGTCATGACCGAAGCGTGCATGGTGGCCAAGCTGGCGGATGCCGGACTGGAGCGTTACGACGACCAGTGCTTCACGTCCTGGTGCATCGAGCGGGGCCTGCGCCCCCATGTGGCCAGCGAGATTCCGCTGTTCCGTTTTTTCCGCGAAGCCTATTTCAATTATCCCGGTGAAATCAGCGCCTACCATCTGCTCAAGAGCATTTACCTGATGGGCGGGTTGACCATGAAAAATGCCACCCAGTACGTGGTGGATGGCGATTACACCAACACGGTGTGGAATCCCATTGGCGATTATATCCGTCGCATGGGGGGCACCTTTCTGCCCTATACCAAGGCCATGAACTGGCAGTATGAAGGCCGGCGAATTACCGGTGTCGAGGTGGCCAAACCGGATCCGGCAGGCCATGCCTGGGGCGAGCGTTCCTGGCCGCGGGGAGAGATTCCCGTGCAGGAAGACACCCGCAGTGTCTACACGGATTTCGATTACGTGATCAGCACCATTCCCAATGCGGTGTTCTGCAAGATGAATGCGGATGACGAGCGCTGGTGGAATTCTTCCTATTTCAGTCGGTTGCGGAACCTGCGCAGTGCCGCCACGGTTTCACTGACCGTTCTGACGGAGAAGCCGGTGGGCGAATTCCCGGGTCCGGTTTTCGGTTTGCCGGCACCGCTGGGCATCGTCACCAACATGAAACCCTACTGGCGACATACCCGTGCCGACGCCAGTGTGGGGGCCGCTCTGGCGTTCGTGGGGCAGGAGCGGGGGTTTGAGGACTGGACCGACCAGCAGATTATCGATTTCACCCTGGATAATTTTTCCAGAGTGAAAGGCTACGGCGATATTCGTGCTGCCGGGATCAAGGACATCGAGTTTCATCGCAACGTGGCCGATCATTCGCGCCTGTTTGATTGTGAGCCGGGCGTACAACAGTTTCGCCCCGGTCACCTGACTCCATTCCATAACCTGTTCCTGGCCGGTGACTGGGTCAGGAATGAGGTGGATGTGATCTGTATGGAAGGGGCCATGGCGTCGGGTCAGGAAGCCGCTGACCAGTTGCTGGAGACCCTTCGGGGATAGGGAGACAAGATGAACGATAATAATGATCCATTCAGCATCGAGGCCGATCCTTACTACCAGGCGCCCGTTCCGGAAGGGAAGGAGCAGGGGCGCCAGCTCCACGATTGCCAGTGCCAGCAAGATCCGGGCACCACGACCCGCCGTCAGGCCTTGATTGCCGCTGGCGTGTTGTTCACCTTGCCACTTGCCTCGGCGGCAGCGCCCATGGTGCCCTGCCGGCAAACCCGGCAGAAGATCACCCCCTGCAAGCACAAGTTCTGCCGTCACTTTGGCGGGGGAAAGGACTACTACGATCGCTGATCGTTTCCCGCAGCCGGCCCCGGACTGAACGTTTGCGTCATTGAGTCACCCGGGCCCGGCATGAAATAGTTTCCGTTCTCGCCGCGTCCTCCTTTTTCCTGCTGTTGTCAGGTTTGCCTGCGGTGTGTCTGTTATTCATCCTGGAGCGCCTGATGAGTGGAACCCTGTCCTATCCCATAGCCGAAGTCCCGCCTTCAGGAGTGCGGCACCGGGTGGCTGACGGGGTGTACTGGTTGCGCTTCCCGTTACCGTTTGCACTGGACCATATCAACCTGTGGCTGCTCGAAGACAATGGCGGCTGGACGGTGGTGGATACCGGCCTGGGGGTGCGGCCCAGCCAGAAAATCTGGAAAGGGTTGCTGGCAGAACAGCTGGATGGCAAACCGCTGACTCGGGTGATCGTGACTCACTACCACCCGGATCATCTTGGCCTTGCTGGCTGGCTGGAACAGGAAACCGGAGCGGAGGTCTGGATCAGCCGAGGGGAATGGGCTCTGGCCAATGTCATCTGTGATTCTCCGGAAGTCGATACCATTGAGCGACTGCGAGGTTTCCTTGGCGGCCATGGTCTCAGTGGTGATGATCTGGACAAGGTGGCGGGTAAAGGAAATGGTTTTCGTCGGGTGGTCCAGCCGCTGCCGTCGGCGCCGGGTTTCCTCTCGGCAGGTGATGTCATCACTATCAATGGTGATGACTGGGCTGTGCATGTGGGCTGCGGTCATTCCCCCGAGCATGTCTGTCTGTATCGAGACAGGGACCACCTGCTGATCAGCGGCGACCAGGTGTTGCCTACCATCTCGAGCAACCTCAATGTGCGCGCCGCAGAACCGGATGCCGACCCGGTCACCGACTTTGTCGACAGCCTCAAGGCGCTACGCGACAAGCTGCCTGACGATACCCTGGTACTGCCGGCCCACGGACTGCCATTCCGGGGACTGCGCGCCCGGGTGGATGCTCTTGCGTTGCATCATGATGAGCAGCTGGACCGAGTCCAGGCTGCCTGCCGGGAACGGCCGCAATCCGCTTTCGACATGCTCCCGGTGCTGTTTGATCGCAAGCTGGATGTACAACAGCTGATGTTCGCCATGGGCGAAAGTATCGCTCACCTGAATTGTCTGATGCAGCAGGGCCGGGTGCAGCGCGAACAGGTCGAAGGCATCTGGCGGTTCAGGGGCTGAAACAGTTGGGAGGAGCGAGTTTCGAGTAGCGAAAATCAAAACCGGTCACTTAATCGGGGTTCCGTAGAATCTTTTGGTGCCTCAGCGGGACAGAACCATAATCCTGATCGCAACTCGCAACTCGCAACTCGCAACTCGCAACTCGTACCTGTTTCTGGCATTTTGTCTACCTGATCCCCCCACTTTGCCGCTCGCGGCCTTTTGACCAGGAGACTTCCATGCAGCCCTTTGACTGGCGTGATCCCTTGTTGCTGGAAACCCAGCTCACCGACGATGAGCGCATGATTCGTGATGCCGCACGGGAGTATTGCCAGAACCGCCTGATGCCGAGGATTCTCGAGGCCAATCGTCATGAAACCTTTGATCGCGAGATCATGACGGAAATGGGCGCGTTGGGTTTTCTGGGGCCGACCATTCCCGAGCAGTATGGCGGTGCCGGGGTGAATCATGTGAGTTACGGGTTGGTGGCGCGGGAGGTGGAAAGGGTGGATTCCAGTTACCGCTCTGCCATGAGTGTGCAGTCCTCCCTGGTGATGCACCCGATCCATGCCTTTGGCAGTGAATCGGTACGCATGAAGTACCTGCCGAAACTGGCCAGTGGCGAATGGGTGGGGTGTTTCGGTTTGACCGAGCCAGATCATGGCTCGGATCCCGGTGCCATGAGTACCCGCGCCCGCAAGGTGGAGGGCGGTTATTGTCTTACAGGTACCAAGACCTGGATAACCAATTCACCGATCGCCGACGTGGCGGTAGTGTGGGCCAATCTTGAGGGCAAGATTCATGGCTTCGTGCTGGAGCGAGGGTATGAAGGTTTTTCTACGCCTAAGATAGAAGGCAAGTTTTCCCTGCGCGCTTCCGTGACCGGGCAGATCGTACTGGACGACTGTTTCGTGCCGGAAGAGAACCATCTGGAGGTGCAGGGACTGAAAGGGCCGTTCAGCTGTCTCAACAAGGCCCGTTACGGCATCAGCTGGGGCAGCATGGGCGCCGCCGAGTTCTGTTGGCATGCGGCGCGCCAGTACACTCTGGATCGTACACAGTTTGGCCGTCCTCTGGCTCACACCCAGCTGATCCAGAAAAAACTGGCCGACATGCAAACGGAAATCACCCTGGGTTTGCAGGGGGCGTTGCAATTGGGACGTTTGATGGATTCAGGGCAATGGGCGCCGGAGATGGTGTCGCTGATGAAACGCAACAACTGTGGCAAGGCCATCGAGATTGCCCGTCAGGCCCGTGACATGCATGGCGGAAATGGTGTCAGTGATGAGTACCATGTGATACGCCATGTGATGAATCTGGAGGCGGTCAACACCTATGAAGGTACCCATGATGTGCACGCCCTGATTCTGGGCCGGGCGCAAACTGGCTTGCAGGCTTTCAGCGGATAACCGAACCACTTTGCGAAGGACATTGCCATGATGCTTCCCCGTGTTTTACCTCAATCCCGGCGTTGCTCGTCGCTGTTGTTATCGGCCATGTTGAGTGGCCTGTTGCTGTCCGGGTGTAATGACAGTAACGCTCCAGTCAGTGAGAGCAGTGATAACGTACAGCAGGCAACGAAGATGGACGAACAGCGGGTGATCAGCGGCAAGGTCATGTACCGGGAACGGGTGGCGTTGCCTCCCAATGTCACGGTCACGGTAACTCTGGCGGATGTGTCCCGCGCCGATGCGCCGATGAAGGTGTTGGCGGAAGAGCATATCGATAATCCCGGTCAGGTACCTGTGCCGTTCAGCCTGCGCTATCAGACGGCATCCGTCACGCAATCCCATCCCCTGGCTTATGCGGTCCGTGCGCAGATCCGTGATGCGGATGGCAAGCTGCTGTGGACCACAACCCAGCGTAATCCCGTGGACCTGAGTGCCGAGGTGGCCCCTGACGAGATTACCCTGATGCTGCAGCGGGTAGCGTCTGCCGACGCCGCAACGTTATCTCCTGCCATGCAGGATGCCAGTGATGCGGGGGCCACCTTCTGGGCAATGGGCAATGAACCCGGCTGGCATGTGGTGGTGTACCCGGATGAAAAGATTCTGTTCGTGGGCGACTACGGTGACACGGAAGTGTCCCTGCCGTTCGCTTCTCCGCTGGTTGAAGGGACTGAGACACAGTATCAAACCGGCAATGAAGAACACCGGCTGACGCTGGCTATCAGTGAACAGGATTGCCAGGACAGCATGAGTGGAAAACACTACGATTATGCCGTGCAGGTGACCTTGAACGAGCACGAATATCGCGGTTGCGGTAGTAACCTCTGAGAACAGACGCCGGCTACGGCGGTTAACGGGATCATTCGGCGTTGTGATGGTTGACTCGCGCCGAACAGCACAAGGATTTATTCATGCTCAGCTATGTTGCTCTCGGGCTACTGGTATTTGTGGCGCTGGTACTGTTTTACGGTGTCATCGCCATTCACGATATCCCCTACGAAATCTCGAAGGAAAGGAATCATCCCCATCAGGATGCCATTCATGTGGCCGGTTGGGTGAGTCTGTTCACCTTGCATGTGCTGTGGCCGTTTCTGTGGATCTGGGCCACCCTGTATCGACCGGAGCGGGGCTGGGGTTTTCAGACTCTCCAGGAGCAACAGCGAGTGGATGAGGCATTGTTTGCGGAGTTACAGGACAAGGTTGAAGGGCAGGCCGAGCGTATTGCCTTGCTTGAGCAGAAGCTGGAGGGGAAAGACTGATGGAAACCTTGTTGCTTCTGACCTACGCCGCGATCTGTATCTTCATCTTCAAGGTCTTCAAGGTACCGCTGAACAAGTGGACGGTGCCCACCGCGGTGCTTGGCGGCATCGTGCTGGTGGGCTCGCTGGTACTGGTGATGAATTATAACCACCCCTTTACCCGCAAGGTCCGCCAGATCTATGTGGTGACACCGATTGTCTCGGAAGTTCGGGCTCGTGTGAAAGCGGTACCGGTAGAAGCGAACTCACCGGTGAAGCAGGGTGATCCTCTGGTCATTCTGGACGATACCCGCTACCGCGCCCGGGTGGCCGTACTGGAAGCTCAGCTGGCGGATACCGGCCAGCTGGCCAAAGGCAATGTGGCCGCTGTTTCCGAGGCCCGTGCCAAGGTGGCACAGGCCAAGGCAAAGCGGGATCAGGCCGAGAGCACGTTGGCCCGCTACGAAGGTGCGCCGTCGGCGTTCAGTGCACAGCAGATTGATACCCAGCGTGAAAGAGTGGTCTCCACCAATGCGGATCTGGATGCAGCGAAGGCTGCACTGGCCCAGGCACAGACCCAGCTGAGTGGGGAAGTGAATGGGGATGATCCCGCCGTTGCCGCCATCAAGGCGCAACTGGAAGAAGCACAGTTTAATCTGGATAACACCATCATCAGGGCGCCCACGGATGGCTTTGTGACCCAGCTGGCGGTCAAACCGGGGATGATGGCGGTGCCTCTTCCCCTCAAGCCGGTGGCAAACTTCATCAGTGAGCAGGATCGCTATTATGTGGCGGCGTTCCGTCAACAATCCCTTCTGCGTTTGCAGCCGGGGTACGAGGCCGAGCTGACGTTTACTGCATTACCGGGGCAGGTTTTCCAGGCAAAACTGGACGAAGTATTGCCGACCATCGCCGAGGCCCAGCTTGTCCCGGGCCAGCAGCTTGTCGGTGCGGAGGCATTTCGCGATATGAGTAATGAGGCAATGGTCATTCTGCGTACAGAGGAGGGGACGCTACCGGACAATTTGCCGATGGGCATGAACGCCCAAGCGGCGGTGTACTCAGACCATGCCCATCACGTGGCGGTGATGCGCAAGATTCTGCTGCGCATGATGAGCTGGCAGCATTACCTCTATTTGGATCACTAAGGCGTTATTCAGAGGCTCACTAATCCTCTTCACGGGCGGCCTCTGGCCGCTCGTTTTGCTTCCGGGCCGGTGGCGCCAGCCACTGGTAGCAGAACCGTCCAATGGCTAGCCACATGAGCGCGACAATCAACAGAAAGAACACGCTTCCGTCACGGTAAAGGGTCCATAGCCAGGGGGCAAAAAGCGCACCACTCATGATCATGGCGGTGGTGAAGGCCAGAATTTGCCGGCGCCGCTGACGGTCTTCCGGTGGGTCGGACGGTGTGTTCATTCCTGCTCCCGTAGGCAAGTGGCGAGCCGGTACTTTACCATAACGATCTCAAGTCACCGTCACGGAGAGTTGCCATCAACGGTTACCCCGTTCCCGCCGGTCCCGTGGATCGCGAGATCATCATCAACAAGAGTCGTTTTATCACCTGGCTGCGCCCTGTTGCAGACCGGGATGCGGCCATGGCAGTCGTCGAGGAAGCGCGGCAGTTGTACCCGGATGCCACCCATCATTGCTACGCCTATCTGCTCGGCAACCCTGCCTCTGCCCAGGCGGCTATGAATGATGATGGCGAACCTTCCGGCACCGCCGGCAAGCCCATCTTCAACGTGATTCAACACAAGGGCCTGAGCGATGTGCTGGTGGTGGTGATTCGCTATTTTGGCGGTGTGAAGCTGGGCGCCGGCGGGTTGGTCAGAGCCTATGCGGCGGCGGCAGAGTCAGTGCTGGCAGACGTCGAGCGAATTGAACATGTGCCGCACTTCAGCGCTTCCCTGGACATGGATTTCGCGCTGGAACAGCGCTTGCGACATTGGGCCGATCAGCATCAGGGGCTAATCGTCGATGTGCAGTATGGACAGAAGGTGACCCTGGCACTGAGCGCGCCCGAGGAGCATTTCGCTGATCTCGAAGCGCTGTGTGCGGCGGAGCAGATAGCGATGCGCACTGACTGAACCCGGCTCTTGCCGGCGGTTTTTCTTCCAAACTCCTTATGCTCTCACTCTGACCTGTAAAGAGCGGGGAATCAGGGCGCATTTCGCGGTAGTCTCGAGGACACAAGAACAAGGAGAGCCCCATGAGCGACAAGCCCGTCATCGATCCCAACCCGGCCACCTTGCCGGCGATCCTCGATTCCCTGCCGGACGATACCCCCATCGTCATGCTCAACCTGTTGCGCTTCCGTGAAACGGCTCGCTACAAGGATGGCGAGGCCGGCTACAGCGGTCGGGTGGCCTATCAGAAATATTCCGAGGTGGCATTTGGCAAAGTGCAGGGCGTCGGCGGCGAGATGGTCTGGAAAGGCCGCGCACTGGCCGGGGTGATCGCCCCCGAAGGGGAAAAGTGGGACAGCGTATTGCTGGTCCGTTACCCCAGCAAACAGGCCTTTGCGTCCATGCTGGCCGATCCGGAATATCGCGAAGCCACCCGGCATCGGACTGCGGCGCTGGAAGAAGCGCGGTTGATTGCCATGCAGGAAGGGTGAAATACAGTTAACAGTGAATAGTGAACAGTTAACAGCGGCGCGATAGCGCGTCTTTATCATTCGGATGAAAGTACCCGCGCCCTGTATTTGGGTGTGCTCTCATACGTCAAGAAGTAATGAAAAGGCGAAAAAATACTTGACGCGGAATGCTGCTCGGGCAGCCTTCACTGTTCACTGTTCACTGTTCACTGTTCACTGTTCACTGTTCACTGTTCACTGTTCACTGTTCACTGTTCACTGTTCACTGTTCACTGTTCACTGTTCACTGTTCACTGAGGATGTTATGACGACAAACCAACCCGTAGGCATCACCACCCCGGATGGCCACCTCATGCGCGCCCGCTGGGTGCGGCCCGTTACCCCTAATCCCCACAAGGCGGCCGTCATCGCCATCCATGACATCTTTGGCTATAGCGATGATATCGAGCGTATCGCACAGCGGTTGGCGGATAACGGCTATCCGGTACTGGTGCCGGATCTGTATGACCTGCCCAACAGCAAGCCCTTGTGTGTTGTGAAAACCCTGAAGGCCCATGAAACCGGTAAGGGTAAGGCGTTTGAGCAACTGGAGGCCTGCCGTCACTGGCTGCTGGAGCAGGACGAGGAGCCGGTGGAGAAGATCGGGGTGATGGGTTTCTGTATGGGTGGGCGGTTCGCCGTCCTTTATGCCGCTCAGGCGCCGGTGCAGGTGGTGGCGCCGTTCTATGGCGGGATACCGAAAGACCCGGAAGTACTTCGTGGAATCTGCCCGGCAGTGGGTGGCTGGGGGCGCACAGACAAGGTTTACGGTTCCCACGGTGATCGTCTCGCCAGCCATCTCGATACCCTGGGCGTGCCCCACGATATCAAGACCTACGAGAACGTGGGCCACTCCTACATGAACGACCACCAGGGCTTCGTGTTCAAGAAGATGGGCCCATTACCGCCCATGCGCTCCAAGTTTGATGCTACCGCGTCGGAAGACAGCTGGGAGCGTGTGCTGGTTTTTTTCGAGAAGGTGTTTTCCGGAGAAATTCAGGCGGCGGGATAATCCGCTACGAGCTACGAGCTACGAGCTACGAGCTACGAGCTACAAGCTACAAGCTACAAGCTACAAGCTACAAGCTACAAGCTACGCTCGATTTGATGGGAAAACCCTGAAAAGTTCCCGGATTTCATTGTTTCTACGAAGCCGCTGTGGGAGCTTGCCTGCAAGCGATCCGAGCCTAAGCGAGGTATGGGTACCAGAGACGCTGTTCGAACTGCAGGAACCTGCGTGCGAGCCGAAGGGTGAGCGAAGCAAATAACACCAGTCGAAGTGCAAACCTGCGGTGAAAGTGGCACGTGCCTGGCAGGCTAAAGCTGGCCTGCAGTTTCATCGCACCGATAAAGCTGTTTGTCCTCGCCGGACGGGCCCAAAGGGGGAGCTGGCTCCCCCTCTGGACTCCCCGCCACCCCGACTCCGTTCGACCCGCTCCGCGGGCACACTCCGGTACTCAGGATCTGGCGGACGCAAAAAAGACTCGCTCCGCTCAGACAGGTTTTTTGCTCTACGCCGCCAGATCCTTCCGTTCCTCGACTCACTCTAACGGGGAAGATGCCGGGCTGATGGCATTGGTGAGTTCACATTGCAGAAGCGTGGGCGGGTATCTGTAGGAGCCCTCCTGCGCTTCCCCTTGTGAAGCGTGGCATTCACCCTCTATGGGAGTACAGCGCGTCCCGGCAGAGCAGTGGAGCAAACTTACTTGCCCGTGCACTCAGAAGCCGCCCACTTGCCTTCAACCACGGTCTTCATCTGGTGGTTGTTACCTTTCATGGTCATTTCAGAGGTGTAGTGCTTGCTGTTGTGCATGACCATCTTGCCGGTGACCTGAGTCCGCGACTGGGTGCCCGGAATGTTGCAGTTGGCACTCCAGCTGAGGGTGTTGCCGCTTTTCTTGAGGTCTGTGTCACTGCAGCTGTCTTCTTCCCAACTTTTACGCAGTGAGGCTTCCGGATCCTTGGCATCTTCAACACTGAGGCAGTCTTTCTGCTTCTGGGTACGCATCTGTTCGGGGATGCCAGGGGCATCGAGATTGATGGTCAGGTCCCACAGACCAGGGGCCATCTCGCCTGCCTGCGCGATGGGGGCGAACATGAGCAGGGCAGAGAGCAGGGCGGGCACTTTTTTCATGACGAATCCTTTCGATATGTTGGCGGCCTGATCAGTATCAGGCCGTGCGTTTACTGGGCGGGAACTCGCACAGGTCAGCTATCAGGCACTCGCTGCATTTGGGCTTGCGGGCGGTACAGACATAGCGGCCGTGCAGAATCAGCCAGTGGTGAGCATCGCGCAGAAACTCTTCCGGTACCAGCCGGACCAGCCGTTTTTCGACTTCCAGCACATTTTTACCCGGTGCAATGCGAGTTCGGTTGGATACCCGGAAGATATGGGTGTCGACGGCCATGGTGGGATAACCATAGGCAGTGTTAAGCACCACATTGGCGGTCTTGCGGCCGACGCCGGGCAGCGCTTCCAGTTCTTCACGGGTACGGGGTACCTGGCTGTCGTGCTGATCGATCAGCATCTTGCACAGCTGGATGATGTTCTCGGCCTTGGAATTGAACAGTCCAATCGTCTTGATGTACTGCTTCAGTCCGTCCAGGCCAAGGGCATAGATGGCTTCCGGGGTGTTGGCCACCGGGTACAGTTTTGCGGTGGCCTTGTTGACGCCCACGTCCGTGGCTTGTGCAGATAGCACCACGGCCACCAGCAACTCGAAGTCCGAACTGTATTCCAGTTCTGTGGTGGGATGAGGGTTCTGGTCCCGCAGGCGGGTAAAAATTTCAGTACGTTTCTCGCGATTCATGATCTAGTCCTGAGTTCGCGAGGAGTATAGCGGATCTGGGGGGATCGGGCAGGGTGGCACAGGGGCAAGTTACAAGTTTCAAGTTACAACGCGGATGAGTGTCTTTACGTTTCCTGGAGCTGGATGTCGCGCACCATGCTTGAAGCGCGGGCAGGGCCTGGAAAATTCCCATGGCTTTGCCCGCGCCTTGCAACCTGTAGCTTGAAACTTGCTTCTTTCTACTTCTGGGCCATGACTACCTGACCTTCTTCAATGCGAAGACGCTCGCCGGGTTTCTTGTCCATGCGAATGGTCTCTTCCACTTCGTTGAAGACGTAGGTTACATCGTAGCCTTCCGTGCGGCTGCGGTTTTCCATCACCGTATTACAGTGCTGTTCGGTGGTGGTGTAGGTGTTTTTCTCTTGCATGCCTTTCTGGATCTGGTTGCCGGCAATGCCGCCCGCAATGGCGCCACCGGCGGTGGCAGCATCCTTGCCGCTGCCGCCACCAAACTGGTGGCCGATTACTCCGCCAATCACAGCGCCGACCACACTACCGGTCACCCGGTGCTGGTCCTTCACCGGTTTCTGGTGTGTGACGGTGATGTCCTGACAGGTTTCGCGGGGTTCCTGCCAGCGCTTCACGATGGGTTCCACCTTGGTCACAGTGGCAAAGCCGGAAGTGGGCGGGGTGGTGACACGCCAGGCACCATAGCCGGCACCGGCAATGGCTACGGCGCCTGCAAGGCTGAGAGTCGCTACAGCAATGCTTTTCATGGTGAATCTCCTGAATTCTGTTATTTCACGTTTGGAGTGGGTGATACCTGATTTGGTTCTGAGAGAGATGCAAAAGAATGTTAATTGGGGTGTTCAATAAGACGCCTGACGCTGGAGGCCGGATGCCTGACGCTAAAACCGGGTAAGGCCAAGGTTAGGGCCTGTTGGGGGATGTGGCTGTGCAATTTTGTTTCCTGAAAGGGGATCAGGTTAAATGGCAGGGTTTGATCAGCCTTTCTGATCTCCAGGGGAGAATTCACCGGTGTCACAACAAGACCAGCAGCTGGAAGCTGAATATTTTCATCTTACCAACCTGATCGATTCCTTTGACCAGAAGTCACTGACCATCAAGGCATGGAGTGTGACGCTGGCGGGCATTCTCGCGGGTTCCGGTGCCTTTTTCGATCGCCCCGGCATGCTCTGGGTAGGCGTATTCGGCAGTCTCATGTTCTGGCTGGTGGAAGGGCACTGGAAAGCCTTTCAGGCGGCGCATTATGCCCGTATCGAAAAGATCGAGGCGCACTTCCGCGGTGAAGTAGACGAGATCGCACCGTTCCAGACCGCCTACAGCTGGGAGAAAAGCCGCCGCGCCGGGGGCACCCGTGAGTTGCTGCGAATCCTCGGCATGCGCCATGTGTTTCTGCCCCACGGGCTGATGGCAGTGGCGTTGCTGGTGGCGGGGACTGTGCTGTAAGAGTGTTGCTGTAGGAGCCAGCCTGTTGGCGATGAGTAGCAAGCTACAAGCTTCAAGCTGCAAGGCGCGGGATGGCGAGATCGAAAACTGACAGGCCATGCCCGCGGCCCTGGACCATGAAGAACCTTCTTCTTTATTCAGCGGAGAAGACCTGCAGGAGATTCAGCAAGCTGAATCTCCTGCAAAAGCATCGCTATATAATGGATGGCTGAAGTCTTTGTGCTCGGCAAAGAGCCTCTGCGCGGGCAGGGCGCGAGCGGTCACACCCGGCACCATCGCGCTTTGTAGCTTGAAGCTTGAAACTTGTAGCTGCTTTTAACTGACCTTACCTGTAGTCCGTACCCGTCGACTCACCTTCGGCTCATCGCTGGCCTTGGCTTTCTGGATTTCTTTCAGGCGCTTGTCGATCACGTTCTTGCCGGCAATGATCAGGCCCAGGCCGATGAAGGCGCCGGGGGGCAGGATGGCGAGCAGGAAGCCGCCGTAGTTGTCGATCACGTTGAGTTGCCAGTTGGCGGCCATGGGGCCGAACAGCAGCTGCATGTTGGTGAACAGGGTGCCCTGGCCCACCAGTTCGCGCATGCCGCCGAGGATCAACAGAATCACCAGGAAACCCAGCCCCATCATGAAGCCATCCACCGCGGAGGGCAGGATCGGGTTCTTGCTGGCAAAGGCGTCGGCGCGGCCCAGCACGGTACAGTTGGTCACGATCAATGGGATGAAGATGCCAAGGATCTCGTACAGCTCGAAGGTGAACGCCTGCATCAGCATCTCGATTACCGTGGTCATGGCCGCGATGATCATCACGAAGGCGGGCAGACGCACGGCATCGGTGACGTAGTTGCGGATCAGGGACACACACACGTTGGAGCCCACCAGCACTACCAGGGTGGCAAGGCCAAGACCCAGAGCGTTGACTACAGAACCGGTCACGGCCAGCAGTGGACAAAGGCCAAGAATCTGTACGGTGGCCGGGTTGTTATTCCACAGGCCGTCCATGCTTATCTTGCGATAATTTACATCACTCATCACAGACCTCCGCCGCAACGGTTTCAGCATCTGCCGCAAACAGACTGTCGCGGTTGGCGTCGAAATATTGCAGGGCACGATGCACCGCGCCGACCACGGCACGGGGGGTAATGGTGGCCCCGGTGAAACTGTCGAACTCGCCACCGTCTTTCTTCACGGCCCAGCCAGTGTCGGCCGGGTTGTTCAGGGAGCGTCCATCGAAGCTGTAGATCCAGTCGGACTTTTTGGTTTCGATATTGTCACCCAGACCCGGGGTTTCGTTGTGCGGCGGCACGATGCGCACACCGCTGACAGTGCCTTCTGCATTCACGCCCACGATCAGGGCAATATTGCCACCGTAACCATCGGGGGCGGTGGCTTCCAGTACCGCGCCGCTGGCCTGGCCGTTGAGCCGGGCCCGGTAGACATGCTGCTCGCTTCGGCCCAGCAACGGATCAGTGACGGTGAGACGGTCGGCTAGCAGGTCATTGTCGTGCTGGTGCTGGGGCATCACTTCGTTGAGGGAATTCATCAGCGCCTGCTGACGATTGCATTCCACCTTGCCAATGGTCAGCTCGTTGGTGATGGCCAGCGTGGCGGCGGTGCCAATGGCAAACAGGCTGAGGATCACCGCGTTTTTGGTAATGGCCTGGCGCATCATCATTTCGCACCCCCTGCGCCGCGGTTGGGCTTGTTATGACCGTAGGTTCGCGGCTGGGTGTAGTAATCGATAAAGGGGGCGCACAGGTTCAACAACAGCACCGAGAACGCAACCGCATCGGGATAGCCGCCGAAGCTGCGAATTACCCAGATCAGTACCCCAATCAGCAATGCATAGACCAGACGGCCCATGCGGCTGGTGGCTGCGCTGACCGGATCGGTGGCGATGAAAAACGCCCCGAGCATGGCGCCACCGGAGAGCAGGTGGAACAGCGGATCGGCAAAACGCACCGGGTCAATCTGCCAGGCGATAAAGGCGGGCAGGGAAAGGCCTGCCAGGAAGCCGGCAGGGATATGCCAGGTGATGATCTTGCGGCTGATCAGGTAGAGGCCGCCCAGCAGGAACGCCAGGTTGACCCATTCCCAGCCCTGCCCGGCGATGTCGCCGTGGAGGATGCCGTGGCTGGCCAGTTCGCTTTCATTGCCTGCCCAGGTGCGGAAGGTGTCCAGCGGGGTGGCGCCGCTGAGCCCGTCCACCGGCAACTGGCCGGCAAACAACTGCAGGCTTTGCGTGAAGGAGGGCGCTTCACCGGGAGCGATCCACTGGGTCATGGCCACCGGGAAGGAAATCAGCAGCAGCACATAGCCGATCATGGCCGGATTGAACGGGTTCATGCCCAGACCACCATACAGCTGCTTGGCAACGATGATGGCAAAGCCCACCCCTACCAGCGTCAGCCACCAGGGGGCGGTGGGCGGCAGGGCGAGGCCCAGCAGCACGGCGGTGAGGACGGCACTGTAATCTTTCAGATAGAAGGTCACGTTGCGGCCACGGGCCTTCAGGAACAGGCCTTCGCAGACCAGCGCCACGACCACGGCCCAGAGTACATTGATCACGGTGCCCCAGCCGAATTGCCAGGTCAGTACCGCCAGCCCGGGCAATGTGGCGTATATCACCTGACGCATGAAGGCGCCGGTGTTGTTCTTCACCGAAGCGTGGGGCGAAGTGGAGGTAATCAGGCTCATTGGCACACTCCGCGCGCAATATTCGCAAAGGGGCTAAAGGGGCGCGTCAGGCGTCCGGCGTCCAGCATCAGGTGTTTACTCATTCCTCCACCAACCCCTGTTCTTCCACGGCTTGCTTGAGTGCCTTGCGGGCGATCTGGGCTTCCGCTTCCAGTGCTTTCAGTTCGGACTGCAGGGCTTCGAGGGTGTCCTCTGTGCTGCTGCTGCCCAGTTTTTCCAGTTCGATCTTCTTGTCCGCCAGGGCACTTTCTGCCCGGGCCGCTTCCAGCTTGAGGGTCTTCAGATCCTTGCCGGTGTGGGCACGGATATCGGCCTTGGCTTCTTCGATCAGGGCGTCCAGGGCATCGCGGGCGATGTCGGCCTTGTGTTTGAGCTTGTCCACTTTCAGTTGCATGGCGTTCAGCTCATCGGCGGTCACTTCTTCCTTGCGCTCCGCCCGCTCAAAGGCGGCATGGGCTTCCTTGTACTGCTTGTGCGCCATGTTATAGGCCGTCTTCAGGCCTTTAAGACGTTTCTGCCGCTTGGCTGCTGCTGCCGGGTCCACGGCGGCCAGCGCCTGGGGCGCGGTGGCTTCCGGCACCGCGGGCGAATCGGTGGGCACTGGTGGTGCTTTCGGCGTGGCAGGGGCCGACGCCTTGGCTTCACGGAGTTCGGCTTTCCAGTGATCTGCCTCAGCTTTCAAGCGATCCGCCTCTGCGCGCAATTCAGTGGCGTTGTCGGCATCGCTTTCTTCTGCTTCTTTGGCGGCCTTCACAGCGGCCTTGTAGGCCGAAGACACCTCTCCGACTTTCTTCTTCAGCTCGGCCATTGGATCGACGGGAGCAGCCGCAGGTGCGGGCGGCGGGGTGGCGGGCGCATTGGCCTTGGCGTCGCGCAGCTCGGCCTTGAGCTGGTCCGCCGTCGCTTTCAGTGCGTCGGCCTGGCTACGCAGCTCGGCCGCGTTATCGTCGCCGTTGGCTTCCGCTTCCTTGGCCGCTTTGACCGCTGCCTTGTAGGCGGAAGAGGCGTCGCCGACCTGTTTCTTCAGTTCGGCCACCGGATCAACCTGTGGGGCAGCTGGTGCGGCTGCAGGCGCATTGGCCTTGGCATCGCGCAATTCTGCCTTGAGGTTGTCGGCGTTGGCTTTCAGTTCATCAGCCTTGCTGCGTAACTCGGCAGCATTGTCGTCGCCATTGGCTTCCGCTTCCTTGGCCGCTTTGACCGCTGTCTTGTAGGCCGAGGAGGCATCCCCCACCTGTTTCTTCAGCTTGCCAACAATGTCTTCTGCCGGGGCCGCGGCAGGGGCGGCACTGCCGGCCTCTCGCACGGCGGCCTTGGCCTTGTCGGCGATTTCCTTGAGGCGATCGGCTTCGGCCTTCAATTCGCTGGCATTGGCTGCGCCGTCCGCATCGGCGGCCTTGGCAGCCTTCACTGCCGCCTTGTAGGCCTTGGAGGCTTCCAGGGAAGCCTGCTTGAGCGCCGCGGTATCCACCGATGGAGCCGCAGCCGCTTCCTTCTTCTTGCGGTTGGCTTCCAGGCGGGCCTGGCGACGGGCTTCTTTCTCCGCCTTTTCGGCCTCGATGCGGGCTTGGCGAGCCTCGAAACGCAGACGGGCCTTGTCGGCTTTCAGCTGGTCGGCGGCTTGCTGGCGCACCGCGCCCTTGGCGTAGCGGTAGTACTGCACCAGCGGGATATGACTGGGGCAAACATAGGCACAGGCGCCACATTCGATGCAGTCCATCAGGTTGTGGTGCTGGGCCTTTTCCAGATCGTCATTCTTGGCATGCCAGTAGAGCTGCTGGGGCAGCAGGTTGGCGGGGCACACTTCGGCGCATGAACCACAGCGGATACAGGGCTGTTCCGGCGGGGGCTCGGGTAACTCTTCCGCGGTGGCGGCAATAATGCAGTTGGTAGTTTTTACCAGCGGCACACCCGGGTTGTGCAGGGTGAAGCCCATCATCGGCCCGCCCATGACCAGCCGACCCAGGTTTTGCGCGTCCACACCGCCGTGATGCAGCAGGTCACTGACCGGGGTGCCAATCAGCACTTCATAATTGCCGGGGTTGGCGACACTTTCGCCGGTGAGGGTGGTGATGCGCTGAATCAGCGGTTCGCCATGCATTACCGCGCGCTTGATCGCGTAGGCGGTGCCTACGTTCTGGCATACCACACCCACCTGGGCGGGCAGCTGGCCGCTCTTTACTTCCTTGCCGGTGACCAGCTGAATCAACTGTTTCTCACCGCCGGAGGGGTATTTGGTGGGTACCACCCGGATTTCGATATCACAGCCCTTGCAGGCTTGCTTCAGGGCCTTGATGGCTTCGGGCTTGTTATCCTCGATGCCGAGCAGGGTGCGGCGCGGGTTGAGCAGATACTGGAGGATGTGGATACCGGTGATGATCTCGGCAGCACGCTCGCGCATGAGGCGATCATCGGCGGTGATATAGGGCTCGCACTCCACTGCGTTGATGACCAGTTCTTCCACCCGTTGGTGGTCACCCAGATTGACCTTGATGCTGGTCGGGAAGCCGGCGCCGCCCATGCCCGCAATACCGGCATGACGGATGATATCCACCAGCTCGCCGGGGCTGTGTTCGGTATAGTCGCTGATGCCGCTGTGGGCGACCCACTCATCCTTGCCGTCGGTGTCGATGACGATACAGATGGCGTCCATTCCTGAGGGGTGCTGAATGGGGCGGGGGCCAATGGCGCTAACGGTGCCGGAAGTCGGCGCATGAATGGCCGCGCTGACGGCACCCGCCGGTTCGGCAATCATCTGCCCCTTGAGCACCCGGTCACCGGGTTCTACCAGCGGCTTGGCCGGCGCGCCAATATGCATGTTCAGCGGCAACACCAGCTGGGTGGGCAGGGGACCCGCGGCAATCTCGGTACCGTTGGACAGATGCTTCATTTCCGGCGGATGAATCCCGCCATGGAAATCATTAATCATCGCTGGACGCCGGACGCCAAACGCCAGACGCGCAAAAATCGACTTCGGTTTTGAAGTTTTTGCGCCTTCCATCTGAGTCATTTCCAGCCCCCGGTGATGTGGTTCACGGCTGGCAGGCTGCACGGGCTGGGCGTGTTGCATGATGCGTGTTGCGTGCAGCGTCTCATAAATTCACCACCTCGATGCGGCTGTCCGGGCGTTGGCCAATACCTGCCGGGCGGTTCCAGCCCCAGGTCTGCAGGGTCGGTTTCACGGGCACGATGTCGATACAGTCCACGGGGCAGGGTTCCACGCAAAGATCGCAACCGGTGCATTCATCCACGATCACGGTGTGCATCAGCTTGGCGGCGCCGACAATGGCATCCACCGGACAGGCCTGAATGCATTTTGTACAGCCGATACACTCGTCTTCACGGATGTAGGCCACCTTGGCCACGTCGGCGTCTTCGGCACCGTCGTCATCCAGAGTCAATTCATCCCGACCGAGCAAGTCGGTGAGCGCATCCACCGTGTCCTGGCCACCGGGCGGACAGCGGTTGTGCTCTTCACCTTCGGCAATGGCTTCGGCGTAGGGGCGACAGCCCGGATGGCCGCACTGGCCGCACTGGGTTTGTGGCAGCAGGCTGTCGATCTGTTCAACGATGGGATCGCCTTCCACCTTGAACTTTTCGGAAGCGAAACCAAGAATCGCGCCGAATACAGCGGCCAGTCCCAGCAGGGCAGCAACAGCAATCAATACGGCAGTCATTGGCATGCTCCGCATGCAGCCGGATGCCTGACGCCTGACGCCTGACGCAAAGCATCAGTGCGTGTCAGCTGAGGCACGAGGGTTGGCAGAAGGCTCCGAGCCAGCATCAGGCGTCTGGCATCCAGCGTCTGGCGTACAACTTTCATAGCTTGATCAGCCCCGAGAATCCCATAAAGGCCAGTGACATCAGGCCGGCGGTGATCAGGCCGATGCTGGGGCCGCGGAAGGCTTCCGGTACATCGGCCACGGCGATGCGCTCGCGCATGGCGGCGAAGAGCACCAGTACCAGTGAGAAGCCCAGGGCCGCACCGAAGCCGTAGGTCAGCGATGACATGAAGGTGGCATCTTCCTGGCGGACATTGAGCAGAGCCACACCGAGCACGGCGCAGTTGGAAGTAATCAGGGGCAGAAATACGCCCAGTACCCGGTACAGCAGCGGGCTGGCTTTCTTGACGAACATTTCGGTGAATTGCACCGACACCGCGATCACCAGAATAAAGCTGATGGTGCGCAGATACTCCAGCTCGAAGGGCACCAGAATGTAGGCCCAGGTCAGGTAGGAGAGCACGGAAGACAGGGTCAGAACAAAGGTGGTGGCCAGTGACATGCCCATGGCCGTTTCGATCTTGTTCGAAACCCCCATGAACGGACACAGCCCCAGGAACTGCACCAGAACAAAGTTGTTAACCAGCACTGCGCTGATCAATATCAGGACGTATTCGGTCATTTCACCTTTGCTCGCGGGATAAACGCGGTGACGAAAATGTCCGTAACAAGCCGGGCGCCAACACGAAACTCAAGCGCAAACAATAGCTTAACGGATTTTCAGGGCCGCATAGTATGCGCGAGCCCCCAATCAGGCTCAAGAATGATAATGCATAAGCTTAGCGTTTTGACCATGGGTGCCACATTGACCCCAGACACCCGCAGGCTGTGCATTTTACCACCAGGCGGCTTGCCCGTGCTTGCGCTTGCTGTAGCAATCCAGTATCCAGAGAGGTCAAGATCAGAAAGCGCCGGCTTTTTTGTTGGCGCGCAGCCAGGAGAGCACACCCGTGACAGACTTGCCCCGCGATTTTGACCGAGACGGATTGCTGGAATATTCCGTGGTATTCACGGACCGTTCGCTGAACCATATGTCCCAGCAATTCCAGCAGGTGATGCGGGATATCTCTGACAACCTGAAAAAGGTGTACAACGCCGCGACGGTGACCGTGGTGCCGGGTGGCGGCAGTTTCGGTATGGAAGCGGTGGCTCGCCAGTTCGCCACGGGCCAGCATTGCCTGGTGATTCGCAACGGCTTCTTCAGCTTCCGCTGGAGCCAGATATTCGAGATGGGCAAGATTCCGGCATCCGAGACGGTGCTCAAGGCTCGCCCTGTTGACGATAGCCCCAATGCACCCTTTGCTCCGGCCCCCATTGATGAGGTAGTGGCTGCCATCAAGGCGGAAAAACCCGGTGTGGTCTTTGCCCCCCATGTGGAAACCGCTTCCGGCATTATTCTCCCCGATGCTTACCTGAAGCAGGTGGCCGAGGCTGTACATAGCGTTGGTGGCTTGTTCGTGCTGGACTGCATTGCCTCCGGCACCATCTGGGTAGACATGAAGGCCATTGGCGTGGATGTGCTGATCAGTGCGCCGCAAAAGGGCTGGAGTTCATCTCCCTGTAGTGCTCTCGTGATGATGAGTGAGGCGGCGGATCAGCGGCTTCAGGAGACCATCTCTACCAGCTTTGCGGCGGATCTGCGCAAATGGCGTGACATCATGGTCGCCTACGAAAATGGCGGTCATGCCTACCATGCCACCATGCCCACCGATGCCCTGCGCGGCTTCCGTGACACCATGATGGAAACGATCAGCGAAGGCCTGACGGCAGTGAAGGAACGGCAGTGGAAGCTGGGCATGGCGGTGCGTGATCTGCTGGCCGAGCGTGGTTTTGCCAGCGTGGCTGCGCCGGGTTTCGAGGCACCCGGGGTGGTGGTGTCCTATACCTCTGACGATGCCATCAAGAGTGGCGCGGCCTTCGTGAAGCTGGGCATGCAGACGGCAGGCGGTGTGCCTCTCATGTGTGACGAACCGGCCGATTTCAAGACCTTCCGGGTTGGGCTGTTCGGGCTCGACAAGCTGGGCGATGTGGATGCGGCAGTAGCGCGATTGAGACAGGCGCTGGACCAGTTGTGAATCCGTTGATAGTGGACAGTTGATCCTTGACAGCGAAAGGCAATAAATCAACAAGAAACGGTGACGCTGTTGTCTTGCTTCATGGCCTCGCGCGAACTGCGCGGGCCATGAAGAAGATGGAGAGGGCGCTGAGCGAGAGCGGTTATATCGTGATCAATCAGGGTTATCCGTCCACCCGTTATTCCATTCCCGAGCTGGCTGCACAGACTTTGCCGAAAGCGCTGGCCCGTTGCCCGGATCAGGGCAGCATTCATTTTGTGACCCATTCCATGGGCGGGATTTTGTTGCGCCAGTACCTCCGTGAGAATGCGCTGCCTCGCCTTGGCCGCACCGTCATGCTGGGCCCACCCAACCAGGGCAGTGAAGTGGTGGACCGGCTGGGCAGTTGGGCGCCGTTCCGCTGGGTCAACGGCCCAGCCGGCAGCCAGATGGGCACCAGCGCCAGCAGCCTGCCGATTCAGCTTGGTGCAGTGGATTTTCCGCTCGGTATCATTGCAGGCGACCAGACCATCAACTTCCTGCTTTCCACCCTGTTGCCGGGGCCCAATGATGGCAAGGTCACGGTGGAGCGAACCAAAGTAGAAGGCATGGCTGATCATCGGGTACTGCCGGTGACGCATCCGTTCATGATGCAGAACAAGGTGGTGATTGAGCAGGTGAAAGCCTTTCTGGCCAGCGGAGCCTTTGTTTAGCGCAGAGAAAAAAAGCACAGAATAACAGCTATACCGCATCATCTTATTGGGGAATAGGAGGGGAACTGATGCTGAGTATTGTCGATAAAGAGGCGGATAACGCCTTTCTTCGCCGTAAAAAGATGTCGGTCAGGAACAAATTCAAACCGACCCAATCCGCCACCATTGAAGAAGCAAATCTGCTTTGCACCTGGCTGGCGGTCACCGGGCGTACCGATGAAGCCTGTGACATCCTGCGTGGCTATGCGGAAAAAATCCCGCTGGAGCGATCCCGCCGGGAGCGGGCGGAGGCGGCCTGCAAGGCGATGCTGTTGCTGGCATGGCTGGAAAAGAAACGTGGCAACAAGGCCGAGAGTGACAGGCTAAGCCAGTGGGCCTTGACCCAGGATCTGATCACCGGTGCCCGTCGTGAAGACAAGAAAACCCTGTTCTGGCGCCACGTGGAGGGATTCAACACGGTGGCAGAGATGATCGACTTCTGCGACATGAAACATAACGACATCTGCGTGATTTACGCGGAGCATCTGCTGGAGTTCGTCTACTTTGCGCAGCTGGGGGAGCACTTCGAAGAGTTCACTCCTTCCGACCAGCTGATGCTGATCGCGGTGATGACAGAGAATATCCAGGTGCTGGAAGCGCAGGTGTTGGGGATGTGACGGCGGCTATCTGGCTGACAGCAGCTGCACTCTTCCGTTTGTCCTGCCCGTCTGCCGTGTCGCCTCCACGACCGTCCACAGTACTGTGATTCGCCGCCTTGCAATGAAAGTGTCAGGCGCTGGTGTGGTAAAGTAGCGGCTCAGTCTTAACCCCGGATGCCCCCATGCTCGTATACCTCCTCGTGGCCTGCGACGGCCTGGATGAAAAACAGGAAAAGAAGCTCAAGCGCAATATGCCTGATGTACAGGCGGCGCTGCAGGCGTTTGTGGACGAGAATGAGGCCGCCTCGCTGATCAACGACTGTGAGTCCGACGAACTGGAAGATTGGCAGCTGGGAATCAGTCAGCCGATCAAGAAAAAGGCCGATCTCAAGCCCCTGGTGACGTTGTTCAATGATCTCGCGAAGCAATATGGTTTCGATTGCGAGGCCGGTTCCATTGAAGATGGCGAGCGGGACCCGGTGAGTTATTTTGGCAAGCAGGAAGGGCAGGGGGATGCGTTTCTGATTGCGGCATACCTGGGGCTGTAGCAGGTTTTCCACCCTTGCGGGACCAGGTGAAGCCGTTTTTCATCCTGTCTGAAATCGTCAATTCTCTTTTTATTCCGGGCTTGGAGCTTCCGCTGCCGGGTGTTTACGCTTTTGACTCGTATTGCTCACTGTGGGAGATCCGATGAACAAGAATGAAAGGATGCTGTGCTGGGGCTATGGCGCTATTGCAATGATCGCGCTGGTGGCGACCTGGAGCAACAACATTGCCTTCGCGATGGAGACCGGCAGCTTGTCACTGATTCCCTTTGTCGAAGCGCTGTATGTGAACCATGCGGCGGCGTCCATCGCCAACGATATCCTGCTGTTGTGTGTTTCGGCCTTTATCTTCATGGTGCATGAAGCCCGACGGGTCGGGGTACGCCATGTGTGGGTCTATATCCTGCTGTCCGGGATGATCGCCATTGCGGTCATGTTTCCGGTGTTCCTGATTGCCAGGCAAAAAGCCATCGCGGCACGCCGGGGGCGAGACGCCTGATTTATCGGGCATTTGCGCGTCAGACGTCCGGCATCCAGCGTCTACCGTGCCGTCATCCCGCCATCCACGGCCAGCGCCTGTCCGGTGACAAAGCTGGCCAGCGGTGAGGCCAGCCACACTACTGCGTTGGCAATCTCCTCCGGTTTGCCCATGCGGTTCATGGGATGCAGGGCCGCGAACTGGGCCTCCATGTCGGGCGTTTCACCGGTAATACGATCAATCATTTCGGTCTTGATGGCACCGGGGCAGACGGCATTGACGCGAATATTCTGTTCGGCATATTCCAGTGCGGCGGTGCGGGTGAGCTGCACCACGCCACCTTTTGAGGCGCAGTAAGCCGGCAACCCGGGAAAGCCCACCAGGCCCGCCACGGAGGCCATGTTGACGATGGCGCCGTGGCCCTGTTCTGCCATCAGGCCCAATTGAGTCTGCATACACAGGAAGACACCGCGCAGATTGGTGGCCAGGGTGCGGTCAAAGTTGTCCAGCGGGCAGTCCGCGGTAGGGGCCTGGGCGCCTTCAATGCCGGCATTGTTACAGGCGGCATCGAGTCGGCCGAAGTGAGCGAAGCCGCGGCGGTGCAATTCCGTCACATCCTCCGGGTCACTCACATCAGCACTGACAAACAGAATGTCCCGCCCGGTGATTTCACGCAGGGCATCGGCGCTGTTTTCGCCTCGGGCAGCATCCTTGTCGGTCAGAATCAGATTGCAGCCCGCACGGGCGAAGGCTTCGGCAACGGCATAGCCAATGCCGGTGGCGGAACCGCTGACCAGGGCAACGGCAGATTCACTGAACATGACAACCTCCATGTGTCCTATCAAGTGTGTACTCTCAAGCGATACCTTCGACTCTACGCCGCTTCACCCCAAAAAACTTGATGTGCGGCAAGAGATTGGCACCCGCTGAGTGAAAAGTAATGGATAAAGGCTGAAATTTAGTCGGTCAGTGCTGATCTGTAGGCAATGGCTTACAGACAGGGGCAGGGCTTTTGAACAAAATGAACACCGTTCGAGATCCGCTGGCCTGTTTGCCCGTGAATCCGCTAAACCTGCCCAGAAGAGACATGAATGAACTCTCTCCATGCTGCCCTGATCGATGCCGCCCATGAAGCCGCCAAACGCCCCGCTTTTTACAAGGCGCTGATGGATTCGGAGGTGTTTGTCATTGGTCACACCGGGGCCGCATCCGGGGCCAGCGGAAGGCAGTCACTTGCGCCAGGGGATAATGTGTCCCTGGCTAACTGGGAAAAGGCAGATGGGACAGCCGTGATTCCGTTCTTTACCCATCTGGAAGCCCTGCAAATGGCCATCGACAGCGAGACCGGTTATCTGTGCCTGCCAGCGCAAAGCCTGTTCGAAATGACCCGGGGTGCCACGCTGTTTCTGAACCCGAAATCCGATTATGGCAAGGAGTTCACCCCCCATGAGGTGGAAGCCCTGCTGGAAACCGGCATGAATCAACAGCCACAGCGCCGGGTGGTGGAAAAGGAGACCCGGGTGATGCTGGGTCAGCCTGCGGAGTATCCCCAGGCCATGGTGGATGCCCTGTGCAAGCTATTGCCTGAGCATCCCTCTGTCAGCGCCGCTTACATGTGTCTGATGCATAACCCCGAAGAGAGCGAGATTCCGACGCTGGTGGTCGGTTTTCAAGGCGAAGACCTGCAACAGCCCATGCGTGAGGCAGGTTCCGTTGTGGTAGATACCGCACCGGAAGGTCAGCCAGTGGATTTCGTGATTGTGGAGCAGGGGGCCGCCGGTGTGGCAGGTTATATGCTGGAAAATCAGGCGTTTTACCGGGTTGCCGACAAGGTGACGCCTCACTGATGATGGATTGACGGCGTAAGTTATGGTTTATCGCGGATTAGCGGGAAGGGGTGATGAGTGAATGCCCCGTCCTGATCCAGCTCAGAGGTCGCGGGATGCCAGAAGCCAGACGCCTGACGATAAAGTCACAACACAGGGTCATAGCCTGCGGCTGCGCTTCCTTTACCCGTTATCGGGATAGCAGTCAGGCAGAACACTCTACGTTGTGGAGAATGTTCTTCCCGGCATCAGGCGTCGAGCGTCTGGCGTAGAGAGAGGACGTTATCACCGGGCAGGAAAACCCAAAGGGCGTTGTGTTGACGTAATGCCGCAATGAACCACATTTTTTGACGCCTGCAGATACGCAAAGGAGTTGCTTATGCAGTGCCCCAGCTGTGAAGAACCCATGACACCGGGGACCGTGGCGGCGCCACTTTCCCTGTGGTCACTGTTAATGCCGTGGCGAAGGCGACTGAGCCATTTGTATTTCCGCGCGGCGTCCCCCTGTGCCGGCAAGGAACGAATTCTGGGTAACGGTATTTGGCATCAGGCCTGTCGGTGCCGGCTTTGCGGCACGGTGATCCTGATTCCCGGCAATCGCTGATAGCAAAACATCGAATTGACAGAGGTTAGCGCTGGCGTTTGATGACGTTTCCGGCATAGCCTTCTCTCAAAGCAATCCACTCAGGAGGTCGTCGTGACGCAGGGAGCCAGTGTGCTGTTTCTTTCCCATGGTGGTGGGCCGATGCCCTTGCTGGGGGATCCCGGCCATACCGAGATGGTGGCTTGTCTGCAGGAGATTGCCGGGCAACTTCCCCGGCCTGAGGCCATTGTCGTGGTGAGTGCCCACTGGGAAGAGGCTGTGGCCAGTGTCACTACGTCGGCCAAACCAGACCTGATCTATGACTATTACGGTTTCCCTGACGCAGCCTACAGTGTGACCTATCCTTGCCCCGGTGAGCCGACGCTGGCGGCCGAGGTGCTGGCGGCATTGCAACAGCAGGGCATCGAGGCAAGGGCCGATGACACCCGCGGGCTGGACCACGGCCTGTTTGTGCCGTTAAAACTGATGTATCCGCAGGCAGATATTCCCTGTATCCAGCTGTCGTTGCTCAATTCCCTGGATCCGGAATCCCATCTGCGCCTGGGGGAAGCACTCAAGCCCCTGGCTGACAAGAATGTTCTGGTGATTGGCTCCGGCTTTTCTTTCCACAATATGCGCGCGTTCTTTGGCATGCGTACGGCGGAGGCGGAGAGCCTCAACCGTCAATTCGAGGACTGGCTGCAGGAAACCTGTACGGCTGACATGCCGGAAAGCGAGCGGCGTCAGCGCCTGGCAGACTGGGCCCTGGCTCCGGGTGCGGGTTTTTGCCACCCGAGAGAAGAGCACCTGATGCCGCTACATGTGTGTTATGGCCTGGCCGGTAAAGCCTGTACACAGTCCTTCAGGCTGGAGATCGTTGAGCGTCACGCCAGCATGTATTTGTGGCGCTAGGTACGCACGGCTAGCGAGATGCGGTCGTCCACTTCAGTGGCTGACCGCATAGCGGCTGTCCCGCTGTTCATTTTCCAGTTCCCGGGTACGGCGGTGCAGCAGCTCGGTCTGGTTCTCCAGTTCTTCATTCATCACCCGCAACTCTTCCTGCTGAGATTGCAGCTCTTCCTCGGATGCCCGGAGACGTTCGGCCTGCTGCTGGCTTTCGCGAAGCATGGTGGCCAGATCGGCATTCACCAGTGCGGTGTTCAACGCGATGGCGATGGCTTCGCTGGCGTGTTGCAAGAAGGGGGCTGTGTTGTCAGGCAAGGCTCCGGCGGCGGCCATTTCGACGACACCATAAACCTGCTCGTTCCAGATCAGCGGGGTCACCAGCAGGCTGCCAGGACGGGCGCTGACGCTGCCGGTGGTAATCAGCAGATAATCCGTGGGCAGGTTATGCAGCGTACGCTGCTTTCTGTCCCTGGCGCACTGCCCCACGATTCCTTCGCCCATGGCCAGCGTGTTATCACGCTGACTCAGATCGGCGATGCCGTAGCTGGCACGGCACTGCAACTGCCCATTGCGATGGATATGGAGCGTGCCGATATGGGCCTTGAAGGTGTTGCATAAAAAGCGAATCACCTGCTCGCACAGTGCATCGGTATTCTTGACGCCCTGCAGCACGCTCCCCAGTTCCGACATGAGCGCCTGGGTATGATGCTCACGGGCCATGGCTTCACCTTTTTCCAGCAGGTTTATGCGCATGTCTTCCAGAGCGTAGAGCAGGTCGCCGATCTCGTTACCCGGCACATCACCAATGGCGGTATCCAGATTACCTTCGCGAAGTTGCTGTGCCGTCGCCTGGGCATGGCTGAAGTGACGGTTAAGCTGGCGGATGAATAGTGCCAGCGAAACCAGCACCAGCAACATGATGGCGATGATGGAGGCCGTGCTCTGGATGCGCGCGTCACCAAGACGTTCTTGCAGGTGGATGTTGAGTTGCCTGGCCACTGCCAGGAAATGTTGCTCTGCCTGACTGGCGGCGTCGTTCAATTTTCCGGTCAGCCCGGTGTCGGCGGTCAGCCCGATTTCCCGTTGCAGTTGGGCCATGGTGTTGAAGCTGGCAGTGTAGGCACGCAGGGATTGCTGGGTGGCAGCCTGCACCTGATTACTCAGGTCCGACATGAAGATCTTGCCGCGGAAATGTGAGAGGGCAACCATGAACTGGTTAATGGCGCGCTCGTCTCGATAGAGCAAGAAGTCCTTTTCGTGCTGGCGTAATTGCAGCAGCGCAACAGCTAGTTCCGGGTGCGATTTGACCACATCAAGAACGCGTTCTGCTGCGGCGTTGAGCTCACCGGAATGCCCTTGATGGCGATCAAGTCCGATCTCGGTCTGCTTGGCTACCACTGCCTCAAAATCGGCTTTTACCTGCTGGAACTGCTGGCCGGCTGCGATCATGTCGGTGGCATCAAAGCCTGCCTGGCTGAGGTGCTGGATCAGTTGCTGGTGCTGCTGTGCCAGTTGCGAAAAATCCCTGCGAAAGCTGTCTGCATGGCGCATTTGTCGCGAGCTGGCGAAGTCATCCATCTGCTGGCGCAGGGTCTGGAGCTGGCGGCTCAGATCCACGGTCAGGGATTGCAGGGCTGTGTCTTCCGTGATGCGTCGCTGGTAGTGCTGATCCAGTAGCCAGATCATTGCCAGCGCGGCAGCGATTCCGGCTGCCAGCAGCCACAATCCCTGCTTGATGGACAAGCGAAAGCGGAAAGTGCGGTGCATGGTGGCGCTTCTCATGAGTAAAAAACTGCATTTTAAGAAGCTTGTGTGACAGTTGGATTACGGTTCGTGGAACGAGGAGGGGAGCTGTGAGCTGACAGCTACGAGCTACAAGCTACAAGCTACAAGCTACAAGCTACAAGCTACAAGCTACAAGCTACAAGCTACAAGCTACGCTTGATTGGAATAAGAAAGGCCGAAAAGTTCCCGGCTTTTACGAAGAATGGAAAAGACTTCCAGATCGTTGATTTCGGCGCAAGCAGATAACCTGTGCACCATGTAGGAACGTAGCGTAGCGGAGTAACGCACGTAGTGCGGCCCGAAGGGTGAGCGAAGCGAATAACCCATGCTTGCATGGCGATCCGAGCCTAAGCGAGGTATGGATTCCAGAGACGCTGTTAGCATCTCCGCTGACATTTCAATAACGCCAAAAAAAACACCACGAGATTCACCAAAGAAACCACAGCGCTCACCAGGATTGGAAATGGTTATTCTCAGTGAACGCTGTGACCTCTGTGGTGAAATCACCTTTGCTTCCGGTAAAAGATCAGGCGGCGCTTTTCTCTCCGGGGGGGGCGTATTCGCTGGCGTCGGTGGTGTATTCGGCGTGGCCGTATTCTACCAGCAGCTCCTTGATGCGCTTGACCAGAATCCGGTCAGCGATCTTGTTGGCGATGGGGATGTCCTGAAGAATCCGGAACGCCGTGAGGCGAGGTAATACGAAGAAGTTACCCACGGTGAACAGGGCATAATCGAACAGATGCGGCTCGACGCCCATTTCCCTTGCCTTGGACTTGTCCTTGCGGCCGAGAAAGGCTTCGGTAAAGAACACTTTGGAGTAGCTACGCTCCACCATGTTGTGCACCTTGCTGAGCAGGGTCTTGTCCTTGGGCCGGTACACGGACATGGTGGCGCGGGTCAGGCCCCCGCAGGTGTCGTTATCGTAGCCTTCGCGCAGGGTGCCGGAGTAGGTCAGCATGGTATCGATGATGTCCTGTGCGTTGGCCGGCAACAGGTCTTCCGGTAGACCGAGCAGGAAGCACTGATAGCGGGACAGCTCGACGATGGCCCTTTCATTGGCGGTAAATTTGCTGCGCCCCTTGCGCATGGCCTTGAAGGCCGTCAGGTAGGCAGGCATCGTGCCGGCGGGCATCTGGTCCACCTGGGGAATCGGAATGCCATAGACGGCGGGATCCCAGGGACCGCCCTTATCAGGAGTGGAGCGCTTGAGAATGTTGAAGCGCACCATGGAGTGCATCAGCCGCACCATGGCCGCCGCCTTGAAGCCGGGCCCAAAACGCTCCAGCGCACCGGGCAAGGTGGCGGTGGTGAAGAAGCTGGAAGTTTCATTGATGCGCTGGTTGACGGACTCGTTGCCCAGGGTGCCGGTGATGGCCATGGGCAGGCCGGAGTACTTGTTCATGAACGTGGCGACAAAGGCGCCACGGATAATCCATGGCGCCAGGTTGGCCATCTGGTTGCGGCTCAGACGGGCGCCTTCACGGACCAGATCCATGTCTACCCAGTCCGGGGTGTCTTCCATGGCATGAATAAAGTCCTTCAGTTCCTGCGGGGCACCTTCCACCGCATCCAGCCCTTCATCGCAGGCCTTCTTGAGCATGGTGATCAGGTTCCTGAAACCGTATTGCGGCATCAGGGCAGCATAGGCGTCGGCTACCGTGTCACCCAAAAGGGTGTAAGCACGGGCACGTTCCACCTTTTCCTTGTCTTCCAGAATACCGGGGCGGTACTTGCCGGCAAACTTGCTCGGCAGGCTGCTACGAACTGCCATGTCGTCGGTAAATCGCTCTGGGGTGGCATCAAAATCGATGTCACCGTAAAGGGATGGAATCAGGGTTTTCTGGGCGCGCACTTTTTCCCAGAGTGCATCCAGTGATGTAGCCATGTGGACCTCGTAGTGAATACGGTCATTTAAGGTAATACATAGCGTTTACCCTGCTGCCGGGCAAGAGCCGAAACTGACGCCTTGGGAACGGGTGGGTTTTTGGCGCGGAATGACTCAGAAAAGGAAACACGGGGAAGGGGAATGTTGAGAGGCGAGCTACGAGCTACGAGCTACAAGCTACAAGCTACAAGCTACAAGCTACAAGCTACGCTTGCTTGGATAAAGAAACCCGAAAAGTTCCCGGGTTTTCAGCCTTTCTACGTAGCAGCTGTAGGAACGTAGCGTAGCGGAGTAACGCACGTAGTGCGGCCCGCAGGGTGAGCGGAGCGAATAACGAGCCTGCTCGCGATCCGAGCCTAAGCGAGGTATGGATTCCAGAGACGCTGTTCGAATCGTGAGTTGGCTTGCAAACGAAGCATTCCCCTGGCTCGACCAAAACCGCTTCGCGTGCAAGCACGCTCCCACAATGTCTCCCTTCCCCGCTTGCCTTTCGCATGTTGCGTGAAACGTGAAGCGTGATGCAGCGCAGAGCGCCCAAGAAAAATGCCTGGACCGTAAGGCCCAGGCCGTTTTTGATTTTCGAAACTCGAAACTCGAAACTCGAAACTCGAAACTCGCTTCTATTCCTGAGCTTCCATCGCCGCCTTGTAAAGCGACTTGCGCGGTTCAGAAAACACCTTGCGCAGCATGGGCTCGAAGTACTCAAGTGGCAGTATCTCGCCTTCCGGCTGAAACGCGGGGGCATCGTACTTGCTGACGAATTCCACGGTCTGCTTGAAGTGCGGGTGATCCTTGTAGTTGTCGCGCAGGTTGCGATCCATGCCCAGGTAGTGGAAGAAGTAATAGCCCTGGAAAATGGCGTGATGCTTGACCATCCAGTGGTTGGCTTCGCTCACGAAGGGCTCCAGCAGCACCGCGGCAACGTCTGCATGGTTGTAGGTACCCAGGGTGTCACCGATATCGTGGAGCAGGGCGCAGACCACGTATTCGTCATCCTTGCCATCACGGTGGGCCAGGGTAGCGGTCTGCAGGCAGTGCTGGAAACGGTCGATCTGGAAGCCACCGAAATCGCCCTGCAGCAGGCGCAGGTGATCCATGATGCGGTCGGCGAGGCCATGGCGGAATTCACCAAAGCTGTCGGCAATGATTTTCCAGTCTTCGGCAGTGCCATCTTTCATGTGCTGAAAGTCAGCACGGGGTTGGCTCATGTCATTCATTATTGCTCTCCCGAAATAATGTTCCAGGTAACGATCAGTCGGCGTAGCCCGGGTTCACGCGGTCCAGTTTGCGCAGCAGTCCCGGCCATGCCAGCTTGCCACCCATGCCTTTTGTGACCTGATCAGCCTGTTGCTTGATGGTGTCCACAATGCCATCAGGGATCGGCGTCAATGCACGGTTACCCGCCAGCGTTGCCACCTGGATTTCGCAGGCGCGTTGCAGGATGAACATGTTCAGGAAAGTGTCTGCCACGGTGCTGCCCACGGTCAGCAGGCCATGGTTGCGCAGGATCATGAAGTTGGTTGTACCGAGATCTGCTTGCAGACGTGCCTTTTCATCCTCACGCAGGGCGACGCCCTCATAGTCGTGGTAGGACAGGTTGGACAGCGGGAACAGACTTTGCTGGGACAGCGCCAGCAGACCATCCTGTTGTGCAGAGACGGCAACCCCTTCGGTGGTGTGGGTGTGCATCACGCAGTGAGCATCTTCACGAACAGCATGGACGGCGCTGTGGATGGTGAAGCCAGCCGGGTTGATATCGAAATCATTCGGGTCGAGCTTGTTGCCCTCCTGATCGACGCGCACCAGGCTGGAAGCGGTGATTTCATCAAACATCATGCCGAAAGGATTGATCAGGAAGTGGTGCTCCTCACCCGGAATACGCGCTGAGAGATGGGTGAAGATGAGTTCGTCCCAGCCGTACAGGGCTACCAGGCGGTAGGCCGCGGCCAGATCGACGCGTAGTTGCCACTCTTCCGCGCTGACCTGGCTCTGGCGGGATGGGATGCTGCGCGGATCCAATTGCACTGTGCTGTTCATGGTTCGCTCTCCGTTGTCGTTATCTTTATTGGTATTGGGGTCCTGTTTTCTGAGTGTAGGCCCGTGATGCTTGGCAACACTGTCAACAGGTTTACAATTGAGCAATGAATGACGTGGTGAAAGTGTTAAAAGACTGCCCGCTGTTTGCGGGTTTTCCCGAGGAGGCCATTTCGGAGGCTGCCTCTCACGCCCGGCTGCGCCGGTTTCAGCGGGATGAAGCGGTGTATGAAAAGGGGGAGCCGCAGGTCTGGTTGTGTGTGATTGCCAGTGGCATGGTGCGTATCCACTCGGTCAATGCCGAGGGGCGGGAGGCCATGCTGATCGTGCTGGATCAGGGCGCCTGGGTGGGGGATGCGGTTTTTGCCCCGGGGGCGGACCGTGTATATGGCGCCACGGCCCATACCAAGGCGGAGATCGTGGAATTGCCGGGGGATTACTTTCGCGATCTGATGGCGCGCTATCCGCAAAGTTACCCGGTGGTGCTGGATTGCATCAGCAGGCGGCTGTGGTCCGCCATGACACTGATCGAAGAAGATGCCTTGCGTGGCACGCTCGCCCGCATCGGTCGACGCCTGTTGTTTCTGTGTGATATGCAACGGGGGGGAGGGGCTGCCGGTCATGGGCCGGTGACCATCGCGCTGACCCGGGAGCATATTGCCAACATGATGGGTATGACCCGGCAAGGCGTTCACAAGACCCTCAAACGGTTTGCAGATGAGGGACTGGTGGAACTCGGTTATGGCTGTATTACGGTGACGGATGAAGCGGCACTGGCAGCGTTCCTGGCCACCGCGCCGGATTGAGATACGCTGCGCAAGGTAGCTGAATGCCTTCAAGTGAGCGGCACGCAGTTAGCCGAGAAGCTATAATGATTTTTCTCCATGCCTAGCCGCCAAGCCTGACAATGATGACGGGCGTCAACCTCTGTATCCCACCTGAGGCGTCCAATACCCTTCTATAACTAATACCTGCGGCTAACAAAAATAATCCCTAAAAACATTTTTATACGCTATCAATTAATACCTTTGGCTATTTTTAATCAGCTAAAATTTTCTTTTCTTTCCCTCATATAGCGAAACCGTACTGAAAAACCGTTGACAGGTTTTAAGTTGAATTCATTAGACGGTTTGCGTCACATTTTAACGAAAACCCCGTAGATCCTGATTTTTCTGGCCGTTAGCATTTTCTTCAACCGTTGAGGACTACGAATAAATTCTTAACGTCCACGGGCAGTCATCAGGGAGGTGCTGTCTCAATTGGCATAAGGAGAATAATCAGGAATAAAAGATGTGTTCTTTATATAAAACTCTGGTTTTTATTTTTACCCTTAATGTTATTGGTTGTGGTGGATCAGATACCCCTTCGGCCATAACTGAAAAAGACACCGGTAGCAGCTACGACACTTCTACTGAGATCAGCAAGGAAACCGACAGCGGCGGCGACAGTCTGGATACCGGGAGCGAGACCGGTAGCACCAGCGAGACAGAAGCCCCGGTGTTCGACCTGAAAAGCTTCAAGGAATCCTTCATTCCCAGCTTCTCTGCCAGTGTGCTTCAGTATGAAGTTACTGATGGCGTGATCGGCAAGGAAACCACTGGCACTGATGAGCTGCTGAAGTTTCCCGAAACCGACTATTTCTACTTCAAGGATCAGTACCTGGTCTATGATCTGACGCGGGAAGGAAAACCCAAGAAACGTTCTGAATTGCGCCAGTACCCGGAATGGAGTGTGGCCAACGAAAACAGCATGAAGGGCACCCTGCGACTGGAATCTTCGCCCCTCAACGAATACACCTGGATGCAGCTGCATCGCAAGGAATACTACTCCGTCAAGCCGCCACTGCGGTTGACGTGGGCAAAGTCACAATCCATTGGCGGCAAGGTATATACGGACTATCTGGTGGCGGTTTTTTACCATGAAGATGGCGGATACAAGAAAGTGCCGCTGATGCCGCGTCCGGATGGGGACATGGTGGCGGAGCTGCGTGCCTACAATCACCAGGTGTTCATCACCATCAATGACACCCTGCTGCATGTGGAAAATGTGTCCGACTGGGGCGATTATAACTGCTACTTCAAGGCGGGGCTGTACCTGTCAGGCAGTACCGCGGCGGAAGGTCAGGCGCGGGTAGGGATGTCCAGCCTCGAATTCAATATCGAGGGCTGAAAGGGCATCGCTGGCCAGCTTGGCAACACAGGGAAAAGGCGCATGGGGGCATGCGCCTTTTCTTTTTGGCCGGTGGCGGAGCGAAATGTTTTTAATTACGAGCTACGAGGAAAGTCAAAAGCAGAGGAAAAAGCAGGGGGAATGCGTCAGGCTGGCCGGGCTTTGTCTTCTGATGGGTATAAATTTGCTTATGGTTGGTTATAGATGTCGGTGACCAATGCATCTTTTTTTTATTCCCCAAGACTGCTTTTTCACTGTCTGTCATCACGTTGTGAATTCCCGGGATGAAGAATGGGCTGGCAAATGCACAATCGCCGCCATCCTTAAGATGTGAGAATTACGACGAGATATTCGATGAACTTCCTGAATACGCCAGCGTTGGCAATATTGTTTTTTATCAGCCCTGTGTCGGCCAGTTTTCTGGGCGATGCGCTTTCCTACAGCGAGCTGCAGTATGAAGTGGGTGATGAAAAGATCTGGAAGGTGACTTCCTCAAACACCCTGCATGACGACCCACAAAGCCATTACTACTATCGCTATTCTGACTATCAGGTTTTTGATGTGGAGCGCAGTGGTAAAGACAAGGTGCGCTCAGAACTGCGTCAGTTTCCGGAATGGTCAGTATCTGGCTGGCGTCAGATGCAGGCTCAGGTGCGCCTTCTGGAAACGGATCTGGACGAAGTGACCTGGATGCAACTGCATCGCAAGTCTTCGAGTTCGGTGACGCCGCCCCTACGGTTGACCCTGGAGCGCCGCCGTGAGCACAAGGGCGGAGTCTATAAGGATTATCTGTTCGCGGTTATCCATCACAAGAGTAGCGGTTACAAGCGGGTACCGCTGGGGCCGCGCCCGGATGAGGATTTTCAGGCCACCATTCGGGTCAACAATTACCAGGTCCAGATCGGCATCGATGGGACCCTGGTTCACGTGGAAAATGTAGCGGATTGGGCCGATTACCACTGCTATTTCAAGGTCGGTTTGTACGCCTCGGGTGGTGATGCGGATTATGGCGAGGCCAAGATGGGGGTCAGGGAGCTGACCTTCGAGAGTAAATAGGGCTCATTGTGGATGGGCGGGAAATGGCCAGGCCGGAAGGCAATGTATGGTCTTGAAGCGGGCGTTGGCGAGCAAACAACGCCTTTCCCCTCCTCACCAAAACCGCTTCGGAGAAAAGCCCGCTCCCACCGTTCCGCTCTCCCTGTTTAGCCTTGCGCCTGTTACCTGTTACAGCCGCAGAGCGAAAAAAAAGCCGCCCCGGTGAGGGCGGCTTTTTCTTGCTCATAGCGGGTAAAACGACCCGGTTATCGCACTTCCATGCCCGGCTCGGCACCGGAATCCGGCGACAGTACGTAGATGTCTTCACCGCCGGGGCCGGCGGCCAGTACCATGCCTTCGGACACACCGAACTTCATCTTGCGCGGGGCCAGATTGGCCACCAGCACCACCAGCTTGCCTTCGAGATCTTGCGGCTGGTACTTGGCCTTGATGCCGGCAAACACATTGCGCTCTCCCAGCTCGCCCACATCCAGGGTGAGCTGCAGCAGTTTGTCGGCACCTTCCACGTGGGCGGCTTTGGCCACCCGGGCAACCCGCAATTTGACCTTGAGGAAGTCATCGATGCTGATGGTGTCGTCCCCGGCAGCAGCGCTGCTGGCGGCAGGATCGGGGGCCTTCTCTGCCGCGGCAGGGGCTTCGCGGGATTTGGAGTCTTCCAGCATGGCCTTGATCTGCTTCATGTCGACACGTCCCAGCAGCGGCTTGAACTTGGCGATTTCATGGCCGAGCAGCAGGTTGTCGGCATCTGCCCAGCTAAGCGGGGGTACCTGCAGGAAGCCTTCGGCCCGCTCTGCCAGTGCTGGCAGTACCGGCTTCAGATAGATCACCAGCAGGCGGAACACATTGATGGCGGTGCTGCAGATCGCCAGCACTTCCTGTTCCTTGCCTTCTTCCTTGGCCAGGGCCCAGGGGGCCTTTTCGGCAATGTAGCCGTTAGCATGATCGGCGAGAGCCATAATCTCGCGCATGGCCTTGCCGAATTCCCGTTGCTCGTAGAATTCGGCGATGCGCGGGGCGGCTTCCTGGACCTCGCGAACCAGCAGCGGGTTGTCCAGCTCGGTGCTCAATGCGCCGCCAAACTTTTTCACGAAGTTACCGGTGCGGCTGGCAATGTTCACCAGCTTGCCGACCAGATCGGAATTCACCCGCTGGGCAAAGTCTTCAAGGTTCAGGTCAAAGTCGTCCACCCGGCTGGAGAGCTTGGCAGCGAAGTAGTAGCGCAGGTACTCCGGGCTCATGTGATCCAGATAGGTGCGGGCCTTGATGAAGGTGCCACGGGATTTGGACATCTTGGCGCCGTTGACGGTGACAAAACCATGGCTGTAGATGGCGGTGGGCTTGCGCAGACCGGCGCCATCCAGCATGGCAGGCCAGAACAGGCCATGGAAGTTGATGATGTCCTTGCCGATGAAGTGGTACAGCTCGGCATTGGAATCCTTGCCCCAGTAATCGTCGAAGCTGAGGCCTTCACGGTCGCAGTAGTTCTGGAAGCTGGCCATGTAGCCGATAGGAGCATCTAGCCACACGTAGAAATACTTGCCCGGATAGCCGGGGATCTCGAAGCCGAAATAGGGGGCTTCGCGGGAGATGTCCCAGGGCTGCAGGTCTTCGATCCATTCCTGCAACTTGTTGGCCACCTGTTCCTGCAGTGCGCCGGAACGGGTCCACTCACGCAGCAGGGGCTCGAATTTGGGCAGATCGAAGAACAGCTGGGTGGTTTCCTTCTCCACCGGGGTGGCACCGCTGACGGCGGAATAGGGGTCGATCAGCTCTGCGGGGGAGTAGGTTGCCCCACAGACTTCACAGTTATCGCCATACTGGTCTTCCGCTTTGCACTTGGGACAGGTGCCCTTGACGAAGCGGTCTGCCAGAAACATGCCTTTTTGTGGATCATATAGCTGAGTGATCTGCTTCTCGACAATGTAGCCCGCATCCTTGTTACGCTGGAACACCATTTCGGACAGGGCCCGGTTTTCCGGGCTGTGGGTGCTGTAGTAGTTGTCAAAGCGGATCTGGAAATCGGCAAAATCGCGCTCATGGTCGGCCTTGACCTGGGCAATCTGTTCTTCCGGAGTAACGCCATTCTCCTCGGCTTTGAGCATAATGGCCGTGCCATGGGCATCATCGGCACAGACATAGGTACATTGCTGGCCGCGGAGCTTCTGAAAGCGAACCCAGATGTCCGTCTGGATGTATTCAAGCAGGTGGCCCAGATGGATGGGACCATTGGCGTAAGGCAGGGCGCTGGTCACCAGAATCTTGCGTGGCGTGTCACTCATGAGAACGGGGTCGTTTATCCGGTAAAAGGGTCGCCTATGATACGGGGACAGCGGGGCTTTTTCATCCTGTCCGCACGGTCATCCGGTAAAGGCCGCCACCGGTAGGCCACAGGGCCACATTTGGCCGCCAGGCTGGTATCTATCCCGCTGGCGGATCGGCTGATCCTGGCCGGAACAATAAATTCAAACAATCCGCTTCCAAGTTGCAGGGGAAAAGGGGAATGACACTTCGATCACGAATTCGCTGGTTACTGGTAGTGGCGGCGGTCAGTTGTGTATCACTGATCTCCATCGCCCTTTACCAGGTCAACCGGACATTCCTGGATCGGCTAAACGAGCAGACGGCAGGTCGCGAACTGCAAAAGGTAGAGGCGGCTTTTCTGGATCAGCTGTCGGTGCTGCGGGTGCGTGCGGAAGATTGGACCCAGCAGCCGGACAAGCCCCCGTTGAAGCTGGACGGTGTCGGCCATCTGGACCTGCTGATGGCGCTGGAGAATGACCGGATCGTCTGGCAGCAGGATGCTGAGGCATTGCTGGCTGATGGCGTGGCCCAGCGTCTGGCGGGCCGTTTTGCGCAAAGCTGTTCCCCCATCTGGGGGGTGGTACGGGCGGATGACCGTGCCTTGTTGTTCATTACCGCTGTCGAAAACCACTGCGAGGCCTATCTGCTGGGGGTATGGCTGGATAGTGCGTGGATGAGTTACCTGTCTGATCGAGTCGGCCATGCCCTCTACGTTCAGGATGTGTCATCCGGTGCCGAGCCGGTGCGTGGCCTGGCCGGGGAGAGCAGTCATGCCCTGGAGGGACGTTTCCCGTTGCCGGATTATCTGGGGGGGGCGCCTCTGGAAGTGGTGGTGGACTTGCCCCGCGATGGCATGGGCTCCATGGCCACGGCAGTGATCGCCATGATTGTGATTATGTTCGTGCTCACCGGGCTGACGGTGATCGTGGTGAATATGCGCATCCACACCATGTTGTTCGGAAGGCTGCGGCTGGTTCATAACGCGGTGCGCTCGATTGCCCGGGGGGGCGCGCTGGACCAGCGCCTGCCGGTGCTCAGCGACGATGAGATCGGCGAGCTGGCGATGGATTTCAACAGCATGGTCGACAGCATCGAGAATGCCCAGAACCAGCTGGCAGAGGCGCGTCTCCAGGCGGAAAGCGCGAGCAAGACCAAGAGCCAGTTTCTGGCCAACATGAGCCATGAGATTCGCACCCCGATGACTGCCATTCTTGGTTACACCGAGTTATTACGCGGTGGCTCCCTGACCCAGGAAGAGCAGAAGCGATATCTAACCATCATCCAGCACAATGGTGATGCGTTGCTGGCACTGATTAATGATGTGCTGGATCTGTCGCGAATCGAAGCGGGTCAGGTTAGCGGTGAGCAGCGGGTGTTCTCTCCCCAAGAATTGCTTGACGAGGTGGTCGACAGCCTGCAGTTGCGTGCCCGTGAAAAAGGCCTGCAACTGGCCCTCAGTGCGAGTACGGCGTTACCCGCGACGGTGTCCGGAGATGTCTTCCGGTTGCGCCAGATTCTGATGAACCTGGCCGGTAATGCGGTCAAGTTCACCGAGCATGGTCATGTGCGGGTGCAGGCTAGCTGGGATGATGAGGGGCAGTGCCTGAAAGTGCGGGTGGATGATACTGGCATTGGTATCAGCGAGGCCCAGCTGAAAAGCATCTTCCAGCCGTTCTCCCAGGTCGATGCCTCCCATTCACGCCGCTACGCGGGCACCGGGCTGGGTCTGAGTATTGCCCGAGAGCTGGCACGTGCCCATGGTGGCGATATCACGGTTTCCAGCCGTGAAGGCCGGGGCAGCTGTTTCGAACTGGTGTTGCCGCTGGTGGTCGCCAGCGCCATGCCCAGCCGCCATGACTCCCAGCCCGGCGTGACTGTACTCGAGGGCCCCCTGGCCGGACGGGTGCTGCTGGCAGAGGACAATCAGGTGAATCGCCTGTTTGTGCAGAAGGTGCTGGAGAATGCTGGTCTGACTGTGATCGAGGCAGAGAACGGCAGGGAAGCCTGTCGTGAGTATGCGGACAATCCGGATTTCGACCTGATTGTGCTGGATATGCAGATGCCGGAAATGGATGGCTACCAGGCGGTGGCCGAGTTGCGTGACCGGGGCTTTACCGGGCCGGTACTCGCGCTGACTGCCAATGTGCTGGCAATGGATCGCCAGCGTTGTCTGGATGCCGGATGTGATGAATTCCTGGGCAAACCAGTGCGCATCCGTGAGCTGATCCAGGTCTGCTCCCGCCTGCTGTCTCAGGCAGAAGCATCGCTGGGTCTGGAAAGCTGAGCCCGCTTGATCGCTTCACTGACCTGCTGCTGGGATACCGGTTTGCTCAGGTAGTCATCCATGCCCGCATCGCGGGCTTTCTGCACGTAATCCCCGGTGGCATGGGCTGACAGCCCGATAATCCAGCAATGGGGCTGGCTGGTCTGCCCGCCTTCCATCTCGCGGATGGCGGTGGTGGCCTGGTAGCCGTCCATCACCGGCATTTCGCAATCCATAAAGCAGATATCCCAGTAGGTGGGCTGCTCCGTGATCAGTTCCAGTGCTTCCTTGCCGTTGGTGACGAGCGTGGGCTGCACCCCGAGGGACTTGAGGATGCTTTCGATCACCAGCTGGTTGACGGCGTTGTCTTCCGCCACGATTACATTCAGACGACTGGCACTGTCGAGAATAACGGTCTGCTCGGCCAGTGCGTTGTCGTAGGCAGATTCATCCTTGCCGGTGACCAGGCTGCGTTTCAGTGACTGGCAGGACAGCGGGGTCTCGATCAGCAGCAGGTCTTCCGGGAGCTGGTCGCTGAGTGGTGTGCCAGTAGGGTGCAGCAGCACCAGGGTTGGGTTCTGGAACCGTTCGCGGAGTCGTTCGACAAGGGTACTTGAGGCCATCACGTTATGCTCGGCAATCACGAAATCTACCGGCTGTTCGGCAATGGCAGGATCGAGCGCAGATTCCGCATCGCGGTATTCACGGGTCTTGGCGCCCCAGCGACTGAGCAGCTGTGACAGACTGAGCAGCTGGGCCGGGGTGCCGGAAATGACCACCGCGGTACGATCCTTGAGTACCGGCTTGGGACTGCTTTTGGCCACTTTTACCGGTAGCGACAGCCAGAAGGTGGCGCCACGGCCGAGCGAACTGCTGACCCCGATGTCTCCACCGAGCAGATCACTGAGTCGTTTGCAGATGACCAGTCCCAGACCGGCGCCCTTGCGGTCACCCTTGTGGCGTACCTCACTGACAGCGTTGAACAGGGTGGCCTGCTGACTTTCATCCAGTCCGGTACCGGTATCCACTACCTCTATCATCAGGACGCACTGATTGTTGCTGTTCACCGGCTGCTTGAGGGTGACATGTAACGACACGCTGCCGCGCTCGGTAAACTTGAAGGCATTGCTGAGCAGGTTGGTGAGAATCTGCTTGAGGCGGATCGGGTCGGTACGAATGATGTCCGGCACCCGGCTGTCGATATGAATGTACAGCGGTACCTGTTTTTCGCTGGAGCGCAGGGCAAACAGTCGCACACAGTCATCAACGATGCTTTCCAGCGCGGTGTCCTGGATATCCAGCTCCAGTTTGCCGGACTCAATCCGGGAATAATCGAGAATGTCGTTGATCACTGTCAGCAGCGACTGGGTGGACTGGTAAATGGTGCTGACGTACTGCGCTTGCTGTTGGGTCAGGGGAGTACGACGCAACAGATCGGTCATGCCCATGACACCATTCATCGGGGTGCGAATTTCATGGCTCATGGTGGCCAGAAATTCGCTCTTGGCATGATTACGGGCGCCGGCCTTGAACGCCTCCATTTCCGCAATGGCACGATCACGGATGGAGTCGGAGTGTGCTTCCTTGAGGCGATTGATCCGCCGCGCCAGTGCCAGCGACAGCAATACCACCTCCACAAAGACGCCGACTTGCAGCAAGTTTTCGGTAACACCATTGCGCGGCACGATACCGTATTTGTTCAGAGCCATGGAGGCCGCGCCGATGATGAAACACACCCACGCCACGGTGAAGATGCGGGCATCGGGATCTCCGGGCCGGGAGCGGATCAGGCCTACCAGCAGAATACTGAAATCCATCACCAGAATGGCCACCACGGAAACCGGGATGAGAAATTCCCGGCTGGTAAAGGGGGCGGCCAGGAACAGGATGCTGCCGGTGACCACCAGCCCTTTCATCCACAGGGCCAGCCGCGGGGCTTTCTCCCGCAGTGACAGGAAATTCAGTGTAAACAGCGATGGCAGCACGACCAGCAAAGGCAGCAGGAAGTGCAGGATATGGCTACTGATCAGTGGAGAGTGTGGCCAGAAATAGTGATGGGCATAGCCCTGGTGGATGGCCAGATAGAGGGTGATGGCGACGGACCAGCATACATACAGCAGGTAGACCTTTTCCCGCACCGTAAAGAACAGTGACAGGTTATAAAGAATCATCACCAGCATGCCGCCAAAAAACAGGCCTTGTACCAGGGTGTGGGTAAAGAAATCCGACTGGAACTCGTCTCGGGTCTTCAGGGCGAGAGGGAGCTGGATACTGTGCACCGAGCTAACACAGATATAGAAATCGTTATCGATGCCGGTAGCCAGATTTACCGGAAATGACGGTACCGGATACTCTCCGCTGCGCACGCTGAAATCACGGTCCATACCCGCTTGATAGTGGCTGGCGATATTGCCGCCGGCATCCATCTGGAACACATCCAGGGTACCGAGCATGGCGTAGTCAATGGCGAGGAACCATTCACTGAAAAGCGGGTTGAGATTGCGTACGGTGACATGAAACCAGCAGCGCTCCCCGGTAAAGCCCAGATTGGGCGTGCCTTCCGGGGCACTGTTCCAGTCATCCAGTGGCATTTTCCTGACCGCGTTGATGTCCGGGGTCTGGTCGGCGGGTGTGCAGAAGTACTTTATTCCTTCCCGAAGTTGGAGAATCTGCTGCTGTTCGCCAATAATCTGCGTGTCGCTGGTGTGGGCATGGCCAACGGGCACCAGAAACTGCAGACAAAACGCTACAAGCAGAACAAAACCGAATCGCACGTCCTTGGACACAGTTGGCTTCCTGATAAAGGTGGGGCGCCTTCGGGTGTTATTGAATGATCCCCTTGCTGGAATGCTAGCAGTGTGGGACCGGGGGCTCAATTAGGGGGAAGGATGTCTCGAAGGGTAAACCGCTTTACGGTGGGGCCGATTGTGGGCGAAGCCGGGACAACCCATGTCCGTTTGTTTGGCGCTGTGCCGGAAAATTTGCTCAGCGCAGGGCAGAAATACCAGTGGGGAAGAGTGCGCTGGAAGCGCGATGGGGAGGCGCAGTGGTCTGCGCCACGCACGTTTCGTATCAACGGCAATTTTGATGGCAGTGGGGTAGTGATTCTTAACGATCTGCAGCCCGGCTGCGGTTACCGTTATCAGGCGGGCTGGATCAGCGATGAGGCTGATGTGGCGCTGGACTGGCAGCAGATTGAAGAGGGGCGTTTTTCCACTAACCAACCGCTGGCACAGCAAACCCGCTTCCTGTTTGGTTCCTGTTGTTACCGCTTTGTTGGCCTGGATGGAAAGATTCAGGATGACCGTGCGGACAAGATCTTTGCCGAAATGAGTGCACTATCGGCCACAGGCAAGCCGGATTTTGTGCTGTTTGGCGGGGATCAGGTCTATGCAGACTCCATGCACAGCCTGGGCGCGGCGGAAAGTCGGGAAGATTTTTTCAGCCTCTACCGGGAGAGCTTTTCCCAGCCTCATCTTGCCAGTCTGCTCCGTGACAACAGCAGCTACATGATTCTGGATGACCACGAAATCGAGAATAACTGGCCAGCCCGGGCGGATGCTGCCCGCTGGACCAGCAAGTACCCGGCGGCGATCAAGGCTTACCAGATCTATCAGGCTTCGCATTCTCCGGCGGCGCCGCTGAATCAGGCCGGGACCTGGCTGGACCGGGATCCGGACCGGTTCTGGTACACCTTCTCTCGCGGTCCTGCCGATTTCTTTGTCATGGATGTGCGTACTGAGCGGGTACTCAGCCGCTGGCCATGGCAGCGAAAAATGATCAGTGACGCCCAGGAGGCAGCTTTCATCCAGTGGCTGAAACATGAACCCGGGCGAATCAAGGTGCTGGTCAGCTCGGTGGTGCTGTTTCCTGAGCAGCGTCGTCCATTCCGTGGCCGGGATGCCTGGGAAGGCTTTCGTCATCAGCGCCAGCGCCTGCTGCAGGCCATGGCAGACAGCCAGTGCGAGAAACTGGTGGTGCTCAGTGGTGACGTGCACGCCTCCCTCTATGCCCGCCTGACGCTCAATGGGGGCAAGCAGGTGCACAGCTGGACCTGTTCCGGCCTGTTCTGGCCCACCGCCCTGATGGCGTTTCGCTGGTATCGGCCCATGCTCCGGGTGCCCGGGTTGTTGTATGGCGGCTGGGGCAAACCGCTGGGCCAGGTGAGTGTGCCGGGGGAAGTGTTCAGTGATAACGCCTTTTCCATGGTCAGCTTCGATGAAAAGGGAGCCCGTTTTGCCCTCTACGACCGGCGTCAGCGCCCGGTGGAAGGGGCCAGCCGGGAGATTCACTGGTAGTCATAGACTTGCAGAGTAGGCGAGGGCGTCGCTCAACTATAGCGAATGTCCTACACGTTCTGGGGCGAATGGCTTCTTATGGCAGGGGAGGGAATTCCCTAAAGTAGATCTCGCAAGGACGCAATGGAACACGGATGTTCGATTTCGGCCCGGTACAGCCCGCCCGCCAGACCCCAAACTGGCGGGCGTTTCTTTTTGGGGGCTCCTCGATCGCAGCAGGCTTGACGCAACACTCAACACGCAACATACGCCCCCTTCTCATCCTCATCTTTGCCTCTTCGGGCCTTAGTCGCGATAATGCGCCGGATTCAAACCGGAGCACACCATGTCTGAACACAGCGAAGATCGCGACGTCCTCAAAGCCAAGCTCAACCAGGAAACTGCCAAGGCCAGCTGGGCAGAACTGCAGCCCTTCTTTGCGCGGGGGCAGACCATCTATGTGGCCCCGGGCCTGGATCTGGTGGAGGTGGCGCTGGCCTTTTCCGAAGACAATGCCGCGCAGATTTCCCTGTGGCGTGAAAAGGGCCAGGTGGACAAGGTGGCCGATGAGCAGGCTGGGCAGTGGTATGAGGCTGACCAGACCCTGTGGAGTGTGGTGGTGATGCCCTGGGTGCTGGTGCAACCCGAACAGGTTCAGTAGCGGTGATGCCCGCCGGTGCCCGGGCTTGCGGGAGTCAATCCTCCGCCTGACTTGCGCCTTCATTACCGGGGTTGCTGGTGTTTTTTTTCAGTCGCCCCGGTACCTGCTCTTCCCCGTGTTTCGCGTTCTCAAACCACTCTCGTTCCTGCAAATCGACCAGTAATGCTGTGTGCAAAATGCGCAGGGTGGTACTGGCGCATGGCTACGGTATACAGTGAGTTTTATGGAGCCATTGCAGGCTCCTCCCGGACCTGCCGACAGGTCATTCGGCAGGATGGGCACTGACGCCGGAGAAAAGGATGCAGGACGACATCGCCCAACGCCAGACGCTAATGCTGGCTCAGCTTGAACGCATGCTGGCCGAGCAGATCGATACTGAGGAGCAGCCACTGTTTCGCAGTTTTCTGGCGGGCTATTTTGAAATGGCAAGCCACGCCGCCCTGAATGCCCGCACCCCCGAACATCTCTTCCGGCTGGCCCGGGATCACTGGCGCTTTGCCGCTCAGCGTGATCAGGAATTGCTGATCGAGGTCTGCCCTCCCGCACGTAGCGGTGAGCTGGCCAGCCTGCGTACGGTCACCACGGATATTCCTTTTCTGGTGGACTCGGTTTCCATGGCCGTGCGTGATGCGGGCACCGCTATCGACTGGACCATTCATCCGGTACTTCGTATTCGCCGCAACGATCAGGGTCAGATTTCCCATATCGATGGCGTGGGAGATGGAGAGCATCCAGCAGAGTCACTCATCTATATGGAGTTTGAGCCGCTGGCCAGTGAACAGGATTATCAGCAGCTCCGTGAACAGCTGGAGCTGGTGCTGGGAGAACTGCGTGTTGTGGTCAGTGACTTCCATGGCATGCTAGACAACCTTCATGCCACCCAGCAAAACCTGTCCCGGGATTATCCTGACCGGGATCAGGAGGAACTGGCTGAAGCCCGGGCCTTTATCGACTGGTTACTGGAAGAGCACTTTACCTTTCTGGGCTACGCCCGTTCCCATGTCCACACGGTGGCTGAGGTAACCCAACTGCAGCTGGATAATGCGGCCGGACTCGGGTTGGCACGGGAGGGCAGTCGTCATGCGGATGCCGACCAGTTCATTGCCCCTCATGAAGAAATGGCCAAGCACATTGCTCATGGCCGGCTGGTGGTGGTGACCAAGGCCAACATGCGCTCTTCCATTCATCATCCCCATTACATGGATGTGATTTCCATCAAGCGCCTGGCGGCGGATGGCAGCGTGGAGGGCACGGATCGTTACATCGGTCTGTTTTCCCTGGACGCCTACATCAATCGGCCCCGTGATATTCCGCTGATCCGGCTGAAGGTGAATCATGTGCTGGAGCGTTCCCGGTTGCCGGAGCGTTCCCACTCCGGCAAACATCTGCGAGACATCATCTATCAGCTGCCCCGTGATGAATTGTTCCAGTGCAGCGAAGACGAACTGTTCCATATGTGCATGGGCATCCGCGCCCTGCGTGATCGTGATCATCTGCGACTGTTCCTGCGTCGGGATCGTTATGGACGCTTCTATTCCTGCATGGTGTACCTGAGCCGTGAGCAGTTTTCCCGCGAGCTGCGAGACCGGGTTACCGATGAATTAATGCGCCTGTGCAACGGCCTGTCGGTGGAACGTACTGTCGACTTTCTGCGCGAGGGACTGGCCCGGATTCATTGCATCATCCGTATTCCCCAGGGCACCCAGCTCGGCATGACAGAAGGCCAGGTGGAGGAACGTCTGCTGGCCGTCACCCGTTCCTGGTCTGATCAGCTACGGGCGATCCTGCGAGAGGAGGGCGAGGAGGGCGCTGCGCTGGCCATGCGTTATGGCGATGCTTTCCCGGTGGGGTACCAGGATAACAGCACGCCGCTGGCCGCTGCTGCCGACATCCATTACCTGGCCCAGTTGTCCCCGCATCAACCTGTGCTGCCCAGCTTGTCGGTCACTGAGGAGGATACGGCGGCCTGTCCTACCTGTCTGCGCTTGTTCAGTCTCGGTAAGCCGCTGGGGTTATCTGAAATTCTGCCGTTGCTGGAAAACTTTGGTTTAAGGGTGGTGAGCCAGGAGCCCACACGGCTGTGTCTGCGCGATGGCCAGGATCAGTGGGTGCAATCGTTTTCCGTCCGTGTAGGGGGCGACTGTGCCCTGGGGCCGGTGCAGCAGAAACGCTTCTTTGAAGATGCTTTTCTGGCCTGCTGGCAGGGGCGCACCGAGAATGATGGTCTGCACCGTCTGGTGCTGCTGGCCGGGCTCAATGCCCGGCAGATTGTCTGCCTGCGCACCCTGACACGTTACCTGGTGCAAACCGGGCTGCCGTTTTCGCAGAGCTATATGGAGCAGCTGCTGGCGGACCATGCGGTGATCGCCCGGTTGCTGGTGCAGTTGTTCGAGAATCGCTTTGATCCTTCCGTGGATGATACGCGCCGGCAAAGTGACGGTGTCGCTTTGGCTCAGGCACTGGACCACGAGTTGGATCAGGTGGCGTCACTGGATGGTGATCGTGTGTTACGTGCTTTCCTCAGTGTGGTGCGAGCCGGGCTGAGAACCAACTTTTATCAGCGTGATGCGGAGGGTAAGGAAAAAACCTACGTGAGCCTGAAGCTGGACCCGACCCGGGTGGCGGAATTGCCGCCACCATTGCCGATGTACGAAACCTTTGTCTATTCCCCGCAAATGGAAGGTATTCATCTGCGCGGCGGCCCGGTGGCCCGCGGCGGCTTGCGCTGGTCTGACCGGCGCGAAGATTTCCGCACCGAAGTGCTGGGGTTGGTGAAGGCGCAAATGGTCAAGAACGCCATCATCGTACCGGTGGGGGCCAAGGGCGGCTTTGTGGTGAAACAGGGCAACCCGGCGCACCGGGAAGAGTGGCAGCAGCAAGGCGTGGCTTGCTACCAGCAATTCATTCGCGGCCTCCTCGACATCACGGATAACCGCGAAGGTGATGCCGTGGTTGCCCCCGCGTCAGTGGTCCGTCATGACAGCGATGATCCCTATCTGGTAGTGGCGGCGGACAAGGGCACGGCCACGTTTTCCGATATCGCCAACGGGCTGGCGGATGAATACGGCTTCTGGCTGGGCGATGCCTTCGCGTCCGGGGGCAGCGTGGGCTATGACCACAAGAAAATGGGCATCACCGCCCGCGGGGCCTGGGAAAGTGTGAAACGACACTTCCGGGAGATGGGCAAGGATATCCAGCAACAGCCCTTCACGGTGGCCGGTATCGGTGACATGGGGGGCGATGTGTTCGGCAATGGCATGTTGCTGTCACCGCAGATCCGCCTGGTGGCGGCCTTCAACCACATGCACATCTTTATCGATCCGGACCCGGATCCGGAGCTGACCTACAAGGAACGCCAGCGGCTGTTCACCACCCGCGGGGCTACCTGGGATGACTTCGATCGCGAATTTCTTTCCGAGGGGGCAGAAATCTACTCCCGATCCGCCAAGCATATCCGTCTAAGCCCTCAGGCCTGTGAGGCGCTGGGTATCGAACATGACAGCCTGACACCGGCTGAATTGATTCAGGCCATCCTCCGGGCCCCGGTGGAGCTGCTGTGGAACGGTGGCATCGGGACCTACGTGAAGGGCAGTCATGAGAGTCATGCCCAGGTGGGGGACCGCGCCAATGATGCCATTCGTATCAATGGACGGGAGCTGCGCTGCAAGGTGGTAGGCGAGGGGGGCAACCTGGGCCTGACCCAGCTTGGGCGGGTGGAGTTTGCCCTCCATGGTGGACGCATCAACACCGACGCCATCGACAATTCCGGTGGGGTGCACAGTTCTGACCGGGAAGTGAACATCAAGATCCCGCTCAACCAGATGCTCAAGGCAGGAACGCTCACCCATCCGCAGCGCGACCCGATGCTTGAAGCCATGACCGATGATGTGGCTCAAGCGGTGCTGCGGGATAACTATGTGCAGAGCCTGGCGCTGAGCCTGCTGGAATACGATGCGGCGAGCCGGCTGGAAGAGCATGCCAGTCATCTGCGCATGCTTGAGCGCCAGGGAATACTCACCCGCACCGTGGAATTTCTGCCTGATGATGAAAGCCTCACTGAGCGCCGCTCCCGCGGCAAGGGGCTGACCCGGCCAGAGCTTTCTGTGCTGTTGTCCTATACCAAGAACGCGTTGTTTGATGCCTTGCTGGCCTCCAATGTGCCAGATGATCCGTTCTTCGACCGGGACGTGTTGAGCTACTTTCCGCCGCTGCTGGTGGAACATTATCGCGAGGCGCTGCTCAATCACGGCTTGCGCCGTGAACTGATTGCTACCGTGCTGGCCAATGCGGTGGTCAACCGCATGGGGTTCGCCTTCGTACATCGCTTTGCCGATGAGCATGGCCTGTCCCTGCACCGGCTGGTGAAGGCCTATGCCATGGCGCACGCCGTGTTCAATGCGGATGTGTACTGGCGAGCGGTGGATCAGTTGGATGGCATCGTCGACAGCCAGGTCCAGCTGCGTGTCTATGGCCGCGTTATTGGCTTGCTCAAGCACATGACAACCTGGCTGCTGTTCTACAAGTGGGGGCGGCGGCCGGTGGCGGAAGCCATGGGGCGTTTTCAGGAATCGATCATGGACCTGGAGCAAATGCTGCCGGACATTCTGCCCGGTGGTTACCGTGAAGACTGGCAGCAGGCGGTGACGGGCATGGGCGAAGACGGGGTGCCGGAGAAAGAAGCCCGGGTGCTGGCCAACACCATGGTGTTGGGTAGCGGCCCGGATATCGCCGAGTTGGCGTCCCAGGCCCAGGTCCCCTTGCAGCTGGCTGCCGAGGTCTATTTCACTGTGGGAGACCGGCTCAATCTTCTCTGGCTGTTGTCGACCATTGTGGATCTCAATGTGAACGGAAAATGGCAGGCGCTTGCACGGGCCAACCTCCGTGAAGACTGCTACCGTCTGCATCGCCAGGTGGCGGCACGGGTGCTGGAGCAGGAAGGAGAGTCCGCGGAGCAGCGCTTCGACGCCTGGATGGAAAAGTCAGCCGCCAAGATCCAGTTCAGTATCCGCCGCCTGCACAGCCTGCAGGCCGACAGCCACCACGATTTCATGACGCTGGCGGTGGGTGTACGTGAGCTGCGCAAGTTGCGGTTCCTGTAGCTGGGCAGGTTACCAGCCCGAATGGATTAATACAGACGGAAAGGTTCGCGGGACAACGGGGGGCTACGAAGCCGCTGCAGGCATTTTCGGGCCATACAAGTCTCAAATGAACCGTCTCATGGTTCACCTTGCAACGCTGAAAACCATTGAGTCCGGTCCCCTGTTGATATACTGTACAAAAAGACAGTATATCAACAGGAGTCGGTATGCCTGCCGTCAATCGGGGAACGCTTAGCCAGATGCCGGGCCGTTTTGCCGTGTCGCACAGCGACATGGATGATGCGCCGGTGAATCGTCCCACCCGTTATCATCGCGAACGGGCAAAAAGCATTATCGTCACTAATCGCAGCCCGGACTTGCCCTTTGCGCAGAGCATCAACCCCTACCGGGGCTGTGAGCATGGTTGTATCTACTGTTACGCCCGCCCCAATCATGCCTATGTGGATCTGTCCCCGGGGCAGGATTTTGAATCCGAAATCTTCTGCAAGGACAACGCCGCAGAGGTGTTACGCGACAGTCTGCGCAAGCCGGGTTATCGCTGTCAGCCGATAGTGCTGGGCACCGCCACCGACCCTTACCAGCCGGCCGAACGTGAGCGGCGCTTGACCCGTGAATTACTGCAGGTGATGGCGGATTGTCAGCACCCGTTCAGCCTGATTACCAAGAGTACCCTGGTGCTGCGTGATCTCGATCTGATAGCGCCCATGGCTCGGGCAGGGCGAGCATCGGTGACTGTATCGGTCACAACTCTGGATAACCGGCTCAAGGGGCAGCTCGAGCCACGTGCCAGTGGAGGCAAGGAGCGACTGCGTGCAATCCGTGAGCTCAGTCGAGCCGGGGTGCCGGTGTCGGTGCTGGTGGCGCCAGTGATTCCCTTTATCAATGATCATGAGCTGGAAGAGATTGTGGCCCAGGTGGCACAGGCAGGGGCGGAGCATGCCGGCTATGTGGTGCTGAGACTGCCCCATGAGGTGGGGCCGCTGTGGCAGGAATGGCTGGATGAGCATTATCCGGACCGGGCTGAGAAAGTGATGTCGGTGATGAGGGATCTGCATGGCGGTGCCATTTATGACAGCCGCTGGCACCACCGGCAAAGCGGGCAAGGTGCCTGGTCGCATCTGCTGCGGCAGCGTTTCGACAACGCCTGCCGGGCTTCAGGTTTGTCCAGCGAGGAATCTTTGTCGCTGGATACCAGTGGCTTTAGTCCCCCGGGGCCCCATGGCCAGCTGGCCCTGTGGGAGGCCTGACCTGGAGTGATGTCATTCGCTGGTTCAGGCGGTTGAATCAGCCGTCAGTAGTATGGTTTCCCGCTTTTCTCTCTGCTAGTTTAGTGACCCTTGGTCACTTATGTGTTGTTTATTTACTGGGAGAGAGAAATGGAAGCGTCATTGCGTGCGGTTCTGGTCACCGGTGCCAGTGCGGGTATCGGTGAAGAGTTTGCCCGGCAGCTTGCCGTGGCAGGACACCACCTGGTGCTGGTGGCGCGACGGCTGGACCGGCTGGAAACCCTGGCCAGCGAACTGAAGGGCCGCCACAACATCCAGGTGGAGTGTATCGCCTCTGACCTTGCGAAAGCCAATGCGGCGGAACAGTTGGTGGCGGAACTGGAAGCCAGAAAGGTGCAGGTGACAGGGCTGATTAACAATGCCGGATTCGGTGACCGCGGTTCTGTTCAAGGTCTGCCGCTGCAGCGCCAGCTGGACATGATCCAGGTTAATGTCGCCTCTCTGGTGGATCTTACCTGGCGTCTGCTCCCCGGGCTGAAATCAGTACCCAACAGTTTTATCATCAATGTCGCTTCCACGGCGGCCTTCCAGGCGGGGCCGAATATGGCGGTGTACTATGCCAGCAAGGCGTTTGTTCTGTCCTTCTCCGAAGCCCTGCATGAAGAAGTGAAAGCGGATGGGGTCGCGGTCAGTGCCCTTTGCCCCGGCGCCACGGATTCTGAATTCGCCAGTGAGGCCAACATGACCGACACGGTGTTATTCAAGGCCGGTACCATGTCGGCAGAAGCGGTGGTGCGCAAGGCGCTGGATGCCCGACGTCGTGCCATCGTGATCCCGGGGTTGAAGAACCTGCTGATGATCTGGATGGGCAAGTTTTCCCCGCGTCTGGTCACGCGCCGGCTGGCGGGTTGGTTGCAGAAATGACCTGTTGTTTCCAGCGCGCCCGTTCACCGGAGCAAAAAGCGGAGCGACGGGCGCAGATTCTGCAGGCTGCCGCGCAAGCGCTCGAGAAAGAGCCCTTTCAGGCGATTGCACTAGCGGATATCGGCCGGCAGGCAGGGGTCAGCAAAGCCGCCTTGTATCGATACTTTCCTTCCAAGGAAGCGCTGTTTCTGGCGCTTTACCTTAGTGAACTGGAACGACTTTCCAGAGAAGAGTTGCTGGAAGAAAAGCCCCTGTGGGAACAGATGACGGAGATTTTGAGTCGACGTCAGCTGTTTTGCCGGCTCACGGCGATTTTGCACTCCGTGCTTGAACAGAATCTTGATGTGGAGCAGGCCCGAGCGTTCAAGGAGGAATTGTTCCGGCACTTCTCCATGTTGAGCCAGCGGCTGCAACAGCATTACGCCCTGCCTGAGAAGAGTGTAGTGCGATATCTGCTTCAGCTGCAGCAAAGCATTATTGGCTGCTGGGTCATGAGTCATCCTGCACCGGTCGTAGCGGCGGTAATCGATGCGCCGCCCCTGGATGTGTTCAGCGTGGAATTTTCAGAGGCGCTGGGAGCGCAACTCAAGGCATTGGAGGCGGCGCTGTGATGAGCACCGATGAGCATCTGCCGGAGCTGTTGTTAAATCGGGCGAAAGAGCCCAGAGCACTGGTGCTGCTGGCACACGGCGCCGGTGCCCCCATGGACAGCGATTTCATGCATGCCATGGCGGAGGCGATTGCGGGTCAAGGCGTTACTGTGGCGCGTTTCGAATTTCCTTACATGAACCGCCGCCGGGAGGAGCAACGCAAGTTTCCTCCGGACCGGGCCCCGAAGTTACTGGCTCATTTTGAGCAAGTCATTCTTCAGGCAGAGGCTTTGGGGCTGCCAATCTGGTTGGCAGGCAAGTCCATGGGGGGGCGGATGGCTTCCATGCTGGCCGCAGAATCCGCCGAACGAGCGGGTTCTGTGCAGGGGGTGATTGCGCTGGGCTATCCGTTTCATCCCCCGGGGAAGCCGGAGAAAATCCGCACCGAACACTTTGGAATGCTGAAGGTGCCCATGCTGATTTGTCAGGGTACCCGGGATCCGTTTGGCAAGCCGGATGAAGTGGCCCGCTATGGTTTGCCTGCAACGATTCAGCTGCACTGGCTGGAAGGGGGAGACCATGACTTCAAGCCACTCAAGCGTAGTGGCTGTACTCAGGCAGAGCTGATCGCCGAAGCGGCGGAACAGGTGGGGCGTTTCATTTCCTGAGACTCATGGCCCGGGTTGTTTGGGCCAGGGCTTGCGGGAGCACCAGCCCTTCAGCACTTAATGCTCCCGACATCCCGAGTGAATCCTTATTTTTTCGGTTTCTCACTGACCCACAAGTTGATGGTGCCTTCGACCACCACAGTGCCGTCATCACGCATCGCCTTGACGGTTACCGGCAAATCCCCGGGCTTCCAGTCCTCCGGATTCACTTCTGCAATCGCGGTAATGTCGCTGGAGGCTTTGGCGGTGTAATTCACATTCATGCCCTTGGGAATCCACCGTAGGTGTTTGGGAATGGAGGATTCGGCCATGGCACCCATGGCACATTCCAGCGCGTTGCAGATGGCAATCACATGTACGGTCTGGATGTGATTCTCCACGCCTTTACGCTTTTTGAACTTAACTTCACAGAAATTCGGTCGCAGTTCGGTGATCACTGGGGTGATAGTGGCGAAGTAGGGGGCCTTGCGGCTGAACATCATGGAGAACAGCTTTCTGCCAGCGGGCAGCTTAAGGGCTTTTTCGTAGAGGTTGATCAGGTAGTTGTCGCTCATGAGTGTGTCTCCAGGTGGCTCTCCCGATGAGAATGCAGTCATTTTCCATGGCTGTCTGCATGGCGCAATGGGTTTGGGGCGCCACTGTGACGCGCAGGTGCTACCATGGCGTCAGGATTGAATCAGCAAGAAGGATCAGGGTGTGACGGTGTTACAAACATGGAAGCAGGCCAGCTGGAAACTGAAAACGCTGGTGATAGTTGGGGGCCTTTATCTGCTGTACGCCCTGTTGGGCTTTCTGGTTGCTCCGGGGCTGGTGCAAAGCAATGCCAGAGAGATCCTGGCGGATCTGACCGGTCGCGAGGTGGTGATTGATGAGGTGAAGATCAATCCGTTGGCGTTGAGTGCCACCATCAATGGTTTTGCCATCAAGGATGAGCAGACCGAGGTGCTGGCCGGGTTTGATTCCCTTTATGTGAATTTTCAGCTGTCATCCCTGTTCCGCTGGAGCTGGTATTTTGACCAGATTGCCATGGATGGGCTGACCCTGCGTGCCCGACGTAACCCGGGCTCAGCATTCAACTTCGATGACATCCTGGCGCATATCGAAGCCCGGGCCGAAGCGGAGCCGGAAGAAGAGCCGGCGCCTGTCGCCGATGGCGACGCGGCATTGCCCAGCATTGCGGTGGGTGAACTGGTGCTGACCAATGGCGACCTGCGTTTCACCGAAGCGGCAGGCAAGGCGCCCCATGAACTGATCCTGCCTATTGCCTTTGATATCAATAATTTTTCCACGGTGGCCAAGGATAGTGAGTCCAACGACTATGCCATCCGCCTGGAAGGGCCGGACGGCGGGGTGTTTGACTGGGCCGGGCATTTCGAATTCAGCCCATTCATCGCCAATGGTCGCCTGCAGGTAGAAAAGGTGGATCTGGTGTCCCTGGCCAAGCTTGGGCAGGAGCAGGTGCGGTTTACTGTGCCTTCCGGGGAGCTGGATCTGGAAGCAGAATATGCTTTCACCAAGGCCCCGGAAGCCAAGTTAATGATTACCGGCGGCCGCGTGGGACTGCGTAATGTGGCATTGCAGAAGCCTGGCGAAGACACCCCCAGCATCCTGCTACCGGGGATTGATGTTTCCGGTATTGCTTTGGACACCCTGGCGCAGACCGTGTTGGTGCCGGAAGTGAATGTGACCAGGCCGGAAATTACAGCCGTTCTGGAAGACGCTGGTGTGGATCTGGCAACCCTGTTCCTGCCGCCGGATGAGGAGCGGGCAGACCAGTTCAAGGAGCAGGTCAAGGAGAAGGCCCAGGAGGCCGCAGAGCGGATTGTCGAAGCGGAAACGTTCTGGAAAGTGACCCTGGACACCCTGGCGGTGGATGGCAGTACGCTGCGTTTTATCGACCGCACGTTGTCGCCCGCGCGTACCGTGATGTTGACCGAGGGCGACTACAAGTTGACCAACCTGGTCGTGGGTGAAGATGCGCCTTTCCAGTGGCAGGGTAGCGGTAAACTTGCAGGCGAAGGAGTGCTGACGCATTCCGGTGAAGGCAAGTTGGCGCCGCTGTCAATCACCAGCAAGGCCAGCCTGAGTGATTTGCCATTGGCGACCTTCTCTCCCTGGCTGGAACGTGACATGCCGTTGTCGGTGGCTTCCGGCAAGCTGGGTTTGGACGTGGATGCCCAGGTTGCTGGTGATGCGCCGGATGTGACGCTCAATGCCAGTGCCACGGTTGAGGGGCTGAATGTACTCGAACAGGGCCGCCCCCTGTTGAAAGCCAACAGCACCGCCTTGAAAGGGTTGACGCTTTCCACCGCGACACAGCAGGTACAGATTGAGGAGATCGGCCTCACCGGGCTGGATGTGTTGCATCAAATCGATTCCCAGGGCCGTGATACCGCCACCCGAATCGAGTCGGGTACCAGCTCGTCCTCTTCCGCCGGTGGCGCAGCCAGTAGCGGGGATGAAAAGCCGTGGCAGGTGGCTATCAAGCGGGTAAGACTGGTCGGCAGTCAGGTGCGCCATGAGGACCTGACATCGAGCCCCAACTTTCGTATTGGTCTTTACCAGCTATCCGGCATGATCACCAACCTCAATACCCGCCCCGGGAGCCGGGCCAATCTGGATCTGAAAGCCCAGATCGACCGTTATGCCCCGTTCAGCATCAAAGGGGTAATTTCTCCCGAGCCGCTGTACTCGGACATGACGGTGGCTCTGGAAAACTACGAAATGACCAGCCTGACCCCGTACACCGGACTCTACCTTGGTTATCAGGTAGAGAAAGGACAGCTGGGTGTACAAAGCGGAGTGAGTATCGAGGACAACCATCTCGAGAGTAAGTCCGACATTCTTGCCGACCAGTTTTATCTCGGTGAAAAAGTCCAAAGCGACGAAGCGGTGAAGGTGCCGATCAAGTTGGGCCTGTCCGTACTGCGCTCACCCGGTGGGGAGATTCGCTTGCCAGTGACCATGTCCGGGGATCTGGATGATCCCAGTTTCAGTGTCACCGGCATGATTCTCAAGGTGCTGACCAATATTGTGGTCAAGGCAGCAACCGCGCCGTTCTCGGTACTGGCGGGCCTGGCGGGTGGCGAAAACCTGGAGCAGATCCAGTTCGATCCGGGCAGTGCAGAGGTAGGCCAGGGTACCAGCAGTTCCCTGTCGGCCCTGGCAAAAGTACTCAGTGAAAAGCCCGATTTGCAAATCGGTCTGATCGGTACCACCAGTGCTGCCGATCGCACGGCTCTGGCAGAACAACTGATCGGTATGGACATGGACGGTGAGGACTGGGAGGGCATCGAGGTGGCGCTGGAATCTTCCTCGCAACGCCGCAAGCTCAAACGTCGCTATGAAAAAATGACTGATCAGGATGTGGAGAGCCTGATCACTGATCCGCTGCCGGAAGACGATGAGGAAGCGGATCGTCTGCTGGCAAGGGCGGCCTGGGATTCGATGGTGCCTCGGGAAGCGGCTGCAATTTCCGGCGAACAGCTGGTCGAACTGGCACGTCTGCGATCTGAAAATGCCAAGGCGGTGCTGGTGCAGCAACTGGGTGTGGCCCAGTCCCGTGTTTACCTGAACGAATCAAAGGTAGATGGTGAGGTGTCGGGCCTGACCCTGACGCTGGGTAAATAATATGACTGTCGTGTGGAGCGCAGACCACAATGGTGTGCGCTATGAAGTCCACCGCAAGGGGAAGAAGCTGGAGCTGTACGCCAACGGAGTGCAGCATTCCGAATTTCACCCCAAGCGTCTGCTCACCGGCAGTGTCTGGGATTTGTTGTGGTTGCCGGCGCTACTGCATGCTCCACAACGTTACCGGCGGGTACTGGTGCTGGGGCTGGGCGGCGGCTCACTGATTCCACCCATCCGCACCCTGCTGAATCCCGAAACCCTGATTGCCGTGGAGCTGGATGCGCCTCACCTGGAGGTGGCCAGGGATGTCTTCGGGGTGGCTGCCATGGGAGTGGAGACCCATCTTGCCGATGCCTGCCAATGGATTTCGGAGTATCAGGGCCCGCCGTTCGATCTGATCATCGAAGACCTGTTTGCCCCCAATAACGAGCAGGTGACCCGAGCCGTGCCCGCTGCCCTGGAATGGCAACGCCTTCTGTCGGCGAACCTGTCAGAAGAGGGCGTGCTGGTGATGAATTTCGGAGACTGGGCTGAATATCGGGACAGTGCCTTGTCCGGAGAAGAGGCGATGGCGGGGTTTGCCAGTCGTTTTCGTCTTTCCTGCAGCGATTGCCACAACGCGATCATCGCCTTCAGTCGTACTCCGACACGCAGCGTCAGGCTACGCCGGCAACTGGCAGAGATACCGGAACTGAACACCCGCGATGCCCGCGGTCGCCTCGACTATCACATCCGCCAGCTGGATTAAGGTAGAACAGTAGCGAGTTTTGAGTCACGAGTTGCGAAAAGCGTAAACCCTGTTCTGCTCTTCGAAACTCGAAACTCGAAACTCGAAACTCGGTACTGGTTTCTTACTCCAGCATGGACAGCGAGTAGAGGCTGCCGCTTTCCTTGTCATTGATCAGCTGGGCGGTACGGGGCTGGTCATCGTGCAGGCCGATAAACAGTACACGGTAGGTCAGGACTGCCTGTACGTAGTCGCGGGTTTCCCGGAAGGGAATCGACTCCACCCACACGTCGGCCGGTACCCCCTTATCCTCTTCTTCTGCCAGCCAGTTATCGATCCTGTGTGGTCCGGCATTGTAGGCTGCCAGTGCCAGCAGGCGGTTACCGTTGAACTGTTCCAGTAATTCCGCAAGGTAACGGGTGCCGAGACCGATGTTCACGTTCTGGTCGAACAGCATGGCCTGGGTGGGCCGCTGCTGATCGGCGGCGCGCGCCACATTGCGGGCGGTAGCGGGCATCAGCTGCATCAGGCCACTGGCTCCCACCCCGGACCGGGCGCGTGGGTTGAAGGCGCTCTCTCGACGTGAGACGGCCATGGCCAGCCAGGGATCCAGTTCATTTTCCAGCCCTTCCTTCTCGAACTGGGAGCGGTATGCGGGCGGAAAGCGCCACGCCAGGGTATTCCAGGACTTGGACTGAATCGACGCCTCTACCGCCAGACTGTACCACTGCTGTTTCAGCGCATAGTCGGCCAGGGCCCGTTGTTGATCCTCATCACTGTGCCAGAGCAACCACAACCATTCACGGTGTGCAGCACTGTCTTCTTCCATTTCCTGCAGCAGTTTCACCCGTGCCACAGCCGCGGGGGCTTCAAACGCTGCCGGTGCGGAATAGGGCTCGTCAGAAAAGCGATAGGGTTCGCCAAGGCGGTCGGCGGCCAGGAAGGCAAAGAAGTTTCTTCCCTGGGCGGCTTGCTGAAGCAGCTCCCTGGCGGTGTCTTCTTTACCGGTGGCTTCCAGTGCGCGTGCCTGCCAATACTGCCAGCGAGAATCGGATTGTTCCTGCTCCGGCAGCTTGGCAATCCAGTGAGCGGCCGCTTGCCAGTTTTGTTCAATCACAGCCCGGCGGGCGCGCTGGCTCAATAGTTCCAGATCGCTGTGGCTCTCCAGCCAGCTGTCCAGCCATTCGCGATTTTCCTCGATACCGCGGATGGTGGAATACCAGGCAAGACGGCGACCAAGAGACTGCCGGGCTTCTTCCTTGGTGATTGTCGTCTCGTGTTCTTCAAACCATTTTCTGGCAGCAATGGTGTCAGTGTAGATCCAGCGGTACAGGCCTGCTTCACGCAGGGCTTCCTGATGTTCCTCACTCAGCTGCCGGGGCAGATCATCCAGTTCCTCGGGGGAGCGGTAGACTTTTTTCAGCCAGTTGCCTGCGGTCTCGAACTTGCTGCCTTCCAGGGAGCGGTTGAGATAACGCATCAAACTGTAGTTGCCGGCTTCAAAGGCAAGTCGCTGACGTTCCCAGATAGCTTCGGCGTCAATGATACCGGCCTCACGGGCTGCCTCGAATAGCGGGTCGCAGGCAGTGGGCCGTGAGCTACCGTGGGCCCACAGGCGGGCGGCTTCCTGCAGGGCGGAGTCATCCCCGTTGGCCAGTTTTGCCTGATAGAAATAGCACTGCAGCGCGACAGCACCGGGTGGCTTTTCGCTCACTTCAAGCAGGGCATCCCAGCGTTTTGCCTGGCCGTAGGCAACAATGGCGATATCACGAATATCACCGGGCAGGGGGGAGTCACTGTAGCGCTCCGCATAAGCCTGTACTTTTTCGGGGGATAGTTCCGGCAGACCGGCTCGCACGCGATGGAATTCCAGATAGGCTTCCAGCGGGTGATTGTCATCCAGCTCGGCTTCCAGCCGGGTTAACGTTTCCCAGTCATCATTGCGGGCGGCATCCAGTGCCTGATGGAAAGTGCTATTGCTGTTCCCGGCGACACTCTGGGCCGTCATCAAACTACAGGCAATCAGTACTGCGGCGCGAACCATCTGAGCCTCCATGTCAGTTACCACTAATGAATCATTATCTCTCTGATTCTACCGGCAGGAGCCGTTTGGGCGAGTGTGGATTATGTAAAACTTTCCGGAATGTGACGGGAATGGGACAGCCAGCCGACGGATGGCACTGACGAGCCCCTGACTGCGTTATACTTGCGCACCATTGAGTTACCCTTCGGTCTTTATTGCACGGGAAAGCATGGAAAATACTACGCAATTATTACTGCGCCAAAGCGATGCCATGAGCGGCCGCGAAGTGCTGGTGGTGGACGCCAATGACGGGGCGCTCACGTCCCTGGATGTGGATGCCCGGATGCATATTCATGCAGATGACTTCACCATTGGCGCGCAGCAGTGGGCGCCGCTGCCTTCCATTCCCGAGGCGGTGGATCTGCTGATCCTGCCGTTACCGAAGTCCGGCGATCGACTGCGTTTTCTGCTTAACGGGCTGGCAGGACAGATTGTGCAACCCATGGAAATCTGGCTGGTGGGGCCCGCCAAGGGCGGTATCAAGGGGGCTCTCAAGCACTTTGATTCTCATGTGGACCATAGTGAACTGGTGGACAGCGCACGCCATTGCAAACTCTATCGGGGCATGTTGCAGCCGGGGGCTGCCCAGCAACTGAAGGCCTGGGGTGAGGTGATAAGCGTTGATGAGCTTGAGGCGGTGAGTTACCCGGGAGTATTCAGCCATGGTCGGCTGGATGAAGGATCCCGGTTGTTACTCGACGCCATGGCCGAGCACAATCTGCCGAGACCCGGCAAGGTGGTCGATGTGGGTTGCGGCGCCGGAGTGTTGAGTATCCTGTTGGCGCGACAGGGCTGGCAGGTACAAGCCATGGATGTGAGTGCGACGGCGGTGGCAGCCTGCAAGGCCAGCCTGGAACGTAATGGTCTTCAGGGTCAGGTCTGTGGCGGTGATCTGTTCTCGCCGGTGTCAGGTCGGGTAAACATGGTTGTCACCAATCCGCCGTTTCATGATCGCCGTCTGCGCACCACCGACATTACCCGTCGCCTGATTGAGGAGGCGCCGTCGCATCTGAAAGAGGGCGGTGAGATGTGGCTGGTGGCCAACCGCGAGCTGCCTTACGCGCAGTGGCTGGACGATGCCTTTTCCCATGTGCAGGTGGCGGCGGAAACCAATCGCTTCCGGGTCTATCGGGCGGTAGTGTAGCGACGCAAGGAAGCTGGTGACGGTTGCTTGTTGATAGCGTCAGAAGTCCGCTACCGGACGTCTGACGCCATCGTCGCTACAACAGGTTCTCCCGGGCCATCCAGGTAATGCAATTCTCGATCATGGTGGCCAGCGGGATCTGGTCGTTGAAGCCGAGTTTCTCCACCGCCTTGCTGCTGTCGGCATGCACCCGGTGGGTAATCAGCGCCACCTTCTCCGGTGTCAGGCGTGGCTCATTGCCGGTAAACAGGCTGCCGATCGGTGAGATCTGCCCGGCAAGACGCAGTACGAAGGGGGGCACTGTCTTTGTCGGTACCTTGCGACCAAGCTGCCTGGCGATGGTTTGCACCAGTTCCAGAAAGCTGGCTTCGATACCGGCGAGTATGTAGCGCTCGCCGCAGACGCCTTTCTCGAAGGCGCTGATATGGGCACGGGCCACTTCCTCCACAGCACAGAAATTCCCTCCACCGGGGGGTACCCCCGGTAACTTGCCATCGTTGATCAGCTTGATCATCTGGGACCAGTTATGGGTATCGCCGGCACCGATGATGCCGCAGGGATTGAGAATTACCGCATCCAGTCCCTGGCGGATACCGTTCTCCACTTCCTGCTCGGCCAGGTACTTGGTGCGGTTATAGCTGATCCAGTCGTTGGCGGCGTTGGAGGGGGTGAGTTCGTTGATCGGCTCATCCTGAATGCCCCAGGCGGAAATGGAGGAGGTATGGATAAAGCGCCCGGCCACATTCTTCTGTGCGGCACTGATCATGGCGCGGGTGCCGAGCACATTGTCCTTGTATTGCTGGGCGTTGCCGCGGCGCCACATGCTGGTATTGCCGGCCACATGGAACACTGCATCCGGGGCCGGAGGCATCACCAGTGCCAGCTCGGTGGCGTTGTCCAGTGGTGCCTGTACCACCGTGACATCTTTGGCCTGCAGGGCCGTTGCATCACTGCGCGGGCGGATCACGGCGGTCACATCCCAGCCCCTGTCCAGCAGCTGATCCACGATATGGCCACCCAGAAAACCCCGGGCTCCACTGACAAATGCCACCGGCATGGCGATCTCCTTATTGAATCGGTCACGGCAGTGTACCCTGAAGCGCCGGCAGGTAAATAAAGAACCGGATGAGGAGGCTGCGGGGCTGGCCAAGGTGCAGGGTTTTGTCTATATTGCCGTTTCCTGACGCGGGTGTAGTTCAATGGTAGAACGGCAGCTTCCCAAGCTGCATACGAGAGTTCGATTCTCTTCACCCGCTCCAGACACCAACAAGGCCGCCGCAGGGCGGCCTTGTGCGTTCTGCGGCTATCGCAAGAACTGTGGCAAAGTCCGTTGCATCTTTTCCCCAACCCCCGGACACTTCCTCCATGGAATTGATCATCAAATTGTCCGAACAATGTCTCGAATTACGGGGTTCCCGGACGGAGCGCTTCGCTATCTCTTCGGCCCGCAACGGTGCAGGGGAGGCCATGGGCTCGGAAGCGACTCCCCGGGGGCGCCATGTGGTGCGTGCCCGTTTTGGCGCTGGCCTGCCGGAGGGTGCCGTGCTGAGCGGACGCAAGTTCTCTGGTGAGGTGTATTCTACCGCGCTTGCCGAACAGCACCCTGAGCGAGACTGGGTGCTGACCCGTATCCTGTGGCTGGGGGGGCTGGAATCGGGCCGTAACCAGGGCGGTAACGTGGATAGTTTTCGCCGCTTTATCTATATTCACGGCACACCGGACAGTGAACCCATGGGCAGCCCGGCTTCCCATGGCTGTATCCGCATGCGCAATGCTGATCTCATCCGTCTTTTCGACCAGGTGCCGGTGGGCACACTGGTAACCATCATCGAATAACTGTCTTCTCAGGGTAGTCATGTCTGACACAATTTCCCCGCTGCTGATGCTGGACCTGGAAGGGCTCACCGTCACGGATTCCGAAAAGGATCTGCTGCGCCATCCCGGCGCCGGAGGTCTGATCCTGTTTGCCCGTAATTATGAAAGCCGCGAGCAGCTCACTGAGCTGGTTCGCCAGGTGCGGGCGGTGCGTCCGGAATTGCTGATCGCGGTGGATCAGGAGGGCGGGCGCGTGCAGCGCTTTCGCGAACAGTTCGTGCGCCTGCCGCCCATGGCGGCACTGGGGCGTCGTTATGATGAAGACCCGGAGGCCGGGGTGCGTGAGTCGCGCCTGCTGGGTGAGTTGATGGCATCGGAGCTGACCGAGCTGGATATCGATATCAGTTTCGCCCCGGTACTGGATCTGGATTACGGCAACAGCACGGTGATTGGTGACCGCAGTTTCCACGGTGATGCGGATGCCATGATTGCCCTGGCCGGTAGCTTTATTGATGGCATGCATGCCGCCGGCATGGCGGCCACCGGCAAGCACTTCCCGGGCCATGGCCATGTGGTGGCAGATTCTCATCTGGAACTGCCGGTGGACCCGCGCCCGCTGGCCGACATCGAAGCGGCGGACATGCGCCCCTTCGTGGCACTGGCATCGCGGCTGGATGGCATCATGCCGGCTCATGTGATCTACAGTGCGGTTGAGAACCAGACCGCTGGTTTTTCCCGTTACTGGTTGCAGGATCAGCTTCGCCAGAAGCTGGGTTTCCGTGGCGTGATCTTTTCCGATGACATGTCCATGGCAGGGGCGCAGTGTGCTGGCGGCTATCCGGAGCGGGCCGAAGCGGCCCTGACGGCGGGTTGCGATATGGTACTGGCATGCAATAACCGGGATGGGGCAGAACAGATGCTGGCCTGGCTGGAAGGTCAGCGTTTCAGTGGACAGGTAGCGGCGGGAGGTCTGCGTGCGCGGCCCCGCTGTGCCATGGATGCGGGTCGTCGGCGTGAGGCCGAGACCCTGGCAAAAACCTTGATTGAGGATTACGCATGAATTGGGACTGGAGCCAGCTGCTGGCCTGGCCAACACAGGAAACCCCTTCGGATATCTGGTGGACCCAGCTGTTCTTGTTGGTGGTGTGCACGGTTGCCGTTAACTTCACCATGATGCGGTTGATCGATGTAGCAGAGAGGCTGATCACCAAGACGGATACCCTGTGGGACGATGCGCTGCTTGAGGCGGCCAGAATTCCGCTGCGCCTGGTGTTCTGGGTGGTCGGCCTGTCGATTTGCGTTGAGCTACTGCAGGCCGTCAGTGAAGAGCAGAACCTGGTCTTTGACCTGGTGCCCCAGGCGCGCCGTATTGGCTTCATTGTGATCATCGCCATGTTCCTCAACAGGTTCATCTCCTACACGGAAAAGAACCTGATTGATCCGTCACGTATGCGCAAGCCCATGGATCATTCCACTGCGGCGGCCATTGCCAAGCTGCTGCGGGTCTCGGTGATTATCACTGCATTGCTGATCATTCTACAGACCCTGGGCTACAGCATCTCCGGTGTGTTGGCCTTTGGTGGTATCGGCGGCATGGCGGTGGCGTTCGCGGCCAAGGATCTGCTGGCGAACTTTTTTGGCGGCATGATGGTGTATCTGGACAAGCCGTTCCGGGTAGGGGACTGGGTACGCTCACCGGACCGCTCCATTGAGGGCACAGTGGAAAACATTGGTTGGCGCCTGACTCGCATCCGCACCTTCGACCAGCGCCCGCTGTATATTCCCAATGCCATGTTTACCTCCATCGTGCTGGAGAACCCGTCGCGGATGTTCAATCGCCGTATCAATGAAAAGATCGGCATTCGCTACGATGACTGGCAAAAGATGCCGGCTATTGTGGGGGCGGTGAAAGCCATGCTGGTGGCTCATGAAGAACTGGAAACCGAAGGAAAGACCCTGATCGTCAACTTCGACAGTTACGGAGCCTCTCACCTGGAATTCTTTATCTATACCTTCACCAAAACCACCGACTGGGTGCGTTACCATGAGATCAAGCAGGATGTTCTCATGAAGATCATGAAGATTGTGGATGAGCACGGCGCCGAGTTTGCCTTCCCCACCCGTACCCTGCATCTGGTCAGTAACAATAACGATCATCCCTCAACCGGTCTTGAGGATGACAACGTAGAGGAACCGCAACATGTCCATCGCTGATGATGTGCAAAAGGAATTGATGCAGGTCCGCCGTGAGGCCATTGAACTGCATTCTTCCGATCAGGTTCAGGAAGCTATCGCCAAGCTGGCCTTCGCGGTGACTGAACAATACAGCGGCAAGGTGCCGGTGTTTGTGACCATCATGAATGGCGGCATGATCTTTGCGGCGGAGCTGGTCAAACGGCTGGATTTCCCTCTTGAGATGGATTACCTGCATGCCAGCCGCTACCTGGGTGAAACCACCGGTGGCGACGTGGAGTGGCTGGTGACGCCCAACGCCAGTCTGGCTGGCCGTCATGTGCTGATCGTGGATGACATTCTCGATGTGGGCACCACTCTGCTGTCCATTATCCGCGCCTGTGAAGCCCAGGGGGCAGCGTCGGTGAAGACTTGTGTGCTGGTGGACAAGCAGCATGACCGCAAGGCGGAGCCCGGCCTGAAAGCTGACTTCACCGCGCTGGAAGCGGCGGATTATTTCCTGTTCGGCATGGGCATGGATTACAAGGGCTTCTGGCGTAATGCGCCGGGCATCTATGCCGTGAGAGAAGACGCGGTAAAAGAGGATAACCAATAGCATGCTGGCGTTTATTGGCGGTACCGGCCTGACCCGGATGGACAACCTGGAGATCCTCCAGCGCCACGACATCACCACCCGGTTCGGCAAGCCGTCCGCGCCGGTGCTGGAGGGTGAGCTGGACGGTCAACGGGTACTGTTTCTGGCCCGTCATGGTGATCCCCACGTGATGCTGCCTCATCAGGTCAACTACCGTGCCAATATGGTGGCCCTGAAAGAAGCGGGGGCCACGGCTGTTGTGGCTGCTAATGCAGTGGGCGGCATTACCGATGATGCGCCTACTGGCGCACTGGTGCTGCCGGATCAGATCATTGATTACACCTGGGGTCGCGAGATGACCCTGTTCGATGACCCCGCCGAGCCGCTGGTGCATGTGGATTTCAGTTGGCCTTTCGATACCGCCTTGCGCAGCGCTCTCAAGGATCAGCTGGCCGGCACCGAACTGAACTGGACCGACGGTGGTTGCTATGCGGCTACCCAGGGGCCGCGGCTGGAAACGGCGGCAGAGATTCAGCGTCTTGAACGGGATGGCTGTGACATTGTTGGTATGACCGGTATGCCGGAAGCGGTGCTGGCCCGTGAGCTGGAGCTGCCCTATGCCATGTTGTCGCTGGTGGTGAACCCGGCGGCAGGCAAGTCCACCCACGAAATCACCATGGCGGAAATCGAAGCGGTGATTCACGACGGCATGGCCAGTGTGTGCCAGCTGTTGGCGGATTTTGCCCGCCGTTATTCTGCCTGACGCTGACAGGGCCGCCGCGCTTGCGGTGGCCATTAGACGGAGTCTGCTGCCTTGACCTTGCTGATCATTTTTGCTGCTGTTTCCATTGGTTTTTCTTTTCTTTGTTCTGTGCTGGAAGCGGCCTTGTTGTCCATCACGCCAAGCTTTATTGCCGGACTGCGTGATACCCGTCCGGCATTGTATAAAGCTCTGCGCGCCTACAAGGATGATATCGACAAGCCGTTGTCGGCGATTTTGACCCTGAATACCGTGGCGCATACGGTGGGGGCCACCGGTGTTGGTGCGCAGGTGGCAGTGGTGTTTGGTGAAGCCTGGCTGGCGGCAGCCTCGATTGTGATGACGCTGGTTATCCTGATCCTGTCCGAGATCATTCCCAAGACCATCGGTGCAAAATACTGGCGTTCTCTGGCTCCCATGCTGCCGCCGGTGCTGAAGGTGATCATGGTGTCGCTGGCCCCTTTTGTGTGGCTGTCCAAGCTGATTACCAGCCGGATTGGCGGCAATGAGCACGACGTGGATGTGCGTGGCGAGATTGCCGCTCTGGCGGATATGGGCAAGGACCAGCAGGCGCTGGAAGACGATGAGCACAAGGTGATTCAGAACATCCTGCGTCTGCATGACGTCAAGGTGGGCGCCATCATGACGCCACGCACGGTGTGTCGTACGGTGCGCCCGGAGATGACCGTGGCGGACTTTCTGGAACAGGAAAAAGGCCAGCCGTTTTCCCGTTTTCCGGTCATGAATGACAAGGGGGAATGCAGCGGCTATATCCACAAGTCTGACTTGCTGGGCGTGTCTGCAGAGCAGACCATGAAGGCACTGGCGCTGGAAGTGTCCATGATCAGCACCCGCCTGAGCATCGAAGACCTTTTCCACGCCATGCTTAACCAGCGCCAGCATATGGCGGTGGTCTACGACGAGCACGGAACCTGGGTGGGCCTGATCACCCTGGAAGATATTCTGGAAACCATTCTGGGCCGCGAAATCATGGATGAAACCGACAACGTGGCCGATTTACGACTCTATGCTCGCCAGCGCTGGAGCCGAAAACTCAAAAAGCACGCGGAACCTGACCAGGATTCCTGAACGCGTTTGCTGATAACAAGGAGGCAAATCATGGCACAGATTTACAAGGACAATAGCGAGACCATTGGCAACACGCCGCTGGTGAAAATCAACCGCATCAGCCAGGGCAACATTCTCGCCAAGCTGGAGTCCCGTAACCCGGCGGGCAGCGTGAAGTGCCGTATCGGTGCATCGATGATCTGGGATGCGGAGCAGAGCGGCAAGCTCAAGCCCGGCATGACCCTGGTGGAGCCCACCAGTGGCAACACCGGTATTGCGCTGGCCTATGTGGCGGCGGCCCGTGGCTATGATCTGGTCCTGACCATGCCTGACTCCATGAGCCTGGAGCGTCGCAAGATCCTCAAGGCGCTGGGCGCCAAGCTGGTGCTGACCCCGGGTGCCAAGGGCATGCCCGGTGCCATTGCCAAAGCCGCAGAGCTGGTGGAAGAAAATCCGTCCACTCACCTGATGCTGCAGCAGTTCGAAAACCCGGCCAACCCGGCCATTCATGAGAAAACCACCGGCCCGGAAATCTGGGATGCCACCGATGGCGAAATTGACGTGCTGGTAGCCGGTGTCGGTACCGGCGGTACCATCACCGGGGTGTCCCGTTACATCAAGAATGCCAAGGGCAAGGCGATTACCACCGTGGCGGTAGAACCGGATTCCTCCACCATGATCACCGCGGGTCTGAGTGGTGATGAACCTACCCATGGTCCGCACAAGATCCAGGGCATCGGTGCGGGCTTTGTGCCGAAGAACCTGGACCTGTCCGTGGTGGATCGTGCCGAGCAGGTGAGCAATGAAGAGGCCATGGCCTGGGCCCACAAGCTGATGCAAGAAGAGGGCATCCTTGCCGGCATCTCCTGTGGCGCAGCCATGTGCGTGGCAGACCGTATCAGCCAGCAGACCGAGTTCGCCGGCAAAACCATCGTTGTGGTACTGCCGGATTCCGGCGAACGCTACCTGAGTTCACCACTGTTCGCGGACATGTTCAGCGAGCAGGAGTTGAGTCAGTAAGTAACGCAGCACGCTTCACGCAACATGCAACACGCGGGGAGGGCCTTGCCGGTAGGTAAGGCCCTCCTTGCGTAGGGGGCGTGCTTTTTGTAGGAGAGCCAACTTGTTGGCCGAATTCCGGAGTTTCGAGTAACGAGAAGCGAGTTTCGAAAAGCAAAACCTGACGATTCCTGAGGGTTGGTTTTCGCGACTCGAAACTCGTCCCTCGCTTCTGACTCTCCATTCGGCCAACAAGTTGGCTCTCCTGCGGCGTGGCTTCTGTCCTTTGTTGCCAGCTTGCAGCGGTCTTTTTTGGTATCCTTGCTCCCCAATCAGGAGGGGCCATGGCTGCCACCACAGAGACAGACATTGTTGTGATCGGCGCGGGTGCGGCCGGGCTGATGTGTGCGGCCACGGCGGCGTATCAGGGGCATCGGGTTCTGGTGCTGGACCACGCCAACAAGGCGGGCAAGAAGATCCTCATGTCCGGCGGTGGCCGTTGTAATTTCACCAACCTGAATACCACTCCGCAACATTTCGTTTCTGCCAACCCCCATTTCTGTAAGTCCGCCCTCAAGCGCTATACCCCCTGGCACTTTGTCGAGCTGGTGGAACGTCATGGCATCGAGCATGTAGAAAAGGCGCCGGGGCAGCTGTTCTGCGCAGACTCTTCCAAGGAGATCCTTGGCGTCTTGCTCACCGAGTGCGAATGGGCTGGCGCTGAGATTGCCCTGAATACCTCGATCAAGCGAGTCAGCAAAACCGGCAACGGTTTCGGCCTGGCCACCAGTGCAGGAACGATCACCTGCCAGAAACTGGTGGTGGCCTGTGGCGGGCTTTCCATCCCTACCATGGGCGCTACCGGTTTCGGCTATCAACTGGCCGAGCAGTTCGGCCTGACGGTGCTGCCCACCCGTGCCGGGCTGGTGCCCTTTACCCTGCAGCCGGACGACAAGGCCTGGCTGGCAGAGCTTTCCGGCATTAGTGCCGAGGTGGTGGCCAGTACTGCCAATGCCCGTTTTGCCGAGCCCATGCTGATTACCCACCGCGGCCTGTCCGGCCCGGCCATGCTGCAGGTGTCCAGCTTCTGGACGCCGGGGCAGGCGGTAACCGTGGACTGGTTGCCCCAGGTGTCAGACCCGGTAGCCGAACTGGCTGCCGAGCGTCAGCAACACCCGAACCGCAGTCTGGAGCGCTGGTTGCGTCAGTATTTTTCCCAGCGCCTGGCGGCGGCGCTCACTGAGCAGTTCGGCTGGCAGGGCAACCTTCAACAATTCAGTAACGATCGTCTGGCGTCGGTAGCGGCGATTCTCAAAGGCTGGTCCTTCAAGCCTTCCGGTACCGAGGGCTACCGCACCGCTGAAGTGACGCTCGGTGGTGTGGATACCGATGCCATTTCCTCAAAGAACTTTGAAGTGAAATCGGTACCGGGCCTGCACTTCATCGGTGAGGTGCTGGATGTGACCGGCCAACTGGGTGGCTTCAACTTCCAGTGGGCCTGGGCCAGCGGCTGGTGTACCGGAATGGCGCTGTAACCGTCGGGGAGCAGGTCATGGAAGACGTCATCATTACAGAAGATGGACTGTGTCGCTGTGCCTGGAGTCAGGCGGCACCGGATTATCCGCGCTATCACGATGAAGAGTGGGGCTTCCCAGTGGGCGATGATATTCGTCTATTCGAGAAGGTGTGCCTGGAAGGGTTTCAGGCGGGACTGAGCTGGCGCACCATTCTGGAAAAACGCGAGGCCTTTCGTGATGCCTTTGCCGGCTTCGACTTCAATGTGTTGGCGGGATTTGGCGATCGCCAGATTGATGTCCTGATGGAGAACTCAGCCATCGTCCGCAACCGCCGCAAGATTGCCTCGGTCATCAATAATGCCCGGCGGGCTCGGGAGATGGTGGCAGAGGCGGGCTCGCTGGGGGCTTTCTTCTGGGCCTATGAGCCTGATGCAGCCTGCCTGCCCGCGCCACAGTCCATCACCACCTCTCCAGAGTCTGTAGCACTCTCAAAGGCATTGAAAAAACGCGGCTGGAGCTTTGTTGGCCCGACCACCTGCTATGCCTTTATGCAGGCCATGGGGTTGATCAATGATCATCATCATGAGTGTGTTATTCGGAACAGGGTAGAGCAGGCGCGGTCGCAGTTCGTGCGACCGGCTTGAGGAGGGAGGTCTTATACCGGAAATGCCATGAAGCGCTTGCCGATCAGGAACAGGGCCTGGATCTCTGTGGGTTCGATCAGGCACTGGACGGCATCACAGGCCAGCTGGATATAGGGGTAGCGATGGCCCCAGGCGCTGGGTCTCACAAAATGGAGGCGTTGCTCGCCGCTGTGCTGGTTGAACGCCAGAAAGCCATCGTGATCCTCACTGTAGAGGACATAGCCCTGGAACACCGCATTGGCGGGAAGTCCAAGTTCTTCCACAAAGTCAGAGAACCAGTTGGGGTTGGATTCCACGTTCATACCACTCCTCGGCCGTTTTTTTCCTGTGGCCACTTCTTGATGTTATGGGCCTACCTTAAGCGATAAGTTGCATTGAACGGATAGCGTTTATTACGCGCTTTTGTGAGTGTTTGTGAGCCTTGTTCGGGTTTCGTATCCGTACGATAGTGCTGACTCTAATGCTGTACATATGGACAGCATTTGGGTAACCTGATTTCCCATCAATGAGTCAGGTGTGTCATGGCTGCATTACCGTTGTTTACCGAAGCCGTGCGGGCCGGATTTCCTTCTCCGGCCCAGGGCTACATGGAAGAACCGCTGGATCTGAACAAGCTGTGCATTCGACAGGAAGCGGCCACCTTTCTGTTGCGGGTGGAGGGGGATTCCATGATCGAGGCTGGCATTTACGCTGGTGATATTCTGGTGGTGGATCGCTCTCTGCAAGCCGTGCATGGCGATATCGTGGTGGCTGCCGTGGGCGGGGAATTCACCGTCAAGGAATTATCCCTGAAGCCTTCTCCCCGGTTATTGCCCCGTAATCCTGACTATGCGCCCATTGTGCTGGAAGAGGGCGGTTGGGAGCTGTTTGGGGTGGTGACCTTCGCGCTGCATACCCTGCGCGGTACCGCGGGAGCCTGAGATGTTCGCGCTGGTGGACTGCAACAGTTTCTACGCGTCCTGTGAGCGGGTGTTCCGTCCGGATCTGTGCGGGCGGCCGGTGGTGGTGCTGTCCAACAACGATGGTTGTGTGGTGGCAGGTTCGGCAGAGGCCAAGGCGCTGGGTATCCGTACCGGGGTGCCGCTGTTTCAGGTCCGCGAGCTGGTGCGCAAGCATGGCGTGGCCGTGTTCTCTTCCAATTACACCCTGTACGGGGATCTTTCCCGCCGTGTCATGAGCACGCTGCAAACGCTGGTGCCGACGGTGGAGGTGTATTCCATTGATGAGGCTTTTCTGGATCTGTCCATGGTGCCGGAAGACGGCCTGCTGGCGTTGGGAGAACAGTTGCGTGAGCGGGTGGGGCGCTGGGTGGGAGTGCCGGTCTGTGTGGGTATCGCACCCACCAAGACGCTGGCCAAGCTGGCCAACCATCGCGCCAAACGGCTCGGCACCGGGGTGGAGGTCTGGGCCACTGCCGATGACTGGCAAGGCCCTCTGCAGGAGACACCACTGGATGACATCTGGGGCGTCGGGCGGCGGCTGTCGGCCCGGCTGTCGGCCATGGGGCTGGGTAATGCCGCGGAGCTTGCCGCGCTGGATCCGGGCTGGGTGCGGCAGCACTTTTCCGTGGTGCAGGCGCGAATGGTCCGGGAACTGAATGGCGAGCCGTGCCTGAGTCTGGAGCTGCAACCTCCACCGCGCCAACAGATTATCTACTCCCGTTCCTTTGGCCAGGCGGTGGTGTCCCTGCCGCCGCTGCGCCAGGCGGTCAACGATTATACCGCCCGGGCGGCCGAGAAGATGCGTGCAGAGGGCATGCTGGCCGGGCGTATCAGCGTGTGGCTGCGCACCGCGCCCATGGGCAAGCCGCAGCAGCTGTGGCCGGATTCCTTCACCACCGGCTTACCCCAGGCCAGTGCCGACACCCGCGAGCTGGCACGGCTGGCGTTGCAGCTGCTGGAGAGGTTGTGGAAGCCGGGGCTGCGCTACGGCAAGGTTGCAGTGATGCTCACGGAACTATGCCCGGCTGGGCAGGCCCAGGGGGGGTTATTCGAGGCGCAACAGACACAAAAGGGAGAGGCCTTGATGGCGGTGATGGACGGCATCAACCGCAGCGGCAAAGGCCGTGTCTGGCTGGCGGGCAGGGGCATGAAAAGCGGCGAAGCCTGCATCTGGAGCATGCGCCGGGCGTATCTGTCACCGGCCTATACCACGCGGCTGGGGGATTTGCCGAGGGTGTCCTGAAATGCAGCTGCGAGCTATGAGCTATCAGCTGTGAGGAAAGGCGGAAAGCAGGGGCAGGCTACAACCTCAAGCTACAAGGAAAGACAAAGCCGGGGGTGGTTTGTTTCTGGTGTGTTGTGGGAGCTTGCCTGCAAGCGATAAGGCATCTCCAACCGCACCATCGTCTGCAGGCAGACTCCCACAAAGGGGGCAACCGGATCAGCAGTGCTTCCACCGTGATGGGGAAAGCAGCGGCAAGCCTCAAGCTACAAGCTACAAGCTACAAGGAAAGGCAAAAGCGGGGATGGAGTGGTTCTGGTTTATTGTGGGAGCTTGCCTGCAAGCGATAGGGCATCTCCGCCGCACCATCGTCTGCAGGCAGACTCCCACAGTGCGGTTCTCCGGGCTTTGCGTGCCGCGTGAAGCATGTTGCAGCCGCGGAGCGGCCCCAGGCGGAGATTGGCTTTCGCCAATTTCCGCCCTACGGGGTGGTGCCTGAACCTCTGGCGTCAGGCATCAGGCGTCCGGCATCGGGCGTTAAACCACCGACATGGGCACCTGATCGAGCATGCGTTCCTCGATGCGGTCCAGGCGGGCGCGGCAGTCGCGGAAGGTGCGGCTGATCATGGTGGTGTTGGCCACCATTTCAATCTTGGGCCAGGTGGCCTGCTCGCCCTTGCGGATGTAGTTGCGCACGTCCTGCAGGGTGGGGTTGCTGAGTACCCGCAGGGCATTCATGGGCTGGCGCGGCGGGATCATGTTGATGTCGCCAATGTACTTCTGGGTGACCATGCTCTTGGCCTTGTCGATCATCAGGCCCACATCGTTGGACTCTACCCGCTTCTGTACCAGCGTCAGGGCGTAACGAATGTTCATGGAGGCGTTGCGCAGAGCCCAGTCGCCCATGACGCTAAGGGAGCTGGCGGTGTCTCTTCGCGACAGGAAGGGCACCACGTGGGGATTGGTCTGGCTGACGATGGAGTGGTTCACACCATACAGACGGGACAGCCGGCGAATCGGCAGGTCGTCGACGATAGAACCATCTACGAATTTGCGGCCGGGGATATAGGGCACCCGTTCGCCGTCAATGTTCTTGGCCCACAGGGAGACCGGCGGGTAGATGCCGGGAATCGCGCAGGAGGCCAGTGACGCTTTGCGGATCAGCACGTTGGGTGAGGTGCGCCAGTTGAGCAGGCGGGCGTGCTGGTTGCGGTCGTAGGGGCTGACGGTGATGTTGATTTCCCGCCCGGTATGCCGGTACGCCTCTTCGAAGGTCATGTCGAAGATGTTTTCTTCCAGACAGGCTTCCAGGTGATCACCGTCGAGTACCGGAGTGCCACGGATCAGGCCTTTCCAGCCCAGTACCTTGAAGGCTTCCAGATAGATGTTTTCCGGTTCCAGCTTGACCTTGAGCTCTTCATCGTTGTGGGTGCCGACCACGCCGGCAATGATGCTGCCAGCGCTGGAGCCGGAGATCACCGAAGGCAGCAGGTCCTGCTCCCACAGACAGCGGGCGACGCCGATATGGAACAGGCCAAGGGCTGCGCCGCCGGAGAGCATCAGGCAGCTCTGGCCAAAGGCCTGACCGGTGGTCTCGAAGAAATCCAGTTTTTCCTTTAGCCCGAACTCCTTGAAGTTGGTGTCGCACAGGTAGTTCAGGGCAGTGGTGACTTCGGTGAGGTAGTTTTCAATCAGGTGCTTGGTGCCGACCCGGCTGTGCTGATACAGGTGCGGGTTGGAGATATTGCCCAGATTGCCATGCAGGCCTTCATGCAGGTGGAAGACCAGCTTGTTCACGTCACCGCGTTCACGGGCCTGGCGGATCTGCCACAGGCGGTTGCGGATCAGTTCGTAATCGTAATGGGGGGAGCGATCGATTTCCTTCCACTCATCGGCGCCGGACAGGCGGTCGTGTTCCTGGCTGGCTTCATACCACTCGCCGTAAGTCTGGGCGTGGTCAATGGCGCGTTCCAGTTGCTTGAGCGTGCCTTTCATGACGTGTCTCCGTCAGATTCATTATTGTCATTGGTTGATGTCAGTATAGCCATATGAGCCATGAATAAAGAAGCAATTGTCAGACAAAAGGTAAAGAGTTCCTGCTGACAGTAACAGGATATATCGGCATGACGGACAGAGGGGGCGAAGGAAAAGGAAGGTTCATCGAGGATGTAACAGGGGGAGGGGGTAGCGGCTTTAAGCCACTACCCCGGTTGACGCTATACGGCGAGGTTGGATTCCACTTCCTGGCAGGCACGGCGGGCCAGAGCCAGGTTGGATTTGGATTTATCCAGTACCAGGTAGATGAACAGGCCTTCATGGGCGGCCACGGGGCGAATGATATGGTACTGGGTACCCAGGGTGATCAGGATATCCTCGATGGCGTCGTTCAGCCCGAGGGATTTCATGGTCTTCATCTTGGCGCGAACTACTTCGGTGTTACCCGCAGCAGCCAATTCCAGATCCAGACCGGTGCCTTCCTGGCCAAGGACCATGCCGCTGTTGGCATCGACGATAGCCGTGCACATGGCGCCATCGGGCTGCAACAGAGCGGAAAGACTTTCTTTTACACTAGCCATGGTGTTCTCCTTGCTTTTACTTCCTTGAGGGTGTGATTGTTATGCTTGCTTGCATTATTTCTTGCTGAGTTGCTCGGCCAGGCTGCGACAGCACTCTTTCGAGGCCCACAACAGCTGTCCGAGGACGGATGCGTCATTGGCGATAACCGCCAGTGACATGGGCGGCGAAACGCCACGTACTTCCATGACGGTGACCACACCGGATTCCGATTCCACAATCATGCGGCTGCATTCCTTGAGGCTGGCCTCCTTGGCAATGGCCTGGCCGATGGCTGCCAGGGAGCTGCCCATGGCGGCCAGCTTGCTGGCACTTTCATCATTCAGGTGCAGCGAAGCCACCTGAAAGCCGTCATTGGTGAGCAGAACCGCGGAAGTCACGCCCTTGGTTTCCTGCCCGAATTTTTCCAGCTGTTTGGTGGCAATGCTGGTGCCTACCTTTCCCAGTGGGGATTGTGCTGTCATGCTTCCATGCTCCTGCAATCATCGGCTTCAATCTGGCAAAGCAGGGCGTCCACCAGCAGCAGTACATCGTCCTGCTGGCGCACATCTGCATCAAAAATGGGAAGGGCAATACCGCGCTCTTCCAGACGCATGGCGAGGGTTTCCAGGCGGCCCAGATCTTCGGCGGGCAGCCGGCCTACACCGATCACCATGGGCACCTTGCCGGCCCCGAAGGCATCCACGTAGTGCTCCAGATGCTCCAGTAATTCGGGGTGCTCCCCATTGAGCAGCACGATCACGCCGGCGGCGTTGTTGAGAAGGATCGGCCACATGAAGCGGAAACGCTCCTGGCCAGGGGTGCCATACAGACGGACGCAGCTGTTGTCCGGCAGCACAATCTGACCGTAATCCAGGGCGGCGGTGGTCAGCTCCTTGTTGCACTGTGCCAGGTCGGTGTTGACCACATCGGTTGAGACCGCTTCGTGATCACTGATGGCGGTGATGGCGGTGGTCTTGCCGGCTCCCATGGGGCCGGTAAAGAGAATCTTGAATTCGTTGCTGGCGACGGCATTCATGGTTAGCTACTCAGTCCAAGGCGGTGTCGCAGACCCTGAATGAACGAAACGCGACGGCGTGGTTCATCAGGCGTGGCTGTGCGGGTGACCGGTGCGGCAGCTCCGGCTTCGCAGACCAGCAGGTTGCTCATGGCGCAGGCGGACAGGAAACGGTCCACCTGTTGCTGGGCGCAACCGGCATGGGCTGCCAGTTGTTCCCGGCGGCAAGGTTGCTTGGTCATCAATGCACTCATGGACAGATAGGCGCGATCACTCTTTGCCGAGCGCACATTGGGCCAGCGTTTGAGCCGGAAGCTGCCATCCTTGGGCAGCCAGCTGGGCAGGCTGCTTGCCAGCTGGGCGGTCATCCAGGCCAGTTCTGCAATCGGGCGGCGAATGTAGGCACTGAGGTCGGTCTCGTTGGCGGGCTTGAGTGCCGACAATGACGCCGTCTTGTGGCGCACCTCGTTGTATAGCGGTTCCTGAATGAAGTAGGCACCGGCAGAAGGAGACACATACAGGGTGCCCTGAGGGCTCTCTGACTGGTACAGGGCCTGCTTGTCCTGGCTGGTTACCGCCTGGTACAGAGATTCGCTGAAATCGGTTTGCCCGCTGGTTGCCGTTGCAGCCCGGGACGCGGGCTGCGGGGCCGGGGTGTTGGCCTTGGTGTCGACGGTGCTGCTGCTTTCGGTGAGCGTCCGGGAAACGTCTTCCAGTACGGAGATCAGCTGCATCACACGGAACGGGTGAGAAAGCGTATAGGGGGCGGCGGGTTTGCTTTCGTTATTGTGGTAAATGACGATGCAGGGCTTGTTGCCGTCCTGCCACTGACGATTGCCGTCATCATTGGCCAGCATCAGCACATCCGCCTCTTCCGGCGCTGCCTGCATCCATTCGACGCTGGAGCGACCGTTCATGATCTTGAGCATGGACAGGCAGGCGCTGGTGGTATCTGCCTCAAGTCCAATAAAGGCTAGCGTTCTGTTTTCCATTGCCGCTCTCCGTGCGGTCTGCGCTTCCGGGGTGGAATACGCGTTCAGGTGCCCGGGCGACTGCACGGATACCGGTCATGGATACTGACCCGGTGCTGTGCAGTGGCCTTTCCTCCTTTTTAGGGATGAAGTGATCCTGTTGGCAAAGGGATGGCGATGAACGGCCTATAACAGTGGCTGAAAAATCACCAGTGAACAGATCGCGGCACATTCATGGCCAAATGGCTGCATATCCCGTAAGACAAGGGCTTGAGGGAATGTAAGAGATGGCTTACAACGCCTGGCTAGCCTTGCGGAACTGGCCCGGTGTCTGGCCGGTGTGGCGCTTGAAACTGCGCTGGAATGAGCGGATGTCGGAGTAACCGAGGGCGTCGGCGATGCAGGTCTGTGCCTGGTCGGTGTTGCGTAGTAACTGTTTGGCCTGTTCCAGGCGAATTTCGTCCAGCAGTTTCTGCCAGCTCTGCCCTTCCTCTGCCAGATGACGGTGCAGGGTGCGGATATTCATGCCCAGTTTTTCAGCCACAGCCTCCTTGCGGGGCAGGGTGTGGCCGATGGCATCCTTGATGCACTGGCGCACCCGCTGGCTGAGGCTGGTTTCGATGCCCAGCTGTGCCAGCTGCGCAGTGGCGTGTGCTTCCAGGGTGGACAGCAGCAACGGATCCGGCTGGCGAATGGGCAGCATCAGCAGGTCAGGAGCCCCGACAAGGGCAGAGTGGGGCTGACCGAAGCGCACGGGGCAGTGAAAGATGCGTTCGTATTCGGCAATCTGTTCCGGCGGAGGCGCAGTGTGCTCAAGCAGCACTTCTGCCGGGGACAGGGTGTCGTTGCCGGTGAGCCAGCGGGCGTAGCACAGCCAGGAACTGAGCACATTGTCGATCAGATGGCGCCGTACCGGCTGATCCGGGTAACGGCAGTGCCAGCGGATCTGCGCCTGTTCATGGGCCATGTCGATATCCGTGGTGCCCATGTCGCCCACCAGACGTTCATACAGGGTGACCTTGAGCAGCGCCTCGTGGAGCGTATGCACACTCATGGCGATGTAGCCCATCACATGGTAGGAGCCGGGCTGGATGAAGGCGGAGGTGTGCAGGCCGAACAAGGGATCCCCGGACTGGTCGGCTAGCGCTTCCAGCAGGCGTTGGAAGTCCCGGCCGTCCACCCTGGCGTCAGGCCGCAGGGCCTGATCTGCCTGCAGTCCGGCCGCGGTAAGCAGCGCGGCCGTGTCCAGCCCGAGCTTGTCGGCATGGGCCAGGTATTGCTGCAAGGCGGCGCTGCTGATTTCTCCCAGGTCCGTCATGGTCGGCCTAGTCCAGTTCAAAGGTGATCTGCACCTGGGCGCTGATGTCGGTTTCGCCGGGACGGAAACTCTCAGCGGCACCGTCTTTCATGCGGGTAGCCATCATCATCGGCCGTGGACTGTTTACCGAGTGGGATTCGATGCGGATGGCTTCACCCACGTCGCGGCCGGCGGCAGCGGCGAGGACCTCGGCCTTGTCACGGGCATCCTGTACGGCATTTTTCAGGGCAGTGTGGCTGAGTGTGTCCGCGTTGCTGACCTCGCTGCCGGCTGGCTGGATGTCGCGAACGTCAAGTTTGGCCAGGCCATCCAGTAATTCGGCATAGGTGTCCAGCCCGTTTACACGAAAATGCACAGAGCGGGAAACCTGGTGTCCGATCAGCTTGCGCTCGGGCTGGTACTGCCACTGTGGGCTAACGCGGAATTCGGTGGCCCGGGTTTGCGCTTGCGGAATATCCAGATCGTCGGCCAGCTCCAGCATGGCTTCGATTTCCTCATCGACACGGGATTTCATCGCATCAATATCATTGCCATCCGCCTGCGCGGTGGCATTCACGGAAAAGACATCCGGAGTGGCGGTGACTTCGCCCTGGCCGGAGACGGTAATGCTGTCACGTTCCTGGGGCTGGGGAGGATGGCCGCAGGCAGAGAGAAACAGAAGCGAGAGGCTGGTCAGGCAAAGGACGGAAAAGCCTTTCATGAGGTCTCCTTGTTATATGTATACCTTGTAGAACCTATTGTGCGAATTTCTCCGGGGATAGCCAGAGCAGAAAGCGGGTTTTGTGTCGGTTGGGTTCAAGCTACAAGCTGCAAGCTACAAGGAAAAGCAAAAACAGACTGGGCCTTGGTTGATGATGCGTAAGCCCCTATCATCGCAGCGTCCGGAAAAAGAGGTTGAATCATGAGTGCAGCAGAGCAGGCGATACGGGAACAACTGGGGCGTTTTGTGCCAGAGGATCTGGGTGTCTCACTGGCCCAGGCCAATGCCGCTATCGACATCGTTGTCGGCGATGCCGCTGTGGCCGCAACGGTGACGCTGGGGTATCCCTGTGCCGGGATGGAGCCGGAACTGCAATCCAGGATGCAGGATCATCTTGCCGACCTGCTCGACGGTCGGGCGTTTTCGCTTTCTCTGAAGAAACAGGTGATGCCGCACCGGACCCAGTCTGATATGCCGGCGCTGGATCAGGTGGCCAACGTGATTGCGGTAGCTTCCGGCAAGGGCGGCGTGGGCAAGTCCACCACGGCGGTGAATCTGGCGTTGGCGCTGCAGGCGGAAGGCGCCCGGGTGGGGCTGCTGGATGCGGATGTGTTTGGTCCCAGTCAGCCATTGATGTTGGGAAAACCTGACGGGACTCGCCCGGAGGTGCTGGACGGCAAGACCTTCGTGCCGGTGGATGCCTACGGTCTGCAGACCATGTCCATGGGCTATCTGACCACTCAGCAGACCCCGGTGGTGTGGCGTGGTCCCAAAGCCAGTGGCGCTCTGGTGCAGATGATGGAGCAGACCCGCTGGCAGGGGCTGGATTACCTGCTGGTGGATCTGCCCCCGGGTACTGGGGATATCCAGCTTACCCTGGCCCAGAAGATACCGGTGGCCGGTGCCGTGGTGATTACCACGCCCCAGGATATTGCCCTGCTGGATGCTATCAAGGGGGTGGAGATGTTCCGCAAGGTGGACATCAAGGTATTGGGCATCGTGGAAAACATGGCGGTACATATCTGCAGTAACTGTGGCCACCAGGAGCATGTCTTCGGCCAGGGCGGCGGTGAGCGTATGGCGCAGGAATACGACACCGAGGTGCTGGCGGCGCTGCCGTTGTCCCTGAAGATCCGTGAGCAGGCAGACAGCGGCAAGCCGGTCGTGGCGGCCTGCCCGGACAGCGAGGAAGCGGCCCTGTACCGCAAGGCGGCACGACGCCTGGCGGCCCGACTATCTTTGACCGAACAGGGCAAGCGCGCCTTCCCGAAGGTGACGCAGCATTAAAAGAAGCTTCAAGCCCCAAGCTGCAACGCGGAACAGGGGAGGGGTGTCAGAGGTTGTGCCCGCGCAGGAGCCCCGGGCGCGGCGGCAGACCAGGAACCCGGTATTGCCTGGCTGCGCGTTGTAGCTTGCAGCTTGAGGCTTGTAGCTGGTGTTACGTCTGGCATCCGGCGTCCCGCGTCTATACCATTAAGCGCTTGAAATTACGGCTCACCCCATTTCGGAACCGAGAGGCAGGAATGACAATTAAATCGGATCGCTGGATTACCCGCATGTCGAAAGAGCACGGCATGATCGAGCCTTTTCAGGCCGAGCAGGTGCGTGCGGATGCCGAGGGCAACAAGCTGATTTCCTACGGGGTGTCCAGCTACGGCTATGACGTGCGTTGTGCAGATGAATTCAAGGTGTTCACCAATATTCACTCTGCCACGGTGGATCCAAAGCACTTCGACGAGCGCAGCTTCGTGGATATCAAGGGTGAGTACTGCATTATCCCGCCCAATTCCTTCGCGTTGGCCCGCACCGTGGAGTATTTCCGCATTCCGCGTAATGTGCTCACCGTGTGCCTGGGCAAATCAACCTATGCCCGTTGCGGCATCATCGTGAACGTGACTCCGCTGGAACCGGAGTGGGAAGGGCATGTGACCCTGGAATTTTCCAACACCACCACCTTGCCGGCGAAGATCTATGCCAACGAAGGGGTGGCGCAGATGCTGTTCTTCGAATCCGATGAGGTGTGTGAAACCTCCTACGGGGATCGTGGCGGCAAATACCAGGGCCAGAAAGGGGTTACCCTGCCTCGGGCGTAACCGCTTCTGGAGCGGGCTGACTGCTGTCAGCCTCGTTTTGCTGAGTGATGGCCTTGCTGTCGACGGTGTCAGAGGTGTCGGGATCCGGGCCCTTGTAATCGGTCATGATCAGATCAGCCTTCAGGAAGGTGCTCTCGATGTGTTTGGCCTTCACCACCATATAATCCAGAGACGGCGCTACCCAGAACAGGGTGCGCCGTTTTTTCTTGCTGTCACCGTCGCGCTTCTTTTCCACCAGCAGGGTGTCCAGCTTGCCCAGCGGCGTCTTGATGGTTTCCCGATCAATCACTGCAAAATGATGGGTCCGGATGCGGTCGCCGTAGACGCTGGTCACGGAGTAATTGTCTGACCCTTGCGAGAACACGCAACGCCCGCGTAACAGGATGGTCAGTTCATCGAGGGTGTTGTCAGGGATATCGATGCTTTCCTTGTCATCCTCGGAGACGTTGTGCACTCGCGGCGGCGCCCACTGGAAATTCATCCGGTGATAACGGTGCTGGCCAAAACCTTCAAACTCATGCAGGTAGCGGCTGGTGCGTGGCTGGCAGTCGCGCCATTCGAAAAAGCTTTCCTCGGTATTGGTGAGCAGAAACGATTTGGCCTTTAGCAGCATGTGATAGCTGTCTTCCCCCTCCGCCGGCTCCAGTACCAGGTCTGCTTTTACCGGGGTCGGCAGCTTGTTGACGTAGATGCGGAATTCGGCCGCGAATGGGGCAAGGGTGTCGGCCAGGGCCTGATTGCACAGCAGCACTGACAGCAAGAAAAACACTTGGCGCACGGTTATTGCCCCTCCAGGGATTGCAGCGTCATGACATGCTCTCCGTCTTTGTTCTTTTGCTGCAACTGTACCAGAAGAAATTGATGATTCGGTGCAAACCACATGAAAGTTTGTCGAGGGCTGTTGGCCTCACGAACCCGCTGTACCTTGACGGTTTTCAAACGCTCGCCATCAATTTTCAGGATGTCTTCGCCAACCACCTGGAAACGCTGTTTTTCGACGGATTTTTCATCGGCCACATCCAGTTCGATATCCTTGTCTCCGCGCTCAAGAGCACACTGCAAGGCCAGGCTTACGGACAGTTCGTCGGTTGCGGTGTCAGAGATAGGGTAGTTCAGACGGGCCTTGCCACTTCGCTCGCTGGCTGCCACGCCGGTTTCGCGATTGAGGTGCAGGGTGGCTTCCTTGACCCGGCCCAGACCCTTGCGCAAATAACCGTAGTAACTGCTTTGCGGGGTGCAGGACTGCCAGTTGAACAGGGCCGTTTCACGAATTTCTCCGAGCCAGTTCTTGGCACTGACTTCCATCTTCCACAGACCACCCTGAACCTGTCGCAAGGTGCGGGTGGCGGTGATGGTAAAGGGAATACCTTCGCTTTTCAGGCGATAATCAAGCGTAAAAGGTGTGACCGGCGGCTGGGCCGCGGCAACGGGGGCCACAGCCAGCGGGACCAGCAGTAGCAGAAGGGTCCTAAGAGACCTGGTAACCCTGTGTCGGTAGAGGCTTCCCATCCAGTGATACTCCGTGCTCGTCCAGTGACAGACGCTGCTCTGCGCGCCATTGCAATACCAGCGGATAAAGCTGGTGTTCGCAAACCTGTACACGTTTGGACAGGGAATCCGGATTATCGTTCGCAACTATTTCTACGCGGGCCTGGGCGATCAGTGGCCCACCATCCAGTTCTTCGGTGACAAAGTGGATGGAGCAGCCATGTTCGCTGTCGCCGGCCTCCAGGGCGCGAGCATGGGTATGCAGGCCGCGGTACTTGGGTAGCAGGGAGGGGTGGATATTGACCAGTCGGCCGGTGTATTCACGCACAAACAGGGGCGAGAGAATACGCATGAAACCGGCCAGCACCACGGTTTCCGGCTGGTAGGGGTTGAGGGCGTCGATCATGGCCTGATCGAAGGCCTCGCGGCTGTCGAATTGGCGGTGATCCAGTACCACGGTGGGAATACCCGCCTGATGGGCCCGCTCAAGCCCCCCGGCATCGGCCTTGTTGGACAACACCACCGCAACACTGGCATTCAGGGTGCCGTCGGTAATGGCATCAAGAATGGCCTGCAGGTTGGTGCCGGAGCCACTGATCAGGACGGCCAGGCGATGTGGCGTGGCAGAGGAGTTGTCGGTCATCGAGGGTGTTTCCGGGTCCTTGGCATGGGGGAGGGGCTGCCGGTTGCCAGCAGCCCCTGGCCGATCAGTCTTTCAAACCGTCAAGAATGACTTCGGGCTCACCTTCGCCGGCGGTGATTTCGCCCATCAGGAAAGCGTGCTCACCTTCGGCTTCCATCAGTGCCAGGGTGGCATCTACCTGGTCGGCCGGTACGGCGATGACCATGCCGACGCCGCAGTTGAAGGTGCGATACATTTCGAAGGCCGGTACCTGGCCTTCCTGCTGCAGCCACTGGAATACCGCCGGGAACTCCCAGCTACTGGTGTCAATCACGGCACGGGTGTTGTCCGGCAGTACCCGGGGCAGGTTTTCCGGCAGACCGCCACCGGTGATATGTGCCAGGGCGTGCACCTCAACCTGCTCGATCAGCTTGAGCAGTGGCTTCACGTAAATGCGGGTGGGAGCCAGCAGGTGCTCCATGAGGGGCTTGCCCTCCAGCTCGATGTTGGTCTCTGCCTGGGCCATGATGCGACGTACCAGAGAGTAACCGTTCGAATGCGGACCACTGGAGGCCAGACCGATCAGCTTGTCGCCGGCCTGGACCTTGCTACCATCGAGAACGCCGTCCTTTTCGACTACGCCGACACAGAAGCCGGCCAGATCATAGTCTTCGCCTTCATACATACCGGGCATCTCGGCGGTTTCCCCACCGATCAGGGCACAGCCTGCCATCTCGCAGCCTTCACCGATGCCGGTGACCACGCTGGTGGCGGTTTCCACGTCCAGCTTGCCGGTGGCGTAGTAATCGAGGAAGAACAGAGGCTCGGCACCGCCCACAATCAGATCGTTGACACACATGGCCACCAGATCGATACCGACCTTGTCATGGCGACCGGTGTCGATGGCCAGCCGCAACTTGGTGCCAACCCCATCGGTGCCCGCCACCAGCACCGGATTCTTGTAACGGCTGGGCAGCTCACAGAGGGCGCCGAAACCGCCCAGGCCACCCAGGACCTCGGGGCGACGGGTACGCTTGGCCACAGGGGCGATACGCTTTACCAGCTCGTTTCCGGCATCGATGTCGACGCCAGCGTCACGGTAGGTCAGTGGCCGTTTCTGTTCGGTCATGGGGGGCTCCGGATTGATGAAGGCGCGTATTTTAAGAGTCCGGGGAATATCTTTCCACCGCTGTGTGGCAGAGATGCAGTGGAAGATCCGGGGCGGCGGTGCAGAGAAGAGGTTTTGTCGCGGCTCCTTAATAGGTGATAATAGCGCGCTTTGAAGGACTCGGTTGGATTTGGTGCTCATGCGTGGATATGGAAAGCAGGTTGTAGCAGCACTGTTCATGGGGCTTGTGATGTTGTCGGCGGTGCCGGTAGCTCAGGCGGGCACACTGGATACCGTCACGGTGGAGGTGGAAAACCGCACCCCGGAAGAGCAGCAGCGGGCTCTGGCTGAGGCGCTCAATCAGGTGCTGGTGCGCCTGAGCGGCAAGGAGTCGGTGCTGGAATTGCCGGTGGCGCAGGAAGCAGCTGAACAGCTGCAGCGCTGGGTGGTGCGTCAGGATTATCGCGATGGCGCTCTGGTGGCCCGGTTTGATACGGCCGGACTGATGGATCTGCTGTCTTCCCGACGCGCCCCGGTGTGGGGTGTGCCCCGCCCGCGGGTACTGGTCTGGCTGGTGGATCAGGGCACAGGCAAGGGCAGCATGGTCAATCCCGGGCACCCGGATTTTGCCATGCTCAAGGAGGAAGCCGAGCGGCGCGGTCTGGATGTGGTCCTGCCCGAGTGGGATGCGGCAGACCGTGATGTGCTGGCGGTAGCGGATATCCGTGGCCGTTTTGACAACCAGATTCTCAGTGCTTCCGCCCGCTATCCCCATGAAATGGTGTTGGCTGCGGTGCTCTACAGTGGCAGCCCGGCCACGGTGAGCTGGCGGGTGCTGCAGGGGCGCAAGGCCTTGACGGATGGTCGCCTGAAGGCGGATTCCACTGCGCAGGCCATCACCGATCTGGTGGATGCGGTGACGGATCAGCTGGCTGACCGTTTCGCTGTCACCGGAGGCGCCACCGACCAGCGCACCCTGCTGACGGTGGAATCCGTGGGGGCGCTGGGCGCCTGGAAGTCGCTGCGCGACTTTCTTTCCGGCCTGGGCGGTATGCAAAGCGTCTCTCTGGTGCAGGTTTCCGGTGATTCCCTGATCTACGGCCTGGATTTCAGTGGCAGCGATGCCCAGTTGCGTGATCTGTTGTCGCTGTCTTCTTCGCTGACCCCCTGTCCCGATCAGGCGGTGGCCGGTCCGCAGTGGCGTTACTGCTGGCGTCGCTGATCGATGGTGTCGCAATTACCGCTTGCCCTCCAACTGCGCGAGGGCAACGACCTGTCCAATTTTGTCGCCGGTGAAAACGGTGCCCTGTTTCAGGGAATCCGCGAAACCGTAGTGGGCGCGGATCGGCAGGCCTTTATCTGGGGGCCCGACGGTCAGGGCAAGAGTCATCTGCTGGAAGGGGCCGTGCGTCTGGCCCAGCAACATGGTCTGAGTGCCTGCCTGCTGCCGGCGGAAGAGTTGCTGCCGCTGAGTCCGGAAGTGCTGGAATCCATGGAGCAGTTCGATCTGCTGGCCCTGGACGATTGTCAGCATTTTGCCGGCGATCCCCGCTGGGAAGAGGCCCTTTTCCATCTTTATAACCGCCTGATGGCGCGGGGAGGGCGCTTGTTGGTTACCGCCAACGCTTCACCCACGGCGATGGGGTTGATGCTGCCGGATCTGGCCACCCGGCTGGCCGCCGGACCAGTGTACCGTCTGCAGCCGCTGGATGACGCGGCCATGGAAACCCTGCTGGTGGAGCGGGCGCGAGCCCGCGGTTTGCGGCTGGAGCCGGAGGTGGCGCACTTCATCGTGCTGCGCAGCGAGCGCAGTCCGGCGGGCCTGGTGGCCCTGCTCAATCGCCTGGATCAACTGGCACTAGCGCAACAGCGCTCTGTCACTATTCCCTTTGTCAAGGATGCGCTGGGGTGGTAAAAAGAGCCGATTACACACGAACAACAGTCTGATACCGAGATCGGCGGTACTATTGTCTGGAATTACACAGGGTTACATTTCCCTGGTCTTTGGGCTCCGAACGACTTATTAGAACAATAATGCCAGGCGGACACACGCCTGCAGGAGAACACAATGCGCCACCCCGGGCTTTGGCAGTGCCTTGCTGGCTGTACCCTGCTATTTGCAGCCTCGTCCCATGCCACCATTTACGAGATCAACAGTACTTCGGATCCTGAAGTCACGGTGGTGGCTGTGGATTCCGTTGATGAGTCTCCGAATCCGCCAATCTGGGATGAAAACACAGAGTGGCAAGTGACTACGTCCGTAGCGGATGGCCTTTGCTCGATTCGTGAAGCGGTATATGCCAGTAACTACCGTATCCCCGTTGATGGCTGTGAAGCTGGAACCGGCACTGACACCATCAAGCTGAAAGAAGACACCACTTACTTTCTTACTCAGGGAAATCTACCTGTTGGTAATGGCGAAAGAATAGTGGTGACGTCTGAGGAAGTGCCGGCTCCCACTGAAACTGATCCGAATGCTACGACGACCGAATACACCATCACCTTTGAGCCGCAGTCCAGTCAGATTGCCATCAACCTCCAGCTGGACGCCTTCGAAGAACCGGAGGACAAGATCCGTCCGGTAATCTCTGCCGACAACAACTCCCGAGTGTTCTGGATCGATGATGGCGGCGCTCTGTCTTTGGCCAATGTGGAGCTGATTGATGGTGACGCATCTGGGGCGGGAGCGGACAGCTCTGTCGATAATAATGGTGGCCTGATTCGTGCCATGGGCACGGTGATCGTCAACAGCAATGTGCGCCTGGCGGGCGGCACGGCCGACAATGGTGGTGCCGTCTATATGACCGAAGGCAGCGGTATGGCTTTTCGCTCAGGGGGACTGTTCGAAGATAACGTGGCCAACCAGATGGGCTCGGTGATTGCCACCTCCGACACCTTCAATGGCTCCATCATCGGTTATGACTTCTACATGGCCAGTAACCAGGCCGGTGGAGGTGTGGATGCTGGCGTTATCTATCTGGCTGGCGGCGACCCAGGTGCTGACGCCATCCCCGAGGATAACTCCGTGGTTCCTCCGATCCCGGCGGTTCCCGCTGTGCCTGCGGTACGGGTAGGGATGGAGCTGGCGAATGGCACCATCACTGGAAACACCGGCGGCGCTATCAATGTGGTGTCAGAAAACTATGCCTCCGTATTGGTGAATATGACGGTTGCCTACAATGACGGCGTAGCACTGACCATGGCGGAAACCGTGTTCAATGACCCGGCTGAGGCAGAGACCACCGACCATATTCTGCACACGGTACTGGTGGGCAACTCTGGCGGCGCTTGCGCCGGAGCAGCTCTGGATGGCACTGCCGTCAATGCCGATGCGGCGGCCCGGTTGCTGTTCACCATTACCGATGATGGCAACTGTCCGTTGCCGGAAGAACAGACGCTTGGAACACCGGTGACCAACAACCCCAACGGTGCCGGCCTTGATGTGCTATTGGGAGAGGGGCGTGTTCCCTGTGGGGATGCCAGCTTCGCTCCTGATCTGTGTCGTCCCATGAGCGCGGAAGAGATTGATGGCACCTATCCGGGCTATCTGCCCAATCCTTTGCCTGCTGCCGTTGAGCTGGATCCCATGGCGGCCAGCCTGTTCGATCGCGGCAATCCCGAGAATGCCGTGACCGATCCCTGTGAAAATACCGACAACCGGGGCAAGTCTCGCGGTGGCCCGGGTGGTCGCTGTGATGTGGGCGCTATTGAGTTCCTGCGCGCCCAGGCTCAGCCCATTGAAATTGACATGATCAGCGGCAGAAGTGTGCTGGGTGATGTGGCGGCAAATGACCTCAATGACACAAACCTTGATTGCCGCCGGCTGGAGCCCATTGTGGATGCCGAAAACAGCTGCATGGGTGATCAGACTTGTATCGATCAGGGCGTGCTGGATCGCTGCCTGACAGTGATTGAATTTCCGGAGCGGGGCAGTGCTGTGCCGGTGATTGATGCCAACGGCTACCCGAGAATTCGCTATACCCCGTTTTCTGCGTTCCACGGTGTCGATCAGATCCGTTATGTGGTCGACAAGGATGCCTTCTTCGGTGGAACCGATCTGGGCCAGAACCAGGACGAGATTGCCAATTTCTTCGCTGAACCGGCCTCAGGCCTGAAGGAATCGAAAAGTATTTTTGATGAAAGTGCCGGTGCTCAGGGGGGCTGGATGCTGTTGATGGTTGCAGTCATGGGGCTGGTTCGTCGTTACAAGGCTATCCTCAAGGGATGGCTGGCATTGTTGGTTTTGGTCAGCAGCGGCCAGGCCATGGCGGTGGATATCGAGGTGAACTCACTGGCCGATAACATCCCGCCGATCAACAACGACGGCCTGTGTACCCTGCGCGAAGCGTTGCTGAATGCCGGGGCTGCCGCCAGCACGGATTGTACCTACGGGGGCAATTCCACCGATACGATTCTGCTGCCGGCCGGGGATATCCAGTTGCAAGGCACATTGATCATCGAAGGTGGTGGTGTCGAGATCATTGGCAAGGGCGCGCGCGATGAAGACCCGGCAGATGATGACGAGACCCTGACCCGGATTCTGGGCGATGGCAGTTTCCGTCTGTTCGAAGTGCAGCCGCCCAATTCCAGCTCTGCCTATCCGTCCGTACGTTTTCAGTACCTGACCCTGGAGGAGGGCTTTGTCAGCGGGAACGGTACCGATGGTACCGGTTCCGGCGCGGTGATCATTTCCGGCGGTTCGGTCATTTTCGACCGCGTGCGGATTCTCAATAATTACGCTGAAGCCAATGGTGGCGTAGCTTTCATTCGTTCCAATGCCGGCAATGAAAAGCTGCTCACCTTCAACCGCAGCTTTGTCAGCAACAATGAGGCGGGCATCTCCGGCGGGGTCATGTCCAGCACCGCACAGGTGGGGGAAACCTTCAAGATTGCCATTATCGACAGTACGTTCCAGGGCAATACCGCCGCGGTGGAAGGCGGGGTGCTGGATGCCAACGTCCGTGCCGGTGAGCTGCAGATTGCCAACAGTACCTTTGTGGACAACACGGCATCGAAAGGCTCGGCGCTGGACCTGAGCGGCATGGCCGTAAACGCCAATATCATGAACGCCACCTTCCTCAACAATAGCGGAGGGTTGGGCATTGATCTTGGCGATGCGGATACTGAAACCCGGATGAGCAACACGGCCTATTTCAACAGTGGTGATGCCTGCAGCACGGGTGCAACGTTGCTACACGAAAGTGCCTACAACGCCTATTCCGGCCTGGCCTGTGTGGCGACCAACGTCAGCACCACCGATCAGGCTTCTACGGGCGCCGCTTCATTACTGACAACCTTGAGTGATGCGGAAGGTGAGGGCAGCAGTGATGACTATGTGCCGCCCTATCTGGCCATCAACAATGCCGAAACCGATATGGTGCTGGTGAACATGGGCAACGACGATGCCTCGCTGGCCAGTGGCACCACTGCTCCCCTGGCGTGCCGTGCCACGGACCTGCGCGGGGTCGACCGGACTTCCGGCGGAGTCTGTGATGTGGGCGCCTTCGAATACCAGCAGATCACCGCCGAAGATGACGAAGGCAGTAACCAGAATACCCCTGCCCGCCAGGTGCCGGTGGATATTCTCGATAACGATCTGCCCAGCGATGGGGGAGAGTTCGTGCTGCTGGATGACATGAATCCGGGTGTGTTTGCGCTGGGTAACTTTACCTTTGAGCATGCCAGGTGGGATTCCAGCCAGGATCCGGAAAAGTACGTGGGCACAGGTCACAACTATCTCCAGGATATTGCTCCGACGGGTGACCCTACGGTGTTCACCCTCGATATGCAGATCGATTATGATGCAGATCCGCAAACCGCAACGCAGGATGAGCTCTCCATGGACGGCGCGACGCTTCGCTTCGTCTGGCTCTACTACAATGAAGATCGTGATGGGTACGACCTGAAATGTGGTGACCCGATCCCGCAACACGTGATTGACGATAACCCGAGTCTGTTTGAGGACGGGGATATCGCTGACGAGTGCGTGGTGTTGTTCACTCCGCCTGAAGCGCCGGAGTTTGATGATCGTATGTGTTCCAGCACCAGCGAGAGTCCGGTGGAAGTGGCTTTCCTCTACACCTTTACCGACAGCAATGGTGCTACCTCGGCTCCGGCTACCGTGGTGATGACCCTCAAGGACAAGGCGCCCAAGCTGGAAGGCAAGTCGGTACTCAACCAGGCCGGCAGCAAGGTGGTGTTCAAGCTGGTGGTGAGTGATCCGGATGAGCCGGATGCGGTGATCGACTGGACCAGTGGCCGCTACGATGTGACCATCGCTTCCGAACCCAGCTTCGCCAAGCAGAACAGCAATGGCGATGTGCTGGGGACCGGCATCATCATTGATGATGACAACGCCGGCACCGTGACCTATGTGCCGAAGAGCAATTACAACACCTTCAAGGATTCTTTCACTCTTAAGGTGGAAGACACCTTGTGTGGCACCACCTCCCAGCAGGTGCGCTACACGGTGAGCTATTTCAACGAAGAAACCTCTGCCGGTTCCGGCAGCATGGGCTGGATGATGCTGGGTAGCGTATTGCTGCTATTACGCCGCAGGCTTGCGGCGTAACAGGGTGCGCTTGGCCAGTTCCCAGACCAAGGCGCCGGCCACCATGCTGATCACCAGTAACAGCAGTTTGGGGATGTCCACCAGGGTCCAGAACAGGATGTCGATGCTGGTGGGCTCCAGATTCTGAGCCACGATAATGATCAGCAAGATCAATCCGAGAAGCTGTAGTGCGCCGATCGGATGGCTGATCAGCCACTGGCCGGATTTCTTGCTGCCCCGTGCCAGGGCGGACGATTTCTTTTGGCTGGTTTCCGTTTCCATTTCACTCTCCCTCATCGGCATTGCAGCCTTCTCACCTTAGTCTAACTCGTCGTCGTACTGCCAGCCCTCTATACTGTGGAAACAAATGAGAGGGAGGTGTGAATGGACATCAGTGCCGGTTGGGATCTTGTGGTGATTGGGAGTGGCCCGGCAGGGGAGGCGGCAGCCATGCAGGCGGCCAAGAAAGACCTGCGGGTGGCCATTGTCGAAGACCAGAAAGCCATGGGGGGCAACTGCACCCACTGGGGCACCATTCCTTCCAAGGCACTGCGTCATCAGGTACGGCAGGTGATTCGTACCCAGCGTAACCCTTTATTGCGCGGAATCATCAACCCCAGGGATGTGCGTTGGCAGGATCTGATTACCCGAACCCAGGAAGTCATCGACTCCCAGGTGCAGGTGCGCACGGATTTCTATATTCGCAATCGCGTGACTATCTTTGCCGGCCGCGGCCGTATCGCCAACCCCCATGAAGTGCAGGTGGATGACAGCGAAGGGCGCACCCACTTGCTGGAAACGAAAAACATTCTGATTGCCACTGGTTCGCGTCCCTATCATCCGGCCGATGTGGACTTCGATCACCCCCGCGTCTATGACTCTGACACCATCCTGACCATGGACCACACCCCACGCCATATCATCATCTACGGCGCTGGTGTGATTGGTTCTGAATACGCCTGTATCTTTACCGGCCTTGGCATTCGTGTGGATCTGGTCAACTCCCGTGATCATCTGATGGATTTTCTGGATACGGAAATTTCCGATGCACTCAGTTATCACCTGCGCGATCAGGGCTGCACCATCCGTCAGGGAGAAGAGTACAGCAGTGTCGTGGCGGACGATGATGGTGTCACCCTCGAGCTCAAGTCTGGCAAGAAGCTGCGCGCGGACGCGCTGTTGTGGTGTAACGGTCGCTCCGGCAATACCGGCAACATGGGACTGGAAATGGTCGGGCTGGAGCCCAATGGCCGGGGCCAGCTTGCCGTCAATGAACGCTACCAGACCGAAGTAGAAAACATCTACGCCGTGGGCGATGTGGTGGGTTGGCCATCACTGGCCAGCGCCTCCTACGATCAGGGCCGCTTCTGCGCGGCGGCCATTGCCGGTGATGAGATCAAGCAAGTGAAAGATGTGCCCACCGGCATCTACACCATTCCCGGCATCAGTAGTGTGGGTCAGACTGAACAGGAACTGACCGAAGCGAAAATCCCCTACGAAGTGGGTCAGGCCTTCTTCCGCAACCTGGCCCGGGCGCAGATCACCGGTGAGCGGGTCGGGATGCTGAAAATCCTGTTCCACCGCGACACCCTGGCCATCCTCGGCATTCACTGCTTCGGCTACCAGGCCATGGAAATCGTCCACGTGGGCCAGGCCATCATGCGCCAGCCCGGCGAACACAACACCCTGGAATACTTCATCGACACCACCTTCAATTATCCGACCATGGCGGAGGCGTATCGGGTGGCGGCAATTAATGGGATTAATCGGATACAGCGGTGATTTTAGTTAACAGTTAACAGTGAATAGTTAACAGCGACGCGGTCGTTGTTTGTCTTTTCTGAAACGTATGAGGCCGCGCTCATGGTTTGGGCGCGGCCTCATACGTTTAAGATCAAAACAAGGCGCTTACGCGCACTGTTCATTGTCGGTTATTTTTGCCGGCCTCCATAAAAAACTCCCGATTCCGCTGCCTGGCCTGGCTGTTCTTGCGGATCAGGACGTAGGTGGCGCCGGTGCCGCCGCGGTTGGTGGGGGCGGTGTGGTAGGCGAGGACCAGATCGCTCTCGTGTAGCCAGTGCATCACGTAGCTTTTCAGGAAACCGGGGCGTTCGCTGTGCAGGCCCTTACCGTGGCTGATGATCACCGCGCGCAGGCTGTTCTCGTGGGCGCGGGTGAGGAACTGGTGCACCAGATTGCGGGCGTCCATGAGGCGCACGCGATGCAGATCCAGCACGTCTTGGGCATCGTATTTGCCCAGCCGGAGTTTACGGTACACCCCTTCCTGCACGCCGTTTTTCTTTACGCCTATGATATCGAGGGGACCAATAGGCTCTACCTGTTCAGGGACGGTCAGCGGGTTGCTGTCGCGCTTGTCATCCACGGCGGCCGCGCGGCGCAATTGCTCGCGAATACTGTCCTTGCGAGGGGGGCGGCCTGTATCTGCCCGACCATCCTGTTTGATGGGGGTGACATCCGCCATTTCGCGGCGAAACAGGTCGTCGTCATTGCTGGCCATGGAACTGCTCCACAAAACTACATACCGTAACTTTCGTTACTTGCATGGTACCGAAAGCGGGAGGAAACTGGCAGAAGAACCGGCATGAAAGAGGACTCGTTATGGAACGTCGTCGTTTTCGAAGGCCCCGGTTACGCCTGAACGTGAAGGCCAGCATCGGTAGCCAGCCTATTGGTCATGTTCTTAACCTCACCGATGAAGGTGTCTGCCTGACCGGTCGAGGAGTTCCCCCCAGCCAGATGCAAGCCCTGCGCCTGGATCTTCCCATACCCTTGTACGGACAGCGTGAAGTGGCAGTGATGGCAACGCCTTGCTGGCATGACTACTTGCCCAACGGCCACTGGCGTGGCGGTTTTCATCTCGATGTGGATGACAATGCCGTGTCCATTCTGACCACCCTGGCGGGTCGATACGGCGATAGCTGATCAGCAAAAAGCAAAAACGGGAGAGGCTCCGAAAGCCAGTGCCTCAGGCTTTCGGAGAGGGTGAGAGCTGGTAATGCTTTCAGGGCTCAGGAAAAACGTGAGTCCCGGTTTTCCCGGTTCTCGTTGTTCTCATCGCCATGATGTCGCTGCCGTTTTGCATCGCGTTTGCGACGATCCCGGTCTGCGCGCTTGTGTTCTTCTTCCCACTCTTCCGGTTCATAGTCATCAAAGTGTCGACGACCCATGGTGTTGCTCACTTTCCGCTGTTGATAGAAGGGAGACTGAAAAACGGCTCAATACCGTTCAGGCAGCCTCTGAAGCGATATATAGCACTAAAGCGAAAGCGGGAGAAGTGCCCGGAACGGCATTTATTGCCGTTCCTGACAATTGGCTGCTGATGGGGCTTATCTGGCGTAGGTCTGTTCCAGATAATTCAGGATGGCGGCGGACTCGAACATTTCCACGCCGGTGTTGGGGTCTACCAGGTAAGGTACCGCCATGCTGCCAGACCGGGTCAGCAGCTCGGCGCGGTTACGCTGGCTGGGGGTGTAGTCTGGCACCAGCTGCTTGCGCAGCGGCGGCAGCACCCAGTCCTGCCACTGATCACGACCACACTGGCGCAGCAGGTAGGGAATCTGCAGCTCGGTAAGCCGCTCACGGACCAGCCGGGCAAAGGGGCTGGCTTCAAACGAATAGAGCTCCAGGGGATGCTCTGGCGCCACCGAGTTGTCGCTGTAAATGCCGCGACGGACGCGGGGCAGGGAAGCCGCCACAGAGGCGGCTGTGCGCAGGCTGCGCACCAGCCAGCGTTTCGGTGCCGGGCGACCGCCGTATTCGCGGTACAGGTATTCGATGATGTCCGCAGATTCGTACAGTTCGGCGCCGGTATTGGGGTCCATCAGGTAGGGAAACTGCTGCTTGCCGCCCAGTCTTTCAGCCAGCGGCCGGTAACGGTCGCCGTCCTTGGGGCAGGGCAGAATCAGGGCATCCAGATCCAGGTCAGTGAGGGCTTCGCGCACCAGCCGGCAATAAGGGCAGCCTTCCATGTCATACAGCTCCAGCGGCTCTTCAGGCTGGCGGGCATGACCGGCGGTACCAATACCGCGCCCTTGCTGCAGCGCCGATGAGGCCAGTGACTGCAAAACATCCAGAGTGTGTGCCATCAGGGATCTCCTTTTAACAGCCGGTTAAGAATGGCAGAACCATAACAGCTATCAATGGTTGCGCAATGACTGTACAGACAGCGCGAAAGTGTTTGCCCTTTCCGCTCAACCCCCCTGTTAACTCCTGTCATTGAGTGAAACTGCCCCGGCAGGCACTCTTACCGTCTTTCCAACGTGGGCAGACTGCCTGTTATTGCACTGCCCTCCATAATCCGTCAGCAAGACGCTGACATCTGCCTGAGGCAAGAGGAAGGTTCCATGACCGAAGCCTATATCTACGACGCGATTCGTACGCCCCGTGGCCGGGGCAAGAAGGACGGCTCGCTGCATACCGTGAAGCCGGTTTCCCTGGTAGTTGGCCTGATTGATGAAATCAAGGCGCGCTTCCCGAACATGGACCCGGCGATGATCGACGACGTCGTCATGGGTATCGTTTCCCCCGTGGGTGACCAGGGTGGTGTTCTGCCCAAGGTTGCCGCTCTGGCCGCTGGCCTGCCGGAAACCGTATCTGGTGTTCAGGTCAACCGTTTCTGTGCTTCCGGTCTGGAAGCCGTCAACCTGGGCGCCATGAAAATCCGCTCCGGTTTTGAAGATCTGGTTCTGGCCGGTGGTTGTGAAATGATGAGCCGTGTTCCCATGGGCTCCGACGGTACTCCCTGGGCGCTGGATCCGGAAACCAACTACAACACTGGTTTCATTCCGCAGGGCATCGGTGCTGACCTGATTGCCACCGTGGAAGGCTTCACCCGTCATGACGTGGACGAGTACGCTGCCAACTCCCAGGCTCGTGCTGCCAACGCCTGGGACCAGGGCTACTTCGCCAAGTCCGTGGTACCGGTGAAAGACATGAACGGTCTGGTGGTACTGGATCGTGACGAGCACATCCGCAAGGGCACCACTGCCGAGTCTCTGGGTGGCCTGAACCCGTCCTTCGCCATGATGGGCGAAATGGGTGGCTTCGATGCTGTGGCGCTGCAGAAGTACCACTGGCTGGAAGAGATCAACCACGTTCATACCCCGGGTAACTCCTCCGGTATCGTCGACGGCGCCACCCTGATGCTGATGGGTTCCAAGGAAGCCGGTGACAAGATCGGTGCCAAGGCCCGCGGCCGTATCGTCGCTACCGCCGTGAGTGGTGCAGATCCCACCATCATGCTGACCGGTCCGGCACCGGCTGCCCGCAAGGCGCTGGCCAAAGCTGGCATGACCGTTGACCAGATCGATCTGTGGGAAATCAACGAAGCTTTCGCTTCCGTGGCCATGCGCTTCATGAAAGACATGGGCATCAGCTATGACATCACCAACGTGAACGGTGGTGCCATCGCCATGGGGCACCCGCTGGGTGCTACCGGTGCCATGATCGTCGGCACCGTGCTCGACGAACTGGAGCGTCGCGACCAGAAATTCGGCCTCTGTACCCTGTGTGTAGGTGCAGGTATGGGTATCGCTACCATTGTTGAGCGCCTGTAAGCGGCCACCGGAATTGGAGATATTGAAATGACAGAATCTACTATTCGCTGGGAAAAGGGCGCGGATAACATTGTTACCCTGACCCTGGACGATCCGCAGCAGTCTGCGAATACCATGAACGAGCGTTACACCAAGTCCATGCACGACACGGTGGAGCGTCTCGAGAAGGAAAAAGCTGACATCGCCGGTGTCATCGTTACCTCTGCCAAGAAGACTTTCTTCGCCGGTGGTGACCTGCGTGACCTGATTCAGGTGAAGCCGGAAAATGCCCAGGAAATGGCCGACAACGGCAAGCTCCTGAAAGGTGACCTGCGCAAGCTGGAAACCCTCGGTATTCCGGTTGTCTGTGCCCTGAACGGCACTGCCCTGGGTGGTGGTCTGGAAATCGCTCTGGCCTGTCATCGTCGTATTGCCCTGAACAACCCGAAAGCCCAGTTTGGTCTGCCGGAAGTGTCCTTGGGCCTGCTGCCGGGTGCCGGTGGTATCGTGCGTACCGTGCGTATGCTGGGTATCCAGGACGCACTGATGAACGTGCTGATGCAGGGTCAGCGCATGAAAGTCGGCAAGGCCCAGAAAGTTGGCCTGATCGACGAAGTGGTGGATACCGAAGAAGAGATGATTGCCAAGGCCAAGGAGTTCATCCTCGCCAACCCGAAGTCCATCCAGCCCTGGGAAGCCAAAGGCTACAAGATCCCGGGTGGTACGCCGTCTACTCCCAAGTTTGCCGCCAACCTGCCGGCGTTCCCGGCTAACCTGCGCAAGCAGCTGAAAGGCGCCAACTACCCGGCACCGAAGAACATCATGGCTGCCGCCGTGGAATCCACCCAGGTGGACGTGGATAACGCCTTCCTGATCGAAGAGCGTTACTTCATTGATCTGGTGACCGGCCAGACCGCCAAGAACATGATCAACGCCTTCTTCTTCAACCTGCAGGCCATCAACGGTGGTGCAAGCCGTCCGAAAGATGTGCCGAAGTTCACCGCCAAGAAGGTCGGTGTACTGGGCGCTGGCATGATGGGCGCAGGTATTGCCTACGTTACCGCCATGACCGGTTCCGAAGTGGTACTCAAGGACATCTCCCAGGAGAATGCCGAGAAGGGCAAGGACTACTCCCGCAAGCTGCTGGACAAGGCCATCTCTCGCGGCAAGATGACCGAAGAGAAGAAAGAGCAGGTACTGTCCCTAATCACCGCCACTGCGGATGCCAAGGACCTGGAAGGCGTGGACTTCGTCATCGAAGCCGTGTTCGAGAACACCGAGCTGAAACACAAGGTATTCCAGGAAATCGAAGACGTGGTACTGCCCGATGCGGTACTGGGCTCCAACACTTCCTCCCTGCCGATCACTGGTCTGGCAGAAGGCGTGAAGAAGCAGGACAACTTTATCGGTATCCACTTCTTCAGCCCGGTCGACAAGATGCCGCTGGTGGAAATCATCTGCGGTAAGGACACCTCTCCGGAAGTGCTGGCCAAGACCTACGATTACTGTCTGCAGATTCGCAAGACCCCCATCGTGGTTAACGATTCTCGTGGCTTCTTCACCACCCGCGTGATCGGCACCTTCGCCAACGAAGGTATCGCCATGCTGGGCGAAGGCGTATCCGCCGCGTCCGTAGAGCAGGCCGCACAGCAGGCTGGCTACCCGGTAGGTACCCTGAAACTGATCGACGAAATCAACATGGGCACCGCCCTGAAGATTTCCAAGGCAGCCGAAGACGATGCCAAGCGTGATGGCACTGCGCCGCCGCCGCATCACCCGGCCCTGGATGTGATGAAGAAGATGGTCGAAGAGCTGGATCGCCCCGGCAAGCTGCAGGGCAAGGGCTTCTACGATTATCCGGAAGGTGGCAAGGCCAAACTGTGGCCGGGTCTGAAAGATGCCTTCGGTGACTCCACCGAGATCCCGATGGAAGACATGAAAGAGCGTATGCTCTTCGTTGAAGCCATCGAAGCGGTGAAGTGCTTTGAAGAAGGCGTTATCGAGTCTGTGGCTGATGCCAACATCGGTTCCATCTTCGGTATCGGCTTCCCGGGCTGGACCGGTGGTGTGATCCAGTACGTCAACCAGTACGAGGGTGGTCTGAAAGGCTTCGTGGCCCGCGCCCAGGAACTGGCTGCCAAGTACGGTGACCGCTTCAACCCGCCGGCACTGCTGGTAGAGAAAGCCGAGAAAGGCGAAATCTTCAAATAAGATTCGCGTTTCCCGCAACACAAAAAAGCCCGGCCAAAAGCCGGGTTTTTTTGTGGCCGCTCTGCGGCCGCATCACGCATCACGCATCTCGCGGCAAGCTACAAGCTACAAGCTACAAGCTACAAGCTACAAGCTACAAGCTACAAGCTACGCTTGATTGGAAAGGAAAACCCAAAATAGTTCCCGAATTGCTGCTTTTCTACAGCGCCGCTGCACACCCCCTTGACGTCACAAGCCAAACCCCAAATCCTTTTCAACTTTCAACTTTCAACTTTCAACTTTCCTCACCTCGGCCCAACCCAGAAATGCGGGTTGCATGCCACTTCCCACAAATGCCCGTCCGGATCCGCGAAATAACCGGAATACCCGCCCCAGTCGGTGGCATGTGCCGCTTTCATCAGGGTGGCACCGGCGGCGACAGCTTGCTGTAACAGCGTATCCACCTCGGCAGGGGAATCCAGATTGTGAGCCAGGGCGACACCGCGAAAGCCGTTGCCATCGGCAGGCACGCCGGCATCGCGGGCAAGATCATCGTGGCCGAACAGCCCTAGCCAGGTGCCGTTAAGCTCGAAAAAGGCCACCGGCGAATCATCCGGCATGGGACGGCGGGGCAGGCCCAGGCCCTGCTCGTAAAAGGCGGTGGCGGCGGCCAGATCGCGAACGCCGAGGGTGATCATGCTGATGCGCGGCTGCATGGCAATCTCCGGTTTTTCCTGTGTGGACTTGCCATTATGCTCAACAGGAGCGAAGGAGGGGAGAGAGCATGGAAAGTGGGTTATTTACCGATGTGGTGAAGACCGGATTGGATGTGGAAGCACTGGATACAGTGTTGCCCCGCGAACAACAGCCGGATCTGGGCAAGGCGCTGCACGACATCAACGAATACCAGCGCCGCCTGTTTGCCAACCGCAAGCACAGTGTGCTGTTGGTGATGCAGGGCCTGGATGCTTCCGGCAAGGACAGCCTGATTCGTACTGTGGCCCAGGCCATGGATCCCGCCGCTTTCCGGGCTCACAACTTTGGCCGCCCGGTTGGTGACGAGGTGCGACATGACTTCCTCTGGCGGGTCTCGCGACACCTGCCGGCCCGTGGTGAAGTGGTGGCGTTCAATCGCAGCCACTACGAGGCGGTGTGGGCGGAGCGGCTATGGCCGGTGAGCGACCATTGCAGTGATGACTGGCCGCGAAAGTACGAGACCATCAACAGCTTCGAGCAACATCTTGACCGTGAAGGTACCCGTATTATCAAGGTATGGCTGAATACGTCCGGGGAAGAGCAGCGCAAGCGCCTGATCAAGCGCCTGGATACGCCACGCAAGCGCTGGAAGTTTGATCAGTCGGATGTACATGGCTGGCAGGCTCGCGGCGACTACCTGCGCTTCGTTAATGAAGTGCTGCCGGCTACCCATACCCCCTGGGCTCCCTGGCATGTGATTCCCAATGACAACAAGGGGGCTGCCCGGGCGGTGGTGGCGCAACTGTTGGCAGACACCCTGAAAGAGCTGGCCCCGGAGTATCCGCAGGAAGACCACTGCTGTATCGAGGAGTACCGAACGTTGTTGACCGGAGAAAGTGGCCAGTAAGGTGTCGGCTGGTAGTGGGATTGCCCGGGTGAAGGGGCCCGTCGTTCAGGCTTGACTGGCTTTGGCCAGGTAACCCTCCAGCCAGCGACGCAGCTCGCTGGGCCGTATTGGTTTGGCCATCAGGGCGTCGCCCCCGGCATCCAGGCTTTGTTGCTGGTAGGCTTCGCTGCTGTTACCGGAGATGAAAAGGATGGGGATGCTCTGGTCCTCGTTGCGCACTTCACGGGCCACGCTGAAGCCGTCCAGTGCCGGCAGCTCCACGTCAAGAATCAGCAGATCCACTTCCCGCTGGCGAAACAGGCGTAATGCCGCCTCACCGTCCGCTGCCAGCACATATTCGTGCTCCAGCTCCTCGATGATACGGCAGATGATCAGGCTGACCGCCTTGTTGTCTTCGACTACGAGAATTCGCATGACTCGTTTTTATCTGAAGCCGGGGTTGAGCACAAGAGCGCATAACGATCGTCGTTCTAATTAGTGTGACAAGTTGCGACAACGGGGGGCGAAACCGGGGACAAAATTGATATAATTGCTCTCTCAGGGGGCGATTTCTGCAAGACTATGTCAATTAGCGGCATTTTCTTTATTATTGGCGTTCCAAGCGCCCCACTGGGGTCCAGCAGCCCGGCTGACAATAATGCTGAACGGGCGGATCAGACGGTAGAGGACAGACTGATCGATGTACCATCGTAGAACGATCAATATCAATCGCGTGGTCAAGTTGTTGCAGGGGGCCGCTCGATCCGGGGCCAGTATTCCTGAATTACTCGACAAATGCGGTATCCCGCGCCAGTTGCTGGAAGATCCGGACGGCACGATCGAGCGGGATACCTTTATCAAGATGATGCTCCTGATCATGGAGCAGACCCAGGATGAATTCCTCGGTTTCGGCCAGGGCCGCAAGTCCAAGCCGGGCACCTTTTCCATGATGGCCCATGCGGTGATCAACTGCCCCAATCTGGGAGCCGCTATCGAGCGGGGTATCCGTTTTTACGATCTGTTCGAGCTCAGCACCCGCACCGGGGTCCAGCGTGACGGTGACACGGCTCGCCTGACCGTCAATGCTGACCCGCGCCTGGATTTCCGTGAGGTGATCATCGAGGCGTCGCTGTTTATCTGGCTGCGCTTCATGAGCTGGCTGGTGGGCAAGGCCATTGAGCCCCAGGAAGTGCGTCTGGATTACTCCGATACCCAGAATGACGAAGAGCACCGTTTCCTGTTCGATTGCCTGATTGAATACGGTACTGACGAGAACTCGGTGACCTTCAAGTCCGAATTCCTGGAACTGCCACTGGTACAGAACGAACTGTCCCTGTCCAAGTTCCTCAAGGACTCCCTGGCGCAACTGTTCGACGGCAATATCCATAATGTGGGGCTGCCGGCACAGATCCGGGCGATCATCTCCAACGAATACGGCAACAGCTTCCCGGATTTCACCGAGATCTGCGGCAAGCTCAACATGACCCCGCAGACCCTGCGCCGCCGTCTCAAGGAAGCCAACACCAGCTACCAGGAAATCAAGGACTCCATCCGCAAGGATGCCTCGGTCTACTACCTTTCCAAGCCGGAACTGAGCATCGATGAGATTGCCTTGTTGATGGGTTTCAGCGAAGCTAGCTCCTTCCACCGTGCTTTCAAGAAATGGACCGGGAAAACCCCGTCCAGCTATCGCAAGGAACACTTTGGTGTCAGCTAGTGATCCTGGCTGACACCCGTATCAGGATCTGAGATGACCATGACCGACGCCACTACGGCGCGACTGCTGGTAACCTGCCCGGACAAGCCGGGCATCATCAGTGCAGTCAGTACCTTTCTGTTCAACCACGGTGCCAACATCACCGATTTCGATCAGCACTCCAGTGATGCCCAGGGCGGCACCTTCTTCCTGCGGCTGGAGTTCCAGACCCCGGACCTGGATTGCTCCCGGGATGCCCTGAGAAACAACTTTGCCAGCCGCGTTGCTGAACCCTACGGTATGCAGTGGCAGATCAGCTACGCCAGCGAGAAAAAGCGCATGGCGGTGCTGGTGTCCAAACATGACCATGTGCTGATGGATCTGCTGTGGCGGACGTCCCGCGGCGATATGCCCGCCACCATTCCGCTGGTGATCAGCAACCATGATGACCTGCGTGACGAAGTGGAGCGGTTCGGTATCGAATACCACCACATCCCGGTGACTGCGGAGAACAAGGCAGAGGCTGAAGCCCAGGCACTGAAGTTGCTGGAGGGGCGGGTCGATGTGATTGTGCTGGCGCGCTACATGCAGATTCTCAGCCCGGAATTCGTTTCCCATTACCCGCACCGGGTGATCAACATCCACCACTCCTTCCTGCCGGCGTTTGTTGGGGCCAACCCCTACAAGCAGGCTCACGAGAAGGGCGTAAAGCTGATCGGTGCCACCAGTCACTATGTCACCGCTGATCTGGATCAGGGGCCCATCATCGAGCAGAACGTACAGCGGGTAAGCCACCGCCATTCTGCAGACGAGTTGAAGGCGCTGGGGCAGGACGTGGAACGTCAGGTCATGCTGCGCGCGGTGCGCTGGCACCTGGAGGACCGGGTGATCGTGGACGGTAACAAGACGGTGGTGTTTGTTAAGTAACGCTGATTGACGCATCACGCATCACGCATCACGCATCACGCCCAGGCTGGCGTGAAGCGTGTGGCGTGCAGCCTGTTGCCTTTAATTCGTAAAGCGTAGCCCGAAACCCAAGGTGTTGAAGTTCTCTGATTCCAGGTTGGTGACCTGGTACTGGGCGGTGAGAGAGAGGTTGTCCAGCACCGGGATGGCGATGCCTGCGGTGGCGTAGGGGGCAACGCCGGACAGGCTGTCGCTCTGCGGGGCGTCAGTGATCGTGGTCAGGGTGTCCCCGTTGGTGTCCAGCAGGTAGCGATACTGACGGTCTTCCTGCTTGAGGTTGTACAGGTAGCCACCGGCTTTCAGGTACAGCCAGAAGGGGCTTTGCCAGACCACGCCGGCAGTGAAGCCACTGAGTTCCAGAGAGCTTTCCTGTTGAACGCGAACCGAATCCGCACCGGCACCGGTTTCGGAAACGGTGGGATCACGGGTAAAGTCGCTGCGTTCATCCACATCCCCCTGGGTGACAAAGCCACCTTCCAGACCAAAGCGGGATTTCTCGCCCAGATTGACGCTGTTCAGCCACATGCCCACATTGATGGTGAGCCCGTCGGCGCTGTCATAGCCGTACGGGTCCATGTCAGCCTGGGTGACTTGTGCCTGAACGAAGAAATCCACATCCGGTGGCGCCAGGTCTTCTTCGGCGTGCAGGGGAGACATCAGGGCGCCAGCCAGCGCCAAAGTCAGCGGCAGTGTTGTTTTCATTATTGATCCAGCCGTTGTGATAAGGACAATGTAGCAGCCTTGTATTGTAACCAGCGTGAGACCGACATGCCCAGTGACTATTTGAACACCGGCACCGAAACCCTTCTGGCCCTCTGCCGACCGGGTTTTGAAGCGGATCTTGCCGCCGAACTGAACTTTCATGCTGCCGAGCAGATGGTAGCGGGGTACCCGCGCACCAGCGCCAACAGCGGTTATGTGCTGTGGCACAGTCAGCAGGGCAGCATGGCGTCGCTAGTACAGAGTGGTCTGATTTTTGCCCGCAGTCTGAGCCTCGGGGTTGGTGAATTCACCGACATTGGTGATGATCGCATCAGTGCCTTGTGGCCGTTGCTGGAAGAGGCTGCGCCCTTCAGCGAGGTGTATCTGGATCATCCGGATACCAACGAGGGCCGTGAGCTGCAGCGTTTTCTCAAAGGCTTTCGCAAGGCGCTGGAGCCACGGCTCAAAAAAGCGGGCCTGTTGCGCCGCAAGGCCGCCAATCGACTTCATCTGTTCTTCAGTGATTCCCACAACGGCTGGGCCACTATCAGCCCGTCACAGGTGCCACTGGCAGAGGGCGGAGTGCGCCGGCTGAAGTTGCCCGCCGAGGCGCCCAGCCGTTCGGCGCTGAAAGTCGAAGAGGCGCTACTGCGATTCTTCGGTACCACCGAAGCGCTGACCGCAAAAACGGCCGTGGACCTGGGGGCCGCGCCCGGTGGCTGGAGCTGGCAGCTGGCTCGTCGTGGCATCAAGGTGCAGGCGGTGGATCACGGCAAACTGGATGCGCGCCTGCTGGATGAGTATCCGGTACAGCATATCTACGGCGATGCCTTTACCTGGCGCCCCAAAACCAGCGTCGATCTTGTGGTCTGTGATGTGGTGGACAAGCCCGCCCGTACTCTGCAACAGATGGAAAAGTGGTTGGAACAGGGTTGGAGCAAGGCCGCACTGTTCAATCTCAAATTGCCCATGAAACGGCGTTTTCAGGAGGTCTGGCAATTGCTCGACAGACTGGCCACAACCATGGAGCGCCACCCGGAGCGTGGCGAAATCATCATCAAGGCCGCGCACCTTTACTATGACCGTGAAGAAATCACGGTCTGGGCCAGCTACCACCGGGACTATTGAGCATGAGCGCGCGGCCGGGGTTGACCCTCTACGCGACACTGGGCGCGCTTTACTTCGCTCAGGCACTGCCTGTGAGCATGCTCGTCAAGGCCATGCCGGCGCTGGCCAGGGATGCCGGCCTGCCTACCGAGTGGATTGGTTTTCTGGCGCTGCCGGCCATTCCCTGGGCGCTCAAGTTTATCTGGGCCCCCTGGGTGGATCGTTGGGGGGCAGGGCGGCCCAATCATCGCAAACGCTGGATACAGGCCTGTCTAATTGCCGTCATGGCGGTGATCTTCGTGGTGTCGCTGTTTCCGCAGAAATGGCTGCTGGGGCCCGGCTTTGTGGTGCTGCTGGGGCTGTTATTCCTCCTCAATCTGTTCTGTGCCACCCAGGATATTGCCACTGACGGGCTGGCCACCCGTATGCTGCCACCGGAACTGCGCGGGCTGGGCAACAGTATTCAGGTCAACGGCTACAAGATCGGCATGATGGTGGGCAGCAGTGCCTTGCTGATCATGGTGGGCTGGTGGGGCTGGGAGACGACCCTGGGACTGGTGATTGTCAGCATGATGCTGGTGCTGGTCCAGGTGACCCGGTTCAGTGAACCGGCAGAGCCTGTGCGCGAGCGTGAGCGGGTCAGTTTTCGCTGGTGGCGGCAGGAGTTGCTGCGTTTCTGGCGGCGCCCAGGCATGGCAATGTGGTTATTCCTGCTGCTGTTCTACAAGGTCGGGGATGGTTTCGGCACTCGCATGATCAATCCGTTCCTGGTGGATCAGGGCTGGAGTCTGGTGGAAATCGGTACCCTGGATCTGGTGATCTCCTTCGCCGGGCTGGCTGGCGCCGCCATGGCCGGCCTGTTGATGATCCGCATGGCCCATCGCACCGCCCTGTTTGCCTTTGCCGTGCTGCAGACCCTGGCCTTTGCCGGCTGGGCGGCACTGGCCCACTACGACGCCATGGCCTGGGTATGGCCGGTGGCCCTGTTCGAGCAGTTTACCGATGGGCTTTCCACCGTGGCGTTCTTTACCCTGATCATGGACTATTGCCGCGACGGCCATGAAGGCAGTGATTATTCCATGCAGGCTTCGGTGCGCTTGTTTGCGGTAGGGATCTTCACCCTGGGTAGCGGTTTCAGTGCCGCCGGGTTGGGCTACGATGGCCACTTCCTGCTGGCGGCGGCCCTGGTGGCGGTGGTGATACCGGTAGCCTGGCGCTGGCAGCCCCCGAGCATGACAGTGCATCACTGAACGGCTGCGAATCGATCTGTAATCGTTATAATGGCCGCCCCGCGGAATTAGCCGGAGATACCCATGGAAGCCCAACACCACCTTGATGCCACCGGTCTGCTGTGTCCGGAACCGGTGATGATGCTGCACAACAAGGTCCGCGACATGGCCCCCGGCGACATCCTCGAAGTGCGCGCCACCGATCCCTCCACCGAGCGCGATATCCCCAAGTTCTGCCAGTTCCTCGGCCATACCCTGGAAGGGCAGGAGATTGAGGGGGAGATTTATGTTTATTGGATACGGAAAAAGCGGTGAACAGTTAATAGGGAACAGTTAACAGTTGCGCGAGCAACGCTCCCTGTTTTGGAACCTGTGAGGCCGCGCCCGAACTTCGGGCGCGGCCTCATAGGTTGGGGAACAGATAAGGCAAAATCGCGCGCTGTTAACTATTCACTGTTAACTGTTCACTGAAACGATGGCCGTTCAGTAAACGTCAAAGTCGGCGAGATTCGGTTCCTTCATCTCCTCCACCCACTGCCCGAAGGTGAACGGCCACAGGGCCGGGGTGCCGGTGGGGTCCAGGTACCAGCTCTGGCAGCCACCGGTCCAGACGGTGCCGGCCATGTTGGCCTTGATGCGGGCCAGGAAGCTTTCCGCGGCGGCGGGTTTGGGATCGATGGCGTCGAACTGGCCCTTTTGCCAGCGGCGGATCAGTTTCATCATGTAGTTGGCCTGCACTTCAGCTACCCGGGTGACGGAGAAGTTGCCTACCGGACTGTTGGGGCCGGTCATCAGGAAGAAGTTTGGGAAGCCGGGGATGGTGACCGAGCGGTAATTAAGGCACTGCTGTTGCCAGGCATCCTCGATATGCATGCCATCGCGACCAGTCAGGTCCATGGGGCGCATGAAGTTCAGGTGGTGGAAACCGGTGGCCAGTATCAGCACGTCCAGCGGATGCTTGTGGCCATCGCGGGTCACGATGCCGTCGGCTTCCACATGGTAGATGTCATCGGTGATCAACTCACAGTTGGGTTGCTGCACCGCTTCAAAAAAGTCCGAGGCCAGCACCAGGCGTTTGCATCCCACCCGGTAATCCGGGGTCAGCTTTGCACGCAGTGCCGGATCGGGCACCGCTTTTTCCAGGTTCTTGCGCACAATGCGATCGGTAATCCAGAACTGTACTGGCTTGCCGATCACCATCTTGGCGAACATCTGGGCGTAGTACCACGCCCACAGCCTGCCGATCAGGGTGGCCAGGAACGGAAAGCGGGCAAGGGTCTTCTTGTACAGGGGAGAGTAGTGGGCATCCGGGCGCGGGAACATCCACTGCGGGGTGCGCTGAAAGATCGACACCGGCACGCCCTGGTTGACCAGCGCAGGTATCACCTGGGCGGCGGTGGAACCAGTCCCGATCACGCCAACCCGTTTATCCTTCAGGTCCAGTGAATGATCCCAGCGGGCAGTATGGAAACTGGGCCCGGTAAAGTCGGACAGACCGGGAATATCCGGTACGGCAGGGTGGTGGAGGATGCCGGTGGCGGCCACGATAAAGTCTACCGTGAGCTGCGCACCCTTGCTGGTGGTGACCCGCCAGCGACCCTCCCGGTATCGGGCGGCAGTGACTTCCTCATTGAAGCGTACCAGCCCGGTGATGCCGTATTTGTCGGCGGCCTGCTGGAAGTACTGACGAATCTGGGCGCCTTCGGCAAAGCGGTCATCCCAGCCCACCGAGGGCTCGAAGCTGTACGCATACATGTGGGCGGGCACATCACAGCTGACCCCGGGATAGGTATTTTCCCGCCAGGTGCCGCCCACGCCATCGCCTTTTTCCACGATGGTGATGTCGGTAATGCCCGCCTCACGCAACTTGATCCCCATCAGGATGCCGCTCATACCGGCGCCAATCACCAGAACGGAGGGATTTCGGGTCTGCTTCTCCATGCGCCTGACTCCATATGGCTGATATTTTCATTGTTATTGAGACAAACCTAGAGAAATGTGTCGGTTATGGCGATGTCTGGAAGTGACAAAAAGATAGTGAATAGTGAACAGTTAACAGTGAATAGCGTCGCGAGTGACGGGGCTTGGGTTTGAAACGTTAGAGGCCGCGTCCGGAATCCGGGCGCGGCCTCAAGCCTCTAAATGAAGAACGCGTTGCTCGCGCAACTGTTCACTATTCACTGTTAACTGTTCACTGCCATCTAGCTTTCAATGGCCAGCATCGCTACCGCCGCCAGGGCCTCCGGGTCCTTTTCCTTCAGTTTGTTGGCGATGCCGTGCTGGAAGAAGTAGCAAAAGTCCTCCTTTTCCTGTGCCGGCACCAGGCACTTGGCGCCGGGCAGCACCGGGGTTTCCACCGGGTCGGATTCTTCCGCCACCATGGCCGTCAGAGTGCCGTCGGCGTGCAGGCGCCAGCTGACCACCTCCATCAGGCTGATGGTGTGGAACTCATCGGCGGAGAACACCGCATGAGTGCCAATGGTGTCCGGGATTTCCTGAATGGATTGTTTGCCGGGTTGGGGCTTTCCAAAGAAGCGGATCGCCGCATCCAGCTCCTGCACCTTGTGTTCGGGTGCATCCACAAAGAGATAGTCACTGCCAGGTAGCCGGTAGCCTTCCCAGCGTCCGTTAAGGGGATCGGCCAGCGCCATGGCGGTAACCGGGTTTTTCAGCCAAGGAACCATGGCCACGGTGTCACCATTGGCGAGTCGTGCCCAGGCCAGAATTTTCAGGGAGAAGAGGGTGTCCGGATGCTGATCATTGGCGTACAGCAGCTCAATGCCATCGTATTCCGGTGACAAGCGAAGTATAGGGGTCTGGGCCGCTTTGCGACGTGGAGAGAAAGGAACAACGTTGCTGTTCCCGCCAGGGTGTTGCCGGTGAGCCGAAGTCATGGGCACCTCCCGGTACGTGTCCTAGAGGATCGCCAATGTTGTTACACCCGGCAGGGTGCTGGCACGATCACATGCCATGGCGACCGTTAATTCAACTTAGCCTGTCAGGCAAATCCATGCAAGTCGTCGTGAAAGCGTCATGAAGAAAGGTCGGATGGGGGGATAGGTGGCTGATGTCCACGGTGAGGGGATGAGTCGCGAGTGACGAGTAACGAGTTTCGAAACTCCAAACCCCATGAAGAATGGACGGTTTTTGCCTTTCGAAACTCGAAACTCGCTTCTTGTTACTTGTTCTTCCCTCAAGCTGCCTGTTGCGGTTCGGGGGAGGCGTTTTCCGTTGGCGCTGGCAAGGGTTGCTGCATGCGCCAGTACAGGCGCCAGCCGAGCAGGATGGCGGCGGTGGTGAGGCCGGCCACCAGGCCGATCCAGAAGCCGGCGGGGCCCATGGGGTCACCCAACAGAGAGGTCAGGCCCAGTACGTATCCCAGAGGCAGGCCCACGCCCCAGTAGGCGAACAGGGTCATGATCATCGGCCAGCCGGTATCCTCGAAGCCACGCAGGCAGCCGTTGGCACACACCTGCAGGGCATCGGAAATCTGGTACAGGGCAGCAAACAGCAGCAGGTAGCTGGCCAGTTCGATAACCTCCCGGTTATCGGTGTAGATATGCGGAATCCAGTGGCGGGCCAGCACCAGTGCCAGTGACGCCACTACCCCGACCACCAGGGTAATCATGTGCGCCACCTGCACCGCATGGCGCAGGCTGGTCTGATCATGGCGGCCACGGGCATGGCCCACGCGCACGGTGGCGGCAATGGCAAAGCTGAGCGGTATCATGAAGATCAGCGAGGTGAAGTTGAGGGCGATCTGGTGGCTGGCCACAATCTGTGCGCCCAGGCTGCCGATCAGCAGGGCGATGATGGCGAAAATGCTCACTTCGAAGAAGATGGTCAGCCCTACCGGCAAGCCGAGGCGTAGCATGTAGCCCAGGCTGGGCACCTCGAAATGGCGCTGGCGAAGGTTCAGCGGGGCATGCTGATACACCGGGTGGCGGTGGGTATAAACCAGCATCATCAGGGCCATGGACCACATCACCAGCGAGGTGGCCCAGCCACAGCCCACCCCGCCCATGGCCGGGAAGCCCAGTTTGCCGTAGATCAGCACATAGTTACTGGGGATATTGATGAGCAGACCGATGACACTGAACAGCAGTACCGGCCGGGTATGGTTCATGGCTTCGGTATAACTGCGCATGGCCAGCATCAGGGCGGCACCGGGCATGCCCCAGCTGAGCGCGTCCAGATAACCGGACACCATGGGGCGAATGGCCGGATCCACGTCCATCCACACCAGTATGGGCGCTACGCTGCGCAAAATCAGGGCGCTAAGCACCCCAAGCCCCATGGCCAGCCAGATACCCTGCTGGGCCAGCGGGTTGATACGATGGTAAGCTTCGCCGCCAAGATGACGGGACAGGATCGGGGTGGCGCTCATCAGCACCCCGGTCATGAACAGGTACAGGGGCACCCAGATGCTGGCGCCCACCGCCACGGCCGCCAGATCATTGGCGCTGACCCGGCCCGCCATCAGGGTATCCACAAAGCCGTTGGCGGTTTGCGCCAGCTGGCCACCGAGAATCGGCAGGGCAAGCGTAAGCTGGGCAACAAATTCCTGACGGCGGGAAGACATAGGCGCGACGAATCTTATGGGTGAGAACCGGGAGCGGAGAAAGGCCGCTACCATACCGCAAAGCGAGGGGCAGGTGCACCGTAGTGCCGACCTGGAATCGCTATTTCGGGCCACTTTTTTTGCCGACTTCACCACCGTCCTGGAGGGTGGGGCTGCGGAACCGGTATATCTGCCCGGCAATCCCCATCGAATCTGCTATACCCATGACTACTTCCGCAGTGCGCTCCATGAGATTGCTCACTGGTGCGTTGCAGGGGCTGAGCGGCGAGAGATCGAGGATTATGGCTATTGGTATGCCCCGGATGGTCGTAATGCCGAGCAACAGGCACAGTTTGCCAGCGTGGAAGTGCTCCCCCAGGCCTACGAGGCGCTGTTCTGCGCGGCCTGTGGCCACGACTTTCGGGTATCCCTGGATAACCTGAATGGCGATGGCGGGGATGAGCGTCCCTTTGCCGAGATGGTTCGGGCGCGGGCAGAGGCCTTGTTGGAGCAGGGGCTGCCTGACCGGGTCGCACGCTGGTGCGATGCTCTGGCGGACAACTACGACCGCCAGAGCCTTCCTCTTTCTGAAGCCCTGCAACAAACCTTCCAGTTACCGATGTAGGAGCGGTGGTTTGCTATGCCCTCCGGGTGCCACCGCGATTGGTGCGATTTCGCGGTGGAACCACCGCTCCCACAGGGCGGTTCTCCCGGTTTTGCGTGACGCGTGCAGCGTGTTGCAGCCGAAGAGCGGCCAAAAAATCAAGCTGGAACCACCGCCCCCACAAATACCGGGGGGTTCCCATTGTGGGAACTTGCTTGCAAGCGAATGGCCAACCTATCGTCTGCAGGCAGACTCCCACAAGAAGATTTACCCCTGGGCGACACTCTGGGTCTGGCCTTTGATTTTCCTCGCAGCTTAAAGCTCGCAGCTCGTAGCTAAAAAAAGGTTCATCGCGGGTTTGCGGGAATCTGCTGCTCCAGTACTTTACTCCGCCCTGAGTGAGTTTGATGCCATGGGGGCAGCTTGCGGAACGAAGGGGGTTTTGATCCTGGGTTTTGTTCGCCCCTCCAGTGGGGCTCCTACAGGAAGAACAGCGGCACTCAGCAATTCGCGCTCAGTGAACTCTGTGACCTCTGTGGTAAATCCGCTTTTGATCTTTGCGTGTTGCGTGATGCATGCAGCGTGTTGCAGCCGCAGAGCGGCCACAAAGAAAAGGCCGCACCCATCACAGGCGCGGCCTCCTTGTCTTCAGCCAGCAACAACCCGAAACCGCGTTGTTGCGTGAAGCGTGCTGCGTGTCGCGTCCCTCAACGCAGCATATGCAGGAAGTGCATGTGCTTCTCGTACTGGTCCAGCACGTCCACGATGACCTGTTCCTTGGTGTAGCCCATCAGGTCATAGTCCTGGCCGCCTTCCTGCAGGAATACCTCTGCACGGTAGTAGGTATCCTTGTCGGCGTGCTTCCTGGCGTGATCCAGCTGGCGGACGGTGAGGGTGGGGCGGGTATAGCCGCGCACTCGAACACCATAGACGAAGTCGGTTTCCGCGCCATGGCTGACTTCCAGATAGGCGCGGTCGTCTTCATGGCGAATTTCCACCTTGAGCCCATAGCCTTCCAGTTCCTTGGCGACGGTTTCCAGTGCAGGTTTCACCGTGACTTCCAGGAATTCCAGCACCTTGACCCTCAAGGGGAAGTTGACCATGTTTTTCAAGCGGGATTTCCAGCTGCTGCCCCCCTGCGGGCGTTGATGGCCCACATGCACTTCGGGTGGCGGGGCCAGCGCCGCAGCAAGACTGCGTTGACGAATGTTTTCCACCTTGAGGGAGCGCAGCAGGCCGTAGGCGGAAATCAGCAACACGGCGGAGAATGGCAACGCGGCCGCAATGGTGGCGGATTGCAGGGCGCCGAGACCACCGGCCAGCATCAAGGCAATGGCCACGATGCCTTCGGAGCTGGCCCAGAATACCCGCTGCCATACCGGAGTATCGTCGTGACCACCGGAGGCAAGCATGTCCACCACCATGGAACCGGAGTCAGAAGAGGTGACGAAGAACACCACCACCATCAGCGTTGCCACACCGGAAATGAACCCGGAGAACGGGAACTGCTCCAGGAAGTGGAACAGGGCCACGGACATGTCTTCGCCTACCAGACGCCCGAGATCCGCATAGGATTCGGTCATGATCATGTGGATGCCGGAATCACCGAAGACGGTCATCCAGAACAGGGTGAAACCGGCGGGAACGAACATCACACCCATGGCGAATTCACGAATGGTGCGGCCGCGGGAGATACGGGCGATGAACAGGCCCACGAAGGGGGACCAGGCAATCCACCAGCCCCAGTAGAAAATGGTCCAGCCGCCGACCCAGGCCTGAGGTCCGCCATCCACCTTGGGCTGGTAGGCGTAAAGATTGAACGTCATGCTGACCAGCTCGGACAGATACGAGCCCACATTCTGCATATAGGTTTTCAGCAGGAAGATGGTCGGGCCGAGCAGCAGCACGAAGGCAAGCAGCAGGAAGGCCAGGCCCAGATTGAGTTCGGAGAGGCGACGGATGCCGGCATCCAGGCCAGTGACCACGGAGATGGTGGCCAGGCCAGTAATGACCACGATCAGGGTGACCTGCATGGTCGGGCTGACCGGTAACCCGAACAGATAATTCAGGCCGGCATTCACCTGTTGCACACCAAAGCCCAGCGAGGTGGCCACACCCAGTACCGTGCCCACCACCGCAAAGATATCCACCGCATGGCCGATGGGGCCGTAGATCTTGTTACCGATGATTGGGTACAGAGCAGAGCGCAGGGTCAACGGCAGACCGCGACGGAAACTGAAGTACGCCAGAATCAGCCCGACAATGGCGTAGATGGACCAGGCATGCAGGCCCCAGTGAAAGAAGGTGACGCGCATGGCTTCCTTGGCGGCGGCAATGCCGCCGGGTTCTGCCATGGGCGGGCTGGTGAAATGCATCACCGGCTCGGCCACACCGAAGAACATCAGGCCGATACCCATGCCGGCAGAGAACAGCATGGCGAACCAGGAGCCGTAACTGTAATCCGGTTCGGAGTGATCCGGGCCCAGCTTGATCTCGCCGTAGCGACTGATACCCAGGAAGGCCACGAAAGAAATGATGATGGCAACGGTGAGCACGTAGAACCAGCTGGCTTCTTCGATGACGGCCAGTTTCAACCCGTTGAAGAATGAACCTGCGGTTTCAGGGGCGGCCACCGAAAACAGTACCAGGCCCACAATGATAGCGAGAGAACCGTAAAAAACAGGGGGATTGATCTTGTCGTGTATGCCCGGCTTGGACGAAATTTCCTGCTCGGCAGACTCTGACATTGGAAGCTCCTTGTCCGGATTGAGGGTGCCGTTTCCGGGAACCGTAGCTTCTGCGCTGCGCACTGACTGGCAAGGCCAGGCCTTGAAATACAAGGGGCGCAATGACAAACAGATGACGCCTGTTGCCCTGCACCGCGGAGTACTACAAAACTGTATTCAGTGGTTCCCTTGTCGGACCACCTTAACATATGGCCCCTTTTTATCACCCCCCGCACGGTTATTGTTGCGTAAGCGAAGGTCGACCGGATCAAGGGGAAGGGGCGTTCGGTGCTGTAGGAGCACCACTTGAGGTGCGAACCGAGCGATAGCGAGGAGATTTCAGGGAAGCTGCGTGGCAGTTCCAGGCGGCAAAACCAAAAACCGCGCTTCGCGCGATTCGTCCCCTGGAAGGGAACATCCTACAGCGTCGTCAACCGTCTGCGCGGGCAAGAGTTATCCTGAAGGGTGAAGAGGTCTCTTGCGGAAGAGGCTTTGTGTAGGAGCACCACTTGAGGTGCGAACCGAGCGACAGCGAGTGACGAGGTTCGAGTTACGAGTTACGAAAGGCAAAGGCGCAAACCATGCCGGTTAGCGGTTTTTGATTTTCGCAACTCGTTACTCGAACCTCGAAACGGTCTTCATAGCCGCCCACTGCGCTTGAGCATCAGATAAAGATGATTCAATTGCGCCGCCATGTTTTGTGGCGTGGTGGCGGTGACCAGGGCGCCGGCGTGGCGCAGGCGGGTGTGCAGTTGCTGGCGTTCCTGTTGTTCCTGGGCATCGGCACAGACCTGCAGGGCACCATCAAAATCGTCCACCGTCTGACGGGCCAGCTGCTGTTGTTCCGGCAGCAGCATGTCGGCCACCAGCACCAGGTGATGTTTGCGCAACAGGGTCACGGCACTCATCAGGTCATCACGGTCTTCCTGCTGCAACCGGGTCACCAGCACCACCAGTGCTCGGCGACGGCTGTGTTTGAGCAGCTGGCGAGCGGCCAGGCTGAAATCACTGGCATGTTCGCTGGGGTGCAGATCATAGAGCCCGTTGAGCAGGTGATTGATGCCGTGCTGTCCCTGCACCGGAGGCAGCCAACGGGGCTGGTCACCAGAGAACAGCATGGCGCCGGCCTTGTCCTTCTGCTTGAGTGCACTCCAGGCCAACAGCAGGGCAGCATTGAGCGCATGATCGAAGCCGGTGAGGCTGCCCACCGGCATGGCCAGACGGCGACCACCATCCAGCATCAGCAGGATCTGCTGGTTCTGTTCGTCCTGATATTCACGGCTGATCAATGTCTGGCGGCGAGCGGTGGCTTTCCAGTCGATCTGGCGCAGGCTGTCACCAGCGTGGTACTCACGCAGCTGATGAAACTCCATGCCTTCGCCGCGGCGCGGTTGCAGGCGCGTGCCACTGAACAAATAGGTATGGCTGGCATCCAGGCCGCTGGTGTTGAGCCGGGAGAAATCCGGATACACCGGTACGCTGCATTCCGCCGCCACCAGCTTGCGCGCCTGCCACAGGCCCAGCCGGCCAGGTACCCAGAATTCCAGATCCCCGAATCGCACCGGGCCACGGCGACTGGGGCGATATTGATAGGTGAGTTCGGTCAGTTCATCCTTGCTGGGGTCGAGTGGGCGGGGCAGGCCGGTGAGTGGATCATCGCCGGGGTGGCGGTCCGCCAGCAGGCTGCCCGTCGGCAGGCTGTTCGAGCGAATTCGGATGCGCACCGGATGGGGTTGCTGCACAGACAGTGCGCTGGGCAGTATCCGTTGTGCGGCCGGGGCGGGCAGACGCCGCAGCTGCCAGGCATCCAGCAGACTGACCAGCAACAACAGGCAGCCCAGCGCCCACCACAGGGCGACCAGCCCGGCAGATTCCAGCCAGATCAGCGGCAGGGCCAGAGCGGCCCAGAGGGCGACCAGTTGCAGCAGTCGGCGAGCCGGTTTCATTGGCGCGGCGCTTCCACCTGGTCGAGCAGACGGCCGAGCACGGTTTCCGGGGTCTGGCCTTCAATTTCCGCATCGGCGCTGAGCTGAATGCGGTGGCGCAGTACCGGGCGAGCCACTTGCTGAATATCATCGGGGGTCACGAAGTCTCGGCCTTCCACCAGGGCCTGAACCCGGCCAGCACGGGCCAGGGCAATGCTGGCACGGGGGCTGGCGCCGTGGCTCAGGCCACTGAAATCGCGGGTGGTGCGGACAATGCGCAGGGCGTAATCCAGCACTTCCGGGTCGATCAGCACGCTGTCGCTGAGGCTGCGGATAGCCATCACACCGGCCCCGTCGGTGGCCGGTGTCAGACTCTCCACATCCAGGCTGGAGCGGATGGTGCCGTCCAGCACCATGTTCACCAGCCGCGTCTCGTCACCGTGATCCGGGTAGTCGATCATCACCTTGAAAAGGAAGCGATCCAGTTCGGCCTCCGGCAGCGGGTAGGTGCCTTCCTGATCCAGCGGGTTCTGGGTGGCGAGCACCATGTAGGGTTCGTTCAGGGAGAACGCCTTGCCTTCGATGGTGATTTGCCGTTCCTGCATGACCTCCAGCAGGGCCGCCTGGGTCTTGGCCGGGGCGCGGTTGATTTCGTCGGCCAGCAGCAATTGGGTAAAGGCGGGGCCACGGCGAATGCGGAATTGTTCCGTCTTCTGGTCGTACATGGCATGGCCGGTCACATCGGTGGGCATCAGATCCGGGGTGAACTGGATACGGTTGAAATCCAGTTCCAGGACCTTGCCCAGGCTGCGTACCAGCAGGGTCTTGCCGAGGCCGGGCACCCCTTCGATCAGGACATGTCCCCCGGCGATCAAGGCAATCAGCACTTCTCGGACCACCTGCTGCTGGCCAATCAGCACCTGATTGAGACGCTGTTCGATCTCGCCGGCCAGGGCGGCCGCTTCCTGCAGGGTGTTGGGATGGCTCATGTGTTGCTCCTTAACGCTTGTAGCAGCCGTACCTGTTCAATCAGCTGTTCACGACTGTGCGGGGTGTCATTGAGGGCGCTGTGCAGTACCCGGCTGGGACAGTTCAGATCCCGGGCGGCCATGGCCAGCGCCTTTTCATCGTTGTTGTGGTAACTGCGCAGGCGGGCATTGGCCTGCTGGCGAAGGGCGCCCAGCAAGGCGTCCTGCTGTTCTGTCCGCCACTGGAAATAACCGCTGGCATGAAGATGCTGCAGATAATCCCGGTGTTCATCGTCCCGGGGCGGTTGCAGTGGGCCTTGTCTGGGGATGCGCAGCCACAGCCACAGTCCGAGTAACAGCAACAGTGCCAGAATCAGTTCCGCTGCCCGTTGCCACAGCCACTGCAGCAAGGGTGGCATGGCCACAGAGCGGATAAACCAGACGCTGTCATGCCCACTCAGCCAGCCCAGCAGCCAGGCATGGTCGTAGTAGAGGATATGGTCGTTGTCCCACAGGCTCAGGTCGGTGAGCACGGTGATCTGGCCTTCGCCGAGGGAAAGCTGTACCAGCTGGCTGCCGAATTCGTTATCGGCATAGGCGATCACTTCGGTGTCCCATTCGCGATGGGGTTCGAAACCGTCTTCCTCATCCCAGCTGTCGTGCCACAGTTCGTGGTCGCTATACAGCTGGATATGTCGCGCCAGCGCATCATCATCGGTATGCAGCTGCAGGGTTTCGGGTTGTTCGGGAGCATCACATAACAGCGACTCACAGCTGGCGCGCAGTTCCTCATTATCGCTGGCCATGCAGTACTGCAGCGGATCACCGGCAAACATGGGCATCATGGCCAGCAGGGCGATCAGGGGATCTTCTTCAAGCTCCTGAAATTCATCCTCGTCGGCAATCTCCCAGACGGTAATGCCCAGCGGGTAAAGCAATGGGTCGTTGTCGCGCCACTGCTCTTCGGTGGCGGTGTCTTCATCCCGGGACGCGGGCAGGGGGCGGGCTGCCACGATCAGATCGCCACCGGCCATGACCCAGTTGAGCAGGGTTTCCACCTGATCGCGGGTCATCAGACCGCGCTGCTTGTCGAAAATCAGGGTGGTGTCAGTGTCCGGTAACGGAAACAGGGCAGCGGCACTGAGAATCCGCCGGGTCGGTTGTTCGCGCTGGTTCAGCCAGGCCTGGGCGGCATGGAAGGGATCGCGCAACACGCTGCCATCCGGTGCCACCCGGTGCACCGTGGTGACCGGTTCGGTGAGCGCGTAGTAGGCGGCGCTGCCGCCCAGCACCAACAGGGCCAGCAGGGCGGGTAGCCATTTGCGCAGGCTAGCCATGGGCCACCTCCACAAAACGTAAGGCTTGCCACTGGTTCAACAGCCCACGGACTTCGTCCTCGCCCACCGGCCGGTGCGCCCAGGCGGTCCGTACCCAGGCATTGACGATGGGCTTGAGTACCTCGATGCCAGCGGCATTGCCGTGTTCGCGCTGCAGGGTACGCAGACAATGCTGTTCGGTGCTGCCGGCGGCCAGTGGTACCGGGTATTCGCGCAGCAGGGTGGCCAGACTCACGCGCAGCAACAGGGACATGGCGGTACGGATATCCTGCTGTTGCAGGGCGCTGTCCACCGCATTGGCGATATCGTCGGGCAGGCTGTGATGGCGTATGTCGAGGCCGGCCACATGGGTGGGGATGGCGTGACCGGCCTTGCGACGGGTGCCGGAGAAACCAAGCTGCGAGGATACCTTCAACAGAAGCCACAGGACGATGCCGGCGAACAGGGCCCAGAACACCGCCCAAATCAGGTTGTCGGGAATCTGAAAAGGCTTGTTCGGGGCTGAATCCATCTGGTCTTCCAGGTCGTCGAAAAACCATTCCCAGAGTTTTTGCCACCAGCTGCTGTCCTGCGCGTCCTGATCGCGATCTTTCCATTCCCGGCTGGTACGGGTCTCGAAGGGCATGTAGTCGTCGCTGGCGAGCAGTTCGATGACTTGCTGTTGCTCCACATGCAGGTCTTCGTGGTTGCTGTTGCCGGCTTGTGCCGGTTCAACAGCGGGCAGGGCAAGCAGCCCCAACAACAGGACCAGTGCCACCCCGGCGGGCTTGCGCCGCTTGCCGATACGGGTCAGGCCAAGCTGCAAATCCCAGCCTTCCAGCCAGGTGCGTTTGTTCAGGTACAGGGCGAAGCCGCAGGCAACGTAGAGCGGTTCAGTGATGCACAGCACCAGATAAAGACAGCTACTGGCAATGGCGGTTTGCAGGACACTTTGCTCGAAGAACCAGTCGCTCATTTCCAGATTGAACTGCCACGGAACCAGCGTATAGACCAGCGCCAGCAGCCCATAGCCCATGAACTGTTCGAGATGGAACATGACCAGGGTGAGCATCCCGGCCCGAGTCGAGGGGGCGCGATGCAGAACCTGGTGGCGTTGGCCTACCTGATCGCCCTGGGCCCCTTCCAGTTGCCAGATGGCGGTATTGAAACTGCGAGAGGGGCTCAACCGTCGCCAGGTGAGCTGGGCAATCAGGCCGGGCAGGGCATATTGCTTCCAGCGTTTGAACAGTTGGCTCAGGCTGAGTTCTTCGGCAAACAGGGCATGGCTGTACCAGGCCAGGAGGGGGCGTTCCCAGGCGGGCTTGAGCCACCAGAACAGCACCAGCGGCCACCAGGACTCCTGATAGCTGGCCAACCCCAGCAACAGGGCAAACGGCAGCAAGGTAAAGGCCAGCCAGATACGCACCGTGGGCCAGGCCCAGCGGCGGAACATCTGGGTGCCCATGTCCACGGCCTGCCAGGGGCTGCGTGGAGCCAGTCGGGCGCTAGCCTTTTCCAGTTCCATGGCGTCCCCCGAACAACAGATAAAGATAGAGCAGGCCCCAGCAGGCGGCCCCCACGCTGTACTTGATCACCGGCTCGAAGTCCCGTGGTGACCAGAACGCCTCGATAAACGCGGCCAGCAGCAGCAGGGCGAACACTCCGTACATGGTTGGCAGGCTGTCTTTTGCAGCCAGTCGCAATGCATTGAGGCGGGTGTAGGGCCCCGGTGCGATGATCGCCCAGCCGAGGCGCAGGCCAGCCCCCCCGGCCAGCACGATGGCGGTGAGTTCCGGCGCACCATGGGCAATCACAAAGGTGAAGAAAGGCTGGTCGCCACCCACATTGATCAGGTGAGCGGCAACGGCGCCAAAGAAACTGCCGTTGAACAGCATCACGATAATGGCCCCGACACCCAGTAGCAGGCCGCCGGCAAAAGTGCGGAAGGCGATGCCGATGTTGTTCTTGATATAGAAGCCGAACATCATCACGTCATCATCGCCGCCACGGCCTTCATGAATATCTCCACCGCCGTCTTCCCCGGGCTGGTACATCATCTCGATGTCGGTCAGCGAGTTTTCGTCCAGCACCGTATAGACCATGTCCGGTTGCTGATGCACCAGGATCCAGACCAGGGCAATGGACAGCACAAAGCTCAGGGCGCTGATCATGTGCCAGCGCCACTGGCGACGCACCGCCTGGGGAAAACCCCGGGCCAGAAACTCGCCGATGCGGTCACCCAGCGGTGGGTTATAGCGATACAGCTGGCGGTGGGCGCGCAATACAAGGTTGTTCAGATATTGCTGCAGCTCCAGGCTGTAGCCGCGCTCGCGGGCCAGTGCCAGCTGATGACAGAGCTGGCGGTAGTCGGTGACAAAGTGATCCAGAGGCAGGGCCTTGCGGCGGGTGACCCGGATCGCCTCCAGCTGCTTGAGCTGGTCTTCCAGCGATTCCCACACGGGACGGTAGCGCTGTTCAAACTGGATCTGCTTCACTTCGCCCCCTCGAGTAGATAACGGGTCACTGAGCGGAGTCGTTGCAGCGCCAGCGGCGGGGAAAGTTCCGGGTAGGCCAGTTGGGCCAGCTCCTGCTGGCGGGGCTCGGAGAACTGGCTGTGGCGTTCCTGAAAAGCCAGCAGCGCCAGTTGGTCATCACGACCCAGTGGCCAGTCCGGGGGGGTGGTAGTGCCCTGGTCGGCTTTTACCGCCGTGGCGGTATTCTCTACATGAATCACCACCGAGTTGGCGGCCATGTCGCCCAGCCGCTGAAAGCGCGGGCTGATCAGGGTGGTCACGAAACCCAGTAAATAAAACAGCGGGAATGCATCGGCGGTGCGCAGCAGATTACGGATCAGGCTGCCATTGAAACTGAGCGGCGTGCCGTTGCTGTGTACCACGGCAATACCCATGAATTTCTTGCCCGGCGTCTGGCCGTTGCGGAAGGCTTCAAACAGGGTGGGATAAAACCATTCCAGCAGGAACAGGGAAATCAGGATGACACCGGTGCCCACATTGCCGAAGGCGCCAACCAGAAAGGCTATCAGGGCAAAGATGACCAGCCGGATGAGCAGATCAATGCCATAGGCCATGGCCCGCGGCACCGGCCCGGCCAGGGACAGCGTCAGCAGTGTCCCTTCCGGTGTTTCAATTTCCAGCCGCTCATCAATCAGCATGCTGGCCCTGACGAATCTGTACCGCGGCCAGCACAAACACCACGATGGTGAGAGTGATCTTGGCAATGGCCAGGGTGCGTACCGGCGGTGGATCCAGCAATTGCACCGCATAGCCACAGAAATAAAACAGCAGCAGGAAGCACAGCCAGGTGTTCTGGCGCTTGTTTCCACTGATCACCGCTGGCGCCATTATCAGCAACGGCACATAAAGCACCAGCGCGATGATCAGGGTAGAGATCGAATGGGTATCCGGCGGTGCCAGACTGAACAGACCGGTGACGCCCACCAGTAACAGCAGGGCATAGCTCACCCGCAACAAGTTAAGAATCATCATCACGCCTTGAGTTGTCGGGCCAGTTGACCAAGGCGTTTGCCCAGGGCTCTGGCCAGAGAGATTTCGTGTTCGGTGAGGGTGGCATCACCGCGGGTGCCAGACACATGGGTGGGCCCGTAGGGGGTTCCACCGCTCTGTGTATCAATCAGTGCCTGTTCCGCATAGGGAACACCGGCGATGACCATGCCGTGATGCAACAGCGGCGTCATCATGGAGAGCAGGGTGCTTTCCTGGCCACCATGCATGCTGCTGCTGGCGGAGAATACTCCGGCGGGTTTACCGATCAGGGTGCCCTGCATCCACAGCTCACTGGTCTGGTCGATGAAAAACTTCATCGGCGCAGCCATGTTGCCAAAGCGGGTGGGGGAGCCAAGCGCGAGGCCTGCGCACTGGCGCAGGTCATCCAGCGTGGCGTAGGGCGCACCACTGCCTGGTACCGGTTTGCCGGTGGCCTCATGATCCGCAGATACCGGAGGTACCGTGCGTAATCGGGCTTCCATTCCAGTGCTCTCTACACCGCGGGCCACCTGGGTGGCCAGATTGGCAACGCTGCCGTTGCGGCTGTAGAACAGGACCAGCACATAATCCGTCATTTGTATTTGGCCTTGTTGGTGGGTTCGACGCAGGACGCCAGATGCCGGACGCTTACTTGTCCAGCAATGCCAATACGTTTTCCGGGGGGCGACCCAGCACCGCCTTGTCACCTTTGACGACAATCGGACGCTCGATCAGCTTCGGGTATTGCACCATGGCATTGATCACATCGGCATCACTGCTGTCCTTGCTGAGGCCGGCAGTCTTGTAATCGTCTTCCTTGTTGCGCACCAGATCGTGGGCCTGTTCGAGGCCGAGTTTGTCGATCAGGGCTTTCAGGGCCGTCGCATCCGGGGTGTCTTCCAGATACTTTACAATAGTCGGCGTGACGCCATTTTCTTCCAGCAGGGCCAGAGTCTGGCGAGATTTGGAACAGCGCGGATTATGGAAAATAGTGTAGTCGGTCATTGCTTTGCATATTCTGTGAGTTCGCCGACATTGTAAGCTGCCCGCGACTTGAGGCAAGGAGAGGATGCCTTTTCTATGAAGGACACCATGGATACGGATGATGCCCTGATTCCGGTGCGCCCGCGATACGACTCCGTGCGTGCCTTTCTGGGCCTGTTGATTCGCCAGTTCAATGAAGATGGTTGCCGGCAGAGTGCCGCTGCACTGACCTATACCACCTTGTTTGCCATTGTGCCGATCATGACGGTGAGTTTTGCCGTACTGGCATCGGTGCCGGCGCTCAAGGACAAGGGCATGCAGTTTCAGCAGTGGGCCTTCAATTACTTCGTGCCCTCTGCGGGTAACATGTTGCTTGATCACCTGCAGTCCTTTGCCAAACAGGCCAGTAACCTGACCGGGCTGGGGATTGTGTTTCTGGTTATCACCTCGGTATTGATGCTGCGCACTATCGAACAGACCCTCAACCGGATGTGGAAAGTGCAGACTGCCCGCAAGGGGCTAACCAGTCTGTTGATGTACTGGGCGCTGTTGTCATTGGGGCCGATTTTTCTCGGTGCAGGGTTGGCGATCAGTTCCTACCTCACCTCCATGAGTGTGTTCAATGAAACGGTGAGCTTTCTGGGCGGCGCGCGCATGTGGCTGACGGTGCTGCCGTTTATCTTTACCACCCTGATGCTGACTCTGCTCTACACAGTGGTCCCCAATACCAGTGTACCGTTCCGGCAAGGGGTCCTGGGGGCGGCCTTTGCTGCGCTGCTGTTCGAACTGGCCAAGGGCGGCTTTACCTTCTTTATCAAGCAGGCGCCCAGCTATCAGGTGGTCTACGGTGCCTTTGCAGCGGTGCCGGTATTCCTGCTGTGGCTGTATATCTCCTGGACCATTGTGCTGGGTGGGGCCGAGCTGGTGAGGGCACTGGTGGTATTCCAGGAGCACCGTAGCAAGGTGCCGCGCATGCATGCCCTGTTGCGTCTGCTGCATGTGTTCTGGGAGCGCCAGCAACATGGCAAGCCGCTGCGCAGCAAGGAAGTACGCCAGGTGATGCGCCAGTCCGGTATTTCCCAGTGGGATGAATTTCGCAACATGCTGCTGGATGCACGCCTGATCCAGCGAACCGATGAGGGGGGTTATATCCTTTCCCGGGATTTGCGTAACCTGACACTGGCCCAGTTGCTGGCGGCGCTGCCGTGGCCGCTGCATACCCAGCTGCGCATTCGAGCCCAGCAGGACATGCAGCCCTGGGAAGATCGTCTGAAAGGACACATGGATGAAGCCCGTGGCGAATTGATGGATACCCTCAAGGTGCCCATTGATGACCTGTTTCGCGGCCAGACGCCCATGGCGCAAGAGGAGGAAGAGACCAATGCTGACTAGGCACGTACTGGTAACCGGGCTGGTTCAGGGAGTAGGCTATCGCGCCTGGACCCGACAGGCCGCTTTACAGCGCAACCTGGTGGGCTGGGTCCGCAATCTGTCCGATGGCAGGGTGGAAGCGGTCCTGCAGGGCGACGATGACGACGTGCTCGATATGCTCGATGCCATGCGTCAGGGGCCGGTCATGGCCCAGGTGTATGATCTTCAAAGCCGTGCCGAAGAAGCACAGGCGAGCAATCATTTTGAGGTGACGGGATGAAACAGGTTGAGCTGGTGAATGGGGATCTGCGTTTTCCTGCCCTGATGGCAGGGGAGGGCGAACCGGTCATTCTGCTGCACGGCTTTCCTGATACCTACGAGAACTGGGCGGTGCAGATCAACGCCATTGCCCAGGCCGGTTATACCGCCATCGCGCCGGCGCTGCGCGGTTACGCCCCGGGTTGTCAGCCAGGCAATGGTGACTACTCGCTGTATGCGGCGGTAGACGACCTGATGGTGTTTGCCTCCCAGCTGGGTGGCCGGGTGCATCTGATCGGTCACGACTGGGGGGCGGTAGTGGGCTATCTGGCCTGTGCCCAGGCTCCGGACACCTTTTGCTCTTTTAGTGCCCTGGCCATCCCGCCGGTGCGCCGTATTCCCCAGGCTCTTCTGAAAGTACCGGAACAGGTGCTGCTCAGTGGCTACATGCAATTCTTCCAGCTGCCGCTGGCCCCGGAGGCCTGGCTCAGCAAGGGCGATCTGAGTGGTGTGGAAACCCTGTGGCGTCGCTGGTCCCCCAACTGGGAGCCGGAAATGTACCTGGACAATGCCAAGTACACGCTTTCGGAACCGGGTGTGATCACGGCGGCATTGTCCTGGTATCGCTCCCTGTTCCGCCTGTGGACCCGGGAGAACCGCAAGACCTTGCCCTGGCTGAGCCGTGACATCGCCACTCCCACCCAGATCCTGATCGGTGAGAATGATGGTTGCATGAGCCCCAAGCTGCTCCAGCACACCTTGGTGGAGAGTGATTTCAGCGCCGGCATGGAATTGCTGCGTATCCAGAACGCCGGACATTTCCTGCATCTGGAGAAACCGGACGAGGTCAACGCTCACCTGATCCGCCACCTCAAGGCCACCGAATGCGAGTGCTCCCTCTGACAGGGAGTCCACTCACCCTGTGGGAGCTGCCTGCACGCGAAAAGGCTATGGTCGGACGTCTGAGTTCGGACCTCTTACGCTAAATCCGCCCGGATCTTGAGGGGGGATGTCCAAATCTTGGGCGTCAGGCGTCAGACCACCGTGCCAACACATCCACGGCAGCCTGCGTCCGCCATTCTCCCTGACCAAACCGCTTGAGGCAGAGTCGTGCCCGGCAGATGCAAGTTTGGCGAGCGCTACGCTATACTAGCGCCCCCAAATTCAGTCCCAGCAGGAGTTCCCCATGACGGTGATTCGCCAGGATGACCTGATTCAGAGCGTGGCAGATGCCTTGCAGTACATTTCCTACTACCACCCGGTCGATTTCATCCGCGCGGTGAAAGAGGCCTATGAGAAGGAAGAAAGCAAGGCCGCCAAGGACGCCATGGCGCAGATCCTGATCAACTCCCGCATGGCCGCCATGGGCCACCGCCCGATCTGTCAGGACACTGGCATCGTCACCGTGTTTGCCAAGGTAGGCATGAACGTGACTTTTGAAGCGTCCCCTGAAGGCGAAAGTATGAGCCTGGACGACATGATCAACGAAGGTGTGCGTCGCGCCTACAACCACCCGGACAATGTCCTGCGTGCGTCGGTGCTGGCGGATCCGGACGGCAAGCGCGCCAACACCAAGGACAACACCCCTGCGGTGATCAACTACTCCATCGTGCCTGGCGATACCCTGGAAATCGACGTGGCAGCGAAAGGCGGCGGCTCTGAAGCCAAATCCAAGTTTGCCATGCTCAACCCCTCCGATTCCGTGGTGGACTGGGTGCTGGAACAGATTCCGAAAATGGGCGCCGGCTGGTGTCCGCCGGGCATGCTCGGCATCGGCATCGGTGGTACCGCCGAAAAGGCCATGCTGATCGCCAAAGAAGCCCTCATGGACCCCATCGATATCCATGAGCTGCAGGCCCGTGGTGCCCAGACCCGTTCCGAGGAACTGCGTCTGGAGCTGTTCGAGAAAGTGAACGCCCTGGGTGTAGGCGCACAGGGTCTGGGTGGCCTGACCACCGTGCTGGATGTGAAAGTGGTGGATTACCCCACCCACGCCGCCAACAAGCCGGTAGCCCTGATTCCCAACTGCGCGGCCACCCGTCACGCCCACTTTATCCTCGATGGCACCGGCCCTGCGGATCTGAAAGCACCGGATCTGGAAGAGTGGCCTGACATTGCCTGGGGCAACGACGAAGGCGCCAAGCGCGTTAACCTGGACACCATCACCCCGGAAGAAGTGCAGACCTGGCAGCCCGGCGACACCCTGCTGCTGTCCGGCAAGCTGCTCACCGGCCGTGACGCCGCCCACAAGCGCATGGTGGACATGATTTCCAAAGGCGAAAAGCTGCCCGTGGACTTCACCAACCGCTTTATCTACTACGTAGGCCCGGTAGATCCGGTCGGCGACGAAGTCGTCGGTCCTGCTGGCCCGACCACCGCCACCCGTATGGACAAGTTCACCCGCACCATGCTGGAAGAAACCGGTCTGATCGGCATGGTCGGTAAAGCCGAGCGTGGCGATGCCGCCATCGAAGCCATCAAGGACAACAAAGCTGTCTATCTGATGGCAGTAGGCGGCGCCGCCTACCTGGTATCCAAAGCCATCCGCAAATCTCGCGTGGCGGCCTTTGAAGACCTGGGCATGGAAGCCATCTACGAATTCGAAGTGGAAGACATGCCTGTCACCGTGGCCGTGGACTCCGAAGGCGAATCCGTACACAAGACCGGCCCGGTGATCTGGAAACAGAAGATTGCCGAAAAGAGCGCGTAGTAGAGCCTCTTTCAGCCCATAAAAAAAGCCGCACAACAGTGCGGCTTTTTTTATGGGCTGAAAGAGGTGGCAGCACGCTTCACGCAACAAGCAACATGCAAGATCAACCCCGCTGTGGGAGCCTGCCTGCAGGCGATCTGAGCCAAAGCGAGGTGCGATTTCACCCCCAACTCGCATTCAAAACTTACCCCTTTTCACCCGCACGCAAGTTGAATTTGTAGGATATGGCTTACATATTTTTGTAAGTGGTTGAGATAAGGTGGTTTTTCAAAAAAAAGGATGCAAGAAAAGTCCGAGTAAAATTTCCCGTTCAACACGCAAGTGCAAGAAAAGTCTGTTGAGAGTGATTCCTGGATGAGGGGTAAGTCACTGATTGGATGATGGTTTGATGTGATTTTTGGGTCCGGGTTTATCGGGGATATACATCAAAGTTTTATATCGCATGTGCGATTGAATAAACTGTTAAATGGCTCTGCTTTTTTATGGCATAGCAAGATTTCAAGTCGGTGCCATAGCCATACTTTTGATTGCCGTTAGAAGAATATGAGTTTGTGGCTCGGCTTTCCCGTTCGTTGTGAGCGGCCACATTTCAGGTTGGGGGCATCTTCAGGGCTTGAGTTCTTGCGGGTGCCATAAATGTAGTCTGGTTCGCAGGATCACATCTTGGTCCTTGGGTGGGCTGGTGTGTCACCACTTAACCAGGCAAGGCAGCAGACGCAAAAACACGCGCTGCTGCTCGCGGCGTTATGTGTGATCCATGATTGAGATTATTTCTGTATTGGCTGCTGGTGTTTTTCTGATTTATGTTGTGAGGAAATCTCGGTCAGAGCATGAGCGGATTAAAACGCTTTCCCAAAAGGAGCGTGACGAGTTTAAAGCCACAGTTAATTATCACTACCGAAAAATGTGGCTTGAAGGTGGGTCATTTACACATGTTCCAATCTGGGTGGTGGTTATAGTGATTGTGGCATTTTCATTGGCGGCTCTTGGTGGGTTGTATGCAGTCACATAACAAGTGGCGGCAGGCGGATCAAATTTCCGTTCGTGCCTCACTTCAATTTGCCCGCTGCGCCAAGCGTTAGGTTGCTCTGCCTTTCCCTGTTTATTGAGGCTGCAGCAATTTGAAATTCACTGCCAGTAGTAGGCGGTCCAGCATCAGGTTTCGTGCCGTTTGGCATATCTGGCAGTTTCGATCCTGGTGCCATTGTTTAGGTTTGAGGTTGTGGCAAGTTGCTTCCGTTCGTTTCGGGTTGCCACAGTTGAGGTTGGGGGTGGCTGCGAAGCTGGTGTTCTTGCAGGTGCCATAAATTCAGGTTGGGTTCGCAAGCTCACAACGTGCCAGTAGTTGGCCGTGGAGTGTCACGAACCTAACAAGTGGCGGCAGCCGGACCCAGTTACGCTCGTTCCTCGCTACACTGGTCCGCTGCGCCAAGCGTTAACTGTTTCGGGAATTGGGGGGTGTATGACTATTAAAAGTCTGGGTGCAAAATTAAGAGAAAAATACCTTCATGCTCCAAAGGGAGAGAAGGTGACAATGATCCACCTGTTTGCTATCGAGAGTGCTCAAGAAATAATTGATTCTGGAGTGTCGGCCAAAGCTATTGTTGCAGAGGCTGGGATTAATGATTCTTATGCAACTGAAGTGAGCAAAGGCGTTAAATTGTCGAAGTATGTTCGGGTCAATTAAGCAGTTAACAAGGGCCCCCACGCCGACCTTCGGCGGCTGAGGCGGGCGTTATGAGTTCTTATGAGTAAGCCGAAGTTTATCGGATTGGCCAAATTCTTCAGAGATGAGTCCTTCTTGGATTTGCTGATTGATGGCGTATTTTACTGTAATGCTCCAGAGACATACCGCTTGGACGGGTCGGAAGGTATTGGTGATCTCAATGAATCATGTATGCATTCATACCGAGCAGACCGGGGAGATAAGCCAGTAGTCCTCAAAATTGATGGGAAAGAGATTGAGGGCGTCACTGCTCTAACAACCCACATAAATAAGCTAAAAGACATGTGGCTTCATTGCTGGTTTGCGCTGGATTTTCCAGAAAATGACGAGCAATTGTTGGCATTAACCGAAGATTTGAAGAGAGTGAGATCCGAATTTGGTGAGAACTTTGCATTTCTCCCCGGAGTCCACCTCGGCGAGTTTACCGATAGGGTGCGATCTCTTCAGGATGGGCCGTTCGAACGTGGTCGCGTTTTGTATTCCCAAAATCGTGAAAATTGGTCTGTGGGGTGTAAAGCAGAAGCTTATGCATACCAAAGGGAATATAGATTCGGTCTTGGTCAGTGTAAGCATACCTCGACAGAGCCGTTGAAATTGAAATACGAGAATGGATTTGGGGACCTGCTTCAGAAGAATCCTCATATAAAAATATCAGACAAAGAAAGCGGCGCGGTTTGGTTCAAATTAAGCAAGGGTGAGTGCTATTGCAGACCAGAATCATAATAAGTGGCGGCAGGCAGACCAAATCTCCGCTCCTCCGTCGCTCCAATTTGTCTGCTGCGCCAGGCGTTATGTGATTCGTCATAGAGAAAAATGGATACAATTTTATTGGTTTTATACCTCCTTGGATTAACAGGCATCGAAACTTTGCTTTATAGAAAGGCGCCGATTGTTATTCCGACCGGGGGGTTGGTGATAGTAATTTTGATGATGGGTATGGCTATGTTGTTGCCCTACATAGCCTTAAAGGAGGAAATATTAGAAAACACTGCCTTGAATATAGTCGTACTTTGGGTTGGAGTTTTCTATTTGGTTTGGCTTTTCTCCGGGTTATTAGGATTCTTTGTACGCAAGTAGAAAGAGGGTCCGGGGGGAAGGTCTTGCTCCGTTCCTTAGATGTAGACGGCAAAAAACAAGCCCCCCTAGTGTTCTCTTAACACTGAACCTACGGTAGAACAGGGAAACACAACCTCAGGGATGCCGCTATGTCCACAGTTCCCCAACCCCTTTGGCTTAGAGCCCTGTTCTTTATCGGTGTCAGCCTGCTTTTCACCCACGAACTGGATGCCATGACTCATAGTGAGTGGCGGGTGTTGCCGCTGACCAGCTGGCTCGAGCCCGAAATGGGGCGCTTCGTGTTTGTGGTTCTGCATGTGCCTGTATTCGCGCTGGTGTTGGGCTGGTTGACCAGCCAGCTGCCGCAGCGTGCGCTGCAGGGGCAGTTCTGGGTATCAGTATTCCTGATCGTTCATGCCGGGTTGCATCTGGCCTTTAGCGGGCAGTCGCACTATACGTTTGAGGGTATGCTTTCCAATACGCTGATCTTTGGTGCGGCGGTGTTTGGGGCGGGGTATCTGGCGGGAAATTATTGGCTGGGACGGGGCTGACTTTTCAACGCCCAGATCGCGGTGGAACCACCGCTCTTGCGGAACCGGCATTTCACGGTCGGGGAGCATCAAGAAGAGAAGACGATGACTGATATTACTTTCACCGCGGATCAGAAGGCCCGCATGGTCAGCAAGATCAAAAGCTACTTTGAAGACGAGCTGCAGCAGGAGATCGGCGGCTTTGAGGCGGAGTTTCTGATTGGTTTCTTCGCCAAAGAAATCGGGCCGCATTTTTATAACCGCGGTCTGTTTGATGCCCTGCAGGTGCTCACCGAAAAGATGGAAGAAGTGGGTTATGTGATGGCTGAGCTGGAAAAGCCTGAGGGGTAAGCCCTCATTCATTTCTTGACAATAAAAAGGACGTGTCGTGACGTATCTGTTTTGGGCCGTGTTAGGTCTAAGCTTGTTGGCAGCTATTTCATTTTATATTCGGATGCGAAAGGTTGGGCGCCTTCTTGGTGGGCGATATCAATCAAGAATGAATGCGGCGTTGTCGCTATTGGTGATTATCCCTTTCTTCCTTTCGCTTATTCCTGATATAGGCAACGAAGGCTTGTTGCTTGTTACGGCAATTAGCTCAGTTCTGAGCTTTTCAGCAGGGGCCTTCTTGCTGCCCTCTGTTCTACTGGATGCGATGGGGCAGCATGGCTCTGATGATGGTGTTCCCGAGTTTGAGAAAGCGGGAGGAGAGGAAAGCTTTGAGAAAAAAGTACAGGCAATTCGGGATCGGCAGCGATTGAAAAGAGAGTCTGACGGGGGGGGTGATCTGCCTGGGCTGCCTGTATGCCCCTTTGAAGGGAAGCCGGCTGTTATGAATTGCTTGAGACAATGTCGCAGTGGGAGCTAGCCTGCTGGCGATGTCAGTGGTTCTCGGCTCGAGTGCCTGTCCTACACAGGAACACTATTTATGTAGGAGGATGTGCGTTCCGATTCGGTGGCACGAATCACGGGAGGATGTAGCACAATCGTACGATGTAACCCCGCGTTGTTGTTTTATCGTCAGGCATCAGGCATCAGGCATCAGGCATCTAGCGGCCTCTTAGCATGATTAGGACGGAGACATTCATCTTGTCTCCCGTTCCCGCTAACCCGCGATGAACCTAAATTAAGCGATGGCTTACAGCCAGGCTTTCCTGACCCACCTACAATTCCTCGCTCATCTTCGGCTGCGGCTGGAGCCGGTTGCCAGCGAATAAGGGACTAACGTGGCGTTATTACTGGGTTTGATCATCGATATTCTGGTGGGTGGTGCGGTGCTTTACGCTGCGGCCACTGTGGTGCGGGTGGATCTCACTTTCAAGGAGACGGTGATTGCCGCTGTGGTAGCCGCTGGTCTGGCCATGATTCCGGTAGTGGGCTGGCTGTTGTCGCTGATTGCCCTGTTTTACGTGCTCTACCATTTCAGCCTGGCGGCGTTTCCCAATCTGGTGCTGATGGTACTGGTGAGCAGGATGTTTGTGATTGTTCTGAATGTTGGCCTGGCCAGTGCACTGTCGTGATGACAAACCGATCGTTCCTGTGTGGGCTGGCTGCTGTGGTTTAGTAGCACCAGCCGGGCAGAGCGCTCTCTGATAAATTGCCTCAGCAACCTCGGTTTTGCGCCCCATTGGCCTTGTTGGCGCCCGTGGCGGCGAAGCGGTAAATAAGTCCGGGGAGCCCGGCCCCGTCCCTGGGGCGCGGAGATCAATCGTCAGGCTTTCCTGGGGTCACAGTAATGAAGGCCTGTGGGCTACCCGGACGATCAATATACTGTTCATTTGGTCAGTGGTCAAATGAAGGCAGTTGCGAGTTTCGAGTGTCGAGTTGCGAAAGGCATAACCTCACACCACAAACCCTGTTGCCCGTAGGGTGCCTTCCGGTTTTGATCTTTGAAGCTTGCCTTTGCCGCCGCCGACCGCAGGATCACTTGCAGGCAAGCTCCTACGGCGAGGTGGCGGTAGGGCGGAAATCGGCGTGGACGATCTCCGCCATTGGCGGTGGTGGTAATGGCGGAGATGGGCTTTCGCCCATTTCCGCCCTACGGGGAGGGTCAGCCGGCTTTCAGTTTCGGTTTGACGGTGATCAGCAGGGCTGGCAGCAGGGTCAGGTTGCTGAGCAGGGCGACCAGCATGGCGAGACCGGTGAGCAGGCCGAAGTACACCGTGGGGTTGAAGCTGGACAGGGCCAGGATGGAGAAGCCGGCGATGATGGTGAGCGAGGTGTAGTACATCGCTTTACCAATGGAGCCGTGGCAACGCTTCATGGTGGCCACGTAATCGTTGTCGTTGGGCAGCTCTTCATGGAAGCGGTGGATGTAGTGGATGGTGTCATCCACGGCAATGCCGATACTGATAGCGGTGATGGTGATAGTCATCAGGTCCAGTGGCAGGCCGATCCAGCCCATAAGGCCCAGTACCAGGCCGGCGGAGACCAGGCTGGGGACCATGCTGATCAGTGCTACCGGCAGGCTGCGGAACAGGATCAGCAGCATGAACAGGATGGCCGCGAACACGTAGCCCAGGGTCTTGATCTGGGAATCGAACAGGCTCTGCAGCATGTTGTTGTAGAGCACCATGGCGCCGGTGAGATGTACCTGACCGGGCTCCAGATCAAAGTTGTTCTCCAGGTCGTGGCGGATCTTGGCCAGCAGGTCGTTACGGTTCAGGTTCTTGTCGGAATCGATCACCCGTACGCTGATGCGGATCTGGTTGCCGTCATCGGACAGATAGGGGGTCACCAGCTGCTTCTGCAGATCTGCGGGGATGAACTTGGCCAGCAGCATGAGCTGTACATACGACAGCGGGCCATTGTTCAGCTTTTCTGCCACTTCATAGGTGGTGGCCAGGGACAGTACCTTGCCGGTTTCCGGCAGGCTTTCCACGTAGTTCTGGATTTCCACCAGCTTGGCGAGCCGCGCCGGGGTAAACCAGTAGGCATCCTTCAGATTCAGGCCCTGAGTAGCCGGCTCGGCGAAGGGATCACTGCTGCCTTCATCGGCAAAGGGATCATCCATCGGCGCGTCTGAGGCGAATGGATCACTGTCGGCGAACGGGTCTTGGTCAGCAAAGCCATCATCATCCGCGAACGGATCGGCGGCGTTGTTATCCGCGGCGAAAGGATCGCCGCCCTCATCCGCAAACGGGTCGGCACTGGTGTCGTTAAGGGCTTCGCCGTCCCAGCCTTCTCCGGGCTGATCCGTATCTGCCACGGTATCGGGTTGCTGCTTCGGCGCATCGATGACGATATCCAGCGGGGTGGTGCCGCCCAGTTTGCGGTCGATCTGCACCATGCCCTTGTAGATCTCGGTGTCTTCCTGGAAGTAATCGATAAAGCGGTTTTCCACCGTGAGTTTGCTGATGCCCCACAGGGAACCGCAGACCATGACCAGTGCCATCACTAACAGGGTGGGGCGGTGGCGTTCGGTGAAGCCGGCGAAGGCCAGGGTCAGCTGTCGGCTGATGTCCTTGCCCTGGCGAGGTTTGCCGGGGGAAAGCGGCGCCAGCAGGGCGGGGAATACCAGGAAGCAGACAAGTAGCGCTACGCCCAGGCCCAGGGTCATCATCCAGCCGAAGTCGATCACCGGGCGTATGCCACTGATCACCAGGGAGGAGAAGCCCACCATGGTGGTGAGGATCATGTAGATGCTGGGCCGCATCATGTGCGCGGCGGTTTCCTTGATCAGCCAGCTCTGGCTGGCATCCGGGTTTTCCTGATGCAGTTCCCGGAAGCGCACGGTGAGGTGGATGGTGATGGACATGGTGATAATCAGCAGCAACGAGATGTAGTTGCTGCTGATCACCGACACTTTCCAGTCCATCAGCCCCAGCCAGCCGGTGACGGCCAGCACGGTGACGGCACAGCAGGCCAGCGGAATGACCACCCAACGCGGCCGGCGGAAGATAATGAACAGGGCGAGGATGAGAAACAGCAGCACACCCACGCCGAAGATTTTCAGGTCGGCGCGGATAAAGCTGACCACATCGGTGGTGATCATGGGCACGCCGCCCAGGAACAGATCGGCCTGGTCGCGGTAGCGATCCATGATGTCGCGCACCTGCTGGATTTCACCGGCGGTGCGGGCCTGAATCTGGCTGTTGTACTCGCTGAAGGCCAGGTTGGCATCGGCCAGTTCGGCCTCGCCCTGCGCATCCAGTTCGCCACTGCGGTGCTGGTCGCGCAGGTCGTTGCGGCGATAGAGCAGTTCGAAGTACTTTTCGTCGCGCTCAAAATTGACCAGCAGGGCGGTGGTGCCGCCATCGTCGCTGACCAGCAGGTCTTCGTATAACGGATTGACGTCGGTGAACTCATCCCGGGCGAGCTGCAGATCCACATCGGGATCGGCCAGGGTGCGGTAGTTATTCGCCAGTTCGCTGAATTCCACCTTGGGGCTGAACAGCAGCGGCACGTCCATCATGCTGTAGACCGATTTCACCCGGTCGATACCTTTCAGGTCCTGCTGCAGGGCCTGCAGGTGATCCAGACTGTCGCGCTGGAACAGCGGTGCCTCAGTGGGCGTATAGGTGATGACCAGAAAATCGCTGCCGCCATACTGCTTGGAGACCTTGCGGTAATAATCCAGATCCTTGTCGTTCTCCAGCACCAGCGAATCGGTGGAGGCGTCGATCTTGAAATGGCGGGCCTGCCAGCCGGCAAAGCCACACAGCAGGACCAGCAGCACCAGCCAGAACACAGGATGGGCGAGCACCGCCCGGCAGTAGGCGTTAAACAGCCGATGAGTCATGAATCAATCCGTTGTTGTTATGGCGGCAATCAGAACATGGCCGCATATTCTGCGGCAAAGCGGGTGTCGAAGCGGTGAATGACCTTGCCCAGCGGCCAGCCCACCAGCGGGGTCAGCAGGCCTTCGGTCCACTCTTCCTGGTGGACGCGGCAGTTGCCGTTGTCGTCATCCATGAAGGTGAAACGGTGGAGGATGCGGCCAAAGGGCGTATCCAGTCCCCAGGTAATACGCTCGTTTTCCTTGTACTCGTAGACCTTTACCACCACCGGTGCCGGAGGCATGCCGGGCAGGTCGACCACAAACAACAGCAGGGCACCGGGACGCCATTCGCCGTTAAGGAGGCGGGCATGGCGAACGATAGAGCACCAGCTTTGCCAGTTACTGGCGTCAGCAAACAGATTAAAGGCCTGCTTGCGTGGGGCAAGGGTGTCGGTGACCTCGTCGACCAGATAGCGTTTCAGCATGGAGAATCCCTGTGGTTGTCGTCCTGTACGAATGGCATAGCTTACCGGGCCGGCAGGCGGCATAACAGGCCAATTATGATCAGCCAGTTGACCGCAGCAGAGCCTTTTTCTAGCGTGGAGGGATTGCGAGGATAACCCATGACAACAACACTGCTTCCCGCGTCCATTCTTCCCGGTTTGCTGGAGGTGTCACTGCGCAGCCAGCAGGACATCCCGGCGCTGTTCGAGCGGCTGGGGATCGATGTGGATATTGTCGGGCGCAGTGACCGCTTTATCAGCCTTGCCCAGCTCGACGAACTGCTTTTTTCCGCGTTCATGGAAAGCGACGATCCCTTGTTTGGATTGCGCATCGGTGCGGATAACCATTACGGCAACCTGGATCTGCTTGGCAACCTGATGGCGACGGCGGAAACGCTGGAAGCCGGCCTGGCCATGTTGTTCCGGTACAAGGATCTGCTGGTGCCGTATCTGCATTTTCAGTTGACGCTGGACAACGGTCTGGCAACGCTGGCGGTGGAGAGCGACGGCAAGGCACTGCGTTTCACCGGTACCCGTGTGCACAATGATCTGGTGGTCGCCACCATGGTTGCTATCGGCCGTTCCATGCTGGCCAGCGCAATGCCATTGGAGGAGGTCCTGTTGGCTCATGCTCGCCCGGATGAGGATGATCTGGCCAGTTACCAGCGCTTTTTCCAGTGCCCGGTGCGATTTTCTGCTCCTGCCAATGCCGTTGTCTTTCCCCAATCGTTGCTTGAAACACCCCTTCCGCGGGCGTTTCCCAAGTACCACGAGCGACTCAAGCGATCAGCGGATCAGGTCATGTCCGGGTTGTCCCGGGCGGAAGGGGTTGCCGGTAAGGTCTTGCTGAGGATGCAAAGCCAGTTGGGGCAGGGGGAAATCACCATTGATGTGGTGGCGGCATCCCTGGCCATGAGCCCGAGGACCCTGCAGCGTCGGCTGAAGGAAGAGGGCACCCGGTTTGCCACCCTGCGTGACCAGGTCAAGCATCGCCATGCCTGCGAGATGCTGGCCGGGAGTGATTGCGACATGGGGGTGCTGGCCCAACGGTTGGGCTTCTCCGACACGGCCAACTTCTACCATGCCTTCAAGCGCTGGCAGGGCTGTGCGCCGGGGGAGTACCGGCGACGTAACGGCGGAGGCTAGCCGGTTAATCAAAGGCGTTATTTACCACAGAGGGCACAGAGCACACAGAGATAAAACCCGTGATTATCTCCGTGATCTCTGTGGTAAACCCGCTTTCAGGGGGTTGGGTTTTATGTGGGAGTTTGCTTGCAGGTGAAGGGTTGGGGTAATCGCTTGCAGGCACGCTCCCACAGTGGGTGTGGGATGTGTGGTTTCCTGTTTTTACCTCAGTGAACTCTGTGACCTCTGTGGTAAAGCTGCTTTCAGGTTTTGGGCTGAGGTGTGGCACTTTGCCGCATTGGCTTTTCCGGGCTGGACGGTAGGCTTGCGCACCATCTGTCTACTACCGGATTTTTGCCATGTCTCTGCGTTTTCTGCCTGTCGCTCTTGCCGTAAGTTCTGCCTGTCTGCCTGCCCTGTCTGCCGCGCATTACGATGGTGGTCGTGCCGATAGCCACGCCCCGATTTCCGTTACCGGCGATCATACTCATGGTGCCAAGGAGTGGATGCTGGCTTACCGCTACATGGGCATGCGCATGAGCGGTGCCCGTTCCGGCACGGATTCCCTGAGTACCGAGGAGGCGTTTGCCGAGATCCCGGGGGCCATGGGCATGAAGGTGCTGCCCTACGAAATGCAGATGGAAATGCACATGATCGGCGGGATGTATGCGCCTACCGATAACCTGACGCTGGTGGCCATGCTGCCGTACGCCACCAAGGAAATGACCGCCAAGACCCGCATGACCATGATGGGCAATACCATGGAAGGAGAAACCGAGGCGGAAACCTCCGGCATCGGTGATGCCGGTATCGGTGGTTTGTACAAGGTGCTGGATGAGGACGGTTACCGCCTGCATTTCAATCTGGTACTCGGCCTGCCCACCGGCTCCATCGAAGAGGAAGATTACATTCCCATGCAGCAGCAGGATGCCCAGCTGCCTTATGGTATGCAGCTTGGCTCCGGCAGCTATGAGCTGCGCCCGGGGGTGACCCTGAACAAGCAATATGCCAGCTGGAGCTGGGGTGCACAGCTGAGTGGCCGGGTGGCGTTGGATGAAAACGACCAGGGCTACAAACTGGGTTCGCGCAAGAACCTGACCGCCTGGGCTGCCAAGCCGGTAGCCCCGTGGGCATCGGTTTCCGTGGCAGCCTACCAGAGCTGGTGGTCAGACATTCATGGTTCTGCCGAAGACCTGACCATCAACCCGCTGGTGAATCCCGCTGCGGACCCGGAAAGCAAGGGCGGCCGTCGTCTGGATCTGGGCGTGGGGGTGAACCTGCTGGGCAAGCAGGGCGCGGTAAAAGGCCACCGTCTGGCGTTTGAATACAAGGCGCCGGTACAGCAATCCCTGAATGGCCTGCAGCTGGAAAACGATTATGTATTCGTGGTCGGCTGGCAGAAGGCGTTCGGCGGTTAAGGCTCCGCCTGATGAGGGCCAGGGCCAATGGCGGAGATTGGCTCTCGCCAATTTCCGCCCTACGCAGGCCTGATGCCATGACGGGTGTGAACTCGTACGGCGGAAATGGGCGAATGCCCATCTCCGCCGTGTTGCGTGTAGCAGCCGCGCAGCGGCCAACAAAAAAGCCGCTCCTGGAAAGGGGCGGCTTTTTTGTTGAAGTGGTGCCGGATATAGGAGTCGAACCTACGACCTTCGCATTACGAATGCGCTGCTCTACCAACTGAGCTAAACCGGCATGCCTCGGGGGCGGCGCTATTCTAGCAGGACGCCCCGTGCAGGCAAGCAGGAATCAGCCTTCCTGCTTGATGCCAGCCAGTTTGCGGGCATGCCACTTCTTCTTCTCCACATCCATGCCACGCAGAATCTGGATACGCTGGGCCTGCGGGCTGCCGGCGCCATGCATGGACTCGGTGAGGTAGCCCACTGCATTGCGGCCCAGGGTCATGTTCTCGATGAGTCGCAGGATGCGCATGCGGTCTTCCGTGGGGATGTCCTCGCGGCCTTTCAGGAAGCGGCGGATGATGTCGCCGGCTTCCTCGTTGTCCAGATCCTGTTCGCTGGGCATGGTGACCATGATGCCGCCGGCCAGATCCTGGGCGAGACGAGAGATCTCGTAGGGGAAGCGGGTCACGTTGTGCTTGCACACGTTGGCCAGCATCGTGTCGTTCATGTAGATGCCGCTGGGCATCTTCTTTGCTTCATGGGAGCTGGCAATGCCGGAGGAGTAGATGGTCTCGTTGAGGTGGGTCATCTCCACCAGCTTGTCGCGGATGTGGCTGACTTTTTCCAGGCCGTTGTATTCGACGATGGAAGCCGCGGCACCCACCATCACATCACCGAGCCCGGTTTTGCACACGTAGCTGGCGCGGTGGTAAGCGGTGAAACGGGTTACCAGTTCCTGGGCGAACTCGTACTCGCCGTCCATGAACACATGCTCGTTGGGAATAAAGACGTCATCGAAGTAAACCAGGACTTCCTGGCCACCGTACTGCGCGTTGCCCTGATCAATGTCACCACCCTCCATGGCGCGGGTGTCGCAGCTCTGTCGGCCGTAGATGTAGGTAATGCCTTCCGCGTCGCCGGGAATCATGCCGACCACGGCGTAATCCTTGTCCGCTTCGCCCAGGTTCATGGTGGGCAGTACGCAGATCCAGTGCTGGTTCCAGCCCCCGGTCATGTGGGCTTTCACGCCTTTCACGTAGATGCCCTTGTCGGTGCGGCGGGTTACGCGCATGAACATGTCCGGGTCGGCCTGTTCGGACGGGCGCTTGCTACGGTCACCTTTCGGGTCGGTCATGCCGGCGGCAATCAGGATGTTCTTGCGCTGGGCTTCCTTTAGGAACTCCAGATAGCGCTGGTGATAGTTGGTGCCGTGCTTTTCGTCGATCTCGTAGGTGACAGAGTGCAGTACGCTGATGGTGTCCAGGCCGGTACAGCGCTGGAAACAGGTGCCGGTGATCTGGCCCATGCGGCGCTGCATCTTGTTCTTCATTACCAGATCGGCAGGGGATTCCACGATGTGCAGGAAGCGGTTTACCTGTTGCTCAATCAACGGTGACCAGGCGGTGGCCAGCTCCGGATCCTCGATAGCCAGATCGTAGCTGGCACGCAGGGCATTGATGCTGGGCTTGATGATCGGGTGATCGGCCGGCTCGTCAATGAGTTCGCCGAACAGGAACAGGCGAGTGCCGCGATTGCGCAGGCTGGCCAGGTAATCGTCGCCGGTCTTGAGGACGGGGATACGGTCCCAGCGGTCCTGGGCGGATTCTTCGCGTGACGGAGCAGGGGTGGCTGCGTTCATGGTGTCTCCTGTGATCTTGGCAGACTATCGGGCTGGATCCGGGTGGTACGGAGCCATATGCAACTTGGGAATGACTCTGATGGTATACACAGTGTTACGGTAAACAATGACAGAATCGGACGCTGTTCTCTACGGTCAAGTCAGGGAGGCGGAAGGGACTCTGGTATGAGCGATGCCGGGGGAAGCCGATTTCAGTGGCGCGACTTTGCGCCTGTGGAGGAGCGAGCCTGCGGTGATAGTGGTCCGCACCTGGGTGACTCAGCATCTGCTGAGATGCCATCGCACCATTATACGTGTTTGTCCTCGCCGGACGGGCCCAAAGGGGTGTAACGCGACACCCCTCTGGCATTCCGGCCATTCCCCGGTATGGGAATGGCGCTCCAGCGGGCAAAACATGTTTTGCAAACCCCCGCTTACGCCCCCCTTGCCCCGACTCCGTTCGACCCGCTCCGCGGGCACACTCCGGTGCTCGCCCTGTGACGGACGCAAAAAAGACTCGCTCCGCTCAGACAGGTTTTTTGCTCTACGCCGTCACAGGGCTGCGTTCCTCGAGTCACTCTAACGGGGAAGATGCCGTGCTGTTGGTATTGGTGTTCTTCTTTCGCGTAAACGCATCAGGTTGCTGTAGGAACATAGCGCAGCGGAGTAACGAGTTTCGAGTTGCGAAAACCAAACACCCCAAGCATCCAGGTTTTGCCTTTCGAAACTCGCTTCTCGTAACTCGAAACTGTTCTGTTTCCTTGCCCAGGCTCGGATCGTTTGCAGGCAAGCAGGGGTTAGGCCTTGAACACCATGGACGCGGAATTCAGGCAGTAGCGCAGGCCGGTGGGGGCGGGGCCGTCGGGGAACACGTGACCCAGATGGCCATCGCAACGGGCGCAGCGAATTTCCACTCTTACCATGCCGTGGCTGGTGTCGCGCAGTTCGCGGATATGCTCGCTGTCGAAGGGGGCATAGAAGCTTGGCCACCCGGTGCCGGATTCAAACTTGCTGTCGGAACTGAACAGCGGCAAGTCGCAGAGTTTGCAGTGATAGACACCGCTATCCTTGTTGTCCAGCAGGCCGCCACAGAAAGGCGGCTCGGTACCCTGATTAAGCAGAATACGGCGCTCCTCCTCAGTCAGGTTGGCCGCTTTTTGTTGTTTGTCAGCCTCGCTCAGCGGGGTCAGATCATACCCGCTGGCGGATGTCGCCTGGCTCATCCGGCGTCTCCTTTCAGTTTGTCAGGGAAGGCATGGATCAGTTTTTCCACCTTGGGCATGGCAATGGCCCGAATATAACCCTGGTGGGGGTTTCGGCGGGCAAAATTCTGGTGATAAGCCTCGCCGGGGAAGAACTGTTGCAGCCGCTCCAGAGTGGTGACGATGGGCGCGGTAAAGGCACCGGCACTTTCCAGCTGTGCCATATAGGCCTCAGCCACGGCTTTCTCATCTTCACTCTGGAAAAAGATGGCCGAGCGGTACTGGGTGCCGCGGTCGTTACCCTGGCGGTCTTTCTGGGTGGGGTCATGGGCCACCGAGAAAAATACCTTGAGCAGATCGCCGTAGCTGATCACATTGCTGTCGTACTCGATATCCACCACTTCTGCGTGGCCAGTGGTGCCGGTGCAAACGGCTTCATAATTGGCGGTTGCCGGTTCGCCGCCGGCATAGCCTGAGGTCACCGCGAGCACTCCCTCAAGGTTCAGATACACCGCTTCCACACACCAGAAGCAACCGCCGGCGAGCACAGCATGGGATATGCCTGTTGCGGGCAGATCGACAGCCGCATCGGGAAATTGTTCGGGGTGAATGGCCAGGGTGGTGCCGGGTATCACCGGGTTCATTGTTACCTCCAGTCAGGGAGCCACGAAGGGCTCCCGTTGTCCCCTGGTAACCGGGGCTGGCCAGTGTTGCAGAGATCAATCCTGCTTCACGGCGCCACTGGCAATCAGGGTTTCAATTGCACTGTCGTCAAAGCCGGCGTTGCGCAGCACGTTCAGGCTGTCGGCACCGGCCGTGGCAGCAGCCTTGACCTCACCGGCACCACTGCGAGAGAAGCGCGGAGTCGGGGCGGGTTGAACGCTGCCGTTCACTTCCACAAAGGAACCCCGTGCCACGTTATGCGGGTGTGAAGGGGCTTCTTCAATGCTCAGCACCGGTGCAAAACAGACATCGGTACCTTCCATGAGTTCACACCACTCATCCCGGGTTTTCTGCTTGATGACGGCCGCCAGTTTTTCCTTCATTTCTGGCCACTTCGGCGGGTTCATCTGGTGGCCAAAGTCTTCTGCCGGCAGTTCGGCAATACGGCACAGCTCGGCATAGAACTGTGGCTCGATACTGCCGATGGAAACGTATTTGTTGTCAGCGGTTTCATACACTTCGTAGAAGTGGGCACCGGAATCCAGCATATGGGTGCCGCGCTGGTCAGTGAACAGCCCCTGGGACTTGAGGCCATAGAACATGGCCATCAGTGCGGCAGAGCCTTCCACCATGGAGGTATCTACAACCTGGCCTTCTCCGGAGCGCTGGGCTTCCAGGGCAGCACAGACCAGCCCGAAGGCCAGCATCATGCCGCCGCCACCGAAATCACCCACCAGATTGAGGGGGATGGCAGGTTTTTCACCGGCACGGCCCATGGCGTGCAGGGCACCTGAGAGGGAAATGTAGTTCATGTCGTGGCCGGCGGCCTGAGCCAACGGGCCGGTCTGGCCCCAGCCGGTCATGCGGCCATACACCAGCTTGGGATTGCGGGCCATACATTGCTCGGGGCCGATACCCAGTCGCTCGGTGACACCGGGGCGGAATCCTTCGAAGATACCGTCGGCGGTTTCACACAGCTTGAGTACGGTTTCGATACCTTCCGGTTTTTTCAGATCCAGTGCCAGGTTCTGGCGGTTGCGGAACAATACGCTGTGGCCAATGGCTGAATGGGGGTTGCCGCCGGGGCGATCCACGCGGATTACGGTGGCGCCCATGTCAGCCAGCATCATGCCGCAGAAGGGGCCGGGACCGATGCCGGCCAGCTCGATGAAAGTCAGTCCGTGAAGAGGGCCTGTCATAGAGAGTTTTCCGTTGTCTGGTGTCAGATCGGATACCGGCAACGGGCTCGCACCCAATGAGGGGGCCAATGATGCCTGGGTTACAGGTATCCCTGTTCTCGTAGTGTGTTGCGCAGGGCAGTGCACTGACTCTTGGCAATCACCGCCATGTTATTGGCTTCGTGGGTGGTTGCTACCCCGGTCCAGATCGGGCTGCCTTGTGAATTGATCAGTTCGGCACCGTGCTGGCGAAGCGCTTCAGGGATGTCGGCCTTTTTCAGGTCGCCACCAATGCCTACCTCCCAGGTGGGGGGAAGGCTGCCTGGAGGCTGATTCATGGCATTGAGCTGGTTCACCGGTTGCGGTGGCTCGGCGGCATCAATCAGCAGGTGTGTCAGTTCCACTACCAGAATCCGGTCTACGCCGGTTTCCTGCGCCCAGTCCAGAATGCGTTGTTTTCCGCCTTCATACCATAGCGGTAATTCCTGATGGCTGAGCAAAACGGTCAACGAATTATCGGAAAATATATCCCTGCAGGTCAGCTCCCAGGTTTCCCGCACGCTGCCTTCGGGAGTGTGGGCAACCAGCAAAAGCCGGTTCTGTGCCGGAAAGGCTTCCTCACTGGTATAGCGGGTGGTGACATCAGTGGTGCGTGCGCACCCGGCCAAGAGCAGGGCTGGCAGCAGTGCCGCGAAAAGGGAACGCATGGCGGATCTCCGGTTTGATTCTTTGCACAGTGTAGCAGTGCATGTTGAGCGTCACAGTAAATTCACGACAGTTTTGCTTTGGCTGAAACACAGTGCGACGAGGCGGTATCGGCGTCGCTGTCTGAAATTGGTTCATGCCTTTTTTCATAAGGCGTTGCCCAAGTGTGGGCGATGCCATTGGCAGGTAACAGAAGTTCACACACCTTTAACCTAAAGAGTTAAGTAGCACGCCGGCACAACATTTCCATAACGCAAAGCCACGGTAACTCAATTTTTTTTGGCTGCCCCTCCTATTCTAATGATTGCACTGTTCATTCATACCCAAGGGGGTAGTCATGAAAGGATGCATGCGCATCAGCGCATTGGCAGCCGGCGTGATGCTGGCAACACAAGCCATGGCCGCTGACGATAATGCCGAACCAACCCGCCAATACCTGGCGCCGATGATGCATTACCTGATTCTCGATGATGACCGGGATATCTCCAGCAAAGGACTGGGTGGCGGCTTGATCTACGGTCGCCAGCTATCAGAGCACGTTTGGTGGGAGACGGAAGGTGCCGGCTATGGCCTGGATACCGGAGTCGATGACGTTACCGACTTCTTCCAGTACAGCCTGGGCACAGGCCTGGCTTACGCTTTTGGCGATCGAGAAGGTTTTACGCCGTTCGTTCTCGCCCAGATTGGTGCCAATTACAACGATGTGGTGCCGGACGATGACGATGGAATCAACCTGATGGCCAACGTGGGGTTGGGCGCAGTGACTGGGCCGATTTTTGATAACGGTCTCAAACTACGCTTTGAAGGCCGTTACATGTATGACGACTTTGATGGCGTGGTCGGCACGCTTTCCGAGGATGAAGGTGGTTTCAATGACTGGCGCCTTTCTCTGGGTCTGGAAATTCCGCTGGGTGTAACTCGCACCGTGGAAGTGGAAAAAATCGTCTACGAGACTCGCGAAGTGGAGAAAGTAGTCGAGAAGGTGGTTGCTGAAGCCGATAGCGATAACGACGGCATTTCCGACAGCCGTGATATGTGTCCCAACACCCTTGCCGGCGGCAAAGTGGACGGCCAGGGCTGTCTGCTCAAGAACCAGACCATCTCCTTCAACAATATTGGCTTTGAGTTGAACTCCGCGAAGATTACCGCCGTCTCCCGTCCGACCCTGGACAAGCTGGCCGAATCCCTGAAGTCGCAGACCGATTTCAGTGTCGAGATTGCCGGCCACACCGACAGCAGCGGTTCCGCTGAATACAACGAAAACCTTTCTGACCAGCGTGCCAACGCCGTTCGTGAATATCTGATCGAGCAGGGTGTGGCGGCTGAACGTCTGACGTCCCGTGGATACGGTGAAGTGGATCCGGTGGCCAGCAACGAAACGGCATCCGGCCGCGCCATGAACCGCCGTGTTGAATTCCGCGTCAGCGAATAAGGAGACAAAAGATGAACAGTTCCGTGAAAATCATCTGTGTTGTTCTGCTGGGCGCCCTGATGGGCATGGGCCTGGCAGGGTGTGAAGCCGATGGCGATGGCAGCAGTAGTGGCAATGTGGGTATCAACCCCAACAGCCGCTCCCTGGACCAGGATGGCGATGGCATTCCTGACAATGTGGACAACTGCCCCCTGAATGCCAATGCCATGCAGGAAGATCAGGATGGCGATGGTATCGGTGATGTGTGTGACGATGACCGTGATGGTGACGGCACCCCTAACGATACCGACAACTGTCCTCTGGTGGCCAATCCGGGGCAGGAAGATACCGATATGGACGGTATTGGTGATGCCTGTGACATGAACAATGACCAGGACAACGACGGCATTGACGACGGCATCGATAATTGTCCCGCGATCTTCAACCCTGAGCAGGGTGATGTAGACAGCGACGGTATCGGCGATGTCTGTGATGACGATGCAGACAATGACGGTGTACCCAACGACACCGACAACTGCGTCTTCACTGCCAACGCGGATCAGCTGGATAGTGACAGCAATGGCATCGGCGATGTCTGTGAAGGTGATGTGGATGGTGACACCATTCCGGATGATCAGGATAACTGTCTGAACACTCCGAATACGGACCAGGCGGATGCCGATCTGGACGGTATAGGTGATGTCTGTGATGACGATCGTGACGGCGATGGCGTACCGAATGGCACCGATAACTGCCCGCTGGCTGCCAATGCTGATCAGGACGATGCTGACAACGATGGTATCGGTGACGTATGTGATCCGGATGGCCCCGGCGGCGATCCGACCGACACTGACGGTGACGGTATTCCGGATGCATCAGACAACTGCCCGATGATCCCCAACGCAGACCAGCTGGACTCTGATGGCGATGGTACCGGTGATGTGTGTGACGCGACCTTCGATTGTACTGACAACTACGTTCCTTTGACGGATGCCAGTTATACCGCCAGCGGTGATGTGCTGGGTGTGTGTCTGGGTTGCAGCGTCGATGATCCGGAGCTGAGCATTGATGCAACCAACGTTACTTTCGCCCAGCTGAATATCGGTGCGGCGCTGGTTTACGGTGGTGCGGCGCTGTCTGTCGATGCCATCAACACCAGCAACGACATCACTGAAGCGGAAATCGGTTTTGTGGTCAGCGATCCGAGTTCCCAGCTGCTGAACGCGGAGCTTCTGGGTAACTTCACCACGATCCGTTTCTATAATGATGGCGTGGAAGTTGACAGTGCTGTGGTCGGTGGTGGTCTGCTTGACCTGGATCTGCTGGGTATTGGCGCCAATACCGACCAGCGCTTCCTGGTAGCACCGAACCCGGGTGTGGCATTTGACTCGGTACAGCTGGACTATGCCGGCTTCGTGAATGCCAACAAGACCTTCCGTGTCCACGATGTTTGCGTGAGTGCCCCTGTGGCGATACCGTAAACTGCATCACGGAAACAGCAAAAGAGAAGGGAGCCCTTGGGCTCCCTTTTTTTGTGCCGCTTCGCGGCAGTCCCGAGTTAACTGGCACGTCCATATCTTCATAGCACCACTCCTCGGATGTGGATTGGCCCGCCCAATCTGAACAGGTACTCTTGTATCAGGATGAGGACATAACGGGGGTATCCATGCGACTAGGTCTGATGTTGATTTTTAGCCTGTGGTTAGCACTGCTGGCCGGTTGCGACTCTCCTGAACCCGAAGTCGGGGAAGCGGTCTCCACCTTCGAAAACTATCAGGACACCGGAGACCTGTCTGACCTGCGTGAGAGAGGCTATATCCGTCTTCTTGCCCCACGTTTTGACGAGCCTTCCGGTCTGCCCCGCGACGGCATTCCCAGCGAGGACTATCAGCTGCAGGCGGAAGCCTTCGTGCGTTCCCTGAACATGGAGCCGCGCTGGGTATATGCCGATGATTTTGATCAGCTGGATGAACTGCTCAATGCCGGCAGCGCCGACATCATCGTGACCAATTATTCGGTTACGGACACCAGAAAGAAAACCCTGGCGTTTTCAACGCCGGTCAATTCGGTCCAGGAGAAACTGGTGATTCCGGCAGCCCTGGCAGATACGCCCGTGTCTGAAATGGAGACACTGGTCATTTCGGTACCCGCCGGGACGGCCTATCAGGAAACCGCGGAGAAACTGGCTCGTCGCCATGAGCATGTTTCGGTGGAAGTGATGGACAGCAACCTTTCCGATGAAGAACTGGTCGCTGCAGTGGCCAGTGGCGAATTGGCGGCTACCATTGTCGATAGCAATATGCTGGATATCTTGCTGGACAACCAGGACGTTTCCAATGCCGCTGTAGCGGGTCCGGTAGTCAACCGAAAGCGTCGTATTGCGTGGGCGGTGCGCAAGGATAGCGCTGAGTTGCTGGACAAGATAAACCAGTACATCACCAGCGAGCGTGTCATTACCTCCGTGGATCAGCCGGAGTTGAGAGACTGGGAGGCGATACAGAAGAAGGGGGTATTGCGAGTGATTACCTCCAACAACCCGGCCAGTTACTTTATGTGGCGCGGGGAGTTGATGGGGTTTGATTACGAACTCATTCGGCACTTTGCCAAGCAGCATCGTCTGCGTGTCAGTGTGAAAGTGAAGGAATCGCCTTCTGCCATGTTCGAGGCCTTGCAAGCCGGCGAGGGCGATGTGATTGCGGCGTCCATGACCCATACGCAGGAGCGTGAGCAACAGGGCTGGATGTTCAGCAAGCGTTATCTGGAAATCAATGAGCAACTGATCGGCCGCGCGGATGACACTCCGCTGGAGAGCCTTGAAAATCTGGCAGGGCGGGCTGTGGCGGTGAGCCCTGACAGTGCTTTCCTGGAGACCTTGACCGCCTTGAAGCAGGACGGACTGGCTTTCGACATTATCACCGTGGAGGGTGTGACCACGGAGCAACTGATTGATGCCGTTGCCCATGGGGTGTACGACCTGACCATGGCTGACAGTCATTTGGCGGCCATGGAAGCCACCTACCGCGATGATATTGCCGTGCTGTATCAGTTCGAGCCAGCCAAGGACATCGCCTGGGGATTGCGCCCTGAGCAGCAAACCCTCAAGGCGCAGTTGGACAAATACATTTCCCGCAATTATCGCGGCTTGTTCTATAACGTGACCTTCAATCGTTATTTCAAGGAAAAGAAAACCATCGCCAATCACGTGGAATACCGGATAACGGCGGGCAAGGAAATTTCGCCGTTCGACGATCTGGTCAAAGACGAATCCCTGAAGTATGGGCTCGACTGGCGGCTGATTACCTCGCAGATGTACCAGGAGAGTCGCTTCAATCCCAAGGCCCGCTCCTTCGCCGGGGCCCAGGGGTTGTTGCAGGTGATGCCACGGACCGGGCGTCAGTTCGGCTACAGCAACCTGACCAACCCGCAAAATGGGGTGGAGGCCGGCCTGGCGTATATGGATTGGCTTGAGCAGCGCTTCCCGGCACGACTGGATCTGGCTGAAAAGCTCTATTTCACCCTGGCTGCCTACAATGCCGGCCATGGCCATGTGGAAGATGCGCGGCGTCTGGCCGAGCGTATCGGCAAGGACCCGGACAAGTGGTTCGGCAATGTGGAGCAGGCCATGTTGCTGCTTTCCAAGCCACAGTATGCCCGTCAGGCCCGCTATGGCTACGTGCGTGGATCAGAGCCTGTGAAGTATGTTCGGGAGATCAAGAACCGCTATCTGGGATATGTGGAGGCGCTTGGGGAGAGCTCCTGAGGGCCTCCTCTGCGTATGCATACCGTTAATGCTGGCAAAATGCCCTTCTGACCGCCTGGTCATGATACAGGGCTGCCATTCCCCCAAAACCGGAGTGTATATAAGGAAATCGGCTTAGTATTTTTATCCAAAGGACATGGATATGTCATTTCCTGCATATATGCATAAAACATCGGGTTCCAGACTGCTGTTGCTTTCTCTGCTGGTAGCCGCGCTTGCTGCCTGTAAGGCGGATGGCGACGGTTCTCCTCCTGGCAGCACCGCAGGTGTCACTCCCAACCTGGCCACGTTGTGCCCGGGCTTGCCGGGAGAAACCAACGATGCGGACAACGATGGTATTGGTGATGCCTGTGACCCGGATCCGGATGGGGACGGCATTCCCAATCAAAGCGACAACTGCCCGCTGGCCAATAACCCTTCCCAGAGTGATCTCGACGGTGACGGCGACGGCGATGCCTGTGATGACGACCGCGATGGCGACGGCGTCAACGACGACGTGGATAACTGTCCTTCCAACGCCAACCCGGGGCAGGAGAACCAGGATGGCGACAGCCTCGGGGATGCCTGTGATAACGACACCGATGGCGATGGTGTCCTCAATACCTCAGATAACTGCCCGCTGACTGCCAACCCCGATCAGATCGATACCGACGGTGACGGTGCCGGGGATGCCTGTGATTCGGGGGCGGATGCTGATGGAGATGGCGTTGATGACGGCGTCGATAACTGTCCTGCGGTGCCGAATCCCGCCCAGACCGATACCGATACCGACGGCCTTGGTGATGCCTGTGACAACGATGATGATGGCGACACCATCGAGGATGGTTCCGATAACTGCCCGTTGACGTTCAATCCGCTGCAGCTGGATACCGATGGTGACGGCAACGGTGACCTCTGTGATTTCGATCTGGACGGCGACGGCATTGTTGATGTGACCGATAACTGCCCGCTGCTGCCCAACCCGGGGCAGGAAGACGTGGACGGCGATGGCCTTGGCGACAATTGTGACCCGGATGACGATAACGACCTGATTCTGGATCCACTGGATAACTGTCCGCTGGTGGCCAATCCGCTGCAGCTGGATAGTGATCTGGATGGGGAAGGGGACGCCTGTGACACTTTCACCGATACCGATGGTGATGACGTAGCCAATGACGTGGACAACTGCCCGCTGATTCCCAACCCGAATCAGACTGATACCGATAATGATGGACAAGGGGATCAGTGCGACCTGGATGATGATGCAGACGGTATTCCGGACCTGGTGGATAACTGCCCGGCTGACGCGAACCCTGGACAGGAAGATACCGATAACGATTTTATTGGTGATGCCTGCGATACCGATCTCGATACCGACGGTGATGGCATTGATGATGGTGTCGACAATTGCCCGGCTGATGCGAATCCCCTGCAGCTGGACACCGATCTTGATGGCCTCGGCAATGCCTGCGACCCGGACAACGACGGCGACGGGGTAGATGACGGTAGCGATAACTGCCCGCTGATCAGCAACACCGACCAGGCCGATACGGACGGCGATGGCATCGGCGATGCCTGTGACCTGCTCACCGACAGTGATGATGACCTGATTGCGGATGCTCTGGATAACTGCCCGTTCAATGCCAACCCGCTACAGGAAGACCGCGACCTGGACGGTATCGGTGATGCCTGTGACGAGGACATCGACAACGATGGCGTGCTGAACGGAGCTGATAACTGCCCCAACAACGCCAATGCGGATCAGCTCGATAGCGATACGGATGGTATCGGTGACGCCTGTGATGGCGACGCAGATGGCGATCTGGTCATTGATGAGATTGATAACTGCCCGTTTGTCAGCAACACCCTGCAGACCGATCAGGATCTTGATGGCATTGGTGATGCCTGCGATGACGACCGCGATGGCGATGGCGTGGCGAACGCCACGGATAATTGCCCCATCATGGCCAATGCGGAGCAGGGCGACAACGATGCTGATGGTGACGGCGATGTCTGTGACCTGGACGATGATAACGACACCGTGTTCGATCTGCTCGACAACTGTCCGCTGACCGCCAATACCGATCAGGCCGATAGTGATTTTGACGGGACCGGCGACGTGTGTGACACCAATACCGATTCCGATGGCGACCTCATTGAGGACGGCGCTGATAACTGCCCGGCTGTGGCGAATCCGCTGCAACTGGATACCGATCTGGATGGTGCCGGCGATGCCTGCGACACGGATGACGATAATGATGGTGTCGAGGACGGCAGCGATAATTGTGCGCTGATCACCAATGCTTCCCAGGCCGATGCGGATGGTGATGGTATTGGCGATGCCTGTGATCCGCTAACGGATACCGATGGCGATCTGATTGCCGATGCCCTGGACAACTGTCCGCTCAATGCCAACCCGCTGCAGACCGACCAGGATCTGGATGGCGTTGGCGATATCTGCGACAGCGACCGTGACGGCGACAACGTGGACAACCAGATCGACAACTGTCCGACCATTCCCAATCCGGATCAGGCCGATGCTGACGGTGATGGCCTGGGCAACCTCTGTGACTCGGATCTGGATGGTGATGGGGTGGCAGATCTGGGTGATAACTGTCCGTTGACCGCCAATGCTAACCAGAGCAATAACGACGGTGATCTGCTCGGGGATGCCTGTGATCCGGATGATGATAATGATCTGGTCGCGGACGTTCTGGATAACTGTCCGCTGACGGCCAACACCCTGCAGTTTGACGCCGACCTGGATGGGATTGGTGATGCCTGTGATACCAACACCGACAGCGACAGTGACGGTATCCAGGATAGCGAAGACAACTGTCCGGCGGATGCCAATCCGGGCCAGGAAGATGCCGACAATGATGATATCGGTGATGCCTGCGATACCGATGCCGATAACGACGGCGTGGATGACGGCGTGGATAACTGCCCGAACACGGCCAACTCGAATCAGGCAGACGTGGATCTGGATGGTGCCGGCGACGTCTGTGATGCCGAGTTCACCTGCAGTGGCACCGGGGGGAACGGGTATGACCCGCTGCTGGCGCCAACTGCCACTGCGTCAGGTGAAGGTTTCGGCTTCCTTTGTATCGGCTGTGGTGTCTCTGATGAGGAAAACGTGATTGATAACAGCGTGGATACCGCTGCGCAGATGTCCGTGATTCTGGGTGTGATTGGTGGTGGCGCTCGCCTGGATGTGGATTCCGGTACCAGCTTTACCGGCAGCAACCGTGCACTGTTCTCGGTGTCCCTGCCGCTGGGGCTGCTGAGTGTGTCACTGCTGGATCAGCTTAGCATCAGTCTGATCAATAACGGCAGTGTGGTAGACAGCTCTGCGGGTGGTGGCTTGTTGACGCTGAACCTGTTGTCACCAGCCGGCGCAGATCAGCAGGTGCTGTTTGTCGACACTGATGAAGAGTTCGATGCCATACGTGTACAGCTCAGTTCCACGCTGGGCCTGCTGACCAGCCTTAACGTGCATCAGAGCTGTGTAGGGCCCACACCCTGAGTTTCCCCTTGTGTAACCCTTTGGCCGGCCTTGCGCCGGCCTTTTATTTGGTGCCGCTCTGCGGCAGCAAGACGCCAGACGCTGGATGCCCGACGCCTGACGCCTGACGTTAAAAGTCGAAATCAAAACCGTTTTAACCACAGAGGTCACAGAGTTCACTGAGCAAAACTGTTTTTACTCAGTGAACTCTGTGACCTCTGTGGCAGGCAAGCTTTCGTGGTTTGGGTTTGTTGTGGGAGTCTGCTTGCAGACGAAGGGTTGGAATTATTCGCGTGCAAGCACGCTCCCACAGTGGGTGTGGGATGTGAGGTTTTCTGTTTTTCCCTCATGACCTCTCTGGCAAAGCTTGTTTCGGGGGTTGGATTTGATCCGTGTCATTCAGCTTTTACATTTCGGTGGTGGAAATCCGGTTTTTTGCCCACAGTGTTATGGTGACTGAATCAAACAAGGAGGATGTGATGGATCGCAAACAGTTGATTGAGCGTCTCAAGGCCATGCTGGATGAGCTGGATAATGACTTCGACCAGTATCAGATCAAGGCCGAGCAGGCTGGGCAGCGGGTTCGCCATGAATGGGAACGCCGTAAACTGGAGCTCAAGGAGCGTCAGGTTGAACTGAAATCCCAAATGGAAAGTCTGCGAAATGAAGGCAATGCCCATTGGGAAGAAGTGAAGGCTAACGCGGAGAAGACCTGGGAAAGCACCAGGGAGAGCTTGAAGGAAATCCGCGACAACCTCTTCAAATAGTACGGCTCACGGCTCGACCGGTAGTGGAGCACAAGATCAGACACCCGGTAAGGGTGTCTGGTCAGGCTGTTCACTCAGGCTAGCCGCTTTTCCAGCCACTGCGAAATGACACCCTGTACTTCGTCCCGGCAAAGGTCATTGAGAATTTCATGACGCCCCGCCGGCCAGAAGTGCGCTTCCACCGGTTGCTCCATGGCATGGAGCACGTTTTCCAGTGCCATCATGCCTTTGCCCATGCTGCTCATGGGGTCCGCTTCGCCGCCTACCAGTAACACGGGCAATGTTTCAGGAAGATCGGATAGCTGCGCCACACTATGAACCTGGCGGAGGCCCTGAATCAGCTGAAACCAGGTTTCTGTGGTGCAATCAAAGCCGCACAGGTCATCGTCGATATACTGTTGCACCTGGTCCGGGTCAGCGCTGAGCCAGTCAAAGTCGGTGGCCGGGTCCGGTACCTGTTTGGCCCAGGTGCCGAAGGTCATCTTGCGTAGCAGCCCACTGGTGCCGCGCTTGCCGTTTTTCATTCGCACCATGCCGACCGGGAGTTGCATCAGTCGGTAGTAGGTACCCGGATGATAATCACTGCCACACAGGATAAGGCCGGCAAGACGCTCACCATGCTGTTGTGAGGTGCCAAGGGCGATAAAGGAACCCATGCTGTGGCCGCCCAGTACGCAGGGCACTTGAGGATGGCGCTCCTGAACCCAGTCGATCACGGCACTGGCATCGCCGATGACGCGGGCCCAGCCATCACTGTCGGCAAAGTGTCCCTTGGGGGTTTGTTCATTGATGCTCAGACCATGGCCCCGATGATCCGGGCAGTAGAGGTGCCAGCCCTGCGCGTTGAGATGCTCGGCCAGCGCACCGTAGCGGCCACCATGCTCCGCCATGCCGTGCAGCCATACCAGCACGCCGCGGCAGTCTGTTTCGGCCGCGGCCCAGTAGTGGATGCCGATGCGGTGCTGGTCATCGGTGGTGAGATGGAGGCGTTCTTCGGTCATAATGGTCTCCCGGCGGCGACGCGTCCTGCGGCTGCCGAAGCAAGCTGTGTTCAAGAGGATGGACAATGATAGCAAGAATAAAGGTAATCCTGACGACCCTGGCTGCACTGATTGTACTTGGCGCCTGCACCAGCAATCAGAATACGGATGTTACCAGCTCTGCACGGGTCAAGGGCCATGAGGCCGGAGATCATGTCAACAAGGTGATGGTCATCGCGCTGGTCGATGACAAGACCATTCGCACGGCACTGGAGAGTCGTGTGGTGAGTGCATTGCAGGAACGCAAGATCGAGGCTTCTCCGTCGCTTCCGGTGCTCGGAGAAAATTATGGTGAGGGCAAGGCGCGCAGTGAGATGGCTGCGGATATCGCCAGCCGTGGTTACGAATCTGCATTGGTTATCACCCTGGTGGATGTGAAGGAAGAGATGCACTACACCCAGGGGGGCATGAATTATGCCCCGGACATCGCCGTGCAAGGGGCCATGGGCCAGACCTATTACGTGCGGCAGAATGCCGTTTATGAGCCCGGCTATTTCAGTAACGACAAGAAGTACTTCCTGGAATCCAACCTGTACCGGCTGCAACCCGAGACGCTACTATGGTCGGCCAAGTCCACCACGGTGAACCCGGCGGACATCGAAGCCGGCACGGCGGGTGTCGCCGACGCAGTGGTGGGGCGCATGGCCAAGGATGACATGATCTGATTCCTGGTTTGCGATGTTGCTGCGGGGGCTCTGGCCCCCGCTTTTGGTTTAGTTATTTTTCACATGCTGTCTGGAGCCCCCATGATTGAATACCGGATTCGCCCCTTACGCCCCGAAGCACACCTGTTCGAAGTCAGTCTGACCGTGGCGAATCCGACTCCGGAGGGGCAGGCGTTTTCCATGCCGGCCTGGATTCCTGGCAGCTATATGATTCGGGATTTTGCCCGTCATCTGGTGCACATCGAAGCGGACTGTCAGGGGCAAACCCTGCCGGTAGCCAAGATCGACAAGCAGACCTGGCAGCTGCCGCCCTGTGACGGGCCAGTGCATATCCAGTATCAAGTGTATGCGTGGGACCTTTCCGTGCGTGGGGCGCATCTGGATACCACCCATGGCTATTTCAACGGCACCTGTGTATTTCTCGCTCCCATGGGTCACGAAGACCTGCCCTGTGAGGTGGAAATCGAAGCACCGGAAGGCCGCGCCTATGAGAACTGGCGGGTAGCAACGGGCCTGACACGGCTGTCTGGCTCTGATCTGGCATTCGGGCGTTTTCGTGCCGACAATTATGACGCGCTGATTGATCACCCGGTAGAAATGGGGCCGTTCGACTACGCCCAGTTCGAAGCCTGCGGGGTACCTCACTGGGTGGTGCTGGCCGGTCGTCATCACACCGATATGGCGCGCCTGTGCCGGGACCTGAAACCCATTTGCGAACACCACATCCGTATGTTCGGCGAGCCGGCGCCCATGGATCGCTACGTGTTCATGACCCTGGTCACCGGCAATGGTTACGGCGGGCTGGAACATCGTAATTCCACCAGCCTGATGTGCGCCCGGGATGATCTGCCCAAACGCACCGATGATCCGCAAAAAGTGCGTGATGGTTATCGGACTTACCTGGGTCTGTGTAGCCATGAATATTTCCATACCTGGAACGTGAAGCGCATCAAGCCGGCGGCCTTTACACCGTTTGATCTCAGCCAGGAAGTTCACACCGAATTGTTGTGGGCTTTCGAGGGCATCACCAGCTACTACGATGACCTGTCCCTGACGCGCACCGGATTGATCAATCCGCAAAGCTATCTGGAGCTGCTGGGCCAGGTTCTGACCCGGGTTTACCGTGGCCAGGGCCGCCACAAACAGACCGTCACGGAATCCAGCTTCGATGCCTGGACCCGTTTCTACCAGCAGGACGAGAATGCCCCCAATGCCATTGTCAGCTACTACACCAAGGGTTCCCTGGTGGCACTGGCGCTGGATCTGACCTTGCGCAATCTCACCGGCGAGAAAAAGTCCCTGGATGATCTGATGCGCGTGCTTTGGGCCCGTTACGGTGAAACAGGGGAAGGGGTGCCGGAGCAGGGCATCCAGCCTATTGCGGAAGAAATCGCCGGGTGTGATCTTTCAGACTTCTTCAATCAGGCGTTGTACAGCACTGAGGATTTGCCCCTGGCAGAACTACTGGCTGAACGCGGTGTGGAGCTGAACTGGCGCAGTGCTGCCGGTCATGGTGACAACGGTGGCAAACCCGGCAAGGACGGTATTCCCAATCTCGGTGTACGTGTCGTGGCCGATCCCCTGGGCGCCAAGATCGCGGTGGCATTTGAACAGGGCCCGGCCATGGCCGCAGGCCTGTCTGCTGGCGATATCATTATTGCCGTGGATGGGCTGCAGGCGACCACTGCCAACCTGGACAACCTGCTGGCCAATTTCCTGCCCGGTGAGACCGTGGAACTGCATGCCTTCCGCCGCGACGAACTGATGACCTTCAAGGTAAAAGTCGCCCCCAGCGAACCCAGCACCGCCTACCTGACTATCGCCAAGGGCGGGCTGACGGAGAAAGGGAAGGCGTGGCTGCATGCCAGTGAAAAGTGAACAGTTAACAGTGAATAGTGAAAAGAAAAATCAAAAGCTAAATTCGCGGGCACTGCCTTGCGTTTTCTTCAACCTGGTGTGCTCGCGCGCTGTTAACTGTTAACTATTCACTGTTCACTTATGCCTCTGAAGTCGTTGTACAACCAGTTGAAAAACGTTCGCCACGCCGACCGTTTCCGTTTGAAGAAACGCGTCGACGGTCTGGCGCGGTTGCCTGAGGAAAAGCGTAGCCAGGGGGCGGTGAACAAGGTGGTTACTGCCATGGCCGCCTCCATCGCCAATCGTGAGCAGCGGATTGCATCCATGCCGACGCTGGAGTGGCCGGACCTGCCGGTGGTGGCCAGCCGGGATGCGATCAAGGCGGCGATTCGCGACCATCAGGTGGTGGTGATTGCCGGTGAGACCGGTTCCGGCAAGACCACCCAGTTGCCCAAGATCTGTCTGGAGCTGGGCCGTGGCGTTGAAGGGACGATTGGGCACACCCAGCCGCGGCGACTGGCTGCCCGTGCGGTGGCCAGCAGGGTGGCTGAAGAGCTGAACAGCCCACTGGGCAGCACCGTCGGCTTCAAGGTGCGTTTCGCTGAACAGGTGAGCGACACCTCTTTGGTCAAGGTGCTTACCGATGGCATGTTGCTCAATGAAATCCAGCAGGATCGCTTCCTCAATCAGTACGACACCCTGATCATCGATGAGGCCCATGAACGCAGCCTCAATATCGACTTCCTGCTGGGTTACCTGAAGCAGTTGTTGCCACGTCGGCCGGACCTGAAGGTGATCATCACCTCGGCCACCATCGACCATGAGCGTTTTGCCGAGCATTTCAATGGTGCTCCGGTACTGGAAGTGTCCGGGCGCACCTATCCGGTGGAAATGCGTTATCGGCCGCCTGTTGAAGGGCAGGAATTGTCTCGGCAGATCGAAGAAGTACTGCAGGATATCCAGCGTGAGGAAAGGCAGCAGGGGCTGCCACCGGCACGGGATGTTCTGGTATTTCTAGCCGGCGAACGCGACATTCGCGATGTCCATCATCATCTCAAGCATTGTGATCTGAGAGACACGGAAATTCTTCCTCTTTACGCGCGACTGAGTCAGGCGGAGCAGCATCGTATCTTTTCTCCCCATCGAGGCCGCCGGGTGGTATTGAGTACCAATGTGGCGGAAACCTCGCTGACGGTGCCGGGCATCCGCTACGTGATTGACGCGGGGACTGCGCGCATCAGTCGCTACAGTGTGCATTCCAAGGTGCAGCGATTGCCCGTGGAGCCGGTCAGTCAGGCTAGTGCCAACCAGCGAGCCGGGCGCAGTGGGCGGATCATGCCGGGGATCTGCTATCGCCTGTACGACGAAGAGGATTTCATTGCCCGCCCCGAATTCACCGATCCCGAGATTCAGCGCACCAATCTGGCCGCGGTGATTCTGCAGATGGCGGATCTGCGTCTCGGCAAGGTGGAAGACTTTCCCTTTATCGAGCCGCCCGATGGCAGGTTGATCCGGGATGGTTACCGATTGCTGGATGAACTGGGGGCGCTCACCGAGAAGCAGACGCTGACGGCCATGGGGCGCCAGCTCGCGCGTTTTCCGCTGGACCCCACGCTGGGGCGGATGCTGGTGGCGGCAGCGGATCGCGATGTCCTTCATGAAACCCTGATCGTGGTGTCTGCCCTGGCGGCCCAGGATCCCCGTGAGCGTCCCCATGACAAGCAGCAGCAAGCGGATCAGGCCCACCAGCCGTTTACGGACAAGCAATCCGACTTTCTGTTCTTTGTGAAATTGTGGCAGTGGGCGGAACAGCAGCGCGAGGCACTTAGCCGTAACCAGTATGAAAAGCTGCTCAAGAAAACCTTTCTGTCGCCCACCCGGATGCGGGAGTGGCGGGATACCCATCGTCAGCTGTTGTTACTGGCCAGGGAGCAGGGCTGGAGCATTAACAAGCCTGCGGTCAATGAAGAGGGGGTGGCCGAAGGGCAGTTCACGGCATTGCATCAATGCCTGCTGACCGGTCTGGTGACCAATGTCATGCAGCGCACGGAAGAGGGCGAGTGGCTCTCAACCCGTAATCGCAAGCCTCTGGTGTGGCCTGGGTCGAGCCTCTCGAAAACCAAGGCTCGCTGGCTGATGGCCGCTGAGCAGGTGGAAACCAGTCGGCTGTTTGCCCGTACCGTGGCGAAAATCGAGCCGGAATGGGTAGAGGCCGCAGCGGGGCATCTGATCAAGCGGCAATACTTTGAACCGCACTGGTCGAAGAAGCGCGGCTGCGCCATGGCCAGAGAGCAGGTGAACCTGTTCGGCCTGATTCTCGCCAGTGGGCGGCGAGTCAATTACGGGCCGATCAATCCTCAGGAGTCCCGTGAGTTGATGATTCGCGAAGGGCTGGTGATGGGCCAGCTGAACCGTGAGCCACCATTCGTGAAGGCCAACCGCGAGCTTTATCAGTCGCTGGAGGCCATGGAACACAAGCTGCGCCGTCGTGACATTCTGGTGGACGAAGAAGTCCGGTTTGCGTTTTACGATGAGCGACTGCCAGAGCACCTGAACACGGTGGCCGGGCTGATGAGCTGGTACAGCAAGAAAGCCGGCAAGGAACAGCAGAAGTCTCTGTTCATGGACAAGGACTTTCTGCTTTCCCGCAGCCCGGAGCTGGCCGGCGGCCAGTTTCCGGACAGCCTGCGGCTGGGGGATCTGACCCTGCCGCTGGAATACAGCTTTGATCCCACCGGGGATCGGGACGGGGTGTCATTACTGGTGCCTCTGGCAGTGTTGAACCAGGTGCCGGAGCCGCGTCTGGACTGGCTGGTACCGGGGCTGCTCAAGGAAAAACTGGAAGCGCTGATCCGCGCCTTGCCCAAGGCTCGCCGCCGCCACTTCGTGCCGGTACCGGACTACGTGGCGGCCTTGCTCGATACCCTCTCTGCGGATGAGCCCTTGCTGCCAGCCATGACCCGGGAGCTGCAGCGCATGACCGGCGTGCGGATCGAGCGAGAGGAATGGCTGGACGGTGAACTGCCGGATCACCTGCGCATGAATATCCGTGTGGTGGACCGGCTGGATGGCAAACCGAAGGTGCTTGCCCAGGCGCGCAGCCTGGCTGAGGTGAAAGAACGGCTGGCCGGCGTGCAGGCAGAGATGCCGGAGCCTGAAGCGCCAGCGGAGATACTTGAGGGGCAGGAATGGGTGTTTGGCTCCCTGCCGGAAACCGATGAGCAGGATATCGGTGGCATGCGCCTGCGGCGCTATCCGGCCCTGCAGGATAATGGTGACCGGGTCACTCTGGTCTACAAGGATGAAGCCGGGGAAGCGGCCTGGCTGCACCGCTGGGGTACGGCGCGGTTGCTGGCCTTCAAGCTGTCGGTACAGCTGCGGGACCTGCGCAAACAGGCCTCGCAGATGGCCGGTTTCCAGAAGCTGAAGAGTGAAAAGGGCGCCATGGCCCGGCATGCCCTGGACTACACCCTGTTGCGGCTGCTGGCCGAGCACTTTCAGTTGGCTGAACCGGTTCGGGATGCAGAGTCTTTCAAGGCGCGGCTGGACGCCCATCGGGGTGATTTTGTGCCCTGGGCCAGCGCGGAACTGAAACAGGTGGCGGACTGGTTCAACCACTACCGCCAGCTGATGGGCAAGCTGGAAAAGAACTTCCCGCTGGCTTGGGCCCATGCCCATCGGGACCTCAAGCAGCAGTTTTCTGTTCTTTTTTGTGAAGATTTCCTGCTGCAGATGCCCTGGGTGTGGTTGCAGGAGTATCCCCGCTATCTGTCAGCCATCGACAACCGGCTGGACAAGCTGGGCGGACAGATCGGCAAGGACCGCACCCTCACCGCCGAGCTGGAAGCCTACGACAAACAGTATGCGACACGGGCAGCAGGGCTGCCGCTGTGGCAGCAGCCAGAGGCACTGCAGACCTTCTTCTGGATGCTGCAGGAGTACCGGGTGAGCCTGTTTGCCCAGCAATTGGGTACCAGGGTGCCGGTTTCCGCCAAGCGGCTAAACAAACAATGGGAGTGTTGTTGACCTGATTGGGAAGGGAAAAGGCGGATACGCCCTTTGCGCCCACGGCCCTGAATCCGGATAATCGCTCCATTGACCTTTTTATGGGCAGGCATTGCCTGCCATTTCGAGTGCGAGGACTCGCTTGTGAGCTATTCTGTCGTGATTTCCGGCACCGGGCTGTGGACCCCGGAGCAGACCATTACCAATGATGAGCTGGTGGCTGCCTTTAACCAGTATGTCGAGCAATTCAATGCCGACAACGCCGAGGCCATCGCTGCCGGAGAAGTGACTGCCCTGGAGGCATCCAACTCTGCCTTTATCGAGAAGGCTTCCGGCATCAAGCAGCGCTATGTGATCAACAAATCCGGTGTGCTGGATCCGGCCCGCCTGGCGCCTTCCATCCCGGAGCGCGGTGATGACGAACTGTCCATTCAGGCCGAGATTGCCGTCAACGCTGCCAAACAGGCATTGGGAAATGCCAATCTGACCGCCAACGATCTGGACGCGGTACTGGTAGCCTGTTCCAACATGCAGCGCGCTTACCCGGCCATGGCCGTGGAAGTGCAGGCCGCACTGGGTATGGAGCATGGCTGGGGTTATGACATGAACGTGGCCTGTTCCAGCGCCACCTTCGGTATTCAGGCCGGTGTGGATGCCATCCGCAACGGTAGCGCCCGCCGGGTGCTGATGGTGAATCCGGAAATCTGCTCTGCGCATCTGGCCTGGCAGGATCGTGATTGCCATTTCATCTTCGGTGATGTGGCCACCGCCGTGATTCTGGAGCGCAAGGAAGACGCAACCTCAGACAACCAGTGGGAAGTGCTGGGTACCCGTCTGCAGACCAAATTCTCCAACAACATCCGCAACAACTTCGGTTTCCTGAACCGCTGTGACGAGAGCGGTGTGGGTGCCCGTGACAAGCTGTTCCGTCAGGAAGGGCGCAAGGTATTCAAGGAAGTCTGCCCCATGGTGGCCGAGCAGATCGGCTCCCATCTGGCCGACACCGAGATTGCGGTAGGAGATCTCAGCCGCATGTGGCTGCACCAGGCCAATCTGAGCATGAACGAGCTGATTTCCAAGCGCGTGCTGGGCCGCCCGGCCACCCGTGAAGAGGCCCCGGTGATTCTGGACGACTACGCCAACACCAGCTCTGCCGGTTCCATCATTGCCTTCCACAAGCACAACAGTGACCTGCCTGCCGGCAGTAACGGGGTGATTTGCTCCTTCGGGGCCGGTTATTCCATTGGCAGCGTGATCGTTAACCGCGTCAAGTAACAACGCTGGACGCCTGACACCGGATGCTTGACGGCCTGTACCCCACAGGTATCGTCACATCCGACGTCAGGCACCATTTTTTTCTCCCCCCTTCTCGTAACGTTTACCTCACAGCTGCATCTCTATATTGTCTATGACAGGTACTTCGTAAAAACGCGGTAGCCTGTGCCGCCGTTGCCTGCGTGGCCGGTGGTCTGGACACCCAAATAATGACGTATGGAGACTCAACATGGCTAAGCTGACCAAACTCAACCCCCTGGCTGCTACCGTAGGTGCTGCCGTTGTTGCCACTGCCATGGCTGCACCGGTTACTGCTGCTGAAAACCCGTTTGCTGTTTCTGACCTGAAAGCCGGCTACCAGCTGGCTGGCGACCACGCTGAAGGCAAGTGTGGCGAAGGTAAATGTGGTGACAAGAAAGGCGAAGGTAGCTGCGGCGAGAAAGGCGGCGAGGGCAAGTGTGGTGAAGACAAAGGCGGTGAAGGAAAATGTGGCGAAGGCAAGTGTGGTAGCGCATAAGGCCAGCTTGTCATGAATCACAAGACACCAGTGTCCGGTGTGGGCCTGGGTCTGCGGCGGGCCCTCATGGGTCCGCTTTCCCACGCCAAATCACCCCCCTTTGATTTCATGGAAGTGGCTCCGGAAAACTGGATTCCCATGGGCGGACGCCTGGGCAAGGAATTCAGGAAGTTCACTGAGCGATTTCCTTTTGTGACCCATGGATTGAGCCTGTCTCTTGGCGGTCCGGAACCTCTGGACTTCGAGCTGCTGGCGTCCATCAAGACCTTTCTCCGTGAGCACGATATTCGTCGATACACTGAGCACCTCAGTTACTGTAGTGATCATGGCCATCTCTATGACCTGATGCCGATTCCTTTCACGGAAGAGGCGGTGCACTACGTGGCAGACCGGGTGCGCCAGGTGCAGGACTTTCTTGAGCAGCCCATTGGCATTGAGCATGTGAGCTACTATGCCGCGCCGGGATCTGAAATGTCCGAACTCCAGTTCGTCAATGCGGTGCTGGAAGAGGCCGATTGCGAGCTGTTGCTGGATGTGAACAACGCCTACGTAAACAGTATCAATCACGGTTATGACCCCAAGGCATTCATCAGCGGCCTGCCGGGTGAGCGCATTTGCTATGTGCACATCGCCGGGCACTTCGATGAAGCGGAGGATCTGAAAGTTGACACCCATGGTGCGGCGGTTATCGATCCTGTCTGGGAGTTGTTGCAGCATGCCTACAGTGAGTTTGGCGTTTTGCCTACCTTGCTGGAACGGGACTTCAACTTTCCGGGTGAAGATGAACTCTTTGCAGAGCTCAGAGAGATTGGCCGTTACCAGCAACTGCAGACGTCCCGGGAGCGCCAACTGGGATGAGTGACGCCGACTTCCAGCGCCTGCAACGTGCTTTTGCCGGTCATCTGCGAAACCCCGCTACCCATTCTGCCCCTGAGGGTATTGAAGAGCGGCGGCTGGAAATTTATCGCAATCTGTTTTTCAACAACGTAAACGGCTTTATCGAGCAGGGTTTTCCGGTTCTTTTTTCGCTGTTGGACGCCGAGCGCTGGCAGCGATTGGTACGGGGATTCTTCGAGCATCATGCCTGCCAGAGCCCCTATTTTCTGGAAATTCCCCAGGAGTTTGTCAGTTATCTGGCCACGGGGCAGGGCACGGAAGAGGGGGATCCACCTTTCCTGCTGGAGCTTGCTCATTATGAGTGGATGGAATTGGTGCTGGATGCCTCCACCGAGTGCTTTCCGGAAGCGGGTTTCCATCCTGAAGGCGACTTGCTGCGTGCCATCCCGCAACTCAGCCCGTTGCATACGGTACTGTCCTATCACTATCCCGTGCATGAGATCTGTGCGGATTTCCAGCCTGATGCCCCGTTGCCGCAGCCGGTCTGGCTGCTGGTCTATCGTAACCGTGAAGACCAGGTGCGCTTTATGGAGATCAATGCGCCCACGGCAAGGTTGCTGCAACTGATTGACAATAATCCGTTGCTGACTGGTGCAGAGGTTGTGAGCCTGCTGGCCGGTGAAATGCAGTTTGACGAAGAAAAGCTGGCCGAATTTTCCCGTGGCATTCTGCAGCAACTGCGCGAGCGGGATATTCTTATCGGGACAACGCTGAAAAGTTGTTAAGCCGGAAGTGTGTTTCGGGGAATGTGTATAACCTGTCGCAGTTGCGTAACCCGGTGGCGGCTGCCCTGTTCCCGACGCGGGCGGCATGGCTATAATGCGTCGTTCAAATCTACGCCGGAGGGTAGGCCTCCGGTCACCGGGGTGTTTGTGCGCTACCTGTTTCTGACATTGCTGCTGAGCTTGCCGCTGCCGATCCTTGCGGAAGAAGAGGACGACTGGGGTGAGGCGACCACGGCCTTTGATGCTCCAGCCGGAGAAGACCAGTACGCGGATCCCTGGGAAGGGATCAACCGCAAGGTCTTTGCCTTCAACGAAACATTGGACAAGTACGGTCTCAAGCCCGTGGCGCAGGGCTATCGCAAGGTTACCCCGCAATGGATGGATGACACCGTCACCCGCTTCTATGAGAACCTGCGTGATTTCCGCAGCGGCCTGAACAGTATCCTGCAATGGCGCTGGAATCATGTGGGGCAGAACTGGGGGCGTTTCGCAGTCAACAGCACCCTTGGCATTGGCGGCCTGTTTGATGTGGCCACAAAGGTGAACCTGCGCAAGCACAATACCGACCTGGGACTCACCTTCGCCCGCTGGGGTATTCCGGAAGGCCCGTACATGGTGTTGCCGTTCTGGGGGCCTTCCACAGGGCGTGACGCCGCGGCGATTCTGCCCGAGGACTACATGCGTCTGCGTCACTATATAGAGCATGACCTGACCCGGCACAGCTTCACTGCAACCTATATTGTGGATCTGCGGGCAGACCTGCTGGATCTCGAGCGAAACATCGTCGGCGACCGCTACACCTTCCTGCGCAACGCCTACCTGCAACGCCGCCGCTTCGAAACCGGCGACATGCCGTCCCTGCGCTTCCCGGATATCGAGTCGCGGGACAGTGAGTTGGAGCAGGAGTATGAGGACTGGTGAGGCAGTTAACAGTTAACAGTGAATAGTGAACAGCTGCGCGAGCAGCGCTTTTCTTGATTTGTAAGCAATGAGGCCGCGCCCAACTCTTGGACGCGGCCTCATACGTTTAAAAGCCTGAATGCGCTAACAGCGCACTGTTAACTATTCACTGTTCACTGTTAACTGCTTTCATCTTTGCCCTTATATAGTCCCCATGCGAGACATAAAGCAGGTCGCTGACGCGGCGGATCAGGTGTTCTTCGTGGTGGTCGGCGTGGCCGTCGGCGGCGGCCATGGTCCACATGTCTTCGATCAGTTTGACGCGGGTTTCCGGGTCCCAGTGTTCGCGTAATGGGGCGGTGAACTCGAACAGGTCGGTGGCCCGGTGGACCCGGCTTTCCAGCTCGCCGAGGATATCCTGCATCTCAGCCGGGTCCAGGTGCCAGCGGTTCTGTACGGTGTCGATCAGATGTCGGGATTCCTCCTTGTCCACTTCTCCGTCCGTGCGCGCCACTTCCAGCAGCAGTGCTGCAGCGGCGCGATGCAGATCGTGCTGCGAGGTTTCGGGGGTGTGGTTGTCAGTTCCGAACAGTTTTGTCAGCCAGCGCAAATCAGATCCTTATTTCAACAGTGATTCCAGGGCCAACTGATCCTGTGCAAAGCGGCGAATGCCGTCTGCCAAAAGATCGCAGGCCATGGGGTCGTCATTCATTTCCCAGCGGAACAGGGCCTCAGTTACCGGTTGCCAGTTATCATCCGGGGTGACCAGTTCCGGATCCAGTATTCGGGTAAGACTGCCATCCCGGCCGGCAAGTTCCTCCAGCAGGGCTGGGCTGATGGTGAGCTTGTCACAGCCAGCCAGGGCTTCGATCTGGTCGGCGTTGCGGAAGCTGGCGCCCATGACGATGGTGTCGAGCCCGCGAGCCTTGAAGGTGTTAAAGATGTCGCGCACGGAGAGTACCCCCGGGTCGTCATCCGGATGGTTGATCTCCATGCCATTCTTGCGGTGCCAGTCGTAAATGCGGCCGACAAACGGGGAGATCAGCGTAGCCCCGGCTTCTGCCGCTGCCAGTGCCTGGGCCTGGTTGAATACCAGGGTGACATTACAGCGGGTGCCTTCTTCTTCCAGAATCTGGGCGGCACGGATGCCTTCCCAGGTGGCGGCAATCTTGATCAGGATACGTGACGGGTCGACTTCCAGCTCGCGGTAGATGCTGATCAGTCGGCGTGCCTTTTCCACCGTGGCGCGGGTATCAAAAGACAGCCGCGCATCGACTTCGGTAGAAACCAGCCCGGGTACCCGCTCCAGAATGGCCTGGCCAGCCAGGCAGGCACTGGTATCGGTGAGCCAGTCCAATTCACCGGCGTGCCCCAGTGCTGCGCTCAACTCCACGGCCTTGTCCAGCAGCTCCCGGTAACGTTCATCCCGCGCCGCGGCCAGCAGCAGGGAGGGGTTGGTGGTGGCATCTTCCGGGGCCAACGCGGCGATCATGTCGAGATCGCCAGTATCGGCGACAAGGGATGTCCATTGGGCAAGCTGTTCGCGTTTGTTCACGGTTTCCGTTCCTTGTGTTGTCATGGAGCGCACGTTACTGGCTCGGCATGACAGAATGCTGACTCGTAGTGCCACGAAAGGCGCTGAGTTCAAAGTTTAAAGTTCAAAGTTGAAAAGCGCGGTATAGATCAATGCAAGATTTGAACCGACGGTGCTGCGCTTCAGGGGCCGGGCAGCGCGGAGGTGGAGCGCCGATATCCAGCCAGGCCTTGGCCTCGCGTTTCAACTTTGAACTTTAAACTTTCAACTGATTCCCGCGCATGACGATCTGTACAGCGCGGTAGTCGATGCCTACAGGCTAAGGCAGTTGCGCCAGAGCGTCCATCAGCACTTGTGGTGTCGTGTCTGGCTTGTGCATGTTCTCGCTGAGATGGCGGCGGAACTTGCGGGCGCCGGGTTCACCCTGGAACAGGTTAAGAATGTGGCGAAGGGCATGTTTCGGGGCATGGCCCAGGGCGTAGCGGTGTTCCACGTAAGGCAGGAACTGCTCGGCGATCGCTCTGCGGTTGGGGACAGGGCGGTCATCGCCGAACACCACCCGGTCGGCATCGGCGAGGAAATAGGGGTTCTGATAGGCCTCGCGACCGATCATTACGCCGTCCACTTCGCCCATGTGGTCGTGAACTTCCTGAAGGGTCTTTACGCCGCCGTTGAGGATGATTTCCAGGTGCGGGAAAGCCTGCTTGATGGCATAGGCACGCTGGTAGATCAGCGGCGGGATTTCCCGGTTTTCCTTGGGCGACAGACCGGACAGGATGGCCTTGCGGGCATGAATGGTCAGGCTGGTGCAGCCGGCCTGTTCCATGCGCTCGACAAAGCGGAGCAGAAAATCGTAGTCGTCCTGGTCATCAATGCCGATACGGGTCTTCACGGTGACAGGCACTGATACCGCTGCCTGCATGGCTTCCACACAGCTCCCCACCAGCTCGGGTTCTGCCATGAGAATGGCGCCGATCTTGCCCTGCTGAACCCGGTCAGACGGGCAACCCACGTTCAGATTGATCTCGTCATAACCATACTGCTCGCTGATGCGGGCCGCTTCTGCCAGTTGCTGTGGATCGCTGCCGCCCAGCTGCAGGGCCACCGGGTGTTCTTCATCATTGAAAGAGAGAAATCGGTCCCTATCGCCATGAACAATGGCCTGGGCCACCACCATTTCGGTGTAGAGCAGGGTATGGCGGGTGATCAGGCGTGCCAGAAAGCGGTAATCCCGGGTGGTCCAGTCCATCATCGGCGCGACGCTGAGGCGTCGGTCGAGGGGCGGGGCAGAGACGGTCTGGCTGGCTGACATGGGGCTTTGACGGGCTGAAAACGGGGCCGCATTGTCGCATGTTGTGCCCGCGGGGCGTAGCCCCTCCGACCACTTGCCTGTCTCAGAGGGGGCGAATCTGCTAGACTCCGCGCCCTTTCCCGGCCCGCCAAGGGCCGACATCACCAGTATTACAGGGTTTGACCATGCTTCGTACTATTCAGCAGGAATGGTTCAGCAATCTTCGTGGTGATCTGCTGGCCGGCACCGTGGTGGCGTTGGCACTGATTCCTGAAGCGATTGCGTTCTCCATCATCGCCGGGGTAGATCCGAAAGTCGGGCTGTACGCCTCTTTCTGTATTGCTGCGGTATCCGCTTTTGCGGGTGGTCGACCGGGCATGATTTCCGCCGCTACCGGTGCCATGGCGCTGGTCATGGTGACGCTGGTGAAGGATCACGGCTTGCAGTATCTGCTGGCCGCCACGGTGCTGACCGGCTGTTTCCAGATCATCGCGGGCTTTCTCAAGCTCGGCGGGCTGATGCGTTTCGTGTCCCGGTCGGTGGTGACCGGTTTCGTGAATGCCCTGGCGATACTGATTTTCATGGCCCAGTTGCCGGAACTGTACGGCGTGACCTGGCACGTTTACGCCATGGTGGCCGCCGGACTGGCGATCATCTATCTGCTCCCGCTGCTGACGACGGCGGTACCGTCGCCGCTGATCTGCATCATTGTGATCACCGGCGTGGCCATGTTCCTGGGGCTTGATGTGCCCACTGTCGGGGACAAGGGCGAACTGCCTGACAGCCTGCCGGTATTCCTGTTGCCGGATATCCCGCTGAATATGGAAACCCTGCAGATTATCCTGCCGTACTCCCTGGCTCTGGCAGTGGTGGGTCTGCTGGAATCCATGATGACCGCCACCATTGTCGATGACATGACCGATACCGAGAGCGACAAGAACCGTGAGTGCAAGGGGCAGGGCCTTGCCAACATCTTCTCCGGCTTCTTTGGTGGCATGGCGGGCTGTGCCATGATTGGCCAGTCGGTGATCAACGTGAAATCCGGCGGTCGCAAGCGCCTTTCTACCCTGTTTGCCGGCTGTTTCCTGCTGGTACTGGTGGTGTTCCTGGGCAAGTGGGTGTCGCAGATTCCCATGGCGGCACTGGTAGCCGTCATGATCATGGTGTCCATCGGGACTTTCAGCTGGGAATCCATTACCAATATGGCCAAACATCCGGCCAGCAGTACTGTGGTGATGCTGGCCACCGTCACCGCCACGGTGGCGACCCATAACCTGGCGATCGGTGTGGGCATCGGTGTGATCCTCAGCGCCTTGTTCTATGCCAACAAGGTGGGCCGGATCTTCTATGTGAAAGCCACCGAGAGTGAACAGGATGGTCACCGGGTCTATGAAGTGGTGGGCCAGGTGTTCTTTACCTCCGCCGAGCAGTTCGTCTCTTCCTTTGATTTCAAGGAAGCCATTGATAAGGTCAGCATTGATGTGCACCGCGCCCATTTCTGGGATATCACCGCCATCGGCGCGCTGGACAAGGTAGTGATCAAGTTCCGTCGTGAAGGCACCGAGGTGGATATCATTGGCTTGAATGAAGCCAGCGCCACACTGGTGGACAAATTCGGCGTGCATGACAAGCCTGCCGAAGTCGAAAAACTGATGGGTGGCCACTGAGCCAGGGAGAGCAGCAATGACCAACGTTATCGCCTGTATTGATGGTTCTGCGGCGACCACCTCCATCTGTGACTATGCAGCCTGGTCTGCCCAGCGGCTGGATGCACCGCTGACCCTGCTGCATGTGCTGGATCATTCCCGCTATCCGGTGGCTGCCGATTTCAGTGGTCACCTTTCCATGGGTGGCCGTGAGCATCTGATGGAGGAACTGGCGGAACTGGACTCGCAGCGCAACCGGGTGGCGCTGGAGCAGGGCAAGCTGATGCTGGAAGCGGCCCGTGAGCGAGTCATCGCCGATGGCATCGCGGATCCGAAGGAACGGCAACGTCATGGCGATCTGGTGGATTCGCTCACCGGCCTTGAAGACGAAATGCGGCTGCTGGTGATCGGCAAGCAGGGCGAGGAACACGACGGCATTGGTGCCCAGCTGGGTGACAATGTGGAGCGGGTGATTCGTGCCGTGCATCGCCCGATTCTGGTGGCGGTGGGTGAGTTCAAGGCGCCTGAGACCATCATGCTGGCCTATGACGGCAGTGACACCACTCGAAAGGGGGTCAGCATGTTGGCCGACAGCCCGCTGTTCAAGGGGCTGGATTGTCACCTGGTCTCAGTGGGCACCCGTGAAGTGGATCTGGGATGGGCAGCCGACAAGCTGAAAGCGGCCGGGCATCAGGTACAAACAGCTGTTCTCGATGGTGAGGTCGAGCCTGCACTGCACAAGTATCAGCAATCCGAGAATGTGGATATGGTCGTCATGGGCGCCTATGGCCACTCCCGTATCCGGGAATTCTTTGTGGGCAGCACCACCAACAAGATGATCCGTGAGGCACGTGTGCCGCATCTGCTTCTGCGCTGATTGGTATTTTTCCCCTCTCGCTTGGTGACGCCCCCGCGTCACTGAGCCTCAAAGCCCATACTCCTTGCCAGGTACATCGGCCGGTTCGGTCCGACCTTTCATCAGCGGATGAGTGGAACGTGTCGCAATTGTGTGACATGCATCACAAAACAGGGTTCTAATGACTTTGTTATGGGTGGCCTGCATTCCGGCTTGATTCAGTAAGCCGCCCAGTAACTGTGATTACCTTACCGATCGGCTTGACTCTGTGACTTCACATGGACAGTGAACAGTTAAAAAAAGCGGAAGAAGAAGCCGCCGAGAAACCCTGGATCTTGCCTGACCTGGTGCAGTCTTTGGCCGTTCCGTTGGCTTTCGGTGCCGCGGCGATAGCGCTTTATGTACTTGCCGGGTATGCCCTTGGCCACGAGCTCATGTACCGGCCAGGGGGCGGTGCTGCCACTCATCCCCTGACGGCCTCCACACTCTTGCTGATCGCCTCAGGCATCATCGCGCTCAGGATAAAACCGACGGGTATCAGGCTCTCTTTCCTTTTTTTGTTGGCGGCTGCGGCGCTGCTTGTTGGCTATGTGTCGGATCAAGTGGCCAGCACCTCTTTCTCCCCCTTTATTACTCCTTTTCATGACATCGTTGTGGAGGAGGTGCGGCTGCACAAGTCGAACAGTATGGGCTGGAACTCAACCCTGATGTTGTTGCTGGGTGTGATTGCGGTCTTGCTGCGCCGATGTCAGAAATGGAATGCCGCGCAGATCGTGGCCTTCATTGCAACGGCGATCCCCACTACGGCCATTACCGGTTATGCCTATGGTCTGGATGACTTTTACGGTGAAATGTCGATCTACACGGCCCTTGGAGGGTTGTTGTTGTGTGTGGCTGTGCTTGCCCTGACTGCGCAACGTGGGCCAGTGAGAGCGATCCTCAGTCCCTATTACGGGGGCAGGATATCTCGTATCCAGATGCTGTTTGCCTCTCTGCTGCCTGGCTTGCTGGGCTATGCAATGATTCTGTTCTGGCATGCGGAAAATGCGGTGGCTGTCGGCGCCTTCGTGATCGCCATTACCTGGTTCAGTTTCATCATGGTGAGCATCTCGGCGGTATATCTGGATATATCCGAGCGTTCAAGGCGAGAGAGTGAGCGGCTTCTGGTGCAGGCTGCCATGCACGATCAACTGACCGGTTTGCCCAACCGGCGGCGCTTCTTTCAGTTTGGTGAATACGAAATTGCCAGGGGTGAGCGCACCGGCAAGGCGCTGTGGTTATTGATGCTCGATCTGGATTCGTTCAAGAAGGTGAACGATACCGCGGGTCATGATATGGGAGACAAGGTGCTTTCTGCAGTAGCCCATGCCATGGAAGATTCTGTTCGATCCGTTGACCTTGCCTGTCGTCTTGGGGGCGAGGAGTTTGCCGTATTACTGGTCGATTCCACTCGTGAAGGTGCAAGTCGTGTAGCGGAAAAGATCCGTGAAAAGGTCGCGTCCACCGGGGTGCCTGGCTGGACGGATTTGCACGGACCTATCACGGTGTCCATCGGGGGCTGTGAGGTCAACGAACTGGGCTCGCTGGATTGGGCCATCAAGGCTGCGGACAAGTTGCTCTATGAGGCAAAGGGACACGGCAAAAACCGGGTGGTGATTGGCTGAATGGAGGCCGAACGCCTGACGTTAACCCGGGATGGACCTAAAAAGGCGGAGCGGTCTGGGCCACTCCGCCTTGGTTAGCACCGGTCAGACGCAAGGCGGCTGAGTGTTTATTCCACGGTGATGGTGATGGTCTCGGACATCACCGGCGGCTCGTGGGGGATGTGGCGGTAGTCACCCAGAATCAGTTGCAGGGTGTGCTCGCCAGGCTCCAGTTCCAGTGTGGTTGAGGTCTGGCCTTTGCCAAAGTGGACCACGTTATCGTTAGCCGGCAGCGGCATGCTCATATCGGGTGCTTCCGCCAGATCAATCAGGATGTGGTGGTGACCACTGTTTTCCTGCTCAGTGCCCGCCGGCACCACGTCCATGCCTTCCAGACCGAACTCTACTGTCACAGGGCCGCTAACGGTCGCTCCATCTGCCGGGCTGACGAAGAATACCTTGGCACCTTCCGGAGCCGGGGAGCGAGGAATCTCTACCGCAGCGGTTTCTTCCCCGCTGGTATCCATGCTCGCCATGTCATGGCTGGCTTCTTCTGCTGCCGGAGCGGCGGTTTCTGCTTCACTGGCCATGGGCTCCTGGTTGTCGGAGCAGGCCTGCAGCAGGGTAGTGCTGGCGACCAGGGCGACGAGGAGGGAACGCTGAAATGGAATGCGCATGCTTGTTTCCTTTGCTTGGTTATTGCCGATAAAGCGCGGCTGCAACCGTGCAGCCACAACGTAATAATCCTGAAACAGCCCAACAATAGCAGAACAGACGGGCCCGGCGTCTACATGGCGCACGTTTTGACAGGTATAATCCGCGCCAGTTTGCACTTATGGAGTCAGCATGACTGTTCGCACCCGCGTCGCACCGTCCCCCACTGGTGATCCCCATGTAGGCACCGCCTACATTGCCCTGTTCAATCGCTGCTTTGCCCACCAGCATGGTGGCCAGTTCATTCTGCGTATCGAAGACACCGACCAGACCCGCTCCACCAGCGAGTCCGAGCAGATGATTCTGGACTCCCTCAAGTGGCTGGGGCTGAGCTGGGATGAAGGTCCGGACGTAGGTGGTCCCCATGGTCCGTATCGTCAGAGCGAACGCAAGCACATGTACCGGGAGTACGCTGAAGCGCTGATCGAGAAGGGGCACGCCTTCAAGTGCTACCGTACCAGCGAAGAGCTGGATGTGTTGCGCGCCGAGCTGAAAGAGAACGGCGAGAATCGCGCGCTCAAGCCGCAGGATCTGGAGCTGCCGGCAGACGAGCAGGCACAACGGCAAGCCGATGGCGCCCCCTACGTGATCCGCATGCGGGTACCGTTTGATGGCCGATGCGAAATCCAGGACATGCTGCGGGGCACGGTAGAACTGGACTGGGCGCTGGTAGATGCGCAGATCCTGCTCAAATCCGACGGTATGCCCACCTACCATCTGGCCAACATCGTTGATGATCACCTGATGGAGATCACTCACGTAATTCGCGGTGAGGAATGGTTGAATTCCGCGCCCAAGCACAAGCTGTTGTATGAATACTTCGGCTGGGACATGCCGGTGCTGTGCCACATGCCGCTGCTACGCAACCCGGACAAATCCAAGCTGAGCAAGCGCAAGAACCCCACCAGCATCCTGTTCTATCAACGCATGGGCTATCTGCCGGAAGCGCTGGTGAATTACCTGGGCCGTATGGGTTGGTCCATGCCGGATGAAAGCGAGAAGTTCAGCCTGGAGCAGATGCAGGCCGCTTTCGATATCCAGCGTGTGTCACTTGGTGGACCGGTGTTCGACGTGGAAAAACTCAGCTGGCTGAACGGCCAGTGGCTGCGCGAACAGAGCGACGAACAGTTCCTGGATTCCCTGCTCAACTGGGCCTACAACCGCGATTACGCCATGAAGATCATTCCCCATCTGCGTCAGCGGGTGGAGACCCTGTCGGAAGTGGCGGACAAGGCCGCGTTCTGTTTCAACGGCATGCCGGCAATCACCCCGGCCAGCTTTGAGCACAAGCAATACGGCAACGAGGATATGGTGGTCTGGTTGCAGTATCTGCTGTGGACCTATGAAGCCCGCAGCGACTGGAACCGGGATGGCCTGTTTGCGGACGCCAAGGCGATTGCTGACGCTCTGGAAGTGAAGATCAAGGATTTCCTGCTGCCGGTGTTCATCGCCATTGCCGGCACCAGTGCCAGCTTCTCGGTGGTGGATTCCATGGAAATCATCGGCTCCGACGTCAGCCGCGCCCGTATCCGCCATGCCATCGAGGTGCTGGGCGGGGTGTCCAAGAAGCAGATGAAGAAGCTGGAAAAAGCCTACCGGGATCTGCCGGTGGGCTGAGTGGCGCCTCGATGACGGAGTTCCGAGTTGCGAGAAGCGAGTTTCGAAGGGCAAAACAGAAAACCCGAGCAAGACCAAAGGTTTTCGTAACTCGAAACTCGTCACTCGCCACTGCTTTTGTCCAGTTTTTCAGCAACTTGCCCAGAATGTAGGCAAACAGACTTCATTCTGAAAAAAACCGTCAGTTGGCGCTTGACAGGTTGGGGGTGGCCGGTAGAATACGCCGCACCAACTGAGACGGACATTGTCTCACTGGTGACTCTGGGGCTATAGCTCAGCTGGGAGAGCGCAACACTGGCAGTGTTGAGGTCAGCGGTTCGATCCCGCTTAGCTCCACCAAACACGTCCCCTTCGTCTAGTGGCCCAGGACACCGCCCTTTCACGGCGGTAACAGGGGTTCGACTCCCCTAGGGGACGCCACATAAAGAAGCCTCACTCGAAAGAGTGGGGCTTTTTTATTGGCCGCTCGGCGGCTGCAGCACGCTTCACGCAACAGGCCAAGATCAAAAGCGGTTTTACCATAGGGCGCACCGAGAAGGAGATCTTCCGCTCACTGAGCTCTGTGACCTTTGTGGTAAACCCGTCTTTTGGGTTGCGGGGTTTGATGTGGGAGTCTGCTTGCAGACGAAGGGGTTGGCATTCGCTTGCAAGCAAGCTCCCACAGTGGGGCAGGGGCTTGCTGGAATTTCCTCAGTGAACTCCGTGACCTCTGTGGTAAACCCGTCTTTTGGTTTCGGGGTTTGATGTGGTAGTCTGCTTGCGGACGAAGGGGTTGGGGCATTCGCTTCCAGGCCTCCCACAAGGGGCGGCCGCATCCAGCCCCCGTCCCTACAGGGTGTCCGAGAGCTTTTTTGCCAGTGCGAGGATGTCAGTCTCCATGCTGAAATCGCCTTCAATACTGTCTTCATCTCCCTCCCGATATTTACCGGTCTGTACCAGGCAGGCCTGCATGCCGGCGTTGAGGGCGCCTTCCACGTCGCCGTGAATATCGTCACCCACCATCAGTGTTTGCTCTGCCTGGCTGCCGAGGCTGTCCAGCACCTGTGCGAAGAAGGTCCTTGAGGGTTTGCCGGTGATAATGGCGGTCTGACCGCTGGCATATTCCAGGGCTTTGACGAAGGGACCGGCGTCCAGATGCAGGCCGTCATCCAGCTGGTAATAGCGATTCAGGCCAATAGCGATCAGGGGGGCGCCGACGTGGAGTAGCCTGAAGGCTTTGTCCAGGTGCTGGTAATCGAATTTCCTGCCAGCATCGCCGACCAGTACCGCATTGGCATGCCGTCCCTCCAGGTCGGCAAATTCCTGTTTGAGATTGGGGTGTATCAGGCAATAGGGCTGCAGTTGCTGTTGAGACAGATAGTCGTGTGCGGCCCGGGGCGCGGTAAACAGTTCTGCGGGCTCGATATCCAGCTCAAGACTCTCGAGATCCTTGAGAATCTGATGGCGATTGCGTTGCGAGGTGTTGGTGGCAAAGCGCAATGGCAGCCCGGTAGCGCGCAGCATGGCTAATGCCTGCCGGGCGCCGGGCAGGGCCTGGGGCCCTTGATAGAGTACTCCGGCCAGATCCAGACAGAGGGCGCTGACCGTCCGTGATGCAGACATGTTGGCCTCCATGGAGATATCCAGAATAGGCCTGTTGTCGGGATCAGCTCAAGCGGCGGATGGTCAGGGTGTGGGCGATGCGTTCACCATCCCAGACGTATTCATAATGGCGGGTGGGGATCACCGAGTGAATGACAGCGGGACTGAACAGGGCATAACAGTGCTGACCGGGGGCGCGCACGGATTCATAGTGCAGCCCGCTTGGCTTTTGCTGCTGAAGTTGGACGCCCAGTTCGCGGGCATAGCTGTAATCGTTGCCATCGTGCCAGTGGGGATGTTCTGACGCAGGGGTGATGTCGACCAGTTCTGCGCTGAACAGGGTCTGCAATCCGCACATCACAATGCGGTCGTATTTGAGGCCTTCCACGCTCTGAAAGTATCGCTGCTGATGGTAACGGGTCTCTGCAATGGCGGTGCTGATGTGATCGGCGCAGTAATAAACCCCAAAATCACCATTGGAAAATCGCGACCCTGCGGGATTGACGTGCACAAAGGGCCCAAGGGCATAGTTGCAACCGGGAATCCCCCAGGGGCGTTCTTCCTTTGCGACCCGGTTCAACTGGCCGACCTCCTGCTGCAGGCGCGGGTTGGTGAGGGCCTGTACGGCAAACAGGGCGTCAAAGTCGGCCTGGTCTGCCACATCGTCGAAGATATGGATGGGGGGATATTTGCTGTTGACCAGCCGGTAGGCCGTTTGCTCGTGGAACTCAAGACGGGGCAGGGTATCGATGTGGTGTTTTAGCCCCATTGCCCGCCCCGCAGGGTGTCCAGCTGTCGATGGACTTCGTAGAGTCCTGCCACGGTGCCGCCAGTCATCACGTCCATCGGAGTGGCGCCATTGAAGAAGGGGTTGTGGTTGGCCATCCGCACAAAGCCATAGACGTTTTCACGGTTGCCAAACAGGGTGCGCAGGGCCTGGTGAATATTGAGCAGGTAGCTGAGGCGTTCCAGCAAATCCTGACTGACCCGGGCGCTGTCTGGTTGAGCCTGGTATTTGTGCAGGGTGGAGCGGCCGACACCGAGAAGCGACATCTTTTCCTTTTCACTGCAATTCCAGTGGGTCAGTAGATTGAGCACCGCACGCAGGGCCGCATGACGGGCTTCGTCATTCACTGCAGCTGGGGTGTTCCTGTCGACGTTATGCATGGGGCTTCCCATTTGGCTTTCCATTATTTTGGGCGATTTATGTGTAAATGTCCACATATAGACATGTGGGCAGATAAGGGCCGCGACCAGACTGGCTGTGGAGTCGTGCACAAAAAGGAGGCGTTCGTGTCTGACCAAAGACGTGCAGGAAAGGTGGCTGCCCGGGATTGGGGCGGGTTTTGCGGTTGGTGGGTGACAGGATGCGCGTTGCGACAGTCAGAATTGGCCAGTCGGTGTGACCGTCGAAACGCGACTCTTTCCAGTGGTTAGCGGGTGTTATTCTTGAGGCGGCGTAATAGCGAGGAGGTGTCCCAGCGGCCACCTTCCATGGCCTGAATCTCCTTATAGAATTCGTTCACTTGCTCGGTTACGGGTAGAGGGGTGCCGTTACGTTGTGCCTCTTCGAGGCAGATATCCAGGTCCTTGCGCATCCAGTCCACGGCAAAGCCATGCTCGAACTGGTCGGCCAGCATGGTCTGGTGGCGGTGAATCATCTGCCAGGAGGATGCCGCCCCCTGGCTAATGGTCTCGAACACCTTTTCTGCTTCAAGGCCAGCGTTCTGGGCGAAGGCGACGCCCTCGGCCAGGGCCTCCACCAGCCCGGCCACGCAGATCTGGTTGACCATCTTGGTGAGCTGGCCGCTGCCGACCGGGCCCATGAGATTGCAGGCTTTGGCGTAGTGATCAAGGATCGGGCTTGCCTGCTCGAATATGGCGGGTTCGCCACCGCACATGATGGACAGTTGGCCGTTTTCTGCGCCTTGCTGGCCGCCGGAGACGGGGGCATCAATGAAATGTGCCTGGCGTTCCCGGCAGACCTGATCCAGCTCGCGGGCCATGGCCGCACTGGCGGTGGTGTGGTCGATCAGAATGGCGCCGGGAGCAAGGCTCTGGATAACGCCTTCCGGTCCCAGGGTCACCTGGCGCAGATCGTCGTCATTGCCCACGCAGAGGCAGACAATGTCAGCGCCACGGGCGGCCTCCGCCGGGGTGGCTGCAATGGCGCTGCCGTATTCCTGCTGCCATGATTTGGCTCTTTCCGGACTTCGGTTGTAGGCGGTCACGGTCAGACCGGCTCTGACCAGATGGCCGGCCATGGGATAGCCCATGGTGCCCAGGCCAACAAATGCGACGGATGGGCTGCTCATGGGCTGCTGGCTCCTTCGCTGTGGTCATCCAGAGAGTAGGCGGCGAAGTAGGGCAGAATCAGGCTGCCCAGGTACAGGGTGTTGCCATGCTGCTCAACACTGGTGATGGGGGCGAAACTGTCCTTCGAGGTGGCCTGCAGATTGTGGGTCACCTCACCCTGTTCGTTGAGGCCCATGACAAAGGCATGGTGCTCGGGCTGGGGCTGCAGGAAGCCCGGCAGGCGAAACGCGACCTTGCGTAGCAGGGGCTTGTCGGACATGGCATCGAGCATGGCATTGCGACGGGTGAACATGGCCACCCAGAAGGTGCCGTCACCATTGGCGGAAACGCCGTCGGGAATGCCCGGCAGGTTATCAAAGAACACATCGTGGCTGCCTGCCTTGTCGCCCTTGAGCCAGTAACGAAGAATGCGATAGCTGCCGGTTTCATTGACCAGCACAAAGTCCTCTTTTTGGGACAGGGCGACGCCATTGGCGAACTGCAAGCCGTCCAGTAGCAGTTCCGCCTGACCTTTGGCGGGATCGTAGCGAATCAGGCGGCCATGACCGCCGTGCTCCATGACATCATCCCGGGCCATCATGGCGGGACCATATTTGCTGGAGGCATCGGTGAAATACAGTACGCCATTACTGTCCGCATCCACGTCATCGGTAAAGCCGTAATCAATACCGTCCAGTGAAGTACTGAGCGTGGTGATGGCGCCGCTGGGGGCAATGCTAAGCAGTCCCTTGTAGCCGTCTGCCACGATCAGGTTGCCAGCAGGATCAAAATCCAGGCCCAGCGGACGGCCTTCGGTGTTGGCGATCAGATCGGGTTCGGCACCGTCCGGGTTGAAGCGCACGATGCGGCCATCCACGTAGCCCACATAGAGATTGCCGTTGCTGTCGATGGCCACATCTTCCGGCCCGAAACCTTCATCCACGCCCAGGCGCTCGGCGCTACCCAGTGCTTCATTGATGGCATAGCGGCCTTCAAGGGCCGGGGCCTTGGGTGCATTCCAGGCCACCGGCTCAATTGGCACCGGCCAGAACAGCAGGTAGCCGACAATGGCAGCCAGAATAAGCAGCGCGATGATTTTTTTCATGACATCCGGGTCCTTTACAAGCGAAAGGGGGATGCTTGCATGAGGGGGAGGCGTTGGCAAACTCTGGCGAGCTACGAGCTACGAGCTACGAGCTACGAGCTACGAGCTACAAGCTAAAAGCTAAAAGCTAAAAGCTAAAAGCTAAAAGCTAAAAGCTAAAAGCTAAAAGCTGAAGATAAGGCCTAACAGATTTCTTTAGCTGCTGTAGGAGCTTGCCTGCAAGCGATCCGAGCCTAAGCGAGGTATGGATTCCAGAAACGCTGTTTGAGCTGTGGGAGGGAGACATTCACCTGCAGGGCAGCCGCCAAAAAGGTTCATCGCAAAATGGTGGGAAACAGGTGCAGACCAGGATTGGCCGAAGCTGATTTTCGATCTTGATGTGGGAACGTAGCGTAGCGAAGTGGCGCACGGAGTGCGGTTCTCTGGCTTTTGCGTGAAGCGTGGTGCGTGAAGCGTGTTGCAGCCGCAGAGCGGCCCCAAAAAAAACCGCCCGAAGGCGGTTTTTTTACTGGCGATAACGAAACGCTTACTTGCGCTCGTTGACCGGAACGAACGGACGCTCGGCTTCGCCGGTGTACAGCTGGCGCGGACGGCCAATCTTGTACGGGTTGGAGATCATTTCGTTCCAGTGCGCAATCCAGCCCACGGTGCGGGACAGGGCAAAGATTACGGTGAACATGGAAGTCGGGATCCCGATCGCTTTCAGGATAATGCCGGAGTAGAAATCCACGTTCGGGAACAGCTTCTTCTCTTTGAAGTAGGGGTCGCTCAGGGCGATCTCTTCCAGCTTCATGGCCAGTTCCAGCTGCGGATCGTTTACACCCAGCTCTGCCAGTACTTCGTGGCAGGACTCGCGCATCACGGTGGCGCGCGGATCGTAGTTCTTGTAAACGCGGTGACCGAAGCCCATCAGTTTGAACGGATCGTTCTTGTCCTTGGCCTTGGCGATGTAGGCATCGATGTTATCCAGGGAGCCGATCTCGTCCAGCATGTTCAGTACGGCTTCGTTGGCGCCGCCGTGAGCCGGGCCCCACAGGGCGGAGATGCCAGCAGCGATACAGGCGAACGGGTTGGCACCGGAGGAGCCAGCCAGACGCACGGTAGAAGTGGAAGCGTTCTGCTCGTGGTCCGCGTGCAGGATGAAGATGCGATCCATGGCCTTGGCCAGGGTCGGGCTGATCTTGGACTCTTCACAGGGGTTGCCGAACATCATGTGCAGGAAGTTTTCTGCGTAACCCAGGTCGTTGCGCGGGTACATGAAGGGCTGGCCCAGGGCGTACTTGTAGCACATGGCCGCGATGGTGGGCATCTTGGCGATCAGGCGGTACGCGGTGATTTCGCGGTGCTGCGGGTTATTGATGTCCAGGGAGTCGTGGTAGAAGGCAGACAGGGCGCCAACCACACCACACATGATGGCCATCGGGTGCGCATCGCGACGGAAACCGTTGAAGAAATTACGGATCTGCTCGTGAACCATGGTGTGATTCTTCACGGTGCTCACGAAGTGATCTTTTTGCTCGGCGGTAGGCAGTTCGCCGTAGAGCAGGGCGTAACACACTTCCAGATAATCGGATTTGCCTGCCAGCTCCTCGATGGAGTAGCCCCGATGCAGCAGCTTGCCCACTTCACCGTCGATAAAGGTGATCTTGGATTCGCAGGAAGCGGTGGAGGTAAAGCCGGGGTCGAAGGTAAAGACGCCGTTGGCTACCAGTTTGGACACGTCGATTACGTCGCGGCCCAGGGTCGGGGTATAGATGGGAAGGTCTAGATCCTTGCCGTCTACATTAAGAGTGGCTTTCTTCTCGGTCATGGGAATCTCTCCATTGGCGGACAGGGAACGTTCCTCTGGAAGTCTCAGCGCGACTCCGTAGGGCAGGAAGGTCCTCCAAAGCGCGGTGGAAGGTAAAGTTTTGACACACCTTTGTCAACGCGCAGGCGGGAACTGACGAGTCAGACTTTTGTAGGGTAAACAGCGTGTTACACACATGAGACAATGTTGCGCCAGCTTGGTGCGCAGGAAATATTAACGCTCCTTTGATGTGCAGCATTATAAAACAAGGCGTTAGGTAAACGGTTGCGTACATAAATGGTGCGCACCGTTTGTTTTGCGCAAGTTGCGGCGATATACTGCCGCCCGTCAGAACGCCTGGTGGCATTCTGATGGAAGGGCCCACCCCGGCCCAGGCAGCTTGTTGAGATCAGAGTCTGCGTTTTTGATCTCAGCGATCCTGCCAAGTTCCCGACAACCGCCCTGTTTAATATGGGGCCCGGCTATAAGTAGGCTACCGTGAACGACAAGCGACCCGTTAACCTCGATCTGAGCACGATCAAGTTCCCGGTCACGGCTATAGCATCTATCACCCACCGTGTAACCGGCGTTGCCATTTTCCTGGCCCTGCCGATTCTGCTGTGGATGCTGGATCGCTCCCTGGCGTCTCCCGAGAGCTTTGCGGACCTGAAAGAACTGATGACCTCCCCGCTGGTGAAGCTGGTGGTATGGGCCATTCTGGCTGTATTGCTGTATCACCTGGTGGCAGGCATCCGCCACCTTATTATGGACACCGGCGTTGGTGAAACCCTGGAAGGCGGCCGTCGTGGCGCCAAACTGGTCTTCATCATCTCTGCGGTACTGATTCTGCTGGTAGGAGGTTGGATATGGTAACCCCTGTAACGAGTCTGGGCCGGAACGGTCTGTACGACTGGCTCATTCAGCGTGTTTCCGCTGTCATTATTGGCGTATACCTGATCTTCATGCTGGGCTATCTGATGACCGCTGGTGATCTGGACTTCGCTAGCTGGAAGGCCTTCATGGGCTCCATCTGCATGCAGATTGCCAACACCCTGTTGGTAATTGCTGTTGCCGCACATACCTGGGTAGGCCTGTGGGGCGTAACCACTGACTACCTGACCAGTCTGACCTTTGGTAAAGCCGCTACCGGCGTGCGACTGATTGCCCAGGTGGCTATCGCTCTGGCACTGGTGGTTTACCTGTTGTGGGGTCTGGTTCTGATCTGGGGAGGGGCGTAATCCATGTCCATTCGCACTATTACATTTGACGCTATCGTCGTAGGTGGTGGTGGTGCCGGTATGCGCGCCTCACTGCAGATGGCCCAGTCCGGCTTCAAGACTGCGCTGATTTCCAAAGTATTCCCGACCCGTTCGCACACCGTATCCGCCCAGGGCGGTATCACCTGTGCGATCGCGTCTGCCGATCCCAACGATGATTGGCGCTGGCACATGTACGATACTGTTAAAGGCTCCGATTACATCGGTGACCAGGACGCTATCGAATACATGTGTAATGTGGGCCCGGAAGCGGTGTTCGAGCTGGACCACATGGGTCTGCCGTTTTCCCGTACCGAAGAAGGCCGTATCTACCAGCGTCCGTTTGGTGGCCAGTCCAAGAACTTCGGTGAGGGCGGCCAGGCGGCCCGTACCTGTGCTGCTGCTGACCGTACCGGTCACGCGCTGCTGCACACCCTGTACCAGCAGAACCTGAAGAACGGCACCCAGTTCTACAACGAGTGGTATGCCGCTGAACTGGTGAAGGACGACGAAGGTAATGTCTGTGGCGTGATCGCCATCGACATCGAGTCCGGCGAAACCGTGTTCTTCAAGGCCAAGGCAACCGTATTTGCCACCGGTGGTTCCGGCCGTATCTACGCTTCCACCACCAACGCCCTGATCAACACTGGTGACGGCGTGGGCATGGCCCTGCGTGCCGGTCTGCCGGTTCAGGACATCGAAATGTGGCAGTTCCACCCGACCGGCATCGCCGGCGCCGGTGTTCTGGTAACCGAAGGTTGCCGGGGCGAGGGTGGCTACCTGATCAACAAGGACGGCGAGCGCTTCATGGAGCGTTACGCTCCGAACGCCAAAGATCTGGCCTCCCGTGACGTTGTTGCCCGTTCCATGATGATGGAAATTCTGGATGGTCGTGGTGCCGGTCCGGATGGCGATCACGTATTCCTGAAGCTGGATCATCTGGGTGAAGAAGTGCTGCACAGCCGCCTGCCGGGCATCTGTGAACTGGCCATTACCTTCGCACAGACCGATCCGGTGAAAGAGCCGATCCCGGTTGTGCCGACCTGTCACTACATGATGGGTGGTATCCCCACCAACGTTCACGGTCAGGCGATCAAGCTGTCTGGCGGTCACGAGGGTGAAGACCAGTTCGTTAACGGTCTCTTCGCGGTGGGTGAAGTAGCCTGTGTATCTGTACACGGTGCGAACCGCCTGGGCGGTAACTCGCTGCTGGATCTGGTGGTATTCGGTCGTGCGGCCGGTCTGTTCATCGAAGATCAGCTTCGTCAGGGCATGACCCAGTATGAGCCGACCGATGCCAACATCGACGAAGCCATGGCGCGTCTGAACCGCTGGGAGTCCTCCACCGGTGGCGAATCCGTTCCTGCCCTGCGCAAGGAGCTGCAAAGCGTAATGCAGAACCACTTCGGTGTATTCCGCAAGGGTGACCTGATGGCGGAAGGTGTGGCCAAGCTGGCTGACCTGCGCAAGCGTATCGCCAACGCTCACCTGGAAGACAAGAGCGGGCCGTTCAACACTGCGCGTATCGAAGCGCTGGAGCTGGACAACCTGCTGGAAGTGGCTGAAGCGACTGCGATTGCTGCTGAAGGTCGTACCGAGAGCCGTGGTGCCCATTCCCGTTACGACTACCCTGATCGTGACGATGAGAACTGGCTGTGCCACTCCATCTTCGACCCGAAAGCCAAGAAGCTGGGCAAGCGTGACGTGAACTTCAAGCCGAAGACTGTCGACACCTTCCAGCCCAAGGCTCGGACCTACTAACGGAGAGTAATACGATGAAAGTTAGTATCTATCGCTACAATCCGGAAACGGACCGCGAGCCGAGCATGAAGGAGTATGAGGTCGATACCCAGGGTAAAGACCTCATGGTTCTGGACATCCTCGCTCTGGTAAAAGAGCAGGATCAGTCCCTGGCCTATCGTCGCTCCTGTCGTGAGGGTGTTTGTGGCTCTGACGGCATGAACATGAACGGCAAGAACGGCCTGGCCTGTATCACTCCGCTGTCCCAGGTGGCGCCGGGTGTTCTGGAAGGCAAGAAGCCCCTGATCCTGCGCCCGCTGCCGGGCCTGCCGGTCATTCGTGACCTGGTGGTGGACATGGGCATGTTCTACAACCAGTACGAGAAGGTGCAGCCGTACCTGCAGAACAACACGCCGGCTCCGGCCATCGAGCGTCTGCAGTCTCCGGAAGAGCGTGCCAAGATCGACGGTCTGTACGAATGTATCCTGTGTGCCTGCTGTTCAACCAGCTGCCCGAGCTTCTGGTGGAACCCGGACAAGTTCCTGGGCCCGGCGGCGCTGCTGCAGAGCTACCGCTTCCTGGCGGACAGCCGCGACAACGCCACTGAAGAGCGTCTGTCCAAACTGGACGACCCCTTCAGCCTGTTCCGTTGCCACGGCATCATGAACTGCGTCAGCGTCTGCCCGAAGGGTTTGAACCCGACCCGGGCTATCGGTCATATCCGCTCCATGCTTCTGGAGCGGGGCATCTGACCCATCAGGAAAGGCGGCCAAGTGGCCGCCTTTTTTGTTTGTAAATAGCAGCAAATTGTCCCTTTTTTTCTGTCTATTCGACGTTTTGCCAATTGTGGTCAGTCGGAAACTGGCGGATAACGTGTTTTATGATTTTGGCGTCTAACATTAGCGTATTAAAAGGGCTACACTAGACGCCGTTCGAGGTAATCCCTCGGGACGAGACAGCGCCGAGGCCGAAACCCACATCAGGGTTATCGGCCTTTGCTGTACTCACGGGTGGGGCAGGGCTTAAAAGGCGTTGCTCCTGACAATCAGAAGCGTATGGGAACAGGGTCAGCACCCCTGTGGTCGCAGTGCACCAACCACAGTTGTGTGACAAATTCCCGCGAAAGGAACGAGCTAAAATGCAAGACAGTTCCATGCAGCGACAATGGCAGTCCTCGCACATTGGAGGAGCCAATGCTGCCTATGTCGATGAACTGTACGAATCCTATCTGACCGATCCCAATTCCGTGCCGGAAGACTGGCGCGTTTATTTCGAAAAGCTCCCCAGCGTTGACGCCGCCGTCGAATCCGACGTCCCCCATGCGGCTGTTCGTGAATACTTCCTGCTTCAGGCCAAGAATCGATCCCGCGTACAGAAGTTTGGTGCCAGTGCTGTCAGCACTGAGCACGAGCGTCGCCAGGTACGTGTGCTGCATCTGATCGCGGCCTACCGTAACCGGGGCCATCAGGTGGCCAAGCTGGATCCGCTGGGTTTGATGGAACGGGAAGCCGTTCCTGATCTGGAGCTGGCTCATCACGGCTTGAGCCCGGCAGACCTGGATACCGTTTTTCAGACCGGCAACCTCTTTATTGGCAAGCCGGAAGCCACTCTCCGTGAAATTGTTGACTGTCTGCAGAAGACGTACTGCTCCAGTGTTGGTGCTGAGTACATGCATATCGTCAACACGGCCGAAAAGCGCTGGCTGCAGCAGCGCATGGAAGGGGTGCGCAGCCATCCCGAATACGGCCAGGACATCAAGACCCATATTCTCGAGCGTCTCTCCGCCGCCGAAGGCCTGGAAAAATATCTGGGCAGTAAATATCCGGGAACCAAGCGATTTGGTCTGGAAGGTGGTGAGTCACTGATTCCGCTGATGGACGAAATGATCCAGCGGGTGGGTAGCTATGGTGCCAAGGAAATGGTCATCGGCATGGCCCACCGGGGCCGTCTGAATGTGCTGGTGAACACCCTGGGCAAGAGCCCCAAAGACCTGTTTGAAGAATTCGATGGCAAGAGCTTCATCGAATCCGGCTCCGGTGATGTGAAATACCACCAGGGCTTCTCTTCCAATGTGCTCACCTCCGGTGGTGAGGTGCATCTGGCCATGGCCTTCAACCCGTCCCATCTGGAGATCGTCTCTCCGGTGGTGGAAGGTTCGGTCCGTGCCCGCCAGGATCGCCGCGACGATGTTGCTGGCGAGCAGGTAGTTCCCATCCTGATTCACGGTGATGCGGCCTTTGCCGGACAGGGCGTGGTCATGGAGACATTCCAGATGTCCCAGACCCGCGGCTTCTATACCGGTGGCAGCCTGCACATTGTGATCAATAACCAGGTGGGCTTTACCACGTCCAAGCGTGAGGATGCCCGCTCCACTGAATACTGTACTGACGTGGCGAAGATGGTCCAGGCACCGATCTTCCACGTGAATGCGGATGACCCTGAAGCGGTGTACTTCGTGACACAGCTGGCAGTGGATTACCGCATGCAGTTCAAGAAGGATGTGGTGATCGATCTGATCTGTTATCGCCGACTGGGCCATAACGAGGCGGATGAACCGTCTGGTACCCAGCCGCTGATGTACAAGAAGATCAAGAGTCATCCGACCACCCGCACTCTGTATGCCGAGCGTCTGATCAATGAAGGCGTGGTCAGTGAGCAGGAAGCCCAGAAGACCGCCGATGATTACCGCGACATGCTGGACGCCGGTAATCATGTGGTGAAATCACTGGTGCGTGAGCCCAACAAGGCCCTGTTCGTGGACTGGTCTCCCTACCTGGGGCATCAGGTGGAAGATGACTGGGATACCGGTTATCCGCTGAAGAAGATCCAGACCCTGGCCACGCGCATGGAGTCCCTGCCGGAAGGCTTTGTGGCCCAGCGTCAGGTGAAGAAGATCCTCGAAGACCGTCACAAGATGACGGCCGGCGCCATGCCGCTGAACTGGGGCTATGGTGAAACCATGGCCTATGCCACCTTGCTGGATCAGGGCTTCAATGTCCGTCTGACCGGTCAGGATTGTGGCCGTGGCACCTTCTCCCACCGTCATGCGGTGCTGCATAACCAGAAGGACGGTGAGCGTCATATCGCCTTGCAACACCTGGACGCCAACCAGCCGCGTTTCGATCTCTATGATTCGCTGTTGTCCGAAGAGGCGGTGCTGGGCTTCGAATATGGCTACGCCACTACTACGCCCAAGTCGCTGGTGATCTGGGAAGCACAGTTCGGTGATTTCGCCAACGGTGCCCAGGTGGTGATCGACCAGTTCATCTCCTCCGGGGAATCCAAGTGGGCGCGTCTGTGTGGTCTGACCATGCTGTTGCCGCACGGTTATGAAGGGCAGGGGCCGGAACATTCCTCCGCCCGTCTGGAGCGCTTCCTGCAGCTGTGCGCCGAGCACAACATGCAGGTGTGTGTGCCCAGCACGCCGGCGCAGATCTTCCATCTGCTGCGTCGTCAGGCGATTCGCCCGCTGCGCAAGCCGCTGGTGGTGATGAGCCCGAAGAGCCTGCTGCGCCACAAGAAAGCGATCTCCACGCTGGACGATCTTGCCAACGGCAAGTTCGAAACCGTGCTGGACGATCCCGCCGGTCTGGATGCCAAGAAGGTGGATCGGGTAGTGATGTGTTCCGGCAAGGTCTATTACGACCTGCTGGAAAAACAGGAAGCCGAAGGGCGTACCGATACTGCGCTGGTGCGGATCGAACAGCTCTATCCGTTCCCTGAGCAGCGACTGGCTGAAGTGCTGTCCGGTTACCCGAACCTGAAGCATCTGGTGTGGTGTCAGGAAGAGCCGATGAACCAGGGTGCCTGGTACTGCTCCCAGCATCACATGTACCGGGTGGCCTACAAGGTAGGTGCCGCGCAGGTCCATTACGCAGGCCGTGAAATGGCTGCCGCTCCGGCTGCCGGCTCCATGGCCCTGCATATCGAACAACAGCAGCGTCTGGTTCAGGACGCCTTCGAGATCAAGTAAATAAGGATTAGTCATGGCGACTGACATCAAAGCCCCGCAGTTTCCCGAATCCGTAGCCGATGGCACCGTGGCCACCTGGCACAAGCAGGAAGGTGAAGCGGTAAAACGTGACGAACTGCTGGTAGATATTGAAACCGACAAGGTAGTACTGGAAGTAGTGGCGCCGGCTGACGGCGTGATCAGCAAGATTCTGTGCCCGGAAGGTGACACTGTTGAGAGCCAGCAGGTGCTGGCCAACTTCGAAGCCGGCGCTTCCGGTTCTGCTCCTGCCCCGGCGGCCAGCGCTGAGCCCGCTGCCGAGTCTGCACCGGCCGCCAGCGAAGCTGCCCCGGCAAGCGACGACAGCAGTGCTTCCGATCAGGCCGGCCCTGCCGCCCGCAAGCTGATGAGCGAGCACGGTCTGGCTGCCAGCCAGGTGACTGGCACCGGCAAGGGTGGTCGTATCACCAAGCAGGACGTGGAACAGGCCATCAGCAACAAGGTCGAGCAGCGCGCCAGCCAGCCGGCTCCGCAGCAGCCTGCCACTCTGGATGTACCGGCCGCGCCGGGCGAGCGTGAAGAGCGTCGTGTGCCGATGACCCGTCTGCGCAAGCGCATTGCCGAGCGTCTGGTATCCGCTCAGCAGGACGCCGCCATGTTGACCACCTTCAACGAGGTCAACATGAAGCCGATCATGGAAATGCGCAAGAACTACCAGCCGGAGTTCGAAAAGGCGCACGGCGTACGTCTTGGCTTCATGGGTTTCTTCACCCGTGCCTGTGTGGAAGCGCTGAAGCGTTTCCCGGCAGTGAATGCCTCCATCGACGCTGACGATATCGTTTACCACGGTTACTACGATGTGGGCGTGGCGGTATCCACCGATCGCGGCCTGGTAGTCCCGGTGATCCGTGATGCAGACCAGAAAGGTCTGGCCGAAGTGGAATCCCAGATCATCGATTTCGGTCAGAAGGCCCAGAAGGGCAAACTGTCCATCGAAGAGATGACTGGCGGCACCTTCACCATTTCCAATGGTGGTGTGTTTGGCTCCCTGATCTCCACCCCGATCCTGAACCCGCCGCAAACGGCTATTCTGGGTATGCACAAGATCCAGGAACGTCCCATGGCGGTAGATGGCAAGGTGGAAATCCTGCCGATGATGTACCTGGCCCTGTCCTACGACCACCGTCTCATCGACGGCAAGGAAGCGGTACAGTTCCTGGTTGCCGTGAAGAACTTCATCGAAGATCCGGCTCGTCTGCTGCTGGACATCTGATTAACGCCGCACGCAACACGCCTCACGCTGCACGGGCAGTGTGGGGCGCTCCCGAGAGGAAAGAACATGTCTGATAAATTCGACGTTATCGTCATCGGTGGTGGACCCGGCGGCTATGTGGCCGCGATTCGCTGCGCGCAGCTTGGCCTGAACACGGCCTGTATCGAAAAGCGTATCAACAAGCAGGATGAGCCTGCCCTGGGTGGTACCTGCCTGAATGTGGGCTGTATCCCGTCCAAGGCGCTGCTAGATTCTTCCTGGAAGTATCACGAGACCGAATCCGCTCTGGCCGAACACGGTGTGAAGATCAAGGGTGCAGACCTGGATCTGGACACCATGCTTCAACGCAAGGACACCATCGTCAAGAACCTGACTGGCGGCATCGCCCAGCTGTTCAAGGCCAACAAGGTGACCTGGCTGCAGGGTAGCGGCCAGCTGAAAGCCGGCAAGCAGGTGGAATTCCAGCCGCTGGACGGCGGTGACGCACAGACCTTGCAAGCGGAAAGCGTGATCCTGGCTGCCGGTTCCGTGCCGGTGGATATCCCGGTGGCCCCGGTTGACCAGAACCTGATTGTGGACTCCACCGGTGCACTGGAATTCCCCAAGGTGCCCAAGCGTCTTGGTGTTATCGGCGCCGGCGTGATCGGCCTGGAACTGGGCAGTGTCTGGAACCGTCTGGGCAGTGAAGTGGTGGTGCTGGAAGCAGTGGATACCTTCCTGCCCATGCTCGACAAGCAGATCGCCAAGGAAACCCAGAAGCAGATGCAGAAGCAGGGTCTGGATATCCGTCTGGGCGCTCGTGTTACCGGTTCTGAAACCACCAAGACCAAGGTCAAGGTGACCTACAGCGATGGCGAAGGTGAGCACACCGAGAGCTTTGACAAGCTGATCGTGGCCGTGGGCCGTCGTCCCTACACCGAAGGCCTGCTCAGCGCTGACGCCGGTGTGAGTCTGGATGAGCGCAACTTCATCTATGTGGACAGCCAGTGCCGCACTGACGTCCCGGGCGTTTATGCCATTGGTGATCTGGTGCGTGGCCCGGCGCTGGCGCACAAGGCCATCGAGGAAGGTGTCATGGTGGCGGAAGTCATCATGGAAGAAGCCACCCAGGTGAACTACGACGTGATTCCGGGCGTGATCTACACCCATCCGGAAGTGGCGTGGGTCGGCAAGAGCGAAGAAGAGGTCAAGGAATCCGGCGAAGCCTACAAGACCGGGGTGGTGCCGTTTGCTGCCAATGGCCGGGCTATGGCGGCCGGCGAGACCGGCGGTATGGTCAAGTTCGTCGCTGACGAAAAAACGGATCGTATCCTCGGCATGCACATCGTTGGCCCGCAGGCTTCCGAGCTGATCCAGCAGGGTGCTATTGCCATGGAATTCGGCGCGACCGCCGAAGACCTGCAGTTGATGGTGTTCGGTCACCCGAGCCTGTCAGAAACCGTTCATGAAGCTGCATTGGCTGTGGATTACAAAGCTATCCATGTGGCCCAGCGTCGTCGCAAAAAGTAACGGCGCAGAACGGAAACGAAGAAGGGCGCTCACAAGGCGCCAAATCATTCAACAGATGGAAGTATTGGCATGAATCTCCATGAGTATCAGTCAAAGCAGCTTTTTGCTGACTATGGTCTGCCAGTCTCAACAGGTTTCGCTTGCGACACTCCAGAAGAGGTCGCAGCCAAAACCAAAGAGATCGGTGGTGACAAGTGGGTGGTAAAAGCCCAGGTACACGCTGGCGGCCGTGGTAAGGCGGGTGGTGTGAAGCTGGTGGACAGCGCTGAAGAAGCCGCCGCCTTTGCCGAGCAGTGGCTGGGCAAGAACCTGGTGACTTTCCAGACCGATGAGAAAGGTCAGCCGGTTACCAAGATTCTGGTAGAAACCTGCACCGATATCGCCAAGGAACTGTACCTGAGTGCGGTACTGGACCGTGCCAGCCGTCGTGTCGTTTTCATGGCCTCCACCGAAGGTGGTATGGACATTGAGACCGTGGCTGAAGAAACCCCGGAAAAAATTCTCCGTGCCGAGATCGATCCGCTGGTGGGTGCGCAGCCTTACCAGGCTCGCGAGATCGCATTCAAGCTGGGCCTGGAAGGCAAGCAGGTAAACCAGTTCGCGAAGATTTTTGTCGGTCTGGCTCAGCTGTTCATCGACAAGGACCTGGCCCTGATCGAAGTGAACCCGCTGGTGATCACCGAAGCGGGCGACCTGCACTGCCTGGATGCCAAGATCAACGTGGATGGCTCCGCCCTGTATCGCCACCCTGACATCAAGGCTCTGGAAGATCCGACCCAGGAAGACGCCCGTGAGCGTCGTGCGGCCGAGTGGGAACTGAACTACGTGGCGCTGGACGGCAACATCGGTTGCATGGTGAACGGTGCCGGTCTGGCCATGGGCACCATGGATCTGGTCCAGCTGAAGGGCGGCTCTCCGGCCAACTTCCTGGACGTGGGCGGCGGCGCCACCAAAGAGCGTGTGACTGAAGCCTTCAAGATCATCCTGTCCGACGACAAGGTAAAAGGTGTTCTGGTCAACATCTTCGGCGGTATCGTGCGCTGTGACCTGATTGCTGACGGTATTATCGGTGCCGTTCAGGAAGTGGGTGTGACTGTACCGGTTGTAGTTCGACTGGAAGGTAACAACGCCGAGCTGGGCGCTCAGAAGCTGGCCGAGAGCGGCATGAACATCATCGCTGCACAAAGTTTTGAAGACGCTGCCGAGCAGGTAGTGAAAGCTGTTGGAGGTGCCGCATGAGCGTACTGATCGACAAGAACACCAAGGTTATCTGCCAGGGTTTCACTGGTAGCCAGGGCACCTTCCACTCCGAACAGGCCATCGAGTATGGCACGCAGATGGTAGGTGGTGTGACTCCGGGCAAGGGTGGCCAGACTCACCTGGGCCTGCCGGTATTCAACACCGTAGCCGAAGCCGTTGCCGAAACCGGTGCGACTGCCAGCGTGATCTATGTGCCGGCCGCATTCTGCAAGGATTCCATTCTGGAAGCTGCCGATGCAGGCATCGAGCTGATCGTATGTATCACTGAAGGCATTCCTGCTCTGGATATGCTGTACGTGAAGGAATACATCACCCGCAAGGGCGGTGTGCGCCTGATCGGTCCGAACTGCCCGGGTGTGATCACTCCTGGCCAGTGCAAGATCGGCATCATGCCGGGTCACATTCACCAGCCAGGCAAGGTGGGCATCGTGTCCCGCTCCGGTACCCTGACCTATGAAGCGGTAAACCAGACCACCAAGCTGGGCTTTGGTCAGTCTACCTGTATCGGTATCGGTGGTGACCCGATTCCGGGCATGACCTTCATCGACGCGCTGGAACTGTTCCAGAATGATCCGCAGACCGAAGCCATCATCATGGTGGGTGAGATCGGCGGTACTGCGGAAGATGAGGCTGCTGCCTACATCAAGGCAAACGTGACCAAGCCGGTAGTCAGCTACATTGCTGGTGTTACTGCGCCTCCAGGCAAGCGTATGGGCCATGCTGGCGCCATCATTGCCGGCGGTAAGGGTACTGCAGATGAGAAATTTGCAGCCCTGGAAGCGGCGGGCGTGAAGACGACCCGTAACCCGGCCGGCATCGGCCAGGCGCTGAAGGAACTCACCGGCTGGTAACAGTGTGGTGAGCATAAAAAAGGCCGGCAATATGCCGGCCTTTTTTATGGGCGGATGATGACGAACAGGGTAACGGTACGGGCCGTACCGATGACAAGGGAGCCCTGTCAGCGGCTGGATGCGTGCGTGTCCCTATCGTCAGTCACAAGCCTCAATGAAGGGTATCGTCGTCCAGTTCAAAGAACTCGTATTCATTGAGTTCCTTGCGCAGGCGGCGTTCCTCCAGACGATCTTCGATGCGATGGCGCATGTCCATGTTGAATGAACGGCTACGGGAATTGCCCGATTGCTGCTCATCTTCATCCATGTCGTCATCCAGGATATCGAAATCTTCGTTCATCAGCAGATCTTCCGAATCAAGGTCTTGCTCATTACGACGGTTACTCATGGTGGCCTCCTGTGTTGACCTCCTCAAACAACCTGTGTTCGGTTGCCGGAGCCTTGCGGGCGCGGCACGCCAGTTGGATTTGTTGCCACTCCCATGGTGTCGACAGTCAGTCTGCAAAATCCCGGCCATAAAACAGGGGTTAAACTCGTCATCGGATCGGCGCCATGGGAGTGACAACAGATCACTACGCCTATATATCGCCTGATTTTCGTTCGTACAAGTTTTTTTTTGATGACCATGGACGGGCGGTGTCGTGGTCGGGAAAAGCGGCCTGATTCGGTGTGGTTTGGCGCGTCTGCGCAACGCAATTCAGTGACGATTCTGTGAAGCAGGTCATGATGACCGCTGAATGAGAAAAATCAGTCACTTAAGTGCTGGAATGCCTGACGCTGGCTTTGTAAAGTGAGCCGGTAGGGTTAGGCCTGTCGAGATGGGCCACGAATCACGGCCAGGGGCTTCCCAGGGGATAACCGCTGGCACGCGGAGAGAATAAAAAGATGGCTGAACTGCTGATCATTATCGGGATAAGCACCATTATCGTGACAACGCTGGGGCTCATGAACGAGGCCGGCCATCGCGGCCACAGTGCACTGTTTTTCATGATTCCCCTGGCCAGCCTCGGGCAGGTTCAAGAGGGCTGGGAGCATTACCGCTGGTGGGCTCTGGCACGGGTGGCCGGCGTTCTAAGCGGAGCAGTGGGCGTAGCCCTGTTTGTCATGGCGCATGGTGCTGGCTCGTCATCTTCAGCAGCGCTGTCTGGCCAGAGTGGCCAGGTGCAGCGTGGCGATAACATGGCGACCACGACCACTTTCGTGACCTCTGAGGAGGCTGCCCTGGCGGTGGTGAAAGGGCAGGGGCAGCCCCTGTCAGGCCGGATTCATGGTCGTGAGTTTCACTATGACCGGGTCGCACTGATTGATGGCGTACTGACTGCCAGCCAGGGTGAAGGTTTCTTGCCCGATCTGGAGGTCCGCGTCCTGATCGGCTGGAAACCGCAAGATATTGTTGAGCGTACCAACCTGCACGTGACCCCCTCTGATGCCAACCCGCCGGTGGTGCATGTTTCCTGGAAGCCGGAGGGAAAGGACTACCCGGAAACCCGCATTTTCAAGGGCGGCTACCGGATGGAGCTGGCACTGGCGCCACTGGATGCCGGTTCGCTTTCCGGCTCGCTGGTGCTGGTCGTACCGGACAGCTTCAAGAGTTATCTCACCGGTGACTTCACCGCCTACACCAATCATCTGCGTTACCGTGGCGGCGATGTGGATCTGCATTTTGATCATGAAGACACCCTGGCTTATGTGGCCCGACAGTATTTGGTTACGCAGTTCCCGGAGGGCGCGCTCAAATCCGTTACCCCCCGTCAGGTGGTCATGCGCCGGGCGGAATCCAGCGGTCAGGTCTCGGCACAGGTGCTGTTGACCAATGGGGCTGAGGAAGAGCGTTCTGTGCGCCTTGAAAAGAGTGATGTGGGCTGGTCAGTGGAGCCGGGTTCCATGGCAACGCGGGTGATCAAGGAACCCGTCGAGGGCAGCATGACCCTGATCAACCCCGGGCAATCGCAAGCGGTGGAAGAGGCCAGAGATCTGCAGCCGATCAGCACCACCTTCCCGGAACTGGTAGCTTATGTGGATCGTTCTGTGGTGCTGGAAATGACCAGTGGTCGCAAAATTGACGGTATCTTGCGCAAAGTTTCGGTAAACCGTTTGTGGCTTGAGATCAATGTGGGCAGCGGCGTGGTGGAGCGCAGCTTCCCGGAAAACGAACTGCAGTCTCTGACTCTGTCCAGTGGTCAGAAGGTGATAGTGCAGAGTGCTGAAAAGAGTGCTGAAAGTAGTACTGAATCCGTTACCATCCAGCCTGCATTGCAGGGCGAAGAGCAGACTGCGCCTGCCACAGGAAGCTCGGCAGGATATGCCGGCAGCACGGATCCCAGAGTGGAAGAGTTTCGCAAACTGGTGGGCCAGCCGGTCACCGTGACCGCGGATGAAGGTCCTGCCCGCAGTGGCTTGTTGCAGAGTGTGGAATCGGATCACATCACGCTGAGTGTTCCCATGGGGGCGGGCAATATGGAATATTTCTACGATCTGAACAGTATCCGCAGCATTGAGGCATCACGTTGAAGGTTCTTGTTACTGGTGGTACAGGATTTATCGGTCAGCATCTTTGCCGGCGCCTGGCGGCTCATGGTCACAGTCTGACTGTACTCAGCCGTCGCCCGAAAAAGGTGGCAAAACTGTTGCCGGAAGATACCCGCATTATTGATTCGCTTGATGCGATTGCGGATGACGAGCAGATTGACGGGGTTATCAACCTGGCAGGTGAGAGCCTGTTCGCCGGTCGCTGGACTGACAAGCGCAAGAAGGTGCTGTTCGATTCCCGTATTGGTGTGACTCAGGCGCTTGTAGGGCTGATTGCCCGGCTTGACCGCAAGCCCGCGGTGCTGGTTTCCGGATCGGCGGTGGGTTTCTATGGTGATGCAGGCAATGCAGAACTGACCGAAGAGAGTCCTGCTCGAAAGCGGGATTTCGGATACCTGCTCTGCGAGGCCTGGGAACAGGCCGCTCGGCCGGTTTCCCGGCAAGGGGTTCGTCTGTGTCTGATCCGCACCGGCATTGTGCTGGGCCGAGATGGCGGCATGTTGTCCCGGCTGTGGCCGCTCTACCGTGCCGGGCTCGGTGCCATGGTGGGTGATGGTAATCAGTGGCTCAGCTGGATCCATATCGACGACATGGTCGCTATTCTGGTGCGAGGGTTGGAAACTCCCGGGATCGAGGGGGTGTTCAACGCAACGGCACCGGCACCGGTAACCCAACGGGAGTTCCATCATAGCCTGGCTCGTCAACTGCGACGTCCTGCCTTCCTGAAGGTACCAGCGCTTGCCCTTAAAGCCGGATTGGGAGAAATGTCCGGGATTTTGCTTGGCGGGCAGCGGGTCTTTCCCCGTCGTCTCGAGCAGCAGGGTTTCGTGTTCCGCTATCCGGATTTACAGACTGCTCTGGCGCATCTCTCAGCCTGACCTGAACCGGGCACTGCTGATCCATTTTTTGGCTGTGCCCGGTGCCTTGAAAAGCTTCCAATCATCCCTACTTAAGATGCAGCAATGACTGAAGCAGGAGCGTGTTGTGTCTACCGAAAAACAAACCCATGGGTTCCAGGCGGAAGTGTCCCGTCTGCTCAACCTGATGATTCACTCCCTCTACAGCAACCGGGAAATTTTCCTCCGTGAGCTGATTTCCAACGCCTCGGATGCCTGTGACAAGTTGCGCTTCAAGGCGCTGGATAATGATGCATTGACACAGGAAGCGGGTGAGCCGGCTATTACCCTGACGCTGGACAAGGAAGCGGGAACCCTGACGGTCAGTGATAACGGCATTGGCATGGATGAAGCCGAGGTGATCGAGAACCTGGGTACCATTGCCCGCTCTGGTACAGAAAAATTTCTCGCCTCCCTGAGTGGCGATCAAAAGAAGGATTCCCAGCTGATCGGCCAGTTTGGTGTGGGTTTCTACTCTGCCTTTATCGTTGCTGACAGGGTAACGGTAGAAAGCCGCAAGGCGGGCAGCGACACGATTTCCGGTGTGCGCTGGGAAAGTGACGGGCAGGGCGAATTTACCGTTGAATCCATGGAGCGGGAACAGCCGGGGACCTCGGTGATTCTGCATTTGCGTGATGATGCGCAGGAATTTATTGATCCTTTCAAGCTGCGTCAGGTGGTTAATCAATACTCGGATCATGTGGCGTTTCCCATTCGCCTGCTGACACCGGCTGAAGGTGATGAGGAAGCCAGCGAAGAAACCCTTAATTCTGCGACTGCACTGTGGCAGCGTTCCAAAGGCGAGATTTCCGACGAGGAATATCAGAGTTTCTACAAGCACATCAGTCATGATTTTCAGGATGCGATGAGCTGGAGCCACAACAAGGTTGAAGGCACGCTGGAGTACACCAGCCTGCTTTATATTCCTGCTCATGCGCCCTTTGATCTTTATCATCGCGACGCCAACCGTGGTCTCAAATTGTATGTGCAGCGCGTCTTCATCATGGATGATGCAGAACAGTTCTTGCCTCAGTACCTGCGTTTCATCAAGGGTGTGGTGGATGCGCCTAACCTGCCTCTCAACGTGAGTCGTGAACTCCTGCAGGACTACGGTCCGGTGAAAAAAATCCGCGCTGCCCTGAGCAAGCGTGTGCTGCAGATGTTGAAGAAACTCGGCAACGATGAGGAGCAATATGCTGCATTCTGGGCGCAATTTGGCCAGGTGCTGAAGGAAGGGATTGGCGAAGACCCAGACAACCGCGAAGCCATTGCCGCTCTGCTGCGATTTGCCAGTAGCAGCCAGGATCAGGGCCTGACCAGTCTGGATGCCTATCTGGAACGCAAACCCGCCGAACAGGACAAGATTTACTACCTTCTGGCAGACACGGCTTCAGCCGCTCGCCAGAGCCCGCATCTGGAAGTCTTTCGCAAGAAGGGGATCGAAGTCCTGCTGCTCAGTGACCCGGTGGATGAGTGGATGATCAGTTACCTGGACACCTACAAGGATGTGAAGCTTGTCAATGCGGCGCGTGGCGAGCTGGATCTGGATGAACAGAATGAGGCCGACCAGGACAACCCCCTGGTGGCACGGCTGAAGGCCAGCCTGGCAGAAGAGGTGGAGACAGTTCGTGCCACTGGGCGCCTGGTGGACTCTCCCAGTTGTCTGGTGCTGGCCGAGGACCAGCTTGGCCCGCAGATGCGTCGTATGCTGGAAGCCGCCGGCCAGCCGGTACCTGAAAACAAACCCGTGCTGGAAGTGAACCTGGAGCATGATCTGCTCCGTGCGCTGGATAGCGTGGAAGAGGGAGACAAGTTCAATGATCTGGCCGCGCTGTTACTGGATCAGGCCATGCTGGCCGAAGGGCAGCTACCGAAAGATCCTGCTGCAACGGCTCGGCGTATGCATCAGATGCTTGTAAATGCAGTGAATAATTAACAGTTAATAGTTAATAGCTGCGCGAATCAGACTTGTATCTGAGTCGCGATTTGAGGCCGCGCCCGGGCTTGGGTGCGGCCTCATTCGTTATTCGAAAGGAAAAAATACAGGAACCAGTTAACTGTTCACTATTCACTGTTAACTGCTTTATGATGCCCAAAAGCAGTAAAAAAGGCGTTCTTATGACGCAGCAGAAATATAATGCCGCGATTCTGGGTGGCGGTAGTTTCGGAACGGCCATGGCCAGTATTCTGGCGGCTAATGGGCACGGGGTGAATCTGTGGGTGCGGGATCCTGAGACCGCCGCGGCGATCAATCTGGATCGGGAAAACAGCCGCTACCTGCCGGGCAAGGAATTGCCGGAAGGGGTGAATGCCACCGACAGTCTGGAAGAAGCCCTTGCCGATGCCTCCATGGTGTTTGTGGCTATTCCCAGCAAGGCGTTTGCCGAAGTGCTGGAACAGGCGCGCCAGTGGGTGCCAGAGGGTACGCTGGTAATCAGCTGTACCAAGGGGATCTATTCCGATGGCTTCCTGCTGATGAGTGAGTTGTTGCATCAGTACTGGCCGCACACCCGTATCGGTGTTCTCAGCGGGCCCAATCTGGCCAAGGAAATTGTTGAGCAGAAGTTTACCGGCACCGTCATTGCCAGCGCCGATGATGAGCTGTGCCAGACGGTACAGACTGCGCTTAGTTGTGAATATTTCCGGGTTTATGACAACCCGGATATTTACGGCGTGGAATTGGGCGGTGCTCTGAAGAATATCTATGCGGTGGCTTCCGGCATGGCCGCGGCCATTGGTGTGGGTGAGAACAGCCGCAGTTTTCTGATTACCCGGGCGCTGGCCGAAATGAGCCGCTTTGCGGTGGAGCTGGGCGCCAACCCGATGACATTCCTTGGCTTGTCTGGGGTGGGGGATCTGATCGCCACCTGTACTTCCAGTCTGTCCCGCAACTACCAGGTGGGTTTCCAGCTGGGGCAGGGCAAATCCCTGGAGGAGGCGGTGGAAACCCTGGGCCAGACTGCCGAGGGGATCAACACCATCAAACTGGTGGCTGACAAGGCCGCAGAACTGGATGTCTACATGCCCCTGGCAACCGCGCTTTACCAGGTGGTTTATCACCAGCAGCCGTTGCAAATCGTGATTCAGCAGCTGATGAGTGGCGAGTACAAGCATGATGTGGAATTCCAGCTGGGAGTCACTGGATGAAGCTGTTCATCAGTCGCCACGGAGAGGCGGTCGGTACAGCCGCCACTGATGCACTCCGGCCGCTCACCGAGCGGGGGCGTGAAGCGTTACTGGCGCACTGGCAGCAGCTCAAGGACAGTGGGGTCAGCATTTCCAACCTGGTGGTCAGCCCTTATCTGCGAGCCCAGCAGACGGCGGACTGTATTGCCCAGGTGTACGGCGGCCTCAAGCGCCAGGATTGTGATGAACTGATCCCGGAGGCGTCGCCGCTGTTGCTGCTGAACTGGTTGCTGGCCAATCCGGTCCAGGACAATACGGTGCTGGTCAGCCATATGCCGCTGGTGGCGCAGCTTACCGGGGTCTGGACGGGATCGACGGATCGCATCGGCTACACGGTGGGCACGGTGGCGTGTCTTGATGTTGATGTGGCGGCCGCTGCTGGGGCCAGACTGCTGTGGATGTGTAGCCCGGGTGAGAGTGTCGCAGGCCGCTAATCGGTTAAAATCTACCCCCTGGAATCATAACCATACCGTTTGCCGATTGCCGCTGGGCAGCGGCTCGCGGCCGTCGTATCTTGACCTTGTTGGCGCTTGAACGCATGGCAGACTCCTGACAGCGTCAACAAGCTCCCTGAGGGGGGATACGATGACTCCTTGCATCGTGATTCAGGCAGATTGAAAGCACCAATCCCGGTTGGTGCTTTTTTTTTGGCCGCTCTGCGGCTGCAACACGCTTCACGCTTCACGCAACACGCGAAAAAACCTAGTCGTCTGGCGTTTCTGCCTTGGTCTGCTTTTCCGGTTCCATCACCAATTGCTCGATGGGTTCGCCGTCGGCAGCGACCAGGTTCACGGAGATGGGAATACGGGCCAGAAACTCCAGGCCGTCAGTACGTTTCAAGTCACGCAGAGACTCTTTAACGCGACCTGCTATCCAGGGGTGCAGGGTCGCCTTGATGGTGACTGCCTTGCATCGTTTGCCCCGTTGAGCCTGCCAGTCCAGCAGGGCAGAGCGGAGCACTGGTAAATGCCCCTGAAACTGCTCGAAGTCATCGGCGACCAGATACACGTCATACTGGTATAACTTGCCGCGCCAGCTCATTCCCAGAGGGCTTTCCTTGAGCCGCAGGCGAGGCGCCAGAGGCGCGCTGTTGCCCTGTTGCTGTGGGCGGTAGCTGGAACGCTCCTTCTGGTAGTGCTCAGGGGATTGCAGCGAATCGAGCATGGCGATCACGGCATTACCGTCTTCGGGACGATCGGCCGGGTCCTTGGCCAGCAGGGCACGCAGTAGTGGCTGATAATGGCGCTGGCGTACCGGTAACAGGGGGATCGGTTCGCGCAAATGCGCCAGGGCCATGCTGCCAGGGTCGTCGCCCTGAAACGGCGCCTGCCCGGTGAGCATCTCGTAGAAGACACAACCCAGCGAGTAGAGATCAGATTGCGGCGTGAGCGGCTGGTTGCGATGTTGCTCCGGGCTCATGTACTTGGGAGTGCCCATGGCCTTGCCTTTGCCAAGAGTGCTGTCGGTGAGCATGCTGGAGGCAATGCCGAAGTCCATCAACAGGGCGGAGCCATCGGCACGGAACAGGATATTGTCCGGTTTCACATCGCGATGGATGAAATGATGCTCGCCGGCATAGTGCAGGGCACTGGCCAGCTGGCGTAACACCGTTTCCGCTTCGGCATCACTCATGCCGTTCTGGATTCGGCTCTTGAGGCTGCCCCCGGTCACGTATTCCATGCTCAGGTAGTGATAGCCCTCATATTCACCCACATCGTACACCGGCACGATATGTGGGTGATTGAGGCTGGCCACGGTGCGGGCCTCTCGCATGAACTGCTCTGCGAAGCGGGGCTCCATGGAGAGGGCCGGGCTGAGGATCTTGATGGCGACCAGGCGCTCGAAGGAGTTCTGTGTGGCCAGAAAGACGTGTGCCATGCCGCCTTTGCCAAGGCGTTCTGTAATGCGGTAACCAGGAAGTCTAAGTGCCATTTTGTTGGTATGCGTTGTGCTGACTATCAACGCAGTTTTACAGGGTTCACTCTTTCCCGTACAGCGCTTTCATCTCGGCTTCTGATTGTCTGGCCTGGGCCAGCTTGGCTTCCAAGCGCTTCTTCTGTTGATCAAGGCCGAGGAAGAAGTTCACCTTGCTCTGTAGCAGCATGGGGTCAATGGGTTTGAACAGGTAATCCACCGCACCGGTGCGATAGCCTTCCTGGACAAAACGGGTTTCCTTTGAGATGGCGGTAACAAAGATAATGGGTACATTCTCGGTGCGCTTGTTGGAGCGCATCAGCTTGGCCACTTCAAAGCCGTCCATCTCCGGCATCTGCACATCCAGCAGCACCAGGGCATAGTCATGCTTGAGCAGTTTGCCCAGCGCCGCCTGGCCACTGGAAACGCTTTCCAGTTCGCAATCCAGGTCTTCCAGTACCACTTCCAGTGCCACCAGGTTTTGGGGAGTGTCGTCCACCATCAGGACCCGGGACGGGGGGATGGATGGCTCGTTTTCAAGATGTTCGCTGGGCGACATGATGTTAATCCGGTGATCTTGGGTTTTCTGTTGGTTTCAGGGCCGGGGCAAGCCTGACCATGAATACCGATAATATCAGCCTTTATTCTGAAGGTCTTGGACCTGTTCTTCCAGCTTCCACTGCTGAACGGCAACCTGTCGCTTGATTTGTTCAAGAATATCAAGAAGGGTGTCGCGCAGCAGGTCATCCAGTTTCTCTCCGTCACCGCGGGCGGCATCAACTACGTCGTGCAGCAACTGCTCAAGTGACTCCCGGTGCGCCTCGGAGGACAAATCGTCAACCAGCTGGTCCACGAAGGCACTGCCGGTTTCCCGCACCGCCTCGCCGAGCAGGGCAATCGCCCGGGGCCCGGCCACCGGAATGGCCGCCAGCCGGCGTCCCGCCTGGGTCCGAGTGATCGCCTCGTCGGTGAGATGGGCGAAGTAGCCGGCCAATTCGTCGCGGTACTCACTGTGTGTCTTGCGTGTCGCCACCGCGATCCGCTCGGCAACAAAGCCCACCAGCTTTTCCTGACGGGGGGCCAGTACTTCGCGCTCGATACGGTGCAGTAATGGGCTGCCCCCGCCAACCTCACGCTGGGCTCCGCTCAGTACCTGCATGACAACCCGGTCGGAGACCTCTTCGACAACAATGTTGTAGTACTTGAGCAGGGTCTGGCCGAGCCAGGTTTGCGACAAATCGACGATGCCCATCCGCTGCAACCTGAACAGCAGGTTGACTACCCGCAATATCCGCAGCCAGCGGAAGCTGCCCACCGGGATACAACCAAGCAGATCGTACCAGTGGGCGAACGGGTAGAAGAACCAGCGGTGGTAGGTGCCCCGGGCGATGGCGACAACCCAGCGAACGCTGAACTCCGTAAGATAAACCGCCACAAAGCACAGGTCGTAAAACAGGAAGTCGTCGTGGATGGTATCGCGATAGAAACCATGAAACGCGGGTAAATAATGGGCCAGCAGTTGCTGGAAAGCCGACACCTGGAAAAACCAGTCGAACAGGATCAGCGTCAGGTTGGCGATGACCAGGGTGATCATCAGCAGGTCGATCAGGAACCCGAGGGTATCCAGGTTGGCCTTCAGCTTTTCCGGGTGCAGCTTGATTTTCATACCTTGAATCTTGCCCATACCGGGCAGTGATCGGAAGGCTTTTCCATACCGCGCAGTTCATAGTCCACGCCGGTCTGGTCCAGCTTTTCCATCAACGGCGCGGTGGCCAGCAGGGTATCGATGCGCAGCCCGCGACGGGGTTCCCGTTCGAAGCCCTTGGAGCGATAGTCAAACCAGGAAAATACATCATCGGTTTCCGGGTTCTGATGACGGAAGGTGTCGGTCAGCCCCCAGCCCAGCAGCCGCTCCCACCATTCACGTTCTTCCGGCAGGAAGCTGGTCTTGCCTTCGCGCAGCCAACGCTTGCGGTTGGCTTCGCCAATGCCGATATCAAGATCGGTGGAGGAAATATTGAAGTCCCCCATCACAACTACCTGCTGGTCCGCCTGCTGGGATTGCTCGAGATAATCCTGCAGATCTTCGTAGAACTTCTTCTTGGCCGGGAACTTGGTGGGGTGCTCGCGGTTTTCCCCCTGGGGAAAGTAGCCGTTGAGAACAGTGGTGGTGGAGCCGTCCTTGTTGCGCAGGGTGCCGATAATCATCCGCCGCTGGGCTTCTTCGCCATCATTGGGGAAACCGTATTGCACGTCTTCGAGGGGCTCGCGAGTGATCAGCGCTACGCCATAGTGGCCTTTCTGACCATGATAGTAAGGGTGGTAGCCCATATCGCGAACGGCCTGCTCCGGGAACTCCGGGTCGTGGACCTTGGTTTCCTGCAGGCCGATCAAGGCCGGCTGATACTTGTCGATCACGGCCTGCAGCTGGTGCAGACGTGCGCGAATTCCGTTGATATTGAATGAAATCAGGGTCATGAGGCCTCCTTTGTGGCCGCATTGTACACCAACCCGTGTCTATGGCAGGCCCGTATCTGGCGTTATCAGACATGGATCGCGGTGAACGGTGTTGGCTATCATGTTGCTTTTGCCTGGGAGTCACTGAACGCTCCCTTGCTGTGTTATTCGGGAGACACCATGTCAGCAGTACCCAGTGAAAAACCGGTTCTGGCTTTTGCCCATGCCAATGGCATACCCGGCCACAGTTACGACACCTTTCTGGCTCCGCTGGAATCGCGCTATCAGCTGCATGTAGTGGACAGGGTGGGCCATGATCCTGACTATCCGGTGGATGCCCAATGGCACAGTCTGAGCCTGGAACTGGAGGCGCAACTGGCGCCGTTGGGCAAGCCCATCGTTGGGATGGGGCATTCACTGGGTTCTGTTCTCATGTACCTGGTAGCCCAGCGCCATCCCGAGTGGTTTTCGGCTTTGCTGATGCTGGATCCGCCGATGATGAATGGCTTGCATGGGGTAATGATGAATCTGGCCCGATGGACCGGTCAGATGGATAAGGCAACGCCTGCGGGCAAGAGCAAGGGGCGACTGGACTTTTGGCCGGACTGGGCGTCGGTGGAGAGTTATTTCGGGTCGCGGGGAATGTTTCGGGCCTTTGATCCTCGGTGTCTGCAGGATTATATGAGGGCGGGTGTGGAGCCCTGGGAGAATGGATGGCGGTTGCACTTCCGGCCAGAAGTAGAGGTGGCCATTTTCCGTGAAGCGCCGACTGCGGCGACGCGTATGCCGCGGCTGAAAGTGCCGGCGGCTATTGTTACCGGGCGCCATTCACCGTCGCCTTTCCTGCACAGTGCCCGGCGTATTGCCCGCCGGCATCATATGATTCACCGCATCGCCGAGGGCAGTCATATGTATCCGCTGGAAAAACCCGAAGAGACGCTGGCGCTGTGTGAAGAATTGCTGGCGCAGTTGCAGGCCAAGGGGGGCGCGTGATGCCACCAAGCGAGATGCGATTCCAGGTGTACGGACAAACTCTCACTGCCCTGCAATGGCCAGGGGAGGGTGAACCGATACTGGCGTTGCATGGCTGGCTGGATAATGCCGCGTCCTTTGTGCCGTTGGCGCAACATCTAGGACGGCCCCTGGTGGCGCTGGATTTTTCCGGGCACGGTCATTCCGGGCATCGCCCAAATGAGGTGGCGACGCATCTGGTGGATCATGTGCGAGATGTGAAAGCGGTGGTGGATCAGCTTGGTTGGGGGCGTTTTACCCTGATGGGGCACTCCATGGGCGCCGGTATTGCCTGTCTGTTTACTGCGGCCTGTCCGGAGCGCGTTTCCCGGCTGATCCTGATTGAAGGTCTCGGGCCTCCCACCACCAAGGCGGATGAAGTGGCTGTGACCTTGCGCAAGGCGATGGATGACATGGCCGCCCTCGCGAACAAGAGAAAGCCGGTTTATACCGACATCAATGACGCTATTGAGGCACGTACCCGTGGCTTTGGCGGGCTGAGCCACGAGGCCTCGGCATTATTGGTGGAGCGCGGACTTATGCCGGTGGACGGAGGGTGGACCTGGCGTGCTGACAGCCGTTTGCGGCTGACGTCCTCGCTGCGCCTTACCGAAGACCAGGTGGAGGGTTTCATTCGCGCTATTGAGGCGCCGGTATGCCTGATACTCGGAGAAAAGGGTATGGGCGGCGGCGGCATGTTCGATCATCGCGTGGAGTGGTTAAAGTCGGTACAGGTGGTTCGGCTGCCCGGCCGTCACCATTTGCATATGGAGACACCTGAAGCGGTTGCCAATGCCATCAACTCCTTCCTGACCGTTCATTCTGGTCAGTGATGCCACTGGTCCCGGGCGTTGCTCTGACACTGACCAAAACCATCAGCGCCGGGCAGGGCAAAGTGGAAAAGTGTCATGGAATAGCCATGCCGCTCCTCGCTAAGCTGATTCGAAATGAATTCGAGGAGTTTCAACGATGAAAGTGGTAGAGGCGGCATCACTGGCCGAATACGTTGGCAAGGAACTGGGTGCATCCGAATGGTTCGAAATTGATCAGGACCGAATCAATGCATTTGCCGATGCCACTCTGGATCATCAGTTCATTCATGTGGATCCGGAGCAGGCGAAAAACACCCCGTTTGGTTCCACCATCGCCCACGGCTACCTGACTCTGTCCCTGCTGCCCTATCTGCAGAGCACCATTGACGGCTTTCTGATGCCCAAAGGCATGAAGATGGCCATGAACTATGGTTTCGACAAACTGCGTTTCATGGCGCCGGTGAAAGTGGGCAAGCGTGTTCGCGCCGTGGCCACTCTGATGGAAGCCACCGAAAAACGCGAAGGGCAGTGGCTGCTGAAGTTCGCCTTCAATGTGGAAATCGAAGGCGAAGAGAAGCCGGCTCTGGCCGCTGAATGGCTGCTAATGTACTTCATCTAAGCCTTGATCCCGCTGGATACTTTCAGGCCCGCCATGCTTGCATGGCGGGCCTGATTCGTTTCTGCCACGACGCAACGTTGACTATTTCGGGCCCTTCCTCTGTCCGCGGCTATGCCAGAAGGTTCTGGCCGAAGCTATGGATGACACCAGCCGCTCACGATCAAAGTTTAGCCGCTTTATCACCTGTTGATCCCAACGATCTGATTTAAAAGCAATTATTGGCTTATCCTGCCGGTTGTTGAGGCTGGTAAAATTCCGGCGATAATCGTAATGTAAGTCTAATGTCGTAGGCCGGTTGCATGGGGTGACCGGTCATCAGCTTTCAGGAAAGATCATGTGGCACCGTACCCGACAATGGCTGCGGCGAGTGGTGGATAACCGCTCCGCGATTCGTCGTGACCTGCGGCTGGGGCTTTCGCATGTTGCCGATCTGCCTCGATTGTTCCTGCCACTGGGACAGGAACCCGGAGCGCGCTCGGAGTTGTCGTTATCGTCCTACTCCAGTGCCAGCGATGCCTTTGTGTCGTTGCTGCAGCTGGTAGTACCGGCGACCCGTGAATCTATCAGCCAGGGCTCACTGGTTTGTCTTCCTCCCCGGGCGGCTGGTCCAGTAGAAAATACCCGCTGGTTTTTTATCAACGGCATGGGCACGGCACCAGCGGTGGCGCTGCTCAATGCCAGTGAGATTGCCCGTCATTTCCAGCGCCCGGTGACACTGATTCATACCCCTACCTGGGGACTGGTGCGTGATGTGGCAGAATCGATTACTGCACGCACGTTGCGTAAAGACGGCAAACTGTCTCGCCCGGCGTTAAACGTCTTGATTGATGCGCTGGAAAAACAGGATCAGGTAGTCCTGGTCTGCCACTCCCAGGGCACCATTGTGGCCAGTTATATCGTTCGCAAGTTGCTGAGAAACCCTGCAGTGCGTCACCTGGTACGCAAGCTGGAAATCTATTGCATCGGCGGAGTGGCTGACAGTCTGGAGATCGACCCGCAGCTGACCCTGGCGGCAGGTCATCCGGTACCTTATGTAGAGCACTTTGCCAACGGCCGGGATTACCTTGCCGAAGTGGGGATTCTGGCTCACCTGGACAGCACAGCGGGCACTGTCTATTGCCTTTCTGACCGTTCCGGTCACTTGCTGAACCAGCACTATCTGCCGGCGATTGTGCGCGGGGATTTCTGTCAGCGTAGTTCCCGACTTTACCGCTATGCCAGGGGCAGGGTGCCGGGGCCGAAAGGGGCGCTCTCTGTGGCCGCCAGACAAATGGGGCAACATGGATAACGAAAAGAAACCTCTGTTGCTGTTCGTTGATGATTCCAGGGTCATGCGAATGGCCGCTGAAAAGATGCTGGGCCGCGAATTCCTGGTTGATGTGGCTGAAGATGGCGCGCAAGGCTGGCGCAAGATCTCGGATAACCCGGATTACAGTGTGGTGTTTTCCGATCTGGCCATGCCGGAGATGGATGGCTACGCGTTACTGGAAAAAATTCGCAACAGTCCCGATGAAGGCATCGCCCGGCTACCGGTGATCATTGTCACCGGGGCGGAAAATGATGACGAAGCCCGCACCCGGGCGTTGACCCTGGGTGGCACGGATTTTATCAGCAAGCCGTTCAATTCCACCGACTTGCTGGCGCGGGCACGGGCCCATGCCAATTATCAGGAAGAGCGCAAGGCACTGGCTCGTCAGGCCCTGGTCGACCCCCTTACGCGGTTGGGTAACCATCGCTACCTGGCGCATCGGCTGGGGCAGGAGCTGGCACTGTCTGCTCGTCAGCAGACGGTGTTGTCTGTGGTGCAGCTGGAAATCCATGAGTTCAAACAGCTGTTCATACAGCTCGGCAAGCGCCGTGCTGACATGGTACTGATGAAACTTGCCCAGCTGCTGCAGGGAGTGGTGCGTAAGGAGGATTCCCTGGCGCGTAGCAGGGTGGATCAGTTTACCGTGCTGTTGCCCTCGGCGGATATCGAAGGTGCCCGCCGTTTTGTCGAGCGTGCTCTCAAGGTGTGTGAGAAGCTGGCATTCCAGCATCGTGGCAAGCCACAGAGACTACCTGTCAACGTGGTATTGCATTGCCCTGGAGCGAACAGCAACAGCACTCCGGAAAGCATCCAGAAAGTCCTTGATGACTACATGGAACGAGCAAAATCGGGTGGTGTCGGCACTGTGGTTGGCGATGAGGATCAGGTGTCTGCTGCCAAGGTGGCGCCTGTGATGAGTGTAGAACAAGCGCTGGCGCTGATTCAGGCCGGCAAGCATCGCGTTGTGATCAATGCATTACCGGATTTGAAACGTCAGTTGATGCCGCTGCTCAAGTTGATGCAGCAGGCGTCATCGGGTCAGGAGACCGCATGAAAGTAAAAGTGGACCGGGAGTACCCGGTCAATGTCGAACAGCTATACCAGATCATGACCAGCAAGGCGTTTTTCGAGCAGCGGTTTGAATGGGGCAGGGTGCAAGGTTATCGGTTTGAGGGTTTTGAGCAGACCGCAGAGGGGCTTCTGCTCAAGATCCATCAGCCAGTAAAAATTCGCTCGGACAAAATTCCGGGGTTCGCTCGCCGTTTTTTGCCCGAACAGGCAGATCTGTTGACGGAATTTCTCTGGACACCAATGGCTGACGGGGCCGGATACCAGGCGGATTATCGTTTTCAGCTCGGCAATGTACCGGTGAATGTGGCCGGCAAAATGGTGCTTTGCAGTGATGGAGAGGCTCATTCACTGCAGTGCACTGAAGTGGAGGTGTCCTCTTCCGTGCCAATCGTGGGCAAGAAACTGGTCGCGCTTTTGGCTGACAAGGTGGACGACGCCCTGGCAGGCGACTATCGCCAGACCCTGCGCTATGTGGAGGAATGTCGCTAGCGAGCTCGGTAGCGCGTACCCAGGCGCCGGATGGCGTCTTCCCATCGACGACGGAACCAGCGCTTCTGCCGCCACTGATTACGGATCTCCGGGGTAGTGATCTGCAGGCTGCCATCGCATTGAATGGCAGCCACGATGGCCCTGGAGACTTCATCCAGTCTGGCTGCTGTGTGGCTTGCTCGCCGCCGGAAGCGTGCGGCGCTTAACGGGTCGCTGGCCTCGATATGATCACTGCACTCGGCCAGCAGCGGGATGGCCACTGCTGACACCTTGATACCGCTGTCATGAAGCTCCGCATACAGGCTGTTGCTCAGCGCCTTGATGGCGGCGCCCATGGCGCTCTGACACGCGGTCATGGGAGCGGGTAGTAAACCATACTCAACGAACACGTTGAGAATACGCCCGCCGTGCTGATGACGCAGGGCGGTAAGGCTGCTCTGACACAGATGCACCGTATCCATCAGTTGTGACTGGATATGGCTTTCCCATTGTCCCGCAGACGTGGCTTCGAATGGCCCCACGCTGATATGCCGTGGCAGATTAATTACCACGTCCAATTGCTGCCAGCGGCGCAGAATCCGGTCCACATTGCGGCGGTGATCCTGACTCTGTCCGCGGCGAGTCTCCAGAAACATGGCTTCTCTGCCCTGGGCGTGGAGTTGTGCACATAGCTGGTTGCCCGCGAAGGCATCATCGCCACTGATCGCCACCCGATAATGCTCACAGGCCAGCTGTGCCACGGCTTCTCCCAGTGGCGTATCTCCATGATGAATCAGCAGGACGGGGGCGTGTTTCAAACGGACTCCGAAACCCCGGCAGGGGATGGCAAAATATTTATGTGAACAAGTGTTGACATGATTGGCTGGTAAGTTAACATGTGTTCACAACCTGAATAAAGGAGTCATTCCAATGGCGTACTACAAGCAGATTTTCAAAGATGTTGTTGCCCTGATCGCAGCGGTCGTCTGTGCCATTGTCCTGGTGGCAGGCCTTTCCGAAAGCAGCGAAACCCTGTTTGCTGCACTGCTGGCTTTTGCCCTCATGGTGCCGGTGATCGGTAGCAGTGCAGTCAGCCTTAAAAACGATCTCAGCGGTCAGTTTACCGCTTGATGATGTTCACGGGCAGCCTCGGCTGCCCGTGCTTCCATTTCGTTCACCGGCAGCCCCAATACCTGGTGTTCGCCTTCGCTGCGAGCCAGCAGCACGGTGACCACGCTATCTCCCCAGATGTTCACCGCCGTGCGGCACATATCGAGGATGCGATCGGTGACCAGAATCAGGCCAATCGCTTCCGCCGGGAGGCCGATGGCCGCCAGAATCACCGTAATCGCCACCAGTGAAGCTGCGGGAATACTGGCCACCCCGATGGAGGTCAGCAGGGCGGTGACCACAATCATGAACTGCATGCCGAAGGACAGATCCATGCCGTAGGCCTGGGCAATGAAGATGGCTGCAACGCATTCATACAGTGCTGTACCGTCCATGTTTACCGTGGCGCCCAGAGGCAGTACGAAACTACTGGTCTTGCGCGATACTCCGGCGCGATCCTGAACACACTCCATGGTCAACGGCAGGGTGGCAGCGGAGCTCGCCGAGGAAAAGGCGGTGAGCAGGGCTGGCATCATGGCCTGAATATGCCGAATCGGAGAGCGCTTGGCGATCAGCAGAATCAGCGCCGGCATAAACACGAAGGCATGCACAAACAGCGCCAGAACCACAGTGAGGAAGAACCAGGCCAGCGGCTCGATGGCGTCCATGCCAGTGCGGGTGACGGTGGCGGCGATCAGTGCGAATACCCCGATGGGGGTAAAGCGAATGATCAGCATGGTGATGCTGATCATGACCTGGTAGATGCCGTCGATCATCTGGCGAACGGTTTCGCCGCCGGGGCTTTTTTCAATTCTCAGGTAAAAGCCGAACAACAGCGCAAACACGATAAGGCCCAGCATCTGCCCGTTGGCCGCCGCGGCAATCAGGTTGGGGGGCAGCATCTGGCGCAGGATTTCGGTGAAATCGCCGGCGCCGCGGCCTTCGATTTTGGCCAGTACATTATCGGTTTCCGCTGACAGCCCCAACAAACCTCTGGCCGGCTCGCCATCAATGATACCGGGGGTGAGCAGGTTGACCAGCAGCAGGCCGATAAGAATGGCCACCAGCGAGGTGGCCATGTAAAAGAACACGGTCTTGGCGCCCATCCGCCCCAGGTTGTCACCACCGCCAACGCCAACCATGCCGGAGATGATGGCGGTCACGATCAGCGGCACCACCAGCATTTTCAGTGCATTGATGAACAGGCTGCCGACCAGGTCGAAACCCGACAGCACGGACACCCCGAACAGAGTGCTGGATTCTCCAGTAATCGCCCCGATGCCGGCCCCCGCCAGCATGGCAATGAAAATCTGGTGATGAAGCTTCATGGTAACCCCTGTCCCAGGCAATGTTTGCGATGCTCACGCCGGTTGCGACTACGTTGCATGGCAGGGCCCCGCCCGTGGTGTGTTATCGCAGTCGGGTTGGCGTGATCGCGTTACAGCGTACCTTATCTATGCAGCGGGGGCAGGGACTGATTTTGTTTTTACCGCCTGAATCACATCAGTTTTTTCAGTGAGGGCTCCAGATCTCGGTGCTGTCGAGTGCGCGTATAGGCGGATTTGAGATGGGTGTCCGCCTCCACCGGGCCAAGTCTTTCACAGAGCAGCACGTAGGCGTTGTTGAGTTGTTTGCGCAGCACTTCCAGTGGCAGGCCGCCCAGTGTGCGGCCTGGAGAATGCAGCCAGTGCTCCATGGTCAGGCGGGTTTCCGGGCTGACACTGCGGCCGCGCAGCATGCCGATCATGTCCAGTCTTAGCTGCGATGCCACCGATGCGGGCAATGCTTCCCACAGGGCCTCCATCAGCGCCTGGAACGCCGCTGTGCAGGGATGGCTGTGCTGGCGGGAGGTCGTCTGAGCCGCCATGGGATCATGGGCCAGTTCCTGTTCCGACATGGACATGGCCTGGACCAGGCTCATGTGAATGTGGTGACGACGTTCGCCAAGGTCGAACAGCTTGCACAGATCACTCACATAGCCCTGCAGTGAGTATCTCGGACGTTCCGAGTAATGCTGTTGCCAGTGGCTGATGGCTTCCATCAGCACGGCTTCGTTCATGTACGGAGTCAGGCCGGTGACGATGGCGCGTCGTCGTCGTTGCAATTCCTGGCTCATTGACGGCCCTCCGCCTGGCTGGTCATTTCCGCGTTATAAAGGCTGTTCTGGGGGAATTCCGGGTAACCGGTTTCGTCGTGTTCACTCAGATCCAGACCCCGTTGCTCATGTAGAGCGGGCGCGCGAAGGCCAAACAGGGTGGCAACGGCGAGGTACATGATCAGTGCTGCGAAGAAGGCCCAGCAGAATGCCACTACGATACCCAGCAGCTGCACGGTGATACGTTCCGGGTTGAACAGGTCCCCCTCAAAGAACATCCCTGCGGCCAGGGTGCCCCAGGCGCCTGCAAAGGCGTGTACAGGAACAGCGCCTACCACGTCATCAAGGCGCAGAGCCAGCAGCAGTCGTGCGCCCACGGCCGCGAGGGCGCCGGCGATCAGCCCGGTCAGTACGGCAAAGGCCGGTGACATCACGGCACAACCCGCCGTGACTGCAACCAGACCGGCAAGGCTGCCGTTGACCGTTTCACTGAGCAGAACCGGACGGCGGGTGCTCAAACGCAACAGGGTGCTGCCCACAGCGCCGGCAGCGGCGGCAAGTTGGGTGTTCAGGTTCACCTTGGCAATATCCACGCTGGCAGACAGGGTGGAACCGCCATTGAAGCCAAACCATCCGAACCAGAGAATGAAGCCCCCCAGTGCCACATACGAGAGGTTGTGGCCGGGAATCGGGCGCGGTTTGCCCTGTTTGTCGAAGCGGCCAAGACGGGGGCCGACCACCATGATGCCGGCAAGGGCACACCAGCCGCCAATGCTGTGAACCACGGTAGAACCGGCAAAATCGATAAAGCCCAGCTGCGCCAGCCAGCCGTTACTGTTCCAGGCCCAGTTCCCGTAGAGCGGGTAGATCACCCCGGTAATGACAATGGCGCCACACAGGTAGCCGGCATAGCGGGTCCGTTCAGCCATGGCGCCTGATGCAATAGTGGCGGCGGTAGCGGCAAACATGATCTGGAACATGAGCATGGCCCAGGTGCTGTGGTCCGCCTGGCTGAGCAGGAACTGGTCTTCACCAAACCAGCCGGATGGGCTGGTACCAAACATCAGACCGAACCCTACAGCCCAGAACACCAGGGTACCGACGCAGAGGTCCATGTAATTTTTCATGACCACATTCAGGGCATTCTTGGCGCGGCTAAGGCCGCTCTCCAGCAAGGCGAACCCCGCTTGCATGAAGAACACCAGAGCGGCTGCTATGGCAATCCAGACGGTATCGGTGGCGGTGAGGGTGTCTGCGTGGGCAAAGCCAGGCAGGGCGAGCAATGCAACGGTATGTAAGCGATGCAGTTTCATGGAGTGAATCCAATTCGTTTGGTGAGGGACGAGTTGGGGGATTGCAACGCTTGTGCCAAAAACAAAAGGCCCGCTTTTGTGGGCCTTGATAGTTCTTTCGTAGGAGGATTTGTTCTTTTTTGGTGCGAAATTCAGTGTTGGTGCGCCCTGTGCACTATGCAGAAACATCCATAGGCTGGCACAGGGTCTGGATCAGCTGATATTGCCGGTCAGTCACTTTCTGTACCGACAGGCGTGGGCGGACAATGAGCTCCATGTCGGCAAATTCCGGGTCCTGTTTGAGTTGCTTCAGTGTGACCGGGTTCGGGTAATGACGAACAAACCTTACATCCACCTGGTACCAGCGGGGCGCTTCCCGGCTGCTGCGAGCGTCGTAGGCAGGATGCTCGGGAAGAAACTGGGTTGGGTCCGGATAGGCTGCGCGTGTTACCAGGGCTTCGCCGACGATGGCGGGAGTGGCGCAGCTGGAATGGTAAAACAGTACCCTGTCGCCTTGCCGGATGTCGTCACGGAGGCGGTTGCGGGCCTGGTAGTTTCGTACTCCGTCCCAGCCAGCGGTTTGTTCTGCGGCGTTTTCCAGGTCCTGGAGACTGAAGGCGTCAGGCTCGGTTTTGAGTAACCAGATGGCGTTGTTCAAGCATGCTCCGCATTATGGTGTTGGCTAAGGCGCTGACGAGCCTGCTGCAGGCTGGCGCAGATGTAAACCGGAAATGCCGGGCGGTTCATCTTCAACATGATGTTGGCAAAGGTCCGGTTCAGCGTATTGTCCAGCACCATGGCCTTGGCTTCGGTGATGGCAGCAAAATCATCACCACAAGCGTAGCGGGATGCGGAGAAATCCAGCCCGTCAATCCGGCCCACATAGATGGCCAGCTGCTTGTGCTGCGGGTGCTGGTTGAAAAGGGCCTGCCGCTGTCGATAGATTGACAGCTCCTGAGCCATGTCCACGATGGTGCCATCCTTGATGTCCACCATGGTAAAGCCGTCTTCCTGATAAATCCGGATTGCTGCGCTCATGAGGTCCTCTGACATGCATTGGACAGGCTTTTATACAGCAATTTGTGCTAACCTTCAGCGCCTGTTGACTGGAGAGTGGCCTTGATCACATCGGCAATCAAGAATGAAGCGGTAGCGTCCTTGCAAACAGTGCGTGATTGCCTGCGTTTTGGTGAGTCCCGGCTGCGTGCCGGTGGCGTGTTTTTCGGCCATGGCAGTGATGATCCCTGGGATGAAGCTGTGGCGTTATTGATGCATGTGCTGACGCTTCCGGTGAACAGTGATCCCCGAATTCTCGATGCCCGGTTGCTGCCCAGCGAGACTGGCGCCTACGTGGATCTGCTCATTCGTCGCATCAACGATCGTGTGCCGGTGCCGTATTTGACCGGTGAGGCCTGGTTCTGCGGCCTGCCGTTCACGGTAGATGAGCGCGTACTGATTCCTCGCTCGCCACTGGCGGAGCTGATTGAGCAGTCTTTCACCCCTTGGGTGGATCCCGACCAGGTGCATGCGGTGCTGGATCTGTGTGCCGGCAGTGGCTGTATTGCTATTGCCTGTGCCTACGCTTTTGAGCATGCGCGGGTGGACGGTAGTGACATCAGTGATGATGCGTTGGCGGTGTTTGCCGACAATATTGTCCGGCATGGGGTGGAAGATCAGGTTCAGGCGCTCAAGTCTGATGGTCTGGATTCTGTGAATGGACCCTATGACCTGATTGTCTCCAATCCTCCCTATGTGGATGCCATGGATATGGCTTCCCTGCCAGAAGAATACCGCCATGAGCCGGAACTGGCCCTGGCCTCTGGTGATGATGGCCTGGACTTTACCCGCAGGCTGCTGCGGGATGCGCCGGACCACCTCTCCGAGCACGGGGTGCTGATCGTGGAAGTGGGCAACAGCATGGAGGCCATGATGGCGGAGTGGCCCGAGGTGCCATTCTTCTGGTTTGAATTCGAGCGTGGTGGGCATGGTGTATTCATGCTCAACCGCCAACAGCTGCTAGAATATCGCAGCGCGTTTGACGTCTGAATAAAGTAGATACGGTCAGCCTGACCGGTTGAGGAGTCGCATGTCCGGCAACAGTTTTGGTGAGCGTTTTCGCATTACCACCTTTGGTGAAAGTCATGGTCTGGCCCTGGGTGCCATTGTCGATGGTTGCCCCCCGGGTCTGGAGATCAGTGAAGAAGATCTTCAGGTGGAACTGGATCGCCGCAAGCCAGGCACCAGCAAATACACCACCCAGCGCCGAGAACCGGATCAGGTGAAGATCCTGTCCGGTGTGTTTGAGGGCAAGACCACTGGCACCTCCATCGGTCTGTTGATCGAGAATACCGACCAGAAGTCCAAGGATTACTCCAACATTGCCGGTACCTTCCGTCCCGGCCATGCGGATTACACCTACACCCAGAAATACGGTTTCCGCGATTACCGTGGCGGCGGTCGTTCCTCTGCCCGCGAAACGGCCATGCGCGTGGCCGCCGGTGCCATTGCCCGTAAGTTCCTGGAAAGCCGACTCGGCATTCATATCTATGGCGGCTGTACCCAGATTGGCGCAGTGAAGGCGGAGCAGTTCGACTGGTCCGTGGTGAATAGTAATCCGTTCTTTTTTCCGGATGCGGCCAAGGTGCCGGAGCTGGAAAGCCTGATCAACGCCCTGCGCAAGGACGGTTCCTCCATTGGCGCCCGGGTGGAGGTGTTCGCCGAAGGCGTACCGGCGGGGTGGGGCGAGCCGGTGTTTGACCGTATCGATGCGGATCTGGCCAAGGCGATGATGTCCATCAATGCCGTGAAAGGCGTGGAAGTCGGTGATGGCTTCGACGTCGTCAATCAGCGTGGTGAGCAGCACCGCGATGAAATGACCCCGCAGGGCTTCCTCAGCAATCACTCTGGTGGCGTACTCGGCGGCATCAGTTCCGGCCAGCCGATTCGTGTGGCCATGGCGCTCAAGCCCACCTCCAGCATTCTGATTCCCGGCAAGAGCATCAACCTTGAGGGCGAAGCCTCCGAGGTGGTGACCAAAGGCCGTCATGATCCCTGTGTGGGGGTGCGCGCGACGCCGATCGCCGAAGCCATGCTGGCACTGGTGCTGATGGATCACTATCTGCGCCATCGCGGCCAGAATGCCGACGTGGATGTACCTTTCCCGCCGATTCCGGGGCAGGCATGACCGAGCGCCCTCTCACAGAGAGGGCGTCGCCACTCCCTTATTACTGGCGTCTCTCCGGGTTTTACTTCTTCTACTTCGGGCTGCTGGGCGCCCTGGTGCCTTACTGGTCCCTGTATCTGAAAGATCTCGGCTTCAGCGCCGCCGGCATTGGCGCGCTGATGGCCATCCCCCAGCTGACCAAGATTGGTGCCCCCAATTTATGGGGTTGGCTGGCTGATCGCAGTGGTCAGCGGCTGCGCATCATTCGTGCCGGCAATCTGCTGGCAGCGCTGGCGTTCATGCCGGTGTTCTGGATCGATACTTTCTGGAACATGGCGTTCCTGCTGATTGCATTCAGCTTTTTCTGGAATGCGGTGCTGGCCCAGTTCGAGGTGCTGACACTGCAGTCATTGGGGGATCGGTCCCATCGCTACAGTCATGTGCGGCTGTGGGGGTCGGTGGGATTCATTGTCTCGGTGCTGGTGCTCGGAGAGCTGCTGGATCAGATGGGCACGGAACTGCTGCCCTGGGTGTTAAGTGGTTTCCTGTGGCTTTTGTGGCTGGGCACCCTGACCTTGCCATCGGGATCTGCCAGTGTGGAAAGCCCCCGTGGGGAGAATCATTCCATTTGGACAGTGTTGGCCCGGCGCGAAGTCTATCTGTTTCTGGTGGCGTCGTTCCTGATGCAGATGTCCCACGGGCCGTATTACACCTTCTTCAGTATTCATCTTGAAAATCTGGAATTCAGCAAGATGACCATCGGTGCCCTGTGGGCACTGGGGGTGCTGGCAGAAGTGGGTCTGTTTCTGGTCATGCACCAGTTGATGCGACGTTTCTCGATCCCGTGGATCCTCACCGGCAGCCTTCTGCTTGCCACGGTGCGCTGGCTGATCATTGGCAGCTGTGATGGCAACATGTTCTGGTTGTTGATCGCACAGTGTCTGCATGCCGCCAGCTTTGGCAGTTTTCATGCTGCCAGCATTGCCTGGGTGCATCGTCAGTTTGGTGATGCTCTGGCAGGGCAGGGCCAGGCACTCTATTCCAGTCTGGGTTTTGGCGCTGGTTGGGCGGCGGGGGCCGGATTGTCAGGCCTGTTCTGGCCGGTGTGGGGGATTCAGTTGTTTTATGCTGCGGCACTTGTGTCACTGTGTGCGGCCATGTTGATGGTGGCCGGGCGGGTGGCAAGGCTGCCCTGAACGGGAGCTTTTCCGGGTGAGGGAGTATTTTTGCCAAGATAAATCAGGATATGCGTGATTTTTGTGTGAAATGAACGGGCTTCATTTTGCTATCACCATGATAGCAAAGGCCTATTGTTATTATTTGTAATGGCAATGTAGCTTGCGCGACTTCACGTCAATGAGGGGTTTGTCGTGCAGGGTAGTTACGATCCGGTTCTGGTTCTTGCTTCTTATTTCGTGGCGGTAATTGCCTCCTATATTGCGCTCTATTTTGGTACTCGTCTGTTTGTCATTCAGGGACCGGCACGAAAATTCTGGCTGGCCATGGGTGGGGTGTGTCTCGGCTCCGGCATCTGGTCCATGCACTTTGTGGGGATGAGTGCCTACACCATGCCCATGGAAATGGAGATGAGCTTTAATGCCGGGCTGACCCTGTTGTCCTGGGTGCCGGCGGTGCTGGCGTCTACCCTGGCGCTTTATGTCATTACCCGACCGGAAGTGAAGGCGCGCAGCATCGTGGCCAGTTCCCTGATCATGGGGGCCGGCATCTGTGCCATGCATTACGGTGGCATGTACGCGATGCAGATGCATCCGCAGATCAGCTATGACCCACTGTTGTTCTGGTTGTCTGTTCTTATTGCGGTGGGAGCCTCCGGCGCGGCCATGGTGATCTGCCGGGCGGTGCGCCAGGTGCCGGAACAATACGTGTTCATGACCAAGACGGTGGCTGCCCTGGTAATGGGGGCTGCTATCTGCGGCATGCATTACACTGGCATGGCGGCAGCCATCTACAGTCCGGAGTCTGCCATTCCGCAGTCCAATCTGCTGCGCGGTGACTGGATGGGTATCCCCATGGCGGTGATTTCCGCTGTGTTCCTGCTCATCGCGTTGATCGTTGCATTGCAGGATTTTCGTGAGATTGAGCGTGAGAAAGCCGTGCGCGAACAGCGCGCCGCGTGGGTGGAAAAGCGAGCCAATGCCGATCAGGTGTCTGGTCTGGCCACACGGCATCACTTTGACCAACGCCTGCTGCAGCGGCTGGCGGGTTCCGGAGACCCCTTCTCGCTGGTGTACATGGAATTGAAGGATTATCAGACATTGCTTAGTCAGCAGGGGGAGGTACAGGCCAACCAGCTGGTGCAGGCGGCGGCGGCGGCGTTCTCTGCAGCATTTTCGGGTGACAGTCTGGTGGCCAGATTTTCACGGCACGGTTTCATCGCCATGATGCCGCCGGTGTCAGCGGATGAGGTGGAATTGATGGCACAGGCCATTCGTCCGGCCATTGCCAGTAGTGAACATGCCCGTGAATTCGGTAGCTGGATTATGGGATTCAGTAGTTTTCCGGGCTCCGCCAACAGTACCCGAATGTTGATCAACATGGCACGGAAGCCACGCATTGAGGTACGCAGCCACGCCAGCCTGACAGAGGTTGAGCCGAAACTGATGATGTCCTGACTACGCAGGCTGGTTTATCCGGTGGTGTGTGACGCATCTCGAGACACGTAAACCGTCAGGACTTCAGGGCAAGTCCTGACGGGACTGAACAGAGCTGAGGCCGCGAGGTGTTCGCGAGCGAGCCAGCACTCAGGTTGGCGTTACTGGCTGCGTAGTGCGCGCAGAAATGCCTGGGCGGCATTGGACTGGCTGCGGGCCGGGTGAGTAACGACCCCCAGCTGGCGCTCGGGCAGGGGGGCATCTACCGGTAACTGCACCACACCCTGGTCCACCATGGTGGCAGGGAGTACGCTCCAGCCCAGGCCGATGGACACCATCATGTGGATGGTTTCCAGATAGTTGGTGGACATGGCGATGTCCAGCTTCAGGTTATGTTCATCAAACAGTCGCTCCACGATCCCACGGGTGAAGGTGACCGGGGAGGGCAGGATGGCGCTGTGCCCGGTGAGGGCTTCCAGGGTCAGGTTTTCCTGACGGGCAAGGGGGTGTTCCGGTGCACACATAAACACCAGAGGATCCTGCCAGATCACTTCGCTATGCAGACGTTCGTCAGGCTGGGGGGGAAGAGTTACCACGCCCATCTCCAGCTCCCCATGCAGTACCCCTTCCCAGGCTTCCTCTGAATCGATGAAATGGATATCCAGGGTGACCTTGGGGTAGTCCCGGGAAAACTGCCGCAATACCGGTGGCAGGCGGTGCAGGCCGATGTGGTGGCTGGTGCCGATTCTCAACTTGCCGGACACCTCTCCCGACAGATCATGGATCGCCCGGGCCATGTCTTCCACATCCATCAATACCTGGCGAGCTCGCGGCATCAGTGCATTACCGGCTTCGGTAAGCTTGATCTGCCGTCCCACGCGGTCAAACAGGCGAGCGTCGAGCTGCTGCTCCAGAAGGGCAATGCGCTTGCTGATGGCCGGCTGGGTGATGTAAAGGCGCTCGGCTGCGGCAGAGAAGGAGCCGGTTTCGGCGACGGCCATGAAGGCGGTGAGAGTCGGCGTGTCTATCATTCCCAGTGATCCTGATTCGTCTCTGGTGGGGATAATAATTGGTTATCTTAAAAATGAAAAATATGAATTGGATTTATTGATGGCTGAACCCTACATTATTCACCAGTGATAGACCAGCGCATTTTGTGGTCTCAGCCAGTAGCGCTCCAAATGGGGCCCAGGGAGAAAGAGATGGCCGGCAAAACTCTCTATGACAAGTTGTGGAATGCCCACCTCGTAGCCGAGCGTGAGGATGGTTCCGCCCTGATCTACATCGATCGCCAGATCATTCATGAAGTGACATCGCCACAGGCATTTGAAGGCCTGCGTCTGGCGGGGCGGCAGCCTTGGCGCACCAGTGCCAGCGTCGCGACCATTGATCACAACGTGCCCACCACGCCGTTCAAATCCGCTGCCGAGATCAAGGACGAAACGTCCCGCATCCAGGTGCAGACCCTGCAGGACAACACCAAAGAGTTTGGTATCACCGAGTTCGGCATTGGTGATGTGCGTCAGGGGATCGTGCACGTGATGGCGCCGGAACAGGGCGCCGTGGTGCCTGGTATGACTGTGGTGTGTGGTGATTCCCATACCTCCACCAATGGTGCGCTGGCGTGTCTGGCTCACGGTATTGGTACCAGTGAGGTGGAGCATGTGTTGGCGACCCAGACTCTGGTGGCCAAGAAGATGAAGAACATGCGTGTCAGCGTGGAAGGCGAACTGGGTGCCGGCGTGACCGCCAAGGATGTGGTGTTGCATATCATTGGCGTCATCGGTACTGCCGGTGGCACCGGTTTTGCGCTGGAGTTCGCCGGTTCTGCCATTCGCAGCCTGTCCATGGAAGGCCGTATGACCGTCTGCAACATGTCCATCGAGGCGGGCGCCCGTGCCGGTATGGTAGCGGTGGATGATGTCACTATCGACTACGTCAAAGGTCGCCCGTTCGCTCCCAAGGGCGCTGACTGGGACAAGGCGGTGGAATACTGGCGCAGTCTGGTGTCCGACGACGATGCGGTGTTCGATGAAGATATCACCATTGATGCGGCCGACATTCGTCCGCAGGTGTCCTGGGGCACCAGCCCGGAAATGGTGATTTCCGTGGATGCCAATTTGCCGGACCCTGCCGCCGAGAGCGATGAAGTGAAGCGCTCAGGCATGCAGCGTGCCTATGAATACATGGGCCTGAAGCCGGGCATGCCGGTCACCGATATCAAGGTGGATCGCGTGTTCATCGGTTCCTGCACCAACTCCCGTATCGAAGATCTGCGGGCCGCGGCGGAAGTGGCCAAAGGCCGCAAGAAGTCAGATTCCGTCAAGCAGGTACTGGTGGTGCCGGGTTCCGGTCTGGTCAAGCAGCAGGCGGAGCAGGAAGGTCTGGACAAGATTTTTGTCGCTGCCGGATTCGAATGGCGTGAGCCAGGCTGTTCCATGTGTCTGGCCATGAACCCGGATCGGCTTGAGCCCGGCGAGCACTGTGCCTCTACTTCCAACCGTAATTTTGAGGGGCGTCAGGGGAATGGTGGGCGTACTCACCTGGTGAGCCCGGCCATGGCTGCTGCCGCTGCAGTAGCGGGTCATTTCGTCGATATCCGCGAACTGGAACCGGCCTGAGGCCGCAACGAGGTAGTCATCATGGAAAAGTTTGTTCGTCACGATGGTCTGGTTGCGCCGCTTGATCGTGCCAATGTGGACACCGATCAGATCATCCCCAAGCAGTTTTTGAAATCCATCAAACGTACCGGCTTCGGCCCGAATCTGTTTGATGAATGGCGCTATCTGGACGAAGGTTTTCCTGGCCAGGACAACAGCCAACGCCCTCTGAATGAAGGGTTTGTGCTCAATCAACCCCGTTACCAGGGGGCCAGCATCCTGTTGGCGCGTCGCAATTTTGGTTGCGGCTCCAGCCGTGAACATGCGCCGTGGGCGCTGATGGATTTCGGCTTCCGGGCGATCATCGCGCCAAGCTTTGCCGACATTTTCTACAACAACTGCTTCAAGAATGGGTTATTGCCCATTGTGTTGTCGGAAGATAACGTGGAAAGCCTGTTCAAGGCGGTGGAAGGCAAGGAAGGTTTCCGGATTACCATCGATCTGGATAGCCAGCAGGTGATTCCGGAAGCGGGTGAGCCGCTGGCATTCGAGATTGATGAGTTCCGTAAGCATTGTTTGCTTAATGGTCTGGATGAAATCGGTCTGACGTTGAACGAAGCCGATAGCATTCGCGCCTATGAAGAACGCCGCGCTGAGCAGGAGCCCTGGATTTTCCAGTAAACCGGAAACCAGGATTATTAAAAGAAGAAAACTCCCTGGAGGCGTTATGTTGAGAGTTTTGTCGTTGTGTTCGGTACTGGTGCTGACCGGTTGTGCATCCACCGGGATGTATGATGCGCCCAGCGGTGATGGCCTGGCGGCCCTGAGTATCGATAACCAGTTGTCTGTTCCGGCTGATGATGCAGCAGATTCAGGCTGGCAGATGCCCACCAGCAGTGAAGCCAAGGCTTCCCTGTTCAAGGTGGATGGTGAGCGGATCTCCGAGCAGGCCGGTGCGGAATCGGTCGAGCTGGAAGCGGGCAAGCACTCCATCGAAGTGTTTGCAGATCAGGGCGGTATTCTTCGCTTTGGCAAATTCCGCTACAACTTTGTAGAAAACGGTACCTATGAATTGCGTATCAAGGCGGCTGATGGCGCAGAGGACTATACCCTCGAGCTGATCGAAACCAGCGCACCGGACGCGGTACTGAAAACCAAGAACTTTTAATGCCCGTCAGGGCAGGCAGTAGAACAGGAAGCAGTCAATGAGCAAGGTACTTGTGTTGCCCGGTGATGGTATCGGCCCGGAAATCGTCAATGAAGCGGTAAAGGTGCTGAACGTCGCCAAAGAGAAGTTTGGCCTCGATGTAGAGCTGGATGAGGCCCTGGTGGGCGGCGCGGCGGTGGATGCAGAAAATGATCCGCTGCCTGAAAGTACTCTTGAGAAGGCCCGTGCCGCAGATGCCATTCTGTTCGGCTCTATTGGTGGTCCCAAGTGGGACACCATTGAACGGGACAAGCGTCCCGAGCGTGGCCTTCTGCGACTGCGTTCTTCTCTTGGTCTGTTCGCCAACCTGCGTCCGGCCATCCTCTTCCCGCAGTTGGCAGATGCCTCCAGTCTCAAGCCGGAAGTGGTCTCCGGACTGGATATTCTGATCGTGCGTGAGCTGACCGGAGGCATCTATTTTGGTCAGCCTCGCGGCATCAAGGAAGAGAATGGCGAGCGGGTCGGCTTCAATACCTATGTGTATTCCGAGTCGGAAATGCGCCGAATCGCCAAGGTGGCTTTTGAACTGGCCATGAAGCGTGACAAACGCGTCCTGTCCGTGGACAAGGCCAACGTGCTGGAAGTGACCGAACTGTGGAAGGAAGTGGTCACCGAAGAAGCAAAGAATTACCCGGAAATCGAGTTGTCGCACATGTATGTGGACAACGCGGCCATGCAGCTGGTGCGTGCGCCGAAACAGTTTGATGTGATTGTCACCGGCAACCTGTTTGGTGACATTCTCTCCGATGAAGCCGCCATGCTCACCGGCTCCATCGGAATGCTGCCCTCTGCGTCTCTGGATGAGAACCGCAAGGGTCTGTACGAGCCTTGTCACGGCTCCGCCCCGGATATTGCCGGGCAGGGGATTGCCAATCCGCTCGCCACCATCATGTCTCTGGCCATGCTGATGCGATACAGCCTGGAGCGGGGCGATGTGGCTAATGCCATTGAGGCAGCGGTGGAATCCGTGCTGGACAAGGGGCTGCGTACAGCGGATATCCATACCGAGGGCACTCGCAAAGTGAGCACCGAAGAAATGGGTAGCGCCGTGGCCGAGGCTCTGGCCAACGCGTAACCAAACCGCACAGGTTTTCCCGTTTATTCACTGATATAGAAAGGGCAATCCTTTCAGGAGACAAGTTTCCAATGAAGAAAGTCGGTTTTGTCGGCTGGCGTGGCATGGTGGGTTCTGTTCTGATGGAGCGGATGACTGCCGAAAATGATTTCGCAGATATCGAACCGGTCTTTTTCTCGACCTCCCAGGTCGGTCAGGCTGGCCCGGATGTGGGCAAGGATATTCCTGCCCTGGGTGATGCCAAGAGTATTAATGAACTGAAAGGTCTGGATGTGATCGTGACCTGTCAGGGTGGCGACTACACCAATGAAGTGTACCCCAAGCTGCGCGAAGCGGGCTGGGATGGCTACTGGATTGATGCCGCCTCTGCGCTGCGTATGGCTGACAATAGCGTCATCGTGCTGGATCCGGTCAACCGTCAGGTGATCGATCAGGCCCTCGACAGCGGCGTGAAGGATTATGTGGGCGGTAACTGCACCGTCAGCCTGATGCTGATGGCGCTGGGTGGCCTGTTTAACGAAGGTCTGGTGGAGTGGGCCAGCTCTCAGACCTATCAGGCGGCTTCCGGTGCCGGTGCCCAGAACATGCGTGAGCTGATTGCGCAAATGGGCAAGATTCATGGTGATGTGGCTGACAAACTGGCGGACCCGGCCAGTGCTATCCTGGATATTGATCGTCAGGTAGCGGCGACCATGCGCAGCAGTGAGCTGCCCACCGCCAATTTCGGCCACTCCCTGGCCGGTTCCCTGTTGCCCTGGATCGACAAGGAAATGGAGAACGGGCAGAGCAAGGAAGAGTGGAAAGCCCAGGCCGAAACCAACAAGATCCTGGGGCGTTCCGCCAACCCGATCGCTCTGGATGGCACCTGCGTGCGTATCGGTGCGATGCGTTGTCACGCCCAGGCGCTGACCGTGAAGCTGACCAAAGACGTGCCCATGGACGAGGTCAACGACATCATTGCCCGCTCCAACGACTGGGTGAAAGTGGTGCCCAACAACAAGGAAGACACCCTGCGTGACCTCACCCCCACGGCGGTGACTGGCACCCTGGGGATTCCGGTAGGGCGTCTGCGCAAGCTCAACATGGGCAATGATTTCCTCAATGCCTTCACCGTAGGTGATCAGCTGCTGTGGGGTGCCGCTGAGCCGCTGCGTCGGATGCTGCGAATCCTGCTGGAGCGTTAACACTCAGCGGTTGAAAGAAGCCGAAAGCGCGGGTTTGGCCTTGTCTTTGCACGGCCTTACCCGCGTTTGTGTTTCTGGACGAGTAACAATCAGGGGCAGGGCGCCAGCCCGTCATCCCGTATCAGTGGTGACAGGCAGAGTGTGTCGGCCGGGAAGAGGTAAGAGATGCGTACAATCAATCTGGCCGTCGTGGGCGCCACTGGCCTGGTGGGCGAAGCCATTATCAAGCTACTGGCCGAGCGAGAGGTTCCGGTGGGAGAGCTCCATGTGTTGGCGTCTGCCAATAGCGCTGGTTCCCGGGTGACCTTTGGCGGCCGCTCACTGACTGTGGGAGAAGCGGATCAGTTTGATTTCTCCCGTGTGGAAGTGGCGATATTTGCAGCCGGTGCGCCCACCAGTCAGGCGTTGGCGCCGCTGGCAGCGGAAGCCGGTGCCCTGGTGGTGGATCTGTCACCGGCCTACCGGTACGACGATGCCGTACCGCTGATTGTGGCAGGGGTAAATGACGAGCTGCTTGCTCAGGCCCGGGAAACCAATATGGTGGCCTGTGCCGATGCCAGCACCGTGCAGTTGTTAAGGGTGCTCAAGCCACTCAATGATCTGGCGCCGGTCCAGGAAGTGGTGGTGACCCAGCTTCAGGCTGCGTCGGCTACTGGGCGCAGCGGGGTAGACCAGTTGGCTCAACAGAGCGTGAGATTGCTCAATGGCATGACGCCAAGCGAGGATGCTCGCGCCCAGATCGCCTTCAATGCTCTGCCGGTCAGTGGTCAGATTCAGGAAAATGGCTATACCAGTGAAGAGCTCAAGCTGGTGCTGGAGTCCCGCCGGGTTCTGGCCGGCCAGCCCCTCTCGGTTCTGGCCACCATGGTGCGGGTGCCGGTGTTCTACGGTCATGGCCAGAGTGTCACCGTGAGGGCAGTTCAGCCCCTGTCTGCCGGCCAGGCGATAACGGTGCTGGAGGGGCAGCCAGACCTGGATATGCAGGAAAATGAAGACCCCCAGGCCATGTCGCCGGTAGCGATGGTGGAAGGCGAGCCCACAGTCCGGGTATCAAGAATCCGTGAAGATATGGAAGGCACTGGCGCATTAAGCTATTTTAGCGTCGCTGACAATGTCCGATGGGGAGCTGCCCTGAACGCGGTCATGATTGTTGAGAAGTTGCTAAAAGACTATCTGTAATGGATACTTACTGACATTATGTGACGCGGTTTCTAGGTTTTGCTTCCAACCGGGGGCAGAATTAGGGAATAGTGTCATGGAACTGCTTGCCGCCTGGGGGCTGTCCGGAAGCTCCCGGAGGAAGGGGCAGAGCGCGGGAAACATAATAAATAAAGGGTTCGACCATGCTGCGAAAACTTGGGTTTGGCTTTACCGCACTGGCGATGATGACGCCTGCCATGGCGGTGGCGCTTGGGGTTGGGGATTACGAACTTAACTCCTACCTGAACCAGCCTCTGGAGATGGAGGTGTCCCTGCACGAAGTGGGTGACCTGTCTGCCGAGGAAATTCTGGTCAATCTGGCTCCGCAGTCAGAATTTGATGCTGCGGGTGTAGAGCGCAGCTATTTTCTCAATCGTCTGGAGTTCTCCGTCGAATTGACCGGGGGTGACAATGCTGTCTTGTATGTCACCACCGACCAGCCGGTTCGCGAACCCTACCTGAACTTTCTGGTTGAATTTCTGTGGCCCACCGGCCGCCTGATGCGCGAGTACACGGTACTGCTGGACCCGCCCAGCTTCTCCGACAGCGCAACCACCTCTGTGCCTGCCATTACCCGTGCCCCAGCGCCGGTAACCCGCACTCAGCCCTCTGTCGCTCCCGAACCGGCCCCGGCTCCCGCCCCGGCTCCGGTGGAAGCTGCCCCGGCTGAGAGCGTCGCAACCAGCTCACCCATGAGCACTGGCGGTGCCCGCGAGACTTACACCGTCAAGGCTTCCGACACCATGTGGCGTGTTGCCCTGAATACCCGCCCCGCTGACAGTGTGTCTGTCCAGCAGATGCTGGTGGCGATTCAGGACATGAACCCGGATGCCTTCATCGACAACAACGTGAATCTGGTGCGTGAAGGTACGGTGTTGCGCATTCCCAACGAGCAGGAAGTGCGCTCCGTTTCCACCCGTAACGCCCTGGTAGAAGTGGCGGACCAGAATCGCAAGTGGCGTGACATGCTCGAAGAGCGTGGCATTCAGATTGCGCCTCAGCAGCGTGCCCAGCTGGACGGTTCCCGTGAAGTAGCTGATGCCGGTGACGAGGATATGGGGCCGGAAACCGGTCAGGTGAAACTGGTTTCACCAGAATCCACTGACAGTGTTGCTGATGGCGATAGCACCGGCTCTGCAGAGCAGGGTTCAGCCAATACTGCAGTACTGGAAAACGAGCTGGCCATTCGTGATGAAAATCTCGATCGGCTTGATCGCGAGAATGCGGAACTGAAATCTCGCCTGCAGGACCTGGAATCCCAGAGCGAGACCAGCGAACAGCTGCTGCAGCTGCGTAACGACCAGATCAGCCAACTGCAGGAAGAGCTGCGCAAGCTGCGTGAAGCCCAGGGCGTTGAGGCCCCGGCGGATGATCCGCTGACCCAGCCGGTGGAAGAAGTGGCTGCCACTGAGGCGCCGGCGGAAGACGCAGCAGGGGATGTTGCCGACAGTGCAGCGGAAGAGGTTGTCGATGGCGAGCAACCGGCGGAAGAGGCTGCCGTAGAAGGCGATGAGCCTGTTGCTGAAGACGCTATTGTGGATGGTGCCGGTGAAGTGACCGGTGACGACGTTGTTGCCGACGCGGAAGAGCCTGTGGCTGCCAAGCCGGAAGCGGCTGCCGTGACCAAGGCGCCGGAAGTGGCCAAGCCCCAGCCGGCTCCGGCCCAGCCTGCTCCTCAGCCTCAGGCCGGCATTGTCGAGCTGTTGATGGAAAACCTGCTTTACATCGCTTTGGGTGCACTGGCGATCCTGTTGCTGGTATTCCTGCTGCTGCGACGCAAGAAGCAGGATGAGGAGCCCGAGGATGATGGTTCCCTGTTCGACGAATTCGATGAAGAGAATCAGGACGACTTCGGCCTGCATCTGGAAGACGATGATGCCGGTGCGGTAGCGGCTGAAGCTGGGGAGAGTGATGATGACGGTCATACTCCACAGGACAGCAACCTGGATCCCATGGAAGATGTGGAAGTCTATGTGGCCTATGGTCGTTATCCGCAGGCGGTAGACTTTCTCCGTAATGAAATCAACAAGCATCCCGAGCGTGATGACCTGAAGGTTCGTCTGCTTGAACTGCTCAAGGAAACCAACGATGAAGATGGTTTCGATCAGCAGGTAACGGCCTTTGCCGGCGTGTCTCCGGCAGTTGATGAAGCGATTGCCCGCCTGGGTGGGGATGTGCCGGAGGTGGCTGCTTCATCCGATGACGACGAGCTGTCCCTGGATGATCTGGAAATGGGTCTGTCTTCTGAAATGGAAGAGCCTGAAGTTCCGACCATGGAACTGGATAGCGGTGCAGATGAAGAGTCTGCACAGGAAGAAAGCCGCGGTTCTGTGGCTGATGAATTGGGTGACTTCGACTTTGATCTGGATGGCAGCGATGAGCTGAGCGGGGATGAGACCCTGATCCTGGACGAAGACGAAGAGGATGGCAGTGCCGATCTTTCCCTGGATGACACGCCGGCAGAAGACAATGAAATGTCTGATGCTGATCGCCAGTCCCTGGGGGCCTCTCCGGTTCTCAATCTGGACGATGTGAGCAGTGCCACCCTGGATGACAGCGACACCAGCTACGGTGATCTTGACCTCAGTGACATGAGCGATGAGTTCAGTGGCGTGGGTGAGGACAGCAGCAGCGCTGCCGCTTCCGATGATGAGCTGGATTTGTCCCTGGATGATCTGGATCTGGATACCGACAGTGACGCTGCCGCCCCTGCAGAGTCTGCCAGTGACGACACCTTTACTGATCTGGATCTTGAGCTGGACGAAGCAGAGAAGTCCCTGGAAGCCTCTTCAACCAGTGATTCTCTCGATGACATTACCTCGTTCAATCTGGAAGAACCGGAAGAAGAAAAGGCAGCCCCGGCCAGCGAAGAAGCTTCGCTTGAAGATCTGGTAGGAGATGACGACCTGGATCTCGAGCTTGAGCTTGACGATGCCGGTACTGCCACTGCCGAGACTGCAGATCTGGAAGAGAGCAACGACGACACCCTGGATCTGGATTCTCTGATGGGTGACGATGCCGCCACTGATGACGGTCTCTCACTGGATCTTGATGCTGCGCCAGCGCAAGCAGCGGAAGTGCCGGCTGAACCGGAAACCGCTGCAGCTCCTGCATCGGCCGGCGCCGACCTGCTGTCCGACGAAGACGACTTCGATTTCCTGGGCGAGACCGATGAAAACGCCACCAAGCTCGATCTGGCCAAGGCCTACATCGACATGGGTGACGCAGAGGGCGCCAAGGATATCCTCAACGAAGTGATCTCCGAAGGTAACGACCAGCAGCAGGCAGAAGCCCGCGAGCTGATGGGGCAGGTGGGCTAACACCGCCTTCCCGGCCGCAGAGTGGCCACAAAAAAGGGCGTTACCTCGGTAACGCCCTTTTTTTTGTGGCCACCGCCTGGCGGCAACAGGCTTCACGCAGCATGCAACACGCGAAAGGCAAAACCGGGAGCGAACTGTGGGAGCTTGCCTGCAAGCGAGAGGCGGCGGTTGCCGGCTGAACTCGCTGGCGAGGATGTTTTCACAGGGCATTGGCCTTAGCGGGGCAGGGTACCCGGGCGCTGTGACCTTTCGTTTTTATTCTGACAAGGCTACATTGCGCGGCTGAAGACACCGCTGCCGGGGTCAACAGGGCTGGCAACTGTCTGTAGCGATGAGGTTGAGATGGCAAGAATTGCGCTGGGTATCGAGTACGATGGCACGGATTTTCGCGGCTGGCAGACCCAGCAGCCCGGGGTTCGAACGGTGCAGGAATGCCTGGAAGAGGCTCTCTCCAAAGTGGCCAATCATCCGGTTGCGGTTGTCTGTGCCGGGCGCACGGATGCGGGAGTCCATGGTACCGGTCAGGTGGTGCATTTTGATTCCGATGCTCCACGGGAGATGAAGAGCTGGATCATGGGAGGCAATACCAATCTTCCCTATGACATCACCATTCGCTGGGCGACCCCGGTGAGTGAGGATTTTCACGCCCGCTTTTCGGCGGTCAGCCGACGATACCGTTACGTGATTTATAACCATTCCCGGCCACCGGCCCTGTATCGAAACCAGGTGACCTGGAATCATCGCCCTCTCGACATCGAGGCCATGCGTGCTGCCGCGACGTATCTGGAGGGCAGCCATGACTTTACCTCTTACCGCAGTGTGCATTGTCAGGCGAAGTCGCCTCACAAGACCCTGCACAGTCTCAGGCTGTACGAACATGGCAAGGTCATTGTGCTCGAGGCCCATGCTAACGCCTTCTTGATGCATATGGTGCGTAATATGGCTGGTGTGCTGATGGCGGTGGGGGCTGGCAAGAAACCGCCGCAGTGGGCGGGTGAGGTGCTTGCGGCAAGAGATCGCCGTCAAGCCGCGGCGACGGCGCATCCCTACGGTCTCTATCTGGTAGAGATTGAATACCCGGAAGAATTCGCCTTGCCGAAAGAGCCGCTGGGCCCATTGTGGCTCCCGGATCAACTGGATACATTCGGTTCAGCATAATTAGCCCGCTAGCGGCTGGGATTTGCTACACTACAGCGCCTGTTTCGGAGCCTGCGGGTTTCAAGGTGCCCGATGGGTAGCGGCTTGAGGCGAAGCAGGTAACTGGCACGACCCCATACCGTAAACCGCTTTCAGTCAGTATCTTATCGACAGTTTCAGAGGCAACAATGCACCGTCAGCAGACCCTCAAGACGATTCCTCGGGTCAAAATTTGTGGTATTACCCGGGTTGAGGATGCGCTTGCTGCTGCACGAGCCGGCGCCGACGCTATCGGACTTGTCTTTTATCCTCCCAGCCCGCGCGCGGTCAGCGTTCGACAGGCTGCTGAAATCTGTCGCAGTCTGCCGCCTTTCGTGACCACGGTGGGATTGTTCGTCAATGCAGATCGCAATGAGATCGCCGGCGTGCTGGACAGCGTGCCGCTGGATCTTCTCCAGTTCCATGGTGACGAGACCCCGGAGCAGTGTATGGGGCACGGCCGCCCCTGGATGAAGGCGGTGCGCATGAAGGCAGATGTGGATCTGCATCAATGTGCCCGTGACTACCATGAAGCCGCCGGGTTGCTGGTGGATAGCTATGTTCCCGGTGTTCCTGGTGGTACCGGGGAAACCTTTAACTGGGACAGGTTGCCTGATGACCTGTCCTTGCCGCTGGTGCTGGCAGGTGGCCTGCACCCGGGCAATGTGGCCGATGCCGTGACACAGGTGCGGCCCTGGGCAGTGGATGTGAGTGGTGGTGTTGAACTGGATACGGTTCAGGGTCGCCAGGGGGGGATCAAGGATGCCTCCAAAGTCCGCGCCTTTATCAACAGTGTCAAAAAACGAGGAGTAGCTGGTGTCTGAACGCCCTGATTTTTCTGCTTTTCCTGACGCACGCGGCCATTTTGGCCAGTTCGGTGGCTGTTTTGTTTCGGAGACCCTGATGGGGGCTCTGGACGATCTCAAGGCCATGTATGAGCGTCTCAAGGATGATCCGCAGTTTCGTGCGGATTTCGATTACGACCTGGCGCATTATGTGGGTCGCCCGTCCCCCCTGTATCTGGCGGAACGATGGTCGAAGCAGCTCGGCGGCGCAAAGATCTGGCTCAAGCGAGAAGATCTCAACCATACCGGTGCCCACAAGGTGAACAACACCATTGGTCAGGCGTTGCTGGCCAAGCACATGGGCAAGCCTCGAGTAATTGCAGAAACCGGGGCAGGACAGCACGGTGTGGCTACCGCCACGGTGGCTGCACGTCTTGGCCTGAAGTGCCAGGTCTACATGGGTGCGGAGGATGTGGAGCGCCAGAAGCTCAACGTGTATCGCATGAAGCTGCTGGGTGCCGAAGTGATTCCGGTCACCTCCGGGTCAAAAACCCTGAAAGATGCCATGAACGAAGCCATGCGCGATTGGGTGACCAACGTGGATGATACCTTCTACATCATTGGTACCGTGGCAGGGCCGCATCCTTATCCGCTGCTTGTGCGCGACTTCCAGTGCATCATTGGCCGTGAAGCCCGCGAACAGAGCCTCAAGCAGGCCGGCCAGTTGCCGGATGCGCTGGTGGCCTGTGTCGGCGGCGGTTCCAACGCCATCGGCCTGTTCCACCCGTTCCTGAACGACGAGTCCGTGGCCATGTACGGTGTGGAAGCGGCGGGCGATGGCATTGAGACCGGTCGACACGCGGCGCCGCTCTCTGCCGGGCGCCCGGGTGTGCTGCACGGTAACCGCACCTACCTGATGGAAGATGACAATGGCCAGATCATCGAGACCCATTCGGTGTCAGCGGGTCTGGATTACCCGGGTGTTGGCCCTGAACATGCCTGGTTGAAGGATGTGGGTCGCGTGCAGTACGTAGCTGCGGATGACACCGAAGCCCTGGCGGCCTTCCGGGAACTGACCCAGGTAGAAGGGATCATGCCTGCACTGGAGTCTTCCCATGCGCTGGCCTACGCCCGCAAGCTGGCGCAGACCATGAGCCCGGAACAGAACATCGTGGTGAACCTGTCCGGTCGTGGTGACAAGGACATTCTGACTGTTGCCGCCATTGACGGTATCGAGTTTTAAGGAGTTATCGTTAATGAGCCGTATCGAAAGCTGTTTTGCCAGCCTGTCAGAAAAAAATCGCAAGGCGCTGATTCCCTATGTCACGGCCGGGGATTCCAGCAAGGAAGTCACCGTGCCGCTGATGCACGCCATGGTTGAGGCCGGGGCTGATATTATCGAGCTGGGGGTGCCGTTTTCCGATCCCATGGCCGATGGCCCGGTGATCCAGCTGGCTTGCGAGCGTGCCCTGGCCCACGGCACGTCCACCCGGGATGTGCTGGCCATGGTCCGCGAGTTCCGCACAACCAACAACGACACGCCGGTGGTTTTGATGGGTTACCTCAACCCGGTTGAGGTGATGGGCTACGAGACCTTTGCCAAGTCGGCTGCCGAGGCGGGCGTGGACGGGGTGCTGCTGGTGGATCTACCCCCGGAAGAAGCGCTGGAGGTGAAACCGGTGATGGATGAGGCTGGTCTGGATCTGATCTTCCTCGTTGCTCCGACCACCTCCGATGAGCGTATCAAGCTGATTGGTGAAGCCGGTTCCGGGTACCTCTACTACGTTTCCCTGAAGGGGGTAACCGGCTCGGCGACCCTCAATGTGGACGAGGTGGCAGGGCGCGTTGAAACAATTCGCAAACTTGCCAAATTGCCCATTGGCGTTGGCTTTGGTATCAAAGACGCTGAATCTGCACAGGCGGTCAGTCGAGTGGCAGATGGCGTCGTGGTTGGTAGTGCTCTGGTGAACCAGGTAAAGGAGCATCAGGACGACCCTGCCGCCATCAATCAGGCCATCAGCGACATTCTGTCCGCCATGCGCAACGCCATGGACACGTAAGGACCTTTGCATGAGCAGCAGCAACTGGCTGGAGAAAATCCTACCCGCCGTAAGGCGCCCCCAGGAAACCCGCAAGACCAATATTCCTGAGGGTCTGTGGCGCAAGTGTCCGCGTTGCGACGGGGTCATGTACAAGCCGGAGCTGGATCGCAACCTGGACGTCTGTCCGAAATGCGATCATCACATGCGCATCGGCGCGCGCAAGCGCCTCAAGATGTTCCTTGATGAAGGCTCCCTGACCGAGATCGGCAGCCAGCTGGCACCAGTGGATCGTCTCAAGTTCAAGGATTCCAAGAAGTACAAGGATCGCCTTGTGGCGGCCCAGAAGAGCACCGAGGAAAGCGATGCGCTGATCGCCATGAAGGGCAAGCTCAAGGGCGAGGGCGTTGTCGCTGTTGCCTTTGAATTCAACTTCATGGGTGGCTCCATGGGCTCCGTGGTGGGCGAGCGTTTCGTGCGTGCCGTCAACGTCTGTCTGGAGCACAAGCTGCCACTGATCTGTTTCGCTGCCAGTGGTGGTGCGCGGATGCAGGAAGCCCTGTTCTCCCTGATGCAGATGGCCAAAACCTCCGCAGCGCTGGAAAAGATGCGCCAGGCGGGGCTGCCGTTCATTTCTGTGCTCACCGATCCGGTCTATGGTGGTGTTTCTGCCTCCCTGGCCATGCTGGGTGATGTGAACGTGGCTGAGCCCAATGCCCTGATCGGCTTTGCCGGTCCGCGTGTGATTGAGCAGACCGTGCGTCAGAAGCTGCCGGAAGGTTTCCAGCGCAGTGAGTTCCTGCTGGAGCACGGTGCCATCGATATGATCGTCAGCCGCCATGACATGCGCGATACCCTGCACCGGGTGCTCGCCAACATGCTGGCCTGGCCACTGGAAGTGAATGAGGCCGACTGATACACCGGCATCTCTTGCCGACTGGCTCGCCCGCATTGAAGGCATGCATCCGGCCGAGATCGAATTGGGTCTCGACCGTCTGCGTGCCGTTGCCGGGCGTCTCGCCGTGGAAACGCTGTCAGTGCCGGTCATTACTGTGGCTGGCACCAATGGTAAAGGTTCTACCCTTCGCCTGATGACAGCCCTGGCTCGTGACGCGGGCCACCGGGTCTGTCTGTATACCTCTCCCCATCTGATTGATTTCAATGAGCGCGTGATGCTGCCGGACGGCCTGGCCAGCGATGCACAGCTTTGTGCCGCCTTCGAGCAGGTAGAACAGGCCCGCGGTGAGGTGGCGCTGACCTATTTCGAGTTCACCACTCTGGCGGCGCTGTGGTTGTTTGCTGGCAGTGATGCCGACCTGGTACTACTGGAAGTCGGACTGGGAGGGCGTCTTGATGCGGTCAATGTGGTGGATCCGGATGTGGCGGTGGTGACGTCCGTAGGGCTGGATCATCAGGACTGGCTGGGGGATACCCGGGAAGCCATCTGTGCTGAAAAGTGCGGTATTGCCCGCCCCGGGCGTCCTCTGGTCTACGGAGAGCAGGATTGGCCGGAAAACCTGAGTGAGCTGGTCAGGGACTATCAGGCAAACGGCTTCCTTGCCGGGCGGGAATTCGCGGTGCAGGCCGGGGAGGGGGTACTGGCATTTGCCGACGGTGAGCAACTGCGCTGCCCCGAACACGTGGTGCTGGGCGCGGATAACCTTGCCACCGCCTGTCAGGCGTTGAAACTGGCCGGTGTGAGTGTGACCCAGGCGGCCGTTGACGCGGCCGGCTCATTGTCTCTGATGGGGCGCTGTGAGTACCGTCTCCTGCAGGGAGTGGATTGCTGGTTTGATGTGGGCCACAACCTGCCGGCGGTGTCCCGGTTTCGCACCTTGTTGCCTGAATGTCGGGGGCAGCGCCATCTGGTGTTCGGGATGATGGCTGACAAGCCTCTGGCGGAGGTGGCAGCCTGTTTTTGCGGGGAGCAAAGCCGGTGGTTCCTGTGCGCGCCGGCCATGCCTCGTGCGGCTACGGTGGCACAACTGACAGCCGTGTTGCCGGCAGGTGAGTCACAACAGGTTTGTGACTCTGTGGCTGAAGCCTTGTCCTGTGCACTGGCCGCTGCCAATCCCGGCGATCAGGTGGTAGTCTTCGGGTCGTTCTATACGGTTGCTGAAGCCTGGCAGGTGACGAAGGAAGGGCAGAGTGAATAAGCAGATTCGACAGCGCCTGATTGGCGCCGTTCTGTTGCTGATACTGGCAGCGATTCTATCGCCATTGGTGTTCCGTACCCCGGCGCAGATTCGTACCGCCCTCAATATGGAGATTCCTCCGGCGCCGGACTACCAGCCGGTGGTGGTGGAGCCGGTGGTCTCTGAAGAGGTGGAAGCGGCTGCTGCAGAGCGCATGCAGAGCGACCGTAACGAGATCGTGGCTGCTGCCGGGCAACCCGGTAATCCCCCCGCAGCTCCTCCTGCCGATGGCAAGGAGCAGGTGCTGGAAACCCTCACCACGCCGCCCCCTCCGGCGTTGTCGGCCGGGGATGATCCGGTGCTGGCCGGTTTTGTGGTACAGGTTGGCAGCTTCACTCAGCAGGACAGTGCCAACGCGTTGCTTGTTCGCCTCAAGGAGGCGGGGTTCCGGGCCTATATGGAGACGGATTCCCGTGACGGCAACCTCTACCACCGGGTCATGGTAGGCCCGGAAATCCGCAAGGAAGATGCCGAGCAGACCCGCCAGCGGCTCGCGAACGATTCCCGTTTCAATCTGGATGGCCTGGTCCGAATCTACGCACCCTGAATGGCGGTTTCGGCATGCATAGCCGGTCCGCCTCTGTTAAACTCCGCCGTTCTGAATTCACACGGTCCTGATGTGGGCATCACACCAGGCCGTTGCCATCCACTCAAGCGCACTTTGCCCGCAAGAGCACGTTTTTGATGAATCTGGCTGACGGCATCATTCTGGTCGTAATTGCAATTTCAGCACTGTTGAGCGTGCGCCGGGGCTTCACCCGCGAAGCCTTTTCATTGCTCACCTGGGTGGCGGCCTTTATCATCGCGCGCCTGTTCAGTCCGGCCTTTGAGTTGCTGCTGGAAAACCAGATATCCACCCCGAGTCTGCGCTTTATTGTTGCCTTTGGTTCCCTGTTTGCCCTGACCCTGGTAGTAGGGGCGCTGATCAGTCATTTGTTGGGTGAACTGATCCGGGTGACGGGACTCAGCAGTACCGATCGTCTGTTGGGAATGGTGTTTGGTGCCCTGCGCGGTATCTTGCTTATGGTAGTGCTGGTTGCCCTTGGTCGTCAGGTCTTTGCTGACGACCAGTGGTGGCAGGAATCCACCCTGGTTCCACATCTGGTGATGCTGGAAACCTGGACCCGGGAAATGGGCGAGAGTCTTCTCGCCCTCGTTATGAATGTAAGCGGCAGCTAGAGGAAAAAACCATGTGCGGCATTGTGGGCATTGTCGGCCATAGCTATGTGAATCAGGGCATCTACGATGCACTGACCGTTCTGCAGCATCGCGGACAGGACGCAGCAGGTATCGTGACCTGTGATGGAGACCGACTGTATCTGCGCAAGGACAATGGCATGGTGCGTGATGTTTTCCGCACTCGTCATATGCGCCGCCTGGTAGGGAACATGGGTATTGGCCATGTGCGTTATCCCACCGCAGGCAGCTCAAGCTCCGCGGAAGCCCAGCCATTTTACGTGAACTCCCCGTACGGGATTACCCTTGCCCACAACGGTAATCTGACCAACGCTGAGGAGCTGGCCGAGCACATCTTCCGGGCTGACCTGCGCCACATCAATACCAATTCCGATTCCGAAGTGCTGTTGAACGTGTTTGCCCATGAACTGCAGCGCCGTGGCAAGCTGCAACCGGAGCCTGCGGATATTTTTGACGCGGTAGCGGCCGTCCACAAACGTGTGGAAGGGGCTTATGCAGTGGTCGCCATGATTACCGGTTATGGGATCCTGGCTTTCCGCGATCCCCATGGCATTCGTCCGATCTGTTTCGGCCGCAAGGATACCCCGCAGGGTCCTGAGTACATGGTGTCCTCGGAGTCCGTTGCACTGTCTTCGCTGGGTTTTCATCTGGTTCGTGATCTGGAACCGGGGGAGGCCATCTATATCACTGCCGAAGGGGAAATGTGCACTCGACAGTGTGCGGAAACCCCAAGCCTGCATCCATGTATTTTCGAGCAGGTTTATCTGGCTCGTCCGGACTCCATCATCGATGGCATTTCCGTTTACAAGGCTCGCCTGCGCATGGGTGAAAAGCTGGCGGAAAAAGTGGAGCGTGAGTGGCCAGATCACGATATTGATGTGGTCATCCCGATCCCGGACACCAGCCGCACCTCTGCACTGCAGATGGCCAATCATCTGGGTGTTAAATTCCGCGAGGGTTTCATCAAGAACCGCTATATCGGCCGGACCTTTATCATGCCGGGCCAGCAGCAGCGCAAGAAATCCGTGCGCCAGAAACTGAACCCCATTGAGCTGGAATTCCAGGGCAAGAATGTGCTGCTGGTGGATGATTCCATCGTCCGTGGTACCACCTGTAACGAGATTATCCAGATGGCCCGCGAAGCCGGGGCACGTAACGTGTACTTTGCTTCTGCCGCACCGGCGGTGAAATACCCCAACGTCTACGGCATCGATATGCCGGCGGCCAAGGAGCTGATCGCCCACGATCGCACTACCGATGAAATCTGTCAGTTGATTGGCGCCGATCGCCTGATCTACCAGGATCTTGAAGATCTGGTGGACACCTGCCGTGAAGGAAACCCGGAGGTGGAGTCTTTCGATTGTTCCGTGTTCAATGGGGAGTATCTGGCAGGCAATATCACGGTGGATTATCTGGCCGAACTGGAAGCCCGTCGCAACGATGACGCCAAGGGATCCAGCGAGAAAAAGCAGGCCCTGGCCGATAACGAAATTATTGATCTGCATAATACTAACTAACGCAACAGGCACCACGCTTCACGCAACAACGCGACAGGGCTTTAATCTGGTTGTTGTGTTCTCGCCGCGATTCAGCGGAGAGGTGAGGTTAGCGGGCAGTGCGGTGCTACCATTACAGGCGTTTTGACGCGTTGTGGCGTGTTGCGTGAAGCATGAGGCGTACTAATGACGGAACTGGATCCGAACGAGTTTGATGTGGAAACCCTGGCCATTCGTACTGCGCAATTGCGTACGGATGAGATGGCCCATTCGGATCCAATTTTCCTGACATCCAGTTTCGTTTATGAAAGTGCCGCCCAGGCGGCAGCCCGCTTCGGGGGGGAAGAGCCAGGGAATATCTACTCCCGTTTTACCAACCCCACCGTACGGGCCTTTGAGCAGCGTCTGGCGGCACTGGAGGGTGGTGAAGCCTGCGTGGCGTTTGCCTCCGGCATGGCCGCCATCAGTGGTACTTTCTTTTCACTGTTGGCCCCCGGTGATCACGTGGTCAGCTCTCGCAGTGTGTTTGGTACCACCAACGTGATCTTTGACCGTTACCTGAAGAAATTCGGCATCGAAACCACCATGGTGGATCTCAAGGATCTGTCTGCGTGGGAAGCGGCGATTCGTCCGGAGACAAAGATCCTTTTCCTGGAAACACCTTCCAATCCGCTTTCCGAAATTGGTGACATTGCTGCATTGGCCAAGCTGGCCCATGACAATGACGCCTTGTTGGTGGTGGATAACTGTTTCTGTACGCCGGCATTGCAAAAGCCCATCGAGATGGGGGCGGACATCATCATTCACAGTGCCACCAAGTACCTGGACGGGCAGGGCCGCTGTCTGGGCGGCGCGGTGGTTGGTCCCAAACCGCAGATGGATGATGTGCTCGGCTTTGTCCGCTCTGCGGGTGCCTGCATGAGCCCCTTCAATGCCTGGGTTTTCCTGAAAGGGCTGGAGACACTGAGCCTGCGTATGGAGGCACAAAGTGCCCGGACCCTGGAGCTGGCCCAGTGGCTGGAATCCCAGCCGGGTATCGTCAAGGTGCACTACGCAGGGCTCAGCTCTCATCCGCAGCACGAGCTGGCCGGTAAGCAACAGTCTGCCTACGGTGCGGTCATGTCAATCGAAGTGGAAGACGCGGCGGGTAACCGTGATCGTCAGGCTGCATGGCGCTTTATTGACGCCACCCGCCTGATTTCCATCACCGCGAATCTGGGAGATGTGAAGACCACGGTGACTCATCCGGCATCGACTACCCACGGCCGTGTGGCCGAGGAAGAGAAGCGTCGTGCCGGGGTCACCGAAAACCTGATTCGTCTGGCCATCGGTCTGGAGTCCGTGAAGGATCTCAAGGCGGATCTGGAGCGGGGACTGAAGGCGTTAGCCAGCGCCTGACCGCGTCTTCACTGACGTGCTGCTACGCTTCACATATAACAAGAACCTTGAAGGGATCCCATGCAGGCACTGACTAAAGCGCTTGGCGAAGTCGCCAAGGTGGTACTGGGCAAGGAAGACCAGCTAAAACTGGCCCTGACCTGTCTGATGGCCAACGGCCACCTGCTGATTGAAGATCTGCCGGGGATGGGCAAGACCACTCTGGCGCATGCATTGGCCCGTGTCTTCCAGCTCGAATACCGCCGTGTGCAGTTCACCAGTGACATGCTGCCGGCGGATATTCTCGGGGTGTCGGTTTTTGACCCCAACAGCCAGGATTTCACCCTCCGCGAGGGGCCGGTGTTCACCCAGCTACTGCTGGCCGACGAGATCAACCGTGCGACTCCCAAGACCCAGGGCGCACTGCTGGAGGCCATGGAAGAACGTCAAGTCACCCTTGATGGGGTAACCCGGCCACTGCCGAAACCGTTCTTCGTAGTCGCCACCCAGAACCCTTCGGATCAGGCTGGCACTTTCGTGTTGCCGGAGTCTCAGCTTGATCGTTTCCTGATGCGCATTTCCCTGGGCTATCCGGCCCCGGAAGTGGAGCTGGCTCTGCTCGCCGGAGGCGATCTGCGCGAACAGGCCCGTCAGCTTAAACCTGTGATCAGCAGTGAAGGCCTGGTCAAGCTCAGCGCCATGGTGGACAAGGTGAGAGCCAGTCATGAGCTGCTCGACTATGTGCAGCGCTTGCTGGAGGCAACCCGGACTGATGATCGCTTCGTGGCTGGCCTGTCACCCCGGGCTGGGCTGGGGCTTCTCAAGGCGGCTCGTGCCTGGGCCCTGATCAGTGGCCGCGATTATGTGGTACCGGAGGATATCCAGGCGGTATGGGCAGCGGTGGCCGAACATCGCCTGAGTGCCCGCCAGGGCGGCAGTGTATCGGCTATGACCCAGTCGCTGCTGCAATCCGTAGCGGTGGTACGGCGCTAGGGCATGCGCCTGCCGGCCCCCATCCAGAAGCGTTATCAGCGCTGGCTGGCGCGACGCCTTCCCCGTGCGCCCGTAGTGGTGCTCAACCAGCGCCGTATCTTCATCTTCCCTACCGGCTACGGTTTCTTCTATCTTGGCGTGGCTTGCCTGCTTTTCGTGGGAGGCATCAACTACGAAAACAACCTGATCCTGTCCCTGAGTTTTCTCCTCGCCAGCCTGTTCCTGGTTGCCATCCTGCATACCTATCGCAACCTGTCCGGGTTGGGATTGCGTAACGGTGACAGCGAATCCGGTTATGCTGGAGAAAGCGGTTCGCTGGGGGTCACCCTGTTCAGCGAACACCGAGACCACCACTGTATCTGGCTGAAGTGGGAAGGCCAGTCGGGTCAGCAGATCAGTGTTCTGACAGGAACGGAAAGCACGCTCTGGCTGAATCTGGCGTTGCCCCGAAGGGGGCGTGTGCTGGCGCCGCGGCTTAAGGTGGAGAGCATGTTTCCGCTGGGGCTGCTCAGGACCTGGTCTTATGTCAGCCTGGAGCATTTCTGTCTCGCCTGGCCTTCACCCCAGGCAAGCCGTGATTGCCCAGCAGAGGGCGGTGCCGAAACGGTCCAGCTGGTGTCCAGTGGCAAGCCCGGGAATGAGGAGTTTCGGGGATTGCGTGCCTATGTGGCCGGGGACTCACTGCGCCGGATCGATTGGAAAGGCTATGCCCGTGGTATCGGGCTGAATACCAAGCTGTTCGAAGAGCCAGCCGGTGGCCGCCTTTGGCTCAACTGGGACGCCCTGGAAGGGGTGGGTACCGAGCAGCGCCTGTCGATACTCTGCTACTGGGTGCTGATGCTGGATCAGCAGCAGCAACCCTACGGCCTGAAATTGCCGGGTATGACCCTGGCACCGGATACAGGTGACAGCCACCGCCTGCGTGCCCTTGATGCCCTGGCGGCTTATCCGGAGTTTGGCTGATGCGCGTCTATCAGGTGCCTACCCATACCCGTTTGTGGCTGGTGATTACCATCATTGCCTGCTCGCTTCCCCAGCTTGTCCGTGGCCCGGCATGGCAGGCCGGATTGCTGGGGCTGGTGTTGCTGATTCGGGCGCTGGGCGACCGACAGCGCATGCGGATGCCGGGGCGTTGGCTGCGTGGCCTGATGATGGTCAGTGTGGTGGCGCTGACATGGTTTTCCTTTGGCCGCATCTACGGGCCGGAAGCGGGTGTCGCCCTGCTGGTCAGCCTGTTTTCGCTCAAGTATCTGGAAGTGGTTCGCCAGCGTGATGCCTATGTGGTCATCGTGCTGGGTTATTTCGTCTGTGCAACCGCCTTGCTGTTTGACCGCGGGCCAGGCCTGTTTGCCTATGTACTGCTCTGCATGATGCTGCTCACCACCTGTCTGGTGGGGATTAATCATAGTGATACCGGCGCACGCTCCTGGGGGCATTTGCGCCGCGGAGCGGTGATGTCGTTGCAGGCGATTCCGGTGATGCTGGTGCTGTTTGTACTGGTGCCCCGGGTGGCACCGCTATGGAATATGCGCATTGATTCCGGTCAGGCGCGTACCGGCATGTCTGACAGCATGGCGCCCGGGGAGATCAGCGAATTGTCACGTTCCTCCGAGCTGGCTTTCCGGGTGTCGTTTGATGGTCCTGCGCCGCCTGGAGCGGAGCGTTACTGGCGCGGCCTGACGCTCAGTCACTTTGATGGCCGCACCTGGCAACAGGCCATGCCGCGCGGTATGGACAGGAAGGATTACCTTTACCAGGCCGGCGATAAAGAGCCTGACTGGTACCGGGCATTGATGACGGCCGAGCGGGGGGAGGGCTACCGCTATCAGGTGATCATGGAGCCCACCCAGCGGCAATGGCTATTTGCCATGAAAGTTCCGGTACTGGAGCAGGGCGACGCGGGATTGGCCAGGGATATGCGTTTAGTGGCAAATGACCCGGTGGCTGACAGCATCGGTTACACAGTAACCAGCTATCCGGATCTGGTCAGAGCCGTGCCGCTCAGCGAGGAAGAAAGATCCCTGATGTTGTCTTTGCCAGACAGGGATGTGGGGCGGCGCGCCAGGGGGCTGGCCCAGCAGTGGCGTCTGGATGCGGATAACCCGGGGCAGGTGGTCAATCAGGCACTGCGTTATTTCCGCCAACAACCGTTTTATTACACTCTGCGGCCGCCGCCGTTGCCAGTGGATCCCATCGATGAGTTTCTGTTTGTCAGCCGACGGGGTTTCTGCGAGCACTATGCCTCCAGCTTTACCTTCATGATGCGTGCGGCGGGGATTCCCGCCCGTGTGGTGGTGGGCTACCAGGGCGGGGAGCCCAATGCGCTGGGTTCGCATTTGCTGATTCGCCAGTACGATGCCCATGCCTGGAGCGAGGTGTGGCTGGACGGGCAGGGCTGGGTACGAGTGGATCCCACTGCCGCAGTGGCCCCTGACCGTATCGAGGATGGCCTGCGAGCAGCGCTGTCGGGCAGTGAGTACGACCTGGAGAGCCTGGCCGCCCTGCAGAGCTTCGCCAATTCGGGGTTGATGGGCCGCCTGCGCCAATGGGGCGATTACGTGGATTTTCAGTGGCAAAACTGGGTGCTGGGCTACAACAGTCAGTCGCAGATGCAGTTGCTTCGTCAGATGCTGGGCTCCGCCAGTCCCTTACGCATTGCGCTGGCCCTGCTGGCAGGGATTACCCTGTTATTGGGGCTCTATATGCTGGTGCTGCTTCGGCAGGATCGTGGTTACCGGCAGAATCCCATGGAACGTGAGTTCTGGCGGCTTCATCAGCGTGTTAGCCGCTTGCAGGGCCAGCCGCTGGATGCCGGGGTTACCCCCGGACAACTGGCTGAGCGGATCAGCGAGCGCTGGCCCAGGGCCTCGCAGGCGGCCAGCCAGTGGGCGTTGCAGTATCAGCAGGCGCTGTATAACCCGTCGGTGACCACGGATCGTGTCAGGCTGCGCCATTTACGTCGCCTGAGAAATCGATTATACAAATTATTGGACTAGCGCCGATGGCGCTGTTTGTTTTTGTTGTGATGGAGAACAACGATGCGCGCCGCTAACTACAAGAAAGCGCTGGAAATAACGGAACATTCCCCTTGGGCCCGGCAGTTCTGGGATGAACTGGTCCCTCTCAAGGATCGGGTAGTGCACCACCCCCTGTTTGCAGAGATGGGCAGCGGGGCCCTCAGTCTTCCCCGGTTCCGTTCAGCCCTGCTGAATTTCTATCCCCTGGTAGAGAACTTTCCAAAATACATGGGCCTGAACCTGGCGAAGACTCGCCCGGGGAGGTTGCCCGGCCACGAGGAAGCCAAAAACTGGCTGATCGGCAACATCAAGATCGAGCAACGACATGCCTACTGGTATCAGGACTGGGCCATGGGTTTTGGTATCAGCCTCCATGATCTTGAGTTCGCAGATCCTCCCGCTGCCATGGATGCCGTCAATCATTACCTGTGGAGTATTGGCCGCCAGTCCAGTCTCGAGGAAGGCATCGCCGCCACCAACCTGGCCATCGAGTGGGCAACCGGCGAATGGAGCCAGAGTGTCGTGAAAGGCATGAAGGCCTATGAAGAGCAGGGGGTCGCGACCATCAATCGCCACTCCATGGCCTGGCTGCGGGCCCATGCCTCCTATGATGATGATCATCCCCATGAGGCCATGGAGTTGATCAAGCTGATCTGTGTGGATGATGACAGTCGTGAACGGGCCCACAGGGCCGCCTTCAAGGGGCTGGAATACTATATTCACGCACTGGATTACTGCTACGACAACGCTGGGTGAGGAGGCTGTATCAGGATTCGGGGAGGGAAAAGGTTGGTTGCGAGATGCCTGAAGCCTGACGCTGGATGCAACGCATGCCGTCTGTAGCTCACTGATTGTGTCAGGTGTCTTGCTGTGATGGCCCGGAGGCATGCAGGAAACTTACAGGCGTGCCATTTCCTGCATGCCGGGCCCTCTCTGACTACATATACACCTTGAGCTTGTCCCGGATCACTTTCTGGATGGCCTTGATCTCCATGGGAGAGCGGTCCGTCAGTTTGGATGGCATGATGCGGTGCAAGTGAAGACAGGGGAAGTCCTTGCGGAAAGCGCGCAAATCCCCCTTGGTAATGACCGGCAGGAAGGGCACTGACTCGGTTTCCTTTTTCATCAACGCCCACAGGCCCACTTTCAGGGGCACGGGCTTTACCACTCGTTTGCCGGATTTCAGCAGTCTTAATGTCAGGAACAAGCCTTCCTTGCCGAAAAGGTCGCCGGGAACAATGTACATACCACTTGCATGTACGCTGTCTTCGACAATGCCGTTGAAGGTGTCATGATAGGCGTATGGGTTGGGCAGGATGATCAGTGAGCGATCATCACTTTCCGGTAGTGAAATCTCGTAATTGGTATAGAGTTGCTCCACCGGGGCGCTGTACACACACAACGTATCCTGAAACTGTTTGATGAAATTGACAGCCCGCTGGTGGTTGTCAAAGTCATTCAGTTTCCAGATGAGATGTTCAGGTATCCCCAAGTCGTTCATCATGGCGGTTGGATCACCTAGTTATATATTATTAGTGATAGCCAGAATATAGCATAGCTCGCTATCTTCAACAGTCTTGATTGAACCACATTCCTTCTTGCTGATGTCTAACCTGTCAGATTCGAGACAGAAAATATCATGACGTATACATTTCCTGTCGATGCGGTCATGGAGTCCTTGTTTGCCGCGCTTTCCGAGCACGGTGGTGCCATTCTCGAGGCGCCCACCGGGGCCGGTAAATCCACTCGTGTGCCGTTGCGTCTGCTGAATACTGACTGGGTCAGCAAGGGACGAATCCTGATGCTGGAGCCGCGCCGTGTAGCGGCAAGATCCGTGGCCACCTTCATGGCTTCACAGTTGCAGGAAAAGCCCGGCATGACAATTGGCTACCGGACCCGAACTGATACACGGGTAAGTGACGCCACCCGGGTGGAGGTAGTAACCGAAGGGGTGCTGACCCGAATGTTGCTTGCCGATCCGGAGCTGAATGGCATCAGTCTGGTGATCTTTGATGAATTCCATGAGCGCTCCCTGCAGGGGGATCTGGGACTGGCGCTGATCACAGAGACCCGAGAGGTGTTCCGCGAGGACCTTGGGCTGCTGGTGATGTCGGCCACACTGGATTGTGGTCCCCTGACCGAGCGCCTTGGCCTGCCGCTGGTCAAGAGTGAAGGGCGCAGTTATCCGGTTGATGTGTGCTATGCGCCAGTGGCGTCAAATCAGCATTGGGAATGGCATGTTGCCAGACAGGTGGTTGCGGTCGAGGCGCAGGCGAAAGTGGTGCTGGTCTTTCTGCCCGGTCAGGCCGCCATCCGCCTGGTCGGTCGTCATCTGGAGAGGGAACAGGTATCGGCCACGGTAATGGCGCTTCACGGCGGTCTCTCGCTGGATCAACAGCAACAAGTCCTGAATCTGGCCAGGCAGGGGGATCCGCTGGTTATTCTGACCACCAACGTGGCCGAAACCAGTCTAACCATCGAGAACGTTAGCCATGTGATCGATAGTGGCCTGGCCCGGGAACCAGTCTATGATCCGGGCCGTCATCGCAGCCGGCTGGTGACCCGGCGCATCAGTGAGGCAAGCGCCCGGCAGAGAGCCGGCAGGGCAGGGCGGTTGGGCCCCGGGACCTGTATCCGTTGCTGGTCTGCCGATGAAGTCATGGCCAGGCATCCGTTGCCAGAAATCTGTCGCGTGGGTCTGGATCAACTGGTGCTCGATCTGGCTCGTTGGGGTTGTCTGGATCCGTCTCAGATGCAGTGGCTGGATGTGCCGCCTGCTGCTGCCTGGCAATCCGCTGTCAGCAGGCTAACGGGAATGGGCGCATTGGAGAAAAGTGGCGCGATTACCGAGTTCGGGCTGGCGATTGCTCGAATGGGGCTGGAGCCCACTCTGGCGGCGCTGGTGCTGTCGGGGCAGCAAGCCGGGCTGGGCAAGACCGCCGCGCGTATTGCTGCGCTGCTGTCCGAGCGGGATATCCTCCATGGGCAGGGTGTGGACCTGCGGAACCGGTTACTGGCTCTGGCCCGGCAACCCCAGCGTTACTTCCATGTACTGAGTGAGGCATCCCGAATAGTGGGCGGTGCCGGTGAACAGGAAGAGGACTGGCACGGGGGCCTGGACCGCCTGCTTGCTGGCGCACTGCCCATGCAGCTGGCGAGGAAGCGGCCAGGCCAGCAGCGCCGTTACCAGATGGCAGAAGGACCGGGGCTGGGGTTGCCGCAAGGGGATCCGCTGGAGGGCGAAGAGTGGCTGGTCATCCTGGATACGGATGGCGAAGCCCGGGATGCACGAATCAGGCTGGCGATACCGGTAGCGCCCGATACCATGGCGGCCCTGCTTGAACAGCGGGCGATAACCCGGGAAATCGTCACATGGGACTCGCAGAGGCAACGGGTGACCGGTCGGCGCCAACGTTGCCTGGGCGAAATTGAACTGGAAAGCCAGCCCTTGCCGTCACTGAATCCGCAACAACTGGCGGAAGCCTTGCTGGACGGTGTCCGCCAGGAAGGACTGGACCTGTTGCCATGGACACCTCGCTTGCGGCAGTGGCAGGCCAGGGTGATGCGACTGGCCGAGCTGGATGATGAGTGGCCTGAGCTCAGTGATGCGTATTTGCAGGATCACCTTGAGCAATGGCTGGCCCCCTATCTGGCAGGAATGCGAACGGTGGCGGACCTGAAATCATTGCCGCTGGGAAGTGCGCTGGCAGGATTCCTGGACCACTCCCGGCAACAATCGCTGGATCAGCTGATGCCTGAGTCGGTGACCATACCGACAGGACGCGAGGTGACTCTGGATTACCGTGGACAGCATGTGGTGCTGGCCGTGAAGCTGCAGGAACTGTTTGGCATGCAGCAATTACCAGCCCTGGCCGGCGGGAAACTTTCGATCACCGCACACTTGCTCACTCCGGCAGGCCGCCCGGCAGCCATTACCGATAACCTGGCCCGCTTCTGGTCGGAAAACTACCAGGCAGTCAGAAAGGATTTGCGCGGCCGCTACCCCAAGCACCCCTGGCCGGAAGATCCCCTTGCCGCACAGGCAACCGCCTGGACCAAAAAGCGGGCAGGGCAGTGAGCTACGAGCTACGAGCTACTGCTCGATTTGAACAAGAAAGGTTGAAAAGATCCCGTATTCCGGCGTTTCTACGAAGCTGCTGTAGGAACTTGCCTGCAAGCGATCCGAGCCTAGGCAAGGTAAGGATTCCAGAAGCGAGTTTCGAGCAACGAGTTTCGAAAAGCGAATCAGGCAGTATGCCGTTTCATGGGGTTCGAAACTCGCTTCTCGCAACTCGAAACTCGAAACTGTTTTCCGCTCGTATCGTCTGCAGGCAGACTCCCACCGTGCGGTTCCGGATTTGCGTGCCGCGTGTGGCAGCCGCAGAGCGGCCAAAAAAAACGCCCCGAAGGGCGTTTTTTGTTTTCTTTCCGACGCTGGATCAGTTCGGGAAGAAGTTCAGTTTGTAGTCGCCTTTCCAGGTTTCCACATTCATGGCGCCGAAGTTCATGCCCTTGGCGATCAGCAGGATTCGCCGTTCCAGCTTGTCGTCGCCGAGCTGGCTGGACTTGATCTTGGCATCGGTCACTTCCCCGCTCGGCGCGATCACCAGTGACAGCACCACCGTACCTTGCAGGGCCGGGTTACTGCGCAGCGCACGCTGATACTGGCTGTTGAACTTGCCGGCATAGCGATCGAAGACACGACGTAGCTGCTCCTGGGTGCGGCGGCTCTTGCCGTCACTACCCTTACGTGTCGTACTGGCTGCCTGGCCGGAAGAGGCAATCTTGCTGTCTACCTGACCACCACCAACGGTACCGGAGGACAGGGTGCCGCCACCGCCGCCGCCACTGGAAGCCTTGGCGACAGCAACACCGCCTGAACCAGCACTGGCGCGCTTGCCGATCAGGTCACGTTCAGCCTTGGCTTCACTGCTGCCACCGGTGCGAAGCTCGTTGCCAGTAGCAACCAGCGGGCCGATATCATCCAGTCCAGCAAGGGAATCACCGAGATCTTCCTCCAGTTTTGCCTTGGCAGTAGCCCGGGCTTCCTCCCGCCGTTCAGGCGTAGGTTCCGGACGTGGCTCAGGCTTGGGTTCCGGTTTCGGCTCCTCAGGCTTGGGCTCTTCCTTTGGCTTCTCTTCCTCAGGCTCCGGCTCCGGTTCAGGCTCGGGGGGAGGTGGCTCCTTCTTCTTCTCGAGCACCATCTGTGCCAGCCGGTCAGGAATTTTCTGTTGTTCCCGGCGGTCAGGCTTTTCGATAGTGACGGACTCCACCACAAACATCAGCAACAGACAAAGAATCAGGAATACAATCACAAACCCGTAGAGGCGGCGGTCTTCCCCTTCCTGCTTATCCCAGGGCAGGGTGCCGTCGATCAGGATGCGCAGTTTCTTTTTATTCTCCTGCGTCATTCGCTTTCCTCCTCTGCCACTTTCAGCACAGCGAAGGACACCTTGGTGTATGGAGTTTCCATACAACTACGCATCAGCTTCTTGATCACCACATAAGGCACATCCCGGTCAGCAAGAATCATGATTTCACGATCTTCTTCCGGATCGACGACCAGTGCCTGGGAGGCACGGAACTTCAGTTCCTCAATGATGGCCTCTACCGTGCGTTCTTCCTGCTTCTGTACCGCTTCTGTGCTGGCAATACGCTGCCCCTCGATGATGATATCGGTGGGGCTGATCTGAATGGTCAGCACTTCGCTGGGCAACTCCTGTGCCACGGATTCGGGCAACTGGATATCCTTGTTGTCCGGTAACTTGGCGGCGTTGTTGTTGTTCACCAGCAGGAAGATCAGCAGGATGGTGAAAATGTCCATCAACGAAGTCAGGTTCAGCGCTGCAACTGTCTTGTGCTTGCCGTGATGGCGTGCCATGCGGCGGGCGCGGGGGGATTTCTTCACGCGTCACCTCCGTTGTTGGCGGCCTTGTCAGCGGGCGCTGAGCCGATGTTGATGTTCGGGAACAGTTCTTTCTTGATGTTCTGTCCGTTGATTTTTGTGTTGTAGAGACGCACCACATCCATGGTCTTGATCATGACCCGGTAGGGGGTGTCATCTTCACACAGCAGGGTCACCGCTGTTTCCGAGGGGAACTTCTGCTTCAGGTCGATCAGAAAGTCGTGAAGCGCGGCACTGTCGTGCTCTTCGCCATTGTTTTTCACGATTTTCAGGACTGCACTGGTATTGCGATCCACCACTTCATAGCGGTTTTCATAGATCAGCACTTCCAGTATCAGCTTGTCTTTCTTGTCGTCTTCCGAGGGGGTGCTGCTGTCACTAATGGCCGGCAGGTTCAGCTGCAGGATGGATACCTGAGCGAACACGGCATTAATCAGCAGGAATGGAATCAGCACTACCATCAAATTGAGGAAGGCAGTGATGTTCAGTTCCGCCTCGGTGTCGTGCGAACGTCGTCTGCGAAATCGCATACCAGATCCTTACACCAGGTTGGCGAATACAAGAAGTCGGCTTACTCGCCGTCGCTCTTGCGCTCAGATACCTGGCGGAAGACATTCACGAATTTCACCGAGGCCATTTCCATGCTGTCTACCATCTTGCCAGTCATGGAGTTGATGAAGGCAAACGCCAAGAGCATCGGGATAGCGGCAATCAGACCAAAAGCGGTGGTGTTCATCGCCACGGAAATGGAAGCGGAAAGCAGGTCGGCTTTTTGCGCGGGGTCGGCACTGGCTACTGCGGTAAAGGCGCTGATCAGACCAAGAATGGTACCGAGCAGACCCAGCAGGGTGGCGATGTTGGCAAAAGTCGCGATGTAGGGGGTACGGGTCTCCAGACGCGGAATCACTTCCATCAGGCCTTCTTCCATGGCCAGTTCGATATCATCGTGACGCTTGGCGGTCTTGGCGCGTTCCAAACCATAGCCAATGATTTTTGCCATGCCGGTGTTGCTGGCGCTGACTACGTCCAGTGCCTGACGGAACTGCCCTTTGCTGATCAGCGGATAAACATCCTTCCAGGTTTTCTGGTTACGTGCCTTGGTGGCCTGCAGGTAGATGATACGCTCCAGTGACAGTGCCAGACCCAGGGCCAGAACGATCAGAATGGGATACATGAAAAAGCCGCCATCCTGAATGAACGAGATGGTGGTATCGACGACACCTGCACTCTGAGCGGCAGCGGTGGCAGTGGTGGGCATGGACTTCTCCTGCGGTGTTCTAGGTTTGTGTTGTTGTATGGCCGGCAGCCGTGGTGTTGGCCGCCGGATTCCCCAAAGGGTCAATTTTTATCAGAAAAAAAGGGTGCACGCACTAAATGAAACAGGCATGACAACTGGGCAGCATGACTGATTCAGTCAAGAAACAGCCCTTCATCGTCCGGTGTGCTGGTAAGCAGCTGGTGGTACTCGATTTCCCGCATCAGGACTTCCTGGTCGAGAGGCTCAAGTACCCGGTCCAGCAGTGAAGAGGTCGGGTCCTTCTTCTCAAGCTTTACTTCACGGTCTTTCCAGGGCACCACGTTCAGCACCGTGGGCGCTTCCTGGGTACCAATTACGTTGGTGCTGCCTGTCCCTTCATTACCCTCGGCGGCATAGGTTCCGCTGGTGAAGGCCAGTAGCAGGATGCTTGCAAGAATCCGGGAACGCATTAGTTCACACCTCCTGTGTCATCACCATCGGCGTTGCCTGCCACAGGTTGGCTGGCTGCGTCAGGTGCGCGGTTTTCAAGATCGACAATCCAGTTGGCCACATTGCTGTCGGCCTGTTTCTGCAGATTCTGATAGGCGCGGAAATGGGTCAGTGCCAGGTTCAGATCCTGCAGATAAAGTTCGCCCAGAACAGCCAGATTGAAATGGGCGCGGGCATATTTCGGGTCCAGAGTCAGGGCCTGTTGATAGTGGCTTCGAGCCTCATCGAATTTGCCCTGTTCCCGCAGTGCCAGTCCCAGGCCATTATGGGCATAGGGGTTGGCATCATTAACGGCCAGACATTTGCGAAAAGCCTGTTCGGCTTCCGGGAATTTTTCCTGCTCCATACGGATCAGGGCCACATTCAGCCAGGGGCCGGACAACTGCGGATAGCGCTCAGCCAGGGACTGGAACATCACCAGCGCCTGCTGGGTATTGCCCGCCATGCGAGTCTGCAGGGCGCGGGCGTATTCCTCCATGGCCTGTTGGGCTACTTTTTCCGCTTCCTCTGTATGAGGCACGGGGGGGATATGGATTGCATCGCTGTCCGCAGCGGCCCCGCCGGCTTTCTGTCCCTCATAGCGGCTGGTGTGACCCTCCGGGCCACCTTCCAGGCCACTGCCACTGTTGGTGGCACAACCTGTCATGAACAGCGCAAGGCTCAGGGACAGGGGGGCCAGCCAGGCCTGCGGGCGGCGGCGTGTATCAGTAAATGATGTCCACATGGCTCTCAACCTGTTCAAATTTGGCGTAACGGCCGGGAATCAACTCGGCCAGGGCGCCGAAGCTCTTTTTTACCCACTGGTCATAGATGTCATCGGTGACCAGGTCGGCGTTGGCAATCAGAATATCGATGGCCTGATCCTCGTAGGGCAGGGCTTTGTCCTCGAGCAGCATGGTGTACTCTTCGAGCTCAAGTTCATCAAGGCCTGGTGGCCGCTCCGAGGCAATCAGATCCTTGGCCAGCACCCGATACATTTCGCCAATCTTGTAGTTGGCCGCGGTGGCGAACTCGGCCACACCGATATCCGCAACGGCCTGGTAATCCGCCAGCGCGGCTTTCATGACCGTGGTTTTCTCCGCCAGCGAGGTTTTCAGTGGCTGCGCCAACTGAATGCTGTTGAAAGTCTGGAAGTTCGGTTCGGCCAGGGTAAAGCTGGCGTAAGCTGCCAGCCATGCCACCCGGTCGCTGGCGCCGTTTCCGGCTTCGCGGTAACTGGCTACCAGCTGTTTCAGCCAGAAGGTTTCCTGCTCCTGGTTGCCGGTCTTGCGATTGAGTTCAACCAGACGGAACTGGGCTTCGGAGCGGAAATCGTAAGGCTGTGGCCACTCCTGCAGATACTGCTGGTAGATGGCGATGGAGGCAGCCGGTTGTTCTGCCCGGTCCTGCATTTCTGCGGCTTTCCACAAGGCCTGACGAGACAACTCATCGTCTTCCCCCTTGTAATTGGCAGCGATAAGCGCCAGCTCGCCGGCGGCCGCGCTGTAATTGCCTTGCTCTTCGTAGGCTACGGCCAGTTTGTCAGGAATGGTCTCGGTGAGTGGATCATCCGGGTAACGCGTACGGAAAGCCTCCAGTACCGGGATGGCTTCGGCGCCCCGACTCTGATTGATGTAAAGCGTTGCCGCATCGAACTCGGCGTTCTTGCGAACGGCGGCTTCCGGTACGGTCTGGCCAACACGCAGGAAGGTCGCTGCGGCCAGATCGACATTGCCCGCGGTCTGTGCCGCCTCGGCCTGACGGTAGATGCTCACAGCCAGTTTCTCACGGTATTCGGCACGTTCTGCTGCGGGCATTTCCAGCGCCAGCAGCTTGCCATAGGCGAACTCGGCCACCGGGTAGTTGGCCAGATCGAATTCACCGTTGGCAATGGTAGACCAGCCATAGCGAAGCAGTTCGTTGGAAGGCGCGGGCTCCCGGTTAACAAGAATGCCGGCAGTTTTCACCGCGCCGGGAATATCGTTGAGTGCCAGCTGATCTTCCGCAGTATTCCTGAGTACATTGGGGACCTCGGGATGCTGCGGGAAGGTGGCACCGAATTTCTGCGAACTGGCAATCTTCTGCGTGCGCCACTGGGAGGATTCCTCTGCGCTCAGTTTGTCATCGTTGAGAATCTTCTGATAGGAAACCAGGGCCGCATAGGCAGCCTCAGGGGCTTTGGCATAATTCGGGTGGCTATAGGCGGTGCGCTCAAATTCGGCGACGGAGGTGTTGTAATCCTGTGCCGCAAATAGCACCTGAGCATACCGATGGTTGACCTCGCCGCGGTTTTCACTGGCGGGCGGAGTATCAAGATACTGCTTGTACCAGCTGGCCGGGATCAGGTATTCAGCCGGTTCACCGGATTTCTGCGCGAGCACATGATGGTATTCGGCCAGATCCAGAATGTGGCCTTTCAACAGGGCTACATACTGCTCACGAATATCCGGATGGCGCTGCCAGTATTCGCTGGAAACGCCGTAACGCTGCACAAACTTTTCCTTGGCGGGCAGCACCAGAGTAGGGAATCCCCCTTCCTGGTAGGACTCGATTTGCAGGCTGGAGAATTCCGGGGCCTGCTCAGAGTCGGGGTACACGGTGACAAACATGTCAAAGGTTTCTGCTGCGTCCCGGAAGCGCTCCTGACTTAGATAGACATTACCCAGGGTGCGGTAGATGTCCGGTTCATAATCTCGTGCGCCATTTTTGGCAAACCATTTGCGGACCGATTTGGCACCATCCTGGTTGGAAAAGGCCAGACCGGTGACCCTTTGGGTGTCGCGGAACAGCTTGTTTTCCATGCTGGTGTCATTGTCCAGCTCGGCATGGCCCTGCAGGGTGTCAAGCAAGGTAAAGAAACTGCCCAGTGCCAGGTTGTAATCACCCAGCTTGTAGTGGCTCCAGCCCTGCTTGTAGAGGGCCTGATTATAGAATTCATTCCCCTCACCGCGGCGGATGACATCCGCATAGGCCTGTTCGGCGTATTCATAATCGCCATCGGAGAACAGCATTTCTGCGCGACGGAACTGGGCTTCCAGTGCCCATTCACTGTTGGGATATTGCTCTACCAGGGCATCAAGGCTTTGCTGTGCCTTTTCCAGATCCCCGTCCATGGCGTAGGCCTTGGACAACAGGTAATACGCTTCGGCCCGCTCTGTGGGATCGTTGGTATTGCCGAGCAGCTCTTCGTAAAGGCTGATGGCGGTGGTGTAGTCCACGTTTTCATCGGCGATGGTGGGCGCCATGTAGCCGGCCTGATCGAGCAGGGCCAGTTTGCGTTCGGTGTCACCGGTGCTCTTCACTTGGTCCATGGTGTTTTCATACACCATTTGGTCCACTTCGCGCTCGATGCGATCGTTGTCGTCCTGCATGGACGCCATCTCCTGCTCGGTAGCAGAAGAGAGGGCGAGGTCGGCCATGCGGCGAAGGGTCTTGGCGCGGCGTTCGGGGTCGTCGAACAGCTCCGCCGCCTGACGATAGCTGCTCAAGGCATCCTGGGTGGTGGCATTGTCGAGCTGTTGCTCCTCAATGACGATATCCGTGCTCTCCAGGTCTGCCAGCGTGGTGCCGCCGAACTGGGCCTGTTGATCCAGGGTGCCACTGGGTGGGGCGCTGGCACAGCCGCTGATAGCAATAACGGCAGCGGCGAGACTGTGCAGGCGAAAACGGTTCACGATCCGGTCCTCTGTTTGGTATCGCTGGTGACGGAGGTGTCCTGCAGGCGAGCGACGGCGAGATGGGCTTCCGCCAACTGGTCCGCCAGTTTCTTCTGGTTGGCTCGCAGCAGGGCCAGTGCATCTGCCTGCATACTTTGTTCCAACGCTGCCAGAGTGTCTTCAGACATCCTTTTTATCTCATCAATCCTTGATTGCTGTTGTGCCAGTCGCTGGCCCAGATCATCGCGGGTGCGCAAGGTGGCATCGCGGATCTGCAGACTCACCGCGGCAACCCGCTCCGCCAGGATACGGCTCTCTTCTTCCAGTTCTGTTGCAGCCTGTATCTGTTTTTCGCGCTGTTCCATCGACTGGTGGGCAATATCCCAAAGTAACAGGCCCCGAACACGGCGCAGTCGCAGCGCATTGGCGTGGTTGGAGCCAGGCAGGGTGCCAAATTGCCGGCTCAGGGAGTCCACTTTCTTCCACATGATCGCCTGACCGGCGTTGGCCACGTCCCCGGGACTGCTCATATCGACATAGTCTGGAATGTTCATACCCAGCTTGTCACTGGCCAGCATCAACGCTTCCTGTTGCTTTTGGTGAATCCCAATCTGTTGACGCACCTTGGGCAGGTGCTGGCCAAGGCCCCGTTGCTGTATCTGGTAGCTCTCCATCAGCGCCGGCAAGGAGCGCTCCCAGTGTTCCACCATGGATTTGATCTGGTGTATCTGCCGGTAGTTCTGGAACCGCTGGGCAAAGGTATTGCTGGAGAACAGCTTGTAGAGATAGGACAGCTGGCCGCCCTGGGCGAGGGTATCGGTGTTGGCCGGCAGGAAACCGGTTTCGTTGACATCATCCGGCAGCAGATTGTCTGCCCATCCCCGTTGGCCGATGTTCTCGATGGCGCGCTGGATGTCCTTGAGGGCTTCCCGGTACTGGGTGGCAGCATATTTGTACCCTGCAAGTGCCTGGGGCATACCCCCCAGTTCTTCGTAAGCCCGAGGGGCCAGCATCAGCGCTTCCTGCACGGAAGGGTGGCTGCTGTTGCGGTTTACTGCTTCCAGCCAAAGGGGCAGGGCGCGTTTGATGGCTCCCGCCCGGTAATTGGTCAGTCCCAGGGCCAGCAGGGCATCCTCAGAGAAAGGGCCATCACTGCGAACCTGACGCAGGGAGGACTGGGCTCCGGCCAGTTCGCCGCTGCGCAGCTGGGTCAACCCGGCGGCCAGGGCTGCACGGTCGCGAAGCGCCAGTGCCTGGCCAGAGCTGGCGGAGAGAGGAAGCAGTGAGTTGAGCAGTGCCAGGCCATCCTTCTCATGGCCGCCACGAATCAGGGCCACGCCCATATTGTAGGTGGCGTAGCGGCCTTCATCGGTTTCCACCGGCACGCCATGCAGATAGTCCAGAGCGCCGCTGAAATCCCCCTCGGCCATGAGGATATTGGCAAGCATTAGCTTGCGGCGAGCTTCCTCTTCGGGTTCCAGACCATCGACTTTCTTGTCGTCGAGAATCATGGCGGCTTCGGTCAGGTTGCCCTCGCGGTAATGCAGGGCTGCCTTGTGCAGCCAGGTCTGGGCGCGGGTATGACTGAGGATGTCTTTCTTGAGCAGTCGGTTGAAGATGGTTTCCGCGCTGTCCGGCAGGCCGTATGTCACGTAAAGGTCGCCCAGCAGCAGCTCGGCGTAGTCGGTATCGTCATCAAACAGGGATTGTTGCTGGTTCACCAGCAACAGGTTGATGGCGTCAAAGGTGGCGTGGCGATAAAAGTCATACATGACTTCGCCAAAGGCGAGATATCGATGCTGCTCAAGGCTGAGCTCGGCAGGGCCGGTATCGATTTCGTCAAAGAATTCGACCTTGGCAGCCTGGGCCGTGGCGCAGGTACCGGCAACACAGGCCGCCAACAGCCACTGTTTCAGCTGTCCACGCTTCATTGTTGATTCCATTCACGGAATTCAAACTTGTGCTGGTGGTTGTTGAGGTCGTCGACTACCTGCATTTCCAGCATTTTCTTGCCGGCACCCTTGGTAAAAGAGTAGCTGGTGGTTTTCTGGTAATCCTTGCCCTGGGGATCGTAGCCGGTGATGGTGGCTTCCAGCTGATGGCGGCCGCTGGTCAAGTTGCCAGTGTAAAGGCGCTGGATGCCGCCCTTGGTGAGGGCTTCGAATTCCTGGTCAGTGTAAAAGTGGTAGCCCACATGCTCGCCATCAATGGTGAGATTGATGTCCACCAGTCGGATTGGTGTGCCCACATCCACGGAAACGAAAATACTGGTTTGCGGTGTGGCATAGAGGAGCTCGCGCTCGAGCAGGGTCAGGTCACGGTTCAGATCCAGGGCCTGGTTCTTGAGCTGGCGAATCTGCTCGGAGAGGCCGTCGTCGCTGGCGGCACTAACCGGCGAGTACAGAGCCAGAAACAGGGCGCTGCACAAGGAGAAGAGAGCTTTCATGGGCTTGCGATCGCTATTTTGTTGTTATTCGCCGGTATCCGGCAGTTGCACTAGTTGTAATTCAGAAGAATGGCTTAAATCAAGGCCGAAGCGCCTTCAATATTGACCCTGAAGGCAATTTTCCCGGCCGGCGGTGTCAATAATTGGCATAGGCAGAGAGGCGCAGAGCATGGAAATACAACACATCATCACCCAGGCGCTATCAGAAATCGGTATTACCGGGCCTTTTCAGTACAAGCTGAGTTCGGGAGGAGATACGGCATTTTCCGTTGATTTGGCCACTAAATCGGGACATTTGTTTGCCAAGTTCCACCCGGATATTGATCTTTTGCTTGCAGAATCCGTCGGGCTTGGGGCCATGTCCCGATACGTTCGTGTTCCACAGGTTGAATACTGTGGAGCAATCAACGATGTCGGGGTGCTGATTCTGGAGGGGCTGTCTATCCGGCGGCCAGTCACAGAGCAGGACTGGCAAAAAATGGCGGCCAGCCTGGCTGCACTTCATGCTGACAGTTGTCGCCAGAGTTATTTTGGCTTTGAAAGCGATAATTACATTGGCAGTACCCCGCAGCAGAACACGCCGCAAACGTCATGGCGTGAATTTTGCGCACTCCATCGGCTTGAACCGCAGCTGGCCATGGCCGTGGGGCTTCCGGCAGCCCTGAAGTCCGATATCGAACAGGTGATCTCCCGTATTGCTGAATGGTTGCCCGAACCTTCTGCGTCCGCGCTGCTGCATGGCGACCTCTGGAGCGGCAACCTCGGGCTGCATCAGGATGCTGCCGTTTTTTTCGATCCCGCCTGTTACTATGGCGACCCTCAGGTGGATCTGGCGATGATGACCCTGTTCGGGAGCGTCCCGGACGGCTTTTATCTGGCGTATCAGGGGCGTCTGCCAAGTGGTTCAGAACGCCGTGCCTGGCAGGTTTATCATCTGTACCATCTTCTCAACCATTTCAATCTGTTTGGTGCCAGCTACGCCGATTCGGTGAGCCGGGTAACCCGTCAATTGCTGCAGGACTGAACCGGAGACATGTTTCGCCATGAAGATCATTGCTGATGCCAATATGCCGGGGCTGGATGTCTTTGCACCCCACGGAGAGGTAATCAGGGTAGACGGGCGTCAGATTGGCCCGGAGACGGTGGCTGACGCGGAGGTGCTGCTAGTACGTTCGGTTACCCGGGTGGACGAACGTCTGCTTGCGGATAGCCCGGTCCGCTTTGTGGGTTCCGCCACCATTGGCACCGATCATGTTGACCTGAAATGGCTGCAACAGAGCGGACGTCATTTTGCCCATGCGCCGGGCTGCAATGCCCGCGCGGTGGCCGAGTATGTGCTGCAAGCGTTGCTGCTGGTGAGCCAGGGGCAGGGCAGGCGCGCTGCGGATCTTTCCGTGGGTGTTGTCGGCATGGGCAATGTTGGGAGTCGGGTTGCGCGCTGGTTGTCGGCGCTTGGTCTGGAGGTGAAAGCCTGTGATCCACCGTTGGCCGCCCGGGGGCAGACCGCTGCGTTTTCTCTGGAGCCTCTGTCAGCAATGCTGGAGTGCGACGTGCTGACACTGCATGTTCCACTGACAGACAGCGGTCCCTGGCCCACCCGGCACATGCTCGATGCGAATCGACTGGCGGCCATGGGGCGGGGGCGAATCCTGATTAATACCTGTCGTGGCCCGGTGGTCGACAATGCCGCGCTGGCGTTACTGCTCGATAAAGGGCAGGGGCCCGCCACCGTGCTGGATGTCTGGGAACATGAACCGCTGGTGCCGGCGTCATTACTGGCATTGGTGGAACAGGGCAGCCCGCATATCGCCGGATACAGCGTGCAGGGCAAGGAGAATGGCACAGGTATGGTATACCAGGCGTTCTGCCAGTGGCTTGGAGTGGCGGCGAGTGAGGTGTCGTCAGAGGCAGACCTGCCGGTGCTGACAAAGAATGTGGAAAGTGAAGCTGAACTGTTGGCCCTGCTGCAGGAAGCCTACTGCTTGCCTGATGACTGCCGTCGTCTCAAAGCCAGCCTGGATGATGCAGACCCGGGCAGAGCCTTTGACCAACTGAGAAAGCAATATCCGCTTCGACAAGAAATGCATCGCTGGCATTGGCAGGGCCATGCCAGCGATTCACTTGCCCCTATTCTCAGCGAGCTTTTTGCTCCGGCGTAGCTTTTGCCTTGCGGGGCAGGGGGTAACTCCAGTCACGGGCCAGGTTCTCACAGGCGTGCTGGATCATGGCCTCGGTGATGGGAACTTCACGGCCCTGGTCGTCAATGATGGCACCGCCGTTGAATTGCGGGTGTTGCTGCTGGCTGTGTACGTTCATGGCTGAAGCCCCTCGACTGGTTCACAATACCCATGGTTGCCTGACACCACGGTGTCAGCAACGTCATTTTTGTTTCTGGATATGACCCTTTTATGAAAGATCCGCAAGTCCTTGTTATTGGTGTTCTGGTCAACCCTTTCGCGGGTATTGGCGGCAGTGTTGCCTTGAAAGGCAGTGATGGCGAGACCACCCGTGATGAGGCTTTGCGTCGCGGCGCGACCCCCCAGGCGCCACGACGAATGACAAGAGCCCTGTCCTCCCTGGCCACCAGGAACAATATCCGGGTACTGACCTGGGGCGGGGCCATGGGCGAGCAAAGCTGTATGGAAGCAGGACTGCCCTGTCAGGTGGTGGGTGAATCACCCATGCCGAGTGGACCGGATGACACCTGTGATGCAGCGAAACAACTGCAGCAAGCCGGAGCGGAATTGCTGCTGTTTGCCGGTGGTGATGGCACGGCGCGGGACCTGGTCGACGCGGTTGGGACATCCATGCCGGTGCTTGGCGTGCCTGCTGGATGCAAAATGCATTCAGCTGTGTATGCGGTCAATCCGGAAGCGGCCGGCAGCCTGCTGGCCGAACTGGCGGAGGGAAAGTTGGTGGCCCTGCAGCAGGCGGAGGTCCGTGATATCGATGAGGACGCCTTTCGTCAGGGGGTGGTGAGAGCCCGCCACTACGGTGAATTGCAGGTCCCCGCCGAGGCTCGCTACCTGCAACAGGTCAAATGTGGCGGTCGAGAGGTCGAAGACCTGGTGGTAACCGAGGTAGCAGCGTGGGTGGCCGACTCCATGGAGGAGGACACCTGGTACCTGATGGGTTCCGGTTCCACCGTGGCAGTGGTCATGGATCAGTTGGGGCTGGAGAACACCCTGCTTGGCGTGGATGCCGTCTATAACCACGAGGTGGTGGCAACGGATCTTGGTGCCCGGCAATTGCTGGAGCTGATCGGCGACCAGCCGGCCCGGGCAGTGATCACGGTGATCGGTGGGCAGGGACATCTGTTCGGCCGCGGCAACCAGCAATTCAGTCCGGAATTGATCCGGCGCCTGGGCAAGGACAGCATCCAGATACTGGCTACCCGAACCAAGATCAATACTCTGGAGGGCAGGCCGTTGTTGGTGGATAGCGGTGATGCGGAGCTGGATCAGGCATTGTGCGGTTTGTGGCCGGTGATCACCGGGTATGAGGATCAGATTTTGTATCGGGTGGCGACGGATGGATCAGTTAACAGTTAACAGTGAATAGTGAACAGTGAACAGCTTCGCGGTCCGGGGCGTCATGGAATTAAACCTAAGAGGCCGCGCCCATAGTCTGGGCGCGGCCTCTCAGGTTTCTGTTAACAGCAAACCCGGCGTGCGTCGCTGTTCACTGCTTCTGCAGGGCGCGGATGCGGTCGTCCAGGGGCGGATGGGACGCGAACATGGCTTTCATGCCTTGCTTGAAGCCGGAGTTGATGCCAAAGGCTACCAGGGTGTCGGGCATCTGGTTAGGGACTTCGTATTCCGCTTTCAGGCGTTGCAGGGCGGCAATCATGCTGTTGCGATCCGCCAGGGTGGCGCCGGCTTCGTCGGCACGATACTCACGGAAACGGGAGAACCACATGACGATGGCACTGGCGGCGATGCCGAAAATAATCTCCGCCACAATCACCACAATGTAATAACCAAAGCCAAGGCCGCCGGAGCCGTCATCGCGACGCAGGAAGCTGTCCACCACGTAGCCCACCACACGGGCAGCAAAGATCACGAAGGTATTCACTACGCCCTGGATCAGGCTCAGGGTAACCATATCGCCATTGGCCACATGGCCAATTTCATGGGCCAATACGGCACGGGCTTCTTCCGGACGGAAACGCTGCAACAGGCCCTCTGACACGGCCACCAGGGCATCATTTCGGTTCCAGCCGGTGGCAAAGGCGTTGGATTGCTGGGCCGGGAAGATGCCCACTTCCGGCATCTTGATACCCGCCTTGTCAGACAGCTCCTTGACCGTCTCCAGCAGCCAGCGCTCGCCTTGGGTGGTGGGTTGATCAATGATCCTGACCCGGGCTGACCATTTGGCCATGGGCTTGGAAATAAACAGGGAGACCAGTGAGCCGGCAAAGCCAAACACTGCACTGAATATCAGCAGGCTGGTGAGATCCAGTCCGCCACCGCTGTTGGCGAAATAGGTGTTCACCCCAAGCAGACTCAGGGTGATGCTGGCCACGACAATCACGGCCAGGTTGGTCAGCAGATAAAGCGCGATGCGCATCATCGTCGGTGTTCTCCATTGATTACGAGGTTCAGATAATGGGGGCAGGGCGCTCGTGCACAAGGTATGCGATACTTCGCACCCTTCTGTTGGCCCAATTGAACTGTACCCTATGCCTGCCTCCCGTCTTTCAGACCTGCTTGGTGACTTTCTGGTTCCCGGAGAGCCCTCGAAAATTCGTTATTTTCATGGTCGGGGTAAAACCGTCCCGGAACTGGAATGGCTCACCGTGGACCGCTTTGCCCCGGTGCTGGTGGCAACGGTATTCCGTGAGCAATCTGCGGAAATGATGATGGCTCTGCGCAACAGTCTGCAGAATCAGCTGCAGCTGCTGGATTGCACGGTGCTGGTTATCCAGCACCGCTATGACGGCAAGGCCGATAACGAGTTGGTGTGTGGCGAACTGCCTGAGCTTCCTGTTGCGGATGAAGACGGACTTCGTTACAAGCTGGATTTCCAGCGAGGTCAGAACCTGGGGTTCTTCGCTGATATGGCCGAAGGGCGGCGCTGGATTCGTGAGCGCGCCGAAGGCAAGAAGGTGCTCAACCTGTTCAGTTTCACCTGCAGCTTTTCCGTCGCTGCCCTGGCGGGTGGCGCCCAGTCGGTAGTGAATATCGATCTGTCCGATGCTGCTCTTACGCTAGGCAAACAGAACCACGCACTCAATGGTTTTCAGGATGCCAAGGTGCATTATCTGCCGCATAACATCTTTCGCAGCTGGAAAAAGCTGCACAGCCTGGGGCGTTACGACATCATCGTGATTGATCCACCCAGTGCCCAGAAGGGCAGCTTCATGGTGGAGAAGGACTACCCCAAGGTGCTGCGCAAGCTGCACAAGTTGCTTGCCCCGGAAGCAGAGATTCTCGCCTGCGTGAATGCCCCCTGGCTGGACTACGACTGGCTGGAGCAGTGCGTGGCAGACAATCTGCCCGGTGCGGAGAAGGTGTCACGTCTGCCCGGCGCGGCAGGCTTTGACGAGGCCGGGGAGCCGGCCCTGAAGACCATCCATTATCGCTACACCCGTCCTGAAGAACTGGATAACTGAAGAATAGTTTCCAGTTACGAGTTACGAGTTGCGAAAATCAAGACCAGGATGGGTTTTCAGGTTTTCGAAACTCGCTACTCGAAACTCGTTGCTGATTTTATAACCATTCCTCATCGCTTTCCGGATTCTCCGGTTTGATCAGATTCGAGAACTCTTCCGCGGGGACCGGTTGCGGCTGCCGTGACAGCAGGTAACGCACCACGGCGGTGGTGCGCACGGAATCCTGGGCGCGGATGGCCTGCATGAATTGCTCGGCCAGGGTGGCCTTTTCATGTTGTACCGTGGCGGGGAGTTGCGGGTCGGTGCTGTCCAGTCGCAAGTCACTGAGTGCGGTGAGCAGTACAAACGCCTTGTTGGTCAGCACCGCCTGTTCCAGGCCCTCGTGAAAGATGGTGGCCTGATAGCGAATGAAACCTTCTTCTGCAAGCCAGATCATGGCGCCGAGGCAGGCCATGTGGCGACTGCTGTGCAGGCCCACATCATCCACTTCGGTAGGGCCGATAATGTCCTCCACATACAACGCCCCGGGGCGGGGGAATTGCATGTAGGCCTGCATCAGGATGCGGGCTACGTCATGGCTGAAATCGTCGATGTGGAGATGGGACATAGAATCAGTTAACAGTTAACAGTGAAAAGTTAACAGCGAAAAACGCTATTTTTTTCGTGCCCGGTCCAGATACCTGGCGATGCGGCCGATGGAATCTTCCAGGTCGTCCACTCTTGGCAGGAATACCACCCGGAAGTGATCCGGCTCAGGCCAGTTGAACGCGGTGCCCTGGACGATCAATACCTTTTCTTCGCGCAGCAGATCCAGGGCGAAGGCTTCGTCGTCTTCGAACGGGAACACCTTGGGGTCCAGTTTCGGGAACAGGTAAAGAGCAGATTTGGGTTTGACGCAGCTGACCCCGGGGATAGAGTCCAGCATTTCCCAGGCCAGATCCCGTTGCCGGCCCAGGCGCCCGGTGGGCAGCACCAGATCATTGATGCTCTGGTAGCCACCCAGTGCAGTTTGAATGGCATGCTGGCTGGGCACATTGGCGCACAGTCGCATGCTGGCCAGCATGTCCAGGCCTTCGATATAGCTCTCGGCACGATGCTTGGCACCGGAAATGACCATCCAGCCTGCACGGAAACCCGCTGCGCGGTAGTTTTTGGACAAGCCGTTGAAGGTGATGAACAGGACATCATCGGCCATGGAGGCGATGGATGTGTGCTCCTCGCCGTCATAGAGAATCTTGTCGTAGATCTCGTCGGCGAACACGATCAGGTTGTTTTCCCGGGCAATCTGCAGCAATTCCTGCAGCATTGCCGGCTCATAGTTGGCGCCGGTAGGGTTGTTCGGGTTGATGATCACCAGTGCCTTGGTGTTCTTGCTGACCTTGGCGCGAATATCTTCCAGGGAGGGTTGCCAGTCCTGTTGCTCGTCGCACAGGTAATGGATCGGGGTGCCGCCAGACAGCCGTACGGAGGCTGTCCACAGAGGGTAATCCGGGGCGGGCAGCAGCACTTCGTCGCCGGGATTGAGCAGCGCCTGCATGGCCATGACAATCAGCTCGGAGACGCCGTTGCCGATGATCACATCGTCCACCGTCACGCCTTCAATACCCTTGGTCTGGGTATATTGCATGACCGCCTTGCGTGCCGGGAAAAGGCCTTTGGAGTGACAGTAGCCCGTTGACTCGGGCAGGTTGGCAATAACGTCCTGAAGCAGTTCTTCCGGCGCATCGAAACCAAACGGGGCAGGGTTGCCAATATTCAGCTTGATGACACGATGCCCTTCGTCTTCCAGGCGATGCGCTTCACGCAGCACCGGGCCGCGGATGTCATAGCAGACACCCTTGAGTTTGTCAGACTTGTTGACGTGGTATTGATCGCTGCTCATGCGCTTCCCGTTATTGCTGAAAGTGGGCCAAACAGCGATTCTACATCGCTGCTAAAATACTGTATACGCGGCGTCAGGGTTTGATCCATCCGTTAGGGACAGATCACACCGCCCGCAGGGGAAATGGGAAAATGGAGTAAACGATGACCCCCTTCAAGGATCTTCTGGCCCTGGCCGTGAACCGCAAGGGCAGCCTGAAAGTGGTAAAGCAGCAACTGCCCGGGGTGGCTGATGCGGCCACCTTGAAAAGCCGGGATGATGCCTGGTACCTGTCGGTGATGACCCGCCGCATTTTCAGGGCCGGTCTGAAGCATTCCCTGGTGGACAGCAAGTGGTCGGCCTTTGAAGACGCCTTCTTCGGTTTCGATCCTGAAAAGCTGGTACTGATGCCAGATACCATGCTGGACGAGCGGATGCAGGACACACGTCTGATTCGTCACTGGGGGAAGATGAAAGCCATCCGCCATAACGCGCAGTTTGTGCTGGATCTGGCCGAGGAATACGGCAGTGTCGGGGAATGGCTGGCTGGTTGGCCCGCTGACGATACGGTAGGCATGTGGATGTTGCTCAAGAAGCGGGGCAAGCAGTTGGGAGGCAATTCCGGAGCCGCTTTTCTGCGCATGACCGGACGTGACACCTGGTACCCCACCCATGATGTGGTGGCGGCGCTAAAGGCGCAAAATCTGATCGACAAGGCGCCGGCAAGCCAGCGTGACCAGCGCGCAGCCCAACAGGCATTCAATGCCTGGCAGCAGGAGAGTGGCTGGCCCCAGGCCCATATCAGCAAGGTGCTGGCGTTTACTGTCGGGTGATAGCCCGGTTGATCATTTGGCAGGGCTTGCTGGCCGTCTTGCTGGCTGTAAAGGAGCTGCAAATCCCCGTGCTGGAAACAAAAACCCGCACAAGCCTTGCTCTGGATCAATGTTCCTTGTTGCTGGTAATCGCCATATAAATGATAATGAGTCGCTTTTACCAATTTCCTGTGGGATTTCTCATGTCATTCATTCAGATGCCGGGGCGCCTTTTTTCCGTCCTGCTTGTATTTATCTGTTTCTTCCAGCCCGCCTTTGCCAATGATCAGACCGCGCTTGTCCAGCTGGTCGAATACGTTGGCGCGGATTACATCAACGCTGTCGCTGATGGTGAAGTCGTCAGTGACGCTGAATATGCCGAAATGGCCGAGTTTTCGACGCTGCTTGCTGAAGGGGTGGCGGCCCTGCCTGAGGCAGAGGGCAAGGCCACACTGCAAGCTCAGGCCAATGCGCTGCAGCAGGCGGTAGCCCGACAGGCAGACGAACAGCAGATCAAGTCTCTTGCCCAATCCATTCGTGGGTCTCTTGTGTCGGTTTATGGCATACCGGTTGCCCCCAAGCAGGCGCCGGACATGAGCCGTGCTGCCAACCTGTATCAGACCAATTGTGCGGCCTGTCATGGTGTCACTGGGCAGGGGGACGGGCCTGCCGGTTTGGCGATGGAGCCTGCACCCACGGATTTTACCGACGTATCACGCTACGACGGCCGCTCCCTGCTGGGACTTTTCACTACCATTTCCCAGGGGGTGGAAGGCACCGGCATGGCGGCTTATGAAGGTCAGTTAAGCGATGAACAGCGCTGGGACCTGGCCTTCTATGTGGGCAGCAAGGCAGTGATGCCCTCGGTGGCCGAATCAGGCCGCAGTGCTTTCAACACCATCCCGGGTATGAAAAAGGCACTATCGCTGGATGCGCTGGTGGCCAAGGCCCCGGAAGATGTTTTCGATAGTCAGGGGGCAGAAGCCTATGCAGCCATGGGCTACTTGCGTACCCATCCCCAGGCTGTGTTCAACAAGAACCGCTTTATTGCTCTCAGCCATGACAAGCTGAACGAAGCCGATCAGGCCTACCAGCAGGGGGACAAGTCTGGGGCCAAGGCGGCAGCGTTGTCTGCCTACCTGGACGGTTACGAAATGATCGAACAGCAGGTGGCGGCGGTGGACCCGGAACTGATGCGGTTGGCGGAATCACGCTTCATGGCCGTGCGGGAAGGGATTGAACGCGATCGCAGTACTGACCAGGTAAGCCGTCATATTGCTGAGGCCCATGACACTCTGGGACTGGTGGCGTCGGCACTGGCCGGCGACGGCCTGAGCCCCGTGGCTACGCTTTCTGCCAGCTTCTTCATTCTTTTCAGGGAAGGACTGGAAGCCCTTTTGGTGGTGGCTGCACTGCTTACCTTTACCCGCAAGGCCAATGCCTCCCGGGCCACCCGGCATATTCATGTTGGCTGGATAACCGCGCTGGTGGCAGGAGGGCTGACTTGGTACGTGGCCAGTACCATGGTGACCTTCAGTGGTGCTTCCCGGGAAACCACCGAAGGTGTGGCCGGTATCATTGCCGCGCTAATCCTGTTCTACGTTGGCTTCTGGATGCACAGCAACAGCAACAGCCAGAAGTGGCTCGGTTATATTCGTAACAAGGTGGATGATGCCCTCGGCAACGGCACCGTCTGGGCCCTGACGTTTGTGTCGTTCATTTCCGTTTACCGGGAAATTTTTGAGACCGTGCTGTTCTATCAGGCTCTTTGGAGTCAGGTCACACCGCTGACAAAGCCGTATCTGTTCTACGGGATTGCCTCTGCGGTGGCGGCGCTGGCGGTGGTGTGCGTAATGTTCTTCCGCATCGGCATGAAGCTTCCGCTGAGTCTGTTCTTCCGTAGCACCAGTATTGTGCTGCTGGTCCTGTCGGTGATTCTGCTTGGCAAGGGCATTGCTGCGTTGCAGGAAGCGGGCCTGATCAGTGCCTTCTACCTGAATGTGCCGACCATCGACTGGTTGGGGCTACACCCGACCATTCAGGGAGTGCTGGCACAGGTCGTGGCCGTCGCGTTGGGTGTCTTCCTCTGGTTACGGGGCCGGCAACAGGCAGCGTGACAGGCTGATGCCTGTCTGAGCGGGTGAGATAGTCCGGCGTTTCAGGGATAATCCCTGCCCATACGGCAGGATCGCGGCTGCGGTCCTGCCGTTTTTGCTTTTGCCTGCTGTTTTGTTCGGGATAAGTTGCCATGTCTTCGATTCGATCTATTGGTTTTCTCGGTGTTGGCTTGATGGGGGCACCCATGGTGTCGCGTCTGCTCGATGCCGGCTTCGATCTCACATTGTGGAACCGGACTGCCGGAAAAGCAGAGCACTTTGCCGACCGTGTACGTATTGCCGGATCCGCAGCCGATGCTGTGGCCGATGCCGATGTGGTGATCACCATGCTGGAAAACGGTGAGGTGGTCGATCAGGTGCTTTACCGCAGTGGTGCGATCCGGCAGCTCAAGCAGGGGGCGCTGGTGATCGATATGAGCTCCATCGAACCCGGCCGTGCCCGGGAGCATGGCGTGGTGGTCGCGAAACAGGGCGGCAGCTATCTTGACGCACCCGTCTCCGGTGGGACGCGGGGAGCCGAGGCGGGTAGTTTGTCGATCATGGCCGGTGGGGAGGATGATGCCTTTGCGCGAGCCATGCCGGTGTTTCAGGCCATGGGGCGTGCCACCTCGATCGGCCCGGTTGGCAGTGGGCAACTGGCAAAACTGGCCAATCAGGCCATTGTCGGCATTACCATCGGCGCCGTCTCCGAGGCACTTTTGTTGGCGGCCAAAGGAGGCGCGCGTCCGGAGAAGGTTCGCGAGGCCCTGCTCGGCGGCTTTGCCGGCAGCAAGATCCTCGAACAACACGGTGAGCGTATGCTGCAGCGCAACTTCCAGCCCGGCGCACCGTCACGTATCCAGCTCAAGGACTTGCGCATGATCCTGGATGAAGCCCGCACAGAAGGGCTAAGCCTGCCCCTGAGCCAGCGGGTGTTCGAGGAATACCGTGCGTTGCTGGCCAGTGGCCATGGAGAAGTGGACCACAGTGGCCTGTTGCTGGAACTGGAAAGGCTCAATGGCGTCAGACTGGATAACGCTGCAGTCACGGACAAGGATTCCTGATGCCTCGCTTTGCTGCCAACCTCACCATGCTGTTCACTGAACTGCCGTTTCTGGAGCGTTTCGCCGCTGCCGCCAACGCCGGTTTTCGCGGCGTTGAGTATCTGTTTCCCTATGCGTGGCCCGTCGATCAGTTGGCAGAGCAACTAAAGACTCACCAGCTGGAACAGGTGCTGTTCAATTTGCCTCCGGGCGATTGGGAGCGGGGTGAGCGGGGTATTGCCTGTCTGCCGGATCGCGTTGAAGAATTCCGGGAAGGGGTCTTTGAGGCCCTGGATTATGCTCGCCGGTTGAAATGCCAGCGCATCAACTGTCTTGCTGGACTCAAGCCGGATGGACTGCCAGATGAAGTGGCTTTTGACACCCTGGTAGAGAACCTGCGTTTTGCTGCGGATCTGCTGGCAGCAGAAGGGATCACCCTGACGCTGGAGGCGATCAACTCGAAGGTGGATATGCCGGGTTTCTTCCTGGATTGTTCGGGTATTGCCGTGGCAGCTATCGAGGCGGCGGGGCGGGACAATCTACGTCTGCAATACGATATTTATCACATGCAGATCATGGAAGGGGATCTGTGCCGTTCCCTTTCGCAATTATGTTCCCATATAGGGCATATCCAGTTTGCCGATAATCCGGGTCGCCATGAGCCGGGGACGGGGGAAATCTGCTTTGAGCACCTGTTTCGCCATATAGACAGTCTTCCCTACGACGGTTGGGTCAGTGCGGAATACCATCCGCAAACAGATACGGCATCCAGCCTGGGCTGGTTTGGCCAGTAATTCATTCAACGCTACGGATTCATGATGCAATTCAATTGGGGTGGCAAGATCATTCTGGGCTTGCTTGGCATGTTGGTGGGCGGCCCGGTGGGCCTGATCATCGGCCTTTTCATTGGTCACATGCTCGACCGGGGAGCCGAGCGGGTACAAAGCTTCAATCCGTTCCGCCCCTATGGTCCCGGTGAACAGGAGGCTGTCCACAAGGCCCTGTTCGACACCGTATTCTCGGTGATGGGGCATCTGGCCAAGGCAGATGGTCGGGTCAGCGAGGACGAGATCGCCCAGGCGCGTGCGGTCATGGATCGGATGCAACTTGATGACGAGCAGCGCAAGGCGGCCATCGCCTTGTTCAATCAGGGCAAATCTGCAGACTTTCCCCTGGAGGCCACCATTGCAACGTTTGCGTCGTCTGTTCGGCACCGCAAGCAGTTGATCCTGGTGTTTCTTGAGATCCTGCTGCAGATCGCTCTGGCGGACGGCAACCTGCACAGGGAAGAAGAAGCGGTTCTGCTCAAGGTGGCAGAAGGTCTCGGGGTGCCGCCACAGCAATTTCGCCAGATTCTCAACATGCTGTTGGCCCAGGCCCAGTTTGGTGGCGCAGGGCCGCAAGGTGCTTATGGCGGCCAGCAATCCGCCCCTGGCCGAGCGCGACCGCCCCTGTCCCAGGCCTGCCAGGTATTGGGGGTGGCAGAGTCAGCTTCCAATCAGGAAATTAAACGGGCCTATCGCAAGCTGATGAGCGAGCATCATCCGGACAAGCTTGCCGCCCGTGGAGTGCCGGAGGAAATGATTCGCCTGGCCACGGAAAAGACCGCTGAAATCAGCAAGGCCTACGACATGCTCAAGGAGCATCGCGGATTTCGCTAGGCCGGCAGGAATCAGCAATCAAATGACGAGTTTCGAGTCACGAGTAATCGAATACCGGGCGCTCGCCGGTTCTGATTGTCGAAACACGTACTCGTAGCTAGAAGCTGACCCCCGTACGCCGCTGTTCCCGTGGTACCGCCCAGCCGCTGCTGACCAGCTCGCTTTCTCCGCTCCACCAGCGATTCAGCAGGCGTGTTGCCAGCCCGGCTCGGGCGCGTCCCTGAAGGCGTTGGCAGGCCTCGTGATAGACCGGTTGAAAGCGAAGGGCTTCGGGCAGGCGGCGGGTAATCTCCATCAACCGCTTTAGCTGGCGCTGATAGCGGCGATGGTTGGCCAGATCTACCGCTTCCAGCCTGAAGGTGTCTACCAGCGGTCCCGGGACTGTGAAGCTGGCAAGAGGATTGAAACTGCCGAAGGGTACCCGTTCAGGAAAGCCCTGTTCACGGATCAGAAGATGCCCCAGTTCCCGTCTGGCTGGGCTCACTGACGCCGGTCTGGCAAGCTGCTGCCGCCACCAGCTACGTTGGGCATGCCAGTGTTCAGGAAGCTGTGCTTTCGGTACCCCCATGGCGCTGGCCAGCAGCATGGTTTCCTCAAACAACCGTTCTTCAAGGGCACTGGTCAGTGGTCCGATCACCTCTTCGTAGAGGGTCAGACAGGAGTCCATCCAGGCGCTGATGGCGTAGAGGAGGGTCCCCCCGTCCTGGACGTCAAACAGGGTTTTTCGACGCATCGACCTGTTAGCCAGTGTCATCAGTGCCTGTTCCTGATTGCCAAAAACGATCTTCATCAGAAAACGCTGGCTGTGTTGCAGGCGCTGAACGGCGCTGTGAGGATCCTGAAGCAGTTGTGCCAGCCGGCTATGGGCCAGTGCCAGAACCAGCATGCGCCCCTGACCGAGTACCGTGATGTTTTCCCGCAATAATTGCCAGCTGACAGAACCGGGACCGAACAGGCCTGCATCCGGTTGCTGGCAGGGTTCGCTGGCCTTGCCGATACCTGCCTCGATATCGTGCCGGGTAACAAGGTGAGGTAATGCCATCTTCCACGCCTCCCTGTGTGGTTGAGGGGGCTGGCCATCCCGGGCCAGCTTGCGGCGATCTGACAGCAGGGTGCGGATCAGTACACCGTCCTTGATGCTTATCAATGGTACGGCGATGAGCGTTTGAATCTAATCAGGAATTGTGGTGATTTAGTTGAGTTCAGTGAGCATCTTGGTATGTCACTGGTAACCCCCCATCTGGCGACAGGAGTCATAAACATGTTGGGCGAAAATCACAGCATTCATCATGAATTTCCCGACCTTCACGACAAAATCGACCATCTTACCCGTGAGGATCCGGTTTTCAGGGATCAGGTTATGCAGCATGACAAACTGGACAAGCAGATCAGGGGATTGGAAATGCGGGAAAGCCCGCTGGGGGATACCGAAATGGAGACCATGAAACACCAGCGCCTTCAGCTGAAAGACCATATCTATCAGCGGCTTGTTCGAGAAAGCTGATACGCTTGATCAAGAAGATCTCCCACCGACGCGTCGCTCTTTTGCCCTTCAGCGAAGGCGGCGCCATTCCCTTTTCGATGCAAGAGCGTGCTCGCCACAGAGGCCACGGAGCACACAGAGATAAAACGGTTTTACGCAGTGCACTCGGTGACCTCTGTGGTGAACACGGTGTTTCCGCTTATTTTAGCGTTATTTCAGGGTCAGGCTGGCTTTCGGCATGGCGAGAGTGCTTTCAGCATACTGGCCTGGGTTCATCTGGTTGCTGTCCTTGCTGAAATACAAACGGGTGATGAAATAGTACTCCTGACCAAAGGGCAGATCGGTCAATGAGAAGCCCACATTGGGCAGTTGTCCCACGAAGCGTTCGGGATCATTGATCTGGCTAGCGTCATCCTGATAGAGCAACCGTGCCGGTGTGTCGAATCCCTTTACGAAGGCCAGCTGGGCAAGCAGGTCAAAACCGCGTCCGGTACCAAACCACAGCCAGTTATCTCCCTTGAGGGGTTGCTCAAGCATGGCTTTCTCGGATTTGGACAGCTTGCCATCGGTAATGGCCACGTTATTGCCGGTCCAGCTGGTGACCAGCTTGCTGTTGTAAAGCGCATTGCCGTCCAGGGAGATGTCCAGGGCGGGACGCTCAAGCACCGTGTCGGCAAGGCCGGGAAGGGTGAAGCGACTGTGGATGTCCACCTGCTGCGGCATCACCAGAAAGTAGTTATGGATGCGAAGCACCGGTACCCGGGCCACTTTCACCGAGGTGGCGGCGTAGACCAGCGAGGCGAGGGGCCCGCTGATGATCTGTTTTACCTTGGGGTCCAGGTTGTCGTTGTTCAGGGTAATACGATTTTTTTCGCCAAACAGACCGGCGCTGAGGCGTAGTTTGAGCGTGTCGAGGATGCTTTGCCTTTTGCCGCTTTCGCCCTGGAATCCACGAAAATAGAAATCGTTCCATTTGAACAGGTTCTTGTCGGCCATGGAGAGCGCGAAATCCGTACTCTTGATGGTCAGAGTCTCTGGATCGAACTGCACATACCGCTCGGTGCTCTGCAGATAGGCGTTTTTGACCAGATAGAAGAGTCGGGTTTGCTGGCCTTGATGTACTGATAATTCGGCGACGACCTTTTCCGTGGTATGTCCGCTCAGTGGACTGCCGCCATCTTCGAAGCGCAATAGCAGCCGATCCTGTTCATCGATGCGGGTCGGATCACCAGACAGGGTGGTGCTGTCATCTTCGTCAAAGAAGGGGTAGCCCTGCTCGGACCACTGCACCCACTGATGTGGAACGGGCTGAAGCCTGCCGTCCCGCACAGCAAAAAAAGAGTAAAGACCGGTCTGCTTTCCATGCAGCGGAGTGAAATCGGCACCGGTGAGGGTGACGATCTGAGCGTTCAGGCTAAAGGGAAGAACCAGAAGCGCCAGGAAAACGGCAAGCCGGCAAAAGTCGTTCTTCTTCATGTGTTCTGTGTCACATCACTGTGGTTTTGCACATGATGACGCTTTCTGCCGGCCCGTCAATGGCTTCGCCGGAGTGGCTTCAACTTTCAAGTTCGCTGCGGTGGGCAAAATGCTGCAGGGCGCCGGGGTTGGCAAGGGCGTTGCGGTTGCTCACCTCACGGCCATGAATCATTTCACGCACCGCCAGTTCCACGATCTTGCCGCTCACCGTGCGGGGAATTTCGGGCACGGTAAGGATGACGGCAGGTACGTGACGTGGGCTGGCGCCTTCCCGGATGGCCTTACGGATGGTGGCCTGCAGCTCATCGCTTAGTGTCTCTCCTTCCGCCAGCACCACAAACAACACCACGCGTACATCTCCCTGCCATTCCTGGCCCACTACAATGGCTTCGCGTATGGCTCCCAGGGCTTCCACCTGACGGTAGATTTCTGCGGTACCGATGCGGACTCCGCCCGGGTTCAGCACTGCATCCGATCGGCCATGAATAATCAGGCCGTCATGGTGTTCATGGGTTACCACCTCGGCATAGTCGCCGTGGGCCCAGATACCCTCGAAGCGGGCGAAATAGGCCTTGTGGAAACGGCTTCCGTCGGCATCGTTCCAGAACTGCACCGGGCAGGAGGGGAAGGGCTGCAGGCAGACCAGTTCGCCCTTGCTGCCGGTCAGGGGATTGCCGTTATCATCCAGAACTGCCACATCCATACCGAGGCCCGGACACTGCAGCTCACCGCGATAAACCGGCAGTAGCGGGTTGCCGAGAGCAAAGCAGGAAATAATGTCGGTGCCACCGGAAATGGAGCTCACCAACAGGTCGTTTTTGACCTGCTGATAGAGAAAGTCATAGCTTTCGTGCAGCAGGGGGGAGCCTGTCGAGAACAGGGTGCGCAAGGTGCCGAGGTCATGGCTCTCACTTGGCACCAGACCTGATTTTTCCACCGCCTGAATGAACTTGGCGCTGGTGCCCATGTGGGTAATACCTTCTTCGTCCACCAGATCAAAAAGCCGTGCCGTGTTCGGAAAGCCGGGGTTGCCATCGTATAGCACCAGGGTGGCACCGGTATGCAGGCCACAGATCAGCCAGTTCCACATCATCCAGCCGCAGGTGGTGAAATAGAACAGGGTGTCATCACGGCTAACGTCTCCATGCAGCTGGAGTTCCTTGGTCTGCTGCAGCAGCGTGCCGCCGGCTCCATGAACAATGCACTTGGGCTGACCGGTGGTGCCAGAGGAATACAGAATGAACAGTGGATGATTGAAGGGCCGTTGTGCAAATGCCGGCGCCGGCCCGGCGGCTTCCAACCAGGCCTGCCAGATCAGAGCTTTCTGTACGCGGCTGCTGCTACCTTTGCCGGGAACGACCACCAGCAGCTCTGGTTTCAGCGCATCATGCAAGGCGTTAATGCGATCTTCCAGGTCAATCCACTTGCCGTTGTAATGATAGCCATCGCAGGCAACCAGCACGCGGGGTTCAATCTGGCCAAATCTGTCCAGCACTCCGGACTCTCCGAAATCCGGTGAGCAGGACGACCAGACGGCACCAATCCAGGCGGCGCCCAGAGCCGCTACCACGGTTTCAATCCGGTTAGGCATGTAACCGGCTACACGTTCACCGGGCTGAATGCCTGCGGCCAATAATTGTGCGGCCACCTGGCCGGCGGCCACCCTCAAGCCGGCATAGCTGATCTCTTCACGGCGGCCGTCTTCCAGCACGCTGACCAGAGCCGGGTGTTTGTCGTTTCGGCGCAGCAGGTTTTCCGCATAGTTGAGCTGGCCGTTCGGGAACCAGCGGGTGTCCTGGAAACGGTCTCCCTTTTTCAGCACGGTATCGCCGGGTTGGCCCACCACGCCACAGTCATCCCAGACCTGCCGCCAGAACACTTCCGGCTGCGCTACGGACCACCGGTGCAGTTCCCGGTAGTCCGTCAACGGCTGGCCACTGTTGTCTCTGGCTTTTTGCCAGAATCGGGCCAGCTGGCTTTGCTGTTGTTGCGGGCCGGGTTGCCAAAGTGGGGATGCCATGGAGAACTCCTGCAAATGGCGGAAACGGGCTGACAGTCATTTCCACCCTGGGGTGTTTGATTGGGGTGCAGGGCGGAAATTCCCCGCAGGGAAACTCCGCCTGCGGACTATCTTCGGGCTATGATTCGGAACTCGCCTCGAATTCCACCAGCAAGGTGCCTTCGCTGACACTGTCGCCTTCCGCCACATGGAAATCATGAACGGTGCCCGGCGCGGTGGCGCGCAGGGTATGTTCCATCTTCATGGCTTCCAGTGTAATTACCGCATCGCCCGCATCAACCTGACTGCCTGGCGCCACATGCAGTGCGACGATGGCGCCGCTCATGGGCGCTACAAAGCCGCCTTCGCAAGCCTGCTGGGCACTGTCGCGACTGGGGTTGCGGATGATGCAATGGGCCTGCCCATCGACGAACAGCAAAACGGTATCGGTATCCAGCAGCGCATAGCGCCCCTGCAGACCCTGGTTGCCCCAGTGCAGTCGAAAGCGCTGTCCGTCGCCCGTCACGTCGAGAGCATGGTCCTGTTCTGCCACTGTCGTGCTGCCGTCCATTTCACGCACGGTGATCAGGGCTTCATCCACTTTCAGCTGGTTGAGGATGAACTGACGGCCAAGCGGGCGCCAACCGTGCAGACCTTGCCAGGGATTACTGTCGTGCTGTGTTTCATCAGCAAGCAAACGACCGGCAGCCAATGCCAGTAATTCGGGGGCGGTGGTGCTGGCCTCCATCAGGTACGGCCGGTGTTCGAGCAGGCGAGTGTCCAGGTCCGCATTGGCAAAGGCATCATCAGCCAGCACCCGGAGCAGGAAGGGGGCATTGTGATGAATGCCATGCAGCTCCAGATTTTGTAGCGCACTGATCAGCTGCTGACGGGCTGCATCCCGGTCTTCACCAAAGCAGATCAGTTTGGCGATCATCGGGTCATAGTATTCTTCTACCTTGTCACCGGATTCGTAGCCGGCGTCTACCCGAGCCAACTCATGGGGCCAGCGTAAATGCTGGAGTCGCCCGGAGGAGGGCAGGAAGCCCTGTTGTGGATTTTCCGCGTAGAGCCGCACTTCCATTGCATGGCCGTGACGGCGAATGTCCTGCTGACTGCGCGGCAGGGGGGCTCCGCCTGCCACCGCCAGCTGCCAGGCCACCAGATCTTCGCCGGTGATCATCTCGGTGACTGGATGTTCCACCTGCAATCGGGTGTTCATTTCCATGAAGAAGAATTCGCCGCTGGCGGGCGCATAGAGAAATTCCACGGTGCCGGCGCCGCGGTAGTCGATGGCCCTGGCCGCCTGTACGGCGGCCTCGCCAAAGGCCTGGCGGGTGGCTTCATCCAGTCCCGGTGCCGGCGCCTCTTCAATGATCTTCTGGTGCCGACGCTGCACCGAGCAGTCCCTTTCGAACAGGTGCACGGCATTGCCGTGATTGTCGGCAAATACCTGCACCTCCACATGTCGTGCCGCCGGCAGATAACGCTCAAGCAGTACGCGATCGTCAGCGAAGGCATTGCGCGCTTCGCGGCGTGCAGAAGCCAAGGCTTCATTGAATTCAGCCTCACTGTTGACCACGCGCATGCCCTTGCCACCGCCACCGGCAACGGCCTTGATCAGCAACGGAAAACCCACATCGGTACTGGCTTTGACAAGGGCTTCATCACTGGCCCCTTCTTCATCGAAACCCGGCAATACCGGCACCTTGCTGGCAGCCATCAGCTGGCGAGCCGCGGCCTTGTCGCCCATGACCTCGATGGCCCGGGCATTGGGGCCGACAAAAATAATGCCGGCCTTTTCACAGGCGGCAGCCAGTTCGGTATTTTCTGACAGGAAGCCATAACCCGGGTGGATGGCGTCTGCGCCGGTGTCTTTGGCAGCGGCAATGATCTTGTCGATCACCAGATAGCTTTCCCGTGCCGGTGCGGCTCCCAGGCACACCGCCTGATCTGCTTCCCGGACGTGGGGCAGGGTGGCATCAATGTCGGAATAGACCGCCACGGTGGCAATCCCCTGCTGGCGGCAGGTACGCATGATACGACGGGCAATTTCCCCGCGGTTGGCGATCAGCAGTTTTCTTATCTTGGCCATGGTTTAACTTCAAGCTTCAAGCTTCAAGCTACAACGCGTGCTGGCTGGTCATGTTTTGCATTACGTGCCCGCGCAAAAGCGGTATGGGCGCGTGAATTCAAATGCTGGCATGGGCACAGACCTGGACTCGCGTTGCAGCTTGTAGCTTGAAGCTTGTTGCTTACCTCCAGTTCGGTTTGCGTTTTTCCAGAAAGGCACTCAAGCCTTCCTGGCCTTCTGCGCCGGTGCGCAAGCGGGCAATTAGATCGGCGGTGTGGTTGAGCATGGCCTGATCAATGGGGCCGTGACTCACCTGCGCAATCAGCTCTCGCGCTTCAATCTGCGCCTGTGGCGCGGCGCTCAACAAGGACGCCACCAGTGCATCGACGCTGGTATCAAGCTCACTTTCGGCAACAACTTCATGGACGATGCCAAGAGCCACGGCCCGTTCGGCGGGGATGACTTCGGCGGTCATGAAATAGCGGTTTGCCTGGCGGGCGCCCAGAGCGCGGACCACATAAGGGCTGATCACCGCCGGCACAATCCCCAGCTTTACCTCGCTGAGGCAGAAACGGGCGTTATCAGCCGCCACCGCCATGTCCGCCGCACAGATCAATCCTAATGCGCCACCAAAGGCCGCACCCTGAACACGGGCAACGACGGGTTTGGGACACTGGTCGATTACCTGCATCAACCGGGCAAGACGAAGGGCATCGTCACGGTTCTGCTGAGCATCAAGCTTGCCCATGGCACGCATCCAGTTGAGATCCGCGCCAGCGGAAAAATGTTTCCCGGCGGCCTGCAGTACCACTACGCGAATGCTGTCATCACACCCAACCGTCTCAAATGCCTCGGTCAGCGAAGCAATAATGCGGTCATCAAACGCATTTCTTTTGTCGGGATTGTCCAGCGTGATGCGCGCTACCGGACCATCGTTTAGTGTGCTTACGGTCATTCTGTGCTTCCTGTTCTTCGTCGGGCGTCTGGCATCAGGCGTCCAGCGTTCCTACATCCTGAATACGCCATAGCGTGTCTCTTCAATCGGTGCGTTCAGGCTGGCGGAGATGGCAAGGCCCAACACATCCCGGGTGTCCGCCGGGTCGATCACGCCGTCATCCCAAAGTCGAGCACTGGCATAGAAAGGCTGAGCCATCTGCTCATAGCGTTCGGTCATGTCGGCCTGAAAGGCCGCAGCTTCCTCATCGCTCCATTGTTCGCCTTTCTTCTTCAGGGAAGCCTGTTTGACCTGGGTCAGTACACTGGCGGCCTGTTCGCCCCCCATGACAGAGATGCGCGCGTTGGGCCACATGAACATGAAGCGTGGATCGTAGGCGCGGCCACACATGCCGTAGTTGCCGGCACCAAAGCTGCCGCCGGTGATCACGGTGAATTTCGGTACGCTGGCACAGGCCACAGCATTGACCATCTTGGCGCCATGCTTGGCGATGCCTTCCGATTCGTACTTCTTGCCGACCATGAAGCCGGTGATGTTCTGCAGGAACAGCAGCGGTATCTTGCGTTGATTGCACAACTCGATGAAATGGGCGCCTTTCTGCGCGGACTCGGAATAGAGCACGCCATCGTTGGCGAGAATGCCCACCGGGTAGCCATGGATATGGGCAAAGCCGCACACCAGGGTGGTGCCATAACGCGCCTTGAACTCATCCAGTTCCGAGCCATCCACAATGCGCGCAATCAGTTCCCGGGCGGGCATGGGCTGGCGGGTCGTTGTCGGGATCACACCATAGAGCTCGTTGCTCGGGTACGCAGGCGGACGCACCGGTTGACGTTTGACTTGATCCGGCTTGTGCCAGTTAAGGTGAGCGATGCAGCGTCGGGCCAGGTCCAGGGCATGAGGTTCATCTTCAGCCAGATGATCCGCCACACCGGATTGTTCGCAATGCAGATTGGCGCCACCCAGCTCTTCTGCGCTGACCACTTCACCTGTGGCCGCTTTCACCAGTGGCGGGCCGGCCAGAAAAATGGTGGCCTGTTCCTTTACCATGATCACTTCATCGGCCATGGCCGGCACATAGGCGCCACCGGCGGTACAGGAGCCGAGCACCACACTGATTTGCGGAATGCCACGGGCCGACATGTTGGCCATGTTGAAAAAGATACGGCCAAAATGTTCCCGGTCCGGAAACACCTCATCCTGGCGGGGCAGGTTGGCGCCACCGGAATCCACCAGGTAGACACAGGGCAGACGGTTTTCTGCTGCGATGGCCTGGGCGCGCAGGTGTTTCTTCACGGTGAGCGGGTAGTAGCTGCCGCCTTTCACGGTGGGGTCGTTGGCCACGATCATGCATTCCACGCCCTGGATCTGACCGATACCTCCGACGCAACCGGCGGCTGGGACGTCTTCACCATAAACGCCCTCGGCGGCGAGAGCGGAGATTTCAAGAAACGGGGACCCCGGGTCCAGCAGCAGATTGATCCGCTCACGCACCGGCAGCTTGCCTCTTTCGCGCAGACGCTGCTCGGCGGCCTCGCCGCCCCCATGGGCGATATGGTCCAGTTTGGCGCGTAGTTGCTCACGCAGCTTGAGGTTGTGCTCCCGGTTAGCCTGAAACTCAGGACTGGCAGCATTGATCTGACTGTTAATCTTTGGCATGGCATGTCTCGCTGGACGCCAGACGCTTAGCGCCTGACACCCCATTGTTTTCGTCTGGCATCGTGCATCTGGCGTCAAGCGGTCTCATTAAATAACTCGCGGCCGATGAGCATGCGGCGGATTTCGCTGGTGCCGGCGCCGATTTCGTAGAGTTTGGCATCGCGAAGCAGGCGGCCTGTGGGGTACTCGTTGATGTAGCCGTTTCCGCCCAGGGTCTGAATGGCTTCCAGGGCCATCTGGGTGGCGTTTTCGGCGCAATAGAGAATGACTCCGGCGGCGTCCTTGCGGTTGGTTTCGCCACGGTCACAGGCTTTTGCCACGTTATAGAGATAGCTGCGGCTGGCATTCAGGGTGACGTACATGTCCGCCAGCTTGCCCTGCATGAGCTGGAATTCACCGATGGCCTGACCGAACTGTTTGCGTTCATGGACATAGGGCACTACCACATCCATGCAGGCCTGCATGATGCCGGTACAGCCGCCGGACAGCACGGTACGCTCGTAATCCAGGCCACTCATCAGCACTTTTACGCCCTGGTTTTCCTGGCCAAGGATATTCTCGGCAGGGACCTGGCAATCCTCGAACACCAGCTCACAGGTGTTGGAGCCGCGCATCCCCAGCTTGTCCAGTTTCTGGGCACGAGAGAACCCGGGGAAGTCGCGCTCCACGATAAAGGCAGTAATGCCTTTGTGGCCGGCACTGGTGTCGGTCTTGGCGTAGATCACGTAGGTGTGGGCATCGGGACCATTGGTGATCCACATCTTGTTGCCATTGAGCACATAGTGGTCGCCTTTTCTGTCGGCGCGCAGGCCCATGCTCACTACATCCGAGCCGGCGCCCGGCTCACTCATGGCCAGGGCTCCGATCTGGTCGCCACTGACCAGTCCCGGGAGGTATTTGGCTTTCTGGGCATCGTTGCCGTTCAGGTAGATCTGGTTGACGCACAGGTTGGAGTGGGCGCCATAGGACAGACCGATGGAAGCGGAGGCACGGGAGATCTCTTCCATGACCAGGGTGTGGGCCAGGTAGCCCATGTCGGCACCACCGTACTCTTCACTCACGGTGACACCCAGCACTCCCAGATCACCCAGCTTTTTCCACATCTCCAGCGGGAACTGGTTGCTCTGGTCAACCTCGGCGGCAATCGGGGCGATTTCCTTCTGGGCAAACTGACGGACGCTGTCTCTCAGGGCCACCAGGGTCTCGTCCAGATCAAAGTTGAAGTTGCTGTTGAACATGGTCATTTCTCCAGATCATTCATTGCATCCACACAGCGCTGTTCAGCGTCATCAAGTTCCTGCTGAAGTGCGTGGATATCGCGCAGTTGTTGTTCGAGTTGGTCCCGCCGCTGGCGGATCTTGTTCTGCAGGGCGAGCAGCTGATGACGGTTGTCGCCACTGGGCTGGTACATGCCGATCAGCTCTTTGGATTCGGCAAGGGAGAATCCCAGTCGCTTGCCGCGCAGGATCAGTTTCAGGGTGACCCGGTCCGCCGGGGAGTAGACTCGGGTCTGTCCGCGACGGGCAGGGGACACCAGTCCCTGATCCTCATAGAACCGGATGGTGCGGGTGGTCACGTCAAATTCCCGTGCCAGCTCGCCGATGCTGTAAGTCTGTTTTTTGTTCATGGGGAAAGAGTAGGGGAAGTTTACGTTAACGTAAAGCTGTAACTTTTGATCCGGTTTTGGCCTTATCGGTCCGTGACACGGTGTTTACCCCTGAATAGACTTCAGGCTGAAAATTTCCTTGTTTTGTTTAATACAGGGTATGCAAAAAAGCGCGAAATGCGTGATCGCTAATCTAAGGGGAAGGCATGAAAGACGCTTGGAGTCGCTGGGTGGTCGCTCATCCTGTGTGGGTGCTATTGGGCTGTATCGCGTTGACGGTGGCGCTGGCCAGTGGGTTGACCAAGTTCCAGAACAATAACGATCCACGCATCTTCTTTACTGAAGACAACCCGGATTTCAAACGTTTCATTTCATTGGAAGACAGTTTCACTGCCAACGAGGTGGTGCTGTTCGTGATTCATCCCAAAGATGATGATCTGTTTACCAATGAGACCCTGACCGCCATCGAGTCCCTCACTGAGGATGCCTGGTTGTTACCCCATGCCACCCGGGTGGATTCCCTGGCAAACTTCCAGCATACCGAAGTGGAGGGCGACGAATTATACGTGGCGCCACTGGTAGAGTACGCCGATACCCTTTCCGATGAGGATCTGACCCGCATACGCGAGATCGCTGTCAATGAGCCATCGTTGGTGGGCCGAATGGTGTCCGCCAAGGGACATGTTGCCGGTATTGCTGCCACCGTGACCATGGGGGAGGGAAAAACCGAAGCCCCGGAAATTACGGCTGCAGCCCGGGAGATGGCGCGGGAATATAACCAGCGTTATCCCGATATCGAGTTCATGGTGACCGGTACCGTGGTTTTCAATCAGGCTTCCGCGGAAGCCACAGAACAGTCCATGTCCAGCACCTTGCCGCTGGCCTTCGTGATCATGTTGCTGTGTTTGTGGCTGATTCTGCGCAGTGTGATGTTTGTGGTGGTGACCGTGTTCATCATCAACTTCTCGATTGCCTCTGCCATGGGGGTGGCCATGTGGCTTGGGATCGAGTTCTCGCCCATTGTCGGCATGGCTCCGGCCATGATCCTGACACTGGCGGTGGCAGACTCGGTGCATATCCTTGCCAGTTATCGTCATGAACGGCTGGAGGGCAAGGACAAGGCAGCCAGTATTGTCGAGAGTCTGCGCATCAACCTGCAGCCGGTGTGGCTGACCAGTCTGACCACCGCCATCGGTTTTGCCATTCTCAACTTCTCCGAATCCCAGCCGTTCCGTGCACTGGGGAACGTGGTGCTGATCGGTGTGCTGCTGGCATTTCTGTTCTCTGTGGTGTTGTTGCCGGCCCTGGTGATGCTGGTGCCTCACAAGATTGAGCCGGGCAAGCAGCGGGACTTTTCTCCATTGATGGCCAGCCTGGCCAGGCATATTACTCGCCGCTACCGGTCATGGCTGATGGGGATGTCGGTGGTGGTAGTGGTGCTGATGGGCTGCATTGGCATGAACCGCATCAATGATGTGTTCAATGAGTACTTCGATGAAACCTTCGAGGTGCGTCGGGTCAATGATTTTGCCATGGCAGAACTCACCGGCATGCACCGAATCGACTATGCGGTACCGTCGGCGGATTCCGGTGGCGCCATGGAGCCGGAATACCTGCGCAATCTGGATAATCTGGTGAACTGGCTTGAGCAGCAGGATCATGTAGTTTATGCCACTGCCTACACCAACGTGATCAAGCGCCTGAACCGTGACATGCACGGCGGTGATCCGGCCTACTATCGCATTCCTGAATCCCGTGAGCTGATTTCCCAGTACACGCTGCTGTATGAGTTGTCCTTGCCGCAGGGCCTGGGCCTTGAGGATCAGCTGGATATCGATAAATCCCAGGCGCGACTGATTGTCATGCTGGAAAATATCGGTTCGCATCCGGTGCTGGAATTCAACCAGAAAGTGGAAGACTGGATGGCGGCCAACTGGCCGGATTACATGCAGACCAAGGGCACCGGCATGGATGTGTTGTTTGGCCATGTGACCATGCGCAATATTCAGAGCATGTTGTCCGGTGCCCTGATCGCCTTGATCAGTGTATCGGTGCTGCTGGTGTTGGCATTACGCTCGTTCCGCTACGGCATGCTGTCGCTGATCCCCAATCTGCTTCCGGCGGGCATGGCGTTTGGCCTGTGGGGTCTGATTAATGGTGAAATCGGTCTGGCAGTGTCGGTGGTGGCCTGTATGACGCTGGGTATCGTGGTGGACGACACTGTTCATTTCCTGAGCAAGTATGTACGGGCAAAACGCGAGCTGGGTCTCAATACAGAAAAAGCCGTGGAATACGCCCTGCGTACCGTCGGGGTGGCGCTGGTGGCGACTTCTGTGGTGCTGGTCGCCAACTTTGCCGTCATCGGCACCAGCCATTTCTACCCCAATGCCAGTATGGGCCTGCTGTCGGCGATTACCATCGCCATGGCACTGATTGTCGACTTCTTCTTTTTCGTTCCCTTGCTGGTGGCGCTGGACCGCAGACGCAAGACAATCCGGGCCTAGCCAGCCCGGGAAAGCAGTGCTAACGTAGCGCCACATAACAGGTTCTACGGAACATACACTGTGACGTACAAGAAAGATCGCAAGGTTTTAAGAAAGGTCGATTACGGGGCCGCCAAGAATTCCCTGATGGGAGTGCTGGCGGCCTTGCTGGTTTATGCGCTGGTGTTCGCCTGGGGGCAGGTGTACCAGAGTCATGAACTGGAAGCGCTGGTCGGTGGCGGAGCAGTACTGGTGGTAACTGCTTACCGTTTGTGGCTGTTTGCCCGCTTCGATGCGCTGTATGGCGCTGGTCCGGCACGCTGGAGAAAGTTGTTCGGCGTCGGGCTGGTGCTCCATGCCCTGTTGTGGGGGCTGATTCCGGCATGGCTGGCTTCCCGTGTCGGCACCGGTTTCAATTTCTTTGCCATCCTGCTCTATAACGTGGGTGTGACCACGGCACTGGGCTCCTCGTGGATGGCGGGTCTGCGTGTACGGCAGGCCTATATCGTGCTGATGTTCCTGCCCACTTTGCTGGTGCTGTTTGTGACCGGAGCCTTGCACGACTGGGTGATTGCCATCCTGATCGCCAGTTATGCGTTTTATCTGTTCCGCCTGTATCGGGGCCAGTACGAAACTTTTTGGCATGCGGTAACCCGCGAACGGCGGCTGCAATCGCAGACCAGTCAGCAGCCCACCCGGACCAATACTGAAATCCAGCTAAGCCTGGTCTATCGACTGGCCCATGAGCTTCGTACCCCGATGAATTCCCTGATGGGGATGATGTCCCTGCTGGAAGATACTCACCTGAATGACGAGCAAAAGGATTACATGCAGGTGGCCGGGCGCAGTGGCAAGCTGTTGCTTACCCTGATTGATGATGTGCTCGATTATTCCCGCATCTTGTCCGGCCGCGTCACCCTCAATTCTGAGTTTTTCGATTTTCGCAGCGCCATTGAGCAAGCCCTGGAAGCGTTTGGTCCCATGGCCCAGGCCAGCGGTCTTGAACTGACCTGTGTGATCGACAGCATGTTGCCAAAGCGGATTCGTGGTGATCGCGAACGGCTGATGCAGATTCTCAATAACTTGTTCAGCAATGCGATCAAGTTCAGCGATAGCGGTGAAATTCGTCTCGATGTGGATTTCACGGTGGAGAGTGAGGGTAATGGCGTACTGAGGGTACGGGTCAGTGATCAGGGCGCAGGCATGGATCCGGAAACGGTTCGCCATTTGTTCCTGGACCGATTCTTTGAAGACGGCCAGGACGCCTACAGCAGCAACCATACCGGTTTTGGCTTGTTGGTGTGCAAAGGCCTGGTGGACGCCATGGGTGGCCATATCAATGCCGAGAGCGTACCCGGTGAAGGCTCCACGTTCTGGTTTACCGTGCCGGTGCAGATGCAGCCGGACATGCGTGAAGCGCAAAGCCTGATTCGAGCCCTGAATGGCGCCCAGGCTGTGGTCGTGGGCGCGGCTGCCGGTACCGTGGCGTGCCTGCAGGAAGAACTGGAGGCGCTGGACTGTCAGTGTTCCTCCGCCGAGGGCTACGATCATGCCCTGCAAGCGTTACGCGCTGGACATCGAGAACAGACCGATTTTGACCTGCTGTTTGTCGATACCTGTTCGCGGCCGGAGCTGGCGCTGAACCTGTGCCGTAATGTGATGGAAGATCCTTCCTTGCGACCGGTTCGGCTGGTGCTGATGGCGACGATCGAGGAGCGTGGTCTTCCTGCGATCCAGAAAATGGTGGATCGGCATGATCTGGTGGTGTTGGTCCGTCCAGCCCACCGTTCCAGTATTCGCCATGCGCTTTCCCGTTTGCTGGGCCTGCAGCGTCAGGTGCCAGTGGGTGATGCCCCCCTGAAAACACCGGAAGAACGTCAGCGGCGTAAACGCTTTCGGGTCATGCTGGTGGAAGATAACGAAGTCAACCAGCTGGTTACCCGTGGGATGATGAGCAAGCTGGGGTATCAGGTGAAGACCGTCAGCAATGGTGAAACCGCATTGGCATTGCTTGAGCAGGAAGACTTTGACCTGGTGCTGATGGATTGCATGATGCCGGAAATGGATGGTTTCGAGGCCACCCGGCAATTACGTGACCTGGAAAAGACCCGCGGCGCAGAACGCACGCCGGTGGTGGCGATTACCGCGAATACGGCGGAAGGCGTGCAGGCGCGGTGTCTGGCGGCAGGGATGGATGATTTTCTTGCCAAACCGGTGCATCTGGATGCACTGGAAACCGTATTGCGGCGCTGGCTGCCCGAGCAGCCGGCAGAAAATAACGAGGAAGAATAATGACAAGAACTGCCTTGCTGTTGGGGGCGACCGGCCTGGTTGGCCAGCACTGCCTGCAGCAGCTTCTCGACAGTGACGAATACGAAAAAGTGACCGTCCTGTCCCGCCGTGCTGGTGAGATTGAACATGCCAAACTGAACTGGCAGGTCGTGGATCTGGACCGCATGGAAGGGTTGCAAGATCACTTTCAAGTAGATGATGTGTTCTGCTGTCTGGGTTCCACCATGAAGAAGGCGGGTTCACGACAGGCGTTTCGGCACGTGGACCATGATCTGGTGGTGCTGGCAGGACAGATGGCACGTCGTGCGGGTGTACAGCGCTTCCTGGTGGTGTCGGCCATCAATGCCAATTCCCGTTCACCGTTCTTCTACTCAAGGGTAAAGGGACAGATGGAGCGTGCATTGAAGGATCTTGAGTTGCCTCTGCTGGTGTTGGTGCAGCCCTCCCTGCTGCGCGGTCAGCGCGATGACAAGCGGCCCGCTGAAGACTGGGGTAACCTGATCAACCGCATTATCGAACCGCTGACCCGCTGGACCGATGCCCACTGGTTGCCGGTGGATGCCAGCAAGGTGGCTGAAGGCATGGTCGGTATGGCCCTGGAAGGACCGGATTCCGGTCTTTACAAACTGCGCTACCGGGATTTTCTGGTCTACTCGGGCAAGCTGCGCGAAAGACAGGCAAAAACCGGGCAATAATTTCGCCGCAATGCGGATACAACCAAGGAGTAGATATGACGTTCGTGACCTGTGATCTGTGTGATGACAATGCCGACAAGGTGTCTGTGGTGACCGGCTTCAACTGGTTCAGCTTTGGTGGCCGCAATGCCTTTGGTGGTGAAATTGTCACGGTGAAGTGCTTTGAAGATAACAGCCGGGTAAAAGAGCACCTGGGTACTGATGGCACGGGTAAGGTGTTGGTTGTGGACGGCGGTGGCAGCCTGCGTAATGCGTTGATCGGTGACATGATCGCGGAGAATGCGGTCAAGAACGGTTGGGAAGGGGTTATTATCTACGGCGCCTGTCGTGATGTGGATGCACTGGCCCAGCTGGATATCGGAGTGGTAACCCTGGGCTGCGTGCCGATTAAATCAGTACGCCGCGATGAAGGGCAGCTGAATATCGATATCGAATTCGGTGGGGTGACATTCCGTCCGGGCGAATATGTCTACGCCGACAACAACGGTATCATTACTGCACCGGTATCACTTTTGTAGGTGACACGGGGCGTAACCGGGGTGGTGACTCAGTTCGCCACCTTTGTGTCCGGCTTGAGTCCGTATCGTTCCCGCACCTGCATGTCACGCAAGTACATCATCAAGCCGGCTTCAGCATCTTCGCGGCTACTGAAAGGGCCTTCCACCGTGTTTTCACGAGTGGAAAAATACCAGTCCGGGCCTTCATTGAAGAATCGGTCGCTACGGAACCAGGTCTTCTGGTTCTGATCGTCCTCTCGGCAGTCCATGCTCTTCCCCCATGACGTTGGTGTTTGTTACTTTTTTTATATACACAAAATAGCATTTCATGATTTGATTTTTCCATAACCGTTTATCTGAATGGTACCCGGGTTCAGGTCATGTAAGGAAAGCCCAGCTACAGGTCCAAAACTTGGCTAGGACTCTGGTTTCACTGGCGTTTTCTGTTATAAAGACAGAAAGGAATCATTGGGCGAAGCCCACTTATCGGCAAGGACGTGTCATGCTCAAATCCATGTTGGTGGCGGACTATATGAGCCGCCGGGTCATTACCCTCTCTCCCGATCAATCCGTCCACGATGCCATTCGTGTACTACTCGAAAACCAGATTTCCGGTGCTCCGGTGGTCAATGAGAACGGCCAGTTGATTGGCATGTTTTCTGAGTCAGATTGCCTCAAGGGGGCATTGCAGGCCAGTTACCACGATACCGAGATTGGCACCGTCAGTGAGTACATGACTCTTGACCTGCAGACGGTGAACGGTCAGACATCCATTCTCGATGCCGCGGAAATCTTTCTCGCGGATCATCGCCGGCGCTTGCCGGTGGTCGATGACGACAAGCTGGTGGGGCAGATCAGTCGTCGTGATTTGTTGCGGGCCATGGATGATTTCAACCGTAACCCTTCCTGACCTTTTCTATTTTGATAACGATCCTTTAGGGGGATATTCATGAACCAGCCGTACCAGGCACCTGGTGCCGATGTTGCTGTATCCAGCAACGAGACCTACCAACCACAATTCCTGTCCTTGTCCGGGCGTATCGGGCGGATGCGATATTTCGTTTATGCCACCGGTCTTAGCATACTGTTTTATCTGGTCGTGGGTGTCGCAGCGGCGATACTGGTGCCGGCTTTTGCCGCAGGCAGCGAAGGCGCCATGGGCATTGTTGCCATTGTTCTGAGCATGGTGGGGCTGGCCGCCTTCATCGGCATGATGATCATATCGTGGGGCTATATGGTGCGACGGCTCAATGACATCAATGCCAGTGGCTGGCTGAGTCTGCTGATGCTGGTGCCGCTGGTGAACTTCATCCTGGCCCTGATCCTGATCTTCAAGAAGGGTAGCCAGGGCGGAAACAACTATGGTGCTGCTCCGGTGAGTAATTCCGGTGGGGTGAAAGTGGCCTTTGCGCTGATGCTGTTGTTGATGGTGGGGTATTTCGGCGTGCTGATGCCGATCACCATTGATGCCTATTCCGACTATGTACAGCGTGCCGAACAGGCACAAATGCAGTTCGAAAACTTCCAGTGATCGCTGATGCCAGCAGGCGTTGCGTGTTGCCTGTTGCGTGAAGAATGATGCGGCCGCGAAGCGGCCCACAAAAAAGGCCGATCAAATGATCGGCCTTTTTTTGTGCTTCAGCGCTACGCCTTACGGCAGCAGGTGGGAAACAGCATCACGCTCTTCCGCCAGTTCCTGCTCGGTCGCTTCCATGCGCGCACGGGAGAAGTCGTTGACTTCCAGGCCCTGAACGATAGTCCAGTCGCCGTCCTTGCAGGTGCAGGGGTAGGAGTAGATCAGGCCTTCCTGGATACCGTAGGAGCCATCGCTGTAGATGCCCATGGAAACCCAGTCACCTTCGGCAGTGCCCAGTGCCCAGGAACGCATGTGGTCCACGGCGGCGTTGGCAGCAGAAGCGGCAGAAGACGCGCCACGGGCCTTGATGATGGCGGCGCCACGCTGCTGAACTTCCGGGATGTAGGTGCCTTCGTACCAGTCCTGCTCAACCTGGTCTACCGCAACCTTGCCGTCCACTTCGCAGTGGTGCAGGTCAGGGTACTGGGTGGAGGAATGGTTGCCCCAGATGGTCATCTTCTTGATGTCGTTGACAGTTTTGCCCAGTTTGGTGGCCAGCTGCGCCATGCCACGGTTGTGGTCAAGACGGGTCATGGCAGTAAACTGGCGCGGGTTGATGTCCGGCGCGTTACGCTGGGCGATCAGGGCGTTGGTGTTGGCCGGGTTGCCGACTACCAGGACCTTGATGTCCTTGCTGGCGTTGTCGTTGATGGCTTTGCCCTGGGCAGAGAAGATTGCAGCGTTGGCTTCGAGCAGATCTTTACGCTCCATGCCCGGACCACGCGGACGCGCACCAACCAGCAGTGCATAATCAGCGTCCTTGAAGGCCACGTTGGCGTCATCGGTACCAGAAATGCCGGCAACCAGCGGGAATGCGCAGTCTTCCAGCTCCATGATGACGCCCTTCAGGGCTTCCAGAGCGGGGGTGATTTCGAGCAGCTGCAGGATAACGGGCTGGTCTTTGCCGAGCATATCGCCGGAAGCGATGCGGAACAGCAGGGAATAGCTGATTTGGCCAGCGGCGCCGGTAACGGCTACGCGTACGGGTGCTTTCATGAACAATCTCCTAGCTTTAATTCGGGAGAGGTGGCAGAACGATGAACCTCTGAACCATGCCGTGCATGGGTCAGAGGTCCGAACGGCGCGCATTATAAAGGAGCCGGCGACTAATCGCACGAACTCCTAAGGAGGAATATGAATACCTGGGATGTAGTGGTAGTAGGGGCAGGGCAAGCGGGGAGTGCTGCGGCCTGGGATCTGGCCGCTGCCGGACAGCGGGTACTGGTACTGGCAAGAACGGCCGGGGCGGGCAAGCCCTGTGCGGGTGGAGTCACGCTGAAAACCCTAAACCGCTACCGCTTTTCCATTGCGCCACTGGCACGAGAGACTGTGGACACCCTCTATGTCAGCCGTTTCCCCCACCAGGAAAGTGCGCTCAAGGCGCCTGCTCCATTCTGCGTGATGACCGAGCGCAGCGAACTGGATCGCTATTGCCTGGATCAGGCCCGGGAACAGGGTGCCGTGTTCGAGCAGACCCGGGGGATCGAGTCGGTTCGGCAGGACGAGAACGGCGTGATGGTCACGACCCGCGAAGGAAAACAGTATCGGGCGGGATACCTTGTCGCCGCTGATGGCGCCAACAGCAAGGTGCGCCATTTGCTGGGGGAAACCTCCTGGAAAGGGGCCATGGCTATCGAGGGACACATTGACCGCGCCGACCTGAAGCACTATCCGGGTATGACGCTGGATTTTCAGGCGATCAAGGGCGGCTACGGCTGGCTGTTCCCCAAGGGGGATCACATTAATGTGGGGCTGTATATCTGGAAGCATGGCCTGGCACCCACCGATCGCAAGGCCCTGGACCAGTATTGTCTGCAGCGTCTGGGGGTCAAGCCACACAAGGTTTCCGGCTTTCCGCTGGGTACCTGGCTGCCGCAGGCACGATTGCAACAGGGGCGGATCCTGTTTGCCGGTGATGCGGCCGGCTGTAGCGAGGCCTTGCTGGGTGAGGGGATTTACGGCGCCGTATTGAGTGGCCAGCTGGTGGCTGAAGCCTTGCTGGCGGGCAAACCTGAAAAATACCGGGATTCACTGCAGGACTGGCGCGAGGAGCTGGTCAAGGTAAAGCAGCTTTCCGCGCTGTTCTATGGCCTGCTACCGGTTTCTGTGCCGATCCTGAAAGGTACATTGGGAGAGACCCTGGTGGACGGGTTTTCCCGCGGTTACACCCTTGGACAGTGCAAACGCCGCTGGCGCGGGGCCACCAGTCTGGCCTAATGCCAGGGCCACGCTGGTGGGCGTGCATATGCTGGTGCGCTGTGAGGTTAGGTTATGTCCGGCAATTCACAGTGGCGGTGGCGCCTCATGGCCCTGTTCCCGGTAGCTTACCGGGGTAATCCCGAACCAGCGCTTGAATGCCCGGTTGAAAGCGCTTTGCTCGGAGTAGCCCAGGTCCAGGGCGATCTGGTTCACTGATCGCTGGCTGTGCAGTAACCAGTCACAGGCCAGGCGGCGGCGTTCCTCTTCCAGCAAGCTGGAAAAGTCGGTGTTTTCGGCTCGAAGTTGTCGTCTCAGTGTCCAGGGTTTGACACCGAGTTCATCCGCAATAGGCTCCAGTTGCGGCACCCCATGCTGAAAGCACTTCTGGATTTCCAGACGGATCTGGTCGAGCAGATTGTCACGGGCGTGATACTGGGTGACGGCCCGTTGCATGCGCGAGCGTGCAAGCTTGTGGACATCCGGGTCAGCGTCGCGAAGGGGCAGATCCAGTAACTGGTTGCTGAGTACGATGGCATTCTCTGCCTGCTCGAATAACACCGGACAGTTGAAGATACGCTGATACTCCTGCGCATCTCCCTGGGGTGGGTGGCGAAAACGAATTTGCTCTGGATTGTGGTTCTGCCCGAGAATCCAGCGGCCGAAAGTAATGGCGGCGGCAAAATTGGCATCGATGCGCATGGGGTAGGTGGGCAGCAACTCCATATCGCTGTCCCAGATCAACCACAGGTTGTCATCCTGCCACTCGAAACGCATGGCGGCGTATTCGGTGGTGACTTTCATGAAAGGGATCATCAACTCGATGGCATCGCGCAGGGTGGCACTGGACATACTGGCGTAGCCCAGTTCGCCCATGAAGCGTGGGCGGATGGCCTCGCCCATGTGCAGACCGAACAGCGGGTCGTTGCTGTGTTTTAGGGCCAGCCGGATCAACTGATCCTCAATCGTCATGGCGATGCGGGACTGTGGATTCTCCAGGTCGTCATTGCTGACACCCAGATCCACCAGTGCAGCGCTGAGATCCACACCAGCGCGCAGGGCGGCATCCAGCAGGAATTCCAGCCAGAAAGGGGCCACGGTTCGTTGTTGCAGCAGTGTTGAATGACTGGGGGGCATGTGCTCGTGATTTGTTGTTATCTCGAGCAGTAGATAACGAGAGCGGGGCGCTCAAGTCAACCGTTCTAATGGGCCGATCGGCAGGAAGGCGGGGAGGGAGAAGCACCATGGGCCGATTTGATGGCTACCCATTGGGCCCTCCGGCTCCCCACGCCAATCCTTGCCAGCTGAATTACTTGCTGTCTTTTGCCAGCTTGTTGACCTTGCGGGTCAGGGTGTTCAGCTTCTTGTTCAGGGCTTCCACTTCGCTCTGGGTGGGCAGGCCCAGAGCGCTGGCCAGTTTGCTGCGCAGCTCGTCCAGCGCGGATACCTTGTCGGCCGCCTTCTTTGCGGTAGTCTTGGCGCTCTTGGCCAGTTCCTGCTGACGCTTCTCGCCGGTCTTTACCAGACTGTCGAACAGCTCGGTGCTGGATTGTTCAACACGCTTGGCCGCACCACGCAGGGCATTGCTGACTTTTTCCGCAGCAGCACGGGTTTCCGCATTGATCTGCTCGTAGCGCTCATTGAACTGGGTCATAACAGTGTTGCTCATTGGAGAATCCCTCCTTAGATTGATTGGCTGCCATGTGAGCAATGGCAAGGCAAGTGTAGGTCAGGCTTCAGGGCCGGGATTGGTTGTTGTAGAACAATAAAACATGAGTTGGATTCAGTTACGAATCAGTAACAAAAGCGCTATTTCTCATTCACTTTCTACCAGGGAGACCTCATGACAGCAGTGATTCGTCAGGGGCAGTATCAAGGCCTTCAGCACAAGGGAGTTTGGGAATACCGGGGTGTCCCGTTTGCCCAGGCTCCGCTGGGGGAGCGTCGGTTCAAGGCTCCCGAACCGCTGCCGGAAGGCAAGGAGCATTATTGGGCAGATCAGTTCCCGCTGGCCTCCTTGCAAATGAACAATCCCATCATGGGCGTGAATGAATCCAGCCAGGACTGCCTGTATCTGAATATCTGGCGTCCTGAGGGGGAGGGGCCGTTTCCCGTCATGGTCTGGTTTCATGGCGGTGGCTATCTCTCCGGCTCCATTTCCCAGGTGTTGTACAACGGTGCAGAGCTGGCCCGTACCCAGCAGGTTGTAGTGGTAAATGCCGCCTATCGTCTGGGGGCATTGGGCTTTGCTGACTTTTCCGCGGTGGCGCCGGAACTGCAGGCGGTCACCAATGCCGGTTTGCGCGATCAGGTGGCGGCGCTGGAATGGGTGGCCGAAAACATTGTCGCCTTCTCAGGCGACCCCGATGCCGTGACCATTTTCGGCGAATCTGCCGGGGGCTTCAGTGTCTGTTCGCTATTGGCCTGTCCCGCTGCCAGCCCCCTGTTTCACGGAGCCATTGTGCAATCCGGGGCTGCGGATTTTGCCCTCAGCCATGAGGAGGCCAACAAGGTGGCCAGCGCCATGGTGGCTGCCTTGCCGGGGGAGGGCAGTGCCGCAGAGCGCCTGCAGAGCTGTTCTGACAAGGACTGGATCAGGGCTCAGAATGCTTCGATCAAGGTGCTGGTGAATCGTGGCCTGCGTGATACCACACCGCAATTTGCGATGAATTTCCTGCCGGTAGTAGATGGCGATCTGCTGCCTGAATTACCCATCGATGCCATAGCGGCGGGTGCTGCGCGAGACAAGCGCCTGCTGGCGGGGGTCTGTGCCGATGAGTACACCTTTTTCCAGTACGGCGGTGTGCTGGCCGGGCAAACCACCATGGAAGCCCTGCGCGAGATTGATGATGCGGAATTGCTGCGCCGTTTTGAAAGAGGGCTTCCGGGCCATGGAGAGGCGGCTGATTGTTACTACCGGGACACGGTGACACCGGATCCACAACGAACCGAGCTGGATCGCCTCTCTGCCATGGAATCTGATCGCCTGTTCAGGGTACCGACCCTGCGTTTGCTGGATGCCCAGGCAAATCAGAACCCGGCCTGTTGGGGTTTCCAGTTCACCTGGCCGAGTGCGCCATTCGGGGTGCCGCTGGGTGCCTGTCATGTCGTGGATATTCCCTTCGTGTTCGGGGTTACCGACACCCCCGCGGGGGTGTATTTCACCGGAGGCGGAGACGATGCCCGGGCTCTCTCTGAACAGGTAATGAATGTCTGGGGTCGATTCGCTCATGGTGATGCGCCGGACTGGCCCGCCTGGAGGGAGGGCCGACAGGTCCAACAATTCGGTCCGGGAGACTCACTGGTGAGCCTGCTTGATGCGCAGGGTGAAGCGCTGTGGGAAGCCATTATCCCTGTCCCGGCAACCGCCCGCTGACATTTCTCCCGCTGTCGAAAAGACGTAGAATACGCGCCCGCCTCCTTGAGGCGGGACTGAATTTATCGTTTCAAGGTGAGCCCATGGCGGTTGCAGAGCAGATTGAAAGCAAGATCAGGGATGCCATGCCGGTGGCGCATTTGTCACTGGAAAACGAGAGCTACAAGCACAGCGTACCGCCGAATTCGGAAACCCATTTCAAGCTGGTACTGGTCAGCGATGCCTTTGCCGGCATGATGCCGGTGCGTCGCCACCAGATGTTGTATCAGTTGCTGGCAGACGAGCTGGCCGGTCCGGTACATGCGCTGGCGCTGCATACCCATACCGTTGCGGAATGGACTGCGCTGGGCGGTGAAGTCGCTGACTCGCCGGATTGTCTCGGCGGCAGCAAGCACGACCCTGAATTCGGCAACGGCTGAACAGCCTGGCCGTGATTAGCGGGTTTTCTGGTTTCAGATCCTGATTGGAGTTGGCAAGTGAGTAACCGTCATTCTGTGGAAACGGCCGACAGTATTGTCGTGGCAGCCCTTTACAAGTTTGTGGTGCTGGAAGACTACGAGCAGCTGCGGGAGCCGTTACTGGATCTGATGATGAAGCAGGATGTGCGTGGCACCCTGTTGTTGGCCAGCGAAGGGATCAACGGCACTATTTCCGGTACCCGTGCGGGCATCAATACGGTTCTGGACTGGTTGCGCAGCGATGCCCGTCTTGTGGATCTGGAGCACAAGGAATCCTTCCACGATGAGCATCCGTTTCTGCGCACCAAGGTGAAACTGAAAAAAGAGATTGTCACCATGGGTGTGGAGGGGATCGACCCCAACCGGACCGTGGGCACCTATCTGTCGCCGGAAGAATGGAATGCGGTCATCAGTGATCCGGAGACCATTCTCATCGACACCCGCAACGATTACGAAGTGGAAGTGGGCACCTTCAAGGGTGCCATCAATCCTCACACCCGCACCTTCCGCGAGTTTCCCGACTATGTGAAGGACACGCTCGATCCTGCCAAACACAAGAAAGTAGCCATGTTCTGCACCGGCGGCATTCGTTGTGAAAAGTCCACCGCGTATTTGAAGGAGCAGGGCTTCGAAGAGGTCTACCACCTCAAGGGCGGCATCCTCAAATACCTGGAAGAAACACCGAAGGAAAACTCCCTGTGGGAAGGGGAGTGTTTTGTCTTCGATGAGCGGGTCACCGTGGATCATGACCTGAACCCGGGTGAATACGATCAATGTCACGCCTGTCGCCGGCCAATCAGCGAAGCGGACCAGCAGTCCGAACTGTTTCAGCTGGGTGTCTCCTGTCCTCACTGTTATGACGAATCCAGCCCCGAGCAGAAAGCCCGCTTTGCCGAGCGCCAGAAACAGATTGAACTGGCCCGGGCGCGTGGCCAGGCTCATCGTGGGCAAAACCCCCGCAGCACAGATAGCAGCAGTGAAAAAGGAAAGGCCTGACAGCCCCCTGTGACTCACCTAGACTGAACAGACCTGTTGCTGCGAGGTTCAAATGCGTCTGCTTCTCTTCGTGCTGTTGAGCTGCCTTTCCCTGGTGGCCAATGCCAGTCGCATCCAGGTGGCGGTGGCTGCCAATTTTGCCCAGCCTCTACGTGAGCTGGTGGCGAATTATCAACAGCTGCATCCCGACATTGACATTGCCCTGACGGTGGCCTCCACCGGCAAGTTGGCGGCACAAATCCGCCAGGGGGCTCCCTACGATGTGTTCCTCGCTGCTGATGCCCGTCGCCCCCGTGAACTTGCTGAAGAAGAAATCGGGGTGTCGGACAGCGTAAAAAGTTATGCCCGCGGCGTGCTGGTATTGTGGTCTCCGCAAGCGGATCTTAATCTCACCCCGGAGTCGCTTCGCGACGGCGAAATAGAACCACTGGCACTGGCCAATCCGCGTACAGCTCCCTACGGTCTGGCTGCCCGTTACGTGATTGATGAACTGGATATCCCTGCCAGCGTGCAGCTGGTACAGGCGGAAAATGTGGGGCAGAGTTTTCATTTTGCCCATAGTGGCGGGGCTGCCGCTGCCTTCGTGGCCTATAGTCAGGTGCGCGAGCTAAGCGGCTCACTATGGCAGATCCCGGAAAACGATTATCCAGCCATCCTCCAGCAAGCCATCCAGTTGAATCCCTCGCCGGCGGTTTCCCGGTTCTATCAGTATCTGTTCAGCAAGGAAGGCCGTGAGGTCATCCAGCGTCATGGTTACCGGGTTGCAGATGCTCAGTAGCGCGGACTGGTTGGCGTTATGGGTCAGCGTCCAGCTCTCGCTGGTCACGGTCATCCTTCTGCTTTTGATCTGTACGCCTCTGGCATGGTGGCTGGCACGTCGGCAGTGGCCGGGACAGTCACTGGTGGAAGCCAGTCTTGCGCTACCACTGGTGTTGCCGCCTTCGGTTCTGGGTTTTTATCTCTTGCTGATGCTGGGGCCTAATGGCCCGGGCGGCTGGTTTGCCCAATTGGCCGGCTGGCGGTCCCTGGCGTTCAGTTTTCCGGGGCTGGTGATTGGCTCGCTGGTGTATTCACTGCCGTTTGTGCTGCAGCCCCTGAAGAACGCCTTTGCCACCCTGGACAATAATCAGCTGGCCATGGCGTCGGTGTGCGGCGCCAGCCCCCGTGATCGCTTTTTCAGTCTGGTGCTTCCCCAGGCAAGGCTAGGTTACCTGAGTGCTGCCATGCTCGGTTTTGCCCACACCCTTGGGGAGTTTGGTGTGGTGCTGATGATCGGTGGCAGTTTGCCAGGAGAGACCCGGGTGGCCTCGGTGGCACTCTATGAGCATGTGGAAGCCGGGGATTACAGTAACGCCCATCGACTGGCGGCGGTGCTACTGGTGATGTCGCTGGTGATGTTATGGGGGCTGTTTCGCTGGCAGCGTCGGCGTGATGCGGGGAGCTGGCTGTGAGTCTGGAATTCTCCCTGACCGGCAAGGCGGGTAACTTGACGATTCAGGCTGGCGGACACCTGCCGGCCAGCGGTGTGACGGTACTGTTTGGTTCGTCGGGCACGGGCAAAAGCACGTTGCTGAAAATGCTTGCGGGACTCTATCCCTGTACTGGCACTATCCGGTTTGCAGACCAGCTCTGGCAGGATGAGCCTGAGGGGGCATTGTTACCGGTCTGGCAGCGCCCGCTGGGTATGCTGATGCAGCAGCCGGCCCTGTTCAGGCATCTCAGCGTTCGCGGCAACCTGGATTACGTACAACGTCGCCGGGGCAAGGCGGAAGATCTGGATGGCATCATTGCAGCCACCCGCATCGAGCCGTTGCTTGGGCGTTCCGTGCAACAATTATCCGGCGGCGAAGCGCAGCGGGTAGCATTGGCTCGGGCGTTGGCAAGCCAGCCTGAACTGCTGCTGCTGGACGAGCCATTGTCTGCGGTGGACCTGCCACACCGGGAAAGCCTGCTGGACATGATATTGGCGGTGTCGCGAACCGTGCCGATTCTCTATGTAACGCACAGCATGGATGAGCTGCTAATGCTGGCCGATCAGGTCTGGCTGATGGAGCAGGGGCAGCTGATCGCCCAGGGGCCGGTGGCCCAGGCGCTGGCTTCCCTGACGGGACCTCTGGCGCAGCGTAGTGATGCCACCTCCCTATTGAGTGGTGACTGCGGTGATTATGATCCTGCTGATCACCTGCAAACCGTCACTGTCGGACAGACATCCTTGCTGGTCCCCAGTGCGCAAATTCGGGCCAGGGGGGCGTCAGTCAGGCTGCGAATTGCCGCCCGTGATGTCAGCCTGTGCCGCCAGCCGCCACAGCAATCCAGTATTCTCAACATTCTGCCGGTCACCGTTGATGAGGTCTCCCCGCTGGGTGCAGGGCAGCATCTGGTCCGGCTGTCGCTGCAATCCCAGGTGCTGCTGGCCAGGTTGTCATCCCGGTCGGTGAGGGAATTGAATATTGTGGCGGGGGAGGCGGTGTTTGCGCAGGTGAAGGCGGTGGCGTTGGTTTAAATTCCAGCTATGAGCGGCGAGCTTTGAGTTTCAAGCTGCAAGCTACAAGCTACAAGCTACAACGCGACGAATGATCTACCGAACCCAGGCGTTGCTGCCCGCGCACATCGATTGGGCGCGGCCTCCATGTTTTCAAAATCATCGCCTCCTCAACCCGCGTTGCAGCTTGTAGCTTGTAGCTTGCAGCTAGTCCCTCTCAGACGGCCGCATTCCCCGTACGTTCACACCCTTCCTCTTCGCATCCCGCCTGCGAGCGCCAGTCTGCCGCCAGCCCGAAGCGTAATTCTCCGGTAGTGATGGTGCTGGTGCCTGAGAAGAAGAACATGATCACCATGATCAGTTGCAGGCTGAGGATGACAGCGGGCGTCCAGAGGGCGTTTAAACCGCTGGTAAGGCTTGGTGTCAGCCCGCTATGGGCGGGCATGATAACGGTGATAGCAATCCCGTAGATGGCCGCGAACAGGGCCATTGCCTGATAGGCAGAGAACAATTTACTGCCACCGCGATAATCCGCGCGCAGGGTTTCCGACCAGGCTCGCCAAAGCTGACTGCCGATCAGGGCCACTGAAAAAGCCAATCCGAATTCACTGTGGAAGAACAGTGCACTGCAGACCAGCGCCAGTACGGTGTAGACCACACAGGTGACAGCCTGGATTGGGATGACCCGTACCGATTCCATTTCTCCGGCAAAGGCAATCTTCTTGGTCTTTCCGATAAAGACGTGATGAAGCGTGGCAAACAGTTGTCTTGCCCAGAGAGGGGATTGCGCCAATGCCTTGCCATAACAACAGCCGAAACTGATGCAGGCCAATCGGCCAATCCCTTCGCCAATGACATAGGCAATGGCCATTGCGGCGAGCATGGGAAGTACTGGCAGGGAGAAATTCAAATACTGCTGGCAGAGCCGGTCTGCCATCCACAGAAACAGCGGGGCGATCAGGATACCCACAAAGCTGGCTCCTCCCACCGTAAAACCGTGGCGATTTTTTTCCACTACTGTGGCAATGATCTTGGCGGCAGGCAGGCAGATGGCCAGCACTCCAAGCGTCAGCAGCAGAGAAGTGGCCAGTGGTACCTGCACAGAAGCGGTCAGCAGGATGAACGTAGCCACCCCGATACCGCCTGCCAGGCCGGTGAATAATCCGTAGAACGTCAGGTTCAGTCCCCGCCAGGAGCCATCGTCATTTTTCTTCAGGGGCAGAGAAGCAACGAATTGCCAGCGCTCTTCTGGCAGATGTCGAAACAGGAAGCGGAAACTGGTTGCAGCAACCAGTGCGCAGACGAGCAGAAACAGATCGGCAGCCATAGTGAAACTCCATGGACGATATATCGCCATGCTGCGATGCCTCCGGTACGAAAGCATGACAGGACAATGAAGCTGTGATGACGGTGTGCGGGGTGCCTGCAGGTCAGTCGCGGTTGCGCAGGAAGCTCTCAGCAGCCTGAACGATCAGCTCGGTGACAGAGCGGTCTTCCATCAATGCCTGCATCTTCAGGCGCTTGTGCAGATCGGCAGGGATATCTGCGGTGAGACGTCGATAGCCTTCCCGAGCGGCCCCCTGGCGGGTAGTCCGGTTGCCGTTACTTGCGCGAGCTGCTGCCTTGACGTTGACACCGTTACGTTTGCGGGGGCGTTGTTGTTCTTCAACGCTGACAAAATCAATTTGTTCCATGGGGCAGGGCAATCAGACACAAGAAAATGTGACGCAGAGAGTACTTGAAAGTAGCCAAAATAGACAGGATTGACGGCAGATTTTATAGTGCTTTTCGATAGGGAAAAATGACGCGACAGTGACGTCGTCGTCCATAAAAAATTCGGGGAAAACATGGAAAAAGTGGATGTCCTGGTCATCGGCAGCGGTTTCGGTGGTGCAGTCATGGCCTGCCGTTTGGCAGAGAAAGGAAGCAAGGTTCTGGTGCTTGAGCGTGGCCGACGCTGGTTGCCTTCCGATTACCCTTCAGTCAGTCAGAAACACTGGCTGTGGGATGAAGATGAACCGGAAAAACAGAATGGCTGGATCGATTTTCGCTATTTTGGCGATATGAGCGTAGCCATGGGGGCCGGCGTGGGCGGTGGCTCTCTGATTTATGCCAACGTGAGTATTGAGGCGACCCCGGAGACTTTTGATAACGGCTGGCCGGAAGCGATCAGCTATCAGGCCCTCAAGCCACATTATGATACTGCCGGCGTGATGATGAACGTACAGACCCTGCCGGATAATCAGTGGACACCGCGCACCAAGCTGATGAAAGAAGCGGCAGAAGCGGTGGGGGATGGTCATCGTTTCCGGATGGTGGATCAGGCCGTTACCTTCAATCCGGACTGGTCCAGTGATATGGACCCGGATCCCTATGACTACAAACACAGCAAGAGCTGGATCAATGCCCAAGGCAAGCAGCAGGGCACCTGCACCCATTGTGGCAACTGTGATCTGGGCTGTCCTGTCCAGGCCAAAAACACCCTCGACCTGAACTATCTTGCCGCGGCGGAAACCGCCGGCGCAGAAATTCGTCCCCTGCATCATGTCCGAACCATCCAGCCACTGAGTGGCGGCGGCTATGAAGTGCGCACACGAGATCTTGATGGCCAGTGCTGGCGTGTATTCCGCGCGGAAAAAGTCATCGTGGCGGCCGGATCCGTAGGCTCCACTGAATTGCTTCTGCGCTGCCGCGACCAGTACCGGACCCTGCCGAAAATCAGCCGACGCCTTGGTGACAACTGGACCTGTAATGGTGACTTTGCCACCCCGGCCAGCTATGAGGACCGGATCATTTCCCCGACCCGCGGGCCGACTATCAGTAGTGCCATCGACTATCTGGATGGCAGTGACGGTGGCGCTCGCTATTTTGTCGAGGATGGTGGTATTCCGGATGTGTTGGGTAACTGGCTTGAGGGTATGGGAAAGAGTTCAGTCATTGCCCGCACCCGGCTTGGCGATGCCATGCTGCGTTACGGTGACAAGAGCAATCCATTTGCCAATATCATGCCGTGGTTTGGTCAGGCCATGGATGAGCCCGGTGGTCGCTTTTATCTGGGCCGGCGCTGGTATTGGCCGTGGAAGAAAACCACACTGAAACTGGACTGGGACTATCGCAAGGCCGAGAAGGCAGTACAGGGGCTGGCAGACCGGCACCTGAAATTGACCCAGGCCACCGGTGGTGACCCGACCACACCGGCCACCTGGTCCTGGTTCAAGGATCTTGTGACCCCGCATCCGCTGGGTGGCTGCAACATGGCAGACAGCATAGAGCAGGGTGTTGTGGATTACCGCGGTGAAGTGTTCAACTATCCGAATCTGTTCGTGATTGATGGCGCCATGGTGCCGAAATCCCTGGGCCTCAATCCTTCACGAACCATTCTGGCTCTGGCTGAATTCTCGGCCAGCCAGATCAATTGACAGCAACCTGCACCGGGCTGACCGGTGTTGTTAAAAGGAACCCGTCATGAGCGAAGCCCGATTTCATGTTGTATTTGCCGGCCAGCTGGTGAAAGGCGCCGATCCGGATACCGTGAAGGGGAATCTGGGGCGGCTATTCAAGATGGATGCGGACCGGGTGGAAAAACTGTTTTCCGGCCAGCCCGTGGTACTCAAGAAAGATGCGGACCAGGCGACGGCGATGAAATTCCGCGCAGCGCTAAAACAGGCGGGTGCAGAATGTGTGCTCAAACCACTGGATGCGGCGCCTGAAGAGACGCGCCAGGATGGCGCTCCGGCAGCATCGCCAGCTCCCGCTGCCCCTGAGCAGGCTGCCACACCGCCGGCCGCGGCCGCGGCAGAGGCCGGGCATGCTCAGCAGGATAGCGGAGATCTGGAGACCGTGGGCACCATTCGCACCGGTGGTACCGGGTTCTCCGGACCCTACAGTGTGGCGGATGTGGGCGAGGACATGGACAACAGTGAGCATGCTGCGCCGCCGCCGGCGCCTGACGTGAGCCACCTTTCCATGGCTGGCGTGGGAGAAGATCTGGGTCAGAAGAAAAAGGAAGAAGAGATCAAGGTGCCGGATATCAGCCACCTTTCCCTGAGTTCGGATAGTTAAAGGCCTCTGGATGCCTGACGCCGGATGCCTGACGATTAAAACCACAACAATGGGGGGCTCGTACGCTCTTGCTTTCCCGGTCCGTTATCGGGATAACCGTCTGCAGTAGTTCGCTTTGTTCCAGCATCAGGCATATGGCGTCGAGCGTCTGGCGGGAGACAGGGAACCTCACCAAGCGGGAAAACCGAAAGGGCGTTGTTTCCCCGCAATTCTCAGATGCAGTGTATTACTCTGCTTCGTCGCCTTGATCCGGGCCGTGGAATTGCAGGAAGAACTCCTCCAGCAGATCCGGAATGCTAAGAGCCATCTGGCGGACCACCTGGGTGTTTTCCCAGATCGCGTCCAGTTCCTCATCCTCATCCAGTCCGGAGATCAGTACAAACGGCAGCATCAGCTCCACGGTGTTTTCTTCGTTGTCCTGATACCAGGCCGCTTCATCCTCGAAGACCCCGGACATGAATCCGGCGCACCAACTGGCCAGATCCTGGCCATCATCTTCCTGATAGGGGTCCAGCAGGCAGGGCAGGTTGATAGCTTCGCCGGCCAGTAGCTGGGTGGTCAGACGCTGACGCAGTTTCTCCATGGCCACGGCAACCTCTTCGGGCACCTCCATTTCCAGCATGGCGGCATAGTCCACTTCCTCGGTGGGCCCTACAGCCAGAGCACAGAGCAGACCATGAAGCTCTGTCCAGGTGGGGGCGTCCTCGCCCAGGGCGTTGAAGTGATTACGGACCGTGTTTTTCAGGCTCGGATTGGTAATGTCAGACATGGGCCCTCCACGGGCAGGCAAGTCGGCTGGATGGACGGCAGGGTACTGCTTCTGCGTGGCCTCGTCAGCCCTTGATCACGCAATTTCTGCCATTGGATTTGGCACGGTATAGCGCTTCATCGGCCCGGCGGGTCACGTCCTGGGCAGTTTCGTTCTGCTGATATTGAACGACGCCGGCGGAGAATGTGTTGCGAAGTTCATCGGCAAACGGATATTTCTGTGCGGAAAATTCATCACGCAGCCGGTTAAGTGCGGCCACGCAGGCTTCGGTGGATACATGGGGGAACAGCACCACGAATTCCTCGCCACCGTAGCGGGCGAGAATATCAGAGCGACGCAGGCCGACACTGGCGACGGCACTGAAGCGGCGAATCACTTCATCACCCGCCGGGTGCCCATAGGTGTCGTTGACCTGCTTGAAATGGTCCAGGTCGATAATCGCCAGATGAAGACTGGAACCACTGCGTGAAGCGAGGGCCATTTCCTCTTCCAGCCGGCCAAGGAAATAGCGTCGGTTATAAAGGCCAGTCAGCTCATCACGGGTGGCGATGGCGGCAAGGCGGTCATGGGCCTCCCGCAGGTGCTCACGTTGCTCGCGAACGCGACTTTGCAGGTTGTGAATGTACCCGCCAACGTAAACGAAAGAGGCCAGTACCAGGGCGAGAATGAACCAGTGCCCCAACTGGTAGGAAAAGATCACCTGTTGCGGTGCCAAAATCCCTTCGCCAATCAGTAGTGTGGTGAAGCAGGCCTGAATGAACACTGCCATCCACAACAGGCGTCGCCGATCCAGAGAAATCACTCCGAACGTCATCACCATCAGATAGATACTGAGCATGGCTCCGCGCAGCTCCCGCGAAAAATACAGCACCGCAGTTACCGCCAGAATCCCGGTGACCATCTGCATTACGGTCAGGCTGGGATCACTGAAACGTTCGCTATAACCGGAACGTATCAGGCCATAAAACAGCACGTTCACGCTGAACAGCAGGGTGAAAATGGTGATATGGGGAGTGGCAGGATCAAAGGCCGTGAGTTCGACCCCCATGAAAGTGCCAAACCAGAGCAGGCAATAGGAATAGAGCGCCATGAATTGTCGGCGAATGCGCACAGCCCGTTCGGGTGGATTCTCTGGGATCAGGGTAAACACGTAATCCTTTCTGCCTTGTTCATTTTTATCGGAGAGGCATTTTGATTCTACCTTAACCGCCCGATCAAATCAGTGCCTGACTGGGGGGTGACAGAGTGTAGACATTTCGGCACGATAGTGAGCATTCAAACAAGTGTTTGATTGGTGGTCTCGCCACCACCTTCAAACCATGACCTTCAGGAAGAGACCGCCATGTCCGAAGAGCTTTTTGATCTGACGCTCAATGAAGAGCAGCGAATTACCCGTGAGAACATGCAGCGTTTTGTCCGTGATTCCCTGGCTCCTGCTGCCCGGCAGGCTGACGATGAGGCCAGCCTCGACACTTCGCTGGTCAGTGCCATCCACGACTTTGGCCTGGCACTGATGCCGGTACCGGAAGCGCTGGGTGGAGTGGGACTTGCCCGTTCGCCATTGTCGAATGCCCTGGCCTGTGAGGATCTGGGCGCAGGCGACATGTCCCTGACACTTGCTGCATTGCAGCCCATGGCAGCAGTGAATGCGCTGGTGGATTTCGGGAACGAAATGCAGCAAGAGCAGTGGTTGCCGCAGTTGGCTGCCGAACAGTGGTGCGCAGCGGCCATAGCGTTGCTGGAGCCGCGCGCCACCTTTGAGCCAACTGAATTGCACACCCGTGCGATCTTCAGCGGTGACCAGGTTACGCTTGAGGGACGCAAGAGCCTGATCGCCGCCGGAAAGGAATGTCAGTGGTTTATTGTGATTGCCGCAACGGATCAGGGGGCAGGGGCCTTCATCGTGCCGGCGGACACTGCCGGGGTGACAGTGAGCCAGGAGCAGAATATGGGGCTGCGCAGTGCCGGGCTTTGCACCCTGAAACTGGACGCGGTCACGGTTCCGCGCAGTCATCAACTGCCTAATTTTGATCTTCAGCGTTTGCTGGGCCTGGCCTGGATTGGTCAGTGTGCTCTGGCGGTAGGTTGTTGTCAGGCCATTCTTGACTACGCCATTCCCTATACAAAAGACCGCAAGGCCTTTGGTGAGCCGATTGCCTGGCGCCAGTCCGTGGCCTTCATGGTGGCGGACATCGCCATCGAGCTGGAGGGCATGCGGCTGATGATGTGGCGGGCCGCCAGCAGGGCAGAGCAGGGGTTGCCGTTCTACCGGGAGGCCTATCTGGCGCAGCTGCAGTGCATGGAGAAAGCCATGACTATCGGCACCAATGGCATTCAGCTGTTCGGTGGCGCCGGTTTTGTGCGCGACTACCCGCTGGAAATGTGGTACCGCAATCTGCGCAGTATTGCCGTTCTTCACGGCAGCCTGATGGTTTAAGGACAGGAGACTCAACATGATCAATCTGGAACTTCCGCAAAAACTTACCCAGGTTCAGCAAATGGCCCAGCAGCTGGCCAGTGGGGTCTTCCGTCCCATCTCCCGTAAATACGATGCCATCGAGCACTGTGAGACCCCGGAAGAACTGAAACCGGTGGCTCAGATGATGGCCTCAATGGGACGCGGGCCGAAGGGAAAAGCGGGCCACTCTGATGAGATCCGTAATGGTGCCAACATGATGGGGATCATGGGCGTTGAAGCCATGTGCTGGGGCGATGTGGGGCTGATGCTGTCGATCCCCGGTAGTGGTCTTGGCAATGCTGCGGTAACTGCCGTAGGCACCGCCGAGCAAAAGGAGAAGTACGGCAAGCTGTACTGCGCCATGGCCATCACCGAGCCCGGCGCTGGCTCGGACTCTGCTGCCATCAGCACCACTGCCGAGCTGGATGGCGATGAATGGGTACTCAATGGCGAGAAGATCTACTGCACTGGCGGCCAGCGCTGTGATGCCGTGGTGGTGTGGGCGACGCTGGACAAGTCCCTCGGCAAGGCTGCCATCAAGTCGTTCATCGTCCCTCGCGACAACCCGGGCATGTCTCTGGTCCGGGTGGAGGACAAGATGGGGTTGCGGGTTTCCGATACGGCCGCCCTGTCACTCAACCAGTGTCGGATCCCCAGGGACCACATTCTTGGTTCGCCAGAGATCGCAGACAGCGAAGAGGCACGCAAAAAGGCCTTCGGCGGCGTCATGCAGACCTTTGACAATACCCGCCCACAGGTGGCGGCCATGGCCCTGGGTGTGGCTCGTGCTGCGCTGGAAATTACTAGAGAAATATATGAAAAAGAAGGGGTTAAGGCTGATTTCTCGAAACTGCCTTATAACGCCTCTGCCCGCGAACTGGAGCTCTACCGGCTTGAGGCGGATCTGGAAGCGGCGCGACTGATGACTCTGAAGGCAGCCTGGATGGCAGATAATGGTCAGCCGAACTCCAAGGACGCCTCCATGTGCAAGGCCAAGGCCGGACGCATGGGTAACGACGTCACGCTCAAGTGTGTGGCCCTGTGCGGTGAGCTGGGTTATTCCGAGCGCACCCTGCTGGAGAAACTGGCCCGGGATTCCAAGATCATCGATATCTTCGAGGGCACCCAGCAGATCCAGCAACTGATCGTGGCCCGGCATCTGCTGGGGCTGTCGTCTAAGGAACTGAAGTAACGAAACCCCAAGGCTGTTTTTTCACCACAGAGGGCACAGAGTTCACTGAGGAAATGCAGCCTTGGCTCCCGCAGGAGCCAGGCTGCTGGCGATGATCCCTTGCGCGCTAGCTCCTGTGGCTCTTTACCACCCAGAGCCTCTCAGCACACCTGCATACCGGTTTTGCTCAGTGAACTCTGTGCCCTCTGTGGTAAAACCGCTTTGCACTTGAATTCGCGCGATCAGCTGCTAACTCTTTGATTTTCCCGCCTTCCCCTTTACTCTCTGCGGTATTCGCGCAATCAGGGAGTTATCAGTATGTCCAAGAGCCTGGCAGGCAACGTGGTCTGGATTACCGGGGCTTCTTCCGGCATTGGTGAGGCGGTGGCGAAATCCTTTGCCCGGCGCGGGGCGCTGCTGGTGTTGTCTGCACGCAGGGAGGCGGAGCTGGAGCGGGTTCGCGATGGCCTGGTGAATGCCTCAGAGCACTTCATCCTGCCACTGGATCTGGCCGACAGTGAGGCGATGCCGGCCGCCGTACAGGCGGTGCAGAATCGCTTCGGCAAGCTCGATGTGATGATCCACAATGGCGGCATCTCCCAGCGTTCGTTGGTGGCTGACACCGAACTGGCGGTGGACAGGCGTATCATGGAAGTCAATTTCTTTGGTGCCGTGGCCCTGACCAAGGCCCTGTTGCCGCTGTTTCGCGAACAAGGGCAGGGACGCTTTGTGGTGATCACCTCACTGGTGGGGGAGTTGCCAACGCCGTTGCGTAGTGCCTACAGCGCCAGCAAGCATGCCTTGCATGGTTTCTTCGAATCACTGCGTGCCGAAGAATACGATAACGGTATCCGGGTGACCCTGGTGATGCCAGGCTTTATTCGCACTCAGGTGTCAGTGAATGCGCTGACGGCTGATGGTTCCGCCCAGGGCAGCATGGATGACGCCCAGGACGCAGGCATGGATGCCGGGGAATGTGCTGAACGGTTGCTCAAGGCCGTGCAGCAGGGCAGTGATCAGGTTATCATCGCCGGCCGCGAAAAGGCTGGTGTTTACCTGAAACGCTGGTCTCCCGCACTGTATCGCCGACTGATCCGTAAAATGAAGGTCACCTGATGTCCGACAGCACAGAATCCAGGAAAAGTACCCGCTTCAACAAGCTGCAGAAAAAATTGCGGCGGGAAGCTGGGCGAGCCATTGCCGACTTCAACATGATCAGTGAAGGCGACAAGATCATGGTGTGCCTGTCTGGTGGCAAGGATTCCTACACCATGCTGGAAATTCTGCGCAATCTGCAGCATTCGGCACCGGTGAATTTCGAGCTGGTGGCGGTGAATCTGGATCAGAAGCAGCCCGGTTTCCCTGAGCATGTCCTTCCCGAGTACCTGGAAAGGGAAGGGGTTGCGTATCACATTCTGGAAAAAGACACTTACTCCATCGTCAAGGAGAAGGTGCCGGAGGGCAAGACTACCTGCGGCCTGTGCTCCCGTCTGCGCCGCGGCAGTCTGTACGGTTTCGCCGAAGAAATCGGGGCTACCAAGATTGCTCTTGGGCACCACCGTGACGACATCGTCGAGACCCTGTTCCTGAACATGTTCTACGGCGGCAAGATGAAAGCCATGCCGCCCAAGCTGCGCAGCGACGATAACCGCAATATCGTCATTCGCCCGCTGGCTTACTGCCGCGAGAAGGACATCATCGAGTTTTCCGGTTACAAGGATTTTCCCATCATTCCCTGCAACCTCTGTGGCTCCCAGGAGAACCTGCAGCGTCAGGTGATCAAGGAAATGCTGCAGAAGTGGGACCGGGAACAACCCGGTCGAATCGAGAATATCTTCGCGGCGGTACAGAACATCGCCCCTTCCCAGCTGGCCGATACCCGCCTGTTCGATTTTGAGAATCTGGAGCAGGGCCAGCAGCGTGGTGGAGAGCAGGCACATCGCCTCGATGTGGTCAACCTGTTCGGGTGATCGAAAGACTCGCCGGTCACATTAATTTTTGTCACTAAACATGATTCGCGGGCCCGTTTCCGCTAGAATACCCTCCGCTTTTTCGCGAGCAGCGGTCACCTGCTGTCTCGCCGTTTAACGAATTCCCGGGCGTTATTGTGGCTGCTCGGCCTGTCTCAGGGGCGGGTCGGCAAAAGCCGGTATTATCCGGCTTGCAGTATCATTACCGGCTTAATTCAAGATTCTCTGGACCAGTTAAGGGTAGGAGCACCATGACCGATCGTATTCAGAAGGGTAGCCTTGAAATTGCTGCGGAACTCCATGATCTGGTAGTCAACGAGATTGCCCCCGGCACCGGCGTCGACCCGGATCACTTCTGGGGCGAGCTGGAAAGCATCCTCAAGGACCTGGCGCCCAAGAACAAGGCGCTGCTGGAAAAGCGTGAAGCGATCCAGGCACAGCTGGACGAGTGGTACAAGGCACGCAAGGGCCAGACCATCGATATGGCTGAATACAAGCAGTTCCTGAGTGAGATCGGCTATCTGCTGCCGGAAGGCGAAGACTTCAAGGTCACCACCGAGAACGTGGATGAAGAAATCGCCAGCATTGCCGGCCCGCAGCTGGTAGTGCCGGTGAAGAATGCCCGTTTTGCCCTGAACGCCGCTAACGCCCGCTGGGGCAGCCTGTACGATGCCCTTTACGGCACCGACGTGATCTCCGATGAAGGCGGTGCCGAGAAAGGTGGTGCCTACAATCCCAAGCGTGGCGCCAAGGTTATCGCCTGGGCACGCAACTTCCTGGACAGCTACTTCCCGCTGGCCTCTGGTTCCCACAAGGACAGCACTGGCTATGCCATCGTTGACGGCAAGCTGGTCGTTTCCCTGGGTGATGAAAAGACCGGCCTGAAAGACGAATCCCAGCTGAAAGGCTATCTGGGTGACGCTGCTGCGCCCACCGGTGTGCTGGTCAAGCACAACAACCTGCACGCCGAGCTGCAATTCGACGCCAGCCACCCGATCGGTGCTGACGACGCGGCCAACATGAAAGACGTGCTGCTGGAATCCGCCATCACCACTATTCAGGACTGCGAAGATTCTGTAGCCGCCGTCGATGCTGAAGACAAGGTTGAGGTGTACCGCAACTGGGCGGGCCTGATGAAAGGCGATCTGGCCGAGACCTTCGAGAAGGGCGGCAAGCAGATGACCCGCGCCATGAACGGTGACCGTGAGTACACCGCGCTGGACGGCTCCACCCTGACCCTGCACGGTCGCTCCCTGCTGCTGGTGCGTAACGTGGGCCACCTGATGACCAACCCGGCCATCCTCATGAACGGTGAGGAAACCCCGGAAGGCATCATGGACGGCATGGTGACCGTACTGGCCGCCATGCACGACCTGAAGAAGATCAACAAGCTGAGCAACAGCCGCACCGGTTCCGTGTATATCGTGAAGCCGAAGATGCACGGCCCGGAAGAAGTGGCCTTTGCCGTTGAGCTGTTCGGTCGTGTCGAGAAGGCCCTGGGCCTCGCTGACAAGACCCTCAAGATCGGCATCATGGATGAAGAGCGTCGCACCACCGTGAACCTGAAGGAGTGTATCCGTCAGGCCAAGGATCGCGTCATCTTCATCAACACCGGCTTCCTCGACCGTACCGGTGATGAAATGCATACCTCCATGGAAGCCGGCCCGTTCGCGCGCAAGGGCGACATGAAGGGTATGGCCTGGATCAAGGCCTACGAGGACTGGAACGTGGATATCGGTCTGGAATGCGGCCTGCCGGGTCACGCCCAGATCGGTAAGGGCATGTGGGCCATGCCGGACGAGATGGCCCAGATGATGGCCAACAAGGCCGGTCACCCCAACGCGGGCGCCAACTGTGCCTGGGTTCCGTCCCCGACTGCTGCCACCCTGCACGTGACCCACTACCACGAAGTGAATGTGGCAGAAGTGCAGGCCAAACTGGCCAGCCGTGCACGCGCTTCCCTGGATGACATCCTGACCCTGCCGCTGCTGGATCGTGAGCTGTCTGCCGAGGAAATCCAGCAGGAGCTGGACAACAATGCTCAGGGCATCCTGGGTTACATGGTGCGCTGGATCGACCAGGGCGTGGGCTGTTCCAAGGTGCCGGACATCAACGATGTAGGCCTGATGGAAGACCGTGCCACCCTGCGTATTTCCAGCCAGCACGTGACCAACTGGCTGCACCACGGCATCACCAACAAGGAACAGGTGATGGAAACCCTGAAGCGCATGGCGGATGTGGTGGATCGTCAGAACGCCAACGATCCCCTGTACACCCCCATGGCAAAGGACTTCGATGGTTCTGTTGCCTTCCAGGCAGCAGTAGAACTGGTATTCGAAGGCTGCTCCCAGCCGAGCGGTTACACCGAGCCGGTTCTGCACCGTCGCCGTCGTGAGCTGAAAGCAGGCAAATAGCAGTTAACAGTGAATAGTTAACAGTTAACAGCGGCGCGCTCGCGCGTCGTTGGTTGCCTGAAAGCCAAGAGGCCGCGCCCAATCATTGGGCGCGGCCTCTTGCGTTGTAGAGCCTGAAAAGCGCTGCTCGCGCAGCTATTCACTGTTCACTGTTAACTATTCACTGATCTGAACCATCACCTCTATCGGCAACACCACCGTCTGCCGGGAAGTCTGGTAACTGCCGATCCTGCGTTGCCGGGTTTGGCTAACGGTATTGATGGCGCCCATCTGTTGCCATTGGCCGGGTTGCAGGCGCAGGGTGGAGCTGCTGTGTTGGGTATCCGCTATGCCCGGCCCGCCGGGTTGGTCATGGCGTTGCTGGATCTGCAGGGTAACACTTCCATCCGTGTTCACCTGCGGGGTGACCTGGATGCCTCGTTCCAGGGAATGCAGGTAGGTGCCGTTATCGCCGCCGCTCAAAGCCAGCAAGGTGCCCTGATTGATGCCCGCTGGGTAGCCGCTCAGGGTTCTTACCTGATAGTCGCTGTGCTGGCCTCCCTGTATGCGCTGTTGCTGGATCTGGATTGTGGCGTTGGTGCCGGAGAAAGTCCTGTGGGACAGTTCGACATCGGCGCCAAAACGCTCCCCGCTGCTGTTGCCAGCGCGACGTAAGTAGACTGTCACGGCCCGCGGCTTGCTGTTCAGCTCACCCAGCACGGACTGTAGTTCGTTAAAGTTCTGCGGGGTGGTGCGTATGATCAACTTGCCTTGATAGGCATTCACCGTGCCGCCCTCCACGAGGAGGGACCCTATAACTGGTACCAGCGCTTCAGCATCGGGCCTGGAGATGACATGCATGGTCATCTGGGCTGACCAGCCAATCAGGCTCCAGCTCATCAGTAGCAAACACAATAGGTGTCTCATCCCGTCGTTCCTGATGGTCCTCATTCTTTCACTCTAAACTGCATCCTGATGCTCTGACAGGCATAATGGCCGCCCGGTTCAATCTGTGAGATGTCTGCCTATGTTTGCCAACAGCCGAGAGGTGCAGTCCAACCAGCAAGGGGTGCATACAGACCTTGAAAAGGTGGTACGGCGACATCTCGCCAGCCCCTGGCAGGCACCGCTGGCAGACTTTGACCGGGAGGCGTTCGCCGCAGCACTGGCCTGGCGACAGGCCCGGGGTATGGAGCGTCCGCTGATGCTGGATAGCGGTTGTGGAACCGGGCGCTCATCCGTCCACCTGGCCCTGGCGAATCCTCAGGCACTGGTCATCGGGGTGGATCAGTCTGCTGATCGATTGACTAAGGCCGAGCGGCGTTTTGCGCCCTTGCCGGAAAACCTGCTGTTGTTACGCAGCGACTGTGCCGGCCTGTGGCGGCTGATGGTCGAGGCTGGCTGGAAATTGACCCGGCACCAGATTCTCTATCCCAACCCCTGGCCCAAGAGCGCCCATCTCAAACGCCGCTGGCATGGCCATCCCGTGTGGCCGGCGGTACTGGCCCTGGGCGGCGAACTGGAATTGCGCAGTAACTGGCCCGTTTACCTGGAAGAGGTGAAAGCGGCGCTGGCGTTGAGTGGGCATCAGGCTGCTATTGAGCCTCTGCCGGAAGGTTATGAGCCGGTGACTGATTTTGAGGAGAAGTATCAGGCTAGTGGGCAGGTGAATTGGCGTCTCGTGGCGGAGATTTGCTAGCAGTTAACAGTTAACAGTGAATAGTTAACAGCTTCGCGGGATGGTGGGGGTGCGACAGCAAGGCTGGTGGCCGCGTGCAAACGTTGAGAGGGGGTTTCGGGCGTTAACCATTCAGCTGCGTTTGAGCTTTTCTCAATCCCGGATCCTCGCTGTAGGAGCGAGCCTGCTCGCGATCCGAGCCCAGGCGAGGTTAGGATCCCAGAGGAGAGTTTAGAAAATCAAAAATCGACAACCTAACCAAGGCTTGAGATTTTGTCTTTCGAAACTCGTACCTGGAAACCCGCTTCCCGTGCCTCAAGACTCAGCCATCCTTCCCGTACCGGATGTCCTTCTTACCGCTTATAGCTGACAGCTCGCAGCTGTCTTTATAGCCGTAATTCCCTCAGCCCAGGATTGCTGCCGGCACGCTCCCAGACGGTCTGGAAGTCGCGGGCGAGTCTGGGCGCGTGGGGGAGGCGGTGGGCGCTGAGGTGAATGCGGGCAGGGCGGGGCCAGCCTTTGGCTTCAAACAGTCCGGTGCCATCAGCGATCACGTGACAGGACTGATCGTCACGGTCATCTTTCTGGGTCTGGCGCAGATGTAGCCGGGAGGGCAGGCGACGAGCCAGATGAATCAGGCGGTGGCCATCCCGAAGGGCGTTATCCGGATCATCAACCAGAATGCGGATGTCGACGCGTTCACTGCTGATGGCCAGGGCCTTGATGGCATCGCAGACGTCACGGTCCGCAGTCAGCTCATCGAGCAGTGGCAAACGCAGCCACAGCGTGCGGTTGCAGGCCTGAATGAGCTGGGCCAGCCCGGGGCTGGCCTCACTGCGGGACAGGGAGTGCAGGGTCTCGTCCTGGCCGATCTGGAGTGGCATATCCGTCAGAGCAGGGGTTTGAACATCTGGCGGTGTGGGATATTGGCATCCATGAAGATGCCGCCGGTCACTGAAAAGCCGGCAGCCTCATAGAAGCTGGTGGCATGGGTCTGGGCGTGCAGGAAGATCTCTTCCATGCCTCTGGCACGGGCGGCTTCTTCTGCGGCAACCAGCAGTGAGCTGCCGACGCCATAGTTGCGTTGCTCTGAGAGTACGCACAGACGGCTGATCTGTCCGGTCGGCAGCAACCGAATGCAGCCCACCGGCTTCCGGCCTGCATCCATGGCAAGGAAATGAACCGCCTCCTGGTCCTCCCCATCCCATTCCAGCTCTTCGGGGACGTGTTGTTCGTCAATAAAGACTCTCTGGCGAAGGGCGCGCAGGGCCTCTTCATGTTCGTCCCAACGGGTTTCGATGATGCTGATAGCCATGGGCTTCTCGTTATAGTGGGGCGAAATAGCCCTGTTCAATCCATTCATGAAGCAATTCCTGGGCGGTGTCTGTCATGACCGCTTCCAGCTCGTGTTGTGTGTAGCGTCTTTGGCTGGCCAGAAGATGCACCAGCGGACGTTGTTTTTCTGTGAGCGAGTGCGCTTCACCGTTAAGCCACACCCGATTTCCCTGCATCAGCAGGCGGGTACTGCCATGGCGAACCAGCGCAATTTGCCCGTCGCGCATGCGAATATGGTGGTCATCAACGGCAAATTCAAGCCCATCCTGCCGAGGGGTGGAGAGCCAGCGATAAACCGCTCTCTCAATGGCCTCCGGGTTGAGCAGATCCAGCGCGCCACGGACCAGTTGCTGGCGATCGGCATCGGCAAGCACGGCCGGATTGTCGGTGATGGTTCGCTGCGGGTCACTGAAAAGCTCGCTGTCCGCCTCTGCCAGACACTCACCGGCAATTTCCGCCATCAGCATCTGGTAATCCGGGGCCCTGAAACCCACCGACCAGGTGATGCAATCGCTATCCTCGGCGACGCCGTGGTGGGCCACCCCGGGGGGCAGATAGAGCACGTCGCCGGGTCGGGCGACAAACTCTTCTTCAACCGCCATTTCTGACAGTAGTTTTAGATCCGGGTGCGGCTGTCGGGGGCTGTTGTCATCACTGACCTGGCCAATCTGCCAGCGGCGGGTGCCACTGGCCTGGATCAGGAAGACGTCATAACGGTCGAAATGCGGGCCCACACTGCCGCCCCTGGTGGCGTAGCTCATCATGATGTCTTCGAGACGCCAGTTGGGCAGGAAGTTGAAGCAGTCCAGCAGCAGGGAGGTTTCCGTGAGGAAGTGATCCACGGACTGCACCAGCAGGGTCCAGTTTTCCTCACCAAGGCCATCGAACACGGTTTCTTCAAGGGGCCCCTGGGTGAGGCTCCAAGGGCCATTGCCGGCACCCTCGATAATGCGTGCCTCCACGCCATCTTCCAGTGCCAGACCTGCCAGGGTGTCGGCATCCGGGCTGTCCAGACCACTGGCGGCTGCCGGCATGAACAGGGGCTGCTTCTGCCAGTACTCGCGCAGGAAGTCCTCCGCCGGCATCGGCAGCACAAATTCAGGGAGGGAAGAGGGCATGAATTGATCCCCGCCGGATCGGGGGCAGCGGGCTGCCCCCGTCCAGACGTTAGATGTTGCGGGCCTGGCTGGCTGCGGTACCGACGTAGCTGGCCGGGGTCATGGCCAGCAGCAGTTCCTTGGCTTCCTCGGGGATCGCCAGGTCGTTGATGAAGGTGGTCAGGGTTTCCTGATTGATGCCATCCTTGCCACGGGTCAGGGCCTTGAGCTTCTCATAGGGCTTTTCGATGCCGTAGCGACGCATTACGGTCTGGATCGGTTCGGCCAGTACTTCCCAGGCTGCATCCAGATCGGCATCCAGGCGCGCCGGGTTCACTTCCAGTTTGCCAATGCCTTTCAAGCTCGCTTCGAAGGCGATCAGGCTGTGGGCCAGACCCACACCTACGTTACGCAGCACGGTGGAATCGGTGAGGTCACGCTGCCAGCGGGAGATCGGCAGTTTGGCGGCCAGGTGATCCATGATGGCGTTGGCGAGGCCCAGGTTGCCTTCGGAGTTTTCAAAATCGATCGGGTTAACCTTGTGCGGCATGGTGGAGGAGCCTACCTCACCTTCCACGGTCTTCTGCTTGAAGTATCCCAGAGAGATATAGCCCCAGACGTCGCGATCGAAGTCGAGCAGAATGGTGTTGAAACGCATCAGGGCGTGGAAGTACTCGGCCACACAGTCATGGGGCTCGATCTGGGTGGTGAAGGGGTTGAAGGTCAGACCCAGACTTTCCACGAAGCGACGGGCAAAGGTTTCCCAATCCACTTCCGGGTAGGCAGACAGGTGGGCGTTGTAGTTACCCACGGCACCGTTGATCTTGCCGAGCAGCTCGACGGCAGCGAACTGGTCACGCTGGCGTTGCAGGCGGGCTACCACGTTGGCCATTTCCTTGCCCACGGTGGTGGGAGAGGCGGACTGACCATGGGTACGGGACAGCATGGGCTGGTCGGCCAGGCTGTGGGCCTGACGACGGATGGCGCTGATCACCTGGTCCATCTTGGGCAGCAGGATCTCGCGGGCTTCCTTGAGCATCAGGGAGTAGGACAGGTTGTTGATGTCCTCACTGGTACAGGCAAAGTGAACGAATTCGCTCATGCCGGCCAGTTCCTTGTGCTCGGCCATCTGTTCCTTGATGAAGTACTCCACCGCCTTGACGTCGTGGTTGGTGGTGGCTTCGATTTCCTTGATGCGCTCGGCGTGCTTCTCTTCGAAGTCACGGGTGATGCCGCGCAGGTGCCAGGCTGCCTGGCCGCTCATCAGCGGGACTTCCGGGATGTTCTTGTCGTGAGCCAGTTGCTCCAGCCAGCTGACTTCCACGTGCACGCGGAAGCGGATCAGACCGTATTCACTGGTGGTATTACGCAGGGCATCGACCTTGCCGGCATAGCGGCCGTCGACCGGTGAAATGGCGGTAAGCGTGTTCAGGCTGGACATGACTCAGGCTCCGGAAATCATCCAAATAGGGTTTTAAAGCGGCGCAATGATACAGCAAAAAGGGCGGGGTTGCGTGTTTGATTGAACCTTGCCGCGCCCGGCAGCGTGGCTGGCGAAATCGGGTTGCTGAGGGCAGGGCAAGTTACGAGTTTCGAGTTACGAGTAGCGAAAGGCAAAAGCGAAAATCGGGGGAGGGTTTTGATCTTCGAAACTCGCTTCTCGAAACTCGCTACTTTCCCCAGGGTCTCCCCTTCGGCGATTGCCTCCGCTGCACTCCGGTTCATGCAGCGTCGAACAATTTACTTTAGGTTTGATTTATAACTAATTGATATTAATTGATTCCAGGGTGGCAAGAATCTGCTTTCGCTTGAACAGCAGGTGCCAGCGCTTGCCGCCCAGTTGTTGCCACAGGAAGGCGGCGCGGACGCCGCACAGAAACAGGGTGCGGATGCGGGCGGCCTTGTCTTCGTCCTGCAGGTGGGAGGGCTCTCCCTTGACCTGGATGCGGAAACGGAAGGTGCCCAGGGTGTCCACATAGATGCTGGCCAGGCGATGGCAGAACGCATCATCAGCCAGATCGCTGAAGTGTGCCTGCTGGCCATTGAGCGCCATCAGACGGTGTCGCAGGATATTGGTGGTATCGGCATTCTTGCCGAGCTTGGCAGCAAGGTGCAGCAGGGCAAGGCCGTAGTTGAGTGGGCGCAGAGAGGCTCCGCCGCTGTTGCGATTGAGGCTCAGCTCAAGCAGTGCGATGCCTTCGCGCAGCAGTTCCGGTTGCGGGTAAATGCTCTCGAAGCTGTCTGCATCCAGCGCCATCACACCCTGAATCAAGGCACGCAGGGGGCGGGGATCGCAGTCCCCGCGCAGGGCGATATCATCGCCCAGTTGGGCGGCCTGAAAGACGGCGGCCAGTGCCAGCACCTGCTGTTGTTCCGGGGTGAAACGCTCACTCATGGCAGATCCTCGCTTAGCGGGTGGATTCGATGGGGGCGCCGCCGAGACAGACCTGGTCATCGTAGAAGACCACGGATTGCCCCGGGGTGACGGCTCGTTGTGGCTCATCAAACACCACATGGACGCGGCCATCACCGGCATCGCTCACGGTGCAGGCCTGGTCAGGCTGGCGGTAGCGGGTCTTGGCGGTGAGTCTGGCGGGTAACTCCGGTGGCTGCAGGGCAACCCACTGCATCGGGGCACTGGTCAGCTCACGGCTGTAGAGCAGGGGGTGCTCGGTGCCCTGTACCGCAATCAGCACATTGCGCTCCAGATCCTTGCCTGCCACGTACCAGGGGGCGTCGCTGGCGTCGGCTCGTCCGCCGATGCCCAGCCCCTGGCGCTGACCCAGGGTGTAATACATCAGGCCGTCGTGGTCGCCAATCACATTGCCGTGATCGTCCTCGATCTTGCCGGGCTGGGCCGGCAGATACTGTTCCAGGAAGTCCTTGAAGCGGCGCTCGCCAATGAAGCAGATACCGGTGGAATCCTTCTTCTTGTGATTGGCGAAGCCTTTTTCCTCGGCAATGCGGCGGACCTCGGGCTTTTCCAGATCGCCGAGCGGAAACAGGGTCTGGTCGAACTTTCGATAATCTACCGCATGCAGGAAGTAGGTCTGGTCCTTGTTGTTGTCCACCGCGCGCAGCAATTTGGCCGGACCGTTGTGATCCACCTGGGCATAGTGACCGGTGGCAATATAGTCTGCCCCCAGGGTGACGGCATGATCGAGAAACGCCTGAAACTTGATTTCCTTGTTGCACAGGATGTCGGGATTGGGGGTGCGGCCAGCCCGGTACTCCTCCAGGAAGTGCTCGAATACACGGTCCCAGTATTCCGCTGCAAAATTGGCGGTATGCAGTTCAATCCCCAGCACCCCCGCTACCTGCATGGCATCCAGCAGGTCCTCCCGGGCGGTGCAATACTCGGTGCCGTCGTCCTCGTTCCAGTTCTTCATGAACAGGCCTTCCACCTGGTACCCGGCATCGATCAGGCGGGCGGCGGCGACGGAGGAGTCCACACCACCGGACATGCCGACAATGACGCGGGTCTCTTGAGGGGCTTTCTTCATCATGTTGCCTATGGCCATTAGCCGCGCTGCAGCGGCCAGGGGTGCTGGTAGATGCTGTCGAGGGGCAGGCGGCGGCCGGAAAGATAATCATCCAGGCAGCGCTCCACCAGGGCACTTCGGTGCTGCTCGCGCTGGGCGCGCAATTCTTCCGGTGTCATCCACACCGCTTCCAGAATGCCGGTATCCAGCTTCTGGCGAGGATCATGGCTAATCGGTCGGGCCACGAAGCAGGTACGGTAATAGACTCCGCCACCCTTGACTGGCTGAAAGATATACCAGCCCAACAGATCAGTGATTTCTACCTGCCAGGCGGTTTCCTCAAGGGTTTCCCGGTAGGCGGCCTGGATCAGGGTTTCGCCGAATTCGGCATGGCCTGCGGGCTGGTTGATGACTTCCTTGCCCTTGCTCATTTCGCGTACAAAGAGAAAGCGGCCGTCTTGTTCCACCACGCAGGCCACAGTAATGTGCGGCTCGAAGCTGTTCATAGCAATTCTGCCAATACGGGTGCCCAACCGCGCAGGATCAGGCACGATGCTGTATGGAAAGGCGGGAATGGTAGCGCAGCCAGCGCTTCGACAACAGGCCGGGAGTGAGGATGTCAGAGGATCGCTTTACCCATCTGGATGACCAGGGGCAGGCTCAGATGGTGGATGTCACAGAGAAGGCGGTGACCCAGCGAACAGCGGTGGCCGAGGCGAGGGTGCGAATGCAGCCCGCGACACTGGCCATGATCCTGGATCACCGCCATCCCAAGGGCGATGTACTGGCCACCGCGCGGATTGCCGGTATTCAGGCGGCCAAGAAAACCTGGGATCTGATTCCGTTATGCCACCCCTTGTTGTTGACCAAGGTCACGGTGAATATCGAGGCGGAAGGAGAGGATGCGCTCAGGATCGAGACCCTGTGCCGTCTCAGTGGCACCACCGGAGTGGAGATGGAGGCGCTGACAGCGGCATCGGTGGCGGCGCTCACACTCTATGACATGTGCAAGGCGGTGGACCGCGGCATGGTAATTGAAAGTGTCTGCCTGCTGGAAAAGGCGGGGGGCCGTAGTGGCCATTACCGCCGTGAAGAATCAGGAAAAGGGTAACAGGATGATTCAGGTGCGTTTCTTTGCTGCGCTGCGTGAAAGGGCTGGGCGGGAAGTGTTGGAGATGACGCTGCCGGACGGGGTCTCTACCGTGGGCGAGCTGGTCTCCTGGCTGGAAGAAAGTGATGAGACCCTGGGCCGGGCTCTGGCGGCCACCCCTTGCCGGATGGTGGCAGTGAACGAGGTACTGGCTAGCGAAGCGTCAGACATCGAGGATGGCGATGTGGTGGCATTGTTTCCGCCGGTGACCGGCGGATGAAGACCCATATCGGTATTCAGTCGGCACCACTGGAGAGTGGCGCGCCATTGCAGTGGCTGCATGATCAGGGGCTGAGCGGTGCGATTGTGCAGTTCTCCGGCCATGTCCGTGACGAGAACGGGAGGGTAGAGGCGCTGCATCTGGAGCATTATCCAGGAATGACTGAACGACTGTTGGGCACCATTGTCGAGCATGCCGAACACCGATGGCCCCTTAACGGTGCCTGGGTGGTGCACCGGGTCGGCACCATGACCCGGGGCGACGAGATTGTTCAGGTGGCAGTGAGTGCTGAGCATCGACAGGCGGCGTTTGACGCCTGTAGCTACATCATGGATGTGCTGAAAACCCGGGCGCCTTTCTGGAAGAAAGAGCTTATCGACGGCCGCTGGCACTGGGTCGAGGCCCGCGAGCGCGACGCCCTTGCGGCTTCCGCCTGGCTGGGCGACGAGCCGGAGCATGAACCTCGCTAGCCCGCCATTCTCCGGGCTGCAGCCCCTCCAGGCACCAGTCACCAATCTGCCAGCGAACCAGTCGCAGGGTCGGGAAACCGATGGCTGCGGTCATGCGCCTGACCTGGCGGTTTCGACCTTCGTCTATGGTGAGTTTGATCCAGCTATCGGCTACCGTTTTGCGTGAGCGCACCGGCGGATTCCGCGGCCACAGTGACGGAGCATCGATCCGTTCCACCTGGGCAGGCCGGGTGGGGCCGTCCTTGAGAGTGATGCCCTGGCGTAATTTTTGCAGATCCTGGGCCCCGGGCTGACCCTCCACTTGCACCAGGTAGGTCTTGGGTAGATGGAAGCGTGGACTGCTGATTCGAGCCTGAAGGCTGCCGTCATCGGTCAGCAACAACAGGCCTTCAGAATCCCAGTCCAGACGTCCGGCCGGGTAGACCCCGGGAACAGGCACAAACTCACTGAGAGTGCGCCTTCCCTTGTCGTCCTGAAACTGGGATAAAACCTGAAATGGCTTGTTGAGCAAGATCAATTGCGCCATGGGGCCTGACAATCCTTATGGTCTCGATTGATAAAATGCGTCGTGTCACTGTCGACCTGCGCTAACAAGGCTAAACGGTCGGTGCTATACTGGCCAGTGCAAGCCGACTACGGTTTTTTGAGGGAGTAGCCTTTTCAAGACCCGCTGATCTGACGGCCAAAAGCCGACTCATATCGGGTGGGAAATACTGCCAATACAATTGGGACCTAGTAATTCGATGACCACGCCAAAAATTATTTACACCATGACCGATGAGGCGCCAGCGCTGGCGACCTATTCCTTTTTGCCCATTATTAAAAAATTCACTTCGATCGCCGGGATTGAAGTAGAAAGCAGCGATATTTCACTGGCTGCCCGTATTCTCGCCAACTTTCCTGAATACCTTTCCGAAGAGCAACGCGTCAACGATACCCTTGCCGAGCTCGGCGCCCTGACCCAGGACCCGGAAGCGAACATCATCAAGCTTCCCAATATCAGCGCCTCCATTCCCCAGCTTCGCGCCGCCATTGCGGAGCTGAACGAGCATGGTTACAAGGTCCCTGAATACCCCGACGAGCCTCGTAATGACGAGGAAGAGGACATCCAGAGCCGCTATGCCAAGGTGCTTGGTTCTGCGGTAAACCCGGTGATCCGTGAAGGTAACTCTGACCGTCGTGCGCCCATCGCGGTGAAAAACTACGCTCGCAAGAACCCGCACAGCATGGGTTACTGGAGCCCGGCGTCACGAACCCATGTGGCGCACATGCGCGGTGGTGACTTTTTCTCCCATGAGACCTCCACCACTATCGACAAGGCGTGCAATGTGCGCATCGAGTTTGTCGACAAGGATGGCAAGGTCACCGTCAAGAAGCCTGATCTGCCCCTGCTCGATGGTGAAGTCATCGACGCCATGTACATGAGCAAGAAGGCGCTGTGTCAGTTCTTCGACGAGCAGATTGAAGATGCCAAGAACACCGGCATTCTGTTCTCCCTGCATGTGAAGGCCACCATGATGAAGGTGTCTCACCCCATCGTGTTCGGTCATGCGGTGCGCTGCTTCTACCGTGAGCTGTTCGACAAGCACGGTGAGGTACTGGAGGAAATCGGTGCCAACCCGAACAACGGTCTGAGCAACATCTACCAGAAGATTGAGGAACTGCCGATTTCCCAGCGTCTGGAGATCGAATCCACTATTCGTGCCTGCTACCTGCACCGTCCGGAACTGGCCATGGTCGATTCTGACCGCGGCATTTCCAACCTGCATGTACCCTCGGACGTGATCGTGGATGCCTCCATGCCTGCCATGATTCGTCAGGGCGGCAAGATGTATGGTGCCGACGGCAAGCTCAAGGACACCAAGGCGGTGATCCCGGAAAGCACCTACGCCACCATCTACCAGGAAGTGATCAACTTCTGCAAGACTCATGGTGCCTTCGATCCGGTGACCTGTGGCTCTGTTCCCAATGTGGGTCTGATGGCCCAGAAAGCGGAAGAATATGGTTCTCACGACAAGACCTTCGAAATGAAGGAAGCCGGCACCATGCGTGTGGTACGTGAGGATGGTGAAGTCCTGCTCACCCACGAGGTGGAGCCGGGCGACATCTGGCGTATGTGTCAGGCGAAGGATCTGCCGATCCGTGATTGGGTGAAACTGGCCGTGGCCCGTGCCCGCCAGAGTGGCACCCCGGCCATTTTCTGGCTGGACAAGGAGCGTGCCCACGATGCCCAGCTGATCATCAAGGTGAAAGAGTACCTGAAGGATCACGACACTGAGGGTCTGGATATCCGCATCATGTCACCGGTGCAGGCGATCCGTTATTCCATGGAGCGCATGATCCGTGGCAAGGACACTATCTCCGTGACCGGTAACGTACTGCGTGACTACCTCACCGACCTGTTCCCGATCCTGGAGCTTGGCACCAGTGCCAAGATGCTGTCCATCGTGCCGCTGATGGCCGGTGGCGGTCTCTACGAGACCGGTGCGGGCGGTTCTGCGCCCAAGCATGTCCAGCAGTTCCTGGAAGAGAACCATCTGCGTTGGGATTCACTGGGTGAGTTCCTGGCGCTGTCAGTTTCCATTGAGGAACTGGGTGAGAAGTACGGCAACGCCAAGGCCAAGGTGATTTCTGCGGCGCTGGATTACGCCAATGAGCAGTACCTTGAGCAGAACAAGGCACCGTCCCGCAAGGTGGGTGAGCCGGATAACCGGGTCAGCCATTTCTATGTGGCCATGTACTGGGCTCAGGCCCTGGCAGCCCAGAGTGATGACGCGGAGCTGAAAGAGAAGTTCACCCCCATCGCTGCTGCGCTCACCGAGAACGAACAGAAAATCGTTCAGGAAATGGTTGCGGTGCAGGGTTCTCCCACTGATATCGGCGGTTATTACAATCCCGACTTCAGCAAGGCAACCGCCGCAATGCGCCCCAGTGCCACCTTTAACGAGATTCTCGACAAGGTGTAATTGCCGGCGCCACGTTGTCGCCTTTAGGTGGCAATGATTAAAAAACGGGCCTCTCGAGGCCCGTTTTTTTTGGCCGCTCTGTGGCTGCTGCACGCTTCACGCATCATGCTGCACGCGTAAGGGCAAACCGGGTGGGGCTGACCGTTGTGTGTGGAGTGGATGGCAAAAGACAAGATGGGCGGGGCAGGGCTGCGTTCCGCCAGAGAGTGGTGTCAGGAGGCTGCCGCACCGTTTGTGAGTGACGTGGCGGGGCGGCAGACGCTGTTCAGGAGGTCAGATGGATCTGCCGCCAGATCACTCCAGACCGCCTTCTTCGTTGCTGGCTTCCTCGTTGGAGCGCAGGTTCACGGCATGGAAGCCCTTGTTGGCAGGTTGCACTTCGTATTCGACTGGCTGACCGGCCTTGAGGCTCTTGTAACCGTCCATCTGAATATAGGAGTAATGGACAAACAGATCCTCCCCCCCTTCATCTGGTCTGACAAAACCGTACCCTTTGGCGTTGTTAAACCACTTTACTCTTCCCGTTGCCATGGTCCTTCCCTCTGCCTATCCAATGGCGTGAAAAGCCTTTTGGCTTTTCGTTTCTTTTTATTCAACGGTATCCGCTGCGTTACACTGTAAGTCCCGGAGACAAAAAGACCGGGCAGTATTGTGCAACTTTTAAACATGCGTCGCAGGGTGTCAACCCCGTGACAAATCCCTTGGAGTGGGGGGCTTGAAAAAAGGACGACCGCCCATCATTTCATCATTGCCTGTTGACGCCAGCAGGGTTACAACGGTTTAAACGACTTATGAATTGGCAATATCAGTGGCACCCGGACATGACTGAACTGAACGGCCGAATCACAGCCGGCCCCTCGGATTCACCCTCAGAACCGGACCGTCATGGAGACCTGGCCGTCGAGGAGGCCAAACCCAAACTCAAGCCACCGTCCATGTACAAGGTATGGATGTTGAATGATGACTACACCCCGATGGATTTCGTGGTGGAAGTGCTTGAGGACTTCTTCAATATGGGGCGCGAGCAGGCCACCCGGGTCATGCTGGCGGTGCATACGGAAGGAAAGGCAGTGTGCGGGATTTATCCCCAGGACATCGCCGAAACCAAGGCCACCCAGGTGGTCGAATATGCCCGGGAAAATCAGCATCCGCTGATGTGTCAGGTGGACCAAGCCTGACCGGGTACTGGCAGTGAGGTAGCCCTATGCTCAGTAAAGAACTGGAAATTACGCTGAACGAAGCGTTCCGTCATGCACGTAGTCACCGTCATGAGTTCATGACTGTGGAGCATCTGTTGCTGGCATTACTGGAAAACGAGGCCGCCGTGGAAGTGCTGCGTGCCTGTGGCGCGGACCTGGATGATCTGCGCGAATCACTGAGCCAGTTTATCGAAGATTCAACTCCCCTGTTGCCGGAGAGTGACCCGGAGCGTGACACTCAGCCAACCCTGGGTTTTCAGCGTGTACTGCAACGCGCCGTGTTCAGTGTCCAGTCTTCCGGCAAGAAGGAAGTCACCGGCGCCAATGTGCTGGTGGCCATTTTCAACGAACAGGAAAGCCAGGCGGTCTACTTCCTGAATTGTCAGGACATTCATCGTCTGGATGTGGTCAATTTCATTGCCCACGGTATCTCCCAGCTGCAGGATTCCAGCCAGCCCCCGGAAATGGAGCAGGAGGCCGAGGGTGCCGAAACCGGTGGCCAGGCTTCGGCGCTGGAGAATTATGCGGCCAATCTCAACGAGCTGGCTCGCGAGGATCGCATCGACCCGCTTGTGGGGCGTGCTTTCGAGATCGAGCGTGCAGCTCAGATTCTCTGCCGTCGCCGCAAGAATAATCCGCTGCTTGTGGGTGAGCCTGGGGTGGGTAAGACCGCCATTGCCGAAGGGCTGGCGCGGATGATCGTGGAAGGCAAGGTGCCTGAGCCGCTGTTGGACGCCACTGTCTACTCTCTGGACCTGGGCGCCTTGCTGGCAGGAACCAAGTATCGGGGGGATTTCGAGAAGCGCCTGAAAACCCTGCTCGCCGATCTCAAGAAAGAGCCCAACGCGATCCTCTTCATCGACGAGATTCACACCATCATCGGTGCCGGAGCGGCCTCCGGCGGGGTTATGGATGCCTCCAACCTGCTCAAGCCATTGCTGGCCAATGGCGAGCTGAAATGCATGGGCTCTACCACCTTCCAGGAATACCGCGGGGTATTCGAGAAAGACCGTGCTCTGTCCCGTCGTTTCCAGAAGATTGATGTGGTGGAGCCTTCTGTGGAAGACACAGTGGGCATTCTCAAAGGGCTTAAATCCCGTTTCGAGAAGCATCATGACGTGGAATACAGTGATGCGGCCCTGAAAGCGGCTGCCGAACTCAGTGCCCGCTACATCAATGATCGTTACCTGCCGGACAAGGCCATCGACGTGATTGATGAAGTGGGGGCCTGGCAGCGTCTGCGCCCGGAAGAAGAGCGCAAGCACACCATTGAAGAATCGGATGTGGAAGACATGGTGGCCAAGATCGCCCGGATTCCGCCCAAGCAGGTGTCTTCTTCCGACAAGGAGCTGCTGCGTAACCTGGAGCGCGATCTGAAGATGACCGTATTCGGTCAGGATGATGCCATTGATACCATCTCTGCGGCGATCAAGTTGTCCCGTGCGGGTCTCAAGGGTGAGAACAAGCCCATTGGCAGCTTCATGTTTGCCGGCCCTACCGGGGTGGGCAAGACCGAAGTCAGTCGTCAGCTGGCTCGAGCCCTTGGCGTGGAGCTGATTCGCTTCGACATGTCCGAGTATATGGAGCGGCACACCGTGAGTCGGCTTATCGGTGCACCTCCGGGGTATGTGGGATATGACCAGGGCGGTCTGCTTACCGAGGCCATTACCAAGACGCCGCATTGCGTATTGCTGCTGGACGAGATCGAGAAGGCTCACCCGGAAGTGTTCAATATCCTGCTGCAGGTGATGGACAACGCCACGCTGACCGATAACAACGGTCGCAAGGCGGACTTCCGTAACGTGATCCTGATCATGACCACCAACGCCGGTGCCGAAGTCCTAAACAAGCGCTCCATTGGTTTCACCGAGCAGGACAACAGCACCGATGGCATGGAGATGCTCAAGAAGGTGTTCACTCCGGAATTCCGCAACCGTCTGGATGGCATCGTGCAGTTCGGGCCGCTTACCACCGAGGTTATTCTCGGCGTGGTCGACAAGTTCCTGGTGGAGTTGCAGGCGCAGCTGGACGAAAAAGGCGTTGTCCTGCACGTGGACGACTCGGCTCGCCGCTGGCTGGCAGAGAAGGGCTACGACAAGGACATGGGCGCCCGGCCAATGGCTCGCCTGATCCAGGAGCAGCTGAAGAAACCGCTGGCAGAGAAGCTGCTGTTTGGCGAACTGTCGGAGCAGGGTGGCCAGGTGGATGTGGCAGAGAAAGATGGCCAGCTAAACCTGACGGTGAAATCTGCGGAGGCGGAGCCGGCGTAGGTAGCTCAGTTGACAGTTAACAGTTGATAGTTGACAGCTAAAGGCGCAAACAAAAATACCCCCGGCTCGAGAGAGGCGGGGGTATTTTTTGGGCTTTCTGCATGCAGCGTGAGGCGTGTTGCGTGCAGCGGCCTTTCTTATTTCATGCGGAAAGTGATACGACCCTTGGTCAGGTCGTAGGGGGACATTTCCACCTTTACACGGTCGCCGGTGAGGATGCGGATATAGAATTTGCGCATCTTTCCGGAGATATGGGCCGTGATCACATGACCGTTATCCAGCTTCACACGAAACATCGTGTTGGGCAGGGTTTCAACGATCACACCTTCGAGTTCAATCTGTTCTTCTTTCGCCATCCAACAAATACCTTGGGTTACCGGCTATGAGCGAGGGCGCAATTATGCCTAGAAAGCGGGCCGGCTGCAAAACCTGTTGTGCTTTGGTGGGACAAGACGTTATTTGCCTTGCTCAGACAGGTCCTTCCAGGCGCCGCTGCGCAGTATTTCCAAGGGCTGATACTCGTTCTTGTAGCGCATTTTCTGGCACTGATCGATCCAGTAACCCAGATACAGGTAGGGCAGGTTGAGGCGCTGGCATTGCTCAATCTGCCAGATCAGTGCCATGACACCTAGGCTGCGTTCATGGCGATTGGGGTCAAAGAAGGTATACACCGCAGACAGTCCATCCTCCAACTGGTCAGTGACGGCGACGGCTCGCAGCTTGCCTTGTTCCCTGAAACAATAGAAATGGGTGTCAGCCCAGTCGCAGGTGAGGAAATTGGTGAATTGTTCTTCGGAAGGCGGATACATATCGCCATCGCCATGGCGCTGGTTGATGTAGTCGGCGTAGAGACTGTAGAGCTCGCGGGTAAAGCGTGCGGGTTCCCGGCTGACGACCAAGTCCTGGTTGAGCTTGCGGATACGGCGATGACGGCGCCGTGGTTTGAAATCGGCGGCGCGGACCCGGGCTGGAATACAGGCCGAGCACTCCTCGCAGTGGGGGCGATACAGGTAATCGCCGCTGCGTCGAAACCCCAGCAGGCTCAGTTCGCTATAGAGCGCCGGTGACAGGGTGGCCTGGGGGTCCACAAACAGGGTTGAGGCCTGGCGATCTTCCAGGTAACTGCAGGCGTGGGCCGGCGTCCGGAAGAAGCGCAGTGTCGAAAGATCCGTCATGGTTTCAGTTTAGCCAACCCGCGCGGCAGTGAAAATCCTTCCCGGATAGCCGGTCAGGTTGGTTTTTTGTTACCGGGCAGTGTTGCCCAGTCCCATTGGCCTGCAGGCCAGTTTACGGGTTCAGGGGTGGCAGGTATCCAGTCCGCCAGGTGCTGACGAAAGGTTTCCCGGTCGATCATGGCGGCGCCCATGCTGCTTAGATGGGGGTTTTCCACCTGGGCATCAATCAGTGCGATATCCAGTGTTCCGGCAAGTTGCTTGAGGGCTGCCAGCGCGATTTTAGAGCCGTTCAGGCGGGGCGAGACCATGGATTCACCAAAGAAGATTCTGCCCAGCTTAATGCCATAGATGCCCCCGGCGATCTCGCCATCCTGCCAGACCTCCAGACTGTGGGCGTAGCCCATTTGGTGCAGGCGGATATAAGCGCTGATCATTTCCGAACTGATCCAGGTTCCTCCACCGTCGCGGCGGGGGGCGGCACAGAGCGCCATGATCGAGGAAAAAGCCTGATCCAGGGTGATGGTGAAATCGGTCTTGCCAAGATGACGACGCAGGCTGCGGCTGATATGGATCTGTTCCGGATAAAACACACAGCGCGGGGCAGGGGACCACCACAGAATGGGCTGATAGTCCGCGTCGTACCAGGGGAAAATACCGGAAGAATAGGCCCTTACCAGGGTGCTCGGGCTCAGATCCGCCCCGGCGGCCAACAGGCCGTCCGGGTCGGTGAGGGCGTCACGGGTATCGGGAAACGGCGCTCCCGGTTCCAGCCATGGCACCATCTGGGTTACACCGTCATGGGCGTGATCAGCCCTTCAGGTTGTCTAGGTAGCGCTCGGCATCCAGTGCTGCCATGCAGCCGGAACCGGCGGAGGTGACCGCCTGACGGTAGATATGGTCAGCCACATCCCCGGCGGCAAACACGCCCTCGATGCTGGTCTGGGTGGCGTTGCCTTCGGTGCCGCTGTTCACCTTCAGATAGCCGTCCTTCATGGTCAGCTGGCCAGCGAATATATCGGTGTTGGGCTTGTGACCGATGGCGATAAACACGCCCTGGAGCTCCAGGTCTTTACTGCCTTCGCCCTGGGTGGACTGGATGCGAATACCTGTAACGCCACTGTCATCGCCGAGCACTTCTTCCAGGGTGTGGTTCCATTCCACGCTGATGTTGTCCTTGGCCAGCAGCTTGTCCTGCAGGATCTTCTCGGAACGCAGGGTGTCGCGGCGGTGGATCAGGGTCACATGCTCAGCAATGTGGGACAGGTACAGCGCTTCTTCCACGGCGGTGTTACCGCCGCCAACCACAGCCACACGCTGGCCCTTGTAGAAGAAACCGTCACAGGTAGCGCAGGCGGAGACGCCCTTGCCCATGAAGGCTTCTTCGGATTCCAGCCCCAGGTACATGGCGGAAGCGCCGGTGGCAATAATCAGCGCATCACAGGTGTAGGTGCCGGAATCGCCCTTGAGGGTGAAGGGGCGGTTGTTCAGCTCCACTTCGTTGATGTGGTCGTACACCATCTGGGTGTCGAAACGCTCGGCATGCTGCTGCATGCGCACCATCAGATCCGGACCCTGCAGGCCTTCCACATCGCCGGGCCAGTTATCCACTTCGGTGGTAGTTGTGAGCTGACCGCCAGGCTGGATGCCCGTGATGACCACCGGGTTGAGGTTGGCTCGCGCAGCATAAACAGCGGCAGTGTAACCCGCCGGGCCGGAACCAAGGATAATCAGTCGGTGGTGCTGCACGTCGCTCATCAGGGACTCCATTCAAAAAAGGGTAGTAGGCAGTGAATAGCTTAACCGAGGCTTAAATCGGGGCTGATAACGCCTTTATCAAGGCGTGAGAAACTACAGTAAAAGGTCGCCTCCGTGAAGCCTGTCAGTGTCATAGTCTGTGGTTATCTCTGGAACGGGAGCATGCACAATCGTACGCTGTTTCCCGATGTTGTCGTTTTATCGTCAGGCATCAGGCATCTAGCCATCTCTGCGCAGGATCAAGGCGGCGGTATTGTCCTCAACGCCTCTTCCTCCCAGCCCGCGATGAGGCAAATTTATGTGATATTCTTCCTGCTCTGCTTCACTCGGTGGTTTCGCTGCTGGCCGGCATCGCGCTGTTTGTCTACAATCGCAATAATTTCAATTTGTTATCGTCACTTTTTCAGAAAGTGTCTTGAACATCATTTTATAGGGGCAAGGCGTGAGTAAAACCGTAGCCGGGCAAGGAGAGTCCGGGTTTTCCCGTCATCTCAAGCGCGGACTGGTAGAAGGCATGGTGATCGCCCTGATCGCCTTCTCTGCCTACCTGCTGCTCGCTCTGGTCACCTTCGACAGTGGTGATCCGGGCTGGACCTTTGTCGGTAATGTGACTGCCGTGCAGAATGCTGCCGGGCGTGCCGGGGCCTTCAGTGCTGATTTGCTGCTTAGCCTGTTCGGTTTCATGGCCTATCTTTTTCCGGTGCTGGTGGGTTTCTGGGCTGGCAAGGTGCTGAAAGAGCGCCATGCCGGCCTGCCCAACAGCTGGCCGCTGTTCAGCCTGCGTCTGGTGGGCTTCATTCTCACCATGCTGGCAGGTACCGCGCTTTCCTACATGCATTTTACTGTTGGAGCCCATCTGCCAGAGGGCGCCGGAGGCATTCTCGGGCATGGCATGGGGCAGGCGGCCCTGAATGGCTTCAACCCTCTGGGGGGCACCCTGATCATGGTGGCCCTGTTCCTGATCGGGGTAACCATCTTTACCGACCTGTCCTGGATTGCCCTTGCAGAAGGCCTTGGCGCCCTGGTGCTGGCCGCCTTCGAGAAGATTCCGGCCTGGTGGCAGGCACGCAAGCAACAGCGCGAGGCCCAGAAGCTCAAGAAGGAAGCCCACGAGAAACGCGCCAAGGTAATCAGTGAGGCCAAGAAGAAAGCCGAAACCCGTAAACCGGTCAAAATCGCCGAACCGGCCAAGCCGGTGGAAAAGAGCGTGCGGGTACAGAAGGAAAAGCAGCAAAAGCTGTTTACCACTGAAGTCACCGGTGAGCTGCCCCCCATTGGTCTGCTGGATCAGGTAGAGGAATCCAAAGGCGGCTACTCTGAAGAAGCCCTGGAAGGCATGTCCCGTCTGCTGGAGATCAAGCTCAAGGACTTCAATATCGAGGCCGAAGTGGTGGCGGTACAGCCCGGCCCGGTGATTACCCGCTTCGAGATTCAGCCGGCACCCGGTATCAAGGTATCCAAGATCACCAACCTGGCCAAGGATCTGGCTCGCTCTCTGGCGGTGATCAGTGTCCGTGTGGTGGAAGTGATTCCCGGCAAGACCACCGTGGGCATCGAGATTCCCAACGAACAGCGGGAAATGATTCGCTTTACCGAAGTGGTCGGCACGCAGATGTTTGACCAGTCCCCGTCACCACTGACCATGGCGCTGGGCAAGGACATTTCCGGTAATCCCGTCATGGCGGATCTGGCCAAGATGCCCCACCTGCTGGTGGCCGGTACCACGGGTTCCGGTAAGTCGGTGGGCGTGAACGCCATGCTGTTGTCCATGTTGTTCAAGTCCAATCCCGATGATGTTCGTCTGATCCTGATTGATCCGAAGATGCTGGAATTGGCGGTCTACGACGGCATCCCCCATCTGCTGACCCCGGTGGTGACCGACATGAAGGAAGCCGCTGGCGCGTTGCGCTGGGGGGTCGGGGAGATGGAGCGTCGTTACCGGCTGATGGCGGCCATGGGGGTGCGAAACATCTCCGGCTACAACCGCAAGGTGGATGACGCGAAGAAAAAGGGCGAGCCACTGAAAGATCCGCTGTGGAAGCCGGAAGATCCCATGAACCTGGAGGAAGAGGCGCCGTTGGCCGAGCATCTTCCCTACATTGTCATCGTGATTGATGAATTCGCCGACATGATGATGATTGTCGGCAAGAAGGTGGAAGAGCTGATCGCGCGGATTGCCCAAAAGGCCCGTGCCGCCGGTATTCACCTGATTCTGGCCACCCAGCGTCCGTCCGTGGATGTGATCACCGGTTTGATCAAGGCCAACGTGCCGTCCCGGATCGGTTTCCAGGTATCGTCCAAGATCGATTCCCGTACCGTGCTGGATCAGGGCGGCGCCGAGCAACTGCTGGGCCACGGTGACATGCTTTATTTGCCGGGCGGCACCAGTGTTCCGGAACGAGTTCACGGCGCCTTTGTCTCAGATGAAGAGGTCCACCGTGTCTGTGACGACTGGCGCAAGCGCGGGGAGCCCAACTATCTGGAAGAAATTCTCGATGGTGGCTCTGATCTCAGCGCCCCGATGCCCGGTATGGAAAGCGCCGGCGGCGGGGATGACGAAAATGATCCGCTCTACGACGAAGCGGTGGCCTATGTGACCCAGTCACGCCGTGCCTCCATTTCTTCGGTACAGCGAAAACTGAAAATTGGCTACAACCGTGCCGCCCGTCTGGTGGAAGCCATGGAGATGGCCGGGGTAGTCACAGAAGCAGGGCACAACGGCCAACGGGAGGTGATTGCGCCTCCGCCGGTAGAGTAGGCCGCCTGCACAAGGAGAGTTAATGCGACATTACGTCATGGCGGCCTTGCTCGCGCCGTCCCTCGTCTGGGCCGATGCCACAGAAGACCTGTTATCCCGTCTGCAGCAGCTGGATTCCCTGAAAGGGGGCTTCGAGCAGATGGTGCTCGACAAGGGCGGCACCCACATGCAGCAGGCAGAGGGGACCTTTCAGGTAGCCAGGGGCAACCGTTTTTACTGGTCGACCACCAGCCCGTTCTCGCAACTGGCGGTGTCCGATGGCGAAACCGTATGGGTGTATGATGAAGATCTCGAGCAGGTGGTGATCCGTCCGCTCAGCCAGGATCTGGGCGAGACCCCGGCACTGTTGTTCAGCGGCAAGCCTGCCGACGTGGCGGCAGCCTTCAGTATTGCCGAACAGGATCGAAACGGCGCAGAGGTGACCTACCGCCTCACCCCGAAAGGGCAGGATCCGCTGTTTGACCAGCTGGATGTGAGTTTTCAGGGAGACCAGCCCCAATCCATGCGACTGCAGGATGCGCTTGGTCAGAAGACCATCATCGATTTTCGCGATTTGACTCTCAACAAGGGAATAGATGCTGCACTTTTCCGGTTTGCTCCTCCGGAAGGTACGGACATTATCCAGCAGTAATGAACGACCTGTTTGCCGCCGACAATGCCCAGCAAGCGCAGCCCCTGGCTGCGCGTTTGCGTCCTGCCAGCCTGGATGATTATGTGGGCCAGCAGCACCTTGTCGGGCCAGGCAAACCCCTTCGCCAGGCACTGGAACGTGGCCAGCTGCATTCCATGATCCTGTGGGGCCCGCCGGGCACCGGCAAAACCACGTTGGCACTGATTCTGGCCCAGGCGGTGGATGCGGCATTTGTGACGCTGTCTGCCGTGCTTTCCGGGGTAAAGGACATTCGCTCGGAAGTGGAACAGGCGCAGATTCGCCTGGCCCAGGGGCGCCGGACTGTCTTGTTCGTGGACGAAGTCCATCGCTTCAACAAGTCCCAGCAGGACGCCTTTCTTCCCCATGTGGAAGACGGCACCATCACCTTTATCGGTGCCACCACCGAAAACCCGTCCTTTGAATTGAACAACGCGCTGCTTTCCCGGGCGCGGGTCTACCGTTTGCGCTCTCTGGCACCGGAGGATCTGGCCGGGCTGCTGGAACGCGCCCTGAAGGAGCCCCGCCTAAACGGCATGACCGTAGAGGACGATGCGGCCGAACTGCTGCTGAATTATGCCGATGGCGATGCCAGGCGGCTGCTGAACATGCTGGAAGTGGCGGCTGATCTGGCCGAAGGGGAAGCTCCGGTCATCAACGCTGAACTGATGAGCGAAGTGCTCCGCGATGCGGTGCGCCGTTTCGACAAGGGCGGCGACCTGTTCTATGACCAGATTTCAGCTTTGCACAAGTCGGTCAGGGGATCAGATCCTGATGCTGCGCTGTACTGGTTTGCCCGCATGCTGGATGGCGGCTGTGACCCGCTTTACCTGGCTCGCCGGGTAGTGCGCATGGCCAGTGAAGATATCGGCAATGCTGATCCGCGTGCGCTGACACTGTGTCTGCAGGCCTGGGATGTGCAGGAGAGGCTGGGCAGTCCTGAAGGTGAGCTGGCCATTGCCCAGGCCATTGCCTACCTGGCGGTGGCGCCCAAAAGTAACGCCGTTTACATGGCTTATAATCAGGCACGCGCGCTGGTACGTGAAAAGCCAACCAACGAGGTGCCGTTGCATCTGCGCAACGCACCCACCCAGCTAATGAAAGACGAAGGCTACGGAGCCGAGTATCATTACGCCCACGATTTCCCGGATGCTTTCGTGGATGGCGAGAATTATTTCCCGGCCAGCCTGAGGAATACCCGGCTTTACGAGCCGGTCAATCGTGGTCTGGAGATCAAGGTAGGAGAGAAGCTGGCTCGCTTGCGGCAACGAAATGCCGCCAGTGACTGGCAGCGCTATCCATCGGGAAGGGGAGAGGCGGATGACTGATGTGGGGCTGGTACCCTGGCTGGCGGTGGCCGGTGGTGGTGCCACTGGGGCCTGCCTGCGTTTTGGCACCACCCTGTGGCTGGGGGTGCCTGCCATGCCCGCCTGGCCATGGGCTACCTTTTCGGTGAACCTGCTTGGCAGCTTTCTGTTCGGCCTGCTCACCGTGGCGCTGGCCAGCATGACCAACAGCGAGCCCTTGCGGCTGGCGATCATGACCGGCATGCTCGGCGCCCTGACCACGTTCTCCACCTTCTCCTTCGAGCTGGTGAGAATGGTAGAGGTGAAAGCCCTGGGGCTGGCCGCGGGATATGCGACAACGTCAGTGCTGGCCTGTCTGACTCTTGCGGGAGTCGGGCTGATGCTGGGACGGCTGATTTTTGAATAAATTGAGAGGGGCAAGCTACAAGCTACAAGCTACAACGCGAAAAAGGACTCATGTTTAAACTAAAGGGTTTTCTCCGCGCACAGTTCGCGGCGTAAGTGCTAATCGTTTATTGAGACTCTTGTCCGCGTTGCAGCTTGTAGCTTGAAGCTTGCAGCTCGTTTTTGATCTGGAGTAAGTAAGACATGCTGGATATTCGTGCCCTGCGTCAGGATGGCGAGGCGATCAAGGCGGCCCTGGCCAAACGCGGTTATAGCCTGGATCTGGAGGCCTTTGCGGCGCTGGATGCCAAGCGCAAGCAGGCAGATGTGCGTTCCCAGGACCTGCAGGCCGAGCGCAAGAAGGCGTCCAAGCAGATCGGGCAGCTTATCCAGTCCGGCATGAACGTGGATGAAGCCAAGGCTCAGGTGGCGGAAACCCTGAAGACGCTGGATGCGGAGCTGGATCAGGAAGTGGCCAATGCCAAGGCCATCCATGACGAGATCACCGAATTTCTCATGGGCGTTCCCAATGTGCCCCAGGATGCCGTGCCGGAAGGCGCTGATGAAGACGATAATGTGGAAGTCAGTACCTGGGGCGAGCCGAAAAGCTTCGAATTTGAGCCGAAGGATCACGTGGATGTGGGCGAAGGCCTCAGCGCCGGCGCACTGGATTTTGAAAATGCCGCCAAGCTGTCCGGCGCCCGCTTTGCGGTGATGACCGGCGGGGTGGCTCGGCTGCATCGTGCGCTGGTGGATTTCATGCTCGACATCCACAGCAGCGAACATGGCTATGAAGAAGTTTATGTGCCGTATCTGGTGGGGCCGGAAGCCCTGCGCGGCACCGGTCAGTTGCCGAAGTTCGCCGAAGACCTGTTCAAGATGGAAGGCGAGCGCGAGCTGTACCTGATTCCCACTGCGGAAGTGCCGGTCACCAACCTGGTTGCCAACGAGATTCTGGAAGCGGAAACCCTGCCACGCCGCTTCACTTGCCATACCCCCTGTTTCCGTTCTGAAGCAGGTAGCCATGGCAAGGATACCCGTGGCCTGATCCGCCAGCACCAGTTCGAGAAGGTAGAGCTGGTACAGATGGTGCGCCCGGAAGATTCTGATGAGGCGCTGGAACAGCTGACCGGACACGCCGAAGCTATCCTGCAGAAACTGAACCTGCCGTACCGCAAGGTCATCCTCTGTGGTGGCGATCTGGGCTTTTCTTCCACCAAGACCTATGACCTGGAAGTGTGGCTGCCCAGCCAGCAGAAATACCGTGAAATTTCTTCCTGTTCCAACTTCCGGGACTATCAGGCGCGCCGTATGCAGGCTCGCTGGCGTAACCCGGAAACGGGTAAACCGGAATTGGTACATACCTTGAATGGGTCTGGTCTCGCAGTAGGGCGTACACTGGTAGCCATTCTTGAGAATTACCAGAATGCAGACGGTTCGGTGACGGTACCGGAAGCATTGCGCCCCTATATGAGAGGCCTGGAAAGCCTGAAGTAAGACTGTTACGACGCAATCCCGAGCTGTCAGCCCCGCCGGCTGGAAACAAGGCCGCCAGGCGCGGCTTCGGATTGCGTCTCGACGTCATACATGGGCCGCCCAGCGGTTACCCAGGGAGCAGTCATGGAATTCCTGCCTATCAGCTGGCGACTACAGGGCAAACAAGCCCTTGTGGTCGGCGGCGGTGATGTGGCCTTGCGTAAAGGTCGACTTTTGCACCGATCTGGTGCTGTTTTGAGTGTTGTTGCTCCCGATGTGTGCGACGAGTTGCGCCATCTTGTGGCAGAGGGGCAGGGGCATCTCCGTGAGAGACCCTTTGACGCGGCTGATCTAGCTGGCAGCTCGTTGGTGATTTGCGCCACGGATGACTCCGCCGTGAACGCGCAGATTGCCGATCTGGCGGCTGCAGAGAATATCCCGGTCAACGTGGTAGACAACCCTTCGCTCGGTGATTTCATCTTCCCTGCCATCGTGGACCGTTCTCCGGTACTGATCAGCATCAGCTCGTCTGGCGCGTCGCCGGTATTGGCCCGAAAGCTGCGCAGTCAGTTGGAGTCCACCTTGCCGGCCCGCTGGGGGCGGCTCGCGGATCTGATGGCGAAATTCCGCCAGCCCCTCAAGGACAAACTGGATAATGTGGGTGCCCGCCGTCTGTTCTGGGAACAGGCACTGGACAGCCCGATTGTCGAGAAAGTGCTGGCCGGCAAGGACAGTGAAGCCGAAGTGCTTCTTGCCGAGGCAATCGACAGTGCCGACAGCGACAAGCTCAGTCAGGGTGAGGTCTATCTGGTGGGCGCGGGGCCTGGCGATCCGGACCTGCTCACATTCCGCGCCCTGCGGTTGCTGCAGAAGGCGGATGTGGTGCTGTATGACCGGCTGGTGGGGAAAGGTATTGTCGATCTGGCCCGTCGGGATGCGGAAATGGTCTATGTGGGCAAGGCCCGTGACAAGCATGCGTTACCCCAGGACAACATCAACGAGCTGCTGGTGCACTACGCCAGGCAGGGCAAGAAGGTTTGTCGCCTGAAAGGCGGTGATCCGTTCATCTTCGGTCGTGGCGGTGAAGAGATTGATCTGATCGTCCAGGAAGGGATCAACTTCCAGGTGGTGCCCGGCATTACTGCCGCCAGTGGCTGTGCCGCCTATGGCGGTATCCCGCTGACCCACCGTGACCATGCCCAGTCAGTACGCTTTGTCACCGGCCATCGCCAGGATGGCACTGTGACGCTGGATTGGGAGCATCTGGTCAGTGAAACCGAAACCGTGGTGTTCTACATGGGGTTGGTGGGTCTGCGCCAGATCTGCGATCAGCTCATGGCCCACGGTCGCAAGGGCGATACTCCCATCGCGCTGGTGTCCCGTGGCACTACTGATCTGCAGGAAGTCATCACCGGCACCCTGGCCACCCTGCCAGACGATATCGAAGGGCGTGAGATCCATGCTCCGACGCTGATTATTGTCGGCAGCGTTGTCAGTTTGCATCCGAAGTTTGGGTGGTTCAAATAAGGCAGTTAATAGTTAACAGTGAATAGTGAATAGCTAAAGTCAAAAGCCATAATCAAAGGCGTAGGCGGAGCTGCTTGAGGGCAGCTCCGCCTTTTTTGTTTTTGGTTGTGCAGGTTTTTGTGGCGGGTGGAAAGGCTTGAAGGGTTCCGTAGGAGCGTCGCTGGCGGCGCGATAGCCCAGTGTCGTAAAGGACAATTTATCACTGAGGGCACAGAGCTTACCGATAACGGCGGTTCTGTTATCTCTGTGGTGAAAATGCTGTTGATCCTGGCCTGGAATCGCGCCGCCAGCGACGCTCCTACGGCGAGGGTGGTGGTATTGCTTTGGCGCTATCGTAGGGCGGAAATGCCTCAGGGCATCTCCGCCAATTTGGGGCCGCTCTTCGGCTGCATCACGCAACATGCGGCACGCAGAAAGCGAACTCCGACATCAAGGCCGACAATTACCTTCGGTCAATCCTGGCCCGTATCATTTCCTGCAATCCCGCGATCATAGTCTGGTCGCAGCCTCTTGCCTTGCGGGTCGTGATGAAGCGTCACGCGCAGTTATTAATTATTCATTATTAACTATTAATTACGCTCTACAGCCGCGCCGTATCCCGGTCCCGCCACAACGCTTTCGCTTGCTCCTGTGCTTCTTCCAGTGAACCTGCCTTGTCCAGGCCCCAGAGTGCTACGGCTACGGTCTGGATGATGGCGTTCTCGCCGTATTCATCCTGTTGTTCACCACGCCAGACGCGCTTGAGGGTGTTTGCATCGGGTGTTCCCGGTGGGGTGGCGCGAGGGAGCACGTTGTCCAGTACTGCGCCTTCCAGGGGCTCGTCGTGGCGGATGCCGGTGATGGTGGTGCGGGCGTCCGGGCGGATTTCCAGCTCGCCACCTTCGCCCTTGAACAGCAGTAAATCCCTGTCTCCACACAGTTCGGCGGCACCCTGGTGCAGGGCAATATAGGCCGGGTGAAAGACGCTCTGCATGGAAAGCGGGGCGCGGGCCGGGTTGAGGCTGCGTGCCAGGGTGTTGATGGGAGAGCGCAATCCCAGATAGAAGCGCAGTGTAAGTAGATGGGAGAGTGGGGCGCAGAACTGCTCGATGGGCAGATAGGCCAGTCCTTGCTGATCAAGATGCTCGGCGGCTTCAGAAACGGTGCTGGCCACCTTCAGGCCAAGGGCTGGCAGCAGTTCATCGGTATAAACCCGATTGGGAGTATGAGCCGGGCCGCCGTGGAGCAGGGTGCGGATACCCTGATCTGCCAGTAGCACGGTGGCCAGCAGATACCAGGGGTGATGCTTTTTCTTGCCGGCGTAGCTGGGCCAGTCCAGCTGCACGGCAGGAAAATCAGCCAGGCGCTGATCACACAGGCCACGACAGGCATCCAGAAAGCCGGCCAGTTCTTCCGGGGTTTCTTCCTTGACACGCAACAACATCAGGAAGGCGCCCAGCTGAACATCTTCTACCTTGCCCTCCAGAATCAGCTGCATGGCGCTTCTGGCTTCTTCCCGTGTCAGGCTGCGGCGGGCGCGCTTGCCGCGTCCCAGGGTGCGCACATATTCAGCAAAGGCATGTTCGGTCATGGTTGGTTTCTCTACGGGTTTTCCATGTTGCGTGGAGCGTGATGCATGTTGTGCTAGTACCAGCTGGTGCAGGGCCCATGGCTGGCGATCAAAATCAGCAGTCTTGAATGGTCAATGATCTCGAGATTACTGTCCGGCGCATGCATCTGTGGGTGTTCCAGCAGGTAGGCCTTGCCTTCAATTGGCAGTGTGGAAGCAAGCAGCAGGCCTGAATCGGTGAAGATACAGATATCGTCAGGTTGGTAAAGCATGCGGAAGGTGTCGATACCGGCCTGGTCACCGGGTTTGAGTCCGATCAGATGTAGCATTTCAGAACACCAGAACCTGTTGGCAATCTTTTCGCAGGTTTCGCAGCGTATCCGCGCTGAGGGCTTCTGCCGGGAGTGTTCCGGGACTCGCAGTGTCCGAAATCACACAGCGGACACCAAAACCCGGCAGTTGAAGCAGACTGTCGTTGGCTGGCAGGGCTGCGAGGGCATTCAGGCAGCCATCGGTGAGCCACAGGGTGGTCGGCAGACCAAAGGCCGCGCCGGTCATGAGCATGTCCAGCATTTCTTGAAAACGGTCGCTGAGCGGGGCGGTTGCCGTAGCGATATAGAGCTGACTAGCCAAACTGGATTACCCGTTCTGCGTTGATCATGGCATCGGCCCACTGGCCAAGCCCTGCCAGACTGAAACCTTCGGCCAGGGTTTTCCCCTGGTCCCCGGAAACAATGCCGCGGCGCTGGGCGGCGCCGACACAAACTTCTGCACTTACTCCCGTTGCCTGAATCCATTGCTGCCATTGCTGTGCGGCATTGGCATTGTCGCCATCACCTCGCCAGGCATGGCGGTGGCACAGGTGGATGCCATCAGCATAGAAAAAAAGGCGGTAGAGCTGGTGTTGCGGGTGGGCGTGGAGCGCTTTGGCGGTATTCAGGGCGGTCAGTGCGGCGGGGGAATCCGCCGCCGCATTGACCAGAAGGGCAAACTGCATCAGTCGTCGCCGCTGAGGGCGGTGAGGATGTTGAGCAGAGACATGAACAGGTTGTACAGGGACACGAACAGCGTCACGGTGGCCATGATGTAGTTGGTTTCACCGCCATGAATGATGGCGCTGGTCTGCCACATGATCAGCAGGGAAGACAGCATCACGAAAGCACCGGAGACAGCCAGGTTCAGGGCCGGAATGCCGAGGAAGATGTTGGCCAGGCTGGCCACGAAGGCCACCAGAATGCCGATCATGATGAAGTTGGTCAGGAAGCTGAAATCCTTGCGGGTCACCAGTGCGATGGCAGACATGGCCACAAAGATAAAGGCAGTGCCGCCCAGTGCAGTGGTCACGATTTCCATGCCACCGGGGATCTGGGCGTACATGTTGATGATCGGACCAGTGGTGAAGCCCAGCCAACCGGTGAGGCCAAATACGGCAAGAATGCCCCAGGCGCTGTTACGCAGCATGTTGGTGGCGATCAGCAGGCCGAAGTAGACGCCAATGGTGAGGAATACGTTGATAAAGCCGATGTTGCTGGCCATGGCAAACCATGAGGCGCCAGTAGCCACAATCAGGGACAGCCCCAACAGCATGTAGGTGTTCTTCAGAACCTGGGCCGCTCGCTCTCCGGATACGGCGTAGCCTTGTTGCTGCGGAGTGGAGTAGGGATTGGTCGGGGTATTCATGATCTTGAGCATCCTTTAAGTAGGTACCTGTGATGATAAGGGCGGCGGCGTCAAAATCAAGGGAAAGTGGTAAGGCTAACCCACTGTTTTTATAGGGTTATTGCATTTTGTGAAATAGAGGGGCAATTGAGCGCTTTGTGACCGGAATCTCGGGATTCAATCACGACTTTTCATACTATATTCGTAGTTTGGGGAGGTTTATTTCACTATGACAACTTTATCCATTGCTCCAAGAGAAGAGCAGATCGAGCTTCAGGGGGTGCCGGGAGCGCTGGATCAGGCACAACTGGTCGCGGTACCGGAGGAAGGTGATCGAAAGGTAGAGCTGGTGTTCGCACCCAAAGGCGGCGCAAGAGCCAGTAGTGTTTCGTTGTTCAACGGACGATTCGTGGAATATCGCCGGGCTGGACGGCGAAAGGGGCGGGCTGCGGTATTCAATCTCGCCTTTGTAGACCCGAAGCCTTCCCATGATGTGCATCTGGCGTTGCCTTATTGGGCTGCGGCAGCCGTCGGGCTAATTGCTATCGTGACCGGAGCCTGGCTGCAATTATTGCCGCTGGCTGCTGCGGGAGCGGTGTGGACAGCGGTGTTTGGTCTGTGGGCACGCCGCAAGCAGCGCAACCGCTGGATTTTTTTCAGTCGTCATGGGCGTATTGCCTTGTTCGAAATTCGTCAGACCCGAGCCGACAGCGATCGCCTGCAGAAGTTGATCGGCATCCTGGCCAAACGTAGCCAGCAAGCCTGGGCCAATCTGCCGGCAGGCAAGGAGCGATTGGCTGTAGAAGTGGCCGAGCATCGGCGTTTGCTGGCTAGTGGCGCCATCAGCAAGGAGCGTTACGAGCGCGCCAAGAGTCGAATTTTTGGTCGATACAAAGGTTGAAAGGGGTCAGTCGATCAAGTTTCCAGCAATTATCGACACATAGCGGCGCCGGTCGTTGACTGGCAAACGCGCTCATGTATTATTGCTGGCCTGTCAGGAGGGGTGGCAGAGTGGCCGAATGCACCGGTCTTGAAAACCGGCGACGGGAGACCGTCCGTGGGTTCAAATCCCACCCCCTCCGCCATACAAAAAGCCCGCGCTCATAGAGCGCGGGTTTTTTTTTGTGCCGCTCTGCGGCCGCAGCACGCTTCACGCATCATGCAACACGCAAGGATCAAAAGCGGATTTACCACAGAGAGCACAGAGAGCACAGAGGAAAACGGGATTTCTCAGTGAACTCTGTGAGCTCTGTGGTGAAACGTCTTTTATTTTCTGGTTTCCGTTTTCGCCAGCATTTCTGAAAACACCCTGATCGCCTGTATCCCCTGAACATCATCTTCCTGCAATGGGATTCTCAGGGTGGGGAGGGTGCTGAACAGGGTGCTGATCTCATCAAGATGGCGTTGTTGGGTGATTACGCGGGCGGCGAAGAAGGCGCCGTCCACATTGTCGGGGAGTACCCGGTTGATGATGATGCCGGAGACGGGGATGCCGGATGCCTTGAGGCTGTCCACGGCGCGGCGGGTTTCCAGGATGGGCAGTTTTTCCGGGGTCATGACGAAGATGAAGCCGGTGGTGTCAGGATCGGATAACTGCCGGCGGGCGCGGTGAAACAGGCGCTGTCGGGCCAGCAGGGTATCGGCTATTTGCTGGCTTCTTGGGTCAAGATCCTGGTTGGCATGCCGGGTGGGGTCTTGCAGCGGGCTGTCCAGATCCTTGCCGGGGCTGAGATGATCGAGCACCTTGCCCAGCTGTTGCGCCTTGTGGTTGTGCTTGAGCAGCCCGCTGGTCCAGGCGGCCATGACCTCAGGCAGGCTTAGCAGGCGCAGGGTGTGGCCGGTGGGGGCAGTATCGAAGATCACCAGATCATAGTCCTGGCTGGTCTCATCGATAATCTGCGACAACCGCTCCAGCAGAGCGGCTTCCTGGGCACCGGGGGACTGGCGGCTCAGGCGCAGTTGTTTTTCCAGTTCCTTGAATTGATCCGGTCCGGCAAAGCGACGCATCTGGGCGCTGACCTTGTCCAGATAGCGCTCCACTTCCTCGTCCGGGTCCAGCTCCAGTGCATACAGGTTGCCTGCCATGCAGGTGACAGCGTTGCCGATAGTTTTGGCGAAGGCATCGCCGAGACTGTGGGCCGGGTCTGTGGAAACCAGCAGCGCCCTGCGACCGGCCTCGGCGGCGCGACAGGCAATGGCGGCGGCGGTAGTGGTTTTGCCTACACCGCCCTTGCCACCCACCATCAAGAATTTTCGATGGTGGATGAGCGCATCAATATCCAGCGTCTTGTCAGCCATCAGCATAGGTGCCCATCAACAGCATCGAAAGTGATCCAGTGGCGAGCGCTCCATACCCATGCGGGTATGCCATTCATGGAAGCGGTCCATGAGCAAGGGTTGCAGCTCCAGTGTGCTCCAGGCCGCGGGGTTGGGGATGCCCATCATCTCGGAAAACACCAGTAGCATGAACAGGTCTTCCTCATCCCGTTTGGCCCGGGCGATAGCGGCACGGTAGGGCGCATTATAATACTGGGTGCCGAGCTCATTGAGTCGGCGCAATGCGCCCAGGATGCGGTTTGCCATCAGGTTGACTCCACCGGTTCGCTGAACGCCTTCTTGAGTGCGGCTGCACATTCCAGTGTCACCAATAGCGCGGCTACCAGCACCACCAGATCCAGTCCAAGCAGGAACCAGTCCTGCTTGTCATAGAAACTCTTCAGTTGCATCAACAGGGCCAGCAAAGTCATCACCAGCAGGAACACCAGCGGGCCCAGTGTGTAGATGGCAGGGCGGCCACGACGCACCAGCATGATGGTAATGACTAACAGGGTAAGCCCGGCAAGAAGCTGATTGGTGGTGCCAAACAGGGGCCAGATCAGCAGGCCGCCACTGCCATCGGCGCCACCGGCACCAAAGGCCAGCAGCAGGCAGCTGGCCACGGAGAGCAGGGTGGCGGGTAACGGACGGGTCAGCCATTTCTGCTGATAGATTTCACCCCATTCCTGAAAGATATAGCGCTGCAGGCGCAGCCCGGTGTCCATGGTGGTGCCGGCAAAGAGGGCGGCCATCACCGTGAGCAGGGTGGCGGCCACGCTGGCATCCAGACCGAGTCCGCCAGCGAGGATGGCGGCGCCGCCATCCACAAAGGCGGTCAGACTGCCTTTACCGAAGGCGGTATAGACGGCCTGCCAGTCGGCCAGGGAAGCAAAACCAGCTGTCGCAGCAATGATGGCGGCCAGCGCCAGAGAGCCTTCACCTACAGCACCAAAATAGCCGACAAAGCGGGCATCGGTTTCCTGGTGAAGCTGCTTGGAGCTGGTGCCGGATGCCACCAGACCATGGAAACCGGAGATTGCTCCGCAGGCGATGGTAACGAACAGCAGTGGCAGCAGGGATGGCGTGCCCGGCGGCACATCCACATTGATCATCGGCGCTACCACGGTGGGGTTGCCAATCAGTACCGCTCCGTAGAGCAGGATTAGTCCGACAAAGAGTTGCAGGCCATTGATGTAGTCACGGGGCTGCAGCAGCATCCACACAGGAAGCAGGGAGGCGATGGCGGCATAGGCGAACAGCAGCAGAATCCAGCTGGCACTGGCAGACAGCCCCATGACTTGATCGGGCAGGGCAATGGGCACCTGCGGGCCAATGTAGATCAGGGAATACAGCGCGGCCACACCGACGACGGAGACGATGCCGAGACCAATGATACGACGGTAGATCAGCTGGCCGATCACCAGGGCCACGGCGATGGCACCCCATACCGGTACCACGGCACCGGGGTTGTTGATCAGCAGCTTGGCGATCACCACCCCAAACACGGCGTTGACCATCAGCAGCACAAGGAAGATGACGATCATGAAGATGGTACGGGCCCGGTGCCCGACCACTTCGCCGGTGAGAGCGCCGACAGATTTCGCGCGGTTGCGGACACTGGCCCAGAGCGCCCCGCTGTCATGCACGCCGGCAAAGAAGATGGTGCCAAGCACGACCCAGACAAACGCCGGTAACCAGCCCCAGATCACCGCAATAGCTGGGCCGACAATGGGGGCGGCACCGGCGACAGAGGTGAAATGATGGCCCCACAGCACATAGCGATTGGTAGGGACAAAATCGACGCCGTCCTCAAATTCATGGGCAGGGGTGCGGAAGTCGGGATCAAGCTTGAAGATACGGTTGGCAATAAACCGGGAATAGAAGAGGTAGCCAGCGGCCATACCACCCAGCCCCAGCAAAAGCAGAACGATTGCGCTCATGGAAGTAGCCCTTGGGTCGTTTCCTGTTTGGCTTTACGCTAATGAGTCAGTTTCTCATGACTGACTGTCCGGTCAACGCGACCTAAGGCTAATATACAGTTCGTCGGAGTGACAGCGATCAATGTTCACCAAAAAGGTACTATGAAACAACAGGGGTAGTGAGTATGGTTGCCGCTTCTTTATGCATGGCGGGTAACGGATCTACCCGGAGGTAAAAGAATGATCAAAGTATTGGTGGTGGATGACCATGATCTGGTCAGAACCGGCATTGCCAGGATGCTGGACGAAGTCGAGGGTATCCGGGTGGTCGGTCAGGCCAGTTCCGGCGAAGAAGCCATCCAGCTGACCCGCGACAAGTCCCCTGATGTGGTGCTGATGGATATCAAGATGCCCGGCATCGGTGGACTGGAAGCCACCCGCAAGCTGCTGCGTGTTGATGATGGCCTGCGCGTCATTGCAGTGACCATGTGTGAAGAGGAACCATTTCCTTCGCGGCTGATGAAGGCCGGTGCGGCAGGCTACATGACCAAGGGCGCTGATCTGGAAGAAATGGTCCGCGCCATCAAGATCGTCGTTTCCGGGCAGCGCTATATCAGCCCCGAAATCGCCCAGGCCATGGCCCTTAAACCTTATGTGGGCGAAGAGGCCAATCAGCTGGATATGCTCTCCGAGCGTGAGCTGCAGATCATGATGATGATCGTCAACTGCCACAAGGTTCAGGATGTGGCAGACAAGCTTTGCCTTTCCCCCAAGACCGTCAATACCTACCGCTATCGCATTTTCGACAAGCTGGGAGTTTCCAGCGATGTGGAAATGGCGCTGCTGGCCGTTCGGCACGGCATGCTGGATGCGGTGGAACAGCCCCTGCCGGGCTGAATCCCGGCAGCCATCCCTCCCTTCTGCCTGCTATACTGACGGGCCTGACTGGGAGACGCTTCTTGCCTGAGTTTGACCACAAACACTTTCTTGATCACTGCGCCCGCAAACCTGGTGTCTACCGGATGCTCAATGGCGAGGGTGATGTCCTCTACGTGGGCAAGGCGCGTAACCTGCAGGCCCGTCTGAGCAGTTATTTCCAGAAAAATGTGGCCAGCGTGAAGACACGCGCACTGGTGGCACGCATTGCCGATGTGCAGACCACGGTGACCAGCAGCGAGGCCGAAGCCTTGTTGCTGGAGCAGTCGCTGATCAAGACACTGCGTCCGCCTTACAACATTCTTCTGCGTGACGACAAAAGCTATCCGTATATCCGCATCACCAGCTCCGATACCTTTCCACGGATCACGTTTCACCGGGGTACCCGCCGCAAGGGAAGTCACTATTTCGGTCCTTATCCCAGTGGTGGGGCAGTACGAGAGGCCATCTCGCTGGTAGAGAAGGTGTTCCAGGTGAGGAACTGTAGCGACAGCTATTTTCGTAACCGTACCCGGCCTTGTCTTCAGCACCAGATCCAGCGATGTACGGCGCCCTGTGTGGGGTTGGTCTCAGCAGAGAAATACGCAGAACAGGTAAAATTGGCGCGGGACTTTCTGGATGGCCGAAGTCGGGATGTGGTTGAGCACCTGAGCCGGCAGATGGAAGAGGCCTCCCGCAACCTGGAATTTGAAGAAGCGGCCATCCTCAGAGACAAGCTGGCAGCGATCCAGTCTGTGCAGCAAAAACAATACGCAGAAACCGGCCAGGGCGACCTGGATATCGTCGCCATTGAAGGCCGCCATGGCCTCTCCGTGGTGGACGTGCTGATGATTCGGGGTGGGCGCATCCTGGGGCATCGCACCTTCCGGCCGGATACCCGAGGCGAGGAAGATCTGTGCGAGATTCTTGAAGCCTTTCTCAGCCAGTACTATCTGGGGGACCGGGAAGACCCGGTGGATCCCCCCGAGATTTTGCTCAGTCATGAGATTGTTGGCAATGAGCCCTTGCAGCAGGCTCTGACCAGCCAGTGGGGCAAGAAGGTCAGGGTGGCCTGGCGAGTGCGTGGCGATCGTGCCGCCTGGGTGAACATGGCAAAAGCCAACGCGACCCAGTCCCTGGCTACTGAACTGGCCGCCCGCGAGCATATGGAGAAGCGCTTCCTGGCACTGGAAGACTTGCTGCAGAGTGGCTCTCCGGTGCGCTGGATCGAATGCTTTGACATTAGCCATACTCAGGGCGAGAAAGCGGTTGCCTCCTGCGTGGTATTCGACCAGCAGGGCGCACGCAAGCCGGATTACCGGCATTTCAATGTGAGTCCGCCACAGGCCGGTGATGACTACGCCGCTCTGGAAGAAGCCATCCGCCGCCGTTATCAGCGTGTCCTGAATGAAGAGGGGCGATTGCCCGATTTGCTGTTGATCGATGGCGGCAAGGGGCAGCTACAGCGAGGCTGGGAGGTCATGGGGGAGCTTGGCTTGCAGGGGCGCATGCAGGTCATGGGGATCGGCAAGGGGCCCAGTCGGCGGCCGGGCTTCGAGGTGCTCTACCTGCCGGATGGTCGTGAGATCACCCCGGGGCCGTCCCATTCGGCCCTGCACCTGTTGCAGCAGGTTCGTGATGAAGCGCACCGGTTTGCCTTGACCGGCCACCGCGCCCGGCGTGGCAAGGCGCGCAAAACATCATCGCTGGATGAAATTCCCGGCATCGGTCCCAAGCGCAGAAAGGCGCTGCTGACCCATTTCGGGGGGCTTAAACAGTTGAAAAATGCCTCCGCGGCAGAACTGGCCCGGGTGCCCGGCATCAACGCGCAGATGGCAGAAACCCTGTACGACTGGTTTCATCAATAGCGGCTGCAGGCGGGTGTCAAACGCGCCGGAACGTTTTATGCAGGGGCCAACTAACGGCAATTGTCGGGCAACCGGCAAAAACGTCCATGAGTCCGGGCAGGGATTTCGCTATACTGTCCGCTTACTTGAATAGCGGTAGGTGTTATGCAGAAGAATCACCCGGTACTGAATTTGCCCAATATCCTGACCCTGATCCGGGTCGTGGCAATCCCCGTACTGGTGGTGGTGTTCTACCTGCCGTTCAAGTGGAGCGACATGGTTGCGGCCGGTCTGTTCCTGGCCGCCGGCATCACTGATTGGCTGGATGGCTATCTGGCTCGCAAGCTCAATCAGACCAGCCCATTTGGTGCCTTCCTTGATCCGGTGGCTGACAAGTTGATCGTCGGCGTCGCTTTGGTGGTGCTGGTGCAGGTGCATGCCACCGCCTGGTTGGCGGTGCCCGCCATGGTGATTGTGTCGCGGGAGATTACTGTTTCCGCCCTGCGTGAGTGGATGGCCGAGCTGGGGCAGCGTGCCAAGGTGGCGGTGAGCCAGCTCGGCAAGATCAAGACCGTGACCCAGATGACCGCCATCACCTTGCTGCTGGCACAGAAACCCGAGTTTGATCTGTTGGGTGATATCATCATGACCCCCTGGCTCTGGCTGAGCTATGGGCTGCTTTATCTGGCAACGGCGCTCACTTTGTGGTCAATGATGTCTTATCTGCGGGCTGCAGCTCCGCAATTGCTCAAAAGTCAGTCAAAGTCCTGAAATATCAGAAAAAATACCGTGTTGCGGGTTGACACCCGGAGGGTGATGAGTAGAATTCTTTCCCGCAACGAAGCACAGTTTGCGGTCAGCAATGCGGTCGCTTCAGCAACAATGCGGGAATAGCTCAGTTGGTAGAGCACGACCTTGCCAAGGTCGGGGTCGCGAGTTCGAATCTCGTTTCCCGCTCCAGATTTCAAAAAAACCTCGGCTCAACCGAGGTTTTTTCTTGTAAGCAGTTTAAAGGCGCGGTGGCAGAGTGGTTATGCAGCGGACTGCAACTCCGTGTACGCCGGTTCGATTCCGACCCGCGCCTCCAATTACCTATCCGTATGCCGCCGACAGGTGGCTACATCGGTAGAATCAACAAGCGTCATGCTGCCCCTGTGCAGTGAAGGGATAATAACCAAGGGCGTCCCAGCCAAGTCATTATGCTCTTTTGATGCGCCGCACAATGTGTTTCGCGGGTATGGTGAAATTGGTAGACACAACAGACTTAAAATCTGTCGGCCAGTAGGCCATGCCGGTTCAAGTCCGGCTACCCGCACCATCTTTTCCTTTTCCCTGTCCGCATTTGCCTCTCCGGCGCACATTCCTGTGACTGTGATCTGTTAAATGAGATTCAATAAGGTCCTGCTTGCATTGGAGGGGTGGGGCGATATTGCCAGGTCTCCTCTTGGGCGTGGTGAAATGGCGCAGCCACACTATTTGCCTGCTTTCTGATCGACTTCGTTGTTTCCCCCACGGGCAAACACGGGGCTTCAGCCAAGCATTATTTCAATTTCTGTCCATCCGTCGCCCGCTTGTCATCAAATATCAGCAAAATCAACGGGATGGTAAATCCTGTTAAGGCGGTTTATTGCCGTTGTTAGTGCCTTTCTGTTAGCCTCACACTTTAGTCTTAGTCCCGTATCCGCGGGCATCAGAACAACAAGGCCGGCAAGGCTTGAGGGACAACAGAATGAACTGGTTTCAGAACCTGTCTGTCAGGTTGAAGATTCTGTCAGTGGCAGGGCTGGGTATTGCGCTCTTCGTGGTCTATGCGGCCTACAGTTATTACATCGCCGAAACGAATATCCACCATCTCGAACGGATCGAGGATCAGGATTTTCCGGTTCTTGAGCTGGTCAATGCCAATAACGTGGATTTCATCGCCATTGGCGAGTCGTTCATTGCTGCCATTACCCAGGCTGATCCGGACTTGCTGGAGGAGGCTCTGGAGCGTGCCGACAAGTTTGGTGATCGGCTCGAAGATATTCGTCGTACCGACCCGGAGCTGTCTGCCAGCATCAGTGAGCTGAAAGATAGCTTCGAAGACTATATTGATGCGGCTAACAGTCTGGCCCGTGGGCTTATTGATGAATCCGGGGCGGATGAGGATCTTTATCAGCGTATCACCCATGTTCGCGAGCTGCAGACCGGATACGAAGAGGCCCAGAAAGCTTTTGAGAACCAGCGTTATGAGGCCTTCCGCGCCACTCTCAACAAGAGCCGAAACGATAACCAGGGCACCCAGAAGATCGGTCTTTTCCTGGGACTGGTGGCGTTTTCTGCTCTGGCACTGATTGCCCTGCGGGTGACTCGTGCGATTACCTTGCCGCTGGAGGGCGCGGTAACCGCGGCAGACAATATTGCTGATGGCAAGTGGGACACCGAGATCGAATCCACTGGTCGTGATGAAACCGGCCAATTGTTGCTGGCGATCCGCAAGATGCGAGACGCCCTGGTGAAGCGGCACCAGGAAGATCGGCGCCAGGAAACCGTCAAGAATCACCTTGCCGAGCTCAATAATCGCATGCGCGGTGAACTGAACTATGAACAGCTGGGCAACAACATGCTTAGCTTCCTGGTGCCGGTGCTGGAAGCCCAGGTCGGGGCTTTTTATAGCTTCAACCCGGACACCCAGCGCCTGTCTCTGAGCAGTTCCTATGCCATGCAGCGCCGCAAGCATCTGGCCAACGACTTCGCACTGGGTGAATCCCTGGTCGGCCAATGCGCGCTGGAGCGCAAGACCATTCTTCTCGAGCAGGTTCCCGAGGGTTACATCAGCATCGGTTCGGGAACTGGCGCCGGTGAGGCTCGAAACGTTGTCGTCATGCCGATCATTCATGAGGAAGAGCTGAAAGGGGTGCTGGAAATTGGCGCCTTCCGCCAGTTTTCCGATGATGACCTGTCATTCCTGGATCAGTCTTCTGAGGTGATTGCCATCTCGGTCAGCAGTGCGCTCAGCCGTATGCGTCTTGGGGAAATGCTTGAGCAGACCCGTGAGCAGGCCATTGAGCTGGAGAAGCAGAAAGAGGAAATGGCCCAGGTCAATAATGATCTGGAAGCTCAGGCCATGGAGCTGTCCGCGTCCGAGTCCCGTCTGCAGCAGCAACAGGAAGAACTGAAGGCGATTAACGAAGAGCTGGAGTCACAGACTCAGGCGCTGCGCGCCTCCGAGGAAAGTCTGCAGGCACAGCAGGAAGAGCTGCGGGTGACCAACGAGGAGCTGGAAGCCCAGGCCCGTCTGCTGACAGAGCAGAAATCGGAAATGGCGCAGAAGAACGACGAGCTTGAACAGCTGCATCACGAGCTGGAAGAAAAGCTTCGCGAACTGGAGCTGTCATCCAAGTACAAGTCCGAGTTCCTCTCCACCATGAGCCACGAGCTGCGGACTCCGTTGAACTCGATCCTGATTCTTTCCAATGCCCTGGGTCAGAACAAGAAGGGCAACCTCGAAGAGAAGCAGGTAGAACACGCGCAGGTTATCCATTCTGCCGGTTCCGACTTGCTCAGCCTGATCAACGATATTCTGGATATTTCCAAGATCGAAGAAGGCAAGATGGACGTGGTCATCGACGATTTGTCACCCAACGAGCTGGGTGACCACTTCCGTCGTCACTTCTCTCATGTGGCAGAAAACCGCGGCCTGGATTTCCACGTCAATGTGGGCGAAGACGTGCCTGAACACTTCTATACAGACCGCCAGCGCCTCGAACAGATCATCAAGAACCTGCTTTCCAATGCGCTGAAGTTTACCGAGCAGGGCTCGGTGACGCTGAGCATTGTGCGTCCGGATGAGAAAGACGTGTTGCCCCGTCAGCTGACCGCAGACAAGACCGTGAAACTGGCTGTCACTGACACTGGTGCCGGGATTCCTGAAGAAAAACAGAAACTGATCTTCGAGGCTTTCCAGCAGGCTGATGGCACCACCAGCCGTAAATACGGGGGTACTGGCCTTGGCCTGACCATTTCCCGCGAACTGGCGCGACTGCTGGGCGGTGAAATCGGGTTGACCAGTGAAGGCGAAGGCAAGGGTTCCACCTTTTTCCTGTATCTGCCGGAAGGTTCAGCGGATGCCATGGAAATCCTCGATCAGGGTGGTGAAGCCCGTATCGACGATATCGGCAGCAATGCCGAAGCGCACACCGCTGCCATGGTGCCGCAGCAGGTCGAAGATGATGATTTCGTGGTCCGCGAGAAGACCGTATTGATCGTCGAGGATGACGAAGAATTCGGTGGCGTTCTGATGGAACTGGCGGCGGACTATGGCCTGGAAGGCCATATCTGTCATGACGGTGAGGCAGGGCTTGAATATGCCAGCCATTATCGGCCCAGTGCCATCATTCTGGATATCGGCCTGCCCGGTATCGATGGCTGGGAAGTGATGGAGAAGCTCAAGGCGGATCCGCGCACCAAGGATATTCCGGTGCACTTCCTGTCCGGCCGTGATGAGCGCAAGAAAGCCCTGGATCTGGGGGCGCTGGACCTGCTCACCAAGCCGGTGAATCAGGAAGACATCCTGTCTGCCTTCGCCAAGATCGAGGGCGCCATCGAGACCAATGTGCGGCGCCTGCTGGTGGTGGAAGACAGTGAAATCCAGCACGAGAGTATTCGTGAACTGTTTGACCAGAAAGGGGTGGAGATCACTGCGGCCACCAGCGGTCAGGAGGCTCTCGAGGCACTGCGTAACACGGTGTTCGACTGCATGATTCTCGATCTGACCCTGCCGGACATGAGTGGCTTCGAGCTGCTGGAAATTATCAATAATGACGATAATTACGACAGTGTTCCGGTGGTGATCTACACCGGTAAGGATCTGACCCGTGATGAGGAAGCGAAGCTGCGCAAGTACGCTGATCGCATCATCCTCAAGACCGAGCGTTCCCATGAGCGTCTGCTCAACGAAGCGTCCCTGTTCCTGCACTGGCTGGAATCCACCTTGCCGGGAGACAAGGCCAAGGCGCCCAAGGAAACGTCCATTGAGCATCGCGATGATATTTTCGAAGGAAAGCAGCTGCTCCTGGTAGACGATGACATGCGCAATATTTATGCGCTGTCTGCCCAGCTGGAAGAGCTGGGCTTTGAAATCACCATCGCCAATAATGGTAAGGAAGCGTTGACCGCTCTGGATGAAAACCCCGAGATGGACATCGTTCTCATGGATATCATGATGCCGGAAATGGATGGCTATGAAGCCATGGGGCATATCCGCGACCAAGCCCGCTTCAAGAAATTGCCGATGCTGGCACTCACGGCCAAGGCCATGAAGGACGACAGGGCGAAATGTATTGAGGCCGGGGCAAATGATTACTGCTCCAAACCCATTGATATGGCCAAGCTGACATCGTTGATGCGTGTCTGGCTGCATAAATAACAAGAAGCCCGGAGAAGGTGAATGGCGGAGTCATTTCCGATAGATGATGAAGAGATCGATGTTGAAGACATCGAGATCCGCTTGCTGCTGGAAGCCATCTTCCAGATGTACGGGTACGACTTCCGCTCTTACAGCAAGGCATCCATCCGTCGGCGCATCATGCACCGGATGGGGATGTCGAATTTTTCCAGCATCATGGAAATGACGGACAAGGTGCTCAGGGATCGTCGATTTTTCGTGACCTTGCTCAATGACCTGACCGTCAATGTGACCGAGATGTACCGGGATCCCGAGTTCTATCGGGCGTTCCGCGATGAAGTGGTGCCGGTACTGAAGACTTATCCTTTCATCAAGATCTGGCATGCCGGTTGTTCCACCGGGGAAGAAATCTACTCCATGGCCATTCTTCTTGAGGAAGAAGGTCTGTACGATCGTGCCATGATTTATGCCACAGACATCGACAAGAATGTCCTGGCCGCTGCCAAGAAGGGGATTTACTCCATCGAGGCGGTGAAGCAGTACGGAGATAATTATCGCAGGGCAGGGGGCAGACATTCGCTGTCTGATTACTTTACCGCCCGCTACGACAGCGTGATCATGGATCAGAGACTGAAGCGCAACATCGTCTTTGCAGATCATGATCTGGCCACGGATCAGGTTTTTGGGGAAATGCACGTCATCCTGTGCCGTAATGTGCTGATCTATTTTGATCGTGCATTGCAGGAAAGGGTGATCAGGCTCTTCGTGGATAGCCTGGATATGGGGGGGTACCTCTGTCTTGGCACCAAGGAAAGTCTCAAGTTTACCGGTCAGGAAGAGGCCTTTGACATGATCAACCCGTCGCTGAGAATCTTCCGCAAGCGACAGATCCGACACTCCTGATGATTATTAGAGAATTTTGATGATTGAGCAGAAGCTGCTGTTAGTCGACGATCAACCTGCGAACCTGGTGTCCCTTGAGGCGGTGCTGGAAGGTGAAGGGCGCACGCTGATCAAGGCTCATTCTGGCCAGGAGGCCCTCAAGGTGCTGCTCAAGGAGGACATCTCCCTGGTGCTTCTGGATGTACAGATGCCAGGCATGGACGGCTTTGAAGTGGCCGAGCTGATGCGTCAGCGCAAGGATACCCAGACTATCCCGATCATTTTTGTCACCGCTATCAGCAAGGAAAAGAAATACGTATTCAAGGGTTACCAGGCAGGTGCAGTGGATTATCTGTTCAAACCGCTGGATCCGCTCATTCTCAAAAGCAAGGTGGACTTCTTTCTCGGTCTGGATCGCCAACGCCGCGAATTGCAGGAAAAACTCAAGCAGGCACAGGCGCATCGAGCTGCCTATGAGGCCGGGAAGGCGAGTCGTGACGGAGGTGAAGGTAGCGGCGATTCGTGAGAGAGGACATGGGGCCGGTAAAGGCAGTGGTGATGGGAGCATCCTGGGGAGGCTTGAACGCCTACACCCAGATTCTTGCTGCCTTGCCTGCCAATTTCCCGGCCGCCATTCTGCTGGTTCAACACCAGCATCCCAGTTCTGAAAACCGGTTACCCTGGCTGCTGGGCCGCTACTGCAATTTGCCGGTGGTGGCGCCGGAAGACAAGGAGCCGATCCTCCCCGGTTATGTCTACGTGGCCCCCCCGGGGTATCACATGCTGGTTGACCAGGACGAGACGATTGCGTTTTCTGTTGCCAGACCTGTGCACTACTCCCGGCCATCAGTAGACGAACTGTTCTATTCTGCAGGAGCAGTTTACGGGGACCGACTGGCCGCAGTGATTCTCACTGGGGCCAATGACGATGGGGCGGCGGGGATAGAATATATTCACCGACGAGGGGGCTTCACCATTGCACAGTCCCCGGTCAGTTCAGAAGCACCCACGATGCCCGAAGCGGCGATAAGAACAGGTGCAGTTTCCAAGGTGCTCGATCTTGAACAGATTGGCCCTTATTTGGCGGAAAGGTTGCAGGGTAGTTAATGCAATGAAGCAGAATATACTGGTTGTGGACGACCATAAGGAAAACCTGATTGCTCTCGAAGCAATTCTGGAGGGGGACAGCCGCAATCTCGTCATGGCCCAATCTGGCAACGAGGCGTTGAACCTGGCGTTGAAGCATGATTTCGCGCTGGCACTGCTGGATGTGCAGATGCCGGACATGGACGGTTTTGAAGTCGCCGAACTGATGCGACAGAACAAGAAGACCCGCAATATCCCGATCATTTTTGTTACCGCCATTTCCAAAGAACAGAAATACGTATTCCGTGGCTATGAATGCGGCGCGGTGGACTATCTGTTCAAGCCTATCGATCAAAAAATACTTGAGGCCAAGGTTAACGTTTTTCTGGAGCTGGACATGCAGCGTCGCAAGCTGCAGAAGGCGGTAATCCAGATGAAGCGCCTCAAGGATGAAAACGAGCGCCTGTTGCATGCCCTCGGCGAGGCACTGGTGGGGGCCGATGCCCGTGGTCAGATCACCTTCTGTAACGAAGCCGCCTGCGCATTGATCAATCGTGACCGTGATGCGTTGGTGGGCCAGGACCTGTCAGGCCTGTTGTTCAATGATGATGCCGGCAAACAGCGCTGGCAATGGAAGGACAATCCCCTGCGCCTGGCCTGTGAAAAGGGGGAGGGCTGGAAAAACGAGCATCCCTTGTACGCCGATGACGGCAATGGTTTGGTCTCCCTTGCCCTGCGTGCCAATGCCATCATTGATGATGAAGGCAATTTCACCGGTGTGGTGGTAGTGGTGCGTCAGGCGGAAGACGAGAATGATGTCCGTGACAGCCGCAAGGACCACCGAAGACATCCGCGCAAGAAACTGTTTCGGGAAATGGTGGTGTTTGATCGCAGCACCGGTGGTAATGTGGGCCGCCTGATGAACATCAGTGTGGATGGCTTCAAGTTATTCTCGCGCCGTGACATTCCCCCGGGTGAACGTTTGCATATGGGGATGGTCCTTCCGGATCAGATCGCCGGTGTTAACACAATCAGCTTTGATGCCAAGTCCGTCTGGTGTGAAAATCTTGATGCTCCCGGGGAGTTTCAGGTCGGGTTCCAATTTGTGGACCTCAATGGGGTAACCCGGCAAGTGATTGAAAACCTGATGGATAAGTACTGAACATGACGGACCATGCGGAACACAGTGAAGCCCAGGCATTAGCCCCGTATTTACTGCCTTACGGGTTTGCGCGTCGCTTCGGCGTACTGCTGCGCGAGCGCGACGGCAGCAGGGAACTGTGCTATCGCAACGATGTGCCGGTTTCCGCGCTGGGTGAGGTACAACGGAAAATTGGCGCTTTGCCCCGTCTGGTCGCCATGGATGAGGCTGGTTTCACTGCCGCCATGGCGCTGGCCTATGAGCAGCAGCGTGGTGCTGCTGCAGAAGCAGCGGATGATCTGGAAGGACTGGATCTTGCCAGCCTTGCAGATTCCCTGCCGGAAACCTCGGATTTGCTGGAACAGGAGGATGATGCGCCTATCATTCGCCTGATCAATGCCCTGCTACAGGAGGCGATCCGCGAGGATGCTTCCGATATCCATATCGAAACCTTCGAGCGCAAACTGGTAGTACGGCTGCGTGTCGATGGAGTGCTGCGCGAAGTGCTCGCTCCCAAGCGTGAACTGGCTCCGCTACTGGTGTCTCGTATCAAGGTAATGGCCCGACTGGATATCGCTGAAAAGCGGATTCCCCAGGATGGCCGTATCTCGCTGCGAATCGGTGGCCGTGATGTGGATGTGCGGGTATCCACCATGCCGTCCAGTAATGGTGAGCGAGTGGTGTTGCGTCTGCTCGACAAGCAGGCTGGACGCCTGGATCTGGCCCACCTGGGCATGGAACAGGAAAACGACAAGATGATGCGTGAGCTGATCAGCAAGCCCCACGGCATCATTCTTGTGACTGGCCCCACCGGTTCCGGTAAAACCACCACCTTGTACGCCTCACTCACCGAACTGAATGACAGCTCCCGCAATATCCTTACCGTGGAAGATCCCATCGAATACCAACTGGAAGGAATCGGCCAGACCCAGGTGAACAGCAAGGTAGACATGACGTTCGCCCGTGGGCTGCGCGCCATTCTGCGTCAGGATCCGGACGTAGTGATGGTGGGGGAGATTCGTGATCTGGAGACCGCGGAAATTGCCGTACAGGCGTCGCTGACAGGTCACCTCGTATTGTCCACCTTGCATACCAATACCGCCGTCGGTGCGGTTACCCGCCTCCAGGACATGGGTATCGAACCCTTCCTGCTGTCCAGTTCCCTGTTGGGGGCATTGGCCCAACGTCTGGTGCGGGTGCTGTGCGACGACTGCAAGACTCCCTATCAGGCCTCAGCCAGTGAATTGCGCATGATGGGGCTGGCTGAAGACCAGCCCCGGACGCTGTATCATCCGAACGGCTGTGAGCACTGCAACAATCAAGGCTATCGCGGACGTACCGGGATCTATGAGCTGGTACTGATTGACGAGACCATGCGTCAGTTGATCCATGATCAGGCCGGTGAACTGGCCCTGACCAAACATGCGCGCACCCTGACCGGCAGCATCCGTGAAGATGGCTGGCGCAAGGTGACAGCGGGCCACACCAGTGTGGAAGAAGTGCTGCGCGTCACCCGCGAAGACTGACGGAATCTGACACATGCCAGCTTTCGAGTATCGCTCCCTCGATCACAAGGGGAAAATTCGCAAGGGCGCCATGGAGGCCGACAGTGCCCGCCAGGTGCGTCAGCAACTACGCGACAAGGGCTGGGTGCCCATTGAGGTCAACGAGACCCGTGACACGGAAAGCAGCGGTGGTATTCAGCTGTTCTCTGCTTCCGGCAAACTCAAGGGCGCCGAGCAGGCGCTGATCACCCGTCAGCTGGCAACCCTGCTGAAATCCGGTTTGCCCGTTGAGCAGGCGTTATCTGCGGTGGCCAAGCAGGCCGCCAATGATCGTATCGAGCGTATCATGTTGGCGGTGCGTGCCCGCGTACGCGAAGGTTACAGCCTTGCAAAGAGTTTCGAGTCCTTTCCGCGCGCTTTTCCCGAGATGTATCGTGCCACGGTGTCAGCCGGAGAGCAGAGCGGGCATCTGGAACAGGTTTTGGAACAGCTGGCAGATTATCTGGAAACCCGTCACGATACCGGCCGCAACGTTGCCCAGGCGATGATTTATCCTGCCTTTATCATGGTGTTCGCCTCCGTGGTCATCGGTCTGATGATGACGTTTGTGGTGCCCAAGCTGGTGGAAGTGTTCGAAGGCCGTGATCAGGCTCTGCCATTGTTGACTCGCATCGTCATGACGCTCAGTGATTTCACCCGTGACTGGGCCTGGCTGGTTATCCTGCTGCTGGCCATGGCAGTGGTGGTCTTCGCAAGGGCCATGGGCAACAGCAGCTTCCGTATGAGGGTGCACCAGCGCCTGGCAGCCATGCCGCTGGTAGGCACCATGCTGCGAGCTTCCGACAGTGCCCGTCTGGCCAGTACTCTGGGCATTTTGGGCCGTTCTGGAGTGCCACTGGTGGATGCGCTGTTCATTGCCGCCCAGGTGGTCGGGAACCTTGCGATCCGTGATGCCGTCAAACAGGCAGCGGTCAAGGTAAGGGAAGGTGGCAGCCTGAGCCGTGCCCTGGACGCCAGTGGCTACTTCCCGCCCATGCTGGTGCAGATGATTGCCAGTGGTGAGGCCAGTGGTGAGCTGGATCACATGCTCACTCGGGCAGCGGATTATCAGGAACGCGAACTTACCAGTACGGTGAATACCATGGTCGGGCTGCTGGGCCCCATCATGTTACTGGTAATGGCGGGGATTGTAGTGTTGATCGTTTTGTCGGTAATGATGCCGATCATGCAAATGAATAACATGCTAGGTGGATGAGCAATGAAGACCCTGAAACATCGAAAGGCCATGTCCGGTTTTACCCTGCTGGAAATCATGGTGGTAGTGGCGATTATCGGCCTGCTGGCAGCAGTGATTGTGCCTAACGTGATTGGCCAGGGTGAGGCAGCCAAGGTCGACCTGACCAAGGCCAACATGGGCAAGATCGTTCAGCAGCTGGACCTGTACAAGTTCAACAACGGCAGCTATCCGACCACGGAAGAGGGCCTCAATGGTCTGGTGGAGCGTCCTGCTTCTGCCAAAAAATGGCCGGAAGGTGGCTACCTGCCCAAGGTGCCCCAGGACCCCTGGAACAACGACTACGTCTACCTGAGCCCGGGTGTCGACGGCCCCTTCGATCTGCTTTCCCTGGGTGCCGATGGAGCTGAAGGTGGCGAGGGCAACGATGCCGACATCAACTGGCGCGACGTCCAGTAATCATGCCATCCCGGGCCCGACAGTCAGGCTTTACGCTACTGGAAATCCTGGTGGTGGTGATGCTGGTCGGGCTGCTCACGGCGGTGATTGCCGGGCAGGGCAACTGGACGCTCAGTGAAGACGGGCTGGATGAAGAGTCCGCCCGGCTTCGAGACACCCTAGAATTGCTCAACGAGCGCAGTCTTTTTTCCGGTCAGTTGCTTGCCCTGCGCCTGCGTGGCGATGGCTGGGTTCCGTTGGCCTATGACCGAAATGAGCAGGAATTTCTGCCACTCAATGATACTTCCCTGAAAGCGCGCCAGCTTGCTGCGAACTTGTCACTGGAGTGGCAGGTGGATGCCCTTGAGGATGACCAGGTCTCCCTCTCTGATGTGGCCGAGAACCTGGTCAAGGATGACATGATGGCCACCCCGGAAGGCCTGTCGACTCAGTCTGAAGACGAGAGGGAAGGCGACAGGGAAGGCGAGGAAGACGAAGAACGTGCCCCTGAACAATCCCGCAAGGAAGACAAGGAGCTGCCCCAGGTGTTTTTCTTCCCGAGTGGGGAGGTAACCCCGGTGACGGTCTCGTTGCTGTCCAATGATGACCTGGACCAGTTTCGCCGCTGGCAGGTGAGTGCGTTGGGGCAGGTCATCAACCCGGATGCGCTGGAAGAAGAAGCGGAAGAGCAGGGCACCCTCTTCGAGGAGGAGCGCTGATCGTGATACGTCGCCAGGGAGGCTTCACACTGATCGAGGTGCTCATCGCTGTTTCCATTCTGGCGCTGGTGATGGTTACCCTTGGCCAGACCCTCGGTGCCAGTGCCCGGGCTTACACCAATATCAACGAGACTCACCTGGGCTTTCTGGTCGCTTCTGACAAGCTGGTGGAAATGCAGGTTTATCAACAATGGCCACCTACCGGGCAGTCTGACAGCGAAGTTACGCGCAACGGCCGAGACTGGTGGATCGAAACCATCGTCTCCGAAGGGCCTTATCCGGACACCCGACGGGTGGATATCAACGTTGGTATCCTGCGTGGTGACGACAAGGAAGAGTTGGCCTACCACCTGGCAAGCCTGATCGGAAAGCCAGCCTCATGATTCGTCAGCGCCACTATCAGGGTTTTACGCTGCTGGAAATGGTCGTCACCATTGCCATTTTTGCGTTTATCTATGTGTGGGCCGCGTCGTTTCTCGGCAGTGCCCTGAGTGGCAGAGAGCAGCTTACCGAAAGTGCCGACAAGATGGAGCGCAGTCAGCGTGCCATCACCTTTCTGACCCTGGATTTCGAGCAACTGGTCAGTCGGCCGGTACGAGATCCTTATGGGGATCCGCAGCCGGCCATTGTCGGCCGTGACAACTATGTTGAATTCACTCGTATGGGCTGGTCCAACCCCTTCGGCCTGCGCAAGCGTAGTGAGATGCAGCGAGTGGTTTATACCCTGGAGAACGGGGATCTGTATCGACGCTACTGGCCGGTCCTGGATACCACGGTGGCGACCCGCTATCAGCAGGACGTCCTGCTCAAGGATGTGGCGCGTTTTACCGTCCGCTATCTGGATCTGACTCCCCAAGGCGATTGGCAGTGGCTTGAGCTATGGCCGGATGCGGCCCTGGCTGCCCAGCCGGTATGGGGCCAGCGACTGCCCAAAAGCATCGAAGTGGAGATCGAACTGGAAAACGGTGATGTGATACACCGGTTCTACCGCACGGTGGTGAACCCGTGGGCCTGAAGCGACCTCTCCAGAAAGGCATGGCGCTGATTATCGTGCTGATGCTGTTTGCGATCATTTCCACACTGATGATGGAGATATTGTTTCGCCAGAATCGTTTCCTGAACCGGGCGGACAATCTCCTGCAATGGGACAAACGCTATCAGTACGCCATGGCGGCTGAGGTGGTGGCTCAGCAGGGGCTGATTGATGACCTGCAGGATGATGTCAAAAACAACGCGCAAGTGGATGATTGCGTGGATGAGCAGTGGGCAGTCCAGCTTCCGCCGACGCCTTACGAGGACGCTTTTCTCAGCGCCAGCGTGCAGGATCTGCAGGGCCGCTTCAATCTCAACTGGTTGATCAGCCCGAATGCCGGCGGTTTTGACCGTCAGCCGGATCGTATCCGCGAACTGGAACAGTTGCTGGATAGCATCCTGCCGGATCAGTCCAATTCCAGCCGTCTGGCCAATGAGATGGCAGACTGGCTGGACAGCAACAATATTGTCGATGATGTGGAAGGGGCAGAGGATCCGGAATACCGGGACCGTCGCACCCCGAACATGCCGGCCGCCCACGAAAGCGAGTTGCGGGCCCTGCTTGGTTTCGAGGTCACCGACATGCCGGAAGACCCCATGCTGTGGGGGCTGCTGACGGCATTGCCTCCGGGGACCACTCTTAATGTCAATACTGCGCCACAACAGGTGCTGGATGCTGTGGTAGGCTCATTGGCGGGACCGGACGGAGTCAAGGCGATTGTTGACGCGCGCGCCGATGAGGCGATTACTGATATCGGCGCCTTGCTTGCCGGCCCGACATTTGCGGATCTGGATGAAGATGACCGTGACTTGCTCAAGACCCGTCTGGGGGTGGCCAGTGAGTATTTTCAGGTGATGGTGGATGTGGAAGTGGATGGCCAACTCAGTCGGCTGGTTACACGTTTGTATCGCGGTGGTGGTAACGGTGAACCGACAGCGGTATTCAGTCGTCAGGTCAGCCCGTTACTGACACCGCTCGAACCCGCCTGTAATCCTTTCTACAATGTGGAATAACGGCTATTGTGGCCAACAATAACGAATGAAGGACCGGATTCAGTGTCACAAGCTCCATTAATCTATCTTTACGACATTGATGGATTGCCCCTGACCGGCAACAGCCCGGTGTTGTATCAGGCTGCCGGCGGCGATGCCGTGGAATACTGCAGTCTGGATGAAGCCTGCACGGCGGCTGCTGATCGCGGCCCGCTGAGAATTATCCTGTGTGCCTCACTGGTGCGCCTGACCCGGGTATCGCTGAGCCGCAAGCAGGCGCGTCATCTGGACCGGGTGATGCCCTACCTTCTTGAGGAGCAGTTACTGGATGCGCCAGACAACCTGTTCTTCAATTCCCGCAAGGGGGAGGGGGACGAGTACCTGGTCACCGCGGCAGAGCAATCCCTGATCGCTGCTGTGCGGGATTGCGCCAGCGCCGCCGGTGCCGATCTGCAGTCCGTCGAGGTGGATGTGGAATGTCTCGCCGGGATGTTGCCAGTGGTGGTGCAGCTGCCTGCAGAGCAGGCTCTTGTAGCCACGGACCGCGAGACTTATCTGGTCATGGATCAGGCAGCGCGCGAAGAACTGTCATCGCTATTTGGCAGTGCCCTGGCTGATGCCACGCAGATCGGCGCCGACCACACCCTGTTCGATCTGTTTCGTCAACACACCGGCCAACAGTTGCTCACGGGTGTCCATGCTCCGCGTAAAAAGGCTGGGCAACCCGGGGCACTGGCGGAATGGTGTCCGTTATTGATTCTGGCGGCTTCGGTTCTGGTGCTGGCCATTATCGGGCTGCGCGTTCAGGCATGGCGCTATGATCAAGCTGCAGAGGCTGCGCTGGCCGATGCCAAAGGGCAGTACGAGCGGCTTTTCCCTGGTGAAAAGGCCTCTTCCGCACTGGTCCGGCAGTTTCAGGGGCGTCTGGCCCGGTTGTCCGGAGGTGGTGGCGCTTCCGGTTCTTCCTTCTTCCCCATGCTGGTTCCGGTGGCGGAAGTACTCAAGAGCAGCAAGGTGGAGCCCAAGCGTCTCCAGTATGACCAGCGCCAGAACAGTCTTCTGCTGGACGTAGGGGCCAAGGATTATGCGCAACTGGAAGCCCTGCAGAATGCCTTGCGCGAGCAGGGCGCCAAGGCTTCTATCGCCAATTACCGCAATGCCGCCCAGGGTGTGAATGCGAGAATCAAAGTGGAGCAGCCCGGATGAGCCTTGCCACCTATCAACAGCACCTGCAGCAACGGCTTGCTCCAGTCGTACAGTGGTATAACAGCCGCGAACCCCGCGAGCAGCAGGTGCTCAAGTTGCTCGCAGCGGTATTTTTCGGCGTGCTGATTTACTGGCTTATTTGGGCGCCCAGCCTTAATGCCCGTGATCAAGCCATGCAGCGGTATGTGTCCAACATGCAGACGCTGGAGTGGATCAATGCCAATGCTGGTGCTGTCAAAGCGGCTTCAGGCGGCAAGTCGGCCTCACTGCCGCGTAACTGGGTTGGGGAAGTCAGCCGTAGCGCCAATGCGTTCGGGCTCACGTTGAAGAACTTCACGCCGGATGGCACCACGTCGGTGCGTATTCAAATGGAAGAACAACCGGCGGGCCAGAGTATTCTCTGGTTGCAATCCCTTCAGGAGAAAGGGGTGCAAATAACTAATCTGGAAATGACACCCGGTGACAAATCAGGGACAGCCACCGTGCGTGCCACCTTGCAGCAATAATGACACTACTTAAAATTCTGTCTTTTCCACTGTTGCTTTTGTGTGCCAACGCAAATGCCCAATGCCGCTTTGATCCACTGGATCAAGGCAAGGTAATGCAGTTGTCTGCCCACAGTCTGCCTTCGGCACAGGGCTTGCCCCTTTCTGATCTGTCGCTGATGCGGGTGGAAAATGGCGAGCTGATACCCGTTGCCTTCCAGTTCGATGAGATGTCCGATCACGACATGGTCTGGTTCGAGCACTCCGGTTTTGACCAGCTTGGACAGGGTGGTGTGCTCGATGCTGACGACCGTCTGCTGGCCATGCTCACCGATGCCGGTCCACAGCGACCGGATACGCTGCTTCCGGCACAGGGGCAGGTGGTGGCGGATCTTGAAGTGGCAAATAACTGTCACTTCTACCTGGTCAAGGATAATCCCCTGCGTAGTGACAACTACTATGTCTCCCACGATACTCGCACAGGGCAGACCAGGACGGCGCTCTATCAGCTGGACGTGGATCCGGAAAATGAACTCAACTGGCGTTATCTGGGTTATCGAAGCTATCAGGGCAGTGGTTCGATTATCGACACCCTGAAAATGCGCATGAGCGCCGGGGTACTTTCCAAATTTACCCGCATGACACTGGATAATCATAACCTGCGCCCGCAGCTGGTTGGTCATCGTGCGGGACCGATTCGTTCAGTGATGCACCTTCGCACGCGGGTGGTACTGGCCGGTATTCCGGTAATGACGATCCAGGTACAGGCCATGCGTTACGCGGCGCATTACGAGGCGCATACCTATGCCAAGGTGCCGGAGCTTTACCGGGCAACACTCAAGGAACCGGAAGTCTCAGTGACTGTGGATGGCAATAACCAAATGGGTGCGAACGTCTACACCCACAATTTTGCCGATAACCCGGTTACTGTGAATGGGGTCGCGGATGATGCCAGTTTTGCCGGGCAGCCCATCAGCATGGCGGAAAACTGGATTCTGTTTGATAGTAACCAGCAGTTCACGCTGCTGACGGAATTATCTGTGCCCGAATCATTGATGAGTGTGCCGCTGCAATTGATTTATGAAGATGACACCCTGCTTTCGGTGGAACCGGAGCAGTTTCAGGGCCAGCTTCCCAACCTGGGATACATGCTCAAGGGGTGGCCCGAGCAGCGCGAACTGCGCTTCACGGTGAGCATGTTTTTTGATAGCAGCATGCGCGGTTTTTCTGCCGGCGAGTATGCTGACCAGCGTGCCAGAGACGTGGCAGTTCACGTCACTCCCTGAACTGGAAGCAGCCTGGCATGGCTTTCGCTGCAAACCGGCATAAACCAGTATTGGCCGATGACGGTATCGCTCCTGATATGGGCGTTGGCTGGTAACCAAAGCTTTCCTGACCGTTACCAATAAATTCGCGTGCAGGCATACCCTAAAGGGCACAAGCGCTCTCACAAGGGGCTGTGCTTCTGCGTGTTGCGTGTTGCGTGTTGCGAGAAGCGTGATGCAGCTGCAGAGCGGCCCCCTTTAGAATGGACGATCCGGGGCCAGTGCCACATCCTCTTCCCGGGTCAGGGGTAGCCATACGTTCCCTTTCACTGTCGCACTGCGGGCCAGAAATGCCGAGTTCAGCGGAAACTGGGCGGTATACCCGTATACCACCACGCCAACGCGGTCACCGGGGCGAAGAGGCTGGCTGACAGCGGCCAGCTCCTGTCGATGGGTGCCTTTTTCGGTCAGTGGGGTGAGCTGCTCACTGGCCACTCTGACCCGGCGACGATTGGCGTGCTGCACTCCGATACCGACAAACATGGGCATGCTTTCACCGCTACTGGTCCCGGCCACACGCAGATCGATGCGCGGCTTGCCGAGTAGCAGTTCGTCATCACCACGGACGATGTAAAGGGGAATGAATTTGGGGCGGCCAAAGCCACCATTGGTTTTCAGCTCTCGCAGATCGGCCCCCGGCCACATGGCCCGAAACAGATCGGTTCCGGAGTCAAAAGGTACCATCAGCCATTCAAAAGCGCCGGCGAGGGGAATGGTGACCTTTTCCCTTGGCAGGGAAAACTGGTTGGCTGGGGGCAGTTCATCAACAATGGCGAGGCCCCGGTCTTCCGTAATGTTCACACAGTACTCAGGTACCGTGCTTTCTGCGCCGCGCAGCTTTTCATCCCACCAGCTGAGAACCGTTTCGACGGTGGTGGCTTCATAATCACCACAGTGAACCATGTCATCGGTATGAAAAAAGGGCAGGCCGCCGCGCATTTTCTGCACCGGCCATGGCATGGCATGGCCACTCTGTAATCCGATCACACGGGCATCCCGACCGGCCTTGCGCCAGCAGTCGTAATTCTTCTCCGCTTCCTGGAAAGGAAAAATGGTGTCGGTAAAGCCCTGAATGAACAGGGCGTCTGCATGGGGGGCCTTGTTCTGGTCGCAGTAGCTGGCAGGGCTGCGCTCGTACATCAGACGGGACATTTCCGCGCTGATAGTGCCATCTATGGCACTGTTCCAGGGTGAAGCAAACATTTGGCCGATATCGAAACCACTGGAAAAAGCCCCGGCTCCCATCAGAACCGCGCCCCAGGCCGTACGAAATTCCCCATTAGGAGCCAGGCTGTTGAGGTCATGCCAGCTGGCCAGCGGAACCAGCGCTTTTAACCGCGGCTCATTGAAACTGGCCAGGCTCTGCAGCCCGCCGCCGTAGGACTCACCAATCATGCCGATGGCCGGACTGCCATCTTCAAGGCGGGAAATGCCGGGCAGGTGAGACAGGGACCAGTCGATAACGTTGCTCAGATCTGCCACTTCAAAGTCAGGATCCATCATGTGGACCTTGCCCTGGGACTGTCCCCACCCGCGCTGGTCATAAAATACTACCCAGTAGCCGGCTTTCCAGGCGGCAATGGCCGCTTCTCCAGTAAGCATGGCCTTGCCATAGATAGAGAATGGGCGCTTTGCCCTGAAGCCGGCAAAACCGTGGGTGGCAATAATCAGTGGTGCACTCTGTCCCGCCTGAAGCGCTGGTTGATACACAGTGGCGGCCAGTTTTTTACCGTCCCGAGCCTGGATGCGAACCTGGAAGTAGTCTGCCTCCTGGGCTGCACTTGTCAGGCGAGCGTCCGTCACTGGCAGCTGTGTGGTGGCACAGCCCGAGAGTAAGCCCAGCAGGAGCAAGGTCAGTGTGGCCAGTGATGGCGAAAGGGATCTCAGAGGGAATGCAAACCGCAATGGCGCCTTTTTGGGGTAGGAACTACGGCAATGAATGGTGAGCGTTCGCATGACGCAACATCCTCTTTTATTATTCTGTTCGTTATCGAGGGGATGATATGACAAAAAAGGCATTAAAAAGCCCGAATGCAGCCACTTTAGTGTGGTTTGCCTATGCTGTCATCACTGTTTTGCTCGCGGTCTTGAGCAGTTGGGCCTTGTACAGCAAGGCAGACTACGGTTATCCGTTCTGGTATGACCAGTTGGATATTCGTGAGCACATTCAACAGTATGGCCCACAGAATCGCTTTAAATCGGGCCTTGAGCTATTGCCAGCCGAGCAACACTGGCGGGCATTTGAGCAAATCCGGGATGCGGTTCATGATCATGGCGAGGGTTTGGCTACAATTCTCTACCAGCCACCAGGTCAGTCCCCGCGTACACTATTGCACGCTGCAGAAGTGCAACACCTGCAGGACGTGGCCAACCTGATTGATCAAGGGCGGTGGCTGTTCCTGGTGTTGCTGGTGCTGTGGTTACCTGCTGCATTGGCGCTCCGTCGCCTTGGACAGCCATCCATGCGGAGGCGCCTGGTGGCGGCTGTCATCACTTTGGGGGCTGTGTTAGCGTGGCTTGGCATTGCAGGGCCTACTGAGGTCTTCTACCAGTTTCACCTTTGGCTGTTTCCGGCGGATCACCAGTGGTTCTTCTACTGGCAGGACTCATTGATGAGCACCCTGATGAAAGCGCCGGTACTGTTCGGTGGCATCGCTGCAGTGATTGCCCTGGGGGCGCTGTTACTGTTGCCGGCGTTTTACTGGCTTGGCCTGATTGCAGCCGCACGATTACATAGACAAAAAACACAAAGACAAAAGAATCCTTAATGAGCATAGATGTACTGACGGCAGACGAGCAGGGTAGCGAAAACCTGCAGCGCTGGGCCGCCATGGGGCTGCCTGTTCCGCCCAGTTGGCGCCTGCACCGGGAAGACGTGCTGAATATGGATGGCGACGCTCTGGTTCAAAAACTGCGCGCCTTGCCCCGTATGTTCGATGAAGACCGCTATTGGGTGCTCCATCAGGGCCCGATGAACCCGGGTTCCTGCCGTGAAAGCCTGCTGAATCTGGATTCCGATAACGCTCTAGCCTCTGCTTTGCAGGCGATTTTCAAGCATGATCCGCCGCCCGAACAGGTCGTCATACAGGCCATGCCCCGTCAGTGCGCGGCAGGCGTCCTTTTTACGCGCCACCCGCTACGACAGGATTTGCCCCATGTGGTGGTAGAGGGCGTAGCCGACGGCAATAGCGAGCGGCAACGGATCATTTTTGATGATCAGGGGCGTCTTGTGCATGCCAGCCATGACCACCATTCACTGGCGGAAGCGGTGGGCCATGATCAATTACTGGCGCTGCATCAAGCCCTGAAACAGAATTTTGACCGCCCCCAGGCTGGCGAATGGGTGTATGACGGCAAACGGATCTGGCTGCTGCAGACCTTGCCGGTGGGTTCCTTGCCCGCCCCCCGTGAGGCCTGGACACGGCGTGCAGGTACTGGACTGTTCGTGCAGGCGGAAAGCCCCCTGTGGTACACCCTGGCGGCCCGCTGGTTCAAATCCTCGTTCTGGGAACCCATGGTAGAAAAACGTGACTGGGACAAGCTGGTCAAGGTTGAGCCTTACCGCCGCCAACATAGTCACATCTATACCAACTGCGCCTATTTTATGGCATTGCAGGATGAGCACCCGGGTGTGTTCAGGCATGTTCCCCCCGCCTGGCAACGTTTGCAGCCAGCGGAACAGATCGCTCCCTATAGCGGTCTGCAATACACCCTGGACCGCCTCGCGCTTGCCATGATCTCCCGGGAAGTACGCCAGTGGCAGCATCCACAGGCAACTCAGGAAGCGCTCTGGCACAGCCTGATGCAGCTGGATTCATTGGGTGAGCGCCTCAGCAAGGTAGAAGGGCGGTTATCCTATCTGGTGGTACCGGATCTGCTGACAAGAGAGCAGGCCCCGTTGCCGCTGCAGGCGCTTACCACTGCCACAGAGCTGGCGTTGTTGCTGGATCTTGCCGCCGGCCGCAACAATCTGGCCGAACAGTCAGAACTTCGCACCGGTAGTGATCCGGTACATGCCGCGTTGTCTGAAAAGCCGGCTCAGGCCGCCAGTCTCGGTCCTTGTCAGCGCCAGCGACGGGCTCTGGCAGGTAGCCGGGAAGTGGCCAAACCGGTGGAACTACTGCGCCAGGCCCGGGCCCTGAGAATCGCGCTGGGCAACCGTTTCAGACAGCTGTTGCGGGATATGGGGGCACTGGTCGTCAACGATGGTCTGTTGCAGCACCCCGACGACATCTATTTCCTGTATTTCGATGAACTTTGGCAGTTGTGGATGGGCTTGCGCCTGCCTTCCAGTGCCAGCCATGAGACCATTGCAGACCGCAAGCTGCGTTATCTTGATGACAGTCTGCAAGGGGCGCCTGACTGGAAGATGGACCAGATCGGTTATGGGTTCGGCGGAGGGCAGCGCATCAGCCCCTTGCTGCGCGGCCAGTCGCTGGTTTCCGGCAAGGTGCAGGGTCCGGTTCGTCGGGTATGCAGCGCCTGGACCCTGAATCGAGTCAGTCCCGGTGACATCGTGGTGGTAGATCAGGTCGATCCGTCCTGGTTGCCCTGGCTATTGCAGGCCGGAGGTATTGTCATCAGCGAACAGGATCCCGCCAATGCGGCCGCCAGCCTTGCGGTGGAGTTTGGGATTCCTGCGATCTGGGCCGCCAGTGATGTGATGCACAGTGTCCAGGATGAGCGTATCGGAACCCTGGACGCGGAGCAGGGCACACTCGAGATCGAGCCACCGAGTGAATCGGAAAGTGGACAGGACAAGCATCCCTGAGAACGGCACGGCGATCATTGCCGTCAAATGTGATCTGGATCAGTGTCCGGTTTTCTGACTGCGTGAGAATCTGAACATGGACGAAAAACCACCACGCACCAAGGCGAATGGATTGCCTGAGGATACCCGCCCCTTTGTGGCGCCATGTCGGCCAATCGCGCCTTCAGCGCCGCTGCGCTGGTTGCGAAAGGGCTGGCGGGATTTTCGCGCCGCACCACGGGTCAGCCTCATCTATGGGCTGATCATGCTCGTGCTCAGCTACTTGATCACCGCCGCCGCCTGGGCCTTTGGTAACATGGGCCTGTATCTCGCGCTGATTTCCGGCTTCGTTTTTCTTGGCCCGATCCTCGCGCTCAATCTTTATGGCATCAGCATCCAGCTACAGCAGGGCAGGGAGCCATCGCTCAGGGAAAGCCTTGCACAGGTCAAAGCCTGCCTTGGTGACGGACTCACGTTCACGGTCATCATGATTGTGGTATTTCTGGTCTGGGCCCGGGCAGCCAACCTGATCTACATTTTTTATCCCGTCAATGAGTGGCGTGCCGAGGATGTAATGCTGTTCTTCGGGGTGGGCAGTAGTGTCGGGGCGTTGTTCAGCGCCATCGTTTTTACCGCCAGCGCTTTTTCCCTGCCCATGATCATGGATCGTAAAACCGATATGGTCACTGGTGTGATCACCAGCGCCAACGCCGTGCTTCGCAACAAACTGGCCCTCTTCAATTGGGCTGCCCTGATAGGTATCTGCCTGCTGATAGGCTTGTTCACCGCCTACCTGGGCCTGGTGGTGTTACTGCCAGTACTGGGCTACGCCACCTGGCATGCCTATCGGGAATCCATTGATGCGGCGGAGTGGGATGCGAGGTTTGAATTGCCACCGGAAGACAGTTAACAGTGAACAGTGAATAGTTAACAGCGCGCGTGAGCGCCCTGGTTGTTTCCCTAACGCAAGAGGCCGCGCCCATCTTCCGGGCGCGGCCTCTTGCGTTTCAGATCAAAACAATGCGCTAGCGCGCACTGTTAACTATTCACTGTTAACTGTTCACTGCTCTTCAACGTATCCCAGCAAATGCGGCACCATCCGCTCGATTTCCTTGCGGGACATGCCTTTGCGAGCGGCGTAGTCATCCATCTGGTCCTTGGCCAGCTTGCCGGTGCCGAAGTACTTGGCTTGGGGGTGTGCAAAGTACCAACCGGAAACGGCTGCTGCCGGCAGCATGGCGTAGCTTTCGGTGAGGGTCATGCCGGCGTTTTTCTCCGGCTCCAGCAGTTCCCACAGCAGGGCTTTCTCGGTGTGGTCCGGACAGGCGGGATAACCGGGGGCAGGGCGGATGCCGCGATATTTCTCGCTGATCATGTCCTGATTGCTTAACGCTTCGTCGCTGGCATAACCCCAGTATTCCTTGCGCACCTTCTCGTGCATGCGTTCGGCGAAGGCTTCCGCGAGACGATCAGCCAGTGCCTTGAGCATGATGGCAGAGTAGTCATCGTGGTCGGCTTCAAAGCGTGCCACGTGTTCATCGATACCGATGCCGGCGGTGACAGCAAAACCACCCAGCCAGTCTGTCAGGCCGGTTTCTTTCGGTGCGATAAAGTCACTGAGGCAGAAATCCGGCTTGTCATTCTTGGTTCTGTCGAGCTGCTGGCGCAGGTGATGGAGCGTCATGAACGCCTCCTTGTCACCGGGGTTGCGATACAGTTCGATGTCGTCCATCTTCGAGTTTGCAGGCCAGAAACCTATTACAGCACGGGCAGTTAGCCACTTTTCTTTAACCACTTTCTCAAGCATGGACTGGGCATCCCGGTAGAGGCGCGTGGCTTCTTTGCCGACCACTTCATCGTCCAGGATATTGGGGAATTTGCCGGCCAGCTCCCAGGAGCGGAAGAACGGGGTCCAGTCGATGCGCTGCACCAGATCTTCCAGCGGGTAGTCATCAAAGACCTTGAGGCCTTTTACCTTCGGCTCTGCAGGCGTGTACTCAGTCCAATCCGGCTGGAAGCGATGTTCCCGTGCCTGCTCGATGGAGATCAGGCTACGATCCACCTGCTGTTGCTGGCGACGGACCCGCAGGCCTTCATAGGTTTCCTTCAATTCCGCCACATAGCCGCCACGGGCTTCTTTGGACAGCAGCTTGGAGGCCACGCCCACGGCACGGGAGGCATCGGCCACGTGAACCACGGCATGCTGGTAGGCAGGATCGATTTTCACAGCAGTGTGGATGCGGCTGGTGGTGGCGCCACCGATCATCAGCGGCAAGTCCATATCAAGACGCTGCATCTCGCTGGCCACATGTACCATTTCATCCAGAGACGGGGTGATCAGGCCAGACAGGCCAATGATGTCCACGTTCTCTGCCTTGGCGACGTCGAGAATTTTCTCGCAAGGCACCATCACGCCCAGATCGATGACCTCATAGCCGTTACATTGCAGCACCACGCCGACAATATTCTTGCCGATGTCGTGTACATCGCCTTTCACGGTGGCCATCAGGATCTTGCCGTTGGATTCATCCTGGGTGCCCATCTCCTCCTTTTCCTTCTCCATGAAGGGGAGCAGGTAGGCCACCGCCTTTTTCATCACCCGGGCAGACTTCACCACCTGGGGCAGGAACATCTTGCCTTCACCGAACAGGTCACCGACCACGTTCATGCCATCCATGAGCGGGCCTTCGATGACGTGAAGGGGGCGTTCTGCGTTCTGGCGGGCCAGCTCGGTGTCTTCCTCAACATAATCAGCTACGCCTTTCACCAGGGCGTGCTCAAGACGCTTCTCCACCGGCCATTCGCGCCAGGCCAGATCTTCCTTCTTGGCCTTTTCCGCACCGCTGCCACGGTATTTTTCAGCCAGATCCAGAAGTACCTCGGTGCCATCGTCACGGCGATTGAGTACCACTTCCTCCACCGCATTGCGCAGTTCTTCCGGAATGTCCGCATAGATCGCCAGCATCCCCGGGTTGACGATACCCATGTCCATGCCGTTCTTGATGGCGTAGTACAGGAATACGGCGTGAATGGCTTCACGAACCGTGTCATTGCCTCGGAACGAGAAGCTGACATTGGACACGCCGCCGGAAATCATGGCGTGGGGCAGGGTGCGTTTGATGTCGGCCACGGCTTCGATGAAGTCCACGGCATAGTTGTTGTGCTCTTCAATGCCGGTGGCAATGGCGAAGATGTTGGGGTCGAAGATGATGTCTTCCGGCGGAAAGTCCACTTCTTCGGTGAGCAGCTTGTAGGCCCGGGTACAGATTTCCACCTTGCGCTCACGGGTTTCTGCCTGGCCTTCCTCGTCAAAGGCCATCACGATCACCGCAGCACCGTAGCGGCGCAGCAGGCGTGCCTGCTCCAGGAAGGCGGCTTCACCTTCCTTCATGGAGATGGAATTCACCACGCCCTTGCCCTGGATACACTTGAGCCCGGCTTCGATCACCTCCCACTTGGAGGAGTCGATCATGATCGGCACCTTGGCGATCTCCGGCTCGGAAGCCACCAGGTTGAGGAATTTCACCATGCACTCGGCGGATTCCAGCATCCCCTCATCCATGTTGATATCGATGATCTGCGCGCCGTTTTCCACCTGGTCCCGGGCCACATCCAGGGCGGCGTCATAGTCCTGTTCCTTGATCAGGCGCAGGAAACGCTTGGAACCAGTCACATTGGTCCGTTCGCCCACGTTGACGAACAGGGAGTTCTTGTCGATGGTGCAGGGCTCCAGGCCGGAAAGGCGGCAGGCGACTTCAATGTCAGGGAGATTGCGGGGTGCCAGACCTTCCACGGCCTCGGCCATGGCCGCAATGTGCTCCGGAGTGGTGCCACAGCAGCCGCCAATGATGTTGAGGAAACCTTTCTCGGCCCAGCCGCGAATTTCTTTGGCCATGGTGGCCGGGTCCAGATCGTATTCCCCCATTTCATTGGGCAGACCGGCGTTGGGGTGGGCTGACACGAAGGTCTCGGAAATGCGCGACAGTTCCTCGATATACGGACGCAGCTCCATGGGACCCAGGGCACAGTTCAGGCCAAAGCTGATCGGACGTGCATGGCGCAGGGAGTTGTAGAAGGCTTCTGTGGTCTGCCCGGTGAGGGTACGGCCGGAGGCATCGGTGATGGTGCCGGAAATCATCACCGGCAGGTCCAGGTTGTTTTCGTAGCAGTATTTGTCGACGGCGAAAACCGCGGCCTTGGCATTGAGGGTGTCGAAAATGGTCTCGATCAGCACCAGGTCGATGCCACCTTCCACCAGGCCATCGAGAGCTTCAAGGTAGGCTTCCACCAGGGTATCGAAGTTCACGTTGCGGAACCCCGGGTCGTTCACGTCCGGGCTGATACTGGCTGTCCGGTTGGTGGGGCCAAGTACGCCTGCCACATAACGGGGCTTGTCCGGGGTTGAGGCCTCATCCGCCGCTTGCCGGGCCACCCGGGCTGCCGCCACATTGATATCCCGCGCCAGGTCCTGCATGTCGTAGTCGGCCATGGCGATGGAGGTGGCGTTGAAGGAGTTGGTCTCGATGATGTCTGCACCGGCATCCAGATAGCCCTTGTGCAGTGCCTTGATGCGCTCCGGCTGGGTGATACAGAGCAGGTCGTTGTTGCCTTTCAGGTCGGAGGGCCAGTCCGCAAACTGGCTGCCACGGTAGTCTTCCTCGCTGAATTTGCAGCGCTGGATCATGGTGCCCATGCCGCCATCCAGAATCAGGATGCGTTCTTGCAGCTTGGCAGTGAGCGTGGCGCGCAGGCTAGAAGTCATGAAAGGCTCCGACAGGGACAGCAAAAAGTGAGGGCAGGCATTATACCGGTGCAGCCTCGAGATACCCAAGCTTGTGTAGATTTTCGGTTATAAAACGGTGATTTACCCGCTGGTTTACTGGTCAATCCCATCTCAACCCCTCATCATATGGCGGCAATCGGGGGTTGCCTTTGCCTGTAACGATCGTAATCAGGTGAAAGATTTGTAAAATCGGAAGCCCCACAGCCTCCATCCACTTGGGATTCACGCAATTCAAGGCATAATCCGCGCTCACAGGAAGAGGAGTACGTCTAATGGATCAATATCTGCAACAAATTCAGACTTTTGCCAACGAGAACCTGATGCCATACGCATGGAATATCGTTGCTGCAATCGTCATCTTCATCATCGGTAAATGGATCGTCGCCAAGATTGCCCACGGCGTTAACCGGATGATGGACAAGCGCATCGACGCTACCGTGGCCAAATTCGTTGGCAATATCGTTCACATCATCCTGTTTGCTTTCGTCATCATTGCTGCACTTGACCAGCTGGGTGTGGAAACCACCTCCCTGGTCGCCATTCTAGGTGCTGCCGGCCTGGCTGTTGGTCTGGCACTGAAGGATTCCCTGGGTAACTTTGCCGCTGGCGTGATGCTGATTCTCTTCAAGCCATTCCGGGTAGGCCACTATGTGGAAGCCGGAGGTGCGGCGGGCACGATCAAGGAAATCAAGATTTTTGCCACCATCATGAACACTCCGGATAACAAGATCATCACCATCCCCAATGGCGCCATCATGGGTGGAAATATCATCAACTACTCTGAAATGCCCACCCGTCGAGTGGATATGGTGTTCGGGGTTGCCTATGATGCCGACCTTTCCCAGGTGAAGAAAATTCTTGAGGAAATCCTTGCTGCCGACGAGCGTGTGCTCAAGGATCCCGCTCCTGTCATCGCTGTTGCTGAACTGGCTGACAGTTCTGTAAATCTGCTGTGTCGTCCGTGGGTTAACAGCGCAGATTACTGGGGTGTCTTCTGGGGGACCACCGAGACCGTCAAGCGTCGTTTCGACGAGGCCGGTATCGGCATTCCGTTCCCGCAGATGGATGTTCACCTGGACAAGAGCGAGTAAGGAGAGATTCATGCGTAGTAAATATCTTGCTGCCATGCTGATTGCTGCCGGTTTGCCGGCAGTTTCAGTGGCGGCAGATGAAGCCGAAGGTGCCACCAAGTGGTCAGGTGATATTGGTGTCGGTCTTCTGTTCAAGCGTGGCAACACCAATTCCGACTCAACCAACGCCAATGCGAACATGAGTCGCGACAGTGCCAAATGGCGTCATACCTTCAAGGCCGACGCCAACAATGAAGAGGAAGAGGATCCGGAAACCGAAGAGTACTACCGGACAGACGAGAATTACTTCGCTTCCTACAAACTGGACCGCAAGCTGGGTGAAAACTCCAGGAACTACCTGTTCAATGTGCTCACCTACAGCAAGGATAACTTCTCCGGTTACCACTACGAGGCCAGTTATGCGATCGGTCTGGGTCGTCGCTGGATTGACACGGATCGCCAGACCCTGGACGCCGAACTCGGTCCGGGTTATCGCGTAAAGTGCCTGGATCCCCAGGACACCTATTTCAGCTGCGACAAGGCAGAAGAAGATGCTATTGCGCGTATTGGTGTGAAGTACGAGCTCAAAGTCAGTGACAACACTGTCTTCCGCGAAGACTTCTCCACCGAGGTAGGCGAAGAGGGTGCCGACACCCGTGCTGAAACCTCTCTGACTACAGCGATCAACTCGAAGTTTTCCCTGCGCCTGCGCCATCTTCTGGAGCATGACTCCAAGGCGCCTGACGGCACCAAGGAAAGCGACCACACCTTCTCCGTTGGCGTGGTTTACACCCTGAAGTAAATATTCAGGGATAGAAAAAGCCCCGGCTCGACAGAGACCGGGGCTTTTTTTGTGCCGCTTCGCGGCTGCAGCACGCTTCACGCAACACGCAACACGCGGAAGGGAAATGAACTGCGGCCGATGAGAGGTGAATTGAGGTTTGAAAGCGAGCTTCGAGTTTCGAGTTGCGAAAATCAAACCCACGAGAATAGGCGCTTTGTTGTTTGCCTTTTCGTCACTCGGTACTCACCACTCATTCCTCGCTGCCGCTCGGTTCGCACCTCAAGATGTGCCCCTGCAGCGGCTCGGGATCGGCGTAGAGCTGATAGCAGAAGCTCCTCAGAGGGTTGAGCCACGTGCTCCGCGACGGTATGGGCTGCGGCGTTTAAGAATGAGGCGGAGGGGTTAGCGTCAGGCCTCAGGCGTCTAGCATCTGGCAGCCAAAAAAAAGGAGCCCATCGGGCTCCTTTTTTTGCAGGCCAACAATCAGCCTTCTTTCAGGGCAGTGGTGATGTCCAGGACTGCGCCTTTACCGTCACCGAACAACATCAGGGTGTTGTCCTTGGCGAACAGCGGGTTGGGCAGACCGGCAAAACCGGAGCTCAGGGAGCGCTTGACCACAACAACCGTTTTGGCCTTGTCCACGTTCAGAATCGGCATGCCGTAAATCGGGCTGCCTTTGTCTTCACGAGCCATCGGGTTGGTTACGTCGTTGGCACCCAGCACGATAGCCACATCGGTCTGTTCGAAGGTCGGGTTGATCTGGTCCATGTCCTTGAGCTGCTCGTAGGGCACTTCGGCCTCAGCCAGCAGAACGTTCATGTGACCGGGCATACGACCGGCAACCGGGTGGATGGCGTATTCCACTTCGATGCCCATGGCTTCCATGGTGTCAGCCATGTCACGCACAGCGTGCTGCGCCTGGGCCATGGCCAGACCAAAGCCCGGTACAATGACGACGCGCTGAGCAGTTTCCAGCAGCATGGCCACTTCATCGGCAGAGGTGGACTTAACCTTGCCGGCGTAGACTTCGTCTTCGTCCATGGCTTCGCCAGCTTCCGCCATTACACCGAACAGTACATTGGTGAGGGAGCGGTTCATGGCTTTACACATGATGCTGGTCAGGATCAGGCCAGAAGCACCTACAAGGGAACCGGTGATGATCAGCGCGCTGTTGCCCATCACGAAACCGGCAGCAGACGCGGCAACACCGGAGTAGGAGTTCAACAGGGCGATAACCACCGGCATGTCGGCGCCGCCAATCGGCAGTACCAGCAGCAGGCCAAGCAGCATGGCTGCGGCAACCAGACCCCAGAAGACGGTCTCGTTACCCGGGTTCATCACCAGGTAGCCGATACCCACCAGAGAACCGATGAACAGAATCGCATTAACCACTTTCATGCCGGGGAAGCCCATGGGCTTGCCGTCGATGAGTTCCTGCAGCTTGGCGAAAGCCACCAGCGAGCCGGTCAGGGTCACGGCACCAATCAGTACCGCAGCACCGGTAGCGATGATGGAAACCGTGTCGTTGGCAGAACCGCGGAAGAACTCTGCTGAAGCCACGGCGAAGGACGCACCACCACCGAAACCGTTGAGCAGGGCGATCATCTGCGGCATGGAAGTCATCTGTACCTTCTTGGCCATCACGGCACCAATCAGGCCACCAACGACAACGCCGGCAATGATGATTTCATAAGTAACAATGTGCTCGTTGAGCAGGGTCACCACAGCGGCAACACCCATACCGGCTGCTGCCAGCAGGTTGCCACGTACAGCGGTCTTGGGCTTGGTCAGCCCCTTGATGCCGACAACAAACAAGACTGCGGCGATCAAGTAGGCGATATCAATCCAGTTCTGGGAAACGTGCATGAATTACTTCCTCTTGAACATCGCCAGCATTCGATTGGTGACCATGAAGCCCCCAATCACGTTGATGGTAGCCAGTACCACCGCGGTAAAACCCAGTACGTTGATCAGCATGCCGGAGTCAGAACCCGCGGCGATCAGGGCGCCCACCACAGTGATGCCGGAAATGGCGTTGGAGCCAGACATCAGAGGAGTGTGCAGGGTCGGCGGTACCTTGGTGATCAGTTCCACACCAAGGAAGATAGCCAGCACGAACAGAGTCAGTTGCGCTACGAAATCCATTATTTTTCCTCCTCGCTGTCAGCTTCTTCAGCCGGCGCTTCCGGTTTGGCCAGAGCGGGCAGGGAAAGCAGGTCGCGCAAACGGGCCTGAGGCACATCGCCGTTGTGGCTGATTACGGTTTCGGCAACGATCTCGTCTTCGAAGTCCAGCTGAACGTCGCCATTGTCGTCGAGCAGCAGGTTGAGAAGGTTTTCCATGTTCTTGCCGAACATTTGGCTGGCATGGAAAGCCACGGAAGACGGTACATTTTCCGGGCCGATAATGGTGACACCGTGCTTGACCACGGTCTTGCCGGCTTCGGTGACTTCACAGTTACCGCCACGTTCGGCTGCCAGATCGACAATGATGGAACCGGGCTTCATGGCCTTGACCATGTCTTCGGTAACCAGGATCGGGCTCTTGGCACCAGGAACAGCGGCGGTGGTGATGATTACGTCCATTTCCTTGACGACTTCAGTCATCAATTCGCGCTGACGCTTGAGGAAATCTTCACCCTGGGCCTTGGCATAGCCGCCAGAGCCTTCAGCTTCACCGGTATCCAGGTCCAGTTCTACCGGCTTGGCACCTACAGACAGGATCTGCTCACGAGCAGCGGGGCGAACATCGTAGGCTTCTACCACGGCGCCAAGACGCTTGGCGGTGGCACAGGCCTGCAGACCGGCAACACCCGCACCCATGATGAACACACGGGAAGCGTTCAGGGTACCGGCAGCGGTCATGTTCATGGGGAACATGCGCTGGGACTCAGTGGCTGCCAGCAGCACACACTTGTAACCGGCGATCATGGCCATGGAGGACAGAACGTCCATGGCCTGGGCACGGGTGATCCGCGGCACCAGTTCCAGCGCCAGGCCGGAGACCTTCTTGCCAGCCAGAGTCTGGGCAAACTGAGGATTCGCCAGCGGATCGGTCATGCCGATCAGGATCTGGCCTTCTTTCAGCTTTTCCAGGTCGTCGTTGCCGTTGGCGGTGTTGCTGCCGGGCGTCTGGACCTGCAGAACTACCTGGGAAGAAGAGAAAATCTCGTCACGATCAACAAGCTTGGCACCGGCAGCTTCAAAAGCGCTGTCCGGGTAGCCGGCGATATCGCCAGCGCCGCGCTCAACCTTGATCTCGACACCTTGTTTTTTCAGCAGTGCGCTGACATTGGCAGGCGTCAAAGCAACGCGCTGCTCGCCAGGGCAGATTTCTTTGGGAACACCGATAATCACCTGCGTTACCCCCGTCTGTGGTTCGCAAATAATCGACTTCCGGAGGGGGATGAAGGGCAACCCAATCCCCTGAAAGCCGCGTAAAGTAAGGCCTGCAAGTTGTCGACAATTCAGTCAGACAAGGATGCAGGGCCTCAGCAGGGTGCTAACCATATTGTGCGTCCACCAGCTTGGCAAATGACAAATGGTTATCGTACCGATAAGCGCTTAACAGTCTGATAACGTCTGCTAATACTTTTTCAGTGCCTGTCTGACCCAAAATGACAGCCAGAAACGACAATGAGGGGCAAATTGCCCCTCATTGTCGACATTGCGAGCCATCCTGAGCCTCAGGAAGGAAGGCGTCAATCCACCGGACTGATGGTTTTCTGGTCAACCAGAATGATGTCTTCCTGCTCCTGCATCTGAATAAAGGGGTCCAGAATGTCATTGCCGCGCACTTCTGCATCGATCACATGCAGGAAGGTGTATGCCCCCAGCAGTTTCCGGAACAGGAAGATGAATTCCTTGGGCGGCACATCAAAGTGTACGGAAATGGCGTTTTTGCCCGCCTTGTTCATTATGCGTGAGGGCAGGTCGCTCTTGCCCCAGCGATATTCCAGCTTCTCATTGAGCAGGTTGGCAGGGGGAGGGTAGCGTTCCGGATCCTGCAGAACCTCAACAGCCTCAAAGCAGAGCGAGGCAAAATCGTCGAGAATGCGGCGTGGCGTGCCTCGAGCCAGGAAGTCCAGCGCGTTGAGGGCGCGGATCAATCGGTCTGCATCATGATGGTAGGAGGCGCGGATCATTTCACGACCCGGGCCCAATACATCATTGTCGAAGTCGCGAATGGCGCCAAAATCCAGTAGTACGATCTGATCCTGTTCCGGCTCGTCGCCAATTCTCAGCAGATAATTGCCGAAATTCGGGTCGGTCTGCATCTTGTTCCATTCGAACACTTCGCGGCAGCACAATTCCATGATGGCGCGGCCGATAAAGTTACGGCGGGTCTGGGACAATTGCAGTACCGCCGGGTCACTGACCCCGATGCCTTCCTCGAAGGTCATGCACATGATGTTGTGGCTGGAATACTCCGGGATGATCTCGGGCACGATAAAGCGCGGGTCATCTGCCAGGATCTGTCGGAAATGGCGGGTGGTGTGGGCTTCCAGATCATAATCGACTTCGCGGCGCAGCATCTCCTGCACCTCTGCCAGCCACATATTGAACTGTTCGGTAATGGGGACCAGGCGGCTCAGTTTAAGCAGGCGCACCAGAGCACGCATGTCCGAGTCGATGGCATCGGCAACCCCGGGATACTGGATTTTCAGTACCAGCTGGCGGCCGTCGGACTTGCGGGTAGCGCGATGAACCTGGGCCAGGGAGGCCGCACCCAGAGGGGTTGGGTCTACCTCCAGTTCGGAAAGTTTGACTTCACCCAGCTGAAGCTGGAGATGCTTTTCAATGGCGGACCATTCCAGTGCGGTGGTCTGGTTTTCCAGGGTGTGCAGGGCCTCAGTGACCTCCTCGGGGAGGAAATGCTCACCGAACAGCGCCATCATCTGGCCAATCTTTACCACCGAGCCTTTCAGCTTGCCCAGTTCCTCGACCAGTTCCCGGGCGCGGGCAGAAAGAATTTCCTTGCGACGATCGTCACGCTTGTCCTTGCTGGTAAAGAAGGTGCCGGCACTGGCGGTGGCGTATTTGGCGCCTGCCATGAAGCCAGCCTTTGCCATGGAGAAGCGACGCTCCACGGAACCTGTTTTTACCCGTTTTACCGTTTTTCGTGTCATTGGCGAGGAAACTCCATTTGCCATCCTGATTGCCGGTGGCATTCTAGCGGGTAAACCCTTACTGGTCATTGTCCAAACCTGCGGGGTTACACACGGGATACCACAACGGAAAGGATAACAACGAATGGCAAGAACCTGGGTGTTACTCAGAGGCCTGGTCCGGGAAAAGAAGCACTGGGAAGATTTTCCCGCCAAAATGCAGGCTGCCCTGCCCAGTGACCGGGTTGTCACCGTGGATCTCCCGGGAAACGGAGAATTCTATCTGGAGCCCAGCCCGACACGTATTGGTGCCATGGTGATCCATGCCCGACAACAGTTGAAACAAATGGGGCTGGATGGGCCTTATCACCTGGTTGCGCTCTCGCTTGGCGCCATGACGGCAGTGCAGTGGCTATCCCAGGCTCCTGAAGAGGTGGCGTTTGCGGCACTCATCAACACGTCCTCAAGCCGCTTCAGCCCCTTCTGGCAGCGACTCCGTCCGGCCAATTACGTGCGTCTGATACGAGAAGGCATTCTCACCCGGGATCGGGTTCGAAAAGAACAGGCCATTCTCGAGATCACCTCTAACCTGCATGACCGCGAATTTCTTCATCAGCTGGCAGAAAAGTGGGCGGATTATGCGCAATTGCAACCGGTATCCGTGGCCAATAGCCTGCGACAGCTGCTCGCCGCCATGCGTTTTCATGCCCCAGCATCACTGCCGGCCAGCGTGCCCACTATCATCGTCAGTGGTGGCGGAGACAGGTTGGTCAGCCCAAGTTGTTCCCGACGCATGGCAGAGGCCTGGCAGCTACCCCTGAAGGTGCACCCCCAGGCTGGCCATGACCTGCCGCTGGACGCCCCGCAGTGGTTGATCAACACCCTGATCGAAGGGGTAACAGAAAGCGGCAAATAGTGTATTGACCCTCCCTGACTGTGGCCGTACCTTTGAATCAGAACTCGTGGGTTCTGATAACAATAATAGTTGTGAGGTATCTATGGCCACTCCACAGGAGCTTGCCCGCTATCAAAAAGGGCCGCAAAGCCCGCAGGAAAGGGTGTGGTGGGACCGCTATTCCCATGCAAACCTGAACCGCTGGCGCCGGGTTCAGGATCCGCTGGCGGACCGTTGTGCCGCCCAGATCAAATTTACCCGGCCCTCCGGCTTGCTCGACGAAGTGGAACGGCGAGCGAAAGAGGAGGGCGGGGACTTCCAGGCCTTTCTCGACCACTGTTACACCGTGCCTTCCTGGGTGGACTTTGACGAAATGGAGCTGGGCAGGCGGATGTATCGTCGTAATGGTGCGTTGCAAGGCCTGGTATTGATGTGCTCCAGCCTCGTTGAAGGCTATGCCCACAACAAACCGTCTCAGGTGCTGGTTGCTACCGGACGGTTGCAGAAAGATGTCTCACGGCGAATCTATGAAACCGGCCAGATGCTGCACAACATCGTCGGCGATGATGGCCTGAAGCCGGGTGGCCTTGGCCATCGGACCATCATGGAGGTGCGACTGTTGCATGCTGCGGTGCGGCAATTCCTGAGCAATAACCCGCGCTGGGATGTGGAAAAGTACGATTTGCCCATCAATCAGGAGGACATGGCCGGCACCATTCTGGAATTTGATTTCATGGTGGTGCGCGGACTCAAACGTCTGGGCGTCAAAATCAACCGGCGCGAGCATGAGTCCATGCATTATTTCTGGCGCTATGCGGGCTACCTGCTGGGCGTGGATGAAGCCTTGCTCACTACCACCCTGGAAGAACAGGAGATCATGGCGTTACAGCTTACCTCGCATTTGTATGATCCGACGCCGGACAGCGAATCCCTGGCCAAGGCTCTGCTGCGGGATATGTCTGGCAAGCCCCCGTTCAATCTGCCCTACGACGTGCTGCTGGCCTTCAGTCGATACCTGATTGGCGACAGGGTGGCGGATGATCTGAACATTCACAGCTCTGTACCTGCCAGTTCCGCCGTTCACATCGTCAAGACGGCTATTCGAGCAGCCAGTATCAGCATGCGCATGCTGCCGGATCCGGCCAAGCGGTTACTGGAAGGGTTCAACCACAACCTTGGTCGCCGAACATTACAAATCGGCCTGGGTGATAATCCGGCGCGCTGGGGATTCAAATCGTTGGGGTGAACCAGATGCCTGATGCCAATTCGCGTGCAAGCACGCTCCCACAATGAGGCGCATTACCTCGGCGTCTTACGCGCACAACAAAAAAGCCGGCTTGAAGCCGGCTTTTCTGTGTTCATTGGCTAACGAGGCTTAGCCTTTTCGGGCTACCTGGTTATCGCGGATCAGATCGATAAGATCCACCAGGATTTCCCCGGTCTCGCGGACATAGGGGTCTTCGTCCATGGCTTCTTCATGACTCTGAGGATCCAGCGCACGCTGTTCTTCCAGATCCCGAAGGGCCTTGATGTCTTCCAGAGGAGCTTCCTTGCGAGCCTTGCGACGGCTGTTTTCAATGGCCAGCCGTCGTACATCAAAGTCCTTCTGCATGCTGGCGCGTTTCTCAATGTTAAGGGAAAGCTCGTTCATGCTGCGGTTGTGATCCAGCAGGGCGCGCAGGGACTCCACATAAATGAATTCCGGGTCCTGCTTGATTCGATCGTCATGGCGCTCACGCAACATGGGCAGATAAGGAACCATGTCACTCACGCGTTGGTAGCTGGCAGAATCGATTTCATCCCAAGGCATGGCGTTGGGCAGGGAGCTTTCGCCCACATCGGCCTTGTCGATCAGGGAAGGCATGTCCACATCCGGAACGATACCCAGATTCTGGTTGCTGGAGCCAGATACCCGGTAGAACTTGGCATTGGTCATCTTCAGCTTGCCGTGGTTCAGGTCCAGCAGGGTCTGCACGGTACCTTTGCCATAGGTCTGGTCACCGACAATGAGGGCGCGACCGTAATCCTGCATGGCGCCGGCGAAAATTTCCGAGGCGGAAGCGCTGTAGCGGTTGACGATGACTGCCATGGGGCCTGCGTAGAGCACGCCGGGAAACTTGTCAGCTTCTACGCTCACCCGGCCGCTGGATTCACGCACCTGTACGGTGGGGCCACGGTTGATGAACAGGCTAACCAGTTTGTTCACTTCCAGCAGTGAGCCGCCACCGTTGTTGCGCAGGTCAATGACCAGGCCGTCGATGTTTTCCTTGCGCAGTTCCACCAGCAGTTTCGCCACATCACTGGTGGTACTGGTGTAGTCCGGATCGCCACGGTGGAAGGCGGCGAAATCCAGGTAGAATGCGGGGATTTCGATAATGCCCAGCTTGCGGGTTTCACCGTCTCGCTGGATTTCGATCACATCTTTCTTGGCGGCCTGTTCCTCCAGAACCACCTTGTTACGGATGATGCTGATCACCCGGGTGTCGTGCTCGCTGTTGATACCGGCGGGGATGATTTCCAGATTCACCTTGGTGCCTTTGGGGCCGCGAATCTGGTCAACCACTTCGTCCAGGCGCAGGCCAATTACCGGGGCCGGGGCCTCATCATCCTGGGAAACGCCGACGATACGATCAGCGGGTTTCAGCTGGCCACTCTTGGCGGCCGGACCGCCTGGGACCAGACGCACCACCTTGGTGTAACCGTCTTCGTATTGCAGTACCGCGCCAATACCTTCCAGGGAACGACTCATGCTGATGTCAAAGTTCTCTGAATTGTGCGGGGTGAAATAGGTGGTGTGAGGGTCAAACGTCTGTGTCAGGGCATTGATATAGACCTGAAACACATCCTCGGGCGTGTTCTGCTTGATACGCTTGAGCTGGCTTTCATAACGGCGGGTGAGGCGAGTCTTGATGTCCTCGTCCTCTGCGTCGTTGAGGCGCATTGTCAGCACCGCATTCTTGAACTGGCGCTCCCAGATGTCAGCCAGGGCGTCCTCATCAGCTGCCCAGTCCGCATCCTCACGATCGACACGGACGCTTTCATCGCCGTCAAACTTGAGCTCGGACAGGTCACCCTGAACCAGCTCCAGCATGGCATCAAGGCGTTGCTCGATACGGGTCTGGAAGCGGTTGAAAATGGTATAACCGGCCTCAAGCTCGCCGTCCTTGAGCTGGTCATCCAGCAGTTTGCGGTAGCGCTCGAATTCCTTGATGTCGCCGGCTACAAAATACAGGCGGTTGGGATCGAGGTCTTTCAGATACTGGTCAAGTACCCGGCTGGACAGGGCATCATTGAAGTCCAGCTTGCGGTAGTGGTACTTGAGCTTGTCCGAAATTTCCTCTGCCGCATCAGTCTGCTCACTGGTAGGTTTCAGGACACCTTCAATTTCCGGCGAAGCACGCAGGCTGCCGGTGACCTGAAGCGCGCCACCCAGAAGCAGCACGGAAAGTGCAGCAGGGAACATTTTTCGGGCTAATGACATGCGTTTTCTCAATGGTTTACCTTGTTTGTGACCCGGTAGCTGATGGCGATTATCCCAACAGCTATTACTATAGACCCGGCCGTTGTAGTGGTGTTCCCGTGAAAGCGGTTCGGAAAGCACCAATTACCAGAATTTCATACACTTAGATGTAAACCCTAGCGCAAGGGGGAAGGTTTGCACAGACTCTTTAGCCTGTTTTTCCTCGCGGGCGTCGCCGGCGCCTGTCTCCAGTTGCTGATGGGAGATATGGAGGCACCGGGGCGATTAGTCAATGCCCTGTGGGATGCGGCGGATCTGGCGGTACAGGTCTCTTTGGGGTTGATCGGGGTACTGGCGCTGTGGAGTGGTCTGTTTCGGCTGGCCGAAGCCAGCCGGTTGGCCGACCGCCTTTCCACCTGGCTTACCCCCTTGTTGTCCCGTCTGATGCCAGGCCTGAAGCAGAATCCCGCTGCCAGCGCCCCGGTGACCATGAATCTGGCGGCCAACATGCTGGGGCTGGACAATGCCGCCACCCCCTTGGGTCTCAAGGCCATGGAGGCCCTGCAGACTCACAATCCCGCCCCGCGCGTGGCCACTGACAGCCAGATCATGTTCCTGGTGCTGAATACGTCTTCGGTTACCCTGGTGCCGGTCACCGTGCTGTTGTTCCGCGCCCAGCAAGGCGCAGCTGACCCCGCAGCGATCTACCTGCCTTTGCTGATGGCTACCACTGTATCGACCTTCGCGGGGGTGTGGGTAACAGCAAAGGTGCAGAAAATTCCGCTGTTCCAGCCACTGATTCTTCTGGTGGCCGGTTTATGGCTGGCGTTGCTGGCCGGCCTGGGATTGATGGTGTGGTTGTCGCCACCGGAAGTGGCCAACATGCTGTCCAGCCTGTTGGGTAACGGCATTCTGCTGCTGGTTCTGGCCGCGTTCTTTATTGCCGCCTGGCGAACCCGGGTGGACAGCTACGACGTCTTTGTGGAGGGGGCAAAGGAAGGCTTTACCACGGCGGTGCGCATCATTCCCTATCTGGTTGCCATGCTGGCGGCTATTGCCATGTTGCGAGCTGGTGGGGTGCTAGACCTGCTGCTGGATGGATTGCGCTGGTTAGCTGCTGCACTGGGCATGGATACCCGTTTTGTGGAGGCATTACCGGTGGCACTGATGAAGCCTCTTAGCGGTTCTGGTGCCCGTGCTGCCATGATTGACGTGATGCAGACTCAGGGGGTGGATTCGCTGGCCGGGCGGATGGCTGCCGTCATGCAAGGCTCCACCGAGACCACCTTCTATGTGCTGGCCGTGTATTTTGGCAGTGTCGGAATACGGGATTTTCGCTATGCATTGTGGTGCGGTTTGGCGGCCGACGCAGCAGGCCTGATTGCTGCGATTCTGATCAGCTACGCCTTCTGGGGCTGAACAATGTTCCTGAAGGTAAGGTTGATACGACCCTGAGTCACACCGGCACGACGGGGCAAGGCATGCTGGAACCTGAACTGCACATTCGGGCTCATCAATAGCAGGGAATTATCAGCAAGAGCCAGCTTTGCACACTGGCGACGCCCGCCATCGCGTGGGCGGAAGACGAAATCCCGGCTGGCTCCCAGGCTCAGTGAGGCAATCCATGGTGCCGCACCCAGCTCTGGTTCATCATCGCTGTGATAGCCCATGCTGTCCTGGCCATCGCGGTAGAAATTGCCCAGCACACTATTGAAGTGTTGGCCGGTGAGAAGCTCTACCCTGTCCCGAACCGGAAGTAGCAGGCGAGGCCATCCGGATGCCGTTTCTGTCAGGCCGGAGTATCGGTACCGTACCCCTTTCTCTCCCTCCCAGGTGGTCAGCCGCGGGGTGCGGTGTTCCCGTCCGAATACCCGAACAAGTGGCTGCCCCCAGGCCAATTGCCGCTCAAGATTACGATAAAGATCCTGATGAAGAACCGCAGGCAATGCGTCATGCCAGAGCATCAGGGTGGCATCCTGATGCAAAGTGATAATTTCCGGTTGGCAAGGGCTGGGGGTCGCGTTCATGATCTGCTGATGTTATCAGGTGATTTACGGATTTCAGCTACAAGGACGCATCATGCTGCATCTTTTCAACATTGAAAACGGTGTGCTTCGGGAAAGGGATAGCGCTTCCGAGCCAGTCGACATGGCGCTGGCAGAGCAGGCCAGCTGGCTGGATGTGGTAGAGGCCGATGAAGCCGACCAGCAACTGGTTCAGCCCTTGTTCCGCGATGCCTTGCCGTCTGACGACAAGGAAGAAATCGAATCCTCAGCACGCTACTTCAGTGACGAGCACGGCCTGCACGTCCATTCGCTGTTCCTGATGCAGTCAGACGGCCGCTCCAAGACCGCGTCCGTGGCCTTTGTGGTTCAGGATGAGCGTCTGATTTCTTTCCGCGATGACATTCGTATGGCTGATTTTCGGCTCATGCGAATGCGAATCCGCCGTGGCTGGGTAAAAGTGTCCCAGCCAATGGATATCCTGCTCAGTATCCTCGACCAGAAGGTAGAGAACCTGGCTGATGCCATCGAAGATGTGCACCGCGATCTGGAGCAGGTGGGCTACAGCGTGCTGGAAGAGGAGAACGGTGAGCTGGACCGGGATATCGAACAACTGGCCCGGCTGGAAGATACCAACGGGAAAATTCGCCTGTGCCTGATGGATACCCAGCGTTCCATTTCGTTTATCCAGCGTTATGTGCGATCCGACAAGACCCGTCGCCGTACCTGTGCGGAAATCCAGCATGATCTGGAAACCCTGATGTCACACACCACCTTCCTGTTCGACAAGATCAACTTCCTGATGGATGCTGCCCAGGGTTTCATCAACATTCAGCAGAACCAGATCATCAAGATCTTCTCTATCGCCGCAGTGGTATTTCTGCCTCCCACCATGATTGCCAGTATCTATGGCATGAATTTTCAAGTCATGCCGGAACTGGGCTTTGAGTTCGGCTACCCCATGGCCATTTGCCTGATGATTCTTTCCGGCATCGCACCTTACTGGTACTTCAAGCGTAAGGGGTGGCTGTGAAAGGCAGTTAACAGTTAACAATTAATAGTTAACAGCTAAGATCAAAGGCAAAACCGCGCAGCTGCGACGGATGGGAATTTTACTGTAGGAGCACCGTTTATTCGCTACGCTCACCCCTTCGGGGCCGCCTTAAAAGGCGTTCCTTCGCTTCGCTCGGTGAGGTGCGAACCTTGCGGAGCAAGGGCCGGCATTAGCCGGGAAAACCCCGTGTCATCGGGGTTTTGGGGTTTCGTAACTCGTTACTCGAAACTCGCTTCTCAACCGTCATTACTCGCTTCTGCGCCATCCGTCTTCGGATTGTTCGGCTTTGCCGTCTTCGGCGAGTTTGATCAGGTGGGCCAGGAGGGAGAATTCGGCTACGCCGTGGAGGAAGGCGGGGACGTCGTCGTAGACGCTTTTTACCAGAGTGCTAACCGGTACGGATTTCTCAGAGAGGCAATCCAGGACCTTGTCTTCTCGTTTCTGGCGATGGGCGAGGGTATGGCTTAGGGCGGTTTCCGGGTCTTCTATAACATCGCCATGGCCGGGGGCCATCATGGTGATGCCGCGGCCTTGCAGCTTTCGCAGGGAAGCGAAATACGCGCCCATGGAACCGGATGGCGGCGCGATCACGACGGTGGACCCCTGAATCAGGTGGTCGCCGGTGAACAGCAGGCCTTGCTCAGTCAGAAAGCAGAGATGATTACTGACATGCCCCGGGGTCTCAATGATTTCGAGTTCCACCCCACCACAATCAATCACGTCTCCATCGGTGAGCAGGGTGTCCGCCTGCCAACTCTCATCCTGCAGCCCATCGTCCGGGACAAAGGGGCCGAGGCAACGGGCGCCAGTGGCGGCAACCAGCGCCAGGGCACCAGGGGAATGGTCTCGGTGGGTGTGGGTAACAATCACCTGGGTGATGGGCTTGCCAAGATCGTCTGCGGCGTGCAGCAAGGCCTGGAGATGGTCATGATCTTCCGGGCCGGGATCAATCACGGTGAGGCTGTCCTTGCCATACAGATAACTGTTGGTGCCGGGACCGGTCATCATTCCCGGATTGCGGGCCAGCACTCGCCAGGCATGGGCCCCGATGGGCGTGGCCTGGCCTGGGATCAAGGACGCCATAAAGACTCCAGGGTGTCAGGAACGCGAATTGTGACCATTATCACCGCATCTTGCCAGTCCGGGATGGTCAGGGCGAGGGATAGGCGATCCTGGAAAGGGGGGCAATCTCCCATTTGTCGGCCGGTTGGCCGCCCGCGGGATAGCGGGCGACCATGGCAAACGCGTAGTGCCGGCCCGCCGGGATAAACAGCAGGAGTTTCTCCTGTTGCTGATCAATAACGCGGCAATCGCTGCCCTCATCATCGCACTCCAGTGCCGTTGCCTGCAGCGTCACCCCGGCAAGATCGAGCTCCCCATCATTATGGATGGTGCCGGTAAAACGGATGCCGGACTCCGATTGCACCGTTTCCTCTACCACAACGCGAACACCATCTGGCGGCAGGGTAACCTGGTCATGCTTGCCGGGCTTGAGTACGCCGAAGGTCAGAATGGCAACGGCAATTGCAGTAACCGTCGCGGTGATCACAAAGACCCGCTTGCCTCGTTGCCAGCTGGCAAGCAGCAGGGCGATAACGGCGATAACCACAGTCAATATCAGCAATAGGCGCATTTCACCTCCTCTTGTGCAGACCTGCGCGGCGTTGATTCATATAATCCCATAGCAACTGGTAAAGGAGAACATCATGCTGATCGTGGTATCCCCGGCAAAAACGCTGGATTACGAAACCCCGCTGCCCACACTGAAGACAACCCAGCCGCGCCTTCTTGATGACAGCGAGATACTGATTGAGCGTGCCCGGCAGCTGTCTCCGGCTGATGTAGGCAGCCTGATGAAGGTCAGCGACAAGATTGCCCATCTCAACGTGGAACGCTTTGCCCAATGGCAACGGCCGTTCAACAAGAATAATGCCCGTCCTGCCGCGTTTGCCTTCAAGGGGGACGTCTATACCGGCCTGGAAATCGAGTCCTTTACCGACAAGCAGTTGGAGCGGGCCCAGCAGGAATTTCGTATGTTGTCCGGCCTCTATGGTGTACTTCGCCCTCTGGATCTGATGCAACCCTACCGGCTGGAAATGGGCACCAAGCTCGACAATCAGCGCGGCAAGGACCTTTACGCCTTCTGGGGTCACTCCATCACCGACCAACTGAATGCGGACATGAAGGCCCAGAAAACCGATGTACTGGTCAACCTGGCCTCCAACGAATACTTCAAGTCAGTGAAGAAGAAGGACATCAACGGCCGCATCATCGAACCGGTATTTCAGGACGAAAAGAACGGCAAGTACAAGGTAATCAGCTTCTATGCGAAGAAAGCGCGAGGACTGATGGCCGCCTGGATCCTGAAAAAGGGCGTCAAGGATCCGGACAAGCTGGTGAATTTCGATGTGGCGGGCTATCGCTACTGTGAATCAGAATCCACTGCCGACAAGCCGGTGTTCAGAAGGGAAGAACAGTAAAAATCGAGTGACGAGTTCCGAGTTGCGAAATTCAAAACACCAACGGTTCAGTGGTTCGCAACTCGTTACTCGAGACTCATCACTGATTATTTGTCTTTGTCTTCGAACTCGCTGCGCGCGGCAAGCAGGCCGGTTTTCAGGCCGTCCCAGGCTAGCTCGATGCCGTCCTTGATGTCCTGCCAGGCGTCTTCGCTGCGTGACTCCAGAACTTCCAGCTTCGCTTCCAGATCCTTGCGTTGCTCCTTGAAGTCAGCCAGTTTTTCCTGAGCCTCTTCTCGCCATTCCTGGCTGAGATCCTCAATACGTGCCGCCAGGCGGTCACGCTGGTAATCCCAGTCTTCCAGTTTCTGGCGAACCGATTCAACAAAGTCCTTTTTATCTGACATGGGTAAGCTTCTCCGATCAGGATTTCCAGGGTGTCTGGAAATCATCAGGTTTGACGACCAGCACATCACAGCTGGCGCGGGTGATAACCGCTTCGGCAGTGGTACCCAGCAACAGCCGCTCTGGCAATTTCCGGTGCACCGTGCCGACAATCAGTAAATCTACGTCGTTATCCTTGCAGTAATGGGACAGGGTGGGGGCTACGGGGCCTTCAAGCAGTACCACCTGATCAGCAGACAGTCCCTCACCGCTGGCGAAACGCTGGAAAGCGGCTTTCTGGCTTTCCTTGATATCTTCAAGACTGCCACTGAATTCTGACAGGGCCTCTCCCATCAACAGCACCAGGCTGTCATCAACCGCATCCATTACATGACAGGCTTTCAGGGAGCCCTGAACCTGTGCTGACAAGGCTTTGGCAGCCCCGGTCACCTTGATGGACAAGGCATCTGCGCCGTCTTTGCCTGTGTCCGGATCCACCGCCAGCAGCAGGGATGGCGGGGACTGCCAGGGCTGACTGTGAATGCACATGACATCACAGGGCGCCTTGCGGATAAGCTGCCAGTCACGGGGGGTGAACAGGTGACGCTTCAGGCCACTCTCGGCGCTGGTGTGCACCACCACCATGGCGGGCTGGTAATCGAGAATAATCTTTTGCAGCGCATCGATTTCACGCTTTTCCCACAGCACATGGGCGCTACAGGTCATCCCGCTGGCCAGTGAGGCAATACGTTGCTCCCAGGCATGGCGAATCTGGGTAGTGGCCGCTTCCAGTCTCTGCTTGTCATAACCCACGGCACGTACCATGGGAGAGGAATAGCCATTCACCGCTACCACCAGTGAGGTATTGTGGGCCGCCGCCAGCTGTTTGGCCTTTTCAAAAGCAGGCTGGGGTGCCTTCAGGACCGGATCCAGCACCACCATGATTGGCTGATTCACAGCGAATCCTCCATGGCGTCGTGGCCACACAGTTTCTGGCGATCGAGAATTTCGATTTCCCTGCCCTCTGCTCGCAGCCAGCCGTTCTGCTGGAAGCGGGTGAAGATCCGGCTCACGGTTTCTACCGCCAGTCCGAGATAATTGGCGATGTCATAGCGTGACATGGGCAGGCGGAAAGAGCGGTGGCTCAGGCCCCGGCGCTGATGTCGCGCAGAAAGGGATAACAACAGAGAAGCGACACGGTCATCAGCGTTCTTCTTGCTCAGCAGCATATGCAGCTCGCGGTCAGCACGGATTTCGTTGCTCATCAGGCTGAAAAAATGATGCTGCAATGAGGGAATCTTCTGCGAGAGCCCCTCCAGCTGCGAAAAGGGGATTTCGCAGACCGTAGCCGTTTCCAGCGCCTTGGCATTGGAAATGTGGTGTGCAGTACTGATGCCGTCCATGCCCAGCACTTCTCCGGGCAGATAGAAGCCGGTGACCTGCTCATCACCCTGGTCGCTGAGGACATAGGTCTTGATGGCTCCGGAACGTACCGCATAAACCGATTCAAAATTATCCGAGGCCCTGAACAGGTGCTCGCCGCGTTTGAGGGGGCGGCCACGGTGGATAATGTTGTCCAGTTGGTCCAGCTGGGCGGGGGCTACCGCCAGCGGAAGGCAAACCGGGCTGAGGCTGCATTCGCTACAGGAAACATGCTGTGACACGGGGTAACTCCCAAATCTTGCGCTGCGTATTGACTCTACCAGTATAGAGCATCAAAGCCGGAACGGGCCTACAGAATTCGGCTGAATTTTACCTCACTCTGCTGGGCCACATAACGGTCAAAAGGTTGTACCAGGGCCCGGCTGACCAGACGCCCCTGTTCGGTGATTTTCAAGTGCTCAGCAGACAGGGTCACCAGGCCCTGATCGGCGAAAAAGTGCCAGCGCTGAAGGGCGTCGGCAAAGGTGTCAGCAAAGTTCATTGCCCAGCGCTGCTCGAACGCCGGAATATCCAGATGCAGATCGCACAACAAGCGCATAATCACATCTTTGCGCATTTGGTCATCCTGAGTCAGCAGATAGCCCTTTTCAATGGGGATCTGCCCATTTTCCACCCGGGATTGCCATTGTTCGATGCCTTTCTCATTCTGCACATAAAGATTGCCAATCTGGCTGATGGCGCTGACCCCCATGGCGACCAGGTCAGCATCACCATGCAGGCTGTAACCCTGAAAATTGCGATGCAGCAGGCCATTCTTCTGGGCAACCGCCATTTCATCACTTTCCAGCGCAAAGTGGTCCATTCCAATGAACCGGTAGCCTGCGCTTTGCAGCATCTCACCGGCGCGAGCATACATGCGCACTTTTTCTTCGGGAGAGGGCAGTTCGTTAGAGTTGATCTGTCTTTGCACCTTGAAGCGGTCCGGAAGATGAGCGTAATTATAGAGAGAAATCCGTTCCGGCTTTAGCGGAATGATCTTCTCCAGGGTACGCATCATGGAGGGTTCGGATTGCCGTGGCAGGCCACTGATCAGATCCAGATTGATGGAACGAAAGCCAAAATCCCGGGCCCAGTGCATGGTGTCGCGAATCATTTCCCAGGACTGGATACGATTGACGGCTTCCTGAACGCCGGGATCAAGATCCTGAACCCCCAGGCTGACCCGGTTGAAACCCAGGCCACGTAACAGGCCCAGCCGGGAACGATCCACGGTGCGCGGATCGATCTCGATGGCGTAATCGCCGCGGTCATCTTCCCGCAGGTTGAAATGGCGAGCCATGTCGTACACCAGCTCGGTCATCTGCGCATCGCTGAGATAGGTCGGCGTGCCGCCACCCCAGTGGATCTGCGTCACCTGACGACGATCATCAATCATCGCCGCCCGCATGCGGATCTCATGCTTTAGATGCTTGAGGTATTCCGCTGCCCGGGCGCGATTGGCAGTGATGATGCGATTGCAGCCACAGTAGTAGCAAACGGTACTGCAGAACGGGATATGGAAATACAGTGACAATGGACGGCGCGCCACATTGCCTTCTTCCACCGCCTTGATCAGATCTTGCTGGGTGATCCCGTCATGAAAATTGGGCGCCGTGGGGTAGGAGGTATAACGTGGACCCGGCCCACCATATTGATGGATCAGAGCTTCATTCCATTCAACCACAAAAAATCCTCCCAAACAGACGGCACTATTATCACGCTGCTTACGGGAGGCTTTCTTGATGTGGATCAATGGTGCTGGTGATGCCCGTGGGCTTGCCCGCTGTCCGTCTCGGTAGTTGAGGTGCCGGGTGAGCCAACAGGAGCAGTCACAGCTGGATCAGAAGTGTGCTGGTGCATGGCATGGCCAGCCCCGGAGGACATTTGCCAGGCCATCACAAGAAAGCCCACGGCCAACAATAGCGTCAGGGCAACCGCAGCCTTCCTGGCGCCGGGGCTGCGAAACCCCTGAAGTTGGGAGGCGACGACACCGGTAGTTGCCACCGGGACGATGGTAATGACGCCAAATACGGCCATGATCAATGCGCCGGGCAGGGCGCCACCACTGGTAGCGGCCAGAGCCAGCGCCGTATACACCAGCCCGCAGGGCAGGAAGCCCCACAATGCTCCCAGCGCATACGCCTTGATAGGGTGATCAAGAGGCAGAAGCTTTTTTGTCAACGGCTGCAACCGGCGCCATACCCCCTGACCAAGGCGCTCAAGCTGCGCCAGCATGCCGCCCTTGCCAGCCAGATGCAGGGCCAGCAACAACATGAGCACACCGGAAAGAGCCAGGCCAAGGGCCATGGCTGGGCCTGGCAGGAGGTTGAGCAATTGCTCCCCGAGCATACCGGCCAGGCCACCGAACACGATATAGGTGCTGATACGACCAAGCCCCAGGGTGATTTGCCACAACCACAGCGAGATACCTTTGCGCTGCTGCTCGGGAATGGTGAATGTAAGTGCGCTGCTGATGCCGCCACACATGCCTACGCAGTGGATGCTGCCAGTGGCCGCAATCAGGGCACTACTGGCCAGCAGGGCGAAAACGGATTCAGGATTCACGGCTGTCATCTTCCTCGTCAGCCCGTTTGCGATCGTTGTTCTTGCGTTGCTCGCGGTCGTCAAAGACCACCCGCCAGGACGCATTATCCAGATCTTCGAACTGGTCCTTGCGCAGGGCCCAGAAAAGGAAAGCAATGGCTCCGCCGAGAAAAATCAGCGCCAGCGGGATCAGCAGGATGACAATTTCCATCGACTTATCCGAGAAGCGTTAAAGGTCACCAGCAGGGAGCTGGCCGACATGCCAATGGCCGCTGCCCAGGGCGGAATCAACCCGGCCACGGCAAAGGGAATGGCTATCACGTTGTAGAGCAGGGCCCAGGCAAGATTCTGACGTATCAGGCGCTGACATAAACGGGCCAGCGAGGGTAATGCCGGGGTGGCATCCAGCTTGTCATGCAACAGGTACAATCCAGCGGCCCGCTGGGTCAGGCTGGTGGCATTGGCAGTAGCTACCGAGACCGAGGCGCTGAGCATGGCGTTAGCATCATTGATGCCATCACCGATGATCATTTGTGGCGCGGACTGCTCCAGGGCTTCGACCCATTGCTGCTTGCTTTCGGGCGTCATGCCAGAGCGCCATTCCTGAATGCCGGTTTGCGAGGCGACCTTGGCTGCCGCATCGGCATTATCCCCGGTGGCCATGCGGCTGGTAATGCCCTGTGTGGCCAGCTGCTGAATCACCCCGGAGGCTTCCTCACGGGCAGAATCTTCCAGCCACAGCTGCAGACGCAGAGCGCCATCACAGTACAGCGCCAGGCAGGTCATGCCCTCCCGGGCGGCCTCGGGATCACCGGTGATGCGCCATTGTTTTCCATGGCGCAAACCTTGTGCACCACTACGCGAGGGTTGAACCCCCGTTACTGCCGGGTCACGCAGCACGGACTGGAATGCCCGGGCAAGGGGGTGGGGGTTCTGCCATTCCAGAGCGGCGGCAATGGCCATCAAGTCGTCGGCGGTCAAGCTGTCATCAGCAGCTTCAACCACCCGGGATGTGATGATGCGAAATTGCCCGGTGGTGAGGGTGCCGGTCTTGTCAAAAATAGCGCCCCTTACGGCCGGCAATTTCAGTAACTGGCGCGGGGACGCTACCAGCACACCGTTCTTCAGCGCAGCGCCGAGTGTGGCGGAAAGCGTCAGCGGCACCGCAAGAGCGAGGGCGCAAGGGCAGGTGACCACCAGCACCGCCAGGGTATGCTCAAACGCCACTGCCGGGCCCGCAGACCAGTGCCAGGCCATGGTAAATGCGGCCAGCAGCAAGATTCCGCTGGTAAACAGAGGGGCGACCTGTTGCCAGTCACGGATCACTGCCACCCGTTCCAGTTGGGCCCGGTCCACCTGCTCGCCAATCTGGGCCATCAGGCTTCCCGTCACCGTGCCGCTGGCCTCAATGATCAGATTGCCTTCCGCCACCCGTGTGCCCGCATGGATCGGTTCACCCGCTGCGCGTTGAACGGGCAGGGATTCGCCAGTAAAGGCAGATTCATCCAGCGCGGCTTCACCCTGCAGGATTCCCCCGTCCACGGGCACCGTATCACCCTGAATCAGCTGCAGCCGATCCCCCGCGGCCACCTGACGAACGCTGACCCACACCGGTTTATCCTGCTCATCCAGACGCCTGACGGCCTGAGGCAGGGTTTCACCAAGGTGCTGATAACTGTCATGGATGGCACGTCGCTGCCGCTGTTCCAGCCAGCGGCTGGTAAGCAGGAAGAACACAAACATGGCAGCGGAATCGAAATAGACATGGCGGCCGCCAGTGGCCATCACTGCAATGCTGCCGCCCCAGGCAAGCAGCAACGCCAGCGCGATGGGAACGTCCATGGTAAGGCGCGCCTTGCGCAACCCGAGCCAGGCCCCCTGAAAAAAGGGCCAACCGGAATAAAACACCACTGGTGTGGCCACCAGTAAACTGGCGATCCGGAATACCCATTCGTAGACCGCATCCTTGCCGTCAAAAGCGCCAATATAAAGGGCAGTGGCGTACATCATCGCCTGCATGGCACCGAGACCCGCCAACGCCAGCCGTCCAACAAGACGGCGTTGTTCGCGCTTCTGTAGCCGGGTTTGCTCCGGATCACCGGGCAGAGTCACGCTGTATCCCAGGCGCAGGACGCGGTCAGCGGTGGCTTCGGCATCCGCTTCCCCCTGGTAATCCACCAGCAGGGTCATGCTGGCAAGATTCACCGAGGCCGCTGTGACACCGGGTTGTTCGCGCACCGCCTTTTCGATCAGCCAGCTACAGGCTGCGCAGGTCAAGCCTCCCAGCTGTAGCTTGAGACGCTGGCCGCCAGGAATGTCTGTCAGGTGCGGGGCAATCAGTTCCGGCACGCGGAACAGGGCGCGGTTCAGTGCCGTACGTGTCTCGTCGGGAACCGGAGCCTGGCTTTCACGCACGGCATAGTAGTCATCCAGGCCGAGCCCGTAGATGGTTTCGATGGCCGCGGCACAACCAGGGCAACAGGCGTCACGCGGGCCTTCCGGTGTACGCGCCTGAAACGCGCCGGAGGGGGATGGGTTGCCACAGTGCCAGCAGGATTCGCTCATGAAGCGGGGGCAGCCCCCAGGTGAAGCATTCCCTTGTCGGTCATCACCGTCTGATAGAGACGCCAGTGGCCACCTGCGGAAGTGACGGTGACATTTCGGCGACCGTCATCCGGGAGCACCCCGTCACCGCGGTAATGGTTGCCATCCAGGTTTACCAACTCAATCACCACGTCGCGATCCGCCAGAGTAGGGTGACGCAGTGCGACGGTAATGCTGGCAGGCATGGGAATGGCGGTGGACGCAAGAAGACGTGCCTGCACTCCGGCGCCAACCTGGGACAGTTCAAGGGCGATGCCAAGGCGCTCTGCCAACTGTTCCTGTTCAGCAGAGCGATTGATTGACTTGCCTTCCTTGTACCAATCATCCACCACTGGATCGTCAGCATTGATAATCGCGATATATAGCGTGATCAGGCCGGCCACCACCGCGGTGGCGGGCAGCAGAATCGCCAGCCACAGGAACGGGTGGCGGTACCAGGCCTTGTCAGCGTCCGGGTGCAATGAATCTTGATTCATGGCGCTTCTCCAGGTCCGGGTCATCCAGGGATCTGACGGTGAACCAGATGGTGGATGAAGGGACTTCAATTTCATAGGGGTCGTAGCTGACGGTGACCGGTAAATTCAGGGTTTGCCCACCCTCAAGGGTGAACTGTTTGCTGGTTACCATACTCAGGCCTTGCGGGGCTTCAAGAAGCAACTCATAGCGTTCTGCGTCCTGGCCCTTGTTGAGCACGACAACACGATAGATGTTTTCAATCTCGCCAGTGCTGGTGGTCCGGTACAATTGGTTACGATCACGGATCACATCCACCTGTAGAGGCACACGGCCATAGAGGCTGGCCATGAAAAGGGTAGCCATCACCAGCAGAGCCGCGCCGTAGCCAATAAGTCGCGGACGAACCACACTGGAGGGTTTGTGTTCCAGGGCATTTTCGGTGGTGTAACGTACCAGGCCACGGGGCTTGCCGATGTGATCCATGACATCGTCACAGGCGTCAATGCAGGCAGCACAGGTAATGCACTCGTATTGCAGGCCATCGCGGATGTCGATACCGGTAGGACACACCTGAACACACAGACCGCAGTCGATACAGTCACCCAGCGGGTTGGCGTTTTCTGCCTGCTTTTTCTTGGCGCCTTTTCCACGTGGCTCACCGCGCTCCTCATCGTAGGACACGATCAGCGTGTTGCGATCGAACATCACGCTCTGGAAGCGAGCGTAGGGGCACATGTACAGGCACACCTGCTCACGCATGAAGCCGGCATTGCCGTAGGTCGCCACCGTAAAGAAGCCAACCCAGAACATTTCCCAGCCGCCCCAGCCGAGGCTGAAGATGCGCGTGGTAAGATCCGTGATAGGTGAAAAATAGCCGACAAAGGTCAGGCCGGTGAGAAACGCCAGTGCCAGCCATAGCACGTGCTTGGTGCCACGACGCAGGATCTTGCTGGCACTCCAGGGGGCCTCATCCATTTTCATGCGGCTGTGGCGATCGCCTTCCAGCCAATGCTCAATCCACTGGAAAAAGCGGGTCCAGGTGGTCTGCGGGCACACATACCCACAGTAGACACGACCGGCCAGCACGGTGAAAAAAAACAGTGCAAACGCGGCAATGATCAGTGTCCAGGAGAGAAACAGGAAATCCTGGGGCCAGAAAGTCAGGCCGAAGATTCGGAACTGACGCCCGGGAAGGTCAAACAATACCGCCTGCTGGCCATCCCAGCGAACCCAGGGCAGCAGAAGATAGAGACCCATGGTGCCAAGGATGGTGATATTCCGGATGGTCTGGAAGCGACCGGCAATGGATTTGACCTGAATGCGCTTGCGCTTGCTGTAGAGACTGACAGCGCCATCGGGGCTGGCGTCATTGACCTCGATACGACGAGGATCTGACATGGCTGACCTCCTTGGACTCGGGGGCGGATATCGCGCTCCCTTTAATGTTCAAGTCTGCCGCAGTCCAGCCTCGCTGGCACTGCGACAGATTGTCCTACCTGCGTGTTACTGCTTCGCAGGCTGAGAGAGGCTGTACACGTAAGAGGCAATCACATGAATACGCTCCTCGGAGAGCAGGGATTCATGTGCCGGCATGTTGCCATTTCGACCCTGGCGAATGGTATGCTCGATATCTTCAATGCGTGGGCCATAGAGCCATACGGCATCGGTGAGATTCGGTGCACCCATCATCTGGTTGCCACTGCCGTCGGTGCCATGACAGGCAGCGCAAACCATGAACTTGGGCTTGGCACGCTCAATGGCAGCAGCCTTGTCCGCCTGTTTGGCAATCTCCGGACGGCTGAGACTCTGTACATAAATGGCCATGTCTCGAACCGCTTCATCCGTGTTACCGATGGCCGCTGCCATGGGCGGCATCATCCCCTTGCGGCCAGCGGCGATACTGGTCACGATCTGTGCCGGTTCGCCACCGTACAGCCAGTCGTTATCGGTCAGATTAGGGTAGCCCTTGGCGCCGCGAGCATCCGAGCCATGGCAGATGGCGCAGTTGTTGGCGAACAGACGACCGCCCACAGCCAGAGCTTCCGGGTATTGAATCAGTTCTTCGATGGGAACTTGGGCGTATTGCTCGAACAGCGGTCCGGTCTTGCGCTCCATCAGCGACACTTCCGCGTCATACTGATTGCTGCTGGTCCAGCCAAGTGCGCCTTCATATTTGCCAAGGCCTGGATAAAGGGCCAAGTACACACAGGCAAAGATCAGCGTGCCGATGAACAGCCCCAGCCACCAACGGGGCAGGGGAGAGTTACGCTCCACAATACCGTCGAAGGTATGACCGGTGGTTTCCTTGGCCGCTTCTTCCGGCGAGATCTGCTTGTTCCACAACAGCAGACCGGCACAGCCCAGCAAGTTGAGGGCAACAATTACGATAATGAACCAGCTCCAGAAATCGCTCATTGCTCACCCCCTTGGTGATTGCGATCCTTTTCCATTGCAATCTCACCCAGCTTTTCATAGTCCTGCTTGCGACCGGGGCGATAGACCCAGCCAACCATGACGATGAACGTCACGAAGAACACCAGTGTTAACAAGGCGTGGTAACTCATTGGATCACCTCCTTGCGTTCCTGACCGAGTGATAGCAAATAAGCCACCAGCGCATCTTCTTCAGTAGCATCAGCCCATTCGCCTTCGATTTTGGCCAACTGCTGGTTCAGATCCTCTTCGCTGTAAGGCACGCCGAACATGTCCTTGAAGACACGCAGCTTGCGTTCGGTGTGCTTCCAGTTTACCTGGGTGGTTTCCAGCCAGGGGTAGGCGGGCATGTTGGATTCCGGCACTACCTGGCGAGGGTCACGAAGATGCTCGCGGTGCCACTGCTCGGTAATTGGGCGGATACCAACACGGGCCAGATCCGGACCGGTACGCTTTGAACCCCACAGGAACGGGTGCTCCCAGACGTCCTCACCAGCTACAGAGTAGGGGCCATAACGTTCGGTTTCCGCACGCAGCGGGCGCACCATCTGGGTGTGGCAAACGTGGCAACCTTCACGGATGTAGATATCCCGGCCTTCCAGTTCCAGCGCGGTATAGGGGCGCAGGGTTTCCAGCGGCTCGGTGGTGGCTTTCTGCCAGAACAGCGGCACGATTTCGGCCAGACCACCAAAGCTCACTGCGATCAATGTCAGCACAATCATGAGGCCGACATTCTTTTCCACTTTTTCATGGGCATTAGACATGTCGTTCTCCTCAGGCCGCCTGCATCACGTTATCGGCGCCGCTCACATCGCGGTTACCAAGAATGGTCTTGTAGACGTTCACCGCCATCAGCACCATGCCGGCAAGGAAGATGACCCCACCCAGCAAACGAATGATGTAGAACGGCTGGCGCTCCACCAACTCCTGAACGAAGTTGAACGTCAGGGTGCCGTCGGTGTTCACCGCACGCCACATCAGGCCTTGCATGATGCCGGACACCCACATGGAGGCGATATACAGAACCGTACCAATGGTGCTGAGCCAGAAGTGCGCATTGATCCAGCCTACGGAGTACATCTGCTTGCGATCAAAGAGGCGAGGAATCATCACGTAGATGGCACCAATGGTGATCATGGCTACCCAGCCCAGCGCACCGGAATGCACGTGACCGATAGTCCAGTCGGTGTTATGGCTGAGCGCATTCACCGTCTTGATGGACATCATTGGGCCTTCAAAGGTGCTCATGCCATAGAAGGACAGGGCAACAATCATGAAGCGGATAATCGGGTCGGTGCGCAGTTTGTGCCAGGCACCGGACAGGGTCATCATGCCGTTGATCATGCCGCCCCAGCTGGGGGCCAGCAGCACAATAGAGAACACCATGCCCACGGACTGTGCCCAGTCAGGCAGGGAAGAGTAGTGCAGGTGATGCGGGCCAGCCCACATATATACGGCAATCAGTGCCCAGAAGTGCACGATGGACAGCCGGTAGGAATACACCGGGCGTTGCGCCTGAACCGGAATGTAGTAGTACATCATCCCCAGGAAGCCCGCGGTCAGGAAGAAGCCCACCGCGTTATGGCCATACCACCACTGCACCATGGCATCGATGGCGCCGGAGTAGACAGAGTAGGATTTCATGGCGGAAACCGGCACTTCCAGGTTGTTCACCACGTGCAGCAGCGCCACAGCAATGATGAAGGCGCCGTAGAACCAGTTGGCCACGTAGATATGAGCCTGTTTGCGGCGCGCAATCGTCATGAAGAAAACGATGGCGTAGGCCACCCAGACCAGGGTGATCAGGATATCGATCGGCCATTCCAGCTCGGCATATTCCTTGGCGCTGGTGAAACCCAGCGGCAGGGAAATGGCCGCGGCCACAATCACTGCCTGCCAGCCCCAGAAGGTAAAGGCTGCCAGTTTTGGAAAGGCCAGCACCGTATTACAGGTCCGCTGTACCACGTAATACGAGGTGCCCATCAGCGCACAGCCACCAAAGGCGAAAATCACCGCATTGGTGTGCAATGGCCGCAGACGGCCAAAGGTGAGCCAGGGAATTTCGAAATTCAGGGCAGGCCAGGCCAACTGGGCAGCGATAATCACGCCGACCAGCATCCCGACAATACCCCACACCACCGACATGATGGTGAATTGCCGGACAACCCTGTAGTTGTAGGGTGGCGAAGCAACAGCGTTTTCCATGTGCGTTTCCTTCCGGTTGATTCTGCCCGCGACTCTAGCAGGCTTTCTCTGGCGCTTTTTGATACAGATCAAGGGTTTTTGTGCGCTGATCGCCCCTTGAGCATTATTCGAAATCAGCCCCGACATCAGAAGCTACAGGGACTATATGACCATATGGCTATACTATTTAGCTATAAGCCGAATGGCGATAGTAAAGCCGCATTTTCAATGTGGACATTTTGTCCCAGCCAGTTGTCAGCGTAGGCTCACGCGCATGGAAGCCTGTCTAAAACAGGCTGACACCAAATGAACGTACAATCAGTGCGAAGCCCACAAAACAGAAAATAGTCAGGATTATGGCTGTGCCCATGGCGAGCCAGAATCCCCAGCGGCTGATCATCATCGGAAAAAGAGCAAACATGGGCAGTGTCGGTATCACATACCAGAAGCTGTACCAGGCGTGATTGGCGATCTTGTCCTGGGGCTGGTTATCCAGATACAACCAGAACATGACGAGTAACGAGACCATGGGAAGCGACGCAATCAATGCGCCGACACGGTCGCTGTGCCTGGCAATTTCAGAGACTGCCACGACAATGGCGGCAGTAATGAGGTACTTGAGATAAATAGGCATAAACAGCCTTGGCCAATCCTTGGTATGTAGAGATAGTGCCATAGAGAAGACCACAGGGTGAATGCCTGCCCTGATTAACCATCAATAACTACGCATAATGTATATTATGTTAAATTAACTGTTTGAGATGATTCAGTGGGTCATGCCAGCTGGCCGACCAACTAAAGATCTAAACTATTTCAAGACAAGGGCTAAACTTACAACTGAAGGCCTAAAGTCGTCGTAACATCCACGTAAAGCCCTAAAGTCGTCGCACTGCTCTGGGGCCTCTTCTCCTGCCCTCTGTCCTAATGCATGGCAGCTCAAGTCTGGCTGAAAACCCAAAGAGTGAATCGGTCGGGGCCTACCCACTGGCAAGACAGGATGTGATTGCTGCGTTGGCGTGACGGGATCTGCCAGGCTGATCGCGTTCTGCGCGACCCATCTGTTTTGTTCTAGAACAAGATGGCTATGGCTGATGCGGGTTGGGATTGGTTGCTGATGGTTGTAGCTATTTGCCTTTAGCGGCTCTGGATGTGCCCCCTGGGAGTCCCATTCCGACCAATAATCCGTTAAAATATCATTATTACGGATTATGTTTTTCACCCTATTCTAGGTGATCTATGCCCAAATCAGGTCAGGCGCGGGCCCTCACTGCTGAACAACAAGACCACGTGTTCGACGTGATTCAGCATCATCGGCACCCCGAAAAGAACACAGCGATCATGCAAATCAGCTTCAAGCTGGGGCTTCGAGCGCAGGAGATAGCTCTCCTTCAGGTGAAGGAGGTTGCAAGACTCAACCCGTCGGGCACCAGTTTGGAGCTTCTGGAAGTGATGAGTCTACCTGCGGCATATACCAAGGGGGCTGATGCGATGGGCCGCTCAAGATCCCACTACGACCGTAAGACCGTTAGCTTTGATGTATCAAGATTTGACCAGGTCATTCGACAGGTGGAAAAACTCGCAAAGGCAGGTGTTTCTGTTAACCCTGAGGATTTTTACCCTCCTGTACGCAAGCACAAGGGAAAGTCCAGAGATCTACCATTGGTAGATTTGGCGCTTAGGCAATCACTCATTGATTATTTGCAATTAAGGCTTGATTCAGTAGGAAGCCTAAAGCCCTCCTCCCCTTTGTTTGTTTCTCAGAAAGGTGGCCCCTACTCTCCCAACACAATCCAAGAACATATGAAATTGATACTTAATGGATGGGCGAGAATCGAAAAAGCCAGCTCTCACAGCGGGCGCAGAACTTTGATTACTGATGTGATACATAAGCAAAAAAAATCGGTGAAAATTGCCCAGAAAATCGCTGGGCATGTAAATCCATCGACGACTTTGATTTATGAAGACCCTCCGGAAGAGCAAATTATTGATGCACTTAAAAACCTCAATTAGTACTAGCCTGATTTTCTTCGTTTAGCCGTGTACGTAAAACGGTCTGGGTATACACCCTCACCAATAATTCAGAATCATTTGTTCCTTCAACAACAGATAAGCGTACCTTGTCAAATATGTCGGAAGACTCAATCTCGGATCGTTCGCAAATAACTTTGGACACAAAATAGAAGAATCGGTTTTTGTTCCAGTCCTGGCCGTACAAGTCTTTTACAACACTAAAGTATTCGTGTTGCCAAATACCACATTTCAAAAATTCACTCATCTCTTTATAGTCAGTTGCATGGCAAGCATGAACGAACCATCGCGCCAATGCTTCGTCTCTACTAATGCGTTGAAGACGAAAAAGCATGCGCACCACCAAACCATAAAGGGATGTTGCAGATTCGGCTTGTTTACCTTGATTGAGGTAGATTGAGAAGAATGATGCATACCATTCAATGACGGCTTGATCTGAATATAGTTGGGACGTTGCCGCATCTATTACAGAAAGGAAGCCCTTGGCAAGTTCTTTATCCTGATTGCCAGATCTGACTTCCGAAATATAGAAATCAGTTAGTAAATGTAGGGTTTGCAGGCAAGGAGTGATATTTTCCATTCCAAGATTGCACAGTGATGTATACGCATCAAAGAACTGGGATTCGTCAATCGTTCGTGTTTCTACCAAATATAAAAGAATGTCATCAGAGTTGATCGTATAGTCGTTTTTGTTGACGAATAATGAGACAAAGTAATCGTCAGTACAAAAAAGCAAATCATCTTGTTCAATGAGGGAAGCTATATTATCAGGAAGGTTAATTGCTTCGTCTGGCAAGGCCAAGAAGGTAATTCTCCCTAGCCTTTTGGATAGTGAAGCCTTTATTTTTTCAGGTAGCCATGAGCTTAAAGACCCAAAAATCGGGTGAGCCAACTCAATTATTTGTTCATAGTCATCTCTTATCATGAAAATTCCAGGCATCGAGTCTAGAACGAGATCAAGAATGCCGATATCAGACAAAACCAGAAGAGATGTTTGGTCGAATAAAACCTTATTCTTTCTTTTGAAATGCTCACCAAGTGTTATTCTATTGTTCCGGCTTCTAAAAATCTTATATTCGGAGGTGCATTCAGCGTAACTTATTTGCCTTGACCAGGCTGAAAATAAGTCCTGAACATCAGGCAGAAAGCGATTAAGCATAAAGTATGGAACCGGTAGCTTTCTGGATCTTATCTGACGCCTAACTTTAATCCTTTCAGCGTTTTTTTCATCTGTTATACCTGTAAGCATCTTGACTTGGTCTATGACGCTAGAAGGATTAGAATCGTCAAACTCAATACGCCGGAAAAAGGCAGACTCGGGGAAACGTTCAAAAAAATCATTGGCACGTTTCTGAAACGAAGGGATCAATGGGTCATTCTCTCTAACAATTCCCATTTGCATCAAATTAACGCACGTAAATAAGAAAGAAGCCTCTTCTTGTTCATTTTCTTGATCTACTGTTGATGAGAGCCTTCTGATAACAGCAGGAATTTTTGAATGGTATTTAGGCTCGGATGTATAAACAAAGATTAAAGTACGTAGTATTGATGTGAGACTGTCCTTATTGTCAGCCTCTAATAGGGACTCTATCTTTGTAATCGCAGTATCAGTTAGGCCCAGCCTCATACACAGTTCACAGAAATACTGGGCCCTTTGGCCTGAGTAGTGATTCTTCCTGATCGCGGCATCAAGAATGCTCAACGCCTCCTGGGGTGATCCAAGACGATCATAAGCTGAAGACAGCATTAGCGCCCAGAAGTCCTCGTCTTCGTCGCTCTGCTGATGGGGCTCGAAATCTTCGCAGATTTTTTTGAGCTTTTCCCACTGCTCAGTTTTCAAATAAGAAAACGCAAGCGTTTTGGTTTCTTTTGGTGAAAGGCGTCTTTCCTGAGAAATCAAGTCACAACAATGAATGGCAACTTCCGCATGTTTCAAGTTATTGTTGTCTAAGCAGCTGACAAGCTGCTGAGCAATTATTAAAGAGTCACTTTTAAAAAACTCTTCTATCAAAACATTTAGGGCTATATCTTTTGAATATGGCCCCTGAGATGAAGCCTTAACAAAATCATAAACAATGGTTACTTCAGCGCCGTTACTTAATTTGGAAATCGAGTCCAAAAATTCCACTTCGGCCTCATTGTCTAATATGTCATATGCGCACATGGCGCCCATCGATAAAATTGCACCAGGCTCCAGCATGTTCTCATCATTAATAATGCCTCTATTTTCTTTGACGAGGTTTACAACATCCCGTTTCGCGCCAAGGTAATACTTTGAGGCAATGCGCATCCATACTGATTCCGGATCTTCGTGATCTTTTGCGTCAAGAATTTTGATAACCCCCTCATAATCCCCCGAATTGAAAAAAAGTGGCAAAACCCGGCTGGCAGCTTGGGCCCAGCGTTCACTTTCACTTCCGATATTTGTCACAAAGTCAATAAGCTCATCGGCAACTGAGAAAAATGAAAACAGAGGGCCAGCAAAATCTATTACTACGGATATGTCGTATGGATAGCCGAGCTCTGCTGCTAATTTCAAAGCGTTTCGCGTATGCCCAAGTGAGATCTCGAGTGATTGATAATCAAAGTCGTTGTACCCCCATGCAGGAGCCAGTAGCCTTTCGCCATTACTTTCATCTGAATGCGGGGATACCCCTTTAGAAAAATAAAATCTTGCAGCTAGGCAATTATACGTATAACGCTGTTTTTTATTGAATTTATCGACGTCAATACTTTCTAATAGCTCTCCAAGCAAATCCTCATTGCCAAGAATGGTGAGCAATAGCAAGCGAGTAATTAACGTTTCGTCATAATCATGGTCAGCAATTTCATCAAGAGCTGATTCATCAGCCATGATTGCTAGACATTTAGCCCTTATGATGCATTCTTTAAGATTGTCCCGTGACAGATCAGCGAGAAGCTGTTTTTGTGTTTCTTCTTCGTAGATTTTATCCGTACAAAATAGGCTTTCATAATACTGAATTTTGTATCTTTCTTCACCGTAATTATAAAAAGCTTCCTGAAGTAATTGTGATCCTTCCTCTTCCCTACCCTGCAATATTAGCAATCGACCTTCGAGTGACTTTAATTCAGATAGCTCATGTTCTGAGTAGTTACTTGATGATTCCCTTTCTTTCTCGATTAATTCAACAGCCTCACCAAGTTTGTTACTTGAGATAAGAAGGTCAATTTCCCTCAATGATTCCGGGGTTGAACCTTTGGGATTCTCAATCCAGGGGGATCCAGACTTGTCATCTGCCAGATCAAAAGCGACTGGCTTTTTTTCTGCATAATTTGCAAAGTCACTAAAAACCTGATTCGGAACTCTTCCATGTGTCTTAGCCACCCTGCTCAAAGCCCCGACACCCGCTTTAAGATCTATTCTTTCTCTTATATAAGGTAGGACATCTAAATTTTCATTAAGTACTTGGGCAATTGGAATCCGTACTTTGACAGTTTGATGATCTGCAATTCTTTGTTTTAATTCCTCTAGATAATCATCATCTAGCCATTTGTAGTAAATTTTGCAATCCGCAGGTCTATTCGCAGAAGACATGTCCGCAATTGCAAGCATTGTTGCGGGCTCATTGTGGTTATAGAAATTTAGTGTGGTTGAGTCCATTGAAAAGGAAATTTCATCCCCGCCCTCAACCAAATCTATAGACTCAGTACCTTTGAGTTGCAAAAAAAAGGAAGAGTAAGCCTCGCTGTTCTCGTTAAGAACTTGAATCACATAATCTATGCCGAAGTCAGAATCTCCATCTAAAGGATTTTCTCTCCAGTTATCAGGTAGCTGTGCGACGAGGGCCCTAGTTGCTCTATGCCCAACATTCTGACTGCTACTGCTTTTAGGAAGCTTACGCTCTGTCATGACTGTTATTCTCTAGTGAAAATCCACACCCTTTAAAAAATGCCCCCCGTCCACTGTCAGGACGTTGGTGTATATCTCTGTGCTTTCGATGCTTCGATGCCCCATCAGCTGTGAAACGTACTTGAGCGGCAGGCCATGGAGCAATAGGTGAATGGCAAACGAATGCCTAAAGGTATGGGCGCTGATCGGAAACGGCGCTCCACCCATTCTGACCACAAGATCGTTGATGTGCCGGTTTACGGTCTGCCGAGCCATCTTGAAGATGCGTTCGTCTTTTTTGAACTTACCGGACCAGAGGTAGCTCTGCACCCGGTCTTGAAGTAAGGGATCTTCTATAGGGATGTAACGCTTGGGGGATCGATGCAGTGACCGCTTTGTGGGCCGTCCCCTGCCCTGCTTCAAGGTCCTCAGAATCACTCCGAACCCGTAACCGTCTTCAATGAAGCTGCTTGGCTTCAGTCCCAAAATTTCAGACACCCTGCCCCCGGTTCCCCACAACAGATCCATGATCAATCGATGCGTCGTGTTCTTCTGTGCATCCAGGAGTTTCACCACCTCAGGCTTGAGCAGATACGCCTGATGTAGGTCAGTGGTTTCGAGAACGAGGTGGCGCTTGGCGATCAGCCGATCCCAGTGGATCTGGACGAAACGTACGGGGTAATCCACGCCTGGCGGTTCAGGAGGATCGAAGAGCCGTTGGCACGGCGGATGCAGAATTCCGTTCTCGCTCATTTTTTTTGTACCATTCCAGCCCTTATAGGATGGTGCGGTTCGGGAGGTATATCCGTTACCTCCAGACCCACAATAGATCATAATTTGACCACCTTTCCAAGGAATAATCGGCGATGCACCAATTTACCGGTAACTGGTGCACACCGTAGTTTTTAGTGATTCCCCCCGATACCTATACTGAAATCAGTCTGATCAGGAGGTATCGCCATGCATCACGACCGCTCAGGAAGAGCCCACTCCCTCAGGATCCGGCCTGAGACCGAGCTGGTCCCCCAGCAGCACAGCGCTGGTAAGCAGTTTCAGATTGCTACCAACCTCTCTCACCAACAATTCCCCAAGCACGCCGCCGACAGCAGCGAATGCCACTCCCCAGCCGAGTACTTGTATTGCTGTCTCCTGGAGGCGGACCCTGAGGTAACGCATTTCGTACCGCAGCCATTTCGATTGTGGGTCGGTAACAGACGCTATACGCCTGACTTTTATGTCAGGCGACGCTCTGGCCCAGCTCAGGTAATCGAGGTCAAACCCGCGAGTGCCATACCGGTACAGGATCAGGAACCTCTGGAACGGTTTTTTAGACGCGAGGGCATGCAGTTCAGCGCCGTCAGCAACGAGCAAATCTTCGAGAGAGAGCCTGAAGCCCGACATTGGCTGCACATCATTCAAGTGCTGATGCGGTTCAAGTCCCTGGAAACACGGCATCGGGAACAGGATATTCTGGAGCAGCTGCTCGCCGGCCATGACCTCACCGTCGGTGACGTGCTCCCACCCCAGGAATCCGTCCCTTCGCCTGTCACCGAAGTGGCCCTGTTTCGGCTGCTTCATCAGGGCGTGATCACGGCGGATCTGCGGATTGAGCCGTTAAATGTGGACACGGTGCTTTCCTATGAAAATTCCCTGGCGTGAACAGCTGATTCTGAACCCGGATCTAAAGGATATGCGTACCTGGCCCACCGTGCTTGAGCCCCTGAGGCCTGCGGCAAAGATAGGCTTCGACCGCAATCGCCGTGCCGTCAAACAGGTACTACAAGGCGCCACGTTACGCGACGCTGCCAAGGAGACCGGCTTATCCATTGGGCGGATCAGTCAGTTACTGGATCGGTGTCTGTCCAGTGAGAGCGATAGCTCCCCTGCGCTGCTGGGTGGGCTTATCCCTGGAAAGCATCTCGTCACGAAACGGCGAAACGCCCCCCTGCCCACTGAGGATGAGCCCAGTGGAGGCACGGGGGCTTTCACTCGCCTTCTGGGGGAAGTGCCTGGTCTCAAAGCGGGACTGGACAAGACCATCGAGCACGCCGTTCGAGAGACGATTGCTGGGCAACGACTCACCCCCGCTGGCCTCCATGGGGAATTCAAGCGGGTATTAGAGGAAGCTTGCTGGCCCAAAGACGTTTATCCCTACACTACGGAGAAGTGCGCCTATGAAAGCGTTCGCAAGTACCTTCATCGTCGTCGCCTGGAATTAGCCAACCAAAAGCTGATCACACGCCAACGCGCGTCAGTGATCGTAGGGAGTGAGTTTGGTCGACGGGCGCTGGATGAGGTTCAGATTGACGAGCATCTCATTGATTTCCAGGGGAAGCTAATTCTCGATCTGAATAACAAGTTCATTCCGTTACGTACAGCCCGAGCGACTCTCGTCGTGATGATCGACAAGGCAACGGACTGTATTTTGAGTTATGTCCTCAACCCAGTGCACACCGCATCGCAGGATGACCTCCTTGAGTTGTTTGAGCGCCTGTTGACCCCCTGGAAGCCATGGTCCCTCCGGCACGAGGGCTTGAGTTATCAGGTAGAGGCGTGCCTACCCAATAGTCAGGACAACCCCTCCTTTCTGGTCGCAAAGCAGTACGCGTTTGACAACGCCATGAGCCACTATGCGCTGACCGTGAAAGATCTGCTCCTCAAAAAACTGTGTGCAACCACGAACTATAGCCATCCCGCCTCCCCCTTGACCCGTCATTTAGTGGAATTCGCCTTCCAACGATTGAATAAGCGGTTGGTGCATCGGCTGCCATCGACGACAGGGTCTTACCCGACTGATCCGGCTCATGAGGCGAGAAAGAACAGGAATAAGCCGCCTGTCATCACCTACCAGGCATTCGAGGAGGCCCTCGAGGTGGCTATTACAGCACATAATGTCACGCCTCTCGCCCGGCTCGGCGGCTCAACGCCCCTGGAGCTGCTTCGGTTCCACCAGGAGAGCTTCCTCAGCTGTCGACCCCTTGATCCGCTGGATGGCATACACCACTGGGAGCCGCTGACAACGACGCATTCCGTCGCAGTGCATAGAGCCACTGACCGATCTCGATATGCCTTTGTGAATTTTTGCTATGCCCGCTATTCCGGCGCATGTCTTTCTGAGCTCCCTAATAATGACAAATCCATTCTCATCGCGGTGAATAGACGAGATATCCGAAAAGTGCGAGCAATCACGAAGGACGGAGTCTTGCTTGGCGAGCTCAATGCCCCCCTGGAATGGCAGGGGTATCGGCATTCGATACGGACTCGAAAAACCATCATGAAACTCGTCAAAAAGCACGCGCTCCACGGCAAGGACATCATGGCGGGCTATTTGCGCCAATTAATCGATAACAAACACCACCCTTATTGTGCGCAGCAAATCATCCGAATTTGCAGCGAGTACGACCCGGAAAGACGAGGCATCAATCTCTATCAGGACGAGGCCCGATCGAAATCCTCGGGCTTCAAATGGAGTGTCAGTTTAGCCGACAGGAGGCATTAGCATGGAAAGCCGCGCAGACGATCTCACGCATTACACGCATCCCATATTCCGGCCCCGCGAGTTTCTGATACCCACTCCCGCGATGCATTTCGTGCGAGAGAGCATCACACGATGCATTTATACCCGGCAGCCAGGCATGGTGATTACTGGCGCTTCACGCGCGGGTAAAACCTCAGTGGCCAGAAGTATTGAGCTGGATCCTATTAAAGGCCGTAATGGCATACCTATCCCCGTGCTATACAGCTCGATTCCCAGTCGCGATCAGACAACCATCAGGATGGTATTACGCAACCTGTGCTTGGCTGCGGATTTACATATCACCAAAGGCGACACGGCGGATACGTTAAGCGAAATGTATTTCAGTTATATTCTGGATCAATCCTCGGATTCCGGATCCGATGCTGCCCTCCTTATTATCGATGAGTTTCAACGTCTGTCACCATTTCAACTCGATGCGTTTGCTGAACTGTATGACCGCTCTGAACGATATCACCTGGATTTGACGACGGTATTTATCGGAAGTTACCCCGACTGCCGTGGGCTACTCGAAACCCTGGAAAATCCGCACTACACCCATATCTATGGGCGCTTTTTTCGCCAGCACATCAAATTTAAAGGGCTACGGTCAGAGGGCGATGTCCGCGATTGCCTGCAACAATACGACATTCTCCGATATCCCGCACAAGGTCCTACCTATGCTGAGTACTTTTTGCCCGACACCATGGCCGATGGTTGGGCGCTTGCCGATATGGCCAAGGATTTATGGTCCGCGTTTGTGGCGCATACCCAAGGGCTAGGTATCCAATATTGGGGAATGCAATATTTCATCTCTACTGTGAACACGCTCCTCTGCGACGTGCTACCCCGCTGCGGACATCGCAATTACGAACCAGAACACATCCATGAATGCCTGCATATTTCAGGGATTCTTCCCGACCTGGTTAAAAAGAGGGGGGATTGACATGACATTGAATACGGGAAGCTATTTTCGACACCCAGAAGAAAGTGCTTACGCAACGATTCGGCGAGCCCTGGTGCACAATTCCGGCGTACCATTAGCCCGATTCAAAAAAGTGGCAAACTCAATGACGCCATTGAATATCTACTCATGGCTGGTCGATAAGCAAAACATGGGAACCTCCCTTTTTCCCTTCTCGGATGAAGCGCCTCGCCAATGTCCAATTTGTGCAAAGTCGCTGTTTCACACAGAGTATTATTCCCTGCCTTGGCTCACACGCTGTCCAATCCATAACATTCCATTTGAAGAAAAATGTCCGGACTGTGGTAAGTACTGGCCCAACATCAAATCGCTGCCTCGCAACCCCTGTCCCACATGCGGAATACCCAGTATCGATGACATGGATGAGGATTCGATATCAGAACGGGATAGAATTAGGCGTTTCTCCTTTGCTGACCTTAGATCAATTGCTGAACATCAGCAGCAGGATGGCGCATACAGGCTGGTTTTTTATGATAATCGCGTGATACCTCGAGAATATACCTGTCCGTCATGGTCGCTATCCAATATCGCTGATGCGATAACGCCGGCCTGGGACCTGATGAGCTCTCCGGGAAAGCCCCCTGCTCCTTATATAGACTACATCCCAATCAAGTCCAAAACCGGTCCTGTCGTCCAAATCGACTCGAAGGGAGTCCCATTTGGCTACTGGGTTATAGCAGGTATGTCAGGCTTTCCTGGCGGCACCATAGAACCCAAACGTAGTCATGTAACGGAGGACTGCAAAACCCTTCTCAAAATCATCGACTGGATATTCACCAATACCGACCATGAAGAGTGCAGAATCGGCAATTACCGAGGGCATAGCTGGGATGACGGGATCTGCCCCATTTGTGGCGCGTTGAGTTTGGTTGTTAACTCCTTATCGGATGATCGCTTTTCGATAGGTGTAGATCTGAACAATTACCCGCTCCTTGATCGCTACTATTTCCCTGAAATGAACTATAGCCCACCTCTTATTTCACACAATGACTCGCTGTATAAATTTGGTTATAGAATGGCCAGGTATTATCGCTCAATGGCCATAGAGCAGGTATTCTGTGATTTGCTTCGATATCTTACGTTAATACGGGATGCCGATTATAAACTGGTATTGAAAAATTATCGGCCCAACCATGTTAAATCACTTCCTAACGTTCCCCCCGTGACTACTCAGAAAATCAAAATTTCGATTCAAAATGGAAGAATGTCTATTTATACAGATTTCAACTCTCCCCTTGATCAGATCGACCTAGAATCCATGAAGCCATCAAATGAGTGGTGCCAATCACATAACGCATATTCATTGCGCCCATTTGTCATGGTTAAAGGCTGCTCAATCATTATCGAAAAAAATGCTATCCCTTCTATAGAATCGTTCGCTGATTGGTACAGGGAACAGTTTGACAATAGCAACTCACTTAGGAACTACTACACATCTCTTCAGGGAATGAAGGATGCGCAAAAATGGAGAAACATCATGGAAAAGAAACTCAGAAATGATCAGGTATGGCCTCTTCTTGATTTACCGATTAACAGCAAGGAGCGAGAAAATCTGGTCCTTTCAGGACTGGATGCCTCTATCATTACCAGAATGGCTGACCTCATTAGAGTAGAAGATGACAAAATTGTAAGCGTGCTCCACTCTGATAAAACCTCCAAATCGATCCCCACAAAAGGCACCGGTTTATCCCCCGCGGAGGGAGAGGCAATCATCCGGATTGCAAACAACCTTATTACGGCCTTAGACGTTTTTGATGGCAATAAGAATGAGGCCGTCACTTGGCTAAGTACACCGAGGCGTATCTTTAATGGATCCTCACCGCTGGAGATGTGCAAAACCAGCCATGATGCCGAACAGGTACGGATATTGCTTTTGAGGGCTAAGCATGGAGTATTTTCTTAGCTTAACCGCCACCCGCATATCAGTTTCCTTATTCTAGGATTATGAGTAACTCTGACAGCATAACCGATGATGCACAGGTGTGTTTGCAGCTGTTTTTGCTGCTTTGGATAAGGGATGTAAGGCTAGCTACACCATAAGCTATACTAAAACCGCGTTTTCAGTTGGATACACTTGGACGAAAGTACGAACTTCATTGACACACTTCGTCATTAAGACCGGTTACAGATAACAATTAATTCAGTACTTCAGATTAAAGACTTCAGTTCAAAATTAAGATCACGCAATGCTTTAGCGCTGATGCTTTTGCGTTGCTGCACCAGCTTCTTACCCACCATGAAAGCAATAGGCAGATTGACTGCATCAACAGCAATGACGCACCCCTCGCATAGATAGAAAACTGCAAATTCCTTGTCAGTGATGTTGCCACGTAGTACGCGCTGGTCATGATTCTGCGACAACCCTACCATCTGCAGGCGAACGTCATACTGGTTCGACCAGAACCAGGGGGCGCTATCGTAGGGCTTCTCCTCGCCCATAAGAGTCGCCGCCGCCGTACGCGCTTGATCCACAGCGTTAGCCACAGATTCAAGGCGCTGCCTCTTTTCGAAGAATAGATTCCGGTGGCGGGTACAATCGCCGATTGCCAGAATGTCTGGATCATCAGTGCGAGTAAATTCATCAACGACAATGCCGTCATCACATAGCAGGCCAGCATGCTCAGCCAAGGCTGTTTCCGGTACTACACCAATTGAGACAAGCACAATATCCGCTGACACCCTGCCCCCAGCGGCCAAGGTGACGCCAGAGACACGCCCCTTACCGTCTGATTCAAAACCGGTTACGGCCGTGTCCAGGCGCACATCAACGCCGGCATCCGTGTGTTTGGCGTAGAAAAACTCTGAAATTTCTGGCCCCGTAACACGCTGCATCAGTCGATCAGCAGCTTCCAGGACGGTAACATTAACACCCTGCTTGGTCGCACTGGCTGCTACTTCAAGTCCGATATAGCCGCCCCCCACGATGACCAGGCGTTTACCGGGTGCTAACTCACTACGCAGGGCATCCGTGTCCGCGATATCATGCAGATAATGAATGCCTTTCAATTCTGAGCCCGGCGCGTTAAGGCGGCGAACATGTGAGCCAGTGGCCAAGACCAGTCGGTCGTACTGCAAGGTGCTCTGATCTGACAAAATGAGGTTTTTGTCGTCTCTGTTAATCTGTTCTACGCGCACGCCGAGTCGTAATTGCTGCCCCGCATTCTCGTAGACAGAGGGCGATTTAAGGTATAACGACGTCTGATCAACCTCCCCCGCCAGATAAGTCTTGGACAAGGGCGGCCGCTGGTAGGGAGGGTGCGGCTCTTCGCTCACCAAGACCACTTCGTTTGGGTATTTTTTTTGCAGCAAGGCGGTCAGAAGTGTTCCTGCTGCGTGTCCACCACCAATGATGACAGTGGTCTCTTTCTTTTTGTTGGTCATATCTTGTCTCTTTCTATGTGTCCTGTAACCGAGTTATCCACTTACCAAAAACTTAGTGAAGAAAAAGAACCTGTAATATCCAGCGAACTAAGAACATCATGCCTGACCGCCTGTCATCGCGGCGTCCTCAAGAATCATCGCAGCGCCTTTCTCACCGATCATGGTCGCCGGCTGATTAGTATTCCCACCAACCAGTGTTGGCATGATGGAAGCATCAACCACCCGCAACGATTGCAAACCGTGCACACGAAGTCGGGAATCCACCACAGCCATCGGCCCCCTCCCCATCTTGCAGGTGCCGACCGGGTGATATGCCGATTCGCCGTTGCGACGCACCCAGTCGGCGAGATCGACGTCCTCCTGTACGGACTGGCTTGGTGAAAGCTCTACGTCCTGGTGCTCATAAAATGCACGCTGCATCAATATCTTACGAACAATCCTTACCCCACGAACGAGCTGCTCGACATCGGCAGGTTCAGCCATATAGTTGGGATCAATCAACGGGGCTGCCAGAGGATCGGCACTGTGTAAACCAATACGGCCACGGGACAAAGGCCTGAGCCCATAGAGCATCACTATGTAGCCATAACCGCTCATCGCGGTTCTTATGTCACGTCCGTGATCGGCGTATAGCATTGGCCCGAAATGCAATTGCAGATCGGGCATCGGCAACTCTGGCCGGGAACAGATAAACGCACCGGCCTCAGCGCCGTTGCTCGACAGTGCTCCGCGACGGCCCCATAGGTATTGCAGCAAGGCCCACGCACCGTTCAACCAGTAGCTGGGGTGCATCGAGATACTATGGCGGCTGCGTGCCTTGACCCGGACGAAAACATCAATATGGTCCTGGAGATTGCGCCCCACCCCCTCCAGTGCATGACGTAGCTCAATGCCATGCCGAGCAAGTTCCTCGCGGGGACCGATGCCTGACAACATAAGCAGTTGCGGCGAATTGAATGCACCACCGCAGAGGACAACCTCCCGTCTGGCATGCGCTCTAACCAAACGCTTTGCGTGACGATACTCGACACCAATAGCTCGAGCACCCTCAAATAGCACGCGGGTAACATGTGCATCGCTGCAAATGGTCAAGTTAGATCGCCCCGCCGCAGGCTCAAGATAAGCACGCGCATTACTGCAACGGGAGCCGTCTTTCTGGTAGGCGTAGTAATAACCGACACCTTCCTGATCAGGACCGTTGAAATCCCGATTACGCCGATACCCCGCCTGTACTGCGGCCTCGACAAACGCCGTACTCAACGGGTTGGTATAACGCCGCTCCGCCACATTGAGAGGGCCATCCTGACCATGGAACCCTTCTGTATCCGGCACCATCTCAGGCTCGTAATGTTCTGACTTACGAAAATACGGCAGCACCTCGGCGTATGACCAACCGTTACACCCCTGCCGTGCCCACTCGTCGTAGTCTCTGGCGTGACCACGGATATAGACTTGGGCGTTAATCCCACTCGAACCGCCAAGCATCTTGCCCCGCGGCTGGAACAATGAACGACCGTACATGTGCCGCTGTGGCTCAGTATAGAACTGCCAGTTGAAACGGCGACTGAACATCAACTGCAAAAATCCAAGAGGCGTGCTGACGAAAGGGTTGCGGCGACTCTCTGGCCCGGCTTCGAGTAGCAACACCGTATAGAGGCCACTCTCAGACAAACGATTGGCTACCGCACACCCTGCCGACCCAGCCCCCACAACGATATAATCGAATTTTTCAGTCGCCAGTCCGGTCAAACCTTTCATTAATTTTTTTCCGTCAGTTTGACCATCAACTTGGAATAGCCGCGCACGAAGTTGGACTGTACACGCTCCGGGTCACCAACCACTTCGATATTCTCGAAGCGCTTGAGCAGCTCTTCCCACAAAATGCGCAATTGCAGTTCGGCCAAGCGGTTACCCATACAACGATGAATACCGTAGCCAAAAGAAATATGGTTCCGTGCGTCCTTGCGATCAATAATGAGTTGGTCGGGGTTATCAAACTTGCGTTCGTCCCGATTACCCGAGGCATACCACATTAACACCCGGTCGCCTTTCTTGATGGTCTGGCCACGAAGTTCTACATCCTGTGTCGCCACCCTACGCATGTTGGCCAGTGGAGTTTGCCAACGAATGATTTCCGAAACCATGTTAGGAATCAGTTCCGGATTCGCCTTCAGCTTGGAGAATTCCTCGGGGAATTGATTCAAGGCCAAAACACCACCACTCATGGAATTCCTTGTGGTGTCATTGCCGCCAACGATAAGCAGAGCCAGATTCCCGATAAACTCCATCGGTCGATTGATAAGGTCTTTTGTATCGTCGTTGCTCTGCAGCATACTGATCAAATCGAAACCGGGTTCTTCGCCGGAAGCACGTCGCGCCTCCTTGTCTCGCCACAGCCTGGAGAACGCCCTCGCCATATCTGCCGCGTCATCAAACATGACATCTTCGTCGGTAAATTCTCCACCCGTGGCGGATGCCGCGCCAGACAAACGATCAGACCATTCAACGAGTTTGTGACGATCCTCATAAGGGAAATCCAGCAACGTAGCGAGCATACGGCCAGTCAGTTCTTTGGACACCGCCGGCACCCAATCGAAAGGTTTATCCAGAGGCAAGCTGTCTAGCACTTCCGCCGCACGAGAACGAATCAGCCCTTCCATTTCTTTAAGGTTTTTCGGAGCAACGACGCCCTGCACCGCTCGGCGCTGTACATCATGTTTGGGCGGATCCATGGCGATAAACATTTCCACCGATAGTCCGTCCGGTGGATCACCCAGAATAATTTGCGGCTCAGAGGAAAACAGTTCATGGTTCTTGTCGACGAACAAAATATCTTCATAGCGCGTTATTGACCAGAAAGGCCCGAATGGACTGTTCTTCTGGTAATGTACCGGAGCTTCATCTCGTAACCGCTTAAAATAGGCGCGCCACTGATCTTGTCGATATAGAAAAGGGTTGCTGGTGTCGATATCTTCCAGTGCCAAGGTGCTAACATCAGGCAGGGGAGTTTCGACAAACTCCATTTGTGTGGAGCGAGAACCCACGGCCTTTCTCTTTGCCTTCATCAACATTTTCATGGTTTTAATCTGAAAATGCATTGGCACCACTTTCGACGAAACGTTGAAAACCTTGGTCTGCAAACTATTGCTTGAGCTTGTTTTTGTTGACATAGCTTTATCCCTGATTACATCTGGAATTCGGGCAAATGCACGGTCATACCGTCCATCGCCTCAGTAATTTCTACCTGGCAGCCCAGACGCGAGGTTCTCGCCCGCTCCGGGGTCATGGACAGCATCTGTTCTTCCGCGTCACCAACCGTTCCGGTATTGCCGAACCACTCATCGGCAACAATCATGTGGCAGGTACCACAGGCGCACTCGCCGCCACAATCACCATCGATACCTGGCACGGCGTTATCAACCGCAACTTGCATAAGCGTAGAACCCGCCCTGAATTCCGTCACATGCTCGGTATCGTCATGTTCAATAAAGATAATTTTTCCCACAGCGCGTCTCCTAGTATTTATGTCTAACCTGAAGATTGGCTATATAGCGGCATGCCAGCGAGGACATTTCTTGACAGGACAGGGACATTTAAAGACAGTAATGACTTTCCGAGGAGAGGCTAATGGCAATAACTACGCAGAGTGATAGCTTGCAAAGCGTGGATGCTGATATCCCATCGAACTACTCACGCCTTATCGCCCGTGAACTTGGTCTGAGTGCACGAGGGCTGCCCCGACTCCTGCGCAACACAGATGTGGATGTTACGCAATTACTCAAAGATGAGAGTCGACTCACCGCAACCCAACAGATCCAGATCTTGCGTAATGCTTTGGATCTATCCGGTAAACCAGAGTTCGGCTTGCGGTTGGGCAGGCGCCTCACCCCGGCAACCCATGGGGTGATGGGCTTTGTTGCTAACAGCAGCCCCGACCTTTATACCGCGCTGCAAGCCGTTCACACTTTCCTGCCTACGCGAGCAAGCTTTATTCAGGTGAACTTGCAAAACACTGAGGATTATCTGGAATGTGTTGTGAGCTTTCAGGTAGCGATGGACAACGACGTGGAGCGCTGCTTGGCAGATACTGTGATCAAGGCTTTTTTTGAAATTGGCGAGTTCATCGTAGGTCGCCCATTGTATGAATCAGAGGTTCATTTCCCCCATCCAGCCCCCGTCTACCAGGACATGTACCGGGAGTATTTACCAGGCAAAGTTTACTTCGACTGCAATCACTTCAAACTAAAATTAGCAATGGAGTTATGTCGAAAGCCGAACGCATCAGCCAATCATGAAAGCTATCATCTGGCCTTTCAGCAGTGCGAATCCATGCTTGCGCGCCTTCAGAACCCTGAACCGGACTATCGGACTCGGCTACAGAAAATGATGCTTTCCCGACCACCCGGGACACTGAGTGAAGATGAAGCCGCCGCCTCCCTCTTCATGAGCAAACGCACCCTTGCACGGAAGCTCAAGAAAGAAAACAGCAGCTTCAGAAAGATTCGCGATGAAGTGCTATCCAGGCAAGCAGCAAGCTATTTGTGCGAGAGTCAGCTCTCGGTCGAAGCAACCGCTACACTGTTGAATTATCATGACACTGCCAGCTTCAGACGGGCGTTTAAACGCTGGTTTGGTCAGACTCCTGATCAGTACAGACAAAGGACGGGCACATAAGCCGTGCTGACAGTCAGCAATCAGCGCTGGTCATGACTTCTCATTCAATAGATCGTCTAGCGCTTGAGCACACCGTCTTTAATTACCACCCACACAAAGTCACCGATATCTTTTACGGTATACCGCCCGCCCTCGTTAAACCATGTTGCGACCCAATTTAACGCTCCCAAGCCGATAAGGCGCAAAAGGTCACGATCTACATCCGCACGAATCAGGTTTTGAGAGGACAAGGATTGGATCATAGCAGACCAAAGAAGTTCGTATCTGTCTCGTAGATCAATCATTTCCTTGCGTGACTGGCCCTGCAAGGAGCGCCATTCAAAAAGGAGCACATAGACCATATCCGAACCGCCGACCAGTAACTCAAGGTGAGCATTAATGCCCTGACGCAACTGCTCAAGTGGTTCACTCTCCCCCCGAATAGCCTCAGACAAAGCTGTGGAGGCTTGCTCAAGCGCAAGACGCATCAGGTCTACCAGGATGCTTTCCTTGGAGGGATAACGGTAATGCAGGCTGCCAGGCAACATGTCACAAGCTTCGGCAATTTCTTTAACGGTGGTTTTATCGAACCCCTTTTGACGAAATAGACGTGCCGCAGCACCGAGCACAAACTCTCGATCCGCTTGCGCTACCGGTGTTACCTGATTTTTCTTTCTTCCCACAAGCCACTCCCATACTATAAGCCTTTGATTCTAGCATTCCTTTTAAAGTCGGCCCAGCCTTCCTGGCCGATGGCACTATTCGATCTATACAGATAAAAACACGCTGTCTACCTTATAATCTTGAATTTGGTTGGTCATACAAATAAAGTCCAATGAATGCACTTTACTTGGGAGCGATCCAATGGCTCTGGCAAACCGCAAGATTGGTTACGACGAGGTTGTAACCCGTGACATTCACTTTCCCATGAACATCGAAAACGTGGCTCGCCACTGGTTTCGCAACGACCCGTGGTCCACTCACTGGATGAATGCCATTCTCGCCGCCGTCCCCGACGGTGAACGCTGGGTGATGAATTCTGCAAGACGGCAGCTTGGCAAGCTTGACGATCCAGAAGTGCTGAACGCAGCTAAAGAATTCATTCGTCAGGAGCGCATTCATGCTCGTGAGCACGATGAAATGAACGCCATCGGCGTGCAACACGGGGTTCCCATCGACAAGGTTGAAGGCGTGTTCAAGCTGATCCGTAAGCAACTCCAACACCGCCTCAGTGACGATATGCAGAGCTCCATCGCAGCGGCGTTTGAACATTTCACGGCCATTATTTCCTCGGTACTGCTTGAGCACCCGGAGCTGTTTGACGAAACCCACCCGGATTTGCGTGCCATGCTCTACTGGCACTTTGTCGAAGAAACCGAGCACAAGAGCGTCAGTTATGACGTCTTCGTCGATGCCAGTGGTGGTGGCTACCGCAGTTACCGACTGCGTATCAGTGGCATGCTACTGGCCATTGCCCTGGGCTTCCCCATTATGATCGGCAACCAGACCTATCTGCTCTACAAGGATCGTCAAATTCTGAATTTGTGGTCCGCCGCCAAAATGACCAAAGTCCTGTTCTGGCGTCCCGGCATTCTTTCCAAGGTACTCGCTGGCGTGCCCCCCTATTTCTCCCCCACTTTCCACCCGTGGGATGACGATAACCGTGATGTAATCCGGATCTGGAAACGCGCCTACGAAAGAACTGGCGACCCTCATAAGGCCTATCAAGCGCTCAGAGACCACCGAGCCAACAATGTACACGGTACATTCGAAACGCCACAACCTGAACCCGCATGGGGGCAGGCATGAAAAAGAAACCCTTGCACCCGTCAACTCAGGCGGCAGCTGTCATCACCGGGGCGGGTAGCGGCATCGGTCGTAGCTTTGCTTACGAAGTTGCCCGTCGAGGCGGTTCGGTACTGTGTGTCGATATCAATGAAGAGCGCGCCGAACAGGTGGCGATCAGCCTGCGAGCACTCGGTACTCACGCGGTAGCCCTGGGGTGTGATGTCGGCGATGAAAAACAGATGGCATACCTGGCGGAAAATGCCGAGCCTTTGCTCGGCAGGCCGGTAACCCTGGTAATCAACAACGCCGGCGTCGGCCTCGGTGGCCCAATCGGCGAGGTGTCACTTGAAGATTGGCACTGGTGCATGAACGTCAATCTATGGGGAGTTATTCACGGCTGCCATTATTTTGCCCCTCAGCTTCGCGATCTGGGCTATGGAGGCATCATCAATGTGGCCTCTGCTGCCGCATTCGGGTCCGCCCCGGAAATGGCCGCCTACAACGTCACCAAGGCAGGGGTACTGGCCCTGTCCGAAACGCTGTCTTCTGAACTGACCGGAACCGGCGTAAAAATCACGGCCCTGTGCCCAACCGTGGTCCCGACCAATATCGTCGAGAATGGGCGCCTGCCTGAACGTCGCCGTGACTTTGCCCGTTCAGCGATGACCCGCTATGCCCTCACCAACGCCGACCAGGTGGCCCGACAGACCCTCAGTGCCCTTGATCGAGGTGAGCTTTACATGCTGCCACAAATTGACGGCCGGCTTGCCTGGCGGTTGAAACGCCTGACGCCACGACTATACGCCCGCGCGATTGGCGAAGCTTACAGAATGCTGGCTGATTAAACCGCATTAGTGGAAACGAAACACGCAAGGAATTCAATATGGCCTCCATTCCTACAACAATTTTGAAGCTACTTTTTCGCGCCGGCATGAAGCGTGATATACGCGACCCGGACAAACTGGTAAGACATCTTCGCAGGGTGATGAACGCGCCTTTGGCCCCCTCTCTGCTGCCACGCGGAGTGCGACTCAAGCGAGGCAAGGTTGCAGGAATAGCTGGCCACTGGCTAGGCACCGCAGACCCACAAATCACCATACTCTACCTGCATGGTGGCGCCTTCATCGGCGGGCGGCTTGATACCTATCACCACTTTTGTGGCCGTTTGGCTCACGCCCTGAATGCGCGGGTCTTTCTTCCGGATTACCGACTAGCCCCTGAGCACCCCTTCCCGGCAGCAACGGATGACGCCTTTAATGTGTATCGTGAACTGATCGCAGACCCTCGCCCTGTGGTCATTGCGGGAGACTCTGCGGGAGGCAACCTGACGTTAGTCACATTGCTGCGTGCCCGTGATCAGCTGCTGAAAATGCCGGCTTGCGCCCTCGCCATTTCGCCGGCATCGGATGCGCGAGGCACCCTGATGTCCAGACAGGCGAATAGCGACAGCGATACCATGCTTTCCCATGGCATGATTGAGGTGGCAACGGATATCTATCTGGCCGGCGCGGACCCCGCTCACCCGTATGCCTCACCAATCACCGCGGATTTCACCGGCTTGCCCCCTCTACTTTTCACTGTCAGTAGCGAAGAGTGTCTGCGCGACGATACCCATGCAGCAGCACAATGCGCGCGAGATGCGGGGGTGCCCGTGCAGGTTCTGGAGCGCGATGATATGCCGCACGTGTGGCCCGTATTCACCTTTTTGCTACCAGAGGCAAAGCAGGACTTCCCTACCATCGTCCGAATTCTGGAAAAGTATCTGACCAGCAATAACGTCGGCAAAGCCCCATCCCAAACGGTCAATGCTAGCGATAGCGCCATAGTTGAGGTTGCATCATGAATATGGCTGCTGTTGCAATCCATAACCCTCGTCCCAGCGTTACTCCTGATCATGAAGTCATTATCATCGGCGCGGGAATTTCTGGAATTGGTGCGGCAATCCAGCTGCGTGCCGATGGCATCAAAGATATCTTGATCCTTGAGCGAAGCAAGGATGTGGGAGGAACCTGGCGCGACAACCGTTATCCGGGAATCGCTGTCGACATTACCTCGTTTACCTATTCATTTTCCTTCGAACAAAACGCAAATTGGTCTCGCGTTTTTGCGCCGGGAAACGAGCTTTACCAGTATACAAGACAGGTAACAAGCAAGTATGGCATCTACCCACTGATTCGCTTTGGTGTCGAAGTCGCTAGCGCCCGTTTTGATCTCGACAGCCATGTCTGGTTGATCGATCTTACGGATGGCAGGCGACTTAGTGCACGCCATATTGTCTCGGCCTGTGGCGGTTTGATATCACCCAAGATGCCAGATATTGAAGGGCTTGATACGTTCCAGGGCAATGTCATTCACACTGCACGCTGGCCAGATGACCTTGATCTTAGTGACAAGCGAGTAGCGGTAATAGGCACTGGCGCCACTGCAGTGCAACTGATTCCGAAAATTGCCGGCAAGGCCCGCCAATTGGATGTCTACCAGCGCACCCCCATCTGGGTACTGAAAAAACCCGATCATAGCCTGCCCGGCTGGCTCAAGACTCTGTTCCGAACCGTACCGGGCCTGCAACGCACCCTTCGGGGCGCCACCGATACCGCCAGTGAAACCCTGATGGTGCTTTCAGCAATTTATTATCGCCAGGCCCCCTGGCTGGTCCGCATGTGCGAAAAGGCGGGCATAAACAACTTGCGCGAACAACTGCCCAACCGCAAAGACCTGTGGGAGAAACTGACACCGAAATACGGCTTCGGCTGTAAAAGACCAACCTTCTCCAACGACTATTTCCGCACCTTCGGCCGGGACAACGTCGAGCTGGTGACGACGCCGATCAAACGCATCACCTCCCGTGGCATCACCACCGAAGACGGCCGCTCACGACGCATAGATACCTTGATCCTCGCCACCGGTTACAAAACCTTCGAGAAAGGAAATATTCCCTCGTTCGACGTCATCGGCAGCAACAACATCAATTTGGGCGATTTCTGGCATGACTACCGTTACCAGGCCTATGAAGGGTTGACCATTCCGGGCTACCCGAACTTTTACATCATGCTCGGTCCCTATGCCCTTATCGGCACCTCTTACTTCAAGATGGTCGAAGGGAATGCCATCCACCTCTCTCGCTGTATTCGCGAAGCCAACCGACGTGGAGCCAGCCAAGTGGAAATACGTCAGTCCGTCCATGACGCGTATTTCCGCAATATCCAGAAACGCCAGCAAAACACCGTGTTCCTTAACCACAACTGCGCGCTGTCGAACAGTTATTACTTCGACCATCATGGTGACGCGCCAATGCTGCGGCCCTCTACCTCTCTGGAAATGCTGTGGCGAGCCAAGCATTTACCGATGGATCACTACCGGTTCAGTGTACTGGCCGGGCACACTCCCAGCAGACACGACGGCGGGAGACAAGCCTGTGAGCCACATCCCCAGCTGCCAGAGAAGGGCATTCCGGCAAAACAAACAGATAACAATTCTCAGTGACTGTGCCAGAGAAAGTGTGGAGCCTGCTTGTACATGTCACGCCAGCAGAGCTCTCCAGATCCAGTTGACCGTGCGCTTTAGCGCTGCCCAGGAGGCGTTACACCACTCGATAACCCATGCCTGGTCAGCAACAGAACACGGCATCTCGTCATAGACGACGACTGGGCGTCACGCATTAATGTGTGACATTACCGGAGCGCCAGAGCACAACGTCATTACAGTCATGGACACAGACAGCTAAGCCTGAGACCAATATTGGTTGTTTAACCAAACAAACAGAAAATCAGAACAACTCACCATCTATAACCAGAACAGCCCCCTTTAGGAGCCTGAAATGTCTGCAAAAAAAACAAAACGGTTACCTCTCCTTTTCTTCACGTGCACTACAGCATTGCTCTCACCCGGCTTGGCCATTGGCGGTGCTGGCGACGGAGCGAGCACTTATGGGCTAGGCCCGATGAATGCCGGCACTGCCTTGGCATTCAGTCCTTTTGCATCCAACAGCTGGTCGGTGTACTACAACCCGGCCGCCATGGCCCGCTCCCCGGAGGGCGAACTGGGAGTCATTGTGCAGTATGGCGACCAGGAATTACGTGCCAAATCACTGGGAGGAACAGACCCTTTGGAGCGAGAGAATGATATCCTCTCTGACACCAGTTCCGAACTATTATTAATCGGCTTCAAAAGCCGCGTCGCCGGCATTTCCAGCATCGACAAGCCCATTTACTTTGGCCTGAACGTGGGTGTAGACCAATACACATCCAACCTATTGCCCTATCAGGCCAATACCAGCCAGAAAGGGCAGTTTCTACGCTATGAATCTCAGCCACTTTATCTCGCCTTTGGTGGCGCTATCAGCAACGTCCTGAGGGGCGTTGACGTCGGCGCATCAGCACGTCTTACCCTCCAGGCCAAAGCCAACCTGGAAGCAGTTTCAGACCTTGGCGGCAACACAGACTCTGAAAAACTTTCCCTGGAAGCCTCTCCATCCCTATCACCGGCACTAGGTATCAATATCCGCTCTGGAGAAATGTTCTGCGGTACAAGCGAGTGCATGCCTTTTGGAATGGATAAGATGGAGCTGGCTCTTTTCTGGCGGGGGGAAAGTAGCTATGAGGTATCCGTGGATGCCAATGTGGTTGTGCCGGGAGTTATCCCTGAACCAGGCCTGAGCCTAGCGCTTAGTACAATTGATACCTATCAACCTGAAGTTCTCGGCGCAGCCATTTTGCTTCCCGTTGGCAAATTCGAATTGACGGCAGGCATTGAGCAGCACAATTGGTCTGCGCTTGAAAGCGAGTTTGCCGACGATACTATTCGCGATCAGGCTAATCTAGCGTTTGACGACATCACCATTCCCCGAATTGGCGTTAGCTATCAGTGGTCGGAGTCCATGAAACTCTTTGCCGGCGCAGCCCTGGAGGACTCACCTTTAAAATCCAGCCGATCCCAGGACGTTAACTATCTTGACACCGATAAAAAGGTTTTCGGTCTGGGTGCCAGCTACCGTCTGTCCAGCGCGCCAATAATAGATATGCCATTAGAACTCTCCTTCGCTTACCAGTATCAAATGCTGGATGAAGCTGATTTCGAATTGACCTCCATCAACTCTTCCACCGATCCAGCCCCTTATGAAACGGTAAGGGCTGATGGTGAAATAAACGTATTTTCTTCCTCCCTGTCGCTAAAGTTTTAACAACAGGCATGCGATTAATACCAGGAGAAGAGCAATGAATAATAACCCCATCACAATCCACCAGTTTCTGATTAGTCTGGCGGTCGCCATAGCAGCCCTTCTGACCGGGTGCGGTGGCGATCAGGGCGATGTAAGCAATCCCTGGAGCACACCAGAGACATTAATTTTTTCTTACCCTTATCCTGGCCAGACCGAGGTTCCAGCTACCGCGCCAGTAATCCTGCGATTTTCCTCTGCACTTGAGCAAGAGGTTATTGATGACATTGACTCACGCCTACAGCTGGTCAGTGATACTGATGGGAATACCGTCATGGTTGACTATCAGGTGGTAGACAATGGCAGAGGCCTGGCCCTGTATCCTCAATCGCGGCTGGCTCCGGCGGAAGCGTACCATCTGGTTGTCAACGATGATGGCCTTGGAGCCATTGATGATAACTCCGTGGCCCGCGTTCGGTTTCGGACTGCAGGCAGTCAAGCCGGCGCATCGCAAACCATGGGAAGCGGCTCTTTCACCCTGCTTTCAGCCACTCCTCTAGACCAACCGTCATTGCTAGAGCCGATTGATGATGCCAGCCATCCCAACGACATGAGCACCTTCAGGATGTCGTTTAACCAAACGGTTGATCCGACCAGCACAGCATATGGCGAAACCGGATCGGTTCAACTTCGTGACAACCTCGGCAAGTTGGTTCCCGCATCGCTATTTTTGCAGGGTCGTTACCTGACACTGGATCCTGACCAGGATCTGAAACCTGTGGAACACACACTAACGATTGCTGGGCTGCGGGCCCAGACTACCGGTGAACAGTTGCCGGAGTACAATCGGACTTTTGTTCCGGAAGCCACTCTTCCCCGTGCTACATCCGTTCTAAAAGTTGGCAGTCTTGGAGCTGAGCAACCTGGACTAGTGTCAACTTTAACCGGCAACCCGATCAATCAGGTGCCAGTACAATCCTTTGTGCTGGGAGATGAATCATTTACCGGGTTGAGCGGGGATCTAGCTGCAGATCTGGCTTTTGCTCCCAACTTTCCTAATGCCGTTCCACTGCGAGTACCCGCTGGTTCCGTACTCCGAGGCACCCCCGTGGACGTCAATATACTGGGCGAAATACCGTCCGGGCTGGAAACCGGTGAAGTCACCATCACGATACTCAGCGACGCTAATGGGTATCTGATCCCTAATCCATTCAGTGATTCCCCATCGGTTCCCCGCTATGCCCTGCTTAATATGGACGCAGCAATGACTGCAGCAGGTCAAGAGCCCAATGCGGCTCTCAGCCAGAACCTGCTTAATGTGCAGGTAGCGGGTTTAGCCGTTGTAAAGGATGGTGTACTAGTACTGGATGCGGTCAGTGTGGTTGAACCTGATGTACTGGGCCTGGAGAAGGCATCCGGTCTGCTCTCATTCCGCATGGAGGCCTATCAAAACCAGCGCCAAGCGCCTGCCCCAAGCCAAGACACTCGACCCTTGCAGCTTCAGTCTTGGGCACCGGGAGAAACGTTCCAACCCAATGCAAGGCCTGGTGACCCCGTTATCCTGAACTTCAACAAACCATTAGACCCAGCTTCGGTGTTCCTTGACGGTGCCGTACAGGTTTCTGTTGATGATGTAGTAAAGACGTACCCAATACGTCACGATGGAGCCACGATCATCATCGGAGGAGATATCCTTCAACACGGAAAAGACGTCGAGCTCACCCTCACCAGCCTGCTCCGAGATACGCAGGGAAACCCGCTCAACCAGGACCAGACACTCAACATCCGCCTACCGGACTTCGTGCTTCCCAATGGCAGCACCAATGAGCTACGTGCACCACTTGTCGCTGCTGTTTTTCCCGGTTACCCCTGTGCGTTAACCGATGTCGATCTTACCGGCGAAAGAGAGACTTGGCGCAATGGCCGATGTGTAGGAGGTAAAAATAGCGACCCGCTCTATCCTGTACCGAATATGTTCAAGGATTTTAGTATTCGAGTCATCTTTAGCCGCAGTATCGACGGCGACACGGTTAATGATCAGACTTTTGTTGTTGAACACTTCGATACCGTTAATAACGTATGGCAACCCGTCAATGGTCGCCATAAAGTACTTTCACAGCGAATCGAATTTTTACCGAACAGTCCCTGGCGGGTTGGTGACCTTTACCGTTATACCCTGCACTCCGAGGAAGGAGCGCCGAACTGTGGAGTCAACGCCATATGTTCAAATGATGGAGCCCCTCTGCAAACACGGCAAATTTCTCAGTCCAGCTCCACAGCGCCTGGCCTTAGACAAGGAGGTCCGGACCTGACCAATCACTTTGTGGTAACAGGAGAAGAGGACAGGATTACCCGCGTATCATTACGGTCACTACCTGTAGCGGATGTCAACGCGAACCTCAGTCTCGATGACAATGAGCAAGGTGCGGTACCCGATGGTAACGGCGGTGCCATTGCCGATGCCAACTACCTACAGCTTAGGCTAAAAAACAAATCGGGAGTAATAACCCATGCCAACATTGGCTGTGGTATAGGCGACGATTGCCCGGAAAAGAAATTTGCCTTTGTCGGGTCAGGCGCCTTGCAAGCCGGGGTAAGCCAGTATGAGCCGGATGTCACCATCAACCGACGCCTCATCGACAGCGACCCAATGACATCAAATGAAGTCACCGGCGCCGTCATTGCCAAAGTCTTCCCTACCGTTCTCTCAACGACCAGTGTCTTTCTGGAAGCTCGCGCACTGGGATTAATCACAATACCGCTGGACACCGGTCCTCTGGTACTTCGATTGGGATACGAAAACAATCAACCCATTACGGGCTATATCACCGAAACCCCGGATGGCCCCTGGTTCAGTACTACGTTTGATCTCATGGTGGATGCACCAGAGTTAGAACCACGGCTAATTATAGAACTCGGGCATGACATCCGCAGCAAAGTAATTACCGGAGTCACCCTCGAAGGCCCCCTGCGCTTTGTCGATGATGGTCGTCTGATTCTCAAAGTCCGTAACCCCGACCCTCTCATCATACCGGCCAACATTGATCTCTTGGGAATCGGCTTGGCGGGTGTTGAGCTGGAAGTCCCCCCCCTCGGCGTAGATCTGACCTTTACCTTTTTGCCGGTAAAAGATTTTTAATATATTCCCCTTGTGCTAACGCACTTTCATGCCCCCTTTATGGGGGCTTTTTTCTGTCCTCACCGTATGCCACACCGCTGAATGATCATCAATATCGTCAAATAGGACTTTTCTTTGTGTAGAAGAAACGCTAATATTTGGTTGTTTGGCCAAATAAATAAATGCCTATAATGATGCATCCTCACGACAGCCTCGCAAGCCTTGCCTACAGCGATTCAAAGCACTCACCGGAATCTGGCAGGGATATACAGTTCCCGGGAAACGGCGGGTTGGTTCTTAGTGCAACCCAGTTCGGGGACCCGAAGTCACCGCAGGTGCTTTTGCTGCATGGCGGCGGACAGACCCGTCATGCCTGGGCGCACACGGCAACAGCTCTGGCCAGATCAGGGTACTGCGCTACCTGCATTGATGCCCGCGGTCATGGTCAAAGCCAGTGGTGCCCTGAAGGGGATTACAGCGGCACCGCGCTGGTATCAGACCTCCGCGCCATCATCCAATCACTTCCCACATCACCTTATATCGTGGGAGCGTCAATGGGCGGACTGACGGCCATGCTTACCCTTGGGGAGGAGCCCCCCTTGCCCTGTCGAGGTCTGGTACTGGTGGATGTGGCCCCACGGCTTGAGACCAAAGGCGTTCGCCGGGTGATTGAGTTCATGCGCCGCCACCCTGACGGTTTCGACTCTCTGGATCAGGTTCAGGATGCCGTGGCTGCCTATAACCCAACACGAAAAGCACCATCAAGCTCACAGGGCTTGCGAAAAAACCTCCGCCAGGACGCTAATGGCCGTCTCCATTGGCACTGGGATCCTGCGTTTCTTGATCATGCGGTAATCCCTGAAGCAAATGAAGGCATGTTCGGCCGAGCGCGACTCAATCTTGCAGCAAGCAAACTCAAATTACCGATATTACTCATCCGCGGCCATCACAGTGATGTACTCAGCGAAGCAGGAGCCCAGGAATTATTAGCCCTCGTGCCACATGCCAAGTACCGAGTAATCCATCAAGCAGGTCATATGGTAGCGGGTGACCGCAACAGTATTTTTACCGGAGCAGTGCTGGACTTTCTTCAGCACCTTGACCCGCAAGGAAATCACATACGCTCCACCGATCGGAGACTTACACCATGAAACATAAACACCTCGACGTGCTGATCATTGGCGCGGGCCTTTCCGGCGTCGGTGCGGCTTGTCACCTAAGCCGCAAGTGCCCAGATCTACGCTATGGCATCCTTGAGCGACGCAAGCGCGTTGGTGGCACCTGGGATTTATTTCGCTATCCCGGCATCCGTTCGGACTCCGATATGTTCACACTCGGCTATAACTTTCGGCCTTGGACAGACACCAAGATGCTTGCCGATGGCCCCTCTATTCGCAATTACATCGAAGAAACCGCTGAGCATCATCAGGTCCACAAGAAAATTCATTTTGGCCTGAAAGTCACTGCCGAGGACTGGAGCAGCGAATTCAATCGCTGGACGGTTACCGCGTTGAACGAGGAAACCGGTGAAGAAGAAGTTTTCACCGCTGGGTTTGTCCTCAACTGTACCGGTTATTATAACTATGACGCCGGCTACACACCGAAAATTCCTGGAATCAATCGCTTTGGCGGCGACGTAATTCACCCGCAGCACTGGCCAGCTGACTACGACTATACGGGTAAGCGAGTTGTCGTGATCGGCAGCGGCGCCACCGCCGTAACACTGGTGCCCGCGATGACCGACCGCGCTGCGCATGTCACCATGTTACAGCGCTCCCCTACTTATGTTGCCTCCGTCCCTGAGCAAGATCTCATCTCGAAAAACCTGCGCCGAGTACTGCCAGAAATGCTTGTTTACCGCATGGCGCGCACACGCAATATCCTGCTGCAGAGAACCGTATTTAACCTATCGATTCGTAAGCCCAAAGCGATCCGCAGATTACTGCTGGCCGCTGCTCGCAAACAACTGGGGCCGGATATCGACATGAAGCATTTTCAACCTCACTACAACCCATGGGAGGAACGAATGTGCGCAGTTCCCAAGGGGGATCTGTTCAAGGTGCTTCGTGAAGGCAAGGCTTCCGTGGTGACGGATCATATAAAAAATGTCACCAAAACCGGTATAAAACTGGAATCTGGGGATTGGATACCTGCCGATATTATCGTCACAGCTACCGGTCTGGATTTGCAAATGTTGGGCGGCGCAGAGCTACGTGTTGATGGTACGCACGTCAATCTCTCAAACACCATGATGTACAAAGGCTTAATGCTGGAAAAAGTGCCTAATATGGCACTGGTCTTTGGCTATACCAACGCGTCCTGGACCCTCAAGGCAGATATTGCCTCCGAATTTGTTTGTCGGCTTCTCAAGCATATGCGCAAGACAGGCGCAGAAAAAGTGACCCCTATCGACGAGGAAGGGTGTGGCTCTGATGTCAACTTTCTCAACCTTCGCTCTGGCTACATTCAACGTGCTGATGACCGCCTGCCACGCCAAGGCAACAAAGATCCTTGGCAAAACCTCAACGATTATCTTCACGACCTGCCGGCGCTTCGTTATGGAAAAATGAATGATGGCCACCTTAAATTCGAAACGACAAACCTACATAAAACGAAACGCAATCTCGTCCAAAAACTTCTGATTAACACACTCAATATAGAGGCGCAACGATGAAATCATTTTCAGGAAAAGTCGCGGCGATCACTGGCGCCGGGTCAGGTATCGGGCAAGCCACGGCGATTGCTCTAGCAAAAGAAGGCTGCCACTTAGCGATCTCTGATATCAGCGAAGAAAGCCTAGAGAAGACGGTCGAATTACTGGCAGGCTACGCCGTCAACATCAGCACTCATGTTGTTGATGTCAGCAACAAAAATGCGGTTTATCAATACGCGGAAGATACCGTATCAACACACGGAAAAGTAAATCTCATCATGAACAATGCCGGTGTGGGACTGGGTGAGACCGTCGAGAACATGAGCTATGAAAACTTTGAATGGCTGATGAATATCAATTTCTGGGGTGTCGTATACGGTACAAAGGCATTTCTTCCCCATCTCCAGAAAATAGGTGAAGGCCATATCGTCAATATCTCCAGCGTTTTCGGCATTATCGGTGTTCCAACCCAGTCAGCCTACAACGCCGCAAAATTTGCTGTTCGCGGATTTACAGAATCATTACGTGAAGAGCTGGATATCGCGGGCGGCCTTGTCAGCGCGACTTGCGTTCATCCAGGTGGAGTAAAGACCAACATCGCGCGTAATAGTCGCATGGGAGACATGGGCAGCATGAACATGGGCGACAAAGAAGAGATTGCCAGCATGTTCGAAAAAATTGCCATGACCACACCCGAAGCTGCCGCTAGAACCATCCTGAAAGGCGTGCGGAAAAACCGGCGAAGAGTTTTGGTAGGCGGTGACGCGGTCATGCTGGACACCACACAGAGACTGATACCCACAGGCTACCAACGCTTGCTTGAAATTATGTTTAAAAAACAGCAAAGCAGCAAAAATAAAAAAACGCATCAGGGGATGGCCTGACATTTTTCTCTTTAACTATCACATTATTGATTGGAGGCGATATGCGCTCGTCTAATACGGTAAAAAGCATTAAGAAACTCAGCGGCGCGCTGGTGGGCATTCCACCGCGTCATATCAATTTTCAATTTCCGGATTCCATTCCAAAGTATTTTTATGCTGGAAATGCCACAGCAACGACTTTCTTTGCCATGCTCTCCGGTTTTTTCCCACCTGGTGAACGCTATTTCATGGAGTCCGTTAGACACTTTCGTGGTCAGGTTAAGGACGAATCTCTACGGGCGGCCATATCGGGCTTCATGGGGCAAGAGGCCATTCACGGACGAGAGCACGACAGGCTGAACCAGATTCTCGCCGAGTACGGCTATGACATGCAGTCGCCAGATCGGTTTGTCAAAATTGGCTTGGCCATACTAGAGAAGTTGCCGCCGAGCACTCGGCTAGCCGCCACCACGTTTATGGAGCACTTTACTGCGCTTCTCGCCGAGCAGCTACTTGAAGACGAGAATTTTGTACGCCAGGCAGACCCTGAAATGATCAAAATATGGCAGTGGCATGCGCTCGAAGAGCTGGAACACAAATCTGTTGCCTACGACGTATATGAGCTTATTGGTAACAGCCGTACAGAGCGCGTGGCTGCAGCCCTCGCCTCGATGGTCGTCTTGCTGCCGATGCTGGGCATCACCTGGAGCTGGATGCTTCTCAAAGACGGTCAGCTCGGCAACATAAGCGATAATGTTAAAGGTCTGAATATTTTGCTAGGTCGTAACGGGTTTGTATCGCAAATCCTTTCGCGCCTTCCTGAGTTCATTCAGCCGGATTTCCACCCTGATCAACATGACACCAAAGGGCTGGAAAAACTGTGGCGTGAGAAGTTGTTCGCTGAAGGTGGCCAACTGCATGATCTGTATAGCAATCCGGCGGCATAATAATGCTCAAGGGGGTTTAGGGAACCTCTGAATAGTTGACGACTCTGTCACCACCGTTTGCTAAAAGACACACAAAAAAATGCCGGAATTGCTTCCATGCAACTCCGGCATTACACCTTTTATCATAGCTTTTCTCTAGCCGATCTTTATTGCGCATCCTCTAGAATGAATTGTGCCGCTCGCTCGCCAATCATCATACATGGCGCGTTCGTATTACCACTGATCAACAGTGGCATGATTGAGGCATCCGCGACACGCAACCCCTTCACACCGTTTACCCGCAGACGGACATCTACCACCGCTTTTTCATCACTACCCATTCGGCAAGTGCCGACGGGATGGTAAATTGTTTCAGCGCGCTGGCGAATATCCGCATCAATCTGGTCATCACTCTCCACGCTGGAGGCCGGTTCGTCATCACCGCCAAAAGCAGAGCTGAAAGAATGACTGTGAAACACTTTTCTGGCTAGTTTCACGCCTTCACGGAGCACAAGAATATCGTCAGGATGAGAAAGATAGTTTGGGTCTATCAAAGGCGCAGCAAATGGATCGCTATTGGCCAATCGAATCTGGCCTCGACTCTTAGGCCTCAGTTGGCACACATGAATCGTACAACCAAACCCAGGCGTCAACTGACGTCCATGATCTCGAAGATAAGCCGGTAAAAAGTGTAGCTGAGCATCCGGACGATCCGGCTCGCTGAGCAGGCTGACAAAAGCCCCCGCTTCCGCCGCGTTACTGGCAAGAAAGCCGCGCCGATGACGAAAATACTGGTAGAAGGCACTAATCAGCCGAGGTATAAAAAACGGTGACATGCCGATTGATTGACGGCTTTTGTCCTTGATCATGACGGTCATATCAAGGTGATCTTGAAGGTTCTCCCCAACTTCCGGCGAGTCTTGCAAACAGGTGATGCCGATTTTCGATAGGTGCTCTCGCTCTCCAATACCCGACAACATCAGCAACTGAGGGCTATTGATCGCCCCACCGGACAGGATGACTTCTTTGTTCGTACGAATGACCGATTGAGCACCATCACTATCACAAATTTCGACGCCAATCGCCCTGCCGCAATCCAGTAACACCTTGGTTACCTGCACATCCGTCATGATGTGCAGGTTATCGCGGCCACGTGCAGGATCCAGGAAAGCACGCGCGGCACTCCATCGGCGCCCTTCTTTTTGTGTTACCTGAAACCGGCCAAAGCCTTTCTGTTCCGGCCCGTTAAAATCATCGTTTCGGGTATAACCCAGCTCTTCACCGGACTTAATAAACAGCGGGGTTAACGGGTTAACATCCCTGACTCGGGTAACATTCAGTGGCCCACCCACACCATGCCAATTGTCAGCGGAGTATTGTTCATTGTTTTCATGTGCATTGAATACCGGCTGCACATCTTTCCACGCCCACCCTGTTGCGCCTTGCGCTGCCCAGTCATCATAGTCTTGTTGTTGGCCTCGAATGTAGACCATGGCATTGATTGAGCTGCTGCCCCCCAGTGTTTTTCCTCGCGGCCAGTAGAGGCGCCTTTTATTAAGGTGACTCTGTGGCGCGGTGTCGTAGCCCCAGTTTCGCTTTCCTTGTTTAATTAGACCGATGAGTCCAAACGGAATATTAATAAAACCGCTATTATCGTGGGGGCCGGCCTCAATAAGACAAACGGAATACTTGCCGCACTCGCTTAACCGGTTGGCAAGAACACAGCCCGAAGAGCCCGCCCCCACGACGATAAAATCAAACGACTTCATTTTGCTTCTCCCCCGCCTGAATAAACCGTGACATGTGGTGCTCTCGGTCGCCATGACTCAATGATGCATGTGTCACCAGACGGAAGTAATGGCCAATGTTCAGCTCTTCCGTAACACCAACGCCACCATGGATCTGGATACCTTGCTGAGTGATACCAACGGCCCGGTTTGCGTAGTAAGCCTTTGCCGCCGCTGTCGCGCGCCCGCGCTCACAGACGTTTGCGCTCTCTCCTTTTACTGACACCATCAAGAGCATGGATTCCAGCTGCTGGAGATCAATAAACGCATCAACAAGGTAGTGCTGGATTACCTGAAAACTGCCAATCGTTGTACCAAACTGTTTACGCGTTCGAGCGTATTCCAGAGTGGCCTGATACACCTCTCGGCAGGCGCCGTACATACGTGCGCAGTCCAATGCGCACAGATAATCGAACCAGGCAGAAACCGCTTGCTTTGCCGCATCACCACGACACAAAACCATTTCGTCTGTGATGAGCACATCATCAAGCGTCAAACTGGCAGCACGGCTTCCATCGAGCAGTCGATATCTTTCAACGTCACAGGCGTCGAAAGGTAGCGCGACAATGGCCAACTCATCACCAGACATAGCGGAGACGAGCACGGCGTCTGCAACGCCACCATCAGACACAACGTGCTTCTGCCCGGAAAGTCGTTCTCCGTTTAGCCTCAAGGAAGGGTTCAGCACGTGATAACCGGCATGCCGGTCATAAAGACCGCAAGCCACACGTGCCTCACCAGAAATAATGCGATCAAGCAACGCCAAGGATGTTGGCGTATTGGCGAACTCCAATAACTTGCCGGGGGAAACAATTAAATCGACAAAAGGGTCAAGACAAAGCGCGGCTCCTAACTCCTGAACAATGGCGCACACGTCAAGCAATGAGCCGCCATACCCTCCAACAGATTCAGCAAACGGAAGGCCAAACCAACCCAAATCATTCATGGCCTGCCAGCGATTCGCTTCAAGGTGATTACTCTCATTCAACTGTGCAATGTAGCTGTCAAATGAATAGTTGTCTTTAAGATAACGGCGCGCGGTATCCGCAATCATGGTGGTATTTTCGGGTAACTTGAAATCCATTTTTCACCTCACAATCCGAGCAACATCTTCGCCAACACGTTTTTCTGGATCTCGTTAGATCCACCATAGATGGTGCACGCACGCAGGAAGTTATAGCGGCGACTGGCCTGATTAAAAATTTGCTCCCCAATGGGCTCCTCGTTATCCCATGGCAAAGACATCAAACCTCCGATTTCCACCATCGCTTGGGAAACCCTTTGCTGTAGTTCCGTGCCTTTGATTTTCAGTCCTGACGATTCTGGGCCGAACGGCTTGCCTTCATCTGTGGCAGCAACGGTGCGAAAGTTGGTGTATTCCAGTGCCATAAGATCGACTTCCAAGCCAGCCAACCGACGCACCGCCAACTGCTTATCTGTTTCCGTTGGTAGCGCATCGATAGCACTTTTAAGGCGATTGATTTCGTAGTGAATATCCGCCACACCGGCAATGGTGGTGCGTTCGTGGGTAAGAAGAAACTTGGCAATGGTCCACCCCATTCCTTCTTGACCCACCAAATTTTCCACAGGCACTTTCACGTCGGTAAAATAGACTTCGTTAAGGTGATGATGCCCATCAATTGAATAAATCGGCCGTACTTCAAGCCCGGGGGTTTTCATATCGATCAGCAGGAATGAAATACCCTGCTGCTGTTTCACGGTGCTATCCGTTCGCACCAAGCAAAACATCATGTCTGCCCAATGGGCCTGTGTCGTCCAGATTTTTTGACCATTAACCAAATAATGGTCGCCATTACGCGTGGCTCGCGTTTTTAACGAGGCCAGATCTGAGCCCGCATTGGGCTCAGAATAACCTTGGCACCATAGCGTTTCGCCACGCTGAATGCCGGGCAACCACCGTTCCTTCTGTGCTTCAGAACCAAAGGTATATAACACCGGCCCAACCATGGCCACACCAAAAGGACTTGTTGGCGGAGCCCCTGCCGAGGCGCGTTCCTGATCGAAAATATACCGCTGGGTTGCGCTCCACCCTGGGCCACCAAATTGTTCTGGCCAAGTAGACGTGAGCCAACCTTGACTGCCCAGCAAACGCTCCCATCGTTGCTGCATATTCTTGTCTGGCATCGCTCCTCGGGCAGTACAGCGCCGAATATCATCAGGCACATTTTCCTTCATCCACTGCCGGATACTCTTACGAAATTCTTTTTCGTCATTACTGAAATCCAGATTCATGGAAGCCTCCAAGCCAATAAATTTCGCAATACAAGGTCATCGATTACTCAATTAACCTGTTTACCGTTGCTCTCCCAAAAGGGGGCTCGCAGTTCGTTTTTCAGCACCTTACCTGCCCCACTCACCGGCAACGACTCTGCCTTAAAATCAACGCTACGAGGCACTTTGTAACCTGCAATTCTTTCACGGCAATGTTCGATAATCTCTGCCTCACTGGCGTGCTCTCCTTCACGCAGCACCACGATTGCATGCACAGCTTCACCCCAGCGTTCATCGGGAATACCAATTACCGCGCACTCCTGTACCGCAGGATGGCTATAAATGGCACCTTCAACTTCAACAGAGAAAATATTTTCTCCACCGCTAATTACCATGTCCTTGGCTCGATCAACGATGAAGACAAATCCATCCTCGTCCATGTAGCCAAGGTCGCCGGTATGTAGCCAACCATTGCGCAAGGTATCAGCGGTTGTTGATTCCATTCCCCAGTAACCCAACATGACGTTTGGTCCCCGCGCACATATTTCGCCAACCGTACCTTGAGATACCACCTGATCATTTTCATCAAGCACCACCACCTCCACACCCAGTGCTGCGCGACCGGCGCTACGTAATTTTTCTCCGCCGGGAATGTGATGTTCTGGCCCGAGTGAGGTAATGATTGGGGAGGCTTCGGTCTGGCCATAGCCCTGAGCAAATGACACTGTCGGCATTTGTTCCATAGCACTAATCAATACCGCCTCTGGCATTGGCGAGGCGCCATACAGCATGCGTTTTATGCTGCTGACATCGTAATTGGCGATGCGCCCAGATGAGGCTAGAAGATTGACCATGGTCGGCACCAGCAGGGTGTTCGTGACTTTCTCCTGCTCAATGAAAGCCAGCACTTCATCAACATCAAAGCGAGGAACAATGCCATGAGTTCCCGCAGCCAGTGTCACGGCAAACGTGCTGGCCATATCAGCCAAGTGGAACATGGGCCCGGCATGCATATATATGGTGTCACTGTCATAGCCCATCTCGGCAACCACGTTCAGGGCATTGAATACCAGGTTGTCATGACTCAGCATCACGCCTTTTGACCGCCCAGTGGTACCACCGGTATAAAACAGCCCCGCCAGATCGTCACCGCCAGCATTGGCGTCACGGATTCGATCGGCGTTGGCGACAAGGGATTCATAATCAATACACCCTTGTGGACACTCACCCTCACCCATGAAGACAACATGCTTGATAGACTCAAGCTGTGGCTGTAGGGATGGCAGCAATGCTGCAAAGGTGTCATCAACGAAAAGCACTTTAGAACCTGAGTCATTCAAGGTATAGGCGATTTCAGGTGGTGCGAGCCGAATATTGACGGGATTCACTGCCGCACCGGCCCACGGCACTGCATAGAAATACTCCAGGTAGCGATCGCTGTTTAATGCCAGTATGGCAACCCTGTCACCCGCATTGATGCCCAGACTTAGCAACCCGTTAGCAAGGCATGCGATACGGTCTTCAAACTCTCGCCAGGTTTGCCGCCGACCAGCAAAAACGGTAGCCGTACCTTGGCCGTTTAATTGAACCGCACGGCGCAAAGTCTGTGAAATATACATAACAGAACTCCTCTATTGAGGCAGAAAAGGAAGGGGGGAGGGTTGTTTATAGATTGGATTAGCTGGAAGCGAAGGCTCTCTTATAAATGAAGCGACCTCGGGAAACCTGGGCGCCATCAAGAAACACATCCACAACAACCACAATGAAGCGCTTTCCTTCACGAATAATGTTCGGCTTGGCCACCAACGTACCCGCAAAGGCCGGGCGCAAATAATCCAGAGTCATACTTGAACATACTGGCTTATTTTTTTCAGTCTGATTCGCTGTTAAGTGCGCGCCAGCAACAAGCTCCGCGAAGCTTGCGATAATACCGCCATGAAAAGTCTTGATCAGAGGGTTGCCAATGTGCTGCTCGCGAAACGGCATTTTATAGGTTGCTTCGCCGTTATCGTCCGAAGCCGTCATACCAAGAAATTTTTCGTATGGTGATACATCGCCGACCACAGTAGAGAGAGCGGTTACCCTTTCTGTTTCGAAGCTGATGATTCCTTCATCATCGATTGTTTTTTTCTTGGAGGGGGCTCTCTTATTGCTAGGATTCACAGATTGATCAAAGGACGGGCCTGCCGTTCCTATCGCAAAACTGCCTGATACCGACGCCAGCAAATTGCCGCCATCACGCCCAAATGCCTCTCCACGGACATAGGCAATATTTTCTTCAACTGCAAAACAGGTGACATTACATGCCACCCCTTCGCCAGCCTCGGGGTTAGCGATGAAATCAACGCGCAAGTCAATTGTCGCAATTGGGCGCATGTCGCCGAGGCGCACAAAAATCGCCAAACCACATGCCGTATCAAGCAAGGTAGCGATGGCTCCCCGATGAAGCTTTCCCTGTTGATCACAAACCTCTTCCACACAAGGCATGCTCATTACCGCGCCATCTTTGGTAATGTCATCCATTGCGATACCAAAAACCCTGAACAACGGATGCCCTGAACCAAAAAAAGCCTTTGCGGCAAGCAGTTCTCTTGGGAGTGATGTCTCAGCTGTCATAGTTAGCAACTTTTTATCAGAATGTTGAAGCGGCATCCGCATACCGGGTCTCTGCAACACGCACAGATTCAATGGCGTCCGTTATTGCCTCTTCAGGGAATGTTTCACTTTCGGACCCCTTTCGCAGACAATCAGCCAGAGTGGACCATGCCGCAGCACTCGTTCGCATCAACTCGACCAAGCCTGCCTCATGTATTTCAGGAACAATTTCACTCGCTTCATCGAGAAATTCTGAATACATCGCTCTAAAGCCGCTGCCCCCCGTTCCACGCTTCTCGATCACTTGATAGGCGAAACGGAGCAACCATTGCCATTTATCCACTGCCTTCCAGCGAGGAAGTTCCTGGATCCAAGTTGTTAGCGCTTGAATACCGTGATTCCTGCTTCCTTGCAGGAGATTATCTGCATTCTTCACAATCGCACTGCGCACGTTATCGGCAGACACCTGAACCGAAACACTTTCGGGGGCGAACAATGAACCATGATGGATAAAGGGTGGCGACAAGGAGAATCTGGCTTCAACCAACTTGTCACGAGGCACCTCTAAAAGCCCTGGGCGCTCGGTATCGCTAACGAGCATCGTCTCGCCCTTCTCGGCTCGCTGCCAGGCGACGATGGCGTGACCGGGGAAATGTGTACTGCTCTTGAAATAAGGAAGGTAAAAAATATCAGTTAAGAGAAGCGCAGGCCGCCCCGCATCAAGATGGGCATCCAGCGCATCGGCGGCAGCACATTTATCTTGCCAAGTTTCCCAGCGAAACGGCACGCCCAGTGTAGAGAACAACGTTTCCTCAAATCCCATTGAACGGACATGGACAATAAACGGGGTGTCCGTGCCTGGTATTTCTACATAAGTAATACCAAGCCCGGCACCCAGCCCGAAGCAGAAAGCCTCCGTCAACGTAAGCCCATGAAACTCCAGCAGGTCTCTGATAGCTGAACTGCCACAGTGACGCCCAGGCCGATGTGTATGAGGAACATCGACGGTACTGGGGACATCCTTCTTGTCTCCAGGCATCAGGCTGCCTCACTCACTGGAGCCGGACCGTAAATGGTTTCCGATGCCCGCATCGGATCTCCATGAGTCTCATACTCCGCCAACCACGCGGCAACCTTCTCAGGCATACCGGTATCCCAAGGGTGAAATCCAGGGCGGAACCAAGCGAGGAAATCAGGCAGCATGCCTGTGAGAATACCTTTTCGCCCATAAAGCTTGTTCAGGCCTCGCAGAATCACACCAGGCTGGCGCGTTACGCCATCAAGCTTGAGCATATTCCAAAATACTGGAGCCACGACAAGGTGAACCATCAGGGTCGCAACCACCAACGCAGACGCGCGCGTCAAGTAGCCTCCACCTGCTGCGCCCTGATAAAGATCATAGGCCACGGCCTTGTGCTCTACTTCTTCGACCCCGTGCCACAGAAATAGCGCTCTCATGACGGGGTCAGCCTCGCTAAACATCTCGCTCTTCTCGCTGACCATGGTTTCGCCCAGGGTTGCCGTAAAGTGCTCAAACGCCGCCGTCATGGCGAGCTGATACTTCTTCGGCAGGTACTTTTGTGTGGTGCGAATAAAGGTCCTTAGATTCGCAGTGACCTTATCCACATCCACGCCCTGGCTGGCCATCACATCGTTGAAACGATCATGGACAATCCCGTGCTGACCTTCCTGGCGAATAAAGTGACGAATATCCTCGCTCAGCTGATCATCTGTCACTTGATCCTTGAAGTTACGCACTGACTGGATAAAGAAGCGCTCCCCCTCCGGGAAATGCACTGAGAGGGCATCAAAGAAGCGGGTCAGCACGGGGTCACCGCCATTCCAGTGCCGTGGCACTGACGAGACATCAAAAGCGACTTTCCGCGGTTGGATTGGCACAGAACTCATAACTCCTCCAATGAAACAGGCTGTCTATAGGATGACATGCCCTGATATTATTTGGTTGAACAACCAAATGTCAACAAACAGGCTCGCGCCCCTCGAAAACGTAAAGTTGCATATGTGTAATCTGAAGGAGGGCTCGATCATGGAAGACAGGTAACAGAGCCCCTCTGAACCATTCCGCCATGCCGGAATTGTCCTGGGTAATTTCCAGCACCCACGCTCGGTAAGCTATTGAAAACAGGAACTAATGGCACAGAATCGCCATTCTCGAGCCCACTGGTTGACTGCCCCCCAAGCCATTGGCGCCGCCCGATAGTTGCCTGCTGCCTTGTTTGCTATGCACCATTGCTTAGATCCACCAATACTACTAACAAGCAACTCTCCGGTATCGCTGGTTACATCTGGCCTGAAGAGGGTTTGGCATTGGTTTTTGGCAGCAACCACATCAATGGCATTGAGTCTTTCTGGGCCTACGCGAAACTGCGACTGAGCCGCTTTAAGGGCTTGCCAAAACACACGTTTTATCTACATTTGAAAGAGACAGAATTCAGGTTCAACAACCGCCGAGAGGATATCTACAAGCGGCTGCTGAAACTGCTCACGGAGCGTCCAATCGAGTGATTTGCTTCCTAAGACCCTACATAATTCGTAATATCTGCTATGCTGTCCAAAATGACAGCTAAACGAGACTCGACATACAATTTCGTTAAAATCTCGTTATCAATTTCAGTACTTTAGTTGGCTCTATCTCATTCACATTTCGAATGTCCGACCAACCTCATTTGTTAATGGTTTTAGTTGTTTAGCTACCCCTAACCTATTGATTTTCGGTTAGGGTGTTTTAGATGTTTAGTTGGTCGGCCACCAGCTGGCCGACCAACTAAAGATCTACTTTCGCCGCCCAGCGCGGCACTGAACCTCAAGCATCAGGCCTTTCGCAACCACTCAGCACCTTTAACCTGTCCATTTAACCCAACTGCAATGGAAAGATGGCTACCCTTATTGTTTGAGCGCTTGGTTAATCCGTTTCTCTTCAGAATCCCCAGTTCTCTTTATACAGTATTCGTCAAACCTTTACCGGAGACTTTGGAAGCGCCGCCCCCACTGACAGAACAAACTCATGTTTTTCTGATCCAGATCAAACCGATCATCCAATTGGGGTATTCACGAATGACGTTCGAATTAGTATACATAGATGTATAGGTATGGGGCTTACGCCATACCACTTATTCCCTGCTCACCGAGAGTGATCCAATGGTCGGCATTGATCGTCCTTTATTACGTTTAAAGACAGTAACGACTGTAATCGAGGCTTCCTTTATGGAAGCTGACCTATCATGACATTAAGCGAAGGGTTCTGGATAACCGCAGTATCACCAGCAGGCAGGCTCCTACGGAGGCAGGCGCCCTCTCCTCTTCTGTGGGAGTCTGCCTGCAGACGATGGAGCGGGTGGAGATGCCTCATCGCGTGCAGGCACGCTCCCACAGTAGTGGTTTGATCGGTGTGCTGGTTCTTGAAGCCGCTCTGATCAGTTGCGATTTTCGTGCAGGAACCGATAGGTGAAATTCAGCTGCACCCGCGGCACTTCCTCACGCTGGCCGGCCTGATTGTCACGCATGCCGTAGGAGGCTTCGGCCCCATAGCTCAGCCGGGGGCTGTGCTGGTATACCAGTGACACTGTGCCGTAGCGAGTGCGGCGCATGGCGTCATCGGGAAGTCGGTTATCGGATTCGATGTCGATCTGCCCCGCCACCGACGCCAGTGTCCAGTCCTGTCCTACCTGCCATTCGGCTCCGAGGTAGCCACCAGTGGTTTCCAGTGCCTCAAGGCCACCGGCAAAGACATAGCCGTCCATGCCGCCATCGCCAAACCCGGACAGATCATTGTAGTAATGCGCAAAACCCTTGCCCGCACTGATGCTGGCCAGCAGTCGCAGTGATTCTGCCGCGTTGAGAGTGCCGCTCAGCACCGCACCGCCGGCCTGGGCAAACTCCTGGTCACCATTGGCAAATTCCACCCCGATCTCCCTGGAGACCATGCCCAGACGCCCATGGCCAAAGGGATGTCCTTGCTGCCAGCCGACGACCAGATCCGGACGACGACCTGCTGCACTGCTGAGGTTCTGCGGGTCGTAGACTTCGCTGTTGGGGTCTTCCACGGCAACGAACAGGTTATCGCCCTGCCAGCTAAGGCCCGCCTGGCGGGCAAAGATGGCACTGTTCGGGCCCTGGGCATCCAGAGTCAACGGCCATGCGGCTCCATCCAGCAACTTGGTGTAGCCATAACCCGCCTGGAAGCCGCCACGCTTGTAGTAGAAGTCCCGTACACGCAGCTCGTAACTATCGATGCTGCCGAACAGGTCGGCGGCAAACACCACGTGGGGGCCGGACTTGTCCCCTACCCGCACGCCCAGCTGGCTGTTCTTGCCATGCAGGACAAAGTTCTGCTGTTCGTTGTTGCCCATGGGCAGCGTGCTGGGGATGAGCAGCTCATCGAGGCCGGCATTGCGGTCATCGTAGATGGCGTCGAGGCTGACCTTGCCAAATACCGCCAGACGGGGAAGGGACAGAGAGCGGGCGGGTTCGCCGGCAATTTCTGCCTTGAGAGAGTCGATCTGATCCTGAAGACGACGGATTTCAGCCTGGGTATTGTCAGCCTGAGCCGGGGTGGCGACGCATGCCACCGCCAATGCCGCCATCCAGATGGTGGATTGCACCCTGGACATTGCATTCTCCTGGTCTCTGCCGGATTACGGCAGTATTGGGGAGCTCCGCTATCCCTGGTGTGTCGTTATAGGTTGCCTTGTGGGCGTTTATTCATGCCTGCGGAGCGCGAAAGGCGCGCACTATAATGATGCAAGGGTATACAGGCCATGGGAGAAAACGAACAAGATTCAAAAGGTTGTCATCGACCGACAGGCGGTGTGCAAAAGCTTTTATTGGATTGTCAGAACGCAACATACGAGAATATTTCGTGTCATTGTCCCGGTGTATACCTTTTGCCTATCCTTCAGTTCGCGACGCCAACCAACCGCTGGCCTTTGTTAAACCGACTCCGAGGGACAACCCATGACACAGCCTTTTGTGGCCTTCCCCTGCTCCGCCGAGCTGCGCAGTGAAACCGAAAAGTTGATCATTAACCTGCACATGGGTGTGTCTGAACCGCAGAACAAACTGGCCATGTCCACCATTGAACTGCTGATTGAAGACCTGCTGGATGGTTTTCTGCTCAAGTTGATTGATGTGCTCGAGATGCAGAACTTCATGGCCAAGATGGTGCGCAGCACCGCCGGCACTATCAACAAGGCGGGGTCCACCATTGCGAGTGCCTCATTGAAGAAAATGGACAACAAGCAACTCCGTCCCATGGGAGAGCATGTTGCCGGGCTGATGCTTGACGTGGATGTTGAGGGCGACGTTCAGCCCTGGATGGGCGTTCCGGTGACGGATGATCTGTCCACGGAAATCGAGGGCCTGCTGGTCGGCCTGCGCGGCGATAACCCGAAAGAATTCGTGCCAGTGGCCATGGATGTGCTGGACAAGCTCACCGACCAGGCCGTTGATGTCTATATCAATGAATCCGTCAGACTGCTTCAGGTGGGGATCGTGCTACGCAAGATGGCCAGCGCGGCCACGTCGGCCGTGAAAGGCGCCATGCGCCTGATGCTGAAGAAAACCCTGCCGGACCTGAACGACGACCAGCTGCGCGCCCTCGCCGACTACATCGACCACCTGCATATCACCGACGGTGAGCCGGTAAAGATTATCGAAAACGCGGCGTGAATGTATGCCGGATGCCGGACGCTTGATGGCGGACGGAAAAAGCTAAAAGGCCGGACATTTGTCCGGCCTTTTAGCTTTTGCCGATGCTACTCATCAAACCGTGTGGGAGCCTGCTTGCACGCGAATGACGGATACCAAACCCTTCGCGTGCAAGCACGCTCCCACAAGGTGTGGCTTCGGGAGCAAGTTTACTTGCTTAAATACCTCATGGCCTTTTCCAGGCCTTCCAGAGTCAGCGGGAACATGTTGTGTTCCACCAGCTGCTTGATCCACTGGGTTGAGGTGGTCATCTGCCAGGCGCGCTCCGGTTCCGGGTTGAGCCACACCACCTTCTCGTAGGTCTCCATGATGCGCTGGAACCACACTGCGCCGGCCTCATCGTTCCAGTGCTCCACGCTGCCACCCACGGAATTCACCTCGTAGGGGCTCATGGCGGCATCGCCCACAAAGATCACCTTGTAGTCGCTGCCGTACTTGTGGAGTACGTCCCAGGTGGACATCTTCTCGTCCCAGCGGCGACGGTTATCCTTCCACACGTATTCGTACACGAAGTTATGGAAGTAGAAGTACTCCATGTGCTTGAACTCTACCCGGGCGGCAGAGAACAGCTCTTCGCAGATCTTGATGAACGGATCCATGGAACCGCCGACATCGAAGAACAGCAGCACCTTGGCACGGTTTTCCTGCTCGCGACGCATCTTGATGTCGAGCAGACCGGCATTGGCAGCGGTGGAGCGGATGGTGTCGTCCAGATCCAGTTCTTCCTGGTTGCTGGTACGGGCAAACTTGCGCAGCCGTCGCAGGGCCAACTTGATGTTGCGGGTACCCAGCTCAACAGAATCATCAAGATTACGGAATTCCCGCTTCTCCCAGACTTTCACGGCCTTCTTGTTCCGGGAAGGCCCGGTCATGCGCACCCCTTCCGGATTGGCGCCGTGGCCACCGAACGGACTGGTACCGCCGGTACCGACCCACTTGTTGCCACCCTGATGCCGCTTTTCCTGTTCTTCCAGGCGCTTGCGCAGCTCGTCGAGGATCTTTTCCAGGCTACCGAGCCCCTGTAGCTTCTCGAACTCCTCCTGGCTCAGGTTCTTTTCCAGTTCCTTGCGCAGCCATTCTTCCGGTATCACCTTGCTGAGCCAGTCCGGCTCCAGCTCCTCCAGCCCTTCAAAGTAGCTGGCAAAGGCCTGGTCAAAGCGATCATAGAACTTCTCGTCCTTGACCATCACGGCGCGGCTGAGCATGTAGAAATCTTCCACCGAGCCGAACGCCACGTGGGCGTGTAGCGCGTTGCAGAGATCCAGCAGCTCACGCAACGTTACCGGCACCCGATAACGTCGCAGATTTTCAAAGAAACCAATCAGCATGGAGAAATCAGCTTTCGCGACGGTTCATGAAGGCCAGCCGCTCGAGCAGCTGCACGTCGGATTCGTTCTTCACCAGGGCACCGTACAGCGGCGGAATGGCGCTCTTGGTATCGCGGTTGCGGAGGATGTCCTCGGGAATATCGTCGGCCATCAACAGCTTCAACCAGTCGATCAGCTCACTGGTGGACGGCTTTTTCTTCAGGCCCGGCACCTTGCGCAGGTCGAAGAAGATCTGCAGGGCTTCGGTGACCAGGTTCTTCTTGATCTCGGGGTAATGCACATCAACGATGGCCTGCATGGTCTCGGCATCAGGGAAGTTGATGTAGTGGAAGAAGCAGCGACGCAGGAAGGCGTCGGGCAGCTCTTTCTCGTTATTGGAGGTGATGATCACGATGGGGCGCTGCTTGGCCTTGATCAGTTCACCCGTCTCGTAAACGTAGAATTCCATGCGATCCAGCTCCTGGAGCAGGTCGTTGGGGAATTCGATATCGGCCTTGTCGATCTCATCGATCAGCAGCACCACCTGGCCTTCATGGGTAAAGGCTTCCCACAGCTTGCCCTTCTTCAGGTAGTTGGAAACATCTTCCACACCTTCGGCACCCAGCTGGGAATCACGCAGACGGGATACTGCATCGTACTCGTACAGGCCCTGTTGCGCCTTGGTGGTGGACTTCACGTTCCAGGACAACAGCGGCAGCCCCAGCGACTCGGCCACCTGCTCGGCCAGCAAGGTCTTGCCGGTGCCGGGCTCGCCCTTGATCAGCAACGGGCGCTTGAGCGCGATGGCGGCATTAACGGCCATTTTGAGGTCATCAGTGGCGACGTATTGGTCAGTACCCTGAAACTGCATGAATTTCTCCACTCTTTTGGTGCTTCCGAGACAAGGCTGCCACTCTAACAATCCCCATTCAGGGCGCAAAGGGCCGTTTGAGCCAAGGAAACAGTGATTTACGTCAGTCCTGTGCCATAATCCGCGCCATGAATCTGCTACTTCTCACACCGGAACAACATCTCCATGACGACCATTGGCGTCTTTCAGAGCGCCAGGCCAGCCATGTGCTTGCGATTCTACAGGCTGGCGTGGGAGATACCGTTAAGGCCGGCATCCTTGGTGGATCAATGGGATTGGCGGAGATATTGTCGATTAATAACAATGAGATAAGGGTATCTTTTAAGGCGCTTTCTCAACCCGCTGATCCACCCGGGCTGTCACTGCTGCTGGCCCTGCCCCGCCCCAAGATGCTCAAACGCATCCTGATCGATGCCACCAGCCTGGGCATCAAGCAGATTGCGCTGATCAACAGCTGGAAAGTGGACAAGAGTTACTGGCAAACCCCCAATCTCAAGGCGGACCTGCTACACGAGAAGATGCTGCTGGGTCTGGAGCAGGCCCGGGACACCCTGCTGCCGACCCTGACCCTGGCGCCACGGTTCCGCCCCTTTGTGGAAGATGAGCTGGATGCCTGGGCTGGTGATGGGCAGCGAATCCTGGCTCACCCTGGGGACTACCCCGCCATGCCTCACAGCCAGACAACCCCGACCACCCTAGCCATTGGCCCCGAAGGCGGCTGGACCGATTACGAGATCGACATGCTGCAGAAACAGGGGTTCACCTGCCACAGCTTCGGTTCACGCATATTACGCGTAGAAACCGCCCTGCCCGCCCTGATCGGGCGCCTGATGCAACTTCCCTGAAAACCTTGTTTTGCCACAGAGATCACCGAGTTCACTGAGGAAAAACATAATCAGGGCAACGCATGCTTGAGCTGTAGGAGCGCCACTGGAGGCGCGAACCGAGCGATAGCGAGTTTCGAAATCAAAACCCGGCACTCTGTAGGGGAAAAGGGTCTGGCTTTCCAAACTCGCTTCTCATCACTCGTATCAGCCTCGCCGAAATTCAGTGTCACAGCGGATCACCAGGGTTTTCCTGCGTGATCTCTGTGGTAAACACGCTTTCCCTGCCAACGTCGCTGTTCGGGTGCAAAACCACCCCCTCCCTCGACCCGCCAAATGAACCCGAGTATCCTTGCGCCTTTCAAAAAAACCGGGAACTGAAACACATGCAGCAACGCTACCTGGCGCATCTGGACGGACTCCGGGCCATTGCCGTAGGACTTGTTGTGGTTTACCACGCGGGCCTTGGCGTCTTCGGGGCCGGTTTCATTGGTGTTGATGTCTTCTTTGTTCTTTCCGGGTTCCTGATTACCGGTCAGCTGGTGCAGAACATTCAACAGGGCAAGTTCTCCTTTGCCCAGTTCTACATGCGCCGGATCCGCCGACTGGCCCCGGCCATGGTGGTGGTGCTGTTCACTACCCTACTGGCCGGCGCCTTTATCCTGCTCCCGGAAGATCTGATTTACCTGTCCCGGCTGGCGGGGCTCACTGTCCTCAGCCTCAGCAACTTCTACCTGGCCAATACCACCGGCGGGTATTTCGAGGTCGCCACGGACGAGATCGCCCTGCTGCACACCTGGTCGCTGGCGGTGGAAGAACAGTACTACCTGATCTGGCCGGTATTGTTACTGCTGTTTTTCCGTTCAGGCGCCCGCTTCTGGCGGCCCGGCCTGCTGGCCAGCATTTTCCTCGGTTCCCTGGCGTTTTCGGTCTGGTATACCCAGGCCGACCCGATGCGCTCCTATTACCTGCTGCCAGCCCGTTTCCACGAGCTGTTTCTGGGTGCCATGCTGGCGATCGCCTTCCAGGCGAACAAGATGCCTGCCCCGTCGCGCATTGTGCGCGAACTGCTCAGCTGGATGGGTCTGGTATTAATCGTGGTACCGGCAGTGATCTGGGATTCCAACATCGCGTTCCCAGGTTATCTGGCGGCCATTCCCTGCCTGGGTACCGCGCTGCTGATCTATGCCGGTGATGGCACGTCTTCAGTGAACTGGTTGCTGACCCGCCGTGTCATGCTGTGGCTGGGGATGCTGTCCTATTCGCTGTATCTCTGGCACTGGCCCATTTTCAGCTTTACCACCTATGCCACCGGGGAAATCCAGACCAGCCATGCTCTGGTGGGGATTGCCGCAGCGGTACTGCTGTCACATCTGACCTGGAAGTTCGTGGAGCAGCCGTTCCGATTCCGCTGGACCTTCCCGCCCGGCAAGACTGCCGCGCGACTGTTCGGCATTCCGGTGTTGGTGTTTGGTGTTGCCACGGTCGCCATTGATGAAGGGGATGGCTTTATCAACCGTTTTGATGACGCCACCATCAGCAAGATCCACGCACTGGAAAGTGAGCCCGGGAAATTCCCCACCACCTGTAACGTGGAGAAGGATGGCCTGTGCTCGGACATCCTGCTACTCGGAGATTCCCACGCCCAGCACTTTGGCGATTTCATCGGCATCCTCGCCAAGGATGCCGGACTGGCTTACAACGTCAAATGGCGCCCGGGCTGTCCCGGCTATACCGGCCTGAAGCCCCTCAACTTCAAAGCGGATCATGTCGAAGTCGACGAGGAATGCCCTGAGGTAAACGCAGCCGCTCTTGCCGATGCGGGGCAATACCGCGCCATTGTTCTTGCTGGCTACTGGTCTCTGACTGATATCAAGGGCGATCGTTATTTCTTCGTGACGGATGAGAATCCCGAGCCTTCCGAAGATAACTCCAACCAGAACATTGCCGATGGCCTGCGTAAAACCATCGCCACCATCGTCGACGCCGGGGCGAAACCGATACTGATTTACGACAATCCGCAGGTAGAGAAGCGCGATTTCAAATGCTCACGAATGAACCTGCTGCCATTCCATGACGCCGTTTGCAGTTTCCCCCGTGAACACACGGATTCGCAACAGGCTCACAAGCGGGAACTCTTTGCCCGGTTGGCAAAAGAATTTCCGGAGCTGGGCTTTATCGACCCCAATGCGGTGCTCTGTGACGAAGAGAGCTGTTATACCGAGCTCGAGGATGTGCCGCTGTATCGTGATGACGATCACCTGAACCAGGCCGGTTCACAGTGGCTGGCAAACAAGATGCTGAGCCAGGGCGAAAACCCGCTCAAACAGCTGCTGCCTGCGCAATAGTCCTGAACGGGTACGGAGCAACATAGCCCGGGGGTTGGCGTGTTGCATGTTGCTTGAAGCCTGAAGCAGCCGCGGAGCGGCCCAAAAAAAGGGAGCATTTCTGCTCCCTTTTTTGTTGCGCTAGCGCCGGTACGGCCCGCGGCGGGCCTTGCGCGGCGGCTTGCTGCTGTTGCCACGCTGGTGACGCAGTCGGGCACGACCATAAAGGCCGGTGTATTTTTTGCCCTTCAGCTCCACCTTGTCGATCAGCCCCTGAATCTGCTCGGGTTGCAGTTCCATCCAGCGGCCCTGGCGCAGTTGCGGCGGCAGGCGCAGATCGCCAAAGCGAATCCGCATCAGCCGGGCCACATCCAGATCCTGGGACTGGAAAAGACGGCGAACCTCGCGATATTTACCACCCACCAGGGTGACCTTGTACCAGTGATTGGCACCCTCTTCCGCACCGCCGGCGTCACTTATGGTTTCAAACTTGGAAACCCCATCCTCCAGCAGCACGCCATCCAGCATGGCCTGACGCTTTTCCGGGGTCAGCTCACCACGCACACGAACGGCGTATTCGCGGACAAAACCGTTGGAGGGATGCATCAGACGGTGAGCCAGCTCACCATCGGTGGTAAACAGCAACAGGCCGGTAGTGCTGATATCAAGACGGCCGACCTGTACCCAGCGCAGACCATTCAGGCGTGGCAGGTTATCAAACACCGTTGGGCGACCTTCAGGGTCGTTGCGTGAACACACCTCGCCCGGGGGCTTGTGGTACATGATCACACGCTGTTCGATGTCTTCTTCTGCCTTCACTTTGATTGTCCTGCCATCCACTCGGAGTACATCTTCAGGGCCAACCCGGTCACCCAGAGTGGCGATATTGCCGTTCACAGACACCCGGCCGGCTTCAATCCAGGTTTCCAGTTCACGACGGGATCCCAGCCCTGCACGGGCCAGCACCTTTTGCAGCTTTTCAGTTTCACTCATGACGATTGGGACCGTCCTCGGTATTGCCAGCCTCCGCGGCTGTCACGTCAGCGACAGATTCATCGCTGCTTTCATTACTTTCATCCTGACCTGTTTGTGCCGCATCATCGGCACCCGCCTGATCCTCATTCTCTTCCGTGGTGGCTTCCGATTCTTCTTCAGCCGCGGGCGCAGGCTTGCGACGGAACTCCTGTTCGAAGCTGGCGAGCACGGCATCCACATTGTCCATGCTCATCAGGTCGGCTTCATCCACATCCGGTTCCTGCTCAAGGCCGGGGAAACTTTCCTGGTCGCTGGGCAAGCGGTGTTCATGCTCTTCTTCCAGCAGGCTTTGTCCATCCTCGCCAACCGGTGCTTCGTCATGATCACCCGGTGCCGCATTCACAGGCGGTACGTCGGTGAGCTCCAGCTCTTCGTTGACCTTGTCCAGATCGCGGATCTCGGACAACGGTGGCAGGTCTTCAAGACTCTTCAGGTCAAAGTAGTCAAGAAACTGGCGGGTGGTGGCGAACATGGCCGGCCGACCTGGTACATCACGATGGCCCACCACGCGAACCCAGTTTCGCTCCAGCAGGCTCTTGACGATATGGGAGCTTACCGAAACGCCACGAATCTCTTCGATTTCACCACGGGTAATAGGCTGTCGGTAGGCAATCAGCGCCAGCGTTTCGAGAATGGCCCGGCTGTAGCGAGGGGGCTTTTCCTGCCACAGACGGCTCACCCAGGGACCCAGTTCCGGGCGTGCCTGAAAACGAAAGCCGGAGGCCACTTCACGCAGATAAATGCCGCGGTCCGCATAGTCCTCCGCCAGTGATTCCAGCAGTTTCGACAACTCTGGCTTGGTCGGCTGATCTTCCTCATCGAACAGCATCAGCATGGCATCACGATCCAGCGGACCTTCCGCTACCAGAATCGCTGCCTCAATAACTCGTTTGATCTTGTCAGCGTCCACGCTTACCCCTCGGTACCGTCATGGGCGTCATTCTCCGTTTCCGGTTCGTCCTCAAGCTCCAGTTGAGCGAGAACGTCAGATTCTTCCATTACCAGCGTCTTGGCCTTCACATGGATCGGGGCAAAGGGTTCAGTCTGAACCAGCTCGATGAGCGAGCCCTTGACCAGTTCCAGCACCGCCAGAAAGCTCACCACCACGCCGAGCTTGCCCTCTTCCGGGTTGAACAGCTCGATGAAGGGGACAAATTCGCGGCCTTTGAGCTTGTCCAGCACGTTCGCCATGCGCTCACGGGTGGACAGCTTCTCCCGGGATACCTGATGGCTCTCGAACATATCCGCCCGATGCATCACTTCTTTCAGGGCCAGCAGCAATTCGCGCATGTCCACATCGGGCTGGGCTTTCTCGCGAGTGTATTCCGGGCGCTTTGCCGCCGCCGGGAACACATCGCGCTCCAGCCTCGGCAGCTCGTCAATGTCCTCCGCTGCTTTCTTGAACCGCTCGTACTCCTGCAGCCGACGGATCAACTCGGCACGGGGATCTTCCCCCTCTTCCTCGTCATCCTCGGACTGGCGCGGCAGCAGCATGCGTGACTTGATCTCGCCCAGCATGGCCGCCATCACCAGATACTCCGCCGCCAGCTCGAAGTTCATGGCCTTCATCAGCTCCACGTACTCCATGTACTGGACGGTGATGGCAGCCACCGGCACATCCAGGATGTCGAGATTCTGGCGTTTGATCAGGTAAAGCAGCAGATCAAGGGGGCCTTCGAAGGCCTCCAGGAAGACTTCCAGGGCATCCGGCGGGATATACAGGTCATCCGGCAGCTTGGTAATCGCCTTGCCGTACACCAGACCGAATGGCATCTCCGCCTGCTGGGCAAGATGGCCATCCTGGGGTGCCTGTGCTGTCGATTCTGCCGTTTCCGTCATAGCGCCACCGTTACCGCCTTAGCGGTAGCTAAGTCCCATGCTGGCGCGAACTTCCTCGAGGGTGGCACGCGCCGCTTCGCGAGCTTCTTCACAGCCCTCAGCGACAATGGTGCGGACCAGATCCGGATTGCGCAAATGCTCCTCGGCTCGCTTGCGAATCGGCTCCAGCTCTTCCTGTACCGCCTCGATGATGGGCTTCTTGCAGTCAAGGCAGCCAATCCCGGCGCTAGTGCAGCCTTCGCGCACCCATTCACGGGTGGGCTCATCGGAGTACACCATGTGGAACTGCCACACCGGGCAGTTATCAGGGTTGCCCGCATCGGTGCGGCGCACCCGCGCCGGATCCGTGGGCATACGGCGAATCTTGCTTTCCACTTCTGCCGGCTCTTCACGCATGCTGATGAAGTTACCGTAGGATTTGGACATTTTTTGACCATCCAGACCCGGCATCTTGGAGGCCGGGGTAAGCAGCGCCTGGGGCTCCGGCAGGATCACCTTGCCGCCGCCTTCCAGATCACCGAGCAGCCGTTCCTTGTCACCCAGGGTAATGTTCTGCTGGGCGTCTACCAGGGCACGGGCGGTTTCCAGAGCGGTCTCATCGCCTTTTTCCTGATACTGGCGACGGTGACCCACATAGATCTTCGCCTGCTTCTTGCCCATCTTCTTGATAGCGGCCTCAACGGCTTCTTCGAAACCGGGCTCACGACCGTAGAGGTGGTTGAAGCGGCGCGCCACTTCCCGGGTCAGCTCCACGTGGGCCACCTGATCGGCCCCCACCGGAACCTGGCCGGCGCGGTAGGCAAGAATGTCGGCGGACTGCAGCAGCGGGTAGCCGAGGAAGCCGTAGGTGCTGAGGTCTTTCTCGCGCAGCTTTTCCTGCTGGTCCTTGTAGGTGGGTACCCGTTCCAGCCAGGACAACGGCGTCATCATGGACAGCAGCAGGTGCAGTTCAGCATGCTCCGGCACCTGACTCTGGATAAACAGGGTGGCAGATCCAGGATTCACCCCGGCTGCCAGCCAGTCGATGACCAGATCCCAGGCATGCTGTTCGATTTTTTGAGGATTTTCGTATTCCGTGGTCAGGCCGTGCCAGTCGGCCACAAAGAAAAAGCATTCATATTCATGCTGCAGACGCACCCAGTTCTTGAGGACGCCATGGTAATGCCCCAGATGAAGACTGCCGGTCGCACGCATGCCGGAAACAACGCGCTGGGAAGAAACCACGGAACTCAAAATCGACTCCTTATGCCTGATCGACGCCAACGCCGCTGGTGAGGCGCCGGCAAAGCAAGCGATTATACGGTGAACAGGGGGATCAGGGACAGCATAATGCCGCCCCGGCTGGCGTCACTGGCGAAATCTTCGCCAATGGGCCAAATTAACGGTTAACCATAAAGCGACTGAACGTCAGGATCAGCAAACATTGCTCCTATTCTCACTGTGGGAGCTTGCTTGCAAGCGAAGGTTTATTGGTCGAGCGTGGAAAAACCTTCGCTTGCAAGCAAGCTCCCACATCAAAGTCGAAATCACATCCGGCCATCCCTGGTAAAATCTGCCATGCCGCAATTCCTCGATAAAGCTAAAAAATGCTATCGAGGGGGCCTGCACCTTCACGAATGACCTGCGGGCCATCGCCATCCACCAGTGAAATCACCGTGGTTTCCTGCACTCCACCAAAGCCGCCATCGATCACCAGATCCACCTGCCCCTGCAGGAAATCACGGACATCCTGGGGATCGGTCAACGGAAACTCGTCATCGGGAAGATGGCAGGTAGAGGTCATGATGGGCTGGCCATGCTCGGCCAGCAGTGCCTGACAGATGGGATGGTCAGGAACGCGGATACCAATGGTGCGCTTCTTGGGGTCCATCAGGCGACGCGGCACCTCGGTGGTGCCGTTGAGAATGAAGGTATACGCCCCCGGTGTATGGGCCTTGATCAGACGGTAATCCGGATTCTCTACCTTGGCGTAGGTGGCCAGGGCGGAGAGATCTTCACACAGCAGGGTAAACTGGTGCTTCTTGTCCAGACGGCGCAGGCGAATGAGGCGATCCAGCGCGTTCTTTTCACCAATGCAGCAACCCAACGCGTAAGTGGTATCCGTCGGGTAGGCAATCAGTCCCCCTTTGCGGATCACCTCTACAGCCTGACGAATCAGCCGCGGCTGTGGGGATTCCGGATGAATGTAAAGCACTTCGGTCATGCTGATCCCACCATTTTTTGCCCGAATCAAGCATGATAAGTAACTTGAAAATGAGCCAGTAACTATATGTTTTTAATGAATGAAGCTATTCCAAACCGGCGTGGCCTCACTGGGCAATGGCGGCAGGCGCCCCAACGCCAGCCACTTCTGCTCAGGGGAATGAAAATCCGACCCGGCTGACACCTTAAGGTCAAAATGTCGCCAGCATTCCTCCAGCAACTCCTGCTGCTGGCGTGTCAGCCCGGGCATGGCCACTTCCAGGCCATCTCCACCGCTTTCCTTGAACGCGGTAAGCAGCTGGCGCAGCTTCTTGCGCGTCAGGCCATAGCCATGGGGGTGAGCAACAACAGCCTGGCCGCCTGCAGCGTGAATATCATCAATGGCTTCAGCCATGCTACACCAGGGCGTTGCCACAAAGGCAGACTGGCCCTGCTTGAGGAAACGGTTGAAGGCATGGCGGGAATTACGCACCCTGCCCGCCTGCTCCAGGTAACGGGCAAATAATGGCCGACCAGGTGCGGAGCTGTTTGCCAACTCGCAAGTGCGCTCATAGCTGTTGGCCAGCCCTGCGGCCTTGTCCAGCCGGCGACCAATTTCCTGCGCCCGCTTCACCCGGGCCTGCTGCTGAGACTCCACACGCTCAAAAAGCTGGCCGTTATCGATATCCAGCCCCAGCCCAAGGATGTGGTATTCACGGTTGTCATGACGCACAGACAGTTCAATCCCGTTGATCAGCCGGATACCGTGCTGTTTGGCGGCTTCATGAGCTTCCGGTAATCCAGCAAGGGTGTCGTGATCCGTCAAGGCAAGTGCGGTTACGCCATAGTCAGCCGCTCGGGCAACCAGATCTGCAGGCGACAGGGCACCGTCCGAGGCCAGACTGTGGCTATGCAGATCGAAACACACTGAATCCTGATTTGACATGGAACCGGGCACCTTTAAGAAGGTCGACAACCTATCATATTGCAGGGTGAATTGCTGCGCTGATGTGGTTAACATCATGCGCCTGCGCTGCCCTTTTCCTAAAACGAGGTGAAATTCGTCCCGCATGTCCAATTCCATCGACACAGAACGCCCCAGCGCACCGCCTGCGAAGAAAGAAAGCTTGCTCGCCAATCTGCTGCTGAACATCATTATCCCCACGCTGATCCTCAGCAAACTCTCCAGTGACGACTATCTGGGTACCAAGCTGGCCATCGTCGTGGCGCTGGCCTTCCCCTTTCTGTACGGACTCAAGGATCTGATCAGCGACAGGAAGGTCAATTTTTACTCAGCACTGGGTATCATCAGCATCATGCTCACCGGCGGTATCGGACTCCTCGAGCTGGATGCCGAGTACATGGCAGTCAAGGAGGCCACCATCCCTGGCATTCTCGGCATCGCTACCGTGGGCTCCCTGTACACCCGCTGGCCACTGGTTCGCACCTTCGTCTACAACGACAAGATCTTTGCCACCGAGAAGATTGCCGCAGGGCTCGCCTTCAAAGGGACCGAAGCTGACTTCGAGCGCACCCTGAAAGTCGCCTCCTGGATGATTGCCGGCTCTTTCTTTGTTTCCTCGGTGTTAAACTATGTGCTCGCCAAAGTCATTCTCGAGAGTCCGCCCGGCACTGTTGCATTCAATGAGGAGCTGGCAAAGATGACCGCGCTCAGCTACCCGGTCATTGTCATTCCCTCCATGATCATCTTCGCCGCCGCTCTGTTTTATCTTATCCGCCGCCTGACCAGCCTGACTGGTCTGACGTTTGAAGAAATGCTGGAACACCACAAATAGACAATCTCTGAAAGGATTCTGCCATGCTGTACGCCATCATCAGTCAGGACGTCGCCGATTCATTGCCGCTACGCAAGCAGGCCCGTGCCGACCACCTGGCTCGCCTTGAAACCCTGCGTGACCAAGGGCGTCTGATTCTTGCGGGCCCCCACCCGGCCATCGACAGTGATGATCCCGGTGAGGCCGGCTTTACGGGTTCTCTCGTGGTTGCCGAGTTCGATTCACTGGAGTCAGCACAGGCCTGGGCTGACGCCGATCCATACATTAAGGCTGGTGTGTACGCCAATGTGATCGTCAAACCGTTCAAGAAAGTACTGCCTTGACCGCCAATTAGCGATTTTTTACAAACACAGCCCTGTCTGCCGCCTGAATTGTGATTACTGTTGCGCCGTCACTGCCCCCAGTGTTTTAGACTGCGCCGCTTGAAACAAGGAGTTCCACCCATGCTCAAACGCCTCTCTGTCCTGTTGGTCCTTGCCACCTGCTGGGGCAACACCCATGCTGCCGCCGCCTGGGTTGATGACAGCATCTATGTACCCATTCGTGCCGCGGCCAACCCGGGAGGGCGCATCGTCCACCGAGGCATCAAGAGCGGCACCCGTGTGGAATTCTTCGGTTTCGACGGCGATTGGGCAAAAATCCAGTACGGCGACATCGAGGGCTACATTGGCAAGCAGTATCTGAGCCAGTCACCCACCGCCGCTATTCTTCTGGAGCGTGCCCGCAATGAGAGTGAAGCAGCCAAGGCCGAAGCCGCCAAGCTGCGCAACCAGCTAGCCGAGATCAAGGGGGAGCGGGATGCCCTCTCCGAACAATCCAAGGCATTGAAAGATTCGCTGACATCGCGCAGTGATGAGCTCGAGCAACTGCAGGAAGTTGCTTCCGATCCGATTCGTCTTGATCAGGCCAACCGACGCCTCAATGAAGAGCTGAGTCTGCTGCGCTCCGAACTGGATCAGGTCAAAGCCGAAAACGTCATGCTGAGCAGCAGCAACCGTTACCGCGAGTGGCTCACCGGCCTGGCGATCCTGGCTGCAGGCCTGGTGATCGGCCTGATCATGCGCTCCCGCTCCGGCCGCCGCCGCACCGGTGGCTGGGCAAATTAGGGAGCCTCTGAACAACTCCTTGCATGCTCAGTCTTTCAGGCTGGCTCGCCCCCTCTAGGGCCAAATAGGTTAAGGGGGGCGCACTTTTGATGGCATGCTGGTTGCCTGTCGAGAAAGTGCAACAACGAGTGCGAGCCAGCCTGGAAGACCCGGGAGCACTCTAACGAGCATAAAGGCGTGGCCTGGAGACGCCCTAGTCGTATAGCAAGCCAGCCTGCAATTCCAGACGCAGCACGATTCCGGACACGCCCTTGTAATTCTCTTCTCTGGGCCAGAACACATAAGGCTCGACTTCATAAAAGAACCAGGGTCGCCAGATATTTCGACGGAAACGGACGCTTGTGCGCACCGTCTGAATCGTCGATACCGGTCGCGTGAAACCGTCAAAACCTACCGAAGCCCCGATACCACTCTGCCTGCCCAGACGAAAATAGACACTGGCGGACTGATTGAAATACCAATCTCGCTTCAGCTCATTGAATTCCTCGCTCTTTTCCCATTCGCTGGCAAAACGAATGGTGGACCTGTCAGTGAATGGGCGGTCGATTTCGAAAAGGCTGTTGGCTCCAAACCCGTCCGGGTCTTCCCAATAGACTTTCTCGGTAAAGCGGAAGGTGGCGAGTGTGTTACCGATGGGTTTGACGTAACGGTAGCGGGCCCTCACGAATGTGGTCAGTTCGGAACGGACCCCGGCATCCAGATCCACATCCATGCGCTCAGGCATGTTGACCATCCAGCGTAAAGCAGCACGGTAGCCTGTATTGTTCTCGCCCACCTCTTCTGGCCGGCTGTCCAGATCGTTACGCAGCTCGTCACTGGTGTCATCGTCATTGCGGAACATCAGGCTCAACCGTTCCTGGGCGTTTGGCAGTTCCACCCGGGCACGCACCTTGAGCTCCCGGTTGTCGCCATCATGTTCCTGAAACCGCGAAGCACCGATAACCCGCACCTGGGTTCCGGGCTGATCTGAATAGACGTCGTTGGGGCCGACAAAAAAACCATCCACCCAGCGGCTGGGGCCACACACCGTTTTCGACATCCAGTTGTGGGTCTTGTCCAGCCAACTGCTGTAACCGTCAGATGTGCACGGATGCGGCGCCTGTTCAACGGATGCCGGCGGCATCGGATCGGTGCTTTGTTCTGCTTCTGCATGCACCCCGGAAACCAGCAAAAGAACCGCAAACAGCCAGAATAACTGACTAAAAATCCTCTCCATATTCACAGAATAGCTGCACGTTAAAGCGTTCTACCAACAGTTTTTGACCGAAACCGAATGGGACTTATGAACGGTCATTGGGTAGCATCCGTGAAGGGAATTCGACAAAGACGCAATTATGAATATCTGGCATAAAATTCGTGGCATAGCCGCTCTTTTTGGCATCGTGATCAACACCCTGATTCTCTGCCCCATCCTTTACCTGTTTGTACTTCTGCGACTGATACTACGGTTTGATAAGGCTCAGGTCGCCCTGTCCAAAGTGCTGGTCGCCATCGCCGAGACCTGGATCGCCATCAACAACCTCATTGTTGCCCTGACCAGCCAGATAAAATGGACGGTTTCCGGCATGGAGAACCTGGATCGTGACCAATGGTACCTGGTGACCTGCAACCATCAGAGCTGGGCCGACATCCTCGTGTTGCAACGCATCTCCAACCGCCGCGTGCCGTTCCTCAAGTTTTTCCTCAAACAGGAGCTGATCAAGGTGCCGATTCTGGGGCTGGCATGGTGGGGCCTCGATTTCCCGTTCATGAAACGCTACACCCGGGAAGAAATTGCCAACAATCCCGAGCTCAAGGGCAGGGATCTGGAGACCACCCGCAAGGCCTGTGAGAAGTTTGCCTACTTCCCCACCTCGGTGATGAATTTCTTCGAAGGGACCCGCTTTACCCAGGCCAAACATGACCAGCAACAGTCGCCCTACCGCTACCTGCTCAAACCCAAAGCCGGCGGTGCAGCCTTTACCCTGGGCGCCATGTCGGGCCATTTGCGAAATCTCCTCGATGTGACCATTATTTACCCCCCGGAGGCGCCCCGCTCACTGCTTGCCTATCTCGGTGGAGCCATGCGCAATGTGGAAGTGGTTGTGACACAGCGCGTGGTTCCCGCCTGGGCTTCAGAGGGAAACTACGAAGCTGATCCGGCTTTCCGGGAACGTTTTCAGCAATGGATTGGTGAACTCTGGGAAGAAAAGGACGCCTTGATCGCATCACGACTGGAGCAGCGGTAACTCCCGCCAGCTTCACTCCCTGACAGGATGCCCGGCAAAGACCGGGCCTATAACTTTATGTTTGGTCGATTTTTCAAACCGCGCTGGCAACATACCAACCCCGATATCCGCCTGAAAGCCATCGAGACCCTTTCCGGAAACGATGACGCTGATGTGCTCGCCCAACTCGCCCGTGGCGATGCCAGTGCCCTGGTGCGGGCCGCTGCCACCGCAAGAGCGACGGATTTCAACTTGCTGGACGAGGTATTCAACCACGATGCGGCTCCTTCGGTGCGTGAAGCAGCGTCCATGCGAATCATGGCATTACTGGCCGGCACGACCAGTGATGCACCTCCTCACGATACCCGTTTGCGCCTGGTGAGGTTGACTGACAACCCGGAAGTCCTTGCCCATATTGCTGCACAAAGCCCGGATGAGGCCTGCCAGCTGGCAGCCATCGAACGGCTTGACCGTGCCCCGCTACTAGTCAACCTGGCACTGGAAGCCGCCAGTGAGCCGGTCAGAGTGGCCGCAGCCCAACGGATAACCTCACTACCTGAGCTGAAGCGTCTTGCCCGGGAAGGACGCGACAAACGCGTGGTGCGCATTGCCCGTGATGCTGCCAGAGCATTGCAGGAGCAACAGCAACAACAGGAAGCCCAGTCGGCCCGTATCATCCAGTTAGCCGACCGTTTTGAGCAGCATGCACGTCGCCGTGTGGATGCCCTCTATGGTCCAAGACTGGAACAACTGGAACAGCAGTGGAACGAGTCTTCTTCCATTGCCAGCCCCGAGTTGGCCACAAGGGTCAACCAGGCACTTCACCGCTGTCGCAGCCAATTATCGGAATTGCAGGAAGAACACCGCCGAAAGGCCCTGGAAGAAACCGCCAGACTCGAACGCAATGCCGCCTGCCGATCGCTTTACCAGCTTCTCGGGGAAGCCAGCGGTGAGACCTGGGAAAGCCAACTTGGAGAGATGCGCTCTGCACTCGCTACCCAGCAGAGACGCTGGCAAGGTGCCAGCCAGCAAAGTGAACCCGGCAGTGAGGAACGGGATGCCTTCACACATCTGACGGCAGCGTTTGAAGCCATGCTGGCCCTCGCCACCCAGGCGAATGAACACCGGGACGACCCTGAGAAGTTGGTCGAACTGGCAAACCAGTGGCCAAACGAATACGCCCGCCCGCCAATCCTGGACACCATTACGCAGCCTCAATCCCGGCTGGATGAGACACCATCGAAACCGGTGAAGGCTGACCCGCATCGCGGCCTGGTTATTGCTCTCAAACGAGAGCTGAGCAAGGGCAACCTGCGTCACGCGAACCGGCTTTGGCACAAGGCCGAAGCAGTGCTTGCCGACGGGGACGCTCCTTCCCTGGCTCGGGAATTGGAGAAACTCAGCGAGCGCCGGGCAGAACTGCAGGACTGGCATCGGTTTGCCGCAGAACCGAAAAAGGTCGAGTTGTGCGAACAGATGGAAGCTCTTGCAGGAAGCACCATGGACGCCCCTCAGCTGGCCAGTGCCATTCAGGCCCTGCATGAAGAATGGCGAAGCCTGATGAGTTCGGATCAGGATGAGGATCAGGCCCTTTGGGATCGTTTCAAAGGCGCGACAGACGTGGCCTATGAACCCTGCAAGGCGCATTTCGCAGAGCAGGATGCCCAGCGCAAGGCCAATCTGGTGAAGCGCAAGGAGCTTTGCCAGCAACTGGAAGCATTCATGGAAGCCCAGGACTGGAGCAAGGCCGACTGGGAAGGGGTATGGCAGATACGCCAGCAAGCTCCGCGGGACTGGAAACGTTACCACCCGGTTCGCTTTACCGATGCCCGCGATACCCAGAAGCGTTTTTCCGCTGCCCTGTCAGCTCTCGACGAGAAGCTGGATGAACATAGCAAAGAAGCGGAATCCCAGCGCACCCGGCTTATTGAACAGGCTGAGCAGATTTCGGTTGAAGGAGAGGATCTGCGTAACGCCATTGGCCTGGCTCAGGAGATCCAGAAGCAATGGCGTAATACCTCCTGGCTCCCTCCTTCACGGCACCGTCCGTTACAGAAACGTTTCCGCAAGGCCATGGACCGGGTTTTCAAGGCCCGGGACCAGCAAAAAGACCAGCAAAAACAGGAAATGGCACAGCGTCAGGAGCAGCTGTCTTCCCACCTTGCTGCTCTGGAGACCGCTCTCGGTGCCGAATTCTCTGACGCCAACGCCGCCACCCTCAAGGCAGAACTGAATGCCCTTGATGACGTCAGTGGCGGACGATTGCCTGCCCCCATGAACAAGAAGCTTCAGCAATTGCGTCGCCGAGCCCAGGAGCGACTCAGCCGGCTTGGTGATTGGCAGGACTGGCACCATTTGCAGGAACAGGTACAGGCCTTACCGGGTGAAGAAGCCCCCAGCGACGCCGCTCTGGTTCTCGCGGTGGCCTTTGAGGCGCTGGCCAGCGTCCCCTCACCGGAACCTGAGCGACAGCGTCGCCTCGCCTGGCAACTGGAAGCCCTGCCCTCTGCCATGAAGAAGCAGGGCTTCGCGGTAATGGATGAGATGCAGAGGCTACTCAAGACGCACGAAGGTGGCATCAGCGAAGCAGAGCGCAAACGACTGCTTGATGCCCTGGCGGTGCTGGAACCGGGTAATGCGTAAATTGCTGGGCCGGTTTGCCCGCAGCCCTGCGGGATTACGCTGGTTTCTCAATCTCTATGGCCCCTATTTGGGGGCCGGTGTCCGGGTGGATTATCTGGCTGCGGACTTCCGTGAACTGAAAGTCTCCATGGGGCTGCGCTGGTATAACCGTAATTATGTCGGCACCCATTTCGGCGGCAGCCTGTATTCCATGATCGACCCGTTCTACATGCTGATGGTCATGAACGTGATGGGGCCGGACTATGTGGTGTGGGACAAGGCAGCAAGCATCGATTTCATCCGCCCGGGCAAGGGCCGTGTGTTTGCCCACTTCACATTGACTGACAAGCAGATCGAGTCCATCCACCAGCACACCGCTGGTGGCGAAAAATATCTGCCGGAGTGGCAAGTCGATATCGTGGATGAACAGGGAGAATGCGTGGCCCGGGTCGCAAAGACCCTCTATATCCGCCGCAAACCTATCCACTCCTGACCAAATTCAGGGGTTCCCTCCCTGCCAACAGTGGCAACATTGTGCCAGGCTGCCGCCAGAAACATGATTTAACTCGGTGAACTCAGTGATCTCTGTGGTAAGCCGCCTTTGTGTGTCTAATGGCTATCTACTGACCGAAACGCCCGGTTTCTTCCAGAAACTGCAGTTCTTCACGGGTACTTTCCCGGCCAAGTACCTTGTTACGATGCGGGAAACGCTGAAAGCGACGAATGATTTCGGCGTGGTGCCTGGCAGACGCCAGATGCAATTTCACATGGTTCGCGGCAAAGTCCGGCGCCTCCCTTTCCACCTCAACCAGTGTGCGAATGCACAGGTCCTGAAGGTCAGGGTCTTCGGAGTGCATCAATGGCATGACGAAAAACACCTGGCCACATACGGGAAGCTGGGTATTCATACGCCGTGACAGGCCTTCTACTGCCAGAGTCGCTGCCCGGTGATCACCGGCGAAGGCATTAACCGTACCGCGATGAATGTGGCGGGTGAATTGATCCAGTAACAGAATCAACGCCAGCCGAGACTCCGGATGCCGCTCCCACTCCACCAGTTCCTGCTGCAGGGCTGCACTGACGGCATCTCCGAAGCGGTGTTCAATCTCGGCATCATCCCCCTGGGTTGCACGAAACCACTTGCGCGTGGCCGGATCACTGGGCCAACCCCGGGTAAGACCATCCTCGAACCAGTAATCGAGAATGCTTTCCCAGGGAGACATCAGATCAAACATGTTCATCACCCTCCTTGGCGTCGCCATTCCCCGCATAACAGTCCGGAAGAATGGGGCCCAGTACCGTCTCTGCATTGCGCAACAACAAGGTCTGGGCTTCTATTGTCGGGTGGATTCCATCTTCCTGAAATCCCCCATTTTCAAGAATGCCTTCCAGAAAAAAAGGCATAAAGGGAACTGCCTGCTGGCTGGCTACCTGCTTGAACTGTTGCTCGAACAACTGTGTATATTGCGGCCCATAATTGGGGGGAATACGCATCCCCAGCAAGACCGGCGTGGCACCATTGTCTCGAGCCAGGGTGATCATGGCTTCGAGATTGCGTCGCATGGCGATCGGTGACAGACCACGCAAACCATCGTTACCCCCCAGTTCGATCACCACAATATCCGGCTTGTGCGTGTCCAGCAACGTTGGCAGGCGGGCCTTCCCTCCTGCCGTGGTTTCGCCGCTCACTGACGCATTGATCACCCGGCTGTTGCTGCAATAGGGCATAAGCTTCTGTTCGAACCTGTGCACCCAACCCTCGGATTTTTCCATCCCGTAGGCGGCACTGATACTATCGCCAAGAATCAGCACAGACTGTGCCCGAACAGAACCTGTGGCCAGGATTGCGGTCACAAACACGAATACAGCCATCACGCGATGACGCGGCAACATGAGATTCCAGACAGACATGAATGACACTTCTCCGGTTTTACGAGCACAGGATCTTGGCAAAGAGGTTAACGGCCCGGAAGGGAACCTGAAACTCCTGCAGAATATCACGTTCGATGTGTTTCCCGGAGACAGCCTGGCCATTACCGGCCCTTCAGGATCTGGCAAGTCCACCCTGTTGTCGCTATTGGCTGGCCTGGATACCCCTACCAGTGGGTTAGTCTCCCTGAAAGGCGAATCGTTCAGTTCTCTCAATGAAGATCAGCGGGCGCAACGTCGTGGCCGCCACTGCGGTTTCGTCTTCCAGCAATTTCAGTTGGTCTCGGACCTCACTGCCATCGAAAACGTGATGTTGCCGTTGGAAATCCTTGGCCGCCCTGCCCCAAGACAGACAGCCCAACAATGGCTGGATCAGGTAGGTCTCGGCAAACGCCAGCAACACTACCCTGCTCAATTGTCCGGTGGAGAACAGCAAAGGGTGGCGCTGGCCCGGGCATTCGCCGTATCTCCCGCTATCCTGTTTGCCGATGAACCCACCGGCAGCCTGGATTATGCCAATGGTCAGCACGTGGCGGACCTGCTATTCCAACTCAACAAGGAACAGGGAACGGCGCTCATCCTGGTTACCCACGACCCGGCACTGGCAGAACGCTGTCAGCGTCAATGCTCCCTGAACGAGGGCCGCATCAGTGTTTAACATGTGGCGCTCCAATGCGTTCCGCCTGCAGGCCCTGGCGATCTTCATTGCTGCCTTGGCCATGACCACCATGCTGGTGCTGCGCGACAGCGTCGACGAGCGCTTCAATCAGCGAACCGCTGTGGCTCTTGGCGGCGACCTGATACTTGATGGCACCCGTTTTCCAGACCCTGGGCAACGTGAATTGCTGGAGGCCTTCAATCATACCGAGACGGCCAGTTTTGCCAGCGTGCTGATTCACCAGGACCAGTTTCTGCTTGCCAGTGTCCGTGCCGTTTCCGACAGCTATCCGCTCTACGGAGAGCTGCAAATCAGCGACGAACGTTTCTCACCGCCCTATGCCGCCGCTGCAGGTCCGCAGCCCGGCAGCATCTGGCTGGCCGGACAGGCCCTGGATCGCCTCCAGCTGAAAGTAGGTGAGACGCTTTCTCTTGGCGAACGTACCCTGCTGATCGAGCGAGTGATCGTGCAGGAACCGGATCAGCAGTCCGGCTTTTACAGCATGAACCCTCGCGCCATGATTGCCCTGGAGGATCTGGAAAGCACTGGGGTACTGGCTGCTGGCAGCCGCTATCACCACAATCTTCTTATTGCTGCAGGCGAGAACGAAAGACAGGCACTCGAAACAGCACTTCAGCCGACGCTGCGGCCCGATCAGGAAGTGGAGACCGTTGCCAACACCTCTTTACGTGAGCGCGGTCCGATCCAACAGCTTTTCCTGTGGTCGCAGCTGGCGATCATGCTGGTGGTGTTACTGTGCGCTGCTGCTATTTTCCTTACCTCACGTCACCGGGCGCGGCAGCAACAGACACTCTGTGCGGTAATGAAGACCGTAGGCGCTACCCAGCAGCAGATTGCCCGGCGCCTGCTTGGCAATGACGCTCTGGCCTTGCTGTTACCAGCACTGGGCGGCGTCATTGTGGCTGCGTTATTGGGCGGAATCATCGCTGAGCGCCTGCAAAGCACCGTCACTGTGCCCTGGCCTGCACTTCTGCAAGGGCTGATTGGCCCGGTGGTGTTGTGGACAGGTTTCGCGGCCCCCACCCTGTGGCAGCAGCTGTCTCTTTCTCCCCTGTCATTGCTGCGTGGAGCGGAAACAGCCCATTCCCGGGGCCCTTTGCTGATCGCCCTGATTACCCCGGTACCGCTTGCACTGCTTCTGACTGGCTCCTTTACCGCGCTGTGGCCACTATTGCTGCTCACTTGTGCCGTGGCGATCGGGCTGCCGGTACTGCTCTGGCCGCTGGTAATGATGGTGGATCGTTTGCTGCGCAACGCCCCACTTCCCGCACGGCTGGCATTTCGCCGCCTCAGCCGGCGCAAGGCCACTACCCTGCCGTTACTGGCGGCGCTGATCATTTCCCTGTCGGTTCTGTCCATGTCCATGCAGGCGGGGCGTCAACTTCTGGCGGACTGGCAAAACACCCTGCCGGAGCAGGCGCCCAACTACTTTGTCATCAATCTGTTTGATGAAGACCTTGCGGCTTTTGAAGACTGGCTTGCCGGGCATGACAGTGAGAGCCAGCCGCTTTATCCGGTGGTAAGGGCACGCCTGACCGGGATCAACGACGAAGCGGTTCGCGATGCCGTCACCAAGGAAGAGGATCGTGCCGAACGAGCCCTGAACCGTGATCTGTCTCTGACCGAGAGCAATACCCTGCCAGACAGCAACCTGATAAAGGACGGCCGGATGGCGCAACAACCCGGTGAAGTCACTGTCGAGAGCAAACTGGCCGATTCGCTGGGGCTGAGCATCGGTGACAAACTGACTTTTACCGGTTCTGCCACCCCTATCAACGCCACTGTCACAGGACTGCGCGAAGTGGATTGGGAAAGCTTTGCGCCGAATTTCTATTTCATGTTCGCCGAAGGCACCCTTGAGGACCAGAACCGTACCTGGATTACCAGCTTCTTCATGCCAGCAGAGAAAAGCGCGGAACTGAGTCAGCTGGTGGTGCAATTCCCCCAGATCAGCCTGTTGGACGTCAACGCCATACTCAGCAACCTGCAGGATATCGTTGCCCAAGCCAGTCAAGCCGCCTTCATGGTAGGGGTACTGTTGATGTTGGCCGCGTTGCTGGTACTGGGGGCCGCCCTGCTGACCACTGCCGACCAACTACGTCAGGACAACAGCCTGCTGATGACACTGGGAGGTGACAACCGGTTGCTGCGCAAGACCGCCGCCTTGCAAGCATTCTTCATGGCAGGCGGCGCGGCCTTGCTCGCCACCCTGATCCACGCAGTGGCACTCTGGCCATTGGGCGAGCGGCTATTCGATGGCCAACTGCCACTGAGTTACTGGCTCGCCCTGCCCTGGTTGCTACCTTTGTCACTGACGACCCTGGCGGTGATGATCGCGCCACTGAAAACGAAACAACACGCCCGCCAATAGTCGGGTAGCGTGTCAGACTGCTGGCTTCTCACGGGTCAGCAGCAGAAACAGGGTCAGTGCCGAGACACTGGCGAGTACCATCAGTCCGACCATGGGCAAGGGGGTGCCATCGTGGAGATTACCCAGCGTGGTCCCTACGATGCCCGCAAGCAGAAATTGCAGTGTGCCATTCAGCCCCGTTGCCGCCCCACTGTCCCGCTCGAACAGGCTCAGGAAGCTGGCGATGCCATTGGGTATCACCAGTGCCATCATACCGCATACCAGCATGATCAGCGGGATGACCACCCACAGGGACAACAGACCGGCCAGCGTCAGCACCAGTAACAGTACTGCCGCCGTGCTCTGAATCATCAGGCCGGTGCGCATGATTGAGGCTGTTTCGTAATAGCGTAACAACACCACATTCAGTCGATTCATGGTCAGCATGGTGACCACATTGGCACCGAACGCCACAGGAAACAGGGCTGCACTGAGCTTGAAATAGTCCATGTACAGGAAGGCCGCATCGGTAATGAAAGTGAACATGGCGCTGAAGGACAGAGCGTTGGCAAGAATGAAGCCCATGGCCTGACGCTGACGGATCACCCGGCCGTAGGCAGTAAACAGCCGTTTTCTGAGCGGTTCACTGCCCCCCTGTGGCTGCACCCGGGGCAGCAGAAAGGCAACCACCAGGCACAGCACTACGCCGTACAGGGCAAGCATAAAGAAGATGCTCTGCCAGCCGGCCACACTTAACAGCAAGGAACCGATGGCAGGTGCCAGTAACGGCGCCAGCAACATTACCAGACCGATGGAGGTGAGCACCCGGGCCGCCTCCTTGCCGGAAAAATGATCGCGAACCGATGCAGCCGATATCACCGCCGTGGCTCCACCACCCAGAGCCTGCAGAAAACGAAGCAGATAGAGTTCATTTACATCCGCTGAAAATGGGATAAGCAGGCTGGCGCTGATGAACAATAAAAGCCCCCCATAGGCCACCGGCTTGCGGCCAAACTGGTCAGAAAGCGGCCCACCCAACCATTGCCCTGCTGCTACTCCGAGCACATAGACACTGACGGATATTTCCACGTCGTGAATCGGCACCTGAAAATGCCCCGCCATGGTCATAAGTGCCGGCAAATAGGTATCAATGGCCAGCGGCCCCAGTGCAATCAGGGAACCAAGAATGACGGCCAGACGTCCGGGACTGATAGTTGGCATAAAAACAGCATCCATTGAGTCAGCGAGGGGCAAGTCTATCCCAGCTGGCACGCAGCTTCACGACATTATGAACCTGATTCACGGCACTATGACCAAGCACCTGCTTGGCGTAGCTGAATCGTAAAAGGGCCCAGAAAGCGGTTGCCACTGACTGGACAGGCTGTGACTATTAGCGCGAACCATTATGAGTGTACTGCATGCTTTTTGCGTCAACTGACAGTCGCGCCAACCGGGTTGTGCTGGCGTCCGGCTCCTTTTCCGTGATTTCCACCCAGCCTGCCGCCCTGAATTTCTCACACTATCCGGGGGCCACATGGAACTAGATATCGCATATCAATTGGCCATCATCACCGTCGTTGCCTTCGGCTGCCAGTGGTTGGCCTGGCGGATCAAACTGCCTGCGATTCTGCCGTTGCTGCTCACCGGCCTGGCCCTTGGTCCCTTGTTTGGTGTTGTCTCACCACAAGATCTCTTTGGTGACCTGCTGTTGCCCGGAGTATCACTGGCGGTATCAATCATTCTTTTTGAAGGTGCCATGACCCTGCGATTCGATGAGATTCGCGGGCTGGAGAAAACCGTACAACGCCTGGTCACCTGGGGGGCGCTGGTGACCTGGTCCGTCGTGACCCTGTCTGCCTGGTGGCTACTGGAGTTACCACTGGGCCTGGCCTTGTTGTTTGGTGCTCTGGTTGTTGTGACCGGTCCTACCGTTATCGTGCCTCTGCTGCGCAGCGTAAGGCCGGTGAGCAGTGTCTCGCGGCTGTTGCGCTGGGAAGGCATCGTGATTGATCCCATCGGCGCCATTCTGGCGGTACTGGCCTACGAGCTGGTCGTGGCAACGGGTCAGGACGGCGCCATCCTGCATTCCCTGTGGTTGTTCTTCCAGGCCATTCTTGTGGGCGGCACCATTGGTACCCTGGTGGCCTTGGGACTGGGAGAATTGCTCCGTCGACACCTGATTCCTGAGTACCTGCGCAGCTTCCTGGTGCTTTCCATGGTGATTGGCGAATTCGTTCTCGCCAATGGTCTCAGTGAAGAATCCGGGCTCGTGGCAGTGACCGCCACTGGCATCGTACTGGCCAACCGAAAAGGTGTGCGTACCGATGACATTCTTCACTTCAAGGAAAATCTGTCGGTAATGCTGATTTCGGTGCTGTTCATCGTATTGGCAGCCCGACTCGAAATGGAAGAACTCAGTCAGCTGAGTGCCACGGCTCTGGCGGTTCTGATCATTATCCAGCTGGTCGCCCGTCCGCTCTCGGTGCTGATTTCTACCATGGGTTCTTCCCTGAACTGGCGCGAAAAATCCCTGCTGGCCTGGATTGCGCCAAGGGGGATTGTTGCTGCAGCCATCTCTGCCCTGTTTGCGGAGCGGCTTCAGCAGAATGGTGTTGATGGCGCCGAGATGCTGGTGCCGCTGACCTTCATGGTGATTATCGGCACCGTGGCACTGCAGAGCCTCACCGCCAGGCCGTTGGCCAAGTTGCTCAAGGTAGCCGAACCCGCGCCCCGCGGATTCCTGATCATCGGTGCCAACCCGGTGGCCCGCGCCATCGGTTCTGCCCTGCAGCAGAACCAGTTCCCGGTGACTGTCACCGATTCCAGCTGGGAATCCATCCGTGCCGCCCGTATGGAGGGGCTGGGCACGTTTTACGGCAACCCGGTTTCCCAGCATGCTGACCAGTACCTCGATCTCATCGGCCTCGGCAAGCTGCTGGGGCTAAGCCCCCGGCGGGAATTGAACACCATGTCCACCATGCGTTACCGGATTGAATTCGGTGAGCAGAACATCTTCAGCCTTCCTACCCAGAAGAGCGAAAAAGAGGTCAAGCATGAAGTCGCCCCCGAGCATCGTGGCGCCACCCTGTTCGGGCCTGACATGACCTATGCCCGACTCGCCAGCCTGCTCAGCCAGGGCGCTGAAATCCGCAAGACCCGCCTCACCGAAGAGTTCGATTTCGAGGCCTACCGTAATGCACCGGGGCGCCAGGTCTGGCCATTGTTTGTCATAGATCCCCGTGACCGCATTCAGGTATTCACCGCAGAAGCACAACCGGAACCCAAGGCCGGCTGGCATGTGCTGGGACTGGTGAAGGCGGATGTGGCAAAGGAAGAAGCAAAAGCCGAAGCGCGGGCTGAAGCGGCTGCTGAAAAAGCGGCTTCTGACAAAGGTAAGGAAAAGGACAAGAACAAGGATAAAGGCAAAAAGGACAGTAACTGATTCTGCCGCGAAGGCGTATTCAGCTATCAGGGACCCGGTTCTTCATCCCCGACAACCGCATCAATCAGGCCACATACCCTGCCATCGTCCAGATGGCAGTCTGGCTTGTCCTGCCAGTCCGCCATTGCCGAGCGCATTCTGTTACTCAATGCCTGTAACTCCTGGATACGCGCCTCCACTTCCGCCAGACGCGATTCAATCAGGCTGCGCACCTGACCACAGGGAGTCTCCCCTTCTTCAGAGGCTGTCGCCAGGGATTGAATGTCCGCCAGGGTGAACCCCAGTGAGCGGGCCTTGAGGGCAAAGCGCAGCAAACGCAGATCTGACACACCGTAATGGCGATACCCGTTACCCGGATCACGATGAGGCTTGAGCAAGCCGATATCGGTGTAGTGACGTACCGTCTCGCTGGTAGTGTCCGCCTGTCGAGCCAAATCGGAAACGCGCATGCTTCACTCTCCTTAACTGCCGACAATCCACGCCCCAAGGGCATCGGGACAGACCCGCCCCTGTTGCTTGAAGTAGCTGATAATGGCCCGGGAAAGGGCTTTCTGCCCCGTCACTTGTGACAACTGATCAAGAAATGCGGTTCCCTGATGGTCCAGTTCAGCCGTGTTATCTGTGATGATAGCAAGGGTACATTGCAGTGTGCTGTCTGCCAGTTGGCGGTTGCCCTGTTGTGCAGTTTGCGTAAGCCACACGGACTGCATCCTGCCGGCCACCCAGGCACAATGCCCATACTGGCGTGCATACAATCCGGTGAGGTGCCACAACCAGGAATCCTCCCCCAGCACCCGGCGCAGACTGGCAAGGGCCGCCTCCTGTGCATCCCGATCGGATTCAATGAATGCACGCTGCAACTCCCACAGGGCTGGCGTGTCCGTCGCTTGCTGTGCCTGCAACGCAGTCGACTCACAGGGCCGGGCACCACACTGGGCCAGCCACAGTGAAAGTGCCACGGCTCGCCCTCCTGCCATGTCTGCCAAGGCATCCGAACCCGGCTCCCGGGAAAGGGTTTTCAGAAAGCGCTTGCCACCGGTGGAGAGTAACCATTCCCTTTCTTCAACCAGCTCACCAAGATCAAGACCACTGACATAGTCATGAAACTGGTCAATCCGGTAATCGGCTCCAGACGTGCCGCCAAGGCGTATGAAAGTTACTCCGGATGCACCTCCGGATTCTGCGGCATTACTGAAAATTAGACGCAAACGAGCGGCAAAACGCTGCCCGTTTTCATTAAATCCGGTGATGGCGAATTGTTGAAAATGGCTATCGGCCAACCAGCGGTTGAGGATGCCTTCCGGGAGCCCGAGCAGGGATTGCCTGGCCAGCAAGGGTTTCAATGAGCCTGTGGCGAGATCCGATTTCAGTGCGGAGAGGGTATCGCTGCCCTGTGCATGAAGCGCAGCAAGCGGGCACAACAGCAGCAGGCAGAGCCATAACCGGAACAGCGTTGTCATCTCCCACCTCGTTGCAAAGCATCGAGCGTAGCACAACCTAGCGGGCGGGATAGCCGGTGATCTTTCGAATAGAGCGATACAGTGGTGCCAGGCGTGGATACAGACGCTGGTATACCTGTCGGTAGAGTCTGTCGTAGGTACGCACATGCTCCCGCCGTGGCTCGAACCGGGCGCCGGGTCGGGTCATGGCGGCCACCGCCCTGTGGTGATCAGGATGAACCCCCAACGCCACGGCAACATTGATGGCGGCTCCCAGCCCGGAGGTTTCCGAGGTATGCGGACGCTCCGCAGGCAGCCCGAAGATGTCAGCCGTAATCTGCATGATGGCATCGCTCTGAGAGCCCCCGCCCGAGACTTTCAGATGAGAAACGGGGACGCCATTGCGTTTTTCCAGTCGTTCCTTACCTTCGCGCAGGGCATAGGCGATACCCTCGATGATAGCGCGATACAGGTGCGCCCGCGTGTGGACATCGCCGAACCCGACAATGGCGCCTTTGGCTTCCGGGCCCGGGATGCGCACACCGGGGTTCCAGAATGGCTGAAGGGTCAGCCCCATGGCTCCGGGGGGCGTTTCATCGAGAAACGCTTCAAACAAGGATTCCGGAGACACCCCAAGCTGTTCAGCCCGGTGGACTTCCTCTCTGGCAAACTCACGCTTGAACCAGTTCACCATCCAGTAACCGCGCTGGACGATGATTTCCGAGTTATAACGATTTGGCGCTGCCGCCCCGTAGGCTGGCACGAAGGGGATGGGTACAACATATCGAGCATTGCAGGTATTGAAGGTGGCCGTTGTACCGTAACTCAGGTTACCCACTTGCGGATCAAAGGCCCCTGCCCCAAGCACTTCGCAGGCCTTGTCTGCGCCACTGGCAATCAAGGGCAGACCTTCCGGAATGCCGGTATGACGGCTGGCAGAAGCGGAGATGGCACCAAGCGGTTTGCCGGGGGCAACCAGCGTCGGCAATTGCTCTCGTGTCAGGCGGAGGGCTTTCCACTTGAGGTCATGCCCGGCAGCCCATTGCTGACGCTTGAAGTCATAAGGGATATAACCCACCTGGGCGGCCGTGCAATCTTTCAGTTCTCCGCAGAGGCGATAATTGAGATAGCCTGAGAGCAATACAAAAAATCGGGTTTTCGACCAGATTTCCGGCTCATCATCTGCCAGCCAGTTGCATTCAGCCTTGGCCTGAAACTGGCGCAGGGTTTCCCCCTGCCCCAGCACCTTTACCGGTGCAGAAAGCCATAAGGGTAATACCGGTGGCGTCGTGGTCCTGCGCTGGTCCAGCCAGATAATTGCCGGCCGCAACGGTTTTCTGTTCGCATCAAGGCATACCACTGAGGCTCGCTGGGTGGTCAGTGATACCCCGGCTACCCGTGATTTCAATTCCGGGTGATCCAGCCAGAGAGCCTGGCAGGCTTGCCCCAACTGTTCCCAGAAGTAATCTGCGTCCTGCTCGGCCCAACCCGGCTGAGGGGACACATAGGGCTCTATGTGACGCTGGGACTTGGCGACCAGATTTCCAGCGGCATCGAACAACATGGCCCGGGCACTCTGGGTACCCTGATCCAGTGCCAGGAACAAGGGCTCCATCAGCCCGCCTTGCGGTTTTCCATGGTAACCGCCGGCACACCATAGAACTGTTCATGGATTTGCAAATAACGGTTCAACTCCGTATCCCAGAGGGTATCGTCCCAGCCCAGGGCTGCCTGGATCTGCTCGCGGCGGCGCTGAAGAATCGCTTCACCTGCACGGGGCTGAGTCAGCCCCAAACGGGTGCGACGCAACATCAGATCATCAAGATGCTGAACAGACTCCTGCGACAGTATCCAGGCGAAGAAGTCGTCGTCATCCTGATTGGCATGCAGAAAATCATCTACCGCTGCAGGCGCCGCAGGGACCGGACTGTACATGGGCGCTTTGCTTTTCTGACCGCGGCGGTGGGTGGCCTCATCAATAAGGCCGGTGGCCAGCAAGGCATCCAGTGCGATCAATCGGAATGTGGTCAGCTTGCCTCCACTGACGGTGACCACGCCGTTATCGCCCCATACAGCATGATCGCGGCGCTCCTTGGAAGGATCCACGCCCTTGCCTGACGCGATCACCGGCCGCACACCGGCAATGGTGGCGAAGACATCATCACGGCTGATATCACGCCCGGGAAACTGACTGTTGATCAGCTTGAGCAGATAATCCACTTCCTGGCTGGATGCACTGGCTTCGATATCCATATCCTGGGGGTGGTCCAGATCGGTAGTGCCGACACAGGTGACACCTTCCCAGGGGAACACGAAGACCGGACGGCCATCATCAGGGTGCATGACAGTGAGGCAATCGTTCACCGGCAACCGCTGGGGATCCACAAACAGGTGACTGCCACGCAGCGGCCTTACCCTTGCCTCACTACCGGAGAAGCGGTCTGCCCAGGCGCCCGTGGCATTCACTACCTGACGAGCGCGCACCTTGCCAGTCTGGTCATTCGCCAGATCATGTAATGCGATGGTAAAACCGCCGTTTTCACGCTCAACCCTGGTGACTTGTAGATAATTGCCCGCCTCACCGCCACGACCACAGGCCTCCAGCAAGGTGCGCATGACCAGTCGGCAGTCATCGGTGAGCGCATCCGTGTAGCACATGGCCCCGGTGAGACCTTCAGCATTAAGGGCGGGAGCACGCTCCTTGACCTGTTGCAGGGAAAGGTAGCGATGATCTCGAATACCGGCGAGGAAATCATACAGCCACAGCACCGCTTTCATGGGCCAACGTCCGGGAAAGACGCCCTTGCGGAGCGGAAACAGATAGGTGGCGCGCTCCACCAGCCCGGGTAATTCCTTGAGCAGACGCTCACGCTCGAGCAGGGAATGGCGAGTCAGCTTCACATCGCCCTGGGCGATATAGCGAAGCCCGCCATGGACCATTTTCGATGAACGGCTGGATGTCCCCCAGGCGTAATCACGCTGTTCCACCAACAAAACCTTCAGGCCACGCCGGGCAGCTTCCAGCATGACTCCTGCGCCGGTAATCCCGCCGCCAATCACCAGCAGATCCCAGTCGTTACTGGCCAGTTGGTCGATATTCTTGCGTTTGCCAAGCATGTCTATTTCCCTGTGAGGTCCTGTTCGTCCTGAATCAGACAACCCGGATTCAGTTGCTTGTGGGGATCCATGATGTGTACCAGATCCCTGATCAGCTGCATGCCCTGCTCGCCCTTCTCATGATGCAGCCAGGGAGCATGATCCCTTCCTACGCCATGCTGATGACTAATGGTGCCGCCATGGGCCACGATGGCCTCGCTGGCTGCCGTCTTCATGACCTGCCAGCGCTGCAGGGTTTTTTCGTAGCTGTCCGAACAACGGAACACGTAAGTGGTGTAGATACTGGAACCCTGCGGATACAGGTGTGACAGATGGGTAAAGACATGCACCTGTTCACCGTCGCCGGCACTGTCGCGTACCGCCTGTTCCATGGCGGTCATGGCGGAGGTGACCTGTTTCCAGTTCACTGCCGTTTCAAAGGTATCCACCACATAGCCATGTTCCCACAGCCCATGTCGCAAATACGGAGACCGAAAGCGGGATTCTTCCCACTTGCGGCCCAACAGCTCGCCCACCATGACACCGCCGGCGGCCTTGATTCGCTGCTTGCAGGTGGCCAGCGTCTGCCGGGTCTGGGTTCTGTCGCCGGTGACACCGAAGGTGATCATGCACTTCTGGGAACCGCAGCCACGTACTGACAGATAGCGATGCAACAGGGATACCAGTTTCTCATGGCCGGCCAGCATCAGGTGGGTACGGGTTTCTTCGGCATTGGAGACCCGCAACATGGAAAGCGGCAGGCGTGACTGGGTCAGGGAGCGAACCAGATCAACGGCCTGATCCCAGCTTGGTGCAAACGCTACCTGAAAGGTCTCGGTCTCCGGCAAGGGCGTGACCCGCACCTTGACCTCGGTAATCACCCCCAGTCGCCCCTCTGAACCCAGCACCATCTCTCTAACATCCGGGCCCGCGGACGACGCTGGAATAGCAGGAATCTCGAGGGTGCCACGGGGTGTTTCGACCCGGCCGCCGGCAAACATCTGCTCGATACGGCCATAACGCATGGATTGCTGCCCACTGGAGCGGCTGGCTACCCAGCCCCCCACCGTGGACAGCTCCCAGGACTGGGGAAAATGGCCAAGGGTATAGCCCTTTTCCTTGAGCTGCTGCTCGACCTGCGGCCCGGGAGTGCCCGCCCCGAAGGTGGCAATCTGACTCTCATGGTCCAGATCCAGCAAGGTGTTCATGCGCGCCAATGACAGTGTCAGAATGGGCTTTTCGCTGGCCTGCGGGTTGATGTGGCCGGCCACGGAGGTGCCGCCACCATAGGGGATCACGATAATATCCTGACCCGCAGCCCAGTCCAGCAGCTCTCTCACCTGGTCAGAGTTTTCTGGCTCGGCGACACCATCAGGGAAGTGGCCAAAAACGCCGGAACGCATGGCCAGCCAGTCAGGTAGGCTTTGTCCGCGCGCGTGGCGAACACGAATTTCTGCCCCGGTCTGGATCAGTGGGTGCGCGGCAAGGCGGGAATCGGGAACCTGGGCGACCACAGAGGCCAGCTCCACATCCTGTAATGGAGTGGCTGAACCTAGCCGGGACTGCAGAAATGTCAGCCCGGAAGGTTTGAGTGGGTATTCGTTGGCGCTATCGCCCCAGCCATTCCAGCGTCGCATGGAAAATTCTCCTGATTTTTTGGCATGTTAGCGCCGAATCAGGACCGTTTCACTGGCGTCGCGGGACAGCTAATGAACTTTTTCGGACACGGATAAAAAGGTTATCCGCCCTTCAAAAGCCACTTTCGCCAGCCCTTGTGTCTTGCCTCGGAGCGGTCCTGCTCCAACTCACTCAACATGCTCTCAATGGAATCTGCCACCTGTTCGCGCAGCTCCCAACACGCATCCTTGTCATCAGAGCGTCCGGCCCAACACTCCGTGGAAATGGGTTTTCCGATCTGGAACCACAATGGCTCTGGCCTGGGCAGCAAAGTCGGCCCTACCCCCTTGCTCACCGGCATGAACAGATCTCCATCTCGCAAAAATCTGTTTACCTTCTGATTCTTCAGAATACGCTTGCCCAGCCGGGAATGCTTGAACCCTTCACCATCAAACAGGATATCGTAAGTGAAGTCACAACCGGCTGAGGCGAAGGGCACAATGTCATAGCCATGGGCGATAGCCATGCGGGCAAAACCTGTGCGCTGTTTCCAGACCAGCTTGTGTGCTTCATCCTTGCGCATGGCGACTTCACGGGCGCCACCAGGAAACACCAGCACGTGCTGGCCACTTTCCATTAGTTCACGACAGTTTTCCGGCGTACCATCCACAGCACCAAAGCGGGTAAGCAAGGGCCCCCAGCCCGGGACAGAAAAGTGGAAATGATCTCCCAGAGCCCGTGGGTATACGCCGGTTTCGCGATAGAGCTCTGCCACGAACAGGGGCGAGTCAATCAGACCATACAAACCGTGATTACCAACGAACAGAGATGGCCGTTGCGGATCCACGTTCTCCGCTCCACGTAATTTCGGCGCAAAATACCAGCGCTGCATACGCAAGCGCTTATCCAGCGCCTTGAGAGATGGAGGGGTAAACGTCGAACTATTCACTGTCAAAACGGTCCTTTGTAGGTGCGGTTGGCAAATTCAGGAGGCGGGACTTTACCAGCTTTTACATCGCCGCTATGGTTAAAACGAGCCTAAACCATTAAAAAAATCTTATACATATTTACCGTCCAAGGAGTTTCCATGAAACGTTTTGCGGGTTCTCTGGTGCTTGCCAGTGCCGTGGCTATTACCGGCTGTAGCACAATCAATCCTTATACCGGGGAAAAGCAGACTTCCAAAGCCACTTCCGGCGCCGCCATTGGTGCCGTCGCCGGTGCCCTGATCGGTATCGCGACTTCCGATAGCGCCAAGGAACGTAAAGAACGCGCCCTGAAAGGTGCCGGCATCGGTGCTGTTGCCGGTGGCGGCGTTGGTTACTACATGGATGTTCAGGAAGCCAAGCTGCGCGAGAAAATGGAAGGCGCTGGCGTTTCCGTTACCCGTGACGGCGACAACATTATCCTGAACATGCCGGGCAACCTGACTTTCGATACTGACAGCAGCACTGTGAAGCCCACTTTCACACCTGTGCTGGATGCCGTTGCTGAGGTCCTGAAAGAATACAAATCCACCATGATTCAGGTGGCGGGCCATACTGACAGCACCGGCGGTGATCGCTACAACCTGCTGCTGTCCCAGCAGCGTGCACAGGCCGTCGCCAACAAACTGGGCGGTTTTGGTGTCGAGCAAGTGCGTCTGGACGTGGTCGGCTTTGGCGAAACTCAGCCCATCGCCAGCAACGGCACTGCCAGCGGCCGTGAGCAGAACCGTCGTGTGGAATTGACCCTGGTTCCCTACACCGAATAATCCGGTGCGATGATCAAAAAAACGGCAGACCTGGTCTGCCGTTTTTTTTTGGCCACTCCGCTGCCGCTCTTTTCAATGCCGTAACAAGATCCCGGATGCGGGATGGCCGACACACAGGCATCATTGACTCATGTCGTCCTTTATCCGGCTGATGACAACACCAGCCGTAGTGATTGCCATGAATAATGATCAACAACTCGACCTTCGCCGCTGGGAAATTCTGTCTTCACGGGCCCCCTGCCCGGATACACCGTTTTTTTACGGGGTCATCACCACTGGAATCCTGTGCCGCCCCGGATGCCCTTCACGCCGGCCCAGACAGGAAAATGTGCGCTTCTTTGATCATTACCAGGACGGACTTGAGGCCGGATATCGCCCCTGCAAGCGATGCCATCCACTTGATGACAACCATCCCGATAACGTCCTGGCTTCCCGTATCGCCGAATGGATCGCTGCTCATCCCGAGGACTCAGATCTGAAATCCCTTGCTGCGGCCATGAATTACACATCTGCACATTTACACAAGGTGTTTAGCAAGGTGACAGGACTCTCTCCCTTCAAATACGCGAAAGTGCTGCGCCAGCAGCGCGTATACGCCAGCCTTGGATCCAGTCAGACCAGCACAGAAGTCATGGAGAAAGCAGGTTATCGCTCCAGCAGCCAGTTCTATGATGAATTCAGACAATTCAGTAGCCTGCCCCCAGGCAGCCACCGCCAGGCGGGTAAGGGTGAGGTAATCACATTTGCCGCGGCAGATACCTCGCTGGGCTCCCTGGTGATCGCCGCCAGTGCGAAAGGGTTGTGCTGGATCTCTCTCGGTGAGGATGTTGAAAAGCAGGTGGATGATCTTCAACGCCACTTTGCCAATGCCTGCTTCTGTCCACCCGACGAGGGTTTCAATCACTGGATCAGCCAGGTGGCAGGCCTGGTAGAAGATCCCGCCCGCTCCCTGGATCTGCCTCTCGATATCAGAGGGACAGTGTTTCAATGTCAGGTCTGGGAAGCGTTACGGCAGATTCCGGTGGGAAGCACGCTGGATTATCAGCAACTGGCAGATCGAATCGGCAAACCCGGCGGCGCCCGTGCCGTAGCCAGAGCCTGTGCGACCAATGTGCTCGCGCTTGCCGTTCCCTGCCACCGGATCATCCGTCGGGATGGCAGTCTTTCAGGTTATCGCTGGGGGGTTGAGCGTAAAGCCGCACTGTTGAAGCGGGAAAAGCGCTCACGCTGATCAGCGGATTATCCGCCAGCCGGCACCTCTGAGCGACGTACAAGGCGCCAGGCGAGCAAGGTCAGTGGGGCCAACAACACCAACACCAGCAAATAGGGCCAGCGGTGATCAAGGGTGTACAACCCGGTACCCACCAGAGGGCCGAGAATGAAACCCAGTGCGGGACAGGCACTGGCAAGTCCGGCCACCCTGCCCTGTTCCTCATGGCTGACCCTCAGGCTGGCCAGCGCCATGATAGCCGGCATGCCAAAGCCCAGTCCCAGGCCGACCAGCAACACCGCACTACTCATCAGCAGCTGTGACTGGGCCATCCACAGCAACAAGGCTCCGCCTCCAATCGCGGGCACAGCCATGCCGATCAACAATGTGGCCGGGGCGCGTAGCCATTGCACCACAATGATCTGGCCTGAAAGAGAGGTGATCGCCGCCGCCATCATGGTCATGCCCAGGGTGCGTGCCGCGGCCTGGGGGGACATGTGAAAGTGATCCTGAAACAGAAAGCCGAGGGTCTGCTGAATCAACGCAAAGCTCATGAACAGCATGACTCCCGTCATTAGCAGATCCCGGAGTCGAGGGTCGCCGTAGGCGCCCAGCCCCTTCTTGAGTGTCTGCACCAGGCTGAGTGTGTTTTTGGTCCGCACCTGTGGTGACTGGGGCAGGAAAATGGCCGTGCCGATGGCCATCAACCCGGTTATTACTGAGACGACATAAAGCGGAAACACCAGCGTAACGGCAGCAAGGATGCCGCCTGAAACCGGGCCGATGACCGTTCCGAGATTGTTTGCCGCCCCGATCCTGCCCATGCCCTGGGTCCTTTGCTCCGGGGTGGTAATATCCGCTGTATAGGCCGCTGCCGCGGCGGGCGTGGCCGCCATGATGGCTGCCTGCAACATACGGCTGAGCACCAACCCTGCGACCAGCAACACTCCGGTCAGCCAGCCCTTCAGGCCGGCATGAAAAACCAGAGCAAACATCAGGGTGCCAAGGGAGTAGCCAGTCAGGCCTATGACCAGTACCGTCTTGCGACCCAGCGATTCACTCACCGTCCCCCACACTGGACTGGCCAGAGCAAAGACCAGCGCTGAACAGCTGATGATCAGCCCGACCTCCATCTCCGCCATGCCGGTAGCCCGGCCCAGTGACGGCAGCAAGGTAAAGACCAGGGTCTGCCCCAATGCGGTTGCTGCTACGGCCATCAGCAGGATTGAGTGTTGCAGGGCTGTCGCGTTAGGCTTGCCGCCATTCATCATTGAGGAGCTATCCTGTGTCACTGCCCGCCCCTTCGCTGGCTGACTGGCTTTCCAGCCACCCATTCACTCTGGGGATGTCTTCCGGTTTTTTTGGTTTCTTTGCCCATTTTGGTGTGGTCAAAGCCCTGCGTGAAAGTGGTATCAGCCCAGACCGTTACACCGGCTCCAGTGCCGGTGCTCTGGTGGGTGCCTGTGTCGCCGCCGGCTGTCCCCTCGATACGCTGGAACAACGCCTGCTGTCACTCAGTAAAAGTGATTTCTGGGATCCGGCCCCTGGTCTGGGTCTGCTTCAGGGCCGTCAGTTTCGTAGCCTGCTGTCAGATCTCCTGCCCGTAGAAGGACTTGCTGATACCCCGGTTCCTGTCGCCGTGTCCGCCTGGCATGGACGCAGCCGCCGCACCCGGGTGCTGCAAAGTGGCAATGCCGTTGAAGCGATCTATGCCTCTTGCGCCGTTCCCGGCCTGTTTCAACCGGCCAGCATCGACGGGCAGAAGTATTGGGATGGAGGCATCGCAGACCGCCACGGTCTGGCCAGCTGTTGGCCTGGCGAGCGGGTACTCTACCATCACTTGCAGTCCCGCTCCCCGTGGCGATCACGCCAAAGTGCAGCATTGATCCCGCCATTGCGCCCCAATCTGGTCACCCTGACGCTCGACGGACTTCCCCGAAGTGGTCCCAACAAGCTGGATCAAGGCTATGTGGCGCTTGAACATGCCTATCGCGCCACCTTACAGGCACTACACCAACCCGTTACTCTGGGCCGAGTGCATGTGTTTGCCAATGACATGTTGGGTGCTGGATGCCAGGCGCCTGACGCTTGAGGATAAATCGACTACGCATGGCGCTTGTGTTTCCGCCATCGTTTCAGTCTTCGTCAGGCTTGACCTTTGATTCGTTCACCACTGAAGTCTTTCAGGCCAGGATTTGCCTTGCAGCGTGCGTACTTTCAAGCGTCAAGCGTCAGGCGTCGGGCGTCGGGCGTCGGGCGTTTCATCGACTTACTCATAGAGCGGCCGTGACAACTCTGCCCAGTCTACTTCACCGTCGTCCACCAGATTCTCGAACTGAAGCAGACCCAATTCCTCGAAACGGGGCCGGACAGATTCGGTAAGCAAACCAATACGCTTCAGGTTTGGCATGATCCGGGTGAACAGCAGGTTACGGAACTGTCCCATGATGGCGGAGGACAACACCTGCTCCCGTGCCGCATCCACATCCCAGCCAAAATGCTCGAACACCTCGGTGCTGATAAGACGCTCGCGCATTACCACGCAAGCCTCGTAGGCAAAATGGGCTCTCTCCTCCAGCTCGTCTTGTGAGAGTGATTTCACGAAGTCTTCCAGGTAATTCACGCCAAAGGTCACGTGCCTTGCCTCATCACGTATCACGAGATGCACCAGTTGCTTAAGCAAGGGATCTTTTGCTGTCATTTTCAGGGTGTTGAAGGCTGCCAGTGCCAGCCCCTCGATGATGATCTGCATGCCGATGAATTTAAGATCCCAGCGCGGGTCCGAAAGGATCTTGTCGAGCAGGGATTTCAGGTTCGGGTTGACCGGATAAACGATCCCCACTTTTTCTTGCAAGTAACGGGTAAAGGCCTCCACATGGCGGGCCTCATCAAACGTCTGGCTGGCAGCATACAGTTTTGCATCATAGGTAGGCGCACAACTGGCTAGCTGCGATGCCACCAGCAAGGCACCCTGCTCGCCGTGCATGAACTGGGCGAGCATCCAGGCCAGGTTGTGCCAGCCGAAACGTAGCTTTTCATCATCACTCAGAGATTCGAATGGCTCCCATCCGTTAAAGGGATTGAAAGACTCATCCATAGGACTTTCACTGCGCGGGAAGCTCTGGCTCCAGTCAAGATCCAGGTCCGCGTTCCAGTTGAGTTCCTTGCCCAGGCGATACAACTTGCGGATCCGGCCGTCCGCGGAGGCATAGTCCCAGTTGTAATGCCCGGTAAGCGGTGTCTGAAAAATCTCCACCACATCCTCGACATGTTGCAGCGAAAGCTTGTCCTCAATGTCTTCGGCGCCAGGGCCATCCCAGTTCTCGTAGACACTGATGTGGGTAGGCGGGGTGTTCAGTCTGGTGATTTTCATGCAGACACCTGCTCGCGTTGTTATGGGTATCTCTCCACGCTAACGCTGACACAGGATCTGGGGAATGGGTTTGGGTGACATTCGGTCGGATTGATGGCGCGAAAGCACAATGGGACGCCGGATGCTCGAGGCTGGACGCCTGACGCCGAAACAGCACCATGAAACGATGGCGTCAGGCGTCAGGCGCCGTGCATCAGGCGTTATCTTCTGAAAGCAGGAAATGGGCACGGGCGATGGTGATGGGTTCCTGGCGGTTCTTTTGCCAGGCGCTGATATGGACATTGGCGATACGGCGCCCAAGGCGGGTGACGCTGCATTCCGCGTAGGTCTCGCGGAAGTGACCGGCACGCAGATAATCGATGGTGAAATCGATGGTCTTCGGCACCCTCGGCTCGCCCATCTGTAGCAGGATGAAGATAATTGCCGCCTGCTCCATGAAACCGGCAACGGCGCCGCCATGCAGGGCTGGCAGGGTCGGGTTACCAATCACGTTGTCATTCTTGGGCAGCACAAAGGTCAATTCATCGCCCTGCGCCACTACCTTGATGCCAAGAAAACGGGCATAGGGTACCCGATCCACCAGCTCCTGGTAGTCGGTCTCGCCACTTCGGCATTCTTCGATCAGGGTTTTCAGCGCTTTCATTGGCCCACCACCTTGCCGGCTTTATCAATCTTCAATCGCGTATACGTCGCCAGACCTGTGGCAATCGGCTCCTCCTCATTGCCCTCTTCCCAGCTGGTCAGTTTCACGAACGCCACATGGTTAGTCAGCCGGTAACAGCTGGCTTCACAAATCACCGAGGCGCCCTTTGCCGGACCGCGCAGATGATCGAGGCGAAAGTCGATGGTTGGCGTGATTTCAAAGTTGGGAAAGGTGCGGCAGGTCACGGCCATACCGCCAGCCTGGTCCATCATGGCGAAGATCGCGCCACCATGCATCATGCCGTTTTCCGGGTTGCCGACCAGATCTTCGCGCCAGGGCAACACCGTGCGAACAGAGAACTCTTCTGCACTGAGCACCTGCATGCCCAACACCTTGGAATGGCGCACGGAATCCAGAAAGCGGTTGCAGATATCCAGACGGGTAAACGGGGGGGAGCTGTCTGTCACGGCGGCCAATGCCTCCTTTAGGGTAAACACGCTAAATTTGATGGTGAAGGTCAGCCGATGCCCACAGGCTACAGTTACCGTGCCGCGCTTCACGATGCGTAATTATACCGGCATCGAAGTGACATTGGCCGGCTGACCGTTACTTTTTTACCGTGGAAACTCGCTGGTCATGGCCTACTCTGGCCACACAGGCAACCGGGAGAAACGAGTTGGCAACCCAATCCAGATTGCAGACCGGCCTTCGGGCTGTAGGGCATATTGTAGAGCGTCGCCGTCACCCGCAGCGCTTTATCCAGGTGGACAAGGCCCCCTGGGACGAAATTTATCGCGACGGCATCATGGCCGTACGCCGTTACAGCCTGCCACCTGGTGACACCATCCCACTGAATGACGAGACCATGCCCGTCTCGCGGGAAAAACATCGCACACCTCTGCTACTAATTCCCGCATTGGGAATTCACTGCTGGACCTATGACCTGATGCCCAACCGCTCCATGGCCCTGTACCTCATGGCCCGCGGTTACGATGTTTACCTGGTGGACTGGGGTAAACCCTCCCAGGCCGATCGCAGCCTGGGATTGGACACCTATGTGAATCGTTGGCTACCAGAAGCTGTGGAGGCCGTCAGGGAGCACGCAGGATCCGAGCAGGTCAACCTGATGGGGTACTGCATGGGCGGACTGTTGTGTCTGATGTATCTGGGCGGACACCCTGATGCCCCGGTGGGCAATCTGATCACCATTGCCAGTCCGGTGAATTTCCACAAGAGTGGCCCCTTTGGCAAAGTCGCCGGCCTGGCGTCCATTCCAGCCATGAAAGTTCATGACTGGTTCAAGGTGCGCCTCACCCCGCTTGATGACAAGCTGTTCCACATACCCGCCAATCTGCTCACCCTTGGCTTCAAAATGACTAACCCGCCAGGAGTGGTGCAGGCCTATATGGATCTGATCCGTAATCTGGCCGACCGGGAATACGTGACCGGCTATATGACCATGGGACAATGGTTTAACGATATGGTCGACTACCCCGGTGCTGTGGTTCGTGAAGTGATTGAGAAGATGATCTTCGCCAACAGCCTGGCGCGCGGGAGAATTCGAATTGGTGGACGCGAGGTGGACTTCTCTTCCATCAAGCAAGACCTGCTTGCCTTTGCCGGCACCACTGACAACATCGTCAGCCTGCGTGCAGCACGGGACATCATGACACTGGTTGGCAGCCAGAACAAACGCTTCGAAGAAGTGCCCGGCGGCCATGCCGGCGTGTTCTCGGGTTCCAAAGCCCCCGAGCATGCCTGGCGAATCAGTGCAGACTGGCTGTCGACGCGGTCGGATTAACGTATCTCAAGCCAGTCAGATGATCGCTGTGTTCAAAACAGCGCCTTGCCTCACCCCAACTCGTAGAGCGGAAATTGGCGATGGCCAATCTCCGTCATCGGCACCAACAAAAAAGGCGGAGATCGGCTCGCGCCGATTTCCGCCCTACGGTGTTGAGGCTTGCCGTCTGTAGGAATGGTCGGTTGCTATGCCCTCCGGGTGCTACCACGAAGTGCCCTACGCGGTGGCATCTCCGCTCCTGCAGGAACCTCTACTGGCCTGTAACCAGCTGCTCTACCCGCTCGGCCACCTGGGTCGCATAACGATAAAACAGGTATGGCACCTTGTTGCTTTCCGCATCACTCATCTTTGGTACCGAACCACGGACAAAAGCCCAGCGCTGGCTGATAAAGTTGAGCGCATCGCTGGCTTGCGGATCACTTTGGTATTGCTGCTTGAGGGAAGCCAGTGCGTCATCAATCTGTTTAGCTTCGATGGCGAAATCCATCGGCTCCAGCCCGGTTCCAGTGGGCAGGCCCGCTGACGGGAACGCCGCAAGCGCAACGTATTCACTGGCTACCCGCTGCATGGCGACAGAAAGGTCGGCAATATTCAGGTAATCAGAATCACCGTTCTGGGCTTTTTCCGCCTGCTCGACAACAGCCAGAGTAGTCGTGTTCATCTCGCTCATGGCGGCATAATCAGCGTAGCCAAGTGATGCCAGGGGGTTATCCAGGGCTCTCACCGAAAGGGTTTTCCAGGCATCGGCCAGGGCCGCGGCGGCCTGTTCTCTGGCTGGCTCGGCATCGAGCTTGAGTGTTTCAGTATCCTGCTTGCCTTCTTCCAGCAGCACGCGTAGCGCTTCCCGGTCTTCCGGGTTGTCTCCACGAATGGCCAACAGATGGAAACCCATCCTGGCTCGCCAGGCATTCGCTTCCACTACCGCCAGATCCGTGGCCTTGATTGCGGCATGCGCACTGGATACCAACATCAGCATTCCCAGACCCGCCGTCATCCATAACGTCTTTTTCACCCGATTCCCCTGTTTTGTATCGCTAATAAAAAACCCCCGCCTTGGCGGGGGCATCGACATTGGCTTGTTAAGTAAAGGTTATTCCACTGGTCCGAAGGTGGGCATTTCCACTTCAGTGGAGGCTAGATTGATGGACTGATCCAGGGTATCCACCATCTGCTTGGTGTAGCGGTACACCAGGAACGGCACCGCATTTTCATAAAACTTCACCATGGACTCACGAATAAAGGTCCACTTGAGGCCCACCTGGTTAAGCGCGCGACTCATGGCCTCATCACCGGCATGGTTCTTTTTTGCTTTATCCAGCATGGTTTCAAATCGCGGAACAGCGTCCTTGAACTCGATGCGCCCCTCATCTGTCCCGGCGGCCATCCCGCCACTGGGATCCGCGGACAGGTTCAAATACTCCGAGGTCATGCGCTGCAAGTAGGCAGACAGCTCGAGAACATCATCATACTTACCGTCAACGCCACCCTTGAAGGCCTCTATCTTTTCCAGCATCACGACAGGAAGCAAATTGACGTCCTGGGTAGTGTAGGTGTCGGTATAGCCTTGCTCGGCAACGGTGTTGGAACTGGCCGCATCCTGGAATCGCTTCCACTCGTTGTTGAGTGCAGAAACAAGCTGGCGCTCTTCATTGCCTTCAGCGTTGGAATCCAGCTTGGATAGCGCACTGCGTGCCTTGCTGATGGAACGATCCAGATCTGCGGCGTACCGCTCACCGCCGGTCATGATGGTCAACATGTGAAAATCAGAACGGACCCGCCACAGTCCCAGCTCAAACTCTTCCAGATCGGCATTGGTAATGGCAGCCATGCCGTTCAGTGGCAAGATGGCTAGTGCAACGAGGCACCCCAGCAGACGCATTGCCATCAGCTTCTCCCTTTTCCGTAGTATTGTTCTTTCATTTATTGTTAGTGGTTGCCGTACTTTCCACCGGCGGTGTTTATCAGTAAACACTATCACAAAAAATGCCGAAATGAGGAATACGGCACAGCAATGAATTTGATGCCTAATTCCAAGGGGTTGCAGCCGGCTGAACCTGAATTACCTTCAGATACTCGGCCAGCTGTTCTGGCGCTTGCCAGGCCATGATCAGCATCGTGCCGCTCAGCACCAGCCCCAGCACATTCAACAGCCAATAAAGGCCGCCAGCCAGCATGACCAGTGGCCCGGGAGGCGGATTGGGGGTGCCATAACGGTTAACGGTATTGCTCCCCGCGGCGATAAACAGGTAAAGCATCAGCCCCAGGTTGGCCACCGGCAGCAGGCCGAGTAGCGCCCACCAGCCACTGTTGCCGACATCATGCAGCCGACGAACCATTAATCCAGTCAGATAAATGGCAAGCATAATAATGAATATCAGGCTGATTCCCTGCCCCACAATGCCGGGGATCATCTGCTGTGAGAACAGCATGGTAAGGGCAACCAACAGCCCGGCTATCAGCGAGGCACACAGCTGATAACAGGCAAACCGCAGCCGCCCCAGCCGTTGCGTAAGGCTCAGGGCGGAAAGCGGCTCATAAACAATGGTGCCTTTGCCCTGATACCCGGGCCTCAAAGGCGGCTCGTAGAGCTCACTATTCATCAGCAGCCGCCTCCCTGTTCGCCAACCAGTCTTCGTACTGGCTGATATCCCTGCGGCATTGTTGCCAGACAGTAGCCAGTACGCCGAGATCATCGAGCAGGCCCAGCGCCAGGATTGGATCCGGTATGGCATCGAGGGGCATCATGAAATAGACCAGAGCGCCGGCTATGGACAGCAATGTTGAGCGAGGCAGATCCGGGTAACGGCCAGTGGCCCAGTCATAAAGCATGCGGGCAAGCAGTTTGAACTGCTTGCCCCCCTCACCCAGCCGTGCAGAGAGTTTGTCACTTCGCTGGCCAGCAAGATTCGCCAACCAGCGGGTAGCAGACGCGGATTTGAGGATCCGCCCTGCCCTGTTGAGTGACTGGCGCCGGAAAGGATTAATCTGTCAGCTCCTGAAACAGAGCCCGATATTCGTCGGTGAGCTTGTGCTTGGGCTGCAGGTTCACCAGCGGGGTGGCTCGCTCGTGGGACTCGCGCATCACCACACTGGAGGAGAGCTTGCTTTCGAGAATCGGCAGGCCTTCTTCCTGAAGGGAGGCAACAAGCTCCTGGGGAAGACGGGCACGAGGCTGGAACTGGTTGACGATAATGCCTTCCACTTTCAGCTCATCATTGTGATCTTCCCGGGCTTCCTGGATGTTCTCCAGTAGCGTGTATAACGCCTTGCGGGAAAATGCATCGCAATCAAACGGGATCAGCACCCGGTCCACTGCAATCAGCGCAGACAGGGTGTAGAAGTTATAAGCCGGCGGCGTATCCACAAAGATGGTATCGAAATCACGGGCCAGGGTTTTCAACAGTCCACGCAGCTTGTAGATCTTGTGCTTGGACTCGAGCATGTGCTCGATTTCACCCAGCTCGCCATCGGAGGGCAGCACATAAAGGTTTTCGAAGGGCGTCGCGTGGACGTATTCGCGCGGCTCCTTTTCCTTGAGCCGGAATGACAAGGTCTGCGCAAAGAAAGTGCCGATATTGGGCTTGGGCCCTTCACCATGACTATAGGCATCCATTCCCAACAGGTACTGACTGGCGTTGCACTGCGGATCCAGGTCCACCACCAGGGTCCGGTTGCCTTCAGCTGCGCTGATGGCCGCCAGATTGACGGTGATACTGGATTTGCCCACGCCCCCTTTCTGGTTAAACACCACACGACGCATTCCTTGTTCTCCTTAAACAGCTCGGATGATGGCCTGGATCCGGCCGCAACAGACCGCAGGCACATGCTGTCCCCCGGACAGCAAATAGATGCTGAATCATACACAGCTCCCCAGCCAACTCACAGTGCCCGCGATTACCTCAGTTACTCACAGAACCTGTGGATAACCCGCTTGATAACCTATTGAAGAGTCGCCAAAGGCCGGTAAGGACTGACGCCGGGCAAAACTGTTCAAAAATCGTTCCACTGCTGCCGATTTTTTGGTCACCCCCCGTTCACGAGAATCATATCAGGCCGTTTTGGCATCAGAAGTAAACACGGCAGCAAATTTCATCTCAATACTATTGCCTGAACCAGGAATACAGCGCTAAAAGTAAACGCAGTGTTAACCCGGAGAATAACAATGGCACAGCCCTACAGCACCGTTCCTGCCAACAGCCACCTGAAGGCCATTCCCGGCAATCGTGGGCTGCCCGTGGTTGGTATGACACTGGCGCTGATGAAAGACCCGGTTAACATCATGCGTAAACGCTACGAGCGCTATGGCCCAATCTCCTGGACAAGTGCTTTCGGGCTGCGGATGGTCTACATGATGGGCGCGGAAGCCAACCAGTTTGTCATGCTCAACCGTGGCGATCTGTTTTCCAATCATGATGGCTGGGACTATTTCATCGGCAAGTTCTTCCACCGCGGCATCATGTTGCTGGATTTCGATGAACATAAATGGCATCGCAAGATCATGCAGCAGGCGTTCAACCGGGATGTGTTGAAAGGCTATCTGCATCGCATGGGGCCGCACATCGAAACGGGTATCGAGGATTGGCACAAGGTGCCGGACTTTCATGTGCTGAATGCGGTGAAACAGCTCACCCTGGACCTGGCGACGGATGTGTTCATGGGCTATGAACTGGGCCCGGAAGCGGATTCCATCAACACCGCATTTATTGATACCGTCCGTGCCGGCACCGCATTGGTGAGGGCCAATGTGCCCGGTGGCCGTTGGGCCAAAGGCCTGAAGGGCCGCAAGGTACTGGAGAAATTCTTCCGCAAGGAACTTCCGGCCAAGCGCGCCAGCAAGGATTCCGATCTGTTCAGTGTGCTGTGCCATGCCAGCACAGAAGATGGCCATCAGTTTTCCGACAATGATGTGGTCAACCACATGATCTTCCTGATGATGGCAGCACACGACACCTCCACCATTACGCTTTCCACCCTGTTCTATTACCTGGCCAAAAACCCGGAATGGCAGGAACGCCTGCGAAAGGAAAGTCAGGCGCGGAACAAGACCTGTATTGAATATGAAGATCTGGCCAGGCTTGAAGGTATCGGCATGGCCATGAAGGAGGCTCTGCGACTCTGCGCACCGGTTCCGTCGATGCCCAGGCGAACGGTGAAAGATGTGGAGTTCAATGGCTACCTGATTCCGAAGGGGAGCTTTATCACCATTAGCCCCTACTTCACTCACTTCATGGAAGAATACTGGCCGGAACCGAACAAGTTCGACCCGGGACGTTTCAGCGAAGAGCGCCGCGAAGACAAGGTTCATCCCTACGCCTGGGTACCCTTCGGTGGTGGCGCACACAAATGCATCGGGCTCCACTTTGCCGAAATGCAGGTCAAGGCTATTCTCCATCAGGTGCTGCTCAAATACCGATGGAGCGTTCCAGCTGGATATGAGATGCCTGTGGATCTGACCAGTCTGCCGGTGCCCGGGGATGGGCTGCCGGTGAAACTGGAAAAGCTCTGAGAGCAGTACGAGCTACGAGTTGAAAGTTGAAAAGATCAAAGGCCAAACCCTGATGGACTTCAAGGGTTTGCTTTCTAAACTTGCAGCTTGCAACTCGTCACTACTCCCTTACACCTAAAGATCACTTGCGGTCTTGGCCGGCCCGTTCATAAACCTGACTCGTAGGGCGGAAATTGGCGAAGGCCAATCTCCGCCATCAGCACCCACGAAAAAGGCGGAGATCGGCCACGCCGATTTCCGCCCTACGTTTGGAAGGCACAACTACCTTAGACTTTACCTCCAATGCCCTGTAGGAGTGGTGGTTTGCTATGCCTCCGGGTGCGACCACGAAAGCCCTTCGCGCCGGAACCACCGCTCCTACCCATGACGACCCTTAACGCTGTGGGAGCTTGCCTGCAAGCGAATCAACAACCTTTCGCTTGCAGGCAAGCTCCCACAACAACACATTACATCATTAGTGTGGACGGTTTACCCTCTGTGCTCACCGTGACCTCTGTAGTGAAATCGCCTCTGATCAGGCGGTAACCAATTCCCCCTGACGCAGGGTCACCAGTTCTTCTGCTGCTGTGGGATGAATACCGACGGTGGCGTCGAAATCTGCCTTGGTGGCGCCCATCTTGATGGCCACGGCAAAGCCCTGGGTGATTTCTGCGGCATCTTCACCGGCTATATGCAGGCCAACCACCCTGTCACTGGCATCGTCCACAATCAGCTTGATCATGGAGCGCACCTGCCGGTTGCCCAGCGTATAGCGCATGGGACGGAAGCTGCTCTTGTACACCCGGATGGTGCCGCAATGGGCCAGAGCTTCTTCCTGGGTCATACCCACGGTACCAATGTTCGGATGGCTGAACACCGCGGTAGCAACATTGCGATAATCCAGCGGCGCCAGAGGCTTGTCCTTGCCATACAGATAGGCTGCCAGCCACATGCCTTCCGCCAGGGCCACCGGCGTCAGCTGTAGACGATCAATGACATCCCCCAGGGCAAACAAGCCCTTGATACTGGTTTCGTAGTGTTCGTCGACGACAATGGCACCACCATCGTTCAGCGCAGGCATAGCATCTTCCGCAAACAGGTTATCCAGTAGCGGCACCCTGCCGGTGGCGTAGAACACCTCATCGAATTCAAACTGATCCCAGGTATCAGTAAACAGCTGCTTGCCGCCCTCGCCTTGCTCGATACGGATCACATCGGTATTGAACCGCAATGTGGTGCCATGCTCGGCCATCTGTTCGGCGACAAATTCCCGGATGTCCCGATCAAAACCTCGAAGGAACAGTTCACGGCGATAAAACTGGGTCACCTCACAGCCTAGCCCTTTGAGGATGCCCGCGAATTCAGTAGCAATATAGCCACCACCGACGACGGCGACCCGTTTCGGCAACTTTTCCAGATAGAACAGATCGTCAGAAATCCTGATCAGGTCATTGCCGGGAAACTCCGGCACAAAGGGTTTGCCACCCACCGCTACCAGAATCTTGTCTGTGGTAACGATACGCTCGCCTACCGATACCTTTCCGGGGCCTTCCACACGGCCATGACCTTCGATAATGGTCACCCCGGCCTGATCAAGAATGCGTCGATAAATGCCGTTGAGACGTTCGATTTCACGGCTCTTGTTATCACGCAGGGTTGCCCAGTCAAAATCCCAGCCCGAGACGGAATAGCCATAATCCTCAGCCAGGGCAAATTCATCCGGAAAGTGGGAGCCGTAGGAGAACAGCTTTTTCGGAACACAGCCTACATTCACACAGGTGCCGCCAAAGAATCGCTCTTCTACAATGGCCACTCTGGCGCCATGTCCGGCTGCCATACGTGCCGCTCTCACACCACCAGATCCTGCTCCGATGACGACCAGATCAAATTCGCTTGTCACACGCGACTCCTGAAACTTGCAATGAATTCGTTGGGACAGCCTGTCACTGCCCCGGATGATTGCCATTGGATGCAGTAGTAGCAGAAACGTTACGGATTCCTGCCTGCCAGCGCACGGTGACCGGCTGCTCGCTGGGCCGGCCATGCTCCAGATGGTAGCCCGGCGTCACTCCCGGCCACAGATAATCCAGCGGAATGGATTCACCATTGCTGCTCAGCATACGCGCATGATGCCGTTTAAGTTGGCGAGGCTCTGTCACGCCGCATGAATGAGCGATGGTTTCCACTTCCTTGACCAGATTGTCATGAAAATGCGCCACCCGCTCTGCCTTGTCTTCCGGTATCAGCCCACGCTGTAACCGGGGATTATGGGTAGTGACACCGGTTGGGCAGGTATTCTTGTTGCATTGCAGCGCCTGAATACAGCCCAGTGCAAACATATACCCCCGAGCAGACACACAGAAATCTGCCCCCACGGCGATGGCCCAGGCCACCATGCTGGGATTGATCAGTTTCCCGGAGGCAATGATACGAATGCGGTCGGAGAGCCCATAACCATCGCGAAGATCGACCACCTGTGGCAGCGATTCCGCCAGATACAAACCCACGTCATCCATCAGTGACATGGGCGCCGCGCCGGTACCGCCATCGCCGCTATCAATGGTGATGAAATCGGGAGCGGACTCCGGGCCGCGCTGATGCACCGCCAGAAACAACTCTTCCAGCCAGTCAGAAGCGCCCAGTACAAACTTGATCCCGGTGGGTTTACCGGTGACACGGCGGACACGATCTATCAGATCCAGTAGCGATTCCGCATCATGGACATCCGGCTGGCCATTTGGGCTGATGGAGGCTTCCCCGGCGGTAATGCCACGAATGGCGGCGATTTCTTCCGTGACCTTGTCCGCAGGCAAGATACCGCCCTTGCCCGGCTTCGCGCCCTGGCTCAGCTTGATTTCGAACATCTTCACCTGCTGATGGGCTGCAATCGCACGGAGCTTTTCATCATCCAGGTTGCCGTCGTTGTCCCGTACCCCGTAGCGGGCGGTCCCGATCTGCATCACGATGTCACAACCACCCTCCAGGTGGTACGGTGACAGCCCACCCTCACCGGTATTCATCCAACAATTGGCCGCGGCGGCACCGCGGGATAGCGCCTTTACCGCCGGCCTGGAGAGCGCTCCGAAACTCATGCCGGATATATTGAAAATACTGCGCGCCACATAGGGCTGCTCACAGTGCGGGCCAACCATGATCGGCAGGGTCTCGGCAGCGTTGCGCTCCAGAGTGGGATAGGGGCAATTCATGAAAATGACCCGCCCTGCCCCGATCTGCTTGGTGGAACCAAACGCCGAGGTGTTACTGAGGTTCTTGGCGGCACGGTAGACCCAGCTGCGCTGGGCGCGGTTGAAAGGCAACTCTTCGCGATCCATGGCAAAGAAGTACTGGCGGAAGAATTCGCCCATATGTTCGAAGAAATAACGAAACCGGCCCACCAGAGGAAAGTTTCGCCGGATGGCGTGCTTTTTCTGGAAAAACCGGTCCTGTACCCATAAGCCCAGAGCCACCAGCGTCAGTAACAGCACCAGCACCAGAAACCCCAGCGCCAGCCAGGCAATGATCCCGGTAAGCCAGGGTTGCAGTTGTTCCGGAAACATACACGCTCCTTGTGAGAATACGAACGGCGAAAAAATGACCACCGGTATTGGGCCCTAAGGGCTCAGGTTGTATGATGGTAGACCGTCTTTGTGAACGTTGGCACTGCCATATTGCCATTCTATCGGGCAAAACTGGGCCATCAATGGGGCAAAGACCAGAATCGGGGATAACGCCTTTTTCTACGGGCGCAAAATAATCAAAGGCTTCGGCCACCAATAATCGGGTACAGGCAAGATGAACAAGCGCACTCTGCTGGCGCTGATGGTCAGCGGCACTCTCGGCGTGACAGGCACGGTCTGCGCAAGCGATATCTACAAATATCGTGCGGCGGACGGCACCATCCTGTTCACCGATCAGCCCCAGGAACGGGTTGGCCGGGACCATACCCTGCTTTCCGTGCGCAAGGGCTGGAGTTACACCCCGCGAGCCCTGACAGCCACCGAACGTGACCGCTACGACAGCATGATTTCCCTTGCTGCCTCCCGATTCGATGTGGAACCGGCACTGGTCAAGGCAGTGATCCATGCAGAATCCCTGTTTGACCCCAAAGCCATTTCCCGGGTCGGCGCCCAGGGCCTGATGCAGCTGATGCCCGAGACCGCCACCTACCTCAAGGTCTCCAACCCCTTCGATGCACGCCAGAACATTTTCGGTGGCACCCAGTTCCTGGCCTACCTGAAAGGCAAGTTCAGTAGCCTCGACGACATACTGGCTGCCTACAACGCCGGCGAAGGCAATGTCCGTCGCTACGGCGGCATCCCGCCGTTCAAGGAAACCCAGGCCTATGTGCGCAAGGTGAAGCAGCTCAAACAACGCTACGCCGGCCACTTCTCGAAAGGCATGGGCGAAGAGGAAGTCGTCGCGGCGCGGTGAATCCAGTTTAAAGTTGAAAGTTCAAAGTTGAAAAGCGCGGCCAAACTATTCGTGCTCTATTGTGCCGTGCCCGCGATTTTTGGCTTTCAATCGCGAGACACCGAAACATGAAACACTATAAGCCTTTCATCGCGTTTAAACTTTGAACTTTCAACTTTTAACTCGTCCCTAGGCCTCCACCCCCAACCACGGCCCATCGAAATCAATCCGATACTGCTCAAGCCGGTAATTCGCTGTGAGGCATTGCCCGGTGCGCAGGGAGAATTCCATCCCGTGGCCAGGACAACGCAGCTGGTTGCCTGAGACCGTACAGCGATCAAGGGGAAAGTCTGCATGGGGGCAGCGGCGTTGGACCAGCCAGGTCTGACCGTGTTCGTGAATCAGCAACAGCTCCTCACGCCCTACCCGCACCGGCATGCGCAGGCCGTCATAAAGGTCCATGGTTCTTACCAGACGATGAAACATGCACACCCTCCCGTAGAATGGAAATAGCTGCGAGAGCCGATCGCCACCATCACTGCCACACGCCAACCAGCACCATTGACTTGCTGGTATACCCTGAAGAGTACAGAAAGATCCTACTGCCTGCTGTCTTGAACCAACCTGATTCGTAGGGCGGAAATTGGCGAAGGCCAATCTCCGCCATCAGCACCAACCCAAAGGCGGAGATCGGCTCACGCCGATTTCCGCCCTACGCTTCAAAGATACAACAACCTCAAAGGCTGACCCACCACCTGTAGGAGATTCTATGTTGTCCACCCCTTTTATGCGGCGGGTGAAGGCATGTAGTCGGTACGGTTCTTCATCAACGCGAAGGCGATACGGACCAGCTTACGTGCGAGGATGACCAGGGCCTGTGTTTTCGCCAGGCCACGGTCGAGATACCCTTGGTAGACACCCGCCCAGCGGGCGCTTTTGCGGGCAGCCATAGCTGCACAGTAAAGCAGTCTACGGGTCTCTGAGTCGCCTTTCTTGGTCAGCTTTCGTTTTCCCGTTCTGGTGCCGGAGTCCTTTACGTGGACATCCATCCCCAGGAAGGCGACGAAGGCGTCGCTGTTGCGGAAGTCTCCTCGCAGGAAGGTCATGACCAAGGCGTAAGCCGTCAGATCGCCCACCCCTTCCAGAGATTTGCAGCGTTGTACCTGATCGCAGAGCCCGGCCTCTCTTACGGTGTTGCGAAGATGCTTCTGGATTAGTGTATCCAGACTGTTGATCTGTGAGATCAGCCTTTTCAGACTCGCCTTAAGGACCTTTTCGCCACCCAGGCTCTGCTGGATCATGGTGCGTGCCTTGATGAGCGCGGCGCGACGGCGCAGCAGTGTCTGCAGTGTTCGATACGCCTTGGGTGGCGGGCTCCAGCGGCGTAGATCCTCTTTTTCTCTCTGCAAATGGCGGGCGAGCAGCTGGGCGTCAGAGGCGTCCGTTTTGGCTCGACCCCCTGTTCCCTTGCGGTAGCTGCTGAGCCGTGAAGCATCAATGACGTAAATGTGGTGCCCTTTGGCATGGGCCAACTCGATGACTGCCATGTGGTAAGTCCCTGTGGCCTCAATGGCGATCTCACAGGGGCATGGCAGGCTCTTGAGCCAGTGCTTAATGGCTTTGGGGGTGTTCTCAATGGTGAGCGTCTGGCCCTGGAAATGGATGACCAACTCGGCCTTGGCGACGTCGATGCCGACGATGGATCTTGCTACTTGCATTGCCACTGAACTGCCCCTTGAGCTAGGTTACACATGCTTGTCGGGGCGCACCTGAACGCTGGCTTGCTAGTATCGTCGGTCTGAGGTGCGACTCAGCCGATGGATTCTTTATCGGCGTATGAATAGGTGCGGGGTGGGGCCAAATCTCCTACCGTCTGTACCCTTAGGTCAGATGCACCTTTGGTCCCTCCACCCCGGCAAGTCCTGCATCGTTGCAGGAGAGGCATTCAAACATACAAGCTCCCTTCCAGGGGGCGAACCTCGCGAAGCGAGGCGACCGTAGGTAGAAAGTCAGAGCCGGTACATTCAAGATCCGCAGGTGTCGAGTTTCGAAAATCAAAGGCTAAACCCTGATGGTCTTCAAGAGCTTGCATTTCGAAACTCGCTTCTCGTGACTCGCCACTATCCCATTGCCCTGAAAGATCGCTTGCAGGCATAACCTGAAGGTCACAGAGAGCTCCTACAGTAGAGGCCATAACGTAAAAAGCCCGCATAAGCGGGCTTTTTACTGTGCGGTTAAGCACGAGACGGGTCAAGCAAGACTTATTCGCCGTGCTTTTCCGCCAGGTAGAACCAGGTATCCAGTACTGAATCCGGGTTCAGGGACACAGAAGAAATCCCCTGCTCCATGAGCCACTTGGCCAGGTCAGGATGATCAGACGGGCCCTGACCACAGATACCGATGTACTTGCCCTGGGCGTTACAGGCGTCGATAGCCATCTTCAGCAGCTTCTTCACCGCCGGGTCACGCTCATCGAACAGGTGGCTAACGATACCGGAGTCACGGTCCAGGCCCAGGGTCAGCTGGGTCAGGTCGTTGGAGCCGATAGAGAAGCCATCAAAGTTCGCCAGGAACTCTTCAGCCAGCAACGCATTGGTGGGCAGCTCGCACATCATGATCACACGCAGCTCGTTCTCGCCACGCTTCAGGCCGTTCTTGCCCAACAGATCAATCACCTGCTCTGCTTCACCCACGGTACGCACGAAGGGCACCATCAGTTCCACGTTGGTGAAGCCCATCACGTCGCGCACCTTCTTCATGGCGCGGCATTCCAGCTCGAAGCAATCGCGGAAGTTCTCGCTGATGTAACGGCTGGCACCACGGAAGCCCAGCATCGGGTTTTCTTCTTCCGGTTCGAAGTGCTTGCCGCCGATCAGGTTGGCATATTCGTTGGACTTGAAGTCAGACAGACGAACAATGACCTTCTCCGGGTAGAAAGCAGCAGCCAGGGTGGACACACCCTCAACCAGCTTCTCCACGTAGAAGTCCACCGGGTCACCGTAACCGGCGACACGCTTGTCGATGTTCTGCTTGATGTCCTGGGGCATGGTGTCGTAGTTCAACAATGCCTTCGGGTGCACACCGATCATGCGGTTGATGATGAACTCGAGACGCGCAAGACCCACACCCTGGTTCGGCAGGCCGGCGAAATCGAACGCACGATCCGGGTTGCCCACGTTCATCATGATCTTGAACGGCAGCTTGGGCATGGAATCGATGGAGTTGCGCTGAATATCGAACTCCAGCTTGCCTTCGTAGATGTTACCGGTGTCGCCTTCCGCACAGGAGGCAGTCACTTCCATGCCATCCTTGAGGATGTCGGTGGCGTCGCCACAACCCACGATAGCCGGTACACCCAGCTCACGGGCAATAATGGCCGCGTGACAGGTACGACCACCACGGTTGGTCACGATGGCAGCGGCACGCTTCATCACCGGCTCCCAATCCGGGTCGGTCATGTCGGTGACAAGGACATCACCGGGCTGGACCTTGTCCATTTCCTTGATGCTGTGCACCACACGAACCACACCAGCACCAATACGCTGGCCAATGGAACGGCCTTCTACCAGTACCTTGCCGGTCTGCTTGAGCAGGTAACGCTCCATCACGTTGGCATCGGAACGGCTCTTCACGGTTTCCGGACGGGCCTGCACGATATACAGCTTGCCGTCGTCACCATCCAGCGCCCATTCGATGTCCATGGGCATGCCGTAGTGCTTCTCGATCTCGATGGCCTGATGGGCCAGGTTCTCGACCTGCTCATCGGTCAGACAGAAGCCCATGCGCTCTTCGCGATCCACATCGACGATCTGTACGGATTTGCCGGCAGAGGCTTCGGCGCCGTAGATCATCTTCTGCATCTTGCTGCCCAGGTTGCGACGCAGCACGGCAGGCTTGTTGTTCAGCAAGGTGTTCTTGTGAACGTAGAATTCGTCAGGGTTAACTGCGCCCTGCACTACCATTTCACCCAGGCCGAAAGACGCGGTAATGAAGACCACATCCTTGAAGCCAGACTCGGTGTCCATGGAGAACATCACACCGGCGGCGCCGGTTTCAGAGCGCACCATGCGCTGGATGCCCGCGGAAAGGGCGACCAGCTTGTGATCAAAGCCCTGGTGGACGCGGTAGCTGATGGCGCGGTCATTAAACAGGGAGGCGAACACTTCCTTCACGGCCACCATGACGCTGTCGATGCCGCGGATATTCAGGAAGGTTTCCTGCTGACCGGCAAAGGAGGCATCCGGCAGATCTTCAGCGGTAGCAGAAGAACGCACCGCCACCGGCAGATCGGCATTACCTTCACCGATTTGCTCGTAGGCGTCACGAATGGCGTCTTCCAGTGCAGGCTGGAACGGCGCATCGATCACCCACTGACGGATTTCCTGGCCGGTCTTGGCCAGCGCATTCACGTCTTCCACATCCAGCGCGCTCAACGCATCGTTGATGCGCTGGGTCAGGTTGTTGTGCTCGAGGAACTCACGGAAGGCTTCAGCAGTGGTCGCGAAGCCGCCGGGAACGGAGACACCCGCTGCCGACAGATTGCTGATCATTTCGCCCAGGGAGGCATTCTTGCCGCCAACGTGCTCTACGTCGTCCTTCCCCAGATCCTGAAACCAGACTACATATTCCGCCAAGGTCGTCTCCTTAAATACGTTTATACCGGGTAAATCCTGGTGATGTGGAAGCGCCCGAATCCGCACTGCCCAAGGGCCCTGGACCCCCATAACGAGCTTGCTGCACGGTGCTCCCCGGCGTTGCCGGATCAAATCGAGCCGACATTCTACTCAAAACCGTCACGCTTTGCCTGCCCTTCACGCGAAAATGCACCCGACTTTCGGCCATCCGGGGCCTGTAAAGAAGGGGGCAACGAGCCAGGCGCCGTATCCCCTTGAAATTGCAGGGTTAATGGTCGCGTTACGGAAGGTCGCGGAGTGTAAAGGCAACATCCCGCTACGACAACGGCCATTTTCCTCAAAATGACCATCATTTCGGTGGCAAGCACCGTGCTGAGACACTAGACTGCCATGACAAAACAACGACTTAGCCTCGCACCTGGCCTGACAAATGCTCCTGAGGGAGCTAGCCTGCAAGCGATTCGCCTGAATACAGGCACAAACTCGTGAGTCAATGTCACGCCACCCCCGGGCCGAGTCGCCAAAAAAGACAGACCACGGCGAACCCATCATGACCCGAACAGCCTTCTACCTCTCCGACGGTACAGGTATCACCGCAGAAACCCTGGGCCACAGCATGCTCAGCCAGTTTGGTGACATCCAGTTCATGCAAGTCACCCTGCCCTTCGTACAATCGGACGAGCAAACCCGGGAAGCCGTAGAAAAGATCAACAAGGCCTTCGACCAGGATGGCGCCAAGCCGATCGTGTTCTCGACCCTGGTCAACAGTGAACACCGGGAGATCCTGCATGGCTGCAAGGGAATGGTGCTGGACCTGTTTGGCGCCTTCCTCAACCCGCTGGAAGCAGAGCTGGGGATGCGCTCGAGCCACAAGATCAACCAGAGCCACGCCATCCGTGATGCAGACTCCTACCGGATCCGCATCAACGCCGTGCACTTCGCCCTGGACAACGACGACGGCGCCCGTACCCGCCACTACGATCAGGCGGACATCATCCTCATCGGCGTGTCCCGCTCCGGCAAAACCCCCACCAGCCTCTACCTTGCACTCCAGTTCGGCCTGTTCACCGCCAACTATCCGCTCACCGAAGACGACTTCGACGACCTGCGCCTGCCCAAAGCCCTGCAGGAGCACAAGAGCAAGCTGTTCGGCCTCACCATCAACGCCGAACGCCTCAGCGCCATCCGCAGCGAACGCAAAGCCAACAGCAAGTACGCCTCATTGCGTCAGTGCGATATGGAACTACGGGCACTGGAAGCCATGTACAACAAGCACAATATTCCGTACCTAGATGCGACGGAGCTGTCGATTGAGGAGATCAGTACGCGGGTGTTGGCGATGAAGGGGTTGCAAAGACGACTTCAATAAACCGGCTTCTGCGAAGCGATGGTTCACAGGGATTGCATAGGGCATACCCCTTTTCGCATTGCAATCATCGCCCCTGCAAACCGGGTGTCAGGCCTGCTCGCTCCATCTTCAAATGGGAAATGGGAGACCTGGCCCCGAGGGCATCCATACTTCAGCCCAAGATCTCTGTGGGAGCGTGCTTGCACGCGAATGAAGCACATCGGTACAAAGGCTTCGCGTGCAAGCACGCTCCCACAAAAAAATTACCACGGCGTAATCGAACATCACCGCCCCTCCCTTGCGGCCCATTCGTTCACAAGCAAACTTGCACGGCAAATCATGTGGCTGGCGCATCATCGTCAAATTTGCTTTTCGTCCACACCAACAGCGCACTTTTTACCTATAAAGCAAAAATAATAGCTACCAGGGGCACCACTTTTGTATTATGGTGCATAAATGAGCAATTATTGTACCATTCAGCTATTCATCGCCAATCAATGGCACGACGCCGCGACAGTCACACTGACCGACGATGAACAGCTGGGCTGGAAGGCTGCCACCCACTCGGGTTATACACTCGACCATGTCCTTGGTTTTCAAGGGCGTCAGGACGCTCACGCCTGCACAGTCCGCTGGCCGGTCAGCATGGACCTCCTCATGCACGATAGCTGGCCGCCGTTCTTGCTGGACCTGCTGCCTCAGGGTTTCGGAAGGCAGGAATTGCTCCGCCAACTGGGCTTGCCAGAAACTGCCACCTTTTCTGCAGACTGGCCACTACTGTTAGCCGGAGCCGGCAACCCCATCGGCAACCTCAGAATCAAGGAAGCGGCGGAATACCTGGACAACATCAACACGCCAGCAACCGGCTTTCGTTATCAAGATGTGGCCAATCGCCACGAAGACTTTATTGAATACCTGGCCGGACACGGCCTGTTCGTCGCCGGCTCCTCCGGTGTTCAGGGGGAATGGCCCAAGGTCCTGCTGACGGAAGCGGATGATGGCTTGCTGTATCTGGACCACACCCTGCCGGATGAGCGCGCTCGTAAACACTGGCTAGTCAAATTCCAGCGTCACAACCAAAGCGACCTGAAACTGATTCTGGAATGTGAGAACCACTACATGACGCTGGCAAAACATCTTGGCCTGCGCGTTCATGGTCAGTTGGAAACGCACAATGGAGCACTGTTCATCCCACGCTTTGATCGTCTCTGCAGCGGTGGCAAGGTTATCCGCCAGGCCCAGGAAAGCGTGGCATCACTCTGCCAGAAGGCCGGCTTTGGGCTACGTATGACACACAACGAAGTCTGCAAGGCACTGGCAGCCGTCTGCACCGAGCCAGAAAAGGAAATTGCTGAATATCTCAAGCGAGACATCGCCAATATTATCCTTGGCAACAAGGACAACCACGCTCGAAACACGGCGATCACCCGCACAGCGGAAAACCGCATTGCCCTCACACCATTGTTCGACTTCGCGCCCATGTACCTTCACCCAGAGGGAATAGCCCGCACTACCCGCTGGGAGCGGGATGACAATGGCCAACCAGAATGGGGCAGCGTCATCGCTCAGGCAGCCCAGGCCAGCGGCCTCCCCGCTTCCAGCCTTGCACAAAGCATCAAGGAAATGGCGCTACCGCTCACCACACTGGTTGAAGAAATGCACAATTCAGGCCTGCCGACCGACCTGATCGCTCGCACCGACCGGCTGACGCAAGGCGTCCTGAATACATTCAAAGAGCTATAAATCATGGATAAACGCCACACAGAGCTCTCCCCCCAAGAGCAAATGGCTCGCAGAGAGTCTCTCTACCAATCCATTACCGAACACCCCGGCCTGCCTCTGGCAGAAGTTATAGCCCGAATCAGAAAAGAGCTGCTGCTCACACTGGAAGAAATGAGCAGACTGACCGGCGTATCCGTGCGGGTGATCCATAGCATCGAAAACCAGCAGGCCAACCCGACCCTCGCCACAGCCGAGAAGTTATTAAAGCCGTTTGGGTTGCGTATGGGGGTATTTCGATAGCTCCGGCCGTTTAGATCTCCGTGGAATGGCGGATCCAGACACTTCCCTTGGGTATTTGTAGTGGAACCAACGCTCAGGATGAGAAGAATGGGTGATTTTTTGTGGGAGCGTGCTTGCACGCGAAGTTTTTTGGCGAGGCTGGGAAAAGCTTCGCTTGCAAGCAACCTCCCACAGCAGATCAACACCATTGGAAAAATGGGAGCCCCGTGCCTCGTGCTCTGTACTACAGAGAATGGAAATTTCAGTGGGAGGCTGCTTGCAGGCGAAGGGCTTTGACTGGGTTTTTCACAGTGCGACCATCGCCCACACAAACCCGGTGGCAGGCCAGCCCCCTCCACTCGAAAATGGGAAATGGGAGCCTGGTCCCGAGGGGCTATCTGGCCCCGGAAGTAATCTCCCATAGCAAAATGGGAGATCTGAGGGCTTGTGGGGCACCACTATCAACAGAACCGTGCCGAGCCCCAGCAATTACGGTATGCTGGCTCAAGACCTATAATATTGCCGTCTCTCGCAGCAGAACTACCAAGGATGTTGGCCATCAACGTGGTCGTAGCTTGGTCGATATTTAGTGTAAAAGCATCCGGGGAGTACATGCTCCAACCAGTTAACATGGCTGTTGTATAACCAGGATAACGCACTGCTTCCTTCTGGAAAGATAAGCCGAAATCGTCTGAAGTTACATCAACCTGATGCACATTTGTCACATTGTATGGCAATTGGTAGTTATTCAGGTCAGTGTGAATTTCCTCAGGTTCTTTGCTATTGATTAAGGACTGATTAGTGGCCGCATCAGCATTGTAAATACGCAAGCCCTGAGCAAGTTGGCGTTTGATCTGATCGGCAATACCACCGCGGAGTAAAGGCAGCAATGTTGGACCGAATACGCTTACCAGAGCGCCTGCATCAGTATCCGCCAATGTCAACGGATTACTACCTACTGCCGTTGTTCCATCATTATTTCCATAAACAATCGAGTTAATTACACCTGCTAAGTTAACGCCGCTAACCTGTGCCTGACTTTCCCGGTTGCCGGAAAGTTCAACGGCGTTGCCGTTGCGAATCACATCCTGATAATTGACCAATGCTTCCTGAAAACGAATATCAGCAATGCCTATATCAAGGATCATATCATCACCCAGATTCAGATAACCGCCCGAGGGTGTCCCCATTCCTCCACGATCACAGGGATCATACCAAGCACCACATCCACTAGGATATCCAGGCGACCCCCAACTGCTTGCTCCTTGGTGGATCATGCCACTTGGATCCGCACCAGGCGCAATACAGGGCCGGTCTCCATAGGCGCAGGTCACCGCAACATTGTTTGCACCGCGCATCGCAAGATTTAATTGCCCGCTCATACGGCCGCTAAAAGAGTTCAAGGAACCGAAGCTCAAAGGACCACTGACCTTTTCACCACCCATACGGATGCCAACCACTTCACGCAGGGTCTTGCTTTGATCGTTCTTGATGGCGAACTGAAAGAAAGGACGCTGGATAGAAAAGTCTTTCATCTGGTTCTGGTTGGCAATATTGTCAGCCACAGCGCCAGATATTTGATTACTCCCCGCTTGGGGATTGAGGCTAATACAATTCCCCGCAGCATTGGCAATACACCCCAACGAAAAGTGATCAATATCCAGATCGCAACCTACACCATTCACACCGCCACAGCCCAGCTGCAACTTTTCAATGTTCAGGTTAAGGTCGAGCATGACATCAAGACCAGCCGTGTAAAAAGTAAAGCCGTCATTGCCATTGGCGACATCCCCCACAATCTTGTTCATCTGCATTAATGCCTGACCAGTCACATTGGAGAGCTGATCATCTTTCAGCTCGACCATGGCGTGACAGATGCCCGAAACAAAAAGGACCAAGCCAGCAAGAGACACCAGCAACCCTCTTCTGAACAGGTTGGGTAAAGGTGTTCTCGGGCTACGATTATTCTTCTTCATAACTTAAAACCCATACAGGTAAAAGTTGCCGCCAAACGCAATGCCCGCCTGGTGGCCATTATTATCGGCAATGGTGAGGCTGGTGAACGAATCGTGATTATTCAATTTCCAGCCCACACCTTGAAGCGCGTCGTCATATTCAGCAGATAGTCCTGTGACGTGTAACCCGAAGCGGGCATCGTTATAGCCAACGCTGGATTTGGATGTGTCATCATAGGAGCCGCCAGTATTTGGATAGAAGGTGCGCAACGCTGGCATTTGCCTGAGATACGCAGCTGTGCAATCAGAACCGCCGTTGCCCAGCAAACAGTTTCCGGAAGAATCCAGGAAGCTACCTTTGTCCTTGCCTGGCTCAGAGGGGAAGATAATATTGTCAGCAAACCAGCTTTCGTAGCTTGATTCGGTCAGGCCCTCCACTGGCGTTGAGAGAGCAGCCCCGGAACCATCAATCATGATCGCGGTCCCTGTAGAGGATGATGCTGCGCGGTTCCCGGTGCCCAGAAAGGCACCATCAAGAGACAGATCATTCACTGCCAGTGAGGCCCAACCGGCTTTCCACACCAGCCACTCACCTGCGAAGTTGTTGCCGTCCGCATCTGTCCAGGTGCCGGGAACATTGGAATCGATGGAGGCATTGCCACGGTTCGCAAGCTGCCAGGAAAGGCGGCAATCCATATCCGCAAGCGCGCCATTGGGATCATTTGAGCAACTAGCTAGCCCCGCACCCGTGGTTGCAGCGTTAGTTGTCCTAACCGAGTTGTAGTAGTACTCAAGAGAGACCATGACGCCTTCCTGGCCCGCCACGTTCCCCATTTCTTCATCTGCCAGGGGCTGCAGGGCGTGGGTCTGTAGAGCGACGATACTGCCCAGCACGATCATGATGCCTTTGTTCATGAGCCCGCCCCCAGTGAGGTGATTTTCATGTGCTGGATCTGCATGCCTTCCAGGCGAGAAATCCCCAGATTGACAACGGCATTATTGTTTTGCCCTCCGACAGGGTTGGAACCAATAAAGTAGATGCCGTTGCCGGTGTTTCCTGGATTAGAGGGAGACCAATCGGTGCTGATCGTGCTTGTGGGCAAATCATACTCACCCGTTCCAAGATAAGCCGAGTCATAAGGATCAATAGTGGCGGTGCAATCGGCATCGGCACACCAATTACCCCATCGAACATAACCGTGGGTATTGCGGTTAATCTGTTTCAGGAAACCATCACCGTTATCATTAAGCTCGCAACTACCACTAGTGCTGCCGCAGTATTGGTAAGAATACACATTGGCGTTATTCGGGATCCGGGTCATTTCAATTGTGAAATTACCGTTTTGGATGGGAGTGGCCAGTTTGTTGATGGAGCCATCCGCGGCGATGCTGTAATCGGAGGTACCACTAAACGTAATAGCCTGGTAATGCCAGGTACCAGGGATGTAGGCGTCCACATTACGGAAGTACATGCCTTCGGTCCGGTGGAAACGTGGCACATGATGAAGCTGATCATCGCTATCCAATTCTGGGTCATTTACGTTACCGATTTGGCGGACTGAGAACCGGAAATCGCCAGAGAGTGCACTTGTATAACTAACGCCAAAGGTTGGATCATTATCGTTCAATGTTTTCGCCCAGCGCTGAACAGTGCGCAAGGGGCCCGGAGATTTGGTGTACCCCTGATCTGTACGGGCCGTATTGGGGTTATCATCATCATCAGATGTCCCATTCCAAACATGACCTATTGCGTAGGGGTTACCAAAAATAATGGTCTGGCTTTGCAGGAAGTCTGCTCCGCCGCTGCAGGCTGGGTCAGAATTATTGCAGGCACCAATGCGGGGATCATTGCCCGTTACTGTCGTTCCATTCCAAGTGCCGCGATCAATCTCAAATTCGCCCCAAAATGCCCAGCGCCAAGGATCAGTGTGGATAGGGCCACGAAATTCCAGCATCGTTGGCATGGATTCAACCGGCCCGGAATAACCTATGGGGGCACTATCACCACGCCATACGCCTTGGTAGTCAAAGCCCTCATATTCAAACACACGGAGCATGTAAGGGTCATACGGCGTAGCAAAACCGGGAACACCAAAATCACCATCACCAATACCCAGAGGGCACTGCAAGTTAGGCTGCCCCCCAACAGCATCGGCAAAGGTCCCACACCCACCGCCAGTTGCACTACTGTTCCACCAGGTAGTGCCACGCCCTGCAACGCCTTGGGGACCATTACTCGCCCCCAATGGACCATAACCACTTGTCATGGAAATACCATAATAGCGGGCATCCCCACGCGTCCAGCCAGCCGCCGCCGCCGCCGCCGAAGGAGCCGAGCCGGTCAACTCGGCATAGCTTGTGGGGGCCATTCGGAAGCTGAAGTCATCAAGTACAAACGCCAGGCCGGCACCGGTCACACCGGCCATTTGCTCCTCTTCGAGTTCTACCATCGCATTGGCTAATGGGGCGATCAGCAGACAGAAGAGCGACGAAGCAGCTATAGAGAATGTGTGAGAGCTTTCAGAACTCGGCAGCTGTTTGGTGTACGCCATGGGTTTTGTCATTTTGAATTTCATATGGCTTCGCTCCTATGGGCACACGGCCAAGCCTGAACACGGAGTTTGCGTTGTCAGGGTAATGGAGGAATAAACAGTCGCAGACGGAATCACCGCAGTTCCCAGTGTTTGATCACCCAACATCATATTGGCCCTGAGTTCCTGGCCTGTGTAGGTACCGTTGTGGTTGTAGTCTGTTACATTCACTCCTGCGAATCCTTCAGTAACCCTGGCTGATGCGGCTCGTCCTATGAGCATATTATTCGCAATAACCAGTTTAGGCTTGTCATCGTCATCTTCCTCGTCGCCACGGATATCAATCATGCCGTTATCAAAGGCGATATCGCCTTCCACATTGGCAAAGCGCCATACCACGTCAGGCCGCCCTGGTTCGCCAAGACTAAGGTAGGCACCATAGCCATTGGTGTTACCGATGCCATCTGTTCCTTGATTGCCATTGGGAGTGCTATTCAGCCCTCCCAGGCGCAAGGCTGCGCTATAGCCGAGGTAGTTTTTGGCATCGTTCCAGGGGCCTTCATACTGACTTGCCACTGCGGTGTCCCAGGTGTCGTTGGGGTTGGAGGGCGAGAAACGCACATTGGCCGCCCCTTCCAGATTGAAATTGATCAGGGCACCCTGAACAATTCTTGGGCCAGTGCCATAACCACCGTTATTATCCGGCAGTATCCCGCCGCCAAAGGTTGCCTTGTAGTGAAAGCGAGTCGCGGGCGAGGTCATGTCTATTCCGCCACTGTAGTAATCCATATCACCAGTGCCATCCTGCTCTTTCAACAGGATTCGGGTGTCGTTGGCTGCCAATAGGAAGCTGCTATTGAGAAAGCCAATTCCCATGGCATCGCGGGTTTCGCCATAGTTTCCGTCACCGTCGATATTGGTGTCCGCAATCATCAGGTGGGTGCCGTGGTCCCAATTAGAACCTTGGTGCAGGAAGTCAGTTTCATCAAAGGTCTGAGACATGACCATGAGATCAGCGATGATACCGTTATTCTCGTTAGCGGTATTGCCGCCGGGATAGAGGTAAATATTGGCATCTACGTTAGCGAGGGCGTAGATCAAGCCCCAATCTACGTTGCGTTCTTTTGCGGGAATCAGGTCGCCGGCACCATCTCGAACCAGAAGGCGTACATTACGGGAAAATGCCTGCAGCTGCGCATCGCGCATGTAGATGGCCAGGCCGCCCGTTGAATCTGTGCCACTATGTCGCAAATTTGCAGCATAAGCATTGCCAATATGGCCTGGCGTCAGATTGATAAACTGACTGCTATTGCCTGTACAGGTCGCAGCCGGGCCGTTATAGGCAAAGCCCCAGCAAAAGCCCCCTGGCCCTTGATCGCCATTGATAGCGTCTAGCGCGATTAACGGGAAATGGAATGAGGAGGGTTTGATATGCAGGTTGTTGGCATAGGGGTAATCCGCCTCATTACCGTAGGTGCGCTCACCCCAGAAAGTCCAGTTACCAAGCTCGAAGTTGATGCGTGATTTGTCTTTGCCAGATGCACAAACACCGCCTGGGCAAACATCAGAGGCCTCCCCCAAACGCCAGCGGAATTCCAGATCTGCATCACCTATTTGCGCGGCTTCGGCACGGTCTACAAATTCCCAACCCCCGCCAAAATGCAAGCCACCGGACTTGTTGGCAACGTCGTAAATAATATGTTCCCCATAGTCGGACGCGAGCGTTTCTGTGCCATACCAAGTACCACCTGGGCGCCAATATAGCTCGACATCTTTCGCGCTGCCAAGCCAGCCGAAATGCATGACACCACGGCTATTATCCGTGATGACAAAATCCTCTGATTCATCATGAGCACCTGGACCTGGATCTTTGTAGAGATATTCGAAGTCCAGAGCCAACTTAATGATATCGGCTTCTGTGAGGGTGCGACCAGTCTCAGGAATTGTATCCCAAGCGCCACCGTAGCCCGTACGCCAGATCACCCCTTTCTCATCAATACCCAAGGTGCCTTCGCTCATCTCCCACATGGCATGCAAATCGTGCATGACCATTTCTGGGCCGCCGGAGATCTGGTTATAGAAAAGGTTGGCATATTGACCATTAAGGCCCACCTCACCTTTCAAATAAGCCTTGCCATATTCTGCATCAAACAAACCACGGTTACGGATGGTCATTTCCATTGCTGCATCCAGCGCAAAAGCACCAAAAGAGCGGGATTGAGCGGTAGCGGATTGAGATGTGGGAATGCCTAATGCAGCAGCCTCCAGACGAACACGATCAACTCCAATGTAATACTGCATTATCGGAGGACCGTACACATTCGGGTCTGAGCTTATCAGCTCTTTACCAACATTCAGTGTTTGGGTCAGAGTTACAGGACTGCCACCAACGGTGGAGCCGGTTTGGTTAACGCTACGGGCTTTTACGGTATCGAACTGGAGGTGTGCTTCATAAGGTGCATTCACTAGCGGATCGTAATCTTCAACGGTAGTGAGTACAGGATCCAGCTGCGCATCATAACCCTGAACCCTGACATCATTTTTCCAATTGATACTATCAGCAGACCAACCATCGTTGGGGGTTTGAATGATCACAGTGAGTCCATCACGCCCCGACACTTCAGACATAGAGTCGTCCGTCATTGGCGTGAGCGCCTGAGACTGGATAGCCCCAAGTGTAAGGGTCGCTGCCAACAACAAGTTGGAAGGTAGGAAGTTGCGACGCACGTTGACCTCGGTGTTTTTTGTTATTTGCTGGCAGCAAACATTCCCTGCCTGGCAGTTTTGGTCATCTTTAATCGCAAGACTACACACGGCAACCACCTATCGCAACACTTGTTAACAGAAACAATACAGAATGGCAGGATGATAATTTCAAGAATTTCAGTGCGTTAGCACAGGGACACCCTCCCACCAACGAAAAGTGCACATTTGTGCTCAATAGCAAGGCAATACTTCCGTTACCAAAGTGCACATTTGTCGATTTAGCGTCTATCCAGAAGTCTGGAAGGGGCGAAATTCAAGCTCATTGAGCGTTTATTGGCCACAGGGATTAGTCACCACCAACCTTTAGCCTAATTTTCCTATAGAAAGCAGGCCTGTTGCAGAATCAGGGGCTGGGCGGGCTTCTGGGGGGGATGGATGAAGCTTATTTGAGGTTCCGAGGGTGCCAGAGGGCCAGAACACCCTGGGTTAGAGCCATGGTGCCAGTTTTGAATCCCTCCTGGTTGAGCAGGCTGTATTTTCGCGTGCAAGCACGCTCCCACAGGGTGGGCCTTTTGAGGGCAGGAATGGCGGAGATCGGCTGGCGCCGATTTCCGCCCTACCCGTTCTTTTGGCGTTACCTAGAAACAGTCGCCGGGGATGCGGACATTGCCTTCCATCAGGACACGAGCGCTGCGGCTCATCCTGGACTTGGTGGCTGTCACAATCTACACCTGATAAGGGCATTAATTTGCATTACCAGTGACGTCGGGAGCGCAATTGAGACCTTACTGTCAGGGAGCAAGTCGCCGTGAATCAAGCCAGGATCGAGGCATATTCGTGGTTAGCCTTTTCGCTAACGGTTGCTGAATTTTCATTTCTTCTGCCATCCGAGCCTGGGTGGCGGGAGGATCTTCCATTAGCTTTTGTAAGGCGCTGGCGAGGCTTTGCAAAACCACCTGCTCACCGTACTGTTGATACGCAGATTGCCAAGCTTGCTCGCCAACGTCGCCCCAACACTCCCTCATCATCAAGAGATCGACAATGTCTTTCAGGCCGTCACGGTAACGATCCGCATTGGCTAGCAGCTTTGTGGTAAAGCAACTCTCCCGGGAGACGACAGACAGAGGGAACAGCGAATTATCGGCGTCTCCAGTGATGTCGTCACTGTCGAAATGAATGATTTCCAGCTTTATGGGCCGTCCCGCACCGTCCAGGATGCTGCGTATGGCATCTCTGTCTGCACGTATCTCACGCCCTTTGAACAAGGCCGGCTCACAATCGGGACGGAATAATGCCCCGAAGCTGTTCTGGGTTATGGAGGAACGGGCGGCCCGGTAAGCGTCTTTTCCCACACAGAACAAATCGATGTCGACGGATTCCCGGTATTCTCCCAACTCCAGAGCGATTCGGGTGCCACCACCAAACAGAATATTGTTCTGGGCCAGAAAACCCGAATCAAACCCTTTCAGGATCTCCCAGATGACCTGATGATGGGGCCGGGTTGGCGTCAGCATGCGGCCAGCATTACTCCATGGCCATGCTTATGCTTGAGCTGGGCAATCAGCTGCTTTTCAGCCGTGTCGAGCCGCGTCTGGTCTACAAACCGCCAGCGGGTCTCGTAGAGGGCAAACGCTTTCTCCGGGGCAATAAAGCGACCGGCATGATCCCACATGATGAGATCAAGCTCAGGATAGTGCTTTCTGTCGATCATCGTGCCAGCCATATGGCAGCCCCTGAGATGCGTTTGATGTGGTCATTTTATCAGCAGCGGTTCGCTAGCAGCAAATCTTGTGTATCCATGAGGAGAAGGACCACGAGCGGCTAATGCTGTTCACTTTCGTCGTGATTCTGGTTACTTGTGGGAGGCTGCTTGCAAGCGAAGGGGTTGAGTGGGTTTTTTCGCGGTGGAACCACCGCTCCTGCAAACCGGGGATTTGGCAGGAATGGCGGAAATCGGCTGGCGCCGATTTCCGCCCTACCCGTTCTTTTGACGCTACTTAGAAACAGTCGCCGGGGATGCGGACGTTGCCTTCCATCAGGACACGAGCGCTGCGGCTCATGCTGGCCTTGGTGGCTGTCCACTGACCGTTCTCTTCCTTGGCGCCGGCGCCGACGCGCAGGGTGCCGGAGGGGTGGCCGAAGGTGACGCTGTCACGCTCGCCGCCGCCGGCTGCCAGATTCACCAGGGTGCCCGGAACCGCTGAGGCGCTGGCGATGGCTACGGCCGCGGTGCCCATCATGGCGTGGTGCAGCTTGCCCATGGACAGAGCGCGCACCAGCAGGTCGATATCACCCTCGTCGATCTGCTTGCCGCTGGAGGCCGCGTAGGCTTTCGGCTTGGAGACGAACGCCACTTTCGGGGTGTGCTGGCGGGCTTCCGCTTCTTCGATGTTCTCGATCAGGCCCATGCGCTTGGCGCCGTAGGCCCGGATGGTCTCGAACATGGCCAGGGCTTCCTTGTTTTCGTTGATGTCGCCCTGCAGCTCGGTACCGGTGTAACCGATATCTTCTGCGTTGACGAAAACGGTAGGAATGCCGGCATTGATCATGGTGGCCGGGAAGGTGCCCACGCCGGGGACTTCCAGCTCATCCACCACATTGCCGGTGGGGAACATGGCGCCCTCCCCGTCTGCCGGATCCATGAAGTCCACCTGCACTTCTGCCGCCGGGAAGGTCACGCCGTCCAACTCGAAGTCGCCGGTTTCCTGTACTTCACCATTGGTGATGGGGACATGGGCAACGATGGTTTTTTCGATGTTGACCTGCCAGATACGGACTACGGCGATGCCGTTTTCCGGGATGCGATCAGCGGCGACCAGGCCGTTGCTGATGGCGAAGGAGCCGACGGCCGCGGTCAGGTTGCCGCAGTTGCCACTCCAGTCCACGAACGGCTTGTCGATGGAGACCTGGCCGAACAGGTAATCCACGTCGTGGTCAGCCTTTTCGCTCTTGGCCAGGATCACGGTCTTGCTGGTGCTTGACGTTGCGCCGCCCATGCCGTCGGTTTGCTTGCCGTACGGATCCGGGCTGCCGATGACGCGCAGCAGGATCTTGTCACGGGCTGCGCCTGGGACCTGGGCCACTTCGGGCAGGTCTTTCAGGCTGAAGAATACGCCCTTGCTCGTGCCGCCACGCATGTAGGTGGCGGCGATTTTAATCTGTGGTGCATGAGCCATGGTATTGCTCCTTTAAAAAAACCCCGGCGGTGGTACCGGCGGGGTTGGATTTTCGCGTGCAAGCACGCTCCTACAGAAATCTAGCTGTAGGAGTCTGCCTGCAGACGATCTTTTCGCCTGCAGGCAGGCTCCTACGGAAGTCATTGCAGGGAGAGGCCGTCGTTTGTGGGAGCGTGCTTGCACGCGAATATTCGTTTGCAAGCAAACTCCCACAAGGACCGGTGTTTTAAGCCAGTCCCACAAGGACTTCCCCTTAGCCCGCTTCCGCCATGAACTCTTTGGCGAATTTCTGCAGGATGCCGCCGTTGGTGTACACGGACACTTCTTCCGCGGTATCCAGACGACAGATCATCGGTACGCGCTCCACGTCGCCGTTCTGGCGAGTGATCACCAGGGTCATGGTGCCACGCGGCGCCAGTTCACCTTCCACGTCGTAGATCTCGGTACCATCCAGCTTGAGGGTCTTGCGGGTGGTGCCTTCTTCGAACTGCAGGGGCATTACCCCCATGCCGATCAGGTTGGTACGGTGAATGCGCTCGAAACCTTCAGCGGCAATCACTTCCACGCCGGCAAGGGCAACGCCCTTGGCAGCCCAGTCACGGGAAGAACCCTGACCATAGTCGGCACCTGCCACGATGATCAGCGGCTGCTTGCGCTCCATGTAGGTCTCGATGGCTTCCCACATACGCATCTGCTGGCCTTCCGGCTCAACTCGCGCCAGGGAACCCTGGATCACTTCACCGTTCTCGTCACGGCACATCTCGTTGAACAGTTTCGGGTTCGCGAGAGTGGCACGCTGGGCCGTCAGGTGGTCACCACGGTGGGTCGCGTAGGAATTGAAGTCTTCCTGCGGCAGGCCCATCTTGTCCAGGTAGGCACCGGCCGCGCTGTCCAGCAGGATGGCGTTGGACGGAGACAGGTGGTCGGTGGTGATGTTGTCAGGCAGGATCGCCAGCGGGCGCATACCTTTCATTTCACGCTGACCGGCCATGTTGCCTTCCCAGTAAGGAGGACGACGGATGTAGGTGGACTGCGGACGCCAGTCGTACAGCGGGCTGGCTGCGCGCTCACCGTCACCCTTCTTCTCGAACATCGGGATGTAGGTCTTGCGGAACTGTTCCGGCTTCACCGCAGACTTCACGATGGCATCGATCTCTTCATCGGAAGGCCAGATGTCCTTCAGGTAGATCGGGTTGCCGTCCTGGTCCTTGCCCAGCGCATCTTTTTCAATATCGAAGCGCATGGTGCCGGCGATGGCGTAGGCCACGACCAGCGGCGGAGACGCCAGGAACGCCTGCTTGGCGTAGGGGTGGATACGGCCGTCGAAGTTACGGTTACCGGACAGTACCGCCGTAGCGTACAGGTCACGGTCGATCACTTCTTTCTGGATCTTGGGATCCAGGGCGCCGGACATACCGTTACAGGTAGTACAGGCGAAGGCCACCACGTCGAAGCCCAGTTGCTGCAGCTCAGGCAGCAGACCGGATTCTTCCAGGTACATCTTTACGGTCTTGGAACCCGGTGCCAGGGAGCTCTTCACCCACGGCTTGCGCACCAGACCCAGCTTGTTGGCATTACGGGCCAGCAGACCGGCGCCGATGATGTTGCGCGGGTTGGAGGTGTTGGTACAGCTGGTAATGGCCGCGATGATCACCGCGCCATCCGGCATCAGACCTTCTTCCTCTTTCCATTCCTTGGCGATGCCACGGTTATGGAGTTCGGAGACCGGCAGCAGTGCGTGCGGGTTGGACGGGCCAGCCAGGTTACGCTCTACCTTGGACAGATCGAAGTGCAGTACGCGCTCATACTCAGCAGTCTTCAGGCTGTCTGCCCACAGACCGGTTTCCTTGGCGAACTTCTCTACCAGGGCGACCTGCTCGTCTTCACGGCCGGTGAGCTTCAGGTAGTCGATGGTCTGGCCATCGATGAAGAACATGCCTGCGGTAGCGCCGTATTCCGGAGTCATGTTGGCGATGGTGGCACGGTCACCCACGGACAGGCTGTCTGCGCCTTCACCGTAGAATTCAAGGTAGGCGCCAACCACACGCTCCTTACGCAGGAACTCGGTCAGGGCCAGCACCAGGTCGGTACCGGTGATGCCCGGCTTCAGCTTGCCGGTCATTTCCACACCGACGATGTCGGGCAGACGCATCATGGACGGGTTGCCCAGCATCACGTTCTCGGCTTCCAGACCACCTACACCCACGGAGATCACGCCCAGCGCATCGACCATGGGAGTGTGGCTGTCGGTGCCCACACAGGTGTCCGGGAAGGCGACGCCGTCACGTACCTGCACTACCGGAGACATCTTCTCCAGGTTGATCTGGTGCATGATACCGTTACCCGGCGGGATTACGTCCACGTTGTCGAACGCGGTCTTGGTCCAGTTGATGAAGTGGAAACGGTCCGCGTTGCGGCGCTCTTCCACGTCACGGTTTTTCTGGAACGCGTCTTTTTCAAAACCCGGGTGTTCTACCGCCAGGGAGTGATCCACGATCAGCTGGGTCGGTACCACCGGGTTCACTTTGGAGGGGTCACCGCCCTTCTCGGCGATGGCGTCACGCAGACCGGCCAGATCGACCAGTGCGGTCTGGCCCAGAATGTCGTGACACACCACCCGCGCCGGGTACCACGGAAAATCCATGGTGCGCTGACGGTCGATCAGCTGCTTCAGGGAATCGGTGAGATCCGCCGGGTTGCAGCGACGCACCAGCTGCTCAGCCAGGATGCGCGAGGTGAACGGGAGTTTGTCATAGGCCCCAGGCTGGATGGCGTCGACAGCCGCACGGGTGTCGAAATAGTCCAGCTGGGTGCCGGGAAGCTGCTTGCGATATTCAGTGTTCATAGCCTGGGACTCTTTGTGAGTGTGCTTTCAGGATGAGCCTGGGATGTAATGATACGCTTGACGCTGGACGCCAAACGCCTGAGGCCGTGTAACACAGCGTCAGGCATCCGGCGTCAGGCATCTGGCTTAATTAGCCTCGCTCTGCGATCGGGTTTACCTTGCGCAGATCTTCACCGGTGTACTCGGCGCTCGGACGGATGATGCGGTTGTCCGCACGCTGCTCCATCACGTGGCCAGCCCAACCGGTCAGACGGCTCATCACGAAGATCGGGGTGAACAGCTTGGTCGGGATACCCATGAAGTGGTACGCAGAAGCGTGGAAGAAGTCAGCGTTACAGAACAGCTTCTTCTCGCGCCACATTACTTCTTCACAACGTACGGATACCGGGTACAGCACGGTGTCGCCCACGTCGGCGGCCAGCTTCTCGGACCATTCCTTGATGATGGCGTTACGCGGATCGGATTCGCTGTAGATCGCGTGACCGAAGCCCATGATCTTTTCCTTGCGCTCCAACATGCCCATCATTTCCTGCTCGGCGTGATCGGCAGAAGTGAACTTCTCGATCATGTCCATGGCAGCTTCGTTGGCGCCACCGTGCAGCGGACCACGCAGGGTGCCGATGGCACCGGTGATGCAGCTGTGGATGTCGGACAGCGTGGAAGCACACACGCGAGCGGTGAAGGTAGAGGCGTTGAACTCGTGCTCTGCGTACAGGATCAGGGACACGTTCATTACGCGCTCATGCAGCTCGTTGGGCTTTTCGCCACGCAGCATGTGCAGGAAGTGGGCGCCGATGGAGTCGTCGTCGGTGTTTTCGTCAACACGCACGCCATCGTGGCTGAAACGGTACCAGTAGCAGATGATGGACGGGAAGCAGGCCAGCATGCGATCAATGGCTTCTTCCTGGGTCGGGAATACGCCCATGACGGTGGTGTCTTCCTGCTCCAGGTTACCCAGCATGGAACAACCGGTACGGATCACGTCCATGGGGTGAGCGTCAGCCGGGATGCGCTCCAGCACTTCCTTCAGCGCCTGGGGCAGACCACGCAGACCTTTCAGCTTGGTCTTGTAGGCATCCAGTTCTGCCTGAGTGGGCAGAGCGCCCTTCAGGATCAGGTGTGCCACTTCTTCGAATTCACAGTTTTCTGCCAGGTCTTTGACGTCGTAACCGCGGTAGGTCAGGCCAGAGCCGGAAACACCTACAGTAGAAAGAGCGGTTTTACCTGCCACCTGGCCACGCAGACCAGCGCCTGAGAGTTTCTTGCCTTCTGCCATTGTTCATCTCCTGGTTAATCTGTTTACAACAATGTCCGATCACCGTAGGGCGGAAATTCTGCCGCTGTGTTTCTGGCGGAGATGGGCTTACGCCCATTTCCGCCCTACGATGTTGAATCTGTTTGTCCGCCGTAGGAGCCTGCCTGCAGGCGATCTTTCAAGAAAATCGCCTGCAGGCAGGCTCCTACGGTTAGACCTTGAGCTTCTTAGCCCTTGTTCTGGGCGAACAGCGCGTCCAGTTTCTGCTCGTAGTCGTGGTAGTTAAGGAAATCGTACAGCTCCATACGTGTCTGCATGATGTCCACCACGTCTTTCTGGTGCCCGTTTTCACGGATGCTCTGGTACACGGCCAGGGCAGCCTTGTTCATGGCGCGGAAGGCGCTCAGCGGGTACAGGATCATGTCCGCACCAGCTTCAGCCAGCTCTTCACGGGTGAACAGCGGAGTAGCGCCGAACTCGGTGATGTTGGCCAGCAGCGGTACGTCGCCCAGACCTTCCTTGAACGCCTTGTAGTCTTCCAGGGTGTGTACGGCTTCAGCGAAGATGCCGTCAGCACCGGCTTCGATACACGCCTTGGCGCGATCTACCGCAGACTCCAGACCTTCCATCTGGAACGCATCGGTACGGGCGATGATGAAGAAGTCGTCGTCGGTCTTGCCATCAACAGCTGCCTTCACACGGTCAACCATTTCACCCTGGGAAACGATTTCCTTGTTGGGACGGTGGCCACAACGCTTCTGGGCAACCTGGTCTTCCAGGTGCACGGCGCCAGCGCCAGCCTTAATCATTTCCTTCACGGTGCGGGAGATGTTGAACGCCCCACCCCAGCCGGTATCGATGTCCACCAGCAGCGGAGTTTCCACAGCGCTGGAGATACGACGCACGTCTTCCAGCACATCATTCATGCTGGTCATACCCAGGTCAGGCATGCCGTAGCTGGCGTTGGCCACACCGCCACCGGACAGGTAGATAGCACGGTAGCCGGTCTGCTCGGCCATCATTGCCGCGTAGGCATTGATGGTACCCATGATTTGAAGGGGCTTTTCTTCCGCGAGAGCTTTACGGAAGCGGCCGCCGGCGGTCAGGTTTGCTGACATGGCGTTCTCCTATTGTTCCATTTTCAGGTTTTCCGCCTTGTGGGCGGCATATTGGGTTTCGATATTCTTGCGGGCACTGCTGATATGGCGGCGCATTAGCAGCTCCGCCATTTCGCCATCCCGGGACTCGATGGCCTCGAGAATACGACGATGTTCGTTAAGGGCTTTTTGCGGGCGATTGGCCACGGAGCTGAACTGGTAACGGTACATGCGCACCAGGTGATAGAGCTCGCCAATCAGCATCTGGCTGAGGGTGGCGTTGTGGCTGCCCTGAATAATGCGGTAGTGAAAGTCCAGGTCCCCTTCGCGTTGGAAATAGGCGGTATCTTCGCGCAGGTCCTGTTGTTGCTCGTGCTGATCGAGCACATCGTAGAGGCCACGCACCTCAGCCGGGGTCATGCACTCCGCCGCCAGCCGGGCCGCCATGCCTTCCAGCGCTTCACGCACGTGATAGATCTCGATCAGATCATCAAAGCTGAGCGAGGCCACGCGGGTACCCACGTGCACTTCGCGCTGCAGTAGCTTGCGGGATTCAAGACGACGGATAGCTTCACGGAGAGGACCACGGCTGACACCGTAGCGGGCGGCCAGCTCGGTTTCGCTGACCTTGGAACCGGGGGGGATCTCACCACGCACAATATCATCCTGTAACCGGGCAAATACTCGGTCAGCAAGGGTTCGCGCACTTTCAGGTGAGGCAACAGACATAAAACAGCCCGATTGTTGACAATCTGAACAACCGGGCTGGACTTTACGCCCCTAAACAGAATGTTTCAAGAGCGATTGTTGACAATGGATACTAAGGAATGACCGATAGGGGCAATTGGGGTGGTTGCGCAGGATATCCCAGCCCTCGCTGTGCTAACAGGCAAGCTGTACGGCGTTAACCGTAGGAGCTTGCCTGCAAGCGAATGCAGCTAATCAGGGCGGACAACCATCCTGAGCAAACTGCACCGCACCGGACTGCAGCGAAGCAAATACCAGACGCTCAAGATCTGTTGGGTTGTCCTGGCTGGACCAGTTGGACCGCTGAATCGCAGGCAAGAACTGCAGATCTACCCAACCTGCCCGGATTTTGTCATCGAAATTGGCATCACCAAGGCGATACATGGGAGCACAGGCATCATCAAAATCGATGCGACCCTGGATTTCGACATTATAGTGCGGAGCAACTCCTCGAACGTCCAGCCCTGGAGCCAGACGCAAGAATACGTTCACGCTGTTGGAGTCAGGCAATGTCCGCGTCACCATCCCGACTTGATGAGCTGTACCACAGGCACCATTATCCCCTGTGGTGATCAATCCAGCGCCATCGATAGACAAGCAAAAATCACGAATCGGAGTGTCATGCTCATCTTCCCTGACACGCTCGGTCTCTATTTCAACAGTAGTGTCCCCACGAGTGATGGAGTCAGGGTAGTTCTCTCCTACCTCCAGAGTCGGGTTGGGGATTGCACTACACTCGCCATTACCATCATCGCCCTCTCCCACACAGGCGCGCATAAGTGAAATGCGATAATCACCCTCGGCCGCAGCCAGCAATGTCAGATCAAGGGAGACCTCCACCTCGCCTGTCTTGGTGCCGCGAACCGGCATGGGACTTTCTATGGTTTCAGGATCATCGTCGTCTGGGCGCGGCACAGCTCTACCCAGCAAGGTTCCCGCAAGCTCCCCTTTCTCATTAGACTTAATGGTGTAGTTGGTGGTCGGATAATCGAGATCGAAGTCACTACCGGCACCAATGGTGACACCGGTATAAAATGTCTGCCCCAGTATCCGGCCTTGCAGCTGCGCATCTGTGACACTTGGCGTGGCCTCACCGATTCCCGCCCCTGTCAGCTGAACGCTCTCGGACATGAAATCACTGTTCACCAGAAATAGCGTGTCTGAAACAGAGGCCGTGCTTTGTAAACCGACAAAATCCAGCTCTTCCGTAGTGGAATCAATTGAACGAAACAGCTGACCGCCTGCAAGCACTTTGCCTGAAGGCAGAACCAGACCTCTCATGGCCATGGTAAAGCGGGAACCATCTTGCGCAGTGAAATCACACTCTTCCGCCACCAGACATTCACCAGCGCTTTCTAAAATATAAAGACCCGCCCGGCTTCGATCTGCGGCCTGCAAAATGCGGACCTCGTAAGCCGAAGTGTCAGGATCGAAATTCTCAACAACAGGCTTTGATGCGCCTATCAGGGCTGTATCAACAGCAGCCAGCAAGTCCTCCCAAGCCAACTTGAATGCAGCAAAATCCGGGTAACCATCAAACGGCTGACTGGGGATCAATCCTGCGTTGTTATCAATCACCTCATTAATATCAACACCTGTTCCCAACTCTTCCTCATTTGGGGTGCGACCTTGAATACTGACTTCATTATCTGGATCGCCGTCATTATCCAACGCCTGCAGCAAGGCCGAGCGGAACAGCACGGAATTATCCAGAGAGCTTCGGCTTGGCGGCAGGATCAAATCAGCAACGGTCACCTGGAAGCTATCTTTGCGAATCTGCTGGGGAAACAGAAATGAGCCCAGCGTAATCTTGTTCCCCTCAAAAAGACCATTGCCCAGGAAGAATTCAATTTCCTGGCTGGCGGCTGGACATAACGCCGTATAAGGCGGGATAACGACTACCTCACCATCTGTATCCGTAGTGGTGCGCTCCTGATCAGAGGTAAAGAACACCACTTCACTACCGGAACACTTGTAGCCAACATTGCTTATCTTCGGGCCAGTCAACTCGACAAAGACTTCACCGCGAACGGAGGTATCACAAGGCGCCCCTGCCGGACAGCCAGGCACAGTCGCATCAGAGAAGTCCTCTCCCCCATTACAGCCCACCAGGGCCAGAGGCAAAGCGATCAAAGCAAACAAAACACGCATATTCAGTTCCTGTGAATCTGCAGGCCTTATCACTTGCCCATCAGGACAAGCTCACCCTGCGTCACTTTTAGTAATCCGTCGGTACCAGGCTGCTCTTCAGAATAAGGAAGAAAAACAACCAGATACTGTTGACCTGCTTCCCGCTCGAGGGTTCCCTGCAGATAGCCGTATCGGTACCAGGTTTCCGGGTACTTGCGGCTGAAAGGCTGATCTACCAGCATGACCGGTGAGCCCTCGGCATCCAGCCAAAGCAATTCCACCGCCAGGTAGCCCGCCTTTTTCAGGAAGGCATTCAGGGTGACCGATGACAGCCCCTGATCCAGCCTGAAGACGCTGGCACGATACCCGTTTTCGCCCGCCATTTGCAGGCTGTCTTCATCAAATGTCACCAGCTTTTCGCTGCCCGGCTCCAGTTGTTGCGCAGATTCCAGCATATGCAGGCAGCAATCCGCCCGTAAGGCTCGGTAGGTTTCCATGAAACCGCCACTGGGTACGGCTTCATAGGCTGGTGGCGCGGAAGCTGCAGCCGCCCTCTCCGCCCCCATATCAATGGGCCGGCTCACCAATTGCCCGGTTTCATCGACATAGGTAACAAAGCGCTGGTTTTCACGATCTTCCAGCTCCTGATCCACCTCGCCGCTGGGCCGGTAATCCTCAATATTGTCCATGGCTTGAGGGCTGGAGGCATCCGCTTCCGGACTGGAGGTAGATTCAGGCAGTTTGGCCGGTGGAGCCGATTTGCGCTCTGCCGGCCGCTCCATGGTCACCAGGTTTCCCTGGGCGTCGGTATAGACGTACAGACCACTGGAGGCATCGCCGGCAGGGACAGCGCTCTGGCAGCCAGCCAGAGCGAGCAGAGACAAAACGAGAAAATGTCGCATTAAAATTTGGTTCTGAAGGCCAGACCAATCAGTGTGATCTTGGCTTCTGTCTTGATATCGAGGCCAGCATACGGGTTGTAGACCACATTATCGATACCGGTGCAGTTTGCTGCACAACTGGTATTGGCGGGAATCTCATCCTTGCTGTGCAGCATGCCGAAGCCAAGATCGATATCGGTATCCTTGTCCCATTTGTAGCCCAGACCCAGGCTGTAATAGCGCGCCTCATTGATCGGCACCATAGGGCTGCGACGATCTTCCGGGATGGCAGAGGCGCGGGGCTCATAACCTGCACGCAACTGGATACGGCCAGTCAGGTCATAGGCTGCACCAAACGCCAGGTTCCAGGTGGACTGGAAATTCAGCGGGTAGCTGAGCCGCGTAGGTGTGGAACCCGGGGAGAACAAGCGCGCCAGGCTCAACACCGCTGAGCTGCGGTCAAATACGATATTGAACGCATCCCATTCCTTGTAGTCCGCCCAGACCGCATCCACATTGAACTGAAGACGCTCGGTGGGCTTGATCTTGATACCGGTCTGGAAGGTGGCGGGCATGGTCAAATCCATGCTCACCCGCCCTACTTCCTCTTCACCCACGTAGGACGGAATGCCCAGTACCGCCAATGCCAGCGCACCAGTAGCCGAGCCACCAATACCGTTGATGGTTTCACGCGCTGCGTTGGAATAGGTGATCTTATAGTCACCTTTCATGTGGGTTTTAGCCGCTGAGCGCCAGGTAGCCCCCCAGGCAAAACGCTCATTGGGTTCCCAGAGAATCCCCAGGTTGTAGGACGGGCTGAAACGTTGCTCCATGGACACATCTAGGGAGGCCATGTTCTTGAACGGTCCCAGCCCTTCTTCCGGGCGACAGATACCGAACAGGATCAGATCGAGCGCGATGTTGGACTCGCCCTCAAAAGGCGCACAGATGCTTTCATCGATCACCCGGGCAAAGCCGAGCAACTCGTTGGGCGCGCGGAAATCCTGCTCCAGGGCGATGGCCTGGTAGCTCATGCCAATGGACGCACCGATAAACAATTCGTCATTCACCCGATAGCCAATGGACGGAGACAGGTAGGTGATACGCTCCAGCGCTACCCTCTCACCCATGTAGTTACCGACATCATCTTCGTCACGGTAAAAACCCGCCGCCAGGGGCAAGTAAGTCGCTGTGGCAAAGGTGAATTTGGAGCCCGCCGGGCGAATGGAAAACGCAGGTAACGGGCCGGCAATCAACGGACCTGGCGGCAGATCCACGGTGTCATTCACAAAAGGCAGATAGAGGGAGATGCCCTCTACGGTACTGGTGGCAGTCTTGAAATCCCGGCAGTAATCCACGCCATCGTTCGGGGCGTCATTACAGACTACGGGATCGTCGGAAAAGCCGAAAACGTTATAGCCTGGAGGCGCACTGAATTCGGACTCCAGCGCAAAGTCAGCGCCAAGGAACTGCAGGTCCATACGTCGGCCATCCAGCTTGGCCAGACCCGCCGGGTTAAAGTGGATCGCTGAGATCCCGGGAGGATCTGCTACCACCGCATGCCCCATACTCATGGCCTTCACATCGATGGCGATGTTGTTGGCAAGCTGGGCACTGGCAACGCCGGCCATCATACCCAACGCAGCAGCAAGTGACCGCAGCCCGAGCTGTTTATTATTGTTCTTCATGGCTCACCCCATCCAACTGCATTCGCGGCTCAGGCACCGGGCTTCAGGCCGGAGAAGTCGATCGGCATGGAAATGCCAAGCAGCACGTCAGGAGAATCTTCGGTCAGACCAAAACCGAAGCTGAGGTTAACGATACGGTTGCTCGCAGTACGCAAGCCCAGCGAGGTGTTGACCACGCTGGATGTGGAGTCCTCGGAAGACGCCACATAATCCTCAAAGAAGAAGTCGGTGGCGAAGTTATAGGACTGCTGGTAGCTGGCACTCAGTGAGACTTCATAAGACAGGGAGTACGCCAGCCCCATGGAGAAATTCAGGCTGTCACCGGGATGGACTTCTTCAAGAATCTGGCCGCCACGGACCTGGTTCAGGCCAGTCACATCAAACGCCATGGTGTACCCCATGGAACCGAACAGCACCACCGGGTCGATCACCTTGCTCACGCTCAGACCGGCGCCCAGAGAGTAATACCCGGAACCACTGGACACTTCTTCACGCACGTTCAGCTCATAGGGGCTGTCACCGGTGGGGGTGCTCAGGGTGGTGTAGAGAGTGGTATTCATGGCCCCTGGCTTCACCGGGAACGGCTGAAAACGCAAACCAAAGGACACATCCCCCAGCGCTGCCTGGGAGACATCTTTCTCGGTATCGTACTTGTAGGAGACCGGCAAACGGGTGTTGAAGGTCAGGTTGTTCCAGATACCGTAGTCCAGAGAGAGCGAAGAGGAAAAGGAATGCTGGGCATCCTGCTCGATGCGGAAACGGCTGATATTACCAGTGTCTTCATCGATGGCGATGTCGATACGATCATCACGATAGTAGCTGTAGTTGCCTGAGAAATTCAGTGACATCTGGCCGCTGGGAAGCAAGGAGTACTGCTTCTCCGCCGCCTGGAAAACCTCTTCCAGGTTCTTTTCCTGAGTGACGTCATCCTCTTGGGTCTGCAGCGCCTCACGGGCTTCATCCACATTGTCTGCCGCCCAGGCAACATGCTGCGCCAGCAAGAGTGCAGCCGCAACGGCCACCTTCCCAGACATCATCTTCATGCAAGCCTTCCTTTATTCTGTTTGTTATTTGCCACTGCAGGCTATTTATTATTTACGGTAGTAAGTCCGGGTCGGCACATTGATGACACGCTCGGTGCCATCTTCGTCCGTCACCAGAACACGACTCAGCGTACTGGCCTTGTCCGCCCAGTTTTCAATTGGTGCGGTAAACACCGGAAACACCTCAAACGCCCAGCGATTGATGGTTCGCTCATCCAGCAAACGCAGGTCGTAATCGGTCAGCTCAAGCCCGTCTTGCGGCTCAAAACCATTCGGAAACACGATAAACAGGACATTCTGGTCCCAGATTTCCAGGAACTTGGATTCGGTAAAGCTGATATTCCCCAATGCCGGATCCGCCACATAAAGGTGGCCATCCTGGTATTTTTTCAACACCACAAAGTGCTTGAAGCCCCCATAGGCAATCGGCACGATTGCCGGGTGATCCAGCTCACGGATGTCTTTCATCTCCGCCCGGAACCCCCCACTGGGGTGCCCCAGTGCCGTGGCCAGGCGCTTCATGTCCAACAGGGAAAAGCCCCGCCGCTCCACAATCTTCTCTGTTTCCCCGAAACGCAGCAGCCCTTCCATGATCTGCCGCTCCTGAAACTGACGCCCCAGATACTGGTTGAGCACCGTGGTCAGCGCCGCCGACCCACAGGAATAGTCATACGCCTGCCGCACCACATTCTTGTAGCGAAACTCAGAAACCGGCTTTTCGACCACGATACCGCGGTCTCTCAGGGGTGCAGGGCTGGTCGGGTGCTCATAGTAGATCTCCCCTTTCTCGGGAGGCTCGATCACCACAGACTCATTGGCAGCAAAGTAGATAAGCGCCACGCCCAGCATGGAAGTCAGCATGTAATGGCATCCAGCGTTATTGTTATTGTGTGTTTCTTCTATGAGGACACATGTTAACTAGGTCACAAGGGGGAGGCAACAACCTATTCTGACGGCCAGGCCCGGCATTTCAGCCAAGCCCCGCTCTTTACTCGTCACCCTATTATACATTCGCGAACCTGAGAACCGGGCCACTCAGGGCCGGTAATTCAGATCCACTCCCGCCCGCTCCAGTTCATGCTTCAAGGGAAGCAGCAAATCGCCATATTTTTCCCAGCGCCCCACCGCAGAGGTAAACAACCCTTGCCGAATCTGATTCATGCTGGCAGTTACAACCTCCTTATTGCGCTTGTCAAAGGAAAGACAGGCATCATCCCAGGGCAACCCAACATATTTGAGCAAACCCTCAACCGTGCCGCGCATATCTCCCACCAGCGCCTCATAACTCAGCTCAAACAAGCCCTGTGGCAGCACCTCTTGCCAATGCCTGACCAGGCTCTGAAAGGTAGAGAACTGATTGGCAATCCCTAAATAGCTGAAACTGAAGTTCTGGGTCGCAAAGTTCTGCTTGAAACACCCCCAGGCCACGTCCAGGGGGTGACGCCGGATATAGACAAAACGAGCATTGGGGAACATGACACTAAGCAGGCCCGCGTCACGGGGATTATTCATGCCTTTCTCGACAATGAACGGGGTGTCACTTTCAGCCACCTCGGCGATGAGCTCACGAAAGCTGCCTGCCAGACGGGCAATCTCGTCATTATGCAGTGTCTCGTTCATGTACTGATTGCGATTCTCGATCTCCAGCGCCTCCATCCGCTCAGTGATGGCGCACTCCATGACGGTGGACTCCCCCGCGGTCTCAACCTGGGGGTGTGCCCCCAGCACTTGCTCCAGAAGGGTGGTCCCAGAGCGCGGCATGCCAAGAATGAACACTGGCCGGAAAGACGAATCACCAATGCCTTGCCGTGATTCAATCCAGTCACGAGTATAGACAGAGATGCAGCGCTCGGTACCCACCTTCACCGCTTCCGGGTTATAGGGATTAAACGCTTCCCCCAGCGCGTTGGCCTGCTCGTAGGCTGCCACCTCAGCCGCCTTGTCGCCTCGTTTTTCCAGAACCATGCCAACCGCAAACAAGAAAAGGCTTTTGACGGCTGCATCCGATGCCTTTTCTGCCAATGCCTGCATTGCAGCAAGTGTCTCATCGTCAAACTGATCGGGCATGGAATCCGCCAGCTGATACCAGGGCCCCGGAAGTGACGGCTCACCCTCCACAAGAGACATAAGCGCCGCCCTTGCCTCATCTTTCTTGCCCTGCTGCAGGAGGTTTTTACACCGTAAAAGCTCCAGCTGCTTTTGCTCCATCACGGGCAATGCCTGGATTGAACCCGCCTCCCTCAATCTCTCCAGACTCTCGGCGAGCCCTTCTGAATCGCCCACACTCGCACAGGAATGAACAAGCCGAAAATGAATTGTGGTAAAGTTTTCCTTGTTGATCTCTATGCTTTTCAGCACATTGATTGCCAGGCGATCCTGCCCCAGCTTGGCAAGCACCTCAGAGTAGGCCAACTTCATGGCAAGGTTATCGGGCATCCTTGCTGTAAGCCGCTTCACTACTGCTCTGGCCTTTCCATAATGCAATGAGGCAATCAACTCCCTGGAAAGCAGTGCAGCGTAATAATCATTCTCTTTATCGAGCATTAACAGCTTTCTGAATGTACTTGCCGCCGTCTCATGATCCCCTGTTTGGGCAAGAATCTCGCCAAGCCCCAGCCAAGCCTCCTGGTTCTCTGCATCACTCCCCAGAACACGCTGAAACTGATCCGCCGCCTGCTGCAATTTACCAACAGCCATCAGAACCCTGGCATAGCCGCAACGCTGCTTGTGATCCAGCTGTCCAGACTGCGACAACGGTGCGTACAGGGATTCAGCCTTGTCAGCCTGATTCGCTCGCAACAGCAGCTGTCCCAACCCATGAACCGCGCAGGAATTGCCGGCCTCCTTCCGCAGCACCTTCTGGTAACTGTCCGCAGCAGCCTGCCAGTTTTTCTTTTTTTCTTCCTGTCTGGCCCTTGCCAGCCACTTGGTCGTTAGCGCACCCACCGGTTTCCCTCTAAAATTTCAACAAAAACAAAAAACCCGGCCGAAGCCGGGTTTTTTGAAAATAGCAAAAAAATCAGTGACCAACAATGCGCACTGTGGTGCCACCAAGCTGCAGATTAGTCAGCTCAATATCACCCAAAGCAGACTGAGTGGCGTCACCCAGAACAACATCACTCATGCGAATATCAGCACCACCATTACCCAGCTCATCAACACGAATCACAAGACCATTATCTGCGACGTTAATCCCCGCATCCACCAACAGACCAGTGGCATCGCCAGTATTGATGACACTGAGTTCTCCCACACTAATGCTACCGCCATTGACGGAACCACCCGCATCGTTAATGGAGAAATTGCTCAGGCTGATACCGTTAGAAATAGTAGTGTTCAAGGCAATCATGTCACCCTGTGGCTCGTTGGCCAACTGGATGTTCATGGTAGTTGCGCCCAAGGTCATGGAGCCGAGATTGAGAACGCCATTTACACGGGCGGTATCATCCGTGCCCCAGCTATCGGTGGCAGCACCCTCACGGTTACTGTTGGCCACATCCAGTGAACCCAAGTTCACCACAGTACCAGTCGGGATGGCAACGTTCACATTCAGCGTTGGTTCAGTGCCAGAAGTAGCGCTATCACCCGCATCAATTTTCAGGACGATTTCACCCGGAGTAGTAATACCAAAACCGCTCATCACCAAAGCACCAGCGTTGTTATAGTTGGTGTTGGTAATAGGGTTCACATTGGTATTGGTGTTAACGTTGGTAGTAACACTGGTTGCAGTACCCGGTAGAGTAGTACCCCCAATAACTGTACCGCCACCTGTAGTTGTATAGTTGTAGGTATTTGTAGTGGTAGTGGTAGTGGTAGTGTCCGCAAATCCAGCAATACCATCAGTATCATGGATAATCAGATTAGCCACGATGTTTGCATCCAGTGCGATGGTGATACCGTCCTGACCGGTTACGCCGGACAGAGCTTCATCCTGCATCGGCTCGAGAGCCAGAGCGCTCATGGGAGCAGCAGCGACTGCGGCGGCGAGTGCGAGTTTCTTGAAACCCATTGTTATTCTCCTCGTGTGCACAACGTGTAATTTTTTCTAATCCTTATTGGGTGCGCCCTAGTCTTCGCAGAGCACACTTGTACGTTAACACAACAGTTACAAAAGCCAATGCTGCAGTTACAAAAAGAATGCATAGAGAAACAGTTTCCAACCCATTGATTTTGTTGATCCTGAGAGTGCAGCGAAACAAATACACCCATTAGTATCATTGCAATCAACCCTGAATCATGTTCTGAATGTTACCTGCCGTAACACGGTTGGGAAGATTTACTGTAACGGTTACACTGGCGCCCCAAACATAGACGCCAAAACATGACTCCAAGCTGCCTTTTTTCCCTACACGGGCATATTGTTTCGCTGCAAAAGCCGATGGAGACGCTTTGCATCAAGCGTCCTGAGGATATCCCTGCCCTGCTTGAAGATATCAAACACCGTCTCGCCAGCGATTGCAGCTTTGTCACAGGGCTTGTGCCTTATGAGATGAACAGGCTCCTGCCGCATAAAGCGTCCACCATGGTCGTTCACCTCTATGACCATGCCCCCATTCCTTATCAGGGTGGCCAGAATCTGGCGCCGTTCCAGCTTGATTCGCCCTTTGCCCCGGATATCCGCAAGGCGGACTACCTTTCCAGCCTTGGCCGTATCAAGCAGTACCTGGCTGATGGTGATTGTTACCAGGTAAATCTGGCACAACGTTTTTCTGCTTCTTACAGCGGGGACCCGCTGACGGCCTGGCTGGGATTACAGGCCGATCATCCCGCCCCGCATAGCTGTTACTTTGATGCCGGTGACAGCCAGGTTTTCGGCGTATCTCCTGAGCGGTTTCTGTCTATTAAAGGGCGGCAGGTTATTACGGAGCCAATCAAGGGCTCACGCCCGCGAGGAAAGTCCCGTGAAGAGGACAACCAAATAGGGGAAGAACTGCAGAACAACCCCAAGGATCGTGCCGAGAACCTGATGATCGTGGATCTGCTGCGTAATGATCTGGGGGCCGTGTGCAAACCTGGTTCCGTCAAGGCAGATCCACTGTTCGAACTACGCCGCTTCAGTAATGTGCAGCACTTGGTGAGTACGGTTGAGGGTGAACTGCGTGATGATATCTCCCCACTGGAAGCCCTGCTCCAGGCCTTTCCGGGTGGCTCGATTACCGGCGCCCCCAAGAAACGTGCCATGGAAATCATCGCAGAACTGGAGCCGGCACCCCGTGGCGCCTACTGCGGGAGCTTCTTCTGGGTGGACAACCAGGGCAACCTGGACAGCAACATCCTGATCCGTACCCTGCAAACGGATGGTGACAAACTCTATTGCCACGGTGGCGGCGGGATCGTGTTCGATTCGGATCCGGAATCGGAATATGAAGAGAGCCGCTTCAAGGTAGAGAAGCTGATGGGGGCGTTGGAAAGCCGGTTTCTGGCCAAAGACTAACAAACACATTCTTCGGGCTACCTTCACCGGACTATCTTCCGTCGGGGCCATCTGGCCGGTCCGGAAAACCTTCGTTTGCAAGCAAACTCCCACAAAGCTCTCCAACCCATCTACCCCTCCTTTGTGGGAGCTCTCTGTGCTCGTCAGGGTATGCTTACAAATGAAGGGCTTCTGCATCACCACGGGCTAAAGGCTTCCCTTGTAAGCAAGGTCCCACAACTGCACCTCAACCAAAGGGATCACCCCCTGTGGGAGTTTGCTTGCAAACGAAGTTTTGGGCCTCAAGGTTGGTATAGACCGACCTTGAGACAAACGCCTACAGGATATGCACATATGGCTTACAGCTTTTAAAGAGCTGACCTCAAGATCGATCCCATTTTCTGCGCCATGCTTGGGCAATGAAATCACGTTACCAGAGCAAAGCCCTTCGACATGGCTGCTTCAGTGCTGCCAATAACAGCTACCTTGTCACCACCGCATGCCATGATCGCGCACCTATATTTCTATCCTTCAACTATGCCCGTATCGCAGTAAACGCCATCCGCCATAGCGACACGCAGGGTTTTTCCTCGACCTATGCCTTTGTCATCATGCCCGACCACCTCCATTGGCTTTTCCACTTGAGGGAAAAGGACAGCCTCTCCCGTGTTGTACAAAGAGTGAAATCTCAGGTTACCCGTGAAATAAGGCAGTCAGATTCGTCGAAGCAGCAGGTCTGGCAGTTTGGCTTTCATGACCATGCCGTCAGGGATGAGGAAAGTCTTACCAACATCGCTCGATATATAGTGGCGAATCCATTGCGGGCCGGGCTTGTTCTGAATGTCAGGGATTATCCCCACTGGGACTGTACCTGGGTGGGCGATGGTGATGTTCTGTAGGGCATGGAGTGACTGGAAGGGGAAACCTTCGTTTGCAAGCAAACTCCCACAGTGGGAGCTCCCTTAGGTTGAGGTGCAATTGTGAGACCTTTCTTGCAAGGGAAATTTTTCATGTGGTGGCAGAATCCCCTTTCGCTTGCAAGCAAGCTCCCACAGGGGGGATCCCTTAGGTTGAGGTGCAGTTGTGGGACCTTGCTTGCAAGGGAAGCTTTTGATGTGGTGGGAAAAACCCTTCTCTGGCTAGCATACCCATGGCGAGCACAGATCTCCCCAGGACACAGCAACGGCCGCAGTGCGGCTCACAAAAAAGCCGCATCCCAATATGGGCGCGGCTTTTTCATTTTCCGCGGGCATCGACACTTCCCCGCGGTGTTGCGTGATGCGTGATGCGTGCAGCGTCTCTTACAACGGAATATCCCGCGGGCTGGCCTTGACGATTTCCTTTTTCAGGTCTTCGTAGCTGTGTACCGCCGGGAACTGCGGGAATTCGGCAATCACATTGTCGGGAGCGTGAAACAGGATGCCCTGCTCTGCTTCGGACAGCATGGTGGTGTCGTTATAGGAATCACCCGCCGCGATGCAATGGTAGTTCAGGCTGTGGAAGCCCTTGATGGACATACGCTTTGGGTCTTTCTGGCGCAGCTTGTAGTCGGTGATCTTGCCCTTCTCGTCCACTTCCAGACGGTGGCAGAACAGGGTCGGCCAGCCCAGCTTCTTCATCAGCGGCTTGGCGAACTCGTAGAAGGTGTCGGAGAGGATGATCAACTGAAAGTGCTCACGGGCCCAGTCCACAAATTCCCTGGCGCCGTCCAGCGGATCCAGAGTATCGATGACTTCCTGGATGTCGGGCAGACCGTAGCCTTTCTCGTCCAGGATACGCAGACGCATCTGCATCAGTTCATCGTAGTCCGGGATGTCCCGGGTGGTGGCACGGAGTTCTTCGATTCCGGTTTTTTCGGCAAAATTGATCCAGATTTCCGGGATCAGGACCCCTTCCAGGTCGAGACACAGCAATTCCACGGTATTCCCCTATGGGTTGATCAGGCGCGCACAATGTAGCCGCGGGGCCTGTAGAAATCAATTGGCAAGGGCTCAAGACAGGGGTTACCACAGAGATCACAGCGTGATCTGAGGAAAACCCTCAACTGGCTGGAGGGAGAACTTTCCCGACTCTACGCCAGACGCTCGACGCCTGATGCCTGATGCTGAAGAAGAACGCCTTCAGCAGGGCAAATCCTGGCCAGAAAGGACGTGCGCCGCTGAAAAGCGCAATGGTAACCAAATCAGAGCAGCCGGACCTGATCGCTATAACGCGTAGAGGAAGCACAAGCGCATGGCGCACCTACTGTTGTTATCTTTTCGTCAGGCATCCTGCGACCCCTGAGCCGAATTAATACGGGGACACTGTTCTCCTCCCACCAACCCGCCAAAACCCCGAGAATCCGGTTTTATCCAGTGAACGCTATGGCCCCAGCGGTAGAACCAGTTTCAACGAATCGGCAGTTCAATATCCGCAAACAGGGCTTCGCGCTCTTCGCGGTTGCTGGCCTTGATGGCCGCTTCCACCCGGTCGTGGGTGAGATGCGGCGCAAAGGCCTGCAGGAAGTCAAACATGAAACCGCGCAGGAAGGTGCCCTTGCGGAAACCGATACGGGTGGTGCTGGGTTCGAACAGGTGCCCCGCATCCAGTGCCACCAGGCCCTTGTCTTCAACCGGATCCACCGCCATGTGGGCGATGATCCCTACCCCCATGCCCAGTTTTACGTAGGTTTTGATCACATCAGCGTCGGCAGCGGTGAACACCACTTTCGGATCCAGCCCCTTGTCTGTGAAGGCATCATCCAGCTTGCTGCGCCCGGTGAAACCGAACACGTAGGTCACCAGCGGAAACTCAGCCAGTGCCTCCAGGGTGAGTGGCTTCACCTCGGTAAGCGGATGCCCTTCCGGCACCACCACGGTCCGGTTCCAGCGGTAGCAAGGCATCATGATCAGGTCAGAGAACAGATCCAGGGCCTCGGTGGCGATGGCGAAATCCACACTGCCGTTGGCGGCCATCTCGGAGATCTGCATGGGCGTTCCCTGATGCATGTGCAGGGACACATCCGGAAAACGCTGGGTGAATTGATTGATTACCGGTGGCAAGGCATAGCGAGCCTGGGTATGGGTGGTGGCGATGCTCAGCTCACCTCTGGACTCATCGCGGAATTCCTGGGCCACCCGACGAATGGACTCGGTCTGCTGGAGGATTTCCCCGGCGATGCGCAGGATCGCCTGACCGGCTGGTGTGATGTGGGTCAGGTGCTTGCCGCTACGGGCAAAGACTTCCACTCCAAGCTCATCTTCCAGCATGCGAATCTGCTTGCTGATGCCCGGCTGAGAGGTATAGAGCGCGGCAGCTGTAGCCGACACATTGAGATCATGTCTCGCCACTTCCCATATGTAGCGTAATTGCTGCAACTTCATCCTTGCCTCCGCACGCTGTGGGGGTGGTTATAAGAATATAAGTAATTATGCAGCAAAAGCATAGAAACGTAACGCCCCATGCCTGCTGAATTACTGCCCACCACCCGAAGCCACATTGGATATGCCATGGGGGACGTGCCCGGCCGCCACATGTTCGGCCGCAGACTCGCAGTGCCCCTGCTGATCATCAAAGAACATGTCTGCCCCGAAGGCGCGCAGAAAGTCCCCTTTCGGCAGCCCTCCGAGAAAGAGACTTTCATCAAGCCGGATGTCCCACTCGCGCAAGGTACGCACAACCCGCTCATGGGCTGGCGCACTTCTGGCCGTGACCAGCGCAGTGCGTATGGGGCACTGGTCATGGGGGAAGCTTTTCTGAAGCTGGTGCAGCGCGGCCAGGAAAGGCTTGAAGGGGCCGCCATCCAGCGGTGTCCGCGCGGCGCGCTTCTCGTTTTCAGTGAATGCCGCCAGGCCGTCGCTCTGGAAAATCTGCTCGGATTCATCGGAGAACAGTACCGCGTCCCCGTCAAAGGCCACCCGAAGGATACCATCCTCCCGCTGACACTGACCGCCGGACAGGATGGTCGCTGCCGCATAACCGGCTTCCAACACCTGACGAACGTCATCCGGATCCGTGGACAGAAACAGGTGGGCACCAAAGGCAGAGACATAACGATGGGGACTTTCACCACCGGCAAACGCCGCCCGGGTAATCGGCAGGCCATAATGCTCGATGGAATTGAACACTCGTAGTCCGGTGTCAGAACTGTTGCGCGAGAGCAGGATCACTTCCACCCTGCCCTCACCTTCGGCCAGATCATTGATGGCCAGCAGCTTCTTTGCCAGCGGGAAGGCATCTCCCGGTTTCAGCACATCCTCTTCGTGTTCAATCTGGTAATCCTGAAACGCATCCAGGCCTTGTTCCAGATACACCTTGTGGCTGTCGGAGAGATCGAAAAGTGCGCGGGAGCTGATTGCTACCACCAGTTTTCCGTCAAACGACACAGGCATGGGTCATCTCTTCCCTTTCAGTTTGGGCCAGTATCCTGCCGTCAGCGGCAAATCGCAATGCGATCCATCGCATGGTTCACCCGCCATGACAAGACAGGCTTGCTGGCCCGGGTCTGCTGTTGTGCATGACACATCGACAGCAACACACTCAAGCCGATGAATGCATAAGGGGATAAACAATCCTCTCCCGAGTCCCAACATGTCGACCCGGTTGCAGCCGCCAACCTCACAGGTTCGGTGCCGTTGCACAGCACTTCAAACGCCTTTATCCGTGACTCATGGCTCACTCACGCTGCGATTCAAGAATGCGTCCATCCCACTTGATTGCATCGATGATGAAATCGGCTCAATGCTGATCGCCCTCTTGATCGAGTGATGTCTTAGCCAAAACAAAGCCTTTTGGCCAATTCTGTCCGACACAATCTGATCAATGGTTGTCCAGTTCATATATGTGGCATAGAGTTGTTCAAGCGCTGTTCGCAGCGTCACGCCAAGCTGTTTCATACCATCCGAAGGGGAAAGGGAGTCGTCCATGGCTGCTAACAAGGTAAAAGATACCGTTGAGGAACTTCAGGCGCAGATCCGCAAGTTGGCTGAGCGCTTTGATAAGGAACGTGAGAAGCAAATCGGCCAGCTGGAAAAACAGCTGGATAAAGTTCGTGACCGTCTCAACAAGGAAATGGAACGTCGTCGCGAATACCTGACCAAACTGGAAAACCTGCAGGCTGAATATCGCGAGAAAGCGACGGCCACCGTGAAGCGTCAGCTGGATCGTGCCCGCAAGGCAGCCGACGATGCCCGCTCCCAGGTTGATGACTCCCAGGCCCGCAAGCGCATTCTCGAAACCGAGGTCAAGGTACTGAAAGCCACCGCCAAGCAGGCTCACAGCCTGGCTCGCGTAATCGGTCAGTACGAGAAGGATCTGGAGAAGCGTGCCAAGGAAATCGAGAAGAAGGTTTCCCCGAAGAAGGCCGCTACCAAGAAAGCGCCTGCCAAGAAGAAGGCAGCTGCGAAGAAGGCTCCGGCCAAGAAGAAAGCCGCTGCCAAGAAGGCCCCGGCCAAGAAAAAGGCCGCAGCAAAGAAGAAAGCTGCTGCCAAGAAGGCACCCGCGGCAGCACCGGCCCCCAAGGCCGACAGCTAAGACTCTCTACTGAGTCTGCGCCCACAAAAAAGCCCCAACCATCCGGTCGGGGCTTTTTTGTGGGCCGCTCTGCGTGCGTTACTCCGCTTCGCTACGCTCCCACATCATCAAGGTCGGGGATCACCCTCAGTCAACTCTGGTGCTCTGGCAGCGTCTGGAATCAAGCGTCCAGCATTCTGCGTATTCATGCCTGATTGGGCAGCAGCTCTTCCATGCCTGCCAGATAGCGAATCTGGTGTTGTTCCGATTCCCCCGCCAGTTCCTTCAATGTCTGGTAGGTTCTCAGCCCCAGTCGATAGGCCTGCCCTGCCCGCTGGCAGCTCACCACCTCCGCATCTACCTGGCGCAAGATCATGGCCGTGGAATATAGATCGACCTTAATGTGCGTTCCCGGTGAGAGCCGCATGGGAGAGGTCACGCCAATACCATAACGGTTGTAATCAAGGGCTTTGGCCCGGGTAACAAAGCGCCAGCCGCCGAACAAACGGTGGCGAAACACATCCACGCGCATGTGGGTATTGATACGGGCCAGCTTGCGCCGGTTGGCCCCACGGGATTCTCTGCTATCCATAATATTCCAGTCCGGATTGTTTCTTTTCAGTCAACGCCTTCCTGGCGTTGTTTGGCATTCATTTCGGCTGATCATTGCCTCATGCCGGGTTACAAACATTAACACACATGACTTTCTCCGACAGCGGATTATGACCGGTTTGGCGTGCAGGCGGTGTCGCTGGTCTGTCCCTGTCTTCATGGTATGATCGGGCCACTTTTTCGAACCAGGATCACAGGGACGTGACTGCCATTACCCGTCAGGCACTGTTGTCACTGCTGTTCAGCGTGCTGCTGGCACACAGCAGCTCTGCACCAGCTGACACCGTAACAAAGATCGATCAGGCACCCGTGAAGGCCTTCCCCGCCGCCCTTCCTGAAGTGGAAGCGTCCTACCGGGTTGTAGTGAATGGCATTCCCCTTGGTCTCAACGCCACCATCCGGCTTACCAGAGAGCCCGACACTTACCGGCTGCATTTCAAAGTGGAAAACCGGCTGTTTCGCCACGAGGAAATCGCCCTGTTCGACTGGGATAACTGTGTCGCCAAACCCCACCACTATCGGCATGAAAGCGCCGGATTCGGAATCAATCGTGGCGGCGAGATTGCTTTCGACTGGGATAACGGCCTGGCAAGAGGCAGCAAGGCGGAATATCCGTTGGTCGCCGATGCGCTGGATGCGCTGAGCGTCGCCATGGTGTCACGGTGCAACATGGCCAAAGCAGACACAGCCTTCGCCTTCCACGTGGCCGAACCCGATGGCATGGATGAATATCACTACCGGGCCCTGGAAAGCGAACTCATCAAAACCCCCGCCGGTGAATGGCAGGCTTCAGGTCTGGAGCGTGATTATGAAGAACGCGGGCGGCGCTCCCGGTTCTGGGCAGCCAGAGAGCTGGATTACTTCATGATCCGCATGGATCATCAGGAAAACCCCTTCATTCGTGGCCGAATTGAACTGACAGATTTTCGCTATTTGACCGAGGAAGAGACACCCAGCCCGGAACGCCAGGTGGGTAAAACGGTGACCAGCCGCTGAGCGCAAGCTTCCAGCCGCTCCTTATGATCTGCTTCCAGCTGCCAACGGTAGCTATCCTGCTGATGACGCTGGCGCGGCGAAAGCACTTTGCGGGAATCCCCACGATCAAACTGCTGGCAGGTCTGCGCAAACTGATGAAAATCTGACAGATCCACCTTGGGTGAAATCGTGTCCGGCAAGGTGTCCAGCAACGCACTAATACGAATGGAAGCCTCACTGAGTTCTATCTGCTGCTGCGCCATGGCCATGCACAACACTTCCAGACTATCGAGCACAGCCCCCTGTTGTGCCTGCAGCGCCCGACGCTGTTGCCGACGCAGCCACAAGCGCCACACCAGCAACCCCAGCAGTGTACCGATAATCAGCCCGATCAGGGCCGCCAGAATGATCTGCCAGGCAAAACTCATGTCATCTCCGAGAGGGAACCCATGATGGGCAAGATAAGGTTTGAAAAAACGAGGCGCGGACACCATTGTAGCCGTCAGACCTGTTCTGTTCATCCCGGAGAGCCAAATTGACGCCATCACTACCGGACTGGCTTGTTCCCGTTGCTGACCAGCTTGAGCCCTGGCTGCCAGCCCTGACCCTTACCGGTGTAGTCATGGCTGTTGCTTCAGTGGTGGCCATCCCCCTTTTTATCGCGCGCATGCCCAGTGACTACTTCACCGCCGAGTACCACCCGCTTTCCCATCGTCATCCGCTCGGCTGGCTGTTGTGGTGTCTGCGCAACCTGGTTGCGCTGATCCTGCTGGTGGCCGGCATCATCATGCTGGTGCTCCCCGGCCAGGGTTTACTGACCATTCTGATTGCCATCATGACCAGCACATTTCCGGGGAAATACCGTCTTGAACGCGCTATTATGCGCCGCCCTGGCGTGTATCGCGGCGCCAACTGGATTCGCCGCAAATATCACCGCCCGCCATTGCAACACCCTGATGATGTATTCCCGGCCGAGGATCCCGACCATGGTGATTAACAGCGCAGCCATACGCTGGCATGAAGACTTTCTGGAATTACTGGATCAGCGCCTGCTCCCCGCCGAGACGATCTGGATGCCGGTGCACAACAGCAAGGAGGCGGCCCAGGCTATCCGTGACATGGTGGTCAGAGGCGCCCCTGCCATCGGCATCACTGCCGCCTATGGCCTTGCACTGGAAGCGGCTACTCAGGGAGACAGTGCCAGCATGTCAAAGCTGGCCGACGCCATCGCCACGCTGGCCGCCAGTCGTCCCACTGCGGTCAACCTGTTCTGGGCGCTGGAGCGACTGCAACGCACTGGCGACCAGCTACAAGGCACGGCTCTGGTGAATGCCCTGTTCCGTGATGCGGAAGCCATTCATCAGGAAGATATTGCTGCCAACCATGCCATGGGGGAATTCGGTGCCGCCCTGCTGCCGGACAACGCCACCGTCTATACCCATTGCAACACCGGCGCCCTGGCCACAGGAGGCCACGGCACTGCACTGGGCATCATTCGTACCGCCTGGGAGCAGAAGCGCCTGCAGGGTGTTTATGCGGGGGAAACCCGTCCCTGGCTGCAGGGCAGCCGCCTCACCAGCTGGGAACTGAGCAATGACGGCATCCCTGTGACCCTTGTCGCCGACAGCACTGCCGGCCAATTGATGGCCCAGAGCAAGATTCAGGCGGTCATCGTCGGGGCTGACCGGATCACCGCCAACGGGGATGCAGCCAACAAGATTGGCACCTACAATCTGGCGGTACTGGCAAAACATCATGGCATCCCCTTCATCGTCGCCGCTCCGGTTTCCACCTTGGACCCGGCACTGCCGGACGGCTCACACATTGTCATCGAGGAGCGCCATGCTGACGAGGTACGCCACGTGCATGGCAAACCGGTTGCACCCAGCCAGGTGTCGGTTTACAACCCGGCTTTCGATGTGACCCCGGCCGAACTGATCACCGCCATCGTCACCGAACGTGGCGTCATTGATTCACCGGATACTGACAAGGTACTGGCCCATCTGCGTGAGCAGTGATGTGGAGAACCCCATGATCGAACGTCCCTACTCCACCGCCGATTTCCGTGAAGCCAGCCGTGCGCTGGCTGCCATTGGGCAGCGTATTTATGGTAACGGTTGGTCTCCGGCCACCAGTAGTAACTACTCCGTGCGCCTCAACGAGCAATACGCCGCCGTTACCCAGTCCGGCAAGGACAAGGGAATGCTGCGGGAAACGGACATCATGGCCGTGGACATGCAAGGGCAAGCCGCCAGCACCGGCAAGCCCTCAGCCGAAACACTGCTGCATACCCAGCTATACCGTCGCTACTCCGATGTGGGAGCGGTACTGCACACCCATAGCCACGCCAGCACTGTGCTGACCATGCACTGGCCGGCCAATACCATCACCCTGGAAGGTTATGAATTGCTGAAAGCCCTGGACGGCATCAGCACCCATGAAAGCCGTCTGGTGATTCCGGTGTTCAACAACACCCAGGATATCGCCGCCCTCGCCGATCAGGTTGACCAAGCCATGGCACAGGGCAATGTCAGCCATGCCTATCTGATCCGCGGCCATGGCCTGTATACCTGGGCGGCGGATCTGCCAACCTGTTACCGACAACTTGAAGCGCTGGAAGTCCTGCTCGCCATCGAGCTGGATCGTCGACGCCTGAGTGGAGTGTGATCATGAGCGAAATGAAAGTTTTCCGGGCCGACACCCCTGACACCCCGGACCAGCACCTGACGGACAAGACGGCCATAGCGAAGGTACTGGCAGACGCCGGCGTTCGCTATGAACAATGGCAAGCCTCGGCCCCCCTTTCCGAGCAGCCCAGCCAGGAAGAAGTCATTTCTGCCTATCGGGCGGACATTGATCGGCTGATGGAAAACGAAGGGTACCAGACCGTGGACGTGGTCAGCATGGTCCCGGACCACCCGGAAAAAGATGCCTTCCGCCAGAAGTTCCTGGATGAGCATCGCCACAGCGAAGACGAAGTCCGTTTCTTTGTGGAAGGCAAAGGCCTGTTCACCCTGCACATCGATGACAAGGTCTATGAAGTGCTGTGCTCAAAGGGGGACCTGATCAGCGTCCCGGCCAACACGCCGCACTGGTTCGACATGGGTTCCCAGCCGCGTTTCGTTGCCATTCGTCTGTTCAACAATACCGAAGGTTGGGTAGCAAACTTTACCGGCAGCGACATTGCCACCCACTTCTCGCGTCTGGACTAACGCCCTCCGCAGGAGCCTGCCTGCAGGCGATGGAGAAACCGAAGCGAGTTACGAGTTACGAGTTACGAAGAGCAAATCCTGCAACAGCTTGAAGGAATAGGGTTTCAGGTTTTCGCAACTCGAAACTCGTACCTCGCTTCTGGCATTCCCGTGCCTTACCACCCACTGAAGCGCAATTACGGATAGCACCATGATCAAGGCAATCGTCACCGACATCGAGGGCACCACCAGCAGCATTTCCTTTGTGAAGGAAGTGCTGTTCCCCTATGCCGCCAAGGCGTTCCCCACCTTTCTGCGCACGAATTGGGGCGATGACAGTGTGCGCGCCCAGATTGCGGCCGCGGAACAAGAATGCGGACAGCCACTGCCCACACCGGAAGCCGCCAATGCAGTGTTCCAGCAGTGGATCGCTGAGGACCGCAAGGCCACTCCGCTGAAAGCCCTGCAGGGGATGATCTGGAAACAGGGTTATCAGAGTGGTGATTACACTGCCCACCTGTACCCGGACACCGCCAACGCCCTGAAGCAGTGGCAACAGCAAGGTCTGGATCTTTACGTCTACTCTTCTGGATCCATCGCGGCGCAGAAGTTGTTCTTCGGCTTCAGCGATGGCGGTGATCTGACAGGCCTGTTCAGTGACTATTTCGACACCACATCTGGCCACAAGCAGGAAACGCAGAGCTATCGAAACATTCAGGCCGCCATCGGCCTGCCTGCTGATCAGTTGCTGTTCCTGTCCGATATAGAAGCTGAGCTGGACGCAGCTGCCGAGGCTGGTTACCACACCATCCGCCTGGACCGTGAAGGCAGCCAGGGAGAGAGCAAACACAACGTGGTCACCCGTTTCGACGAGATTGATCCTGCCAGCCTGTAATAAAGGAATACCGACTTTGGTAGCTCCTCAGTAGGTGCGAACCGTGCACCTGTAGGAGCCAGCCTGCAGGCGATCCGAGCCAAAGCGAGATAAAAGGTTCGAGTTGCGAGAAGCGAGTTTCGAAGATCAAAACCAAACCGGGTACCATGCTGCGCGTTTTGCCTTTCGAAATTTGCTTCTGGAATCCTTACCTCGCGGGGCTCGGATCGCCTGCAGGCAGGCTCCTACGGCAGTTTTGAATGTGGGTCATCTTTCTCTCGTAGCTGATAGCTGATAGCTGATAGCTGATAGCTGACATTATTTCGGCTCGCGGCAGGAAAGCACCACAAACTTCCGGTTACTCCCCACCACCTCGACCTGCCCAAACAGTCTGCCAAGTTGCTTGTGATAGCCCAGATGCTGATTGCCAATCACCCTCAGCTCCCCACCCTCGTTGAGCTGCTTGCTGGCCTGGCGGAACAGACGGCGGGCCACGTGATCTCCCACGGTATGGCCCTCGTGGAACGGCGGATTGAGCAGAATACAGTCAAAGCCACCTTCCAGGCCCAACAGGCCATCGCCATGATGGAAGACCACTTTGGCCTCAGGGAAACACGCCGCCACATTCTCCCGGGCGCTTTTCAGGGCCAACCAGGACTCATCACAGAAAGTGACATGGGCATCAGGGTGCTGCTGTAGAACGGCCAGACCAATAACCCCGTTCCCGCAGCCCAGATCCGCGATGCGCGGCTCCCGGGGCAAGTGATCCGGGAGGTGATCCAGAAAGAAACGCGCGCCAATATCCAGCTGCTGCTGGGAAAACACGCCGGCATGAACCACCAGCGACCCTGTCGGGCTTTCCACCTTGCTGGGGTATGGCGCCACCGCCAGCACCTTGCCTGGTGCGGTTGCGCTGAACAGACGGGCCTTTTTCCAGCCATACTCCGCCTGACCATTGCCCAGATATTTTTCCAGCAGCGACACCAATTGCCGCGGCAGATGCTTGTCCATGCCACTGAGCCAGACTGGCACCCCTTCAGCGAGCTGAGCACTCAGCCAGCTCAGCTGGGCCTCCAACAATGCCAGGGACTTGGGCACCCGCATCAAGACGCGATCCGCTGCGCTGGGCAGATCTTCATCCGGCCAGCAATAGTTCACCGGGGTTAATTCGTTGATCCCGGCATTACGCTGGATATTGTCCATAGCCAGCCAGGAATCACCGCTGGCCACCACACCGCCCTCACCACATTGCGCTACTGCCAGAGACAAGGCGCCATGGGAGTCATTGATCACCAGGGTCTGACCAGGCTGTTGAGCACGCTCTGCCAGGGTATTGAGCAGGTAGCGATCAGCATTATCCCAGGCCTGAAGGGTCTCATTACGCCGTCGCGGCCAACGATACAGGGTCAGAGTTCCCCAGGGGTGGGTCAGTTCATGCATTGCGGTGGCTCGGGCAATCCAGCTTGAAGGGAGGCGCATTCTGCCTTTTGTCGAGGCAGTTGGCCATATTATGCGCAAACAGGCGTCATGGTGGTATTTAGGTATGGCAATTTGAAAATTCGCTGCTAGAATGCGCCAGCACAAGATCCGGAATATAGCTCAGCCTGGTAGAGCACTACGTTCGGGACGTAGGGGTCGCAGGTTCGAATCCTGCTATTCCGACCAATTAAAAAGGCCGCTCAAATGAGCGGCCTTTTTTTATGGCGCTTCGCGGCTGCATCACGCTTCACGCAACATGCAGCACGCCAAACATGAGACCATGGATCTATACCAGTCTGGGGTTCAGGGTATAGGTACCGGTCAGGCTGGCGGAGTCCAGAGCGTGGGCCTTGATGATCTCGGCCAGGGCCGCGCCGCTGAAATCATCCCCTGTCGGCAACGTCTCTACATCAAGCGCATACACGGTAAAGACATAGCGGTGGATGATGCTGTCGTTCCAGGGCGGGCACGGGCCATCGTAGCCGAAGTAATCCCCTTCCATATCCGCATCACCAGCAAACCAGCCGGTGTAGTCATTCTTGCCATGGCGCAGGCCGTTACCCGCATCGGGACCTTCCTTGCCGCGGGGGGTGATACCGCTGCAATAGGCGCCCTCCTCCACACTGTTCTGGGTGGCAGGAATATCAAACAGGGTCCAATGGTAGAAATCGACACGCAGCAGTGTGTCAGGCACCTCCCTGCCCTCCTGGTTCACATCATCACCGGCACTGGGCACATCAGGGTCATGGACGACCACGGCAAAAGAGCGCGTCCCCTCCGGCGCGCCGGACCAGGCCAGGTGCGGATTGAGGTTATCGGACAGGGCAACATGATTTTCCGGATCGATGACCGCAAACACATATTTCGCGCCGACGGGCTGCTGATCGGTCAGGCTGTTGCTGACTAGCTGCATGACAAGGCTCCTGTTATCGGGATGAATGCACACATGACACAGGCTAACGTTGCCATTTTCAAGGACAGAAAAACGGGAATCGCGCCAAAGAAGTATAAATTGGCCTGCCATCGTCCCCTGGCTGGCTTTGGTAAAGCCAGAAACCCCGAACAGGCAGTGCCCAGCTACCTGTTAGCGCGGGAACCGATGCCCGGGGTTTTGCCAGCGTGATGTGCGGACGAAACGGCCTGTCCTCAAGCTTGATACCCAAGCGGAGGAGTTGTTCCGTCATGTTTTGCTGCAATACCTGAAGTGGCGCCGGGCTCTGCCCGGTTAACGCCAGGAAAGGTCCGTTTTGCCCGGGGAAAGGCTCACATCGGGGCAGCGTCACGGTGAAGGGTGAAAAGGATGACGCCAGGGTGTCTAGCGGCTCATGTAACGCCCGGATCAGTTCGGCACTGCACTCACCAAGAAACGACAACGTCATATGCAAATTGGCAACCGGTGCGGCCCCTGGGTACCCCGATGCCAGAGTGACACAGTCATTGGCCAGATCACCAGTGACCGGCACCCCGATAAAGCAGCGCATGGCGCTCTCCTTGCGATTCCATAGTCATACAGGCCTGTCCATGCCCTGCGGCCAACCGGGACCGCACGCAAGCATGGCTTCACGGCAGCGAGATCGGTAGAATTGCGCCCCCACTACCTACACCCTGCCCGCCAGCGACAACGCCAGCCAAACTCGAGGTGCATTATGTCCGACAACAAGTCCGGTAAAGTCGGTTTCATCAGCCTGGGATGCCCCAAGGCACTGGTGGACTCTGAACGCATTCTCACCCAGCTGCGCACCGAAGGCTACGAGGTCAGCCCCAGCTATGACGATGCTGACGTGGTGGTAGTGAATACCTGCGGCTTCATTGATGATGCCAAGGCAGAATCGCTGGACGCCATTGGTGAGGCCCTGAATGAGAACGGCAAGGTAATTGTCACCGGCTGCATGGGCGTGGAAGAGGATACCATTCGCAAGGTACACCCCTCGGTCCTCTCGGTAAGCGGTCCCCAGCAGTACGAGCAGGTGGTCAGTGCGGTTCACGAAGTGATCCCGCCCAGCCAGAACCATGACCCCTTCCTGGATCTGGTACCGCCCCAGGGGATCAAGCTGACCCCGCGCCACTATGCTTATTTGAAGATCTCAGAAGGCTGTAACCACAAGTGCAGTTTCTGCATCATCCCGTCCATGCGCGGCAAGCTGGACTCACGCCCTATTGGCGACGTGCTCGATGAGGCTGATCGTCTGGTCAAGGCCGGAGTGCAGGAATTGCTGGTAATCAGTCAGGACACCAGCGCCTATGGAGTTGATCGAAAGTACCAGACCGGTTTCTGGCAGGGTATGCCGGTGAAAACCCGCATGCTGGAAATGTGTCAGGCTCTGGGTCAGATGGGGGCCTGGGTTCGCCTGCACTACGTGTACCCTTACCCCCACGTGGACGACATCATCCCGATGATGGCCGAAGGCCACATCCTGCCCTACCTGGATATTCCCTTTCAGCATGCCAGCCCGTCGGTACTGAAAAACATGAAGCGCCCTGCCCATTCTGAAAACACCCTGGAGCGGATCAAACGCTGGCGTGAGATCTGCCCGGACATCACCCTGCGCAGCACCTTTATCACCGGCTTCCCGGGGGAGACCGATGATGATTTCGAAATGCTGCTGGACTGGCTGGAAGAAGCGCAGCTGGACCGGGTTGGCTGTTTCACCTACTCACCGGTGGACGGTGCACCGGCCAACGCCCTGCCCGACCCGGTGGATCCGGATATTGCTGAAGAGCGCCGCGAACGATTCATGAATGTGCAGGCCCGTATCAGCGCCGACAAGCTGCAGAAGAAGATTGGCAAGACCCTGGAAGTGCTGGTGGACGAAGTGGACGAGGAAGGCGCCATTGCCCGCTCCAAGGCCGACGCCCCGGAAATCGATGGTCTGGTGTACCTGAATGGCGAAACCGACCTGAAACCGGGACAGCGTCTGCAAGTCACCATCGAACATGCTGACGAGCATGACCTGTGGGGCACCCCGGTACCGGGTAACGTCTAAGGCGTGAACGACCAGCCTCTCAAAGGGGCCTTGCTGCTGGTACTGGGTGAAGGCCTGCTGGCGGTCATGGCCGCCATGATCAAGACGCTTTCCGATCACCTCGACACCGAGGTGATCGTGTTTGCCCGTAATCTGTTCGGGCTTATGTTCCTGTTACCCATCATCATGCATCGCGGCGGCTTTGGTCAGCTAAAGACCCGCAACCTGCATTTGCATCTGATCCGCGCCTTTACCGGCGTCTCCGCCATGTTCTGCTTCTTCTACACCATTGGCCATATTGCCCTTGCTGAAGCCGTACTGGTGAAAATGACGGTTCCCTTCTTCCTGCCGGTGGTTGGCTGGTTATGGCTCAAGGAAACCATCCGCACCCGTACCTGGATTGCGATTCTGGTGGGCTTTGTCGGTGTGGCCATCATCATGCGCGCCGACAGCGGCAACATCGATCCGGTCATGTGGGTGGCGCTGGCCGGTGCCGCCATCATGAGTGTGGCCAAGGTAAGCATCCGTCGCATGGCGGTCAGCGAGCCGGCCCCCCGTGTGGTGTTCTATTTTGCCCTTTTTGCCACACTGTTCTCCGCCCTTCCCCTCTTATGGGTAACCACCGTTCCCGCAGGCAGTGACTACCTGTGGCTCATGGGCATTGGGCTGGTAGCAACCGGTGGCCAGTTTGCCCTTACCAATGCCTATCAGATGGCCAGCCCCGGTCAGGTGGGCGTCTATAACTATTCTGCGGTGGTCTGGGCGGCCCTGCTGGGCTGGTTATTCTGGGGAGAAACCCTGGTGATCACCACGGTACTGGGCACTCTGTTGATTGTTGCCGCCGGGGTGTGGAATCTAAGGGCGAAATCAGGGTAATGTTGTTGGCTGATTAGTCAGACAACATTGCCTTGTGGCTGTACTGCTGACGATACACCCCCCGTACACAAGAATGTTGCACACACTTATGGATCGAGTACTGCACATGAAGTTCTTGCCGCGCACGTCCCTGGCGCCCTTTGTTTTCATTTTGCTTGCGTTACTTTCCGGTTGTGATGACGCCGCCATGCGGGTCTACGACATGGGCCTGGATCTGGAAAAATCCCGCGCCGGTTTAACGGCTCAGCAATTACAGACCGAAGATGGTATCGAGTGGCACGTACTCCGGTCCGAAGGAGAGATCGACAAGCCGGTGGTGCTGCTGATTCATGGTTTTGGTGGTGATGCGGGCAACTGGTTGCGTTTTGTCAGCGAGCTCAAGGATGATTTTTATTTTGTGGTTCCTGACCTGCCCGGCCATGGTCAAACCACCCGGGACATTACGCTCAATTATCGCATGGCGGCTCAGTCCCTGCGCTTGCTCAAGCTGATGGATGCACTGGACATCAGCACATTTCATGCCGCCGGTAACTCCATGGGAGGAGCCATTACCCTTGACCTGGCCCGACGGGCTCCTCAACGTGTCATGTCCATGGGACTGATCGATTCCGCCGGACTGACTCGCCAGACCCCGGAGTTTCGTGCCTTGATGGACGATACTGAAACCAATCCGTTGATCCCGCGCACTGCAGACGACTTCACTACCACGCTGGAATGGGCCATGGAAAAGCCGCCCTACATGCCCGAGTTCTTTATCGACATCATGGGGCAGAAGAAGGCAGATAATTCCGCCGTGGCACACACCATATTCGAACAACTGGGCAGCGACCCCGGGATGAACCTGGAAGGCACCGGGAAACTCGCAGGTATCAGCACGCCGGCACTGGTGGTCTGGGGACAAAAAGATCGCTTGCTGGGACTGGATAATGTGAAAGTGTTTCTGGAAGAGCTACCGAATGCCCGTTCTGCAATTCTCGACGACATCGGCCATGTTCCCATGGCCGAGGCACCGGACAAGACCGCCGACCTGTTCCGCACCTTCTGGCTCGAAACCGGTTACCAGTAATCTGGCAGGACAGTAACCGATTGTGTAGGTGCTTATATCCTTGGGGGTATGCCTGCGCGCGAAGTGCGTCTTCATTGAGGAAGAAGCGGTCGTTTGCAGGCAAGTTATTCGCTTCGCTAACCCTTCGGCCGTTACTTCGCTCCGCTACGTTCCTACATCAAGATCGACATTCCGTTTCGCTCGCCAATCCAGGCTCCCCGTCTACCCCCCTATTATCCTTAATTAGTCTGCAGGAGCTGACGCTACCAGCGGCCGCTGCTCCGGAGGGGTCCAGTCAAAGGGAACATCGTAGCTCATCAGGAATCCCCCCAGCGTAATCAGCACCCGGGAAATGCCGATATAGGAATCCGGAATGGAAATACGCTCTTCACGGAATCGCTCCATCAATTCGCCCATGGCCGCCACCGGCCCCTGCTGCCGCATACGATCGGTCAGCACAAACAAGGCCAGCGCCTTTAGCGTTTCAGGTGAGCCGCCGCGGAACCCGGCCTGGACAAAGAGCTCGCCGATATCCACCGCGCCTTCAAAACCCATCAAGCCATACAGCAGCCGGGAATAACGACGTACCTCATCAGGGGTGAGAATGCCGATGGCGCCAAAATCGAGAATCACCACCTGACCCTCGCTATTGACCAGGAAATTACCGGGATGCGGGTCAGCCTGATATACCCCGAAGCGAGTAACTTGCTGCAGGTAGCTGGTCAGCAATACACCGAGAAGATCCGCGGCCTGGTCACGGTGCTCATCGAGATAGTCACGCAAGCGGGTTTCTCCTTCCCAGCTGGTAACCAGGATACGCTCGTTACACAAGGGCTCGACCAGTTCAGGGATACGGATGCGCGGATGATGCTGGAGCCGGGAAAAGCGACGCATGTTGGCCGCTTCATTACGGAAATCAAGTTCGATGGCGGTCATGGTCAGCAGCTGTTCGAAGGCCTGGCGCAGATCGAATTCCCGGAATCGTGGTGCAGCCAACGCCGAGAGGGCACGAAACACACGGGCATCCTGCTCGAACAGTCTTTTCACTTTGGGAAGTCGCACCTTGATAGCCACTTCTCTGCCATCTTTCATTCTGGCACGATGCACCTGGGCAATGGACGCCACCGCGACCGGCTGCTCCTGCACCCAAACAAACTGCTCGCGCCAATCCTTTCCCCAGGCACGGGAAAGCACCTTTGCCACAGCAGAAAATGGCACAGGCTGGGCATCGTTCTGCAGCTCCTGAAAGGCCTCGATATACTCCCGCGGCAACACATCCGGTCGGCAGCTGAAAAACTGCGCCGCCTTGACCCAGAAGCCCCCGTTGCGGCGGCACAGCCGGGTAAGAATACGGGCACCACGCTGATGGGTTGCCTGCAGGTCACCCAGAGAGCCGGCCGCATAAAGTGCTGCCAGCTGGCTCATAGCCGCCATGGCTCGCAGATAGCGACTCCTTCCAGCCGCAAGCCCGGTGAGGCCGATAACACTTTCTTTTAGCATTCTTGTTCAATCCACCCGCATGGCGCAGCAAAACCCATTATGCATAACCGTCAATTCGCTTTCCGGACTTGAATCGCACCGGCCTTGACCGTACTGTTTCATGCTTTACAAGGCAGTGAGCAATTATGTCAGCATCAGGGGTAGTTATAAGGGCTGGAGAGCCACATACCATTCGCACCCGTGGCATTACCCTGTTGCGCTCCGGCCACAAGGAAATCCGGCGCCTCAAACGGGCCAACCACACCCCGTCTATCCATGGTAACAAGGTGTGGAATTCCAGTTTCCTGATCATGGATCATCTCACCCGCCAGAAGATGACTGCCGACCAGCACCTGCTGGACATCGGCTGTGGCTGGGGGCCGCTATCGGTCTTTGCCGCCAAACGCTTCGGTTGCCAGGTCACCGCCGTTGATGCCGATGAAGATGTATTCCCCTACCTGGACCTGCATGCACAGATCAACAAGGTCGACATCGAACAGAAAGTCCTGCGCTTCGAGAAGCTCACCCAGAAGATGCTGGGCAAGGTGGACATCATGGCCGGTGCAGATATCTGCTTCTGGGATGAGCTCACCCCGGTACTCTATAACCTGATTCGCCGCGCCCTGCGTGCCGGCGTCCAGGAAATCATTATCGCTGATCCGGGCCGCAGTCCCTTTTATGCCCTGGCGGAGAAATGTGAACAGGCCGGACTGGACTCGCGCGTCGTGGAACGACGCACCAAGACCCCCAAAAATCTCTGCGCCGATCTACTCATCATCAACAATTGAAATCGGCGCCAACGCCACCATGTTGTTTTCATCGAGTTCGGATGCGACATCATGACAGACGATACACAGAACACAGACCAGATTCCGCAGGGCAACCTCGCCCTGCCCGATCAGCTAAAACCCCAGCGCATTTACCTGATCCCGGTGCGTTACCGCCCCTTTATGCCCGGACTGGTACAGCCCGTCATGCTCGACAAGGACACCTGGACACAGACACTGGAGCGGGTCAGCCAGACCCCGCATCAGTCGCTGGGGCTTGTCTACATTGGCGACAAGGATCCGGATACCGTGGACGCGGAGGACTTTCCCGAATACGGCTGCCTGGTGAAGGTGCACGCACTCAACGAAGAAAACGATCACTTTCAGCTGGTGGCTCAAGGGGCCGCCCGCTTCCACGTGGAAGGCTGGTTGAATCGAAAACGCCCTTTCATGGCGGAAGTGAGTTACCCGGAACCCGAGCGTGAATCTGACGAAACCATCCGTGCCTATGGCATGGCCATCATCAACACCATCAAGGAATTGCTGCCGCTCAACCCCCTGTACAACGAGGGGCTGCGTCACTACCTGCAGAACTTCTCGCCCACCGAACCGTCACCGCTGACCGACTTTGCCGCGGCTCTGACCAGTGCCAGCGGCGATGAACTGCAGGCCATTCTGGAAACCGTGCCACTACGGCCGCGAATGGAGAAGGTCCTGACGCTGGTCAAGAAAGAGCTGGAAGTGGCCCGGCTGCAAAGCGAGATCACCGAAGAGGTGAACGAGAAGGTCAGCAAACATCAGCGGGAGTTTTTCCTGCGTGAGCAGCTGCGCATCATTCAGCGAGAGCTGGGCCTCAGCAAAGACGACAAGACAGCGGAGGCGGATGAATTCCGTGAGCGCATGGCGAGCTTGTCTCCCCCGGATGCGGTGGTGAAACGCTTCGAGGACGAACTGCACAAGCTGTCAGTACTGGAGACCGGCTCTCCTGAATACGGTGTGACACGCAATTACCTCGACTGGCTCACCAGCGTTCCGTGGGGGCAATACAGCGACGACAATCTCGACCTGAAACACGCCAAGACGGTGCTGGAACAACATCACAGCGGTCTGGATGACGTCAAGGATCGCATCATCGAGTTTCTTGCAGTGGGCGCACTGCGTGGCGAGGTGAAAGGATCCATCATTCTGCTGGTGGGCCCGCCCGGGGTGGGCAAAACCAGTATCGGCAAGTCCATCGCTGAAGCATTGGGGCGCAAGTTCTACCGTTTCAGTCTGGGCGGGATGCGTGATGAAGCCGAGATCAAGGGGCACCGACGCACTTATATCGGAGCCATGCCCGGCAAGCTGGTGCAATCGCTCAAGGAAGCCGGCACCGCCAACCCGGTGATCATGCTCGACGAGATCGACAAGTTGGGGCAGTCCTTTCAGGGCGACCCGGCATCAGCATTGCTGGAAGTGCTGGACCCGGAACAGAACCAGGATTTTCTCGATCACTATCTGGACGAGCGCATGGATCTCAGCCATGCCCTGTTTGTCTGTACCGCCAATACCCTGGACAGCATCCCCGGCCCCTTGCTGGACCGGATGGAAGTGATTCGGCTGTCCGGGTATATCACAGAAGAAAAAGTGCAGATCGCCCGCCAGCATTTGTGGCCACGGGCACTACAACTTGCCGGGGTGAAAGCGTCCCAGCTCAAGATCAGTGACAGCGCCTTGCGTCAGTTGGTCGAGGGCTATGCCCGTGAAGCGGGAGTGCGCAATCTGGAAAAACAGCTCAACAAGATTATCCGCAAGGCCGCGGTACGTCTGCTGGGCGGGGAGAAGAAGCTGAGCATCAGCGGCAAGAATCTGAGCGACTTTCTCGGCCAGCCCTATTTCCAGACAGAGAAGACCCAACGTGGCATCGGCGTGGTCACCGGCCTTGCCTGGACCAGCATGGGAGGTGCCACTCTGTCCGTGGAAGCCAGCCTGGTACACAGTCGCCAACGGGGCTTCAAACTCACCGGCCAACTCGGTGATGTAATGAAGGAATCAGCGGAAATTGCCTATAGCTACGTGGCCAGCCACCTCAAGGATTACGGATTAGCTGAAGATGTACTGGATAATGCCTTTATCCATTTGCATGTACCAGAAGGCGCCACCCCCAAAGATGGTCCCAGTGCCGGCGTGACCATGGCCACAGCCCTGCTGTCACTGCTGCTGAAAAAGCGCCTGCCGCGCAAGGTGGCCATGACTGGCGAATTGACCCTCACCGGCCAGGTGCTGGCGGTGGGAGGAATTCGCGAAAAGGTGATTGCCGCCCGCCGCGTGGGTATCCGGGAAGTGATTCTGCCGGATGCCTGTCAGCGTGACTTCGATGAACTGCCGGCCTATCTGAAGGAAGGCCTGACCATCCACTTTGCCAGCCAGTACAGCGATGTCTTCTCCCTCCTCTGGGGCTGATGCCGACAAGGCAGAAAACGCCTCCTACTACATCGTGCCCACCTGCCATGAGCGGGTGGGCATTCTGTATCAGGACGCCGATATTCTGCTGATCAACAAGCCTGCATACCTGTTGAGCGTGCCCGGCCGGGCTCCCGAGAACAAGGACTGCGCCATCACCAGGCTGCAGCAACAATTCGCGGATATCCGCCTGGTGCATCGTCTGGATCTGGATACCTCGGGGATCATGGTATTTGCCCTCAGTCAGCAGGGGCAAAGCAAGCTCAGCCGGCTGTTTCAGCTACGCACAGTGAAGAAGCGTTATCAGGCAGTGGTGCAGGGTCTGGTGGAACAGGACAGCGGCAGCATCGAATTGCCGTTGATTGCTGACTGGCCGAACCGGCCACTGCAGAAGGTATGTTACGAAACGGGCAAGCATGCACTGACCCACTATGAAGTGCTGGAACGGGACGAGGAACACAACCGCACCCGCGTCGCCTTGAGTCCGGTCACCGGCCGCAGCCATCAACTCCGTATCCACTGCCGCGAACTGGGCCACCCCATCATCGGCTGCGACATGTACGCCCCAACGGAAGTGGAAGCCCTCAGCCCCCGCCTCCTGCTGCACGCCGAATGGCTCGCCTTCAACCACCCCGTCACTGGCCTGTGGAACGAATTCACCTCCCCCTGCCCGTTTTAGAAACATTCTTGAAGTTTTCGAGGCTCAAAACTCGTTACTGGCGTCTCTGGAATCCATACCTCGCCAAGGCTCGGATCGCTTGCAGGCAAGTTATTCGCTACGCTCACCCCTTCGGGGCCGCACTACGTGCGTTACTCCACTGCGCTACGTTCCTACAGCAACGATGTAGCTGTTTTTGATTTTTGGTTTTTGGTTTTAGCTATTAACTATTCACTGTTAACTATTAACTGTTCTTATTCCCACTCTTCCCCATAATCATGCAACAACTCCTCGCCGGCCTTGATCTTTTTCAGAGCCACCACGGTGAGATCTTCGTAGTAAGCCACGTTGGGTTTCTTGCCGTGGTTGATGAACTTCAGGTCACACTGGACCTGGTATTTTTCCTTTCCCTCATCATCAATCCACAGCACATGTGGGCCATCGCCCTTGGTGCGGCGTGCCTTGCACAGGCCCAGCTCCGTGCCCTTGGCAATGGGTTGAGCGGCAAACAGACCGCGACCATGGAGCGTGCTTTCTCGCACCTCCACCAGATCATCACGCAAGTACGGTTTTGGCATGGCTATCCGTGTTCCTGATTGTTGTCGCTCTGGCATTTTGCCAGAGAATGTCACAGTCTTTCAGCTATTGATGACAACACGACAGGGACAGTGCCTTGAACATAATGCATACCGGCAAAGACCTGCTGCGCATGAACGAACTGGCCGCCATCCTGTTTCGCTATGGCTTTGCCGATGTGATTCGCCGCCTGGGACTGGCGACCCCCATTGAGCAAGCCGGCAAACTGGTTCGCAGCCCGGTCAAGGGGGACATGCTGCGGATGGGAACGGCGGAACGTCTCCGCCACGCCATGGAAGAGATGGGGCCCACCTATGTGAAGCTCGGACAGGTGCTGGCCACCCGTGTCGATCTTTTCCCGATGGACTGGATCCATGAATTCGAGAAGCTGCAGGATCAGGCCTCGCCGCTGCCCTTCGAGGAACTCAGCCCCTTGATTGAAGCCTCTCTTGGCAAACCTATCGACAGCCTGTTTGCCCGCATTGATCCCGAGCCCATTGGCGTCGCATCCATTGGCCAGGTGCATAGCGCCCTGACCCGCCGCGGCCAGAAAGTGGTACTGAAGATCCAGAAGCCCGGTATCCGCGACAAGATCGAATCGGATCTGCGCCTGCTCGATCAATTGGCCAAGATTGCCTCGGACAATTCGGTGGAACTGCGCCGATACCGCCCGGTGGAACTGGTACGGGAATTCCGTCGTTCCCTGTTGCGGGAACTGGATTTCACCATCGAAGCACGTAATGCCGACCGCATTCGCAAGAACATGCGCGCCCTGAAATGGCTGACCATCCCCCGGGTCCACTGGGATCTGTCTTCTTCCACTGTGCAGGTGCAGGATCTGGTGCAGGGAATTCCTGCCCGCGCTGTTCAACAGCTTGAGCAAGCCGGACTCGATCGTGAGCTGGTGGCCCGCCGCGGCGCTCTCGCCGCCTGGAAGATGGTGCTGGAAGACGGCTTCTTCCACGCCGACCCACACCCGGGCAATTTCATCATCCTGAGCGGCAATCGTATTGCCATGCTGGATTTCGGTATGGTCGGCAAGCTCAGCCACAGTCGCCGGGAACAAATTCTGCAGCTGACCCGATCCGTGGTCATGCGGGAAGCGGAGCAATGCGCCGGGGTGCTGGCCAACTGGTCCGACGGACAACCGATCAAATTCGAACAATTGGTGTCTGATGTAGAAGACGTGATCAGCCAGTACCATGGCGTGTCACTGGCCCAGCTGGATATCACCGCTCTGCTGGCGGATGTAACCGCCATGGTGCGCAATCACAATCTGGTGCTGCCCAGCGATATTGCCTTGCTGATCAAGGCCATCATTACCCTTGAGGGATTTGGTCGCCTGCTCAACCCGGATTTCGATCTGATGACCGAGGCGGAACCGTTGCTCAAGCGCATGATCCGCACTCGCTACTCACCGGTGCGATTGGCCAAGAGCCTCAGCCTGCGTGCGCTGGATGTGGTGGACAAGGTCTATGCCCCGCCGCCGGTGCCCGGCCAGGGCCCTAACCAGGACAGCGGTATCGACCCCCGCCACCTGGAGAGGCTGGTCACCAGACTGGAGCGAGGACAGTATCGGCAGGTTCAGGCACTGATAGTACTTGCAGGCTTTATCGGCGGCAGTATCCTGTTGGCCGGCAAGGTAGCCCCCGCCCCCTGGGGCGTCTCGGTACTGGGGCTACTGGTATTTCTGGGCAGTGCTGGCTGGGCCAGCTGGCTGATGTTTATTTCCCGGCGTTTCCTGAGGGAGTGGGAGTAATTGATGAAACTACAGAGCAAGATCCTGATCACCGTACTGGCAGGCAGCCTGGCGGCCTGTGCCACTTCACCACTGGGCCGCAACCAGTTTCTACTGATGCCGGAAGATCAGATGAGCGAGATGGGCGCCACCGCCTATGCACAGATCAAGCAGGAAACCCCGGTCAGCAAGGATCAGGGCCAGATCAACTATGTGCTTTGCGTCGCCAACGCCATTACCTCCAGTCTGCCGGAAAAACAGCCCTGGGAAGTGAATCTGTTCCAGGATGACGCTGCCAACGCCTTTGCCCTGCCCGGCGGCAAGATCGGGGTGAATACCGGCCTGCTGAAGGTCGCCAGGAACCAGTCGCAACTGGCCACAGTCATCGGCCACGAAATTGGTCATGTTCAGGCTCACCACTCCAATGAGCGGATGTCTCTGGAATATGCCACCCAGAATGGCCTCGGCCTGTTGGGCGCCATCGCTGGCCAGGATACCGCCGTAAAACAGGGTATCTTCGCTGCCATGGGCCTGGGTGCCGAATATGGTGTCGCCCTGCCCTTCAGCCGCAAGCATGAGGCCGAAGCGGATATCATCGGCCTTCAATTGATGGCTAACGCCGGATTCGATCCGCGCGAAAGCATCAACCTGTGGATCAACATGGCAGCCTCCAACGGCGGCGAACCGCCGGAATTCATGTCCACCCACCCTTCCAACGAAACCCGCATCAACGGTCTTCAGTCCAAACTGCCGGAAGTGATGCCGCTGTATAACAAGGCAAAGGCAGCCGGGCGCAACCCGAATTGCGGCTGAGAAATCTCAAGCTGCAACGCGGGAAAGGCCAAGCAAGACTGAAACGTATTACCCGCGCATGGTCCAAAACAAAAAAACCGCGCCCGTGAGGGTGCGGTTTTTTTGTAGCTTGTAGCTTGTAGCTTGTAGCTTGTAGCTTGTAGCTTGTAGCTTGTAGCTTGTAGCTTGTAGCTGTCAGCTGTAATAGGCGTTGTCCGTCACGGTGTGGTCGGTCTTGTCACGAACACCGGTGAGCTCGGGAATGCGCTCTTTCAGGGTCTTTTCCACCCCGTCGCGCAGGGTCACATCCACCACGGAGCAGCCCTGACAGCCGCCGCCAAACTCCAGCACCGCAACCATGTCATCGGTCAGTTCCAACAGTTGCACACTGCCACCATGGCTGGCCAGGTTCGGGTTGATTTCGGCGTACAGCACGTAATTGATCTTTTCCTCGATGGAAGCATCTTCGCTGATATCCGGCACCCGGGATTTGGGCGCGCGGAAGGTCAGTTGCCCACCCATGCTGTCCTTCTTGTAGTCAATCACCGCGTCTTCAAGGTATCGAACGCTCTTTCCCTCGATCCAGGCATGGAAGCCTTCGTAGTCAATGCGAACGTCAGCGTCTTCCTGTTCACCATCCGGGCAGTAGGCCATGCAGCATTCGGCATGGGGTGTGCCGGGACGCTCGACAAAAATACGCACGCCGATACCGTCCTGATCCTGCTTGCCGAGCAAATCACGCAGGTATTCCTGGGCGGGTTCGGTAATATCGATCAACTGCTCTGCCATTACGGTTCCTGATCCGGGTTTGTGACCGTCAGGCAGCGGAGTGCCTGCGGGACTATCCTGACTATTTTAGTCAGGTACTCAGCAGTTGCAAACCTTCCACCCGTGCAAATTATGCCCCGGAGGTCCCTGGCACTGTCAGACTGAAACATGAAGGCGTACAATGACCCCATCATATTTTCCATTCACCCATCCAGGTGTTGGCAGTAACCCACGGGACAGCAATGACGGAACATAGCGACAGCAACAAGCAGGGCAAGCCTTCGCTGCTGCAAACCATCCAGAGCATTCTGGCGGCCCTGTTCGGCGTTCAAAGCGGCAAGAACCGCGAGCGGGACTTCACCAAAGGTGATGCGGGCAATTACATCGGTGTTTACGTGGTCCTGGTGATTGGTCTGGTGGTTGGAATGATCATTACCGTCAACATGGTTCTGGATGCCGCGGCCAAATAATCAGACCTGCACAATCCAGTTGATGGACGCCCACCGCGCGCCTGATTGAGAAGAGCCAGCCCCACTCCTGTCAGTTCTCCAGATCCGCATGCCCTCTCCAGGAATCCACTTTACAATTGGCACGCAACCAATTGTTTTTATTTGGCTTCACTAAAAATTAACGCTCTGACCTGGAGCGGTATATCCGGGTTCATAAGTCAGACAAAGGCTGCCTTTTTTAAGACCCTAAAAGTTATAGAGATATGCCAAGATATTTCTTTTAACTATAAGGGCGCTTTGCTAGAGTGCCGCTCTGCCTGTATAAGGCACTCCTTTCCTTTTGAATTCTCAAGCATTAAGGACGGTGATACGGTCCCATGTACGTATATCAGGAGCACGATCAGCAATTGCTGGAAGAACGGGTGGCGCAGTATCGCGACCAGACCCGCCGTTACCTTGCCGGTGAACTGAGCGAAGACGAGTTTCTCGCTCTGCGCCTGCAGAATGGTCTCTATGTTCAACGCTATGCGCCCATGATGCGCATCGCCGTGCCCTACGGCCTGCTGTCCAGCACCCAGCTGCGCCGCCTGGCTCGTATCACCCGCACCTATGACAAGGGCTTCTGCCATGTCAGCACCCGTCAGAATATCCAGTTGAACTGGCCTGCACTGGAAGATGTGCCGGACATCCTGGCTGAACTGGCCGAAGTGCAGATGCATGGCATCCAGACCAGTGGTAACTGTATCCGCAACACCACCACTGACGAACTGGCAGGGGTCAATCCCGAAGAGATTGAAGATCCGCGCCCCTGGTGTGAGATTATTCGCCAGTGGTCCACCTTCAACCCGGAATTCGCCTATCTGCCGCGCAAATTCAAGATTGCCGTGAACGCCGTACCCGGCGCTGATCCGGCCATCATTGGCGTGCATGATATCGGTGTGCAAGTGGTTCACAACGATGCCGGCGAAACCGGCTTCGAAGTCTGGGCGGGTGGCGGTCTGGGCCGCACCCCCATGACCGGTGCGGTGATCGGTGAATTCGTACCCTGGCAGCACCTGCTTTCCTATCTGGAAGCAATCCTGCGTGTTTACAACAAGTACGGTAATCGCGACAACAAGTACAAGGCCCGCATCAAGATCCTGGTGAAAGCCCTGGGTGCAGACAAGTATCGCGAACTGGTCGAGCAGGAGTTTGCCGAGCTGAAAGATGGCCCGATGACCCTCACTGAAGCTGAGGTTCAACGCATCCAGCAGTGCTTTACCGGCCAGCCCTATCGCACCGATGTGGACAGCAGCGAGCTGCAAGCCCGTCTGGCCGACAACAAGGCCTTTAGCCGCTGGTATCACACCAATACCCACGCCCATAAACAGGCGGGCTATCGTGCCGTCACCCTGACCCTGAAGAAAACTTCCCGGGTACCAGGCGACATTACCCACGAGCAGCTGGATGCGGTAGCTGACCTGGCCGACACATACAGCTTTGGCGAGGTTCGAAACAGCCACCAGCAGAACATGGTGCTGGCGGATGTGGCCGACAGCGATCTGTTCACCCTGTGGCAGAAGCTGGATGCTCTGGGCTTCGCTACTCCGAATCTGGGTCTGCTCACCGACATGGTCTGCTGCCCCGGTGGCGACCTTTGCGCCCTGGCCAACGCCAAGTCGATCCCCATCGCGGAAGCCATCCAACATCGCTTCTCTGATCTGGATTACCTGCACGATCTGGGCACCCTTGACCTGAACATTTCCGGCTGCATGAACGCCTGTGGCCACCACCACATTGGTCACATCGGCATTCTTGGCGTGGACAAAAAAGGCAAGGAATTCTACCAGGTCACTCTCGGCGGCCGTGGCGACAAGTTCACCCGCGTGGGCGAAAAGCTCGGTCCGTCCTTCGAGGCAGATGAAATTACCGACGTAGTAGCAAAGATCATTGATCTCTACGTGGAAAAGCGCCACGAGAACGAACCCTTTATCGATACCTACGAACGCATTGGAATGGACACGTTCAAGGAGCGCATCTATGGCTAAGGTAATTGTTGATGGTGCCATCGTGGACAACCAGTGGCAGCGTCTGGATAACGACACTCTGGAAAGCGGCCTGCCGGAAGGCAAGGTGTTGGTGCCCCTCGCCTACTGGCAGGAAAACCGTGACAACCTGCTGGCCCGTGGCGATGTGGCCGTGTGGCTGGCACCGGGTGAAGAGCCCCGTGACCTGGAAGATGATCTCGAGCAGTTTACCCTGATCGCTATCCACTTCCCGGCGTTCAAGGATGGCCGCGGCTATTCCTATGCCCGCGAGCTGCGCACCCGCTACAACTTCAAGGGTGAGATTCGCGCCACCGGTGATGTGCTGCGTGACCAGCTGTTCTATCTGCAGCGCTGCGGCTTCAATGCCTTTGAAGTACGCACAGACCGCTGCATCGAAGATGCACTGGCCGGGCTGCGCGACTTCAGCGTGACCTATCAGGGCGATGCGGCCGATCCACGACCGATCTATCGTCGCGCCTGATCCGCCACGCCCCCTGCTCCACGAAACGCCGCTGGTTTTGTTCTAGAACCAGCGGCGTTTTCGCATCCAGATCATCACTCCGATAGCAATCAGGGTCATCACGCCACAGAACCACCAGAAAGCCTGCTCATTCTCAACGCCCGGCAGGCCGCCCACATTGATGCCGAAAAGGCCGGTCAGGAAGCCCAGCGGCAGGAACAGGGCGGAAATAATCGCCAGTAGATACATACGATCGTTGATCGCTTCGTTCTGTACCGCAAACACCTCTTCCTGCAACAGGGTCGCGTGTTCACGGGCCGCATCCAGATCCTCTACCAGCCTCAGCAGACGGTCAGTGGCCTCGCGGATCTGGATGACATCCAGCTCACCGAACAGTCGGTCGCTTTGCAGTTTCATCAGCGCTTCCCGTTGCGGGGTGAGATACCGGCGAAGGGTGATGGCGCGACGCCGCAACAGGCCAAGCTGAGAGGTTAGTGAGGCGGTAGGCGAGGCATCCAGTTGCTCAGCACAGTGCTCCACCTCGGTTTCCAGATTCTCTATCACGTCTTCCATGCGCCAGGTCAACTCATCCACCAGCCCGGCCACCAGCGCGGTTGCCGTCGTTGGGCCCTCCCCGGCTTCCAGCTGGGCTTCCTCGGTTTCCACTGACACCAGGGTACGCTTCTGGGTGCTGATAACGCCGTTAGGGCCCAGCCACAGACGCAGGGCAATCATGTCTTCAGGCCGGGCTCCGGGCTGCAGGTTCACCCCGCGCAAATACACCAGCAGACCACCCGACACTTCAGAGGCACGCGGCCGCGTTTCTGTGGCGGTCAGAGCTTCTATCACTCGTTCAGGGACAACATTGTCGCGCATCCATTGAGCGCTCTGTGGCTGCGTGTAATCAAGATGGACCCAATAAGTGCGATCGGCCTGCAGCACATGGTCTGCGCCGAAACGGTCGCAGCCGCCCTTGCCATCCAGGTAGCAGCCAATCTTGAGCCAGTGGTCCTTGTCCATTCACAGTCCTTGTCAGGCAGAGAGTAGTTCCCGAATAGTCGCTCAAACCACTCCCCGGAATCCATACAAAAGATGTATCTCGCGGCCACAAAAAAAGGCGGTAATATCGAGAAGATATTACCGCCCTTTTGTGCCACCCAGACACGACAAGCGTGCCCTGATGCCATCGCAGTTATCAGGGCAAACGTACCACTACCCGGCCACGGACACCGCCCTTGAGGATTTTTGCTACCCAGTCATTCACTTCGTCCAGACCGATCTCCGCTGCTTCCAGCTGGCTCATTCCACCCGGGATCCATTCATCTGCCAGCAGCTGCCACATCTGCTGCTTTATCTCCACCGGCAGCTCCACGCTGTCCACCCCTAGCAGGTTGACCCCACGCAGAATGAACGGGAATACGGTCATGTTCAGTTCCGGAGAGCCGGCCAGGCCACAGGCGGCCACACTGCCACCATATTTCACACTTTTCAGCGCTGTGGTCAGGGCATCACCACCAACACAATCGATGGCCCCTGCCCACTGCTCCTTGAGCATGGGCTTGCCGGCATTTTCCAGGTAGCTGTCACGGCTGATCACCTCGGCCGCACCCAGTTGCTTGAGCCAGTCCACCGCATCAGCCTTGCCGGACACCGCGACCACCTCGAATCCCAGCTTGGCCAGAATCGCCACACTGACGCTACCTACCCCGCCGGTGGCACCGGTCACCAATACCGGCCCCTGATCCGGGTTGACCCCGGTATCCAGCAGCGATTCCACGCACAGGGCAGCGGTCAGGCCTGCGGTTCCCAGAACCATGGCATCGCGCGCAGACAAGCCTTCCGGCAAGGGTACCAGCCACTCGGCAGGGACACGAATGTACTGGGCGTAACCGCCATCAGTGTTCATGCCCAGGTCATAGCCGGTGCAGATTACGGCATCGCCTTTCGAGAACGGACCATCACCAGCCTCTTCCACCACCCCTACGGCATCGATACCCGGGGTATGCGGAAAGTTTCGGGTGACACCCTTGTTTCCCGTCGCTGACAGGGCATCCTTGAAGTTGAGTGAAGACCACTGCACGCGGACCAGGACGCCCTCATTGCCGAGTTCTGACAGTTCACGATCGATCAGGTCGGTCTGGTAACCGCCGTCCACTTCACGGGTCTGTAAGGCCTGGAATGTCATGGTCTGCTCCTGATTGAAGGTGTCGGATATCAGTGTATCTGGCGCTGACTGCCACGGTGCCAGAGTTTTTCAATGACGCGCTGCAGGGTAGATTCCATGGAAAAGCCAAGACGCTCGCCCAGCTTGCGCTTCACTTCCCAGTTCACCTGATAGAGGGTGACAGAATCCTTGCGCTGCTGCAGGAGCTCATCGCTGGTCATGATCTCGTCCACCAGCCCCATCTCTTTTGCCTGGATACCAAACCAGTGCTCACCGGTGGCCACTTTGTCCAGATCAAGACCGCGGCGATTATCGCGAACAAAATCCTTGAACAGGCGATGGGTGTCTTCCAGCTCTTCCTGGAACTTGGCCCTGCCCTTGTCGGTATTTTCTCCCAACATGGTCAGGGTACGCTTGTATTCCCCCGCCGTCATGAGCTCCACATCAATGTCGTTCTTCTTCAACAGGCGATGGAAGTTGGGGATCTGCGCCACTACACCGATGGAACCAATGATAGAGAATGGTGCCGCCACAATACGGTCAGCAATACAGGCCATCATGTAACCACCGCTGGCGGCAACACGATCCACCGCTACGGTCAGCTTGATACCGCTGTTACGAATACGGCGCAGCTGGGATGCCGCCAGACCATAGCTGTGTACCAGGCCGCCAGGGCTCTCCAGACGCACCAGCACTTCGTCATTCTGGTTTGCCACCTGCAGGATGGCACTGATTTCGCGGCGCAGGGTTTCTACGTCACTGGCCTGCACATCGCCATCAAAATCCAGTACAAACAGACGCGGAGGCAATTTGTCTTCGGTGCCAGCCTTCTTTTTCTGTTTGGCCTCGCGCTTTTCCTGCTTGTGCTTTTCCTTCAGGGCTTTCTTGCGCTGATCTTCCGGCAGGATTTCCGCTTCCAGCGCGTCTTTCAGGTCGTCAAATTCATCATTCAGGTGGCGAACTTTCAATTCACCATCTTCACCGCCCTTGTGACGGCCACGGGACGCCGATGCGGCAATACCGCCGATAATGAACAACAAAGCCACGACCAGAGTGGCCACTTTGGCGAGAAACATGCCGTATTCGGAGAGAAACGCGATCACGAGTTACCTGCTTGATTGAATGGGGTGCCTGCCAACAGGCGGAATCCGGGTGATTCTACCTAAGGCGGGCGGTCGGGGATACGTAAGAGCGGGCCAACCGGGAGGATTGGCCCGGAGTGCGCTCAGTTCCAGCCGGAAATCGCTTGCTGGGCACTGCCATTCATGGGACGCGCCACCAGCCCGGACTGGGCCGCAGTGACCTCAAACAAGGCACCATCCGCCATGGGAAGATAGGCGGCACTGCCATAGCGGGCATCAATCAGCAGGCTCCAGCCATCCTTGGCCATTTTCCAGACATCCAGCCCTACCGGGTCACGATGCAGATTGTAGACGGTGCGGTCCTGAGAGCGCTCATCTTCAAGGGCGTAGTAGCGGCCAGAGATCCGGTCCAGCTGGTAACCCGGCTTCAGCCCCAACACGGCGAAAGGGGTCTTCCACTTGATGATGCGGGCATCCAGCTGCCACTGATCACCCTTTAACCGGTAATCTTCCGTTATGCCATCGGTGCGAGTCACTGTGGCGATAAACGACTGCGGACCAGACTGACGGAAGCTGACGGTGGCCACCGGCACCTCTTGGGCATACTCCCGGTACCCGTAGATGTTGAGGGCAAAGATACTCAGGTACACCGCCACCGCTACCAGCAACAGCCCTCCTGTTCCCTTCAGCCACTGCAGCAGCCATTTCTGGCGCAACAGGATCCAGGCACCAGCAAGAACGAAAATGAGGCTGAAGCCAAACAGCATCAACGGGGCAAAAGTGTAATTCATGGTTGGTCCTTGGACGCCAGGCCGGCCACCCAGCTGTCGATCAGGGTACGGGCAATACTGCCGGCAGGGGGAATTTTGGGCAGCGACTGGTAATGAAACCAGTCAGCGGCAACGATTTCATCATCATCGATGACGATATCACCACCAGCGTATTCGGCATGAAAAGCCAGCATCAATGAATGCGGAAATGGCCAGGACTGACTGCCCAGATAAGACAGTCTACCCACCTCGACACCGGTTTCTTCGCGCACTTCCCGCACCAGTGCCTGTTCCGCACTCTCTCCAGCCTCCATAAACCCGGCAAGACAGGAAAACATGCCGTTGGGGAAATTGGCTGACTGCCCCAACAGGGCATGGTCTCCCCGGGTCACCAGGGTAATCACACACGGGGTGATACGAGGGTACTGGGTGTAGCCACACTGGTGGCACTGCATGCACAGTTCCTTGCCATGGGGCTCAGTGGGACTGCCACAGCGGCTACAGAAGCGATGGTTTTTTTGCCAGCTGAGGAACTGCAGTGCCCGGCTAAACATGGAGAAGCCAGGCTCATCCAGATCACCTGCCAGTAGATGGCGCTGTGGAACCGGTTGCAGGCTACCATCATCCAGTTCATGGCGGGCCAGATCACAGACGTAGCAGGGCTCATTGTTGAGCCAGCCAATAAAATGGTAATCAGGGTGTTGCCGCAGCAGAAACGCCGGCAACGCAGGCACCTGCATATAACTGTCCAGCAGGATGCTCTGGTCATGAATCACATAGCAGCGCGCATTGTCTGCATCACCGCTTTCCGGGCGGGACAGGTCAATCATTATGCAACCTTGTTAACGGGGTAACCCAGGGCCTTCATACTCTCTTCTGCCACTTCCAGAACACCATCACCAATGGGCTTTTGTTCTTCCATGCTTTCCAGGTAGTAGTCCACCCCGGTTAGCGCATCCGCAAGGGTTTCCATGTGCTCCCGGGTGGGATTGCTGGCGCCCTCAATAAGCTGCTTGACGATGTACTTGTGGCAGGATTCGGTCACTGCCTTGGCCCGCTCCAGATCCAGGAACATCAGGCCGCCGGCGATGGAAGCAAAGGTCCCGGGCAGATTGGACAAATGCATGCGATCCCAGTTGTTATCCATGAAGGAACTGACAGAGCGCTTGGCCAGCGCCAGACCAGCACGACACTCTCCCACCACCGTCATGCGAGCCTCATCCAGCTGATAGAGAGAAATGGATGAGTTGGTAGCAGCACGGTGAACATCATCCTCCGGTGCCAGGCTGCGCTCCAGATTGGCGGCCACATTTTCCACCGTCAACAGATCATCCACCAGCGCATGGAAGGCTTCGCTTTCCACGCTTTGCTCGGCACCCCATTTTGATACCTCAACACCGCGGTGCTTGATCGCCGCAGCCTCGTCATCCTTGCCGATCATGGACAAGGTGCTGCCCAGGCGCTGCAGACTTTCACCCACCTGGCGATAATCGGTATCGGCTACGCCCTGGGAGGCCATGTCCAGGCTGTTCTTGAGTTCGCTGATTTCATCACGCATGGCACTGGCCACAGAACGGATCACCGAACCACTGGCGCCAGTCATCAATGCCAGCTCACGCTGCAATTCTTCGTCGTTAATACTGCTCTTCAGGGAGAAGGCGGAGCGGATCTCTTCCACCACTCCGCTTTGCTGCTGGCTCAGGGACACCAGATACAGGCTTTCCTTGATCATCAGCAAAGGCGCTTCCGCATCAAAGGCCTGCTCACCACCATAAACCAGATTCTTGAGCTGGCGATCATACTGGGACAGTAGCGCCTTACGCGCCGAAGTAATCGCCATATTGTCAGCAAACATGGCCGTGAGTACGCCCTGGGCCACCCACAGGAATCGGCTCATGCCGCAAGGGCCCGCGGCCTTGTCCAGTCGCGCAAGCGCACGGGCCATCAACTTGAGATTGGGCTGGGGATTCTGGTTCCGCAAGATACCGATCAGGCCGACCTGATACATGTGGCGCAGGCGCCGGGCCAGAGCCGGCAGCTCGGAACGTTTCAGTTCGCTGACCTTGGCCTCAGGGGATCGCGCCACTGAAAGATCCGCACTGAAGAAATGACTTTCCTGGATCAGCGGTTTGCCGTTGGCACGGCGCAGGTCATTGAGCCCACCGATCAGCAGCGCCGGCAGGGTACGGTTCTTGAGCTGGACGTAATCGAAATAGCGAGTCAGCAGCACGATGGCATTACCCAGCGCCTGGACCTTGGCATCAGACACTTTCTCGCGCAGATCCCGGGCAGCCAGCCCCATTTCTTCGCTCATCAAGGCCGCTGCAGGCAGCTCTACGACCTGGCATATACCGCGTAACTGCTGGAAAGAGTCAGCGATATGGGTCAATTCTTCCTGGAGGCTGTGATTCTCGGAAAACACTTCCAGGCGGTTCTCCGCCTCGGTCAGAGTGCTATCGATCGCTTCCTTGAGAAACGTCAGGGAGGTGGTATTTGTTATGGCAACCATGGACTCTCCGCAAGCACCAACTGTTATTATGAACCTATCCCCAAGTGTGAGGGCAAACTGTAAAAAAACAGCCCCACAACGCACACCCAAAAGCCTGTCAGGAACCGAATTCCACGTCCCCCGAACCGGAAAACAGGCGCATCAACTTTGGCATGTGATTAAACAATGCGTCAACTTTCTTTTGTAAGCAACTGATTTATTGGATTTTTGTTAACCTCGCCACACTATCCCGGAAGGGGCTGAGAGCCGTTTCATACACACCCCAACGCGCCCGCTCAATACGACCTTGATCTAGGACAATATGTCCTACCTTTGCACTGTACTGGTTCACATCAACTCCTTATCATTGCGCCGCCTCCTTCTATATACACTCGACGTCAGCAGGTAATGATGATGCCCGCGTCCTTTGGCCGTGCTTTCTTGCAAAATTTCCTGGGTCAGGCCCCCGCCTGGTACAAATACACCATCATGGGCTTCCTGGTGATCAACCCACTGATCGCCTTCACGCTGGGCCCGGTTGCCGCAGGCTGGCTGCTGCTGGGCGAATTCATCTTCACCCTGGCCATGGCCCTGAAATGCTACCCGCTGCAGCCCGGCGGCCTGCTTGCCATTGAAGCCGTGCTGATAGGCCTGACCTCTGCGGACACGGTTCTGCACAAGGTAGAAAGCAATCTGGAAGTCATGCTGCTGTTGATCTTCATGGTCGCAGGCATTTTCTTCCTGAAAGACCTGCTGCTGTTCATGTTTACCCGCATCTTGCTGGGCGTGAAATCAAAGGTTCGACTCAGCCTGCTGTTCTGTATTGCCGCGGCCATTCTCTCAGCCTTCCTGGATGCGCTGACAGTAACGGCGGTGGTGATTGCGGTCTGTACCGGCTTTTATGGCATCTACCACAAGGTGGCTTCCGGCAAGACCTTCCAGCAGAAGCACGATCATGGCGACGATACCAGCGTGGAAGAACTCCACCGCGAAGACCTGCGCCGTTTCCGCTCCTTCCTGCGCAGCCTGTTGATGCATGCCGCAGTCGGCACCGCCCTGGGGGGCGTGTGCACCCTGGTAGGTGAACCCCAGAACCTGCTGATCGCCAACAAGGCCGGTTGGGAATTTGGCGAATTCTTCCTGCGTATGGCGCCGATCACCCTGCCAGTACTAGTGATTGGCCTGTTGACGTGTGTGTTCCTGGAAATCAGTGGCAGCTTCGGCTACGGCGAAGACATCCCGGAAAAGGTCCGCGGTATCATGCGCCAGTACGCTCTGGAACAGGACCGCAAGCGCACACCACAAAATCGCGCAGCACTGGTCATTCAGGCACTCACCGCCGTATGGCTGGTGGTCGGTCTGGCCACCCATGCCGCCTCCGTGGGTCTGGTGGGCCTGACCGTAATCATTCTTGCCACTTCATTCACTGGCATCATCGAGGAGCACCGTCTGGGTGCGGCCTTTGAAGAAGCCCTGCCGTTTACCGCCCTGCTCACCGTGTTCTTCGCGGTGGTAGCGGTCATCGCGGACCAGCAGCTTTTTGCGCCTGTGATCGAATACGTACTGAGTCTGGAAAAGTCCGTACAGGGTCCAGCCTTCTATTTGGCCAACGGCGTCCTGTCAGCAGTTTCTGACAACGTCTTCGTGGCCACCGTGTACGTGGATGAGGTGGGCCTGGCGCTGCTCAAAGGTGAAATCAATCGCGATACCTTTGACTTGCTGGCCGTAGCCATCAACACCGGTACCAACATCCCCTCCGTGGCGACCCCCAACGGTCAGGCTGCCTTCCTGTTCCTGCTGACATCCGCTCTGGCCCCGCTGGTAAGGCTGTCATACGGTCGCATGGTGGTCATGGCCCTGCCCTACACCATTGTCATGTCCATTACCGGCCTGATCATGACCGCCACCGCACTGGAGCCGGCCACAGATTATATGTACGAGCATGGCTGGATCAGCCATCACTCCCCCAGTGAGTACTCTGAAACCCCGGATCAAGGGCACTAGGCTGAAACGCGGCACGCTTCACGCAACATGCTGCACGCTCCATAAAAAAAGCCGCACCTCAGGGTGCGGCTTTTTTGGTTATGGGGAGAGGCGCCCAGTGCCGACACTGGAATCCTTACCTCGCTCAGGCTCGGATCGCTTGCAGGCAAGCTCCTACATCGGCTTCGTGAAATGCAGAAACCCGGGAACTTTTCGGCCTCTCCTGTTCCAATCTAGTGTAGCTTGTAGCTTGTAGCTCAGTGCAGCTCGCCACGCTCCATTTTCTCCCACAGGGTCGGCTCGCCGTTACTGCCACCGATGGCGCTAAGTTTGTCGTTGTGGCGGCTGATTTCCGATTCTGACGCGCGCACCACTTTCAGTCCGGAACGGCCGGCATCCAACCGGCGGATGGCTTCTGCCACTGCCGCCCCGCCCTGCTCGGCGGAATCGCTGCCGCCCAGGGACAGGCGGGTCTGCCCACCGGTCATGGCCAGATAGACATCCGCCAGGATCTCCGCATCCAGCAAGGCACCGTGCAACTCCCTGTGACCGTTTTCCACATCATAGCGGCGGCACAGGGCATCCAGATTATTCTTCTGACCCGGGTGCTTCTGCCGTGCCATTACGAGGGTATCGAGAACGCCACAACGCTGCTCGATGGAACCGTAGGCTGAACCCAACATTCTCAGCTCATGATTCAGGAAGCCCACATCAAAGGGCGCATTGTGAATGACCAGCTCGGCCCCATCGACGAAGGCGAGAAATTCATCTACCACCTTGTCGAAGGTGGGCTTGTCCGCCAGAAACTCCTCGGTGATGCCGTGAACTGCCAGCGCCCCTTCGTCGATTTCACGCATGGGGTTGAGGTAGATGTGCAGGTTATTACCAGTGATCTTGCGGTTGATCACCTCCACACAACCAATTTCGATGACCCGGTGGCCATCGTTGGGCTCAAGACCGGTTGTTTCCGTATCCAGTACCACCTGACGCATTAGGCGATCCCTTTCTGTCGATTCATTTCATCAATGCCCTTGTTGGCCAAGGCGTCAGCTCGCTCATTTTCCGGGTGACCACTGTGGCCCTTTACCCACTGCCAGTCGATGTCATGGGGGGCTGTAGCCGCATCAAGGCGTTGCCACAGGTCCACGTTTTTGACCGGTTGCTTCGAAGCCGTTTTCCAGCCGCGCTTCTTCCAGTTCGGCATCCACTGGGTGACGCCATCCATCACATAACGGGAATCGGTGGTGAGCACCACCTGGCAGGGTTGCCGCAGGGCCTCCAGGCCGGCAATGGCTGCCATCAATTCCATGCGGTTATTAGTGGTCTCCGGCTCACCGCCATGCATTTCCTTTTCCTTGTCACCGTAGCGCAATACCACACCCCAGCCCCCCGGGCCCGGGTTTCCGCGGCAGGCGCCATCGGTGAACATTGCGACTTTCTTTGCTTGATTCAAAAACTCAGGACTCCCGATTCTGTTGTCCCCAGCGTGCCACGGGTACCGGTACCACGGTACTGCGCGGTGTCTGACGCTGGCGAGAAGGCAACGGCCGCACTACCCCCGCCCGTTTGCGGGCAACCAGCAGGTAGCTACTGCCATGGCGAGGCCAAAGCACACTGCCCAGCCATTCCAGCAAGCGCATGCGCTGTCGGCCACGTTCACCAAACGGCATAGTATAGAAGCCACTGGCCATGCCATCGACCTCAAATCCAAGAACATGCAGCCAGTCGGTCACCCGGTTGGGCCGATAGAAGCGCCCTGCCCAGCCCGGCCGCTGTCGCAGATAGAACAAGCGCGCCAACCCCATCATGCTCAGCGGATGAAAACCGACAATGGCGACCTTGCCACCGGGCGCAATGGAACGGCAGGCTTCGCGCAAGACCTGGTGCGGATCACGGGTAAAATCCAGTACGTGATGCATCAACACCACATCCACACTGCTTTTCGCCAGCGGCAGGGTATCCAGTCGACTTTGCACGGTCACGCCAGGAAACCCTTCCGGGCCCAGCGACATCTTCCAACGCAGCGGACAATCGCGCAGCAGATCCTGTTCCCGGGTGGTGTAGATGGCCACCGCCCGCTGCCCCACCTGTCTGCGCATCCACTCCTCGAGCATGGTACGCTCAGCGTCCAGCAGTGCCTGGCCAGGCTCACTGTCCAGCCAGCGGTCGAAGTGTCGTTCCAGATCATGGTTACCGGAACTGAACGAGATCCGGTTGAGTGGTGGCAGCTGCATCAGCACAATACCTCATACATAGGCCTATTCAGGAGCGTAACACGACATGTTACCCAGCCCCATTGCCATCCCCGCATTTAGCGATAATTACATCTGGGCAATCAGCCATCAGGGACAGTGTGTGGTGGTCGATCCCGGTGATGCTGCCCCGGTGGAGCGCTTTCTGAACGAAAATGGCCTCAATCTTGCCGCCATCCTGGTTACCCATCATCACCCCGATCACGTGGCCGGTATCGCCACCCTCACCCGAGACCGGAACATTCCGGTTTACGGCCCAGCCCGGGAATCCATCCCGTGCATGACCGATCCTCTTGGTGAGGGCCAGCAGATAACGCTGGACGCAATAGACCTGAGCCTGACCGTCATGGAAGTTCCCGGCCATACCCTTGGCCATATTGCCTACTACAGCGAGGCACATGGCTGGCTTTTCTGTGGTGACACCCTGTTTGCTGGCGGCTGCGGCCGGCTCTTCGAGGGAACTCCGTCACAAATGTATACCTCGCTGCATCGCCTGGCCGAACTTCCCGCCCAGACCCTGGTCTACTGCACCCATGAATATACACGCGCCAACCTGGAGTTTGCGCTGGCGGTAACCCCTGAGAATCAACGGGTCGAGGCCAGACTGGCAGCCGTTGTTGCGGCCCGTGAAGAAGGTCAGATCACCCTGCCCACCACCATCGCAGAGGAGTGTCGAACCAATCCGTTCCTGCGGAGCGGAGATGAGTCAGTCAAGGCCGCCTGTGAAGCACGTGACCCAGGGGCCTCAACCGATGATGTGCAATGCTTTGCATCCTTGCGTCGCTGGAAAGATAACTTCTAACCATTTCGGCTTGCTGGCCTCTTATTCTATTCTCTAAACTAAACGAAAATAATTGCTGTACTCATTGATATGAAAAGAATTTTGACTGTGGCCGTGCTGGTCAGTCTGGGCGTCATGTCCGGCTGCGCTACCAACCGTTCAGTGGATGAACTCCCTCCCATGCCGGCTGCGGAGCCGTCTGTGGATGACATGGATCTGGCCAATGGCATGGAAGAACCGGCCCCGGTCGAAGTTACCACTGTTCCCCCCGCAGAAGATGAGGATCTCTGGGTGCGTTTGCGTGCCGGCTATGGCCTGGATCTCTCGGTCGAAAATGACCGCATCCGGGTACAGCGAGACTGGTACGCCCGTCATCCCAAGTATTTCCAGCGTGTCACTACTCGCGGCGAGCGCTACCTCCACTACATCGTGGAACAGGCAGAAGAACGCGACATGCCGCTTGAACTCGCGCTTCTGCCCATTGTGGAAAGCGCCTTCGATCCATTTGCCTATTCCCATGGCCGCGCCGCGGGCCCCTGGCAGTTCATCCCTTCCACTGGCGATTACTTCGGTCTCCACCGCACCTGGTGGGAAGATCAGCGTCGCGACGTGATCAAATCAACGAATGCCGCACTGGATTACCTGCAAAAGCTTGCCAACCGATTCGATGGTGACTGGCTCCTTGCTCTGGCCTCCTACAATGCCGGGGGCGGCACCGTCTCACGGGCCATTCGACGCAATACAGAAGCAGGTAAGCCGACTGACTTCTGGAGCCTGAAGCTGCCCCGGGAAACCAAGGCCTATGTACCCAAACTGATCGCCATTGCCCAGATCGTTCAGGACCCGGACAAGTACGAGATCCCGCTGCAGCCGGTCCGTAACGAACCCTATTTCGCCGAAGTGGATACCGGTGGCCAGATCGATCTGGCACAGGCCGCCAAACTGGCGGACATCTCCATCGAAGAACTGTATCTGTTGAATCCATCCTACAATCGTTGGGCTACCTCCCCTGATGGTCCACACCGTCTGCTGGTACCCGCAGATCGTGCAGAAAGCTTCTCCCTGGCGCTGGCGGAAATGCCTGCAGACCAGCGCATGCAGTGGGCTCGCTATGAAATTCGCCCGGGTGACAATCTCGGCGCCATCGCCCGCCGCTACCGGACCACCCCGGAAGTCCTGCGCAGCATCAACAAACTCAGAAACAACACCATCATTGCCGGCCGCACCCTGCTGATCCCCGGCCCGGCCGCCGGCAAGGACACCTACACCCTCAGTGCCGACTCCCGCCTGGCCGACAACCAGAACCGTCAGCGAGATGGCCGCCAGAAACTCAGCCACACCGTTCGCTCCGGGGACACCCTCTGGGAGATCTCTCGCCAGTACAAGGTGGGCGTGAAAGAACTGGCCCGCTGGAACAATATGGCTCCCGGCGACAAGCTCAGCATCGGCCAGACCCTGGCGGTATGGACCAAGGGCGCTTCAGCCACCACCGTGGCCAGCCGAGGCGACAACAACATGGTGCGTCAGGTGCGTTACTCCGTACGTAACGGAGATTCCTTGTATGCCATTGCAGACCGCTTTAATGTATCGGTGAACGACATCCGTAGCTGGAACAGCAAGGTTGCCAGCAAACGATACATTCAACCCGGGCAACGGCTGACACTCTACGTTGATATTCGCCAATCCTACTAAGACACTTTTCCAGATACTGTTCTGCCTGTGCTTCAGCCTTTCCTCGCTGGCACAGGCGGAAGAGTCCAACATCACTCGCAGCCATGGCTACCACCCCTTTGGTGACCTGAAATATCCGGCTGATTTCCTGCACTTCGACTACGTCAACCCGGATGCCCCCAAGGGCGGCACCATCACCCTGTTTGGCAACGGCACCTTTGATAGCCTGAACCCCTACATTCTGAAAGGCATCAGCCCTGCTGACACACCCGGCATCCAGATGTACGGCGTAACGGAAATTGCCGACAGCCTGCTGATGGGTAGCCAGTCCCATAACCCCCTTGGTGATGAAGCCGGTGCGGCCTATGGCCTGATTGCAGACTGGGTGGAATATCCGGAAGATCGTAGTTGGGCCAGCTTCCATATCCGCAGTGAAGCCCGCTTCCATGATGGTAAACCCATCCGCGCCGACGACGTGGTGTTTTCCTTCAATATCCTCAAGGAAAAAGGGCACCCGGAATACAGCCTGCGCCTGTCCGACATCAAAAACGTTGAAGCCCTGGACCCACAAACTGTGCGGTTTACCTTTACCGAAGGACGTCGCGATCTGCCGTTGGTGGTCGGTGCCATCCCGATCCTGCCAAGCCACTACTGGCAGAGCCATGATTTCGAACGCACCACACTGGACACTCCTGTCTCCAGTGGTCCTTACCGTATCGCCAGCATTAAGGGCGGCAAACAAGTCACCTTTGAGCGGGTCAAGGATTACTGGGCGAAAGACTTGCCCGTCAACCGCGGCCGTTACAACTTCGACAAGGTCATCTTCGAGTTTTACCGTGATGCCGACGTGGGGTTTGAAGCCTTCAAGTCCGGTGGCTACGACCTGCACTACACTTACAGCTCCAAGCGCTGGGCCACCCAGTTTGATTTCGCTGCCATGAACGACGGCCGGGTGATTCGGGATGAAATCCCCCACAAGGTGCCAAGACCGGTACAGGCATTCTTCTTCAATACTCGCCACGCGCCCTTTGATGACCCCCGGGTACGTGAAGCCGCCAGCCGGCTATTTGATTTTGAGTGGTCTAACCGCAATCTGTTTGCGGATGCCTATACCCGCACCGTGAGCTGGTTCCCCAACAGCCCCTATAGCGCCTCTGTACCGGCCAGCGCGGAAGAAAAGGCACTACTGAATGCGTTCAAGCTACCCGACACGTATTTTACCGGCAGCATCACGCCACCGGTTAACGATGGCTCGGGGCAGATCCGCAACCGCATGCGAGAAGCCCTGATGCTGCTCAAGGAAAGCGGCTGGCAGCTGAAAAACAATGTGCTGGTGAATGCACAGGGCCAACCTCTCAAGTTCACCGTACTCAACTACCATAACCCCGGCATTTACCGAATCCTCGCGCCCTGGTTCAAGAACCTGAAGCGCCTGGGTATCGAAGCGGATTATCGCGAAGTGGATCCGGCAGCGTACAAGCAAAAACTGGATAATTTTGAGTACGACGTGGTGCTGTTTGTGCTGCCCATGCGTGACTACCCCGGGCCGGAACTGAAAGATTATTTCCTCTCCAGCAGCGCAGGGATTCCGGGTAGCCGCAATATCGCGGGCATTGATGATCCGGTGGTGGATTTCCTGGTCGGCAAGGCGTTGTCAGCCGACAGTGAATCGGACTATACCCTGGCCCTTCAGGCACTGGACCGCCGCTTGCGCTACCAGCATTACGGGGTACTGAATTATCATATCCGCCATCACCGGGTCGCCTGGTGGGACAAGTTCGGCCGCCCTGCGGAACCAATCCCCTACGGTTTGGGTCTGGACACTTGGTGGATGAAAAAATAACAAGGAGTTGATATGGCCAATCACGGCGCCATTCAGACACGAATGCTGCGTGGGCTGATCCTTGGTCTGTGTTTTTGCACGGGCCTTGCAAATGCTGGCATCAACAAGAGTCATGCCATTGCCATGCATGGGCAACCACTCTACCCCGCTGACTTTACCCATTTCGATTACACCAATCCGGCCGCTCCGAAAGGCGGTGATCTCAAACTGCAGGTGGTCGGCAGTTTCGACACGCTTAACCCCTTTGTCCCGAAAGGTCGTCCGGCTGCCGGCATGGGTGCCACAGATAACTCCCACCTCTATGACTCGCTCACGGTTCGTGGTGAAGACGAACCCTTTACCCAATATGGGCTGCTGGCTGAGACCATCGAATGGCCAGAAGATCGCAGCTGGGTGCGTTACCACCTCAATGAAGCGGCTCGCTTCTCGGACGGTGAACCGGTTCGCGCCGACGACGTGGCCTGGACCTTCAAGACGTTGATGAAAGACGGACATCCGTTCTACAGCTTTTATTACGCTGAAGTGGACAAAGTGGAGATCAATGACCCGCTCACCATCACCTTCCATTTCGCCAGCAACTCCGTTAACAAGGAGCTGCCGCTGATCATCGGCCAGCTGCCCATCCTCCCCAGCCACGTCTGGGCAAAAAAGGACTTTGCCAAGGCGGGCATGACTACGCCGGTAGGCTCTGGCCCGTACCGTATCATCAAGGCCGATCCCGGCAAGAAAATTGTCTATCAGCGCCGGGATGAGTACTGGGCGAAAGACCTGCCGGTGATGAAAGGCAGGAACAATTTCGACACCATCACCTACGACTACTTCCTGGATGAGAAAGCGGCCATGATCGCTTTCACCGGTGGCAATTATGACTGGCGCAGCGAGTCCAATTCCAAGGAATGGGCTACTGCCTATAAGGGCCCCGCGTTTGATCGCGGCGACATCAAGACCGAGGTAGTTTCACATCACAATCCTGCCGGCGCCCAGGCCTTTATCTTCAATATCCGTGAGCCGCTGTTCCAGAACCGGACACTGCGCAAGGCCATCGGCTATGCCTTTGATTTCGAGTGGTCCAATGCCAACCTGTTCTACGGACAGTACAAGCGCACCCGCAGCTATTTTGAAAATTCCGATATGGCAGCAACCGGTCTGCCTGACAAAGCGGAACTGGCCCTGTTGAACCCTTACCGCGACCAGCTTCCCGAGTTGGTCTTCACGCGCGAATACCAGCCGCCCAAGAGCGACGGTTCCGGTCGCCCGCGAGAAAACCTGCGTGAAGCCCAGCGGATGCTCAAGGAAGCCGGCTACCAATTCCGTGACGGCAACCTGTTTACCCCGGATGGCAAGGCGGTGACGTTTGAAATCACCCTGATGTCCCCCGCTTTTGAGCGTGTGGTATTGCCCTTTGCCCGCAACCTCAAGGCCCTCGGCATTACCGCCAAGGTCGTCAAGGTTGACTCCGCCCAGTACGTGGAACGTTTGCGCAACTTCGAGTTCGACATGGTGGTGAGCAGCATGGGCCAGTCCAGCTCACCGGGTAATGAGCAAAAGGAATACTGGAGCTCGGAAGCCGCAGACAGCCCCAACAGCCGCAACCGTATCGGTATCAAGAATCCCGTGGTGGATGCGCTGGTAGACAAGATTATCGCGGCCCCGGACCGGGATGCCCTGATCACTGCCTGCCGGGCACTGGACCGGGTGCTGCAGTGGAATTACTACGGGGTATTCAACTGGTACACCGACACCTACCGGATTGCTTACCAGTCTCGCCTCCGCCACCCGGAATTCGGCAAGTATGTCGGGCCCGGTACCTCTCTTGATACCTGGTGGGACAGCACCGCGAAATGAAACTCTACATAGGCAAACGCCTGCTGCTGGTCATCCCCACCCTGTTTGGCATTCTGTTGCTGAATTTTGTGGTCATCCAGGCCGCCCCCGGCGGGCCCGTGGAAAAAACCCTGGCTGAATTACAGGGTATCGGCACCGGTGGTACTGGTGCCGGCTTTGCCGGCAGCAGTGCCGACACCATGAGCAGCAGCAATTACCAGAACGCCAAGGGGCTCCCCCCGGAGCTGGTCGAACGCATTGAGAAAATGTACGGCTTCGACAAGCCCGCCCCCGAACGCTTCTGGCTAATGGTGAAGAACTACTTCACCGGCAACTTCGGTGAATCCTATTACCGCGACCGTTCAGTGACCGAACTGATCGTCGAGCGTCTGCCCGTGTCCATTTCCTTGGGCCTGTGGAGCACCCTTATCGCCTATCTGGTATCGATCCCCCTCGGCATTCGCAAAGCCGTCAAGGACGGCAGCCGCTTCGATGTATGGAGCAGCACGGCGATCATCATTGGTTTCGCCATTCCCAGCTTTCTGCTCGGTCTGTTGCTGATCGTGGTGTTTGCCGGTGGATCCTGGTTTGAATGGTTCCCCCTCCGAGGTCTCACTTCGGACAACTTTGACGAGCTGAGTATGCTCGGCAAGATCGGCGATTATCTGTGGCACATCACGCTGCCCACCATTGCCATTGTGGCTGGCAACTTTGCCGCCCTGACCATGCTCACCAAGAATTCCTTCATGGATGAAATCCGCAAGCAGTACGTGCAGACCGCCCGCGCCAAGGGGCTGGCCGAAAAGCAGGTGCTCTACGGACACGTATTTCGCAATGCCATGCTGATCATCATCGCCGGTTTCCCGGCAGCGTTCATCAGCATGTTCTTCACCGGGGTGCTGCTGATCGAGTTCATCTTCTCACTGGATGGCCTCGGCCTGCTGGGTTTTGAAGCGGTGATCAGCCGGGATTATCCGGTCGTCTTTGGCACCCTGTTCATCTTTACCCTGCTGAGCCTGGTCATGAAGCTGGTCAGTGATCTCACCTACATGTGGGTGGACCCGCGTATCGATTTCGAGCGGAGGGACCACTGATGGGTTTCCCGCTCAACAACCCGTTCAAAAACAATCCGGTATGGGCCCGTCAATGGCAGGCATTTCGCAGTAATCGCCGGGGTTACTGGTCGCTGTGGATCTTTCTGACCCTGTTTGTGCTCAGTCTCGGCGCTGAACTGGTGGCCAATGAAAAACCGTTGCTGCTGAGTTATGACGGTGATCTCTATGTGCCGGTATTCAATACTTATCCGGAAACCACCTTCGGCGGATTCTTTGAATCCGAAGCCAACTACCGGGACCCGGTGGTAGCCGATCTGATCAATGAAAAGGGCTGGATGATCTGGCCCCCGGTCCGGTTCAGCTACAACACCATCAACTACGATCTGCAGGTCCCTGCCCCAGCCCCGCCGTCTTCGGAAAACTGGCTGGGTACCGATGACCAGGGCCGTGACATTCTTGCGGGGCTGATCTACGGCTTCCGCATTTCTGTTCTGTTCGGGCTCATGCTCACCGTGCTGTCCAGCATTGTCGGAATCATCGTCGGTGCGGTGCAAGGTTACTATGGCGGCAAGCTCGATCTGTTCGGGCAGCGTTTCATCGAGATCTGGTCGAGCATGCCGACCCTGTTCCTGATCATTATCATTTCCAGTTTCGTGATCCCCAGTTTCTGGACCTTGCTGGTGATCATGCTGCTGTTCTCCTGGATGACCCTGGTAGATCTTGTCCGCGCGGAATTCCTGCGCTGCCGTAATATGGACTATGTGCGCTCAGCCAAGGCCATGGGCGTTCGCTCACCCATGATCATGTTCCGTCACATGCTGCCCAATGCCATGGTCGCGACCCTTACCTTTCTGCCGTTCATTCTTAACAGCGCCGTGGTCACCCTCACCTCGCTGGATTTCATCGGCTTCGGTCTGCCACCGGATGCCCCCTCTCTGGGTCGCCTGGTGGGCCAGGGCAAGGCCAACCTTCACGCCCCGTGGATTGGCATCAGTGTGTTTGCCACCCTGACGATCATGCTGACACTGCTGGTGTATATCGGCGAAGCCATCCGTGACGCCTTCGACACAAGGAAATTCCTGCAATGAGTCTGCTCAGTGTTCGCGGGCTGACCATTCGTTTTGGTGATCAGACCGCCGTCGACAATATGGATCTGGATCTGGAGCCCGGCCGCATGCTGGCACTGGTGGGAGAATCCGGCTCGGGCAAGTCCCTGACCGCCCTCTCCTTTCTGGATCTGCTACCTGATGCCGCAAAGTGGTCTGCCGAAAGCATGAACCTGGGGGGCGAGAATCTTCTCAATCTCAACGACAAGCAGAAACGCAGCCTGCGCGGCGGTCGCATCGGGATGATTTTTCAGGAGCCGCTCACGGCTCTTAACCCACTGCACAATGTGGAAAAGCAGATTTCCGAAGGGCTGTTTCTCCATCAGGGCATGAGTCAGACACAGGCCCGGGAACGCTGCAAAGAGCTGCTCCGCCAGGTCGAGCTGCCTGACAGTATGGATATGCTGCAGCGCTATCCCCACCAACTCAGTGGCGGCCAGCGTCAGCGTGTCATGATCGCCATGGCCCTTGCCAACAACCCGCAGATCCTGATCGCTGATGAGCCCACCACCGCCCTGGACGTGACCGTGCAGGAGACCATCCTCAACCTGATCAAGCGACTGCAGGACGAACTGGGCCTGTCGATCCTGTTGATCAGTCATGATCTGGGTGTGGTGGGCCGCTTTGCCGACGATATTCTGGTGATGCACCGGGGAAGACAGGTGGAGAGCGGTCCCACCAAAGATGTTCTGGCCAATCCACGGGATCCTTATACCCGCCACCTGCTTGATTCAGAGCCGGCCGGGCAGATGCCAGCGCTGGCCACAGACAGCCCCATGCTGCTGGAAGCCAGTGATATCGAGGTGGGTTTCAAGACAAAGCGCACGCATTTGTTCAAACCCGCGCCAGTATTCCGGGCGGTAGACCGGATTAGTCTCGCCCTGAGAAAGGGAGAGACTCTCGGTATTGTTGGCGAGTCCGGCTCCGGCAAATCCACCCTGGCGCTGGCGATCCTGAGACTGATTGGCAGCACCGGCAGCATCACCCTGGATGGCCACCCCCTGCACGGCCTCAGCCAGGGGCAGTTAAGGCCGTGGAGGCGGCGCATGCAGGTGGTATTCCAGGACCCCTTCGGCAGTCTCAACCCACGCATGACCATTGGCCAGATCATCGCCGAAGGGCTAGCCGTCCATGAGCCCACCCTGGCCAAGGCTCAACGGGAGCAGCGTGTGGCAGAACTGCTGCAGGAAGTGGATCTGCCAACCGAGACCCGCAACCGCTATCCGCACGAGTTCTCTGGCGGCCAACGCCAGAGGATTGCCATTGCCCGGGCGCTGATTCTCAAACCGGATCTCCTGATTCTTGACGAGCCTACTTCGGCACTGGATCGCAGTGTCCAGTATCAGATTCTTGAGCTACTGAAGAGCCTGCAGCAGCGTCATGGCCTGAGTTACCTGTTTATCAGCCATGATCTCAAGGTGATTCGGGCCATTTGCCACCGGGTCATGGTCATGAAGGACGGCAAGGTGGTCGAACAGGGTGATGTTCAGACCATCTTTGACCACCCGGCCGAGGCCTATACCCGAAAACTGATTTCCGCAGCGCTGGCCTGACCTGTCAGGCCGGTACGCAGGAAACACACCGTTGCATTTCAATGGGGCCCGGATCACGTCATGGACGGCGAAATTGCCTATACTTGGCCGCAAAAGGCCCTGACCCGCTCCACCAGGAAACCAACATACGATTTGAGGGACACTCATGGGATTTCTTGCAGGTAAACGCTATCTGATCGTTGGTATCGCCAGCGACCGCTCCATCGCCACCGGTATTGCCGAAGCCATGCACCGCGAAGGTGCCGAGCTGGCCTTTACCTATCAGAACGACAAGCTGAAAAGCCGCGTGGAAAAGGCAGCCGAGCGTTACGGCAGCAGCGCCGAATTCTGCTTTCCCTGTGATGTAGCCAGCGATGACGAAATCAAGGCGGTATTTGCGGGCCTGAGCCAGAAGTGGGATGGCCTGGACGGCATCATCCACGCCGTAGGCTTCGCGCCCGGCAATGAGCTGGACGGCAACTTTGTTGACGTCGCTACCCGCGAAGGCTTCAAGATCGCCCACGACATCTCCAGCTACAGCTTCGTGGCCCTGGCCCAGGCTGGCTACGAAATGATGAAGGGCCGCGATGCAGCCCTGCTGACCCTGAGCTACCACGCTGCCCGTCAGTCCGTCCCCAACTACAATGTGATGGGCCTGGCCAAGGCCAGCCTGGAAGCCTCCGTACGTTACCTGGCTGCCAGCATGGGCCCTGAGGGCATTCGTGTTAACGGCATCTCCGCCGGTCCGATCCGCACACTGGCGGCTTCAGGTATCAAGAAATTCCGCTCCATGCTCGACTACAATGCCGCCAAGGCCCCGCTGCGCCGCAACGTGACCATCGAGGAAGTGGGCAACACCGCTGCCTTCCTGTGCTCAGATCTGGCCTCCGGCATCACTGGCGAGATTACCTACGTGGATTGCGGTGCCAGCACCGTATCCATGCCGTTCGAGCTGGAAGCCGAGTAACACAACGGCCGGGACAGCGGACAAGCCGCTCTCCCTCTCGAACAAAAAAGCCCGCCCGGGAAACCGGGCGGGCTTTTTGTTGGCCGCTCTGCGGCCGCAACACGCAACACGCAGCACGGAGCACGCAACACGCGGAAAAGCCAAACCGCGTAAATTCGCGTGCAAGCATGCTCCCACAACATTGCCAAACTGGTGCCTCTCTAGGTGCGTGATGCGTGCAGCAGCCGCGCAGAGCGGCAAAAAAGATTCATCGCGGGTTTCCAGGAATCTGCTGCTCCAGCCTTTACTCTGCCCTGGGTCAGATTGATGCCATGATGGCGGCTTGAGGAACGAAGGGGTTTTGATCCTGGGTTTTGTTCGCCCCTCCAGTGTGGCTGCTAAAACAAGAACAGCAAGAACAGCAGCACTCAGCAATTGGCGCTCAGTAAACTCTGTGACCTATGTGGTAAATCCGCTTTTGATCTTTGCGTGTTGCGTGATGCATGAAGCGTGTTGCGGCCGCAGAGCGGACCAAAAAAAGCCCACCTTCCGGTGGGCTTTTTATCAACCTTCCCGACTGAGGGCAGGCTTACTGGCTGTCATCCGCGTTCGGGCTGAGTCGCCCCGGGAACAGTTCAACACTGCCCTCTTCCCGGAGCAAGGCAACTACCTGACGGAAGTTACGCTGACCTTCCACATTGCTCAGCTCACCCAGGGCAGCCGCTTGCTGCTGGGGATTGAGCGGCTGGGCATTGCCGTCTTCCACGCGGGTCAGCTGGTAAGCCACCAGAGAACCGTTACCGGTACGGATCAGGGCCACTGACGAAGTGGCATCCTCTGCTGGACGCGGCAGCGCGAAGGCGCCGTTGACCACTTCCATGGAGGGCTCGGCACCACCGCGCTGGAGGCCTTCCTGTTCTTCCACCTGTGTGTCAAACAGACCGGCAATGGTTTCCAGATCGGCACCTTCGGCGACCTTCGCTTCAGCTTCAGCGAACAGGGTCTGCACCTTGTCAGCAGCCATATCACCCTTGATGCGCTCACGAATGGCAAAGCTGACTTCTTCCAGCGGCAAGGCTTCCGCAGGCTTCTCATCGGCAATGCGAACGGCAAGATAGCGCCCCTGATTCACTTCGATCAGCTCACTGTTGTGACCCTCACGACGCACTTCCTGAGTGCTCAAGGCCTGTTGCACCTGGGGGGACGCCAGTGCAGCCGGCAGCGCGGACAGCGGCACCCAGTCGGTGGTTTGCACCTGGCTGTTCACCTGCTCGGCCGGGCTTTGCAGATCACCATGCTCGTACAGCAGTTCTTCCAGGGTCGCCACGTCATCCGCCAACAAGGCTTCAGCACGGGCCTGCAGCAGATCATTGCGGATCTGGCCTGCCAGATCTTCCAGTGCCGGCATCTCACGCTGCTCAGCCACATCGGTCACCTTTATCAGGTGCACACCGGCATCACTGACCACCGGTGCAGAAACCACATCCGGTTGCAGCTCTGCGATAGCCGCTTCCATTTCCTCCGGCAGGGCGCCCTTGGAAACCACGCCCAGATCACCGCCGTCATTGGCAGAGCCGGGGTCATCGGAATACTTGGCAGCCGCGTCAGCAAAGCTCATGCCGCCGGCGATGGCGTCGGCAGCTTCACCAGCGCGGGCCTTGGCCGCGTCCAGATCACGTTCGCCGCCCACTTCAATCAGAATATGAGAGACATGGCGGGCAGTATTCGCCGCTGAGTCTTCCATGATCGCCTTACGCACCTCGTACTCGGCAGCAACGTCTTCATCGCTCACCGTCACCTTGTCGGCATAGTCCTCGGTGGACAGTTCTACGTAGGCAATACGGAATTCTTCAGGACGCATGAATTCGTCCTGATTGTCGGTGTAGTAGCTCTGTATTTCTTCATCGCTTACCGTAAAGGTCTGACGCAGGGCATTCAGATCCAGTTGTGCGTAGCGGATATCACGTACCTGCTCACCCAGCCGACGCTGTTCATTCAGCTCCACGGGCAAGGCAAAGTCCGTTGCCATGAAACCGGAGCGAAACTGTTCCTTGACCATGTCCTGACGCAGGCCACGAATATAGCCCTGCGGAGTCATGCCGCGAGCACGCAGCTCCCGCTCAAAACGCTCATTGGAAAACTTGCCATCCTGCTGGAACAGCTCGATGTTTCGTACATCCTGGGCAACCTGCACTTCGCTGAAAACCATGCCGGCATTTTCAGCAGCACTCAGAATGAGCTGTTCGTTGACCAGGCCATCGAGCACCATTTCCGGGCGCACGAAAGAATCCAGCATGGCCGGGTTCATGTTCGGGCTTTGTTGACGCAGCATGTCGCGGACACGCTCTACGCGCTGATTGACTGCTCTGCGAGTAATGGAATTACCTTCCACCTCGGCAACCACATCACCGCTACCGCCGCCGACGAAATAGCCGTAGAAGCCGGAAATCACAAAGGGAAGGATAATCGCGGCAAGCAGGACCTTGCCCACGGGACCGCGGACAAACCGTCTGAACTCCTGCATGAAATTACTCCGTAGGGATACTCTGTTGAATCTGTATTTTTATTGAGAACACCCGGTTAGGGATAGTTCCCTTTAAACGGAAAAAAGCGCATCCGCGAACGGCTGCGCTTTCTCAAACTGGCGGAGCGGACGGGACTCGAACCCGCGACCCCCGGCGTGACAGGCCGGTATTCTAACCAGCTGAACTACCGCTCCTGCAAACAGTTTAGTTTACCGCGTCTTTCAGTGCCTTGCCGGCCTTGAAGCCCGGTACCTTGGCAGCCTTGATCTGGATGGTCTGACCAGTCTGCGGGTTACGGCCTTCGCGAGCAGCACGCTCTTTCACTGCGAAAGTACCGAAGCCTACCAGAGACACGCTGTCGCCATTCTTCAGGGCGCCAGTTACCGCTTCCAAAGTAGCGTCCAAAGCGCGACCTGCGTCTGCTTTGGAAATGTCCGCGCTAGCGGCAATCGCATCAATCAGCTCTGACTTATTCACAAAATTCCCCTTTCTCTTTTTTCCCGGTTTTATGGTCGAGGCGGATGCACTCTCCTAAGCGAAGCCGACTTTATACCAATGGGTATAGGGGGCGTCAAGGAAGGAAAAATGCAATCTCACCCAAGTTTTAAAAAGTTGAAAAACCAAACAGATCAATACGTTAAATTACTTTAAATTGATCTATCAGTGTGTACTGGGTCGTTTGTTACCTTCCTGGTTTTTCTCTTCTGAAAGCGCCAAATCCTCGTCCTGCTCCGCCTGAGACAGCGGGCTGGGCTGATGAGTCAACGCTACATCAAGCACCTGGTCAATCCATTTTACCGGCTTGATCTCCAGGGATGCCTTGATATTCTCCGGAATCTCTTTCAGATCCCGTTCGTTTTCTTCCGGAATCAATACGGTCTTGATTCCGCCACGGTGTGCCGCAAGGAGTTTTTCCTTCAGCCCACCAATGGGCAGCACCTGACCGCGAAGGGTAATTTCACCAGTCATTGCTACGTCTGCGCGGACCGGGATACCGGTCAGCACGGATACCATGGCCGTACACATGCCGATACCGGCACTGGGACCATCTTTCGGGGTCGCTCCTTCCGGCACATGCATGTGCAGGTCGTTACGCTCCAGTGAGCGGCGACGAATTCCCAGAGTGCTGGCGCGGCTCTTCACCACAGTCCATGCGGCCTGGATGGATTCCTGCATCACATCACCGAGGGACCCGGTAGAGATTACCCGCCCCTTGCCAGGAGTGGAAACACTTTCAATGGTGAGCAATTCACCACCTACGGAAGTCCAGGCAAGCCCGGTCACCTGACCGACCTGATCCTTGTCCTCAGCACGGCCAAAGCTGAATTTGCGAACGCCCAGGTAGTGCTCTACCTGCTCTTCGCTCAACTTGATGGTTTCCGTTGTGCCCGCCAGCAGGTTTTCTTTCACCACCTTGCGGCAGATCTTGCTGATCTCACGTTCCAGACCACGCACACCGGCTTCCCGGGTGTAGTGACGAACGATATAACGCATCACCTCAACACCAATTTCCAGCTCGTCCTTCTTCAGACCATTGTTCTTGATCTGTTTCGGAATCAGATACTGCTGGGCGATGTTGACCTTTTCATCCTCGGTGTAGCCCGGGATGCGGATCACTTCCATCCGGTCAAGCAACGGCCCCGGGATGTTCATGGAATTGGAGGTGCAGATGAACAACGTCTCCGAGAGGTTGTAATCCACTTCCAGATAGTGATCGCTAAAGGTGTCGTTCTGCTCCGGATCCAGCACCTCCAGCAAGGCCGAAGCCGGATCGCCGCGGTTATCCATGCCCATCTTGTCGACTTCATCGAGCAGGAACAGCGGGTTACGCACTCCCACCTTGGAAAGCTTCTGGATAACCTTGCCGGGCATGGAACCAATGTAGGTACGACGGTGGCCACGAATTTCCGCCTCATCGCGTACGCCACCCAGGGCCATGCGGACAAACTTGCGGTTGGTGGCCTTGGCAATGGACTGGCCCAGAGAGGTTTTACCCACCCCCGGCGGCCCCACCAGACACAATACCGGCCCCTTGACCTTCCCTACCCGGCTTTGTACCGCGAGGAATTCAAGAATCCGGTCTTTCACTTCTTCCAGCCCGTAGTGATCACTGTCCAGCACTTCCTTGGCATTGACCAGGTCATGCTTCACACGGCTGCGCTTTTTCCATGGCACCGAGGTCATCCAGTCAAGATAACCGCGCACCACGGTGGCTTCCGCCGACATGGGCGACATCATCTTGAGCTTGTTGAATTCACTCTGGGCCTTGTCGCGGGCTTCCTTGGGCATGCCCACGCTGTCGAGCTTTTTCTCCAGCTCATCCAGATCGTTGCCGGTCTCATCGAGATCGCCCAGCTCTTTCTGGATAGCCTTCATCTGTTCGTTCAGATAGTACTCGCGCTGGCTCTTTTCCATCTGCTTCTTGACGCGACCACGGATGCGTTTTTCCACCTTCAACACATCGATGTCGGATTCCATCAGCGCGATCAGGTGCTCAACACGCTCGCGCACATCCACCATTTCCAGCACGTCCTGCTTCTCTTCCAGCTTCAGCTGCAAGTGAGCGGCAATGGTGTCGGCCAGCCGGCTGACTTCATCAATGGAGGACACAGAGCCGGTAACTTCCGGTGCCACCTTCTTGGAGAGCTTGACGTAGTCTTCGAACTGGGTCAGCAGAGACTTGGCCAGGGCATCCTGTTCGGCCGCCTCAGGCAGCCCCTCTTCCAGCTCACGCACGTCGGCAACGGCACCGTCGTCGGCAAAGTCGGCCTTGACCAGGTGGGCACGGGTGCCGCCCTCGACAAGCACCTTCACAGTACCGTCAGGCAGTTTCAGCAGTTGCAGGATGGTGGAAACGGTGCCGACCTTGTAAACCTCTTCGGCACCCGGATCATCATCGGAGGCATTACGCTGGGCGACCAGCATGATTTGCTTGTCAGCTGCCATGGCAGCTTCGAGGGCCGCTATGGACTTCTCCCGGCCAACAAACAGGGGAATGACCATATGCGGATAGACCACTACATCACGTAGCGGTAACAGCGGAATATCTTTCAGCACGGATTGCCTCTATTAACCAGGGGTGGCGCCTCAGTCCGGCGCCACTTTGGAAGACTGCTCGCTGTTTTCATAAATCAACAGCGGATCGGATTCGCCCTTGATGGTCGGGCTGTCGATAACGACTTTGGCAACACCGTCCATGGAAGGCACCTGGTACATGGTGTCCAGCAGCACACTTTCCAGAATGGAACGCAGGCCACGGGCACCGGTCTTGCGCTCCATGGCCTTATTGGCCACGGCGCGGAGGGCATCCTCGCGGAAGTCCAGCTCAACCCCTTCCATCTCGAAAAGACGACCGTATTGCTTGGTCAGGGCATTGCGGGGCTCGGTGAGAATCTGAACCAGCGCGTCTTCGCTCAACTCTTCCAGGGTCGCGATCACCGGCAGACGACCAATGAACTCGGGAATCAGGCCGTACTTGACCAAGTCTTCCGGTTCCACATCCACCAGCAGCTCACCCAGGTTGCGGGTATCGTCCTTGCTCTTCACTTCTGCAGAGAAGCCGATGCCGCCTTTCTCAGAACGCTCGCGAATCACTTTGTCCAGGCCGGCGAAAGCACCGCCACAGATAAACAGCATGTTGGAAGTATCCACCTGCAGGAACTCCTGCTGGGGATGCTTGCGGCCACCCTGGGGAGGCACGGAAGCCACGGTACCTTCGATCAGTTTCAGCAATGCCTGCTGCACGCCTTCCCCACTCACATCACGGGTGATGGACGGGTTGTCGGACTTGCGGGAGATCTTGTCAATCTCGTCAATGTAGACGATACCGCGCTGGGCCTTGTCCACATCGTAGTCACATTTCTGCAGCAGCTTCTGGATAATGTTCTCGACGTCCTCACCCACATAACCAGCTTCAGTCAGGGTGGTAGCGTCAGCAATGGTGAACGGTACATTGAGCAGGCGGGCCAGGGTCTCTGCCAGCAGGGTCTTGCCGCTACCGGTGGGCCCAATAAGCAAAATGTTGCTCTTTCCGAGTTCTACCTCATCACGGCCCTTGCCGCTGCTGCGCAAACGCTTGTAGTGGTTGTACACCGCAACCGCCAGTACTTTCTTGGCGCGTTCCTGGCCAATCACGTACTCATCAAGGGTTTCCTTGATTTCGTCAGGCTTGGGCAAACGCTCACCGCCGGTATCGGCAGTATCTTCCTGCACTTCTTCGCGGATGATGTCGTTACACAGATCCACGCACTCATCGCAGATAAAGACCGAGGGCCCCGCAATCAGCTTGCGAACCTCATGCTGGCTTTTACCGCAAAATGAGCAGTACAGCAGCTTGCCGTCGTCGCTCTTGCCAGTGGAATCGGTCATCGAATTGCCTCTAAACCTGTGTATGGGATATCGGGTTCTCTTTGAAGATGCAGGGAGACCGGGGGTTTTTCAAGTCCGCCGGGCCTCTCCGCCCCTCCGTTAGGACACTTTTTATACGAAATGATACGAAAGAATCTGTATTACACCGGGCGCTGCTTCAGGACAGCGTCAATGATGCCGTATTCCTGGGCTTCATCGGCGCCCATGAAGTTGTCGCGATCGGTGTCTTTTTCCAGGCGCTCCAGCGGCTGGCCGGTGTGATGCGCCAGCAAGCTGTTGAGCTGCCCCTTGATCTTGAGAATTTCCTTGGCGTGGATTTCGATATCCGAAGCCTGGCCCTGGAAGCCGCCCAGCGGCTGGTGAATCATCACCCGGGCATTAGGCAGTGCATGACGCTTGCCAGCGGCACCGGCGGCCAGCAGGAAGGCGCCCATGCTGGCAGCCTGGCCCACACACATGGTTGACACATCCGGCTTGATGAACTGCATGGTGTCATAGATGGACATGCCGGCAGTCACCGAGCCACCCGGGCTGTTGATATACAGGTGAATGTCCTTGTCCGGGTTTTCGGATTCCAGGAACAGCAGCTGGGCCACGATCAGGTTGGCCATGTGGTCTTCCACCTGGCCGATCATGAAGATCACCCGCTCTTTGAGCAGGCGGGAATAGATATCAAATGAACGCTCACCACGGGCGGTCTGTTCAATCACCACCGGCACCAGGCCCAGATTGGTCGGATCCTTGATCAGCTGGTTCATTTCCGGGGTCATGGATTGAATACGGCTCAAGTCGATCATGCAGCGCTTTCCTTCTCGTCGATCGTCCGCGGACGCTCTTCTATGTATAGGTGCGTAAGTGCGTGGTTTCACACCGCCGCTTCGGCCCTCTCCTGATGCTGCTATGGGGCCCTGGCAGGCGCAAAACAAGGCGTTCAGGAAAATTAACTCTTCCAGCATCTTATGACGGCACCACAGGGGCGTCTATAAAAGTGGCCACAGGAGGGGTTCAAGTGCGCAATTCTTGGCCAAATTGTGCATTTATAGGTCAATTCAGGCAGAAAACCATGCAAAAACGGCGTCTGAAGAGTGAAAAAGTGGCTCAATGGGGGGCTAAACCGGGCTGATATGAGTGGCGAGTTACGAGTTTCGAGTTTCGAAAGGCAAAAAAACGGCAGCCTCGGGCTTCGCTTCGCGCTCGTAGCTCGAAGCCAATTTCCGCATGCCCGGGCAAAACGCGCAGCCCGGGTTAACGATAAAAAATAGACCGGTCCGGTTTGACCGCAGGCAACCTGATCCTGGTGTGGGAGTTTGCCTGCAAACGATTCACCCTCGGCAGGGAAAGGCTCGCCTGCAGGCAGGCTCATAAGGTAGAGGGAAACGATGCCTTTGTTGTTTTGCGTGGCGCGTGGCGCGTGATGCGTGAAGCGTGTTGCAGCCGCAGAGCGGCCAAAAAAAGGGGCCCGAAGGCCCCTTTTTTAGCGCAGAGCGCCGGGATCAGGCTTCAGCCTGCTCACGGGGCTTCACGGCGTCCTGGTAGGACATGGTCTTTTCTTCGACCTTGGCGCTGGACAGAACCAGGTCAACCACCTGCTCTTCCAGTACCGCACCTTCGATCTGCTGCAGCTGCTGGGGGTTACCGTACACCCAGTTAACCACTTCTTCCGGCTTCTCGTACTGCTCGGCGATCTCTTCAACACGGGCCTTCACCTTGTCAGCGTCGGCTTTCAGCTCATTCTGATCCAGGATGGCACGGATGATCAGGCCCAGGCGCACGGAACGTTGTGCCTGCTCAGTGAACAGGTCGTCAGGCAGGATGGAGGCGTCGAACTGCTGACCACCACCGAACTGCTGCACCATCTGCTGACGCATGCGCTGCACTTCCTGGCTCACCAGAGCTGCCGGCAGATCGAACTGGTGTAGATCGGCCAGACCTTCCATAACCTGCTCTTTCACCTTGCCGGTGACAGCATTCTTCAGCTCGCGCTCCATGTTCTTGCGCACTTCGGCCTTGAATTTGGCTTCGTCGCCATCTTCAACACCAAAGCCTTTCATGAACTCGGCGTCCACTTCTGGCAGCTGCTTGCCTTCCACCTTGTTGACCTTGATCTGGAAGACCACAGCCTGACCTTTCAGCTCTTCAGAGTGGTACTCCTCCGGGAAGGTCACATTGATGTCTTTCTCTTCGCCGGCCTTCATGCCAACGATGCCGTCTTCAAAGCCCGGAATCATCTGACCGGAACCCAGTTCCAGGTTCTGACCTTCAGCGGTGCCGCCTTCAAAGGCTTCGTCACCCTTGATGCCCTTGTAGTCGATGTTGACGCGATCGCCTTCTTCAGCGGCACGCTCTACTTCTTCGAACTGGGCACGCTGCTGACGCAGGGTTTCGATCATGGTGTCCACGTCTTCGTCGGACACTTCAGCTACCGGCTTCTCAACAGCAACGCCGTCGAAAGCGGCCAGCTCGACTTCCGGATAGATTTCGAAAGTGGCAACGAATTCCAGGTCCTTGCCTGCTTCGTTGGTGGTGGCTTCGAAGCCCGGCATACCGGCCGGCTGCAGTTTTTCCTGCTCCACGGCTTCGATGAAGGCTTCACGCATGACGTCAGCCAGCACTTCGTTACGCACGGCGCTGCCAAAGCGACGCTTCACTTCACCCATGGGCACTTTGCCCGGGCGGAAACCGTCCAGACGGATATTCTTTTTGGCTTCCAGCAGTTTGCTTTCTACTGCAGAGTCCACCTTCTCCGCCGGAACACCCACCGTCAGACGGCGCTCAAGACCTGAAGTCGTTTCAACAGAAACCTGCATAACATCCTCTTTAAAAAGACTTTTTGCTGCTCGCCGCCAGTAACAAAGATGCAGACGGCTCGAATAAGGGCGCAGATTATAATCAAACGCGCCCCGAATGCCTACATAACCCGGCGGCTTAAGGCCGGTATTACGCAGGCCACATACGAAAAAGCCTCCGGGAGGTCCCGGAGGCTTTTCGATACTGCATATGGGGTGACTGAGGGGATTTGAACCCCCGACCACCGGAGTCACAATCCGGGGCTCTACCAACTGAGCTACAGTCACCATAAACTTGTCGCTTTCCTGCCTGGCACGCCTGGCAGGACTCGAACCTGCAACCGACGGCTTAGAAGGCCGTTGCTCTATCCGGTTGAGCTACAGGCGCATTGCAGGTTCCGCTCTATACTGATGGTCGGGGTGGAGGGATTCGAACCCCCGACATCCTGCTCCCAAAGCAGGCGCGCTACCAGGCTGCGCTACACCCCGTGTATCAGTCACGCCAACAGTGCTTGAAAGCGAGGCGCGCATAATACTCGGCACCCCGGGTAGCGTCAACGCACCGGGGAACAAAAAATCCCTAACGCACAGATTTTAAACAACTTGTGGGGATTGCCGCCATTTTGGCAGCCCATATTCGGACAGTTTTTCAATTCCAGGGGAGCACTCCGCCAGGCCCTGATCTGCAATGGCGGCCGCCCGACGCCGGATGCTGGACGCCTGACGGGAAATCCAAAAGCCACCATCAAGGCATAAAATGAAGCTTGTTTTGCGCCCATGGGCCACCCGTGCGAAAATCGCGCGCCCTGATCAACTACTCCATACACGCAGAGAGAGACTCCATGACTGCCCAGATTCTCGATGGCAAGGCCCTGGCCCAGCAGTTCGAAGAAGAGATGCGCCAACGTGTCGAGGCGCTGAAAGCCAAGGCTGACGGCCGCACCCCTATTCTGGCCACCATCCTGGTGGGCGCCGATCCGGCCTCTGCCACCTATGTAAAGATGAAGGGTAATGCCTGTCGCCGTGTGGGCATGGAGTCCGAAGCCATCGAGATGGCTGAGAGCACCACCACGGAAGAACTGCTGGCCAAGATCGACGAACTGAATAACAACCCGGATGTTCACGGCATTCTGCTGCAGCACCCGGTACCTGCCCAGATCGACGAGCGCGCCTGCTTCGATGCCATCAGCCTGGAAAAGGACGTGGACGGCGTCACCTGCCTGGGCTTTGGTCGCATGAGCATGGGCGAAGCCGCCTACGGTTGCGCCACCCCCAAGGGCATCATGCGCCTGCTGGAGCACTACAAGGTGGAAATGGAAGGCAAACACGCTGTGGTAGTAGGCCGAAGCGCCATTCTCGGCAAGCCCATGGCGATGATGCTGCTGGAAGCCAACGCCACTGTCACCATCTGCCATAGCCGCACCCAGAATCTCGCAGACCTGGTGAAACAGGCTGACATCGTGGTGGGCGCCGTTGGTAAACCGGAGTTCATCAAGGCCGACTGGATCAAGGATGGCGCCGTGGTAGTGGATGCCGGCTATCACCCGGAAAAGTGTGGCGATATCGAACTGGGCCCACTGGTCGACCGCGTCGCCGCCTACACCCCGGTCCCCGGCGGTGTCGGCCCCATGACCATCAACACCCTGATCTTCCAGACCCTGCAGTCCGGCGAGAAAGCACTGGGCTAAAAACCCGCCCAGCAAAAAGCCGCGACCAGCAAATGCTGCTCGCGGCTTTTTTGTATGCCGCTCCGCGGCCGCAACACGCTGCACGCCACATGCAAACACGGGGCACCACAATGTGGGAGTTTGCTTGCAAACGAAGCTATTCTTTACCTCGACCAACCCCTCTTCGCCTGCAAGCAAGCTCCCACAGGAGCTAAAAACCATATCGACAAAAAAGGCCGCACCCAAATTCAGGCGCGGCCTCTTCGTTTGCAGCCAACAACCACGCGAAACCGCGCAGCTATTAACTATTCACTGTTAACTATTAACTGCTCTTAATTGTCTTTGGGCCACGACTCACGCAAACCCACAGTCTGGTTAAATACCAGCAGATTATCGCTGCTGTCCTGATCCACACAGAAATACCCTTCACGCTCAAACTGATAACGGGTTTCCGCCAGTACACCACGCAGGCCTGGTTCGACCCAGCAGCCGCTCAGCACTTTCAGGGAATCCGGGTTGATGTTGTCCTGGAACGTCTGCCCTTCTTCCACCTTGCCCGGGTTCGGCACGGTAAACAGACGGTCGTACAGGCGCACCTCACAGGGCAGCCCCTTGCTGGCGCTGACCCAGTGAATCACGCCGCGCAGCTTGCCCTGGCCTTCATCATTTTCCGGGTTCTTGCCAAGAGTATCCGAGTCATAGCTGCAACGGATTTCAATGATCTCGCCACTGTCATCCCTCACCACATCAGTGGCGCGAACCACGTAGCCATAACGCAGACGTACGCGATCCCCCAGCACCAGACGCTTGAACTTCTTGTTGGCCTCTTCGCGGAAGTCTTCCTTATCGATGTAGACCTCCCGGGTCATTGGGACCTGACGGGTACCCATGGTCTCGTTCTGGGGATGTACCGGCGCGGTCAGGGACTCTTCCTTGCCCTCCTCCCAGTTTTCGATCACCAGCTTGAGAGGGTTCATCACACACATGGCCCGGGGAGCATGCTGATTCAGGTCGTCACGGATAGCGGCTTCCAGCATAGCCATATCCACCACCGAATCGGCGCGGCTAACCCCGACAGACTCACAGAAGTGACGGATGGAGGCAGGAGTGTAGCCGCGGCGGCGCAGACCGGAGATGGTCGGCATGCGCGGGTCGTCCCAGCCATCCACGTGACCTTCGTCCACCAGCTGCTTGAGCTTGCGCTTGCTGGTTACGGTGTAGTTCAGGTTGAGGCGGGCAAACTCGTACTGTCGCGGCGTCGCAGCCACGGAGGTGTTCTCTACCACCCAGTCATAGAACGGACGGTGATCCTCGAATTCCAGGGTGCACAGGCTGTGGGTAATGCCTTCAATGGCATCCGACAGCGGGTGGGTAAAATCGTACATGGGGTAGATTACCCACTTGTCACCAGTCTGATGATGCACCTTCTTGCGAATCCGGTAGAGAATCGGGTCGCGCAGATTGATGTTCGGGCTCTGCATGTCGATCTTGGCCCGCAGCACCGCCTCACCCTCTTCCATCTGGTTGGCGCGCATCTTCTCGAACAGCGCCAGGTTTTCCTCAACGCTGCGCTCGCGATACGGGCTTTCCTTGCCAGGGGTAGTGAAGTTACCCCGGTATTCGGCAATCTGCTCCGGGCTCAGGCTGTCCACATAGGCCAGGCCCTTGTTGATCAGCTCCACAGCCAGCTCATAGAGACGGTCAAAGTAGTTGCTGGCAAAGCGCACCTCACCGGCCCACTCGAAACCGAGCCATTCCACATCCCGCTGGATGGACTGAATGTACTCGTCCTCTTCCTTCTCCGGGTTGGTGTCATCAAAGCGCAGGTTGCAGGCGCCCTTGTAGCTCTCGGCAATGCCGAAATTCAGACAAATGGATTTGGCATGGCCAATATGCAGGTAGCCATTGGGCTCCGGCGGGAAACGGGTCACCACCTGACCGTCATTTTTGCCCTCTGAGAGGTCGCGATCGATGATCTGTCTGATAAAATTGCTGGGCGCTTTGGTTTCGCTCATTGCCTTCGCCGGATACAGTGAAAATAAAGGTGCGCTAGTGTACAGTGCAGCCCCCTTCAGTCAAAGACTACGGGCCTGCACATCGGCAATTTCCGCCATGGCTTACAAGCTCGACCAGTGGAGAAAAACCCAATGAAAGTGGTGCTGAATACAACCTACGGCAAAATCACCCTGCAACTGGACGCAGAAAAAGCGCCTGTTACCACCGAAAACTTCGTGCAATACGTCAAGGAAGGTCATTTTGACGGCACCATCTTCCACCGCGTGATCAGCAACTTCATGATCCAGGGCGGCGGTTTCACCGAAGACATGCAGCAGAAGCCCACCCGGGCGCCGATCCAGAACGAAGCGGGCAACGGCCTGTCCAACAAAGTTGGCACCATCGCCATGGCACGCACCCCGGATCCGCACTCCGCCTCCGCCCAGTTCTTCATCAACGTGGCCGATAACCACTTCCTGGACAAGGAACGCAGCCAGGACGGCTGGGGTTACGCCGTGTTTGGGGAAGTTTCCGACGGCATGGACGTGGTCGAGAAGATCCGTGGCGTGGCCACCGGCAACTCCGGTTTCCACCAAGATGTCCCGGTTGAGCCGGTACTGATCGAATCCGCCGAGCTGATCGAGGAGTAATCCCATGCGTCTTGTCGTTGCCCTGATCGCCCTGCTGCCCGGCCTGCTGCTGGCCAATCCCATGGTCCGTCTGGAAACCACTGCCGGCCCGGTCACCGTGGAACTGTTCGAAGACCAGGCCCCGAAGACCGTTGCCAACTTCCTCCAGTATGTGGACAGCGGCTTCTATGATGGCACCCTGTTTCACCGCGTGATCCAGGGCTTCATGATCCAGGGCGGCGGCTTCGACAAGGACGGCCAGCGCAAGGCCACCCAGGCACCGATCCAGAACGAAGCGGACAACGGCCTGAGTAATCGCCGTGGCACCCTCGCCATGGCCCGCACGGGTAACCCTCACTCAGCCACCGCCCAATTCTTCATCAATCTGGTGGACAACCGCAATCTGGACTTCAGCGGCAAGAACCAGCGCGGCTGGGGTTACGCGGTGTTTGGCAAGGTCACCGACGGCATGGCTGTAGTCGATAACATCGCTCGCGAGCGCACCACCAGCCAGCGCCTTAGCGGCATGATGGCCCGCGACGTGCCGGCCGTACCAATCCTGATTACCAAGGCCTACCGCCTCGGTGAGGAAAACGAAGAACAGGAAGCGCAATAATCACCATGGCGTACTCCCTGTTCATTTCTGATCTGCACCTGGATCCGGAACGCCCCGAGCATCTCGAGGCCCTGAAAGCCTTGCTGGCACAACACGCCGGCAAGGCAGATGCCCTGTATGTCTTGGGGGATCTGTTTGAAGCCTGGATCGGCGACGACGATGATACCCCGTTCAACCGGGAGGCCATCAGTGCCTTCCGCCAGTTCGCCGACAGCGGTAGCAAGCTGTACTTCATGCATGGCAACCGAGACTTTCTCCTTGGCGAAGACTTTGCGACTGCCTGCGGAGGCTCCCTGCTGGATGAGGGTACTGTCGTAGACCTGTATGGCACAACGGCCCAGCTGATGCATGGCGACAGCCTGTGTACCCTGGACACCGAATACCAGCAGTTCCGCGCCATGGCCCGTAGCCCCCAGTGGCAACAGGGCATGCTGTCCCAGCCACTGGAGCAACGTCGCATGATCGCCCAGGGCATGCGCATGCAAAGCCAGGGCAATAATGCCAACAAGGCCGAGAACATCATGGATGTGACCCCGGAAGAAGTGGCCAAGTCCATGGAAACCGCCGGCGTTCAGCACCTCATCCACGGCCACACCCACCGCCCCGACGTCCACGACATCGCCCTGTCTGACGGTACCGGAAAACGCTGGGTGTTGGGGGATTGGGGGAAGCTTGGGTGGCAGATTGTGGCGGATAGTGAGCGGGGGTTGAGGTTGGAGAGCTTTGCGATTAGTTAACAGTGAATAGTGAACAGTTAACAGCGTCGCGAGACAGGTTGTTTTGATCTTTAACGCATGAGGCCGCGCCCATACCCTGGACGCGGCCTCATGCGTTTATGAACATCCCGCGCTGAACGCGCGCTGTTCACTGTTAACTGTTAACTGTTAACTGTTCACTGCCTCGGAACGCCGGAATGAAACCGAAACTCCTCATCCGGCGATTCGATCAGTTCCTGCTCTGCGTCCTTGAAGAACGCCACCCGCTCCTCGATGGGCTCGCCGGCGTATTGCTCGGCCAGGCGCAGGTAGTCTTCGTAGTGGCGGGATTCGCTTTTCAGCAGGTAGCGGTAGTAGCGGCCCAGTTCTTCGTCCACGTGGGGTGCCAGGGCGGCGAAGCGTTCGCAGCTTCTTGCTTCGATCAGGGCGCCGACGATCAGAGTGTCCACCAGACGGCCCGGCTCGGTGGTGCGCACATGCTTTCTCAGCCCCTGGGCATAGCGCGCCGGTGACAGGTGATCATAGGTCACCCCCCGCTCACGCATGATCTGGATCACTTGCTCGAAGTGCAGCAACTCCTCACGAGCCAGCTGGCTCAGCGCATCCAGCAGATCGGGACGATCCACATAGCGGAACATCAGGTTCAGCGCGGTACTGGCCGCCTTCTTTTCACAGTGGGCGTGGTCAATCAGCAGAATTTCCGGATGCTGCAGCGCCCAGTCGATCCAGGCTTGCGGCGTGGGGCAAGGAAGAAACTGCTGAATGTGGGTAATGTCGTGCATGGCATCCTCATGGTCGGCGCGCATTATAGCGGTCACCGGCCCTGCCAGCATCCCGGAACTTTTGGCTTTTCTGCATTCGGCATCTGGCGTCCAGACTCTGGCGCTTTATACTCCCCGCCATGGGAAGAAAAACCAATCCACGTATTCAGACTTTCAAGGGTCACTTGGCCGTATTCATGTTACGGCTGCTTGGCTGCCTGCCCTTTGTCGTCAATCGCTGGCTGGCCACCCTGCTTGGTCATCTTGTCGCCGCGCTCCCGTCACAGGCCCGCCGGGTATCCGAGGTCAACCTGGCGCTGTGCTATCCGGATATGCCTGAAGGAGAGCGGCGCAGACTGGCACGCACCTCAATAGTAGAAGGCATCAAGAACACCTTTGAGATTGCCCTGTTCTGGTCACGACCTCAGTCCGGCATGCAACGCATTGTCAGCATTGATGGCGGCGACGCGCTCAAGGCCACAGTGGATGCTGGCAACCCGGTGATGATCCTGGCGCCACATCTGGGCTGTTGGGAAGTGCTTAATTTCTGGCTGGCAGACCGCTATGACTTGCACGTGATGTTCGCCCCTTCCGGGTTGCCGGAAGTGGACGAGCTGGTCAAGCAGGGCCGCGAGCATTTCGGTTCCACCATGTATCCGACCACCGCTCGCGGTGTTGCCGGGCTGGTACGCGCCATGCGCAAGGGCGCCATGACGGCCATTCTGCCGGATCAGGTCCCGGACCGCCGCAGTGGTCGCCATGCAGATTTTTATGGCCACCCCGCCTATACAGGTACGCTTGCCTGCAAATTGATCCAGCAGACCAATGCCCGGCCTTTTATGGCTTGGGCGCGGCGCCTGCCAGGCACCCAGGGCTTCGAGCTACGCTTCCGCCCGGCCAGTGAAGCCATTGCCGATGCCGACCTGGACATTTCCCTGCAGGCCCTGAACCGATCCATCGAGGACCTGATCAACGAAGGCCCGGAACAGTACCTGTGGAGCTACAAACGCTTCCGCCGACCACCTGCCGGTGTACGTGCCCCATATTGAGTTGGCAGAAACTTACCGCAAGTGATTATGAGTATTCACCCCATGAATGGCCGCGACCGTCGTTTCGCTTAACAGTTGATGCCGAATCGGCTATACTCCGCGCGCAATTCCAACCCCCAGTTACACCCTAAATCGCTGATTTCCAAAAGAATTCAGCAGGATTCGTAACAGAGAGACGAGCAAGAGGGAAACGCTGTGCTAGAAGCCTATCGCAAACATGTTGAAGAGCGCGCCGCTGAAGGTGTGCCGCCCAAGCCGCTGAACGAGCAGCAGGTCGCTGACCTGGTTGAGCTGCTCAAGAACCCGCCGGCTGGTGAAGAAGAATTCATTCAGGACCTGTTCGTAAACCGCGTTCCGCCGGGCGTGGACCAGGCTGCTTATGTAAAGGCAGCATTCCTGACCGCGATTGTAAAAGGCGAAGCCACCTCTCCCCTGATCGACAAGAAGCGTGCTGTGCAGCTGCTGGGCACCATGCAGGGCGGCTACAACGTTGCTCCTCTGGTCGATGCACTGGACGACGCCGAGCTGGTTGACGAAGCTGCCGAGCAGCTCAAGCACACCCTGCTGGTATTCGATGCGTTCCACGATGTGGAAGACAAGATGAAAGCCGGCAACGCCAAGGCCAAGGAAGTGATCGAGTCCTGGGCTGAAGCCGAGTGGTTCACCCAGCGTGCCGACCTGGCCGAGAAAATGTCCCTGACCGTATTCAAGGTCACCGGCGAAACCAACACCGACGACCTGTCTCCTGCACAGGACGCCTGGAGCCGCCCGGACATCCCGGTGCACGCCAACGCTATGCTGAAGAACAGCCGTGACGGCATCTTCCCTGAGAAAGATGGTGAAATCGGTCCGCTGAAGCAGATGGAAGAACTGAAGGCCAAGGGCCTGCCGGTTGCCTACGTGGGCGATGTTGTCGGTACCGGTTCTTCCCGTAAATCTGCTACCAACTCCGTGCTGTGGCACTTCGGTGACGACATCCCGTTCGTACCGAACAAGCGTGCTGGCGGTGTTTGTATCGGTGGCAAGATTGCTCCGATCTTCTTCAACACCATGGAAGATTCCGGCGCCCTGCCTTTCGAGTGCGATGTTTCCAAAATGGAAACCGGCGACCAGATCGACGTATTCCCGTTCGCGGGCAAGGTCGAAAAGAACGGCGAAGTGATCGCTGAGTTCGACCTGCGTTCCCAGGTACTGCTGGACGAAGTTCGTGCTGGCGGCCGTATCAACCTGATCATTGGCCGTGGCCTGACCACCAAGGCTCGCGAAGCGCTGGGTCTGGAGCCGAGCACCCTGTTCCGCAAGCCCGAGCAGCCCAACGACACCGGCAAGGGCTACTCCCTGGCCCAGAAGATGGTCGGCAAGGCCTGTGGCATGGAAGGCGTCCGTCCGGGCACCTACTGCGAGCCGAAGATGACCACCGTGGGTTCCCAGGACACCACTGGCCCGATGACCCGTGACGAGCTGAAAGATCTGGCCTGTCTGGGCTTCCAGGCTGACCTGGTAATGCAGTCTTTCTGTCACACCGCCGCTTACCCGAAGCCGGTTGACGTTGAAACCCAGCACACCCTGCCCGACTTCATCATGAACCGTGGCGGTGTTTCCCTGCGTCCGGGCGACGGCATCATCCACTCCTGGCTGAACCGTATGCTGCTGCCTGATACCGTGGGCACCGGTGGTGACTCCCACACCCGTTTCCCCATGGGCATCTCCTTCCCGGCTGGTTCCGGTCTGGTGGCGTTTGCTGCTGCCACCGGCGTTATGCCGCTGGACATGCCGGAATCCGTACTGGTTCGCTTCACTGGCAAGCGCCAGCCGGGCATCACCCTGCGTGACCTGGTACACGCCATCCCGATGCAAGCCATCAAGGAAGGCCACCTGACCGTCGCCAAGGCGGGCAAGGTTAACGTCTTCAACGGCCGCATCCTGGAAATCGAAGGTCTGGAAGAGCTGACCGTTGAGCAGGCATTTGAGCTGTCTGATGCGTCCGCCGAGCGTTCTGCTGCTGGCTGTACCATCACCCTCTCCGAAGAGAGCGTGGCCGAGTACCTGAAGTCCAACATCACCATGCTGAAGTGGATGATCGCCAACGGTTACGGCGATGCCCGTACCATTGAGCGTCGTATCAACGGCATGGAAGAGTGGCTGGCCAACCCGAGCCTGATGCGTGCTGACGCCGATGCCGAGTACCACACCGTCATCGAAATCAACATGGACGAGATCCATGAGCCGGTACTGTGCTGCCCGAACGATCCGGACGATGCCAAGACCCTGTCCGACGTGGCTGGCGCCAAGATCGACGAAGTGTTCATCGGTTCCTGTATGACCAACATCGGTCACTTCCGCGCTGCCGGTAAACTCCTGCAGAAAGTGGAAAGCGGCACCATGCCGACCCGTCTGTGGCTGGCTCCGCCGACCAAGATGGATCAGCATCAGCTGACCGAAGAAGGCTACTACAACATCTTCGGCAGCGCCGGTGCGCGCACCGAGATGCCGGGCTGCTCCTTGTGCATGGGTAACCAGGCTCGCATCGCGCCGAAGTCCACTGCGGTATCCACCTCCACCCGTAACTTCCCGAACCGTCTGGGTCAGGGTGCGGATGTGTACCTGGCGTCTGCCGAGCTGGCGTCTGTGGCTTCCATCATCGGTAAACTGCCGACCAAGGAAGAGTACATGGAATACGCGAACACCATCGATTCCATGTCTGCAGACATCTACCGCTACCTGAACTTCGACAAGCTGCCGGAGTACCAGGAAGTGGCAGACTCCGTGAAGATCCCGGTTGCCCAGTCTGTCTAAGACGCGGCAATCGCTTCACCACAAAAAAGCCCGGCTTATGCCGGGCTTTTTTGTGTCTGGCCCTTCAATTATTCAGAAAACCAAAATCAACCCACATGAAATGAAACCCGTTCAATTCTCATATACAATCATTTGACTAATAAAAAAGACGACAGGAAGTCATAGCTCCATGCCCATTCTTTATCGCTTATTCACTCTCATCTTATTGGCCACCAGCTTGAACGCATATGCTGAGGATATTGATGGAGATGGCATTGATAGCCTGGTGGACATCAATGATCGAGTAAGCCGGTATCATGTGTCTGTAGGTGGCTCTCACTCCTGTGCCCTTGATGATAATGGTGTTCACTGCTGGGGAGGGAACAATTACGGGCAAGCAGAGGTTCCGGAACTGAGCAACCCAATCCAGGTCTCTGCAGGCGGCAGCTTCACTTGCGCAATTGATGACTCGGGAGTGAAGTGTTGGGGCCGAAATGATAATGGTCAACTCACCCCCTCTCCGGGAATGGAAGGGATACGCCAAGTTTCAGCGGGATCCAGACATGCCTGTGCACTTCACGATTCAGGAGTGTCTTGTTGGGGCTATTCAGGAGACGGCCAGCTTACACCTCCTCCCTTGATCAACCCAATCATGGTAAGTGCTGGAGCCTATAACACCTGTGCCCTTGATGATGAAGGTATGAAATGCTGGGGGGACAGCGGCGGAGCTCAGTCCCCCGCACTGATCGACTATTTGACCGGTATTTCAAGTATCGCCACAGGTAGAAATCACACCTGCGCTCTGCATGATGTGGGCATCAATTGTTGGGGCAGTAACAGTAACGGACAGTCATCGATCCCCTCTGAGATGAGACCATATTCAGAAACAAACCCTCGACTACTTGCAACCGGGGCTTATCAAACCTGCGCGACTGATGACAACGGAACAAAATGTTGGGGCAGAACCGGGTGGACGGAAACACTTGCCCCTGCTCCCAATCTTGAATGGCCAAACAGTCTCAGTGCCGGTATTTATCATGCTTGCGCCCTCGACAGTGGGAATATCGAGTGCTGGGGCTCGGGACGGAACTCTGTGCTGGGTGGTCATGTACTTCACTCCCAGGAATTACCTCATACCTTCGATATTGGCAGGTTGGATCTGTTTTGTTCCCTTACATCAAACGGGGTCAGCTGTAGAGGGCTTTCAGATGCTGGACAAACGGAAGTCCCTACGCTTGCCAACCCTACAGAGTTGGCGACAGGGGAAAACTTTGCCTGTGCGGTAGATAATGAAGGACTTGAATGCTGGGGAAGTAACTCCGATGGAAGAAGCACCCCTCCTTCAGTATCAAACCCCAGCAAGTTGGTGACCTCTGCCCAAAGTGCCTGTGTTCTCGATGCAGGTACGCCTGTTTGCTGGGGAAGCGATTCATTCGGTCTGACTTCAACCCCCACCCTCAATAACATGCAGGGCATTACCCTGGGGTCGCTTATCGCCTGTACATGGGACGCCACAGAAGTTCACTGCTGGGGGCGCAATGCGGAAGGCTTTAGCGTGCAGAGCCTTTCCAACACGAGGTCAGTTGCAGCTGGAAACAATCGAGTTTGTGCATTAAGCGATGAAGGGGTGACTTGCTGGAACAGCAGCAGTTCATTCTCTCCTGATTTAATTAACCCAACAATGGTTACCGCTGGATCAGGACATCACTGCTCCATTGATGATGGGGGCGTCAAATGCTGGGGGAGCAATACCTACGGACAAATCACTGTCCCCGAACTGTCAACGCCCTATGAAGTTCAGGCCTTTGGTAATTATACATGCGCACTTGATGATGATGGAGCCAAGTGCTGGGGAAGGATCAGTGATGACAAACTAGATATCATTCCCGAACTCAGAAACCCTCGAAAACTTTCAGTAAAAGAAGGCACCGCCTGTGTTGTCACAGACGAAGGTTTACGATGCTGGGGGCGATTTGCACAAATTCAGGCTTTTGCTGAATTGGCACCTTCTTTCCAGGACGCGGACGGAGATCGAATTCCGGATGAATACGACTCATCACCCTATGACCCCACAGCAGGAGGGACCCTTAATGCAAATACAGGTGGTCCATATTCCATCTCTCAGGGAGCACTCCTGACTATTGATAGCTCTTTATCTTCAACTGATACACAAGGTGTCCTGGTCGAGAGCTGGCTCTGGGACAAGGACGATTCAGACGGCATTAATTTTTCCTCACCAGATGCAACGGGGAAATCTGCAACGGTGACTTATAGTCTTCCGGGCGACTATGTACTGTCATTGAGAGTAGAAGACAGCCTAGGACGGCGAAATACAGCATCCACTCTGGTAAATGTTTTGGCTGACTCAGACGGTGATGAAGTACCGGATGAGCAAGACGATTACCCGGCTCTTTCCTCAGCGAGCACCGATGCCGACGGCGACGGATTCCCGGATGACTGTACAAGTAATCAAGAGTGCCTCGAAGATGGCCTGACACCAGATCCGTCATTGGATGACTTTGATAATGACGGGATCCCGACGGCAGAAGACAGCAACGACAACCTGGATACAGCCCCCCCTTCTGTCATCGCTGCTGGAGACATCAGCCTGGTCGCCAGTGGTGAGATAACTTTGGTCGACCTGTTGCAGGAAAGCACTCCCTACGCCTCAGATTTCCCCAATACCGTTCTTACGGTTCTGCCTAAAACGGAAGAAAACAACACCTCCGTTGAATTCGAATCAGGGCAACATCAGATTGAATGGTGCGCTATCGACGCTGCCGGAAACGAAGGCTGCGATACCCAAATTGTCGAAATAACGCCTTTGGTAAGTTTTACCAACGTAAGCCAAATAGCCGCTGAGGGTGAGGTGGTTAATGTTGAGGTTCGCTTGAGCGGCAACCCAACACAATATCCTGTCAAGATTCCATTGCGCTTCAACGAAACCCTGAGCAGTGCTGACAATCCAGGTGACCATGATGCCAACAGTCAGGTGGTCATTATTTTTGAAGACGACCCACTTGATGCACTGGATGCGAATACGGCGAACTTGCAGTTCAACACCGTGGACGACGGAGTAACAGGTGAAATTGATGAAAAAGTCGTACTGGAACTTGTAGCAGAGTTAGACGGTGGCTCGCTCGAAGACAAACTCAGTGGCGCAGCCCTTGGTCCTCAGATCGATCTAACCCATATCGTGACCATCACGGAAGAGAACGTTCCACCTACGGTTGAGATCATCAGTGAGGAACAAATTTCACTGTCGGAATCGTCTGCCATCGCCACAGCCCTGATTGATGACCCTAACAACCATCCCAGCTACTTCATTTCCTGGTATCTGGATGGCGAACTTATCGCTAGTGGTACAGATTTATTGCAGGTCATCTATGAATTGGGCGAAATTAGCGAAGGTGAGCATACGCTTCGCGTCACCGTCCTTGATACTGGCTCACCGCCTAAACAAGGCGAGGATGAAACCGTCATTAGCTATAAAAAGCCTTCTCAATCCGGCGGCAGCAGCTCTTCTTCTAGTGGTGGAGGAAGTGGCGGTAGCATCACATTGATGCTGCTCGTCTCTCTGGCTGTGCTTCAATTACACGGGCGGCAACGCCCACGAACTGAGCCCTGAGCAAAGGGGGGGGGCTGCGTGCAATCGGATACAAATACAGGTATCTGGGCCCAGATTCTATTGCACGCAAGCCTCACACAAGTCAGACCCGTTCCAGTTTAACGAGGGCACTCCTCAACCGCTCAGGAATCGGCACTGGCCTCCCCGTTTCACGGTTTACAAACACGTGCACCACAAAGCCGGTCGCCTTGGCCGGGCCGGTTTCGCCGAACAGGGCCAGACCGTAACGCACCGAGCTTGAGCCCAACTTGTCCACCTTCATGCCGATGGTCAGCTTGTCCGGGTAGGCAGCCGCTTCCAGGTAGTCACACCCGGAGCTGACTACATAGGCGATGTGTTCGCCATCGTGGATATCCAGGCCGCCCTCATCAATCAGATAACGGTTAATGGTGGAATCGAAATAGCTGTAATAGACCACATTATTGATGTGGCCGTAGATATCGTTATCGCGCCAACGGGTGTCCACCGGACACAGGTAGCCATACTCTTCGCGCTCGGGACGCGGGGCCTTCTCACTCATGTTTTATACTCTTTAAAACACAGCCTTGTAGATAGCGAGGGCATCAGCCTCGGTCACTTCGCGGGGATTATTCACCAGCAGTCGCTGCTGCAACATGGCATCGGAAGCCAGCGTCTCCAGGCTCTCCTCCGTGACACCTGCGTCACGAAGGCGAGTGGGCAACCCCACCTCCTCGATCAGCTTTTCCAGTGCGGCAATCAATATCCCTGCCCCATCTTCATGATCAGCAAACAGACGATTACTGAGGATCGGTGCCAGCTGCGCGTAAAGCGGAGCCGCCTCGCGGACGTTGAAACGCATCACCTCCGGCAGCACCAGTGAGTTGCTCAACCCGTGGGGGATATGGAAATGCCCGCCCAGCGGATACGCCAGTGCATGAACGGCAGCTACCGGGGCGTTGGCAAACGCCTGGCCGGCCATCATGGCACCGAGCAGACAGGCTTCACGGGCAGCCAGATTACTGCCGTCCTTCACAGCAGTGACCAGATTGCCGCCCAGCAAGCGCAGGGCCTCACGGGCGAGCATGTCGGAATACGGGTTTTTCTTGTGGGCACTGGTGTAGGCCTCGATGGCATGGACCATGGCGTCCACCCCCGTGGCCGCCGTCACATGAGGCGGCAGCCCCAAGGTCAGTTCCGCATCCAGCACCGCCAGATCCGGCAGCAAAGAAGGCGCGACGACACCGGCCTTGGTCGTTTCACCGGTGGTGACGATCGCCACCGGGGTCACTTCAGAGCCTGTACCAGCAGTGGTGGGAACCTGCACCAGAGGCAACCGCGGCCCGGTCGCCAGTCCGACGCCGTAAATATCTGCAAGGCTCTGGCTGGCTTGGGGATGGGACAGCAACGCCACCAATTTGGCTACGTCCATGGAAGAACCACCACCAAAGCCAATCACCAGATCCGCACCGGCGTTGGCGGCCTGTTCGGCAGCCTCAAGCACAATCCGGTCGGCCGGGTCAGCGCTGACCTGATCGTAAATCGTCAGCGGCATTGCGGCGCTCCGGAAGCTCTCTTCCACCGGGCCAAGCAGAGGGGTACTGCGAATACCGGGATCCGTCACCAACATCACATGGCTGGCACCCAGATCCTGACACAGTTGCGGGAGTCGACCCGCGGCTCCGGCTTCTACCAGCACACGGTGAGTGGTGGCAAATTCAAAACCTGACATGCAGCAATCTCCAAGGTCTTTAACCCTTCGATGCTACCACAGCGTCAGGAGACAAATGACGCCATGCGGGATGCCTTTTGAGACAAATGCAGAGGTGAAATCAGAAGCGGGTGACGAGTATCGAGTGACGAAAAGGGATAAAAAACGCGCCATAAGACGCGTTTTCTTTTCGACCGGCTGGAGATCAACTGATGAAGTAGTTGCTGGCGTTCTCGTTGATCTGGTCACTGACGTATTTGGCCAGCGCATGGACGGTCCATTGAATCGGCGCGCTGATGGATTCCGGAATCAGGCTGGAATCCGCCACAAACAGTCCAGGCGTATCATGCAGTTCCCCATTGGGCGCTACCACCGACTGATAGGGGTCCGCCCCCATACGGCAGGTGCCGTGGGGCGAAAAGCTGTTGGAGCGGAAGGTATATAGACCCTTGATACCGTAATCCACCTTGTCCATCTTCTCATCCAGCTCAAATACGGAGTTGGCTTCGAGACTCTGGAAGGTAGGCAAATACACCTTCTCTGCCCCGCCGGAAAAGAAGATCCTGGCTGCCAGCGCTGCGGAGGCCTTCATGTTTTCAAACTCTTCCCGGCTGGGATTGAAGTGAATAGTCTTGTCACCGGTCCAGGGATCCCCCTCCCACTGAACATATCCATTGCCGAGATCCTTACTGAAAGCGTTCACCCCGGCGTAATACTTGTAGTCTTTCATGAAGTCGATATGGGCCTTGCCGGCTTTCATGTCACCCTGTGCCAACAGGGATTCAGGCTCGGCCAACCCGGAATAGATGGTGTAGCCATTGCTGTGGATGAATTCGTCCACCTGCACGCCAACCAGGGCACCGCGGAAGCCATACAGGGGCTCCTTGAACTTGCCCAGCACCTGGGTAAAAGGCTGAATGGCCAGATTGCGGCCCAGCTGGCCACTGCGATCCGGGACCTGACTGCGCTGCAGGATAAGGGGGGTATGAATGGCGCCGGCAGCCATGACCACCATATCTGCATCCACCTGCATATCTGCCACATGGGCACCGCTGTCCGGGTCTACGACCCGGGCCTCAAGACCACGGGCACGACCATCCCGGGTCTTCACCCGGATCACCTCGGTATCAGAGAAAATTCGCGCCCCATAGGCCGCAGCCCAAGGCAGATGCGTCACCAGCGAACTCATCTTCCGGTCCGAAGGACAGCCGGCAAGACAGTGGCCGGTGAGCGCGCATTGTTTGACATTTCGCTGCGCTGGCTTCCAGGAGAATTTCATCTTCTCGCAGCCCTGGATCACCTTGTGGGCACAGGCGTTGATCTCATGGGCTTCATTGGTGTGGATCTGCAATTCATCCGCCACCTTGTCCAGATAGGGACGGAAATTCTCTGCTGACAATCCGTCCAGACCGTATTTCTCGGCCCAGCCATCCAGCACCTTGTCGCCGGGTTCTTCCATGACACAAGCACCCACCACGGTGGAACCTCCAACACAGGCGCCCTGAATGAAGATGATATCGGCGGTGGTATTCACCTGGCCCACCTGATCCTGATAGATCTTGGTCATGGTGTCGCCAAGGTGCTCTGAGAACCTGGCGCTGGGATGATAGCGTCCGGCTTCCAGCACCAGCACATCGCGACCGGCCTTGGCCATTTCGTAGGCCACCATGGAACCGGCGGCACCGGAGCCCACCACCACCACATCGGTTTTCAGAGTGAATTTCTTGCCGAGACTAGGGTCCAGCGCCACATCTTTGGCCTGGGTCACCGGCACACCATCCCGCTGTACACGAACAAATGCCATATATCCCCCTGTCAGGCTCGCGGCAGTGGTGCGTTGCCGAGTCGACGAACACCCCAGGTTTCGGTGACCGGGCCATGGTACTCAAGACCCGGCCAGGTGCGTTCATCACGCCAGTAATTCAACGCGATCAAGGCCTTGAGTGTGGTCATCAGGCCGCGTTCGAAGAAAGCCCCTTCCTGCATGGCATTGACGTACGCCAGCGCCTTTTCATCGTTGAGGGAGGTGAACTGCCTGAATTTGAAGCTCATCATGGGACGGTTGTTGAAAACCCAGATCCCCAGCCCGAGCAGATCGCGGGTCTGTTTCGGCATCCGCTGTGCCATGTTGTCGATATTTCTGACAGTGGGAACGACGGTGGTACTGGAAGGAAGCCCGAACTGCTCGGTGGGCAGCATGACTTCGGTGAGACGCGTGATTACATCGATCTCATCTTGCTTGAGGCTGTAGTATTCCAGCGTTTCAGGCGCATCCTTGCGTCCGAACATGCTGGCACAGCCGCTGGTGAGCGCAGCGCTGGCAAGTACGGTTGTGCGCAGAAAGCCACGACGGCTAAGGGGCTCTAGACCGGCCATATAGCCGGGCAGGGGCGCACGGTGGTTATTCTTCATCAACACCCTCTCCTGGGCAGGCCAATGCGGCCCTTGTTGTTATTGGTGGAGATATGACACCGAGTCTATAACAAACCGTAACAAACACCAAAGCCCTCAGTGGCGCGCAAGACAGGGGCTGTCGTCAGTTGGGTAACTCCTTGTAAACAGAAAAGGGCGGCCCAGCGGCCGCCCTGCTCTCCCGTCCATTATCTTGCTGCCGGGCTAACTCATATGACGGGCGATACGGGTCGCCAGGGCATACACCGTGATTTGCGGATTAACGATGATCGAGGTCGGCAACAGGCTGGCATCTGCCACATAGAGCCCGGGCACATCATGGGTTTCACCATTGGCCTTGACCACACTGGTATCCGGATCTGCGCCCATGTGACAGGTCCCCTGGGGGTGATAGCTGACCATGCGCAGATGCTGTGGCTGGTTCTCCAGTGAATCGACCTGCTCGTCAATATCCGCCTCCGAGCGAATCACCCGCTTGTCACTGGCAGGCACATACACCTCGCTGGCTCCGGATGCCAGATGAAGCCGGGCGGCAGCCTTGATTGCCCGCTTCATGGAGGGAAAATCCGCATCGCTAAGCTGGTAATTGATGGCCTTGCGCTCACCATCCCATTCGATGGCGCCCACGTTGTGGTCATGGATCAGGGTCACCAGACCGGCCAGATAGCGCGCATCCGCCATATAGTCCATGAACGGCTTGCCGGTACCCGGTTCGGCCAGCATGGTCATTTCCACCAGGCCAAAGCCGCCATCCTCGAGCACAAAGCCGCCCTTGTCCGGGTGCATGAATTCGTCCACATGCACGCCCAGCATGGCACCACGCCAGGGATGAATCGGTTGCGGGTAGCGCCCTGCCACCAATAGCGACGGATGGCAGGCAAAGTTTTTGCCGACCTGGCCCGAGCGATTGGCCAGCCCGCTTTTCTGCAGCAGCACTGGTGTCTGCACCGCACCAGCGGCAAGCACCACACGCGGTGCCTTGACTGTCATGGTGGCCACCACACTGCCATCCTGCCGGGTGACAACGGCTTCCACCCCGCTGGCTTCACCATCCACAGTGAGGATTTTTTCTACACGGGTATCTGCATAGATTTTGGCACCGTAGGCTTGGGCCCAGGGCAGATAGGTAACCAGCATGGATTGCTTGCGCTCGGTCTTGCAGCCGGACAGACAGTGGCCGGTCAATCCACACTGGCGGATATTTCTACGCAACGGTTTGACCGACCAGCCCAGCTTGTTGGCCCCCTGGCGGATCACCTGCCCATGGCGGGCAATCTCGTGTTCGCCGTTGTCGTGAACAGACAGATTCTGTTCCACTTCATCAAAATAGGGAGCCAGCTCCTCGGCAGTCAGTTCACTGAGGCCGAAATCGCGCTGCCAGTCCTCAAGGATGAAATCCGGGGTACGGAAGCAGACACAGCCATTGACCACCGTTGAACCGCCGACACAGGCGCCCTGCAGCACCAGCAAATCGCCGCTGCTGTTCGCCTGGCCGCCCTGGTCCTGATACAGGGTATGCAGACTTTCAGTGAAATCTTCCGTGAATGCCTGGGAGGGCACATAAGGACCCGCTTCCAGCACGATGACCCGCTTCCCCTGGCGGGCCAGTTCATAGGCACTGACCGCACCGCCGGCCCCGGAGCCGACAACGACCACATCCGCCTCAAGGGCAAGGTGACTTTCCGTCACGTCAGACGCCTGATGCACCTGCAGACCACTGGGCTGTAATTTAACCTGATTCATGCCTGCTCCTGACCGGATTCGAGGGAGGGTTGCTGCGGTAATGGGGCGTTCCCCAGATAAGCCAGGCCCCACTTTTCGCTGACCGGACCATCGAACTCGGTGGGCGGCCAGGTGGCCGGCTCCTGCCAGTAACCGCTATAGACCAGCTGTTTGATCACAGTAGTCAAGGTACGCTGCAGTACACTGCCCTCGCCCCAGCGGTCAAATAACTCACGGGCCTTGCCCGGCTCCAGATCCACAAACCGGCAACCATGGCTGAACACCACCACGTTATCGAACAGGGATAGACCAGCGCCCAGCTCCTTGCGGGTGGGCGCATCCAGATAATCCAGAATCTGTTGAACGTTCTGCACCACCGGCACGGTGCTGCTGTCGATGAGGTTGGTACCTTCCACCGGTAACAGCACGGCACGCGCGTGTTCAAACAGGTGGTATTCAGAAGCAGACAGACCGGTCGCCCAGTCAGGGGGGGCAATCTCGTCGCGGGGGGAACGGCGTAACAGGGCGAAGCTCCCCGCGGCAACCGCCGTCACCGCGGCCACGCCACCCAGCCCCCATTTGAGAAATTGTCGCCGGGCCATGCCCCGCTGCCAGATCTTGCTGATCTGTGTTGCCTGCAACTGGCTGTTCATCGCCATTCCTTAACCTGAAATCGTGAAATTCAAGCTAAAGAAAAGCCCAGATGAATACAATATGTTTACCGAACAGCGGGGATTGACCGGACAGTACAGCGCAAGGGCTGCCGTAGACTCAAATCCTGATTACGGGTTTTCCGGATGCTCGACAGCCACCCGCGGCCCCACGGCGACGGGATCCAGATGGATAATCACATCCGCCCCGGGAAACGCCTTTTTGATGCCGGATTCAATACTGTCAGCCAGATCGTGGGCAACCCGTAAGGTGAGATTCTGATCCATATCCAGATGCAGCTGGATAAAGCAGGTACGCCCACTCTGCCGGGTACGCAGATCGTGAAAACCCAGCGCATCCGGGTGGGACGCGACAATGGCACCGATGCGGTTACGCACATCGCCCGACATTTCCCGGTCCAGCAGCAGCTGACTCGACTCCGAGGCGATATGCCAAGCGCTGCGCAGGATAAACAAGGCGATTGCCAGCCCCACCGCTCCATCCAGCCACAACCAGCCGAAGCTGCTCACGGCCAGCACTGCAATGATCCCCACATTGACGGCAAGATCGGATACGTAATGCAGGGAGTCTGCCTCAATGGCAGTGGAACCGGTGTGACGGATCACATAGCGCTGCACCAGCAGCAACCCAAAGGTCAGCGCGATGGACAGGATCATCACGCCAATACCCACCATGCTGGCTTCAATGGGAGTCGGATCCATCAGCTTAAGTACCGATTGATGGATCAGAAACACCGAGGAGCCGGCGATGAAAATGGCCTGCCCCAGACCCGCCAGGGCTTCCGCCTTACCGTGACCAAAGCGGTGCTCCTCATCGGCTGGCACCAGTGAATAACGAATGGCAAAGAAATTGATCAGCGATGCCATGGAATCCATCACCGAATCCACCAGCGAAGCCAGCATGCTCACTGAGCCAGTCATCAGCCAGGCCACCGTCTTGGCCGCAATCAGCACCAGTGCGGTGGCCACCGACGCGATGGCAGCCAGCATCAGCAGACGATGTTCCCGGTTGGTTCCTTCACTCATCAGGTGATCCGTTGTCAGGTATTACTGTTTTGGCAGGTACTGCATCGGGTCCACCGGCTTGCCGTCCCGGCGGATCTCGAAATGGAGCTGGGTACGGTAGGTCCCGGTTGCACCCATGGTGGCAATCTTCTGGCCGGCTTTGACCACATCACCTTCCTTCACCAGCATGGCATCATTATGCGCATAGGCACTCAGCCAGCGCTCATTGTGCTTGAGGATCAACAGATTGCCATAACCGGTAAGTCCACTGCCGCGATACACCACACGCCCTTCTGCTGCGGCAATCACCGGGCTCTTTGAGCGGCCGCTGATAGCAATCCCCTTGCGACCGGATGAAGCAGTGGAGAACCGTTCCACCACCGTGCCACTGGCTGGCCAGCGCCAGGTTACCGGGCCAACCGTCCGGGCACCGCTGTCGGATGACACCGAAGGTTTGCTTGGAGCCGGCTTGGCCGGCACCGGCTTGCTGGGCCGTGGGGCGGGCTTGCTCGATGAGGTGCTTGTTACCGGCTTTGGCTTGCTGGTGCTGCCCGAGCTGCTCGAAGACGGCTTTTTCAATGCCAGCGAGATACGCTGGCCGGGATAGATAGTGTAGGGAGCAGGAATGTTATTGGCCGCACCCAGTTCCCGGTAATCCCACCCATAGCGCCAGGCGATGGAATAGAGGGTCTCACCCTCCCGGACATGATGGGTTCCGGAGGTCACTTTGCGCTGGCGGGTATCCTGTCCATAAATATCCACTACGGGAGCCAGACTGGCACTGCAGCCACTCATCAACACCAGAAACACCGCCATCGCCATGGCGCGAAGCAGTTCTGTCACTTTTCTGCTGTGATTACGGATACCAAACGTCCTCAAGCACCGGTGTATGGATCAGTCATTACCCGCTGTACCCGAGGTATTATGCACGGGTGCCAGCCGGTGCAGTAGCCATATCAGGGCAATCGCCATGATAGCACTGGCCACCGCAAACAGTGTCTGTGCACTCTCGCCGGTGGCCGCTGCATAACCTGCAGGTGTAAACCACTGGTCCTGCACACCGCTGGAATCGACCAGCCGCCAGGGCCACAGTTTCACCAGTGAACCCGCCATGAACCCTGCCAGCAGGGCCATTACCGTGTCGTGATAATGATGCAGGGTCCACTTGAGGATATGCACGAAACTCAACAGGCCAAGCGCACATCCGGACAGGAACGCCAGCAACAACGGCAGCTGCACACCTTTCACAGCTTCCAGCACCGGCTGATACATGCCCAGTAAAAGAAGGATAAAACTGCCGGAAATCCCGGGCAGGATCATGGCGCAGATTGCCAGCATGCCACTGAGAAAGAACACCAGCGCTCCGCCACCGCCCTGCATCACTGGCGCCAGCGCAATCATGATGGCGGTCAGGGTGCCAGCCATGAACGCGACACCCTGCGCCAGGCCTCGCTTCTTCAGCGGCGCCGACACCATGAAAATGCTGGCCAGGATCAAACCACTGAAAAATGCCCACACCGGAATCGGGTGAGTTTCGAGGAGCCAGGTAATCAACCGCGCCAGCACCGCAATGCTGGTAAAGATGCCAGCCAGCAGGGTGAACAGGAAGGTCAGGTTGGCCTGCTGCCAGAATGCCGCAAACCCTTCACGGCGCCAGACCCCCAGCAACCGCGGAGTGATACCTCCCAGCGTATCAATCAGCTCTTCATAGATGCCGGTAATCAGCGCCAGCGTGCCACCGGACACCCCCGGCACCACATCCGCTGCGCCCATGGCCATGCCACGAAAGAAAATACCGGGTCGAATCATTACGGTCCTCTTACATCACGCTATAAAGCGGGCGCGATTTCGGGTTTGTTATTCTCGAGCGCCGGAGCTGCAAGCTGCAAGCTACAACGCGAATCACGCATGGTCATGTCTTGAACGTTGCAGCCGCGCCCAAACTATTGAGCGCGGGCATGGCAGTGAAATATTCAATCACCCTGACCGCGCCTTGCAGCTTGTAGCTTGTAGCTTCTTACCGCATCACCCCACGCTGAAACGGCACAAACCGCACCGCATCCAGCGACTGGGTATGGAATTCATCCCCTTCACGATCCACCACCGTGAGAATCTGTTTGCGATCATCCCCCACCGGCATTACCAGGCGGCCGCCGTCGGCCAGTTGCTCGAGCAGATCATCCGGGATGTCCGGTCGGGCGCAGGCGGCGAGGATGCCATCGAACGGGGCTTCGCTTTTCCAGCCGAAGCCGCCATCGGCATGCTTGAGCTGCACCTTGGCCAGGCCAAGACGCAGCAATCGTTTACGTGCCTGCTCCTGTAAAGGTCGGATGCGTTCCACGGAATAAAGTTCATCACAGAAGGGAGCCAGTACCGCGGTCTGATAACCGCAGCCAGTACCAATCTCCAGCACCTTGCCACGCCGGCCGCCGTTCATCAGTAGCTCGGTCATGCGTGCTACCACCCAGGGCTGGGAAATGGTCTGGCCGTGGCCAATAGGGAGTGCGGTATCGTCGTAGGCCTGGTGGGCCAGGGCTTCTTCAATGAAGAAATGGCGAGGCGTATTGCGAATCGTATCCAGCACCCGATCATCCTGAATGCCGGCGTCCCGCAGCCGCTGCACCAAACGATCCCGAGTCCGTGCAGAGGTCATACCGATGCCGCTGAGTTGGATATCCATGTTGTACTTCGTTCTCTACGCAGAGGATTCCGGCGTGGTCACCAGCTCTGCCATCAATGTTGTCGCAAACGCACCTGCAGGCAGCTTGAATGCCAGCTCCAGGCAGTGTTCCCCTTCCCTTTCCTGCAGCCAGGACCATTGCAAGTCCTGTACCGGTAACCGGGTGGCGCGGCGAATCTCGTCCACACCTTCCCGGCAAAGACCGTCGATCACAGCCTGACTGGGTGCCAGAATCTGTTGTTCCAGTTGCCAGCAAGGGCCAGATGATGCCATGCCAGCCACCCCCGGCATAGGGGCGGTAGGATGCACCTCGGCGCGGATCACCCGTGCGGCAGATTCCGCGTCGTCATCGGCACTGAACAAGCCGCGACTGCCCTCAGGCTGCAAAATGTCGCCTTCCAGCACCCGGTTCCATACGCCGCGGCGGACCCGTTCAGCCAGCACCTGATTGAACAGGTCGCTGCGCACTGCCGACAACCATATGCTGCGCAGGGCTTTCTTGCGTGGAGCTTCCCCTCCGGTCAGCCATTCCCGGCCGCGCACCAGATTGCCTGCCCCGCGCCCGAAGCGCTGCTCACCGAAATAATTGGGAATGCCTTGCGCAGCGACCGCGGCCAGCCGTGATTCCAGAGCAACGGTGTCACCCTGAAATTCCGTGGCACGAATGACAAAACGGTTGGCCCGATGGGTACCGCGGTTGAGCTTGCGACGGTGGCGAACAGCCTGAACCAGTCGAACACCCTCCGGCCAGTCAAAGTTTGGATCCGCCTTGCCCGGTAAATGCAGACTGAACCACTGGCGGGTAACCGCATGCTTGTCCTTGAGACCGCTGTATCCCACAGACAGACGATGCACCCGGGCCGACTTTGCCAGCCACATGGCTACGTCCTCGGTATTCCAGCTGGTTTTTTCGATTTCCAGCCAGAGATGCTCGCCCTCCCCTTCAGGGGTGACGTGCATGCATTCGACAACCTGAAAATCCTGCGGACAGGCTTTCAGTTGCGCCTGCGCCACCGGTCCACCATGGGCGAAGGGCAAATTCATCAGGATACCAGCAGCACTGCAGCCTGCACGGCAATGCCTTCCTTGCGACCAGTGAAACCGAGCTTTTCGGTAGTGGTCGCCTTCACCGACACCTGGGCAACCTGACAGCCGAGCAGATCAGCGATGCGCTCACGCATGGCAAGGATATGGGGTGCGAGTTTCGGTGCCTGGCAGATGATGGTGAGATCGGCGTTGCCGAGCTGCCAGCCCGCTGCAGTAATATCCTGGTAGATGGCCTGTAGCAACTTGCCGGAATCGGCCCCTTTCCATTGCGGGTCCGTGTCCGGGAAGTAATGGCCGATATCACCGAGCGCCAGCGCCCCCAGCAGGGCATCGGAAAGCGCATGCAGGGCCACATCGCCATCGGAGTGAGCCTTGAGGCCATGGGAATGCGGGATGGCCACGCCGCATAACATGACATGATCGCCATGATCGAAGGCGTGGACATCAAAGCCCTGACCAATACGGATGGGCATCACACGCCTCCCTGTTCTTCAAACTGGCGGGCCAGGTAGAAACGTGCCAACGGCAGGTCTTCCGGCACGGTGATCTTGATATTGTCACTATGACCGGCCACCAGCCTGGGACGCCAGCCCTGACGTTCCATTGCCGAGGCTTCGTCCGTCACTGCAGCGAGGTCTCCACTGAGCGCCTCATACAGTGCCGCGGCCGGAAACAGCTGAGGGGTCAGCGCCCTCCAGATAACCTCGCGATCCAGCGTGGCGTCTATCAGGTTATCTCCAGCAGCCTGCTTGATGGTATCGACCACTGGCAACGCCAGAATCGCTCCCTGCTCTCCTGTGCTGGCCAACAGTGTCTGGATATCCGACAGACGCAGCAGCGGACGAGCCATGTCATGCACCAGCACCCAGGCATCTTCACCGCCGTCCATGAGCACCTGGGCGACGGCATTGCGTACCGATTCCGCCCGGCTTTCGCCACCGGTGACAGCATGGATACGGCGATGGGTCGCCACTGGCAAGGTAGGCCACCAGGGGTCGTCGCCTGACACCGCCACCACCACACTTTCGATAGGCGCGAAGGACAATAGCCGCTGCAGTGTGTGCTCGGTGAGCGTTTTGCCTGCCAGGGTCAGATATTGTTTGGGAATGCCTGCCTGCATGCGTTCGCCGACACCGGCTGCAGGCACAACAGCATAAAGAGGGCCACGGATTACCGGATTCACTCGGTACTCCCTGGTTGTTCCAGAATCAGAAAGAAGGTTTCACCCTTGCGAATCATACCCAGGTCCTTGCGAGCGATTTCTTCCACCGCTTCGGTACCCTGCTTCAGGTCTTTCACATCCGCAGCCATCAGACGGTTACGCTCGTTGAGCCTGGCGTTGGACTGCTTGAGGGTGGCCACTTCCTTTTTCAGGCTGGCCACATGGCGAAGGCTACCCTCGCCAAACCAGAGACGGGCCTGAAGCCCCAGAAACACAAGGGCCAGCACGGCAAAAACCACCTGCCGGGCGGGCGACAGCTTCATTGCTGCGCGCTTGCCCTCCAGAGGTTTTGCCTTGCTGGCCCTTGTTTCTGTCATCAGGAATTAACCGAGGAACTTGAACTCTTTGCGGCCATGATAAGCAACACGACCCAGTTCCTGCTCGATGCGGATCAGACGGTTGTACTTGGCCACACGGTCAGAGCGGCACAGAGAGCCAGTCTTGATCTGGCCAGCGGCGGTAGCCACAGCCAGGTCAGCGATGGTGCTGTCTGCGGTTTCACCACTACGGTGAGAAATCACCGCGGTGTAGCCGGCATCCTTGGCCATCTTGATGGCTTCCAGGGTTTCGGTCAGGGAACCGATCTGGTTGAACTTGATCAGGATGGAGTTAGCCACCCCTTCGTCTATACCCTTCTTGAGGATCTTGGTGTTGGTCACGAACAGGTCGTCGCCCACCAGCTGTACCTTGTCACCCAGCTTGTCGGTGAGGATCTTCCAGCCTTCCCAGTCAGACTCGTCCATGCCATCTTCAATGGAGATGATCGGGTAACGGTCGCACAGCTCGGCCAGGTAATCGGCAAACTCGGCGGAAGTCATGCTGCGGCCTTCACCGGCCAGCACGTATTTGCCGTCCTTGTAGAATTCGCTGGAAGCGCAATCCAGTGCCAGGGTCACGTCTTCACCCGCCTTGTAGCCGGCGATCTCGATGGCTTCCATGATGGCTTCCAGAGCCGCTTCGTTGCTGGGCAGATCCGGAGCGAAACCACCTTCATCACCCACTGCGGTGTTCAGGCCGCGCTTTTTCAGAACACCTTTCAGGGCATGGAAGATTTCAGCGCCATAACGGATCGCTTCTGCAACAGTAGAGGCACCCACCGGCTGCACCATGAATTCCTGGATGTCCACATTGTTATCAGCGTGCTCACCACCGTTGATGATGTTCATCATCGGTACCGGCAGGGAGTATTCGTTGTCATCGTCCTGCAGGTCGGAGATGTACTCGTACAGGGGCTTGCCTTGATCAGCAGCGGCAGCTTTGGCCACTGCCAGAGACACCGCAAGAATGGCATTGGCGCCCAGCTTGCCCTTGTTCTCGGTACCATCAGCGTCAATCATGGCCTGGTCGATGCCGCGCTGGTCAGACGCTTCCTTGCCGATCAGCAGCTCGCGGATCTCGGAATTCACGTTACCCACGGCCTTGGTCACGCCCTTACCCAGGTAACGGCTCTTGTCACCGTCACGCAGCTCCAGTGCTTCACGGGAACCGGTAGAAGCACCGCTGGGAGCGCAGGCACTGCCAGTTGCGCCAGACTCGAGAATCACATCGGCTTCGATGGTGGGGTTGCCGCGGGAATCCAGAATTTCGCGGGCTTTGATGTCAACGATCTTGGACATGACAGTCAATCTCTCTTAATCAGTTGTTTTCAAAGGCAGGCAGTGCCTTGACGGTATTATCCAGGGTTTGCATCTGGGCAAGGAATGGCTCCAGACGGTCCAGACGCAAGGCGCAGGGGCCATCGCATTTGGCATTGTCCGGGTCAGGATGGGCTTCCAGGAACAGTCCGGCAATGCCCTGACTGATCCCCGCTCGGCCCAATTCGGCCACCTGGGCACGGCGGCCATCGGCGCTGTCGGCACGACCACCCGGCTTCTGCAGCGCATGGGTCACATCGAAAAACACCGGGTAATTGAATTGCTTCATGATGCCGAAACCGAGCATGTCCACCACCAGGTTGTTGTACCCGAAGCTGGAGCCACGCTCACAGAGAATCAGCTGGTCATTTCCGGCGTCCTCACATTTGTGCAGGATATGCCCCATTTCATGGGGGGCCAGAAACTGCGGCTTCTTGATGTTGATGATGGCGCTGGTCTTTGCCATCGCCACCACCAGATCCGTTTGCCGGGCCAGGAAGGCCGGCAACTGGATGATGTCACAGACTTCCGCCACTGGTGCGGCCTGATAGGGTTCATGCACATCGGTGATCAGCGGACAATTGAAGGTCTTCTTCACTTCCTCGAAGATCTTCAGCCCCTCTTCCATCCCCGGTCCCCGGTAGGAATTCAGGGAAGACCGATTGGCCTTGTCGAAGCTGGCCTTGAACACCCATGGGATATTCAGCTTGCTGGTGACTTCGGCGTAAGCCTCCGCCACCTGCATGGCCATATCCCGGGATTCCAGCACATTCATACCGCCGAACAGCGCCATGGGTTTGTCGTTGCCAAACTCCAGATCGCCGAGACGAATGATTTTCTGCTCGCTCACGGACACCACTCCTTGTGTTCTTATTGAGCTGCCTTCTGTAACAGGGCGGCTTCCACATACCCGCGGAACAGGCCGTGGCCGTCACGGGGAGTAGAGGTAAATTCCGGGTGGAACTGACAAGCGACAAACCACGGATGGTCGGCCACCTCGATCACTTCCACCAATTCGCCATCTACGGAACGGCCAACGATTTTCAGCCCCGCCGCTTCCAGCGCAGGCAGATAATTGTTGTTCACCTCATAACGGTGACGATGACGCTCGACAATATGGGTGGAGCCATAACATTCCGCAGCGCGGCTACCGGCTTCCAGCACACATTCCTGCCCACCCAGGCGCATGGTGCCACCCAGATCAGATTCCGCAGAACGCTGTTCCTTGCGGCCATCTTCGGTAGTCCACTCGGTAATCAGGCCCACCACCGGATCCGGCGTGCCAGGCTTCAACTCGGAGGAATGGGCTTGTTCGATACCGGCCACATGACGTGCGTATTCAATCACTGCCAACTGCATACCCAGACAGATGCCCAGATATGGCACCTTGTTTTCGCGGGCATAACGAATGGCCGCAATCTTGCCTTCGGTGCCGCGGTCGCCGAACCCACCCGGTACCAGGATGGCATCCAGGTTTTCCAGTACACCGGTACCGTCGCGTTCGATATCTTCCGCATCAAGATAAAGGATGTTCACTTTCGCGCGGTTACTGATACCCGCGTGAATCAATGCTTCGTTGAGTGACTTGTAGGCATCGACCAGTTCGATGTACTTGCCCACCATACCGATAGTGACTTCGCCTTCCGGATTCAGCTGGGCTTCGACCACGCGATCCCACTCGCTCAGATCCGGAGCCGGCAGGTCCAGACCGAATTTGTTGACTACGATGTCATCCAGGCCCTGCTCGTGCATCACACGCGGCACCTGGTAGATGGTCTTGCAGTCCGGCGCAGAAATCACCGCACGGGCTTCCACGTTGGTGAACAAGGCAATCTTTTCACGCGCCCCCTGGGGAATCGGGTCATCCGCACGACACACCAGTACGTCAGGCTGCAAGCCGATGGAACGCAGCTCCTTCACAGAATGCTGGGTGGGCTTGGTCTTGATCTCGCCAGCAGTGGCGATATAGGGCACCAGGGTCAGGTGCACCAGCAGGGACTGGCTGGAACCCAGCTCTACACGCATCTGCCGGGCCGCTTCCAGGAAAGGCAGGGACTCGATGTCACCGGCAGTACCACCGATCTCGACGATGGCCACGTCGGCATCCCCTGCCCCTTCACGAATCTTAAGTTTGATTTCATCGGTGATATGCGGAATCACCTGAACCGTTGCGCCCAGGTACTCACCACGACGTTCCTTGTCCAGCACGTCCTGATAGACACGCCCGGTGGTAAAGCTGTTACGACGGTTGAGACGAGTGCGGATGAAGCGCTCGTAGTGGCCAAGATCCAGATCGGTCTCGGCGCCATCTTCGGTCACGAACACCTCACCGTGCTGGTAGGGACTCATGGTGCCGGGATCCACATTGATGTAGGGATCCATTTTGATCAGGGTGACCTTGAGGCCACGGGCTTCCAGCAAGGTGGCCAGAGAGGCAGAGGTAATCCCCTTACCCAGGGAAGAAACCACACCGCCAGTGACAAAGATGAAACGTGACATGCACTCACCAGATTGCTTGGGATCAGCGACTACCGGCACCGGTGAGAGGTGACAATAACGCTGATTCCCTGATGGATTAGTAGCGCGCCATCAAGTGTGAACCGGCCCCAATAAAAAAAACACCCCGCTCGCGGCATCGCGGGCAAGGGTTGCTCTTGGATCGGGTTGGCCAGCTACGCAAGTGATGGATGAACACCTGAAATTTCAGGGGCTTGCGCTACATCAGGACGGGAGAAAATGTTAACAGAAGCGGCCCCCCGCCTCAATCGGGAATCCACCTGTTGTGCGAATATTTTGCGATCCGCCAGATTGGCCGATTCACTGATCAGCCCATGGGGGTCATTCAGGCATACCTTCTGTGGAGCGCAGTGCCATCCCCGCACAGCCAGCCACACCGTTTCCGGTACTCTCACCCCTGCGGGCTCACTCCACTCAGCTGCCAGCCTGTTGGCAGCGGGCAAGTACGTCTGCAAAAGGCATCTCGATCAGGGAGGCAAACGCCGGGTGGCGGCCAAGCCGGGCACGACTGGCGCGCGGACTGGTGATACCGCACAGAAACCGGGCCAGCTGACGCGGGGAGGACAAGGCGGCATGCTCCTCTTTCTTTAGCCGATCGATGATTGATAGATCCGGCTGGCCCATTTGTCGAGGCGGCATCGGAACACGCTCTCCAAGACAGACACTGCACTGTCCACAGGGTTGCGTCAGGGTCTCCCCGAAATAGCCCACCAATGCCTGTTGCAGACAGCCGTCTTGCTGTGCCCAGTCCGCCACCTGCTGAAGCCGGTCAATGTCCCGCTGCTCGCGGAGCTGAAACTGGGACTGAAGACGCGCAATCAACCCCTGGCTATCTCCCGGCAGGTTGACCATGCGGAAGCCCTGGCGCACCCCGGCCACTCTCAGCTCCACCATCCCCTGCTGCTCCAGATACCCCAGTGCATTGAGAATCCTCAGCCGGTCAGCCTGAAGCTCCCGGGCCGCTTCGATGGGTTTGAGGGTCAGCCAGGTTCTGCCCTGCTTGCCACAGGCAAACAGGGCACGCAGAAACTCCGCACGATCGTGGTCGAACTGAGCCAGCAGCTGGTCCTGCGCGGTCAGAAATCCGACCTTGTACTCGGTATAGAATGGCGCCGTGGCCTTGATGATTCCCTCCAGCTCAAGATAGGTCAGCAGGGTATTGATCACCAGCGGTCGCACATCGAACTGGCCGGATAGTTCATACACGGACAGGTCGAACTGCTCCGTCTGCCCCAGCAACCAGTGAATCAGACCCGCCAGAGCCTCTTCATCCGGGGTATCCCCAAAGCTGAAATTTTCCAGCACGGTCAGGTCATCCAGACTGGCCAGAAGCGTGCAGCGGGATGGCTGGCCGTCACGCCCGGCCCGACCGATCTCCTGCATGTAATTTTCCAGCGACTTGGGCAGGTTGTAATGATAAATAGCACGGATATCCGACTTGTCGATCCCCATGCCGAAGGCAATAGTGGCCACCACGATATCCACCGCACCGCTCATGAAGGCCTCCTGGGCCTGATGCCTCGTTTCATCCTTCAGCCCCGCATGGTAGGCGAGCGCCTTCATACCCTTGCGCTTCAGGAAGGCAGCCACCGCTTCAGCGGTCTTCTGCAGGGTCACATAGACAATGGCCGGCCCAGCTGGCTGGCTGGATAACTGACGGAACAGCGCCTCGTCCCTGTCTGCAGGCACGGTGGGATGTATATGAATGGCCAGGTTGGGCCGGAAGAAACCGGTTTGCACATGGTCATCCTGCGCAATGTCAAAGCTGTCGCGAATCTGTTCCGCCACCTGTGGGGTTGCCGTCGCGGTCAGGGCCAGCACCCGGCCCACCCCAAGCTCCCTGGCCAACTGTGCCAGCTTGAGGTAATCCGGCCGGAAATTGTGCCCCCATTCGGAGACACAGTGAGCCTCATCCACGGCCATCATGCTGATGGACAGGCGCTTCAGTCGGGCCAGAAACCGTTCATTGGCCAGCCTTTCCGGTGCCACGTACAACAGTTTGATGCTGCCCTGCTCGAGCCCCTGGTAAATGGCTTTCAGCTCATCCGCTTCCACACTGGAATCCAACCGCGCAGCAGGAATGTTCAGGGCATTGAGCTGGTCCACCTGATCCTTCATGAGAGCAATCAGGGGCGAAACCACCAGGGTCAGGCCATCCAGCATCAGCGCGGGTAACTGGTAGCAAAGACTCTTGCCACCCCCGGTGGGGAATACGGCCAGGGCGGAGCGGCCCGCCAGCAGGGACTCGATGACCTGCTGCTGGCCGGGGCGGAAGTCCTGCAGGCGAAAGGTTTTTTGTAACAGCTGCCGGGCGGCTTGGTTCATGATCAATTCCCATCGTGCGACGCCATGGCGCCAGCACTGACATTATGTCCAGTACGGATTTGACACTGAGTGTGTCAGACCTGAGGGAATCACGCGAGGGGCTGGCGACGTCATTTGCTGTCAGCCCTGGCTTACAGGGAGGGATGCAAAAACCACTGTTCGCATTGTCGGTCAGACTCTCCATCTGCCAAGCCCACCAGAGGTACTGACACCAGCACCTGATCCCGGTACAGCAGTGGCCACTGTCGGCGTTGCCACGGCGGCACACCAGCCGCACGCCACAGCTCCTTGACCTGTTGCCGCATGCCATTGCGCTGAATCCGGAGGTTGCCTTGCATTGCAGACAATGTCAGGTCTCCGGGGGGACGCAATACCGATACTGCACCCTCCCCGCCCTCACGGCTCCAGTGCCAGTTAGGCAGTGGCGGAGGCAGGGCACCGGCTGGCCATTGGGCACTCCCGGTCCAGGCATCGAAGCCGTCCCGCTCACACAGATAAAGTGCGTCGCGATAAAGACGCACCGCCCAACCGCCCCACTCTACCCGCGCCTGGCTGTCATCCGCCGCTTGCTGCAATAAGAGCAACTCGGCCAACACCGCTTGACTCGGAGCCGTAGCCGCGTTGTTCTGCAGCCACCAGCGAAACAGATTACGTTGCCGCGGCTCAGACAATTTGTGCATCTGCCCCAACGGCAAGGTCCGCCCACTGACTCCCAGCTCCCTGGCATCCTCAGCAGCAATTTCTTCCAGCAAGCCTGCAGCTTCGGACATGTGATCCGCCGCCCGGGCCAGGGTGGTCTCCGCACCGGGCCATTGCTGGCGCAGCAGCGGCATGATGCGCTGGCGCAGGAAATTGCGTCGCAGGCCTTCATCTTCGTTACTGGGATCATCCAGCCATTCGATACCGGCCTCCTCTGCCCAGCGGACCAGCAGCTGCCGCTCCAGAGCCAGTAGCGGCCGCCAAATTGAGACGCCATCGCGACGCGCCATGGGTCGCATGGCCGAAAGGCCCTGCACACCAGCGCCCCTAAGCAGCCTGAGCATCAGGGTTTCCGCTTGGTCGGATCGGTGGTGGGCGGTAATCAGGGTAGCTCCCTGCGCGGTCGCCATGGGCAGCAAGACCCCATAGCGGGCATCGCGGGCGCCCGCTTCGATACCTTCACCGCGATCAATTTCGACCTGTTCGACACTGCAAGGAACGTGATGATGCTGACAGAGTGACAGACAGAAGCGGGACCATTGTGGGCTGTCCGCTTGCAGTTGATGGTCCACATGGACCACAGACAAACGCGGGCCAAGGCCGGCCCGAATCAGGAGGTGCAGAAGCAGGGAGGAGTCGAGCCCGCCGCTGAGCGCCAGCAGCAAGGGCCCGTCAGGTGCCTGTTCTGCCAGCTGGCGACAGAACCCGGCAGAGTCCAGCATGATCAGCTGTCAGCAGACTCGGTGGTAAAGTTGCCGTAGCTCATCAGGCGATCGTAGCGACGCTCCACCAGCTGCTCGGTATCCATTCCCTTGAGGATGTCCAGCTGCTTGATAAAGGACTTGCGGATAGATTCCGCCGCCATGTCGTAATCGCGATGGGCGCCGCCCAGGGGCTCCTTGATGACCTGGTCAACAATGCCCAGCTCGTGCAGACGCCCTGCCGTCAGGCCCATGGCCTCGGCAGCATCCGGGGCCTTCTCGGCGCTACGCCAGAGAATGGAGGCACAGCCTTCCGGAGAGATCACCGAATAGGTGGAAAATTCCAGCATCTGCAGGTGGTCGCAGACACCGATGGCCAGCGCACCACCAGAACCCCCTTCACCGATAACGGTGGCGATGATCGGGGTTTTCAGCTGGGACATGACACGCAGATTGCGGGCAATGGCTTCGGACTGACCGCGCTCTTCCGCATCGATCCCCGGGAAAGCCCCGGGGGTGTCGATGAAGGTCAGGATCGGCATCTTGAAGCGTTCGGCCATTTCCATCAGACGCAGGGCCTTACGGTACCCTTCCGGCTTCGGCATGCCGAAATTGCGGCGCACCTTTTCCTTCACTTCGCGCCCCTTCTGGTGACCGATCACCATCACCGGCTGGTCGTCCAGACGAGTCACCCCACCGACGATGGCAGGATCATCCGCAAAGGCGCGGTCGCCGTGCAGCTCATCAAAATCGGCAAAGATGCGCTTGATGTAGTCCAGCATGTAGGGACGCTGGGGATGACGGGACAACTGGGAGATCTGCCAGGAGGACAGGTTCTTGAAAATCGACTCGGTGAGGCTGATGCTCTTTTCCTGCAGCTTGCCCACCTCTTCGGAGATGTTCACTTCGCTGCCGCTGCCCACCAGCCGCAATTCCTCGATCTTCGCTTCCAGGTCTGCGATAGGTTGTTCAAATTCGAGGAAGTTCGGGTTCATATCTGAGCCTGTTTGATCAAAATGTCGTGACTGGGGCCAATCCTCTGGCCAACCACCCTGATTTATATGCCGACCAAGTGTAGCGGCAACCGGACGAAAAGGTCGAGCAATGGCGCCAGAACGAAGGTTGCAAACTGTTTCAACAGGAGACGCGGCATGCAACATGCTTCACGCATCATGCAAAAGGCCCACGCTCTGCAGCCTCAACACCGAGCCCGGGCTTGCCATCAAATCAGCCATGGCGGAGATGGGCTTTCGCCCATTTCCGCCCTACGAAATGCGCGGCTGAAACGGGGCCAGAGCCATTCATTCGCGCCGCCAGCGATGCTGGCGGCAAGATTTTCATCTTTCGCGTGCTGCGTGTAGCGTGATGCATGAAGCGGCCGACGCAGGAGGCAATCAGTACTCCACCCGCACTGAATCATCGCCGAACTGCATGCGCAGCTCTTCCACCAGCGAATCATGGGGACTGACCTTCCACTCATCCCCCAGCCAGAAGCTGGCGGCGGCTATCTGGTGGTCCAGATCCAGCAACACCGGGGTGTTGCCGCCCTGATAGGGAGCCAGGGTCTGCTGCAGGCGCTCCGGCAGCGAATCCTGCACCGGGGCGGCCAGGCGAAGGCGGCGGGCAAAGGTCTCCCGGGCCTGGCGCATGTCCATGATTTCGTCGGCGACCAGATTGAAACCGCCGGTGTACTCATCGTTGCGCACCCCGCCCTTGAAGATCAGCAGTTCGTCCTTCTGTACCAGCTCACCGAACTGGGCAAAGGTCTTGCCGAATACCGACACTTCCAACCGGCCGGTCTTGTCATCCAGAGTGACAAACGCCATCCGCTCGCCACTGCGCTTGCTTCGGGTAATACGCAAGGCCACGACCAGCCCCGCCACCATGGCAGCCTCACCCTTGGCAGTGGGCTGCAAGGCATTGAGCCGTGAGGAGACAAACTGCCGCACCTCACTTTCATACTGATCAATGGGGTGTCCCGTGAGGAACAGGCCCAGGGTGTCGCGCTCGCCATTGAGGCGAGTGTCATCATTCCAGTTACGTGCGCGCTTCCACTCCACGGCGGTGGCCGGAGACTCATCTACGGCACCGAACATGTCCATGATACCGGCCGCTTCGTTGCGGGCGTCCTGATCGGCGGCGGCAATGGCATCGGGCAAGGTGGCCAGAATGGTGGCACGGTCATGGAAGCTCTCGCTTTCCGATTCCGGCGTCGGCCCCAGCTTGTCCAGCACCCCTGCCCGTACCATGGCTTCCAGGGAGCGGCGATTGATCTTCTTCAAGTCGATACGACGGCAGAAATCAAACAGGTCCTTGAAGTCACCCTTGCCATCATCACGGGCCGCAACGATAGCATCGATGGGGCCTTCACCCAGGCCCTTGATGGCACCAAGACCATAGACGATGTCGCCTTCCGGATTGACCGTGAAGCGGTAACCACAGGAATTCACATCCGGTGGCAACACCTTCAGGCCCATGGTCTTGCACTCGTCAATGAAGGTCACCACCTTGTCGGTGTTCTGCATATCCGCAGAAATGGTGGCGGCCATGAATTCGGCCGGGTAATGCACTTTCAGCCAGGCGGTCTGGTAGGCCACCAGCGCATAGGCGGCGGAGTGGGATTTGTTGAAACCGTAGCCCGCGAATTTTTCCACCAGGTCGAAGATCTTCATGGCCAGATCCGGGTCGACACCCTGCCCCTTGGCCCCTTCCTCAAAGATCTCCCGTTGCTTGGCCATCTCTTCGGGTTTCTTCTTACCCATGGCCCGACGCAGCATGTCCGCGCCACCCAACGTATAGCCCGCCAGTACCTGGGCAATCTGCATCACCTGTTCCTGATAGAGAATAACCCCATAGGAAGGCTTGAGAATGGGCTCCAGCCACTCGTGCTGGTACTGGGGATCCGGATACGCCAGCGGCTCACGACCATGCTTACGGTTCACGAAGTTGTCCACCATGCCGGATTCCAGCGGCCCCGGTCGATACAGGGCCACCAGGGCGATGATGTCTTCGAAGACGTCAGGTTTGAGCTTCTTGATCAGCTCCTTCATGCCCTGACTTTCCAGCTGGAATACCGCAGTGGTATCACCACGCTTGAGCAGCTCAAAGCTGCCGCTGTCGTCCAGCGGAATGTGGTCGATTACCAGATCGTCCAGCCCTTCCCGGTGGCGCTTTACGTTAGCGGCCTTCACCGCCCAGTCGATGATGGTCAGGGTTTTCAGACCAAGGAAGTCAAACTTCACCAGGCCCGCCGCCTCCACATCATCCTTGTCGTACTGGGTCACCAGGTTGGTGCCGTCTTCTTCACAGTAAAGTGGTGCAAAGTCGGTGAGCTTGCCCGGGGCGATGACTACGCCCCCGGCGTGCTTGCCTACGTTACGGGTCAGGCCTTCCAGCTTCTTGGCCATTTCCCAGATTTCGTTGGCGGATTCCTTATCGGAATTCTCGTCACTCTCAAGGAACTCGCGCAGGGTTTCTTCCTGCTCCAGCGCCTTGGCAAGGGTCATGCCGGGCACACCGGGAATCATCTTTGAAAGCCGATCCGCGAGACCGTAGGGCTTGCCCTGTACCCGGGCCACATCGCGAACCACCGCCTTGGCGGCCATGGTACCGAAGGTAATGATCTGGCTAACCGCATCCCTACCGTACTTGTCGGCGGTATAATTGATCACCCGATCCCGCTTCTCCATGCAGAAATCCACATCGAAGTCAGGCATGGATACCCGTTCCGGGTTAAGGAAACGTTCGAAGAGCAGGTCATAACCAATCGGATCGAGATCGGTAATCTTCAATGCATAGGCCACCAGAGAGCCGGCACCGGAACCCCGCCCCGGCCCTACGGGTACCTGGTTATCCTTGCCCCACTGGATAAAGTCGGCAACGATCAAGAAGTAACCGGGGAACCCCATCTGGTTGATGATATCCAGCTCGAACTTGAGGCGCTCATCGTAGGGTTTTCGTTTTTCAGCGTACTCAGGATCATTCTCGTCGAGCAACACCTTGAGGCGGTCTTCCAGACCTTCACGGGAAACCTGCTCGAAATATTCATTGATCGTCATCCCTTCCGGGATCGGGAAGTCCGGCAGGAAGTTCTCACCCAGACGAATATCCAGAGTACAACGACGTGCAATCTCGACGGTGTTCTCCAGCGCTTCCGGCAGATCCGAAAACAGCGACAGCATCTCTTCTTCGGATTTCAGGTACTGCTCTTCAGAATATTTTTTGGGTCGCCTGGGGTCATCAAGGGTGTTGCCGTCGTGAATACAGACCCGCGCTTCATGAGCTTCGAAATCTTCTTTCCTGATAAAGCGCACATCGTTGGTCGCCACCACCGGCAGACCCAGCTGCCCGGCCAGCGCAACAGTGGCATGCAGGCAGTCTTCATCACCGGGGCGGGAGGTGCGCTGCACCTCCAGATAAAAACGATCGCCGTACAGTGACGCCAACCATGAGGCTTGCTGCTGCGCCAGGTCGTTTTTCTCGGCCAGAAGTAGCTGGCCAATCTCACCATGGGTGGCAGCAGAAAGCACGATCAAGCCTTCATTGAGCTCCGCCAGCCATTCCGGTTTGACCAGAGCCAGCCCGCGATCCTGGTTGGTTTGCCAGGCTCGGCTGATCAGCAGGGTCAGGTTCTGGTAACCCGCTTCGTTCTGAACCAGAAAACACAGCCGTACCGGCTCTTCAAGATGGGTGGGCTGTACCCACAGATCGGCGCCCATGATCGGCTTGACCCCGGCCCCCATGGCCGCCTTGTAAAACTTGATCAAGGCAAACAGGTTGGAATCATCCGTGACGGCCACGGCAGGAATGCCTTTCTCGGCACAGTCCTTGGTCAGCTGCTTGACCCGCACCACCCCATCAGACAGGGAATAATCAGTGTGCAGGCGCAGATGGACAAAACGGGGTTGGCTCAAAACAACTTACCTTGTGCTATTGCGGCAGAAACCGGCCCGAAGGAACGACGATGTTCGGCCAGTGCACCGTATTCATTCAGTGCCGCCAGGTGGACCTTGGTGGGGTAGCCCTTGTGGCGATCAAACCCGTACTGGGGATACTGTTCATGCAGTTGCTGCATTTCACGATCCCGCGCTACCTTGGCCAGAATCGAAGCGGCTGAAATGGCCGGAACCCGCCCGTCACCTTTCACTACCGCCTCCACCGGACACGCCAGTGCCGGCACCCGGTTACCGTCTACCAGTACGGCATGGGCGTCAAGGGACAAACCCTGCACCGCACGCTGCATGGCCAACATGGTGGCATGGAGGATATTCAGCTGGTCGATTTCGGCAGGTTCGGCGCGCCCCAGTGACCAGCACAGTGCCTTCGACTTGATCTCATCTTCCAGCTGCAAGCGCTTCTTTTCAGTTAGTTTTTTCGAGTCGGCAAGCCCTGCAATGGGTTGCTCGGGATCGAGGATCACGGCGGCAGTCACTACCGCTCCTACCAGCGGACCACGGCCCACCTCGTCCACACCGGCAACCCGCATTCCCGCCGACCAGCTGAAACGTGACGGGATGAAAGGCTCGGCCAGGGCATACTCGGCAAATGGATCCATCTCATCGCTCCAGCAACTGACTGACAGCGTCCGCGGCCTTCTCACTGGCACCACCGCGCAATTGTTCATGCACTGCCCGGAACCTGGACATCAGCGCCGCCGCATCCTGCGGCTGATCCAGCCAGCGAGCCACCGCGGCCACTACCGCATCCACGGTCAGGCCATCCTGAATCAGTTCCGGCACCATTTCCTCGCGACAGAGCAGGTTGGGCAGGGAGAAGAATTCGCTTTTGACCAATCGGCGGGCAATGGCATAGGTCACCTTCCCCACCCGGTAGCCCACCACCATGGGTTTGCCCACGAGCAGGCCCTCCAGGGTGGCCGTACCCGATGCCATCAGGATCACGTCCACTGCCGACATCACCGTTCGGCTCTCGCCATCCACCAGGGTGACAGGCAATGCAGGAGCCTCGCCCAGCAAGGCCTCGATCTGTTCCCGGCGAGCCGCGTTGGCCGCAGGAATCACGAAATGCAGTTCGGGGCGGGTCTTGTGCAGTTCCTGTATGGCATTCAGGAACACCGGCATCAGCTGACCGACTTCACCACCCCGACTGCCCGGCAACACGCCGATCAGCGTCTGACTGCTGTCCAGGCCCAGCGCGTGGCGGGCGGCAGCGGTATCTGTTTCCAGTGGCACCCGATCCGCCAACGGGTGGCCGACAAAGGCTACCGGCACCTGATGCTCTTCATAGAAGCGCGCCTCGAAGGGTAGCAGACACAGCATCAGGTCGATGCTTTTCTTGATGCCCTTGATGCGCCCCTGACGCCAGGCCCACACCGACGGGCTCACATAGTGAACCGTCTTGAGCCCCTGCTCATGCAGCCGGCGCTCAATGGGCAAAGTGAAATCCGGCGAGTCGATGCCGATCACCACATCCGGCTGCTGCTCAAGCAGGAAGCGGATCAGCTGTTTACGCAAACGCAGTAATTCGGGAAGGTGGGCAAGCACTTCGGTGATCCCCATCACCGACAGCTTTTCCATGGGGAACAGACTATCCAGGCCGGCAGCAGCCATTTCGCTGCCACCAACGCCGATAAAACGGGCAGCGGGATAGCGGGCCTGCAGAGACTGCATGAGGCCCGCCCCAAGGATATCGCCGGACGCTTCGCCGGCGATCAGGGCAATTAGCGGAGCGTCATTGCGCAGCTCCATGTCAGCGAGTGATGCCGCGCTCGGATGCCTTGAGGGAATCGATCAGAATCTGCAACTCATCCATGGCAGGAAGAGATTCAAGCTCTGCCAATGCCTGTTCCAGGGTCAGACCCTGACGATAAACTGTCTTGTAGGCAGATCGCAGGGTACTGATAACCTCCTTGGACCAACCACGTCGCTTCATGCCTTCAAAGTTCATGCTGCGAGCTTCGGCAGGGTTACCAGAGACCATGATATATGCCGGAATATCCTTCGTCACAAAGGAGCAACCGGAGGTCATGGCGTAGGAGCCGATTTTACAGAACTGATGTACCCCGGTCATACCACCGAGTATCACGCCGTTGCCCACATGTGCGTGGCCAGCGATAGACGCATTGTTGGCGAAGATACAGTCGTCCCCCACCATGCAGTCATGGGCCACGTGCACATAGGCCATGAGCAGGTTACGGCTTCCAATCCTGGTCAGGGAATTGTCCTGGATGGTGCCACGATGGATAGTGACAGATTCGCGAATCACGTTGTCGTCACCGATTTCCAGTCGGGTGGGTTCACCATTGTATTTCTTGTCCTGGCATTCCTCGCCAACAGACGCGAACTGGAAAATACGGTTGTTCTTGCCAATGGTGGTTGGACCATTGATGACAACATGGGAAGAAATCACCGTACCAGCACCGATTTTTACATCAGGGCCGATCACGGAGTACGGGCCGACCTGCACGTCCTCTGCAAGCTCCGCGGCCGGATCAATAATGGCGGTCGGATGGATCATGGTTTAATCACTTGTTCTTGGTTTGAGTAAGGCAAGTATACGTCAGAGCGAAGTCTGATCCGACCGTTAGTTTCTATTCCGCAGGTCCGGATCAGGCGCTCTTGTGCTCAGCCACCAGCATTTCGGTGCTGGCAACGGTCTTGCCGTTGACCTGGGCTTCACAGACAAACTTGAGAATGTTGCGCTTGGTCGTCACATGCTCGGCAAACAGATGCAGAGTATCCCCCGGCAACACCTGACGCTTGAAGCGGGTCTTGTCGGTGCCCACCAGAAGGTAGTTGTAACCATCCGCTGGCTTCTTGTTCACGGAAACAAAACCGAGAATACCCGCAGCCTGGGCCATGGATTCAATAATCAGCACACCCGGCATGATCGGTTCGTGGGGGAAATGACCGTTGAAGAACGGCTCATTGATAGTGACATTCTTGATCGCTTCAATGCGCTTGCCTGGCTCCAGGTCCAGCACTCGGTCCACCAGCAAAAAAGGGTAACGGTGGGGCAGGTATTCCCTGACCTCAAGGATATCCATCATCTTGTGTTCCACACAGGCAGGGGCCGCAATCCGCGGCCGTTAATCACTCAAACGTTCCAGTTTGCGTACGCGACGGGCAAGGTCATCAAGATTGCGGAAACGGGCTACATTTTTCTGGTAGCGACGCTGTTCGTCCGCAGGCAAGGCCGAACCGTAAGTGCCAGGCTTGGTGATGGAGCTGGATACCAGGGTCATGCCCAGTACCTGTACCTTGTCACAGATTTCGATGTGACCGGACACTCCAACGGCTCCCCCCAGCAAACAGTAGGAACCGATCTTGGAAGAACCGGCGATGCCGACCTTTCCCGCCAGCGCGGTATGGTCACCGATAATCACGTTATGGGCCACCTGGATCTGATTATCCAGAATGGCACCATTACCGATTACGGTATCGTCGATAGCTCCACGATCAATGGTGGTTCCTGCGCCGATTTCCACATCAGCGCCGATCCTGACACCGCCCACCTGATGCACCTTGGTCCACCCTGCCCCGTTAAAGGCAAAGCCGAAACCGTCAGCACCGAGCACACTGTTGGCGTGTATGATAGTGCGCGGACCCACCGTGACACCATGGTAAATTGTAACATTTGGCCAGATACGACAATTTTCGCCGATGATCGAACCCGCACCGATTACGGCGTTGGCCATCACCACCGCACCTTCGCCAATCTGCGCATCGGCATCAATCACCGCGTTCGGACCAATGCTGGCGGTGGCCGCAACCACCGCGGAGTCAGCCACCACCGCAGCGGGATGAATGCCCGGCTGCGCCTGGGGGGCCACTTCGAACAACGCGCTGGCTTTGGCAAAGGACAAGTAAGGGTCCTTCACGATTAGCGCCGGCACCGGGCAAAACTCGCGCTGATCTTCCTGCAACAGCACCACCGCTGCGCGGGTCTGCTCCAGGTAACTGCGATAGCGCGGATTGGCCAGAAACGTCATTTGCGTAGCAGTGGCAGACTGAATCGTGCCCATGCCATCCACTGGCTGGTTGGCATCACCACCAACCAGCTCGGCATCCAGGATTCGGGCAAGTTCTCCGAGAGTATGCATTACTTCATCTTGTTCAGTTGCTGACTGACGGCTTCAGTCACATCCATGGCATTTTCGCCAACGTAGACGGCTGCCTGGGCATTGATGACCAGGTCAAGCTTCTTGTCCTTGGCGACAGCCTCGATGGCCTGCTGGAACTTGGGCCCCATGTCTTCCATCACTTCACGCTGAGTCGCTTCGGCACGGCCTTGCAGTTTACGTTGCAGGCTCTGGATCTCGATCATTTTCTGCTGACCGCGAGTCTTCATTTCTTCCTGCTGATCCGCAGACAGGGTCATGGCTTCCTTCTGCAGCTTGGTCTGCAGTTCCTGAACTTCCATGCCGAGCTTGTTCAGCTTTTCCTCGTCCGGGGCCAGTTCCTTTTCCAGCGCAGACATCTTGGTCTGTACCGCGCTGGTGGCCTGGAGTGCCTTGAGGGGATACACAATACCAATGCTGGTTTCAGCAAGCGCCAGAGCAGGAAAAAGAAGAGCAACGGCGAGCAGGCATTTTTTCATCATTATTAAACTCCTAGAAAGTCTGTCCCAAAGAAAACTGAAATACTTCAGTGTCATCACCCGGCTGGTCATTAAGTGCCTTGGCCAGGTTGAAGCTGAGCGGACCAATGGCGGTCAGCCAGCTCAGACCGATACCGGCAGCGGTACGAATATCCTGGGGCTCGAAGTCCGCAAAGATATCATCTCGCTCGGTCTCGAAAACGTTGCCTGCATCGACAAACAGGAACGTACGCACACTTCTTGATTCCGGAGCAAACGGCGTCGGGAAGATCAGCTCGATACTGGCTTCCGTCAGCAGGTTACCGCCGATCGGATCCGGATCCGGATCCACTGTGCCGTTGAGGAAGTAGCTGAGACCTTCCGAACGTGGGCCCAGGGAACGAGATTCATAACCCCGCACCGAACCAATACCGCCGGAATAGTAATTTTCAAAGAATGGCAGCACAGGATCACTGCCATAGCCGTCACCGTAGGCAACATCACTGCGCATGCGCAGGGTCCAGCGCTGGGTAATCGGGAAGTACTTCTGTCCGGTCCAGTTAGCGCGGTAGAAACCATAATCCGATCCAGGCACGGCCACTTCCAGCCCCAGGGTGCTGGACCAGCCGCGATCCGGGAAGATGCCCCGGTTCAGGGTGCTGGTGGACAATGAGGCGTTCAGCTTGTACTCGTCAAACAAATAGCCTTCGGTGATCAGGAAGTTGGCGATATCTACCGCTACAAAGTCACCGGTGGTGATATCGGTACGCTCGTAAGTACCACCAAAGCTGAGGCGCGAATATTCTGAAATCGGGTAACCGAAGGTCACGGAGCCACCGAGACGGTCAGCCGCGTAGGACGCCACCGAGGTCTGGTCATAATCGATCTCGGAGAAGAACAGGCTGAAGCCCCGGCTCACACCATCGAGGGTGTAGTACGGGTTGTAGTGAGAGAAGCTGTAGGAATCACGCACATCGGAACGGCTAAGGGCGAAGGACACCCGATTGCCGCTACCGCGCCAGTTGTTCTGGGTCACGTTGGCACCAAAAATGAAACCGGACGCGTCGGAATAGCCCACGTTGGCACCAATGGAACCGGAAGGCTGTTCTTCTACGGTGTATTCCACATCCACCAGATCCTCGGTGTTAGGTACACGAGGGGTGTCAGCCTGAACCACACTGAAATAGCCGAGACGCTGCAAACGCTGGCGCGACAGATCCACCAGCGAAGTATTGGCCGGGGCATTCTCGAACTGGCGAAGTTCACGACGCACCACTTCATCGGTGGTCTTGGCATTACCGGAGAAATTGATGCGGCGCACATACACCTTGCGGCCAGGCTCAACATAGAATGTCACATCAACGGTATTATTTTCGTCATCGGCGTTGTGATCCTGACCGCGCACCTCGGCAAAGGTATAACCTTCATTACCAAGACGGCGCTTGATCAGATCATTGGTGTAGGTCACCAGCTGCTGACTGAACACCTGCCCTTTCTTGACGATCAATAGCGGCTTGAGTTGCTCTTCCTCGACCACCAGATCCCCTGCCAACTTGACTTCGTTGACCGTGTACTGCTCACCCTCGACCACATTTAAGGTGACGAATACGCTGCGACGATCCGGTGTGACAGACACCTGGGTAGATTCAATGGAGAAGTTGATGTAACCACGATCCAGGTAAAAGGATCGCAGACGTTCAAGATCGCCACTGAGCTTTTCACGGGAATACTTGTCATCGCCTTTGATGAAAGACCAGAAGCCGGTGGAGTGCAGCTCGAAATCCTCGAGCAGCTCTTCATCATCAAATAGCTGGTTGCCCACGATATTGATATCACGAATGCGAGCAGCCTTGCCCTCGTAGATCTCGATCTTCAACGCCACCCGGTTACGCGGCAGAGCGATTGATTCGGTCTTGATGCTGGCACCATAGCGCCCCTGACTGACATATTGCCGCTCCAGCTCACCGGCAATGGATTCCAGGGTGGAACGCTGAAATACCTCACCCTCGGCCAGGCCAGCTTCGGTCAGGCCCTTGCGCAAATTTTCCTCGTCAATGGACTTGTTGCCGGACAACTCGATGCGGGCGATGCTTGGCCGCTCTGCAACCACCACCACCAGGTCATCTCCGTCACGACCGAGCTGCACATCTTCGAAATTACCAGAGGCGAAAAGGGTCTGGACCGCTCGCACCACGCTCTCGCGAGTCACCGTATCACCGGCCTGGATCGGCAACTCGGCATACACCCGCTCAACTGGCAAACGCTGCAAACCTTCTACGCGAATATCGTGCACTTTGAACGGCAGCATGCCATTGGCATTGGCCAGAGATACTGCAAACAGGCAAACCGTGGCCAGCCAACCTTTGATAAGGCGGCGGGTAATGTCCCCAAATATCATGAAAACTGCTTCACCAAGTCGTTGTAGATCGCCAATAGCATAAAGCTGACAACCAGAGTCAGCCCGACACCCTGAGCGGCTAGAAGAAAACGTTCAGGTAAACTGCGACCGCGGATCATTTCAATGATTCCAAAGAAAATCCAGCCACCATCCAGCATGGGAACCGGAAGGAGATTAATCACCCCTAGCGTGATGCTGAGATAAGCCAGCAACGCCAGGAAACTGGCAATTCCGATCGAGGCACTCTCGCCGGCCACCTGCGCGATGGTAATGGGCCCGCCGAGGTTATCAAGCGACAGCTTGCCGGTCACCAGTTTGGCCAGGCTGGAAAGAATCACTTCCACCTGTTCAACAAAACGCCCGCCCGCTTCCGGGATAGCGGAAAACAGGGAAAACTCCTGCCGATAGATGCCGCCCGCAGCCACACCGATGCGGCCAAAAGTCAGCCCCTGTTCTGTCACCTCATCCGGAACCACAGAGAGGGAACGCGGCATGCCATTACGCAGCACCGTCAGAGCCAGCGACTGACCTGCACTGTCCATGATCGCCTGATGCCACATCTGCCAGTCATTCACCGGCTCCCCATCCAGGCTGAGCACCAAATCACCATCGCGCAGCCCTGCACGCTCGGCGGCGCTGCCATCACGGACCTCACCAATGATGACCGCCTGATTGAGACCCAGTACTTTCAGCGGAGATTGCTCAGGATCCTCTGACCAGAGCCCAATATCCAGCTGACGAATATGCTCCGCACCGCTGGCATCCTTGACGGTCACCGCCAGTGGCTGCTCTTCACCAAGGTGTAGAATCATTTCATTGTAGAAGGGACGCCAGCCTTCCAGCATCACATCTCCAACCGCCGCAACCCGGTCGCCGGGCTGGAAACCAGCCTGCTCCGCGGCAGTACCGGGGGCAACCGGACCAATCACTGCACGCATGCCGGACTGACCGTAACCGGCCAGCAAGGTCCAATAGATCAGCAATGCCAGAATGAAGTTGAATACCGGACCGGCCGCATAGGTGATGACCCGTTGCCAGGCCGGTTTGGACGAAAACTCACCCGGATGCCCTTCCGCGGTTTCATCTTCACGGGCATCCAGGGGTTTCACGTAACCGCCCAGCGGGACCGCACTGATGGTCCACAGCGTACCTTTACGGTCAGTAAAATTGAGCAGCTTGGGGCCAAACCCCACAGAGAAGGTAAGCACGCGAACGCCGAAGGCTCGCATGGCAAGGAAGTGACCCCATTCATGGAAGGCCACAATAATGACGATGGTGACGACAAAAGCCAGTACCGTCAGCATCCGCGCTCCTTTATCAGTCGACAGGCCAGTTCCCTGGCTTGCCGATCAATATTCATGACATCGTCCACATCCGAACATGCCGGCGCGGACTGCCTTGTGAGTGTCTGCTCAACCACTGCCGGAATCCCCATGAAATCGAGCTCTCCGGCCAGGAAGGCGGCCACCGCTTCTTCATTGGCGGCATTCAGCACTGCCGTGGCCGTACCACCGGTTTCCATGGCTGCCCGGGCCAACCCCAGACAGGGAAAACGGTCCGTATCGGGAAGCTCGAAATGCAAGCCCGCCAACCGGGAAAAATCCAGCCGCTGCGCCCCGGATTCTACGCGCTCCGGCCAGGAAAGACCGCAGGCAATGGGCGTGCGCATATCCGGGGTACCCATTTGAGCCAGCACCGAGCCATCCCGGTAAGCCACCATGGAATGGACTACACTTTCCGGATGCACCACCACCTCAATCCGCTCCGGTGGCACATCGAACAGCCAGCATGCCTCGATGAACTCCAGCCCCTTGTTCATCAGGGTGGCGGAATCCACTGAAATCTTCGGCCCCATGTCCCAGTTAGGATGTTTCACTGCCTGGGCTGGTGTTACCGCCTGCAATTGCTCCGGGCCAAACTCGCGAAACGGACCGCCCGAGGCTGTCAGCAATAATCGCTCTACCCCGGCGTTTACCCCTTCCACAGGCAGACACTGGAAAATCGCGTTGTGCTCGGAGTCCAGCGGCAACAACGTTGCACCACTGTCACGAACCGCATCCATGAACAGGGCGCCGGTCACCACCAAAGCTTCCTTGTTGGCCAACAACACGCGCTTGGCTGCCTTGACCGCCGCCAGCGTGGGACGCACCCCTGCTGCGCCAACAATGGCTGCTACCACTGTATCCGCCTGATCATGTGCAGCCACAAAGGACAGCGCCTCGACACCGCCCAGCACTTCAGTGTCTGACCCGGCCGCCCGCAGATGGTTCCGGAGCTGGTCCGCCGCCGCTTCATCAACCAGTACGGCAAAGCGAGCCCCGGTGGCCAGACATTGGCCCGCCAGCGACTCCCAGCTCGAGCTGGCAGTCAAAGCAAAAATTTCATAACGCTCCGGGTGACGTGCAACTACGTCCAGCGTTTGCTGGCCGATACTTCCCGTTGCACCCAGCACCGTAATGCGCTGTTTCACAGGCTGCCTCCCGGCAGGCCAAACCAGTTGAAGCCCGCCAGTGCAATGGGCATGGCCGCGGTAACACTGTCGATACGGTCCAGCATACCGCCGTGACCCGGCAGGATGGTGCCACTATCCTTGAAGCCGCGCTGGCGCTTTACCATGCTTTCGAACAAGTCGCCCAACGCCGATGCGAGCACCGTCATCAGGGCAACCAACAGCAATGGCAACAAAGAGGCGCTCAGCACACCGCTGGCGTAAACGCCACCGACCACGATCAGGGACAACAGTACGCCGCCCACCAGCCCTTCGATGGTCTTGCCGGGGCTGACCAGCGGGGCCAGTTTGTGCTTACCGAAAGCCCGACCAGCAAAATAGGCACCGGTATCCGCAGCCCACACCCAGAGCAGAATGAACAACAAGGCAAACGGGCCGGCAAGCCCCAGTGCGCCCTGATCCTGGAGTTGCACCACGGCCGCCCAGGACGGAACCAGCAACAGCAGCCCCACCACAGCCATCAGACTGGTGCGGTACCAAATCGCCGCATTGCCCGGGTAACCAACAACCAGCACCAGTGCCAGCAGCCACCAGGCAGGAATCGCATTGAGCAGCCAGGCAGGCTGATACAGTTCGGCCAGCACCATGGCCGCGGCCAGCACAGCGGTCCAACCAATACGGATCGCCTGGGACACCTTGCCCATCATGGCGGCCCATTCCCAGCCTGCCAGCACGAAGAAGATCCCGGCCACCACCGCAAACAGTGTGCGCTCAAGGCCGAACATGGCTCCCAGCACGATCGGCAGCAGTACCAGTGCGGTAATCACCCGCAATTTGAGCATTGTTATTCTCCTTTCAGACTGGCCACTTCCTCTCCGGAACGACCAAATCGGCGCTGTCGACCGGCATAATCCTGCAGCGCTTCATCAAAGGCTTGGGCATCAAAATCCGGCCACAGCAACGGCGAGAAACACAACTCGCTATAGGCCAGCTGCCAAAGCAGAAAATTGCTGATCCGCTGATCCCCGCCAGTACGGATCAACAGATCCGGCATGGGAAGATCAGCCATGGAAATATAGGGCGCCAGGGTTTCGGCGTTAACCTGGTCAGCGCGCATGTCCCCGCTGGCGACCCGCTCGGCCAGTTCTCGAGCGGCATTGGCGATATCCCACTGACCACCGTAATTCACCGCGATCACCACCGTCATGCGGCGGTTGTTGGCGGTGAGGGCTTCCGCTTCCACCATGCCGGCCTGCAATGCGTCATCAAAAGCAGAACGATCACCAATAAAACGGATCCTCACGCCTTTGCCATGCAGTTCTTCCACCCTGCCCCCCAACGCCTTGAGAAACAGCGCCATCAGGTGAGCTACCTCTTCCGGGGGACGGCGCCAGTTTTCGGAGCTGAAGGCAAACAGGGTAAGAACTTCAATGCCGCGGGTCGCTGCCTGGCGGATAATGGTTTGCACCGCCTGCTCTCCGGCTCGATGCCCCTCTTCTCCCGGCAGGCCGCGTTTGCGCGCCCAACGGTTGTTACCATCCATGATGATGGCCACATGGCGAGGCAAGGCACCCTGATGAGAGTCGATATCCGGGGCACTGGAGCGGGGCTGGTCACTGGGCATAATACTTCCGCCGATAACAAAAGCGGGCTGCTGCACAGCCCGCCTGCATCGAAATTCGAAACCGACAACCGTATCAGACGGTCATCAGCTCCTCTTCCTTCTCTTTCAGAACCTTCTCGACTTCCGCCACCATCTTGTCGGTGAGCTGCTGGATCAGTTCCTCACCGCGACGGGATTCGTCCTCGGAGATTTCCTTTTCCTTGAGAAGTTCTTTCAGATCACCGTTGGCATCACGACGGATGTTACGGATGGAGACGCGCGCCTGCTCGGCTTCACCACGAACCACCTTGACGAGGTCCTTACGGGTTTCTTCAGTGAGCGGCGGCAGCGGCAGTCGGATCAGGTTGCCGGACGTGGACGGATTCAGGCCCAGATCCGACGTCATGATGGCCTTTTCGATCTGCGGGATCAGGCTCTTGTCGAACGGGGAAATAGTCAGCGTACGACCTTCTTCCACGGAAATGTTGCCCAGCTGTTTGAGCGGCGTCTCAGAGCCGTAGTAGTCCACCGTGACATTGTCCAGCAGGCTCGGATGGGCACGGCCAGTACGGATACGCTTCATTGCGGTATCCAGTGCAGCCAGGCTCTTCTTCATGCGGGATTCCGCATCTTCACGAATATCGTCAATCACTGGTATTTCCTCACCATCTCTTCAGGCACGCTTACTGCGCAGCCTCTACCAGGGTGCCTTCATTACCGCCCAGCATCAGGTTGAGCAGCGCACCCTTCTTGTTCATGTCAAATACACGCAGCGGCATGTTGTGATCCCGCACCAGACAGATTGCGGTCAGATCCATCACGCCCAGTTTTTTATCCAGCACCTCGTCGTAGGTCAAGGTGTCGTACTTGACCGCATCCGGGTTCTTTTCCGGATCGTCATTATACACGCCGTCTACCTTGGTGGCTTTCAGCACCACGTCGGCACTGATTTCAATGCCACGCAGACAGGCTGCAGAATCCGTGGTAAAGAACGGATTACCGGTACCGGCACAGAAAATCACCACCTCACCATTCTTGAGGTGACGGTTGGCGTTACGGTGATCGTAATGCTCCACCACCCCACTCATGGGGATAGCGGACATCAAACGGGTGCGGATATTGGAGCGCTCCAGCGCATCACGCAGGGCCAGACCATTCATTACCGTCGCCAGCATGCCCATATGGTCACCTGCGACCCGGTCCAGGCCGGCACTCTGTAGAGCCGCACCACGGAACAGGTTGCCGCCACCCACGACCAGGCCTACCTGCACGCCGATACCGACCAGCTGGCCAATTTCCAGGGAAATTGCGTCCAGCACCTTGGGATCGATACCAAATCCTTCGTCACCCGCCAGCGCCTCACCGCTCAGCTTGAGCAGAATACGGTTATAGCGCGGCGAGCGCTCCTTGTTAGTCGGCATGTCCAAGTCTCCGCCACTCATGAATACCCGCCATTATTCAGTTGGTTGCCGTTTCCGGTTCTCACATCCTGCCGGGGCCTGTTCACAGTACCGCCAAGCACGATGGTTGCAAGCACTTTCCTCATTTCGCCGGCTGACCGCTGGGAAGTTAGTCACATCCCCCCATCAACAGGCGAAAAAAACGCCCTGCCGGCAAGCCGGCAAGGCGTCATTTTCTCATCGACAGGCAGCCTTAGCCTTTCGCCGCAGCTTGAACCTCAGCAGCGAAGTCGACTTCTTCTTTCTCAATACCTTCACCAACAACCAGACGCTCGAAAGCGGCGATCTCGGCGCCAGCGGCCTTCACCAGGGCGCCAACAGTGGTATTGGGATCCTTAACGAAGGGCTGATCCAGCAGGCTCACTTCCTTCAGGAACTTGTTGATACGACCACCGAGCATCTTCTCGACGATCTCAGCCGGCTTGCCTTCCATATCAGGCTGGGCACGGATGATTTCTTTCTCTTTTTCCAGCACGTCAGCCGGAACCTGGTCACCGCTAACCACCATCGGGTTAACCGCAGCCACGTGCATGGCAACGTCTTTACCCAGATCAGCGCTACCGCCTTTCAGGGCGACCAGAACACCGATTTTGCCACCGTGGACGTAGGCACCGATGGCACCTTCGGCTTCCAGCTTGGCAGCACGACGGATCTGGATGTTTTCACCGATTTTCTGAACCAGCGCCTGACGCGCTTCTTCAACGGTGGAACCGTCTTCCAGCTTCAGCTCGGCGATCTTGGCAGCGTCGGTTTCGCCGGCAGCCAGAGCAGCAGCAGCAACCTTGTCGGCAAAGCCGAGGAAGTTGTCGTCACGAGCCACGAAATCGGTTTCGGAGTTGATTTCAACCATGACGGCAACAGTGTTATCGCCATTGGTTGCAACAACCGCAGCACCTTCAGCAGCGGTACGACCGGCTTTCTTGGCCGCTTTGGCCTGACCGGACTTACGCATTTCGTCGATGGCCAGTTCGATATCACCATCAGCTTCCACCAGCGCCTTCTTGCACTCCATCATGCCAAGACCGGTACGCTCGCGAAGTTCTTTAACCATTGCAGCAGTTACAGCAGCCATGATTATCCTCTCAAAACGGTTGGTTTCGGTAAGACGGGCAGGCGATAGCCTGCCCGAACAGATCAGCCTTCGGCGCTCTCGCCTTCAGCTTCGCCTTCTACCTCGACAAATTCACTCTCGCCACCGGTCTGGTTCTGGGCGTACTGCTTGCCTTCCAGAATGGTGTCGGCTGCCGCTTTCACGTACAGCTGGATCGCGCGGATAGCATCGTCGTTACCCGGGATCACGTAATCAACGCCATCCGGGTTGGAGTTGGTATCAACAACGGCTACAACCGGGATACCCAGCTTGCGGGCTTCCTGCAGCGCGATGTCTTCATGATCCACGTCGATCACGAACAGGGCATCAGGCAGGCCGCCCATGTCCTTGATACCGCCGATGGAGCGCTCGAGCTTCTCCATCTCACGCTTGCGCATCAGCGCTTCTTTTTTGGTCAGCTTGTCGAAGGTGCCGTCCTGGGCCTGAGCTTCCAGGTCACGGAATCGCTTGATGGACTGACGGATGGTTTTCCAGTTGGTGAGCATGCCGCCCAACCAACGGTGATCCACGTAGGGCATACCGGCACGCATGGCTTCATCACGGACAGCCTTCTGTGCAGCACGCTTGGTGCCTACGAACAGAATCTTGTTGTTGCTGGCAGCCAGCTTGTTCAGGAACGACATGGCGTCGTTGAACAGAGGCAGGGTCTTTTCCAGATTGATGATGTGAATCTTGTTACGGGCGCCAAAGATGTAGGTGTTCATCTTCGGGTTCCAGTAACGGGTCTGGTGGCCGAAGTGCACGCCGGCCTTCAGCATATCGCGCATAGTTACGCTGGACATTGGTATTTCTCCACTTTGGGTTAGGCCTCCACGCCCCCGCATACACCCAACCCGGCTCACCTTATATAAGGAAGACAGGCACCCAGGGCAATGTGACGGGGCATGTGTGATTTCCTTCCCCTGCTTCGACGGTTACAATGCAGCACCATTGCCACAGAGCAGACCGAGAGCGGGAAAGCGCGCGCTTTATACCACAGCACCCCGCCCCAGGCAACGAAAAGTCGCCTTTTTTGCTGTTTTGTTTCGGCCTGAAAAATAGCCAACCTACTGAAATCGCTGGAGTTTCCTCGAGTCCCATGAATGTTGTTATCAAAACCCCCGAACAGATCGCCCAAATGCGCGAGGCAGGCAAACTGGCCGCAGAAGTCCTCGAAATGATCGGCGAGTACGTCAAACCCGGGGTCACCACCGAGGAACTGGACCGCATCTGCCACGACCACATCGTCAACAAGCAGCATGCCATCCCTGCCTGTCTGGGCTACCGCGGCTTCCCCAAGTCCATCTGTACTTCGGTCAACCATGTGGTCTGCCATGGCATCCCCAACGACAGCAAGACCTTGAAGAAAGGCGACATCGTCAATATCGACGTTACCGTGATCAAGGACGGCTGGCATGGCGACACCTCCAAGATGTTCTTCGTGGGCGAGCCCTCCGTTCTCGCCAAGCGCCTGGTGGAAACCACCCGTGAATGCATGATGGCTGGCATCAAGATGGTCAAGCCCGGAGTAAAACTGGGAGACATTGGTCACCGTATCCAGAAGATGGCCGAGGGTGAGCGTTTCTCTGTGGTGCGCGAATACTGCGGCCACGGCATTGGAGAAGGCTTCCACGAGGAGCCGCAGGTCCTGCATTACGGCAAGCCGGATACTGGCATGGAGCTGCAGGAAGGCATGGTCTTCACCATCGAACCCATGATCAATGCTGGTAAGGCAGCCAACAAGCTGCTGCCGGACGGCTGGACTGTGGTCACCAAGGACCGCAAGCTGTCAGCCCAGTGGGAGCACACCATTGCCGTCACCGCCGATGGCTACGAAGTGCTTACCGCTCGCAGCGAAGAAAACGACCTGTACTGATACTCTCTGCTGACGACTGGCGCGCGTCCTGCATGCTGCAGTCCGCCCGCTGTTCGTCAGCCTTACCATCACAGGATCCCAATGCAGCTCACCCCCGTGCTTACTCAGCAAGCCCTGCTCACTGCCATGCAGGAGAGCCCCCAACCCGGCCAGTACGCCCGCCAATATCTTGAACAGGGTCAGGAGCGCCTGAACCAGCAGTTCGAAACCGCGGACATTACCGATCTGGTTCATGCCCGTGCCGAACTGGTAGACCAGGTAATGATTGCCGCCTGGTCCCTGTTCGGGCTTGCCGCACATGAGGATGCGGCGCTGGTGGCAGTAGGAGGCTATGGCCGTGGCGAGCTGCACCCCTGCTCGGATGTGGATCTGCTGATGCTGATCGCCGACAACAGTGATGACTCCCTGTTCGAAGGCCTTGAACGTTTTGTCGCCTTCCTGTGGGACATCGGTCTGGAGATCGGCCACGCGGTGCGCACCCTGGACCAGTGTGTGGAACTGGCCCAGGACGATATCACCGTGGCCACCAACATCATGGAAGCGCGCACCCTGGCCGGTGATGACAACATGCGCATCAAACTGGAAGCCCGCACCGGTCCGGACAAGATGTGGGATTCCGCCGCTTTCTTTGCTGCCAAGTGGGAAGAACAGGTCGGCCGCCACAAGCGCTTCAATGACACCGAGTACAATCTCGAACCGGATATCAAGAATGCCCCCGGCGGACTCCGGGATGTGCAAATGATTGCCTGGGTGGCCAAGCGTCACTTCAATGCGGACAACCTGGAAGCGCTGGTGGACGCCGAGTTTCTTACCAAGGAAGAGTATTCGGTGCTACGCAAGTGCCTGGATTACCTTTGGGAAGTCCGCTGGCAGTTGCATGTGCTCACCGGCCGCAACGAAAACCGCCTGCTGTTCGACCATCAGCGCCAGCTTGCCGCACGCCTGGGCCATGAAGATTCCAGCACCAACCTGGGCGTAGAAGTTTTCATGAAGGGCTTCTACCGGGTAGCACTGGCCCTGTCTGTGCTGAATGAAATGCTGCTGCAGCTGTTTGATGAAGCCATCCTGCGCAGTGATGAGCCCGAACAGGTACGGCCACTGAACCGGCGCTTTCAGGTACGCAACGAATACCTGGAAATGACCCATCCGGAAGTGTTCAGCCAGCACCCCTCTGCCCTGCTGGAAACCTTTGTGCTGATGGCTCAGAACCCGGACCTCAAGGGAATCCGGGCGGCCACGGTGCGGGCCCTGATCTACAACCGTCGGCTGATCGACGATGCTTTCCGGGCCAACCCGGAAAATACCGCCCTGTTCATGCAGCTGCTGCGCAGCCCCCACGCCCTGTTCACCCAGATGCGACGCATGAAACGCTACGGCATTCTTGGCAAATACCTGCCGGAATTCGGTGGCATCATCGGCATGATGCAGTACGACCTGTTCCACATTTATACCGTAGATGCCCATACCCTGCTGGTGCTCAAGAATATGCGCCGGCTGCGCTATGAAGACATGCGCGACGAATTCCCGCTGGCCACGGAAGTGTTCTATCGCCTGCCCAAACCGGAATTGTTGTACACCGCCGGCTTGTATCATGACATCGCCAAGGGGCGTGGAGGTGATCACTCGGCACTGGGCGAAGTGGATGCGCTGGATTTCTGTCGCCGACACGGGCTCAGCGCATGGGACGGCAAACTGGTTGCGTGGTTGGTGAAGAACCATCTGGTGATGAGCGTCACTGCCCAGCGCAAGGACATTTCGGATCCGGACGTGGTCTACGAATTCGCCCGCAAGGTGGGCGATCTGGTGCACCTGGATTACCTCTACGTGCTTACCGTAGCGGACATCAACGCCACCAACCCGACCCTGTGGAATTCCTGGCGCGCTTCTCTGCTGCGTCAGCTGTACACCGAAACCAAGCGCGCCCTGCGCCGCGGGCTGAACAATCCAGTGGACAAGCAGGACTGGATCGATGAAACCCGTGACGAGGCCATGAAGCTGCTCACCGGCCAGGACCATGACGCTGCCGAAATCGAGGCGCTGTGGGCCAACATCGGTGACGAGTACTTCCTGCGGGAAATGCCCCGTGATATCGCCTGGCATACCGAAGCCATGCTCGACCGGGAAGACCCCAATGATCCACTGGTTCTGATTGGCGAAACCAGCCAGACTTCCATCGCCGGCGGCTCGCAGATATTCATTTACACTCCGGACACCCGCAACCTGTTCAGCGCCACCGTGAACGCCCTGGATACCCTCGGGCTGACCATTATGGACGCGCGCATTATCACCAGCGTGGATGGCTTCAGCCTGGATACCTACATCGTGCTGGATGAGCAGGGCACACCCATCGGTGAAGACTGGGCGCGTATCGAACAGATCCGCAAGACACTCACCGAAACCCTCAAGCATCCGGAGCGTTTCGCCAGCACCGTGAGCCGACGCATGCCGCGTCGCAACAAGCATTTTGACGTACCGACCCAGGTCATCATCAGCAACGATATCGTCAACGACCGCACCGCAGTGGATATCCAGACCCTCGACCGCCCGGGCCTGCTGGCGCACATCGGCCGTATCTTCATGCGTTTCGAGCTGCTGGTGCAGAATGCCCGTATTGCCACCCTTGGCGAGCGCGCCGAGGACGTCTTCTTCATTACCGATCTCGATGGTGAGCCGGTTTCCGATCCTGCCCTGTGCCAGGAACTGCAGGAAACCCTCAGACAAGAGCTCGACGACAAGAACAACGGAAACCAGTAACCCATGAATCCAGATCTGGAACGGCTGCACCCCTACCCGTTTGAGAAACTCAAGGCCCTGTTCAGTGGCTTGCCCGCTTCGGACAAGTCACCCATTGCCCTGTCCATCGGGGAACCCAAGCACCCCTCGCCGGACTTTGTGCAACAGGTGATCAAGGACAATACTGCGCGCCTGTCCAACTACCCGACCACGGCGGGTCTGCCGGAACTGAACGAGGCCATCGCCCAGTGGCTCAAGCGGCGCTTTCACTTGCAGACCATCGATACCAGCCAGGTCCTGCCAGTCAACGGTACTCGCGAGGCCCTGTTTGCCTTCACCCAGGCGGTGGTTGATCGACAGCGCCAGCCGCTGGTACTGATGCCCAATCCCTTCTACCAGATTTATGAGGGGGCCACCCTGCTCGCCGGTGGCGAACCCATGTACCTGCCCTGCACTGACAGCACCGGCCTGCAGCCGGATTTCGACGCAGTCAGCGAGGACACCTGGATTCGCACCCAGTTGCTGTTCATCTGCACCCCGGGCAACCCCACCGGCGCTACACTCAGCAAATCCCAGCTCAAGGCCCTCATCGAGCTGGCTGACAAGTACGACTTCGTGATCGCGTCGGATGAGTGCTATTCGGAGATTTATCGGGACAAGCCTCCAGCCGGCCTGCTGGAAGCCTGTGCGGAAATGGGGCGTCATGACTATCGCCGCTGCGTGGTCTTTCACTCGCTGTCCAAGCGCTCCAACCTGCCAGGGCTGCGCTCCGGCTTCGCCGCCGGCGACAGCGAAATCCTCAAGCGCTTCCTGCGTTACCGCACCTATCACGGCTGTGCCATGCCCATTCACCACCAGCTGGCCAGCATCGCCGCGTGGAATGATGAAACCCATGTGGAGGCCAACCGGGCTCTCTACCGGGAAAAATTCGATGCCGTGCTGGACATTCTCGGCGGCCCCCTTAAGGTATCCGCCCCGGCGGCCGGGTTTTATCTGTGGCCGAAGACGCCGATCAGCGATGAAGAATTTGCCAAACGGCTGCAGGCCGAGCAGAACGTCACCGTCCTCCCCGGCCGCTACCTCTCGCGCACCGTCAACGGCAAGAACCCTGGCGAGAACCGGGTACGCATGGCGCTGGTGGCACCGCTGGAAGAATGTGTCGAAGGCGCGAAACGCATCAAGGCGTTGCTGGATACACTCTGACATACCCGTAGGAGCGTCGCTCGCGGCGCGATTACTGCCGTCATTTTAAAGGCGGTTTACCACAGAGGTTACAGAGTTCACTGAGATAAAATAATGGGCTTTCTCTGTGCCTCGGTGTGCTCTGTGGTGAAATTGCTTTTGATCCAGGTGTGGAATCGCGCCGCCAGCGACGCTCCTACGGAAAGGTTTGGAAAGGAAGAAACATGGAACTGACAATCTTCGGTATCAAGAACTGCGATACCATGAAGAAAGCCATGAAATGGCTGGATGACAATGGTGTGGCCTATCACTTCCATGATTACAAGAAGGAAGGCGTGCCGGAAGCTTCCCTAAAGCAATGGCTGGATGCCCTGGGCTGGGAAACCGTGATCAACAAGCGTGGCACCACCTGGCGCAAGCTGGATGATGCGACCAAGGACACCATGGATGCCGACAAGGCGGTAACCGTGGCGCTGGAGAATCCGTCTATCATCAAGCGACCGATTCTGCAGAACGACAAGATTCTCACCGCCGGCTTCAAGGCCGACGAGTGGCAAGCACTTTTGCAATAAGCGCCCTGCGCAACCGATTTCACAGAGAGGACCTCATGAGCAACTATTTCGCCATCGCACTGGGCTGCGGCACCAAGAACCGCAACGACAACTGGCTGGAAGTCTACTACCCGGATCCGGCTATCAATCCGGACAACAAGCTGGTGGAAGTCATCCGTGAGGAACTGGGTTATGAAGGTGGCAATGCGGCCATCGAACTGACTCACCGTCAGGTTCAGCACATTGCCCGCGAATGGCGCGAAGCCGGTTTCGAACATGAAGCCAGCTATGCCGTTGCCTTCCAGGAATCTGGCAGCCCGGTGGTACTGACCGTACTGGAAACCGATGCCGAGCCGGCCTCCACCCCAGAGGCTTACCTGAAGCTGCACCTCATCTCCCACCGTCTGGTGAAGCCCCATGGCGTAAACCTGTCAGGCATCTTCCCGCTGCTGCCCAACGTGGCCTGGACTAACGAAGGCGCCGTGGATCTGGAAGAACTGCAGGAACGTCAGCTGATGGCACGTCTGAACGGCAAGGTACTGTCCGTGAACAGCGTGGACAAGTTCCCGAAGATGACCGACTACGTGGTTCCGGCTGGCGTGCGAATTGCCGACACCTCCCGCGTACGTCTGGGCGCCTACGTGGGCGAAGGCACCACCATCATGCACGAAGGCTTTATCAACTTTAATGCCGGCACCGAAGGCCCGGGCATGATCGAAGGCCGTATCTCTGCCGGCGTATTCGTAGGCAAAGGCTCCGACATCGGTGGCGGCGCCTCCACCATGGGCACCCTGTCCGGTGGCGGCAACATGGTCATCTCCCTGGGTGAAGGCTGTCTGCTCGGCGCCAACGCCGGTACCGGCATCCCGCTGGGCGATCGTTGCACCATCGAAGCCGGCCTGTACATCACCGCGGGTTCCAAGGTGCAGCTGATGGATGACAAGGGCGAGATCGTGGAAACCGTCAAGGCTCGCGACCTGGCTGGTCAGTCCGACCTGCTGTTCCGTCGCAACACCACCAACGGTGCCGTGCAGTGCCTCACCAACAAGAGCGCCATCGCCCTGAACGAAGAACTGCATAAGCACAATTGACGCAACACGCGGCACGCTTCACGCAACACGCCGGCGTTCCCGCGAATTGATACGCAGAAGCATCGAACGGGCGTTGAGTGGCGAGTTTCGAGTAACGAGTTGCGAAGATCAAAACCGATTTTGACTTTCGTAACTCGAAACTCGTAACTCGCTTCTCGCCCCGGTCCGAAAGACGTCAGCTCCAATACTGGAAACCCTATGTCCCGCACCCTCGATTACACCAAGGAACTCATCCGCCGCGCCTCCGTAACCCCTGAGGACGAAGGCTGTCAGGAGTGGATGATCGAAAAACTGGAAGCCCTTGGCTTTGAGTGTGAAACCCTGTGGTTCGAGGAAGTGCGCAACCTGTGGGCGCGGCGCGGCAGCGAAGGCCCGGTATTTGCCTTTGCCGGGCACACCGATGTGGTGCCCACCGGTGATGTGTCTGCCTGGAAGTACGATCCGTTCACGCCCACCGAGGAAGGGGATCTACTCTATGGTCGCGGCACCGCGGACATGAAAGGCTCCATTGCTGCCATGATGGTGGCCATCGAAGATTTTGTGGCTGCCAACCCGGATCACCCCGGCAGCATCGCCCTGCTGATCACTGCCGATGAAGAAGGCCCGTCCGTTAACGGCACCGTCAAGGTGGTAGAAACCCTGCAGGCGCGCAACGAACATATCGACTACTGTCTGGTGGGCGAGCCCTCTTCCACCGACACAGTCGGCGACGTGATCAAGAATGGTCGCCGCGGCTCCCTTGGCGCCAAACTGGTAGTGAAAGGCATCCAGGGACACGTGGCCTACCCGCACCTGGCCCGCAACCCGGTCCATGATGCCGCACCTGCTCTGGCAGAACTGGCAGCATCAGAATGGGATAACGGCAACGAATTCTTCCCCGCCACCAGCTTCCAGATCTCCAATATCAACGCCGGCACCGGCGCTACCAATGTGATTCCCGGGACCTGCGAAGTGATCTTCAACTTCCGTTTTTCTACCGAGCTCACCGACGCCATCCTGCGCGAACGTACCGAGGCGATTCTGGACAAGCATGGCCTGGACTACGACCTGACCTGGACCCTGTCCGGCCAGCCGTTCCTCACCGACCGAGGCGCCCTGGTCAACGCCACCGTGGATGCCATCCGTGATGTGACCGGCCGCGATACCGAACTGTCCACCGCCGGCGGCACCAGCGACGGCCGCTTCATCGCCCCGACCGGGAGCCAGGTGGTGGAACTGGGCCCCATCAATGCCACCATCCACAAGGTGGACGAACACACCAGCATCAGCGAACTGGAAACGCTGACAGCGATCTACGCGCGCCTGCTGGAGAACCTGATGGGCACGCCTGACGCCTGACGCAAAAAGGCCCGCCCGGTTACGGGCGGGCCTTTTTGCGTCTGTAAATCCCTCGCTATACCCCGCTGTAGGAGCTTGCCTGCAAGCGATCCGAGCCTAAGCGAGGTAAGGATTCCAGAAGCGAGCTTCGAGTAACGAGTTTCGAAAATCAAAAGCGGAATGGGTAGCAGGGGTGCAGCCTTTCGAAACTCGCTTCTCGTAACTCGAAACTCATTTCCTCGCCAGGGCTCGGATCGCTTGCGGGCAAGCTCCTACAGCGACTTCGTAGATTCGCCTGGGTGGCCCGGCAAGGATCCACGAAGCGTATCTCGAAGATCAAACCCAAACATCTATCCCGGCTTCTCTTTTTGCCTTTCGTAACTCGGTACTCGCAACTCGAATCTTTTTACCTCGCTTAAACTCGGATCGCTTGCAGGCAAGCTCCCACAGATTCTTCGCCCAGGCCCGGATCGCCTACAGCCCCCTGCCAATATCCGCTACCATGTCCGAAAGTATCATCACCGGGGACAACAATGTGGCTGCATGAAATTCCGGTTGGCGGCTTGCTGGTCAGCCCCATGGTGCTGTTTGTGCTGGTGGCCCTGGCCTGTACCGCAGCCAGTTGGCTGCTGTTGCGCCAGCTGGGCTGGCACCGGGCTATCTGGAAAGGCCCCTGGTTCTATCTATCGCTGTTTGTCTGCTATCTGGCCCTGATCCTGGGCCTGCTGAGCTGAGGATTCCATGTCGCAACCTGTTCGTATAATGATCACCGTGGCAGTCGTCATACTCGCCATCATCGCAGGCAACTGGATCTGGAATTATTACCTCTATGCCCCCTGGACCCGTGACGGCAAGGTACGCGCCCAGATCATCACCCTGTCTCCGGATGTGTCAGGCTGGGTCTCCGAGTTGCCGATCACCGACAACCAGACGGTAAGTCGTGACAGCCTGCTGCTGCGGCTAGAGCCCCAGCGCTATCAGGCCGCCGTTTCCCGGGCCAGGGCCCAGCTGGAGGTTGCCCAGACCCGTCTCGCCCTGGCCGAACTGAAACGCGAAAAGAGCAGCGGTGAAGTAAAGCAGCAAGCCGCCCTGGACGTGAAGCTGGCCAGTGCCGATCTGGACATGGCCCGCGCCGCACTGACCAGTGCGGAGCTGGATCTGCAACGCACCGAAGTGCGCGCCCCCGCCGACGGCACCGTGGTCAACCTGACTCTCCAGCAAGGGAACTTTGCCGAGCGCGGCAAGCCGGTACTGTCCATGGTCAAGGCCGACAGCTTCTACGTCACTGGCTATTTCGAGGAAACCAAGCTGCCACTGGTGCACATTGGCCAACAGGCCTCGGTGGTATTGATGAACGGCGCGCACACTCTACAGGGCAAGGTCACCAGCGTGGGCCAGGCCATTGCCAACGCCAATACCCGTACTGACCAGCAGCTGCTCCCGGAAGTGCAACAGACCTTCAACTGGGTCAGGCTGGCACAGCGCATCCCGGTGCATATCGAACTGGACAGCATTCCCGACGACATCCTGCTCGCCGCTGGCATGACCGCCACGGTACGCCTGCATGACGATTAACCCTTCACTGGCAACGGTGCTAACGCCGGACCGGCGTTCGGTGATCTTTGCCTGCAAGGGCATTCTCAGCATGGCTCTGGCCTTGTACCTGGCCATGCAGCTACAACTTGAGCGCCCTTACTGGGCGCTGATTTCCGCCGTTTTCCTGCAGATCCGTCCGGAAACCGGTCTGGTGATCGAAAAAGGGCTGTGCCAGATCGGCGGGACCCTGGTGGGCGGCGCCATGGGCTTGCTGATCCTGGCCTGGCTGCTGCCCTACCCGGTCTTCGCCATTGCCGCCCTGACCCTTTGGATCGGCATCAATGCCGCAGCCTCTGCGTGGGTACGCCAGGCCAACTTCATCTATGGCTTTGCCATGGCCGGCATCACCGCCAGCCTGATTGTGGTGATCCCCATTGCCAACCCCCATGCCACCTCCAGCATCGGCATTTTCCACGTGGCCACGGCGAGGGTCAGCGAGATCATCCTGGGGGCCGTCTGTGCGACCCTGGTGAGTAATCTGTTCTGGCCGGCACGAGTGGAAGGCCTGCTACGCAGCCATGCCCGCAATGCCCTCAACCAGACCCTCGCCTATCTTGAGTTGGAACTGGATCCTGCTGGCACCCATGACCGCCGTCACCGCCAGGTGGATCAGTTACTGCAGGACATTTTTGCCCTCAGTGACGACAGCTCTGCCGTCACCTATGAAGGCAGCCAGGGCCCAGGTCGGGCCAGGGCTGCCACGGTAATCTGCCACAAGACCCTCTCTCTGGTGGCCCGCAGCCGGGTGATCGGGCGCCTGATGCGTTATCACGACGACCTGATGACGGATGAAATGCGCAAGCTTCTGGTGGTGCTGCGCACCGCATTCACCGCCATGCGGGAAACCCCCTCTGCCGAGCAGGCCATGACCGAGGCCAAGGCGCTACGCCGTTACCTGAAACAGGCCAGGCAGCAGCAACCGGAAGATGCACCTGCCTTGCAAAGACGCCTGTTTCTGGTGGCCCGCAACCTGACTAGTGATCTCATCCTGGCCCTGGAAGCCAACCGGGCGCTCTACTCCGCTGAGGAGATGCAGCTAAGAGCACCGACCCTGAAACCCTATCGCGATTGGCAGGTAGCCGCCGCCGTGGGCCTGCGTAGCGCCCTGGTATTCCTGATAGCCAGTATTCTGTGGATCGGTACAGCCAGCCCCATGGCCATCATGCTAATGATCATGCCGGTAATCTTTACCATCATGTTTGCCCGCCTGGCCGAGCCGGACAAAGTACTCAAACGCGCCACCATCACCTCGGCTCTGGCCGGGCCGGCAGCCCTGTTCCTCAGCCTGCCGCTGATCTCAATGGCCAATAACACCTTCCTGCTGCTGATTCTCGGGCTGGGAGGCCCGATCTTTGTGGCTCTGCTTGCCATCAGCCGCAGGGAAACCCTGCCCTACGGGCTGGGTTTCTGTACCCCCTTTATCATTCTGGTACAGCCTGGCACCCAGATGGATTTCGATATCGCCCGGGTCGCCAGCAATGCCCTCGCCATTACGCTGGGGCTGTTTCTGGCCTTTATGATGTTCCGGCTGATCACTCCTCCCAATGGTGCAGGCTTGCGCCGCCGGCTGGTCAGAGACACCGCCATCGACCTGCATACCCTGCTGGGTCAGCCTGCCAATCTGCGCGAAGAATGGCTGAATTCACGCATGGCGGATCGGCTTCGCTGGCTAACGGTTTGCGACAAGGCATTGCCAGAAAGCAGGCGTCATTACACCGACCTTGGGCTCACCGGTTTGAACCTGGGCCAGGTCTCCCTGTGGATCCACAGCCGGATCCCTGCCCATCCCAGCGATGCGCTGCGCACAGCCGCGGCAGACTGGCAGCATGCCCTGGCATCCGCCTATCAGCTGTCGGCCTTCGGCGCCACCGACCAGCGCTTCAGTGAGGCGTCGAATACCCTGTTGGCCGCCATGGCTGACACGCCTTCCATTACCCACCGCCAGCGGCAACAGATCGCCGGCGCGCTGGAGCGGATCAACCTGACCTTCCCTCGCCTGGCGGATAGACTGGGACCGGACTGGCAGCCCGAAGATGTTCCTGCGCCCTCAGGCCTGCCCTCTTGAGCGGTACGATCATAAGCAGCTCCCACAGGAATTCATCAGCGGCTATGCAGAAGCCTCCCCTGCTTCAGAAACTCTTGCCGCAGGGACACTCAAAACGGCCCATACAGCCCTAGCCAGAGTGTCTACTCTATGGTTTTCTAGTGGTCTTGAGGGCTGTAGCCCAACCCGATCCCCCCACCAGGCCGCGCGGCGGCCTGCCGTTATGGAGCCAACCCCATGACCGCCCAGGAACAGATTCAGACCGGTGTCGTCGTCGACACCAACCCGGCCACCGGCACCGCTGTGGCAGAGCTCAAGGAAACCGATCTCTCACAACTCCCGGACATCTTTGCCAAAGCTCGCCAGGCCCAGGCCATTTGGGCGGCCAAGTCTTTCAAGGAACGGGCCCGTCATATCCAGCTGATGCGCGAGTACATTGTCGACCGTGCCGACGATCTGGCCCGCACCGTCAGCGAGAGCAATGGCAAGACACTCACAGATGCTCTTGCGACAGAAGTGCTGCCCTGCGCACTGGCGTGCAAGTGGTATGCAAAAAATGCCGAGAAACACCTGAAAGAGAAAAACCGTCCTGGCGGCAGCATCCTGTTCTTCAACAAGCGTACCCATATGATGCGAGTGCCGCTGGGCGTGGTGGGCATTATCAGCCCCTGGAACTATCCGCTGTCGATTCCGTTCGGCGAAATCGTCATGGGCCTGATGGCCGGCAACGCCATCATCCTCAAGGTGGCCGCAGCTACCCCGGCAGTGGGGCGCGCCATTGAGAACATCATTGCTGCCGGTGAGCTACCGGAAGGACTGTTCCACCACGTGGTCGGCTCCGGCTCCAAAGTCGCCACCGGCATGTTCGATAATGGCGTCAACAAGCTGTTCTTCACTGGTAGTGTGCCTGCCGGCAAGACGCTGATGGCGCAGGCAGCCCAGACATTGACCCCGGTGTCCCTGGAACTGGGCGGTAACGACCCCATGATCGTATTGGAAGATGCGGATCTGGAGCGCGCCACCAACGGTGCCGCCTGGGCCGGTTTCCAGAACGCAGGGCAAAGCTGTGGCGGTGTGGAGCGCATCTACGTGGTGGATGCGGTGTACGATGAATTCGTCGATCTGCTGTCCCGCAAGACCCGTCAGCTGCGCCATGGGATCGGCTGCAAGGGGTTCGACGTGGACATCGGCAGCCTGACCACTGCCGGGCAGCTGCGCACAGTGCAGCAGCACGTGGAAGATGCCCTGGCCAAGGGCGCCCGTATCGAGGCCCAGTCCCGGCCAGTAGGTGACGTGGAAAACGGCTTTTTCTTCCCGGCCACGGTACTAACCCAGGTCACCGACGACATGCTCACCGTATGCGATGAAACCTTCGGACCTGTGGTTGCGGTACAGCGGGTCGCCAACGAGGAAGAAGCCATTCAAAAGGCCAACGCCTCCCATCTGGCCCTCACCTCCTCCGTGTGGACCCGCGATAACAAACGCGGCCGCGCCATCGGTGCCCGCCTGGAGTCAGGCGTCACTACAGTCAATGATCACCTCTACAGCCACGGTCTGTCAGAAACGCCCTGGGGTGGCTGGAAGGAATCAGGTATTGGCCGCACCCACGGCCCGGAAGGACTGGAAGAGATGACCCAGGCCAAAGCCATCAACTGGGATATCCTGCCCTCCAAACGCAATATCTTCTGGTACCCGTTCGATGAAGCCACCTACAACGGCCTGAAGAATGCCCTGCACTTTGTATTCCCGAAAGGCATCGGCCAGTTGCTGGGGGCATCACTGAAACTGACACCGTTCCTGGTGCGGAAGATGTTTACGCGCTGGAAAACCTGACAGGCAGTGAACAGTTAACAGTGAATAGTGAACAGCGCGCGGGCACCGCTCGCGTGTACTAGATAGGCAGGAGGCCGCGTCCAGGCATTGGGCGCGGCCTTTTGCGTTTGAAGAATGGATTGAAAAGAACTACTTCTGGTCGCTGATTTCTTCGTCGTTACCGGCGTCCAGCCAGATGAACAGGGCGAAACACCCGGCAAACAGAAAGACCCCACCGATGACGGCAAGGCTGGCAAGAACCATATGATCGGTGTACATGACTGTCTCTCCTCTATCCTGATATCTCCAAGATAGACCGCCCCGCAAAGAGCGTCATGATCTGGATCAAGGTCAAGCCTTATCGGCCTCAGGGAGGCCCCACAGCGAAATACCGATCCCCCCAAACACAAGAGGCCGCGCCCAATGCCTGGGCGCGGCCTCTTTCGTATCTGCGGCACGGATCCAGATCCGCGCACTATTAACTGTTAACTGACCCCATCGAGCCAATCCTGCGTCGGCACATACCACCAGGAACTCATCACCGGGCGGGAGAAGTCCAGCAGGCGGTCCTTGATGGTGTCGTCGGCGATGCCGTACATGCGCCGCAGCAGGTAATCGTGACGATCCAGCTCGCAGGCGAAGGACACGAAATACAGCCCGTGTTCGGTGGTATCACCGAAGGGAACGGATCGGCGCCACATCTTCTGAGGTACGCCATCGCGATCCACGTCGGTTCGACCCACATGGGAATTGGCCGGCATCTTGTCCTCGTCGAATTCCACCGCATCGGCCTTGGTTCGGCCGAATACCCGCTCCTGCTCCTCCACCGAAAGCTGGTTGAACGCCTTGAGGTCATGAACCCATTTCTGGGTCAGTAACCAGCTGCCACCGGCGCCGGGATGGGAATCCGGGATGAAGGTGGCCAGCTCGGCCTTTTCCCCGGTGGGGTTGCCGATGCCATCCACAAAGCCGGTCAGATCACGCATGTCGTGATAGACAAAGCCAGTGAGCTCCAGCTGCACCGCCAGGTCATCGCCAACCGCATCGCGCACCAGCATGGCCGTGTCGAACACATCGCTGCGGGTCGTGCCCTGGACCCAGATCCACAGATCTCCCTGAGTGGCGGGCACATGCCCTTCCAGGGAGAACGGCGGGAAGGTGAAACGGTTATCCAGACGCGCCCACAAATTGGGGCCAAAGGCCAGCATGACCGGGGTGCCTTCCTGCTTGAGCGCATTGATACGTTGCACCAGTTCTCGCACCGCAGCGTCCGTCAGGCCACTGGTCAGGCAGAATTCAAAAAAGAGATGATACTGAAAACTGCGGTCAAAAATACCCGCTTGCGGTGTCGACACCGGCAACTCCTTATCCATGTTATCGCTACCCAGAGTGTAGCAGCCCGGGCAGTGAATGCCTCGCGATTATCCCCTATTGCCGCCAGGCCAAATGATACGGCCCCGGGGGGATGTCATTTCATGCACAATTGAAACAAAATGAAATATCCGCTGGTGTTCCGTCAGCGGTCCATCCGCTAAGATTGGCACACATTAGTTAACTGATATTCGCTATGAATCCCTGGTTTGGTCTGGATCGTCTGGCTTTCTTCCTGATCCGCATTTTTCTACGGTTGTGTACACGTGCTAACGCTCTGCCTGCCGAGCCGGCCGATCTGCAGCTGAAACCCAATATGCCGGTGGTCTATGTGCTGCGTGACCGCTCCGCTTCAGATGCGGCTGCCGCAGACCAGTCGGCCCGTCAACTGGGGCTGTCTTCTGCCCTTGGTGGCCTTACCCTGGGCAAGACCCGGCTACGCCACAGCTACTTCCAGCTTTACCGCCGCCAATTCAGCAATCGTCGCCAAAGTTCGCCCATATCCCCTCCCCGGCTGGAAAAAATGGTTGCCGCTCTGCGCGAGAACCCGGAAGCGGATGTACAACTGGTGCCCGTTTCTGTGTTCTGGGGGCGCAGACCGGAAAAAGAGAGTTCATTCTGGCGGCTGCTGTTCTCTGACAACTGGTCACCGGCGGGCTTCATCAAGAAGTTCTTCATTATTATCACCCAGGGCCGTCAGCTGTATGTGAAATTCAATCAGCCCATGTCCCTTCGCACTCTGGTGGATCAATGCCAGAGCGATGAACAGGCGGTACGCAAGGCATCCCGTATCCTGCGTGTCCACTTCCGCCGCCAGCGCGAAGCGGCCATCGGTCCCGACCTGTCGCACCGCCGCACCCTGGCCAATACCGTGGTAGAAGCCCCTTCCGTACAGGAAACCATTCGTGCGGAAGCCAAACGCCAGGAAACCAGCCCGGAAAAACTGGAAGCCAAGGCTCGCAGTTATGTGATGGAAATTGCCGCGGATTATTCTCACACGGTAATCCGCTTCCTTGAGCTGTTCCTCAACTGGGTATGGAACCGGCTTTATGGCGGGCTACGCGTCTATAACATGGACAACCTGACCAGCGTGGCCGAGGACCATGAGGTGATCTATGTTCCCTGCCATCGCAGTCACATCGATTATCTGCTGCTATCTTTCCTGGTTTATCGCAATGGGCTGGTTCCTCCGCACATTGCTGCCGGCATCAACCTGAATCTGCCCGTGGTAGGCACCATCCTGCGCCGGGGCGGCGCCTTCTTCATGCGTCGCAGCTTTCGCGATAACCCGCTCTACGCCAGTGTCTTTAGCGAATATCTGCATACCATCACTGCCCGCGGTTTCTCCATCGAGTATTTCGTGGAAGGTGGACGCAGCCGAAGCGGCCGCATGCTCAAGCCCCGTACCGGCATGCTGGCCATGACCCTGCGAAGCTTCCTGCGCGATTCCCGCAAACCGATTGCCTTTGTCCCGGTATACATTGGCTATGAGAAGGTGATCGAATCCGGCTCCTATATCGGCGAACTGCACGGCGAGAAGAAACAGAAAGAATCCGTCGGCGGTCTGATGAAATCGCTGTCTGTGCTGCGCAGCTATTTCGGCCAGGTCCACGTGAACTTTGGTGAGCCCATCAAACTGGTGGATTTTCTCGACCAGCACCATGGCAACTGGCGCCAGGAAGCACCAGTGACCAATGACACCCCGCCCTGGTTCAAACATGTGGTCGATGAACTGGGACAGCAGGTCGTGGAGTCCATCAACGCAGCCGCCGTGGCTAACCCGGTCAATCTGCTCAGCCTGGCCCTGCTGGCTTCCCCCAAGCACACTATGGATATTGCCCAGCTGCGTGAACAGCTGGGCCTGTATATCGCTCTGCTAAAGCAGGCGCCGTATAGCCGCTATGCTGCCATTGCCAACGAAGATGCCCAATCACTGATTGACTATGGACTGGAAAACGACTTCCTTGACCGTATTCAGCACAAGCTCGGTGATGTGGTTACCACCGACGAGAAGACCGCTTTGCAGATGGCCTATGTGCGCAATAACAGCGTGCATCTGTTCATCCTGCCAGGTCTGATTTGCTCACTGGTGATGAATGCCCGTTCCATCCCCCGTGACACCCTGCAGAGAATGGTGCAATTACTCTACCCCTTCCTGCGCAATGAATATTTCCTGCATTGGGAAGAAGGAGAGGAACTGGCCAACGCCGTTGATGAAATGGTTGCTGTACTGGAACAGCGTCAGTTAATCAGGCGCGATGGACAGAATCTGTCAGGCGCACCAATGCACACTCACGAGGCCGACCTGCTGGAACATCTGGGCCAGACAGTGATGCCCTCTCTGGAACGCTATTACCTGACCATCCGCCTGCTGGTGCAATATGGCTCAGGGATGCTCAATGCAGAGCAACTGGGTGAACTCGCCCACCAGACAGCTCAGCGTCTTTCCTTGTTGTACGAGTTCAATTCACCGGAATTCTTCGACAAGGTGGTGCTGAAAAACTTTATCAGCCAGTTGTTCAGTACAGGCCTGGTCACCACCGACGGCGCCGGAGCACTGATTTTCGATCCCAAGCTGGAATCCCTGGATGATGAAGCCAACCGTATTCTCAGCCCGGACATCAGCGATGCAATTCAGCGCGTGACCAGGGTGGCCAGCGCCAATCAAACTTTCTGATTGAGGCTCGAAACCCAGCTTCGAGGACAAAAAAATACCCGCTGAAAAGCGGGTATTCTTTATCCACTTTGTCTATGCCTAGAAAGAGAAATTCACTCCCAGACTATAGTTGATGCTCTGTAGTTCCACTTCTACAGTTTCTGCGATGGGGATAAACTGATTCCCGCCATCAATGGCGAAGTCACCGCCTTCCACCATGCCGGCATCGACGTAGAATACCGACAAGTCAACAGAAGCCTCGTCCGTGATCCAGAAACCAATGCCCGCGCCAGCCCTGAAGGCAAATTCGGTATTTTCACCATCGTCCAGCGTGGCGAAATCTGGCCCCACCGAAATAGTCATGCCTTTGATTTCGTTGTCGGCAGCACCAAGCCCAAGGCCGACGTAGGGATCAAACGAGCCCTTGGAACGGTTCGCAACAAAGTGATAGAACGCATTCACCATCAAAAGATGGCTTGAGGTTTTGGCGTCAAAATCCGCCGGTATCACACCACCAAAATTCCCGAAGGTCACACTATCCTTCTCTTTACTCGCCTGGGAAAGGTCCAGGGCAAGCTCGGCTCGAAGGTGATCCGTCAGCCATGTTCCGACCGCAAGTCCATAGTAATCCGACTTGTCGGGATCATAGCCGTCGATGGTAAAAAGCGCGGCAGGATCAGGAGCCAGAGTAAATTCCAGATCCTGTTCATCATAATCCGCCATGCTGTAGCTGAGACGGAGATAATTGTCTGCAACAGCCACAGCCGGGAGAGCCATGGCAGCCACAGAAGTCAACGCAAGCAAGCGGGAAACGTTCTTCATCATTGTCGTCCTGTTTCGGTCGTTATGTCCTTGTGTATGAACCGAAGTTCCCGACCGATTATCAACGGGACGCTCCTGATGTCGACGTCACAAAACAGCAACACACACAAATCAACAAAAAACAAACGAAGCCAGAAAGACGGCAAGTTAATTAAAACTGGTACACCATGGCCAGGCCGTAGTTAAAGGTTTCCAGATCAATATCCAGCCCCTCCGCAAAGGGAACAGACACGCCCTCCAGATACGCCTTGTCGCCGGTAGTGACGGAACCCGCGTTGGTATAGGAAATGGAAAGGTCGGCGCTCAAATCATCGCTCAACCAATACATCAGCCCCCCTCCAAGCTTGAAAGCCCAATCGGTGTCATCACTATTGCTGACAGAGGCGCTGGTAGTGGGGATAGCCGTACTGACCCCCTCAAAGCGATTTACCGCCAGCCCGATACCTCCGCCCATATAAGGATCAAACTTGCCTGCGCTGCGTTCGCCCTTGAAGTGAAAATAGCCATTGACCAGAAAGATTCGGCTATAGGCTTCGGCACTGATATTGCCAGTCACCGAATCTCCCCGGGTATAGGTCACGCGATCGGTATCCCTGCTGGCCAGCCCCATATCCAGTGCAAGTTCCACCCGGAAATGCGGATTGACGAAATAGCCAGCGCTGAGCAGCACCTGATCGGCAGCACCCGGATCATAATTGTCCAGCGAGATCTCCGGGTAGCCTTCATGTTTGATCGACATGCTCTGGCTGCGATAGTCAGAATATCCATAGCCCAAGCGAACAAAAGGACCAGCCAAAAGCTGGCCACTCAGCGTCAACAGGACGCAAAAGAGTCCAAACGTCTTCATTTCCCACTCCTTGAGAAAAGTGACACGGTTAAGAAAGAAACGATCCCGTATTAACTATGGAGAATCGGAGGGAAAGAAGAACATTGCCCGGAAGGAGGATTTTGGAATTTGTATTGATCAGCCCAGAGGATAGACATCAAAACGAACCGCCTTACCCTTCTGACTAAACCCTGGCATCTGACCTGCCAGATTCGGGGCCTTGGCCGGTCGTTTCACCACGATTCGGTGGGGAGACTGGGCTCGGGCCCAATCCAGCATGGCTTGCTCTTCCTCTGCCGGAGGATAGTCGTTAATCCATTGCAGCCAGAGCAGATCTTTTTTTACCGCAGCGCTTTTTTCCCGCGAAGGGAACATCGGATCCAGGTAAACCGCATGCAAATCATGCTCGTGTAAATCACGACTGTCCTGACAGGGTAACAGCCACATCCGTTCTGCCAGGACAGCGGGTGCACGAGCGAGCCCATCAGCGAGCAGAGCATGTATCAGGGGAGAGCGTTCAATCAGCACCACCTCGAAACCGGCCTGGGCAATCAGAGCCGCGTCCCGTCCAAGGCCGGCTGTGGCATCGACTACCCGATAGCGGTCATCCCGGGGCTTGCCCAGCGCCTTGATCAGACGTTCATGACGAACCCGGTCCGGGTCCAGGCGATAGCCCTGCTTGCCATGACTGAAATCCACCGACAGGGGGGTCTCTTTTCCGCCGGGTACCCACAGGCTGAGACGGCATTCATGAAGCCCCATCACCAGCCCACAGCCGATTTCCAGCGCCGCGGCTTCATCTGCAACCGGCGAGCCTGGCAGTCCCGCTGGGCAGCCTGGTAGCAACCCTACCACGGTGCTCATGTCGTCATGCCATCCACGCCAGCAGAGCCACACCAAGCACGAGCCTGTACACGACAAAGGGCAGCATACCGAGGCGCTCCAGCAGACGGATGAAAAACACAATGGTCAGGTAGGCTGTCACCGCACTGACAATGGCGCCTAATGCCATCAACCCCCAGTCCACCGGGGCTTGAAGCTCGAGCAAATCTTTGGTCTTCAGCAAACCGGCGCCCAGAATCACCGGAATCGACATCAGGAAAGAAAAACGTGCGGCTTCCTCACGGCGAAGGCCCAATGCCAGCGCCGCCGTAATAGTGATGCCGCTGCGAGAGGTACCCGGGATCAACGCAAGCGCCTGGGCAAGGCCCACCATCAGAGCTCCCGCCACCCCCAGTTGAGTAAGCGACCGGGAACGTGAACCGAAGGCATCCGCAAGCCACAACAAGACACCAAAAACCAGCGTAGTAATGGCAATCACCAGCGCGGATCGAAGTTCACGTTCGATGTAATCATCGCCCAGAAAACCCGCTACCACCGCCGGGATCGTCGCCAGTACCACCAACAGGCCCAGACGCAGATCTTCATTCATGCGCCGGTGCACCACGGCCTGACCCGCACCACCGAGCATGGCGCCGATATCACGACGATAATAGGCCATCACCGCCGTGAGCGTTCCAAGGTGGACGGCCACATCAAACGCCAACCCCTGATCGGGCCAGCCCAGCACTTCCGAAGGCAGGATCAGGTGTGCCGAACTGGAGATCGGCAAAAATTCGGTGAGCCCCTGTATCAGTGCCAGAATCAGCGCCTGAAACCAGTCCATGGATTGTCCTTACTGATTGATAAATTGAGTTGTCACGCCTCGCGGGCGGTGACCTTATAGCCTTGAACAAACTCAGGCGGCATGCGCTTGGGGCGGCCGCTGTCCAACGCCACACATACCCACTGGGTGCGCCCTCGTAACAAAGTTACGCCGTCCGACTCACGAATGATCTGATAACGCCGGGTGATACTCAGGCGCTGATCATTTTCAACAATCCAGGTACCGATCACCAGCTTCTCACCCTCGAAGGCCGGGGCCAGATAATCCACCTCGGTACGCCGTGCCACCATGGCCCGGTTAAGGCTCTGGTAAATATCCCAGCCCAATCCCAGTACCGTGGTATGGTCCCAGGCAATCTGCTCCATGAAGCGCAGGTATTCGGTGTTGTTCACATGCCCCATCACATCGATGGATTCTGCTGGCACGGTAAATTCCAGCACATGCACATTGGCAAGATCCCAGTTGATCATCGTACCGCCCCCTGTATCACTTGATCGCGCAGGTACACCGGCTGAGCCTGATCGGCACTGACCGCGTCGCCACGCAGGAAAGCGGATAATGCCAGCGTTGCCACTGCACTGGCATGGGGGTGCGCGTCGGTAATGCAGGCACAGACGTCATAGCGGGTGGTCAGCTGCTCCTGATAGACCAGCCCGGAACCGGCAACCCGCCATTGCCCCGATAGTTCTGGCAAGGCATCGGGCTTGAACAGGCCATCCGCCAGCACCGTTTCCAGTCCATCCTCGTTGATGCGGTAGGCGCCTAGATATACCTCACCCATACGGGCATCAAAGCAGGCGATTACCTGCCTGCAATCTTCCGCCAGCGGCACACTCAGGGCACAGGCTGCCAGGGTGGACACCCCCACTACTGGCAGGTCAGCGGAAAAGGCCAGGCCCTGGGCCACGGCGGCGGCGACACGCACACCGGTAAAGGCTCCCGGTCCATGCCCAAAGGCAATGCAGTCCAAATCCCGGAGCACAAACCCGGCATCAGAGAGCATGGCTTCCACCATGGGCAAGGCCAGTTCCGTCTGCTTGCGCGGAGCGATCTCGAAGGTTTCACGGATCTGCTCACCCGCAGGCAGGCTGTCATCGAGCAAGGCCACCGAACAGGATTCCCCTGCGGTTTCCAGCGCCAGAATTCGTGTCATGCTTGGCCTTCCTGTTCAGTGGTTTCTGCCGTGCCTGCCTGACGGGCAAGGTAGGCAAAGAACCGTTGTACCACGTCCAGTTTCCGGGTCCGGGTCATGTTGGGCAGGCTGTTCACAAACAGCTTGCCATAACTCTTGGTCAGCAAGCGTGGGTCCGCCACTACCAGTAGTCCGGTGTCCTGCGGATCCCGGATCAGACGCCCTGCCCCCTGGCGCAACGCCAATACTGCTTGGGGTAATTGATAGTCGCGGAAGGCATTGCCGCCATTGCGGTTGATATGTTCGATACGCGCCGCGGCTACCGGGTCCCCCGGGGAACCGAATGGCAACTTGTCGATGATCACGCAACTGAGCGCATCACCACGAACATCAATCCCTTCCCAGAAGCTGCTGGTGCCCAGGAGCACGGCATTACCTTTGTCTCGGAAACTGTCCAGCAGTTCACGGCGGCCTGATTCCCCCTGAACCAATAAGGGATAGGAGATCCGCGTGCGCAATATCCCGGCCGCTTCTCGCAGTGCCCGGTGGCTTGTAAACAGGAAAAAGGTTCTGCCGCCGGCCGCTTCGATCACTGGCACCATCTGCTCGGTGAGCTGACGGGTGTAATCCGGATCATTCGGCGGGGGCAGCCCTTCAGGGGCATAAAACACCGCCTGTTTCTTGAAGTCGAACGGGCTCTCAAGCCGCAGGGTATCTGCTGTATCCAGGCCCAATCGCTTTTGAATATGTTCGAAGCGCCCACCTACAGACAGGGTGGCTGAAGTGAGCACCCAGCTGCATGGGTTACGCTCCCGCTGGGCTCGCAACTGCGCGGACACGGACAACGGCGTGCTGTGCAGTACCACCGTGCGTTTGAACGTTTCAAACCAGTACACCCGATTTGGCTGATCACCCTTGAGATAGGCCGCCAGACAGTCCACATGTTCACTGGCGCGGCGCGAACAGGCCTCCATTCCCCGACTGGCCTTGGCCAACGGCCCGAGAAAGATATCCAGTTGGCGCAACGCTTCCAGCAGATCCTCACCCGCCTGCATCACCGCGTCGTTGTCACAGACTTCCGACCAGGGCGCACGGCGCTCCATTTCTCCCAGACTCAGACGAAAGTCCAGACAGCCCTTCTCCACGCTGGCAATCAGCTGATTAAGCATAGCCAGGTCGGCGCTGGTCTGGCCTGCTTCGGAGAGGCTGTCGCGGCCCAGTTCCTGAACCTGACGGGTACTGAGTGTGTCACCGAAAAACGCGGCGGCAATTTCCGGAAGCTGGTGGGCCTCATCGAAGATCACCGTATTGGCACTGGGTAACAGCTCCATACCTGCACCACTGCCACGCAGGGCCGCATCAGCAAAGAACAGGTGATGGTTTACCACCACCAGATCCGCCTCCTGGGCTTCCTTGCGCGCATTCATCAGGGGGCATTCCTGGTAACTGGGGCAATCGGTGCCCAGACAGTTATCTGCGGTACTGGTCACCCACGGCCAGATGGGGGCATCTTCCGGCAGCTGCTGCAGCTCAGCAATATCCCCGGTGCGGGTTCGACCGGCCCAGTGCGCCACGATCTGCATCTGCTCCACGGTTTCCCGGGTCAGGAAGCGGGCTTCTTCCTGATGCAGTTCGAGGCGATAAGGACAAAGGTAATTGGCCCGCCCCTTGAGGAGCGCAACCTTGCGCGGCAACCCCAGTGCCTTGCGCACCATGGGCAGGTCTTTGAAGAAAAGTTGGTCCTGGAGGCTTTTGGTGCCAGTGGAAACCAGGGTCGGCCCTTCCGAGAGCAGGGCTGGAACCAGGTAGGCCAGCGTCTTGCCAGTGCCGGTTTCTGCTTCCACCATCAGGGTGCCACCACTGCGGATGGACTTTTCCACCGCATCCGCCATCTGCAACTGGGGTTCGCGGGGCTGATAGCCCGGCAGCAGCGGCGCAAAACGCGTTAAATCGGTAAGATGGGAACGGGCACTGGTCACAACATATCCTGAATCAATAGATGCCGTCATTGGCGGCGCCGGAGAGGATAGCCCATTCACTGCAGGAACCCAACGCAAGCAGGCGTCCAATGAACGACTATACCCTGATCATTCTGGCCGGAGGCAAAGGCACGCGTATGGGCGGCGCCGACAAGGGACTGGTGGAAGTGGAAGGCAAACCCCTGATTGCCCATCTGCTGGATCATATTAGCCCCCGCCCTGCCCGCATCGTTATCAGCGCCAACCGCAACCTGGCCACCTACAATCACTGGGCGGATCAGGTGGTTGAAGACCTGCGTGCAGATTTTCCCGGGCCCATGGCCGGTCTGGAATCCGCTCTGTCCGTGGCCACAGGCCCATGTGTGTGTCTGCCCTGCGACCTGCTGCAGCCCCCCTCTACCCTGGTCAGTGACCTGCTCAACAAGGCCGCACCGGATCATGTCTGCGTCGCCCGCGATCCCATTCGCCGCCAGCCCCTGTGCATGGCACTCCATGCCGAGCCCTGGCGAGACAGCCTAAGCCAGTATCTGGATGCAGGTGGCCGCAGCGCCTACGGCTGGCTGGAACAGCTGCCGCTACAGGAAGTGGCGGTGGCTACTCCGATACAGAACCGGAATCATGCGGAACGCCTGACGCCAGATGCATGATGGCTTTTGGCATCGATAAAACCCTGGCTAGAGCCTGCTGTGGGAACGTAGCGCAGCGGAGTAACGCACGGAGTGCGGCCCCGAAGGGGTGAGCGGAGCCAATAACTTGCCTGCAAGCGATCCGAGCCTCAGCGAGGTAAGGATTTCAGAAGCGAGTTTCGAGTAACGAGTTGCGAAAATCTAAAACCGGCGGGCAGGCTCTAGATTCTGGTTTTTGCCTTTCGAAACTCGTTACTCGAAACTTGAATCTTTTTACCTCGCCAAGGCTCGGATCGCCTGCAGGCAGGCTCCTACAGCGCATCCTCCCAATGCCCAGACACAAAGAAGCCCGCCGGAGAACCGGGCGGGCTTCCTTGATCGCCGGACAATTCGAGGCGTCAGGCCTCAGGCGTCCAGCATCAGGCGTGTCCTGATTAAACAGTCACTTCCTGGATCTTCTTCATCAGCTCAACCTGATCAGAAGACGGCTGTGCAGTCTGCAGCACCATCAGCTTGCTCATGTCACCTTCGATGCGGATCTGGCCGCTCATGAAGCCCTGCATACCGGCAGACTGGTCACCTTCGATAAAGATGCGCTTGGCCAGGTCAGCAGGCAGGATCAGGGTGGTTTCTGCCGCGTCGTGATGACCTTCTTCGATCATGCCGGCCACCAGGGCCATCAGCTTCTCACCCTGGTCGTGGGAAACGGTGATGTTGATCACCAGCTCAGCCAGTGCACCCGGAGCCGCAATCTCTCCCGCTGCATCACGCAGTTCCTTAACCTTCGCAAACCACTCGTCAGACAAAAATTCCAGGCTCATTGTTATCTCCTTAATATCGTTATGGCTTCGACGCCCCCTCGCAGGAGGCCACAGGACCAATTCAAACGAGCGTTCGAAACTTACCTGTACCTTATAGAAACCCCCAGGGGGTGGCAATAGTGTGAAGCGGGTCCTGCGGGGACAAAAAACGGGACGACCGACCGGCGCCTGCCGGGCAGCCGACCGCCGCCAGCCCCTGCGCCCTTCAGGGGCAGGCAGAAGTGTTCTCACAGAGGGGGTTTCCCGGGTTTGCCTGCGTCGTGTTGCGTGAAGCGTGATACAGCCGCAGAGCAGCCCAAAAAAACCCGGCGCAAGGCCGGGTTCCTGTCTGTACGCCAGAGAGAGTCGATTACAGGTCGTAACCGCGCTCCTCGTGCAGGGCAATATCCAGCCCCTGGGTCTCTTCATCCCCATCAACACGCAGGGTGGCGAACAGACCAATCAGCTTGAGCAGCGCCCAGGTAATGACCGCGGTGTAGATAAAGGTAGAGACCACACCCAGCGCCTGTACCCCCAGCTGGTCCAGCATGGTGTATTCAGGCTTGGCGAAACCATAACCTGAGAACAGGCCAAGTTCAGTTGAAGCGAACACACCGGCAAACAAGGTACCGAGAATGCCACCCACACCGTGCACCGGGAACACATCCAGAGAATCATCAATATGCAGCTTGTGCTTGATGAAAATCACCGCGTAGAAGCAGATCACACCGGCCGACAGACCAATCACCAGTGCCGCCGCAGGGCCGACGAAACCGGACGCGGGGGTAATGGTGCCCAGACCCGCCACCATACCGGTGGCGATACCCAGCGCCGAAGGCTTGCCGAATTTCTTCCATTCCATGGTTATCCAGGCCAGAGAACCAGCAGCAGCCGAGATATGTGTCACCAGCATGGCCATGGCGGCATCACCATTGGCGGCCAGCGCAGAACCGCCATTGAAACCGAACCAGCCCACCCACAGCATGCCGGCACCGGTCACGGTCATGGTCATGTTGTGAGGCATCATCCCCTGGGTCGGGAAACCCTTGCGGTTACCCAGCACCTTGGCCGCCACCAGCGCGGCCACACCGGCAGTGATATGCACCACGATACCGCCAGCAAAGTCATACACACCCAGCTCGGCCAGCCAGCCACCGCCCCACACCCAGTGACACACCGGAATGTAGACCGCCAGCAACCACAGTACCGAGAACGCCAGCATCGGCCCGAAGCGCATGCGCTCGGCGAAGGCACCGATAATCAGCGCGGGGGTAATGATGGCAAAGGTCATCTGGAACAGCCCATGCAGGCTCTTGGGCAGCGTCCCCTCCAGAGTCTCACGAGTAATTCCATCAAAGAACATATGCTGCAGCCCGCCAATCCAGGCATTCATGCTGCCGCCATCGGAAAACGCCAGCGAATAGCCACCAATCAGCCACACCAGCGACACGGCACAGGTAATCGCAAAACACTGCATCAGTACAGATAGCACGTTCTTGCTGCGCACCAACCCACCGTAGAACAGACTCAGGCCCGGCAGCGTCATGAACAGCACCAGTGCGGTGGCAGTCAGAATCCAGGCGGTATCACCGCCATCCAGGCCATCGGCCAGCGCCAGTGAAGGCAGCATCAGCAAGGCAACCAGTATTTTTTTCATGTCTTCCCCCTTAGATGGCTTCCTGACCGGTTTCGCCGGTACGGATACGGATGACCTGCTCCAGGTCCTGAACGAAGATCTTGCCGTCACCGATCTTGCCGTTGCCGGCGGACAACATGATCGCCTCGATGGCCTGATCCAGCTGGTCATCACGTACCGCCAGCTCCAGCTTTACCTTGGGCACGAAGTCCACCACATATTCCGCGCCCCGATACAGCTCGGTATGCCCCTTCTGACGGCCGAAGCCCTTTACTTCGGTGAGGGTGAGCCCCTGAACCCCGATCTGGGCCAGCGCATCCCGCACATCGTCTGCCTTGAACGGCTTGATCACCGCAGTCAGCATTTTCATGGTTATCTCCTGGTCCTCAACAATTTGCACCAACACAAAGCGGTGTCGGTAAATTTGCACCGGTCAGGGGCATACAAGAATCGGGCCACACATTTCACACATATAAATCAATCAGTTACCTCATAAAAAGCGAGAAAGCGCACCAGATCAATGCACATTCAGGCCTGCGCACCATCTTTTTGCACGCATTTGACGCACAAAACAACTGAAGAGCGTCACCAAACAGTGCCATTGGCTGTCTAAAAAAACGTCAACAGCTCTCTTGCGCACCAAATAAATACGAAAAATGGGAAAATAGCCCAAAAGAAACAGAAAAAGGCGCCGTGGAGGCGCCTCTGGTAACTGATCCGGTTTGTCTTTAACTAGTAAAGATAGTTGAACATCTTGCGGCGATATTCACTGGCCAGCGGGTCGCCCTTGGGCAGGCATTCGAACACTTCCAGCAACGCGGATCGGGCTACCCCATCCTTGTAGTCACGGTGGTCACGCAACAATACCAGCAATGACTCCAGCCCCTCCTTGAACTGGCCAGCGGCGGCAGCCTGCAGGCCATGGGCATAGAGGTCTTCTGCAGTGGGACTGGCGGCAATCCTGGCCTCCAGATCCTTAAGGCTCTGCCCTGCCCCTTCCAGTTTTTCCAGCAACGCAAAGCGGGCACGGAACGGACGCAGCGGCTCCGCATCTTCAGTGACTTCCGCCAGCACCGACTGGGCTTCATCCAGCTGCCCCTGCCCCAGCAGGTACTCCACCAGCAGGGCGCGAATGGCATGTTTGTCCGGTGTCTGTTGCAGAGTCTGGCGCAGCGCCGCTTCCGCCTGTTCGCCATGGCCGGCGTCAATGGCCATGCGCACCTGCTCGATAAAGCCCTCTTCCTGCTGGGCCTGGGCGGCTTCCGGATCCACGACCGGCGCGAGCCACTGGCGCAGGCTCTCTTCCGTCTGCGGGCCATCCAGCTCGTTGACCAACTGCCCCTGGAACACCAGCTTGAGACTGGGCAATGCCTGCAGACCAAATTGGCTGGCCAGCATCTGTTGCTCATCGGCATTGACCGTAGCCAGAATCACTTTGCCCTGGTACTCAGTGACCAACTTCTCCAGTACCGGCGCCATCTGCAAGGAAGGCTGGCTGCGGCTGGACCAGAAGCTCACCAGTACCGGAATCTGCCGGGACTGCTCAAGCACCTGCTGAATATTCTGTTCGGTCACTTCCACGATGAAACTGTTCTGCTGCACGGACGCACTCCTGCCACGTTATCTATGCGCGACATTGTAAGGCATGACGTGAACAAAATCCGACGTTGCCTGTCGCATTCGATGTCTGCCCTTGCAGGCAAGTGGATGTGCATCCGCAAAGCAAGTGAGAGTAGACTGACACCGTGTCATTGCCTCAGCGCGGGATCGGTACGATACGGTTTCACGCTGCCTGCATGGGCACTGAGTACGCTGGATTGTATTCACTCAGGCAAAGGAGACCACCATGCTTAGCCTTCTGGCTATTGTTGTGTTGATTGCCACCCTCATGACCCTGTTCTATCAACAGGTCAGTCGTGGCATCGGTAGTGTTGTTTTCGTCGTTATCTGGTTATTGAGCGCCTTTCTCGCCCCCTGGCTGGTGAATCCACTGGCGTTACTGGTGCTGGCCGCAGGCGTGACCCTTCTCAATCATGTGGATCTGCGTCAGCGCTTTGTGACCAAACCAGTCTATGGTGCCCTGGCCAAGGTGATGCCGGCCATCGGTGATACCGAACGTGAAGCCATCGAAGCCGGTACCACCTGGTTTGAAGCCGACCTGTTTTCCGGACGTCCGGACTGGGAAAAGTTTTCTCATATCCAGTTCACCACCCTTACCAATGAAGAACAGGCCTTCCTGGACAATGAGGTGCAGGAACTGTGTGACATGCTGGACGAGTGGAAGATCTTCCACGAACTCAAGGATCTGCCACCGGAAGTCTGGGACTTCCTCAAGCACAAGGGGTTCTTCAGTCTGATCATCCCGAAGGAATTCGGCGGCAAGGCGTTCAGCCCCTATGCCCAGAGCCGCATCATGAGCAAGATTGCCACCCGCTCGCTGACCGCGGCGGTCACTGCCATGGTGCCGAACTCACTCGGCCCCGGTGAACTGCTGGCCGAATACGGTACCGAAGAACAAAAGCAGCAATGGCTACCCGGCTTGGCCAAGGGGGACGAAATCCCCTGCTTTGGTCTCACCGGGCCGGAGGCCGGCTCCGATGCAGGCGCCATTCCGGACACAGGTGTCATCTGCAAGGGCAAGATCGATGGCAAGGAAGTGCTGGGCATGCGCCTGAACTTCGCCAAACGCTGGATTACTCTCGCCCCCGTGGCTACCGTAGTGGGTCTGGCCTTCAAGCTTTATGACCCCGAACACCTGCTCGGTGAAGAAGAAGAACTGGGCATTACCTGTGCCCTGATTCCCGCCAGCACCAAGGGGGTGGAGATTGGCCGTCGTCACTACCCGGGCTCCCCATTCATGAATGGTCCCATCAACGGCAAGGATGTGTTCGTGCCGCTGGACGCCATCATTGGTGGCCCGGACATGGCCGGTAAGGGCTGGCGCATGCTGATTGAATGTCTTGGTGCCGGGCGTGGTGTCTCCCTCCCCGCCCTGGCCACGGCCAGCGGAGAAATGGGTTATCGCATGACCGGCGCCTTCGGACGCATCCGTCGCCAGTTCAATACGGCTGTGGGTGAATTTGAAGGCGTGCAGGAAGCCTCCGCGGAAGTGGCGTCCATTGCCTACACGCTGGAAGCTTACCGGCATCTGGTGACCCGCTCACTGGAAGATGGCGCACCGTCCGTGGTGACCGCCATGGCCAAGTATCATTCCACAGAAATGATGCGCGAGCTGATCAACCACGGCATGGACATCGCCGGTGGCCGCGGCATCCAGTTGGGTCCGCGCAACTTCCTGGCGCTGCCCTACCAGTCCACCCCCATTGCCATCACCGTGGAAGGGGCCAACATCCTCACCCGCTCGCTGATGATCTTTGGTCAGGGCGCCATGCGCTGTCATCCCTACCTGTATGACGAATTGCAGGCCATCCAGGCCGATGACAAGGAAAAGGGATTGCAGGACTTTGATGCCCTGTTCTTCAAGCACGCCGGACATACACTCGGCAATATCAGCAGCGCCGTTCTTCAGGCCCTGACCGGTCCTTACCTCTCCGATGCGCCAGCCAATGCCGACGCCTTCAGCGCGCCGTGGTATCGACTGGTTAATCGCTACAGCGCGGTGCTGGCCAGCACCGCGGATATGGCACTGGCTCTGCTGGGCGGTGATCTGAAACGCAGAGAGCTGCTGTCAGCCCGACTGGGGGATGTTCACAGTCAGCTGCTGATTGCCTGTGCCATTCTGAAATATCACGGCACCCTGCCCCGCGATGAAGCCAACGACGCCCATGCCCGCTATGCACTGCGTCGGGCCTTCAGCCGGGCTCATGATTCGCTGGAAGACTTTTATCGCAACTTTGGCTTTTACGGTCTGGGCCACCTGCTGAAAGGCCTGTTCTTCCCATTGGGTCGTCCGTGCAAGGCGCAGGCTCCCAGCGATGATCAGATCCGCCAGCTGGGGGAAATGATCATGGCTCCCAGTTCTGTTCGTGATGCGTTGGCGGAACCCGCCTACATTTCCCGGGACCCGGAAGATGCCATCGGCCGTGTGGAAGCCACTTACAACAAGCTGCTGGAAGTGGAACCGGCCTGGATCGCCTTCCTCAAGGCCGAAGGCAAAGGCCAGCTGGAGGGCAAGACTGTGATCGACAAACTCAAGGACGCCGCCGCCAAGGGCATCATCAGTGAATCCCAGGTGGATGCCGTCAACGAGTACGACGCCATGCGTTACGACTGCCTGCTTACCGATGCCTTCGACAAGAACCTGAAGAAGGTGAAGGTACATGCGGAGAGACCGGTGATGTAGTGCCTCTATTATCAACGCAACCTAGCAGTAGGAGCGTCGCTCGCGGCGCGATAACCCAAGCCGGGATCAAAAGCATTTTCACCACAGAGGGCACAGAGATCACTGATGAAATAGGGTTGAATCTCTGTGTGCTGTGTGCACTCTATGGTGAACATTGCCTTTAAAGGTTCTGGTTATCGCGCCGCAAGCGACGCTCCTACGCCAAGGTTTGTTCAAAATACAACCAGGTCACACTTCGACGACTTTTGATCTGTTCGTTTTTTATACAAACGCTGCTTTTTCCGGCAGTTGAATCATCGTCATCCACCCGACACGCAGATTTAACATTCTTATCACCCATTTGGCGCTTTCGCGCGCCGGCCCTTTGGTCTAGTCTTTGCGAAATTCGCCCCCTCCGGGTTTTACCCGCGCATCCAGCGCCTCGCCCAGCTACACAGGTCAGGAATGACAGCAGTCGTAGAAGAAAAATCGGTACTCGAATTCAAGGGCCGCATGTTGATGATGACGGTCCTGCAGCTCAATACCCTGGATGCCCATCAACTGCACCAGGAAATCAGCCAACGACTGGACGACGCGGCTGAATGGCTGCAACAGGCTCCCGTGGTGATCGACATCCCCGACAATGTGGAGCTCGACACCGCCAACCTGCTGCCCGCCGTGGACACCCTGCGCAATCTGGGTGTAAACCTTGTCGCGCTGGCACGTAACGAACGTATTGATGAAGCCACCGCCTCACTGGTGGGGCTTGGGACGCTGAGCCTGAGTGGCGGCCGCGATATCCCCCGCCGTGCCGAAGCGCCGCGCCAGGAAGGCACTAGCGAACCCGACGCCAGCGCTGCTGAGCGGGTGGAGACTCTGGTGGTGGAGCAGCCGGTACGATCTGGCCAGCAAGTCTACAGCCGGGGAGACATGATCGTACTGGCGCCGGTGAGCACCGGCGCGGAAATCATGGCGGAAGGCAATATCCATGTTTACAGCAACCTGCGCGGCCGGGCCATGGCCGGCGTAAGGGGCGATACTACGGCCCGTATTTTCTGTCAGCAGCTCAATGCCGAGCTGGTGTCGATCGCCGGGCACTATCGGGTGGCCGAAGACCTGCCCGATGCACACCGAAACCAGCCTGTGCACCTGTCCCTGCAGGGCGAGGCGATGCATTTTACCGCGCTGAAATAGCGCTCAGGGACTGTGAAGGTAAGGAGAAGAGCGTGACAAAGATCGTGGTCGTGACATCCGGCAAGGGTGGCGTCGGCAAAACCACCACCAGTGCAGCACTGGCTACCGGGCTTGCCCTGCGCGGTTTTAAGACTGCCGTTATCGATTTCGATGTGGGCCTGCGTAACCTGGACCTGATCATGGGCTGCGAACGCCGTGTGGTCTACGACCTGGTCAACGTGATCAATGGCGATGCCAACATCAAGCAGGCGCTGATCAAGGACAAGAAGGTGGACAACCTGTTCATCCTCCCGGCCTCGCAGACCCGCGACAAGGACGCCCTCACCCAGGAAGGCGTGGAAGGCGTATTCAACGCCCTGCGTGATGACATGCAGATGGACTACATTATTTGCGACAGCCCGGCGGGTATTGAAAAAGGTGCCCTGATGGCCGCCTATTTCGCCGACGAGGCCGTGGTGGTGACCAACCCGGAAGTGTCCAGTGTCCGCGACTCCGATCGTATGATCGGTATCCTGGCCAGCAAGACCCGCCACGCCGAACAAGGCAACGGTGATATCCCCGCCCGCCTGCTGCTGACCCGTTACTCTCCGGAGCGGGTAGAAAAAGGCGAGATGCTGTCGGTGGAAGATGTGCAGGAAATTCTCGCCATCGAACTGCTGGGCGTGGTCCCCGAATCCCAGGCCGTATTGAACGCCAGTAATGCTGGCAGCCCGGTGATTCTGGATACTGATTCCGATGCCGGTCAGGCCTATAGCGATGCAGTGGCCCGCTTCCTGGGCGACCAGTTGCCACACCGCTTTACCACTGTTAACAAGAAAGGTCTGCTGGGCCGACTGTTTGGGGGCTAAGGATGAGCATCTTCAGTTATCTGCTTCCCAAGAAGCAGACAAGTGCGTCGGTGGCCAAGGAACGACTGCAAATTATTGTAGCGCGTGAACGCTCCACCCGTGGCGGACCGGACTATCTTCCTCAGCTTCAGGAAGAGCTGTTGCAGGTTGTACGCAAATATGTGCCTGTCGATCAGGATGCGGTCAACATTCAGCTGGATCGCGACTCCGGTTGTGAAATCCTCGAGCTGAACATCACCCTTCCGGAAGGCACACCCTGAATGGGATGGCTAACGCCGAGAGATGAAAAGCGAACCTCATGGTTCGCTTTTTTTATGCATAAAGAACCCCGTTCATACTGCTGGTTCGACCATGCGGGAGAAGCTTACAAACTGATACCAGCAAATCCTTCCCATTCTTTTGCGCGGTTCTCAGGACAGGATTATCCTCAATCCAAGACACAATGATGCAGTCCCTGTAACCCTCAGACGAATTGCCTAACCGCGAACCGTCACATAATAACAACAGGTTTTCTGGCACCCTTTGCGAATATCCAGCGCAACCAGAAAACCCGAGGAGATGTCTTGGCAAAGGGAAAGGCGATGACACGGTTCTGGCTGGCAGTCCTGTTTATCGGGATGGCATTGCCTGTACACGCCTTGTCAATACACGCCCTCAGAGCTGGCCACCTTGAAGTCCATGACCCTGTTAAGACTGTCGAACTGGGACGCTACATGCAGAGCTGGTGCGATGGCACGGGCCGCTCCACGCTTAATGATGCACGCCATCAGAAATACCAACCACTGGAACGGAGTCGCATCAACTTTGGCTACCGCAAGGATGCCTGCTGGTTTCGCGTGAGTCTCGAGAATACCGGCATGGATGAACTGCCACTTTGGGTGCAGGTCGACTACGCCGTTCTCGACAATGTGGACTTTTTCCTCACCGACGGCACTACCACCCAGTCATGGCGTATGGGTGACACTCGCCCCTTCACCAGCCGACCGGTACGCCTGCGCACCTTCACCGTACCCTTTACCCTGCCCGCCAACGAGCCTCGTACTTTGTACCTGAGGGTCTACAGCATCAGCAGCGCCATGACCGTTCCATTGAGCCTCAGTGGTCGAGACAACTTCATTGAACAACAAAGTGCTCACGAATGGTTGATGGGCGGTTTCTATGGGATCGCGATCGGATTGTTCTTCTACCACCTCGTGTTATGGCTGGGAGGTAGAGAGAAAAGCAGCCGCTTCTACACAGTTCATGTTGCCTGCTCCACCCTCTATATCGCCTGCCTTCAGGGTGTGGCTCACCGATTATGGTTCGCTGACACGATCCTTCCGCAAGCTGCCAATCACCTTTTTGGTTACCTGACACTGTTATCAGGGCTGCTGTTTGCCCGCGACTTTCTCAACACAGCTCAATGGCGTTGGCTGGATCGCTTGTTGCTTACCGCTGTGGCAATCCAGGCAATGATCATCGCAATCCTGCTGATAGCGCCAACCGGTACCGTTGCACCACTGCAAGGGGTCGTTGCTTTGCTCACCCTTGCCCTGCTGCTATTTATCGGGCTCTACAGTCTTTATCGCGGGCACCCTGAAGCACGCATCTTTGTTTTTGCCTGGAGCATGTTCCTGCTCACCGTCGCCCTTCTGTCCCTGGGCGCCTACGGCGTGATTACCCTCCCCGGCATCCTCAATATCATTGGGGTTCAGCTTGGACTGGTACTGCAACAGGTGTTGCTGTCGTTCGGCCTCGCCTATCGGTTGCGAAGCCTGAAAAAGGAAACCCTGCAGCGACAGAAAGAAATCATCCGCGCGCAGGCAGAGAACGATGCCAAAAGCGACTTCCTGGCCAAGATGAGCCATGAAATTCGTACCCCCATGAACGCCGTCCTCGGACTGGCTGAGTTGATGAGAAGTACGCGACTGGATGCCACCCAGCGTAATTACATGGATACCATCTACAGTGCTGGCAACAGCTTGCTCAACGTCATCAATGACATCCTTGATTTCTCCAAGATCAGTTCTGGAAAGCTGGAGCTGGAAGTCAGCACGTTCAACCTGCATAAACTGCTGGAAGACTGCCTGATGATCTTCCACGCCAATGCTGAACAGAAAGGCATTCGCCTGGTCAGTGACTGGAACGCAAGCTTGCCTGCATGGGTTAAAGGCGATCCAACACGATTACGCCAGATACTGCTGAACCTGCTTTCCAATGCGGTGAAGTTTACCGAGCAAGGCACGGTAACACTGCGTGCAGAAGCCGGTCGAACCCGTAACCCCGAAGTCATCCTGCTGCATTGTCAGGTCACAGATCAGGGCATTGGCATGAACGACCGGGAAGTCAGCATGTTGTTCACCTCCTTTCAGCAAGCAGACAGTTCCACTTCACGTAAATACGGCGGGACAGGACTCGGACTGGCGATCTCCCGCCAGTTGGCAGAGCTCATGGAAGGACGGCTGGAAGCTCACAGCGAACCAGGCAAAGGGTCTACCTTTACCCTGAGCCTCCCCCTCAAACGCAGCGTCATGGATGCGACCCAACACCCGCCAGTGACAGGGCAGAAACTGGCAAACCTGCAAGTCCTGGTCGTCGAGGACAACGCCGTCAACCAGATGGTTATTGGTGCCCTGCTGAAGCAACTATCAGTCAGCGCCACCCTCACCAGTAGCGGGGCAGAAGCCCTGGAAAAGCTTCAAGCCCAGTCAGTCAGCCCGGACATTATCCTGATGGATTGTGAAATGCCTGACATGGACGGTTATCAGACCACAGCCTTGATACGCCAACTGGAAAACAGGGAAAACCATCCGCGGATTCCCATCCTGGCACTCACGGCCCATGCCTCCACCGAACACCGGGAACGCTGCTTTGCCAGTGGCATGGACGACCATATCGCCAAACCGGTTACCCTCGACCAGCTGCGTCAGAAGCTGCAGCAGTGGTCATCGGTTTAACTGATCCGGAAGCACCTGCCACTCGGGATCCTCGTACTCCCCGATAACCTTCACAGAAACCACCCTGGCGTGCTTCGCCAGGATCGCTTTGACCCTCTCACTACGGCAGTCATCCTTGGCATCACGATGCGCCTTGCTTTCCCAGTGGGCAATCGCCAGCACCGTATCCGGGGCACCAATTTTTCGATGCAGAAAGGTACCCTGTGCGCCTTCTGACTGCTGGATAATCTGGCTGGCTTCCACCCAGCCTGCAGCATATTCCTGCACCGAAAAACCGGGTGTCACGGTAACCTCAAAAATATATTTCATCCCATCTCTCCCTGCCGGTAAAAACGTGCAAGCAGCTGATACAACGCTGGCCAGTCATGCTTCAATTGTTGCGGCGCTTCGAAGAAGGCTTCACTGCAAACGGCAAAGAATTCCCCCGGGCCGGTTAGCGCATAGGCATCTACCGGCATATGACGGTGCTGGTGATAGTCCTGCTCCAATTCCTTGAAGGCTTTGCTGAAAATGTCATGCCATTGCTGCGGACTCATTCCCTCATGCAGTGGCGGCGCACCATTGGCCCCCTGATGACGCATATCCAGCTTGTGGGACATCTCGTGAATCACCACATTACTGGCATCGCCTGACTTGCACACGTCCTCCCAGGAAAGAATGACAGGCCCTTGCTGCCAGGCTTCACCGGAAAGCACCGGGCCACGCGCATGGACCACACCATCCGCAGTTCGATGCGGACGATTGGGAATGAAGGCACTCTCATAGAGAATTACCGTATACCAACCGTTGTACCAGTCCAGGCCCAGCTTGAGGATGGGCACACAGGCCATGGTGGCTACCTTCAGACACATGGCATCCGTAATGGCAAAATTACCCCCAGGCGCCATACTCTTGCGGGCCAGAAATCGAAAAGTCAGTGCCATCAGGGCCTCACGCTCCTGACCCTGGTAGCGCGTCATCACCGGCCAGTCCGCTACGGCGGCTTCCCACTGGGCGCGGGTATAGCCCATTTTCTTGACCCGTCTGGCATCACGCCAGTTTCGCCATGCAGTCAGCATGGGGCTCTCCCTGATGGTTGACGCTCATTACAGGATTACAGGCACGCTTGCCTGCCAGCATCCTCATAACAATCTGGCCTGATTGGCCATGGTTATGGCGCTGACAGAATCCTGGTTTTACTGTCGGCCATGCTACCATCCGCCACCCGCATTCATGGAAGCCCGCAACGTGCCCCTCAGCCAAGCCAACAAAGCCGATGCCCTGCTGCTGCTGGTCACCCTGCTGGCTGCCATCAGCTGGATGTTCTCCCGGGAAGCCGTGCTGGCCATGCCACCACTCCTTTTCATGTCCCTGCGTTTTCTGCTGGCATCGCTGCTGTTGAGTCTGGTGGCGTTCCCTCAGCTGGCTCGCCTGGATAGAGCGCAACTGTGGCGTTGCGCCCGCGTCGGGCTGGTGTTCGGTATAGCCATGTGTTTCTGGGTATTGGGTCTGGCATTTGCCACCCACGTAGGGGAAGGGGCCTTTCTGACGAGCCTTGGCGTGGTACTGGTGCCGGTGATGGGAAGGGTGTTTTTCAAAGAGTCGGTTCCCGCCAGTACCTGGCTGGCGCTGCCGGTGGCGGTCATTGGCCTGGCCCTGCTCTCACTGGAACGCGGTCTGCATCTGGAAGCAGGCCAGTTACTGTTCATTACCGCCGCCGCCATTTTCGCACTTTATTTCAATCTCAATACCCGTGCCGCCAACACGGTGGCCATTCGCCGGGCCAACGGAGAGACGGTAGAGCAGCAACGCATTCCCGCACTGGCCCTGACCACCGTAGTACTGGCAGTGGTCGGGCTGGTAACGGGTTCCCTGTCGCTGATCTTCGAGCCCTGGAAAGACGCCCTTGCTGGCATGACTGGCACCCTGGCCATGTGGATTGTACTCAGTGCCACCGTGGGCACGGCCATGCGCTTTCTGGTGCAGACCTACGCCCAGAGCCTGTCGTTACAAAGTCACGGAGTAGTGATTATGGTGCTGGAACCCATGTGGACCGCGCTGATGGCCGCCTTCTGGTTTGCTGAGAGTATGTCTCTGCTACAGGGCCTGGGTTGCTCTCTGATCTTCCTTTCCCTGCTGGTCAATCGCTGGCGTGCGGTCCGCAAACTGGTCCGTCTCGGATAACGGCAGTAGGCGACGGATAAGCCGATATCACCAGCTCTTCAGGCCAGCTACCGATATTGGTGCCAGTCTGATCACAATCGCTCCCCCACCCAGGTACCAATATTCCATCAAGTGTACAAATTGGGGCAATTTGTGTGATCCAATTCCTGTTATGCTGAATTGGCAAGTGCACCATCCATGCATCAAAACCAACAACAATAAATGTGAGTCATGGACGCAAACAGACAGCCCATCAAGGCCCTGCTCACGGCTGTGCTACTCGCTACAGCCGCATTCAGCCACGGGTCTACATGCCAGGAAGGCAGCCAGCCGGCACTCACACTCGCCTCTCTGGAAAATGCCGACCGTACCCTGGTCAGCCTGCTTGATGAACCCGCCGCCGAACAGCAGGCGCCCACCCTGGTGGAGTACAACACGGCTACCGGGAGCATCAACAAGCCCATCCTTGGCAACTATGCGCGGCTTCGCCTGGCAGCTCTGGCACTACGCGATGGCGATACCACCTTTGCCCGTGAACAGCTCTCCCGCATCGAGCAGAACAGCCCCGCAGCCGTAGATGCCGCCCTGCTACTGGCCGAAAGTTATCGCCAGGATGGCGACCGGGAACGGGCCAGAGCCTGGTTCCTGCGCATCGCCGCGCGCTTTCCCGGGAATCCCCGCGCAGTCTCCGGGCTGGTACTGGCAGGAGACGACTGGCGCAGACAGGGTGCAGTGGAGCAGGCGCTTCCGGTCTACAAGCTGGCCCTGAACAAGGCCGCAGAGAACATGAAAGCGCTGGAGGAACTGGAAAATCAGCCAGACCGTTTGTACCGTGCCCTGACCAACAGCGTGGCAGGCAACAGCACCACGGTGATGGACCAGGTTGTGCTCGCGTTGGTTCGCGACAGTGAAAGCCAGGTACTGAATGCAACCCGCCAGCTGATCTCCGCCAGACACCAGCAGCGGTGCCTTGAAAGCCGTGAAAGCACCCTCGATAGTGCCATTGAGCATGCATCGGCTCGGGATCTCTCCAATGGAGCCTTCCGCAAGGCGGCGGAGCTGGAGAGAAAGGCCACCGAGCAGGAAATCACCGATCTGGAAAGGGTTCTCGCCAACGCGCCGAAGATGATCGAGTTGCAGCAGCGGCTGGATGACGCTCGCGATCGCCTTGCCCGACTTGAGCAGCGCCTCGATTCTCTGGGTTCTACTGCACTGCCGCCGGAACTGGTGCAACAGAAACAGCAAATGGAAGCCGACAAGGCAAAACTGGGGCAGGCCATAGCGGCAGCCAGAGAGCAGGTCCGAGCAGCGCTGAAAGAGGAAGTGCCAGAACTTAAAAGGTACTACCGCAACCTGGCCGGGGAGGCGCAACTGGGCATTGCCCAGTTGCTGCAAAACAGTGGAAATCGTTCGCCATCATCCCTTGTGGGATACAAGTAGGGCATCCACTTTCTCGATGTATTTCTGCTTGGCAGCATCCGCATCCAGCCCCTTCAGCTTGGCCCAGGCGTCGTACTTGGCGCGCTTGACCACATCCAGCATGCCCGGGCGCTTGCCGCTGACATCCCCTTCACTACCCTGCTTGAAGTGGGCATAGAGAAACAGCAGATCATCGTTAGAAGGCTTGCGGTCCAGGGTCTGAACGTCCTTCTGGGCTTGTTCAAAGCGAGCGATATCAGTCATGTTTATTCCTGTTATGGGTTCAAAAATCGACCAGGCAGCTCCCTGCCCTGCTGCAGGAAATAGTGCTCGGAGTAAGGCCCATAATCAACTCACAGAAACGGTCTCTGTACATTTGGCACACATGACGGAAAGTATCAGCGTGACAGATTCTTGAACGGCCCGGACAACAGTGCCGGATGACGCGGAACAATATCAGCCAGCATCACGACCATCCTGTTCAGGTCCGCTTCCATATCCCCTGTGGGTATCAGACTTCCCACTACCCGTACCTGGCGACGCTGATAGCAGAATCCCAGCACCACAATGGGAATGCTCTGGGCTTCGGCAATACGGTAGAAGCCTGTCTTCCATCGCTGCGCAGCCTTTCTGGTACCTTCCGGCGCGATTCCCAGCCAGCAAGGCGCTTTCTGCATGGCGTGGGCGGTCTGCTCTACCAGGTCACTGGCATCATCACGGTTCACAGGGATACCACCAAGCCAGTACATCAGTTTGCCCATGCGTCCCTCAAAAAGGGTGTGCTTGGCCATAAAGCGCACATTCACACGCAACGCCTGAATCGCACTGACCCCCACCAGGCCGTCCAGGTTGGAGGTATGTGGCGCCACAGCCAGAACGGCACGGGGAACATCGGGCAATTCACCCACGATGCGCCAGCCCATCAGTTTCAGTATCAACCGCCCAAGCGCGGCTAACAGCCAGTGGCCGCGTCGCGGCACCAATGGCCCCGGGGTAGATGGAGTGATCGCAGGTAAGGCCGGCTTCATGCAAACACCGTAAAGGTTTGCCGGCTCAGCGCCATCGGCTTGCCTTGCGCATCCCAGATGCAGGCACGGCTCTGGCCATAACCTTCACTGCACTGGTCAGTCTCAACCTGATAGCGCCACAGGGTATCTGCAGGACGGGTTGCCGGGTCATCCAGTAGATCCATGGTCCAGGTCAACGAACTGGCCGGTGCCGGTGTACGCAACATCGACAACACGGATGGTGGCCAGGTATCCACCAGAGCGATCAACGCAGCTGTGGTCATAGTCTGTGGAGGTTCGCAAAACCCCATATAGCCACAAAAACTGGCGTCATCACTACCACTGTATGGCGGCTGTCCCTGGCCGTAGCGCATATCAAAGTGATTGAGAAAGTCGGGGGTTACGCCCTTGATATTGGGGAACCTCAGACTCTCTTCAGGCGTCTTCATCTTAGGCAATGTGGGCGCCGCCACACATACAGACGAGTCCCTGGCGGCACCAAGACTGACCAGCATGGCAGCCACGACCTGATCTTCCTGACGGGCAGTGACCATAGCCTGCATCACCGATTTCCCTTCACGGAACACTTCAGAGGACAACACCACCGGCCCGGCGACCGCAGGGGCCACGAACGACAGTGAAAAGCTGCGTAACGGACGTCCACAAGCCACACTCTTTTCCAGGTGATCAAACAAGACGGCACCGACAAGGCCACCAAACAGAGCCCGTCCCTGCCCCCAGCCCTCCGGCAAAATGCCATGCCCCTTGCCATCAATGGAGGCCAATACTTCATCAAACGTCATAACTCGGTCCCACAATCTGCGTGAACGCAGTAAACCATCCCCCGCCAGCGGCTTGAAGGCACAATCAGGACAAATCCGTGGCAATCTGTGCCGCCTTGCGGCGGTGGCGATTTTGCCATGCGAAACAGGCCGCTTAACGGTAGCATAGGCGCCTATTTTTCCGTTTCACCAGTTGGAGAACTCAATGTCCTGGTTGAAATCCCGTCGCTTGCAGTACCTTTTGGCTGTTACCGCCCTGTTTTTCGGGTTAATGGTCATACTGCGCGCGCTGTTTTATTTCGGCTTTTCTGAAGTCCCGACGACTCCCGGCATCGACCAGAGCGCAGTTATCGATGCGCTCGGCGTCGGCCTGCGCTTTGATCTGCGCCTTGCACTCTTGATGATGCTGCCACTGGCAGCGCTGGCCTACCTGCCTTTTTTCAATCTGATCAATAGCGCACTGATGCGTTTTCTTGCGCATGCCTACCTGATTGTTTCCCTGACACTCATGGGGCTTACCTATATTTTCGATTTCGGACACTACGCCTATCTCGGTGAGCGCCTGAATGTAACCGCCCTGCGCTTTTTGCAGGACACCCGCGACTCTACCTTGATGGTATGGCAAAGCTACCCGGTAATCTGGATCGTAATTGGCCTGACGGTCAGTGTAGCCAGCAGCTACTGGCTTGCCCGTGTCGCTGAGCGCAAGCTGCTGCAACGCGCACCTGCCGGTATTTCCGGGCTTCAGGCAAGCGCAGGGTTTCTGGTCTGCTTTGCCCTGTTCTTCTTCGCCATCATGGGCCGCGTCGCCAACATCAACATCCTCAATCCCATTCCCCTACGCTGGAGTGAAGCTTTCGTTTCCGGCGACCGCGCCATCGGCGCACTGGGGCTCAATCCAGTGCTTTATTTCCGTGACTCCCTGCTGATCCCTGTGTCGCCCTATGACAAGGAGCAGGTCGCCGAATACTACCCTCTCATGGCAAACCATCTTGCCATACCAGAAGACTTGCAACAGGACCTGAACTTCGAGCGCATGGTGCATGTGCAGAGGCATAAGCTCGACTATGAACGGCCACCCAATGTGATCTTCGTGATGCTGGAATCCCTCGGCGCCAGCCGGGTAAGCAGCTATGGCCTTCCCTTCGAAAGCACCCCGCATCTGGACCGATTGGGTCGAGAAGGCTGGTTATTCAAGAATTTCTATGTACCAGTTACCGGTACCGCCAAAACCATCTGGGCCACCTTCACCGGGATCCCTGATGTGGCCCCCACGGAAAGTGCCAGCCGTAATCCACTGACCAGTCATCAGCGCATGCTGGTGAATGAATTCAAGGGTTACCGGAAGTTCTATTTCATTGGCGGCAACGCAGGCTGGGCTAACCTGGACGGACTGGTACAGCAAAGTATTGATGGTCTCGAATTGCATGAGGAAGGCGACTGGCAGTCCCGAAATGTGGACGTCTGGGGTATTTCCGATCTCGACCTGTTCCGAGAGAGCAATGACAAGCTGAATGCCCTGCCAGATGATCAGCCCTTCTTTGCCTTTATCCAGACCGCAGGCAACCATCGGCCGTTCACCATTCCCGAAAACAATGGTGACTTCCAGGCCCGTACCGATTTGAGCGACGAAGAACTGGCCGGCCACGGCTTCCGCAGTGCCGCCCAGTTCAATGCCGTCCGCCTGCTGGATTACAACGTGGGCGAATTCATGAAAATGGCAGAGCAAAGTGCTTATTACGACAACACAATTTTCGTGTTCTTCGGTGACCACAATAACCGTATTACCACCCTGCCCCATATGCCCCCCGCCATGGAGCAACTCGGCCTGGAGAGTAATCACGTCCCCCACATCATCTATGCCCCTCGCTACCTGAAACCACGGGTCATTGAAGAAGCGGTAGGTCTTGTGGATGTGATGCCTACGGTGGCTGGCCTGGTTGGTCTCAACTACCGCAACACCACACTGGGCCGGGATTTCCAGATTCCAGCCCCTGAAGGCGACAGAGCCAATTTTGTCGTCCTGCTGGAAGGCCCCCACCCGGTCTATGGCATGGTCACCAGGGACTTCTTCGTGCGCATGAACGATGACGGCAGCAACGCTACCCTGCACGACATGCATAGTGATACGCCCAAGCAGGACGTGTCAGCGGAGCATCCAGAAGTTTTCAAGAAACTTTTCGATCTGGCTCGTGGCGAGTATGAAACGGCACGCTACATGATGTATGACAACGTGGACGACAATCCGTAACCATTAACCATTCCGGACAAAACATACCCTGCCTTGTGGCATGGGGCGGATGCAGCAACCATAAACGGAAATACCCTTGGGTATTTCCGTTTTTTTTGCCTGGCTCAAGACACCGCTTAAGCTGATTCGATCGCTGGGAGAGGAGATCCGTAATCCGGAGTTACCATAACGGCGGCATCGTCATGCGAGCATGAACTCCTACTGGTACAGGCATGAGCTTGAGAATAAGGGAGGCTGTGATCAGTACACCTGCGCCAGCTTATCCCCGCCGTAGGAGCCAGCCTGCTGGCGATCCTTGGTCTTTCGCAGGATCGGTGAGCACTGGCGCATCAGGAAGGCGCATGCCGTGTTTTCGCAGGTGCTTATGCTTGGATGGTGATGGCCTGGGATAGCTGAAACGCCCTTGCCACCTTGCCGCTGTGGGAGCGTGCCTGCACGCGAAGGTTTTTGGGTTTTGGGTTTTGGGCGTGTTGCGTGATGCGTGATGCGTCTGGCGTGTCATGACCTACTTAGGTAGCGAGCGAGCTCGCTATCCCTTCGGGACGCCTGCGGCGCCTCACCCTGGCACCTTCGGTACATCGGGTGTCACATGGCGACTTCGTCGCGAGGTAGGGAGAGGAGTTCCTCGTGTTCCTAAACCAAACAAAAAACCCCCGTCACTTTCGTGGCGGGGGTCTTTTGTTTGGTTTAAGAGCCTGACGATGACCTACTCTCACATGGGGAAGCCCCACACTACCATCGGCGATGTGTCGTTTCACTTCTGAGTTCGGCATGGGATCAGGTGGTTCCAACACTCTATTGTCGTCAGGCAAACTGGTTTGGTTTTCCTGAACTCTCTCAGGAGGACCAAATAAGTTGCCTTACCGGTCGACTACTTGACTGACCGGCAAAGCCAAATTGGGAATAAGAAGTTTGCTATTCATTGTTAGCAAGCTGACTTCTGACACACTGTCTTTACGCTGTCCTGACTCGATGGAGTCACGGGACTGCTTTGGTGTTATATAGTCAAGCCTCACGGGCAATTAGTACTGGTTAGCTTCACGCCTTACAACGCTTCCACACCCAGCCTATCAACGTTGTGGTCTTCAACGGCCCTTCAGGGGAATCAAGTTCCCAGGG
>NZ_JALKBH010000021.1 GCF_023016115.1 Alcanivorax sp. S6407
ATGGGAGTGGATTGCACCAGAAGTAGTTAGTCTAACCTTCGGGAGGACGATTACCACGGTGTGGTTCATGACTGGGGTGAAGTCGTAACAAGGTAGCCGTAGGGGAACCTGCGGCTGGATCACCTCCTTAACGACAAAGATCTCTGTCCTGTTCAGGGCCCACACGTTTGCTTGTCTAGTTGTTACCGGCAAGAAGCCGGAAACAAGTGATTCCTACGGGATTATTTGTTTCCGGTTTTTTAATCGGTCTTATATCTGATGGTATAAGAAGCTCTTTAAAAATTTGGGAAATGAGAAGTCCAAGTATTCATTGAGAATGCAAGCGTTAGAGACTTTCTGACACTTGTGTCTTTATGGTGAATCGTTATCACGATGAATGACCTGGGCGGTGATGGAGGATTTGTCGAAAGGCG
>NZ_JALKBH010000022.1 GCF_023016115.1 Alcanivorax sp. S6407
ACCGCCCAGGTCATTCATCGTGATAACGATTCACCATAAAGACACAAGTGTCAGAAAGTCTCTAACGCTTGCATTCTCAATGAATACTTGGACTTCTCATTTCCCAAATTTTTAAAGAGCTTCTCATATCATCAAATATGAGACCGATTAAAAAACCGGAAACAAATAATCCCGTAGGAATCACTTGTTTCCGGCTTCTTGCCGGTAACAACTAGACAAGCAAACGTGTGGGCCCTGAACAGGACGAAGATCTTTGTCGTTAAGGAGGTGATCCAGCCGCAGGTTCCCCTACGGCTACCTTGTTACGACTTCACCCCAGTCATGAACCACACCGTGGTAATCGTCCTCCCGAAGGTTAGACTAACTACTTC
>NZ_JALKBH010000024.1 GCF_023016115.1 Alcanivorax sp. S6407
CACCCGAGTTCTCTCAAGCGCCTTAGAATACTCATCCCAACCACCTGTGTCGGTTTGGGGTACGGTTCCTTATAACCTGAAGCTTAGAAGATTTTCCTGGAAGCATGGCATCAACCACTTCCCGGTCACAAAGGACCAGTGGTCTCGGTTCTCAGCCTTAAGGTGCCGGATTTGCCTAACACCTCAGCCTACAACCTTTCCCCGGGACAACCAACGCCCGGTAGGCATAGCCTTCTCCGTCTCTCCATCGCAGTTATAAG
>NZ_JALKBH010000025.1 GCF_023016115.1 Alcanivorax sp. S6407
CTGGCAGGGTTGGCGGCAATGCTGACACCGGGGAGGCCTGTCAGGGTCGGGAATCAGCTCAATCAGGCAGTGCGAATCAGCGAGTTGAGTGCATCGGGCAGGCAAAAAGCCTTCCCAGCAAAAGCCGGGGATCGTAGCATCGAGCATGGCGGCGGTGTCCTTGTCTGGTTGCTTGGTCGCACAAACAACTTAACTCGGATCACTCGCCGCCACCTCATTCGTTCCCGCTAATCCGCGATGAACCTTTTTT
>NZ_JALKBH010000026.1 GCF_023016115.1 Alcanivorax sp. S6407
GCTAAATACTCCTGGCTGACCGATAGTGAACCAGTACCGTGAGGGAAAGGCGAAAAGAACCCCGGAGAGGGGAGTGAAATAGAACCTGAAACCGTGTACGTACAAGCAGTCGGAGCCCTCTTGTGGGGTGACGGCGTACCTTTTGTATAATGGGTCAGCGACTTAATTTCAGTAGCGAGGTTAACCGTTTAGGGGAGCCGTAGGGAAACCGAGTCTTAATAGGGCGTTTAGTTGCTGGGATTAGACCCG
>NZ_JALKBH010000027.1 GCF_023016115.1 Alcanivorax sp. S6407
CCGGGTTGGCGACATAGACCTGCATGCCCGCTTCATGGAGGGCATAGGTCAGGTTCTCGTGGTAAACACTGGTGGCCTCCAGGACCACATGAATCTCGGAGGGCTTGGCCCCGGTCTGTTTGAGTAGCCATTGAACAACAGTCTGCTCTTGGCCACGGGTATTTTGGAAAACCCGTGTTTTGACCTTCTGGGGTTGGGTTTGGCGAAGCCAAAGTGTGTCGAGTTTCTTCTTGCTAACATCGATTCCAA
>NZ_JALKBH010000028.1 GCF_023016115.1 Alcanivorax sp. S6407
CAGAAATCAATTGAGATTCCGTCAGTAGCGGCGAGCGAACGCGGATTAGCCCTTAAGCTTGTGAATGATTAGGAGAACGGTCTGGGAAGGCCGGCCATAGTGGGTGATAGCCCCGTATCCGAAAATCTGATCAAGTGAAATCGAGTAGGTCGGAGCACGTGAAACTTTGACTGAATGTGGGGGGACCATCCTCCAAGGCTAAATACTCCTGGCTGACCGATAGTGAACCAGTACCGTGAGGGAAAGGCG
>NZ_JALKBH010000029.1 GCF_023016115.1 Alcanivorax sp. S6407
CTTTTGCTGGGAAGGCTTTTTGCCTGCCCGATGCACTCAACTCGCTGATTCGCACTGCCTGATTGAGCTGATTCCCGACCCTGACAGGCCTCCCCGGTGTCAGCATTGCCGCCAACCCTGCCAGAAGATCCACGACACCACCGTGCGACGAGTCCGTGATCGTGACCTCTTCGAGTACAAGGTCTGGCTGGACGTGCCGGTTCGGCGACTTCGCTGTCCTCGCTGTGCGGTCGCTCGCGAACAGCTTGA
>NZ_JALKBH010000002.1 GCF_023016115.1 Alcanivorax sp. S6407
CGGAGCCAGATCTACAGCACAGGATCTATGTCCTCAGGAGCCTGCCAGGCTTCAGCCCGACCCGTGAGTGCTGGTAGCTAATCAGCACTCGTGGAGAGATACAAGGAGCCTGCCTGCAGGCGATCCGAGCCAAAGCGAGGTAAGGATTCCAGATGCGAGTTTCGAGTACCGAGTTTCGAAGATCAAAAAACGACAACCAGGCACGGGGTTTAAGGTTTTGCCTTTCGAAACTCGCTTCTCGTAACTCGAAACGCATTTCCTCGGCCTGGCAAGGATTCCAGAAGCGAATCTCGAGTTTCAGGTGCGATGGAAAGGATAGCCTGGATGCTGCATCAGCAACGGCCGGGGATCGCGATCATGAGGTAATCGGGTAAAGAGGATCTCGGGGTGATCCGCCAGGCTGCCAACACAAAGGCGGCACTCGCCGACTTCGGGTGCAGACCCTTCCACATAGCGTACCCGGTGACGGCCCGAGCCACGGTTGCTGGACACCTGAAAGACTCGATCACGCTCACTCATGGCACGCCTCTCCTTGGGACAAACCGTTGGCCCCGCTCTGTTCAGGGTAGCACAACCGGCTCCTGCTCCAGCTGCACACCAAAGCGTTGCCAGACGTCCTGCTTGACGGCAGCAGCCAACGCCAGCACATCAATAGAGGTGGCGCCGCCGTGATTGACCAGCACCAGCGCCTGCTCGCTATGCATGCCGACCGGCCCCAGCCTTTTACCCTTCCACCCCGCCGCCTGAATCAACCAGCCTGCCGCCAGCTTCACGCCTTCAGCTTGGGGATAGGCAACAAGCTGCGGAAATGCCGCCGTCAGGCTCTGGGCCTTCTCTGCAGACACCACCGGGTTCTTGAAGAAACTGCCGGCATTGGCCAGCACGGCCGGATCCGGGAGTTTGCTCTGGCGGATGGCGATGACCTGCTCGCGTACTGCAGCAGCGGTCACCGCATCAGCGGGCAGGTCATTAAAATGCTGCTTAAGCGGGCCATAACTGATGTTGCAGCGGGCTTGCCGGTTCAATTTGAGCTCAATGCCGGTGATGATGAAACGGCCCTTGTCGCGGCCCTTGAAACGACTGTCCCGGTAGGCGAAATCACATTCTTGCGCCGAATAATGGCTAACCTTGCCGGTAGCGATTTCCATCACCGTCACCTGCTCCAGCACCTGAGCAAGCTCCACTCCGTAGGCACCGATATTCTGGTAAGGAGCGGCACCGGCAGTGCCGGGAATCAGGGACAGGTTTTCCAGTCCTTGCCAGCCCTGCTCCACCGTCCAGGCCACCAGATCATCCCAGTGCACGCCGGCGCCCGCCGCTACCCAGACATGCTCCTGGTCTTCCCGAACCTTGATCATGCCATCAAGAGCCAGGGCAATCGTCAGCCCGGGTAGATCGTCCTGGATAACCAGATTACTGCCCTCGCCGATCACATGAACGGGCGCTTGCGGGTCCCGCTCCGCCAGCACCTGCTCCAGCTCATCCAGGGTTTGCGGACGCACCAGACAGGTCGCCCGCGCTGGCAACCCCAGGGTATTAAGGCCGGAAAGGTCAGCATTGTGCTCCAGCAATGGACTCACAAGCGCTCCCGCAAGGCCTCAAGCAGGCCTTCCGCTCCCTCTTCCACCAGATTCAATACCTGGGCAAAGCCATCCTCACCGCCGTAATAGGGATCCGGCACTTCACGGATAGAGGTGTGCGGGGCATAGTCCAGAAATCGCTTGAGTGTGACAGCGGAATCACTCGGCTGCATGGCCTGCAAGTCCACCAAATTGGCATCATCCATGGCCAACACCACATCAAACTGCTCGAAGTCGGCGGCGGAGACCTGGCGTGCCCGCAGGCTGCTCATGTCATAGCCACGGGTGGCAGCCGCATCCTGGGTGCGCGGATCAGGAGCACGGCCGATATGCCAGTCGCCGGTACCGGCACTATCGATAAGAATATGTTCTTCCAGCCCGGCAGCCCGAACACGGTCACGAAACACCACTTCTGCAGTGGGCGAGCGGCAGATATTGCCAAGGCAGACAAACAGAACTGATACCGTCACGTCATCACTCCTTTTCCTGCGCGGCCAGCAGGGCCTGAACCCGCTGCAGATCTTCCGGGGTGTCGATACCGCCGGGCACCGCCTCGCAGGAGGGCGCGATGTGTATGGATTCACCATTGGCCATGGCGCGCAGCTGCTCCAGGGATTCCAGCTTCTCCAGGCTGGCGGGCTCCCAGGTCACATAACGATGCAGGAACGCCACCCGGTAGGCGTAGATACCAATATGGCGCCACCATTGGCCCCCGGAGATATCACGGCCGCCTTCGGCAAAGGCATCACGGTGCCAGGGAATCGGCGCACGGGAAAAGTACAGAGCCTTGCCATTGGCATCGAAGACCGCCTTCACCACATTGGGATTGAACAGGTCATCACTGTGTTCGATGGGCTCACACAGGGTCGCCATCTGGCAATCCGGGTTAGCGGCCAGATTGGCGGCCACCTGATTGATCACCGCGGCCGGAATCAGCGGCTCATCGCCCTGCACATTGACGATAATGTCGTCGTCCGCCAGTCCCAGTTTGACCGCCACCTCCTGCAACCGGTCCGTACCGGAGGGGTGGTCTTCGCGAGTCATGACCACTGGCACCAGCCCGTCGAGGGCAGTCTCAATCCGCTGATCATCGGTGGCCACATAGACACTGGCCGCCTCACTGCTCTGACAGCGCTCTGCCACCCTGGCCACCATTGGCTTGCCGGCAAGATCAGCCAGCGGTTTACCTGGAAGCCGGGTCGACGCATAACGCGCCGGCACCACCACATAAAAACTCATGAAAACCTCGTTAAATGAAACGCTTCATGCTGCACGCATCACGCAACATGCAGTAATGACAATCAGGAGCGAGTTGAAAGTTTAAAGTTCAAAGTTGAAACGCGAAGATAGTCCCGAGTTAGTCTGAGAGCATGGTTTTTTCGCGCTGGCCAGTGCGCGGGCAAGGCACATCCGGAGTCATCGTCCTTTCCCGCGCTTTTCAACTTTGAACTTTAAACTTTCAACTCTCCTTCCCATCCACCCCAAGCGCCCGATCCAGCATCTGGTCCAGCAGCCCGTCCGGCAATTCTGCTTCCACGGGCAGGAACCACCAGTTCGGTTCAGCAAAGGCCGCGCATTTGACTGCATCCTTCTCGGTCATCAGTACCGGCAAGCCATCGGAAAATGCCAGATCCGCCGGTTGGTAGGCATGATGATCAGGAAAGATATGAGGCTGGGCGTTCAGGCCGATGATGTTTAACAAATTGAAATAGCGGCGCGGATTACCGATCCCGGCTACGGCATGGACATGGGGATAGTCGCGCAGGAACGCCCGGACATCCAGCGTCTCACCAGTGGCGAGATTCTCGACCTCACCGGGCCGCATGATCATCGGATGCGCTCCGCTCCAGCCGCCACCGGTACTGATAACGAAATCCACTTCCTTGAGTCGTGACGGCGGCTCCCGCAGCGGCCCTTCCGGCAGGCAACGCCCGTTGCCCAGGCCTCGTTGGCCATCGATCACCACCACCTCGGCGCTGCGCGGCAGGCCATAGTGTTGCAGACCATCATCGCTGATGATCAGGTCAGGATTAACGCTGTTGATCGCCACGTCCATGGCATTGCGACGATCCGGATCGAGAATCACTGGCGCACCTGTCCGGCGGGCAATCAGCACCGGCTCATCACCCACATCCAGCGCAATGCTGTCTGCACTAACCGTGATCGGATACTGCTCCACCCGGCCGCCATAGCCCCGTGACACAACCGCGACCTTGAGGCCACGCTGTTGGGCGGCCTGCACCAGGGCGATCACCAGTGGCGTCTTGCCGGTGCCACCCACGGTAATATTACCTACCACCAACACCGGTACAGGAGGTTGCTGACGATGCTTCTGAAATTGCTCCAGACGGCGACGCGCCTCATAGGACACCAGCATGGAGAGGGGCCGCAATGGCTTCAGCCAGACACTCCCCTTGTACCAGCCCTTCTGTACCCAGTCGCTAACCTTGCTCATGGCGTGGTTCGTTCCTGACAGTTCATCTGTTTGCCCGAATCAGTCTTCGGCAAAATCCATCCGGTAAAGCTGGGTGTAGATACCATTACGCGCCAGCAATTCTTCATGGGAGCCCTGCTCCATCAACTGGCCCTGATCCAGCACGATGATGCGGTCGGCCTTTTCGATAGTGGACAGACGATGGGCAATCACCAGGGTGGTACGCCCGGCCATCACCCGCTCCAGGGCCTGTTGGATATGATGTTCTGACTCGGTATCCAGAGCACTGGTGGCCTCGTCGAGAATCAGCAAAGGGGAATCCTTGAGCAGGGCCCGTGCAATGGCGATCCGCTGACGCTGGCCGCCGGACAGTTGCACCCCATCCTGGCCCAGACGGGTATCCAGCCCATGTTCCAGCTGCTCGATAAAGTTCCAGGCATGAGCATCACGGGCCGCCTTCTCGATGGCCGCATCATCCGCACCGCGCAACTCGCCATAGGCGATATTGTTGCGCACGGTATCGTTGAACAGCACCACGCGCTGGCTGACCATGGCTATCTGATGACGCAGCTCACTCAGGTTGTACTCTGTGAGGGGCACACCATCCAGCAGGATCTGGCCATGATCGGGATCGAAAAATCGTGGCAGCATGGCACTGATGGTGCTCTTGCCCGCCCCGGAACGTCCCACCAGTGCCACCGTTTCTCCCGCCTTGATGGAGAATGTCAGGTTTCGCAGTACCGGCGACTCGGGCTCGTAACCGAAGGTCACGCCTTCAAAGGCAATATTGCCGTCAACACGATGTGCTGGACGATAACTACCGGTGTCCACTTCTGCCGGGGTGTCCAGCACCTCGAACAGACTTGACGCCCCGGTAACGCCCTTCTGTACTTTGACATTGACGTCAGTGAGCTGCTTGAGCGGCTTCTGGATCATGCCGGCAGCAGCAATATAGGAAAGGAAACCGCCGACGGTCAGGTTCTCTCCCATCAGGGTGATATACAGATAGGTAATCGCACCAATTCCGGTGGCCACAAACAACTGCACGATCACGGTGCTGGCAATCTTGCTGGCATTGAGCTTCACATTCTGTTTGGCGAAACTGCGGCTCACCGCGTGGAAGCGGTCCGCTTCCTGCTCCTGGCCACCAAAGATCTTCACCTCACCACTGCCTTCAATGGCTTCACCCAGAAAATGGGTGATATCAGACATGGAAGACTGGATCCGGCGGCTAATCTTGCGGAAACGCTTGCTGGTGATATTTACCACCATGGCCACCAGTGGCGCCACCGCCACCAGAATCAGGGTCAGCTTCCAGTTCTGCCAGATCAGGAAAGAAAACAGGCCGATCACGGTCAACCCTTCACGCACGATAACGATAATCGCATCGGTACCGGCACTAGTGACTTGCTGGGCATCAAAAATGATCTTGGACATGATGCGGCCGGACGCGTTGCGGTGGTATTCCGACTGCGGCAGCTTGAGCACATGCCCGAACACATCATTTCGCAGTACATAAACCAGCTGCTGGGCCACCCAGTTCATGCTGTAGCTGCCCATGAACTGGCCCAGACCCTGGAAGATCACCAGCACCAGTGGCGCAATCGCCACCACCATGACACGGAAATCCGTGGGATTGACGATGGTATCACCCAGATAACCGGCAAGCTGGGCACCACCGGCCTGGGTCGCCGCGTAAAGCGCGTAACCAAACACACTGATCAACAACATTAACCAATAGGGGCGAACGTAGGACAGCAACCGTTTATAGGTTGGCCACACGACCTCGGGAGCTTGACTCATTGTGCCTCGTTGGGGGATTCGCGGGTGGTGAGCGACAGCTTAACAAAACCCAGCTGCCCCGCCACATCATAGACACGGACCACAGACTGGTAGGCCACATTGGCATCCGCATAGATTTGCAATGGCATGTCTGCCTTGTCCTGGCCCAGGGCCATCAAGGCAGTGCGCAGGGCCTTGCTGTCAGACGCCGCCAGTTTTTCCCCGTTGACCAGGTAATCGCCGGTGGAGGTCACAGTCACAGTCACCTGCTCCGGAGACTGTGCCAACGCAGCGCCGTCCGCCTCCGGCAAGGTGATGGACAGCTGTGTCTTGTCATCGAAGGTGGTCGATACCATGAAGAAGATCAGCAGCAAAAACACCACATCAATCAGTGGCGTCAGATTGACGCTGATCTCTTCCTGACTGGGACGGGGGAACTTCACGCCTTCTCTCCCGGTTCCGCTTCACGGTCACCGTGTACCAGATCCACCACGTGCACCGCACTCTGCTCCAGCTCCACGGTAATTTCTTCCACCCGACGCACGAAGAAGCGATGAAAAAAGATCGCAGGAATAGCCACCACCAGGCCTGCAGCCGTGGTCAGCAATGCCTGGGAAATACCCCCAGCCAGCTGGGCCGCATCACCGGTGCCATGAATCATGATGGCGGCGAATACATCAATCATACCGACCACGGTACCCAGCAAACCGAGCAGCGGCGTGATGGCAGCGATGGAACCCAGGGTACTGAGGAATTTTTCCAGTTCATGAATCACCCCGGTGGCGGATTCCTGGATGCTTTCCTTCATGATGTCGCGGCCATGTTTGGCATTGGACAGTCCGGTAGCCAGAATACGGCCCAGCGGAGAGCTGTCACGCAACTTGATCAGATTGGCCTCATTCAACAGACCACGCTTGAGCAGGGTTTGCACCTGCGGGACCGTATCGGCCGGTGCCAGCTTGCTCGGACGCAACGTCCAGAAACGCTCAACCACGATGGCCAGCGCCACCACTGAACAGATCAGGATCGGGAGCATCATCCAGCCCCCGGACTGCAAAAGATCCTGCACCTTGTCTCTCCCCTTGATTACTACGTTGTCCACACGGACACAGTCGGGTTACCAGAAACGCCAGCCGGCCGGTTGCTGCCAGGGCCGCATAACATGCTGACGCCATTTTGTTATAAGCGGGTCATTATCGTGGTGGTCCCCGCGAAACACAATCATGCCGTCCCGGTCGGTACGCAGAACTGTGACTCCCGACGCCGACAGACGGTCCAGCACCTCGGCGTGAGGATGACCAAAATAATGACGATAGCCGGCACTGGCCAATGCCCAACCTGGCTCTACCTCACGTAACAGCGCTGCCGAAGTACTGGACTTACTGCCATGATGGGCCAGTATCAGAAGATCGGCTGCTGGCCAGCGACCCAGCATCCGGTATTCCACATCCCGACCGATATCCCCGGGCAACAAGGCACGCCAGCCATTACCCTCCACCAGCAACACGCAGCTGGCGTCATTACCCTGCTGACCGGTGTCTGGGGGCCACAACACAGAAAAAGTCACACCGTCCCACTGCCACTCATCACCGTCAACGCAGGGCTCACTTCCCGGCACACGATCGGGCTCACCACTCAAGCGGGAAATCTGCGCGGCAAAGTCCCGGTTACCTCCGGCATGATCATTATCACCATGACTGATCACCATCCGATCCGCTGACAGCCGGTAACGGGATAACCAGGGCAGGATGATGGATTTCGCCATGCTGCCGCCGGGCCACGAAGCACCGGTGTCATACACCAAGACATGCTCCCGGGTACGCACAACCAGCGCCAACCCCTGCCCCACATCAAAGGCGGTAAGCTCCCACTGGCCCTGCGCCAGTGGCGGTAATGACTGAGTCAACCAGGGCAACAACCACAATGGCAGCAGCCGACGGGGAAACGGCAACGCCGGTAAAAGCAGCAGAAACAGACCCGCCATCAGACACAGGGCACTGGACAAGGTTGGCAATGGCAGTCCAGCCGAGAACGGCCGCGCCAATCCGGACAGCCACTCCATGCCCAATACAGACAGCTCGACCCCCGCCCCCGCTCCTTCCAGCAGGAAATCCAGCCCGGTCACTGTGCCCAGCAGCGTGAGCGGAATGACCAGCAGGGAGTACAGCGGGATCAGCAACAGATTGGCCAGCGGCGATACCAGCGACCACTGTGCAAACAAGGCGGCTGACAGCACCGTCATGATTACCGGCAATAACAACATCAACCGCCGGCCACCGTGGCCTGTCATCAGCAACGCAATCACCGCCACCGCGGAGAACGACAACCACAGGCTTTCCGACAGGGCCGCCAGCGGATTCATCAATAGCACGATCAGCAGGGCCCAACCCAGGCTGGCCCAGAGACTGAACTGACGCCGCAGCATGACGGCCAGCGCCACCACCAACAGCATGATCAGGGCTCGCTGGGTGGGCAGGCTGAAGCCGGCCAGGGCGCTATAACCCACTGCCGAAGCCAACGCAGGCAGCCAGCCCAGTTGTTGCTGGGTAAGCCGGCGCGACAGCGGCAACATCGCGTGACACAGTGGCGCCAGCAGGAAACGCCCCAACCACCACACTGCTCCGGCAATGATCGCCACATGCAGGCCGGAAATCGCCAGCAAATGAGCCGCCCCGGTGGCCTGGAATCCCGCCAGCAAATCACCATCCAGCCCAGCGCGATCACCTACCACCAGAGCAGGCAGCACAGCCCGCGCTGACGGTGAGTTCGCCACACTGTCGGATAGTTCCTGCGCCAGCTGCTCCCGCCAGGCCAGCAGCCCGCCGCCGGAATCGATTCGTTTACCTCCCTTGAGGGTAGCGCGGGCCGCCACTGTCGCAGCCAGATCATGGCGGGCCAGGTCCAGTCCTGTGACGTTGTACAGGCCCCGGCCGGTTTTCAGTTTCAATTGCAATTGCAGGCGATCACCGGCGTAGAATCTTGAGGGAAAATCATAGCTGCTGACCCGAATACGATGGCGACCCGGCCAGAGCGGATGGGGCTCAGTATGAAAAGTGAAATGCTGTTCCTGCTGCCAGCGGCCGAATCGATAGCGCTGGCGGTTTTCCGGCAGCGTCACCACCTGCCCGACAAAAGTCAGTGTCTTCCCCTCAAGATCTGGCGAAAGGCGCTGCTGCAGGCCCGTCTGGAATTGCCACACGCCATAGAAGCACGCCAGCGGCAACAACAACCAGGGACCGGCACGGCCACGTCCCACCAACATTGCCACGATCAGACACAACAGCACTGGCCAGAGGCCTCCCGTCCCACTCCCGGCCACAATGGCCAGTGCCATTTTCCAAGGTTGCATTGCCACTCCCGGAAACGAATCCCGCCGCAGGTGTATGCCTTTTCACTTCGAGTGGGCATAATAGCCAGCCGCAGGCATTAGCCGGGTACGACTTTGTCTCGACCTGCTGCCAGCCATTCGCTACAACGCCGCGGCATCATCACGGCAACACAACCAAGGTCTGATAGCCTGTACAGGCAAACCCTGACAGTCTGGACCCACAAACCGGAACGCCCTCACCCGACAGTGATGGCCAGCAGATGCGAATACATGCCTAGAAGGATTTTTCGTAAATACCTGCCCAAACCGGAACGACTGCGCGAGCACAAGTCGTTGAGTTTTCTGGGTGAGGTACTCTCTGATCCCAACCTCTGGCACATCAACCGCCGGTCTCTGGCGGGTGCTGCCTTTATTGGTATCTTTGCCGGTCTGCTGCCCATCCCTCTACAAATGGGGCTCGCGGCTCTGCTGGCAGTGCGTTTTCACTGCAACCTGCCGCTCTCCATCGTACTGGTGTGGATTTCCAACCCGGTCACCTATGTACCGATCTTCTACTTCAATTATCGTATTGGCGCCTGGCTTCTGGGCATGCCCCCCCACAGTGGTGATGCCATTACCGTGGCCTGGTTTGTGGAGCAACTGGTACCGCTGTGGATGGGATCGGTATTGAGTGCGGTGGTGTTTGGCGGCGCCGCCTACATCACCGTAAAGGTGGCCTGGCGACTGGCTGTGATTCGCAGCTGGAACCTGCGCGCCCGCAATCGCGAGCGCATCCAGCGCCGGGAAGCTCGCAAGGCGGAGAAGGCAGAGAAGGCGCAGGAGAAAATGCAGGAAGAGCAACAGAAAGACGACAGTCCTGAACGCTGAGACAGGGCCCGCTTCGCGGCTGCAACACGCTTCACGCAACATGCACCACGCAAGGATCAAAAGCTGATTTACCACATAGCTCACAGAGCCTACAGAGGATAAGAAAATTCTTTTCTGTGTGGGCTGCGGTAAAGAGTCTCTTGAATTTTGGTGCCGGGATAACCGGTCTTGCCGAGCTCTCTAAAGACGGCTCAGCAGGCCATCGTGCAACTCATACTGTTGCGGGCAACGGGCGGCAAACTCGCGGTCATGGGTGACAATCATGAACGCGGTATCCAGAGACTCGTTCAGATCCAGCATCAGCGCCTGTACCTGCTCGGCGGTGCGCTCATCCAGATTCCCGGTAGGTTCATCCGCCATCACCAGCGCCGGCTCTGTCACCAGCGCCCGGGCAATCGCCACCCGTTGACGCTCGCCGCCACTCAATGCGGAAGGCTTGTGTGACAGCCGGTGAGCCAGGCCCACCTTTTCCAGCATGGCCGCCGCTCTCGCCTGGCAGTCCGCAGGTCGATCACCGCGTATCAGCAGTGGCATGGCCACATTTTCCAGCGCGGTGAATTCCGGCAGCAGATGATGAAACTGGTAAACGAAGCCCAGGTAGCGATTACGCAAACGTCCGGTACCCCGGTCGTTGAGGGTACTCAAATCGTTGCCGGCGATGCTCACGCTGCCCCGGGTGGCACTATCGAGCCCACCCAGCAAATTCAGCAAGGTGGACTTGCCCGATCCTGACGCCCCTATGATGGCCAGGATATCGCCCTTCTCTACGGTCAGATCCACCCCGCGCAGCACTTCCAGCTCGCTGGGGCCTTCCTCATAACACTTCACCAGTTGGCTTGCCTGTAGCACAGGCGCAACAGCATTACTCATAGCGCAGAGCCTCCGCAGGCTGAACCCGGCTGGCTCGCCAGGATGGATAGAGGGTGGCCGCAAAGCTGATGAACAAGGCGATGGAAACGATGGTGGTCACATCCCCCCACTGCAGCTCTGAAGGAAGATAATTGACGAAATAGGCATCAAACAGACGGGTGTTGAAGGTTCGCTCGATCCACTCCGCCAGGTTGCTCACGTTAGTGGCCAGCAACACGCCCAGCAAGGTACCCAGCAAGGTGCCTACTACCCCGATCAGGGTGCCCTGTACCATGAAAATGCGCATGATCGCCCCGGGGGAAGCCCCCAGGGTACGCAACACGGCGATATTGCCGCGCTTTTCTGTCACCAACATCACCTGGCTGGAAATGATATTGAACGCCGCCACCGCCACGATAAAGCTGAGCAGCAGCGTCATCATGGTCTTTTCCATCTTGATGGCCTGGAACAGATTACCGTGGGAGCGGGTCCAGTCGCTGGTGTAATAGCCAGGACCCAGCTCACGCTGCAGTCGCCAGCCCACCGTGGGCGCCGCAAACAAATCGGTGAGTTTCAAGCGCAGCCCCTGAACGCTGCCCGACTGGCGGGCCAGTTTGGCCGCGTCGGCTACGTTCACATAGGCGTAAAGGGAATCCACTTCCGCACGCACCCGGAAAATCCCGGTGATGGTAAAGCGTTTGAATCGTGGCATTACCCCGGCCGGCGAAATAGTGGCTTCCGGCAATACCAGGGTCACCTTGTCGCCCATATTCAGTCCCAGTCTGCGCGCCAGGCCATAGCCGATGACCATACCGAACTCCCCCGGCTGCAGGGATTCCAGCTCCCCCTGATCCATGAAGTCACCAACAATGGAAACCTTTCGCTCGGCCTGGGGCTCAATGCCATGAATCAGGGCGCCAGCCACCTCGCCACGATGAGTGAGCATGCCCTCCAGTTGCACGAACGGGGACACCGCCTCTATTTCCTTGTGGTGATCCAGGCGCTCGGCCAGAGCATGCCAGTCTTGTACCGGTTCACGGCCATGCACGGAAAGATGGGTCACCATACCAAGGATGCGGGTCTGCAATTCCCGGTCAAAACCATTCATGACGGACAACACGGTAATCAGTACCGCCACCCCCAGCATCAGGCCAAGGGCGGAGATCAGCGTGATCACCGAGATAAAACTGTTTCGGGCTCGAGCGCCGGTATAGCGCAGGCCGATATATACGGAGAGAGGTCTGAACATGGAGCGCATTTAACCCGAATCCCGGCACAAATACTACGCCCTGGCAGCCCGTTACGGCTGCGAATTCCGGCCGCATTCGTCTTTGTGAACAGGGTCTGCGCCGCCCTGCTGGCAAAATGGTTGAATAAGTGAGCCTAACTTTCTAATATCGAAAGAAAATACCTATCGCCGGGGGAAAGAATGAAAACGAGAATAATGCCGCTGCTGGCTTGTGCAGCGCTGGTGATGCCCGCTGCTGCCCTGTCGGCAGAGGTCCCCCAACGGGGCCAGTCCGAATCCCAGGTGCGCAGCAAGTTTGGTGCTCCCATGTCTACCAAGGGGCCGGTAGGCACCCCCGCCATCACACGCTGGAACTATGACGGCTTCACCGTGTATTTCGAGAATGGCATTACCCTGCACACCGTCAAGGACCGCCCCGTGCAGCAGGCACCAGACGTGGTATCCGGTACCGATGCCCTGCCTCCCATTGAAGAAATTGATCAGGCTGCCGCGCCGAGCGCTCCTGTAACAGAAGCACCGAGCGAGCCTGAAGCCGCCCCCGCCGCCAGTGGGGAAATGACATTCGATCCGGTCAGCGGCCGCTTCATGCCCGCTGGTGAGAGTGCAGCTACCGAGGCCAGCGAGCCGGCCACCGATGCTGCCGAACCGGCCGCAGAGACCTCCCCGGCCGACACTGCAGCTGGCGAGACCGCAAGCACCCCGGAACCAGCATCGGAGCCAGAACAGGCACCGGCCCCCGAACCTTCCCCAGCCCCTGCTCCGGAGCCAGAACCGGAACCCATGCCAGAACCTGAGCCTGAGCCTGAACCGGTAGCAGAACAAAAAGCCCCGGCACCGACCGTACCTGCAGAGCCGGAATCTACACCGGCCTCGGATTCGGAATTCCGTTTTGATCCCATCACCGGCCGCATCATCATTGCCGGCGAAGAAACCCCGGAAGAAGCCGCCGCCAAGGCCGAGGCCGATGCTGCTATCGCCCAGGCGAAAGAAGAAGCAGCCAAAGCCTCTGCCGAAGAAGCCGCTGCTGACAAGGCAGAAGCCAGCGCAGCAAAGGCCAAAGCCGCAGCGGAAGACGCAGCCAGTGAAGCTGAAGAAGCTGCCGAAGAGGCATCGGATGCCGCCGAAGACGCTGCTGACGATGGCGAAGGCGACGGGGGTTTCTATATTGACTGGGGCGCCAGTCAGTAGCACACTCGCGCGCATGTAGCCCCCTGACGGAACCTTTCTTGCATGCGCCGATTTCTTCCTGAATGGCACCCCCAGTGGGGGGTGCTGCTCGCCTGGCCAGACCCCGATACCGATTGGGCGGATCATCTCGCCGAAGCCGAAAAATGCTATCTGGATCTGCTTGCCGCCCTGCTCGATCATGAGCATGTGCTGCTGGTCTGCCGCAACGACACCCTGCACAACCGCATTCAGCGCCTGGTGGCGCAGCGTGGACTGTCCGCAGAGCGCCTTCGGCTCGTCATTGCCGATTACAACGATACCTGGGCTCGGGATTTTGGTCCGCTGGCCATCGAGCACGATGATGCCATCGAGCTGCTGGATTACACCTTCACCGGCTGGGGCGGCAAGTTCGACGCCGACAAGGACAATACCCTTAATCGGCGCCTTGAGTGGTTACCTGCTCTTCACCGCCAGGACCTGGTACTGGAGGGGGGGGCCGTGGATACCGATGGTCAGGGCAACCTGCTGACCACCCGTCACTGCTTGCGCAATCCCAATCGCAATCCCTCTCTGTCCGAGGAAGAACTCACCATCCTGCTCAAGGAACAGCTGGGGGTGAAGGACATCTGGTGGCTGGATCACGGCGAGCTGGAAGGGGATGACACCGACGCCCATGTGGATACCCTGGCCCGCTTTGTGGATGCCCGCACTATTGCCTACGTGCAATGCCAGGACAGCAATGACAGTCATTTCCCGTCACTGCAACGCATGGAACAGGAACTGCAGTCACTGGCGCACACGCACCATCTGACACTGGTGCCCCTGCCCCTGCCTGAGGCCCAGTACAGCCGCGAAGGCGAACGCCTGCCCGCCACCTATGCGAACTTTCTTATCACCAACGAGAAAATTCTGCTGCCGGTGTATGGCTGCGAAACGGATCAGGCCGCCATTGATGCCCTGCGTGCAGTGGCCGGCGGCCGGACAGTGACCCCGATCAATTGTCGGGTATTGATCGAACAACACGGCAGCCTGCATTGTGTCACCATGCAGTTGCCCCAGGGCGCCCTTTAAGCACCCTTTCTCCACCATCTTTCAGGAAGACAGCCATGCGAGTTGCGGTTATCCAGCAGAACAACAGTGCTGACCTTGACGCCAACCTGGATCACTCCCTGTCACTGGTTCGCCAGGCCGCCAGCCAGGGGGCGGAACTGGTGATGCTGCAGGAGCTGCATCGCAGTCTGTATTTCTGTCAGACCGAAGACACGCGCGTATTTGATCTGGCAGAAAGCATTCCTGGCCCCAGCACGGACAGACTCGGCGCCCTGGCGAAAGAGCTAGGTATCGTTATCGTTGGCAGCCTGTTTGAGAAACGGGCCACTGGCCTCTACCACAACACCGCCGTGGTGCTGGAAAAGGACGGCAGCCTGGCCGGCATTTACCGCAAGATGCATATTCCTGACGATCCGGGTTTTTATGAGAAATTTTATTTCACCCCGGGCGATGCCGACTTCAACGACGGCCGCAGCGGTTTCAGCCCTATCCACACCAGCGTGGGTAAACTTGGCCTGCTGGTATGCTGGGATCAGTGGTATCCAGAAGCCGCACGCCTGATGGCACTGGCCGGAGCCGACCTGCTGCTCTACCCCACCGCCATCGGCTGGGACCTCGAGGATGAGCAAGGCGAGCAGCAGCGCCAACTGGACGCCTGGATCACCATTCAGCGCGCCCACGGCGTGGCCAACGGCCTGCCGGTACTGGTGGCCAACCGCACCGGTTTTGAGCAGAGTCCCGTCGATGAAAGCGGTATCCAGTTCTGGGGGAACAGTTTTATCTGCGGCCCCCAGGGTGAATTCCTGGCCCGGGCGGACAGCGACAGTGAACAGGTATTGATGGCTGATGTGGACATGCAACGCAGTGAATCCGTGCGCCGCATCTGGCCTTATCTGCGTGACCGTCGGGTTGATGCGTATGGGGATCTGAACAAACGCTACCGGGATTGAGGGCGAGCTCTGAGCGTTGAGCTACGAGTTTCTGGAATCCTTTACCTCGCCAAGGCTCGGATCGCGGTCGAACGACCGCTCCTACGGCACCATGGACGTTTCTGGGATCCTTACCTCGCTTAGGCTCGGATCGCGAGCAGGCTCGCTCCTACAGCTGCTTCGTAGAAAGGCCGAAAACCCGGGTGCTTTTCCGGGGTTTTCGATCGCATAGAGCTTGTCGCTCACAGCACAAAAAAGCCCACCCGGTTACCCAGGTGGGCTTTTTAACGCGTGTTGCATGGTGCGTGTTGCGTGAAGCGTCTCTATTCAATCCACCATGCTGAACTCGTAGCCCTCTTCCTTGCGCTTCACATACTCGCTGACCAGGAAGGCAGGCTTGAGCACGTTATAGAGATTTTCATCAGTGGTTACCATGTACTCGCGGCGCTCACGCTCAAAAGAACGGAAGCTCTGCTTGTAGTTAAGATAGTAATCCTGAATTTCCTTGAAACGCTTGGCCGCATACATGGAATCCAGTGCTTCCATAGCTGACTTGGGATGGATACCAATAGCGGTGTTGAACTGGTCGAACGCGCGATAGATATCCCGGTTACGGTTCACATAAATCAGGGAATTGGCGTACTCATAGTGAACGATAGCCAGATCATCCACCTGGGCGAATGACGCTTCGAAGCCGTCTTCTACCCGGCTCAGTCGTGCACCAAAGGTAAGACGCCCCAGCAGCTTGCCCACCACCCGGATGATGTTGGCATCCTTTGCCGCCTGCATAGCCAGTGCGACGGGGTGACCCGGATCGATTTCCACTGCATCATCCAGGGCCCGGCTGACCTTGAACAGGTAGTTATTCATCAAGGCTTCCATGGGCGTGGCTTCTTCCGCCAGGCGGCCAATGGCAAAGGCATAACCGATTCGCAGCACCATGTAGTCGTCCCGGAATTCCGGCTCGTCTTTCATGTCCTGGATTTCTTCTACATAGTCAGCGATCTGGTTTGCCACGTCGTTCAGCATCTCCAGTTTGGTATCCCGACTCTCGGTAAGATAAAGCGCCTGAATTGCCTGAGCCAAATAAGCCGGCAGCTTGCCGTAGGCGCCCAGCTGCACCCCGTAGTCCTTGGCGGCACGGAAATCGCCACGGAAGAACAGACGCCAGGTGTGCAGAATCTGCTGAGACAAGACTTCATAATTGCCATCAAAGTCCGGCCCCAGTTCTTCCTTGAAGATCGGGAACCGTTCAAATCGTTTCTGCAGGTATTCCGCGGAAGGATAAGGCACGCTGATCGCACGGGTCAGCACATCCCACTTTTCCTTCAGCTGTTCCGGAGTGTAGTCAAAATAACGGGTCTGGAAAGGCACTCGCTGCCACTCCCCCGCCACCAGATTCTGGTCAACCGCGACTTTTTCGGTCTGCCAGCCGTCTGTCTCCTCTACTGACTTGCGGCTTTCTTCCGCCATGGCACGAAGCTCACTGCGGCTGTAGTCTTCATAATCCTTTTCTGCCAATACCTGGCCAGACACAACAAACCCGGCGATGGTCAGCAGGGTAATCCCGACGTGACGTTTCATATTCCCTTGTTCCGTATTGTTGTTTTGACTCTTGATGACTGATTAGTCAAAAGTAGCGCGTCCTGCGCCGGGATTGAATGCTCTCATGTATCGCAAAATGACATCATCGACCACTTGTTCCGGCAAACCGCCCGCTTATCTGCGGCAGTAAACATCTTTATGCATTCCGTCACGAGCCTGAACCTGACTCAGTCCAGCGAGCCCGCATTGCCTGCCTGCGAAGGTGTCGATATGGCAGCACCGTCATCGGATAAGGAGACCGGCGTATAGGTCTCGAATCGGTCAACCTGTCTAATCAGGTTGAGGATCTGTGCAGATAGCCGCAAGGAAAAATCAAACGGGTGCAGACCAATACGGACGGGTCGGCTCTGACGTCGTGCACGGGCCAGATTCCACTGGTTGAACCAGCCAAGAAATATCGCCCGGAATCGGCTATCGGCTTCAAAACCCACCAGCGGCATGCGCGTCCATTTCCCAGTCTGCGTATCCAGCACCCCGGACAGGGTTTCCACATAACGGAACGGCAAACGCGCATAACAGGAGGCATCAAGGCTGCCCAACGCCCAGGCCGGCGGCACATACAGTGACGATACCTGCAGCCCATGTTGCGCAAACCAGTGGTGGCAATCCTGCACCAGCTGGACAATGCCTTCGCCTCCGAAGGAGAGATGTTCCGCCACCTGCCGGGAAAGCAGCGCGCTATGAAGCTTGTGGTAGAGCGTAACCGGCGGCTGACAGCAATGTGACCAGCCATGCCCCGCCAGGGGGTGCCCCTGTGTCTGCAAGTCACGCAGCCAGGCCAGATCTGCATTTGACCACTGCCTGCCCGGCACCACTAAAAGCGTGACCCGATCCGCTGGCAACGCCAGCCGCGCCAGCATGTCCGAGACCTGCGTGCGAGTTTCCGGCATTACGTCATGAATGCTGACCAACGCCCTCAACCTGACGACACTATTTTTGTCATCATGACAATCAGACATGGTGACTGCTCAACCGTCGCAACAGTGCCAATGTGGGCGATGGCAAGCTGGAAGGTTTGGTCTTCATGGCCGCGCAGTGAGCCAGCACTCCGCCCCAGTGAGCAATGGCATCATGATTCATGGCTCGGGCCGCTTCGCGGGCATCGCTGGCCTTATTGCGGCGCTCCAGCACTGTCAAGGCGCTGAGTCGCTGCAGCGTTGAGGTCAGCTCCTCGCCTTCCTCCATGATCCACAAACCGCGGGCCAACGCCGGCCATTCGTTAATCCCGCAGGCAGGGGTAGTAATCACCAGACGCTGGCGTGCCATCGCTTCCAGCGCCACCGTACCGAATGCCTCCACCGACGAGGGCAACACCAGCACCTGACTACGGTCGATAAGTTCCACCACCTGTTCGCGGCTGCACCAGCCCAGCAAAGTCAGGTTGTCACAACGCTGACAGGCCTCTTCCACCTTGCCCCGCAAGGGGCCATCACCGGCCACCTCAAACTGCAGGTCTGGGCGACTTGCGGCCAGGACCAGAAACGACTCGATATTCTTTTCTGCCGCCAGGCGCCCCACGTAACACACTCGTGATACCTGTTCGGCCAACGGCTGGATCGGGGTCTGCACGAATTCACGGGCTAGGGGCGTACCCACCAGCTGCGGGTTGCGTGCGCCGGCTGCACGCGCCTGGGCGATCATGGATTCGCAGATGGTGGCCGCGGTTTCGCTCCCCTGGAACAGGGTACGGTTGACCCAGTTGAGAAAGCCACCGGCGAGCCGCGCCAGTCGCTTGCCCCAGTAGAGTTCGACCAGACGGTTATAGTCCGTCTGGAAAGTGACACACACCGGGATGCCCCACTTTTTCGCGATCCAGTATCCGATCATGGAAAAGATCCCCGGCCCGGGAATCACGATGACGTGGGGCTTCATCTCCCACACCAGGGCGCTGAGTTCCCTTACCCTGGGAAAAAAAAGTCGCTGGGTCGGGTCACCAGGGATCGGCATGGACGCCCCCTGACAGGGATGCGGTTCCTGCAGGCAAGGCTGCACCAGTTCGACCCGTTCTACCTGACCTTCCAGATGCGACACCAGATCCTGGAAATAGGCGCCAACGCCATTCCGGCCCTTGATCGCATCCACCACAAACAGTACACGAAGCGTTTTGGTATCCATGGGCGCGAGTATTACCGCGGCCCATTTCGAAAATGTGACACTGGTAAAGCAGCCCTGACGGAATTTGCGACAAGATGTAACGGTAAGTCAGGCGCGCGCCCGACGAGAGGAGTCCGGCGGTCTTTGGGGACGGGGAAACGGGTAGCGGTCGTACACCCAGCCGAAGACCGCATTCAGGGTATCGGCGTCCACACCCAGATTTTCCAGAGAATAAGTGTGACCACTCTGATAGGAACGAGCCCTGCGGTCCTGCTCGGCAAGGCGCTCCTGAAATGCCTGTCCCGCTTGCCAGCCAAACGCCTGATAAAACCCCAACACCGTCCTGGCAGGCTCACAGGCCAGGGTTTCCATCACAGAGATAGCCTGCTGGTGCGAATCCATGGCCGCCAGGGCATCCAACAGGTGCCGGTAGTAATAATCGAGCATCTCGAGAAACCCCTGACGCCAGTAGGCGGTGGTGTCCCGGCCATCAAACAACTTTGCGCCAATCAGAATGGAATTGATCTGGGAAGGCACCGACTGACTGGGGTTACGCAGGCAACCGATAAAACGCGCATCGGGAAAGGCGTCGGAGAGCGTCTCGATCCATGGAGTGAAAGAAGGATTCTTGGACAGCAGCTGTTTGTGCTGGCCATGGAAATACAGGTGCCGCTGCACAAAGCGCCGATAGGCCCTCATCAGACGCGTCTTTTCTGCGGCGCTACCATCACGATCCAGAAAGGTCAGGCGCCACAGGGCCGGCACCGGCACCACCAGCACCATGAGGAAACAGCCCCACACCGGAATCAGCCCCAGATAGTCTTCTTCCGGATCCAGCAGGCCGGTCTTGTGGACACCATCCAGACCACCCAACAACCGCCGTTCCGCCCAATGCAACAACCGTCCCAGCGGCCTCCCCAGCGCCCGGTCCAGCCCGGCAATGGCAGTCCAGAAATAACGCTGGCTGATGGAGGGAGCAAATAACAGCTCCCATAGCGCCGTGGTGGTAAAGCGGTCATCCAGCGCCAGCAGGCGATGGAGAAAGGTCGTGCCACTACGCGGTACGCCCACCACAAACAGCGGTTCACGGATGCTTACCCGGCGAAAATCCGGGAACAGAACATAATCAAGCAGCAGGCCAGCGCCATTAATGAGCTGCACCACAAGGAACAGGGGCCAGAACAACAGCATGATAACCAGACGCTGCCAGGACAGGCCGGACACCCTGCCCTGATATCCGGGTCGCCAGCTCAGCAAAAAAAACTGCAGATAACGCGTGAGGACAGACAATGCTATCTCCTGTTCCTGAATGCCGGCATAGGGGTAGCCTCCCCATGGATGACAGGCAGGTTACGATGGCAACAAGTCATAAAAATGACACCAGACCTCTTGCCTGCGGGTCACAGCACTGTCATCTTTCTCGCCAAGAATAACCAGTATGAATATCGCCATGACCCAGCCAATGTCAGCAGCTTCATCCACCGCCCTTGCGCCGGCCCTGGTGGGCCACCGTGGCGCTCGCGGGGAGGCCCCGGAGAACACCCTCGCCAGCTTTCAGGTGGCTGTGGAAGCAGGCGTGACAGAGATGGAACTGGATGTGCGGCTGTCGTCCGACGGGCAGCTAATCGTGCTTCACGACAGCGATATTACCCGCACCACCGGCATGAAAGGCAGTGCCCGCCAGTACACCCGCGCCCAGCTCGGGGTCATGGATGCCCGACGCAATACCCCGGGTTGGCACAGCCCTACCGGCATTCCTTCCCTGCAGGAAGTGGTAGATCTGTGCGGCCCGAACATGCGATTCCAGTTTGAAGTGAAAGGCGCTGATCGCATCGTTCTGCATCAGCTGGCCCATCATCTGACCCACATGATTCACGACCAGCGGTTGCAATCACGGGTGGTGGTCACGTCCAGCCATACCGGCTTCCTGCGCATGATGGGCACCATGGCACCGGACATTGAACGGGGATTTGTCTGCCAGTATCGATATCTTCAGCCCACCCGGCGCGCCCAGGGGCTGGGGTGCAGCTGGCTGATCGCCCACTATTCACTGGTCACGCCAGCAATGATGCGACGTGCCAGCAAGCGCGGCCTGAAAGTATCGGTATGGACGGTGAATGATCTCACCGAAGCGGATCGTCTGACGCGACTGAAGGTGGACAGCATCATTACCGATTATCCCACCAGCTTTGTCAGTCACTTTCAGCGCAAGCATCGCTATGGGGCAGCAGCTTCCGCCTGATCTTCCAGCGCGGTTTTCTCCAGCAGTGGCTCGTTGCTGAAGAAGGCTTCAATCTCCTCCTTACGGGCCATGGCATCCTTGTAACCCATCTCGATCAGGGCACGGGTGAAGCCCGGTTCAAACAGCAGATAACTCATGGCACTGGCCCCCGGCGAACGGGTGGCTCCGGAACCGCGCAGGAAAAAGCGCAATGTTCCTGGCAACTCCTTGAGATGTTCAGCGGCAATTTCATCGATGGGCCGTGACGGATAAATCTTCAGCACATCCACTTCCCTGAGGGTCACGCCATGTTTGCGTCGCTGACGCTCTCCCAGCGCAGACAGGGTGTGATTGATACGCTCCAGTCGCTCCACATCCCCTTCCAGGGTATCCACGAACACACTGTTGAGAACGTGGCCCAGCACCTGCGCCATGGACGGGTAACCGCTTAACACCCGCTTGCGCCCTGCTGACGCATTGCCGGACACCCCGATCACCAGCAGCCGGGATGCCCCCAGGTGAACGGCGGGGCTCAATGGCGCCAGCTGGCGCAAGGCGCCGTCACCGTAATAGCCCCCATCCACCTTGCCGGCAGGAAAAAGGATCGGAATGGCTGCTGAGGCCAACAGATGCTCGACACCAATGCGGGAGCGTTTGCCCTTGCGGCGGGCCCGCACCCAGTCAGCCAGATCCGGCGCCCCCTGAAAGAAACTCTCGGATTCACCTGTGGCATAGTTGGAAGCGGTGATGGAAATTGCCCGTAGATGGCCCTGATCCAGATTCTGCTGAATGCGCTGAAAATTGATCACCAGTGTCAGCAAGCGTTGCAAAGGAAGGTTATCCAGCAGGGCACTTCGATCCGGGGTGCGGCCAGTGGTAAAACCGGAGAACAGCCAGCGCACAATTCCCTTCAGGCAGGCATAGAGATCGGTACGGTAGACCTGCTCAGCGGTCAGGTTGGACCAGACCCGTTCCAGGCCTCGCACCGCACCACGATAGTTGCCCGCATTGGCCGCCAGTGCAGCCGCATTGATGGCACCGGCGGAGGTGCCACAGATAATCGGGAAGGGATTCGGCGTACCACGGTCCAGCAGCTCGGCAATGGCCGACAGCACACCTACCTGATAGGCCCCGCGGGCCCCACCCCCAGAGAGCACCAGCCCCCTAACCGGATCCTGTTGCGGCATTGCGTCCCTCCTTGTTGATGGCTTCAGTATGCCGCGGGGATGACTTCCCTGCCACACCGTAACGCTCTTTGCCTGGAAGCGAACGCGGATGCCATCCCGTGCACCAGTGTACGAGTTGCGAGAAGCGAGTTTCGAAAGGCAAAAAAACGGTGGGGCCATCGAGGTATTGGTTTTGCTCTTCGATACTCGCTTCTCGTTACTCGCTACTTCACGACGCAAAATCTTCTGGCTCCCCGTGCTGCAGCTGCCTTATGCTGAGCTACCTATCAGGAACAAGGACCATGTGCTCCGTCTCCCTCCGCCCTGCTCTGCCCGCCGATCTGGATGCGCTTAGCGCGCTGGAACAACGTTGCTTCGATTCCGACCGGCTGTCCCGTCGCAGTTTCAAGAAATGGATCAAGCGCCAGCATGAAGGCCTCATCGTGGCCGTCAGCCCGAAACAGGAAGTCGCCGGTTATGCACTGGTGCTACTGCAACCCGGCACACGCCTGGCACGACTGTATTCCATTGCCGTGGATCCCGCACAGCGGGGTCTGAAGCTGGGCGAAAGGCTGATGGAAGCAGCAGAAGCCTATGCCCATGAGGAACGACGGCTGTATTTACGACTGGAAGTCCGCAAGGACAATCCCGGCGCAATCGCCCTGTATGAAAAACGCGGCTACAAGCTGTTCGGTCTGGCCCCGGATTATTACGAGGATCACCAGGACGCCCTGCGCTACCAGAAACGCCTGCACTATCGACCCGCCAACGATGCTCGCCTGCACCTGCCCTGGGTACAACAAAGCACCCCCTTCACCTGCGGTCCAGCCTGCCTGCTCATGGCTCTCGCCGCCCTGAAGGGACAGACTCCTGACACCACCGAAGAGCTGTTGCTGTGGCGCGAAGCCACCACCATCTTCATGACTGCGGGTCATGGTGGCTGCCATCCCATGGGACTGGCTATCGCCGCGCACCGACGAGGGCTTGATGCCTCGGTCTGGTGTAACCAGACAGGTCCGCTGTTCGTGGATTCCGTGCGGGACCCGGACAAGAAATCGGTGATCACCACCCTGCACCAGTATTTCGTTGAAACCTGCCGCGAGGACGGCATTGCGGTGAATTATGAGGATTTCACCGCCGTCGATCTGGATCAGGCTGTTAGCGACGGAAAGATTGTGCTGGTGCTGATTAGCACCTGGCGACTGGATGGCCGCAAGGCGCCCCACTGGGTGGCCATCAGCGGCAGCGATGAGGAATGTTTCTACATCCACGACCCGGACCCCGGCGAAGACCAGGCCCCCCTGGACTGTCAGCATGTCCCCATTTCCCGGGAGAAATTCGAACAGATGCGCAAATACGGCCAGGCCAAACTGCGTACGGCGGTGGTATTGGGGACGTAACACCATTCAGAGACGCCAGGAGCTCCACCAACCCTGTAGTCCTGTCCAGCGAGTTTCGAGTTTCGAGTTTCGAGTTTCGAGTTTCGAGTTTCGAAGAGCAAAACCGACATCCTGAGAGCCTTCGAGGGTTTTGCCTTTCGTAACTCGCTCCTCGAAACTCGTCACTCCTGTGTCAGTCAAATGCGCACAAAAAAGCCCGCGCGAGGCGGGCTTTTATCTGTAATACCGGAAGGCCTCGGCTTACATTTTCATCACATCCTTACCGAGAGCCGCGGCTTTTTCGCTGTCGACTTTCTTGCTGTTCTCTTCGCATTTGCCGCGATCGCCGCCACAGATCTCACAGCCCTCTTTCAGACCCAGGTTGGCCAGACCGCCGCAGGAACCCTGCAGCGGTTTGTTGGACATGATCACACCGATAGCCATGCCGGCGAACAGCAGGCCCATAAACACCACAGCAATGATAATGGTCATCAACATGTCACTTGTCCTCTACGATTGCGTCGAAGGCGGGGGTCGACAGTTCTTTCACGCCGTTATCAGTTCTGACAATGAAGAACACTGCCAGTTCATGGGATTTGGCAAACGCCATGCCCTCTTTCGGGCCCAGCACCGTCATGGCCGTGGCAAGCCCGTCTGCCATCATGGCACTCTCATGGAGTACCGATACCGACGCCAGCTTGTGCTGCACCGGGTAGCCAGTACGGGGATCGATGGTGTGTGAGTACAGTTTACCATCAGATTCGAAGAAATTCCGGTAATCCCCACTGGTGGCCACGGCCATGTCCTTGAGGGCGACTACCTGCTCAACCTCCCGTACACCGGGGATCGGGCGCTCCACAGCGATACGCCAGGGCTTGCCGTAGGGCTTGGTGCCACGGGCCCGCAATTCGCCTCCCACTTCCACCAGCCAGCTGCTCAAACCCTGCTGGTCAAGCAGTTCCGCCACCTTGTCCACGGCAAAGCCCTTGGCGATGGATGACAGATCAACATAACGGTCGCCAGGCTGCAGCAGATCCCGGCCATTGAGCAGCAGGGACTGCCAGCCTACCCGGCTTCTGGCCACTTCAATCGCTTCGCTTTGCGGCGGCTCAAAGCGATCAGGATCCGGACCAAATCCCCACAGGTTGACCAACGGCCCCACCGTCACGTCATAGGCTCCGCCTGTCATCTCGGATAGGGAAAAGGCGGCTTTCATCACCCGGGTCATGTCTTCCGGCAGAGTGACCACGGTACCGGCCTCAGCCTGATTAAACCCGCTCAGCACCGAATCCTGACGATAGGTGCTCATCTCCGCATTCACCTGTTCCAGCGCCGCCTCGATATCTACCTTGAGCGCTTCCACGCCCTCCTCAGGCTCGCCGGTGTACTTGACGCTCCAGGTTGTTCCCATGGTCGGACCGCTGAGAACAGACAAGCGATTCTTGCTGTCATCACAGGCGCACAACATCAGGGTCAGGGAAAGCACCAGCAGGGATAGGATGCGGGTCATGGTTTGGTACCGGTATGTGGGAGAATCAAGCTACAAGCTTCAAGCTGCAACACGGGATGAGATATCCGGTTTTGCGAGTCAGTGCCCGCGCTTCCTGGTGGACGTGAGATCAAACCTTGCGGAACACCAGGCCCTGGCACACGTTGTAGCTTGAAGCTTGCAGCTTGTAGCTCATACAAAAACGCCGGCCCGAGGGCCGGCGTTCGGGATCAGCCGCCGAAATCATCCAGCAGGATGTTTTCCGGCTCGACACCCAGGTCTTCAAGCATCTTGATGACCGAGGCGTTCATCATCGGCGGTCCACACATGTAGAACTCACAGTCTTCAGGGGCCGGGTGGTCCTTGAGGTACTGCTCGAACAGCACGTTGTGGATGAAGCCGGTGAGGCCAGTCCAGTTATCTTCCGGCTGTGGATCGGACAAGGCCAGATGCCACTGGAAGTTATCGTTTTCTTCTGCCAGCTGATCGTATTCTTCGGTGTAGAAACACTCACGAACACTACGGGCACCGTACCAGAAGCTCATCTTGCGATCAGAGTTGAGGCGCTTGAGCTGATCGAAGATGTGGCTGCGCATGGGCGCCATGCCGGCACCACCACCGATGAACACCATCTCGGCATCAGTGTCCTTGGCGAAGAACTCACCGAAGGGCCCGAACACAGTGATCTTGTCACCCGGCTTCAGGTTGAACACGAAGGAGCTCATGATGCCCGGCGGGATATCCTTGGAACCCGGAGGCGGAGTGGCGATCCGGATGTTGAACTTGAGGATACCCTTCTCTTCCGGGTAGTTGGCCATGGAGTAGGCGCGGATCACGGTCTCGGTATTCTTCGTTTTCAGATCGAAGAAGTTGAAACGCTCCCAATCACCACGGTACTCCTCGCCGATTTCAAAGTCAGAGAAGTTGATATCAAACGGCGGCGCTTCCAGCTGCACATAACCACCAGCACGGAAGTCCACATTCTCGCCTTCCGGCAATTTCAGGGTCAGTTCCTTGATGAAGGTGGCCACGTTGTCATTGGAAACAACCTCGCACTCCCACTTCTTCACGCCAAAGAACTCTTCCGGCACCTTGACCTTCATGTCCTGCTTCACGTTGACCTGGCAGCTCAGGCGCCAGCCATCACGGATTTCACCCTTGGTGAAGTGGCCTTCTTCGGTGGGCAGGATGTCACCGCCACCGTCCAGCACCTGACAGCGACACTGCGCACAGGTACCACCACCACCACAGGCAGAAGACAGGAAGATACCCTGGTCAGCCAGGGTGCCCAGCAGCTTGCCCCCGGCAGGGGCATCAATGCCTTTATCGGCATCGCCGTTGATATCGATGTGTACATCGCCGGTGCTAACCAGGCGGGAACGTGCAGTCAGAATCACACCAACCAGCGCAAGCACGATGGCGGTGAACATGACCACACTGAGAATAATCTCGATACTCATGATTCCACTCTCCCCTTACAGCTGCACGCCGGAAAATGACATAAAGCCCAGAGACATCAGACCTACCGTAATGAAGGTGATGCCCAGCCCTTTCAGACCGTCCGGTACATCGCTGTACTTGAGCTTTTCACGGATACCCGCCAGCAGCGTGATCGCCAGCGCCCAGCCAGTACCAGCACCCAGGCCATACACAACCGATTCACCGAAGTTGTAGTCACGCTCCACCATGAACAGGGACGCACCCATGATGGCGCAGTTCACGGTGATCAGCGGCAGGAAGATACCCAGCGCGTTGTAGAGGCTCGGCACATACTTGTCCAGGGCCATTTCCAGGATCTGTACCAGCGCGGCGATAACACCGATATAGCTCAGCAGGCCCAGGAAACGCAGGTCCAGCTTGGCCAGCTCGGGAATACCGGTCCAGGACAGCGCACCTTCATTCAGAAGGTAAGTAAGCAGCAGGTTGTTGACCGGCACGGTAATGGTCAACACCACGACTACCGCCACACCGAGGCCGATTGCAGTGGAGATCTTCTTGGATACCGCGATGAAGGTACACATACCCAGGAAGAAGGCCAACGCCATGTTTTCAACAAAGACGGCGCGGACGAACAGGCTTAGATAATGTTCAAACATTCCTCGTCTCCGTTAAAACGCGTCGCTGACACGGGTGTTGGGCTTCATCTTGAAATCATCTGCTTCTACCTGAGCCGGCTTCCACGCACGGATAGCCCAGATGAACAGACCGATCAGGAAGAAGGCGCTCGGCGGCAGCAGCATCATGCCGTTGGTGAGGTACCAGCCGCCATCAGACACCTTGGGCAGGATCTGGTGACCAAACAGGCTGCCAGCACCCAGCAGTTCACGGGTGAAGCCCAGACCCAGCAGGATCACGGAGTAACCCAGACCGTTACCAATACCATCCAGGAAAGACGGGATCGGCGGGTTCTTCATGGCGAAGGCTTCCGCACGACCCATCACGATACAGTTGGTGATAATCAGCCCTACGAATACCGACAGCTGCTTGGAAATGCTGTAGGCATAGGCTTTCAGGAACTGGTCCACCACGATTACCAGCGAGGCAATGATGGTCATCTGCACGATGATGCGGATGCTGGACGGAATGCTGTTGCGGATGGCACTCACGAACAGGTTCGAGAACGCTGTTACCGCGGTCAGCGCGATACACATGGTAACCGTAGTACTCAGGTTACTGGTCACCGCCAGCGCGGAACAGATACCCAGGATCTGCAGCGCGATGGGGTTATTGTCGAAAATCGGACCTAACAGGATGTCCTTGGTTTTCTCCGCCATTACGCGTCTCCTTCCGGCTGCTCGCTGGATTCCACAGTCTCACTGACTGAAGCCGCTTCACTGCTTTCTTCAGTGACATTGCTCGCTTGCTGCATGCGCTCGAGGTAAGGACCAAACCCGTTTTCGCCCACCCAGAAGCGCAGCAGGTTATTCACCCCGTTGCTGGTCAGGGTCGCGCCGGCCAGGCCATCGACCTTGTGCTCTGCATTCGGGGTGCTGGAATCCACGGTGCCTTTGACGACCTGGATTTCCACCTCACCCTGCTCGCCGAACAGTTTCTTGCCGTGCCACAGGGCCTTCCACTTGGGGTTGTCCACTTCACCGCCCAGACCAGGAGTCTCAGCGTGCTCGTAGAAGCCCAGACCCGCGACGGTATTGGCATCCGGCTCCAGCGCCAGGAAACCGTACAGGGTAGACCACAGACCATAGCCGTGAACCGGCAGGATGATACGGCTCAGTTCGCCGTTTTCATCCTGGGCCAGGTACACTTCTGCCACTTTGGCCTGGCTCTTGATGGAGGCTTTATCCTCGTCACCACTGAGGCGCTCGGACTGCTTGGGATCCTTGGCCGCTTTACGCTGGTCATAGGATTCCGGCATCTCGACGTATTCGCCGCTATCGATATCAACAAACTTGCGCTCGATGGTCGCAAACTGTTCGTTCACATCCACACCGGCCTGATACATGCCTGCGGCCTGCAGGATATTCATGCGCTTGTCGATCAGCTTGTTCTCGTTCTGTACCGGGCGCAGGCTGACTGCAGCGGTGGCAACCACCACACCACAGACCACACACACCAGGAAGGCAACCAGCAGAGTCTTGCTGACGCTTTCGTTCTTTCCAGCCATTACGCTACTCCCCCGGTACGACGCAGACGACGACGAATGTTTGCCTGAGTGACAAAGTAGTCAATCAGCGGCGCACACAGGTTACCGAACAGGATTGCCAGCATGATGCCTTCCGGGAAGGCCGGGTTGATCACCCGGATCAGGACCGTCATCACACCAATCAAGGCACCAAAAATATATTTGCCGGTGTTGGTCATGGAAGCCGACACCGGGTCGGTGGCCATGAAGATCATACCGAAGGCAAAACCACCCACGCTCAGGTGCCAGTACCACGGCATGGCGAACATGGCGTTGCTGTCGGAACCGGTAGCATTGAAGATGGCAGACATGCCGACCATGCCCAGGAACACGCCCAGCACGATGCGCCATGAAGCGATCTTGGTCATCAGCAGTGCGGCACCACCAATCAGGATGGCCAGGGTGGAGGTTTCACCGATGCTGCCCTGAATGTTGCCCAGGAAGGTGTTCATCCAGGTCAGGCTGGCAGTAGCCGCAGCCGCACCTTCATTGAGGGCATTGGCTGTCAGGTCAGCGGCATAGTTCAGGCTGCCGGACGCAGCCAGGGACAGGGAAGTTGCACCGGAGAAGTTGTCCACCGCAGTCCAGACCGCATCACCGGACATCTGTGCCGGGTAGGCGAAGTACAGGAACGCGCGACCCACCAGAGCCGGGTTGAGGAAGTTCTTGCCGGTACCACCGAACACTTCCTTGCCGATCACCACACCAAAGGAAATACCCAGGAATACCTGCCACAGCGGGATCGCCGGGGGCAGAATCAGGGTGAACAGGATGCCGGTGACGAAGAAACCTTCGTTCACTTCATGGCCACGCTTCCAGGCGAACAGCCCTTCCCAGATGAAACCGCCCAGGTAGACAGTGATCAGAATGGGAATGTAGTAAACCGCGCCGTGCAGCATGTTGGCCAGCAGGCTGTTGGGATCAAAGCCAGTCAAGGCCATGACCAGATCGCTGCGCCAGCCGGCAATCGGGCTCGCGCCCAGCTCGGCAATCTGCATGTTGGCCTGGTAACCGGTGTTCCACAGACCGAACAGGATGGCCGGGAAGGTACAGAACCAAACCGTCATCATGATGCGCTTCAGGTCGAGACCATCACGCACGTGGGCACCGGTTCGGGTTACCGAATCCGGGCTGTACAGCATAGTGTCGAACATTTCGTAGAAGGTGTAGTACTTCTCGAACTTGCCACCCTCGTGGAAATGGGGAGCGATGTTCTTGTCCAGATAGTTTCTCAAGCCCATGCTCAGCCCTCCGCTTCAATGGTAGTGAGGTTGTCGCGCAGGATCGGACCGTATTCATACTTGCCCGGGCACACGAAGGTGCACAGGGCCAGGTCTTCTTCCAGCAGCTCAAGAGCGCCCAGCGCGGTAGCGCTGTCAGTATCCCCGACAATCAGGGCACGCAGCAGCTGGGTAGGCAGAATATCCAGCGGCATCACTTCTTCGTAGGCGCCCACCGGCACCATGGCACGCTCGGAACCATTGGTGGTGGTGGTGAAGTTGAAACGCTTGCCGGGCATCAACTTGGAAAGGTAGATATTCATCAGCGAGAAGCGGTTGATACCCGGGGAGATGTAACCCAGCAGGTCGCGCTCATGACCTTCACGCAGTGCGGTCAGCTGATTGGCGGTACGATTCAACCACGCCAGCGGGCCGCGAGCGTTGTGGCCGTTCAGTGCAGAACCGGACACCAGACGGTTGTCACCGCTCTTCAGCTCACCCAGGGTAAAATCTTCCACACTGGCACCCACTCGGGTACGCAGGAGACGCGGGGTCTTGGCCTGGGGACCACACAGGGCCACCACTCGCTCGCTGGAAATCTTGCCGTTGGTGAACAGGTTGCCGATGGCGATCACGTCCTGATAACCGACGCTCCATACGGTCTTGTTCATGCTGACCGGGTCCAGGAAATGGATCTGGGTGCCCACGTTGCCAGCCGGGTGCTTACCGGCGAAGGTTTCTTCGCGCACCTGACCGCCAGCGAAACTGGGCAGATCTGTCTGGGGACCGCGGCACACCCATACCGGCCCGTCGGTGAGACGACTCAGTACGGTGAGGCCGGCACGAAATGCCTGCTCGTTTTCCTTGATGACCACAGCTGGCTCCATGGCCAGCGGGTTGGTATCGAGAATGGAAACGAAAATGGAGTTCGGCGCAGATTCAGGAGCCGGCACCTTGCCGAAGGGACGAGTCCGCAGCAGCGTCCACTCACCGGAATCCACCAGCTGCTGCTGAACGGCAGCACGGTCAAGGCCGGACAGTTGATCGGCGCTGTAAGAGGTAAAGGTGACTTCATCTTCCTGGTCGGCCACTTCAATCACCACGGATTGGAGTACGCGCTTGTGGCCGCGATTCACTGCCAGCACCTTGCCAGCCGCAGGAGCGGTGTATTTCACACCCTCGGTTTTCTTGTCAGTGAAGATGACCTGGCCCTTTTTGACCACATCGCCTTCGCGGACTTCCATGGTGGGCTTCATACCCACATAGTCACCGCCGAGCACGGCAACAGAACGAACCTGATGACCTTCCTCAATTTCCTGGCGCGGTGCACCAGTGATGGGCAGATCCAGGCCCTTCCTGACTTTAATCATAGTTACTCGCCCACGTTGCGTGTTGCTGAAGTCGAGGCAAATCTCCGAAAATCACCCCGAAAACGGGTAATTGCCGGGGATTCACGCAAAATCCGGAATTTGCACTTGGGAGCCAGCCATAGCTGGCGGCGCACATTATAAAGACGCGACCGCCTGTCCGCCAGAGGCTTGGCGACCGACTTTTGTCGTACCGCCCCACCATGGCGCACCCATAGCGCACTTTTTTGGCGCCTTGCGGCAGCCGAAAAAAAGCCCGCATAACGCGGGCCTTTTCTCATTGATCAGGATCAATCCTTCGGATACTGCGGGAATTCCACCCCGGAGATCTGCTGAAGGATACGCAGCACCTGACAGCTGTAACCGAACTCGTTGTCGTACCAGACGTACAGTACACAATGGCGCCCGTTGACAATGGTAGCCTCGGCATCAATCACGGAAGCGTGACGAGATCCGACAAAGTCAGTGGAAACCGCATCCGGGCTGCTGACGAAATCCACCTGGCGCTGCAGCGGAGAGTGCAGACTTACCCAGCGCAGGTATTCATTCAGCTCTTCCAGGGTGGTTTCCTTCTCCAGCGTCAGGTTCAGGATCGCCATGGACACGTTCGGGGTGGGAACGCGAATGGAGTTACCGGTCAGCTTGCCAGCCAGAGACGGCAGCGCCTTGGCGGCAGCGGTGGCAGCACCGGTCTCGGTGAGCACCATGTTCAGGGGGGCAGCACGACCACGACGGGGACCCTTGTGGAAGTTATCCAGCAGGTTCTGGTCATTGGTGTAGGAGTGCACGGTCTCTACATGACCGAACTCGATACCGAACTTGTCTTCCAGCGCCTTCAGCGGGGGCACGATGGCGTTGGTGGTACAGCTGGCAGCGGAGATGATCTTGTCGCTGTCCTCGATGATGTTGTTGTTCACACCGTGAACAATGTTTTTCATATCACCTTTGCCCGGCGCAGTCAGCATCACACGGGACACACCAGGACGGTTCAGGTGCTGGGACAGACCTTCCACATCACGCCACTTGCCGGTGTTATCGATCACCACGGCATTGTTGATACCGTACTGGGTGTAATCGATGGTGTTCGGGTCGTTGGCGTAGATCACCTTGATGAAGTTGCCGTTGGCGATGATGGCATTTTCTTCTTCATCAACGGCGATGGTACCGGCGAACGGACCGTGCACAGAATCACGACGCAGCAGGCTGGCGCGTTTCTGCAGGTCACCCTTGCCGGACTCACGTACCACGATAGCCTTCAGGCGCAGACCATTGCCGGAACCGACTTTCTCGATCAGCAGGCGAGCCAGGATACGACCGATACGGCCGAAACCGTACAGCACCACATCGGTGGGCTCAGGCATGGAGGCCTTGTTGCTGGTGGCTTCTGCCAGCTCGGCACGCACGTAATCTTCGACAGAAAGACCGCGGGTGTCTTTCTTGTACTCCACCGCCAGCTTACCCACATCAATGCGGCAAGGGCCCAGGTCCAGCTTGGCCACTTCCTGCATGATCGGGAAAGTGTCCACCACGGACAGCTCGGTATCTTCAACCTGCTTGACGAAACGGTGTGCTTTCAGGATCTGGATAACAGACTTGTTGACCAGAGCGCGGCTGTAAACGGTAGTGGTCACGTTCTTTTCGCGCTGCAGGCGACCGATGACCGGAATCATGCTCTCTGCAATTTCTTCGCGGTTTTTCCAGCGGCCGAAATGGTCTTCCAGTTTGCTCACGGAGATGCCCCTCTCAGTTTGGGTTCAGGTGACGGAAACCGTTGAGTGGCTCTGCAGGGCCCGGTCTCGCTGGTCACCAGCGGTGGAGTTTGGGGCGCGGATGATACCGCCAAACGGCGTGTTTATCCACCCGCAAAGGTAGCAAGCCCTCCAGATTCAAGCACTCTTGCTGCCTGGCACTGCTCTGCGGGTTGAAATTCCGAGTTACGAGTTAAGAGAAGCGAGTTTCGAAAGGCAAAAACCTGCTGACCCGCGATGCCTGGTTTTCGCAACTCGTGACTCGTGACTCGCTTCTACCCCATTTACACAGACAGCACCTTCGCCACCTGCTCCCGCAACGCCGGCACCACTTCTTCCTCGAACCAGGGAAGTAGGCGCAACCACAGACGATTGCGGGGACTGGGGTGCGGCAAGGGGAAGAAGCCGTGATTCAGAGCCTTGTGGTATTCCCGCACGTTATCGGTGAGAGTCTTTCCAGGCTCTGGAAGGTAATAGCGCTGGGCATACTGGCCAACCAGTAACGTCAACTGGAGATTCGGCAGCTCCGCCAGCAACGGGGCGTGCCACTGGGGGGCACATTCCGGCCGCGGAGGCAGGTCACCCCCCTTGCCCCTGCCCGGATAGCAGAATCCCATGGGGATGATGGCAATGCGGTTTTCATCGTAAAACGCACCGCGGTCCAGCTGCAGCCAGTCGCGCAACCGGTCGCCGGAGGGGTCATTCCAGGGGATGCCGGTCTCATGGACACGGGTGCCGGGAGCCTGACCTACAATCAATAGTCGGGCCCCCTCTCCCGCCCGCACCACCGGCCGGGGTCCCTGCGGAAGATGCGCTTCGCACAACCGGCAGGCACTGACCTCCTCCAGCAGAGCAGGCAGCCGCTTCATCAGGCCGGGCTGTCAGAGCGGTGCTGACGAATCAGCCCTTCCTGGGCAACAGAGGCAACAAGAGTGCCATCCTGACGGTAGATGGAACCGAAATTCATTCCCCTGGAGCCCCCGGCAAACGGACTGTCACTGCGATACAGCAGCCACTCATCAATACGGAAGTCGTTATGGAACCACATGGCATGGTCGATGCTGGCGCACTGGGTGTTGGCCTGCCAGAAGTTCATGCCGTGGGGCAGCATGGCCGTGCCCATCAAGCCAAAATCCGAGCAATAGGCCAGCAAGGCCCGATGCAGTACCGGGCTGGCATCTACCCTATCAATGACCTTGAACCACACTTCCCGAACTGGCGCCTTGGGCTCCGGGGAAATCGGATCCAGTGGCGTCACCGGACGAAACTCCACCGGCCGCTCGGTCAGGAAGTCCTTGCGATACTGCTCAGGCAAACGTTCCACCAGCTTCATGCGAATGGCACGGTCGGTATCCAGGGTTTCCGGATCCGGCACCTCCGGCATGGTGGCCTGGTGAGAAGCGCCCTCTTCTACCACCTGATAGGAGGCGGCGAGAGAAAAGATCGGGCGTCCATGCTGGATCGCCTTGACCCGGCGAGTGGTAAAGCTCTTGCCGTCACGGATGCGCTCCACGTCATAGACGATGGGAACATTGAAATCACCGGGACGCAGGAAATAGGCATGCAGTGAGTGCACCGGGCGCTCCTCCGACACCGTCTTCGACGCCGCCAGCAACGCCTGACCGGCCACCAGGCCACCAAAAACACTTCGTTGGCCGTTGGCCTGGGTCTGCCCCCGGAACAGGTTGTCTTCCAGTTGCTCCAGGTCAAACAAATCCAGAAGCTCCCGAACTGGTGCCTTCATAATTCACCCTCAGCGCAAAGCAAAGGGACATGGTAACGCCAAAGCCAAGTCTTTGTTCAGTCATGCCGGGACGAATGTCAGAACAGGCCTTCAATGAGTCGTTTGTGACCCGGGGAGCGGCAAGCCACAAGCTACAAGCTGCAACACGACCACTGACCCGATGCCACACCTCAAAGGCCTGAGCCGCGCCGCAACGATGGCCGCGACGTCTACACCCCGTTCCAGCGCGGAGCACCACCTTTTGATCCAATCCCCGGCACATCCCCGTGTTGTAGCTTGCAGCTTGCAGCTTGTCGCTCCCCGTCTCCATGGCCCCTTGACGCCCACACCGCTACAATACGCCGCCTCAAGCACACGCTAATGACCGTAGACGGCAGGAACCGGGCTGAATGAAGTTACTCCCCGACAGCAATCTCTTCCCCAGTGGACGTGAACACTTCAAGGACTGGTCCGGCCTCGACGCCGGCAGCATGGCCGCAGTACTGGCCGAACTGGCCCGCAGTGAAGACCACCTCTTTGTGGTGCTGGCCCCCAATACCGGCCGCGCCCAGCAGATCGCCGACTCGCTGAGCTTCTACCTCACCGGCAGTGGCACCTCCGTCATGCTGTTCCCGGACTGGGAAACCCTGCCCTACGATCATTTCAGCCCCCATCAGGACATCGTCAGCGACCGAATCCGGGTACTGCACCAGCTACCCACCACTCACAAGGGCATTCTGGTGGTGCCGGTCAACACCCTGATGCAGCGTCTGGCACCGCCACTGCACATCACCGGCAACAGCTTCCTGCTCAAGGTAGGTGATGTCTTCGACATGGAGGCCACCCGGGAACGGCTGGTGGCCTGCGGCTATCGTCAGCGTGACAATGTTTATGAACACGGCGAATTTGCCGTGCGTGGCGCCATCATGGATATCTATCCCATGGGCGCACCGCAGCCATTCCGCATTGAGCTGTTCGATGACGAGATCGAGTCCCTGCGTCTGTTCGAGGCAGAAAGTCAGCGCTCCACCGGCAAGGTAGAAGACATCACCCTGCTTCCCGCCGCCGAATTCCCGCTCAGCGCCGAAGGGATTGCCCGCTTCCGCAGCAACTTCCGCGACACCTTTGACGTCGACACCCGCCACGTGCCGCTCTATCAGGATGTTACCGACGGCCTCGCGGCCCCCGGTCTCGAGTACTACCTGCCGCTGTTCTTTGAGCACATGGCCACCCTGTTCGATTACCTGCCAGAGGATGTGCGCCTGATCGAGCTGGCCGATTGTCAGCCCGCCATCGAGCATTTCTGGGATGACGTGGAACAGCGCTACGAATCCCGCCGCCACGATATCCATCGTCCCATTCTGGCGCCCTGGCAGCTGTACCTGCGCCCGGAAGAGCTGGGCGCAGCCCTCAAGCAGCACCCTCGCGCGCGCCAGAATGACAGCGACACAGCCCTACAGTTTGATGTGGCGTCGATGCCGCCACTCACCGCGGACGTACGCGCCAGCAATCCCCTGGCCCTGCTGCATACCTTCTCCGATGCCCACCCGGATACCCGCATCCTGATCTGTGCGGAAACCGCCGGGCGCAGAGAAGCACTGCTTGAACTGATGCAGAAGATTCATATCCAGCCGGTGATGAAGGAAAACTGGCCGGATTTCATCGCTGATCCAGCGCGCTGGAGCCTGACCCGCGGGGAACTGGATGCCGGCTTTTATGCGCCGGACCACCAGCTGCTGGTAGTCACTGAAAACGACCTTTACGGCGAGCGGGTGCTGCAACGGCGACGCCGCAAATCCAGCAGTGATGACGGCGCCGCCGAGCAGGCCTTCCGCTCTCTTGGCGAACTGACCGTGGGATCCCCGGTTGTCCATCTTGAGCACGGGGTGGGCCGCTATCTGGGCCTGACCCATATGGAAGTAGACCGCCAGCAACATGAGTTCCTGTTGCTGGAGTACGCCGGCGGCGACAAGCTTTACGTGCCGGTGTCCTCCCTGCATCTGATCAGCCGTTATGGCGGTGGTGATACCGCCCCGCTCAACAAGCTGGGCACTGAACAGTGGAGCAAGGCGCGCCAGAAAGCCGCAGAAAAAATTCACGACGTGGCCGCCGAACTGCTCAACACCTATGCCCGCCGGGAAGCCCGCGAAGGTCGCCAGTTCGATGTGGACATGAGCGACTACGAGCGCTTCAGCGCCGGGTTCCCGTTCGAGGAAACCCCGGACCAGCAGGCCGCCATTGCCTCGGTGGTCGCCGACATGCAGTCCAGTCGCCCCATGGACCGGCTGGTGTGTGGCGACGTGGGCTTCGGCAAGACCGAAGTGGCCATGCGCGCCGCCTTCGTGGCGGTGGAAAACCAGACCCAGGTAGCAGTGCTGGTGCCCACCACCCTGCTCGCCCAACAGCACTATGAATCCTTCACCGACCGCTTCGCCGACTGGCCGGTGAATATCGAAGTACTGTCCCGTTTCCGCAGCGCCAAGGAAAAGACCCAGGTGCTCAAGCGTCTGCAGGAAGGCAAGGTGGACATTCTCGTCGGCACCCACCAGCTGCTGCAGGAAACCGTGGCCTTCGACAATCTGGGTCTGATCATCGTGGACGAGGAACACCGCTTCGGGGTGCGCCACAAGGAGCGCCTCAAGCAGATGCGTGCCGAGTGCGACATCCTCACCCTCACTGCCACCCCGATCCCGCGAACCCTGAACATGGCCATGAGCGGCATGCGCGACATTTCCATCATCGCCACCCCGCCACAGAAACGCCTGTCGGTGAAGACCTTTGTGCAGCAGCACAATGACACTGCCATCAAGGAAGCCCTGCTCCGGGAGCTGCTGCGTGGTGGCCAGGTGTACTACCTGCACAACGACATCGACACCATGGAGAAGACCGCGGAAGACATCCGCAAGCTGGTGCCCGATGCCCGCGTCGGTATCGCCCATGGCCAGATGCGCGAGCGGGAACTGGAAGCGGTGATGAGCGACTTCTACCACCGCCGCTTCAACGTACTGGTGTGTACCACCATCGTGGAAACCGGTATCGACGTGCCCAGCGCCAACACCATCATCATCGACCGCGCCGACAAGCTCGGCCTGGCCCAGCTGCATCAGCTGCGTGGCCGTGTCGGCCGCAGCCATCACCAGGCCTATGCCTACCTGATCACCCCCAGCCCCAAGGTGATGACCAAGGATGCCCTCAAGCGCCTGGAAGCCATCGAGCAGGCCACCGATCTGGGTGCCGGTTTCATGCTCGCCAGCCAGGATCTGGAGATCCGTGGCGCCGGCGAACTGCTGGGCGAAGAGCAGCACGGCAACATCGAAACCATCGGCTTCAGCCTGTACATGGAAATGCTGGAGCAGGCCGTGGAAGCGCTCAAGCGCGGCGAACAGCCCGATGTGGAAAAACCCCTCAGCGGCGGCCCGGAACTGAACCTGCGTATCCCGGCCCTGATCCCCGAAGACTACCTGCCGGATGTGTTCGGCCGCCTGACCCTTTACAAGCGCATCGCCGGCTGCAAGACCCGCGATGGACTCAAGGAACTGCAGGTGGAAATGATCGACCGCTTCGGGCTGCTGCCGGAACCGGTGAAAAACCTGTTCGCGGTCACCGAACTGCGCCAGCAAGCGGACCGACTCGGCATCATCCGCCTGGACGCCCACGCCACCGGCGGCAAGGTGGAATTCGGCGAACGCACGCCGGTGGACCCGCTCACCATCGTCAAACTGGTCCAGTCCGGCCCCAACCGCTTCAAGCTGGAAGGCGCCAATATGCTGAGATTTGTAGAGGGCAGCGAAACGGCGGAAGAGCGTATCGCAGCGGTAGATTCGCTGCTGAAACGGCTGTCGGCGCAGAGTATCAAGAAGGACTGAGGGACGAGATGCGAGATGCAAGCTACAAGCTACAAGCTGCAACACGAATAAGGTTTCTCAGTTAGAATTAGAAGGCCTTCCCCGCGCACCCTTGCCTGGTCGCGGGCATAGTCCGTCAAAACCCGGCAACCCCAAACCGCGCCTTGTAGCTTGCAGCTTGAAGCTTGTAGCTCAACCCCGTCACAAATTTCCCCACCCCGGCAGCTTTCCCCGTGAATTGGCCGGCCAGAGTGGTATAGTCTGCATCGGTATCAACGCCTGATCGTCGGGCGGTAAAAGGAGTTTTTCATGCGTCGCGCAGTATTGCTGATGATCCTGGCCACCTTGGCCAATTCCGCTCTGGCCGCCGGCTGGTACAAGGTAGAAGTACTGGTGTTTGCCCGTAACACCCCCGTTTCCGATGAAATCTGGAATACCCAGCTACAGCCTCGCTATGCCAGCCAGTCGGTCACCATCGGTGCCCCCGAGCAAAGCGACTACGTCAACGCCAGCGATCTGCGCCGTGGCGCCTGGCAGCCCATCTCCGAGGAAGAAACCTCCCTCCAGTTCATGATGGAACGCATGGCCAGTACCGGTGAGTACCGCGAGCTGTACCATGCCGGCTGGCGCCAGACCATCGGCAACAAATCCGACACCACCCCGGTCTATATTCGCGGAGGTCGAACCATCATCACCGACGATGGCAACGTGCCAGAGCTGGAAGGCACCCTGCACTTCAGCGAATCCCGCTTCGTCCATGTGTCCCCGCGCCTCTGGCTGAACACCGAAAGCAACGGTGAGCGCTTCTACGTGGATATCAGCGAAGGCCGCCGCCTCACCGGCAGTGACGTCTATTACTTCGACCACCCCATGTTTGGCATGCTGGTGCGAGTCTCTGACTAGGGAACCTCTGAATAACTCCTTGCATGCTCAGCGTGGCCTGAAGCGTGCAGCTGTTGTGTCTTGTCTCGATGGTCAGGGTGGTTCCCTTTCCGAGAGGCAAGGCGCAGCAGATGTGCGCTTCAGGCCGCGCCTTTATACTCTTTAGAGTGCTCCCGGGTCTTCCAGGCTGGCCCGCACTCGTTGTTGCGCTTTTTTGATGGATCGACATACACCTTCAAAAGCGCGCCTAGATTGCGAACCAGCCTGAAAGACTGAGTACGCAAGGAGTTATTCAGAGGTTCCCTAGCAAACAGCCCGAGGCCTGATGCTCGTCCGCAACAGGCCTCCTGCATGGGCATCGCTAGTGCGCCACGGCAGCCACCGCATACTGGCCGTGTCGATCACACAGCATCACCACTTCGCCCTCTGAGCCCATTGCCGCTTCACGTGCTTCCGCAATGCTGTCGTAACGATGAGCCCACACCGGTGTGGCCACGTAGGGCGGTACCGATACCGGCGCAGGCCTCGCGCCAAAGCTTCGAAATTCACCGGTACGCCTGTTACGCACCACATAGCCCAGAAAACGATCCTGACTGGATGACATTGTCTGTTCCATCTTCCGCCCCTCCGGCGTCGTGAATGTGAATCCATCTTGCCCCTCTCCGGCCCGGCGCTGCTTGATCCCGGTCAAGACTCCGAAGGTTGCTGTTTTTCGTCCAGCGTCAGACATCCAGCGTCCAGCTGGTCAGGTTATTCCTTCCCGGAATCATGCCGTTTGTCTGAAATAACGGATCGATACAGGCATCGCCCTCATCTCGGCGCTAAGGTTAAAACATAAGGTCCTATCCGGACCAAAACCCACTTCCCAGACGGCTTATCCGGCCCACGGGAAAGGAGCGTTGTCATGTTCGTTACCCTCGAACAGACCGACGTTGCCGAACTCCATCAGTTCCGGGATCCGGTAACCGGTCTGCGTGCCCTGATCGCAATCCATTCCACCCGCCTGGGCCCTGCCCTTGGTGGTTGTCGCTTTCTCCCCTACCCCGATGAAGCCACTGCAGAAATCGACGCCTGTCGACTTGCCCGTGGCATGAGCCTCAAGGCTGCCATGGCCGGTCTCCCGCTGGGTGGCGGCAAGGCCGTCATCATGGAACCCGACAAGCCCTATGACAGAGCCGCCCTGTTCCGGTCCTTTGGCCGCGCCGTGGAATCTCTCGGCGGCCGCTACATCACCGCCATGGATGCTGGCACCGAGATGAGCGACCTGGATCAGGTGGCCAGACAGACCCGCCATGTCCGCGGCAGCAGCGCAGATGGTATGGACCCCTCGCCCTTCACTGCCCTGGGCGTCTACACCGCCCTGCAGGTAGCCAGCGAACGGCAGTTGCACCGCCAGGATCTCAAGGGACTGCATGTGGCCATTCAGGGTCTCGGCCATGTGGGCCGGCGGCTGGCCATGATGCTAGCCTGGGCCGGCGCTCGCCTCACTGTCAGCGATCTGGACGAAGCCCGTGGCATGGCCCTGGCCGAACGGCTCAAGGCCACCTTTGTCCCCCCGGAGCGGATCATGCAGGTGCCCTGCGATGTCTTCATGCCCTGTGCCCTTGGCGGGATCCTCAATGCGGACAGTATTCCCCGGCTGGATACCCGCCTGATTGTCGGCGCCGCCAACAACCAGCTGGCCAGCCTGGAAGATGCCCACCATTTGCAGGACCGGCATATTCTCTACACCCCGGACTACGTCAATAATGCCGGCGGCCTGATCGCCCTGACCCTGCATCATCAGCAGCTCGGCAACGAGACCGTACGCCGCAAGGTGAAAGGCATCGGCCGCACGCTGCGTCATCTGCTCAACGATGCGGAACGGCTGCGGGTATCCCCGGCCATCATGGCAGACCGCATGGCAGAACAACGCCTGCATGACGCCCGGGAACGGGCAGCGTGAGGAGGATGCCATGTTCAGCTCAACGCCCTACGCACTCCACCGACGTCTGCCTGCACTGGAGGGCGGTCATGCCGACTGGCCGCGCCTGATCCAGGCCTACCAGGCCATGGCCACGATTCGCTGCTTCGACAAGAAGGCCGTCAACCTCCAACGCACTGGCCAACTGGGGACCTATGCCTCCTGCCTGGGCGCCGAAGCCATCACGGTGGGTGCCGGCCTTGCCCTGCAGGACAGCGATTATTTCGTACCCTACTACCGCGACCACGCCACCCAGCACCTGCGAGGCGTTCCCCTATACCAGATCCTGCAGTACTGGGGTGGCGACGAACGCGGCAATGCCTTCCCGGCGGACACAGCGGCCGCGCGGGATCTGCCCAACTGTGTGCCCATTGCCAGCCAGCTCACCCAGGCCGCCGGCATCGCCACCAAGGCCAAGCTGCGCCACGAGCCCGCCGCCGTGCTGGCCACCTGCGGGGATGGCGCCACTTCCCGGGGAGACTTCTATGAAAGCCTCAACGTGGCTGGCGTCTGGCAGCTGCCATTGGTGTTGATGGTCAATAACAATCAATGGGCCATCTCGGTCCCCGGCCAGTTGCAAACCGCCAGCAAGACCCTTGCCCACAAGGCGGAAGCGGCCGGTATTGAGGGCATCCGCGTGGACGGCAACGACCTGCCCGCCATGCTGGACGTGCTGGATTACGCCCTCGACAAGGCCCGCCATGGCAAGGGAGCGACGCTGGTGGAAGCGGTGAGCTACCGGCTCAGCGATCACACCACCGCCGATGATGCCAGCCGCTATCGCAAGGCCAGCGACCTGCATGCCGCCTGGCAAAGGGAACCGGTGGCACGACTACGCCAGGCACTGGTGGACGCGGGTCATTGGGATGCGGAGCAGGAGAAGGACTGGCAGGCCCACTGTCAGCAGGAGGTGGACAAGGCGGTAAAGACCTATCTCGACCAGCCGCCGCAGTCTCCCACCGACATGTTCGATTATCTCTATGCCAACCTGCCTGTCAGTCTGGAGAAACAGCGCGCAGCACTGACAGAAAGTGCCGGAGGTCACCATGCATAACGCACAACAACACCCGCAAAATGCGGTGCCCCTGAATCTGGTGGAAGCCATCAACCGGGCCCTCTTCCAGGCCATGGAAGAAGACGGGAACGTTGTCCTGCTGGGTGAAGACATTGCCACCAACGGCGGGGTGTTCCGGGCCACCGAAGGCCTCAAGGATCACTTCGGCCTGCGCCGGGTCATGGATACCCCGCTGGCAGAAAACCTGATCGCCGGTATGAGTGTCGGCATGGCCAGCCAGGGCCTGAAACCCGTGGCCGAGATCCAGTTCATGGGCTTCATCTACGCCGCCCTTGAACAGCTGATCAGCCACGCCGCGCGCCTGCGCAACCGCACCCGCGGCCGGCTCAGTTGCCCGCTGGTGATTCGCGCTCCCTTCGGTGGCGGCATCCACGCCCCGGAGCATCACAGCGAAAGCACGGAAGCGCTATTTGCTCATGTGCCTGGCCTGAGAGTGGTGGTGCCCTCCTCACCGGCCCGGGCCTATGGCTTGCTGCGGGCCGCCATCGCCTGCCCCGACCCGGTACTGTTCCTGGAACCCAAACGCCTCTACCGGTTGCAGCGGCTGCCCGTGGATACCAACGAAGAACCGCTGCCGCTGGATCGCTGCTTTACCCTGCGTGCCGGTGAGGACGTCAGCCTGATCAGCTGGGGCGCCATGGTCCACGAAACCCTGGCGGCAGCGGATCAACTGGCAGAGGAAGGCATCAAGGCGGATGTGATCGATGTGGCCACCCTCAACCCGCTGGACCGGGATACGCTGATTGCCACTGCCAGCAAGACCGGGCGCGTGGTGATCGTCCACGAGGCACCGTTCACTGGAGGCTTCGGCGCCGAAATCGCCGCCACCCTGGCCAGCGACGCCCTGATGCACCTGCGCGCTCCCATCGAAAGGGTCACCGGCTACGACACCCCCATGCCCTACTTCGCCATGGAGCAGCAATACATGCCCAGCGTGGAGCGCATCGTGGCGGCGGCGAAGCGAGTGATGAAATACGCCTGACGCCGGACGCCCGAAGCCAAACGCGCAAAGGCATCATGCGTCAAGCCTCTGGCATCAGGCGCAACTGCAAGGAGCAATACCATGCCCTATTTCACCCTGCCCGATCTGGGCGAAGGTTTGCAGGAAGCGGAAGTGGTTGAGTGGCTCGTCAAGGAAGGCGACACCGTGAAGGTCGATGATCTGCTTCTGAGCGTGGAAACCGCCAAGGCTATCGTCGATATCCCGGCCCCCAGGGATGGCACGGTGGCGACGCTGTTTGTCCACAACGGCGACCTGATCCATACCGGCGAACCACTACTGGCCTTTGAGGGCGAGGAAGGCAGCGGCAGCCAGAGTGTGGTGGGCAAGCTGCAAAGCCAGGAAGACACGGATAATCCGGATCACTTTGTGGTCGGTGCCGTCGGCGGCACGCCCGCTGTGCAGACCACTCCGGCGATACGTTCACTTGCCTCGCACCTCGGTGTGAAGCTTGAGCAACTGCGAGGCAGCGGACCGGGAGGCACCATCACCATTGAAGATGTCCAGCAACAGGCCAGTCTCAAGCAGAGCCACGGAGACAGCACTCCACTCAAGGGCGTAGCACGAAGCATGGCCAAGGCCATGGCCAGCGCCGGGCAACAGGTGGTGCCGGTGAGCCTGTTCGATCAGGTCAGCGTCAGCCACTGGCCCGCCGATACCGATATCACCCTGCGCCTGATTCGCGCCATCGTCGCCGGCTGCCGGGTCGAGCCCGCCGTCAATGCCTGGTTCGACGGCGACCGCCTGAGTATGCGCATCGTGGAGAAAGTGGATCTGGGCATCGCCGTGGACACACCGGACGGGCTCTTTGTACCTGTGCTGCGGGATGTGGCCAACCGGGAACCCGATGATCTGCGTGACGGGCTGAATCACCTGCGCAAGGATGTGGAACAACGCAAGATTCCGGCAAAGGAACTGCAGGGCGCCACCCTCTCGCTGAGCAACTTCGGCACTCTTGGCGGGCGCTTCGCCACGCCTGTGGTGGTTCCACCTCAGGTCGCCATCATCGGTGCCGGCAAACGCTTTACCCAACCGGGCATCAAGGACGGAGAATTATTCGAAGACGTGCAGCTCCCCATCAGCCTCACCTTCGATCACCGCGCCTTGAACGGCGGACAGGCGGCGCGATTCCTTGCCGCCCTGCTGGCCGATCTTGCGGATTAGCTTATTGAGGTTGCTCGATCCAGCACCCAGCACCGTTCGTTATGCTCATACCCGAGAGGCGCGTAATACTGGTTGGCGGCTGGCGCGGCAAGCAGGATTAGCTTGCAGTGGGGGCCCAGCTGCTGCTGGGTCAGGGATTGCAGCTGCCGGCCAATACCGCATTTCTGGTAGCCCCGGTGTACCGCCAGATCCGAGAGATAACAGGCGAAATGGAAGTCGGTGACACAACGGGAAATCCCCACCAGGGTCTCGCCATCCCAGGCACTCACCACCAGATTGGAATTGGCGATCATCCCGGCCATGCAGTCCCGGTCATCCACCGGACGCCTTTCCCCAAGCGTGGACTCCCGCAGTAGTTCGATAAATTGATCGGTGCTGACGGGGGCACCCACCCGATATTCAATGGTCATCCTGATTCCTTCCCTGGAAATCCTGGAAAGGGAGCGGCAGGCGCCGCTCCCTGGCTTGCTCAGTCCAATTCCACGTTGTGATAGACGTTCTGTACGTCGTCGAGATCGTTAAGCATGGCGAGGAACTTGTCGAACAGCTCGCGATCATCCCCTTCCACGGTAGTGTAGGCATGGGGGATGAACTGGATCTCTTCCACTTCGAAGTCGATGCCTTCGAACGCGTCCGTTAGTGCCTGGCGGGCCTTGGCGAATTCGGTGTTGGGGGTGAAGACCGTGATCATGCCCTCCTCACTTTCCACGTCCGTCACATCCACATCGGCTTCCATCAGGGCTTCCAGTACGGTGTCTTCGTCCTCACCGGCAAACCGAAAGATGGCAGCGTGATCAAACATGTGAGCCACAGTGCCCTGGGTGCCGATCTTGCACTTGGTCTTGGTAAACGCCACCCGCACATCACCAAAGGTACGGTTGGGGTTATCGGTGAGACACTCAATGATGGCCATGGAACCGCCCGGGCCATAGCCTTCATAACGAGCCGGAGCGAAGTCTTCGCCGCCTGCGCCACTGGCCTTGTCCAGCGCCTTCTCGATCACATGGGAAGGAACCTGATCCTTTTTCGCCCGCTCGATCATGCTGCGCAAGGCCAGGTTGGCCGCCGGGTCAGTCCCCCCGGATTTGGCACAGACATAGATCTCACGGCCATAGCGGCTGTACACCTTGGCCTTCATGTCCGAGGTCTTGGCCATGGATTCTTTACGGTTCTGAAAGGCGCGCCCCATAGTGCTGCTGCTCCGAATGTGAATTGAGTGGGGAGGATTCTAGGGGAAAACGCCCCATTTACCTATGCCGGAAAGTGTACCTGAGCCGGAAAGTGCCCTGCTGCGATCCGGACACAGTAGCAGCGGCAAGCAGCCTCCTTACCTGTGACACTCGTCACAGCGCAGGAATTTCAGCACACCGTCAGGAACTTCAAGGCTCGCTCCTGTCGGACGTGAAAGGCACCGCGAAATCTGCGCGGATACCTCTCACGCCCAGGAGGGCGCCAAAGGAGACACCTCATGAAAAAATCGATGCTGACCAGCACACTGCTCGCTGCCTCATTCCTGCTTGCCAGCCCCGCCATGGCCGAGCAGGCATCCACCCCGCCGAAGGCCTCCGCGCCCGCTTCCCAGGCATCACTGCCGGATGCGACGGATTTTTCCGAACAGCAATTGCAGGCCTTCGTCGACTCCCAGAAACAGATGGGACAGATCCAGCAGAGCTACTCCCGCAAACTGCAGGCAAAGAAAGACAACCCCACTGAAGCCGCCGCCATCCAGCAGGAGGCCCGTCAGGCCCTGGCGACAGCCGTTCAGAACAGCGGTCTGGAGGTGAAAACCTACAATCAGATTGCCATGCTGGCGCGCAATGACGCGGATTTCCGGGCAAAGCTGCAGGCCATGCTGTAGGCCACTGCCAAGCAAAGCCTGGCAGTCTGTATCAAACCGGATTCAGGCTGCCGGTACTCGTATCTGCACCCTCAGGCCGGGATGAGCATTCTCGGCCCACATTTCCCCCCCCAGACCTTCTATGGTGCGGATCGCGATACTCAACCCCAACCCGAACCCTCCCTTGGCACGGGCACTGTCCAGTCGTACAAAGGGTGAAAAGATCGTTTCAAGCTGATCCTCCGGCACGCCAGGCCCCTGATCTGTCACGGCAAGATGCCACATGTCGCCGACCCGCTCCCCCGTCAGGGTAATAGTCCCCTGCGCCGGAGAATGGCGTACCGCGTTACGGACCAGGTTTTCGAATACCCGAGCCAGCGCGTTCAGATTTCCCTTCAGCTGGGCGTCTTGTGCTAATTCACAGGGAAAGCGCTGCAGGGACCAACCACTTTCGAAGCTGGCATTCTCGGTCACTATCTCCCATAGCGCAGCCAGGGATATCCCGTCCTCACACTCATCGCCAGCCTGGGTCTCCTGCCAGCCCAGTGCCAGGCTGTCGTCTACCAGTTGCTGCATGGATATCAGCTCGCTGGCCACACGGCGCCGAAGAGCCGCCTCATCCAGATCACTTTCCAGCGCCACCGCCAGCCGGCTCAACGGGGTACGCAATTCGTGGGACATGTCATTCAGCAGTTGCCTCTGGGTGACCAGCATCGCCGAGACCTTGTCCGCCATACGGTTAAAGCTGCGAGCCAACTCCCCGAATTCATCATCTCGCTGGCGTAACCGCCCATCGATACGGGCAGCCGGGTTCTCCTTGAATGCCAGTACCTGGCGGCGCAGCTGCAGCAAAGGGACCCGGGTCCGCCAGAACAATAGCGCCCCGATCACCAGGGCAGCACACACAGGGATACCGACCAGCAAGAAACGGTTCAGCACTGGCCAATAGGTGCCGGGCCGAAAGCGTGGCGGAAGCTGAATGATCAGGCGACCTGCGGAAGGATCCCCGGGAAAAGGGATACCGAGATAAGGCATACGTCTGCCATAGCGAAAGCTCATTTTGCCATTCAGGCTGCGCTGGAATCGCAGCCCGGCACGCTGTCTCTCCGTCAGCAGGGTGCCGCTGAGTGACTGATCCCGGGCATCCACCACCATGATCTCGCCCTGTTCCCGGCCGGCCATGGTCGTCAGCCAGATCGCAACCCCCTGCTCGCCTCCCTGTGTCCAGGCCTGTTCTGCCTCGGCTGCATAGCCGCGCAACACGGTTTTAGCCTCGGGGCCAAGATCCTGGGCGCGATTGCGTAACGTACCGGTGAGCCAGTTTCCCAGCACCATGGTCAGAAAGATCGCCACCACCAACAGCAGCGCCAGACGCCACAGCATGGAATAGCGTCGTAGCAGCCCCGCACTCACAGGAAGTACCGGCTTTCAAGGGTATAACCCTGTCCCCACACCGTTCTCAGCGGGGAATCCGGTACGCCTGCCGCGCGCAGTTTTCGGCGCAAATGACTGACATGGAGGTCCAGGCTACGGTCGTGGCGACCACAGCCACGGTAAAGCACTGTCTGGTACAGGAAGGGTTTGCTGAGCACCTGATCCCCATGTTCGACCAGGATCTTGAGCAAGCGATATTCGGTGCTGGTGAGCCCCATATCCTGCCCATGAAAGGCAGCACTTTCTTCATGATCGCTCAGCGCAAGCGCCCCCGACTGAACCCCGGGCTCCGGGTTCGCCGCTCGCGGTTCGATGGTTGCCTGCCGCTCAAGGTTCACCCGCCGCAACACAGCCTCGATGCGTACCCCGAGCTCCGCCATACTGAAAGGCTTGGGTAGATAATCATCCGCCCCACTGATCAAGCCCTGAATACGGGCCTGCTCATCCCCCAGGGCAGAGACCACGATCACCGGCACCGGGCTGACCTTTCGCAACTCTGCAAGCAGCTCCAGGCCATTCAGCCCCGGCAGGAGAATATCCAGCAAAACCATCTGGTAGGCACCTGACCCGGCCTCTGCCAGGCCACGTGGTCCTTCATTGCAGAGGGTGACGCTGTACTGCCTGTCAGTGAGGAACTCTTCGAGGTGACGACCAAGCACGGCGTCATCTTCAATGACCAGCAAGCGGGGAGCAAAACAGGGAATCGCATTCATTGACGAATGATAATGGTTATTGTTTGCGCAATCTATAGCTACGCCCCGTGGACACATGACAGGCCTTACATTCTTTACGCTGATGAATCTATCAAATAGGAACGGTTCTCATTATTATCCGTGGCTTCGCTCAACCGACACATGGGCCCATGGCAGTGAACAAGAAACGCAAAGCCTTCTGGTTAAAGCAGTTACACCAGTGGCACTGGGTCACCTCGGCCATCTGTCTTATCAGTCTGCTGCTGTTCAGTATTACCGGCATCACCCTGAACCATGCAAACGACATTACCTCCGAACCGGGCATAGAGGTTCTGGAAGGCCAATTGCCGGTTGATCTGTTGCCGCTGTTGGCAGAGCGGCAGTCCGGCGAGTTGCCCATGCCCGTGCAGCAATGGCTGGCAGCGAAATGGGGACTGGCGACAGCAGGCAAAGAGGCCGAATGGGCCCCTGATGAAGCTTATCTTGCCCTGCCACGCCCGGGCGGCGATGCCTGGCTGACAATCAATCCGGTCAGCGGGGAAGCCATGGCGGAAGTTACCGACCGTGGCTGGATCGCCTTTTTCAACGACTTGCACAAGGGCCGCCATACCGGGGTGGCATGGTCGTGGTTTATCGACATCTTTGCCGTAGCCAGCCTGCTGTTCGCCCTGACCGGGCTCGGGCTGATGATGCTCCACGCCAAGCGCCGCCCGGCCACCTGGCCGGTCACCCTTGCCGGCCTGGTACTACCCTGGCTACTGATCCTGTTTTTCATGCATTAAAGGACATCAAAGGAAATGCCATGCGTGTACTTCTGACAATCTTGCTTGCCTTTCTTGCCGGTCATTCCCTGGCTGGCAGCTTCAGTGTGGAAATCGAGGTTCCACGTCTTCGGGTGGCGGAATATCACGCCCCCTATGTGGCCTTCTGGGTGGAAAGCCCGGACCGCTCGACCATCGTCCCACTGGGATTGTGGTACGACGATCAGGAAAAGTGGCTCAAGGATATTCGCCAGTGGTGGCGTCGCACCGGCCGAAGCCAGTCCAAACCCTATGACGGCCTTACCGGAGCCAGCCGTCCGCCAGGCAACCACAGCATTGATTTCGCAGAATTGGAGGCGCTGCAAAACCTGCCTGCCGGGGATTATGAACTGGTTGTGGAAGCGGCCAGGGAAGTGGGCGGTCGCGAAGTGTTGCGTCTGCCCTTCCAGTGGCCAGCCAAACAGCCACAGACGCAGCAAGCCGGCGGCGATAACGAACTCGGCACCATCACCCTGACGATCACCCCCTGATTGCCTGATAAATCACACACTGAAAGGAGTCCGTCATGCCTTCCCTGTTGAAATCCCTTGGCCTTGCCACCCTGCTGGCCGCAACGCTGCCCGCCCAGGCCCACAAACTGTGGCTGCTGCCCAGCCACACCGCCGTATCCGAGCCACAGTGGATTACCGTGGATGCCAGCATTTCCAACGAGATCTTCGGTTTTGAGCGCGCCTATCCAGTCGACGCCGTGGCCGTTACCGGTCCAGACAGCAACGAAGTTAACGTCGACAACGCCACCCGCATGCATACCCGCAGTGTCTTTGACGTGCAGCTGGAGCAGGAAGGCAGCTACCGCATCGCGGTTGCCCAGCCCGGATTCTTCCTGATGTACGAGGTGGACGGTGAACGCAAGCGCGCTCGCGGCAACGACGCGGAGAAAATGCTGAAAGAGCTGCCGGAAAACGCCAGCAAGGTAACACTGACAGAGTCCTTCAATCGACTGGAGACCGTGGTGACCCAGGGCGCTCCGAATAGCACCGCCCTCAAGCCCACCGGCAAGGGCCTTGAGATCGAGTTCCTCACCCACCCCAATGACCTCTACGCCGGCGAAACCGCAAAATGGCGCCTGCTGGTAGATGGCAAACCGGCACGGGATCTGACTGTAGAGCTGGTTCCCGGCGGCACCCGCTACCGGGACAGTCAGCAGGACTGGAGTGTCACCAGTGACAAGAAAGGCATGGTGGAAATCACCTGGCCCGCCGCCGGCCGTTACTTCCTTGAAGTGGGCACCAGCGACAACAAGGCCAACCACAAGAAAGCTGACAACCGCCGACTCCAGTACATTGGGACTTTTGAAGTATTGCCAATGTGAATAAACGCTGCATGCACCACGCAGCACGCAACAACGCGGGCTGACTCTTTACATCTATGAACGTAAGAGGCCGCGCCCGTACTTTGGGCGCGGCCTCATTCGTTTCCGACTTCGCAAGCCATCTTCGCGTTGTTGCGTGTTGCGTGTTGCGTGTTGCTTAAATCGTGTCCATCAAATCCCGCATGTCTTTCACCGCCTGATGGAGGCCGCTGATGACTGCACGGGCGATGATGCCGTGGCCGATGTTGAGCTCGTTCATGCCGGGGATCTCGGCGATGGGCAGGGTGTTGTGGTAGTGCAGGCCATGGCCGGCATTCACCACCAGGCCAAGTTCCAGAGCAAAGGCTGTGGCTTCACGGATACGCTGCAGTTCTTTCTGCTGCTGTGCCGGGGTCTCCGCATCCGCATAGTGTCCGGTATGGATTTCAATGGTCGGTGCGCCGCATTCGCTGGCCGCCCGGATCTGCGCAGGGTCGGCATCGATGAACAGAGACACATCAATCCCGGCATCGCCCAAGGTTCGACAGCACTGCGCAATCCATTCCTGATTGCCGACCACATCAAGGCCACCCTCGGTGGTCAGTTCCTCACGCTTTTCAGGCACCAGACAGCAATGCGGCGGCTTGATCCGCGTGGCGATGGCAACCATCTCTTCGGTGGCCGCCATTTCCAGATTCATGCGCGTCTGCAGCGTCTGCGCCAGCAGCTCCACATCCCGATCATTGATATGCCGGCGGTCCTCACGCAGATGCACGGTAATCCCGTCCGCCCCCGCCTGCTCCGCCACCAGCGCCGCCTGTACTGGTTCAGGATAGCGAGTGCCGCGGGCCTGACGCAGGGTGGCAACGTGATCGATATTAACGCCGAGAAGGACTCTGGACATGATATGCACCTTACTCCAAATCTGTTTTGATACTTTCGAGCCGCAAGCTTCAAGCTGCAACGCGGCCAAGGCAAACATTATTCAAAGAGTGACAGTAGCCGCGATTCATCGCTGCAAAAAAACGAAAACCGTTTCAGACCCCATTTCGCGTTTACTCACTTTACAAGTCTCGCTGAACCGGACCGCGCCTTGTAGCTTGAAGCTTGTCCCTACTTTTCCCGGAACAGCTCGCGGCTCTTCAGGGGTTTGTCGCCCAGATGCGGGGCAAGCAGTGCACGGCAGAGTTGACGAGCGGTTCGGCGGGTATCTGCTTGCCAGTCGCCGTTGAGCATGGCCAGCAGGTCCGAACCCCGGTAGCCCTGAGCGGCCGCCCGCAAGCCCTGCTCAGGGTCCAGTTGATAGTAGCAGTCAGAGCGCACCGGTGCGCCCTGGATGTCATGGCCCAGATCGATGCCGTAGCCCATATCTTCCAATAGACCGATCTCGAACTGACGCAGCACCACATCCAGCATATCGCCCTCCACAAGCGCAGCCAGCGTTTGCTCATACAGCGGCCAGAGATCCGGGTGCGGATCGTCCCGATGCAGTAACCGGGTCAGCAATTCATTGACGTAAAAACCGCAGTAGAGCGCCTTACCCTGTAGATAAAGGGTCGGTGCACGGGGTTCGCAGCCACGCAGGGAATACATCTCTCCTGACGCTTTCAGTTCCACCAGCAATGGGCGGAAAGGGGACAGGGAGGGATCCTTGCGGCCACCCCTGACCACCGCGCCGACACGTCCCAGATTAGGCAGGAACAGCTCGACAATCAGGCTGGTATTACGGAATGGCCGGCGGTGCAGCAACCAAGCCGGCTGCAGGTCCTGCTCAGTGCGGCTCATCGTAGCCGAGGGAACGCAGGGCACGGGCATCATCGGACCAGCCCGCCTTGATCTTTACCCACAGGTTGAGCATCACCCGCCGATCGATCAGGCGTTCAATATCTTCCCGGGCCTGGGTACCGATCTGCTTGATACGCTCGCCCTTGTCACCGATGAGAATCTTCTTCTGGCCACGACGCTCCACCAGAATGGCGGCAGAAATCTCGGTGACTCGCGGGCCATCCTCCCACAGTTCCACTTCCACGCTGACTTGATGCGGTACTTCCTGACCGAGCTGGCGCACTACCTTTTCACGGATGATCTCGGCGGCCATGAATCGCAAACTACGATCAGTGAGCTGATCCTCGTCGTACCAGAAATCCCCTTCCGGCAAGCGCTCAACCAAGGCTTTTTCCAGTTGCTCCAGGTTCTGTTCCTTCAGGGCGGACACCGGGATGACCGCATCAAACGGGTAACGCTCACTGAGACTTTCGATGTACGGCAACAACTCGGCCTTGTCGTCCAGGTTATCCACCTTGTTGATAATCAGCAGCACCGGCACATCCGGCGTTTTCGGCAACAGAGACAGCACATGCTCGTCACCGGGCGTCCATTTCAGCCCGTCCACCATCATGCACACCACATCCACACCGCTGAGCGTGGACACCGCGGCATCGTTCATGGCGCGATTCAAGGCCCGCTCCTGCCCGGTATGGATCCCCGGAGTATCGGCAAACACGATCTGGAAATTGTCCCTGGTATGAATCCCGTGGATACGATGTCGGGTGGTCTGCGGCTTGCGTGAGGTAATGCTGACCTTCTGCCCGATCAGGTGATTCATCAGCGTCGACTTGCCTACATTGGGCCGGCCAACAATGGAAACCATGCCACAACGCGTGGTGGTATCGGCGTGATCAGTCATACTGCTGCTCCAGCCAGCCCAGCGCCTGGGCCGCCGCCTGCTGTTCTGCCTTGCGACGACTGCCGCCCTGGGCAATAAAGGTTTGCTGCATCTGCTCCAGCTCGCAGGTCACATCAAAGGTCTGCTTGGGAGCCAGCCCCTCGACGTTGGTGACCTGATACACAGGCAGTTCGAATTTACGCGCCTGCAGCCATTCCTGCAGACGGGTCTTGGCATCTTTCTGGGCACTCTGGGGCGTAATGGCTTCCAGCCGCTCGGCGAACCAGGACAACACCACCTGACGGCAGGCATCTTCCCCGCCATCCAGCAGCATGGCACCAATGATCGCCTCCAGGGCATCCGCCAGAATGGAGTCGCGGCGGTAGCCACCACTTTTCAGTTCACCTCCACCAAGCAGAAGATGTTCGCCGAGGCCCAGCTCCCGGCCCACCTGGGCAAGGGTCTGGCCGCGCACCAGGGAGGCGCGCATGCGGGTCAGTTGCCCTTCTGCGGCATCAGGAAACTGTTCAAACAGGGCCACAGAAATAATCTGCCCGAGCTGGGCATCACCGAGAAACTCGAGACGCTCGTAGTTACGGTGGCGGCTGACACTGCGATGGGTCAACGCCAGTGCCAGCAAGGCTTCATCATTGAACTGATACCCCAGCCGGGGCATCAGGCGGTCCAGGTTCTGGGTCACTGGCGCACGTCTTTACTGAACTCTTCCTTGAACGTCATGATGATACTGACGTTATAGAACATGGGCTCGCGGACTTCGTAATCAATCGACGCCTTAACGACGGGCCCTTCTTTCACAATTACAACATCATCAGGCGTGATCACCTTGACCTGATTCACCAGAAACCGCTTGGCGATAGCAGCTCTGATCTCATTAGGAGACATCATGGCAGCCTTATTATCCTGAAGCGTCGTTCTTAATGTCGTCGCCACCGTGTTGTATTCCATGTACGCCGGAACCATTCGGAATGCGGCCGTCCCCAGGATCACCACCACAATCAGAACCACCATCCAGCTGATCAGGGAAAGTCCACGTTGCCGAGAGGGCATTGTCATCATTTTAGTTCGCCTCCACCTTGTCTATGGCGCCATTTCGGGAAAAGCTGGGTACAGAGAAGATCGGCTTCCAATGCATCCAGATCAGGAAGGCTTCCCCCATCACCAGCTCATCAGGGACTATACCCCAAACCCGGCTGTCATTACTGTTGTCGCGGTTATCCCCCATCACAAAGAAGGCATTCTCCGGTACCGTCCATTCCCCTTCCACATTCATGTTAGAGACTTTCTTGCCGGTAAACGGATTGATCTTGCCTTCCTGCCAGATGAAGTGATCCACCTCGCCCAGGGTTTCAATATACTCGGATTGCCAGTAACGGCCATTATCCACTTCACGGACCACGTTGCGTGATACCAGCTCACCATTGATGAACAGGCGATTGTCGCGGAACTTGATCTCGTCTCCCGGCAGACCCACTACCCGCTTGATGAAGTTCTGATTGCGGTTCTCGGGGAACTTGAACACCATCACGTCGCCCCGCTCCGGCTGGCCGGTTTCGATGATCTTGGTGTTGGTCACCGGCAGGCGCAGGCCATAAGCAAACTTGTTGACCAGAATGAAGTCATTGACCTGCAGGGTGGGCAACATGGAGCCAGAAGGAATAGTGAAGGGCTCGACGATGAACGAACGAATCACCAGCACCACAAAAAACACCGAGATCAGCGAGTTGGAGGTTTCCACCGCACTGCCCAGCGGGCCGCCCTTCTGCTTCAGCTTCAGGGCCCGGTCCAGACACCACACCACCACCGTGACAAGCAGCGCCAGGGAAAGCCAGAAGCCAATATCAATATCCATCAATCATCCACCTTGAGCACAGCAAGGAAGGCTTCCTGGGGAATTTCCACGTTACCCACCTGCTTCATCCGTTTTTTACCTTCTTTCTGCTTCTGGAGCAGTTTCTTCTTACGGGAAACGTCACCGCCATAACATTTCGCGGTCACGTTCTTGCGCAGTGCTTTCACGGTCTGGCGGGCGATAATCTTGCTGCCAATGGCGGCCTGAATGGCCACATCGAACATCTGCCGCGGCACCAGTTCTTTCATCTTCTCGCACAGGGCGCGGCCTCGGTATGCGGACTGATCCATATGGCAGATCATGGCAAGAGCATCGACCTTGTCGCCATTGATCAGCACATCTACCCGCACCAGCTTGGTGGCCTCGAAACGCTCGAAGGCATAATCCATGGAGGCAAAGCCACGACTCACGGACTTGATGCGATCAAAGAAATCCAGCACCACTTCCGCCATGGGAATGTCGTATGTCAGCGCTACCTGCTTGCCCAGATACTGCATATTGATCTGGGTACCGCGACGTTCCACGCACAGGGTAATCACATTGCCCACATACTCCTGGGGCACCAGGATATTCACGCGGGCGATGGGCTCACGGAACTCCTCAATCTTGTTGCCCTCAGGCAGTTTGGAAGGGTTATCCACGTAGAGGGTTTCGCCATCGGACAGCAACAGCTCATACACCACAGTGGGCGCCGTAGTGATCAGATCCAGATCGTATTCCCGCTCAAGGCGTTCCTGGATGATCTCCATGTGCAGCATGCCCAGGAAACCCACCCGGAAACCGAAGCCCAGGGCATCGGAGGTTTCCGGCTCGTAGAACAGGGATGCATCGTTCAGGGTCAGCTTGGCCAGTGCATCGCGGAAGTCTTCGTAATCATCCGCACTGACCGGGAACATACCCGCATAGACCTGTGGCTTGACCTTCTTGAAGCCCGGCAGCGCAGGCACATCAGGGGTCTTGGAAAGCGTCAGGGTATCGCCCACCGGCGCACCGTGAATATCCTTGATGCTGCCACTCACCCAGCCCACTTCGCCGGCTTCCAGCTGTTTGGTTTCGGTACGCTTGGGAGTAAAGATGCCAAGCTGGTCGACCACATGGGTCTGCCCGGTGGATTTCACCAGAATCTTGTCGCCCTTCTTGAGCACCCCATGCTTTACCCGCACCAGGGAAATCACGCCAAGATAATTATCGAACCAGGAATCAATGATCAGTGCCTGCAGCTCGGATTCGCGATTGCCTTCGGGAGAAGGGATGCGCTCCACCAGCTGCTCCAGCAGATCATCAATCCCCACCCCGGTCTTGGCAGACACCCGGCAGGCATCATGGGCGTCCAGACCGATGATCTCTTCGATCTCGTTGATCACCATATCCGGCTCGGCCTGGGGGAGATCGATCTTGTTCAGTACCGGCAGCACCTCAAGATCCTGCTCGATAGCGGTATAGCAGTTGGCCACGGACTGGGCTTCCACGCCCTGGGCCGCGTCCACCACGAGCAGAGCCCCCTCACAGGCTGACAGGGAACGGGACACCTCGTAGGAGAAGTCCACGTGTCCGGGTGTATCAATGAAATTCAGCTGGTAGGTTTCACCATCACGGGCCTTGTAGTAGAGCGTGACGCTCTGCGCCTTGATGGTAATGCCTCGCTCCCGCTCCAGCTCCATGGAATCCAGCACCTGCTCCTTGAGCTCCCGCTCGGAGAGGCCACCACAGACCTGGATAAACCGGTCCGCCAGAGTGGATTTGCCATGATCGATATGAGCGATGATGGAGAAGTTGCGAATATTCGAAATGTCAGTCATAGGGCCTGTAAACAATCAGTGGCTGCCGCTGCGGCCCGCAATAAAGGGGCCGCGTACCACCGGACCACCGGTAGCACCGAAAAATCAGAAAACGGCACACAAGGGCCGCGATTCTAGCGGATAACGGGGGGCAGTTGCACGGCGCAGCCGCACCGCACCGTGAAATAATGCCCCCTCGCGCCCTATTTCAGCTTGAGCGCCAGGAATCGCGGGTTACCATCGCGGTTGACAAGCGCCGCCACCGTGCCGGATTCCGGCAGATCCGCCACCGCTTCGGCAAAGGTTTCCGGGCTCGTCATGGGGACATTGTTCAGGGTCACCAGCACGTCACCGGCTGCCAGCCCGGCCTGACGGGCCGGTCCGTCCTTCACTTCGGTAATCACCACCCCTGCCTTGATGTCCAGGCGCGCCAGCTCGGCTTCGGAAGCAGCACGAACCTGCACACCCAGCGCATCAGCACCCTCCCCGGGGGCTACGCCGCCACGCATGGCAAGGGCTGGATCATCCGGCAGCAAACCAATGGTCACGGTCAACGTCTGCTTGTCGCCATCACGGACCACAGTCAGCTCGGCGTCCTCACCCGGTTTGACCAGCCCCACCCAGCGGGGCAACTCTGAAGACCGGTAGATCGGCTCATCATTGAAACGGGTAATGATATCTCCCGGCTGCACTCCGGCCTCTTCCGCCGGCGATCCTTTCAGCACCTGGGAGACCAGCGCACCGCGAGGCTGATCGAGCCCGAAGGACTCTGCCAGATCACGATCCACCTCCTGAATCAGAACCCCCAGCCAACCACGGCTGACCTTGCCGTGCTCCTTGATCTGGGAGACCACATCCATGGCCATGTCGATAGGGATGGCAAAACTCACCCCCATGTAACCACCGGAGCGACTGAAAATCTGGGAATTGATGCCGACCACTTCACCACGAAGATTGAACAGCGGACCACCACTGTTACCGGGATTGATAGCCACATCGGTCTGGATGAAAGGCACATAGCTGTCGCTGGGCAGACTTCGCCCCTTGGCGCTGACAATCCCGGCAGTAACGCTGCTATCGAAACCAAACGGCGCGCCGATGGCCAACACCCACTCGCCCACCTTGAGGCTGGCTGAGGAACCGATATCCGCCACCGGCAGATTCTCAGCTTCCACTTTCAGCAAAGCGATGTCGCTCTGCTCGTCAGCCCCGATCAGCTCAGCCTTGAGCTCCCGGCGGTCCTGCAATCGCACCATGATTTCATCGGCTTCTGCCACCACATGATTGTTGGTAAGGACATAACCATCAGAGGAAATCAGGAAACCGGAGCCCAGCGAACGGGCTTCCCGCTCCTGCGGCATGGACGGGGCGCCGTCACCACCAAACTGCTCGAAGAAACGGCGGAAAAATTCCGGGATTTGCTCCATCTGCCCCTGCAGATCCTCCTGGTCCTGATGGGTCACCGTGCTGATGTTCACCACAGCAGGGCCTTCCTTCTCCACCAGAAGGGTAAAGTCAGGAAGACCTGTCACCAGCGGCTCAGCAGGCTCCGGTGAAGAGGAGGAATCGGAGCAGCCCGCCATCAAACCGATTACCACCATCAGCCAGAACGCAGCAACGGGTTGCAATCTTGCCATGGAGATCTCCTTTATTTTTTTGCGGGTTGGACCTGAATCACCTGACAGCCATCATCCCCTGATGGCACCAAGGCAGGTTGATAAGCCTGATTATGGCCAGTTCGACGGCTCAAGACACGATTAATCACGAAGCCCGCCAACAAGCCGCCCATGCCGAACACGGCAGAGGCATCAAAAGCAGTAATGGGAAGCGATGCTCCAACCAGCGCGCCGAGGAAGAGTAATAACAGGGGCAGACCATAGACCCACAGCGCGCCGCGCATCAGGGCACCTTCCGGCAGGGCCAGGGTGACGGTGTCACCCACCTGATAATCGGCTGCAGCAGTCACCGGTACACGCAGGCGGGCACGCTGCCCGGATTGTTGCTGATTGATCATGTGGTGACCACAAGCCGACTTTGCCTTGCAGGCACCGCAGGTTGAAGCACGCACGGTCTCAACCCAGACAGAGTCTGCTGTCACCGCAACCACAACCCCCTGCTCATGGAGCATCAGTGCCCGGCGTCCCTGACACTGACCCCCTGAATGACACGCTCAGCGGTAGACTGGGGAACCTCCCCCACCAGCGTAATAAGGTAGCTGCCAGCAGGCGCTTTCAGCAGGCGACTGACCGCCACTGTGGGCCCTACCCGACTGACACCTTCCTCAATATCGCCCTGCCCAACGGTTTCCACGAACACCGTGAACGCAGCCAGTCCATCCGAGTAGCCTTGGGCGGCCACTGGCAGACGCTTGCCATCGCCACTGCGCCAGTCCGGATCAGCGGCCTCGAAACCGGCGGGCAACCAGTCGGTGTCCACCTGCATGCTATTGGGCACCTGATCACGGGACACCGGTTGCAATTCGCTCTCACGAACAGCATCAGGCAGATCAAAATCCGCCACGGTCAGGCCAGGAGACAGATCGAGGCTGACAAATTCCACTCTTTCCAGGGCAACACCACTGCCATCCACGACTTCAGACTTGAGCAACAGGTGAGAGTCGTGATCCAGCCACAGACGATAGCCATAGCGGTGAGTATCCAGCGGCGCCACCCTTAATCGGGTTGCAGTGCGTCCAGCCACACGACCGTCGCCATCCACCAGAATGTTGTACTGGTCAGGCACATCCTCTGCCAGCCGCTGGGCCAAAGCCATCGGCCCCCCCTGATCCTTCTGCAGCCGGGTCAGGCTGCGATCCGAATGAACACAGATGACCTCATCGCCACGGCGAAGCACTTCCACGAGGCGACCATCAAGGTGGGTAAGTCGTTGATATTGCTTGCCATCGAAAATCGCATGGCTCACTTCCATGGTGCTCACCTCCGCCCCGAACTGGTAGAGGAAGCGACCACTGTATTCAAGAGAAAGATTGGCCTGGGACATGGCCTGAAGCTGGGCATGCGCTGGCGGGACTTCCGCCAGCGCTGACACCGGGGCAAGAAGGGTCAGGGAAAGGGCGAGAACAGGCAACTTCATCCGTTACTTGGCTCCACTACGCGCATCCATACTTACCAGGCGTGCCAGAGGCATCATCCCCTGACCACTGTTACGCGCGGCAAAGTCACTGTGGCGCAACAACATCTCGTTGACCCGCGGTGAAGCCGATACCTGGGCGGTCATCGCCGCCGGGGTTGCCGCAAACGACTGGGATACCAGGGACGCCTCGGCAAAGGGGCGAGTCAGACGAGTGTCCTGTGCTGCCGCCAGCGCGGGAGCCGCCTCACCGGCACCGGAAAGGTTGCCCTCCCAGGTCTGCCAGCCAACCACTGTGGCTGCTGCCACCGACGCCGCCACCGCAAGACGCGCCATTCCGCCCAACCAGGCTGGACGTCTGCCCTGCGCACCTTCGGCGGCCAGAGCAGCAGACAAACCGGCATTGAAATCTTTCGGCACGGCCGTGGAAGCGTGTCCGTGCATCACATCCCGGGCCAGCTGCCAGCGAGACAGCGTATCCAGTTCTGCATCGTCCACATCACGCATCACCCGGCGGGTTTCCAGCTCACTGGTTTCCCCGTCGAGGAAGGCAGACAATGTTTCCAAATCCCTGTTCATAGACTCACCCTTTATCGCCTCGCTGTGTGCCCAGTAGCGGGCGAACAGCCGTATCAATCGCTTCCCTTGCCCGGAAGATGCGCGAACGCACCGTGCCCACCGGACAGTCCATCACTTCCGCAATGTCTTCATAGCTGAGCCCCTCGAATTCACGCAGGGTCACAGCAGTTTTCAGTTCCTGGGGCAGCTCCTCGATAGCCGAGTGAATCACTGCCTCCAGTTCTTCTGACAACACCATGGACTCCGGGGTTCCAATTTCATGCAGCATTTCTGCCCCGGCATACTGTTCCGCCTCGGCGGCATCCAGGTCCGAACGGGGTGGCCGCCGACCGGCCGCCACCAAATGGTTCTTGGCGGTATTCACCGCGATGCGATAAAGCCAGGTGTAAAAGGCGCTATCCCCACGAAAACGGGGCAACGCACGCCAGGCTTTGATAAAGGCTTCCTGGGCCACATCCTGTACTTCGTCCGGGTCGCGTACGTAGCGACTGATCAGCGCGAAGATCCGCTGCTGATACTTGCGCACCAACACCTCAAAGGCGCGCTGGTCGCCGGATTTGGCCTTCTTCACCAACTGTTCGTCTGACACCGATCCCCCGGATCCTTCGCGAAATGCGTGAGTCTGTGGACGGCCGGTTCCCCGACCCTTTAAACACGCCATTGTAGCAGGTGTTATCTGGACGGCCACTTTTCAGACGTTGGAGGCCGTTGATTTAGCAAGCTTTTCACATTGCCTGCACAATTGTTGGGGTTTCTGACCCTGGGTAGAGAAGAGAGTTCCGCACTCACAGGCAGATAATCGCGTCAGCCACCATTTCGTCATTTAGTCGTCACCCGGTTCACCGCTATACTGGCGCCGTTTTCAGGCCATTCACACAGGACACCCCATGGCTACCTACCGACACGATGTACTCATCATTGGCTCCGGCGCCGCCGGACTCACGGCGGCACTGCGGCTGCCCGATGAGTGTCAGGTTGCCCTGCTCTCCAAGGGAGAACTGACCAGCGCCAGCACCTACTACGCCCAGGGCGGCGTCGCAGCGGTGCTTGACCAGCAGGATTCCCTGGAAAGCCACGTGGCCGATACCCATGTGGCTGGTGCTGGCCTGTGCCATGACGATGCGGTGCGCTTTACGGTGGAGAATGGTCCCGATGCGATTCGCTGGCTGATTGATCTGGGGGTGGATTTCACCCGCCTGGATGCCGGCGACGATGGTTCCACCCTTCCCTACCACCTGACCCGGGAAGGCGGTCACAGTCATCGCCGCATCATTCACGCAGCCGACGCCACCGGCAAGGCCATTTCCAGCACCCTGATCGGTCAGGTCAAACAACGCGACAACGTCACCCTGTTTGAACACCGCGTGGCGGTGGATCTGATCCTGCAGGAGCATGATGGCCAGAAGCGCTGTTGCGGTGCCTATATCCACAACATCAGAACCGGTGAAACCGATGTAGTACTGGCCCGTTCGGTGATTCTGGCCACCGGCGGGGCCTCCAAGGTGTACCTGTATACCTCCAACCCGGATGTGGCCACCGGTGACGGCATTGCCATGGCCTGGCGTGCAGGCTGTCGGGTAGCCAACATGGAATTCATGCAGTTCCATCCCACCTGCCTGTATCACCCCAAGGCCAAGAGTTTTCTCGTCACCGAGGCCATTCGCGGAGAAGGCGGCCATCTGTTACTGCCGGACGGCAGCCGCTTCATGCACCGCTTCGACGAACGTGGTGAACTCGCCCCCCGGGATGTGGTCGCCCGAGCCATCGACCATGAAATGAAACGCCTGGGTGCGGATTGCCTGTATCTGGACATCAGCCACAAACCGGCGGATTTCATCATTGAGCATTTCCCCACCGTGTACGCCAAGTGCCTGCAGCTGGGCATCGATATCACCCGCGACCCCATGCCGGTGGTACCTGCTGCACACTACACCTGTGGCGGCGTGATCATCGACGAGCACGGCCAGACCGACCTTCCCGGCCTGTACGCCATCGGCGAGACCAGCTTCACCGGCCTGCACGGCGCCAATCGCATGGCCAGCAACTCGCTGCTGGAGTGCTTTGTCTACGGCAAGGCCAGCGCCGACCATATCAGCGCCAATCTGAGCGATCTCCCGCAACCCCGCGAAGATGCCGAATGGGACGAATCCCAGGTCACAGACTCTGACGAGGACGTGGTAATCAGCCACAACTGGGATGAACTACGACGCTTCATGTGGGATTACGTGGGTATTGTGCGGACGGACAAACGACTACAGCGGGCACTGCATCGTGCAGAATTGCTGAAAAATGAAATCACCGAGTATTACAGCAACTACCACATCAGCAATGACTTGCTGGAACTGCGCAACCTGGTAGTGATCGCCGAACTGATCATTCGCTCTGCCATGCAACGCAAGGAAAGTCGCGGGCTGCATTTCATGCGCGATTACCCGAATAGCGTGGAAAACCCGGTAGACACTGTGCTGGTACCCGGTAGCTTTTAGAAGCTTCCTCCGTGGGAGCTTGACTGCAAGCGATCCGAGCGACAGCGAGGAGCGAAGAAGTGAGTTTCGAAAGGCAAAACCCGATCCATGGAACGGGTTTGACTTTTGATTTTCAAGAGGTGCTTCTGGAATCCTTACCTCGCTCGGGCTCGAATCGCTTGCAAGCAAGTTACTCGCTTCGCTCACCCTTCGGGCCGCACTGCGTGCGTTACTCCGCTTCGCTACGTTCCCACAGCAGCTTCAGGGAAATTCCGGGAACTTTTTGACCTTTCTTAATCCAATGACTCTAGCTTGTAGCTTGTAGCTTGTAGCTTGTAGCTTGTAGCTTGTAGCTTGTAGCTTGTAGCTTGTAGCTTGTAGCTTGTAGCTTGTAGCTCGTAGCTCGTAGCTCGTAGCTCGTAGCTCGTAGCTCGTAGCTCGTAGCTATCATCTCACCCGATTCACCCAAAGCCACTGGTAAATGGGCTGAAGATCTTCACGGCTGGCCTGATCTTCGAACAAGTGCAGCCATCCCTTGGGTGTCTGCAGTGCCAGCCAGGGGCCCAGACGCAGCACCCGGCCAGGCTTCTCGAGAGTCTGCACCTGACGGGCAACCACAGTCAGCACCCCATCACGCAAATGCAGCTCATTGATTAGCGGTACGCGCCAGCGGCATAACGACAGCACGATCACGGCCAGCAGCATGGCCCTGGCCCACCAGGGCCAGCTCACCAGCCAGACCACTGGCAGTAGACTTACACCAACCACCCAGCGCCATAATCCGGGATAGCGGGAGCCTCCCAGCTTAACGCTTGCCGTGGGCGACCAACTTGAGGACATGCTTCACGTACTCGCGCATTGCTTCATCTTGCGGCTCGCTACGGTAGGTGAACCACTCGAACATGTCTGCGTCCTGGCATGCCAGCAACGCCTCGAAACGGGCCTGATTATCCGCGCTGTCTACATCAAAATGATCATCCAGATAGGCATACAGCACCACCTCAACCTCGGAGGCGCCACGCCGGCACTGCCAGCGGTATTTACGTTTCAGCTCTTCGTTGCTCATGAGATCCAGATCCTGCGGGTGGCTGATGACTTTCAGACTGCGCGCGCATTATCTATCATGCCCGCTGAATTCTCGACACCTCATCCATACAGGTTCCCACAGGAGTCCCATGAGCTGGTCTGATTTTCTCGCCAAGCAATCCCTGCCTCCGGTCGCTGATGCGCCCTATCTGGCCCCGGCGCTGCACATGACGATAGTTCGAGCCCATGGCGATGAGGCCGGCCATTACTTGCAAGGCCAGCTCTCCTGTGACCTGCGGGAAGTGGATCAGGGAGCGCATTTGACCGGCATGCACCTGAGCCTGAAAGGCCGTGGGCTAGTCAGCGTCCGCGTGCTTCGTGATGGCAACGATTACCTGCTGCTCACTCCGGCCGGACAAGGCGAGGCGCTGATCAAGGCGCTGCTGAAATACCGGCTGCGCGCCAAGGTGGAATTCCAGCAGGCCGATGACCAGGCCCTGCTGCTGCTCGCCGGCAACCTGCCGGAGCATCTGCCTGCACCGGGCCAGACACTGCGTACCGAACAAGGCTTGTGGCTGCGCTACCCCAACACGCAGCACGCCCTGCTGATTATCGATGCGAATCAGGTCGAATCCACCTGGGCTGCTCTCGCCGCTGATCGGCAGCCCGTCGCTGCCAACGGCGCCGTGCTGGCCGATATCGATGCCGGTGAAGGCATGGTCTACCCGGGAGCAGAAGACCTGTTCCTGCCCCAGGTCCTCAACTACGACGTAACTGCCGGGGTCAACTTCAAGAAAGGCTGCTACACCGGCCAGGAAGTGGTGGCCCGGATGCACTTCAAAGGCAAACTCAAGCAGCGCATGCAACGCATCAATTTCACCGCCGACATCGCGCTGCAACCTGGTGAAGTGCTGCGTGATGCCGACGGCAAGGCAGCAGGCGAAGTGGTCATCAGCACCAACACAGCCAATGGCGGAGCAGCGCTGGTGGTACTGCGCCGTGATAGCGACGGCGTGCTGTACAAGGACGACACCCCCCTGGACAGCAAGCTCGGAGAACTTCCCTACACCCTGCCCTGGAAGGATTGAATTGATGCCTGATGCCTGATGCAAAAAGGCCCGCCCGGGTTACCGGGCGGGCCTTTTTGCATAGGAAAAGACTCGCTTGAGCCTGCTGTGGGAGCTTGCCTGCAAGCGATCCGAGTTTAAGCGAGGCAAGGATTCCAGAAGCGAGTTTCGAGTACCGAGTTTCGAAAATCACAAAATAACAACCTAGCAAGAGGTTTGAGGTTTTGCCTTTCGAAACTTGCTACTCGTAACTCGAAACTCATTACCTCGCTTAGGCTCGGATCGCCTGCAGGCAGGCTTCTACAGCAATATTCGCCCTCAGTGAACTCTGTGCCTCTGTGGCGAATCCGCTTTTGATCTTTGCGTGCCGCATGTTGCGTGAAGCGTGTTGTAGCCGCGAAGCGGCATAAAAAAGGCGCCCTCATGGCGCCTTTTTTATCATTCGTTCCCGATCACAGCGTACCGAGAGCATGCACTCGCAGACCATCCGGATCCGGCACATCATCACCCGGAATCCATTTGGCCATGCAATCGCGATCATCCAGACAGGGATCGGTCAGCGCATGCAGGAAAGCCAGCAACTGGTCTACCTGCTCATCGCTTAGCTCTGCATTTACCAGGCTCGATTTACCTGCCAGACGGAGCGCTTCCAACTGGTCCAGCGCCTGCTGGGTGTTCGCTACGATGTTGTCGGTTTGTACAAACGGCGCCAACTGGTTCAGATCGTAGTTATCAAACGCCTGTTGCGGATTCAGGTGATGACGCACAACCGCTTCCAGTGACGTGTAAGCACCGGCATGCCCCCACGGGCCGGTTTTGGCCACATTCAGCAAGTGCGGGGTACGGAAGGCGAACTTGTCATCGTCTTCATTCGTCTCACGGAAACGGCCGTAGTCATTGTCATGAGGCACAGCGACACCATCCCCCTTGCCTCGTCCAACCTGGGGCATACCCACCACATGGAACTGCTCATCAGTAAAGAAATCACCGCTGTGGCAACCGCCACAACCTGCACCACCCTTCTCTACCGGAGTATAGAACAGCAAGGCACCGCGCTTGGCATCTTTGCTGATAGCTGACTTGTCACCCGCCAGATAGGCCTTCCAGGGGTTCTCAACCAGCACCTGTGAATTCTGGTAGGCGGCCAACGCATCAGCGATATTGTCATAGGTGATCAACTGCTCTGCGGTACCCATCGGCGCCTCCAGGCCTGCCTGGAAGGCAGCCAGCCAATCGTTCATACCGGCCAGCGCCATCTCCATGTCCTCGCCTTTGAGACGGTCTTCCAGCGCAATTCTCAGCGAAGCGTTACTGTTACCGGCCTCAAAGGAATGACCACGCATCTCTTCAGGCGAGGTAACCGGGAAGCGGGCCTGGGCAGCAGAAAGGTTCGCGCCAGCGTTGGCATCTGCGACACCAAATGCAGAATCCGGCGTACGGATCGCATCGCCTGCGCCGTTGAAGTTGGCCTTGTCCAGACTTTCAACCCGACCATCGTGGAACAGGACCTGGTCATAGAAGACGATATTGAAGGTGGAAGGTGCGTTCCGTGGAACGGTCGGGCCACCATCAAATTCGTGACCATCCGAACGGTGCTCGCGACCGGGCCCGAGCAGATCAGGCAGTACGGCTTCTACACCAATCGACAAGGAAAGATTGTCTCCTCCGCCCAGCAACGGGTGGTGACAGGACACACAGGCAGAATCCAGATCTCCGCCCAGCGCCTTGGTAAAAAACAGCTGCATGCCCAGCTGGGCTTTCGGCTCGGAAATGGAAGGCAGTACACGGCCGGTGGTCGGATCACCAGTAATGTCGCTCGCCTTGGTCACCGCTGCCACTTTCTGATCCAGCGTCAGTGGCAAAGCAACCGAATCATCACTGTCGTCACCACCACAGGCAGACAGCAACACAGCAGCAGCCACAAACATCGCTGTGGTCTTGAATCCCCCAGACATAATTTCCCCTCGATTGTATTTTTAATCCCACAAATCCCGTGGGGGATTTTTCATGAGTGGTCGGGACAAAACAAGCGCAAAAGGGGAAATTCAGCCATAGGTATGAAGAAAATAAACACTGAATCGAAATCGAAATCAAACAACCGGAAAAAAACCCTGGCGAGCATCCACCATCCATAAAAAAAGGCGCCATTACGACGCCTTTTAAGCGGCTAGCGGTTCCTCACTTCTGACCCAATAAAGCCAGTGGGTGGACCGGAGCCGGAGACTCAAAATAGCCATCAATGAAGTCACGCGGGACATCAGCAATGCTGCGATGCCGAAAAGCGGGTTTGCCGTCCTTGTCGATCAACAATGCACGGACCCCTTCCCGGAAATCGCCATGAAGCGAGCACTGCACAGCAAGATTCCATTCCATGCGAAATACCTCGGCCAACGACAGATAGGTAGAACGCGACAACTGCTCCCATACCAGATGAGCCGTCTGCGGGCAGCCTTTTTCCAGTGTACCCAGAGCCCGATCCAGCCAGCTGTCACGATCCTTTGCAGACAATAGCTGCGCAACGACGGTCTGGAGATCCTCTCCATCACACAGCGAATTGATCAAAGGCAGGTGATCCACCAGCGGACGTTGAATTTCCGCCATGTCCGCCGCCTGCTGCTTGAACAACCGGTACAGCACTGCCTTGTTGTCACGGGCTTCAGCGCTATAGTGCTGCTCAGCCAGACTGGCCAGCAGAGAATCCGCATCGCCGTTTACCATACGGTCCGCCAAACCAACCTCCACGGCCTCACGGCCGTTGATATGTACACCGGTGAGCCCCAGGAACAGGCCGGTCTTGCCGGGCAGACGATTGAGGAACCAGCTACCGCCCACATCCGGGAACAAGCCAATGGTGATCTCCGGCATGGCCATGCGCGAGCGTGCAGTCACCAGACGGAAGTCTGCCCCCTGCAACAACCCCATACCACCGCCCATGACGATACCGTCGCCAAACACCACCACAGGGATCTCCGAGCGGTGCAGGCGGTAATCCAGCGCATATTCCTCGGCAAAATACTGCTCGGTGAAGGGATTACGCCCTTCCCCCGCATGCTTCACCATGGACTTGTGCATCTGCACGATGTCGCCGCCGGCACAGAAAGCCTTGCCGCCTGCGCCATCCAGCCACAGGGCAACAATATCTTCCCGCTGCTCCCACTCATCCAGCTTTGCAGCCAGCGCCTGGATCATGTCCAGCCCCAACGCATTCAGCGCCTTGGGAGCGTTCAGGGTAGCCCGGGCAATAACGCGACCACAGGCGGTGGGAATTTCGGAAAACAATACGCAATCAGACACTTTCTCTCCAAAGCCAACACGGCGGCAATCAATGCTCAGGGATACTAGCAAAGGGAGGCGAAGCCTTCATTGGTGATTTGCGACGGTTGAGTGCCTGACGCCTTTTTGCATCGGCAAAACACTCGCTAAAACATGCTGTGGGAGCTTGCCTGCAAGCGATCCGAGCCTTGGCGAGGTAAGGATTCCAGAAGCGAGTGACGAGTTTCGAAAATCAAAGAGCGTCGGTCTTGTGCGAGTTTTGGGGTTTGGCCTTACGAAACTCGCTTCTCGTAACTCGAAACTGATTACCTCGCTTGGGCTCGGATCGCCTGCAGGCAGGTTATTCGCTCCGCTCACCCTTCGGCCCGCACTGCGTGCGTTACTCCGCTGCGCTACGTTCCCACAGCAGGCTGGACAACATGTTGCGTGAAGCGTGATGCAGCCGAAGAGCAGCCAAAAAAAACGGGTACCCAAGGCGGGTACCCGTCAAAAGACACCACTAAGGGGTTAGCGGTGTGCGCTACAACACTGGTTGGATCAGTCGCTTTTCTTGCGCGACTTTTTCGCCGGGGGCGCCTTTTCTTCCGCGCTGTCCAGAGCCTGAGTCAGCTCCAGCACCCGTTTTTCAAGCTCTTCGACTTCGCGCTTGTTCGGCAAGCCCAGACGGGACAATGCCTTGTTTAGCCGATCATCGAAGGCCCGTTCCATTTTTTCCATGGTCTCGCCGGTATGGTGGCGAACCCGTTCCTTAATCTCTTCAACCCTGGACTCAGTCTTGTCCTTGGTTTGTTTTTCCACCTCACGGCCCGCTTCCACAAGAGCATCAAAGAAGCCACTACCCTCTTCTTCAGCGCGAGCGAAAGCGCCCAGACCGGCAAGCCAGATCTGATGGGTGTACTTGCGAATGTCTCTGGAAGCACCCGTCAGTGCTTTCAGTGGGCCCACACGCCCGTCTTTGTCGTTCTGATTTTCATCGGACATAGTCCAAACTCCCGAAGGCAATTCCACGAGCGAATGCAGCGGGAACAACACACAACATCATCAACGCGTGGAAGGAATTATAGGAAAGGGGGAATATGATAGCAGAAGAGTTGTCCAACAATCTGGCACGAAATGTTTATGTGATCAATTTCTCACCAGTTTAGTGACCCGGATCATCATCCCGGTCATCCGCAGGCGGTCGCCGGGCACCACCAATCAGGCCCATGCCCCGCGCCAGATCCCGGGCGCGATCACGAATCACTTCCTTCGAACGCCCGGTCAACAGATCCACCAATCGCTTGCGGATATTCTCCTCGAGGCGCTGTGCCCCCTCCTCGAGGCGAACATCAATCTTTCGCTCTACCCGGGGAGCCACAACGAAATGCCCGAGTATGGCGACCATGATGAGAGTCAGGATAGATGACCCCGCCGCCGCTGCGAACAACAGCCACCCGAGGGTGGCAATGTCGATCTGCAGCGTTTCCATCAAGCGGCCCCGAACATGACCACCAGCTGGAACAGGCCAGCCATGGCGCCCAGGAAACCACCGACTACAATCAGGATCCACTCATCTTCCTGGAAGGCAGGACGCAACAGATCCTGGAACTCTTCCGAGCTCAGTGCCTGCATCCGGTCGGACATGATCTTCTCGACGAGAGCGCCGCGTTCGCGGTTGAAACCCTGATCCTCGAAAGGCTCCACCGCCAGATCCACGGCTTTCTCTTCCACCGCTTTCTTGAGGTCCGCATAGCCTTCCGGGCCAACCGTCAGCTGGGCAGCCGTGCGCACCACTCCGCCATTGAGCAACGGCTTGAGATGACGCTTGATCAACGCCTTGGTGCGATCACCACGAGGCCCGTTGACCACCTGATACATGATATTGCGCAGGGTGATCACTTCCTCGGTGGAAAGGCGTGCAAAGGTTTCGGCCACATCCTTCTGACGTTTGAGGAACAGTCCCTGAACCCGGAACGGCCCCACTTTCACCGGGTTGAGGGGACGGAAGATCAGATTCAGGGCCAGCCAGTTGGTAGCGACCCCGACAATGAAGCCAAAGAACGGCAACACCCAGTTTTCCGGCATCAGGATAAACACCGGCACCTGGATCAGACCGAACAGGAAACCGAAGTACAGCCCGGAATTGGTCACGAAGCGGAACTCCGGATCCCCTACTTCACGGAACATCTGCACCATCAGCTGTTTGTCTTCCGCCATCTGCGTGGTGACCATGTGTTTCATGTCCACCAGGCTATCCAGGTTGCGGCTGATGTCATCTACCACGCTGTCCATCACGGACGGAATGGCACGACGGGCACGACTATAGACACGCTTGCGAACCAGCAGCGGGAGATTCTCCCACAGCACCGCATTGCGCTCAGTCATGACTTCATCGGTGTACTCTTCAATGCGGCCCTGGATAGTCCGGGTCAGGTGCGCGGCGATCTTCTCCGGCTCCATCTCACGAAAAAATTCATCCAGACTACCGAGTTTGGAAAGAGCCTTGTCGACAACAATCCCTGCCATCTTCTCGACTTTCGACGGGATAATCCCCTGCCAGCCAAAAAACGGTCTGATCCCCAGAAACTCAAGGGGATAGAAAGTCATCTGAACCGCCATCCAGTTGGTGGTCCAGCCGACGGCACCGGCAATAAAAGGAATACTGACGTACTTCCAGAAGTCCGGGTACGCTAGCAATGATTCCAGCATTTATAAACTACTCCCCTCCAAGGGCTGCCGCAGAGTAACAGTGGCGACAGAATGTAAACAGATTGCGTGTTCACCCATCCCGGTCAAATAAGCCAATGTTGTCTTGTTATGAAAATGCATAGTATAGGGAGCCGGGTTTCCAAATATAAGCAAGATAACGTAATTTTTGGCAACATTAAGAAGACCGAACTAAACAAAGCGGTCTCATTTAGAACAGGAACCGTCAGTACCCATGCCCCAAACCGGTAGCTTTCCACAATTGATTGTGCTTGGTGGACTGGAAAGTGCACTCAATCAGGCGCTTACCGCTACGCCCTCGGGACAGCAGCATCTCGCCGACCTGCATGGCACCGTAGTGCGCATTCGCGCTGAACGTCCCATGTGGGTGCTGTATGTGCTGATCTACGAGGATGGCATCGAACTGTTGCCGGAATACGAAGGCAATGTGGACGTGCGTATTCGTGGTCCTCTGGGTGGCATGCTGCACTGGCTGTTTTCCAATACCCCACTGGAAGACCAGGAAGAACTGCGCGTCTCCGGTCACGAAGAAGAGATCCGCCAGCTCACCGCCCTGATCGAGCAATTCAGCCTCTGGCCCCTGATACGCAACTGGCTGGATGACCATGTCCGCCTCAAGGAACTGCTGGCAGTTCTGCGCCGTGAAGACCCGGTGTGGCTGGAAAAGCTGGCCACCCTGCCAGAACAGATGGGCCAGCTGGCTGAACAGGTGGCCCATCAGCAATTACTGCAGGAAGACATTCTGGAAGAGCTTCAGCAGATGCGCGGCGAACTGCGCCGCAACCGCAAGATGGATCTGTTCTTCACCCTCACCGGCACCCTGCTGGTGCTGCTTTCGGTACTCAAGGCTGCCGATCTGTGGGGCGTCACCTGGCACGCTCTGCAGGAAGATGTGCTGTCCCTAGCCATGCTCAGCCTGGGTATTGCCTGCCTGGTCGCCCGGCTGCTACCGGCCAGAAATTAAATTCATCGCGCAAGCGTGGGAAAACTGGCAGGTCTGACGTCCGAAGTCGGACGTGAAAGGCAGACAACCAGGGAATGCTATCCCCAATGTGGGAGCTCTCTGTGCTCGTCAGGGTATGCTTGCAAGCGAATAGCCTCCCCTTCGCCTGCAAGCACACTCCCACAAAAATATCCGCCCCCCCCAACTCAGCAGCCCCGCTTTGGCTTTTGACTTTACTCATAGCTCATAGCTCGAAGCTGCTTTTTCCCTTTCAACGTTCAACTCGCTCCTGCTGGCGCCCTAGTCTTTCTTGCGCGGACCACCGAAAATCTGCCCCAGACGCTCACTGACCAATTCGGCTCCAGAACGGGCCAGACTGCGGCTGGCACCTTCCAGGACCTCACGGGAAGGCAGGTTGCGCACCCCATCCACCAGACCGCGTCGCACGCCCTCTTCCACCCGTTCGGAAATGACCTGTGCGGCAGACTCCACCTGCTCATCCAGCTCACGCTGCAGGGTATTGCGCAGACGTGGCTGAAAATAGAAATGCCCCCAGATGCCCACCACCAACAGGGTAAACAGGGAACTCAGAACCGCACTGGCTACAATCGCGATGATACTCATGACACCCCTCTGAAAACCGGTATTCGTCACTGACAGTCCACCCACAGCATGTGGCTGTCCAGCGTTACAAACTCCAGCATTGTTGTTAAATAAAGTATGCACCGACTGTCAGTGCACAGGGAAACGAATAGGATAGTTGATGGCAGGATGCCATATAATCGAAGGAACAGTATCTTACCTGTCTGGATCTATGTGCCAATGACTTCCGAGCCCCTTCAAAACCGCATAGAAAGTCACAACCAGCTTGCCATTCAGCAAGCCCTGTCGCTATGCCACCGCCATCAGCACCCTGTCAGCCTGCTGGCTCTGGACGTGGCCGAACTGGACAAGCTGCGTGCCGACATTGGAGAGGCGCGCATGGAAACGCTGGTCAGCCTGCTTGCCGAGCACTTGCAGCAGTACAAGCGCTGTGAAGATCTGCTGATAACCAATGCTGACAATCACGTCATGTTGGTAGTCCTACCCGCCACCGATGTCCGCGGCGGCCACCAACTGGCCAAACGCCTGTTGTCGCGCTTTGCCAGCGAAGAGTTTCAGTTGGATGAGTTCCAGGTGGAGGTATCACTGCGTATCGCCCTGCATGGCTGCGAACAACTGGAAAGCGCCGATCCATACCCCCTGATCGACGCGACCCTGGCCATATTGGAGAGTGTGGGGAGTTTGGGGAGTGTGGAAAGTGGCGATGATGCCCAGCTGCTGCTCTCCGATCAGGCACGGGAAGCGCTCAACGTCCCCCTGGAACCGACGGAGACATTGACGGCCAACCTGTTATCCCAGGCTCGCCGCAAAGGTGATAACGAATTGCTGGATGCCCTCAAGCCTGCCCTGTCAGAGCTGCCGGAAAGCGAACGAATGAAGCTGGTGGACCACCTGCTGGATCTTTCTACTGGCATTGGCTCAGGGCTTTCGGGCCACTAACACCGCCCGCCGGGGCGCGGGATAGCCCTCCCGGGTCCTGGCAGGATCATTCGGATCAAGGAAATCCGGCAGCGACTGAAAACGCATCCAGTCAGTAGCGTGTTGCTCTTCTATCGTGGTGGTGGACTCATCCACACAGCGAATATCCACAAAGCCACAACGCTGCAGCCAGAGTTCCAGCATGGCCTCCGAAGGCAGAAAGAACACATTACGCATGGCCGCATAACGGTCTTCCGGCATCAGCACCGTCTGAGCATCGCCTTCGACCACCAGGGTCTCCAGCACCAGCTCGCCGCCGCTCGCCAAAGCCCCTTTCAATTCCAGAATATGGTCCAGTGGTGATCGCCGGTGGTACAGCACCCCCATGGACAACACCGTATCGAAGTTCTGCTGATCCGCCGGCATTTCTTCCATGCGCACCGGCAGGAACCACACGGGCACCTCGGGAGCGAAACGCTTCACCGCCAGATACTGCACCAGAAACAGGATCGTCGGATCAATCCCCACCACCTGTTTCGCCCCTTCGGCCGCCATGCGCCAGCAGTGGTAACCACTGCCACAGCCCACATCCAGTACCCGGCGGCCGTCCAGCGGCGACAGGTGCGGCGCCACTCGCTGCCACTTCCAGTCAGAGCGCCACTCGGTTTCCACCGGCACCCCAAAGAAATCAAACGGCCCCTTGCGCCAGGGAATCAGCCCTTCCAGCGCCGCCTTCACCGCTCCCTTGTCATGCTCTCCTGACTGACCAATGCGCAGGGCATCCACTCCCAGATCACAGTCCGCCGGGCCAGCCGGCAGCGCCTCCAATGCTGCCATCCAGCGCGGCAAATCACCGTGGGGACGCTCCAGCAGCCGCTCCCGGGTCAGCCCGATCAATTGCTCCAGGGGCGCCTCGGCAAAGGTGTCGGCCAGGGCAGCACCGCTGTCCTGCAGATAGGTTTCCAGATTCATTGGCCTGATCTTTTTGAATAGTGTCGGCAGGTCACGCCAATCAGCGCACCGCCAGCAATGACATGAAATTGAAGCAGCGGAACCACACATGGATATGGCGATAACCGGCCCGGCGCAGGCGCGCCTCATGGTCCAGAAGCGTCTCGGGAATCAGTACGTTTTCCAATGCAGTGCGCTTCTGGCTGATCTCCAGATCCGAGTAGCCATTGTTGCGTTTAAAGGCATGGTGCAGCTCGGTCTGCAGGGTATTCTCCGCTTCATCCTCAAAGCGGATCTTCTCGGACAACACCAGAATGCCGCCGGGCACCGTGGCCGCCGCGAGACGTTCGACAAAGGCATCACGGCGCTCAGGAGCGATAAACTGCAGAGTAAAATTCAGCACCGCCATGGAGCAAGGTTCAAACGCCATCTCTGCCACATCCCCTTCCACCAGCGACACCCGTTCGCTGAGGCCGGCATGTTCCAGCAAGCACGCCGCCTGATCAATCATGGCCGGAGAATTATCCACCGCAATCACCGGGTTGCCCTGGTCACCGGTCAACGCCGCCATGGCCGTGGCCGCCGCCCCAAGGGAACAGCCCAGATCATAAAGACAGGTATCCGGCTGGGCATAGCGGGCCGCCAGCACCCCGATCATATCGATGATGGAAGGGTAGCCGGGCACTGACCGACGGATCATGTCCGGAAAGACCCGCACCACCGTCTCATCAAACGAAAAGCGTTCCACCTGCTGGTGCGCAGTGGCGTAGATGTTGTCCTGCTGATCCGACATGAGGTTCCCGGTTAGCCGATTGCGGCCGTGATTATAGCGGTGGGAGGCGCGGGAGAGAAACGAGCGCAGCGAGGCAAGGGCGCGGAAGCGAGTTACGAGTTTAGAAGTGCGAAAGGCCACACCGCTCGGGCCAAAGGGTTTTGGGGTTCGAAACTCGCTTCTCGTAGCTCGCAACCCTCTTTTTCCTCGCCAGGGCTCGGATCGCCTGCAGGCAGGCTCCTACAGCTAACCGCCAGCAACAACGTCAGATCCGTGCTGTAGGAGTCCCGCTTGAGGGACGAACCGAGCGTAGCGAGGCGACCGAAGGGAGGGTACCAGATTGTGATCTTTTGATTTTCGAAACTCGTGACTCGGAACTCGTTCCTGCCCTTGAACGCAAAACGCCCGGTCATAGCCGGGCGTTTCAGTTTGGGCTGGGCGCTTACTTCAGCGTCAGCAGCAGATTCGGGTTGAAGTCCTCGTCGGCGAGATCCTGCAAGTAGCTGTCCACGAACTCGCGGGTCTCGGCATCGCTCTCATCGGCGAGTGATTTCATTGCATCCGACAGGGTCAAAGACTTGCCATTCAGCTGCACATGAGAGGATGACAGGCTCAGTCCCATATCGATCACGGCATACTCCAGGTTCTCTGCCTGACGGTTCAATACCATCCGGGAGAAGACAGTCTGTCCCTGGCCACATTGAAGCGAGAGCAACTCTTCACCACCGGAAACATCCAGCTCATCACGCTCGATAAAACCATCAACCAGCACCCCGAAAGCGCTGTCTTCCGTTGCCGCCAGGCACAACTGCCCTGCCACGGACTGATCCACTTGAGCCTGAGACATGGACGCACAAGCCAGTAACACTGCACCTGCAAGAATCCGCATGACGCTTCCCTCTGCTGTCTGGTTAGCCAAAATATCGGTTACGGGAGCCGATTATACGAACAAATAATTACTCAACGTAACCATTCTGATGCAAAAAGATTGATCTTTTATGACATAAGACAATGCGAAATTCGGGCCACATTCATATCTTTGCCATACCAGAAGCGTAGCTTCCCTAGGAAAAACGGGTACTTAAGGGAGAAAACACCCCTACTGTCCCCAATTGAATGAAATCGGCACGCAACTTGCTGATTCGATGCGAGTAAACAGGTTTCTCAGAAATGATCACCCACCCGGCATGGATGCTGGATAAAAGGAAACGCTCACCATGTCCGTTACCACCATGAACAGCCCATTTCTCAGCCACATGCCAGCAAAACGCACACGGCGGTTCAGCCCGTTGACCCTGCTGGCAGTCACCTTGACCCTGGTTGGCATGCTGATCGCCACACTGGATATTCGCTGGTCACTGCAACTGGTCAGTCTTGGTTGTGTCTATTCCGGTGCACTGCTGGCCAGTATGGGGCTCGCTGTACATCTATTGCGGGGCAGTCTTGCCTGGGCTGCGGATGGCGGGATGTTGCTGGGTCTGGCGGCATTGATCTTCAGTAGCCCTTTCCTGCCGGCTTCCGTGCAGGATTATCTCGAATATCTTATGCCCTGATCCCCAGATAATCTGACAGCACACGGGACATGGCTGCCAGAGACAACGGCTTGATGATCTGGCCGTCCATGCCGGCTCGACGGATCGCGCCGGCCTGCTCGTCCACCGCATGGGCGCTCAACGCCAGAATCAGGCAAGGCTGGCGCCCCTCCTCCTCTTCCACTTCGCGCATGGCCGCAGCACTGGTAAACCCGTTCATCACCGGCATATCCAGATCCATCAGTACCAGATCAAACGGTACTTCGCTGTCGTGGAACACGTCCAGCGCCTGCTTGCCATTGTTGGTCATCACCACCTGCTCCACCCCCAGTTTCTCCAGATAGCCGCGGGTCACCAGCTGGTTAATGGGGTTGTCCTCCGCGACCAGCACATTCAGCTGCTCAATGGAGTTCACCACTTCATGGCGGGTTGGCGTTCCGCCCACCGGGATACCGCCACTAAACAAGTGCAACAGCTCATGGAGAGTCAACACAGAGCGGCGCAACAAACGCACCTGTGCGGGCAACCAGTCCGGTACCCCGGTACGCATACCCATCATCAGAATCACCGTGGTATCAGGGCTATTGGCCTGCAGCCATGCCAATACCGTCCTCAAGGCCTCCTCATCTGGCAGGCCGTTGATCAAAAGGTGGTGGCGATACTCTGCTGGCACCGAATCCATATCAGGAAGGTGCTGCAGGCAATACACATTGCGGAACCGGGTATCTTCGGCAATCCAGCCGGCCAGATTATCCTGCACATCCCAGAGCATGGAGGCCGGTGCACTCATCTCCGCCATGGGAATGGCTGCCTCATCCACGTGCATCTGGACACTGAAGCTGAACCGGGCGCCCCGCCCCGGGGCACTGTCCACATGGATATCACCACCCATCAACCCCACCAGCTCATGACTGATGGACAGGCCCAGCCCTGTGCCACCAAAACGCCGGGAGGTGTCCGGGGACGCCTGGGAGAAATGCTGGAACAACCGCGACTGCTCTTCCTGGCTCAGACCGATACCGGTATCCGTCACGGCAAACGTGAGCAGCGGGTCCTCCCCCGGCGAATAACGGCAGCTCAGAGACAGCACCACCCTGCCACCCCGGGTGAACTTGACCGCATTGCCAAGCAGATTGATGAGCACCTGACGCAACCGCACTTCGTCTCCCACCACAGACGACGGGGTATTGGTATCCACATCCAGCAGCACCAACGCCTGATTGTCACTGGCCGAAAGCTGGAACATCTGTGCGCACTCCAGCAACAGTCCGGGCAGATCGAAGGGTTCATACACCAGTTCCAGCTTGCCGGCCTCGATCTTGGCGAAATCCAGCACGTCATTGATCAAGGCACTGAGCGTACGGCCGGCACTGTCAATCAGCGTGATGTATTCCCGCTGCCGGGGAGATGGATCGGTTTCCCTTAACAGCTCCGCCAGCCCGATTACGCCATTCAGTGGCGTACGGATCTCGTGGCTCATTCGTGCCAGAAACAGATCCTTGGCCTGACTTTCCGCCCGAGCACTGATAGCCCGGGAATTATTGCGGTAGACCATCATGCCCAGCCCCAGCACCAGCAGATAGAGCAGCACCACACCCGCAAGCAGCAGTACCGATTCATTGATACGGTCCTGGCGGGACGCCGTCAGCAGGTTGTTGGCCAACTCCACCAGCATGTCCGACATACCGTCCAGAGACTGCATGGCATGGCGGCTTCGATCGTAGGCCTGCTCCCAGGTCAGGGTAATCTGCGGTGACAGGATCAGATCGTTTTCTGTCCAGTCGAGGAAAGTCTGCAACTCCCGACGTACCAGCCGCCATTGTTGCTGAAGCTGTACTGCCCCGGTACGGGCAGCCAGTGCCTTGATCTCACCATCAATGATGGTCAGCTCACGCTGCAACTGTTGCCAGGCACTCTCCAGGCGGCGCGCATCGTTATCGCCCAGATAACCGCCACGCAGGCTTACATACAGCGCCAGCGCCCGGATCAGACCGATATTTTCCTCGCATTGGCGAAAGGAACTGATCGGCAACGACAGCACCTCATTGGGCTGCAGTCCAGGCCCAATGGACATATCAGAAATATAGAGGATGGTAGACAGGGTATTCGCCACCCGATCCGCTACCTGATTGACGTTGTCAAATGGCCCGGACACATCCTCAATGGGAATCCCTGTCTTGACGGTCAAACCAGCCCAGCTTTCACTGATCAGCCCGGCCTGGTCATTCATGGCGGGCAAATCGCGTTCCCGGATTTGCTCCAGAAAAGCATGCAGGCGGCTGGCGGTACGCGCGCGGCTGAGCTCATAGCGGGACAGGATTTCAGGGTCCTGAGTGTGAATCGCCACCGGGGCAAAATCGCGCATGTCCTGCAAGGGCTGCATAGCCGACAGACCGCTATCGAAAAGCGCCAGGTCCTTGCGCATGGTCGCATTGGCGTCAAGAATCTGCATGCGGTACTGAATAATCAGCACCATGGCAATCAGAAACGGCACCGTGACGATGGCAAACAACATGGCCATCGCGGTTCCCGTATGCAATCCATTATGTGATGGTCTTTCCATCGGCCAGTCCCTGAAAGGGCTACAATTCACTTTGCCACTGGATAATCGTTGCGACACCACGACACTGCACTGATGACAACAATACCTTGCACCAGTAGACGCCCCAAAACTGTAAAAGTTTGCTATTTATTGCTTATTACAGCCGTTTTATCCCTATCAGGCTGCCAAAGTGCCCGACAAAAAGACCAGAGCGGCGAAATGCTGCAGGCCAGAAAGCTGCCGTCGCTGTCTGCTGATCAGGATACGGCCCATAGCATTGCCGAGCCATTGCCGGACAATCAAACGGATCTGTCCCGATTCCACATTCCCGAGACCCTCGCCGGACTCAAACTGGACGGTGAAATCAGCTCCACCAGCGCCCGCACCTTCCGCTATGTAGGTGAAGAGCATCAGGAAAGCCTGCAACTGGTTCTCACCCGCCTGCCCACCGGCTGGGACAACATGGATCCTCACCGCGCAGTCGCCAGCTACTACAGTGAAGCGAGACAACGTCGAGTGCAAAGAGCCCTCAGCAACCCGGCCAATGCTCTCTCCATTCTCAGTGAAACCCTGCTGGATCTGGAAGGCCAGCCCGCCGCTCAGGCTCAAATGCGCTGGATCGAACCCAACCGCCCCATCCAGAACCAATCCCTGCTGATCACCCTGGTAGACGGCGCCTTTATCCGTATCAGCAACGCCAGCTACCAGCAAAGCTCCCGCTGGCTAATGCAGCACGCCAAGCGCAGCCTGGCGGAATTCAGGGCGGCGCAGGAATAACGACAAGCCACAAGCTTCAAGCTGCAACACGAGGCGAAGCACGAGCCAAACGAACCACCTCATCGTTCCGTGCTGCCAAGTATGTGGGGCTCGGGAACTTTCCAGGGGGGGGCTATCCAATCAAGCGTAGCTTGTAGCTCGCAGCCAAAGCCCCCGACCTGTAATTTCATTCCTTGAACTGGACAGGCCCCACCTTTCGTCGCGGCTCAGGCATCCCTGATACGACGTCCCCGAAACCGCGTTGCAGCTTGAGGCTTGTAGCTTGTCCCTCGCAGCCAAAGTCTTTGGCCTGTATATTTCGCTTTTACGCCAGAAACTGCGCCTCACTTTTCGTCGCGGGTCAGGCATTTCACATACGACGCCCCGGAACCGCGTTGCAGCTTGTAGCTTGAGGCTTGTTGCTAATTACCATGTCTCTCACCACTTTCGCCCCCATTCAGCCCGCCAACATCGAATGGCAGGACAGCACCCCCGTTGCCTCGGACTATGATGACCCCTACTTCTCGCGGCAGGATGGCATGGCGGAGAGTCGTTACGTATTTCTTGACGGCAACCGGCTGGCGGAACGCTTCGCGGCGCTGCAACCCGGGCAGTATTTTGTCATCGGCGAAACCGGTTTTGGGACCGGGCTCAATTGTCTGCTCGCCGCACAACAATTTCTGGCTATGGCTCCCTCCGGGGCACGACTGCATCTGGTCTCGGTAGAAAAACACCCCTTGCGCAAGGAAGATCTGCAGACTGCCCTAACCCACTGGCCGGAACTCGGCGACCTTGCCCTGACATTACTGGCCGAATACCCGGCACCGACCCCGGGCCTGCACCGGCTGCAGTTGCACCCATCCATCACGCTTACCCTGCTCTATGGTGAGGCGGAACAGCTCTGGCCAATGTTCAACCATCCGGTGGATGCCTGGTTTCTGGACGGCTTTGCTCCTGCCTGCAACCCGGACATGTGGCAACCGGCCTTGTTCGCGGAATTGGCCCGGCTGAGCCGCCCCGGTACCACCCTCGCCACCTTCACGGCCGCGGGGTTTGTCAGACGCGGCCTGCAGGAAGCCGGCTTCACCATGGAAAAGCGCAAGGGCTTTGGCCACAAGCGCCACATGCTCACCGGCAGGGTCGGGGAACACAGCCCCGCCAGACAGCAGCGCATGCCCAACGTCCTGGTGGTCGGTGCCGGGCTGGCCGGTGCCACCACCGCCAGAGCACTGGCGGAGCACGGTTGCCAGGTCACCGTCAGCGATCCTGCCGGCATTGCCAGCAAGGCCTCCGGCAATCTGGCCGGGGTGGTCTATAGCACCCCCAGTGCCCACCTGACGCCGCAGAACCGTTTCTACCAGCAAAGTTACGGTCACGCCCTGCGCTGGCTGCAGCGGCACGGTTTCCCCGCGATACCGGAGAATGGGGCGCTCAACGGCGTGATTCAGCACTTCGTGGACGACAAACAGCAAGACAAACTGAGTCAGGCCATGGAGAGCGGCGCCTGGCCAGAAGAGCTACTGCGCACGGCCGGAGAAAACGCCGCCGAACTGGTGGGCGGCGGCTATCTGAGCCCCGCCGCCTGGTGCCGCTATCTGCTTGAGCATCCCGACATCACCCTGCTCACGTCAGCCGTGAGCGCCATCCAGGAAGGCTCCCCTGCCACTGCCACCTTCACCGACGGCAGCCAGCACCAGGCAGACGCTATCGTCCTCTGCACCGCTGGCGCCACCGCGAACCTGCCCGACCTGCAATGGCTGCCGCTCAAACACATTCGTGGCCAGGTCAGCTATTGCCGCGCCACCGAGGCCTCTGCCCAGTGGCAGCAGGCCCGCTGCCACGGCGGTTACCTGACCCCAGCAGTAAATGGCCTGCACTGTGTTGGCGCCACCTTCAATTTGCATAATGCCGACCCGACCGCCAGCGAAGCCGACGATGCCGAGAACCTGGCACAGCTGAAACATTATCTACCGGAACGTTGGCAGGAACTGGGCGGAGATGACATCGAGATTGCCGACCGGCGTGTAGCCTTCCGTTGTCAGAGCATCGACTTCCTGCCCCTGTGCGGCCCCCTCCCCGTAGCCAATGACAACCCACACCGCCCTGCCACTGGCCTGTATTTGAACATCGCCCATGGCAGCCGCGGCATCACCGGCACCCCACTATGCGCCGAGCTGATCGCTGACTTGATCTGCACCACACCGTTACCCGCAGACCAACAACTGGTTGACGCCCTGGCCCCGGAACGGTTTATTGTCCGCAAACGACGAAAACAACCCGAGTGGAAACCATGAACCTTGTCAGCTTGCCGATTACCGCTATCTACGCCGCGTTGAGCGCCTTCCTTGTCATCGCCCTGGCCGCCAATGTGGTGCGCTTCCGTCTGGGCAAACAAGTCTCCCTTGGGGATGGCGGCCACAAAGACGTCAACCGCGCCATCCGCGCCCACGGCAACACGGTAGAGTACGTGCCCCTGGCCCTGATCCTCATGGCCCTGCTGGAACTCAACGGCGCCAGCGACGGTGCCCTGCACTTCTACGGCATCACCCTGGTTGCCGGCCGCGCCCTCTACGGCTACGGCATGCTGTTCCCGAAACCCAGCGCCAACCGCCCCCGCCAGCTAGGCGTCCTGTCCAGCTGGATCGTGATTCTGGCGGCCGGGGTGCAGTTGTTGATCATCTAAAAGCAGTGACGAGGTACGAGTTTCGAGTAGCGAAAATCAAAGCCGAACACCATCGCGGGTTCTTGTTTTGATTTTGCCTTTCGAAACTCGTTACTCGCTACTCGCTCCTGAACCCGGTAAAGGCTACAACACCTCCGCCGGCTGGCGCTTTTCGCTATTAACTATTCACTATTCACTATTAACTGATCTCTATGCCTCTCATCGTCCCCTGGAAAGACATCCCCGCCGACACCCTCGACAACCTCATCGAGGAATTCGTCACCCGCGACGGCACCGACTACGGCGACCACGAAATCGCCACCAGCACCAAGGTGGAGCAGGTCCGCCAGCAACTGAAACAAGGCGACGCCTTTGTGGTGTTTGATGAGGTCACGGAGAGCGTGTCGGTGATGGGCAAGGAGCAGGCGGAAGAGGCTGTGAACAGTTAACAGTGAATAGTGAACAGTTGCGCGAGCAACGCCGTGCATCTTTAAACGTATGAGGCCGCGCCCAAAGTTTGGGCGCGGCCTCATACGTTTAAGAACCTAAAGTCGCTTTTCGCGACGCTGTTAACTATTCGCTGTTAACTGTTAACTCAAGAAATCGCCCCTTCCCTTGCCCACTCACATCTCACCCTCAACGGCATATCGGAAGGTTCGTGGCAGACATCGGCGCTGTCCCAAACGAAGGTGTGGAAGCCTGAAAGTTCGGTCTCCAGGTGCACCACCGCGTTGACCCAGTACATATTCTTGAGCAGGGATTCGAACTTGGCGATCCAGTGCTCCCATTCGTACTCCACCGCACGGTAGGACATACCAAAATGGATAACCTGGGTCTGGAAAGTCCCCCCCATGAGGTCATCCCCGGGCACGGAAAACATTTCCCGGCACAAAAACGGCCACTCATCCGCCTGGGGCAACTGGCGAATGGCTTTGCGATTCTGGAAACAGCTGGCCTTGCGCTCCTGAATGGAGCCAAAAGGCAAATGCTTGATACAGCCGTAAACGATGGATTCGTTATCCAAACAACACCCTACTGCAGGAGCTAGTTTCAGGTTGCAAGGCGCAACGCGATAAAGGTTTTGCCTAACCTAGCAAGTTTGGCGCCACGATTCACCGGTTTGTTTGGCAAAATCCGCCGCACGCCATCTCCACACCCCACGAACCTCCAGCCCTCTGCCATGTAGGAGTCCATGCTTGCATGACGATCCGAGCGAAGCGAGGCGACCGAAGGGAGGGGTCTGGTCATAGACGCAGAAGCGAGTCTCGAGTTTCGAGTTGCGAAAGGCCAAACCTTACGGACCAAAGGGTTTTGGGATTCGGCGCTCGCTTCCAAGGGGCGAATCGAGCGTAGCTGGTAGCTAACCGTTAGCCCCTGCAGCAACGGCTAATTGAGGATGAGGACATGCATATCCCTGCTCGCTTCAGGCGCTCAGCCATGAAAATGAACCAATGACACCAGCACGGCCTCTTCCCCGTTAGAGTGAGTCGAGGAACGGAGCCCTGTGACGGCGTAGAGCAAAAAACCTGTCTGAGCGGAGCGAGTCTTTTTTGCGTCCGTCACAGGGTGAGTACCGGAGTGTGCCCGCGGAGCGGGTCGAACGGAGTCGGGGTAAGGGGGCGGAAGCGGGGGTTTGCAAAACATGTTTTGCCCGCTGGAGCGCCATTCCCATACCTGGGAATGGCCGGAATACCAGAAGGGGAGCCATCTAGGGGAGACCACCCTAACAGCAGATTCGCACCTCAATTTCCTGAAGTTCGAACGGCGTCTCTGGAATTCTTACCTCGCTTGGGCTCGGATCGCTTGCAGGCAAGCTCCTACAGCGGCTTCGTAGAAATGCAGAAACCCGTGAACTTTTCCAGGGTTTTCCATCCAATCAAGCGTAGCTTGTAGCTTGTAGCTTGTAGCTTGTAGCTTGTAGCTAACCGCTAGCCCCTGCCGCAGCCCCGCATTTGCTGCTGGTACTGGTTAGCCATCTGCGCGGTGCGCTGGGCGGCGCCTTTCATCCACTTGTTGTTCTTCCAGGTGCCGCGGGCATAGCCGCCGTGGCCGGCGTAGTAATTGAGATAGAGGTTGTAGGTATCGTTGCGGGGAACACCGTTTTTCTTGTAGCTCTGGTAGTGATACCAGCCCACAAACTGCACGGCATCCTTGAAGTCATCGCGGTCCGCGCCGCGGCGGCCGGTGGCGTTCTTGTAGCCGTCCCAGGTAGAGTCCAGTGCCTGGGCGTAACCGTAGGCACTGGAGGGGCGTTTCCAGGGAATGAAGCCAAGCAGTTTGGTTCTTGGCGGTTTCGCCTTGGCGTTGAAACCGGATTCCTTGTAGATGGTGGCCATCAGTACCGGCACCGGCACCCCGTATTCCTTCTCGGTGTTTTTTGCGTACTTGTACCAGTTGTTGAACCAGCCGCCACGCTGATCAAACACCGAGCAGACATTGTCGGTATTGGTGGGGGTACTGGCACAACCACCCAGTATCCCTACCAGCAACAACAACGTCAGATGAATTTTCATAAGGCTCCCGGATCAATCCCGTGCTCTTCAAACAATGACAGTAGCGCCGCCTCATCGCAGACCTCAACCCCGAGAGACTCCGCCTTGGCCAGCTTGGAACCCGCAGAGGCCCCCGCCGCCACCATCGACGTATTCTTCGACACCGAGCCCGCCACCTTGGCACCCAGTTGTTGCAGGCCCTTCTTGGCCTGATCCCGGGTGAACTGTTCCAGGGTACCGGTGAGCACCCAGGTCTGGCCTTCCAGGGGCTTGCTCTCGGCCTGTTCCGGCGCCCGGGCCTGCAGTTCTGCCGCCATGGCTTCCGCCTGTTCCAGTCGTGCCTGCCAATCGTTTTCTGCCAGTGCCTTGCGCAGCTGCAACATGACACCGGAACGCACCCCCTTGGGTTCTGCACCGGCACCTTCCGCAGCACCGGCCACCAGCTCGGCCACCGTCTTGTAATGGCTTGCCAGGGTCTCCAGCGACTTGTCGCCGATGCCTTCCAGATCCATACCCAGACGCTTGGCGGATTTGAGCAGGTGCGACAGGGTCAGGGTACCGGTAAAGGCCGCGGACGGTTCACCGCTGGACTGGGGCGATACACCTTCCGTCAGCAAACCATCGATCACCGCTTCGTTATCCGCCTCGGCAAAGAAAGCGCCGATGGCCTTGGCCACTTCCATACCCACGTCCGGCACCGCCAGCAACAGCATCGGCGGTGCACGACGAATCGTTTCCAGATCCCCGAAACAATCCGCCAGGTTCTTGGCCGTCTCTTCACCAATCTGCAGGATGCCCAACGCAAACAGGAACCGGCCAAGGGAGACCTTCTTTGAGGCTTCCAGGGCCGCGATCAGGTTATCCGCCGACTTCTCGCCCATGCGCTCCAGGCCCGCCACTTGCTCCGCTTTCAAACGGTAGAGGTCGGCGATGGTGGCAATCAGTTCCTGATCCACCAGCGCATCCACCAGCTTGTCGCCCAGGCCATCAATATCCATAGCCCGCCGGGAAGCAAAATGCTTGATCGCTTCGCGCTGCTGGGCGCCACAGATCAGACCACCGGTGCAGCGGGCCACCACTTCCCCGTCACCACGGAGAATGTCGCTGCCACACACCGGACAGTGGGACGGCAGGGAAATCGTCTCGGTATTGGCAGGACGTCGTTCCGGGATCGCACGCACCACCTTGGGGATCACATCCCCGGCCCGGTATACCACCACGGTATCGCCTACGCGAATATCAAGACGCTGGATTTCATCGATGTTGTGCAGGGTGGCATTGCTGACGGTGACCCCGCCCACGGACACGGGTTCGAGGCGAGCCACTGGCGTCAGCGCACCGGTACGCCCCACCTGCCAGTCCACACCATTCAGTACGGTGAGCTCTTCCTGGGCCGGGAACTTGTGGGCAGTGGCCCAGCGCGGGGCACGGCTGACAAAACCGAGATCGCGCTGCCAGTCAAAACGGTCCACCTTGTAGACAACGCCATCGATGTCGTAGTCCAGCCCATCACGCTTGTCGAGAATGCTGTGATAGAACGTCAGCAGCTCATCCACGCCCCTGCAGACCCGAACCTCCGGATTCACCCGCAGGCCCCAGTCACGCAGCATGTCCAGCATGCCCGAATGCGTCGCCGGTTCGTCCACGCCCTCCAGTTGCGCCATGGAGTAGGCATAGAACTCCAGTGGACGCTCAGCGGTGATCCGGGAATCCAGTTGACGCAGGCTGCCCGCCGCGGCATTACGCGGGTTGGCGAAGACCTTCTGCCCCGCCGCTTCCTGGCGCTCATTCAGTTTGGCAAACCCGACATGGGGCATGACCACTTCGCCGCGCACTTCCAGCCTGGCCGGGATAGTATCGCCTCTCAGAGTCAGCGGCACCGACCGGATGGTGCGCGCATTGGTGGTGATATTCTCACCGGTCTGGCCATCGCCGCGGGTAGCGGCTCGCACCAGCTCACCGTTTTCATACAACAGGGAAATAGCCAGGCCATCGAGCTTGGGCTCGGCCACGTATTCGATATCCCCATCCACATCAAGACGCTCGCGAACGCGCTGATCAAAGGCACGCAGTTCATCATCCTCGAACACATTGTCGAGGCTGAGCATGGGCACTTCGTGCTGCACCTGATCAAAGGCATCCAGCGGCACATCCCCCACCCGCTGGGTCGGCGAATCCGCCGTCACCAGCTCGGGGTTGGCCTCCTCCAGTGCCTTCAGCTCCCGATAAAGGCGGTCGTATTCCGCATCGGGAACCGCAGGATCATCAAGAACATAGTAGCGGTAAGACCAGTCGTTGAGCTGGTCGCGGAGGGATTGGGCTTTTTGGGAGAGGTCGTTGTTATGAGTCACGTTTGAGGGCAGTGAACAGTTAATAGTGAATAGTTAACAGCGAAAACCCGAGGCTTCGCCCGTAGGGCGGAAACCGGCGCGAGCCGATCTCCGCCAAAAAAACGGCGGAGATTGCCTTCAGCAATTTCCGCCCTACGATTTTGCTTTTACGCGTGTTGCGTGCTGCGTGATGCATGCTGCGGCTTGTTACGCACTCGGTACCCGCTGGCGGCGTTCGAATTCCTGTACCCGCTGACGCAGGTGTTCCATGGTCTGCGGGGTCAGCACGCTGTGCTGTTCGTCTTTCAGTTCGCCGTTGAGTTCGCTCGCCAGGCGCTTGCAGATGGACAGCATCTTGTCCAGGGAACCGATGGCATCTGTCGGTCCCGGCAGCTTCATGAAGAAGGTCACGCCGGCAAAGGTCTTGTCTTCCATGGTATCCAGATCGAAGGTGCCCGGCTCCACGGCGTTGGCCATGGAGAACTGCAGCTGATCCTTGCCATCCACTTTCACATGGCGGTGGAAGATGTTCATCTGGCCGTAGCGCAGGCCGGATTCCAGCAACATACGCAGTAGCTCGTTGCCGGCAAAGGGCTCACCGCGACGGGCGATCAGATGCACCACGATCACTTCCAGCACAGGCTGGGGCTCACGGGGGCGTTCCGGCTGGCGGGCAGCCGGTTGCTCGACTCGCGGTGCGGGCTCAGGTTCCGGTTCAGGCTCTGGCATCGGGACAGGTTCGGGCTCCACATGGGCCAGAACTGGTTCAGGCTCTGCTTCAGGCTCGTCCCCGGAAAACAGGCTTTGCTGCTCTGCAGAACGGGCTTCGCTAACCGCTTCGTCCGGCTCCATCATGGTAGGGGGCAACACATCCGGTTCGGCAGGTTCCGGGTCGTCAGCATACACTGGCTGCTCACCACGACGGACCACCCGGGAAGTGCCAATCACCTCCGGGTTGTAATCCTCTTCGTCCTCTTCCTCTGGCGCATCCCGGAAGCGGGGATCGATGCGCATCCGCAGCTGCCCCTGGCGTTCACGGAACATGCGGCGCAACCCATCTGCCAGAATCAGCAGAATCAGGATTACCAGAATACCAATCAGAGTTTCCAGATTCAGGCCCATTGCCTCTTCTTCCTTGCTTGCGACGACAGGGTCATCGACACCCCATCATTTGCGCATGAAATTGGTCTATTACATCGCCGCCATTTCGGCCGCTTCTTCCACATCCACCGCCACCAGACGGGATACCCCAGGCTCATGCATGGTCACCCCCATCAGGGTAGCAGCCATCTCCATCGCAATCTTGTTATGTGTGATGTAGATAAACTGCACTTTTGCAGACATTTCTGAAACCAGGTTACAGAAGCGGCCCACGTTGGCGTCATCCAGCGGTGCGTCCACCTCATCCAGCAGACAGAACGGTGCCGGGTTGAGCTGGAAGATACTGAACACCAGCGACAGCGCCGTCAGCGCCTTTTCCCCACCGGACAGCAGGTGGATGGTGCTGTTGCGCTTGCCCGGAGGCCGCGCCATGATCGCCACCCCGGTATCCAGCAAGTCCTCGCCGGTGAGCTCCAGGTAAGCGTGGCCACCGCCGAACACCTTCGGGAACAGCTCCTGCAGACCACGGTTGATGCGGTCGAAGTATTCCTTGAAGCGCGCCCGGGTTTCCCGGTCGATCTTGCGGATGGCATTTTCCAGGGTCTTGAGCGCGTCTTCCAGATCATCGTTCTGACTGTCCAGATAGGTTTTGCGTTCCGACTGCTGCTCGTATTCGTCGATGGCCGCCAGGTTGATCTGGCCAAGGCGGGAAATTCGCTGGCCGATCAGATCCATTTCCTCGCCCCACTCCTTCTCGTTGGCCTCTTCAGGGAGGTTGTCGAGAATGGTCTTGAGGTCAAAGTTCTGCTCGGACAGTTGCTCCGCCACGGTCTGGCGGCGGGTGCTCAGGTCCTGCCAGTGCATTCGCTTCTGATCCATGGTGCTGCGGATTTCCTGGGCCTGGCGTTCGAACTGGCCGCGCTGGCCCTCGAGATTACGCATCTCGTGATCCACCGCTTCCAGCTCCCGGCGAGCCTCGGTGAGCTTGTGCTCCGCTTCCAGGCGCACTTCCAGCTTTTCTTCCAGCTGCATCTGCAGCTCGGCACCGGGCTCATCACCTTCGCGGGTCTGCTCTTCCAGCAGCGCCTTGCGCTCGGCCATGGCCTGTACCTGGGCTTCCAGACGAGACAGGTTCTGACGCAAGGAGTCCGCCTGGGTCTTGGCGCCCTGCACTTCCATGGCAATCTGGTGTGACTGGTCACGATCGTGACGGGCCTTCTGGCGGGATTCGTCCAGCCGCAGACGCAGCTCGTCACGGCGAGACAGCAGCCCCTCACGCTGGCCGCTGTCGGCTTCCATGAGGTCCAGCGCTTCCGCCAGCACCGCACGGGCCTCCTTCATCTGTTCCTGTTCCTGCTCGAGCTGCTCCTGGGTCTCTTCCATTTCCCGACCCAGCCGCTCGCGGCGCATGGTGATCTGCTCCAGACGCACCTGACGGGCACTGACCTGGGCATTGATCTCACCCAGGTCCCGGTTCAGACGGGCCGCCTGACGCTGCACTTCTTCGCGCTCTTCCTCCAGCTCACCGATCTGCTCACGGGTGCTTTCCAGCTGCTCCTTGAGCTCATCGACAGTGACCTGCAGGGTATCGATCTCGTCTTCCAGGCTTTCAAGCTCGCGACGACGCTCGAGGATACCGGCTTCCTGGTCTTCCTCTTTCGCCACCTTCAGCCAGTCCGGCCCCAGCCAGATGCCGTCCCGGGTGACCACGGACTCATGGGCCGCCAACTGGCCACGCAGGGTCAGCGCCGCATCCAGGTTGTCTGCCACGTAGACGCCGGCCAGCAGGCCTTCCGGTACTTGCCCGTCAACCTTGTCGCGCAACAGATCAGTGACACTGCCCTCGCCTTTCACGGACGCAGGACCAATCAGCGCCAGCCGGCCATGGCTGAGATCACCCAGCCAGTCGCTGACCTGATCCAGGCCGCTGATGGCCACCGCCTGCAGGGCGTCGCCCAGCACCGCTTCCAGGGCCTTTTCCCAGCCCTCAGCCACCTGTACCTGATCCGCCAGACGCGGCTCGTCATCCAGCTCGTGACGGTTGAGCCAGTCGCTGACCGCGCCATCATCGCCCATGGCCGCTTTCTGCAGGGCTTCCAGTGAGGTGCGACGGCCCTTCAGGGTCTGCAGCTTCTCACGGGCCTCTTCCAGCTGGCGGCCACGATCGCCGTTTTCACGACGCATCTGATTGATTTCTTCCTGCAGGGATTCGCTGCGCAGCTCACTTTCCTCGCCCTGGGCGCGGAACTGCTCCACCTGCTCTTCCAGCTGACGCATTTCCTGGGCCAACGGACCGGCATCCAGAGATTCCTGCTCTTTCTTGAGACGCTCAATGCGATCGTTCAGGCGCTCCTGGGATTTCTCCAGATGCTGGATGCGGGACTGTTCCACCTCAGCCTGCCGGCGGGACTCGCCAGACTTGCCGTTGAACTCTTCCCACTCCTGCTGCCACGCCTGCATGGCTTCTTCTGCCAGCGCCAGCGCCTCATTGGAGGCTTCCTGCTGTTCGCTGATCATCTCCAGTTCCGGCTCACGCTCGGCCAGAATGGCATCCAGCTCGGCCACCTTCTCGGTGTCCATCTTCAGGTGTTCGTCGGATTCACGGAAGCTGGCGTTGATCTGGTCCAGCTCCTCGTACAGCTGCTGCTTGCGCTCACGTTGGTTCTGGATGTTCTGCTCCAGGCGCGCCACCTCGGCACCCAGTGCATAGAAGTGCTGCTGCACCTCATTGAAGCGCTCCTGCACTTCATGGTGCTTCTCGCGCAGACGCTCCACTTCCGCGTCCACATGACGCTGCTCGGCGATCTTCGCCTCCATGGACACATCCAGCTCGCCGATCACGAAGTCCAGCTGCTTCACCTGATTATCCAGGCCTTTCCAGCGCAGTGCCTTGAGCTGGGCGCCTTTGAGACGCTCTTCTTCCTTCAGCTGTTTGTACTTCTCGGCGGCACTGGCCTGACGGCTCAGACGCTCCAGCTGACGCCCCAGTTCGTCACGGATGTCTGTAAGGCGCTCCAGGTTTTCCCGGGTACGGCGGATGCGGTTCTCGGTCTCGCGGCGACGGGCCTTGTACTTGGAAATCCCCGCGGCTTCCTCAATGTAGACCCGCAGCTCTTCCGGCTTGGCCTCGATCAGGCGGGAAATCATCCCCTGCTCGATGATCGCGTAGCTGCGCGGGCCCAGACCGGTACCCAGGAAGATGTCGGCGATGTCCTTGCGGCGGCACTTGGTGCCGTTGAGGAAATAGTTGGACTGGCCGTCCCGGGTCACCTGACGCTTGACGGAAATCTCGTTGAACTTGCCGTATTCGCCGGTGACGGTGGCATCGGAGTTATCGAATACCAGCTCGATGGAGGCCTGGGCCACCGGTTTGCGGGCATTGGAGCCGTTGAAGATCACGTCCGCCATGGACTCACCGCGAAGATGCTTGGCGGAGGATTCGCCCATTACCCAGCGAACCGCATCAATGATGTTGGACTTCCCACACCCGTTGGGCCCCACCACCGCGGTGAGGTTCTCCGGGAAATTGGTGGTGGTAGGGTCCACAAAGGATTTGAACCCGGCCAGTTTTATCGATTTCAGTCGCATAGTGTTTGCTTAAACTCGGGCCATCTGGCCAAAAATTGGGCGAAATCAATGACTTTCGCCGCCCACGGTTAGAGCGCAGGCATTAAAAGGAGTAAGTCTAGCGACAACCGCCCGCGAATTCATCAGGCGAGATACCGATAAAGCCGCTACAGGCTTCACGCAGCACGCAACATGCCAAAAACCCGTGGCAGTTTTACCGGATTTGATGATTTCCGGCTCCCGCCCCGGTTTTGTGGGAGCGGGGGGGCCACCGCGAAGGCGCAGAAGCGAGTTACGAGTGGCGAGTTGCGAAAGGCAAACACCGCCAGTAGAGGGTTTTGGGGGTTCGAAACTTGCTCCTCGTGACTCATAGCGTCCCTTTCCCTCGCCAAGGCTCGGATCGCTTGCAGGCATACCCTGACGAGCACAGAGAGCTCCTACAGCGGCTACGACACCGGCGCCTGCATCGCTGCCAAACAACCACACCTACAGCGCCCTTCCCTGTCTTGCAATTTTCCTTGCTGCTTGAAGCTTGAAGCTTGCCGCTTTTTCCCCACCCTGTGCAGCGCGGGGCCCGACAGGTACCATTCACCCCAACCCGTCTTCGCTTCCCTGCGTGTTGCATGATGCGTGCCGCGTGAAGCGTCTCTTTTTACAAGGATTGAATGTGTCCCAGATCGCCGATGCCATCAGCTACCTGAAACGCAGCCTGACCCTGGCCCGCAGCAAGGAACTGCGCCCCTACGTCATCATCCCGTTGATCTTCAACATCGTGGTGTTCGGGGGCCTGTACTGGGCGAGCGGCAGCTGGATCAGCGGCTGGATAGCCGCCTCCACGGCAGACTGGGCCTTCTCCGGCTTCTGGAGCTTCCTTAATGGCGCCCTGGAATTCGTGCTCGACGCCGCCATCATCCTGGTCTGGATTCTGCTGCTCGCCCTGTTCGCCAGCATCTTCTCTATCGGCGTGCAGCTGATCGCCGCTCCCTTCATGGGTTTCCTGGCGGAGAAGGTGGATTTCCAGGTCACCGGCCACCCCATGCCGGAGGAATCCATCCCCGCCATGATCGTGCGCACGTTCAAGCGGGAACTGCGCAAAACCTGGTACTGGCTGTGGCGCGCCCTGCTGGTGCTGTTCGTGGTGGGGGTTATCTACTTCATCCCGGTGATCAACGTCTTCGCCTCCGCCATCTGGTTCCTCTGGTCCGGCTGGCTGCTGGGCATGCAATACATCGATTTCGGCGCGGACAACCGCCAGGTACCCTTCGAAGTCATGCTGCAACGCCTGCAGAAGAAACGCTGGCTGGTACTCACCTTCGGCGCCATCGTCATGGCCCTGACCATGATCCCGCTGGTGAACCTGTTCATCATGCCGGTGGCGGTGATTGCGGGGACGCTGATCTGGGTGGAGCAACTCAGTGACAGTGAACAAGGAACAGTGAACAGTTAACAGCGGCGCGAGCCGCGCTTGCTTCATCTTCAAGCAAAGAGGCCGCGCCCAAACCATGGGTGCGGCCTCTTACGTTTGCAGACTTCCGATATAAGCACCCGTTATTCGCTTTGCTCGGTGAGGTGCGAATGGGAGCCTTGGCGAGGAAAAGAAATTTCCGCGCGTCACGCGGTTCGTCTCTCAAGCGAGACTCCTACACACCAAGCCTCAGCCCCAGTAGGAGCACCGCTCGAGGTGCGAACCTTGCGCAGCAAGGCATGGACCGTGGGGCGATCATACCCCCTGACTTACAAAACCACCTCCAGACAGTTAACAGCGGCGCGGGCCGCATCTATTCCATCTTCAAGCAAAGAGGCCGCGCCCAAACCATGGGTGCGGCCTCTTACGTTCCAGGAACCCCAAACGCTTAACGCGCACTGTTCACTGTTAACTATTCACTGTTAACTGCTCTCTACCGCATAAACCCCAACTCACGCAGCTGATGAATCTTGTCCCTCGTCGCCGCCGCGTCCTCGAACTCCAGATTCTTGGCGTGTTCCATCATCTTCGCTTCCAGCTTCTCGATTTCCTTGGCCAGCTGGGCCGGGGACATGGATTCGTAGGGTGAGGCTTCCTCGGCCACCTTCTTGTGCTTGCCCTTGCCCGCCTTGCGGTCGAACTGGCTGCCGCCGCTATCATCCATGATGTCGCGGATCTTCTTGTTGAGGGCCTGCGGGGTGATGCCGTGCTCCTTGTTAAAGGCTTCCTGCTTCTCGCGGCGGCGGTTGGTTTCCTCAATGGCCCGCTCCATTGAGCCGGTCATCTTGTCCGCATAGAGAATGGCCCGGCCATTCACGTTACGGGCGGCCCGGCCGATGGTCTGGATCAGGGAACGGTCAGACCGCAGGAAGCCCTCCTTGTCCGCATCCAGGATCGCCACCACCGCCACTTCCGGCATATCCAGGCCTTCGCGCAACAGGTTGATCCCCACCAGCACGTCAAACTTGCCCAGGCGCAGGTCGCGAATGATCTCCACCCTTTCCACGGTATCGATGTCCGAGTGCAGATAGCGCACCGCAATGCCGTGCTCGCCCAGGTATTCAGTCAGATCCTCAGCCATACGCTTGGTGAGCGTGGTTACCAGTACACGTTCACCCTTCTCGATGGCCTCCTTGGCCTCGCCCAGCAGGTCATCCACCTGGGTGCCGGCCGGGCGAATTTCGATCTGCGGATCCACCAGCCCGGTAGGTCGCACCACCTGCTCTACCACCTGGCCCGCGTATTTCTCTTCATAGGGGCCGGGGGTGGCCGACACGAACACCATCTGCGGCGCCAGCCGTTCCCACTCCTCGAACTTGAGCGGGCGGTTATCCATGGCGGAGGGCAAGCGGAAACCGAAGTTCACCAGGGTTTCCTTGCGCGAGCGGTCCCCCTTGTACATGGCGCCCAGCTGGGGAATGGTCACGTGGGACTCGTCCGCAATCAGCAGCGCATTTTCCGGCAGGTAATCGAACAGGGTCGGCGGTGCCTCACCGGGGGCGCGACCGGAAAACAGCCGGGAATAGTTTTCCACCCCGTTGCAGTAACCCAGCTCCTGCAACATCTCGATATCGAACCGGGTGCGCTGCTCCAGCCGCTGGGCTTCCACCAGCTTGTTCTGCTCCTTCAGCTCCTTGAGGCGCTCGTCCAGCTCTTCCTTGATCATGTCGATGGCTTTCAGCACCACCTCACGGGGGGTCACATAGTGGCTCTTGGGGTAGATGGTGATGCGGCTGACCCGCTTGATCACCTCACCGGTGAGCGGATCGAAGATGCTGATGGACTCCACCTCGTCATCGAACAGCTCGATGCGTACCGCTTCCTTTTCCTCTTCCGCCGGGAAGATATCGATCACATCCCCGCGCACCCGGTAGGTGGCACGGCGGAAATCCATTTCGTTGCGGGTGTACTGCAATTCCGCCAGACGGCGCAGCAAATCCCGTTGATCAATGCTGTCGCCCCGCACCAGATGCAGCACCATGGCGTGATAGCTGGCCGGGTCACCGAGACCATAAATCGCCGATACCGTGGCCACGATAATGGTGTCCGGGCGTTCCAGAATCGCCTTGGTGGCCGACAGTCGCATCTGCTCAATCTGCTCGTTCACCGAGGCATCCTTCTCGATGAAGGTGTCCGAGCTCGGCACATAGGCTTCCGGCTGGTAGTAGTCGTAGTAGGAAACGAAGTACTCCACCGCATTCTCCGGGAAGAATTCCTTGAACTCCCCGTACAACTGCGCCGCCAGCGTCTTGTTAGGCGCCATGATGATGGTGGGCCGCCCGGTCTGCTGGATCACGTTGGCCATGGTGAAGGTCTTGCCCGAACCGGTTACCCCCAGCAGAGTCTGATGCCCCAGGCCATCATTGATACCCTCAATCAGCTGGGCAATGGCCGTGGGCTGGTCACCCGCCGGCTGGTAATCGGAATGGAGCTTGAACAGGCTTTCAGACATGGACACACCCTGATATCCGCCCACCCGGTCGGGCAGGCAGCAAAATCGAACGATTCAAAATCGGCACGTATTGTAGCAGAGCTGGAATGGCAACGGCGTGAATTGCCCTTACCTCGCTTGGGCTCGGATCGCCTGCAGGCAGGCTCATACAGCGGCTTGTGGATGGGCGCTCCTACAGCAGCTCCTGCACCGGCCCAAATCCCACTGTAGGAGTCCCACTCGAGGGACGAACCGCGCGCAGCGCGGCGACCGCAGGGAGAGGGTTCAAGTTAGCGGGCAAGGGCGCAGAATCGAGTTTCGAGTCACGAGTTGCGAAAGGCAAACACCGCCAGCGACAGATTTTAGGGGTTCGAAACTCGCTTCTCGGCACCCGTAACTTTCTTTTACCTCGCAAAGGTTCGGGTTTGCGCCTCACCGAGCGAAGCGAAGGAACGCCTGCAAGGCGGCCCCGAAGGGGTGAACGTAGCGAATAACTGGCGCTCTTCAAGCACCTCTGGGCCCCTTACCTCGCCGAGGCTCGGATCGCGAGCAGGCTCGCTCCTACAGCTGCCTGACCACGCTTCTGATAACACACCAATGCCATCAGCACGGCATCCTCCCCGTTCGAGTGAGTCGAGGAACGGAAGGATCTGGCGGCGTAGAGCAAAAAACCTGTCTGAGCGGAGCGAGTCTTTTTTGCGTCCGCCAGATCCCCTTCTCAATCTGTGTAAGTACCGGAGTGTGCCTGCGGAGCAGGCCGAACGGAGTCGGGGTGGCGGGGAGTCCAGAGGGGGAGCCAGTTCCCCCTTTGGGCCCGTCCGGCGAGGACACGCACCTGTCAGAGTGCGATGACATATCAGCAGCCCGCTACATTGTAGCCAACCCGCTCAGGGCTGGACTGGTCCCAAAAGTCGGGGATTACCCACTGCTGTCCCACAGTTTCCTGAAGGTTCTGAGGAAGCGGAGGCGCTTTCTCTTGTGGGAGCTTGCTTGCAAGCGAATAGCCCTTGCCGCACCAACATTCGCCTGCAAGCAGGCTCCCACGAGACAGGCATCTGCTAGCGTCAAAATGCGGCGGCTTGCCTGCCTGACGGGTTCCGGACTTCGCTAAGTCAAACTGTGGGACAGCTGTCGGGGATTACCCATTCTGGTATGCCGCCTGGTTATAACAACCCAAAAAATCGCGGTGGAACCACCGCTCCCACAAAACATCGCACCTCCCCCACCCCTCTGTGGGAGCGGTCGTTCGACCGCGATACCCCCACCCTCCCCACAGGAAATACGGGACATTCCCGGCCAAGTCCGGTAAAATGCACGCCCCTTTCTGCGCCAAAAGCGCAGCCTATACGACTCTTTAAGACGAACGAGGAGTGCATGTCCGATATCAGCCTTTCCGACCGCGTACAACGCATCAAGCCGTCTCCCACCCTTGCCATCACCGCCAAAGCCGGTGAGCTCCGTGCACAGGGCAAAGACATTATTGGGCTGGGCGCAGGTGAGCCGGATTTCGATACCCCGGATCACATCAAGCAAGCCGCCATCGAAGCAATTAACGCCGGCAAGACCAAATACACCCCGGTCGACGGCACTCCTGGTCTGAAAAAAGCCATTATCGACAAGTACAAGCGCGATAACGGTCTGGACTACGAAGCAGGTCAGATCCTGGTGTCCAGCGGTGGCAAGCAGTCCTTCTTCAACATGGCCCTGGCCCTGCTGAACGACGGCGACGAAGCCATCATTCCGGCGCCCTACTGGGTGAGCTACCCGGACATGGTACTGGTTGCCGGCGGCGTCCCTGTGATCCTCGAAACTGACGTGAACAGCCGCTTCAAGATCACCCCCGAGCAGCTGGAAGCGGCCATCACGCCGAAAACCCGCCTGTTCGTGATCAACAGCCCGTCCAACCCGTCCGGCATGGCCTACTCCATCGAAGAGCTGGCCGCTCTGGGTGAAGTGCTGAAGAAGCACCCGAACATCATCGTCGCCACCGACGACATGTACGAGCACATTCTGTGGACCGGCAAGCCGTTCGTGAACATCCTCAACGCTACCCCGGAGCTGTATGACCGCACCGTGGTGATGAATGGTGTCTCCAAGGCCTACTCCATGACCGGCTGGCGTATCGGCTATGCCGCAGGCCCGCAGAAGCTGATCGCTGCCATGAAGAAAGTGCAGTCCCAGTCCACCTCCAACCCGGCCTCCATCAGCCAGGCAGCCGCCGAAGCGGCCCTGAACGGTGACCAGGGCTGTGTCGACGAGATGGTCAAGCACTTCAAGGAGCGTCACGACTACCTGACCGCGGCCCTGGATGCCCTGCCCGGCGTGAAATGCGCCCAGGGTGACGGCACCTTCTATGCGTTCCCGGACTTCTCCGAAGCCATCGCCAACATGGACGGCGTCGAAACCGACACCGACCTGGCCGCCCTGCTGCTGGAAACCGCCGAAGTAGCGCTGGTGCCGGGTTCTGCCTTCGGTGCACCGGGCTGCATGCGCCTGTCTTTTGCCGTTGGCATGGACACCTTGAAGGAAGCAATCCGCCGAATTGAGCAAGCTCTGGCTAAATAATCGGCAAACGCACCACGGGGGTATTGACGACCCCCGGGTGCGTCACTAGTATACGCGCCTCAAGACATTCCGCCTTAGCTCAGTTGGTAGAGCAAATGACTGTTAATCATTGGGTCGCTGGTTCGAGCCCAGCAGGCGGAGCCAAACAGGAAAGGCCAGTATCGTAAGGTACTGGCCTTTTTCTTTGCCCAATGATTGGTTGTCCTGCGGCCAACAGTTAATCATTGGTGAATTCAGTTGAATTCACCTAGTTCGAGCCCAGCAGGCGGAGCCAAATAAGGAAAGGGCTTACCCATCGGGTAAGCCCTTTTTCTTTGCCCCAATGATTGGTTGTCCTGCGGCCAACAGTTAATCATTGGTGAATTCAGTTGAATTCACCTGGTTCGAGCCCAGCAGGCGGAGCCAAACAAGAAAGGGGCTTATCCATCGGGTAAGCCCTTTTTCTTTGCCCAATAATCCCCCCCCTGCCGACCAAGGTTAATCAAACCCCTCCCCTGTAGGAGCCATGCTCGCATGGCGATCACGAGCCTCAGCGAAGTAAAGGGCATCACGAAACGGCACAATCACTTGCCCCCACCAACCTGCCCCCGTTTCTCGCACACATTACCCCTGCTAAACTTGCCCCTCACTTCTACCACCCGACCTGCCACTCACCTTTGTCAGACGGCTGCCGGACAAATCTTTATATGAGCAAAAGCACACCACCCATCTCTGTGATCATCCCGATATATCAGCACTGGGAACTAACAGAGGGCCTTTTCAAGGCACTGGATGAGCAGACGCTGCCCAAAGACCAGTGGGAGTGTTTTATCGTCGATAATAGTTCGGACATCGTCCCCAGTCAGGACAGCCTTCCAGATTTCGTTACCCTGCTCGAATGCCCCACCCCGGGCTCATACGCAGCAAGAAACAAGGCCCTGACGCAGGCCAAAGGAGAACTGCTGGTTTTCACCGATGCCGACTGCCAGCCCGAAGCCACCTGGCTAGAGAAAATCTGGACAACCTATCAAGCCCAATCTACACCGACATTAATCGCAGGCGGAGTGACGGTTAAACGATTCAAGCCGGGCAAGCCTAATGCTATCGAAGTGTACGACACGGCACTTGGCCTTCCCCAGGCGCGCTACATCAAGGATGGCTGGGCTGTAACCGCCAACCTTTCAATTCCCCGAAGCGTTTTCGAGCAAATCGGCACATTCGATGACCAGCGCTTCTCCGGTGGGGATAGTGAGTTCTGTCTGCGCGCCAAAGCCGCAGGCACCACTCTTGTCTATCTCCCTGAAGCGAACGTCAACCACCCAGCCAGAAACAGCTGGAAAGAGATCACAACAAAGATGAAAAGGGTCAGAGGTGGGCAAGTGCTGGTGGGCCCCGCCCAACAAAGAGGAAAGTATCTACTCAAAACACTTTCCCCCCCGATCAGAGGAGCGCTTTACGCCATCAACAGCGGGAACATCTCCCGCAGCCAAAAGTGGACGGCGCTTTGGGTAATCGCAGCCTTGTGGGCTCTGAATATCTGGATCACCATCACTCTGATGGTGACAGGCAAGATGGAGCGTCAGTAGCGACCACCACAAGGATCAGAGCAGCCCCGGGAAGTTAATCTGCCGATTTGAAATACGTGTCGATGGCACGCAAAGCGTGATCATTGCCGCACACAGGTATGCCGAAATAGCCGGCGACCTTGTTGCGAATCCTGATTACCACCCGATGAAACAATGAGTATCCGCGGGCGAGATTATCCATTTTCAAGCCGCCCTCGATCTCGACCATGAAAATGTCATCCAGCAGGGACGGCAACACCCTTACCCTGGCACCTTTGAGCTGCAGCAATCTGGAGAACCAGAGGTCATCTGACGTTGGAGCCACACTCAGATAATCATCATTGTGAATATCAGCTTCACGGAAAAAAGAACGGGAAAGCACCGCACCACCGCCAAAAGTCACCGCAAAGTCACTCTCCATACAGACAGGCTTTCTGACAATAGGCCAGTACAGATATGAAATTGCGCCACCCCAGGCGTTACGTTTCACTTGTCTTACTCTGGGGGCAATGACCTCGTTCGGAAAACGCTCAGACGCATCAAGCATTTTTTCAATCCAGCTCCTGCCGTAAAAGATATCGTCATCAGCAGTGATGACAACATCATCTTCTGATGCTTCCCGAAGCGCGGGGATAAGCTTTCGGTAAGGCCCTGTATTGTCCACCCACCTCACGGCTATCCGGTCACGATCCTTGACTGGAATAGACTCGATTAGCGTTTGCAACTGCTCCCCATCAGAAATCCCCTTATCAAGGAGATAGGGGGCGGCAGAAACCCAGAGATTAATGCGGTCAGGCATTCGCGTTTGCATCAATATGGATGCGAGAGAAATTCTGCAAACTTCGAGCCGCTGCAGCGTGGTCGTGAGGTTAACGGTGATCATTCATACCTCGGCAAAACATTCTGACGGAAATAAAACCGCCACTTTCCCCGTCAGGGTGTAACGCTCTTCTGATGAACGTGACAAATAAGGGGCAACTAGCCGGCTAAGTAAGCAGAGCGGGAGAGTTACGCATCATAGCCCCCAGGATTTTTTTCCTGCCAGCGCCAATGATCTTCGCACATCTGATCGATACCCCGTTGAGCCTTCCAGCCCAGAACCGCTTCTGCATGTGATGTATCCGAATAGCAACTCGCCACATCACCGGGTCGACGCTCAACAATCTGGTAAGCCACCTCATGACCAGAGGCTTTTGAGAAAGCATCAACCATCTCAAGTACGCTGTAGCCTTGCCCGGTTCCAAGATTGGTGGTCAACAGCCCGCCCCGTTCGGCCAGCCGCTCCAACGCAGCCAGGTGCCCAGAGGCAAGGTCCATTACATGGATATAATCTCTCACCCCTGTCCCGTCCGGGGTCGGGTAGTCTCCACCAAAAACGCTCAGCATGTCCCGCTTGCCAACGGCTACCTGGGCAATATACGGCATCAGATTATTCGGAATACCACTGGGGTCTTCCCCTATCTCACCACTTTCATGGGCCCCCACCGGATTGAAGTAACGAAGGATCGCCAATTTCCAGCTGTCATCAGAGCGATAGAGGTCTCGCAGCATATCCTCGATATGTAATTTTGTTGCCCCATAAGGGTTTGTCGCAGACAAGGGGAAGTCTTCGCGAATTGGGACCGAGGCTGGATCACCATAAACCGTGGCAGAGGAACTGAAGACCAGGGTTTTCACCCCTGCCCTGTCCATTGCCTCCAGCAAACGCAGACTTCCCGCCACATTACAGTCGTAATAGCGCATGGGTTCAGACACAGACTCACCCACAGCCTTCAAGCCAGCAAAATGGATGACCGCAGTGATCGCGTGATCGGTGAACAGCTGGTCGAGGAGCTTTTCATCGCGGATATCTCCCTCGATCACGGTGACCGTCTTACCAGTTAACCGTTCCACACGACGCAGGGACTCAAGACTGCTGTTGCTGAAATTATCCAGCACCACCACCTGATAGCCCGCTTCAAGTAGCAGAAGAGATGTATGAGAACCGATATAACCGGCACCGCCGGTAACAAGAATACTTTCCAAAACCCGCGCGCTCCCCTTTCAGGAATGAATGTGTGAAAAGAAATCAGGGGTACCCAAACACATTATCAACGCCCCGAAACACTTGGTAATGCACGTGTCTGCAGGCTTTCCAGGGACTTTTCTCCACTGCTTCCAGGTTGAAAACCTTCCACATACTGGCACAACAACATCTGAATCCGCTCGCCATCCCATGCTTCAAGCGCTTGCCTGAAGTTAGCCAGGGCGTCCTGCAGCGCCTCCCAGCCGAGATACTCCTCGGAAGCCTGCATGATCATCTCGTGTTCCGTCTTGACACTGCACTCCCCGATCAGCAGTTCCTCATAAAGCTTCTCGCCAGGACGCAACCCTGTGAAGGTAATCGCGATGTCCCCATCAGGATTTTCCTCGTCCCGCACCGTCAGGCCCATCAGATGGATCATGGTAGTAGCCAGATCCAGGATCCTTACCGGCTCGCCCATATCCAGCACGAATACCTCACCGCCCTTTGCCATGGCACCGGCCTGAATCACCAGCTGGGACGCCTCGGGGATAGTCATGAAATAACGGATCACATCAGGATGTGTGACCGTCACCGGCCCACCCTTGCTGATCTGCTCGCGGAACAGCGGGACAACGGAGCCGGAAGAGCCCAGCACATTACCGAATCGCACCATGGCAAAAATGGTCTTCTCACTCTTTTCTGCCATGCCCTGCAGGACCAGCTCGGCAAAGCGTTTGGTGGCGCCCATGATATTGGTGGGGCGTACTGCCTTGTCGGTAGAAACCAGGATAAAGTGCTGTACGCCTGCGGCCTCAGCCCCCTGAGCCGCCGCCAACGTGCCCAGAATATTGTTCCGGACACCCGCCACGGGGTTCTCTTCCACGATGGGCACATGCTTGTAGGCAGCAGCGTGATACACCGTATCAATGCCATGATGGCGACACAGCCGCTCAACGTGCTCACGATTCACTACCGTACCGAGTTCAGCGATCACTTCCACATCCAGCCCTGCCGCCGTGGCAGCTTCTTTCAGCTCCCGCTCGATCGCATAAAGGCTGAATTCACTCTGCTCGAACAGCACCAGTTTAGTGGGCGACAGGTTCAGTATCTGCCGACACAGCTCGCTGCCAATGGAACCACCCGCACCGGTCACCAGCACCTGCTTGTGGCTGATACAACGATGCAGCAAATCCTGCTGTGGCGGCACCTGGTCGCGGCCCAGCAGGTCTTCGATGGCCACATCTCTCAGCTCTTCAAGCTTGGCGCGGCCGCTGGCCATGTCATTAAAGGAGGGAACGGTCTGCACACGAACGTTGAGGGTTTCCAGCCAGCGCACAATTTCCATCTTGTCCGCACGCCGGATGGAAGGCACCGCCAACAGTACCGCCGACACACGCTCGCGTCGAACCGCTTTCTCAAGGCCGGCCCGATCCACCACCGGCACCCCCGCGATCAGCGTGCCACGTTTACTGGGCGAATCGTCCACCACCAGTGCGGGGAAAAACTCCGCACTGGAGCGCAGTCCGGTCACCAGCTGGGCGCCGGCGTCACCCGCCCCGAAGACCGCCACAGGCTGCCGAACATAGGCACTACCCAGCACATTCAACAGGAAACGACGAATCAGAAAACGGCTGCCCGCCAGATAAAGCACCGCCAGCGTGCCCCAGATCACAAACACCGATCGGGGAATCTCGATGGCCTGCAACAGGAACGACAGTGCAGCCAGGCCGAGCATACTGGCGCCAATGGCGTACAGCACTGCCCAGGCCACCTCTGAGCCCAGATAGCGGACCACGGATTTATAGAAGCCGAAGAAGAACAGGAGAGGAACCGCAAACGCGGGAGCCGCCACCAGCATCCAGGGATCCTTGATGGGCGGAACCCAGTCGCCATACCGCAAGGCATAAGCCGCCCAGATCAGCGCTGGCATGGCCAGCGTATCCGCCCCAATCATGATGCAACGCTTGGCAAAACGAGAGAGGGTGACCAGCCTGTGGGCAGAGGGATAAAGCAGCTTTCTCGACATCAGCGTCCCATGTTTCTGTCAATTCCAAAGCCGGCAACCGCGCTCACTCCAGAACCCGGCATCAGCCTGTAGGGATTATAAGCGAATTCGCCGGATATCCAATTGTCCGCGCGAGCAACAACCCCTGTCTTAACAATATGTTATGGCTTCTTGGCCGCATCGCCACTGCCAGATCCGGTCACCGTCATGACAATGTACTTGAAGTAGTCCACCACCGTCAGGCTATCCAGCATCTTGCGGTCAGTCTCTGCCAACAGCGCCGGCGTGGACATATCGATATTGCTCACCTGCGCCAGCCCGGTGATGCCCGGGCGCGCAGCGTAGACGTCCAGACGGCTGCGCTCGGCGGTCAGCTCTTCCTGGTTGAACAGCCCGGGGCGCGGGCCCACCAGGCTCATTTCGCCCTTCAGCACATTCCACAGCTGGGGCAGCTCATCCAGCTTGGTCTTGCGCATGAAATGCCCGAGAGGGGTAATCGCGGACGCATCCGCCAAATGAGAAGCCACCGAGGCCGTATCCGGGCGCATGGTACGGAACTTCACCAGAATAAAGGGCTTCTGGTGGCGCCCTACCCGCTCCTGACGGAACAACGGCGAGCCGGTATCGAAATAGCCCAGCACCAGCAACACCAGAAATACCGGGAACCCGAACACCAGCCCGGCCAGAGCAAAGACAAAATCCAGCAATCGGATCAACACACTAATTCCCTTTTTGGTATGGCCCGCAGCAACCCTGCAGGCCCTCATCAACAGTATGGGGCGGCGCCCATCCCAGCGTATGCTGTGTAGCGCTCATATCTACCTGTAACGACCCCAGCAAGCGGTCAGCCACCGCCTGTTTGCCCAGCAGGGTTGCCCCCAGGCGAAGCAGCGCGGGGGGAACAGGCAACAACCGGGCAGGCTTGCCAAGCGCAGCCCCTACCCGCCGCAACAGCTCTGCGGTGGAGAGATCGTCCCCATCGCTGACCAGAAACACCTGTCCCGCAGCCGCGGGATGATCCAGACATACCCGGATCAGATCCACCAGATTCGCCAGCCCCACCAGGGAGCGACGGTTGTTCACCCAGGCCAACGGCAACGGCAGCCCCTTCAGCACCACCTTGATCATGCCGACGAAGTTGCCTTTCACACCCGGACCGTACACCAGCGGCGGGCGAATAATCACTACTTCCATGCCGGTCTCGGCGGCAAGGGCCGTCAGCGCCTGTTCCGCCTCATGCTTGGAAATCCCATAGGCATCTTCCGGTGCAGGTGCAGTCTCTGCGGTAAAGGGGGCTCCGGGTTGTGTCGATTCACCATTCACCTTGATGGAACTGATGAACACAAACCGTTTCACGCCCTGCTCGGCCGCACGGCGAGCGATCGACAGGGAGCCTTCCACATTCACGGCCCGATAAGCCGCCAGCGGATCCACCGCTTCATCGGCCATCACATGGGCCCGGGCAGCGGTATGCACCACCACATCACACTCAGCCAGCAGCGGCGCCAGCTGCTCATCATCCAGCCCGGAGACCACGCACAGCGGATAAGGGGCTGCAAACTGCCGCCGCACAATCCCGGTCACCGAGCATCCTGCGGTCTGCAAACGGCTGGCCAGCGCCTGGCCAAGGAACCCATTGGCTCCGGTAATCGCCACTCGCAGGCTCATGACGTCACCCTGCCCAGCACCAACCTGTTCAGATGCGCCACAAACACATCGAAACCCAGTGCCGCCTTCAAATCCTCACGTTGCAGATCAAACCCGGCCTGATCCACCTCACCACGCTCCACCAGGCGGAAAAAGTCGGCCAATGCAGACACCTCCGGCTCAACCACACAGCCGAGACGGTTCGCCGCCACCCATTGGGCCACACTGGTGGCCTTGCCACACACCGCCAGAATCAGAGCACCGGAAAACACATAGGATGAGGTCTTGCTGGGGAAGGCAAAGCGGGTCACCTCATCTTCAATCGGCAGCAAGGCCCACTGGTAATCCACATTCAACTGGGCCGCGGCCGAGGCCGACACCTGCCCATGGTAGGTCACCCGCTCCGGGAAACGCGCCGCCAGCTGTTCGATGTCCGCACTGAACACCCCACCGCCGGCAAACGCAAACGACAACTGGCCGCCATCCTTCAGGTACGCGTCGATCGCCTCGACCACCAGCGGGATGCGTTGAAGCCGCCCGGCGTTACCACAGAAAGAGAATCCCGGGATCTTCTCCTCGCGCTCCTGCACACCGTCAAAAGACACCGCCGGGTTGCTCAAAAGATGAATCGGCGCCCGCGTCCTGGACCGGGACAGGATCTCCGTCTTCATTTCTTCGGTGAGCGTCAGCAACTGCCCTGCGCGGCGCATCACTGCGCTATCCATACAGCGCAGAAAGCGAAACAGCAGACGATTGACCGGGATCACCACATTGGTGGCCTCGGGATGGATATCCTGGAGATGATAGGTATAGGAGGCGCCGAACAACCGCGCATAGAGCATGACGATAATGGGCACCAGCACCGGCGGATCAGTGGAAACGTAGACTTCCCTTGGCCGGGTCTTCAGCAAACAGAACGCCACCCACAGCATGAAAAACACCGCGTCCAGAATACGGGCCAGAATACTGCTGCCCGACGTGGACCAGGCCTTGCCGGGGAAGAATTCCACTCCCTTGCCACGCTGGTGCTCACTCAGCTGCGAGCGGATATCGGCGTGATCCTGCATGATCACACAGACCCGGTGTTGGTCCGCCGCGCCTTCCGCAAAGCGCAATAGCGCCTCACCGATTACGGGATAAATCGGCCAGAAACTACGGTTGATAATGGCGATATCCGCCCTGCCCTTACCCATCAAGACGCCTTACCAGTCATAGCGACTGAATTCGTCCATATTGCGCCAGTGATTGGCCAGACGAGCCGTGCCGGTAATCAGTCGCACCACCCGCTCAGAGGTATTGCGCACCTTGTAGGCTTCCGGAATTTCGCGCTCGGTGCCGGAAAACACCTCGCGGCTGGCCGTGGCAATCCGCACCCCTTCCACCAGGCTGTCCTTGTCCAGCCCGGTCAGCGCGATAGCACCGGTATCCAGCGCTTCAGGGCGCTCAATGGAACGACGCAAGGTTACTGCCGGGAAATCCAGCACCGATGACTCTTCACTGATGGTGCCGCTGTCACTCACCGCACAGAACGCGGTCATCTGCAGCCGGTTGTAGTCAAAGAAACCGAACGGCTTGAGGAAACGGATATCACCACTGGCATCGGCAAGACCGAGCTTTTCCAGCCGGTTACGGGTACGCGGGTGAGTGGACACTACCACCGGATAACCAAAGGTGTCGTGCAGGGACTGCAACGCTTCCACCACCTGCTTGAGATTCTCCTTGCTGTCCACGTTCTCCTCGCGGTGAACGCTGACAATGAAGAACTTGCCGGCCTCAAGACCAAGGCGCTCCAGCACGTCGGACTTCTCGATGTCCGGCAGACAGTGCTCCAGCACTTCGCGCATGGGAGAACCGGTCAGGTAGATGTAACGGTGAGACAGGCCTTCACTCAGCAAATGACGGCGGGCATGCTCCGTGTAAACCAGATTGAAATCCGCCAGGTGATCGACCATCTTGCGGTTGATCTCCTCCGGCACATTAGCATCAAAGCTGCGATTGCCCGCTTCCATATGATAAGTGGGAATCTTCATGCGCTTGGCCATCACCGTGGCAATGGCACTGTTGGTATCGCCAAGTACCAGCACCGCATCCGGCTTCTCCTGCAACAACACCTCTTCGGTCTTGATCAGGATTTCACCCAGGCTACGCCCCAGCGTAGAGGTGTCCACATTGAGAAAGTGGTCAGGCTTGCGCACCCCCAGTTCCTCAAAGAACACATCATTGAGTTCGTAATCGTAATTCTGGCCAGTGTGCACCAGCTTGTGGTCCACCACCTGGTCCAGCGCTGCCATCACTCGAGACAGACGAATAATCTCGGGGCGGGTACCCAGCACCGTCATCACTTTCATTAATCAGTTCTCCTGGTCCTGCAATACCGGCAGAAAATAGGTATCCGGTGCTTCCGGATCAAAAATCTCGTGGCTCCAGAACAGCGTCATCAGCTCATCCTCGCCCACATTGGTAATGCTGTGGGTATGCAGAGCGGGCATGTCGATATACACCGGCTTGTCACCGGATACCCGGAATTCCTTCACCTCGTCATCAAACAGACGGCGCAGACGAATCACCGCCTCCCCGCGAATCACCAGGAAGCGCTCCACCTTCTCAAAATGGAAGTGGTTACCGCGGGTGATGCCCGGCTTGGTGGTAGACAGGAACGCCTGCCCGCCGTTATCCGTCTTCACAGCCTCGAACAGCGAACCCCGATCATCCGTATGCAGCGTCAGCTCGCTGGGGTAAAAGTCCGGGTACATGAAAGAACGCAGCGTGTTGAACAGCTGAAGCTCGAAGCGATCACGCAGGTCGGGAATCACATTACTGGTATAGCTGTCGTGCATGGCGATCAGCTTGCCAGCTACTTCCGCGACCGGAATGTGCCGCCCCTTGAGGCGGAGCTCACCGGTTTCGCCTCTGCCAACCGCATCCACAATGCGAGCACAGATATCCTGAGTGTGGATCAATTCCAGCTTGCCACTGCCATTGATGCTCAACGGCTCTCCGTTCGCGATCTGGTGACAGAAGGTAAATACTGCTGAGTTATAGAAAGGCCGGCCACATTCACCGAATACATGAGGCAACACCAGCTCGGTGTAGCGCGCAGAACACCCTTCAGACCAGGCGCGGAAGATCGCATCAGCACCAGCCTTGCCACGACCGTAGGCATTACCCGCCGTCTTGTGGGTGCTGTTGGAGTACACCAGATGAGGGCTGCCCCCGGTCTCGGCCAGAGCATCAGTCAAGCGTTGAGCCAGGGCGATATTGCCTTCTTCCTGCTCTTTCTCTTCGGCACGATTGATACCAGCGCAATGCACCACCACGTCAGCACCTTGCAGAGCCTGTTTCAGGGTAGCATCGTCATTGAACCCCTCACGATCCAGCGCCACCACACCGTCTTTCCAGCCATCCAGAGTGCTGAGATGGCAACGAAGATGCCAACCCAGAAGACCTGCAGCACCGGTAATCACCGTTTTCATAACCAACCTCTTAGTCGTTCAACGCGGCCTGAACTTCAGGCAGGGACAACAGCAAGGCCTTCAGTTCGTCTGCCGAAAGCTGATGGGTATTATGGGAATGGTAATCTTCTGTAGCGGCCTCACTCACATCACCTTCGGTGAAGAACTTGGCATAATTCAGGTCCCGGCTGTCATAACTGACCCGGAAGTAATCCCCCATGTCCTCGGAACGCAGCAACTCCTCAGCACTGGCCAGGGTCTCGTAAAGCTTTTCCCCATGGCGCCAGCCAATCACCTTGATCTCATTGTCAGCATCGAAGATCTCCAACAAGGCTTTGGCAAGCTGATGCACGGTGCAGGCAGGCGCCTTGCGAATGAAGATATCGCCCTGACAGGCATTCTCGAAAGCAAAGTTGACCAGCTCGATCGCGTCCTGGAGAGACAACATGAAGCGGGTCATGGTCGGCTCGGTAATGGTCAGCGGCTGGCCTTCCTTGATCTGCTTGATAAACAGGGGAATCACAGACCCCCGCGAACACATCACATTGCCATAACGCACACAGGAGATGACCGTTTCGTCCTCACCCAGCTGACGGCTGGAGGCCTGCGCCACCTTTTCCATCATTGCCTTGGACATGCCCATGGCGTTCACCGGCATCACCGCCTTGTCGGTGCTGAGACAAACCAGGCTTTTCACCCCGGCCGCCACCGCACTGTCGATGACATTCTGGCTGCCAATGATGTTGGTCTTAACTGCTTCCATCGGGAAAAACTCACAGGAGGGTACCTGCTTGAGCGCAGCTGCATGGAACACGAGGTTTACACCTCGCATGGCCTTGTCCACAGCGGCACGATCACGCACATCACCTATATAGAATTTCAATTCCTGGCGGCCGTAAGCAATCCGCATTTCTTCCTGCTTGGCTTCATCGCGGCTCAGGATACGAATTTCCTTGCAACCTCCGGCCAGTAGCTTGTTAACCATGGTCTTGCCAAAGGAACCCGTACCACCGGTGACCAGCACAACAGCTTGATTAATATCCATACGTTCTCTCGATTTCTCGCACATAACGCCCTAACAAGGCGTCTTTACAGCAATTTTTTGATATACGGAACACAAAGCACAAAGGTAGCGACATATCGCATGCGCCTAACCCAATGCAATCGTGACCAGTTCTTCCGCAAAAACTGAATCTTGCCAATCATTTGCCGTTTGGCATTACGGGTAATCCGATCATTGGCATCATGAACAATGTCAATGAATATGCCCTTGCCAATTGATGCATCGGAGAATTCTGACGCACGCAAAAAAAGATCCGTATCCTGCCCTGCAACCAGTTGCGGATCCCATCCTCCAATCCGGTCGAACAGCTTGCGCCTCATCAACGTACAGGAGGTATTGACTGTCTGCCCATAACGCGCCAGATAATCATGGAGATTGTCACCTTGCATTGAGGCGACCGACACTGATTCCTGACTGATATTTCTCGCCTCCAGAAACACGATATCCCTTACACCGTCTTGCCGGATGAAGCCAACGACATCCTTGAACACAGAGGGTTCGACCACGTCATCGTCATCAATGAACCACAACCACTCGGAATCAATACACTCTGCCCCTCGATTGCGCGCATTCGGCGCCCCCTGATTGCGATCAAAAAACTCGAATTGGGCAAAGGGATAAAGGCGAGAAAGCCGTGCCAGCTCGCTTTTAACTGACCTCCGGCTGGCATCATCAATTACCACAAAGGCGGCCTCCTCAACGACTCCCGAAGCTGAAAAAGCCTTGAGCAACCGCTCAAGGTTTTCAGAGCGATTGAACGTTGGAACAACAATAGCGAGCAATGGTAATGCCATGCACCCTTCCACTTCGTATTTATTCTTGCCCTTACCGTTTTCCCTTCGCCACTTTCCTGCGCATCAGGGCACTCCAACACCAGAGGCAAACCTGATCGACATAGCGCTACGAGGCAGCCATGGCCTCATCGACATTTTTCTCAAACAATCGGCGAATCCTGTCTAGCGACGCCTCATTCTCAGCCTCAAACCGCAAAACAAGTTTGGGAGAGGTATTTGACGCTCGGCAAAGACCCCAGCCGTCGGCATAGTCCATCCGGATACCATCAATCACGCGGCGCTCGCCCTCGCCAAAATCTGCCTGATTCTGCAGGTAGTCGACGATGGCAAACTTGTTTTCCTCGGTAACATCAATATTGATTTCCGGGGTGGTGCAAAGGGACGGGTAGCCATCGAAAAGGGCATCCGCATCGCCATCAGAGCGGCTGATAATGCCAAGAATCCGGGCCGCTGCTACCAGCGCATCATCAAACCCATACCAGTCTTCGGCAAAGAAGATATGGCCGCTCATCTCCCCCGCCAGCAAGGCCCCGGTTTCTTTCATACGCGCCTTGATCAGGGAGTGGCCGGTCTGCCACATCTCCGGCTCACCGCCGGCCTGGCGGATCACTTCGAACAATGTACCGGTGCACTTCACATCGAAGATCACTTTGGCGCCCGGATTGCGGCTCACCATATCCTCGGCCAGCGCCATCAGCAGGATATCCGGGTAAACGACTTCACCTGCCGGGGTAATCACCCCAACCCGGTCACCGTCGCCATCAAAGGCCAACCCCAGGTCGGCTTTCTCTTGCTTCACTTTGGCAATCAGGTCTTTAAGGTTCTTCAGATCACCCGGATCCGGATGATGATTGGGGAAGGTACCGTCTACCTCGGTGAACAGTGGCACCACCTCACAGCCCAGCGCAGCCAGGGCATCAGGAGCCTGAACCCCGGTAATGCCGTTACCGCAGTCCACCACTACCTTCATGGGTCGAGCCAGGGAGTGAGCAGCAAGAAAGGCTTCCTGGTACGCCGTCAGCACCTCGGTTTCCTGATAATTGCCAGCAGCAGCAGACACCAGATCATCTTCAACAATCCGTTGATGCAGCGATTGAATGCGATCACCGGACAATGTGGTGCCATCAATCACGATCTTGAAGCCATTGTAGTTGCCTGGATTATGGCTCCCGGTCAACATCACCCCGGAATTAAGCCCATCCAGGTGGTAGGTGGCGAAATACAGTGCGGGGGTGGGGACCATTCCCACATCCACGACATCACAGCCGGTCGCACGGATGCCGTCACTCAGAGCCTTCACCAGCGCTGGCCCGGAAAGCCGGCCATCACGGGCCACAGCAATAGCCTTCTGCCCCTGAGCCAGCACCTCGGAACCGATACTGCGGCCGATCTGGTACGCCCACTCATCCGTCAGGGTCTCGCCATAGATGCCGCGAATGTCATAGGCCCGGAAAATGGAAGCGGGAATGGGGTTACTCATTGGGGACTCATCCTGATCGTCTGCCAATCACTCAAGGAGGCAATCATACGTGAAAACCGGGGGAATCGCAGGTGTGTCACAAGAAGGAGTCAGAGGCAGCGAGAACGTCAGCCGATACCCGCAGACATCAAGACCGCCCCCCCTCTGCATAGTCATTGCCAATCAGCGGGTGTAGCACCACGGGCGATAATGCGGCTTAATCGCCCTTACCCAGAAAACCCCGAATCGTATCTAATAGGTTGAAATAACGAATTGAAAAGTCGCCATATTTATTGATCACCCGCTCCGCCTTGCTTTCATCAAAAGCATACCTACCCTCAAGAACACCATGAATCACATTCACAGCATCTTCTGGCGAGTTTGGGTCAAAGTAATATGCGGCATCTTCGCAAACATCCCGGGCAAAATCCCGGTCACTGCATAGAAGCACTTTTTTGGCTGCAAGGGCCTCAAGGTAGGAAGTGGAAAAAGTTTCCAGCAGAGTAGGCATGAAGACAATCTCCGACTCTCGGTAAATTTCGGGAGCGGAGTCATAGCTGTAAGGCCCGATATTCACGATATCAGCACTCATGGAGGAGAAATCCGTTTGTTCTATGCGTCTGGCCAGGCCCGATCGCTTATCCACGGTCACAACAAACCGAACCTGGACATCCCCCCCCCCAGCGCCCCCTTCTGAAAGCAGATCGCAGACAGGAAATAGCAGATCAAGGTTTTTGTGTGGATAATCCGCCGCCGGGCACAATATTCTGACAACGTCTGAAGATATAACCGAGCCCTTTCCCTGAAAACCGGCAAGAAAGGATTTCCCGATAGCATTGGCAACAACAGCGGACTTTTTAGCCGGCACACAAAGGCTTGAACAGTAACCCTTCCGTGCAGAGTCAGTCTGAAAAATGAAATAATCACCTTCAAAGCGTGAATATAGCCGCTTCAAAAGTGTCTTCAGATAAAAGACAGCACCATCTGTTAGTGATCGCCCCTTGAAAAAGATATCCCTCGTCGCATGAGTAATAAAGCCATCACTAATACCCAGGACATGAGGAGATGAAAATCGAAAGTAGGTGGGCCCGGCCATGGAGTAAACCACATCCGGGCAAAACTCTCGCTCAATGGCGGCGATGGATACCCTGACAGATTTTGACTTGAGAGGATGATCCAAAACATGAATGGCAGGATCACTCACTCCCCACCCGTCAAGAACCGCCATTACCTGAGGAGAAATAAGGAATTGGAACTGATTGCTGGAGTCATTCAGTGCATGTGCAACGAAATTGGCAGCATTCTGAATGGCGCCACCTTTCACATTTACCAAGCAGTTAAAGAGAATCTTCATTTAGCCGCCTTTACACATTTGATGAAATCGACCAACCCCTTTGCTCCGCACTCCCACAAAAAGTTCTCGCGGGCCATTCTCGCCGAGGCCTCTTTCATTGAGTCAAGGGTCTCCGGGGCCAGATTCTCGAAGAAATCCATCAGATGTTCCGTCAGGTCGGCATCGCGCTTTACGACGAATGCGGTTTGCGAATTACAGTATTCAGCGATATCTCCCACAGCATTGGTGAGAAGAGGCACACCGGCAGCCCAGCTTTCCGATGCTTTTGTGGGAAATCCCGCCAGCGCATACCGTTCCTGATCCCGGAACAGTACAGAAAAATCTGCTGTCTTGTAGGCGTTCTGAACCACTTCTGCTGGAACTCGGCCTTTACAACTAACAAAATCGGCAGCCTCCCCGAGTTTCTTCCTGACCTCTTCCGGGGACGGCCCATAGATATCAAATTGAATGGGGATAGAGTACCGGGTCACAGCATGCTGAACCGCTTTTGCAACATCTTCCACGGAGTCCTTCTGCCCCATATTACCTGCATAAACAAGACGAATCGCGTCTTCCTGCTTTTTGTAAGGGCCAGAAATTGATTCAACCATTGCAGGAACCCTGATGACATTAGCGCCTCTTTCCCTGAAATACCGCTCCAGATAGCGGCTAATGACAATAACGTTTTTATAAAGCGGATAAACAACCCGCATTCTCAACATATTTTCAAATGCCGCCAGCCCAAACCGCCCACCAGGCAAATGAGAAGACTGATACCACTCCGTGGAATCGATAACAGCATGAAAACGGAAGATACGAGAAAGAAGCAGCAACGAAAGAGCAAAGAATGCTGACGGGTTGTAGGCAATAACGACGCCCTCATTAAGAGATTTCCGCTCCCTTATAATCAGTGAAAGTGCCCGCCAGCCCATAAAAACAAAATTCATAGCTCGAAAAACAACGTTATTGTCGTTTCTGTCAATATCAGCAGAGGAGCGATATTGACAGCCATCGATAACGCCGCCCGTGTCTCCTCCCCATGAGATGAACGATACCGTCTCACCACCACTGACAATTCCCTTGGCCACCTGCCGAACCCGCTTGGCTGCGGCATCATGGTCAGGCAACCGAAATGCACCTGTGTAGATGATCACTCTTGGCTATCTCCTGAATTGAAACAGGAGAAAAGATCAAAAGACGGATTTAACGCACACATGAGATTCACTGCTATATTGCCTCCTGTCTTGAGGACAGCTTGAATTTCAGCCATACCAGACTTGCCAGCGCAACATTCTGCATCACCCCGATGCCTGCCAGCCCCCTTGCCATATCCCTGTATGAAAAAGAGTCATTACCCACGAAAAACAGTCCCAGAATCAACAAAACAATCACCATATCCACGGCAAACTGAATGTATTGCATACCGTAAATACGGCATGCAGCACGGTATGGTGACGACCCCACCAGAACAACCGCCCAAAGACAGATATATTTTGCTGTCCAGACACTGTCTCCCCAGTCATTTATCTGAACATATGGCTCGATAACGTATAGAGAACCGAAAAGCATCACCGCAAAAGCTGCGAACACAGGCATCAGCACTAAAGGGTTAACAAACCTGCTATCAAAAAGCGCCCAACGCTCTCGTTTACCGTATGCATATTGAATATAAGAAACAATCGCGCCAAGCACGACCGCCGCTGGCGGCATGACAAAGCGCTGGGCCATCCCGAATTGACCTGCAAAATATGCCCCCCAATAAATCGGAATCAGGATGATTGGTAAATTGAGAGCAGCCAGGGACATCAATTCCTGAGCAGTACCCATCAGGGAAAAGTGCGAGTACTTGCGCAAAAGCGGCATAAAGTCCCGGAAATGAATTCTGCCTGAAAACATCGATGGTTCATTGAGCACAACCAGGAAAAAAATAATGGCCATCAGCTCCCCAGCCAACAGTCCTGCTACCAGCCCCTGCTCCCACACAAATGCCATCGCAAACTGAACCGCCACGATTGAAACCGCCCTGATCACCAGCCCCCGGCTAATTCCCTTGAAGTGTCCCCGCCACACAAGAATGCTTCTGACAACAGCGGACACCCCCACCAACAAAGAAGCCAACATGCATGCGAAGGGTAACCAGTCAGAAGATATCAGCCCATAAACCAGCAGCAAGCCCGATAGTGCCCCGGATAGTAGTAGATTCACTTTAAGCGCAGAAAGAATATCCCTGACCTGCGTATCTTCGGTGCACACCGTAATCGCATGTTGTAACTGCAAAGTAGCGACCACCGCCGCCAACGTTGAGACCGATACCACCAGGAAATAGAAACCAAAGTCGTTCGGCGAATAATGCAGAGCAAGTACCGGCAGTGCCGACAGCTGAATCAATTGACCTAGCCCGGTTCCAAATACCAGTTGAAGGATTTTTTTTATCACTTATAACACCCAAACGCCCTATTCACTGGTCGAATGATGCGTCTCGTCACTGACATAATCGACGTTATAACAGTTTACTTCTGAAAACCGTATTTGATCACCGGTAAGGAAGCTGCCTTTGAGGCTAAACCTGAAAGGCAATCTCTGCGATGCAATTGTGGTTGTCACCAGCCAGGCTGAGGGCCCTGTCCCAAGGCCTCCTGGCAGGCAATCATACGCCAAAACAGGTGAAATCGCAGGATTCAGAAACACCGGCATCGAGGTCGAACGAACGCCTACAGGGACACAGAGCGTTACTGGGACGGTATCTCCAGCCCGCAGAGATCAGCTGGAACGTTGCTTGTTGGCAACATATCGGGCCAGCGCCATGGAAGAGGCATCAAGACCGGTGGCAGACTCAGGATCGGCCAGCACCGCCAGCATATCCGTGGCAATCACCTTGCCCATCTCTACTCCCCACTGATCAAAGGGGTTGATCCCCCAGATCACTGCCTGCACGAACACCTTGTGTTCATACATGGCCAGCAGAGTGCCCAACACCCGGGGAGAGAGCTCGTCCAGCACCAGCGTGGTACTGGGCTGGTTACCGTGGTACCGCTTGTAGGCCGGCAACGCCAGCGAAGGATCCAGCGCCCGTTCGCCCAGGGCCAGAAGCCGTGACTGCGCCAGACAGTTGGCATTGGAAAGCGCATGCTGGCACTCCAGTTCACACACCGATTCGGAATGCTCGTCCTCGGTATAGCGGCGAGCCGTCATCAGGAACTCACAGGCAATCGCCTGAGTGCCCTGGTGCAGTAGCTGAAAGAACGCATGCTGGGCATTGGGCCCCACCTCCCCCCAGATCACGGGGCAGGTGTCATACTCCACCGGCTCGCCAGAGCGGGACACGCTCTTGCCGTTGGATTCCATCTCCAACTGCTCCAGGTAAGCAGGCAAGTGCTTGAGACGCCCATCGTAGGGCAATACCGCCCGGGCGCGGATATCCAGGAAATTGATATTCCACACATCCACCAGGGCCAGCATCACCGGAATATTGTCTCTCCAGGGCTGCGTTCGGCAGTGCTGATCCATCTCATGGGCACCCGCCAGCATCTCACGGAAACCATCCATACCCACCGTCAACGCGATCGGCATACCGATAGCCGACCACAGGGAATAACGGCCGCCAACCCATTCCCAGAACAGCAACTGATTGGTCGGCACGATGCCCCACTCCGACATTCGCTCCGCATTGGCGGAGATGCCGATAAAGTGGCAGCGAAGCAGAGACGCATCGTCATAATCCAGCCCCAACCCACGAGCCAGCCACTGCCGGGCCGTATTGGCATTATGCAGAGTGTCCACGGTGGTAAACGACTTGGAAGACACCAGAAACAGCGTGGTGCGTGGATTCAGCTCCTGCAACACCTGGGAAACCTGGCTGCCATCCATGGACGATGCGAAATGCAGGCGGGGCCGGGATTGCCCCTGCGGAGGTTGGCTGGATTGCAACGCGAATGCAGCCATTAGCGGGCCAAGATCAGAGCCCCCTACCCCCACGTTAACCACATCAGTGATGGCATCGCCCTGCACACCGCGCCAATGCCCCTGAAGGATCCGGTTGACCATACTTTCCATGCGGGAAAGCTGCTCATGGACCAGCGGCGCCTTGTCGGCGGGCTCGCGCAAGCACCAGTGCTTGGCAGATCGACCTTCCGTACAATTCACCTCGGCGCCACCAAACAAGGCATCCACCCAGTGTTTCAGCTGGCGTTCATCGGCCAGTTTCACCAACAGATCCCGGCTTTCATCCGTCAGCCGCTGCTTGCTGAAATCTGCCAGCAACCCCGCCCCTGACAGGCTGAAACGCTCAAAGCGGTCCTTGTCCGACGCAAACAGATCCGCCAGATGCAAGGATTTGTCCTGTGCGGCACGCCGTGCCAGCTGTGACCAGATCGTACTGATAGTAAGAACGTCCTGTTCCGGAACCATAAATTAGACTCGCCCTATCCCTCTATACACCAGCCCCTGCCCTCTGACAAAGTCCGGGTCATAGATGTTTCTGCCATCCAGAATCAACGGCTGGCGCATGGCTGCCCGCAGGCGCCGCCAGTCCGGCCCCCAGTAGAGCTTCCACTCGGTCACCAGCATCAACGCATCGGAACCGGCCACTGCCTCGTAAGGATCATCACAAAGCTGCAGCTCGCCTCGCCCCTCGGCCCAGGCCTGTAACGCCGGTAGCGCCTTGGGATCATGCACTGCCACCTCGACCCCTTGGGCCCAGAGCGCTTCAATAAGCTTAAGTGCCGGCGCGTTATCCACCCGGCGGGTACCCGGCTTGAACGCCGCGCCCCAGATCGCCACCCGCTTGCCGGTGACATTGCCTTCGAAGTACTGCCAGAACTTGCGGAACAGCACTTCTTTCTGGCGCTCATTGGTCTGCAGCACCTGGGCCAGCAAACCGGGTTCTGCAGAGCGCTCACTAAGCGCATCCACCAACGCCAGCACGTTCCTGTCCAGGCCCGCACCACCAAAACCACAGCCGGGATAGAGGTAGGACTCACCAATGCGGGAATCCGCACCCATGGCCACCCTGACCGCATCAATATCGACACCAAGAGACTCGGAAAGATTGGCCATGTCATTCATGAAACTGATGCGCGTGGCCAGAATGCCGCTGATAGCCAGCTTGGCGAACTCCGCCTCCCGCAGCGTCATCACCTGAATCACGTCCTTGCGGCGGTTAAAGGGACGCAGCAGCTCCCGCACCTGGGCCTCGCCTTCCCCCTGCTCACAGCCCAGCAGGATGCTTTCCGGGCGGGTAAAGGTCTGGAAGGCATTACCCTCCTGAATCAGGTCCGGCAGCGCCACCAGGGCAGCACCACTGCCCGCCTCACGCAACTGGTCACGCAGACGCTCCGCCGCCCCCACCGGGCCCACGGTCTGGTTGATCACCAGCTGACATTCCGCATTCCCGGCGATCTGCTGGATGATCTCCAGGCTCCAGTCTTCATCCCCCGGGGAGAGGGCCAGAAACACCGCCTCAGCCGGCGCAGGTAGAGCATCGCCGCGAAAACAGGCAACCAACCGCCCCGATTCCAGCTGCTCGGCAAACACCCGATCCAGCCCCTGCTCACGGAACAAGGGGCGACCTTCCTCAAGCTTCTCCCGGGAACGCGCCTCCTGCACCACCCAACACACCCGGTGCCCGGTCTGTGCCATGGCCGTCGCCGTCACCTGGGCACACAAGGTATCGCCGTAAACCGTAATCTGCATAAAACCTCAGCTGTGAGCTATTAGCCTTGAGCTGTCAGAGAAATCAAAACCAGACTTCAGCCTGGAACCATCAATCTATTGGGAGTACATATAACAGAAAAGCATCGCCCCTTTCGCTTGCAAGCAAGCTCCCACAAAACCGGAACGCTCAACGCTCTACTTTGAAAACGACCTCAATCGTCATTCGAGCATGGACTCCTACAAAACCAATGCCCTTTTGAGACAAAGGCGAAGCCGAGGACTTTGACTTCCCTTTCAACTTTGAACTTTCAACTTTCAACTGCTTTTCCAAGCTCCGCCGCCATCATCTCCCGCACCTGCTCACCCAGCTCCGGGTGGCGGGCGGCGAAATGGAAAATAGCCTGTAGATAACCCGCCTTGTTACCACAATCGAAGGTCTGCCCACGCATGGCATAGGCTTCCACCGGCGCATCCTCCATCAGGGTGGCAATGGCGTCGGTGAGCTGGATCTCATTGCCTGCCCCAGGCGGGGTGTCCGCCAGAATAGCCATGATCTCGCCAGGCAGCACATAGCGCCCCACCACCGACAACCGCGACGGCGCATCCGCAACGGCAGGCTTCTCCACCACCGCGGTCATGGGGGCGGATTCACCGGCTGCCGGCACCTCGCCCTTCAAAGCGACAATGCCATACTGATCCACACGCTCCGCAGGCACTTCCTCTACCATGATCTGGGCCGCCCCGCTGGCGTGGTATTTCTCCACCATCTCGCCCAGGTCTTCCTGCAGCCCGTCGCAATCCACCAGCACATCCGGCAACAGCACCGCAAACGGCTCATTGCCCACCACCGGCGCCGCGCAGGCCACCGCATGACCGAGCCCAAGCGCCCGGTGCTGTCGCACCGCAATCACACTCACGTCTGCCGGCAAGATATCGCGCACTTCGGCCAACAGGGCGTCCTTACCCTTGTCCGCCAGTTGTTGCTCCAGTTCAAACTGGGTATCGAAATAATCCTCAATGGCGGTCTTGGCGGAATGGGTCACCAGGACAATTTCCTTGATCCCCGCCCGCACCGCTTCCTTCACCACATACTCAATGGCCGGGCGATCAACAATAGGAAGCATCTCTTTTGGAATCGACTTGGAGGCCGGCAACATACGAGAACCAAAACCTGCCACCGGAAGCACCGCCTTCTTAACCATTTTTCCCTCTTATCCAGAATCGCTTTATCGCCCAGAGTAACAGCAAACCGATCAACACTCCTGCGGCATTCCCGACCAGATCATCCAGGGATGCAGACCGACCGGGAATCCACAACTGAGCAAATTCAATCCCTGCCCCCAGCAGCAACGTGCCCATCACCGCGAGGGCGGCGCGAACGCCATTGAGCCCCACCAGCAACGTCACCAGGGCACAAAAGAACACATGAATGGAGACATCAAGACTACCCAATGCAAGCCACGTGCCGACCGTATCCCGTTGCTTACCGGGAAGCAGCGCCCCGCCCACAAACGCAACAGCCACCAACAGCAGCAACAGACGCTTGCCGTCAGCACGCATCATCGCCGTCCGACATCAGTCACTACCGAACAAATCCCGGGTATACACCTTCTCGGCAAAGGGCTTCAGCTCCTCTACCATCCGGTTAGAGACAATCACGTCGCAGGTGGAGACAAACTCACTGAAATCACGAATGACCCTGGAATTGAAGAAAGTCTCATCCGGCAACGCAGGCTCATACACCACCACCTCAACACCCTTGGCCTTGAGGCGCTTCATCACCCCCTGAATGGAAGAGGCCCTGAAGTTATCGGAGCCCGCCTTCATCACCAGACGATAAATACCCACCCGGGCCGGGCTGCGGCGCAGAATATCATCAGCCACAAAGTCCTTGCGCGTGCGGTTGGCATCCACAATCGCCTGAATCATGTTGTTAGGCACATTCTGGTAATTGGCCAGCAGTTGCTTGGTGTCCTTGGGCAGACAATAGCCACCATAGCCAAAGGAAGGATTGTTGTAGTGGTCACCAATCCGTGGATCAAGACAAACACCATCAATAATCTGGCGCGTATCCAGCCCATGAGCCGCGGCATAGCTATCCAGCTCATTGAAGTACGCCACCCGCATGGCCAGGTAGGTATTGGCAAACAGCTTGATCGCCTCGGCTTCCGTGGAATCCGTGAAAAGTACCGGCACGTCTTTCCTGATCGCCCCCTCCGCCAACATCCCGGCGAAAGTCTTCGCGGCATCGTCATGTCCACCCACGATGATCCGGGAAGGGTAGAGATTGTCCTCAAGCGCCCGCCCCTCACGCAAGAACTCTGGAGAAAACAGGATTTTCAGAGCAGAGAAGCGACCACACAACGAATCGGTGAATCCTACCGGCACAGTTGATTTGATAATTACAGTCGCCGCAGGACACAAGGCTGAGACATCACTGATCACCGCCTCAACGCTCTTTGTGTTGAAATAGTTGTTGACCGGATCATAGTCAGTGGGGGTTGCCACCACGACAAAATCGGCCCCCTTGAGGGCTTCCTCCTTATCCGTCGTGGCCGTGAGATCCAGCCCCTTGTTATCCAGGTATTCCTGGATCAACTTGTCTTCGATCGGCGACACGCCTTTCTGGATCTTCTCCACCTTGGCGGCATCAATATCCAGCGCCACCACCGTATTGTGCTGAGCCAGCAACACCGCATTGGAAAGCCCCACGTAACCGGTACCGGCAATCACGACCTTCATCGAATCTCCCTTGTCCTACCTGTAATCAGGCGCAACTCAAATGATGACGATGGTGTTCGCTTAAGCCGTGATTTTGATTTTTGTGGGAGCGTGCTTGCACGCGAAGCCTATACTTTTGGGTGCTTCATTCGCGTGCAAGCACGCTCCCACACAGATTCCGGGCTTAATTAAACAGCATCATCCTACTTGATCATTACTGGTTTGCATTCGGCGCGTCATCTGCAAGTCGCGCACAATCCACATCTTTCGTCCAGGCATGGTAGTAGCCGCTGTTCTTGCCATAGCTGTTATCAACCACCATATTCTCCTGGTCCAGCAGGCAGGCCAGAATATGGCCATGCATCCGGGAGGAAATGACCGTTTCATAGCGGGAAAAGAAGCGGGCGCTGCGCTTCACCACTTGAAAGACGTGCCACTGCCACAAATACGCCGCCAGATTCCTGATATGGCGACTATTCGTTTTAACCCCCAGTCTCAGCAAACGACGCTCCCAGGCAAGCAACCTGTTATCCCTGGTGGTCACCACATCCTGCCAGTCAACAACCGTATCATCCTCGCCGATCTCAAAAGGATACGCTGCTGCAACCTTCTCCTTGTCGGTACGACTGAAATGCAGCACACCCTGCCTGTCAGCTTGCGCTACCCCGCCAAGAAGCCGGTACAAATAGTGAGCGGTGTCCGGGGCCATAAATACATTGTCTGACATTGCCTTGAATTGCTGATAGCTGCGTTCATCACGGGCAAATAAAAACACATCATCATGCGATCGAAACAGGGCAATGCATTTGTTCAGATTTTCATCACTCTCGAAATGCACAGATTGCGGAAGAATGACAATTCTATTATCGGGAAAGGCGCTTATCAGACTCTCACGCAACGCTTGATGGGAGTGGTACAGATCGCCAAAGTTTCCCCCGCCCTGACACAGAATCGTGGTATTCGGGCCCACCGTGTCGCGGAGTTCCTCAAGGGAGAAATCGCTGACCGACCGCTGCAGACGAAGCTTCACGCCATGCTCCTTGAGCAGCAGCAAGGCCCCCGCATAAATGAGCATATCACCAACATTGTAATAAACCGGGTAATCCAGATAGACCACATCATCAGGATCTTTGATGACATCAAGGATGACACTTAGCTTTTCCTTGAGGGCATCCATCGCATTTTCCACGCAAGCCTCCTCTAACAACCGATTGATTGAGCCAACGTTTACCCGGTTTGGCAAGGAAGTGGTTATCGCCTGTAACAGAGACAAACAAACCTGTCCCAGAAAGAGAGGAGAATGGAAGAAATGGAGACTGAATTATATTCAGGGAGGTGACAATGAAAGCGGGTATTGAAGCGTATCGCGGATAGAAAACATCGGGCCAGCCCCATCACAAGGCAGGCCATGCCGCGGCAAGGGAGAAGGGCACCAGCCCCTCCCCTGCCGGGCCAGAGGCAACTTACAGCCCCAGCTGCTCAATAATCTGGCGCACACAACCTTCAATATCGTTTTCTGCGGTATTGATGGTAATTTCAGCCTTCTCCGGCGCCTCATAAGGACTATCGATGCCGGTAAATTCCTTGATTTCACCTGCCCGGGCTTTCTTGTAAAGCCCTTTGGGGTCACGCTTCTCACACTCTTCCAGAGGAGCATGAACAAAAACCTCAAGGAACTCGCCATCGTCAAACAAGGCGCGAGCCGCATCCCGGTCTGCACGGAAAGGACTGATAAAGGCAGTAACCACGATCAAGCCGGCATCCACCATCAGCTTCGCCACCTCGGAAACCCGGCGAATATTCTCCGTGCGATCTTCATCGCTCATGCCCAGGTTTTTGTTCAGACCATGGCGCACATTGTCGCCATCCAGCAAATAGGTGTGCTTGCCCTGCTCCGTCAGCGCCACTTCCAGAGCATTGGCAATCGTAGACTTGCCCGCCCCGGAAAGCCCGGTCAACCACAGACACTTCGGCGCCTGCCCCTTAACCTTGGCCCGGTCAGCCTTGGAAATATTGGTTTCATGCCACACGACGTGGGCTTTGGATTCGTTGGCTTTTTCCTGGTACGGAGACTTGTCAGACATGCGTAATTCCTTAGTTCAAAGTTGCGAGTTACGAGTTGCGAGTTGCGAGTTACGAAAAGCAACTTCAACACTCATTCAATTCCCGCCTGATGCCATGAATCAAAGCACCAAGCATTCTGGAAAGTTGGTCGGTTTCTGAAAGCCATTTACCGGCTACCGTGTCATCGATGTAGTCGATTTCGCTTCCTATATGTACCTGGGTTCGGAGCTCTCCAACCGAGCCTTTTGCATAGCTCCAGAACCGTCCCCTGTCCTTGAGGGAAACCCTCTCGAAGCCCTCAGCAATGTTGCTGGGCACCGACAAAGCGGACCGGGTAATCTGATCCTTGAATCCATAGTCCCGGCATTCCTTGAAGTGCCGAAACATTTCCACGCTTAACGCCACAGAACGGCACCATACTTCCATTTCTTCAAATCGCATCCTTGCTTTGCTCCTTTTTACCGAGGACATCCTTGTCCCGTATTAATATTTTGCCTTTCGAAACTCGAAACTCGAACCTCGTTACTGCTTTTTAAAACCCCCACACCATCGGAATCACCACAAGACTAATCACCCCCACCACCAAACTCATCGGCAACCCTATCCGCACATAATCCCGGAAGGTATAGCCGCCGGGGCCCATGACCATCAGGTTGGTCTGGTAGCCCAGGGGGGTCATGAAGCTCGCGGATGCAGCGAACATCACGGCAACGATAAAAGGCATCGGGCTCACGCCCAGCTGCTCCGCCACACCAATGGCAATGGGGAACACCAGCACGGCAGCGGCGTTGTTGGTGATCATTTCGGTGAATGCCGCGGTCAGCAGGTAGATGATTACCAGCGCCATGAACGGTGACAGGCCATTGTCCGGAAAGGCTTCCTGCACAATCCAGGCAGCGGCGCCGCTGGTTTCCATGGCCTTGCCAAGGGCGAAGGAGGCGCCGATCACCACCAGCACCGGTAAATTCACACTCACATTCATACGTGAACGGTTCACCGTCACACAGCGAAACGCCAGCATCAGGCCAGCGGCCACCATGGCAGCCTCCAGAGTGGAAGCCAGCCCGACCACATTGGCCAGTACCATGGCCACGAGAATCCCCACGGCAATGGGCGCACGGCGGAAATCCGGCGGCGTGGAATCCTTCAACGGGCTCACCAGCATGAAATCCCGCCGGTAGCGATACTGCTCCACGAACTGTTCACTGGTTTCCAGCAGCAGGGTATCGCCCACCCGCAGCACCAGCTCACCCACCTTGCCGGCCATACGCTGGCCATTGCGGCTGATACTCAGAATCGCCGCCTGGTAACGGGTACGGAAACCGGTTTCCTTGACGCTCTTGCCGATCCCCGGAAATTCCGGGCTCAGTACCACCTCGACCAGGTGACGCTGATGGTTGTTCAAGCCCAGCTTGTGTACTGCACCATGGGCGGACTGTAGCCCATTGATACGCTGCAGCTCACGGGCACACTCCGGCACACCCACAAACGCCAGCAGATCTCCCTCCTGGAGGGTCATCTCCGGGCCCACCGCGGTGAACAGTTTTTCACCGCGCTGGATTTCGGTCAGGTAGCCATAGGTCAGATTCCGCAGCCCGGCATCCTGAATGGTGCGGCCCGCCAGATTACTGCCGCTGGCGACAATCATTTCCACATGATACTCGCGGGCATGCTCCCACTGCTCCACCATGCCCTCGCGCTCGGGCAGCAGATAGCGGCTCACCAGCAACATGAACAGGCCACCGCCCAGCAACACCGGAATACCCACCCAGGCCACATCAAAGATGCCAAAGGCCGGCAGCCCCCGTTCCTGTACCAGGCCATCCACCACCAGGTTGGTGCTGGTGCCGATCAACGTACAGGTGCCACCGAGAATGGCCGCATAGCTGAGCGGCAGAAGCAGCTTGGATGCCGACAGCTTCAACCGTTGGGCCCACTCCTGCACCGCCGGAATCATCATCGCCACCACGGTGGTGTTATTCAGGAAGGCACTGAGCAGGGAGGCCGGAGCGATCAGTCGCATCTGGCTGGAGAGCACGGTTTTGGGCTGGCCAAGCAGTCGGTGCGCCACCCAGTAAATGGCGCCCGTATCCCGCAAGGCCGCCGCCACCACATACAAGGCCGCAATCGTCATCAGGCCCGGGTTGGCAAACCCCGCCAGCGCCTCACCCGGGGTGATGATCCCCGCCACCAGCACCAGTACCAGCGCCGCCATCATGGTCAGGTCCGCAGGCACGCGATTAGTCGCCAGCGCCCCCAGCACCGAGGCCACAATCAGCAGGGTAATCAGGATATCCAGGCTCACTCAGCGAATCCTTCCGGCGCAGCACAATTGATCATAAAAGGCGCATTTTACAGCGAAAAATGGATATAAAAAGTGATTTTTGATTCAAAATAGGAATAAGGAAAGAGCCAGCCCCCATCGCGATGGAACCACTGCTCCCACAAAACAGCTAAGCCTCCAGGCCGCGGGTTCATTGTTGAAGCTCTCTGTGCTCGTCAGGGTATGCTTGCAAGCGAATAGCCAATCCTTCGTCTGCAAGCAGACGCCACAATAAGCCCCCCTCCCCCTTAGATGGCCCAAGGTTTGGCCTTTGATTATCCTTGCAGCTTGAAGCTTGCGGCTTCTGACTCCCCCATTGCCTTGCGAGCAAGGCTCCTACACCGGCTCTGCCTCATTCCCACAGGAGTCCATGCTCGCATGACGATAAGCGCAAGCGAGCCTTTACCCATGGCAAATCACTGCGCCGTCAGGAATGCTCCGCCATGCGCCTGAAGGTTGCGTTGTTCTCTGACAGCTCCTGATAGGATCCCTGATCAATCACCCTGCCCTGATCCATCAGGTAAATGGTGTCACACTGCTTCACCGTACTCAGCCGGTGCGCAATCATGATGATGGTCTTCTTGCCCGAGAAATCATGCACCGCATCCATGATCATTTTCTCGGTAATCCCATCCAGCGCACTGGTCGCCTCATCCAGCACCAGCACATCAGCATCGTGATATAGCGCCCTGGCAATTCCGATACGCTGCCGCTGCCCACCGGAAAGTTGCACACCGCGCTCGCCTACCCGGGTATCCAGCCCCTCTGGCAACTCTGCCAGCAATTCATCCAGATGCGCCATGGACGCAGCCCTGCGAACCTTGTCCTCGTCAATCAGGCTCTCGGGCAAGCCAAAAGCAATGTTCTCACGAATACTGTTATCCGAAAGAAAGATCGACTGGGGAACAAAACCCAACCCGTTTTGCCAGGCGCGGCGGTTGTCTTCGGTCAAACGTTGACCATCGATCAACACACGTCCCTGCTGGGGGGATATCAGCCCCAACAAGATATCAATCACCGTGGATTTCCCGGAACCAGATGCCCCCACCAGCCCAATCACCTTATTGACGGGGATCTGCATACTCAGTCCATCCAGTGCAGGAGCCTCTTTGCCGGGGTAACAAAAGGAAATGTCGTCAAGCGCAATAACCTCGCGGGGAACCAACCGCTCACGGGTTATCTCGGCACTCGCCCCTCCAGCCAGTGCGCTGGCGCGCAAATCATCCCGCAGGGATTCAAACGCAGTGAGGCCGCCGCGAATCAGGGATACACCGTTATAAACTTGCTGAAAGGCGGGGAGTAACTTGAAACCCGCCAGCGCATACACCGACAGTACCGGCAGCACACTGGCGAAATTCCCGTCATGAGAAAACAGCAGATACAGCACCAGGATGATTACGCTGGAAAACGCTACCAGCTCCATGGCATAGCGGGGCATAAGGGTTAGCGCCTGGTTCCCACCATTGGCATCAGCCAATTGATGGCTGGCATGCTCGAAACGCTGGATAAATAGCTCCTGACGCCCGAGTAACAGGGAATCCTTGATGCCACCAAACCCCTCGCCCATCAGCATGAAACGCTGCCTTTGGGTAGCACTGATCTTCTTGCCATTACGAATCAGGCGGCGTTTCACCAATTGGTAAAGAAGAAGATAGGCGCTGGCGAAGATCAGCAAACCACCAATGGCAACCAGGGGGTTATAGAAGAAAATCACTGTCGCCATCAACGCGGCCATCACCAGCTTGGCATTCATCTGCATGAGAGGATTGATGATGGCGTTGGTCACTCTTTGCGTTTCGTGAGCAATCTTGTTCACCAGCTGGCTACTGCTGCCGCCGGCATGGAATAACCAGGGCTGATGCATGTAATGACGAAACAAGCGGCTACTAAGCTCGCTGCCCACACGGGCGCCATACATGGAGAGGCGCCATACCGTAAAAGTGGAAATACAGGCCGCGGTGGCCAGCACGGCGATGACGCAAGCCCCGATTAACAGCAGGAAGGTCCGGGGCTCGGCAAGGCCCGTGTAGCGATACACATCGCCAATGATCCCGTCACCCTCGATCAGGCTCATATCCCCCACCAGAGCCATGAAAGGTCCGATAGACGCCACCCCGGCGATCTCGGCAAATGACATCATGACCACCAGGATCTGCAGGCGTTGCAGCTTCTTGCGTTGCTCAGGATTGAGCAGTCGGTATAACTCTTTCAGTTGGCTCAGCATTAAAGCAATTCCATCGTTATCATTTGCGCCAATCCACCGTTAAGCGCGGCACCGAATCGGTCAAGGGCCGCAACCATGAATGACGCTAAAGACACTCTACGCCATCCCGTGACAGGGGGCGATGCTGGGGGCATCTACCTGAGACGGTAGCCCCAAAGATGTTTGATAAAGATCACACCCCATTTCTTGAGCCACAGATTGAATCGACCACGCCGGATCACCATGCGCTCTGCGAAAGAAGTGGGCTTGGCCGTTTTCATGGCCCTGAACTGATTGTCAGCGGAAATATGGGATTCCAGCGCCTCCGACTGGACGAAGACAGGGGAATCCACAAAAAGGAGGTTGATATCCAGCGCCTCTCTCAGTCTACGCCAGTCATCGCAGAGATAGCGCAGAGGAGATTGAACAGCCAGATAGCGTTCCGCTGCACCTCGACCGATAAGGTAGGCGTGCGACAGCCAGACACCCTGCTCCTTGTCCACATACAGATTCAGTTTCACCCCGGGGATATTAGACCTGACCCGCCGGCACAGCGAGGTATCGCTGTGTACAGGCTTTGGCCCAAGATGGCAGGCAAAATCCGTATTCTTCGCCTGCCGCAACAACCTCACGATGCCTTCCAGTTGTGCCAGAAAGTGCTCCGATGTGGGTTGAATGTCATCCTCCAACACCAACAGATAATCCGCGCTGGAACCGTTAACAAACTGCTGAATCACCGCATAGTGAGATTTCGAACACCCGACTTCACCGGTGAGAGGTTGACGGTGGTAGGTTTCCTGAAACGCCTCCGTATCCACGCCCTCCAACACATAATCGGCAGGCGGGTTACGCAGGTCTGTCGCTTCCCAGTAGTGCTCCACCCAAGGCTTGGGCAACCCTTCCTGGCAGAGCAATGAGCGACGATCCGCTGCGTCCTGCAGCGAGATGATAGCGACAGGAACGGCCCCCTCCGTTTTCCGGGAATCGACACAACGCAGGGGGATAAAATCGCTCATCAACAACGGCTCACTGGTACTCAAAGGGCTCTTTCAGCGGAAAATCGTAAAGCAAAGGCGGATTGTACATGCCAAGCGCCTAACCCGCAGCCGCCCAGCGGCCCTTTACGCATCAGGCCCTTTCCTTCTCCGATAACGGGCCGTCCTGCGGACGGATCGCCTTGCGAGCAAGGCTCCTACAAAAGCTCAGCCTCCCCCCCGTAGGAGTCCATGCTCGCATGACGATGAGCGCAAGCGAGCCCTTCCCCGCAGCAGTGGTCCCACCAAGAAAAGCGCGTCGCGCCTTCGCCTTTGATTTACCTTGCAGCTTGAAGCTTGCAGCTCTGCCCCTGACTTTCCTCGCAGCTGGTAGCTCATAGCTCACAGCTAATATCTGCTCTTCAAGGACACCACACCTTCACCGGCAATCCCCACCGCCCATATTGCGCCTCCAACGCTGCCTGCAATCCCGCCTTGGCTTCCGCATCCCCATGCACCACCCGCACCTCCTGCGGCTGATCCTGCATCCCCGCCACAAAATCCAGCAAATCCTGCTGATCCCCGTGAGCGGAGTAGCCACTGATGGAGGTCACCGGCACCGAAATCGAATAACGCTCGCCATCCAGCTCCACCTCCCCGCCCTGGCCCTGCTGCTGAATCGCCCGCCCCGGCGTGCCCCAGGCCTGATACCCCACAAACAGCAGGTTATGGCGGGCATCCCCCAGCATGGCCTTGAGATAGTTCATGATGCGGCCACCGGCACACATGCCACTGGCGGCAATCACCACCGCCGGCCGGGCACTGTCCGCCAGATGCCGCACCATGCGCATATGGGCATCGTGATCATCCACGGTCAGCAACTGCTCGAACCCCAGCGGCCTGCGCCCTTCATCCAGGCGCTCCCGGGCTTCCTCATCCCAGAACGCATCCAGTTCCCGGTACACCCGGGTAAACCGGCTGGCCAGCGGCGAATCCAGCACAATGGGCAATTCATCCCAGTCGAGGTGTTCGTTCATGGCAGCGGAGCGATGGCGATGAATCAGTCCTTCCAGCTCATACAGCAGCTCCTGGGTGCGGCCAATACTGAACGCCGGGATCAACAGCGTGCCCTTATCTTCCATAGCCCGCAGCAGTGCCCGCTCCAGCCGCGCCGAACGGGCTGCCCGGCCCTCATGCATGCGATCCCCGTAGGTGCTCTCGATCACCAGGCAATCCGCCCGGTACGGCGATTGCGCCGATCGCAGAATCGGCGCCAGCCTGGCCCCCAGATCCCCGGAAAACACCGTCACATGCCCCTGCGAATCCCGGCAAGACACCGAGGCCGAGCCCAGAATGTGCCCCGCCGGCAACAGCTGGATAAAGGCCTTCTCTCCCCCCGCGCCCCTCTCCAGAGGTAACGCCACCCAGTCCTCATAGGGCACTGCCACCAGCCGCTCATCCAGCAGCTTCAGGAACGCCTCCACCTGCGCAGGCTGGCGACTGATCCCCAGCTTGAAGGCATCTTCCAGCACAATCGGCAACAACCGGGCCGACGGCTCACTGCAATACACCGGCCCGTCGTAGCCGGCCGCAAACAACCACGGCAGCCGCCCCACATGATCAATATGCACATGGGTCAGCACCACCGCCTGAATACGGGAGATATCGAAATCAATAGAAAGATCCGACGCGGACGCGCCAGCCGGGCCGGTATCACGGCCCTGAAACAACCCACAGTCAATCAGCACAGATGCCGAGTCACTCACCACCCACTCATGGGCAGACCCCGTCACCCCCTGCACCGCACCATGGTGCACTACATCCGGAAACACCTCATCCTGAGGCCGAACACGACAATCCATGTCTAAAACTCGCTTCATGCATCACGCAACAAGCAACACGCCAATCCCTGGCGCACCCTCAATGTGGACAGCTTAGGCCCTTTACCCCCCCTCGCCCATCCCCCAAATGTAGCAGTCGTTTCCATCCGCACCACCGCCGCAGGAGCGCTCTGTGATCGTCAGGGTCAATCACAGGCATGATTGGGTGTATTCTCGTGGGAGCGGTGGTCCCACCGCGATGGGAGTTACAAGGAAAGGAAAAGGCAGCTTTAAGCTATGAGCTTCGAGCTGTGAGGGAAATCAAAAGCCAGAGCCGGGGTTCAGGCAAAGGTTTGGCTTTTTGTGGGAGTCTGCTTGCAGACGAAGGTTTTGGATATTCGCGTGCAAGCACGCTCCCACAATGAACCCGCAGCGGGGGGGGCTTGGGCAGTGGTTCCGCCGCGAAGACCGTCCGTAGGCCTGCCTGCAGGCGATCTTTAGATTTTGCCCTTCCTTGCAGCTTGCAGCTTGAGGCTTGTAGCTGCCTTTAACCTTGCCTTCCCTTTCAACTTTCAACTTTCAACTTTGAACTGCTCTTAACCGCCCGCGAACGCCGAAACACCGCCAACAACCGCCACACATTGCTCAACGCATAGTCATACAACGCAAACACCACCGCAAACGCCACAAACATCACCCACTCCGGGATCTGCAGGAACTCACCCAGCAACCCGAAACCGGCAAAGGCCATCGCCACAGCAGTAATGAACACCAGCGCCTCACGGTCGGAGAACCCGGCGCGCATGAAGATATGATGCAGATGCTCCCGATCCGGGCGCATCACCGACTGCCCCTTGCGGGCCCGGCGCACCATGATCGCCACCATGTCGATCAGCGGAATAGCAATAATCCACAACGCCGTCACCGGCCGGAACGCAGCACCTTCCAGCGGCGCGCCCTGAATCATCAACCAGACAATGGCAAAGCCGATAAACATGGAACCGGCATCACCCATGAAGATACGACGCTTGAAAGGCGGAATCCGCAGATTCGCCATCATATAAGGCAGCAACGCGCACGACAGCCCCGCCGCCAAGGCCAACCCGGCCTCATGCCCGGGAGAAAACGAAAACAGCAACGCCAGCGACAGCAAGGCAATCAGCGACAAACTCCCCGCCAGCCCATCAATACCATCAATCATGTTGAAGGCATTGGTGGCACCAATCACCGCAGCAATAGACACCAACGGCCCCAGCACACCCAGCTCGATCACGCCCAGGCCCACCAGATCCCCAAAGGATTCCAGCGAATCGCCAGAGCCGTACACCAGCAAGGCACCCAGCACCACCTGGGCAAACAAACGGAACTTGGCAGAAATGTCCCGGGCATCATCAATAGCGCCGAGCACCACCAGCACCGAAGCACACAGCAGGAAAATCACATAGCCAGTATTGAGCGGCATCACCAGCATAAAGCCCAGGCATACCCCCACAAAGGCACTCAGCCCACCAATCAGCGGCACCGCACCCTTGTGAGCTTTACGTTGATTCGGCTTGTCGAGCAGACGGAACTTCACCGCAAAGGGCATCAGCATCCGCAGGGAAATCAGGGCAAAAACCCCGGAAAGAAAAGATGTGCCAGCCGCTTCCATGAACTTCACCCAAGACCAGGTTGTTGGCAACAAAAACGGGAACCAAGGGGCATCCCTCCCCTCCCGCACAAAAGTCCTGACGATGATTCAGAACCGGATGCGATTATACGCACCAAGTCAGTGAACCACTACTCAATGACCAAAAAATTACAAAGCAAATTGTATACCACCCACCCCCACCCCGAATCCCCCAAATTGGGGATAAACAAACTCACCCCATCCACCTACCCCCACACCCCCTGTAGGAGCCTTGCTCGCAAGGCGATCCATCCAAAGGACGCCCCGTAGGACCGAGCGCAGCAAAGGAACATCCGTAGGACCGAGCGTAGCGAAGGAACGTCCGCAGGACGGCCCCGAAGGGGTAAGCGCAGCGCATAACCTGCCCGCAGGCGATCTTTTGACTTTGACTTGCCTTGTAGCTTGTAGCTTGTAGCTTGAAGCTGCTCTTCACCTTCCAACCCAAACCCCAACCCACTCCTTCATCGCCCGCGCACTCCCATCCAGCGCCCGCGTACTCGGTAACCACCCCTGCCACCCCGGCCGCGCCATCACCTCATGATCCGTCGCCGCCGCAAACACGCTCAGCCCCGCATCCTCAAACTGCGCCAATGCCCTGGGCATATGCAAAGCCGACGTCACCAGCACAATCCGCTCAATCCCCCGCTCCTCCAGCAACGCCGCAGTATAAGCCGCATTCTGCGAGGTATTCCGGCTGTCATCCTCCAGCAGCAAAGCATCCCGTCCCACCCCCAGCGCCACCATCACCCGTGCCATGGATTCCGCCTCGGAAAAGGCGCTGTAATCCGGATCACTCCCGCCACTCAGCACCACCAACGGCGCCTTACCGGCATGAAACAGCTGGGCCCCAAACCAGACTCGATCAGCGCCCGCCTCAAGATTGGGCACCACAGCACCAACAGAAGGCGGCGTCACCCCGCCCCCCAGTACGACAATGGCATCAACACTAGGCACTGAAGCAATTGCCACCGGAGGGAATTGACCCTCAAGCGTGCCACGCAGCCAATCGCTGGCCACAGGCAACGACCACGCACCCAGCCAGACCACCGCCAACACACCACAGAAAACAGAAAGCCGCGCCCGACGCCCCAACGCCAGCAAAAGAGCCAACACACCAAGAAATAGCGAAGCTCCTAGCGGAGAAATCAAGGCAATGGCAAATTTGGAGAGGATGTACATGGCTGTTCCGTTATCAAGTTTCAATCACGGCCAAACCCTGCCCGCCGCCAGAGCAGCAATTAATCAGGGGCCGCCATTTCATTACGGAATGGATTACCAAAATGCTTGAGATACTGTTCGCCAACAAACTCGGACCCCATGTAATTCAGGTGGTTACCATCCTTGTACAAGGGCAAACCATCAATCTCAGAGTAGCAATAGTCGTCATCACAAATGACACGGGAAGGGTCAATAACCATCAAGGTGTCAAATTCCGCCTCAAGGCTATCTACCATTTTATTCCAGGCGGAAAACCTGGAATCGAACTCCGACCGGACGAGATTACAGTCCGCATCCAGACCAAAACGATGATTATTCAACGTGCAGCGTGATATATCGCTTTCGAAAGTAGGGTTACCTTTAATCAAGACAGGGACAGAACCATAACTAACGACAGCCTTGATCGTTTCACGCAGCGAATCATGAAATAGAGAGTCATCTGCCATCCCACGCTCATCCTCGCCTAGCGTAAACAGCCCCCCATTAATATGCCCCGCATAACTCGCCCCCAGCACAACATAATGATAACCACGAGGAAGCAACTCTGTTGCTATATAGTCATTACGCTTTCGGAAGCTGGCATGGTGAACCAGCTCATTACCTTGCTTGTAATACCTGTCAGTGTTCATAAGAAAGACTGAGTTGCTTTGGGTAACGTCGTACCCCCTTAGCCCGGCTTCTCGGGCCAGCACGTCAATCATTCCGCTGAAGTGATTGGCATGTGAATCACCAACAAGCAATATGTCAACATCACTCTTTCTCACACCCAGAACACAGTCATATTCGGGCAAGGGCGCTGAAACAGGCCCTTCATTGCAGCGTCCACGCTCCGCATCCGCATGACTCATCACAGCAGCAGCCCTTCTATTCAGATCCTCAGAGAACCGCACCGGCAGCCCCCCTTTTGCGATAATCACATATGCAATCAACGTGAAAACAGCCGCAGGCAAGACAAACCCGGCCATAATTACACAAGAACTGGAGCGCGAACGGAAATGCCGGGCAGGCAACTCAAGAAACTGATACGTCAGCCAGGACAAAACCAAAGCGGCGGAGATAACAGCCATCGCAATCGAAGGAGTTATTTCAATGAGATGGATATTCAGGAAAGCGATGATCGGCCAGTGCCATAGATATGCAGGATAAGAAATCTTGCCAATAGCGACCGAAAAACGGTTTGTCAGAAGGGGACCAACAATCGGAAGACCTTCTCTGGCAAATAAAATGATCAACGCCGTGCCGATGCAGGGAATCAGTGCATTCAGACCTGGAAACCAGATACTCTTGTCAAAGAAGATAGAAGAATAAGCGATCAACCCCAACCCCATGGCCGAAAGCACCATCCGTACATAACGAGAATAACCCCCAAGAGTGAACGAGGGGAGAAACACAAGTGCCGCGCCGATCAACAACTCAAAGGCTCGCGTTGGCATCAGATAATAGGCTGCAGCGGGATAATTCAAGGCACCATATTGAGAGACCATAACGGTGGCAATCAACATAAGTACGATAACAGCCGATATCGACAATCTGGATGGAAACAGACGCACCAGAACCAGAAAGCCAACAGGCCAGAAAAGATAAAACTGCTCCTCTACCGCCAGAGACCACAAATGCAGCAGCGGAGTGGTATCAGCTCCGGATCCAAAATACCCGCCCACGGCGTCCCACATGAAGAAGTTCGCCGCGAAGAAGGTAGAATAAATCGTGCTTTTGGCAAACTGAACTAGCTCCGCCGGGAGCAGTGTAAAGCACGCCAAGACTCCAGAAGCAAGCAGCACTAGAAAGTAAGCAGGTGCCAGCCTGATCACTCTACGCCGGTAAAAGCCGCCAAAAGAAAAGGCTGATGAGCTCACTTCCTTTACTAGAATGGAGGTAATGAGATAACCGGAGATGACGAAAAAAACGTCAACGCCGACAAATCCTCCGTTGAAACCCGGTATACCAAGGTGGTGGAGAATAACCAACGCCACAGCAAGAAAACGGAGCCCGTCTATTTCAGGGCGGTATGCAATCGCCATTATTACTGTTAATCCTTCCCATTAATTCCATTCAGGCAGCTGATATAAGCGCCGACAACAACCTTCTCACTAAAGGTGCATTCCATTCGTTTCCGTGCAGCTTCTCCAACTGCTTGAAGCTGTCCAGCCCCCATACCGATTACCGCAATCATCTGCTCAGCCAGAGACTGCTCATCACGCACCTGGCAAAACCAGCCCGTCTCGCCAGCCACAACCGCCTGCCGGCAACCCGGCACATCCGTCACAATGGCAGGCCGGCCCATTGCAGCAGCTTCCAGCACCGTTCTAGGCATCCCTTCCCGGTAAGATGGCAGCACCAGCACATGAGACTCCGACAGCACAGGCCGCACATCATCAGTGGCACCTCTATACTCCAGAAAGCCTGCGCCCTGCCAGGCCACCACTTCCTCTTCAGTAATGGCACTGTGGTTACTCACTCCCAGCGGCCCCACCAACAGACAACGCACCGGCAGCCCCTGCGCCTTGAGCAAACGGCATGCACCGGCATATTCCCGCACGCCCTTATCACCCAATAGCCGAGCAATCATCACAAAGGTAACCTGATCACCCTCCGGCAAGGGCTGCACACCAAAATGCTCAAGATCCACACCTGACCCCGGCAACAACGTCAATGGCGTAGCCCCCAGCAAGCCGGTGTCCCGAAACACCGCCAGATCTTCCTCATTCTGGAAGAACAGATGTCTTGCATGCCGATTCACCCAGCTATACACCTGCCGCACCCGACGGAAAAGCCAGGAGTCATGAATAAAGGCCGTACCCAGCCCGGAGATATTATTGGCAAAGGGCAGCCGTAACAGGATGCACGCCAGCCCGCCATAAAGATTCAGCTTGATGGTGAAGTTGAAAACAAACACGGGCCGATAGCGGCGGAAGGTTCGCCAGATAAACAGCAGGCTCTTCAGCTCCTGAACCACCCCGGTACTCTTGCCCACCATGGGAAGAGCAATGTGCTTCACCCCCAACTCAGTCTCCAACCGCAGACTAAAGTCGTCCAGTGGGGACAGACACACCACTGAATAGCCTTGTGCCTGGATGGCCCGAATGGTGCTTTTGCGGAAGTTATAGAGATACCAGGAGGTGTTGGATGTGAGAAAAACGGATTGCATCAAAAAGCGCCAAAGTCAAAGAAGCAAAAACACTTGGTAAGGAACCCAGAAGTGGGAATGGGTGGCAAAAACGAGCCAGACAAACTGCACTAATGCGTAATAGCAAACCACTGCTAGCGCAATAGCAGCACGCCATCGAGGCTCTTTCACAATAAAAGGCAGGTGTGAAAACACGAACATCTGTATAGGGATCAGATAAAGTGCCACACGATCCGTTGCGGTAGAAGACAGCCCAACTAAAGGAATACACGCTAGTGAAAGCACAGACATCCAGAACCAGAGTTTTTGCTCTGCCTCAGACAAGTGCATACGCCGAGACAACAAGAAAAATAAGGCTGCAGGCACGGCGTTCATGATGACCCGAATCAGGCCACCCTGAGAGTGATATTCAGCCTCAACGTAGTTAGCCCAAAGCCTATCTGCCGAATCAAAAACAAAAAAGTAGGCAGCCACTAGTGAAATCACGCCCCCCCAAAAGAGGCTCCAGAGCCGATTGGATGTGGAGGCAAGGGCGGCAACGGGTAACATTAAAACCGCCGATTTATGAAAAGCCGACCCCAGTATGATCCAGAACATGAAACCACGCATATTGTGATTGCCCAGGGAGACAAGCCCAAGGAGAAGCAACCCCAAAGCCGCAGACTGTCGCGTGTATCCCATCCCCACGACAATAATCATATACGGGACAGCGACCAATAGTGCCAAAAAGGGTAATGGGGTCTGCCTTGCAAAGCGGACAACACCCGCCATTAGTATCATCCCGCAAATCGTATTAATCCAATAAATCCCGCCGCCGAATTGAGCAACAAACCAGTTGATGAGGTAATAACCAGGGTCACTTCCAGCGAGAACATCCAGGAAATCCATTTCGGTTCTGACATTGAGATGCTTGATATAGGAAAACCAGTCACCACCAACTTGATATCGAAGCCCGATAACCAATGAAAAAACAAGCCATAAAAAAGCAAATAGATGCCTCTGCCTCCTGGCAGAATCACCATTTGATAAAACGAGTCCTAAAGCTGGCAAGAAAAACAAAAACCAATAAGGAATCATGCGCAATACTCAGGGGTTACCACTTGGGAGCAGCCAGCCTGTAAACAAACTGAACGAATAGCAGCCAAATCAAAACGAGAACAGGTGCAAGACTCTGATGCAGGACTGCAAGGTAAATTACAATCGGGGTGACAGCACAATAGGCCTTCATCAAAAAACCCTGCAATTTACGCTCAGGGAGGTCAAGGCGTCCCTTGGCATCAAGATAAGTGATAAACCGTGGTAAAGTGAAAGTAGCCGCAGCCAGTAGAAACACCAATTCCACACTTGGCAATTCAGACTCAACAACGAGAGCAGGAACAACCGGTAGAGAATAGCGAAACAGTGACAACTGAAAAAATGTAAAAAACTTGATTTCGACACGCCTGAGCGTGTTATGAGCCACCAATAATAAAATCAAAGCTGAATAAGCAGTAACAAAAACATAATCATGAAGAATATTCAGTTTCAAACTCAGCAGCAAAAACACGAACAACCTGACAATAACGAATCCCGATAAGAAGCCCTTCGTTGGCGAAACCCCCAACCTGTCTCTTGGCGTTTCATCATGAATCAAACCATAAGAGTCATTTGCCACATAACCAATTTCATACACACACAAAAAAAGCACATAGCCAGAAATAAAAAAAACGATAGAATCGAGAAACGAAAGCCCAGAGAGAACCAAGATCAATATGAATGCAGGAACCCAGGAAGTCGCTGCATTTACGACGAAATCCCGAACGGAATTGGTCCTTGAGTAAAATGTATATAAATACGGCACCCACAAAATATATTTATTACTATCAGTAATAGATAATTTCAGCATTATACTGTGACATCCATTGCTTTTGTCGCCCCTTGGCAACAAGATAAACGGGTTTAGCCGACCGAATTAAATCGGAGTCGGATTCATTGTCTGTAATAACAGAAAAATCAATCTCGTCTAAATTCACACCAAGAAATGCTTCAAGGCTGCTACGTTTCTTTCCCGCAATATCATTTTCCAATCTTCCTGTACACACGCCGCCCTTAAATTCAAGCTTTGATGATACTGACGGCAATTGCATCATTGTTGCTATAGCATCGATAACAACATCAAGACTATTTGAGGCCAAAACAGGAGACCAACCTGAAGACCTCATGCTCTCAATGACTTCATTGGTCCTGGAAATGCTTTTATCGTTGAGAGACAGGCAATACGAGGCAGCGGCCCGCTGTAGAGACTCAGCAGTCGCCCCCTTCAAGGTTAAAACGAACAGTTTTTTGTGGAAATCAACACCAACAAATCTTCCGATTTTAGCAATAACAAAGGGAATAACGCGTCGCCGACCACTCAGGATTTTAAGAATATAAGCTATACGCCGGCTATGGTTTTCTTTATGAAAATGAACAACAAAGCCTGAAGTGGTGTTTTCATCAAACAACGTCCCACAAACATCTACAGCCAGAATTTTATTCGCCATCAAGCCCTCTCAGAAGAAGCAAAATCGTTATAGATTTCATCATACTTCGATATAGCTTCATCAAGGTTAAAGTATTTTCTGGCGCTCTCACGGACCAAGGAGCGATCCCAGAACCCTCCTTGCGCCATGAGAGAAGCACACTCATCAATACTTTCATCTGAAAAGTCAGACAAAACGAATCCATTCTCTCGGCCAGTAATAATTGACTTGATATCGCCTACACCCTCGTTAGCAATCACAGGCAATCCACAAGAAAGATATTCTCCAACTTTGGTTGCTGAAACCCCCTTGCTTGAGAAGGACTGAATAATCAAAGAAAGCCCAACATCAGAAGCACACAACAAATCCGGCACTTCAGCGTGAGGCACTTTGAGGCAGATTAGATCATCCAGTTCCAGATCTACAGAAACCTGTAACGCTTCCTCGATCAATAATTCAGGATCATGGGTACCGATAAAAAGCAACTTTGGCGAGACACCACGTGACTTTAACTTTTGAAAGAGTCTAAATGCCACATCTTTTCGATATAGTGAACTGCCACCACCGAGGAAGGTAAGAACAAAATCCTTCTTGTTAACGCCAATTTTCTTCCTGGCTTCAACTCTTTTCCCCTCATCGAACCTGAATGCTTCCTGGTCAACGGAACACGGGATAGTGACAACTTTCGCACCAGAATATGATGGATGTTTAAGGATTACTTCCCTGGCGTCATTTGTGAGCGTTACAATTACAGACGCACGAGATATTGCCTCTCTCTCAATACGCCTAAAATAGACCTCAACCATTTTCCAAAACAGGCTTCCAGATTTCCACTGCCCCCCTTCGACTCTTTGATCGATCCAGAAACCGCGCATATCAAAAACAAAGGGAATACCTAGTGTCCTGGTAACATCAAGAACAGTCTTTAGTGGCATGTAGCTACGACAGTGAATAACCTCAGGCTGTTCACTTAACACTAAACGCGTTAGCTTTCTTTTTATTCGCCATGGATTGATGAATCGTGTAAGAACCCGAGAGATACCGCCAGACAAAAAAACAGGAAAATGCTGAATTCCGAATGAAGGGAATAGCGCAGAAACCTCATTATTAAATGATTCTAAGGAATCAGGTTCCTGCTCTACGGAGACAACTTTCAACTGGTGCCCTTTGCACGCAAGCCCATTCAAATAAGGCGCAACTTGAGCAACACCAATATGATCCAGAAGACCGTTATTTGTAACAAAAATCGATTTGGTCATTATTAGTCAAACTTGTATGAAAATTCATAAACATCTGCCCGTAAACCCTGCTAACAATATCAATCATTTTATCCGAGTAGTGAGTTCGGTAATCATTGCCACTACCTCTCCGATAATGAGGAAGATTTTGAGTGACCCCCAAACGATCACAAACGACATTATAGTCATGCTCCAAATTCTCAAACCTACCCACGAAATCCATCATCATTTTTCCTGACGACGGATCACACACCCAATCTCTTTGGTCCCTAAAGTGATCATATCGCTTTATAGTCTTGGCAAAGACAGGATTAGAAAGCGCATTAACAAATTCCTCAAATCCAGAGAACCGAGCCAACATCTGAGTAGCCCAACGGTGGTCCCTGTGTTGTGTCATGCCAATACAATGATGAAAATAGTTATAGCCAGAATAAAGCCTATCCCAGGGGTTCCTGACAAAAGTGAACTTATAGTACTGATCAACCAATTCTTGAGAATAAGCCATATGACGGCGGATGGGTCTATGCCCCACAGATTCTCCAAAGAGAGCCCTGCCGACACTGCTTCCGGCAGCCTTGGGGATGTGTATAAAAATACATCGCCGGGTGTGAAAACCTTTAATGAAAGGGTTTCCTCCAGGCCACAATCCACGGTAAAGGATTCCAGGAACGTCAACCTGAAATTGGCAATTCTTGATTCCGATTGCAAAATTATCTTTGAACGTTAGCATTGTCGAACCCCGAAAAATAAACGAATTCAGTGGTCAAATAAATCAAGGTACTTCTTCGCAATAACGTCAGGAGAAAAATCCTTGGCTCTCGCCTTGAGCTTTTCGGGATCAAAAGGTTCAGATAATGACTCTTCTATGGCGTTGGCCAAAGCAGCAGGGTCACCAACCGGCACAAGCTTGCCATATTTGCCGTTTTCAAGAATTTCGGCAGGGCCTGATTTACAGTCTGTTGAGACCACAGGCGTACCCACAGCCAGAGCTTCAACAATAACATTTCCGAAACCTTCCCACGCTGAAGAAAGAACAAACAAATCGGCTCGTCGGTAAAAAGGCGCAGGGTCTGAAACGAAACCGCCGAAATGAACATGATTTTCGATCCCAAGAACTTGGCACAGCTCTTCCAGCTGTGGCTGCAATGCACCACTTCCAAGTATAAGCAAAGATACGTCAGATCCAGAATGGACAAGCTTCTTCATTGAATGGAGTAACGCAGGATAATCTTTGGCCAGCTTAAGTGACCCCACAGCCAGTAGGCGATGTGAACCACCACTTTTCATCCAGGGATGATCTTTCCACGAGGCTGGGACTACAGTTTCCTCACTTATAGAAATCGGATTATGAATGACGCGAGTGTTACATGAGGGCAACCCTAGCAATTTGAGATCCTCAATTACACCGGCTGAGACACCGACAACACAATCGGCATGTGAATTGATCCAACGCATACTCTTTCGAAGCGAAAAACCAGCCAGTCCATAGTTTTGCGGAGATTGAGAAAGGGCGGAATGCTCTACCACCACCAAACGGCCACGAAAGTGTGAGAATTTTCCAGCAAACACAGCCAAACTGGATAATGGCCACATGGAGGCTAGCAGAACATCCGGCCGATTCACTCTCAAGTAATTAACCAGTGGCAAGAATGCCTTTCTAATTCGCCCCGCCTGAAGATCAATAACCCTGACTTGCTCGGGGACCTCGCTCAGTAACACACCCCGTTTGTTCAAGAGCAGAAGATCTACATCAAACCCCTGATTGACAAACTCATGGAGCAGCAGCAAATTAACACGCTCAGCTCCGCCTGCACGAAAATCAGGGATAAGCACCGCAATTCTACTCACTATTTCTTACACCCCTTTCTCGTAATTTCTTTTATATTCTCAAAGGCATTCTCTGTAAAAACCGGCCCCCAAGTCTTGCACGCCACTTTATAAAAGAAGCCACCTACGGGTTGCAGGCCAGGATTAATTTTTTTACCAAGATCAAAATATGAAACTGCCGCATTTGGACAGCCAATCCTTAGACAGTGCCGCCCTCTCGACCAGCAAAGGCGTGCGATATTTTCTAACGCCTCCTCTGAATAGTCATCAATCTCATTACTGATAAAATCCACCACTCTAGAAATCAAATCCACCTGCAAAAGGTGTTTAGATTCATCCCTTGTAGAGGAAAGCCTCGAACCATCACTGTGTACACGAATTTTACAGACCAGTTGATTACAATATCTTATCGGAAGCTCGGCCCTGACAATTTGCATACAAAATAAATACTCCTCACCTAAACTTATATTGGGATCATAAAAACGATCATCATCTATTAGATATTTAGGTAAAAGCCACAAACCAACCTGCGTTGCCTGAGTAAGAAGAAACTCCTTTTTAATAAAGTCGCCATCAGATGGCTGATACGCTAGCCCATACATATTCCCGACAAGCGGAAGGCCCTCTGACGAGATGGCCACTGCATTCCCAATTATTGCCTCACCTTGAAAACGGTCTGCGGCTTCCAGCAGAACAGCAAGAGCACCATCTGGGAGCAGGTCATCAGAATCGAGGAACTTGATATACTTCCCTGAGGCTCGACGCACACCATTTCTTCTGGCCGCACTCACCCCCGAGTTAGCTTGGTTAATCAGAACAATTTTGTCACCAAAACTTTCCGCAACACCTTGAGTTCCATCTGTTGAACCGTCATTAACGATAACAAGTTCTACTCTGTCATCTGATTGACTCAAAACTGAATTTATCGCTTCAGCAAGCCACTTTTCCGAATTAAAGCAGGGAATAACTACAGAAATAACAGGCTCACTAGAAGCTGTAAAATTCATGAATTTATCACCGTTAAATTTGCTTTATTTTTTTTGACAAAAACCTGAGAGCCGCTAGCACTTTAAGGCCAAAAACTCTTGCCAAACATATTCTTAATTCATCCAGATTACCTGCATAAAAAATATTTTTAAATCGATCTACAAATCTATCACTACTGGCTGCCAACTCAATTTCACACAGCCTTCTTTGTGTTGATATAACACTCATATTGAGCTTAGAAGCAAAGCTCGGATAGCTATCCGACAACTCTATTATCGCGTCAAGAACTGCAAGCCTTGTTGAAAATCGAAAAATCTCACGCTTCAAATTCCTAATTTCTTCTCTATAAGAGTTATCGCGCGATGCAAAATTCGATAGAGAGGAAGAAACAACTCTGTAGTTTAACAATGAAGAGCCAGTGTATTCTGAAGGCTTTTCATCTATAGCTGCAGCGTATGCCGCAAACAAAATATCCTCATTAAAAAGCCATCCAGATTTTATTGTTTTTATTGCAGAATTCAGAGCCCCACGGAAAAAGTTAATATCGTATGCAGCTGCAGCCCCATTGGCGAAACATGAAGAATCCGAGTCAATCAATGCCCACAGATTATTATCAGAATAATCATTCTTCAGGTTATAATCTAAAACTGCACCGCTTTCATCTATTCTATTGTAATTGCTTGCAGCAAACTTTGTGCCGTCTTTTTTCATTACATCAATAATAGCTCTAGTGCGATGAGGCAACGAGACATCATCGCCGGCAGCCACGACAATAAACTCGCCCTGCGCCAGATCTGAAACTTCTTTAACATGCAGTCCCAGCCCAAGATTTTCTGAACTTTGGCGCAAGATTACTTTGTGACTTCCATTATAATTGGCTGCCATTTCCTTCATAATCTCAAATGTGAGATCAGAGGAGAAGTCATCAGACAATATAATTTCAAGATTCCCATAATCTTGAGAAAAAGCACCTTCGACAGCCGCACGAATATATTTTTCCTGGTTATATGCAAACACAGCAAAAGTAACCAGATCCTCTCCATTTCCCACAGACAAAATCTCCACAAACTAAAAAAATCACATCAATCTGTCTTGTCAAATTTCCATTCTGACAAATCTCTTTTGATAAGATTCTCAAGGTCTGAAACTTCACTTTGAAACTTAGTTTTAAGCTCAAGAACAGAATTCGAGGAAATGTTGACGGGCTCTGATACTATTTTTTCAAAATTCATCCGGAGAATTTTCTTTACTTTATCAGGCAAAAACTGAAGCATAGGCTTGATTTTTTTTTGAACCAAAAAATCAATCGCCGGATACTTCAAACGCTTTGCGCCCGACGAGCCATTAACAATTTCGAAGTCAGAAATTGGTAGTTTTTCAGCATCCACTCCAACAAATCCACAAAGATCAGCTATTAACTTACGGGGATTTTCTTTAAGGTCATCATAAAGGCACACATAAACATTATTAAAATTATTAATATAAAAGTCCACCTGCTTAACATACATTGATACATCAACATAAAACAAATCAGGCAAAACCTTATTATCATTAAGCCTAGATTTTTCAGCCTCAAGTGATGCGCAAAAATCAAGGTGGTCAGGATCAAGGCGATGCTTACAAACAAAGCGATATTGAGAAAGAATCCTGCTCACAGGCTCACGTAAAATGATCACTATTTTAATATTTTTCCAATCAGCATGATGACTTTTAAGATTATCGAGAACATGATCGCAGTAATACAAATAGGAAGGGCATGCCTCTCCAGTTATCTGCCCATCTTCAGCGTCAGAAAAGTAACTTAAATAATCTTCAAGTATTACCGGAACACGCGCCACCCCGCGATGCTCTACTATAGATCTGTTTGGATTTGTTTTTGCATGCCAGAAATAAAGCTCCTTCTGTTTTTCCGGCATATAAATATCCGGATGCTTGCTTAAATAAGCATGCAAGGATGATGTGCCTGACTTGGCAGCACCAACAATCAAAAAATCAGGAGTCTTCGTTGACTTCAAATCTTCTTTCTTATTCATCACGAACCCGAAACCTTTTGCCATGGGAAATACATCATATTAATACCTAGTCGCTTATACACAACATAAACGCCAACAATGTTCCCGAAGCACATGTTAAAAAAATACGCAATAGCTGCACCGGCAGCACCAAAAGCATGAATAGCATAGAATGCGACAAGTAAAGTTAACGCTGCATTCACAAAAAGAATATTCTTTCGCCATTTGTGGCCGCCAGTCATGTCCAAAAGGTTTCCGGAAGCTCCGGTAAATGCGTTTATAAAATTAGCCGCCGCCAATATAACAAGGACATTCCATGCCTGTGCAAAAACATCACCAAATACGAGGAGTATGGGATAACTCAACAACCCTATTCCAAGCGACGCCGTTCCACTTGCCCAAAAGATGATTCGTGAACTTTCTCTAATTGTCTGCTTAAGCTTGTCATGTCCGGCCGAATAATCACGAGAATACATAGGCGCTGCCACAGTTACTACCGACGCAAAAATGAAATTTGCCAGATTCGCAACTTGTAGAGAAACATTGTATTTGGCCACCTCAGCTGGGCTCTCAAAATATGCTAATATGTAAACAAGCGCTTGCGTCGAGGCGAACATCAATAGCAAAGACTGATACATAGGCCAAGACTGACCAAGACTTTTTTTGAGCGTTAATTCATTTATTTCATTATCAGCAGTAGCATCAGGAGCCTGATCATTACCGTTCTGTATTTTCTTCCAAAAAATCAATACAGCCAAGACAAACGCACTTATGGTTGCCACCATAAAAGAAAATACAACAATATCACTTCCCGGTCTTTCCGAATATAAAACGAAGGCAGCCACTATAACCAGATTGGCACATCTAACATGAATGCTTCTCAAATACTCACTAAACGCTATCAATTTAAGACTTCGAAAAAGCTCACAGGCGAGACTATTGAAAAGCTGAAAAGGGACAACAACTGCTGCGAGCAGAATATATTTTTTTGCTTCTTCCCCACTAAAAAAATAAATTGCCACACCTTCTGAGAAAATTGCCAGCAGAAACGAAGTGACCAACGAGGCTGATATAGCAACACCAACCCACTTAAGCAGCGCCTTTTTGAATGGCTTTGGAACCTTCCCTGATTCTCCGTAACGCGAACCGTATTTCAAAGTTAGCTGATTAAAACCCAGTGTTGAAAAAAGAGTGCACGTTGCTACTACCTGAACCGTAAGCTGGTACTCCCCAAGAGCGGTTGCTCCAAAATTCCGAGAAACAATAATTACGAACACATACCCAATAAGAACACCGAGCACCCTCAGCCCGGCAACCCCTGTAACGCCTCGAACCAGCTCTTCGGAATACCCACTTATCAATTTACGAATCAAAGTCATGACTCCAATTAGTTATCGGACCATGCCGAGCATGAACCCGCTACGATCTTCATGTCCGCAAATGAAAGCGTCGGTCCTATTGGCAAACTCAACACAGAGCCATGAATAGATTCAGTTATGGGATAATTGAGTGTCGTCCATTCGACATAAGCCTGCTGTTTGTGCGGCGGAAGCGGGTAATGGATCAATGTTTGCACATGGTTTTCACTCAAATGCTGCTGGAGCTCATCCCGCTTGTCTGTGCGTACCACAAACAAGTGCCATACATGGCTTTCCCGTTCACCTGCTGCAGGGAGCTGGATGACGGGATTATCAATATTGGCAAGATAGTGCTCCGCCACCTTTCTCCGGTGTTCAATTTCTTCGTCCAGATGGCGCAGCTTCACCCTGAGCATGGCCGCCTGGATCTCATCAAGGCGGCTGTTTACGCCCTGATAGCGGTTTTCGTATTTCTTGTGACTGCCGTAGTTACCCAGCGCCCGAATGGTCTTTGCCAAGTCGGCATCATCCGTGGTGACAGCACCGCCATCCCCCAGTGCGCCCAGATTCTTGCCCGGGTAAAAACTGAATCCTGCTGCATCGCCCCAGCTGCCGGCCTTCTTGCCCTCAATGGAGGCACCATGTGCCTGGGCGGCATCTTCCAATACCAACAGGTTGTGAGCTTTCGCTAGCGCCATGATTTCCTTCATGGGGGCTATCTGCCCGTAAAGATGAACGGCCAGAATGGCTTTGGTGTCTGGGGTAATGGCGGCTGCGGTCTTTTCCGGGCACAGGTTGAACGTGGCCTCATCCGGCTCAACCAAGATTGGTTTAAGTCGGTTTTCAGTGATGGCCAGCACACTGGCAATGTAGGTGTTGGCTGGGACGATGACTTCATCGCCCTCCTTCAACCTGCCTTGCTCTTTCCAGGCCCGCAGGGTCAACGTCAGTGCATCCAGACCGTTGGCCACGCCAATGCAATGCTGCGTGCCACAATAGTCGGCAAATTCCCTTTCAAAGGCCTCGACTTCCTGGCCCTGGATATACCAGCCGGAATCAATCACACGGGTGCCCGCTTCAACCAGTTCATCACGGTACTGCTGATTGATGGCTTTTAGATCGAGAAATGGAATCATTCTTCTATATACCTGATGACTTTTGCCGGATTGCCTACCACGACTGCATTGGCGGGCACATCGCGGGTTACCACCGCACCGGCCCCCACCATGGCACGCTGACCGATCACGATGCCTGGCAATATCGTGGCATTCGCGCCGATACTGGCGCCTGATTCAACGATGATCCCGTCGAATTTCTCCGGGTATTGTCTGGAGCGGGGCATTGGGTCATTGGTAAAGGTCGCGTTGGGGCCGATAAAGACATCATCGCCAATCCGGGTCCCATCCCACAGGAACACACCGGACTTGACGGTGACTCTGTCCCCGATAATGACATCGCCCTCTACCAGAGTGTGTGCGCACACATTGCAGTCATTTCCGATTTTCGCGCCTTCAAGAATGACGGCGTATTGCCAGATTCGGGTTCCAGCACCAACTTCGCAGTCCGTCACGTCCGCCAAAGGGTGAATAACACTCACAGAGATACCCCTTTCAGGAATTCGTCGTAATCGCGGATGTAATCTGATTCGTCGTAGTGCTCACTGGCCAACACCAACAGAACGCAATCCTCACTGAAGTCATGCATTTCCCGCCAGATCATGTCTTCAATCACCAACCCTCGGGTGGGTGAATCCAGCCAGACATCTTCGCGCGTTTGGCCGTCATCCAGCACCATGCGGCATTTACCCGCCACACAGATGGCAACCTGCTTGAGGTTTTTATGGGCGTGATAGCCACGGCTTACGCCCTGCTCGGTATGGTAGATGTAATACACGCGCTTGATATCAAACGGTACGGCTTTTTCCATGCCGATTTCCACGGCAACCAGGCTGCCGCGTTCATCTCCCAGCGACTGAAAGTCCACCCATTTCACCAGACTCATACCGTTGCACCTTCCCGCTCGTACTTTTGAAGCTTTTCAAATAAAAAAGCCTGCGCATGCTTTGTCGATCCTGGAAGCTCGACGCCCTGCATGTCGATTTCAAGGACTGCCATTTATTCTTGCTCCAGCAGCTTCAGGAGGTAGGCACCGTAGCTATTTTTCTTGAGCAATTCTCCCTGTTCTTGAAGTTGCTCTTTACTGATGAAGCCCATGCGCCAGGCGATTTCTTCCAGGCAGGCCACTTTCAGGCCCTGGCGCTTCTCCAAGGTTTCGATGTAACCCGCAGCCTCGTGCAGGGAGTCGAAGGTGCCGGTGTCCAGCCAGGCGTAGCCACGGCCTAGCAGTTCCACATTCAGGTCGCCGCGATCCAGGTAATCCTGGATTACAGTAGTGATTTCCAGTTCGCCACGGTCCGAAGGCTTTACCTGCTTGGCGATCTCCACCACATCGTTGTCGAAGAAGTACAGGCCTGTCACCGCGTAGTTGGATTTGGGTTTGGCAGGTTTCTCTTCGATAGAGATAGCCCGCTTGCTGTCGTCGAATTCCACCACGCCGAATCGCTCCGGGTCGGAGACGTGGTAGCCGAAGACCGTGGCCCCGCTTTTCTGTTCATTGGCTGCCTGCAGCATCTGGGACAGGCCCGGGCCGTGATAGATGTTGTCGCCCAGTACCAGGCAGACGGGATCATCGCCGATAAACTCTTCGCCAATGATGAAGGCCTGGGCCAGACCATCCGGGCTGGGCTGGATGGCGTAGGTCAGCTCAATGCCGAACTGGCTGCCATCACCCAGCAGGCGCTGGAAACCGGCCAGATCTTCCGGGGTGGTGATGATCAGCACTTCACGAATGCCCGCCAGCATCAGCACCGACAGCGGGTAATAGATCATCGGCTTGTCAAAGATGGGCAACAGCTGCTTAGACACGCCAATGGTGAGTGGATACAGGCGTGTGCCGGAGCCTCCGGCCAGGATGATGCCTTTGCGAGTGGTCATGAGGGTTCCTTGCTGGTTTTCTGAAGCATGCGTTCCACGCCCTGCTTCCAGTCCGGTAATTGCAGATTCAATGAGCTTTCCTGTGCACGACGCCCTGGACGAGAGTAATTTGGCCTAGTGGCGGGCACAGGATAGTCTTCACAGGCGAGTTGATTGTAGAAATGGGAAACCTGTCGAGGCATTACACGCTCGAGTTCCCAGCCCACCTCACCGCTCTTGCCGAGCAGCAGGATGGTACCTGTTTGTGTGTTCTCTGCCTGCGTCCTTGCCACTGTGCTCAACCTGCCTTTGATTCGGTTTGTGTGCCGAGGCGTTCGCGCCGGTAACTGCCGTCCTGCACCCGCTGGCACCATTCGCTGTTGTCCAGATACCACTGGACGGTCTTGCGGATGCCGGTTTCGAAGGTTTCCTGCGGGGTCCAGCCCAGCTCTCGTTCGATCTTGCTGGCGTCGATGGCGTAGCGCAGGTCGTGGCCGGGGCGGTCCTGAACGTGGGTGATCAGGTCGTGGTACTGATTCAGGCCGTCGGGCTTGTTGGGTACCAGCTCTTCCAGCAGGTCACAGAGGGTATAGACCACTTCGATGTTCTGTTTTTCGTTGTGGCCGCCGATGTTGTAGGTCTCCCCCACTTTGCCTTCGGTTGCCACTTTGTAGAGCGCACGGGCATGGTCTTCCACGTAGAGCCAGTCGCGCACCTGGGTGCCTTGGCCGTACACCGGTAGCGGTTTGCCTTCCAGGGCGTTGAGGATCATCAGCGGGATGAGCTTTTCCGGGAAGTGGTACGGGCCGTAGTTGTTGGAGCAGTTGGTGATCAGCGTCGGGAAGCCATAGGTGCGCAACCAGGCGCGGACCAGATGATCGGAGCTGGCCTTGCTGGCCGAGTACGGCGAGCTGGGGGCGTAGGGGGTGGTTTCCGTGAACAGGTCTTCCGGGCCTTCCAGATCGCCGTAGACTTCATCGGTGGAGATATGGTGGAAGCGGAAGGCCTGCCGGGCGGTTTCGTCCAGGGTGTTCCAGTATTGGCGTGCCGCTTCAAGCAGGGTGTAAGTGCCGATGATGTTGGTTTCCATGAAGGCCGCCGGGCCGTCGATGGAGCGATCTACGTGGCTCTCTGCCGCCAGATGCATGATGGCATCGGGCTGGTGCCGCTGTAATACCGCATCCAGGGCTGCGCGATCACAGATATCTACCTGTTCGAAGGCGTAGCGTTCGTTATCACTCACGCTAGCCAGGCTCTCCAGGTTGCCGGCGTAGGTGAGCTTGTCCACATTAACGACTCTGTCGTCTGTGTTATCGATGATGTGGCGGATAACGGCAGAGCCGATAAAGCCGGCGCCGCCGGTGACCAGGATTTTCATGCTCTTTCTCATTCAAAAACACTTCAGTTTTCAAGAAAAAATACATCCACTCCAAAATGGATCTAATTAGTATTGAAGCTTATCCGATTTTCCTTGATTAATGGCGCGACCACCTTAACTGCTGCCGAGTTAGACAAGTGATCATCATCATAATAAATTGGCACCCCTTCCCTCTCGATATCGCAAATCACGTCATCACAAAAACCTTGCCATACTGATATAAAAGAAACACTGCTAGGTAGTAGCCCAGAAATGAAACGATCAGCCATTCCCGCACGTTGACTGACCTCATCGCGATAAATCCCACCCGGATAATCAAGCCCTAAATAACGAGCTAGCGCAGACACATGAGGAACATGAAAACCAGGCTCAGGCACTGAGCCAATAATGACCACATCAATTCGGTTATGCGACAACCGTTCCAGAGTCCGTTTTAAAGAGCGCGCGAAAACCTTGAAATTCTCATCATCAGAAATAGAGACACTATAATCATCTTGTAAATACACCTGGTTAGAGCCGCCGCTCTCAGGCAACGTTCCCGTTAACAATGCTGGCCAGCGCCCGCCTAAAAAAACCGTATCGATGCTTTTTTCTCTTTCAAGCGTATCCCAGACTTTATCTTTGAACTCGGCACACTCATCGCTCCTATGCCCATCAAATCTTCTGGCTCCATCCAGTAAAGGGCACCCTCCACTCCAGAACAATGTACCCGCACGACCATCCATAAGGCCGGACGCCTCAATAGCTGGACGGATCGCCGCTGCATGACTGTCGCCTATTACCGCATACGTCACAGGCAAATCTGGATCACCAAAACGACACTCACCCACTTTTTTCAAGCCCGAACATTTAGCACGGAATGGATCAACATCTTCTGCTGCAGCCAACGCTTTACGGGCAGAATCATTCAATCGTTCCGGAAATCCCTGATAAAAAATGGAAACAAATGAAATAGAGACCAGTCCTGCGGAGACAATTAGAAGCCCCTTTACTCTCGATTTCATTTTTCCACCATCTTTTCTCCTGAAAGGGCTCTCTACATATCTCCAAGACGCCCATCCGATCAAAAATGAGAGGAGCAACCCCAAAACTGCTAACTCAAGTTCAAGATGAACACTTGCCGTAACGACCCGCAAAGCTGTGAGTATAGGCCAGTGCCAGAGGTATAACGAATAGGACAGAAGACCAACAAAAACCATAAAGCGGGATGATAGAAGCCTGGACGCCACTAGCGATGTTCCATCACCATGTATAACCAATGCCGCACCAAGACAGGGAAGAAGCGCCACCCATCCGGGAAAGACCATTCCACTATCAATGTAAAAAAAAGACAGACAAATCAGAAGTACACCCAAAGCAGGAAGCAGTTCTTTCAAAACACCTTTCTGTACCCTCGGCACGCTTCCTGTCGCTAAAACTGCGCCAATCGCCAACTCCCAGCCCCTTGCTGGAAGAAGATAATAAGCGACAGAAGGCTTGTTAAGCGACAGCCAAACCCCAAGACCAAAGGCAAGAATCAAACCAATACTCAAAATGGCCGGCAAAGAGATATTTACCCGCTTCACAAGAATCAGGAAAACCGGAAAAAACAGGTAAAACTGTTCCTCAACACCCAGTGACCACGTATGCAATAACGGCATAAACTCGGCCGTTGGTGAAAAGTAGCCTGACTGCCCCCAAAAATAAAAGTTTGAAACTGAAAGCAACGCAGCAATAGCAGACTTTGAAGTATTGACCGCCTGATCTGGAAGACTGATAGCCTGAAACAATATGACTGTCACAAAAAGAACAACCAATAATGCAGGAACAATCCTTCTTATTCGCCTTTCATAAAACCGAGAAAATGAAAACCCACCCCGATCCACTTCATTTATTATAATCTTCGAAATCAGATACCCGCTAATAACAAAAAAAATATCAACACCAACAAACCCGCCTGGCAACCAGTCCGCTCCAGCATGAAAAATCATAACGGGCAAGACTGCCAGCGCACGCAGACCATCAATATCCGCTCGGTATTTTAATTCGGGCATGCCACAAAATCCTGATTCAATTTTCAAAGCCAAATAATTATTAACGGCTTGGTTTCTCTCGATTCAGTTTGAACAGGCCAAACTGACAACTGTTATTAATTACTTATTTTTCAGCGCCTGCACATACCAAGGCATGGCCTTGCCAATGCCATCGTAGATGCGAAAGGCGGGTTCATAGCCAAGCAGTTCCTTTGCCTTGCTGATGTCGGCCTGGGAGTGGCGCACGTCGCCAGCGCGGAAGTCGCGGTAGCTGGGCGATTGGTCGTAGCTGACGCCACATTCGCTCAGGGCAGTTTTCAGGGCATCGAACAGGGTGTTGAGTGTGGTTCTGTCGCCCAGGGCCACGTTGTAGACCTGGTTTTTGGCGTCCGCCTGGGCGGTGGCGGCCAGGAGGTTGATCTGCACCACGTTTTCGATGAAGCAGAAGTCGCGGCTGGTTTCGCCATCGCCATTGATGAAGACCTCGTCGCCTTTAATCATGGCGGCGGTCCATTTGGGGATCACGGCGGCGTAGGCGCCGTTGGGATCCTGGCGTTTGCCGAACACGTTGAAGTAGCGCAGGCCGATGGTGTTGAAATCGTAGGTGCGGGCAAATACGTCAGCGTAGAGTTCGTTGACGTACTTGGTGACGGCATAGGGTGACAGGGGCTTGCCGATGCGGTCTTCGATCTTGGGCAGGCCCGGGTGGTCGCCGTAGGTGGAGCTGGAAGCGGCGTAGGTGAAGCTTTGCACCCCTTCGTCTTTGGATGCCACCAGCATGTTCAGGAACCCATCGATATTGGCCTGATTGGTGGTGATGGGGTCATTGATGGACCGGGGCACGGAACCCAGGGCCGCCTGGTGGAGGACGTAGTCGGCGCCGGTGACGGCTTTTTTGCAGTCTTCCAGGTTGCGGATGTCACCCTCGATGAAGGTGAAGCGAGCCCATTGGTCGGCGGTGACGGTTTGCTGGACTTCTTCCAGGTTGTGCTGGTGGCCGGTGGCGAAGTTGTCCAGGCCGATGACGGTTTGGTCCAGTTGCAGGAGGGTTTCCAGCAGGTTGGAGCCGATGAAGCCTGCTACGCCGGTGATGAGCCAGGTTTTGGGGGTGGCTTTGAGGTGTTCTTTAACTTGTTCGTAGCGGGTTGTCATGGGGGTTCCGTTTGTTTGTTCGTTTACAAGCTGCGAGCTTCTAGCTGCGAGCTACGAGCCTTGAGCTGCAAGGAAAATCGAAAGCGGGCTTCGCCCTGGCCCTTCGGGCCCCGCCTTCGGCGGTTCGCACCTCAAGTGGTGCTCCTACAGGGGCTCTGCTGCTTGCCTGTTGTAGGAGCGGTGGTTCCACCGCGATGTGTTGCGGCAGCAGCCCTTTTCGCGGTCGAACGACCGCTCCTACAGTTATAGCCTCAGGTCTACCTCCTCCTTCGGGAGGGTGTATTTCAGGTCGTAGAGGATGTGTTCCGGTTTGCCGTGGGCGCGGATGGCTTTTGTGCCCATGGCTTTGAATTGCTTGTGGCCGACGGCGAGCAGGATGGCGTCGTAGGCGCCCTGCTCTGGTTGTGCCACAGGGGTGATGCCGTATTCGTGTTCGGATTCTGCCGGGTTGATCCAGGGGTCGTGTACGTCGACCTGGATGTTGTAGTCCTGCAGTTCCTTGATGACGTCCACTACCCGGGTGTTGCGCAGGTCCGGGCAGTTTTCCTTGAAGGTGAGGCCCATGACCAGTACGCGGGCACCGTTGACCTGGATGCTGCGGGCGAGCATGGCCTTGACCAGTTCGCTGGCCACGTGGCGGCCCATGCCGTCGTTGATGCGGCGGCCGGAGAGGATGATTTCCGGGTGGTAGCCGATGGCCTGTGCCTTGTGGGTGAGGTAGTACGGGTCCACGCCGATGCAGTGGCCGCCGACCAGGCCGGGGCGGAACGGCAGGAAGTTCCATTTGGTGCCGGCAGCCTGCAGCACTTCTTCGGTGTCGATGCCCATGCGGCTGAAGATCATGGACAACTCGTTGATCAGGGCGATGTTCAGGTCACGCTGGGTGTTTTCGATCACCTTGGCGGCTTCGGCCACGCGGATGCTGGAGGCCTTGTGGGTGCCGGCGGTGATGATGGAGCGGTAGAGGCTGTCTACGGTTTCGGCGATGTCCGGGGTGGAGCCGGAGGTCACCTTGGTGATGGTGGTGACGCGGTGTTCCTTGTCGCCCGGGTTGATGCGCTCGGGGCTGTAGCCGGCGAAGAAGTCCTGGTTAAAGGTGAGGCCGGAGACCTGCTCCAGTACCGGCACGCAGTCTTCTTCAGTGGCGCCGGGGTAGACGGTGGATTCGTAGATGACGATGTCGCCCTGCTTCAAGGTCTTGCCGATGGTTTCGGAGGCCTTGATCAGCGGGGTGAGGTCCGGGCGTTTGTGCTCATCGATGGGGGTGGGCACGGTGACGATGTAGACGTTGCAGTCGTTCAGGGCGGCTGGATCGGCGCTGAAGGTCAGCTGGGTGGCGCTGGCCAGCTCGGTGTCGTCCACTTCCAGGGTGTCATCGTGGCCGTTGTTCAGGGCGTCGATGCGCGGCTGGTTGATGTCGAAGCCGACCACCGGGCGGTGTTTGCCGAATTCTACCGCCAGCGGTAATCCCACGTAGCCCAGGCCGATGACGGCGAGTTTGATGTCTTGTTGTTCCATTTCGTCTCTCTGCCCGGCGGTGTGCCGGTTTGTGTTCGGTTGTTCGTTGCGGCCTTTTGCCCCGGCCAGCGGCCTCATCGCCTTGCGAGCAAGGCTCCTACAGGGTGTACGCTTTCCTGTTCTTGCAGGAGCGGTGGTTCCACTGCGATTTCCTGGTTTTCTGTCATTTCGAGGTGGAACCACCGCTCCTACATAAATTCGTGGCCATCTCGGGGCGCATTGTAGTTTCGGTTTTGCATATGCGCCTCCCTCAAATGGGGGATGGCGGCTGTTTGATCATTTTTCCCGGCGCGGTGGTTGCTCCGCGGCTTTCTGTCGCTTCGCGGTGGAACCAACGCTCCTACAAAAAACCTTCGCCTGCGGGCATACCCTGACGAGCACTGAGGGCTCCTACGGTTTTGTCTTTCCTTGTAGCTTGTAGCTTGTAGCTTGAGGCTTGCAGCTCAAAGCTGCTTTGCCTCAATCGCTGGTTTTGCCGTATTCATAGGCGTAGTAGCCGTATTCGTTGGTGGCGCGGCGTTCCATGCAGTTGAGGATGGCACCTTTGATTTCCACCTTGTTCTGGGCGAAGCGGGTGAGCGCGGCATCCACTTCTTTTACCGAGTTCACCCCGAAGCGGGTGACCAGCAGACTGCTGCCGGCCAGTTGACCGACGATGGCGGCATCGGTGACCGCCAGTACTGGCGGGGTATCCACCAGGATCAGGTCGTAATCTTCGCTGAGCGAGTTCATCAGGGTTTTGAAACGCTCGTGCATCAGCAGCTCAGAGGGGTTCGGTGGCGCCTTGCCGCGAGCGATAAAGTCCAGATTATCGATACTGGATGACTGGATGATGTCTTCCTTGCTGCTTTGACCGGAAAGATACGCTGAAAGCCCGGTCTTGTTGTCTGACTGAAAGTAACGGTGCAGGTGGCCCTTGCGCATGTCCGCATCAATAACCAATACGCGCTGGCCAGTTTGTGCCAGCACGGCCCCCAGGTTGGCGGAGACGAATGACTTGCCCACTTCCGGGCTGGGGCCAGTGATCATCAGGATCTTGTTCTCGGCATCCATCATGGCGAAGTGCAGGCTGGTACGCAGGCTGCGCAGGGCTTCGATGGCCAGGTCGGTGGGGTCGTCCTGTGCCAGCAACGGGATGGGTGTTGCAGCTTCCTTGAGCTTGCGGCTCCGGCGTTGCTTGAGGTCCGTTACCCGATTGGCTTTTACCTGCTTTTCGGACAGGGGAATGGTGGCGTATACCGATACGCCCTGCTCTTCCAGCCGCTCCGGGGATTCAATGCCCTTTTTGAGCAACGCCTGCAGCAGCACAATGGCTGCTGAACCCGCTGCGCCAAGGAACGCGGCAATCAGTGCGATGATAGCTTTTTTCGGCTTGATGGGGGCCGGCTGGACCAGCGCCTTGTCGATGATGCGCACGCTGCCCACCGTACCGGCCTTGAGAATACGTAGTTCCTGGACCTTGTTGAGCAGCCCCACATAAATCTGCTGGGTGACTTCCACATCGCGCATGAGCCGGAGGATTTCCTGCTGGGTTTCCGGCAGTTCCTTGATCTGGCTATCCAGTGATTTTTTCTGTTCTATCAGGGACGCCTTCTGGCGCAGCAGGCTCTGGTAGGTCGGGTGCTCGCGGGTAAAGCGGGTAGCAATCTCCCCTTCTTTCGCCTTCAGCTCGTTGATTTTGGCTTCGATGGCGACGCTGCGCTCCAGCACGGATTGGGTTTCCATGCTCAGGTCCACGGATTCGCTTTGCAGACGATAGGCGTTGAGCTTTTCTTCGAACTCGGTGAGCTTGTCTTTCACCTTGGGTAGCTGCTTGTCGAGGAATTCCAGGCTGTTCTCGGCTTCGGCGGAGCGGCGTTTCACGTTCTGCAGCAGGTAGGCTTCACTGATGGCATCCAGGGTGGTTTTGATGCGTGCCTTGCTGGGGCCGGTCATGGTGAGGCTGAGCATGCCAGTCTTGCCCACTTCACGGATAGCGATGGCGCCGCGCAGGCCATTGATGGCGGCTACGTCGGTGAGCTTGATCAGGGTCAGGGGCTCATTGCCGAATTGCCATTCGTTGATTTCCAGCTGGATGCTGCCGTCTTCGCTTTGCAGCGTTTCACCGGCGGGCGCCGTGGCGACAAGATCCTCCCCCAGGTAGAGAGCCGGGTTGCCGTTTTGTTCCAGCAGGGTAAAGGCCCTGCCTTGCAGGCGCTCGGGGACGGTAAAGCTGCTGACGGTGACGAAGGTTTCGCTGTCACGGTAGCCGGCGAACAGCGGTTTGGGTACAAACGCCGGGGCCGGATCCGGGGCCATGAAGCGACCGATATAACGGGGGCGATCCGGGGCCACGACGATGTTCATCTTCAGTTGTTCGATGACGTCGCTGAGTACCATGCGGGAACGCAGGATCTCGATTTCCGCGGCGGCGGAGGCTTCCTGATCGAAGATCTGGTTCAGTTCCGACAGGCCCGGTACGCCGCTGCTTTTCTTTTCGATCTGCAGCAGGGTGTCGCCCTTGTAGATTGGCGTGGCAAACATGCCGTACAGCGTGCCCAGCGCCAGCGCCAGCAGTGCGGTGAGGATGATCAGCCATTTGTTGTCCAGCAGGATGCCGAACAGATAGCCGAAGTCGATATCACCGTCCGTGGCGTTGTTCTGGTGCCGGTTTGTCATGGTGCTGTTGTCTGCCATTCAATCGATATCCGTTATTAAGCTACGAGCTTTGAGCTGCGAGCTACAAGCCTCAAGCTGCAAGGGAAGTCAAAGGCGGGGTACCGCCCGGTTCACCATGCGAGCATGGGTTATTCGCTCCGCTCCCCCCCTTCGGGGCCGTCCTTCGGACGGATCGCCTTGCGAGCAAGGCTCCTACAGGGTGTCCGCTTTCCTGTTTATGTAGGAGCGGTGGTTCCACCGCGCTTTTCGCTTTTCTTTCATTTCGCTGTCGCGCCCGGTGGGCATACCGGGCGACCGCTCCTAAAGCTTTTCTGACCAAGCTTTTGCTGCGGCCTGCATCATTGGGTAGATTCTTTCGAACGCATCGCGGCCTCTTTTATACGGGTCCGGGATGTCGTGTTTGCCGTTCCAGTGACTCAGCAGGAACGTTTTGCCGCTGGCTTCCGGGAATTTCTGGCTGAGCCGGTCTTTCTGGCGGCCCTCCATCACCAGGATCAGGTCGCTGTCGCGGCACATTTCGCTGGTGAGCTTGCGGGCGATGTGCTCGCCGCACGCCAGGCCGTTCTGCTCTGCCACGGCCCGTGCCGTGGGTTCCATGTCCTGCCCTTCCAGGCCAACCAGGCCTGCGGAGGCGATGGTCAGGCCAGGCTTCAGCTCATTCAACATAGCCGCGACCGTCGGGCTGCGGCAGATATTGCCGTCGCACACCACCATGACTCGTTGGAATATCCCCATTATTCGCTGAGGATCTCTTCGGTTCTTACCCCGAGAAGCAGGGTTGTCATCGAAGGCACCAGCAAGCGGAGCACCCGGTTCCACTTCACTAGCGGCGCTGCTGTGACGTAAACGATGTCCCGCTCCTGCAGACGAAAACTGTCCGCCAGTACCAGCGCCGCGGCGTCCTTGGCATTGAGCTGGTAGATGTCGATACCGTGCTCAGCATCGGCTGGCGCCTTGCGAAATACGAATACCCCGGAGGCATCGGATTCCTGCTGATTGAAGCTGCCGTTTTCCGCCAGCGCTTCCGCCAGGGTCAGGCCATTGCGGCCCATCTGCAGGCTCGCCGCCTCCCCCACTTCACCCAATACAAACACCTTGGCATCGGTCACCGGGTTCACGTTGATCACGTCGTTTGGTTGCAGCAGTACGTTCTGGCTGGTGTTGCCGTACTGGTAGATGTCACGCAATGAAAGGCGGTAGTCCTTGCCGTTGCGGGTCAGCACCACGCTGCTCCAGTCTGCTGCTGGCGTCAGGCCACCGGCTTCGCCGATGGCATCAATCAGGCGGGTGGGCACATTGGTGACCGGGAACAGGCCGGGCTCATCCACTTCGCCGGTGACGTAGATTTTCTTGTTGCGGAAGGCCGCCACGGAGACATCTACCTGCGGGTCTTCAATATAGCGGGACAGGCGCTGGGTGATCATGTCGCGAATCTCGGTGACCTTCTGGCCTTCCACATTCACGATGCCCACGTAGGGGTAAAAAATGGTGCCGTCGTTATGCACCCAGTTACCGGATTCGGCGGAGCTGCGCAGGGAGCCAGCGGGAATGGTCAGTTCCGGGTGATCCCAGACGGTAATCTGCAAGACATCACCGGGGCCCACCTGGTAATCATATTCTTCATCGGACAGATCGATTTCTGCGGGCACACCGCGATCAACCGGGTGGATGTCCTGCTTTTTCAGGATAGCCGTACCAATGGCATGCACTTCCACCACATCCGGCAGGGGCTCGCCTTCGGAGATTTCATCTTCATCCAGGAACCAGCCGGGTGTCGGAGAATGGTAGGCGCCGGGCACGATGGTGCAGCCGGCCATCAGGGCCAGTGCCAATACCAGAATATATTTAACCGATGCGTTCATTACTGCCTTCATTATTCTGTATCTACCACCCTATTTCCCGGGTCCATTGTGCCCCGGCGGTCCACCGTTCGCGCTCTTCAAACGGGGTGACGATGGGCTCATCACTGGCGGAAAGGAGCCAGTGGAAGGTACCACCCAGCAGGGGGTGGCCAATGCATAATTCAGCCAGCGCCACGTCCTGCTCGGTGACCGATTGCAGGATCGGGTAGCCATCCACGGGGGTGACTGCACGAATCACGCCATTCTGATTGAGTGTGGCCCGGCTGAGGGACAGGGCGACGGTAACATTATTACGAAAATATTGTTGTATGCCTCCGGTAACGGCGCGGGCATCGCCTTCCCAGGTGGTGGCCATGTTACGGCCGTGGTAGCGGAAGCCGCTCTGGTAGGTGGAGTGCTCATACATGGTGTTGTAACGGCGCTCACTGATCCAGCTACCGGCCACGGTTTCGGTGGCTTCCAGGAACCAGCGCTGGGAGCCCTTGCCAATGCCGGTGACCAGATCCAGCCCGGCCAGGGATGAAATCTTGGTCGGCAGGCCACCCGCTTCGTCTTCACCCATGAACTGGCCATAGATGCCCAGCGGGACATCCCCCGGCGACAGGGACAGGCGGAAATCCACCCCGGCAATCTGGTTGCTGGGGTCGTTGTCTTCATCGAAACCGGTACTTTCGCCGTTGTCCTTGCCGATGACCGCATCCCAGAAGGCGCCCAGATCCTGCGGACGCCCTTCTCCGCCCCATTGGGCCAGGCGGGACAGGCCGATCTGCAAGGAATCCAGGGGTTTGAACACGAAACGGGCGCCGAGCAGGCGGGCATCCGGGGTGGTGCGGTCGTGCTCCAGCTGGCCTGCGATCAGCTGCAGATCCCAGGGGCCGATCCAGCGCAGCCAGGGGCTTTCCGGGGCAGTGAGCAGATGGCGGGAGAGCCAGACGCCGGGCACCGGGCGGGCGTTATTGGACAGCGCCAACGAACTTTGCCAGCCGGGGCCCCACCAGCGATCGATGGCGCCCACGCCCAGCTGCCAGTTTCCCATGATCCCTGCGATATAGGAATCATCAAAACGAAGATGCTGATCATCACGCTCGCCATCGGCATAGGCCACGGCCAGACGGCCGGACCAGTGCTGGCCTGTGGCATACAGGCCCAGCTGGCCGGAGAAGGTGTCTTCAGGTTGGGTGTCGAAGGCGGTGTAGATTGGCTCCTGGTTGGCCCCGCCCAGGGTCAGAGTAGCGCCAGCCCGGCTGCTGCGGGCAGCATCATGGGCAGCCTTGAGATATTGATAGTGGCTGCTGCTGCGGCAAGCTTGCGCCTGTGGATCGTCCAGCTGGCTCTGGGCGCGCCGCTCCGCTTTCATGACTGCGGCCCAGCTCATGGGCCAGGTCAGGGTCAGCCCGTTCAGGCAGCCCTGGGTTTGCAGGGTTTCGATATGATGTCGGGCGTTGAGATCGCCGGTGGGTACCCAGGGGGTGGCAGCATGCGCGCTGGACAGAACGACGGCCAAAAGGCTGACGATCCAGTGGCTTGCGCGACGGGGTACTCTCACAAAGGACATCCTATCCTGCTGTTGCGGTTCAAGGGGCGCATTATGGCGGCAAAGTTTTGTCATCTATATGACAAGAAGCCGCATTTTACAGTTTGTTTACGGGAATGCGAACGGTTTACCGGAAATGCCTGAAACAAATTCAATAATGCCCAATGTCATCCACGGGTGAGGGATAAGCCGTTGAATTGTTGAGCGATTGGGCACTTAGCAGGCCCCCATCTTCAGGGTTTCTGCCTGTTACAGCTCATGAGTCAATGGTTGGCAAGGGACGACTTCAACACCCAACCGTTTAACTCCACTCTGCCAGGCCTGAACTTGATGACGGAAGATACAGCGTCTTTTTAGGCCGCAGCGAGCAAAGGCTTGAAACGTATTCCGAAACAGTTCCTTCTGATTACCGTGATCCGAACAGCTTTTGCCTCAAAAAAAACACATATAGATCTATAACGCGATAAAACGTGGCAAAGTCCCCATATCGGAGCAGCGCACCAACAACAACCCGGTCAGGAAAAATGGCTTTTGCCGCCAGTGAGCGCCTGAACACTGAAACAATCAGCACACGCACCCTAAGGAGCCATATTTCATAACAGTCACTAATCAAACCGGGATTATCGTTCTTAATTTCAAACATTGATTGTAGTGCACAGAGAACCCCCTCGGCATTGCGAATGGTTTGCTCTGAGCTCATTATCGATCCAGCTCTCACCCGCCGATAAAAGAGCACCTCATCCAGGCAACATGACGCACTGCAAGCCGCCATCAAAGGAAAAATCATTTCTTCGTCTTCATGCAAAACCGGTTTGAATTTTAATCGGTTTTCTCCCCATAACATCCGGCGAGAGACATAAAGGCAGGCGCTTGATACCGCCCCACCCGATGCCAAAAGCTCACGATACAAATCAACGCCGGATTTGAAACAGCCGGTCACACCTCGATTATATTGTGGAGGCAAGAACTCTGACCGAGAAAGACCATCATAAAAGCTTTCTCCGGAAAACATAATAATGTCGGGCATTGACTCTGCGTTGGCGACCCGCGCCATCGTCTTGACAAAATCAATTGCCAATATGTCGTCGGAATCAAAAAAATACACATACTCCGATGTGGCCGCCTCAACCCCGGTGTTGCGGGCCGGACCTAAACCTTGATTCTTCTTGTCTATCACCTTTACGACAGGGCTGGATTCATACTGTGCCACTATTTCTCTGGTCGCATCCGTACTCCCATCATTAACAACAATCAATTCATCTGGCAATACAGACTGTGAAAGCACAGACTCAATTGCTTCAGCAATATACTTCTCGACATTATATGCAGGCATAATTATCGAGATACTAAAAGAGGAATTCATTATTCGTTCCACATACCCACAACGCTCATTTCAAGGTCAACTTTGATTTAACAGATCGCCAAAGCCTTAACCAAAGATACGATGAAACGGATCTTACAATCTCGCGCCACCCCAGCAAATCCATTAGAGGCGGCAAAGAGAGTTTCACGTGCTCCCCTGCAACCTCATCAGAAACCGGTAGATTTCCGTCAAGCCCGGCGGCGATAAAAAGTCTGGAATCAATAGACATTCGTGCCTGTGTGTATCTATCCTTCTGAGACCATACTCCACCCTCGTGATGGCGATAAACGGAATACAACCCACTACTGACATAAACCGCACCGCCATACTGGCTCAGAAAGGCTGTTAAACAAATATCATTGGCAATGGGAGCATTGGGCGAATCAGCCCAAGGGCAACCATAATTCCTGAACATTCGTGTTAGCGTTGGCACAAATGGAGCCAAAGACAATTCCGCCTGAGAGAGCTCTGATTTGGCACAGGGGTTCATCATGCTCCTAAACTCCCCATTCTCACTCACACGAATTGCATTATGAAAACAGATTACGACATCCGGCCGCTCACGAAGCAAATCAGCCTGCAGCTGGAGTTTTTTGGATGAAATCCAGTAATCATCTCCCTCACACAATGCAATGAAATCGCCTTTCGCTGCAGGCAAAGAAAACCTTAATGGGCGCTTACCTTGAGAAAATTGGTTAACCTGCTGAAATATGGGCTTAACAATATCAGGAAAATTGCGCTGATATTCCTTGATGATTTCTACTGACCGATCCGTTGACGCATCATCATGGACGATAATTTCAAAAGGGAAATCCGTCTCTTGCATCAAGATCCCATCAAGAGCATTCCGTATAAAACCTTCGTGGTTATAACAATGACATATTATGGAAACCAATGGTGTTGTGTGGTCGCCATTCCAGCTCCGCATCACATATTCTTGCTTTCTTGCCTCCTCAGGAACCGGAACAGATTGACCTGGTGAAAATTCCTGAGGATCAAAATACAGACCTGCTGCAATTAGAGACATGTCAACATCTCCCATATCAGGCACGCCCCCGCTTAATTTGGGTGATGCAAGCTTTAACACGCCTCGAAACCATGGACAGCCCTCAACCTTATTTCGAATTACCCATATGCAGTATTAGCTTTTTCATTATCTTTTTGGAACCTTGCCGCTTTTACAAAGGACACAAACCTCTACCTAACCGCACCAGGTATGACACTATAGAGACCGAACAATGCTTAGCCCCCGAAAACACTATTAAAAACTGAATCCATGGTGCCACATCAACTATAGTCGCCAACCAAATCCGATTTAATCCTCAAATGCGCTTCGCGAGCTTCCTGTTCTGAATACTCACTGATTCTCCATATATTGTTGTTAGAGAATGAGATCTCACCTTGATAACAAAGGTCACCATTCAAACCAAAATCGGACTCCGGAAGCTTTTTCAGAATATCCTGGAAATATGATTCCGGATTATTGCAGAAATCCTCGTACTGAATGGTCAGCTTTTTGTGACTCGGCAACCCAGAGACTCCAGAATCTACGGCATGATCAATGGCTGCGATCTGCCCAGCCACGGATTCCAGAGGACTCAGGTCTTTCAGTTTAGGGTACTCTTTAATCTTGAAGGAATACCAGGTGTTGATGTCACCATATTGGCGTTTTCTTGCTTCTAATGCGGACTGGATATTAAAAACGGGATCACGGCGAATCCTTATAAACAAGGCCTTGTCGAACTGTTTAGCCAGATCAGGGATATTCTGATTCATGATCATTGCTTTCATGGCAAATGGCTTTCCAAAAATATTTGCCAATGCGTTTAACTCATCTCTCAATCCAGGCAAATTGCCTTTCTCTTGCAACTCTGTGCTAGGCAGGTAATCAAGATCTCCGAAAGGCAAGAATCGGCGCCAGAAATACCAGAACTCATTTGGCGCCAGAGCCCCCTTGGTTTTTCCATTTTCCGAACTAAAACTGATGCCAGAATTAAAATCCAGAATTTCGTCACGGAAGTTATAAAGGGGATCGGTCAATAATTGTTGTATCCTTGCACCTACTAGCGGCGCACCATAAAAACGGGAAAGCATATTCGTTGGATAGGCGACCAGACCCGTTTGGGCGAGCCATTGAGTGAACAAAGTAGTACCAGAACGGAGCGGTCCGACCACGAATATTTTTGAGAATTTCTCGGTATTATCAACCAAGTAGCGCTGATTAGCCTCAACCAGGTTGCCATTCAATTCGGTTAGCAGATTCTCCAGACTAGAGACTCGCGAAAACTGTTTAGTCCGCCTTGCTTGCTCATCCATGTTACTACCAATTAATTATTGACAATAATCCGCATTCATTTTGGTGATTACGACAAACTATAACGCCCAAGGAGCTCCAATACTTCTTCTTTTGAGCAGCTCATCAGAACATCAATCATTGAAAGATTAGGAATAAAACCATGGTGGCACTGGGTGTATTCAACAGCCATTGAGTCAATGAATTTTAAATCCACCCCTTTGTTGGCAAACTCACGCTTGGAATATAGCTTTCGCCCACCTGATGCGTTGATATAACAGTCAGCGCCAAATTTGTGGCATAACGAAAGAAGCCGACCAACAGGCTGAGAAGTTCGCTCATACTCTAAATCGCTTGTCTTTCTGAATTCTTTGTCTAAACCAAGATAAGAAAATATTTCTTCATAGCTCTTTTTACATACTGAAGCTATTGATCGATCCTCAAATTCCATTACACCACGAATTATTGGAAAAACATCGTCAAAATAGGGGGCCTTGGAATAGCTCTGCTCTACTGTTCTTATCACCTTCACAACATTATCAGAGAACGCAAGATCAGATATCAACTTGTTCGAGGACCCCCCTGGCACTGGCACCGTAAATCTTGTCACCCCACTGGCTGACAGTATGTTATTTCTATTTATGTACCCTTGCTTTATATAGGCAACATCATCATAAATCAGAAAAAGGTCAGAAGCACAAATGAGCTGAAAATAGCCAATATAGGGAAAAAGGTAGGGCTGCATGACCGCCAACTTCATTATTGAAGCTCACATTTTATAAGATCAATAATTCGTTTCTGCTCGCCAGGTCCCAGTTGCGAATAAATTGGCAGGCAAACCACCCTGCTGGCTATGTTGTTTGCTACAGGACAGCTTGCCCTTCCACCGAAGAAATCGACCAATTCAAGTGATGGGTAGAAATACCGTCTTACCAACACCCCATTCTCTCTAAGTTTTTCAGACAAACTTACAACCTTCTCCTCTGTTTCCAACACCACTGGGAAATAGGCATAGTTGTATACCAGTTTGTCTTTTATTTTCTGAAGCTGCACAGCCGAACCTAATTTGCTTTCGTACTGATACCAAATTTTCGCACGAGCCTTCAGGTTCTCTTCCATTTCGTCTAATACACACAACCCCATTGCGGCCTGGAGCTCATTCATCTTTGCATTGATGCCAAGCGCTTCAATTGTTTCCGGCCCTGTTATACCGAAATTAATCATCTTCTTCGCGCGTTCAAGGTCTTCTTTTCGCTTGAATACGATTGCCCCACCCTCACCCGTGTGGAATAGCTTGGTAGCATGGAAGCTGAGTGTGGCGGCATCACCATATTTAAGTATGCTTTCGCCCTCGTATTTCACTCCGAAGGCGTGAGAAGCATCATAGATCACCTTCAGGTTATTATTTTCTGCAACACGGCCAATAGCATCCACATCACAGCCGTTTCCAAAAACATGGACGGGCACAATTGCTTTTGTTTTTGGTGTTATGAATCTTTCAATTTTTTCCGGATCGATGCACCAGGTGTCAGGATCGATGTCAGAAAATACAGGATCGACACCATCCCATTTTAATGAACTCGCTGTTGCGACAAAGGTAAACGGCGTGGTAATTGCTTCCTGTTGGCCACTACCCTCATGGCCAGAAATACCTAAGGCACGATAGGCAATCTGCAAGGCCAGAGTTCCATTCGCCACCAAAAGCAGGTTCTCGACTCCAAGGTATTCTTCCAGTCGCAATGTCAACTTTTGGACCAATTGTCCTTTGTTGGTCAGCCATTCGCGCTCATATATCCCGTCAAGATACTTATTCAGCTTTTCTCTGTCTGGAAAATAGGGCTTGGTTACCGGAATCATATTCAAGGGTCCACTTCCATTTTTATTGTGGATTTCATTGCACGCACGCACCCGCTCCACTGCAATAAAGTCACATTCTGGTCAAGATTTCATCAACACCACATTCTTCAATTTCAGCACAGCAAACAAGACTCTCGGAGGCTGCTTTTTTACCAATGCCACATCTGACAACTTTCTGAACAAAATCCATGCCCAGATATGCAATACCCTTAAAAACATACTAACCCCATACATCCCTGATTACAGACTTAATCCCCGAATGAGCAGCATACTTTCCATTAACCCAGAATTTAAATACAGCCCGCAGCCTTTGAACAAGCTTCTGCTCGCGAATTGCAACACGCTCCTCCAAATTGCGCACCTCATCAGTTTTATATTGCAAGAACAACTCTAGATCGCGATTCTGGGAGGATGTTAATGAGACGATTCTGTTCACGCCGAGAAGAAAAGCTTTTTTCTGCTCAAGACTAAGCCTCTCACTACGCTTCCTTAGCGGATCGAGGAAGCGCCATATCAAGAGTTCTCTAAAATCTATTTTTTCGATGATTGGGGCGTTGCCAATAACCAATTTTGAAACATTATTCTCATGGCGCCTGTAGTATTGAAGAGCCGTATCTACGACCATTTTTGAAGACATTCCATCAGCCAGTTTTACCAGCCAATGATCGTGAGAATGGTATTCTTCCGGTATAGGAAGTGCCAACTCCAAAAACTCCCGCTTTATCAAGCAACAACAACCCATAACAAAGTCATCTAAATTCATACCTCCTGATCTGAATTGATCAAGCCTCGTGACCTCAAGCGGGTTTAGATGGGCATCTGTCAATACGGCATCGTTCATCAACAACAGCTTATCCGGGTTTTTTTCGGCCAGCGAAACCATTCTTTCTATTTTTTCCGGGAACCACACGTCATCCTGGTCACTTAAGAAAACAATGTCTCCCGTTGTTCGAATAAGAGCCTCATTGAAATTTCCACAATAACCATGGTTTTTTTTGTTTTTGTGAAAGACAACCTTGAATGGCGCCCTGGAAGAAAACTCATTCACGATCTCTTCCGTTATATCATTCGAACAATCGTCAGTAATAATCAGCTCATCGGGTAGCCGTGTTTGCGTCAAAAAACTCTCAAGCTGTTCCCTGATGTACTTTTCACCATTATATGACGCCATTGCGATAGAAATTTTCATAATGATTTACTGTGCCGGGCTTGGCATCAGGCTGATTACAGGTGGCAGAGGGCCATGCATCGACTGAACTAAATGCCCTTCTGCAATTCGGTAAACTCGCGCACCGCCGGCGACAAAAGCTCTCTTACCATAGTTCATTTTTTCATCGCCACTAAATCTAATATGACCAACGGTATCCGTGAGCACCTAATCCACTCTTACATGCTAACCCATTGAAAGAAAAGAAAGGATTTGCCTAACTGCGGATTTCGAGCGACGAATAGCACCACGCGATATTTTGATTGGCTAAAATCGCTCCCCAAGCTGGATAAAGAATACGCTGTCGCCTTCATCCGTAAAGGCCACATCCACGCCCAGATGCAGGGGCTTTTCGGCAGTAGTTTGCCAGTGGATGCCGGTGCCGACGCTCCAGGCGTTTTCGCCATCCAGGATCTGTTCCCGGTCATCGCTGATCCAGCCGGTATCGTAGAAGGCTTTCAGGGCCCAGCGCGGGCGGAACTTGTAGCGCCCTTCCAGGCGGGTGGTGAGGGCCACGTCATCCATATAGCGGCCATGGTTGTAGCCGCGCACCTGCATGGCGGAGCGGGCGAAGAACGGGGCGCCGCCGGTGGTGTGTTCCCAGGCGGCATTCGCGGCCAGCACTACCTTGTCCGTGAGGGAAGCGTAATAGCTGTAGTTGATATTGCTCTTGCCGTAGTCGAAATCACTGCCGAAGGTGTCGCCGTAGTCGTACCAGGAGGCAGTGAACATGACGCCACTGGTGGGGTAATAGTTGCTGTCACGGCTGTCGTAGGTGAGCACTACACCACCGGCGCCCATGGCGATGTCCTTTTCCAGCCCCGGCAGGAAGGGCAGTATCTGGCTCAGCTCCATTTCCACATCGCCGCGGGAATACACCACGGCCGGCCCGGCGAACCAGTGATCAGTTCCCGGCAGACGGAATTGGGTGCGCACCATGCCCAGCGACATGTCCAGGGAGTAGTCCAGCGGGTTGTCTGCAAACAGGCCCTCCCCGCCAAACCCGAAGTACTCCAGGTTGAGGGAGCCGGCACCTGCGGCGGCCATGATGCGCAGGCGATCATCAAACAGGTAGTTCTGGTGGAAGACCCCGGCCACCCAGCTGTCGGAGCTGGTGTACATGCCACCGACACCACTGGTGGGGTTGGGGCCCACGTGGTCCTCGCTTACCGGGTGCAGGTAAAGCGCCGCCAGCTGCAGGCCGGAGCCCAGGGTAGGGTTGGACATGGGAATCGGCACCACCACCAGGTTGCCACGGGTAATGGGCTGGGCGTCCGCGCCCTTTTCAATGCTCGCCATGAACTCGTCGGTTTCGGTTGCCACCGCAGCCATTGCCGGGCCGCCCAGCAGCAGGCCTGTCGTGATCCCGATCCATCGTGCCTGTTTCACCCCGCCTCCTCTGGGCTTTGTATGCCTCAGTACCGCCCCGCAGATTACGTGAACTGCCCTGGCAATGCAGTGATTTATCCCCTACCCGCCCCCCCCGCATCAGACGAAATCAGTATGCAAAATGGGCACGAAACGTTGATATTGCAGTGCCACTATTTGTGCCAAGCTCGGTTTCACTGAAGGAACGCAATAAAAGACTACACAGACGTTACAGCTTTACTGCGATACGACAACAGGACGATTTCGGGTTGCGCAGTAAGGTGAATAACAGGACGACTGTTAGCCAATAACAAAAAGGGAAGGATTGTTCATGTCAGCACTTAAATTGCATTTGTGCGGTGCCGCAATGGCTGGCGCCCTGCTCCTTACAGGCCAGGCCCAGGCTGCCGACCAACAGGCCACGGTGATTCTCAGCCAGAGCTGTGAATACCTACTGCTCAATTCCAGCTCCGGGATGGTGCTGGTTAAACAACTGGATGGCCTCAGCCCGCAAGCCGGCGATACCCTGAAGGGCAATTTCACTCCCGGCGATTTCAGTAATCTGCAAAACACCCGCAACCAGGACTCCATGCAAGTGTGGGTCGACCTGGTTGACCCGCACAGCAGCAAGGCCCTGAGCCAGTACGGCCGCTACTGCGCCTGATTCACATCCCCCCGTGTTCTCTCCACCCGCTTCCGGAGCTTTGCTCCGGGGTGCGGGTGTCTCCTGTTCAGCCTCCCCCCTTTGGGACCGCCCTTTGGACGGATCGCCTTGCGAGCAAGGCTCCTACAAGGGCACGGCCCGCGCATTACCCTCCGCTCTCGCTCCTCTGGGAGTCTGCCTGCAGACGAAGAGGTGGGAATTCGCTCGCAGGCATACCCTGACGAGAACAGAGAGCTCCCACACAGGGAATGGCAGCCTTGGTTTGTAGGAGTCCATGCTTGCATGACGATCCAGCGCAGGCGCAAGCCTGATAACCGCATCGCCTTGCGAGCAAGGCTCCTACAAGGGTACGGCCCGCGCATTAGCCTCCGGCATCGCTCCCACAGGGCATGAGCGTGGCTGCACGTGAAGGGTTGCCACCGTATTTTCGATCAGAAATACACTTGCCAGCGCAGGGTCAGGCTGGCGGGTATGGGGCCGAATTCGGAGCTGGGCAGGCCGGTGCTGTTGAGGCCTTTGCCGCCACCGGTGGCCAGCGACAGCAACAGCTCGGATTCATTACTGACGGAGTAATGCAGATTGAGCTGATGCAGGAAGGAGGCGTGCACATCGCTGTCTTCATCTTCCAGGGCGCTGGTGAGCAGCAGATAGCTGCCGCGCCATAGCGGGGTGAGTTCTTTTTCCACGGCCAGGCCGAGCACGTTGCGGGCCTGCTGTTGCTTCAGGGTGAACGGGATGGCCGGGTCGGCCAGGAACACCGGGAGTTCGCTTTCCCGGCTGGCACCCGCGGACTGGTAGTACCATTCGGCCACCACGACCCAGTCACTGGCAAAGCGGTAGTCGAGCCCTGCGATGGCGAACACCGGAGTCTCATCACTGGCCTCCAGCTCATAGACGGCGCTTTCCACCCGCCAGCCCATGCCGCCCCAGGCACTTTCCCAACCGGCCCCGAGGATCTGGTCTCGATCTACCGTGGCGGCCAGCAACAACAGTTCCGATTGCTCGCCGATCTGGCCTCGATAATACCCTGCCCCGCTGTCACGTTGGTCGCTGTGCTGGGGGGCGGCAACGGCGGCGAAGGCCAGCGAGGAAAAGTCCGACGGCCAGGTTTCCACCAGCAACGCATCCACCCCGGGTTTGAATTCGGTATCCAGATCCGTGGGGGCGAAGGCACCGAACACATTGTGTGGTTGCCACAGGCGCCCAGTGCCCCAGTCGATGGGCTGCCGACCGGCGGTGACGGCGAACAGGTCGGTCATGTAACGCCAGGACAGACGATCGATTTCGTGCCCTGCCCGGGTCTGTTGATTACCCGTCGTTTCGTTGAGCCAATCACTGGACAGGTCCCGCCAGCGAAACTGGCTGACGCCGGGCTCGGTGAGCGGGAAGTTGTCCCGGTGCAGGCGCACCAGCCGCAGGTGGGCGGAAAAATCGCCGAAGCGGGTCACCGGATCGGCCATCAATCGTGCGGTTTGCTGATCGGCACTGAGGCTACGCTGATCTTCATCCACATAACCCAGATCCCCGGGCTGGGCGTAGGCGGTGGTGCCGGTAAGGGATAGCCGGGCACTGAACGGGGATGCCTGTACCCAAGGCACCGTGACCAGCAGCAGGCTGGTCAGCAGGGTACGCCGTGCGCGGTTACTGCGCTTGCACATCCGCGATGACCTTGTCGTGCTCGATTTTGCCATCGCGGAGCTGAATGATGCGCTCGGCCCGTTCCATGACCCGGGGATCGTGGGTGGAAAACAGGAAGGTGGTTTTTTCCTCGTGGGACAGCTTGTGCATGATATCCAGCAAGGCGGTGGCGTTGTCGGAATCCAGGTTGGCGGTGGGCTCATCGGCCAGTACCAGCCGCGGCCCGCTGGCCAGGGCGCGAGCCACGGCAACCCGTTGTTGCTGGCCACCGCTGAGCGCCGAGGGCCTGCGCTCCATGACCTTGCCCAGCCCCACCAGATCCAGATAATGCCGGGCGCGCTCGCGCCGCTCCGATTCCGGCCTGCCCTGCAGCACCATGATCAGCTCCACGTTTTCCAGCGCGCTGAGCACCGGCACCAGATTGTAGGCCTGAAACACAAAGCCAAGCTGAAACAACCGGAAGTCCGACAGCTGGGATTCGTTCAGGGCGGTGACATCGGTACCGTTGAGATGCACGCGGCCATCCGTAGGGCTGTCGAGCCCGCCAATGATGTTCAGCAAGGTGGTCTTGCCAGAACCGGATGGGCCGACCAGCGCGGCGAACTCCCCCTCTTCCACCTGCAGATTGATGTCGGTAAGGGCATGCACTTCGATATCGCCCTGGCGAAAGGTCTTGCTGATATGTTCCAGTCGTACCAGCGTCATGGTGTGCATCCTTTTCTGCTGAACGTTGCCATGGTCAGGTTCTCAATGCCGCCACCGGAGTCACTCTTGCCGCCTTGATGGCCGGATAGATCCCCGTGGTCAGGGTAGTCAGGAAGACGATCAGGGTGAGTTGCAGTACCCGCGCCTGAGACAGCTCCGTGCGCACTACCGGATCCATGAAGGTGCCGGCCACGGCGGTGCTGTCACCGAGCATGCTGGTGAGATCCAGGCCGTGATGGGAGAACCACAGGTGCACCAGACCGCCCAGCGTCCAGCCGATGCCCACGGCCAGCACGCTGAGCAGGGTGGCCTCCATGAAGACCATCAGCAACAGATGCAGGCGGCTCAGGCCCAGCGCCCGTAGCAAGCCGAATTCCCGGGTCCGCTCCAGAACACTCATCAGCACGGTATTGACGATGCCGAACACGATCAGCACCAGAATCACTGCCAGAAAGACATAGGCGCCGGCACTGTCGAGCACCACAAACTGCACCAGTTGCGGCATCATCTGCTGCCAGTCCAGCACTGCGATGGAAGCGCTGCCCAGTTTGCTGTCGATGCGAGAGGTCCACTCACTCAGGCTGTCCGGATCGTTGAGCGACACCGCCAGCCGGGTCAGCGGTTCACTGGCAGGATCGGCGCCTTCGGCCACCAGGAAATGACGGGCCAGTGCCAGGTTGCTGATCACCAGATAGTTGTCCAGCTCATCCATGCTGGAATCAAAGATGGCCCGCACCCGTCCCAGCTGGGCTTCGGAATCCCCGCCCCGCTTGCCGGCCATGACCACGATCTTGCCGCCCACTTTCACCTTGAGCTTGCGGGCCATGCCTTCGCCGATGATAACGCCGCGCTCGTCATCCGCCGCCAGCCAGTCGCCTTCCATCAGGAACGGTTTGAGCATTTGCGCACGTTGATCGGTGGCGGCCATGCCTTCCAGCCCCGCGCCCACAGAGTTGTAGGGGGAACTGACCAGCACCCGCAGGGCGATGCGGGCATCCACCTGGCCGGGCAATTCCAGCGCCAGCAGTTGCTCACGCAAACGGCCACCCTCGGCCAGATACTTGTCGTTGGCCGGGGCCTGCAGGTAGCCCACGGGCTGCACGGTGATATAGCCCTCACCCAGCTTGATAGCATTGCGGATCATGGAGTTGTGCGAGCCATCGTTGATGCCGATAAAGAACACCGCCAGCACGAAGCCGATGCCGATGGAACTCAGGGTGATCAGAGTGCGTTTGGGATGGCGCCAGAGGTTGCGCCAGGTGAGGCGCATCAGCAGCGCCGGATGCAGGTGCCCGTGACGTGGCGTAGCACTCATCGCATGGCCTCCACCGGTTTCAGGCGAATGCTGCGCCAGGAGGGAATCAACGAGGCCAGCAGGGCCACCACGATCATCATCAGACTGGCGTAGAGCACATGGGACGGTTCCAGCCAGCCCTTCATCACCGGTTCGAAGATGATCCCGCCCCAGTCATAGCCATCCGGCATCATGTCGCTGAAATCGATGCCGGTGTCTTCCATGCGCAGGCCCAGCCAGCTGCCCAGCAAGGCACCGATGACGGCGGACAACAACGACAGGCATAGCGCTTCCAGCAGCACCATCACCAGCAGCCAGTGTTTTTTCATGCCAATGGCCATGAGGATACCGAACTCGCGGGTGCGCTCATGGACCGCCATCAGCATGGTATTGAGCATGCCCAGCGACGCCAACGCGACAATGATCAGGCCGATGATCAGGGTCATGCTGTTGCTCACTGCCAGCATTTCCGACACCGCCGGGTTGAGCTCTTTCCAGTTACGCACCTGTACCGGCCCGCCCCATTCATCCAGCGGTGTCTGCTGTTCCAGCAGCGCCAGCTTGTCCTGCAGTGCCATCTGGATGGCCTCCAGCTGGTCCAGATCGTCCAGCAGGATGGCCAGCTCGTGGAAGCCCTCTTCCAGAAACATGAGTTGCCGGTAGGCCTCAAGCGACATGACCACGCCCATGCGATCAAAATTCAGCTCCATGGGGTTGAGCACCGCGGTCACTACAAAGAGCGCATTACCGATACTGCCGTCGGCGGCCTGGGTGACCAGCACCAGTTCATCGCCCGGGGCCAGGCGCATGTTCCTGGCCAGTTGCGCCCCCACCGCCACCCCATAGCGGGCAATGCCCTGTTCGGTCTCGTCGATGACGCCCAGCGCTACCTCGCCCTGACGAACCTGCCCCAGCATCCGCGTCACTGCACGCTCGCGCTCCGCATCCACAGCACGGATCATCACACCGGTAGACGTCTCGGTGGTGCTGGCCAGCCCGGCGGCATACAGCCGCGGCGCCACATGCAACTGGGGAAAATCCGCTTCGATGGCTTCCAGCCAGGGCCAGGGCAGGGTTGCGTAGAGATCCTGATCATCTGCAAAAGCCTGACGGTGCACCTGAATGTGGCCGGTGGACACTTCCGTGGCGTACACCACCATTTGCCGGGTCATCCCGGTCATCAGGGAGGCATTGAAGATCACCATGGCCAGCCCGCCAGACAGGGCGCAGACGGTGAGCAGGGAGCGCACTGGATAGCGCCACAGGTTACGCCAGGCCATGAACAGGAAGATCCGCAGGCGCGAACCGGACAGATCCTGAACTGACGACGGGCTCATGGTGTGATCCGGCCGCGCTTGAGGGTTTTCAGGGAGAAGAAATCAGTGTCCAGCGGGATGTCGAAGACGATGTCATGGTAGGTAATCACGGTGGACTCACCGGGTTTGTCTTGCGGGGTCAGGCTGAGGCGCATGGGGATGGTGCGGTCTTCCTGCTGCTGCCACTGGTCAAACACCAGGGTGCGAATCAGGGTGCCTTCCTCGTCGTAATACCAGGCGCGGTACGGTGCCAGCACCTGTTGATCGATGGTCATCACCACCTTGCCCCACACCACTGCCGCATCAGGTTTCGGAATGGAGGTAATCTCGATGATGGCCTGCCCGTCCCGCTCGCCTTCAAAGGTGATCTGCGAGTCGTAATCGTCTTCGAAGGTGCTTTCCTTGACCAGATCATCGTTGGTGAAATGGCTGCCCATCCAGGAGCCGGCCATCATGCTCGAAGGTACCTTGGTGACACGATTGATCTTGGGCAGGTAATTCCAAATGTTCTGCTCCACCTTGAGGGTGGCCACGCCCTTGTCCTTCACCGGTTGCTCGATAACGATCAGGGAATAGTGTTTGCCGCGGGACCAGGCCTGCATGGTCATGGCGCGTTCATAACGACGGGTGGTCACCGTCATGGTCATGGTGGCCTGGGAGGTTTTACCTCGCCAGAGACCATCAATATGGCGCATCAATGCATCCGCATCCCGGGCCAAGGCCAGCGACGGCAGCAGCATCAGCAAGGCAAGATAACGGAAAAAAGCGCTCACAAACCCTCCCTGGATTTCACACTCTGACCCTAACACTATGCCAGCGTCATTCCCTGACCGGTATCAACTCTACAGCGAATTACTGCAGCCAGGGCACCAGCACCGCCAGCACTACGGCGGCGATTAGATTCAACACCACCCCGGCGCGGATCATGGTTTTCTGCGGCACAAAACCGCTGCCGTAAACCATGGCGTTGGGCGGGGTGGCCACCGGCAGCATGAAGGCACAGCTGGCACCGAAGGCCACCAACAGGGCCACGGCTATGGGGTCCGCGCCCACCGCGGCGCCTACCGGCATCAGCAGCGGCACCAGCAAGGCGGCACTGGCGGTGTTGCTGGCCATTTCGGTGAGAAAGATCACGAAGGTGCCAAGGATCAGGTAGACCAGCCAGGTCTGCCCCTCCGGCAACAGGCCACTAATGCCATCAGCCAGCCATCCACTGGCACCGGAACTCTGCAGCAGGGTGGACAGGGTAATGCCACCACCGAACAGTAACAGCACGCCCCAGTTGGCATGCTGCTCCACTTCCTTCCAGCTCACGCAGCCGGTGATCCCCAGCAGCACGATGGCCAGTACCGCCACCCAGGTATCGAACCCTTTCTCGATGGAGAGGAGATCCGCCAGTGGCGCACCGAACACCCACAGGGCCACGGTGAACAGGAAGATCGCCAGGGTCATTCTGGCCCCCAGGCTGTCGGGAAATTGCACCCGGTCATGCACATCTACCCGTGGCAGATTGGTTTCCGGCCGGCACACCGCATAGAGAATCAGCAGGGCCAAGGGGAACATGACCAGAAACACCGGCAGTCCGGCAGCCAGCCATTCGTTGAAGGTCCAGTCCAGGGCGGCGGCGGCAATGGCATTGGGGGGGCTGCCCACCAGCGTGGCCATGCCGCCAATGTTGGCCGACCAGGCCAGCGCCAGCAGCAGGAACACACGGTAGCGGGGATGCTCCTGCGCCAGCGGAGCCGACATGCCCAGCGCAATGGGCAACAACATGGCGGTGGTAGCGGTGTTGCTGATCCACATGGACAGCAAGGCGGTAGTCAGCGACAACAGCAATGCCGCCGGCAGGGCCCTGCCCCCCGCCAGCAGCAACAGTTTCTGGGCCAGCCAGCGGTCGATGCCGTGCTCACCCAGTGCCGCGGCCAGGGCAAATCCGCCCAGAAACAGCGCCACCACCGGGTGGGCGAAACCGGCCAGGGCCGCGTTGATGTTGGATAATCCCAGCGCCACACCCAGCACCGGCACCATCAGGGCAGTGAAGGTAAGCGGCAATGCTTCGGTGAGCCACAGCAGGCCGATCAGCACCAGCAAGGCCAGGCCGGCACCGGTTACGGGATCGTCTGGCAGCGTGGCGGCCAATACCGCCGCCAGTATCGATCCGGCAATCAAACCCAGTCGCATGATCATGTGGATTCACTTCCCTGTGGTATGTGTTGTCAGCTGTTCTGGTTCCGGTACTCCAGTGGCGTCATTCCAGTCCAGCGGATAAAGCTTCGGGTAAAGGCGCTGTGTTCGGAATAACCGACCAGCAAGGCGATGTCGACCAGCCCGAGGCGCGTTTCGCGCAGATAACGCTCGGCGATTTCCCGGCGCACGGCGCCCAGCTCCTTGAGAAAACTGGTGCCGGCCTCGGAGAGTTGTCGCTGCAAGGTACGCACCGACACGCCCATGTTTTTCGAGACCGTGGCAATGTCGGGATTGTGTTCTGGTAACAGACGGCTGATACGGCGGCGCACCTCGTCCACCAGCGGCGACGCACTGGGCAGCTGCGCCAGCAAGGCGTCGGCCTGCTCTTCCAGCATGGCGAGCATGGCCGGATCGGCCGTATCCAGTGGCTGCAGCAAAAGACCCATGTCCATGCTGATGATGGTTTCCGGCTGATCGAATTGCACCGGGCAGCCGAAATAACGCTCGTACTCACTCGTGTCATCCGGCCATGGATTGATAAACGAGACCTGTAGCGGGGAGAGGTTCACGCCACTCAATCGTCGGCAGATATGCACCAGTACGGTAATCGCGGTTTCATCCACCAGCGGGCCGGGCCGGCCATGGTCCGCATCCCAGACCAGCTCAATACTGATGCCGCTGCTGCGCACTTCCAGTGGTGTCACGTCATAGATCAGGCGCTGGTAACGATGCAGGCGATTCAACGCCTCCCCCAGATTCTGCGATGCCATGACTACATAGCCCAGTACACCGATATGGCGTGGACCCAGGGTCTGGCCCAGGTGCAGACCGAGCAGCGGGTCCTGTAAATGGGTTGCCGCACAGTCCAGCAACTCACGCCAGTCGCCAATGGGGATATCCGCATTGAGAGGGCTGTCCGCCCGTGGCCGGGGCAATGGCAACAGACCCTCGCTGTCGACGCCCTGTTGATCCAGATACTCGTACAACGCCAACACGAAGCTGGCCGGTATGCGGCGGCGGGGAGCAGCTTGTGGTGGTGACAGGGAAACCGGCATGGGCCATCAGCTGAACAAGGGACTTGGCGTAAAGTGTTAAATTTGCTGGCAGTGGCTGTCAAGCGAGTCGGCTGGGCGATCGCCATACTAAGGAACGTCAAAGGCCAAACCGGTGTGTAGTCCAGGTTTGGTTGTTGTAGGAGTCCATGCTTGCATGACGATCCAGCGCAGGCGAAGCCTGCTGTTCACCGCCATACAGGCAGGCAGATTCGCATCGCTCCCTTTTCGGGTCGGCCTTCGGCCTGATCGCCTTGCGAGCAAGGCTCCTGCAGTTTTGGCGATAGGAGCCACCCACGCCGAGGTCGCTTTCCTGAACAAACGGTAACTGGCATCCGGCACTCACCTACCAGCATGATGAAACGGCAGCGGCAGATTAACCGCGATTGCCAACAGACAGGTTTTGACGCACCAGGGAGAACAACAATGTCCACCTTCAAACAGATCACTGATTTCGACGGTTCCCGCGATGCCCACGGCCAACAGGCCCGTGTGGAAGATACCCGCGCCGCCGCTGGCGATTTCCGCAAGGCCATGCTGGCCGGTCCCAAGGCGCGCTACTTCCGCTCCTTCGATCTGGTGCGTGTCCCCTACCCGTCCCGTTACGGTCTGCGTAATGCCTTTTCCCGGGAGAAGTGGGTGGAATACCTTCATATCCAGAACCGTTTGTTCGTGGTGCAGTTCGACACTCCGGAAGGCACCAAGACCATGCTGGTCTCGCCGTCCGATCATGAACGCGGTGGCGAAACGCCTTTTTTCCGTCGTCTGCAGGACAAGAACCCGGAGGTGCTTTCCAACCTGATCGTAAAGCGCCAGAGCACGGTGCCCGAGATCATCGCCGCTATTGGCCTCAAGCCGGAAGACATCGATTACATCACCTACGATCACCTGCACACCCAGGATGTACGCCGCTGGCTCGGTACCAACATGGAGCCGGCAGTGTTCCCCAATGCCAAGCTGCTGGTGCACTGGCGCGAATGGGAATCCACCCTGGACCTGAATCCCTACCAGGCGGACTGGTACTGCCCCAATGGCATCGCCGGTATCCCCGAGGACAAGGTGATCAAGTTTGATGGTTCCATCATGCTGGGCGATGGCGTAGCACTGGTGCATACCCCCGGGCATACTGAGGGCAATCACTCTATTGTGGTTCACACCGATGAAGGCATTTGGGTAACCAGCGAGAATGGCGTGAGTGTGGATGCCTATGCGCCGGAGCTGTCCACCGCCAGCGGCGTGGCCGAGTATGCGAAGACCCTCGGCACAGAAGTGATCATCAACGGCAACACCCTGGAGAATTCCGTGGACCAGTACATTTCCATGGTGCAGGAAAAAACCATTGCCGGGCCCTCACAGCGCGATCCGCGTTTCCCCAACATGTTCCCGTCTTCGGAGATGACCCCGTTCTGGGCATTTCCGGGCACCAAGCCGGCGTTCTATGTGGGTGAAGCCCACCACGGAACCCTGACACTGCCCAAGTGATGCAATGAGCCTCGCCTGCAATGGCGGGGCTCTGGCCCTCCCCCCTGTCAAAACCGCGTTTTTTCCCTGCGCATATACCAGATGGTAGATGCTCCCCGGCTTACCCCGAAGGCATGATTCCCGACCGAACTTACTGCTCCTTGAGCATTTTTCACTGCAACAACACGGGAATTGAAATGCAGAAAACGACACTTTGCGCGCTTCTTGCCTCCACGCTTGCCGCCCCTCTGGCCCACGCCGATAACTTCACCGGGATCTATGCCGGTGCCGCGCTGGGTTCGGTCAACGCGGATCACACCTTGAGCATCCCTGGCACTCCAATCAAGCAAGACCTGGACTCGGACTCACAGACCAGTTTTGCCCTGCTCGCCGGCTACGGCACGACGATCAACCAGTTTTACCTGGGCGCTGAACTGGACTGGCGGAACGGTCTCGGGGAATCCTCCGCCACGTTTCTGAACGGTGAAATTTCCACAGAGACCGATGGCACGCTGGGCCTGAGTGTACTGCCGGGTTATCTGATCAGTGACAACCTGCTGGTGTTTGCCCGCCTCGCGTATCTGGAAGGCGACATGGACTTTGAAGTCACCAACACCATTAATGGCATGAGTGCCACGGAGACTGACAGTGGCAATTACACTGGCTGGGGTCTTGGGGGGCAGTATTTTGTGAACGACAATCTTGCCATCCGACTGGAATACCGTGAGTTCGAATCGGATACCTTCGAGTACTTCATTGATGTGCCTTTCGAGGTGGAATCCGACGCCATTGATGCCTTTGAACTGGGCCTGGTTTATCAGTTCTGATGCCTCAGGCCCGGCGTGGTGAGCACCGCGCCCGGGCCTCAGCTTTCATCTATCACTGGTCGCCGTTCACCTTTTCAACCCTCTCCCTCCATCATCGACATCCATTTCCCGAAGTAGTCATCAATGTGAGTCAGGCACAGAGTCAGCCCGGCCCCTTCGATGGTATCCAGCCTTAATGCCGGATTCATCTCAGTGAGCCGCTGCGTCTGCGCCAGCGGAAAGGTGCTGTTGCAGCTACCGGCAACGGCCTGCACCGGCACGCTGATCCTGCGCAACAACGGGGTCCAGTCGGTTGCTACGGTGTGCAGCATATCCAGCTCATGCCCTTTTGAATGCTGGTTGAGGTTGAACGCGTAAGAGGCAACAGACACCTTCTTGCCGGAGGCCGTATCAAAAAACGGCAGCTCGTGGGGGGCGCCCTCGAACACCATCTCCATCCATTTTTCCGGACCGTACTTGCGTGCTTTCACCTGCCCCAGCCGCAACAACAGGCGAATCATCCAGAAGGCATGCCGGGCAGACCAGATAAACATGCGCTGATTACGGGGAACAGGATCCAGCGTGTCCTGATTGTCATAGGGGACCGGCGGCGACACGGCAAAGAGGCCCTGGACCTGTTGCGGGCGTTTGTCAGCAAAGGCCAGCGCAGGCACGAACCCAAAGTCGTGGCTGAGCAACGAGACCTTGTTCCAGCCAAGGTGGTCCAGGATGGCCAAGCAATCCTGGATCTGTGTTTGCAGCAGTTCGTCCTTCTTGCCCGGTGGTTGCGTTCGACCGTAACCGGGCCGCTCCACGATCAGTACATCCAGACCTTCACGACGCGCCCAGTCCCGTTCCTGCTCAAACTCTCCCGCGCCGAAATAGGCGCCGTGAAAGCACAGCACCGGTCTGCCGCCGGGCTTGCCAAAGCGACGCCAGCCAATGCGCCGGGTCTCCCTGACCGATTCCCCCAGATTCAGCGGATTCGAGGAAAGATGCGCGGGTTGTGCATGCTCTACTGCGGAAGTTTGTGGCTGGCTGGCAAGGGCCGATGCCAACGCTGCCGCCTGCACCTGGCTGGTCGCGCCCAGCTTGTTCAGTACCGTCTTGATCTGCTGACGCACGGTGCCAACGGTGCTGTTGCGCTGCTGGCTGATCTGCTCGCTGGTCATCCCCTGGGCAAGGCAGGCGAGAATGGCGCGTTCGGCTTCAGTGAGTTGAAAGATGTCTTCGAGAGCGTGATCGATGGACTCGGACCACTGGCACTCAATGGCCCGCAACAGGAAGATCTGGTGCTGGGCCTGATAGAAGCCGATAAACATCACCGGCATGCTCTGGTTTACATCGGGAAAGGTGCGCAGCAGGGACGGCCCTTCGTGTTTCACAATGCGCTGCTGAAAGGCATCGAATTCGGCGCGCCTGACGCCCATGCCCAGTACGCTTTCCCCCTCCGTCACCGCAAACAGGCTGGCAGCGGCCGGATTGCGAGCCAGAATGACCCCGGTTTCGGACAACACCATCGCCGGCGCACCATCGTCCTGCACCAGAGCACGCAGTTGATCGTTCAGCTCGGCCTGCTGCTCGACGTCTTCCAGCAGCAGCGCAAGCGTTAACGCCGTATCCGCGCTCAGCCCCTTCTGTGCACGGGTGGCGGGCTCCAGCCAGTTCAGCAGACGTTCATAATCCTGCTCGCCCTGCATGATGGACATCACCAGGTCTTTGACGTCGGTTTGGTTGTTCACTGTTTCAATGGATAAGCCGCCAGCCTCCTGTGACATCTGTAAGCCCCCCTGCGTCACTGGCACTGATGACGAATTCTAAAGCGTTGTGTGCCTGTATCAAATCCGGCGCTGCTGCCCTCCCCACAGTCTCTCAGGACCGTGGAGGCAAACCGCTGCGCAGGGCCAGCTCACTGTCAGGCACTGTGACCGGCATGGTATGGGTGTCATAGCGGCGCAACGCCCGGGGTGCCTTCAATGCCTCGGCCAGCGAGACAAAGCAGGTCTGGAACGCCCCCAGAGTCCACTGGCCATACACCGTATGACCGCCTTCATAGGCTTGCTCCTGATACTCCTCGTAAGTGGTCACATACCCCATGTAATCGTTGCAGTAGGTATTGATCAGGCAGGTTTCCCCGTCGTTCAGGGACAACGACTTCGCCACCGTACTGACCAGCCGCCGCCCGGCCACCGTGGTGAACTCCCCGGGCGCACAGACCAGGCGCAGGTTGCCGAGACGAAGGATCTGCAGGGGAAGAACCGTTGGCACCATCGGGCTTTGCGTTAGCGCCCCAAGCTTCGCCTGACGCTTCAGCTCTGCGACCAGAGGATCGGCCAGATCCGGCAGGGGAATCTGGCCCAGGGTGTAACCCAATACGGTCTTGCGCCCCGCATTGAGCAGTATGTCTTTTGGCCCCTGGCTGTCATACAGCTTGCGATACTCGCTGTGTTGCGCAGCTTCCGGTTTGAGCTTCTTGCGTCGCTCTGACCGCGCCAGCTGTCTTGCCGCGAAGCCCAGTGGTGCCGGCATGCCCGGACCATCGATGGGGGTGCCGAGGAAAAAACCGACCCCATGACAGGGGGAACTGGTTCTGGCGTCTTGCCGACCTCCTGCAAATTCGGCAGCGACGGTCTGATCACTCATGTCTGCATAGGTCAGCACCCCATCCAGCTCGCCAGTGACGGGCTGGCCGGTTTCGTCGAGCATGGCAAAGGCATGCTCGCTCTGTTGCTGGCCGTTCTGTCGGGCATAGGCATATTCGGCTTCGCCACGAAGTTTACGCCGACGCTTGCGATCCCCCGGGCCATGGTAGTGGGGTGACACATCCCCCGCGGTGCCCTGGGCAAAAATCGCCACCGGATTCTCTGCGCCCAGCGCTTTCAGGCTGGACTCCGCATGCAATGCCGCGTAGCCCTTGTTGTCACCATCATGACTGGACAGTTGGCTGCCCAGGCAGGTGGCATGCACCCCGAACAGGGAGAGCAGCGCCTCCACCTTGCCCGCACGATGAAAACTGATCAGGTGCATGGTGCGGTCCAGCGCCAGGTGAGTCTTGTCAGGTGTTTTTGGCGCTACATCCGGGTTTCGGTTGTAGGCTTTCAGAGAGCGGTTCCAGGCCACCGGCACGGGATCCGGAACGGGCTTTTGGCGATACTCGATGAGGGTGGGCTGGCGCGATTGTAGCGCCGCCAGTAGCGACGACAAGGCGGCCTCCACCACCGCCTCAAGGTGCGCCGGAACAAAGCCCGGGGTCACCAGGTTGTAAAGCCCTTCATGGGCACAGCCACCGGGGCCGGAATGGGTGTGAGTGCAGGTCAAGACCAGGCGGCTTTCGTCGAGATCTTCGCCAAGCTGCTCGCGGAGCCCTGCCACCACACCCTGTCGCATGGCATGGGTGATGTAGCCCAGATCAAGACAGCAGTAAAGCAAGGACCCCGACTCGTCTTGTGCCTCATCAGTGATGACAAAACTGCGAGCAAAGAGAGGATTGCGAACCGCCGTGGCACGGTGGCCCGGCTGTCCGAAACCGTGCATGGCATAGCCACAGGGCTCGATATCAATTTCCTGTTTTGCCCACCCCACCCGATAATCCATTGCAGCTCCCTCGCCTGATTATTTGTGCACGAACGTACCAGATTAAATATTGGCGTCACAAGGGGCCATCGGGCCACTTTGGGCATGGAACGCTCCGACTCAGGCTATATGTGGGAGCTCTCTGTGCTCGTCAGGATATGCCTGCAAACGAAATCCCTTCTTCTGCAGGCAGACTCCCATCGCCAAAACCGTAGGAGCCTTGCTCGCAAGGCGATCAGGCCGGAGGCCGACCCGGAAGGGAGCGAAGCGAATCCGTCTGCCTGTAGCCATCAGGCTTGCGCCTGCGCTGGATCGTCATGCAAGCATGGACTCCTACAGAGAACCAACCCTTCACCTGCAACACCCGTTTGGCTTTTGATCTTCCTCGCAGCTCACAGCTAAAAGCTCGAAGCTGCTTTTGCCTTTGCTTTTGCCTTTGCCTTTGCCTTTGCCTTTCCTTGTAGCTTGTAGCTTGTAGCTTGCAGCCGTTCCTGTCAGGCCGTTCTGCGCCGCACCAAGCCATCCTCCAGCACCTGCTCGAAGTGATCCTTGAGCGTCTCACCGACGGTGCGGTACTCGATGCCCAGTGCCTTGCTGCGGCTGTTATCAAAGCGCACCGGGTAACCGATGTTACGGCTGATGAACTTGCGGGTGACCGGGCCCATCATGGGGCCGAACAGCCAGACTACCGGCTTGGGCACTTTCATCTTCGGGAACGGGTACTGGCTGCCGAACTGCGCTCTCAGCAAAGCGGCAATATCCAGCATGGAGACCGATTCGCTGACCAGGATATAACGCCCGGATGCTTCCGGCTTGAAGGCCGCCAGCAGGTGGGCACGGGCCACATCGCGCACATCCACGGCACCGTAGACCAGATCCGGCACACCGGTCTTGAGCTTGCCTCGGCCCATGTCCAGCAGGGTGCCGATGCTGGCGGAGCTGCTGGCATTGGTCAGCGAGGGGCCGTACACCATACCGGGGTTGATGGTGACCATGTCCCAGGAAGACTGGGCATCATGAATCTTCCAGGCTTCCCGCTCGGCAGCCACCTTGGAAAACTGGTAGGGGTTATGGTCCACGCTGCTGGTGGTGTTCCAGTCAGCTTCGGTGAACGCGCTTTTACCCTTCATGTCAGTGCCATCGCCATACACGGACGCGACACTGCTGGTCAGCACCACTCGCTTGAGAGTCTCACAGCGATTGGCGGCATTGAGCACATTGCGGGTGCCTTCCACTGCCGGGCGCACCAGCGCTTCGTTGGCATCGGTAAAGCCGTCCAGCACAAAGGGCGAGGCAGTATGCATGAGGATGTCACAGCCCTGCATTGGGGCATCAAAGCTGTCCGCATCCAGCAGATCGGCCTTGAACAGCTTCAGGGTTCCCGGAGCCTGCTCGGCCAGCTTGTGCAGGTGGGCCACACTGGCGGTTTTGTTCGGGTCACGAACGGTGCCATGGACTGTGTGCCCTTCTTCCAGCAGATACTTGATAATCCAGCCAGCGATATAACCGGATGCACCGGTCACCATCACGGTACGAGCTTCCTGGGACATGCCTCTCTCCAGCAAAAATTCACGATGCCTGACGCTAGCACTGTCCACCACGGCCGCAAAGGTGTGGCTGCGCCAATAGTTCAGGGAGGCGCAGCACGCTTCACGCAGCAGGAAGCTTGCCTGCAAGCGAATTGCGCCCCCTTTCGTCTGCAAGCAGACTCCCACAAATAGGCGCCCCCTGGACGACACCACGGATTTGGCTTTTGATCTTCCTTGTAGCTTGTCGCTTGCAGCTTGAAGCTACTAATCGCGGTGGAACCACCGCTCCCACAGAACCAGGGGTGCCCTCCCCCAATGTGGGAGCGCTCTGTGCTCGTCAGGGTATGCCTGCACGCGATTGGCAGGGAAGGGTTAGTAGCGGGGCTACGAGCTTCGGTCAGGTATAGGTTCGAGTTTCGAGAAGCGAGTTTCGAAAGGCAAAACCTCAAACCGGTTACCTGATTTTTGTTTTCTGATTTTCGAAACTCGTGACTCGAAACTCGCTTCCGGGATCCTTACCTCGCTAAGGCTCGGATCGCTTGCAGGCAAGCTCCTACGGCTCAAACAGAGGTTCTGGAATCCATACCTGCCTTCTCCCTCGTTAGTATGAAACAGCCCTATTCAATTTATGATCTAATCATCTGCAGCAAGCGGGGACGAGGTGGGCATGCATATTCTTGTGGTAGATGATCATCAGCTTTTTCTGGACGGTATTCGCCATATCCTGGAAAGGCTGGAAGCGGACACCAAGGTTCGCGAGGCGAATAGCGTGGAAGCCGCGCTGGATGCCCTGGAGGATGCCGGCGAACTGGATCTCGCCCTGATCGATCTGTGCATGCCCGGTATGGACGGTCTTGCACTGCTGCAAAGCATGAACAGCCGGCGCATTCGGCTGCCGGTGGTGGTGGTCTCCGGGGAGGAGGATCTGGGCAAGATCAAGGCGGCACTGGATCTGGGCGCCCTGGGGTTTATCCCGAAAAGCTACAGCAGCCAGCAAATGCAGGAGGCGTTGGCCCAGGTACTGGAGGGTGACATCTACTTGCCGCCCCATGTGGAACAACAGATTGATCGCCTGAGCACTCGCCGGCCACCGGATGCGGCCACCCACAATATGGCCCTGAAGGAAAGTGGCATCACCCGGCGTCAGTACGACGTGCTCAAACTGATGGCACAAGGTTTTTCCAACAAGCAGATTGCCAACACCCTGTTTCTTACCGAGCACACGGTGAAATCCCATGTCAGCGCCCTGTTTGTGCTGCTGGCAGCCAACAACCGGACCATCTGTGTCCAGAACGCCATGCACAAGGGATTGCTGGAGCCCTGATCGCGCCTGATCAAACCCGCGGTAATGCGTTGTGCATGGTAGTGCGCAACTGCGCCGGTCTGACCGGTTTCTGCATCACTTCATAGCCGGTCGCCGCTACCCGGTCGAGCAAGCCCGGCTCGGTGTCACCGGTAATCAAAATGCCATTGAGGTGTTCGCCATAGCGTTCACGCAGGGCATCGATGACATCCACACCACTTTCCCCATCCCGCAATCTCAGATCCGACAGAATCAGTTCCGGGGGAGTATCAGTCGCGTCCAGGGCGCTGATGGCATCCGTCAGACTGTCCGCCACGGTGATGATGCAACCCCACTTCTCCAGCAACGTCTGCATGGCATCGAGAATCTCCACCTCATCATCGATCACCACCACATGACGGCCCTTCAAGTCCCAGTGATTGCTGGCTGGCCGACCCAGACTGGATTCCACCAGCGCACTGTTGCCCCGGGGCACACTGACCTCGAACAGCGAACCGCGACCGGGCACCGATCGCACCTGCAGGGGAAGTTGCATCAGGGCGCACAGCCTGCGCACCAGTGCCAGCCCAAGGCCGAGCCCCTGGCTGCGATCACGATGCGGATTATGTAGCTGATGGAACTCACGGAAGATGTCATCGATACTCTCATCGGCAATGCCGACACCGCTGTCCCAGACCTGCACCCTGACGCTTTCGTGGCGAATCCGGCAGCCCACCAGCACCCCACCCTGCTCGGTATAGCGCACCGCATTGCCAATCAGGTTACGGAGAATGCGTTCCAATAGCAGCCTGTCGCTGACCACGATCACCGGCGGCGCCCAGACTCGAAGCCTGAGCGATTTTTTCTCTGCTTCATCGCGAAATTCTTCGGCGATACCTTGCAGCGTTTCCTGAAGATTGAAGTGACTGTAATCCGGCTTGATGATGTTGGCGTCCAGCCGCGACACATCCAGAAGGGCATCAAATAACTTTCGCAGGGCTTCCAGGGACAGCTGCACCCGGGGAAACAGCTTGGCTCTTTCTTCATCACTGCGGGCATCCCGAAGCACGTCGATAAACAGGGACAAGGCATGCAGCGGCTGGCGTAAGTCGTGACTGGCCGCCGCCAGAAAGCGAGACATGGCCAAGGTCGCCTGCTCGGATTCACGCTGCTTGTCGGCAAGCTCCTCGGAAAGGGTATGGCTTTCCAGACGCATGCGAATCTGATCCCGCAATGAATCATTGAGGATCCGGGCGAAGCCGGTGCCTGCCAGGTAGACCCACACCATCACCACCGCCAGCACCCCATAGAGTGGCGTATCCAGACTGACGGCCTGGTAGATGAAACTGCCGCCCAGACTGATAAAGATGGGTGCGGCGTACACATGAAACAGTGGCAGACAGTAATGGGCGGGAATGATATTGCCGGTGCCCAGCGCCAGCGCGATGGTAACCAGAAAAATTTGCTGCACCGGCGCGTCTCGCTGATAGAGGCCGGCAATGACGATGCCCCAGCACAGGCCCATATAAAGCCAGCTATACACCAACCGACGTTCCCAGCCGAGAATCTCGCCGGTACCCACGTCCGCCGCCAGAAATCGCCGCGCCAGGGTTTCCTGATAGAGGATCCCCACCAGCATGACCATGGCACCGACGATCAGTAACCACAGCGGCGCCCGGTCTACATGGGCCGCTGCCGCCAGAAAGACCACCGCAAATTTGGGAAAAGTGGTGCCCTTGGCCAACGTCATTAACTGGCCTATGGATTCCAGTGATATCTGGCGCTCCACCTCGCTGATCCCCTCTGGATCAGGCACGGCGTTGTGCCCGGACAACAAGCGTCCGCGTATCAGCTTTTTCATGGCTCCCCCCTTCCCCGTTTCAGACCCATCTTATCGGGCTTGGCCGGCAATCACAGATCTCCTGCCTGAAGTTGGTACTTTTGCGGGATAAATCCCGGCACTCAAAACGGTATAACAGCCAAAACACCTTACCTGACTTGCGAATACCTTGGGGGGATTCCATGTTTCGTCGCTGCGCCATCCTGGCCAGTGCAACCTCGCTTGCACTGCTTGGCTGCAAATCGGATATACCAGAACTCAATATCACCAACTCTGCAGGCAGTACGTTGAGCATCAGCCGCAGCTTCATCAACACCGAAGGCCCAGTGGACGGCGTGGCCTATGCCTGCATCAATGCGCCCACAGCATGGGGCGGTCCCACCGGGGCGTCTGTCAAAGGCACCCTTTCTTCGGAGTCGTTTACCAGCACACCGGGGCAGAACGCCGGTCGAAGCACGTATATGGAAGACATCTTTCCAAGGGATGGATATAGCTGGTACTGCCACGACGAACCCGACCGCGATTATCAACCTGGAGACCAGGGTGAAATCACCTGGCAATTCGCCGGACAAAACGATTCCGCACTGGTCTTCACCATTGTCTCTGGCAGCGACGAAAACCCGGGGCTAACGCGCTTTGCCGCCCATCAGGTCAATACGGCAGGCAGCACGGCGCCCTTTTACTGGGAGCCTCTCAACCTCAGTGGCGCCGGCCCTGAATTTGGTGACATTACTGCAGGCCCAAATGCCTTCAACGATGGACTGGCTTTCTACAATGACGATGACGGACATTTCTATCTACGTACTGCTGACGGCACGCTCACCACGGCAGAGCCTGATCTCCTGAGCTCGGCCCCCGTCATCCGCAATGATCGCCTTGTCGGACTGGGCTTCACTGAAAACGGACTACAGGCCCAGGTCAGCACCGATGGCCAGGCATGGCAACTGTCCGAGGTGATCGATACCGGCGATGGCGGCCTCAACCTGCACGAGAACCCGGTCACCGGTGACTATGTCGCCAGCCTGGGCGGCAATCTCTACACCTCCGCCGATGCCCTGGCCTGGAGTGCCGGCACCGATACCGGGCTCACCTTCGTACAGCATTATGCGGTACTACCTGACGGCACCCAGATCGCCGCCAGTGATGGCCAGGTCAGCAGCGAAGTCGCCGAAGGTAACTGGAGTCCGGTGCTGGCCATGCCGGAAGGCAGCAGCGCCAATGTCTTTCAGTTGCAGACCGCTGGAAACGCCGTGTACTTGCTGCGCGAGGAGACCGTGGATGGCCCTGCCCCTACCACTCATCTCTACCGCTCCGAAGACGGCCAGGCGTGGACCGAGTTGCTCCCGGGGAGCCAACCTGGCTACAACCTTGCGCTCTTTGCCGAAGGAGAACGGATTCTCATGCTGGTCAAGGACGGCCCTTATGTGAGCAACGATGGCGGCGTTAACTGGGCTCCCCTGTCGGTGTTACCCGAAGCGTTTGAAGATCAGATTTTTGAGTGGTACCCGGTCCTGGCTGGTCAACAGGACGGCATCTATTTCCTGTCGCTTTCAGTCAGAATCGGGGACTCGTTCGGCTCGAGTGTGGCGCTATTCCTGGCCAGCGAGGACCTGGAGACCTTCCAGCTGCTGGCGGGAAAGCCACAAAGGGGGGGAGATTTTGGCCAGCATGCGAGCGTGTCCTCTGCCGGAATAGTCACCGTGGGGGTAGACAGCAACGGTACCCACATGCACAGGCTAAGGGCTGGCAGCGCAAGTGGGGACGGCAGTGCAGCCACGGCCTCTGTCAGCAGCGGAGGTGGAGGCAGCCTCGGGATCTGGCTATTCGCCCTGCTTCTGCTCGCCCGCCGCAACATCCAGCCATCTCGAAACGGATAACCCTCTTGAGAGGCTGCCACTCTGGCAGCCTCACCCTACCCGACCTTCCTGTATTCGCGACTTCCCCTGTCCCAATCCCACCGCCTCTGATAGCATAAAAATTGCGCAGTAATGGCGCAGGGATATCACATCGCATTCAGGAACCGTCATCACAATGTTCAGCCCCCCCGGTTACCAGCAGCACCTGGCCCGCCCCTATCGCAAAGCCCTTTTGAACGCCCTGCTTATCATTACCTTTTTCAGCGGCCTGCTGTTCGCCTGGATCAATTTCCGCCAGAACAATTCCGTGGTTGCCATTGCTGAATTGATCATGGCGACCTACTCCATGATCCTGCTGTTCGTAGTTCGTGATACCCAGCGGCTGGAATTCTGGGCCATGGCGTATCTGTTTCCCTTTTTCACCATCATGATGGTGGCGATGAACTCGCCGCAATCCACCGCCAATGTGTTCATCTGGATCTTTCTGATCCCCATGGTTGCGCACTTGCTGCTTGGACGGGTGAAAGGCCTGGGGCTGACGCTGCTCTATATAGGCATTGCCGCTGCCATCTTCTTTCATCGCTTTGGTGATGATCCGACCATGATGCGGCCTGCCGTGCTGGCCAATATTTCCGTACTGACCCTGTGTCTGGTGGCCTTTTCCCATGTCTATGAAATTACCCGGGAGCAATCCGAGCAGCGGCTCACGCACCAGGCCCACTCCGATCCGCTCACGCAGCTACCCAATCGGGCCCACCTGCAAAGCCGTTTCGATCTTGAACGGCTGCGCCATCAGCGCCAGTCCAGCCCGCTGACACTGGTACTGCTGGATCTGGATTTCTTCAAACGCATTAATGACACCCTGGGGCACGCCGCCGGCGACAAGGCGCTACAATATTTTGCCAACCTGATGCGTGCCACCGTGCGCCAGACCGATCTGGTGGCACGCATGGGCGGCGAGGAATTCTGTTTGCTGTTACCGGATACGGATGCAGAACAGGCCCTGCTGGTGGCCGAAAAGATCCGTCACAAGCTGGCCCGCGCTGCGGTCGATCTGGATGGTTCTCCCGTCACTCTGACGGTCAGTGGCGGCATTGCCCAGCTGGGCGCCGACGGTGACACCCTGGATGCCATGACGCGCAACGCGGATGAAAAGCTGTACCAGGCAAAAGCGACAGGCAGGAACCGGATTGTGCTGTAGAACGTAATCTGCCGACACATGGCCTTAGAGTCATCGGGCACTTCTTGCCAGCCTCCTCACCGCAAAGGTACCCAAGCCTTATTCACAGCACAGGGTTTAGATGCACAAAAAAGGCGCCAAAAAGGCGCCCTTTTTTATGGTGCAGACATTTATCTGAACATTCCTGACGAACCTGACCCTCGACGTCCCGGTCCCGGCTCTACCGTTTTTGTTTTTTCAGTAGCCATAAGAGGCACAGGCTCAGGACCAGGCTCTGGACCATCGCCGAACTCGAAATTGGCAACATAGGTGGAAGTTACGCCATTTCGATTTTCAAACACATGCTTCCATTTGGCATTCAAAACAGGCTCTTCGCCATTAAAATCAATGCTCATATCCACCACATAGCCGTTGGTAGACAACGCCATCAGGCGCATCACACCATCCTGCCCGCTCACCATATCGGCTACAACAATGCCGTAGGGTACAGCTTCATTCTCAGGATTGTTCGATGGCGGCGTGGCCCCCCAAGCGGAGTACAAGGTACCAACCATCAAGCCTTCTGGATCATAATCGATGATGAAATAATCTTCGTTGCCGGTGAGATCAATCGCGAATGGAACCAGCTGATCCAGATCTTCAACAAGTTCAAACTGCGCGAGTGGGTCGAAGGCCACCTTGCGGCTAGCCGTAAACGTCGGGAACGGTTCCATGCCAGAACCGGTAACTTTGCCGCCACCAGCCTGAGCATCCAGGAAGTAAGTTGCCCCTGTGTTTCCATCTACCTTGAAGTATTCGCCGGAACCGAATTCATCAAATTGACTTGACTCTTCATCGAAGGCTGAGGCCGCATACATACCCTCTACCGTGCGGTTGACACCATAGGCCGCGCCCTCACGGGTAACCAGGAATGCCAGCTTGGAACGCCCTCCGTCTCCGCGGTTAACTGAGCCTTCGTAGTAGCCGGCATTGGCCACATAGAGGCCAACTACCAGATGCTCCAATGCCTCACCTTCAGACACCAGAACAAAGGAGCCGTCCACTGCCTGGCTCAACGCCGTGAGAACCGGTCCAGCCGCTGTTGCAAAACTTGCAGGAACCTGGCTGAAATCAAGCATCAGGCCGGTATCGATATGAACTGCAGGATCGATCTGAATCCCGTTGTCCAGATTTCCGTCCATATCGAGACTAATCAGAAAACGGGCAATGTTGGCCATCTTGTTTTCATCAATGACATCGGCAATCGTTGCCAGTGTCAGCGGAGTGATAAAACCCGCCCCTGCCGCCATTTTGGTCTGGCCAAGAAGAATGTCGCCAATATAGAAACTAACCGTCTGCCCCACTTTACAGGTCAGCAGCCCCTGTTCGCCGGTCAGTTTGAAATTACCACTGTTGCACTGGTAGCGCAGTCCGGTTACTGCATTGTCGACAAAATAAGCATCTGCTGATGCCTTCTGAGGTGGAACGCTATCGGAACTGTCGCCGCCGCACCCAGACAGAGCAAGAGACCCGGCTACGAAAGCGCCGGAGAGAAATTTCCCCCACATAATATTCATCCCTTTCTTTGTTACGTAAATTAAAACCTGGCCTTTTCCTTAAAGGCATGACGTTTATACCATAGTTTTCGTACTCATTTCCTCATCAAAACTCGCCATATACACCATGTATTCATCCTGAATTTTACCGTTTTAGGTATACATCCATGACTACTAGTCGCAGAGGACAACTAAGCCCTATAGGATTGCAAGACAGCGCATACAAATTGCCGCAGACCAGCATATCCGCCAGCGTGTGAGTCGTTTACACATAAAGAACGGGATCAGTTCACTAATGACTACACAGTTCCATGCACAGACCGATACGCTTGCCAGAATGCTGAGTCGCGCATTTCACGACGACCCGCTTTTTGTCCATTTCTTCCCGAACCACGCCAGGCGTCCACAACAGTGCTTCCATTCTTTCCGCTTCTTGCTCCGGCATACGGCACTGAACGGCGACATTATCTGTAATGGAAACAGCACGGATGGCGCCGCCCTGTGGCTTCCTTCCGATGCCATTGAGCATTCGAAGATGGATTTACTGCGACTCGGCGTGATTCCCGCGCTGTTTGTTCAGGGGCCAATGGCGATTCAGCGCCAGCTCAATGCACTGGAAGACATGCATGCCATGCAGAACACCATCATCAATGAACCGCATTATTATCTGAGTACGTTCGGGGTGGAGCCGGACAAGCAGGGAAAAGGGCTGGGCTCAGCGATTCTGAAACCCACCCTGGAAAAGCTTGATCGTGAGGGCATACCCGCGTATCTGGATACCCACAATCCGGAAAACGTGTCGCTCTATCTGCGCTTCGGTTTTGAAATTGCTCACCATGGCTATCTTCCCGGTGGTGCGGTGATGCACTGGGGCATGCTGCGCCGGCCGCGCTAAGGCCTCTCCTCAGCGGTCCCCCGGCAGCAACTCATCAAAATGGTTAATGATGATGTCAGCCAACGGGCTGTGTTCGGCTGAGCCCTGCGGATCGTAGTAAACCGCAGCCATGCCGGCATTGTGCGCGGCTTCCAGGTCGAAACGGAAATCCCCCACATAGGCCAGTTGCTTAACAGGCAGCTGCCAGTGCCTGGCAATATGCAGCAATCCATCTGGCGCCGGTTTGGGTGGCGCATCTTCACGAGCCAGTAAACAATCCACCGTTGCCCCCAGCCGTGAGAGTGTCAGCTTTGCAATATCACTGGCGTTACGGGTCAGGATCGCCACCGGGATACCCGCTGCCCGCAAGCGCTGAAGACAAGCCTGTGCCCCCGGCATCCACTCTGCCCGTTCGGCCCCGGCCCGTTCGTGCCTAAGCACCACCGCGTGGGCGTCAGGCTGCTCCTGCACCGGCAGCGTGGCAATAAATTCCAGCACCCCGATACCTTCAGGGCAGTCCAGCTCCGAGCGGATAGCGGAAAAATCCAGCCGGGAATCCACCAGAGTGCCATCGAGGTCAAAGATCATCCCTTCGAGCCATTGCTGTTGAAGATACAAACCCGGTCTCACTGCCATTCTTTTCCTCTTACGCCGGAACGTCATATCGGGTATTACTGTACAGGATCATCACTCAGGGAGAGACAATAATGAAACAACGCTACTCGCTTCTGCTTGGCGCCGGCCTGCTGGCCCTCGCCCCCCTGGCCAGCGCGGAGTTCTACATCGGCGCCGGTCTCTATGATGTCTCAGTGGACGAAAACATCGAGAACGTGAATTTTGACGACAGCAGCACCACCGGTGCCCTGTTCCTTGGCTGGCGTCCTATCGAACTGATTGGTGCCGAGGTGGGCTATTATGACTTCGGCGAGCTGGAAGCCGACGACAACACCACCATTGAAGGCGGCGCACTGACAGTGGCCGGGCTGCTCAGTTTTGAACTGGGCCCGGTTGGCCTCTATGGCAAGGCTGGTCTTGCCAGCACCGATGTGGACATCAAGAACGGCTCGTTCAGTGATGACGACTCCTCCTCTGATCCATTCGGCGGCCTCGGCGCCACCGTGGATATTATGGACAAGCTGTATGTCTACGCGGAATACCTGCGTTTTGACAACGATGCCAAGCTGGATGCGGTGGGTGCCGGGATTCGCATTTCTTTCTAAAGCTCTGACAAGTAAGCAACAAAGGCGCCAGACGCCTGATGCAAAAAGGCCCGCCCGGGTTACCGGGCGGGCCTTTTTGCATCCGACAAGACTCGCACGAGCCTGCTGTGGGAGCTTGCGAGCCTGCTCGCGATCCGAGCCTCGACGAGGCAGGGATTCCAGAAGCGAGTTTCGAAAATCAAAAACAACCAGGCAAGATATTCAGGGTTATGACTTTCTGAACTCGCTTCTCGCAACTCGAAACTCCTTACCTCGCTTAGGCTCGGATCGCTTGCAGGCAAGCTCCTACGGCTCAAAAAGAGGCTCTGGAGTCCCTACCTCACCGAGGCTCGGATCGCGGTCGAACGACCGCTCCTACAGCTATCTCGAACGTTTGCGCGAGAAAAGAATGCCAATGCCATCAGCGCGGCATCGTCCCCGTTAGAGTGAATCGAGGAACGGAAGGATCTGGCGGCGCAGAGCAAAAAACCTGTCTGAGCGGAGCGAGTCTTTTTTGCGTCCGCCAGATCGTGAGTACCGGAGTGTGCCCGCGGAGCGAGTCGAACGGAGTCGGGGCAAGGGGGGCGTAAGCGGGGTTTGCAAAACATGTTTTGCCCGCTGGAGCGCCATTCCCATACCGGGGAATGGCCGGAATGCCAGAGGGGTGTCGCGTTACACCCCTTTGGGCCTTTATGCTCGTCAGGGTACGTCGCGGCGAGGACAAACACCTTTATCGGTCCGATGAAACTGCAGGCGAGCATTCGCCTTCCAGGCAAGTGCCACTTTCACCGCAGGTTCGCACCTCGAGCTCCTGCAGTTCGAACAGAGCCTCTGGAATCCTTACCTCGCTTAGGCTCGGATCGCGAGCAGGCTCGTTATTCGCTTCGCTCACCCTTCGGGCCTCACTTCGTGCGTTACTCCGCTTCGCTACGTTCCCACAGCGGCTTCGTAGAAATGCCGATAACCCGGGAACTTGTCGGCCTTTCTTAATCCAATCGGTGTAGCTTGTAGCTTGTAGCTTGTAGCTTGTAGCTCGTAGCTCGTAGCTCGTAGCTCGTGACTATTCTCCCCCCACCACCCGATCCAGCAGCACCCGGTTGGGCGTTTCGCTGTATTGATCTTCACCGAAGGCGGCGATCAGGCTAAGGCCGGGTTCCAGTCGCAGTTTCTGCTGAACGTGACGTCGCACTTGGCCGCTCTGGTATTCAAGGTCCACCGCAAAACCATCATTGCCCAGCTTGTCGATTGTCAGCTCGAAGTTGCTGCCGTTGGCCTGCCAATGGGTCTGCCCGGTGTCATGGAGGGTAATGTACCAGTCGACCCCGTCGCTGCTGCGTTGTTGTACTACTTTCACGCCACCTTCCGGTGGCTGGCCTTGTTGCCAGACGAAGGTGTAGTACCACATGCACAACACCACCGCGAGAGCGGTGCTGGACAGGATCAACCGCCATTTCATCATGGCTGCTTTTTCCTTGATTCAATTCGTGATTAAGGGTTGCGAGACTGGATGACAGGATTGCACGACGCCGGACGCCGGACGGGCTGGATTCTCGTCCGGCATCCGGCATCAGGCATTCAGCGTCCTTATCTTTTCACCTCGACCCATTGGCCTTTGCTACGCGCCTGATAGCGGCCATCGTACATGGCTTCCACGCTCCAGGCGGGCAGATAGTACCGGCCCGCAAAGGAGGCGTTAAGCTCTACCTGCAGGGTCAGGCTGTTTTTGGCACCGGGCTTGAGATCGAAATAATGCATGACCCGGTCATCACGCAGGTCCTGCCAGGTAACACCTTCACTGTTGTCTGCACTGCCATCCAATCGGCTGCTGGTGAGTTGCCAGCCGGAGGGCAGGATCTGGGTCAGCGCCACATCTTCCAGGGTGCGGCCAGTGAGATTCTGCACCGTGACCAGGGCGGTGAAATCCTGCCCCTGCTTGAGGCTGGCCGGGTTGATCGGCGCGCCGTCAGACAGGAAGCGCACGCTGAGCGACAGCCCTTCACTGAGGGCCTGCTCGTTGCCCGGCGCGGGTGTGCCGGTCTGGCTTAGCGTGACAAACAGTTTGCGCTCGCTGTCGTTGCGCACGGTGAGAGCCTGCTTACCGCTGGCCAGCGGCTGACGGGTCACCGGCGAGGTGGCGGCGATATCCTGCCAACCGCCCTCACCTTCTTTCACCGCATAGGCGTAGGACTTGTCATCACTCTGGCTGCCTGCATATCGGGCCATGGCCATCAGTGACCAGGCGGTGGTCTGGGTGCTGTACCAGTGATCCGCAGACAGCTGTTCGGCAATGTCTTTGGCCAGCGCCCAGGCTTGCTGGTCACGACCCTGGGCCTGGCTCACGGTCAGTCGAATTGCCTGATCACGAAGCGCTGAACCATAGGTGTAGCTGGCGCCATCCTGCTGCACATTGTCGCTGCTCAGGGTGGTGAGTTCGGCTGCCACATCGGACAGGCCCATCTGCTGATAGGCGGCGGCCAGCAACCAGCGACCACTGTGATAACTGCTGCTGCCGCGGTAATCCTTTTGCGCCATCTGCAGACGTTCACGCAAGCGGTTCATGGCGCCCACCTGGGGCTTGCCTGCCAGCGCCAGGGTGTACTGGCGGTAGGCTTCCGCATTCCATTGCCAGGGGCGCTCGCCCAGGGTCTGGCTGCGTCGAATCTGCCAGGCTTCCCAGTTATCCAGCACCGAGGCCGGCACCGCATAACCCAGCCGCCGCGCTTCCAGCAGGAAGTGACCCGCATAGGTGGTACCCCAGTCATTGGCATCGGCCAGTCCCGGCCAGTAGCTGAAACCACCGCTGGACAACTGGAAGCGCTGCAGTCGGGTGATGGCCGCATCGATATGGGTCTGGATATCCTGCTTCTGTTGCTCACTCAAATTCATCAGCTGGGACAGATACAACTGCGGCAATGCCGCCGAGGTGGTCTGCTCGATACAGCCATGGGGATAGCGCAGCAGATACTGCAAACGGCGCTCCAGCCCCATGGCCGGCAGGGTGCTCACCGCCAGCGACGCGCTGTTGGTACCTGGAAGGCCATGGGGGTTGGTTTCCAGTGCCCACAGTTCGCCTTTCTGCAGCATCTTGAAGGTATCTCGGGTGGTGGGCGGATTGGGGGCCCGCACCGGCAGATGCACCGTCTCGCTGGCGTTATGCTTGCCAGCCCTCGCGGTCACGGTGATGTCACCGATCCCGGTCTGCTGTTTGGCCGTGAGGCGCAGCATGGCAATCTGGTCCGAGGGACCGGTGAAGGTCAGGCTGGTGGTGTCCTGGTCCACGCTGAATAGCGCGTCGTCCACCTCCACTGACAAATCGACCTTGTTAATGCTGTCTTCCGTGACGAACACGGTGACCGGCAGAGACACGCTTTCACCCGGACCAAGCACCCGCGGCAAGCTGCTCAGCAGAGTCAGCGGCTGGGTCACGGTGATATCAGTATCCGCCTTGCCATAGGCGCCACTGTCGCCCGCCACCACCATGGCCCGAACCTGTCCCATATAAGGCGGCAGGGTAATTTCATGGCTGGCAGCAGCACCGGCCTCAAGGCTGAATGGACCGAGGAACGCCACCACCGGCGGGAACCGGCGGCGTTGCTTGTCACGGCCATCATCGCCGCTGTCAGAACCCCCCAGCGCCAATAGCTGATCCAGCTCGGCGCCGTAGGCGCCTGCTACCAGATCGAACAGATCCCAGGTGAGTACGCCCAGCGCTTCGCGCTGATAGAACGCATCGTGAGGATTCGGGGTCTGGAAATTGGTCAGGCCGAGCAGGCCTTCGTCCACCAGCGCCAAGGTGTAGGCCATGGCCTTGCCCTGTTTCTCACGTATCGCCACGGTAAACGTTTCCTCGGGCTTCACCTTCGCCGGGGCATCGATTTCCGGCTCCAGCCGGGTGGCCGGGTCCTCCACCAGCAGCGGCACCACGCCATAGAGACGGATGGGCCGGTCGTTATTACGTTGATGGGGTTGCAGCAGGGCCACGTGTACATAGACGTTGGGCGCCATATCGGCGCTGACGGGAATCTCCAGGGTCTGGGCTTCGCCGGTGGCCGGCTGCCAGTATTGCTGTAGCACTTCGGATCCGTTTTCCAGGCTCACCAGCAAGCGCCCTTCCACGATAGCGGGCAGCTCGATGCGCGCGATGTCACCCACCTGATAGCGGTCCTGGTCTGCGCCGAGGCTCAGACGGGTCGCCGCATCCTGACTGCCGGATGCCTGATCCCAGCTCCAGCCCAGATAAACGGTTTGCGAGGCACAGTGTTCGCTCTGCTGATCACAGACCCGAATCAGATGCCGCCCCCACTCATAATCTTCCCCGTTCAGGGTCCATTGACCGCGCCCCTGGGCATCGGTGGTGAGCTGCGCTTCGCGAATCACCTTGGTATGCGGATCACTGATGAAATGGGTGAGATCATCACCGGCCCTGTCCCACCACCAGCGCCAATCGATTTCATATACCGTCAGCATCAGTGGACGCCCGGCCTGGGGTTGGCCCTCACGGTCCACGCTGATCAGATCGATACCATGCTGCTCATTGCGCGCCAGGGCGCCGCCCCAGCCACTGCCTTGCGGAATGCGCATGCCGACCCAGTTGTTATAGGGGTACACCGGCACACTGCGAATCTGGGTGCTGTAGTCACCACTGTTTTCGAACACCCGGGTTGTAAGGGTGGCGCGCATCATCCCCGGGGGCTGCTCGGCCGGCACTGTCAGCGGGAACTCCGCCCTGCCCTCGCTGTTCACGCTGGCCTCGAAGGCGGTAAAAGGCTCGCTGCCGAGGGCACGGGTGGCATCATCAAAGCCATAGGCGTCCAGGCCGTCGAAGCGGGTAGTCACCGCCCGGCTGCGCACTTTCACATCGGCCTTGAGGGTGGAGGCAGTGGCGCCGTTGAGCCACTGGGTGAACAGCCCCACCGGCTCGGCCTGGTTGGCGGCGATCTTGTCGGGCAGGGTCAGCTCGATCTTCAGCCGGTTGGGCTTGATCGCTTCCACCCGCACCGGGGTATCAAAGTAACGCTGGCCCAGCCGGGCCACGGCCCGCCAGTTACCGGTGGGCGCATCCTCTTCCGTACTCAGCGTGAAGGCATAGAAGCCGTTGAGCGGGGCCTCCAGGGTATAGCTGTTAATCCTGTTACCGCGGGGGTCGAACCAGTCCAGGGTCAGCGGGTGATCCTCCGGGATCTGGTCGTTTTCGTCTTCCAGAATAAACGTCAGATAGATGTCGTCGCCGGGACGCCAGACATCCCGTTCGCCATAGAAGAATCCCTTCAGGCCGTCGCGCACTCGCACCCCACCGGTATTGAACTGGTTGGTGGGCAGCGCCCGGTTGCGAGCCAGTTTGAGAAAGCCGGTGTCACGATCCTTGCTGGCCTTGAGATAGAACGGGGTGCCGTCCAGTTTCAGCTGCACCATGCCTTCGGCATCGGTGAGGCCCATGCCGATCTGCTGTTGCTGGTAGTTATAGACTTTCACGGCCACCTCGGCCGCCGGCGTATTGTCGTTCAGCTGGGTAGCGACCACATGTAGGCGATCATTCTCGCCCTGCTTGGCAATCAGGCCGATGTTGGACGCCAGAAAGGCACGGGTGCTGGAGGCCAGATCGTTGTAGCGGTAATAGCTGTCCGAGCAGGGATTATCCTGCTCGTACCAGCTCAGATAACCGGCGTCGTCATAGTAGCGGCTGACCTGATCGTCCGGGGAGTCCTGCCCCGGGCCCTCATAGTTTTCCGGTAGCGTGGTCTTGCGGGTCAGGGCACCAGCGGGGCAATCGTAAAGAATGTCATCGCCATCCAGGGTCAGGGTCAGCATGACCAGACCGTTGGGTTGTTGCGCCATCAGCTCGGTAAGATCCAGATGGTAGCGTTGCCAGCCATCCCCCGTGGCGGGCAGGTCCAGAGTCTTCTGCCACAGATAACGGCCAGTGCGGTTGTCCTGGTAGCCCTTGTCCAGATCACTGCCCTGCAGGTAGATGCCCATGTTGTCATCAAACACCCGGAAGGCCTGAACCTTGACGGAACCGGCGGCGGCCGCCTCGAAAGGTACGCTCAGGGTATCGCCATCCGGCAGGATGGTGCCCTCGCCCACGAAGCGCACTCCGGGCCGGGACATCATCAGGGTGATGCTCTGTTCCAGTTTCTTGTTCAGCCGCACGCCTTTGGCGGAGCGCACGCCACCCTCAATCACCAGCCGTACCGTTTCCTCGCTGTTGTCGTCCGGATAGATGCGCAGCCGGCTGCCATCCACTTCGGTACGCGGTTTCAGATTACGATCCAGGGTCACCAGTCCCATGAGGTTCTGGGTACCCTGCAGCGGTTCGGAGAAATTCACTTCCAGGTGGGGCTCGGGGTAATTCACCGCGCGCACATTGGTGATCGCAAAGGTAGCGCGGGCCGGGACCGCATAATGGCGCTCACCCTGGTTTTCTACCCCCAGCGGGGCGCCGTTCCAGGCCAGCGTGAGCTTGCCTTCGCTATCTCCCCGGGCGATGCCCGTCACAGTGAAGCCGTGCTGCAGGCCGGCACCGTCATGCTGCCAGTTCAGGGTCGGTTCACCGGGCCCCATGGCCCGGAGCGCCTGCTCGACCTGTTCCGGCCCGGCCAGATCACGGGTCTGCAGATTGCCAGACAGCGTCATGGTGTTGCCGTCATCCGCTGGCAGCAGGGATTCAACGGTCAAACTGAGTTGCTGGCGCATGACCTGAAGCTCGAAAACGGCAGGCGGGATCTGGTCATCCACACCGGTCAGCCCCTGGGCAAACAGGCTGAGAGTCAACGCCTGCCCTGCGTTCAGTGGGCTATCAGCCCGTATTTCCAGACGATCGTCGGCAACGGCCACGGCCTGGTGAGGGATCTCCGGCTTCAGACTGACCACCCCTGACACCGGCTGGCCCACCTTGTGTTGCTCAAACACGGGGTGACTGAAGCGCACCGTGATCGGTGCCATGGCACTGATGGTGCCAGCGGGAGAGGATGCCAGATGCTGCTGCCAACGGTTGTCCAGCTGCGTTAACGTTGTCGTGACCGACTCTGTTGTTTGCTGGTCATGGGCTGCCTGCGAATCTGTATCCGGCTTGTCATCACAGGCCGCCAGCATCAGGCTGAGAGTGATCAGCAGGAGGCGAAAAACCGTAGCGAACGACATTGGCATCAGTGACTTTCCTTGTTCTATGAATCGGACAAACATAGCACATCGGTACTGCAATTCCGTGTACCCTGAAAGGCTTTCCCCAGCCAAGCGCCTCTGGCCAACCAGTGTCGCGCAACGTGAGGTATCGCCATGAAACCACGGGTCTGGTGGAGCCTGGTTTTTCTGATCTGCACAGTGGCAGCGCTGTTACTCTGGCAGTCACTGGGCGCGGATCCTCATGCGGCCCGCTGGCAGGATTATCTGAAACGGTTGTCTCGTATCACCGACCTGCCGGTACCAGATCCAGCTCCCTTGCCACTGCGTCTCTATCCTTCCGACCGTGATCTTGGCCATTCGTTACCAGAGCACCGCATTGATCTGCTCGACTATATCGAGCTGCGTCATTGCGACCTGATGGCTCTGGTCAGTCAACGCAACAGTGCGTTGGGCAAACTGCAGGCAGCGTCCCTTCGTCTGCAGTACGAACAACGCTTCATTGAACAGGCGCAGACCTGCCTGGCCAGCGGTGCACTGGATAACCCCGAGCTGGTCAGCGTGCTAAAGCAGGTTATCGAGAACAAGCAGGCCACCCTGCCCAGACTACGATGGAATGCACTGGCCGCCGGTCCGGAGCTGCGCCATTTTCTCAGCCTGTCGCCCTCGGCTACCGCCGGAGACAGCCAGGGTGCCCTTTCCGGTCTGGAGATGCTGGTCTCATCCTTGTTTGACGGACAGAACCGGAAAATGAAACAGCCTGTAGATCTGGAGTTGCACCTGGAGCAACTGATTCGAAGTCAGGCAGCGGGGCAGCTTTTACGCCGCCAGGCACAGGCAGTGGAAAGCCTGGAACGGGGAAACCGGATGCTGGCTGCGGTTGATCCTGCTGTGCTCTGCCCCCGCAACCGCGCCAGCACTCGCGCAAAGCGACTACGCAATGTGCTCGACAATATCTGGGGACCAAAGGTACAGAAGGCACTGGCGGAGGCTCAGCGGCAACGTAGCAAACTGGCGGACAGCCTGGCGGTGATGGCCGCTCAGCCAACCGCAACAGAGGCATTCAAGAGCTGGCACGCTCATTACTTCGGGCCTGACGGCCTGGAATCCCAGCTAAAACAGTCACTTAAAGAGCATGTTAAGCTGTGGCAATCGCGCTTGCGGCCCTGTGGACTGATGCCGGGCCAATCCTGAATGCACGTCGTGCAAATATTGACCTAAGGAGCCAGCCAAAAAGTCTGTAAGGCGAATGCGAATGCGAACACCTGTCCACATAATGACTTGGTCGATGAGGTCCCATCCATCGACTGCGGAGTTCGCTCCGTGTAGCTCTCCCGAGCCAAACTATTATCGGCGCCCACTGGGCGCCGTTTTTTTTGGGCCGCTCGTTGGCCGCTCTGTGGCTACTTCACGCAACACTCAACATGCACCACGCAAGAACCATCCGGTAGGGGCATGCTGTGGGCCGGAACCTGGCAGCCCCCTTATTTTGTAGGAGCGGTGGTTCCACCGCGATTGGTGCTGCGAGCTGCAAGCTACAAGGAAGATCAAAAGCCAGACCCGGGGTGTCGTCCAGGAGCTGTTTTGTTGTGGGAGTCTGCTTGCAGACGAAAGGGGTGGCTATTCGCTTGCAAGCATACCCTGACGAGCACAGAGAGCTCCCACAATGGGGCTCCCCCGGCTTTTGTGGGAGCGGTGGTTCCACCGCGATTGGGGCTACGAGCTGGGAACTGCAAGGAAGATCAAAAACAAACCAGAGTACAATCCAGGGGTGGCATTTGATTTTCCTCGTAGCTCGTAGCTCGTCGCTCGTAGCTCAAATCGCTTGCAAGCACGCTCCCACAAATGGACAACGAAAGCCTCAGCAACGGACACCATGCCTTGGGTGCGTGTTGCATGTTGCGTGTTGCGTGTTGCGTCACTGCAACATGAACGTGATGTATTCCAGTTCGTTCATCTTGCGGTTCACCAGCCACAGCCCCACCAGCACACACACCGCCAGCGCAGCCATGTAGCCATAGCCGAAGAATTGCGGGCCGAGATCCAGGCTGATGGCGGTGAAGATGATGTTGAGCACCAGGAACAGGCCTGAGAGCAACACCAGCATGCGCCGCTGATCCAGGTAGCAGAACACGTTGATGATAGCGAGGAACACCACCTGCAGGGTGGCCGCCACCAGCTGCACTTTCAGCAAGGGAAGGTAGAGTTCGGAAATTCCCAGAGCCGCAAAGATCTGGGCGCCGGTGGCCATGATCACCAGCGCGGCGATGGCCTGGATCTTGAGGATCTGGAAGATCCCCTGACGGATCACAAACACCATCTGGTTGCGCATGTCTTCGATATAGGACAGAGAGCCCCCGCCACGCACGGCACCATAGAAATTGTTGTAGTACTCCACGAAGTCCGTTTCCATTCTCACCAGAAATACGGCCATGCCGGGAATCAGTGACAGATAGGAAAGAAACACGGGAATGTCGTAAATCAACGAGGAGCGCAATGGACCGATCACTTCGCTGCCGGTACCGGAGAAGTACCAGAACATGACCTTGTCCGCCCATACTCCGGCGTTGTAGAAGAAACCGACAAACAACAGGGACACAAACAGGTATTTACTGCTGAACAATTCGAAGGACACGATCCGCGTAGACGGATAGCCGCGCACGATCATGACCAGCATGCCCGTCAGCAGGGACACCTGCCCCAGCAGGAAACCCAGCAACAGCCCTTCCAGATTCAGGAAGCGCAGCCAATAGGCGGCAAGCACGGTAATGGAATAGCCCAGCCCATACAGCCACAGAATCGCCTTGTACTGCTTCATCCCTGACAGAAAGATGGTGGCGATCCAGATATTGCACAACACCACAAAGCAGGCCACCAGCAAAGCCCGGAACAGAATACTTTCGGCCGGGAACATGAACATCACCACAGCCAGGCCCAACAGACCAGCCACCGCGGTCAGCAACAGGGTCACGCCCCCGAAATTGGGCAGGATCAGTTCTTCATGTTTCTCAAATGCCCGGTCCGCACAGAAGCGCGTGAACGCCAGCTGCAGCCCGCCGGTAAGCACCAGGCTGGTGGCAATCAGGTAGGTGACGGACACCTGAAACTGGGCCACCGCCACATCCGGAATCACCGTGCCCAGGCTGAAGATACCGATAATCAGGATGCCAATAATCGACAGCACCCAGGGGCCGGAGCTGATCACACCGGCGTAGGTATAGGCACGGATCAGACCCAGCAGGGTATCCTTGCGCAGCAGCTTGCGTAGTTCGAAGCCAATGCCTGCCATTAGCGACGCCCTCCCTGCTGTGTCTGGGCGGCCTGCTCCACCGCGCCACTGCGGGCCATCAGACGACGGTACAACTTGCGGTAGCGGGAGAACATCAATTCCTGGGTGTACAGCGCCTCCACCCGGCGGATGCCGGATTGCTGGGCGGCAACCCATGCCGGCTTGTCAGTCAACAGACGGGTAACCGCCTTGCCCAGACCCTCCGGATCCGCAATTCCGACGATCTCTCCGGCCTTGCCCAGCGCTTCATCTTCAGGCCCCAGCCCCTCGATCAACTGCCGACACGACCCCACATCAGTGGAGACCGTGGGCACACCGGCGGCAAAGCCCTCCAGGATGACCAGCGGCAAGGCTTCACTGATGGAGCTGAGCACCAGCACACCGACCCTCGGCAGCAAGGTATCAATCTTCTGGAAACCCAGAAATTTGACGTTCTTTTCCAGCCCGAGACTGGCCACCAGACCGCGGCATTCCTGCGCGTATTCGCTATCTTCATCTTCTGGCCCGGCAATCCAGCCCTGGGCATCCGGGATATCATTGACCACGGTACGCATGGCGCGCAGGAAGGTTTTCACATCCTTGATCGGTACTACCCGACCAATCAGGCAGGCCACCTTCGGCACTTCATCGCCTCGCGCTTCACGGACTTTTTCCAGCCGGGGCAAATCAATGCCATTGGGGATATTGCAGGTTCTTACCGCAGGAGCCCCATCGAGTACCTGTCGCTCACGGTTGCGTTCATAAAGCGCCACAATCTGATCGGACGCCAGATAACACTGCTTGCCCAGCTCGGTGAAAAAGTTCACCCACTTCTCGCGAAAGTAGGCCATCTCCGCGTTGTTCTTTTCCACCAGCCCGCGGTTATCCCTGATCCACTCACTCTGGAACAGATCGATCTTTCTTTCCTTGGTATAGATGCCGTGCTCGGACAGCAACAGAGGCCTGCCGGTGCGATGCTTGAGCAAGGCGCCAAGAAAACCGGCATAACCGGTGGAAATGGTGTGATAGACCTTGGCGGGAATCAGGTTGTCGGCAATGTCATTCAACGCCCAAATGGGGGAATGCATGATGCGTACGGTCCAGAAGTAATCCACGAAAGAAGGATCGCGACTCTGTTCCCGATAGCAGCGGGAAATGTAATCCCAGCTGGCACGGCTACGCATGAAGGAATCTTCCGAGAGTTTCTTGCCATCACCCAGTTCGCTGACAATTTCCTCGAGCATGGCCACTTTCTGCTCCGGATGCTTGCCGCTTTTTACCAGCTCATGAAACTGGCCCACCTTTTCATAGGCGCAGGCATCCCCCTTCATGGGCCGCTTTTCTGCGCCCCGTTGCAGATTATGCAGATAGTGGGTTTCCAGATGCACCACATTGTCCGGCAGCTCATATTTCATGGAGCCATAATCTTCCGGCCGGCTGCCGATGAAACAGCAGGCAAACGTGTATTCGGGAAAACCCCGAATCATCTGGTTGACCCAACTGGACACCCCGCCGCTGACAAACGGAAAGGTGCCTTCGAGCAACAGGCAGATGTCAGCTTTGTCAGCGGTGGGAAAGCCCATTACCTCTCCAGTATTCAACGGATTTATTGAGATGAGTGAACTGGCTGTTATCGGAAATTTCACTCATCAGGCGGCGCACCAGCGGAAACTGGCGTCGCACCATGGCAATCTCTGCCAGCCACGGATTGACCTGATTCGGTGACAGTCCGAGACGACGGGAAAACACCAGCGACTGCTGGGCTTCACCGATACTTCCCTGAGCCAGCTGGATACGACCTCGCAGCACCCACAAACCCGCATCCTGCGGTGATTCCATCAATGCCATATCGGCATAATAGGCGGCCTTCTCCAGGGTAAGCGTGCGGATATCACCCCGTACCAGATCCTGATAATTCAGCTCCCAATAAAGCTCTGCAAGACGACGGGCGAGACCGTAACGCCGTGACTTTTTTGCCCGCTCAAGCAACTGCAAAAGGCGGTCAATATCGCGGGTGATGGCTTTTTCCTTCTGATCGAGGATGCCATAGGACAAAAGACGAACGTCTTCATAACGATCGCCCAGAGATTCGCGCAGGAACTTGCTGGTGACACGGGCAGGCATGTCCTTCAATACCAGCATGCCCTGCATCCGCAGCGCATCCGGAGAGTCATCACTGGACAACAGGCTCTGAATATCAATCTGCCTGAAAGTGCTGCCGGTGGCAGCCTGTACCGGCGTGTAATATGGCGCGTCCACCAGCAGGAAGGGGCGTTCACGAAAGATGGCAGGCAACCAGACGCCCACCACCACACCACCCAGAATAGTGAACAGCCCGATGGCGGGAATAAAAAAGGCAAACCCGAAAATCAGCATCAAAGACAGGATTTTCGGAGTACGGAAACGCAGCGGCAGAAAACGCCACGCCACTATGGACATGAGTGCCGACGCCAGCCCATGGGCAAGCAGATAGGCGATGAAGTGCCCGGCAGAGGTGTCTTCGCTCAGTAACAGCATCAGCGAAGCCATTTCCGAGCTGATAGCCATGAAGAGCAGTTTGAAATTAGACACCGCCTGCCTCCAGTAGCTCGACAAGCTGGATATTGGTGGGCCGGGTATCCATGTGACGATAGAAGAACTGAACACCGGCCTGGCGCAGGCTGATAAAAGCAAATTCATCCTGCAGCCACTGCTCGGTGCGCAACACAAAGCCTTCGAGGCCGGACACCCCGGTCATGGGCATCATGATCAGCAGGGTACGATCCGATATCCACCAGGCCAGATCCAGGCTGCGCAATCCCCGCGCCAGAGCATCCAGAATCAAGCCAGCCTGTTCGCTGTCGTCTGCCACAAACAGGGTCAGCGACGTTTCCACCTTGCCTTCTTCACGAAGACGACCCAGAGCTACCAGTTCCCGCGCCATCTGGAATGGGAGTTCCGGCCACTGCTCCAGTAACGCTCTGGTATCCTTGCCGGCATAAACCACATCGGCATAGAAATTCAGCAGTACCGACAGCAGCTGCAAGTTTTCGTAATTCACCGACAGGAACGGCATGCGTTCCACTGCCAGCATGCCGATCACCTTGCCGGCGCTGTTGGAGACCGGTGCAGCAACGATGTAGGCACCATGGTAATTCTCTTCACCCTCTTGCTGGACATGGGCCAGCAACTGATTCTCCAGGGCATGGGCCAGCAGCTCGTTGTTCTTTTCCAGAGGCTTGTTCTCCCCCAGCAGTGCCGCAGGGGTATCACTAATGACGCCATCATGGCAGGGATACAGCGCCGCCCGCTGCAACTGGCAATATTCAGCCAGGATACCAAGCAGATCGTCCCCACCAGGCAGGGTGGCATCGTTACTTTCTTCCAGCGCCAGGGTGCGTAGCCGAAACAGGGCATCACGCACCGTATAGGGCTTGGTCAGCAGATTTTCTTCCAGCCGGTCATGGGACAGACGCAGCAGAACAAAACGCTGAGTCAGGTTTTGCAGCCGCTCGAGGGAATAACTGGCAGCACTGTCGGCACGCATCATCCGCACCCGCCAGAGATCGGAAAACTCCCCGGCGACCAGAGTGAAGATCAGGCCTCCCAGCATGGCGCCTTCCGGAAACGGCTGCTGCCCATACACACCAAAGGTATTGAGCAGGAACCAGCTACCGATCAGACACAGCATGGCCCATACGCCCACCAGACCGCCGTAGCGCATGGCAATCACCAATGGCACCAGCATGATCCAGTGGAACTCGGCAGTCAGCGTCATGGGATCGTCCGGGCGTAACCACAGCCCGATGCCCACAGTTGCGGCCGTCAGCAGTACTGTCTCCAGCATGGACCAGCCCACCCTTACGGACGGGGACAGCCACTGCGTCAGTTTGCCGTTGGCGACCCGTTCCAGCATCAGTCCACTACCGGCTTGATGAGTTTGTCGATGACTTTCTGACCGATCTCACTGAGCGAATCACGCGCCCAACCGGCTCGGGAGGCGGTACCGCTGTAGACGACCTTACCGGAAGGCAGTTCACGGATTTCCAGCATCACGCCAACGGCAGGCTCACCATCCACGCCAGTCTTGTAACGCCACTCATGCACCACCCCGCTCACCACGTAACGGGCATTCTGGGTAGCGACCCACTGTGCCATCTTGTTGCGGCTGGCACTGGAAGAGGCTTCAAACAGTACGCCGGCGCTATCGGTTTCCGGATAGACTTCTACCTGCGCCACGCCACGGCGATACAGCACTGCTTCGACGATGGCCGAGGCCCGCAAGCCCGCTTGCGGAGTCGCGGTACGATTAACCAACGGCAGAACCAGCCAGGTCCCCTCCCCTGACAGATTGACGCCCTTGCTGCTGCGGACATGGGTGCATCCCGCAACTGCGATCATCAGCATCACTGCGATGAGAACTCTCATGACATTGCTCCCTAATAGTAAATTCGATATTCCAGTGCCGCCCGGTAGCTATCTTCATCACTACCACCGGTATTCAATTGCCGCTCCAGCAACAACTTCCAGGCATCACGGCCGATCAATGGGCCTTCGATACCCAGCCGCCCGTTGACGCCATCCTCAAACAGGCTGTTCTCGCTGTAACCAATCTCCGCCCAGGCCTGAAGCCGGTGCGGACGAATGTGAATATCCGCCGAGCCCAGCAACAACATCACCTCTGTCTGGTCGTAATCCTGGGGAATGGCGGCGGCGGATTCCCCAACAGGAATAAACTGTCTGACATCGCCCATGCTGAGGCGCTCTTCGGTAAAGTCAGCGCGGGTATGGATAACGCGAATGCCCGGAGAGAAACGTGATAACCAGGGGCGCCAGCTGCTCTCGATATTGACTATGCGCCCGTCACCCAGCACCTCATCATTGAGGTCGTGATACTGGTAATCCGCCAGATCCACCCGATTCTGCCAGGTGCGGGTCGGGTTCCAGTCCAGTGCTAGCTTATGCCCGGTGCGGGATGCGCCCAGAATCAGCAGAGACGATTCATCTGACGGCATCCTCCACTGATACTGCAATCCCAACGACCAGTCCCTGAGCACCGCTGCCGTCATCTCCAGTGCAGCCATGCTTTCTTCGTTTTCCAGCAGGGTTCGCTGGCCCACATAGAATTCGTGCTGGTAACGGGCCCTGCGATAATTCCAGAACGCACCGATTCGGGTTTCCTCTTCATCAATAATCAGCAGCGTCTCATCATTGCTGCTGAAACGCCGCTGATTCACTTGCACGGCGAACTGGCTGAAGCGCCCTGCTGGCTGGTACTGGGTGAACAACCATTCCTCGATATCCAGCGCGCCAATGCGTTGTACTCCGGCATCCAGCTGTGAGGAACGCGAAAGCGGTAAAAGCAGCTCCTCCTGCTCGTTGTAACGGCCGGCCAACTCGGGGGCCTGATGCTGCAACAGGGCATAGGTGGCAGCCGCCATGGCGGGTTCATCGAGCTGCAACTCCACATCCAGTTTTTCCTGTCTGGAGAGACTCAAACCATAACGATCACGGGCGCGTGCCACACCGTCCATGTCGTATTCCAGGGACGCATACGCCAATGCCGTTCCGCCCTGAAGTTCACCATTCGCCTGCAGCTTGCGCAGGTACCAACCGAGCGCAAGCTCCTGGCTGGTTTGCAGCTGTGACCATTGCGCCAGCCATTCAGCCTTTTCTGCGTCGTCCAGCTGGCCTGAAGCGTTGGCAACGGCGTTGGCCCGATTCAATGAGGCATCGCCATTCTCGAAGTACTGGCTGAGCGCCTGGATCATGTAGATGTATTCGCTGGCCTGGTCCTTCTCTACTCGCTCCGGCTGGTTTTCCCACAGGTGCCGCAATACCGGCCAGGCCTCATCAGTACGCCCGGCTGCCATCAAGGTCTGTGCATACTGCCACTGTCGGGTCCAGTCCCGGGGGGAGCGCTGCAAAATGGCTTTCTGGTAACGCAGCGCCGCCTCGGTATCCCCCAGCAGCAAATAGGACGCCGCATAGGCCTCCCAGTAGCTACTGCTGCGACGAGCCTCATCTTCCCAGGCACGCAGACTGCGACGCAGAATGTCCTTGTTGCCTGCTGCCACATGCAGCCACAGCCAGCTGATTCGCGATTCACGATCATCCGGCGCCAGAACAAGTGCCTGACGCAGCGAACGGCGCGCTTCGTTATGACGGTTGTTACGTTGCTGGAAAGCGGCCTGGAACTGCATGAAAGGCGGATATTGCTCCAGGGTTTGCCGCTGCTCACCACTCAGCTGATCAAGAAAGACCTGCACGCCGATGTTGTCGCCTCGATCTTGCAGGGCATACAGCACCCCCACCGCAAGAGCAGGATCCTCCAGCTTTCGCCAGGCCCGGGACATCAACGCCACCATTTCATCCCGGTCCCGGTAACGGATCAGATTGATATAGGTGTAGAGATCAGGAATGGTGTCATCGTCATGGGCAATGAGCTTTTCATAGTTTTCCTGGGCCAGATCCCAGCGCCCTTGCTCGGCGGCCATGACTGCCAGCTGACGGGTGATCAGCGGGGAATAGTCCAACCCTTGCGCATCCTTTGACAGGTTATCCAGCGCGGCATCACGATCACCATGCAGCCATTGTATCCGTGAAGCATGCAGCGCCATGTCGTGCTGCGGGCCATACCGATCCATGTAGTTTCGGGCGTATTGTGCCGCCTGCTGATCTGCCCCCTGATTCAGGGAAAGCAACATCATCTGCCTGAGGGCTGGTCGGCTTGGGTAACGACGGTTCCAGTCCCGGAAAAACGCCACACCTTCGTCCGGCTGACCCAGCAATTCATATTCCCGGGCAATTTTTTCAATCAAGGCCGCATCCCGCGGGTTGTCACGGAGGGTTTTCTGGTACGCCTCCAGCATCAAGCGGTTATCGTAGACAGCCGGCGCCAACGCCATGACCTCATTCCAGGCCTGGCGGGAATCCGACAGTTCGGCCACCTTGCGCCAGGCTTTCAGGGACGTCTGGGCATCTCCCTGCCAACGTGCTACCTGGGCCAACCGTTCCCACCAGCGCACATCACCCGGCCGCCAGTACAGGGCGTTATCGATGACCTGCCGGGCACGGGCAAGGTTGCCCGCGCCGACAAAGACCTGATAGCTGTCGTTATAGTACGACTCCACATAGGGCTCAGGCTGCTGTTGCGCGTGGCTCTGGCCACTCAACAGCAAGGCAGCAAACAATACTCCACGCCACTTCATCAATTGTTGTCCTCCGGAAGACGGAGCAACAACACGGCATAGTGTTGTGCCTGGGACACATCGGCGCAGGCCAGCGACAGATTCATTAACCGGTACAACACATCCTTGTCCTGCAAAAAGGCCTGGTCACGCTCGCGCATCACACGAACCGCATCCTCATACCTTTCTCCGGCTTGCAGCACTTCCAGTGCAGAGAGAAATGCCGTGCGCCGGGTCGCATAGTCATCACTGGCATCCATGGCCTCCAGGTGAGCTTGCGCCGCTTCCAGGTAGCGGCCCTCTCCCAGCAACAGACGGGCAGAAAGCGCGTGCAGCTTCTCTGCGCCATGGCCATTGACGGCCAACTGGCGGTAGAGACGTACCGCCTGATCCACCAGCCCCATGGCCATGGCCATTTCGGCAGCCTGATCCGCCCTTTCAGCACTCAGACCATTAATATCCAGCCCCTGCAGCCCTTCGCGGGTCCGTGGATACAGAGCCGTTCCCGGGCGTTGTGGCGGCTCGATCGCCATGAGCTGAATAAAGTCACGGCGCAAGGTCAACCAGGCAATTTCCGTTTCGAAGCCAAATTGCTCGCCACGCGGAATCAGCTCCAGCTGGTAAGAAGCCTGCTCATATTCCCCCAGTTCGATCAATTCCCTGGCCAGCAACAAGCGCAGCTCATAGTCATCTGGTTTGGCTTGCAGCCATGCCTTCATGTAGCTGAGGCTCACCGCATCCAGATGGGAATTGCGCAGGATGTCGGAAAGATTGCGCGGAAACACCAGCCAGAAGGTCACCAGAATCACCGTCAACAAAATGGCAAGTTCGGGCAACCGGGCGACACTCAGGCGGTCAGTGCGAACATTCAAGCCGTAGCTCTTCGAGCCCATGCTGCGCACTCCTGTAGTGATAGATGCCGCCACTGCGACGGGTGGGGGAAAGCACTCTGCCGTTGTGCTTCAGCTGGCAGCCGCTGACGTTGGCCAGGGTGAATGACAGAGCATCGTAGCCGAGCAGGGAAAAACGGAACCCGTCGGGCTGTTTCTGAAAGGCTGTCAGGCGGGCATTTGCCTGCTGCAGATACGGGCCCTGTGGCGAAGCAGTGCCTTGCCAGCTGGCTTGCTCACCGACCAGATGAAGATAACGACCGGGCTTGTCCTCGTGGTAACCCGCCACACCTTCACTGCTGGTCATGTCCGGCAGCGGCAGCGCCGTCGGCAGGCGCACGGTGCGCAGCTCTCCGCCGCCACGGACCAGCCAGCGATCGCCTTCACGGGCAATCACCATGTCGTTGAAGTCGAGCACCTTGCGTACATATTCCGACGCAAAAACCGGATGCAGATCCTGTTTTCCTACCCAACGATAGACATCCAGCAACGATTGCAGGGAGGCGTTCTTGCTGGCGATGTAGGTGTGGTAGTAGACGTCCACCGGTTTGAACCGGTGAGGTGTCTCGGTCAATTCGAAGGTCTCGATTACCCGGTTGAAACCGTAGAAAGGCCCACTCCACTCATTGGTATAAATATTTTCATTCTGGTTCGGCGCATACACCTGATACTCCTCACCCTTGGGTAACCCGATGCCTCTGATCAGAGTCCAGGTCGGCGAGCTTCTCGTGATCACGGTGTCACTGCCATTCATGTTAAGCAGGCCATTTTCACGCGCCAGCTTCAGGGCTTCCGGGCTGGGAATGGTATCTCCGCTCCACAGCACCATGCGGGTTTTCTTGCCCGGCGGAAGAAGATTGTCGTCGATATAACGGGTTGAACCGACCACTTCCCGTTCCGAGGTCATGCTGTAATTCGGCACAGGCAGGCGCAGCTGCCCCTCCGGTCCATTCAGCTCGGTGGGATACTCTTCGGCGTCGTACCAGAAGAACGGGTGCGAGTAGGTATGGGTGGCTGCTTCCACATGGGCCAGGGAGAAAATCTGCCGGGCAATGTGCTCCAGTCGCGGCGCCATTTTCGGATACAGGCCCTGCGGCGAAACCTCTGCCTCGATGATAGACACCGTGGTGGGCACCTTGAATTTCTTCAGTACCTCTTCCAGCAACACCAGCGCATCCGGCTGCCCCTGATAGCCTTCCACTTCGGCCAGACTCGGGAAGCCATCCCCGTCAATGTGAGCGAACAACAACCGCTTGCCGTTTTCCGTGGTCACATCAGGAATCGGCATCTCCGGCAATTGCAGGGCATCATGCAGAAAAGTGAGCGGGTTGAGCATCCACCGCTCCAGACCCTTGCCCTCAACCGTGGGCAGGGTGGAACGAATCACATAGGGGTTGAAGGCATACCCCCCCCACTCTGTCATCGCCACCGGCATGTAGTGCTGGGTGCCGGAAACCAGCTCCAGCCAGGGGGTCGTCACCTGGGTGTTGTAGAGCGGCTCCCCCACTGGCATGAAGGCCGGCAAAGGCGCTTCAAACCCCATATCAGGGTGCTGTGTAACCGCCCTGGGCAATTGGCGCGGGTTGTTGCGGCCCTGAAAGCCGAAGATCCCCCCATTGGGGCCCAGTGGATCCACCGCCGGATACCCCACCATGGCAATGGGTACTCCAGCTTCACGCTGGGATACCAGCCAGTCCTCAAAGGCAGGAGAAGCGATGCCATCTGTTTCCAGCCAGGTCATGATGCCCGCGTACCGCCCCTGCAACGCCCCGGACGGCATAGGGTCATCGACACCGAGAATTTCCGGCACCAACCCCTGAAACTGTAATGGCATCAAGCCGTAGCGCACCACATCCGACAATTCCCAGGTACGCTCTTCATTGCCTCCGTGGATCACCAGTACCTTGCGCGGCACCACTTCCCGTATGCCCACGCCCATGCTGTCGATAGCCGGATTGGTAACCCAGGGGATGATGCCATGTGCGGCAATACTTTTAGCCAAACTACGCGCCTGCTCCCGGCCGGCAGGCGGCGCATAATCGATGGCGATGCTGTCGACCCCATAGGTTTCCCGACTTTGACGGAAAGCTTCCAGTAACCAGGCACGATCTGGTTCGGGGATCGCCTGATAAGTCTGCTTGTCCGGTTGCCAGCCCTGGTACAGGGATTCGGCGGCAATGGCGTCAACCTGCGCCGTAATCAGTGGCATCAGTTCAAAGCCGCGGTTGAAGATGAATCGGGCATCAGGAAAGCGCTCACCCACCGCATTGATCAGCGCCGCCAGCCCGGCACGCTGTGCCTGCCTGCCAGGCTCATCCGTCACCGCCAGCTGGTAGCTGTCCAGGGTATCCAGGAAAAAACCGCGATAGCCCTGCTCCCAGAGGGGGGTGAAAACCTCATCGAGGAAGAGTGCACGAAGTTGCGGAGAAGACTGGTCGAGAATAAAGGAACCCCAATTGGGGTTTTTGCCCAATCGCCACTCGGGCTGAATAGCGGAGAAGTAGGCACGTGAGGCGAGCACTTCACCCAGGCTGACATAGGCATAGAAGGATTGATCGCGAAAATCAGCGGGGACGCTGTCTGCCTGCCCGGGTTCCACCACCGGGTAGTCGTACAAAGACAGCTCTGCCCAGGGAATGGCATCCCCGTAATAGAAAGCTGCAGCGGAATCAGGCGCTGTCGCCCCCCTGCTGGAGAGAGCAAAAAAGGTCAGGCCCAAAAGTATCATCAACCGGTACAAACGTGCGCCCCTTCACATTATCCCTGTGACGTGTGCGCGTTTTATACAGGAAATATCCCTTAGGGGGGACATACATTTGTCTAACAAAATGAAAAATAAGGTTACATCATCGGCTAATTCATACTAAAGCATGAGCAAGACGACTTTCCTTGCCAAACTGGGGCCGCAGAAAATCCATCTGGTCTCCGCGGATGCGGTGACTGTTAATCAAAGCCAGATATTCCGCCATGTTGGGCACGTAGGGCAGCGCCAACAATTCCATCTCGATTGCCTCCAGCCGCCGACTCCCCTTGCGCTGGTTACAGCGCCGGCAGGCCGACACCACATTGGACCAGATATCTCTCCCTCCACGGGAGGTGGGCACAATGTGGTCACGGGTGAGGGCCCGTTCCGGGAACGGCTTACCGCAATAAAGGCAGAGTTGCTGGTCGCGGCGAAACAGCGCGCGGTTGGTCAGTGGCGGGGCCTGTCGTCGGTGACCATGAATCACCCCGTCGCAGGCGATGATGGAATGCAACTCCAGAGAGGAACGCTCACCGGTATGCCGGCATATCCCCCCCCGGGGCCGATAAATCACCTCACCCAGCGTCCAGGTGACCAGCCCCCTTGCATACAGTGTGGCGGCCATCTGCCAGTCCAGCCATTCAATCGGGGTGCCCCCCTTGTCCAGCCTCAGGATGCGTTCACTCATGGGCAAGCTCTCCAGTGCCATTGTTTTTCGAACGAGACAGATTTGGAAGAAATGGGGTCGATAGCGATAGTAAGCATGCAGTGATGACGGTTCGGCGACAGCCGGAACCGGAAAAAACGGAGAAGCGGAGACAGGGAAGCCGGCAGACGGTGTCTGGGAAGGGAGAGCCTGGTCGTTGCGAACCAAACAACACTATCGCCATGCCTTTGCTGTGGAATCTGTGGTTAACCTGCCTCGACAGCCTAACCACAGACGCTCAAATAATAACCAGCGCAGCGCTGTGCTCGCAACCCGGTAGTTATGGCCGGGGGCGGAATGCAGGTAAACGGTAGCAGGCAGACACACTGGATCCGGTGTTATCTCCATCCGTCATGATCGCCACTGCATCCACCGACGCCACCTCCAGTTGGTGGAAGCGTCGAAAATCCTCACGCACATTCCGGGAAAAGCTTTGCCATCCCGGTGCCGGCCCCGGGCCTTGCACCACCACCATGTGAGCCTGGCCTGCAAACGGATTGGGCCAGTGGCTGCCCGCGGGATATTGGCGGGACCAGACATAATTGATGGCCCGGGTCTGCCACGGTAGCCAGCCTTTGCGGATCACATAGACCCGGGCCTGAAAGTCATCACCCTCTTTGCGCTTTTCATCCACGGCCGGCCAGTCAGTCATCGCTGGCGCCTTCCACTGCCAATGCAGCCAGGGAGAAGCCGCCAGATTCACCTCTTCTTCTAACACCAAGCCAGACGCACTACCCGACGCGTGTGCCTGCCAGCAATCTGCCTCAGCGTCGAATTGGTACTGCGTTTCTCCTGCAAATCGCACCGACTGCCAACCCTCGGGGACCTGTGAAACCGCGGATACCGGCCAGAAGGCCAACGACATCCCGACAGTGATCAGTAAACATTCGACCAGCGGGTCGCTCACAAGCCTCGTTTTCATCGGCTTTTTTCCTAAAATAGACATACTGTTTACGCGGAACAGGCAACACCTTTCCAGCCTGTGCTTTCCGCCTTTCATATTTGTTGAGGACAACCCATGGAGTTTGATTACATCATCGTCGGTGCCGGATCTGCCGGCTGCGTGCTGGCAAATCGTCTTTCAGAAAACCCGGATAACCGGGTCTGCCTGCTGGAAGCCGGGCCTGCGGACAACAGCCTGTTTATCCGCATTCCTGCCGGCATCATCCTGATGATGCGCTCCAACGCCCGCAACTGGCGTTACTACACCGTACCGCAAAAAGCGCTCAACAACCGCCAGATCTATATCCCCCGGGGCAAGACCCTGGGTGGCTCTTCTGCGGTCAATGCCATGTGCTACACCCGCGGCCACAAGTGGGATTACGATCACTGGGCAGAGCTCGGCAATGAAGGGTGGAGTTATGACGAGGTTCTGCCGGTGTTCAAGCGCTCCGAGCACTATGAAGACGGGGAAAACGAATTCCACGGCACCGGTGGCAAGCTGAATATCGCCAACCTGCGCTACTCGCACCCGGTGAGCAACGCCTTCATCAAGGCTGGCGTGGAAGCAGGCCACCCGCAAACCGATGATTTCAACAACGATGTTCAGGAAGGTGTCGGCCTGTACAAGGTCAACCAGAAAGATGGCGAGCGCTGTGGTGTTTCCCGCGCCTACCTTCATCCGGTCATGGACCGTCCCAACCTGACCATTCTCACCAGCTGTCTGGCCAACCGTGTGTTGTTTGAAGGCAAGCGCGCTGTGGGCGTGGAAGTAGAACATAACGGTCAGATCCGAACCCTGAAAGCCAGCCGTGAAGTGATTCTTTCCGGCGGCTCCATCAACTCCCCCCAGGTACTCAAACTGTCAGGCGTGGGCCCGGCTGCCGAGCTGGCCGAACACAATATTCCGCTGGTGCATGATCTGCCTGGCGTGGGTGAAAACCTGCAGGATCACCCGGATGTGTTGGTGGTACACAAGAGTCTGCAACGTGACACTCTCAGTCTGGATCCGCTATCCCTGCTGGTTACCGGCCTGAAAGGCGTGTTTGATTTCTTCTACCGTCGCAGCGGGCAACTTACTTCCAACGTGGCCGAGGCCGGTGGTTTTATCAAATCCCGTCCGGAAGAGCCGATTCCCGATCTGCAGCTACACCTGACTGCTGCCCGTCTCGATAACCACGGCCTGAACCTGGGCTTCAGCATGGGCCATGGATATTCCGGGCACGTCTGCATCCTGCGCCCCAAGAGCCGCGGCAACATTACCCTGCGCGACGCCAATCCCCGCTCTCCGGCCCTGATTGATCCGCGCTTTCTGGAACATCCTGACGACATGGAAGGCATGCTGCGCGGCCTCAAGGAAGTGCGCCGCATCATGGGCCAGGATGCGCTCGCGCAATGGCGCGGCGAAGAAATTTTCCCGGGTAAAGACGTGCAAAGTGACGACGAGCTGCGCGACTTCCTGCGCCGCAAATGCGACAACATTTACCACCCGGTTGGCACCTGCAAAATGGGCAACGACGACATGGCCGTGGTGGACAGCCAGCTGCGAGTGCACGGTCTGGAAGGCCTTCGGGTTATCGATGCGTCCATCATGCCGACACTGGTTGGTGGTAACACCAATGCCCCGACAGTGATGATTGCGGAAAAAGGCGCGGACTTTATTCTGGGGCAGTAATCTTCGTGCCTCAGAATAAAGTGTAGGGCGGAAATCGCCGAAGGCGATCTCCGCCGTTGCCTGGCAGCAAACGGCACCTTTCATCAAGGTCGTTGCCGGCGTGACCGAATCACCTCTCCGAGGCTCGGATCGCCTGCAGTCAGGCTCCTACGGGTTCCAACGAAGACAGGTGCCAGCTGCATCTCAGTTCCTCGCTGTCGCTCGGTTCGCACCTCAAGTTGCGTATTCGCTTCGCTCACCCCTTAGGGGCCGCACTGCGTGCGTTACTCCGCTGCGCTACGTTCCTACAGCAGCTTCGTAGAAATGCAGGAGCTCGGGAACTTTTTGGGTTTTCCTAATCCAATTGCGTGTTGCGTGTTGCGTGTTGCGTGTTGCGTGTTGCGTGTTGCGTGTTGCGTGTTGCGTGTTGCGTGTTGCGTGTTGCGTGTTGCGTGTTGCGTGTTGCGTGTTGCGTGTTGCGTGCCACTTGTCACCTTCCTGTCATCCTTTTTTTTCATACTCCCGCCCATTCTTGTTTTTTCGAATTTTCGCCGAATCCATTGGGGGGTTTATGGTGGATGCAGTTTCGTCACCGCGTGCACAACTGGTTGAGTTGCTATGGCAACTCAAACAGAATTTTGATCAGGAAAATGACAGCAGCCTGCGCTTTGTTCATTTCAATACGCTACTCAACGACCCGGTTTACCGGGCAGAAATCATCAAGCGCGCCACACAGAGTGACAATCGCAAGATCCGGGCGCTGGGCCAGAAACTGCAACAGGCCAACCGCGACGGCGTATTGCTCAACAAGAAACCCGGCGCTGGCAAGCCCACCCCACCGCTGACCAATCCGGACATCGCGGAAACCCTGAACCAGAACGTTACTTCGCAGCGCAAGAGCCACAAGCACAGGGGCACCTACACCTGGTTGGCACTGGCCGCGGTGATGCTCGGCGTGATTGGCTTCTTTGCCTACAGACCACTTCATGAGGCGCTTGCTGGCCGTCATGTGGTGCAGGGATCACTGACCGGCGCTCACACCTGGACGGCCAATACCACCTGGATTCTCGATGGTATCGTCTATGTGGAGGGCAACAGCAGCCTGACCATCGAGCCCGGCACCCGCATTGAGGGCAGGCCAGGATCGGCACTGGTCATCACCCGCGATGCCACCCTTTTTGCCCGCGGCCAGCAAAATGCGCCTATTGTCTTCACCAGCAATCAGGCGCCAGGCACCCGCACTCCCGGTGACTGGGGTGGTGTTGTTCTGCTTGGCAGTGCCCCGGTAAATGTGGCGAACGCACAAATTGAAGGCATTCCCCACGGCGATACCCGCGGCCAGTTTGGCGGCCGCGATGCGGAATCCTCCTGTGGAGTAATGGAATACACCCGTATTGAATATGCCGGCTTCGAGGTCTACGCCAATAATGAACTTAACGGCTTGACCCTGGGTGGCTGTGGCAGCAATACCATCGTTCGCAACGTACAGGTTCACCGCGCACTGGATGATGGCATTGAAGTGTTTGGTGGCACCGTCAACCTGAAACATATCGTGATTACCGGGGCCGGCGATGACTCACTGGACTGGGATATGGGCTGGCGCGGCAATGTTCAGTTCCTGGTGGCGCAGCAACACCCCAACCTGGGCGATAACGCGTTTGAAGGTGACAACCTGAAAGCCAACCCGGACGCCACTCCCATATCAGAACCGACGCTCTACAACCTGACCCTGATCAGCCCCCGCAGCCATGAAAAATACCACCGAGCCATGACCCTGAAGGTCGGCACCGGCGGGCATTTCCATAACGTGATCATTGATGGCTTCTCCGGTGAGACCATTGATATCAAAGGCAGCGAGACCGTGGAAAGGATCACCAATGGCCAACTGACTTTCAACAGCATGATGGTGCATAAAGTGGGCAGCCGCGGCCTGACTTTCTTCGATGCAGAAAACCTGGACAGCGATGATGATGGAGGCTTCGACGAGAGACGCTACTTCCAGAGCAGCGCCATCAGCGCGCAGTTCGGGACAGACCCGCTACTCACCCGCGATGCCTACAGCCTGTCACACCCGGACTTCGCGCCCAGCGCCCGCTCCCCGGCCCGCAACGGTGCAAGCCCGATCCCCCAGGGGGAGTTCTGGGACGAAGCCGCAGACTACCTCGGCGCCATCCGCCCGGGCAGCGCGCAGAACTGGACCGACGGCTGGACAAGTTATCCGTTGAATTAAAAAAGCGGCAAGCCGCAAGCTAAAATCAAAAAAGCCACGCCCATGGGCGTGGCTTTTTCATTAAAGAGCCTCTGAATAACTCTCAGCGCGGAGCAACAGCATCTCTCGTTAAGGTAGGCATTTCCTCGCGTTGTAGCTTGCAGCTTGAAACTTGTAGCTCCTTCAAACCCGCACCTGCGTCTGCACCCGCTTCGCCGCACGCCCCATCATGTCGATGATGCGGTCGCGTTCGCGCTTTTTGATGGCCTTGCTGTCCACATGCAGGCTGAAGCCTTCGGCTTCGTAGTTCACCGCCACGGCAATTTCCTTTTTCAGTTCCGTGGCAGAACGGGCCAAGGTCTTGAGGATGGTGTTCTTGTCGAAATTACGGATCCGTTCCACATCCAGGTGGATACCGAAACCCGCAGTCTGGGCAGAAACATAGCGGTTCTTTGCACCAGCATCTTTCTTCGCCCCCATGGCCTCGAACACCGGAATGGGACGATTAAAGCCTTTTACCTGAATGTCGCCCATGTTGCGGCACTGGATACGATCCTTGACCAGCTCCTGGGTGGCTTCCGAAATCAGCACCCCGCCTGGACGACAGGCAGATTCCAGTCGGCTGGCCAGATTCACATCGGTACCCAGAATGGTGTAATCCATACGAGAGTCGGTGCCGAAATTGCCCACCGTCACATAGCCGGTGTTGATACCGATACGGATCTCCAGCTTGTGGTCGATGCCCTCTCGCTTCCAGCGCTGACGCAGCAACTTCATCTGCTCCTGCATCTCGATTCCCATCATGACACAGCGGTAGGCATCCTCAATGGCCCCCTCGCTGTTGGGGTCACCGAAGAACACCATCACCGCATCGCCGATGAATTTGTCGATGGTGCCACCATGACGAAGGGCAATGCGGGTCATTTCACTGAGGTAGGAATTGAGCATGCTGGTCAGGGTTTCCAGCGGCAGCTCCTCGGAGATCGCACTAAAGCCCTTGATGTCGGAAAAGAACACCGTGAGGCGCTTTCGGCGGGTTTCCAGTTTGGCATCGCGCTTGCCGGAAAACATAGAGCCCCAGATCTGCGGCGGCAGGTACTTGGCCAGCTTGCGTGACAATTCCACCGCCTGCTGCTGCTGACGCCGCACCAGTTCCTGGGCCTGCTTGAGGTAACGGGCCTGATAGTGGGCAAACGCCGAGGAGGCCCCCACATAGACCCCCAGACCGAGCAGGGAAACCACCGTCATGACGGCCGGTATCGGTTGCTCGGGAGAAATGAACGGAAAGCCCAGCATCATGCCCAATGTAACCGCACCAATGGCGGTCATCAGCAGGTTCAGCAACCAGGGCTTTAGCCCCCCGCTGGCCACGGCATTGGCATGGACGATGATCAACAGCACCAAAGAGGGTACCAGCGCGAAGTGGAGTAACGCACAGGTCATGCCGATGATGAACGCATCCACTTGCATCAGGGCCTGATGGACGAATTTCTCGGGCACATCTCGCCGGTGGCCAACAAAAAGGATTCCCTGCGCCATCAACGGGTACGTCAGCAGACCGGCTATCCCAAGCAGATACAACTCGGGATAAAGCCCCAGCTTGAGCCCCACCACCAACATCATCACCGCTACCAGAAAGGCAAGCAGACGAATGTAGTTGGCCTGACGGCGTGCCCGCTCCATGGGTCCGATCTGTGGACGGCGAGCTTTCTTTTTAGGCGTGGAGGTCATGTGAACCGCTTCACGGAGTTTTTGCGAAGCTTAGCGCGTTCCCATCTAAGAAAAAAGGCTGGCCTGACCAGCGTGATCAATTTTGCCTCTGAATGCGCTGGGTGGGACTGATTTGCGTTTCAGGCTACCATTGCCGCCTCGTTACAGGAGCCATGAATGGACACCATCACCGCCCTCACTACCCGCGTTTCCAGCCCCCGGCTGCAGGAACCCGGCCCCAGCGACAGCCAGCTGGACATGCTGCTGCGTGCCGCCATCCGCGCGCCGGATCATGGCCTGCTGCGCCCCTGGCGCTTTATTGTGCTGAGCGGTGATCAGCGAGAGCGTCTTGGCGACATCATGGAAGCCCAATTACTGGAAGAGCAGCCCCAGGCCGACAAACGGACCCGGGAGATTGCCCGCAACAAGGCCCTGCGTGCCCCCACCATCATCGTTGCCGTGGCCGAGATCACCGAAAACCACAAGATCCCCGCCTGGGAGCAGATGCTGGCAGTGGGTGCGTCGGTACAGAACATGATGCTGGCCGCCTATGAACTGGGCATTGGTGCCATGTGGCGCACCGGTGCCATGGCCAACTCGGATATGGCCAAGAAGAAGCTGGGCTTTGCGCCCAAGGATCAGGTCATTGCCTACCTGTACCTGGGCACCCCGGCCAGCAGCCTGAAAAGCCTGCCAGACGAATCCCCCGCTGACTTTATCCGTGAGCTGCCATGATCTCTCTGGACACCCTGGCCGAACAGGTTCGTGATGCCATTCCCCTGACCCGCCATCTGCATTTCCGCTTTGAGGAATTTGATGGCGACCGCCTGGTGCTCTGCGCCCCTCTGGGGCCCAATCATAATGACAAGGGCACCTTCTTTGCCGGCAGTCAATCTGCCCTGCTGACACTGGCCGGCTGGAGCCTGACCACCCTGCTGGCTCATCAGTGCGACCTCCCGGCGGATGTGGTGGCGGTGGAAACCCAGCTCAAGTACACCCTGCCACTGGACAGCGATCTGCGTATTACCGTAACCACCGAACAACGCCAGCGATTCGAACAACGGCTGGAGGCACGTGGCAAGGCCTCCCTGCGTATCACCGCCGTGGGATGTGGCGATGACGGCAAAACGGTCTGTGAATTCACTGCTGCCTACCTGGCCAGGCGCTAATTTGCTCAAACCCTGAACAACCGGCCCGACAACACTTGCCAGCACCCCCACCCTCCGGTACTCTACGCGCCCTCAATAGTGAGCAAGGCATTCGGCCCACAGGCCCTGCTCCATCACTGCCCGGCAGTGAAAACAGTTTAAGGTGAGGTGTCCGAGTGGCCGAAGGAGCACGCCTGGAAAGTGTGTATACGGAAACGTATCGAGGGTTCGAATCCCTCCCTCACCGCCAATACGAAAAAGCCCCGCAATGCGGGGCTTTTTTTGTGGCTGATCCGCGGCGGCTGCACGCTTCTCGCAACACGCAAAACCGCAGTGGCGCTTTGCTAGCATCGCCAGCCCACCCTCTTCTGCAACCACGTCAGATCCGTGCTGTAGGAGTCCCTTCCAGGGGACGAACCGAGTGCAGCGAGGCGACCGAAGAGAGATTGTTCTTTGCAAGCATGCCTAACCCGGAAATGCCTAATCGCCGTGTGAGTTGAACAGCCAACCATTCGAAACGCGTTTCTGCAATCCTTACCTCGCTTGGGCTCGGATCGCCTGCAGGCAGGCTCCTACAGCTATCTCAAACCTTTGCGCGAGAAAAAGAACGCCAATGCCATCAGCACGGCATCTTCCCCGTTAGAGTGAGTCGAGGAACGGAAGGATCTGGCGGCGTAGAGCAAAAAACCTGTCTGAGCGGAGCGAGTCCTTTTTGCGTCCGCCAGATCCTGAGTACCGGAGTGTGCCTGCGGAGCAGGTCGAACGGAGTCGGGGTGGCGGGGAGTCCAGAGGGGGAGCCAGTTCCCCCTTTGGGCCCGTCCGGCGAGGACACGCACATGTCATAGTGCGATGACATATCAGCAGGCTCGAGTCATGCAGGTGGGAGCCACAGCAAGCGCAGATTCGCACATCAAGTTCCTGAAGTGCTAACAGCGTCTCTGGTATCCATGCCTCGCTCAGGCTCGGATCGCTTGCAGGCAAGCTCCTACAGCGGCTTCGCAGAAATCTCGATGCCCCGGGAGCTTTTCCGGGTTTTATCATCAAATCGAGCGTAGCTCGTAGCTCAACGATTCTTCCAGATCCTTGCCACCGCCTGATCACTGCCCAGCCAGGCAACGATCACGCACACCAGCCCGGCACCGCCGAAGAACACCACCGGGATCAATCCCCCCATCAACCCTGAAGACAGGGTCATGGCCAGCGATCCGGCAGCCAGAATCAGGAACAGGGTGGCCACCCCGGCAAGAATCTTGCGGTAGGACTGGCGGTAAGCATAGACCGTATCATCCTCACCCTCGAACAAAGCGAGAATCGGATAGCAGATTTTTCGCATCAACTCTTTCAAGCGAATCTCCATTGGCAGACAGTGATGCTGTCTGCTTCCAGACAGCAAAAAGGCGCTGAACGCGCCCTTATGATTTTCTTCGTTAGCAATTATCGAGCCGGAACAGAGTCAACCGGCTGCAGCGTCCTCTTCTGCCTTCAGCTTGCGGTACTCAATCGGGGTCATGCCCACCCAGCGTTTGAATGCGCGGTAGAAAGTAGACGGCTCAGAGAACCCGGTGAGATAAACGATTTCGTCGATGGACTCGTCGGTGCCTGCCAGCAGGCGCTTGGCCAGGCGACAACGGTAATCTGCCACCAGCTGGTTGAAGTTGGTGCCGGCGTCGGCAAGACGGGTACGCAACTGGCGCGCCTTGATGCCCAGTCGTTCGGCCACTTCTTCCAGATTGGCATGGCCGGATTCCAGCAGCTCGCCGATCAGACGATTCACCTGAGCCACCAGATCCTGTTTTTCCAGCCGCGCTACCTGCTCGCTGGCCAGCTGCTCATGCAATTGCAGCAGCTCCGGTTCGTGATGCGCAGAAGGCAGGCTCATGACGCTGGCGTCGAAATACATGCCCACGCTGGGCATATCAAATTTCACGCTGCAGTCGAACAGGCGTTGATATTCGTTCAGATCCGCATGGGGAGAGTGGCCGAAATGAATTTCCAGCGGCTCGAAGGCACCATCAGTGACAAAGCGAAAGAACTTGATGATACCCATCATCATGCATTCGTTGAGATGGCTGAGGCGCTTGCTCCAGATCATCTGCTTGAGGAACACCCGCTCGCCTTCTTCGAACAGTTCACCCTGGGCGGCATCTGACAACAAACGCTGATAATCCAGTGCCCGCTTGATACCTTCACCGAAGGTCGGGCTGGAAAGGAACAGGTACTCCAGCACCTGGCCTTTATAGACAGGAATGTGCTCACCCAGATGCAGACCGATGTGCTCATCGCCGGACACTTTTTCCAGTGCCTGCCAGAACCACTCCTGGGCATCATGGGGGGTGCGCAGATCCGGCACCTGAAGAATGGATTTGTCCAGACCGACTTCTGCCAAAACGGCATCGGCATCAATACCGGCGTTTACCATGGCCCTGTAAGCCATGCGCAACAGCACACCGGAATCCGTCATTTCTGCCATGCGTTCGCCTGTTCCCCATAAAAAAAGCTACTCTCAGATCGACTGAGAGTAGCATAAGGATGGCAGGGCCGGAACCAGCTAACCGGCCTCTACCGGGTGCTCAGGGCACTGACTATCGGGTCACGCGGCTTTACGTGAATCTGACTGAGATTCACCCATCAAAGCGACCACTTTGCCACGCAGTCCCTTGTCGCTGGGCTTGGCTTTGCCAGGCAGGGCCATCTTGAAAATACGCTTCCAGACACTCAGCGACTGCTTCATGAAAGAGCCGGTGTTATAGGGCAGACCGTACTTCTCGCAGATCGCTTTCACTTCCGGCGAAAGTGCGGCGTAACGGTGCGCCGGAATATCCGGGAACAGGTGATGCTCAATCTGGAAGCTCAGATTACCGCTCATGATATGCATCAGACGGCCACCTTCGAAGTTGGCAGAACCCAGCATCTGGCGCACATACCAGTGGCCGCGGCTCTCATCTTCCAGAACGGATTCGGGGAACTGCTCCACCTCTTCCGGGAAGTGACCATTGAAGATCACCTGGGAAGACCACAGGTTACGCGCCAGGTTGGCGGCCACGTTACCGGCAAACACGAACGGGAAGAACGGACCCGCCAGCGCCGGGAACAGCAGGTAATCTTTCACCAGCTGCTTGCGCATCTTTTTCCAGGTGGGCTTGAACTCAGCCTTCAGCTCTTCCTTGGTCTTGGTCTTGTAGATCAGGTAATCCTCCAGCTTGAGGCTCTGTACGGCCACGAAGTGCTGGAAGAAAGTGGAAAGAATCACCGCCAGGATCGGGTTCAGAATGAAGCGCGGCTCCCACTCCTGATCCTCCGACATGCGCAGGATGCCGTAACCAATGTCGTGGTCCTTGTCGAGCACGTTGGTAAAGGTGTGATGCTCAAAGTTGTGAGTATGCTTCCACGCGGTATTGGTACAGGTGTTATCCCAGTCAAACTTGCGGGAATTGATTTCCTTGTCACCCATCCAGTCGTACTGGCCATGCATGACGTTGTGGCCGATCTCCATGTTGTCCAGGATCTTGGCGGCTGACAGACAAGCCACACCAGCCAGCCAGGCCGGCGGCAGGAAGCCGGCAAACAACAGGCCACGGCCGGCCACTTCCAGCTGACGCTGGCGTTTGATCAGGTTACGGATGTACTTCTCGTCCTTCTCGCCCAGATCGGCAATCTCGCGGTTACGGATTGCATCCAGTTCCTGGCCGATGGCGTCGAATTGTTCGGGGGTCAGGGTGCTGTAAATACTCATGATGCTGACTCCTTTCCTTTAAATATCGAGGGTCACCGTGCCCACCGGCACGCTAACGCAAAGTTGAATGTCTTCTTCATCGCCGCTGCTGATCTCGCCGGTGCGCAGATCACGCACCTTGCCGGCGGTCTTCTTACAGGTGCAGCTGTAGCAAATGCCCATACGGCAGCCGGATTCCGGGGTCAGACCCGCCGCTTCCGCCTGCTCCAGCAGGTTGTTGCCATCGTTGGTCACCAGGGTCTCGCTGCGGGCGAAGCGCACTTCACCTTCGGCAGATTCACTGTCATCCACTACGGCAGTGGCCAGGGTGAACTGCTCTTTGTGCAGTCGGTCACTGATGCCCTGCTCCTCCCAGACTTTTTCTACGGCTGCCATCATCGGCGGCGGGCCACACAGAAATGTGGTTGCCTGTGCAAAACCCGGAACAGAATTGAACAGGTGTTCACTAGAGAACAGGCCGCTCAGCTCGCCACCATCCTGCTCATCGGCAAAGGCGCGCAGCACGGTCACGTTGTCAAAACGTTTGGCAATCTCGGCCACTTCACCGGCATAGATCATGTCTTCGGCACGGTTGGCGTAATGCAGGAAGGTGATATCCCCTTTAAAGCCTTCATCGCACAGGGTGCGCAGCATGGACATCACCGGAGTGATACCGCTGCCTCCACTGATCAGCAGCACCCGCTCAGGACGCAGCTCTGGAAGGGCAAACTCGCCGCCGGCCTGGGACAGGGTCACCACATCACCGATACGCACGCCTTCACGCAGGTAGCGGGATACGAAGCCATCAGCGTGGGCCTTGGCGGTCAGCTCGATGGTGCCATCCTTGCGGTGCAGGGAGTTGGCCGGTGAATAGCAACGGGTGTGCAGTTTGCCGTTGATGCTCACGGTCAGCTGCACAAATTGCCCGGGAACGAACCCTTCCCAATTGGCATTGGGCTTCAGGGTCAGGGTCACGCTGTCTGCGGTGAGGTGTTGTACCGCTTCCACCCGGGCACGCACTTCCGTGGCGGACCAGACGGGGTTAAACACTTCCAGGTAGCGATCTACGCCGTGGGGGTAGCTCAGCACCTCGGCAACACGGGATTGCAGCAGGCGACTCAGGCCCTGCTGGAAACGACTCGATGTCTGTGTTGTTGCGCTCATGGGAAAATCCATTAAAGTGAACAGTTGTGCTCATTTTTATTTGCGGCGAGCTTTTTGTCAACATCTGTTCACTAAAAAAATAAAACCCTTCAGTTTTAACCACTTACAGAGGCGTTTTCGGAATCGGTTGCATCACCGCCCCACAAAAGAGAGAATTTACAGCGTAATTTTGGAGAGAATGAGTCGATGACCAAAGAAGCCAGCACCAAGACCCGCAAGCCGAAACGGGGGCAGACCCGTGAAGCACTGATGGCGGCGGCACTGGATCTGGTGGTCAAGAAAGCGCCTTTCTCCAGCCTCAGCCTGCGTGAAGTCACCAAGCGTGCCGGCGTGGTTCCCACTGCTTTCTACCGGCACTTCCCGGATATGAGCGCCCTGGGCCTGACATTGCTGGACGAGTCCTTCCGTACCCTGCGCCAGATGATGCGCCAGGTGCGCCAGGAACAGACCCCGGACGAAAACATGCTGCGCGGGTCCGTGGAAACCTACTTCAATTATGTCCGCGAGAACCGCGCCCACTTCCTGTTTGTAGCCAAGGAGCTGTTTGGCGGCACCCCCACCATGCGCAACGCCATCCGCCGCGAGATCCGCATGTTCACCAATGAGCTGGCCATGGACATGGCGCGTTTCCCGTTCCTCAATCATTTCAGCTCGGAAGACCTGCAGATGATGGCCGCACTGGTGGTCAACAATGTCACCGCGCTCACCCAGGAAATGCTGGAACTGGAAGAAAGCGATGAGTTCGGTCAGCAGCAGGTTCTGATTGCGGCCGAGAAGCAGCTACGCCTGATCTTCCTGGGGGTAACCCAGTGGAAATCCTCCCAGCCCAGCAGCTGATTCATATAGACGCGGCGGTGATTAAGCTGCCGTTGTAGCCGGCTGCTCGGCCAATAGCACCCCCATTTCCCTGCTCTATACTGCGTTCCAATCGTGGCCTCAACCGGGCCAAGCTTTCGCCCCATTTGCAACGTGAAAGGAACCTGTAATGAGCGAAGTCACCTTCCGCGAACTGCGTAATCCGCCGCCCATGGTCGTCAACTTTGCCAAGGCCGTGCTGCGCGCCACCGTCAAGCCGGGCAAGAACCCCAGCCTTCCCAATGTGGGGCTGCGCCTGAATGATGTGGCACTGGATGAAAAACACCTGGCGGCCTACCGCAAGGTGTGTGGCTTCGCGGCTGACGGCAAACTGCCGGTGACCTATCCGCACATGCATGCTTTCCCGCTGCACATGGCCCTGATGATGACGGATGACTTTCCGTTTCCGGCCATGGGCCTGGTGCACGTTCGCAACAGCATTACCCAGTACCGCCCGATCAGCGAGAAAGAGCAGCTGAACGTGAAGTGCTATCTGGGCAACCTGAACAAGGTCGACAAGGGCTACGAGTTTTCCATCTTCACCAGCATCAGCACCGGCGGCGAGCGGGTGTGGGAAAGCGAGTCGGTGAATTTCTTCCGTAGCGGCGGCGGTAGCGGCAGCAAGAAGAAGGAAGCGGCCAAGCCTGAACCGGCAACGAATACCGTGGAGTGGAAGGTCCCTGCGGACACTGGCCGTCGTTATGGCGCCGTTTCCGGTGACCGTAACCCGATCCACCTGTACCCGCTGTCCGCCAAGCTGTTCGGCTTCAAGCGCCAGATTGCCCACGGCATGTGGTCCAAGGCCCGCTGTCTCGCCGAGCTGCAGAACCAGCTGCCGGAAACCGCCTATACCGTGGATGTGCAGTTCAAGCTGCCCATGTTCATCCCGGCCACCGTCAAGTTCGAGAACGTGGAAGTGAAAGGCGGCAGCGACTTCCGCCTGCTGGCCAAGGACGGCATCAAGCCGCACCTGGCAGGCCAGATCCGGGCGGTGGAAAGCTAAAAGCCAGACGCCTGATGCTAGATGCCTGACGAATAAAAGGCCCGCCCGGGAGACCGAGCGGGCTTTTTTGTGTGTTTACAGGAGCTTATCGCGTGTTGCCTGTTGCTCTCTCTGCAGGAGTTCCCTTCCAGGGGACGAACCGTGCGCAGCGAGGCGACCGAAGAGAGATTGTTCTTTGCAAGCATGCCGAACCCGGAAATGCCTGATCGCCGTGTGAGTTGAACAGCCAACCATTCGAAACACGTTTCTGGAATCCTTACCTCGCTTGGGCTCGGATCGCCTGCAGGCAGGCTCCTACGGATACCCGCCCTCGCTTCTGGATCACCCACCAATGCCATCAGTACGACCTCTTCCCCGTTAGAGTGAGTCGAGGAACGGAAGGATCTGGCGGCGTAGAGCAAAAAACCTGTCTGAGCGGAGCGAGTCTTTTTTGCGTCCGCCAGATCGTGAGTACCGGAGTGTGCCTGCGGAGCAGGCCGAACGGAGTCGGGGCGCGAGGGAGTCCAGAGGGGTGTCGCGTTACACCCCTTTGGGCCCGTCCGGCGAGGACAAACACCGTTATCGGTGCGATGAAACTGCAGGCCAGCGTTAGCCAGCCAGGCAAGTGCCACTTTCACCGCAGATTCGCACCTCAAGTTCCTGAAGTTCTAACAGCGTTTCTGGAATCCTTGCCTCGCTTAGGTCGGATCGCCTGCAGGCAGGTTATTCGCTGCGCTCACCCTTCGGGCCGCACTGCGTGCGTTACTCCGCTGCGCTACGTTCCTACAGCGGCTCCGTAACTACCTCCTGAGCGATTCAAGATTTCCGGCCGAAACGACCGCGCTCAGCTGGAATTGGCGAAATAACGTGCAATTTTCACTCGATGCGCGTATGATTCGCGCTCTTCGCTGGGGATCCCCCCGGCCCTTCCCCTCCTATCAATAGGTAAATCATGTCAGATTCCCGTGCCGGGTTCGCCACTCTTGGCCTGCCCGAGGTTTTGCTCTCCGCTATTGCCCGACAGGGCTTCGAAGAGCCGTCGCCGATTCAGGCGCAAGCCATCCCGCTGTTGCTCGATGGTCATGATCTGCTGGGTCAGGCCCAAACTGGTACCGGTAAAACCGCTGCCTTCGCCCTGCCCCTGCTTGCCCGGCTGGATGCCAGCCTGCGTGAACCGCAGATGCTGATCCTGGCCCCCACCCGCGAACTGGCTATCCAGGTCGCCACTGCCTGTGAAGAATTTGCAGCCGACATCAAGGGCCTTCAGGTCCTGCCTATCTATGGTGGCGGTGAATACCGCACCCAGCTCAAGGGCCTGCGTGGCGGCGCCCAGGTCATTGTCGGCACCCCCGGTCGCGTCATGGATCACATGGAACGCGGCTCCCTGAAACTGGACAACCTCAAGGCCCTGGTGCTGGATGAAGCCGACGAAATGCTGCGCATGGGCTTCATCGATGATGTGAAATGGGTCCTCGAGCGCACCCCTGACGACTGTCAGCTGGCGCTTTTCTCCGCCACCATGCCGCCGGTCATCCGCAAGGTTGCCGACCAGCATCTGAAGAACCCGCAGCGGGTCCAGATCGACAGCGGTAGCGCCACCACCTCGACCACCATCCGCCAGCGCTTCTGGCCGGTGGCAGGCCTGAACAAGCTGGATGCCCTGAGCCGCATCCTGGAAGCCGAAGATCACGACGCCGTGATCGTGTTCGTGCGTACCAAGCAGGCCACCCTGGAGCTGGCCGAGCAACTGAATCGCCGCAACCTGCGTGCCGACGCCCTCAACGGCGACATGCAGCAACAGCAGCGTGAAAAAACCGTACAGCGCCTGAAAGACAAGCGCTTTGACCTGCTGGTTGCCACTGACGTGGTCGCCCGTGGTCTGGACGTGCCGCGTATCACTCACGTGATCAACTACGACATGCCCGGTGACCCGGAAGCCTATGTTCACCGTATCGGCCGTACCGGTCGTGCCGGCCGTCAGGGTGACGCCATCCTGTTTGTCAGCCGTCGTGAGCAGCATGTGCTGCGTCAGATCGAGCGCACTACTCGCCAGAGCATCGAAAAGATGGCCCTGCCCTCCGTGGACGACCTCAATGCCAAGCGTATTGCCGGTTTCCAGGAGCAACTGGCCGCCCGTCTCCAGGATGGCAACATCGACGAGACCCGTGCCCTGGTGAAGCAGATCGCTGAAAGCATGGACCTGTCCGGCGAAGATATGGCTGTGGCACTGGCCGCCGCCATGTTCCACCGCGAACCGCTGATCCTCAAGGAACCCAAGTTCGTCAAGCAGGTACGCGAGCCACGTGAGCCCCGCGAACGTCGCGAGCGTCGTGCCAACGGCCGTGATGACCGTGGTGGTCCACGCGGCGGCCGTCGTAACGACAAGCCCATGCGTCAGTACCGCATCCAGGTGGGTCACGACCACGGCGTGAAGCCCGGCAATATCGTTGGCGCCATCGCCAACGAAGCCAAGCTGCCCAGCCGTCTGATCGGCCCGATCAAGATCCATCAGGACCACAGCACCGTGGAACTGCCGGACGATCTGTCCCCCAAGCAGCTGCACACCATCCGCACCGCGCGGGTATGTCAGCGCTCTCTGGGACTGGAAGCGGTTTAAAAGCAGCAAGCTTCAAGCTACAAGCTGCAACGCGAGGCCGGGTTATACCTGGCTGAGCGTCTGAAGCTTCGCGCTGCAGGCTGAAAGAAAACCGCGCCATTTGGCGCGGTTTTTTTTGGGCTGCTCTGCGGCTGCATCACGCTTCATGCAACACGCGGCACGCAAAGATCAGAAGCGGATTTACCACCGAGGGCATAGAGTTCACTGAGCGCGAATTGCGAAGTGACGCTGTTCTTGCTGTAGGAGCCCGCGAACCTCGCGCAGCGAGGGGACAGAAGGGGAATCATTGTTTCGAGACCTGTCAGGAATGATTGCTCGAAACCTGTCTCTGGGATCCTTACCTCGCTCAGGCTCGCATCGCGAGCAGGCTCGCTCCTACAGCGGCTTCGCCTTGATCAATAGCTCTTCCAGGGGCGCGCGGCCGGGGCTGAAAGTGTTGATGGTCTCTTCTGCCTCGTAGCCCAGGGACAGGCCGCAGAGCAGCTTGTAGTGGCCCGGAATATCGAAGTGCTTCTCCAGGGGCGAACGCCACAGTGCCAGGGCGCCCTGGGCGCAGGTGCCCAGCCCCGCATCCGTGGCCGCCAGCATCAGGCTCTGCAGGAAAATGCCGGCATCCAGTGGGCTGTACACGTCCAGCCCTTCGTGGACAAACACGAACAAGGCCACAGGAGCACCAAAGAAGCGGAAGTTTTCCCGCATCTGCTGATGCCGGCCCAGTTTGTCGCCCCGCTCGATCCCCAGCAGCTCGTAAAGCTTCTGCCCTGTGGCGTTACGGCGCGGTTGCAGGTCTTTTGGATAGTGGGTGACCGGACGGAAATCCCCATCCGGGACACCGTCATTGGTAAGCTTTGCCTTGATCTGTTGCAGCTTCGAGCCCCGCGCCAAGGCCACCAGCTCATCAAACATGGGGGGCAACGTCTCACGCAGATCTTCCAGCACGGCACCGCGGGCAACGGCAATCTGATAGGGCTGGGTATTGGACCAGCTGGGTGAAGACGCCGCCGTGGTAAGCAAATCATTGAGCAGCTCATCACTTACCGGCCTGTCCGAAAAGGCTCGCACACTGTGGCGCTGGGCCATCACGTCCTTGAATTCCATGGGGTACTCCGCGGATGTCAGTGGCACGACTATGCCAAATCCCTACAATACCCGGCCATGACCAAGACCACCGATATTTTGCAACGCAGCGCCAATTTCTCGCGTTGCCGACAATACCGCTATGCCCTCTGGCGCCAGTGGGCAGAGGGAGATGATTTCATATTGCTGATTGGTCTCAATCCCTCCACTGCCAATCATCGTCAGGATGACCCTACCATTCGCCGCGGCATGGGCTTCGCCCGCGACTGGGGTTACTCCGGGCTGTGCGTAGCCAACCTCTTCGCCTTCCGCGCCACCTACCCCAAAGACCTGTTTGCCGCCGCCGATCCGGTGGGCCCGAAGAACGACCAATGGCTACGAAAGCTGGCCAACCAGGCCGATCTTGTGGTCGCTGCCTGGGGGAATCTGGGTCATCACATGGACCGGGCCCATCAGGTCGCCAACCGACTGGGTAACCTGCATGCCATACGGGTAAATGCCTCCGGCGATCCAGCCCACCCGCTCTATCTTCCCAAACACCTCACCGCCCATCCCTGGGCGGGCTATACCCCCACCTGATACGTCGTTTCTTGTCTTAACCTTCACTTCAGCAACGGATAATTGAGAACACGCATTTGAAGGAATTGCCGTGTCCAGATCCCGCACCGACAACATTCGCCGTACCCGCACCCTGACCCTGGCCAGTCTGTCGCCCATGTTCATCATGGCCGGGTTAGCCTGGACAGAAACCTGGCGCGACACGGCATTGCTGGGGCTCGTGGGTTACGCCGCCGTGTCTCTCACTTTTGCGGGTGCCATCCATTGGGGGCGAGTACTTGGCCGCTTTGACCAGTCCAACCAGTTTCCAACCCAGTTATTCGGCGTGTTTGCCGCCTTCATCGGCTGGGCCGGGCTGATGCTGCCGCGGGAGCTGGCTCTGCCGATGCTCTCCGCCGGGCTGATGTTTCTGTGGGGTACGGAACAGATGCTCTTCAATGAGGAACTGCCAAGCTGGTACAGCCAGCTACGCACCCAGCTCACCGCCGGAGCGGTGCTGGCCATGCTGATCGGCTGGGCCGCAGCGATGATGCCGATGTTTTGATTGCACGAGACACGCAACATGCACCACGCTTCACGCAACAGCGCGCTCATCCGTTGTCGAACACTTCATCGCCCATAACCGCGACCTACCTTTGTTCAAGGACAACACTTACAGCCGGCCAACGCCGTCAATTTTACTGACTTTTTCGTGTGCATCCGGCACGGCCGTAGCCAGCCAGGAGGGCGGCCGGTAGACTCGTTGGCAATTGCGGGATCAGGAGGAAATGGCGGATGCGTCTGGTAAAACAACTGGTTGGTGCCATCGTCGCGTCATGTGCGCTATCCACTGCAGCCCTGGCAGCAACACCCGGCTACCAGAAAGACATCCGGCCGATCTTTGACCAGAAATGCCTGGCCTGCCATGGCTGCTACGATGCCCCCTGCCAGCTCAAGCTGGAAAGCGTCGACGGGCTGGAGCGTGGTGCAAGCAAGATCCCGGTATATAACGGTGGCCGCGAGGAGAGCATTCCCCCCACCCGCCTCGGCACCGATGCCCAGACGACCGCCCAGTGGCGAGAAAAGGGCTTCTATTCCGTCATTCACAGCGCCTACGGCATGCGCGGCTCTCTGCTCTACAAGATGCTATCCCTGGGCCACCAGCACGACTTCCCCGCCAACCAGAAACTGCCCAACAAGATCCAGCTGGGTATCAAGCGTGAAAACACCTGTCCAAATCCGGAAGAGTTTGAAGACTACGCTGATGACCACCCCATGGAAGGCATGCCGCTGGCCGTTACCGGGCTCACCGACAAGGAATTTGAAACCCTGAAACAATGGATGCAGAACGGCGCCCACACCGAAGCGGAGCCCTTGACCCTGTCATCGTCTGAACGGGAACAGATCCGGCAATGGGAAAGCCTGCTCAACCATGAGGGCAACCGCCATGCACTGGTCGCCCGTTGGCTGTACGAGCACCTTTATCTTGCCCATCTCTATTTCGGAGAGGAAGAAGGGCAACGCCCCGACCATTTCTTCACTCTGGAGCGTTCATCCACCCCGCCCGGCCAACCCCTCGTACCGGTCGCCACCGTACGCCCCAACGACGAGCCAGCTCACCCCTTCTGGTACCGGCTACGCCCGGTGAGCGGCACGCTGGTGCACAAGACCCACATCACCTTTGCCCTGAACCCGCAGAAGCTGGCCCGCACCCAGCAGCAATTCTTCTCCAGCCAGTGGCAGGTGGATTCCCTGCCGGGCTACCGCTATGAAAACCGGGCCAACCCCTTTATTACCTTTGCCGCGATTCCCGCCCGGGCCCGTTATCAATTCATGCTGGATAATGCAGAATATTTTGTCCGTACCTTTATTCGCGGTCCCGTATGCCGCGGGCAAATTGCCACCGATGTGATTCGCGATCAATTCTGGACCGTGTTCCAGGATCCGCAGCACGACCTGTTCATCACCGATGCCAGCTACCGTGAACAGGTCAGTCCCCTGCTCGGCCTGCCCGGCCAGGACGAAGATCTGCTGGAAGCCGGGGCGGCCTGGTTCCGCTATAGCGGAGACCGCAATGACTACCTGCGCATGCGCCAACAGGCCTATGCCAACGCCGAGCCTGCCGGACCCGGCTGGGAATCCATCTGGGCGGGCGAAGGCCAGAATCAGAATGCGCTGCTGACCATTCTGCGCAACCACGACAATGCATCGGTACGCAAAGGCCTGCTTGGTGACTACCCGCTGACCACCTGGGTCATGGACTACCCCTTGTTTGAACGCACCTACTACCAGCTGGTGGTCAATTTCAATGTATTCGGCGCCGTCTCCCATCAGGCCCAGACCCGGCTATATTTCGACCTGATCCGCAACGGTGCCGAACAGAATTTCCTCCGCTACCTGCCTCGCGAATTGCGCGAGCCGGTCATTAATCACTGGTATCAGGATGGCGGCAAGATTCGTCTGAAAATCAGCTATGCCAGCATTGATACGGAGCACCCCACCGCCATCCCGTTCAAGACCAGCACTCCGGTGAATGAATTCAACGCCAACCTGGTACAACGCTTTGCGGCCATCAACGCCAGACCCGATCCGCTGAATCGCTGCGACAGCGAGCGCTGTTCACGCGATTCTGTAGCCGCCTGGCGGCAGCAGGCCGACAGTGATCTGAGCAAGCTGGCCTCACGCCGCATGGGCAACCTGCCGGCCATTCAGTATCTGCCTGAAGTCACCATGGTGCGTGTCGAAAATGAGGCCGGTGAACAGGAGATCTATACCCTGTTCCGCAACAGGGCACACAGCAACGTAGCGTTCATGTTCAATGAAGATGGCCGTTTCCAGCCGGAACTGGACACCCTGACTCTGTATCCCGGTGTACTCGCCAGTTACCCCAACTTCATGTTCAACCTGAAGCCATCCGAACTGGCCACCTTTGTTAAACGCATGGATGCCGTGGAAGACGAGGATGACTTTACCCGTCTGGTGGACGATTACGGCATCCGCCGCACCCATCCCCGTTTCTGGGATTACTTCCATTCCCTGACGCGCTACATGGAACAACATGAACCCAGCCAGGCCGGAGTACTGGACATGAATCGCTACCAGAATCTGTGACTACGCCAGATGCTGGACGCCGGATGCCTGACGCTAAAAGCAAAACCGGTTTTGCCACAGAGAACACAGAGTTCACTGGGTAAAAACAGGATGTTCCTGCCCATTCAAGGGGTAATTCTGAATTTCTGTGGGAGCGTGCTTGCACGCGAAGTGTACTTGAGAGTGCTCAATTCGCGTGCAAGCACGCTCCCACAGAATCCCCGACAACATGACAGAGCACCCATGCCCTTTCCTTGTAGCTTGTAGCTCATAGCTCGTGGCTCATAGCTCACAGCTGCTTCGCCTTCCAGTGGCGCCCTGGTGGCCCGGTTCTATATACTTCGCCTGTCGCGTATCGCCGGGCCCGCGACACCATCTATTTCATCCCCCCGCCCGGTAAGCCTCCCTATTGAACGGAGCTGACAATGCGTTTCAAGATTCTTGCCACCCTGCTGGCAGCGGTGTTGCTGTCTGCCTGTAGCGAACAGCCCCACCTGGGCACCTTCACCTTTACCGCCATTCCCGATCAGGATGAGTCACAGCTTGAAAAGCGCTTCGGCGTGGTGGCCCTGTATCTGGAAGACCAGCTGGGCGTACCGGTCAAATATGTGCCGGTGAAATCCTACGCAGCTGCGGTCACCGCCTTCCGTAACGACGAAGTACAGATGGCCTGGTTCGGTGGTCTGTCCGGCGTGCAGGCCCGACGCCTGGTACCCGGCTCCGAGGCGATCGCCCAGGGCCAGGAAGACACCGCCTTCAAGAGCTACTTCATTGCCAACACCAGCACCGGGCTGGAAGCCGGTGACACCCTCACCGAAGCCTTCACCGAGCAACCCTCTTTCACCTTCGGTTCCAAGGGCAGCACCTCAGGCCGCCTGATGCCGGAATTCTATCTGCGCGAAACCTTCGGCCAAGCGCCGGACGCCCTGTTCGACAAGGTGGGCTTCTCCGGCGATCACAGCCGCACCATCGCCCTGGTACAGAGCGGCGCCTATGCCACTGGCGCAGTGAATTTCAAGGTGTGGGAGCGTGAACTGGAAGAAGGCAAGATCGATACCAGCAAGGTGAAGGTAATCTGGGAAACTCCGGCCTACCCTGACTACCACTGGACCGTGCGCGGCACGCTGGATCACAAGTTCGGTGAAGGCTTCACTCAGCGTGTCACCGATGCCCTGCTGGCCATTGAAGATCCGGTACTGCTCAGCGCCTTTCCGCGGGAGAAGTTCATCCCCGCCAGCAACGATGACTATGCGCCTATCGAAGCTACCGCTCAGGAAATCGGACTGCTGGACGCACCCTGATCGTGTTTCAGTTCGAACAGGCACGGCTTGGCCATCCCGGCCAGGCCGTGTTTGATAACCTGACCCTGCAGATCAAGGCGGGGGAAAAAGTGGCTTTACTCGGCCCCTCCGGCGCGGGTAAATCCACCCTGCTCAGCGCCCTGCGAAGCCAGCAACCTGACACTGTTGCCTGGTGCCCGCAGGATGCTGACCTGGTACCCATGCTCAGCGTGTTTCACAACATCTACATGGGCGCTCTGGATCGTCATCACAGTTTCCATAATCTGCGCAATCTGGTCTGGCCTTCCCGCCAGCACAAACAGGCCATCGGCGAGCTGAGCGATGAGCTGGGGCTGGCAGAAAAACTGTTCACCAGTGTGGACCGCTTGTCCGGCGGACAGGCTCAGCGCGTGGCCCTGGGCCGCGCCATCTACACACGGCGCAACATCCTGCTTGCTGACGAACCGGTTTCCAATGTGGATGAGCATCAGGGGCTCGCCCTGCTGCAACAGACACTGGAACGGCATGACACTGGTGTGGTCGCCCTGCATGACCGGCAACTGGCCCTGGAGACTTGCTCCCGCATCATCGGCCTGCGCGATGGCGCCATTGTCCTGGATGCCCCTTGCTCGTCATTGGCACTGGCGGATCTGGACGCCCTCTACCAATGACCCCGGCGCTCAACACTACCGCCAGTGGCTGGCGCCGCGTGAGTGGTGCTCTGGCACTTGTGGGCCTGCTGGCATTGCTGTTGGCGGATCTGGAAATCACCCGCGTTTCTCCCGGCCATGAACTGCTGCGCATCAGTCAGGGATTCCTGAGTCCGGATTTTTTCTCCACAGAATTTCTCTGGCGAGCCATCGCCAACACTCTGGCCTTCGCCTGGCAGGGCACCGCCCTGGGCGCAGTGGCCGGGTTTGCCATGGCGGTGTTCTGGCACTGGCGGGCAGTGCGTGCGGCAGCCGCCAGCGTTCGTGCGGTGCATGAACTGTTCTGGGGGCTGTTACTGTTGCAGCTCACCGGGCTCAATACCGTCACCGCGGTACTGGCCATCGCCATTCCCTACAGTGGCATCTTTGCCAAGGTGTTTGGCGAATTTCTCGAAGAAGCCGATCCAGCACCGGCTGCCGCCCTGCCCTCTGGCAGTCATCCCCTGAGCGTGTTTTTCTTTGCCCGCCTGCCGCTGGTGTGGCAAGCCTTCAAGGCTTACGGCGGCTACCGACTGGAATGTGCCATCCGGGCCTCAGCCATTCTTGGCTTCATCGGCTTGCCGACCCTGGGCTTTCATCTGGAAACCGCCTTTCGCGAAGGCCATTACGATCAGGGCGCCGCGCTGCTGTATCTGTTTTTCCTGCTCATCTTTACCCTGCGCTGGTGGCTGCGCCCCTCCCTGATCCCGGTCTATCTGATTGCAGCCGTTGTCTGGGCTCCGCCTTTGGTGAATCTCAATCCGGATATCCTGGTGCGCTTTGTCAGCCACGACCTGGTGCCCGCGCCCCTGCGCCAGGGCGGCGGTATGGCAGAGCTTGCCCACTGGTTCGCCATGTTATGGCAACAACAGCTCTGGCCCGGATTGTGGCAAACCCTGGTGCTGGGCATGGCGGCCCTGCTTGTCACCGCCTTGCTGTCATTATTGATGTTCCCACTCATTTCACCGCTGTTTGGCAATCGCCTTTCGCGGCTGGGTGGCCATGGCCTGCTGGTGGTACTGCGCACCACGCCGGAATTCTTTCTCGCCTTCTTTTTCCTGATTTTGCTTGGCCCATCCATGCTGCCCGGCATCCTCGCCCTGGCCTTGCACACCGGCGCCATCGTGGCCCACCTGACCGGCCGCTTCAGCGAAAACCTGCATTTGCGCGCCGACGCCCCCAGCGGCCTCAATCGATACGCCTTTGAAGTGCTACCCCGCATCAGCCCCAACCTGCTGGCCTTTCTGCTTTACCGCTGGGAAGTGATCATGCGCGAGACGGCAGTACTGGGGATCCTCGGCATTCATACGCTTGGGTTCTACATCGATTCCAGCGTGGCCGAGTTCCGCTTTGACCGCACCCTGGTCCTGATCCTCGCCACCGTGATGCTGAACTTGCTGGTGGATGCCATTTCACGGGCTCTGCGCAAACGGCTAAGGCTGAGGAACGCTGGATGCCAGATGCCGGATGCCTGACGCCAGACATCGTCACTGCAAAGGTTGGAGCATCTGCAAAGGGCCTTTATCCTGTAGGCGGCTTTTATCTATTTAGCGCCCGGCCCAAGGCGTCCGGCATCCAGCGTTCAAACCAAGGATCTCCATGAAGCTTTACCAGGTTGATGCCTTCACCTCCTCTCTGTTCGGCGGTAACCCTGCCGCCGTTGTGCCATTGGATGAATGGTTGGATGACAGCCTGCTGCAGAATATCGCACTGGAGAACAATCTCTCAGAGACGGCCTTTATCGTGCCGGATGAGCAGGGTTACGCGCTGCGCTGGTTTACTCCCACCGTAGAGGTAGACCTGTGTGGGCATGCTACCCTGGCCGCCGCCTGGGTGGTTTTCAATGCCCTCGGTTTTCCCGGCGAACGTGTCCGTTTCAGTTCCGCCTCCGGCCCCTTGTTTGTCAGCCGTGACGGCAATCGCCTGACGATGGATTTTCCTGCCCGACCTGGCAAACCGATTGTCGATCTGCAGCCATTGCAAACGGCGCTGGGTGTGGAGATCAGCGCCGCCCTGCAGTCCCGCGATACCCTCGTGGTACTCGATAGCGCCGAACAGGTCAGGGAATTCCAGCCCGACCTGCACGCCATCGCCCAGCTGGATACCTTTGCCGTCATGATCACCGCTCGTGGCGAGGACTGTGATTTTGTCAGTCGTTTCTTTGCCCCGGCAAAAGGGGTGCCTGAAGATCCGGTCACCGGCTCCGCCCATTGCACCCTGGTACCCTACTGGGCCGAACAACTTGGCAAGACTCAACTGCATGCCCGACAAGTGTCTGCCCGCGGCGGCGAACTGTTTTGCAGCCTTGATGGCGACCGGGTCAGCCTCAGTGGCGAAGCGCGCTGCTATCTGAAAGGTGAAATCCTGCTGTGATGCCCTCTCCCGCCAATCTGGATCTGGTGTTCGTTGGTGGCGGTCATAGCCACTGCCTGACACTGCGCATGCTGGCCATGAAGCCGATCCCCGGGGTGCGCATCACCCTGGTATCGCCCGATCCGCTCAGTGCCTACTCCGGCATGTTGCCGGGCCTGATCGCCGGCCACTACGCCCTGGAAGAGACTCATGTGGATCTCTACCGCCTGTGCATCGCCACCGGCGCCCGGTTTGTCCAGGCGGCGGTGACCGCCATCGACAGCAGCCAGCGCCGCCTGAGCCTCAGCGATGGCAGCCAGCTGGACTATGACTGGCTGAGTCTGGATGTGGGCGCCACCCCGGATCTGACGCCCCTGGGAGAGACCTTGCCGGAGCAGGTAGTGCCGGTAAAACCGGTCAGTAATTTTTACCAGCGCTGGCAGCAGTGGATCGCTCACAGCGATGAAGACACCCTCGCCGTGGTCGGTGCCGGTGCCGGCGGTACCGAGATGGTTCTGGCCATTGCCGAATATGCCCGCCAGCACCACAAACCGGTGTCACTATCACTGGTTTCCGGCAGCACCCTGCTGCCCGGCTTTGCCAGCAGCGTGCGTCGCAAGATGCAGCAACGGCTGAGTGATTACGGCATCCAGCTGCTGGAGAACACTCAGGTTCGACATCAACGGGGCGTGCTGATGGCCAACGACACGCCGCTGCAGGCCGATCAGGTGTTGTGGTGCACCGGCGTGCGTGGCATCGCCCTGTTCCGGCACAGTGATCTGGACTGTGACGACAAGGGCTTTGTGAAGGTGCATGCCACGCTGCAAAGTCACACCGACCCGCGCATCTTCGCCGCGGGTGACTGTGCCGCCTTCCCGCAGCCGTTACCCAAGGCCGGGGTCTATGCGGTGCGCCAGGCGGCTACCCTTGCCCATAATTTACGTGTTGCCCTGCAGGGCCAGCCGCTGAAAGCCTACCGCCCGCAAACGCGATTTCTTTCCCTGCTTTCAGCCGGCGGCAAAGATGCGGTCGCCAGCCGCGGCGGGGCACTGAGTGTGGCGGGCCCGCTGATCTGGCAGTGGAAAGACCGTATCGACCGTGCCTTCATGGACAAATTCGATCGCCAGTTGCCCGCCATGGCGCCTGCGACTGCGGATCCAGAGGCGCTGCATTGCTCCGGGTGTGGAGCCAAGGTGGGTAGTGGTGCGCTGACCGACGCCCTTTCCTCGCTGCAGCCCCACCGTAACCCGGGCATCGAAGCCGGGGTCGACGCCGCCGACGATGCGGCCGTCATCCACTGGCCCGCGGATCATCAACTGGTACAGAGCCTGGATTTTTTTCCGGCCTTCATTGATGAGCCCTATCGCTTTGGCCGTATCGCGGCGCTACACAGTCTCAGTGATCTCTACGCCATGAATGCCACGCCGCATTCTGCGCTGGCCAACATTACCCTGGGCTGGAATCACCCGCGCCTGCAGGGCCGTGACATGGCCCGCCTGATGGCCGGGGCGGTAGACGAACTAAACCGCGCACACTGTACCCTGGTGGGCGGCCATACCATCGAGGGCCCGCAAATGGCGGCGGGCTTTACCGTGAATGGTGCGGCCCCGCCCGATCGCCTGTGGCACAAAAACGGCGCGCGACCTGGCGACACGCTGATCCTCACCAAGCCCATCGGCAGTGGTGTCCAACTGGCCGCCATGATGCATGGCCACAAACTGCGCGGAGACTGGCTGGCCACCACCCTGGAAACGCTGTTGCAGAGTAATGGTCCAGCTCAGCAAGCCCTGGCAGAAAGCACCGTGCATGCCTGCACCGATATCACCGGCTTTGGTCTGCTTGGCCACCTGATCGAGATTTGCCAGCAGAGTCAGGTCAGCATGGCGCTGGATAGCAGCTGCGTCCCCCTGTTGCCCGGGACCCTGGAATTGATCGACAACGGAGTGGCCAGCACCCTGAGTGAAGCCAACCGCCATGCCCTGCTCCACTGTCAAAATCACGCCAGCGTGTCCGATGCCGTACTCACGGCATTGTGTGATCCGCAAACCAGTGGAGGCCTGCTGTTTTGCGTGCCGAACGAAGATGCAAAAGATGCACTGCAACGTTTGGCGATGAACGGCGTCACTGGCTGCGTTATCGGTAAAGTCCTTGTAAAAGATGAGAAAAACGCGGCAGCAATTCTTATATCCTGACGTCAAACTGGTAGCGTAATCATCAACCAAGCCATCAGGAGAAATTTCATGACCAAGCGTCTGACAGGCCTTGTTACTGCGTTCGTGCTGCTCTTCATGCAGCTACTGGTTGTCCCCACGGCCCACGCCGCCATGGTCGGCAACGACGCGGTGATTCAGCAACAGGATCGTGCTGAACTCAAAGCCAAAGTGATGCAGGTGATGGACCACAAAGCCGCCGCACAAACCCTGGAAAAATACGGCGTCGACAAAGAGCAAGTGAGCCAGCGCCTGGACAAGCTCACGGATCAGGAACTGCAGCAACTTGCCCAACAGGCTGATGAACTGCCCGCCGGCCAAAGTGTGCTCGGCGCTGTGGTACTGATCCTCGTCATCCTTATCGTGCTGGATCTGCTGGGTGCCACCAATATCTTCCCGGCGATTCAACCGGTGAACTGATTGGGGTGATTGCCATGTCCCCACGTCTGGCGCTGTGGCAACGGGTTCGCCCCGTTGTCACTGCCGCTTTCCTGCTCCTGCTGGCAGCCTGCCAGACCCTTCCCCCTCCTGAACTTGCCCGGCAACCCCCTGAGCAGCAGCTCAGCGTGCCCTTTGTTGCCCAGGAAAAATATCAGTGCGGTCCCGCTGCTCTGGCCATGATGCTGCAGTGGGCGGGCAAGACCGATTCCGCAGAATCCCTGCTGGACGAAGTCTGGTTGCCGGAACGGCAAGGCAGCCTCGGCATCGAACTGAAAGCCGCCGCGCGCAGCCGAGGTCTGCTCGCTTACCCGGTAGAAGATGAAACCAGTCTGTTCAGGGAAATTCAGGCAGGACGGCCGGTACTGGTGTTGCAAAACCTGGCGCTGAAAAGTTGGCCAAAATGGCACTTTGCCGTGGTCACCGGCTACGACAAGGCCGGCAAGAGCATCATCCTGCACAGCGGCACCACAGCGAGTGATCGCAGCCACTGGAATCGCTTTATTCGTACCTGGGCCCGCGCCGATCGCTGGGGCTTCACTCTGGTTCAGCCGGGTGAACTGCCCGCCAGCGCCACCGCCCATGGATTATTCCGGGCTATCTCGGCGTCGCCCAATGGAGAAAGTTACTGGCCCATGGCCGTAGAAGCTTTCCCGCAAAGTGGCGAGCTATGGTTTGGCTATGGCAACAGCCTGTGGGGTGGGCAACAACGAGAGGCCGCCTTGCACGCCTTCCAGCAGGCGGTCATGCTCAAGCCGGATTTCTCTGCGGCCTGGAATAACCTGGCCTATGCGCAACAGGCACTGGGCCATGAAGACGCTGCCCGGCAAAGTCTGTGTCAGGCGCTGGCGCTAGCACCGGATGATCCCGGCCTGCAGGACAGTGCCCGCGATCTGGGCTACTCCTGCCCAGTGGAAACGGACACGGACTGAAGCGTGTCCGCCACCTCCGGGTGGGCCTGAAGAATCTCATCACGCTGATTGCGCAGACCTTCCAGTTTTTCCCTGCCTTCCTGGATCTGCTCGGGAGGCAAGCCCTCCGCTTCCGCACGGGCAATCATCCTTTCCAGATCGCTGATCTTCTGCGTGGCCGCAGAGGCGAATGAGGCATACACCTTCTGGTTTTGCCGTTGCTCGTACTGTTGGTAGAGATCGGGATCTGCCAGCTCGTTGGCGCTGGGCATCTCGCGCAGATCCTCACTGCGCGCCAGGGGCGGCGTGCGCGGGTCACCGTTTTCCATACTGTCACGCAGCGCCGTTACCACTGCCTCAGAGGGCACGGGCACCCGGGCCGGATCCTGGTTCTGCGCCTCCAGCATGGCTTGTGGCGCCGGCACATGACGCTCGCCAATGATCTCGATCATCGGCAACGCCGTTTGGGCTTCAGTGGCAAGCTCAGCAGGTACTGCAGGCTCTGCCTGTTGCGTTGGCGTGTCCGTGAGCGCTGGCTCGGCAACCGTATTTTTCAGCTGCCACGCTGTTCCGCCAGCAACCACCCCCACGGCGACAACGGCCACCCACAGCCCGCGCATTACAACACCTCCGGATTCACACGCAGGGAGGCGGCTTCACTGGCTGCCGCCAGACGCGCCTTGAAGGCCTCCTGCAGCTGTACTCGGGCAATGGCCATGGCCGCCCGGTAACGCACCGATTCACTGTCCACCGGCTGGAAACCGGTGACCTTTTCGTCCACCCAGAGGATTTCCCAGTAGGCATCATTGCTGTCGGTGGGGCTGCGGAACGATGCTGACACCCGTCCCTGTGGTTGTACGAAGGCCAACGCGCGGATCCAGTCACCATTGCGGCTGTCGCGATCCACCCAGCCCAGCTCACCACCCGTTGCCGCATCCTCCGCCACCGAATAACGACTTACCGCCTCGGCAAACGCCAGCCCCTGTTTGATTTCAGCCACGACCTTGTCGGCTTGCTGCTGGCTGTTTACCCGCAGATGCCGCGCGCGGACTTTTTCCACCCGCACAAACTCATCACGGTTCTGTTGGTAATACTCGGCCACCTGCTCCGCCGTCACGGTTTCCGCCTGGGCACGCAGCGCCGGATTGTCGTCGTGGATGTCATGCATCAGACCGTACTCGTGCAGCATGACTTCACGCTGACGGGCATCTTCGATGCAGCGATCCATGGCCACCATGGCGGCCGGCGCCACACCGGATTGATGCCTGAACCAGTGAAACACGAACTCCATGTTCAGCTGCTGCTTGATGGCCTCACGGATAAACTCACGGTTGAGGTTATGCATCTGCACCTTGAGCTGAATATTCTGGCGGCGATACAGATCCCACAGCGACAGCGTCTGCTCCGGCGCGTCGTCGGCAAAGCGGTAACGGGCAATCACATGGGCGGCGGCCTGAGCCTGTTGCTGCTCGGTCATGGTGGTATAGAGATTCTGTTGCAGTGACAGCATGGGCAGCAGGGTCTCGGCAGACAGATCCAGCGGTGCCGTCAGCCAGCCAAGGCTGTTACTGACACCAGAGTCGTGTACCGCGTCCTGGATCTTGCGGGCATAGGCGGTGCGTAGCAGACGAAAACGATGCTGCTCCTGCAGGCTTTGTGCGTCATAGCCCACACGGCCTTCACCTTCTTCGTGGCCCTCATGGCCATGCTCACTCTTCGCCATGTCTGCCAACAGGCGATTTTCAATCAACCCCTTGAGCACCACTTCACGGCTGGTCTGGGGATTGGCGCGGCGACTGGCCGCCACGAAAATATTCAGGGTCTCGGCAGGAATGGCCTCACCGTTTACACGGGCAGCCACAGATTCCGGTAACGGGCCCCACTGCCGCCAACCGGTGATTGCCACCACTGAGAGTGCCGCAGTCACCGACACCACCGCGATAACCTTGTTGAAAACTTTCATTACTGCCCCCTCTTGTTGTGATTATTGAGGTAGACGGGCGGCCCGGCAGGGCCGCCAGTGTGACGCTTACGGATTCACTTTCAGCGCCGCATGGTTCAGCACATGCACCACCATGGCAATGGCATGGGGGATCACTACCTGAGCCACCTGCAGACGATCAGAATGATCGGTGCTGGACAGCACGATACCGCCGTTGCCATAGGCCAACGCACCGCCCTGGGTGAGCAGCGGACGAATGTCATTGCTGGAGGCAGACAGCGGGGTGTAGTCCTGGATCGCCGCCGCTACCATGGCCGGGTTGTTCAGGTTTTCGCTGTCATAGTAATCCGCCACCCAGGTTTCCCAGCCGCTGTGGTTCAGGGCAGAGGTGGTCCACACGTGGTGAGGCTGCAACAGGTCGGTGGTGTGCATTACGAAACCCAGGGTCTGGGCGGTGGGGTTGGCAAGGAACTGGCTGTACCAGTACTGGCCCAGGTTATCGATGGGCTGGAACGGCATTTCCTCGAAGTCATCGTACATGGACTTGCTGGAGTAGCTGCCCTGACGATAGTTGGCTTCGGTCACACCATAGGTGTTGTACTCGGAATCGTCAGACCACCACCAGCCGGTCATGCCACCGTTGCCATCATCCATGTAATCGCCATACAGCCAGGTGGCGGCCATGTTGTCGATGTCGCCCCATACGGTCAGCAGGTCATAGTTGTAACCGCCGAAGTCGTTGCCGTGCACATCGGAACCACGGGTGTGGTTCTGGAAGTGCCAGTAGGAGGTGTAGTTCACCAGGGAGGAACCCGCATTGAAGACCGGAGCGTAGACACAGTCACCGGTGGTGGCGCCACACAGGTAGGTGTCCTGGAAGTCGTCCACGTCGTAGGCGCCCTGCCCGATCACTTCGGCAAACTGGTCCATGCTGTAGCCGGCCGCGTTCACCCAGGCCTTCAGACGATTGTATTCAGTGGTGGTCGGATTGGCCTTCATGTAGTTCACCGCATCAATGGCAATGCGCTTGTGGGTGATCTGCTGGAAAGCCTGGGCCGGTGAGGCCAGTACGGCGGCGCTCAGAACGCCTGCGATAGCGAGCTTCTTCATTAGGGGTCCCCGTTTGTTGTTATGTAACTTTTTGTTATTGCTGTACAAAGAGTAGCCAAACGATCGTCCCAACCCTAGGACGCCCCGGGACAATTCATGGACATTTTCTGCCACGGGCTGAATCGCGGTTACAATGCCGCCACCGGCCCCTTCAACAGACATGACAGCCCATGGATATCGCATTTGTACTGGTAGAACCCGCACGGGGTGAGAACATCGGCGCCGCAGCCCGCGCCCTGAAAACCATGGGGTTTGAGGATTTACGGCTGGTCAGGCCCGGCGACATGACCGCTGCCAGCTGGGTGGCACACCAGAGTCAGGACATTCTCGCTAACGCCCGTCAGTTCAACAGCCTGGACGAGGCGCTGGCCGATGTGGATCTGAGCATCGCCTGCACCGCCCGCCAGCGGATCCAGAAAGAACGCTATGTGAATGCGGATGAATGCGCCGCCCTGCTGTCGGCCAAACACACCAGTGTGCAGCGTGCCGCCATCGTGTTCGGCCGGGAATCCAGTGGACTGAACGGTGAAGAGGTAGCTCGTTGCGATCTGGGCAGCAGCATTCCCCTGGCCCATCCGCAGCCGTCCCTCAACCTGGCCCAGGCGGTGATGGTGTATGCCTGGGAGTTGCGCAAGCACCGCCCTGAAGCACCCGCCGCCGCCAACGACCAGGACACCTATCGACACACCCGTGATGCCCTGCAGGAGCTGCTCAATGCGCGCGGCATCGAAGAGCGTGAAAACCTGCACCAATGGCTGCTGGAGTTGCTCCCCCTGGCCGACGACAGGGCGCTCGGACTCATCCGCCAACTAATGCGCCGCCTGACAAAGCCATAGGAGCCAGCCGCCCACACCTGTGGGAGCCCCAAACAGTCGTAGGAGCTTGCCTGCAAGCGATCCGAGCCCAAGCGAGGAAAAACCGTTTCGAGTAGCAAGAAACGAGTTTTGAACCCCAAGACCCGACAATCCTCCCGGTCTGGGCTTTCGCAACTCCAAACTCGTCACTCGCTTCTCCACCCTACCCTCGCTGTCGCTCGGATCGCCTTGCGAGCAAGGCTCCTACAAAACCCGGCGCCCCATGGCGATACAACCGTAGGGCGGAAATCGGCGAAAGCCGATCTCCGCCATGAAGGCCCACGTCGGAGATGGGCTCACGCCCATTTCCGACCTACGTTTTGCCGAAGCGCCTGAGGGAACCCAAACAGCCGTAGGAGCCAGCCACCCACACCTGTGGGAGCCTGCCTGCAGGCGATCCGAGCCCAGGCGAGGAAAAAACCGTTTCGAGTTACGAGAAGCGAGGTTCGAACCCCAACACACAACAACCCTCCCGGTCTGGCCTTTCGCAACTCCAAACTCGTCACTCGCTTCTGCCCCCTACCCTCGCTGTCGCTCGGATCGCTTGCAGGCAAGCTCCCACAGAAGACCTCTCGCAAACCACCCCTGACGCGCGCAACGTGTTGCATCCAGCATGAGGCGTGCAGCGCCTCCCTATGGTACAAATAGCGCAGATTCCCCCAGGAGTGATTTTTGTTATGGATCGACGTCTTCCCCTGATCCTGCTGCTGTTGCTGCCCATGCTGGCGTATGCCCAAGTCTCCGCCACATCCTTTTCCCTGCCCGGCGTGGGTGACCTGCAAAAACAGCTGACCGATACCAGCAGCAATAAGGAAGATGGCAGCCCTAACCCGGATAAGGAGCGGCTGGAGAAAACCCTATCTCTGCGCAAGGAAATTGATCAGAACCAGGAAAAGATCGAATCGCTCAAGACCTTTTCCGCCAAGGCCCCCAGTGAGCGCATCCGGCTGGAAGCCGAACTTACCCGCGCCCGTGATGAAAAGGACACCAACTGGCAGGAACGCTACGCCGATCTGTCCCTGGAAGAACTGGTCAAAACCCTGGTGTCACAGCTGGATGCCCTGGAAAAAAACCAGCAGGGGCTGGCCAAGGCCAGTAGCGACCTGACCCGGGCGCAAACCCTGCCTGAGCAGGCACAAAGTGCCATCAGCCGGGCCATGGACCGCATGGACGATATCCGCGTGATGCTCAACCAGGGCGTCGATGGGCAGGGGGAGTCACTGTCCGACGTTCAGGAGGTGATGCTCAACACCGAACTGCACGCGCTGGAAACCCGCATCAACCGGTTCAATCAGGAACTGGCCGTGGTGGACAAATCCCAGGATATTGCCCGCCTGCAGCAACAACTCTACAAGCTGGAGCAGAACCGCATCGAAGCCCAGCTGGATGCCCTGCAGCCGCTGATCAATGAGCGCCGCAGTAATCAGCTGGAAGCCCTGGCCAATGCCCCGGAAGCAGAACTGCCAGAGGATGTGCTGAATCAGCCCCAAGTAGTGAAGGCGCGGGAAAAGAACCGGGAATTACGTGAGCAGCTGGCCGCCCACAATATCGCCACCAACGAATTGCTGCGTACCGCCGTCAATACCAAGACGGAACTGGACAAGGCCCGCGCCCTGTCGACCACCGTCAACGACCAGATCCGCATGCTGGAAGGCAGCCTGTTGCTGTCCCGTATTTTGTACGATCAACAGAAAAGCCTGCCGCAGAGCGACACCTCGCTGGACCTGGACAAGAACATCGCCGAGATCCGCATCAGCCAGTTCGAGCTGGACAAGGACATTCGTGCCCTGGACGACAGCCCGCTGCCCGCCCGCCAGGAACTCGAAGCCAAACCGACCCCGGAGCTGGAGAAAGCCTTCCGCATTCTCCGTGAGGAGCGCCTCACCCTTTACGACCAGCTGGACCGGGAAATCAGTCGCCAGCTGGCGATCCTCACCCGTACCCAGCTCAATCATCAGCAGCTGCTAAAAATCAGCCGCAGCCTGCATACCACCATTTCCGAGCAGACCTTCTGGATGCCCAGCACCCAGCCGCTGGGCCTGGAATGGCTGGCCAGGCTGCCCGGCCAGATTGTTGATCAGCTGGCCAACACCCCCTGGGATGATCTGGCCCACATCACCCGCGAACAATTCAGCAGCAAATGGCCCCTGCTGATTGCCATCCTGGTGCCCCCGGTACTGCTGCTGATTCCCCGCCGGCGCCTGAAGAAAAAAATCGCCACCATGAACAAGGATGTGGGGCACCTGCGCAAGGACAGCCAGCTGCACACCCCCCTGAGCCTGCTCTATACCGTGCTGATTGCCTCCCCGGTGCCGGTGTTCCTGCTGCTGTTCGGCACCGGCCTGTGGCAACTGCAAGGCAACCTGACCAGTGTGTTTGGTTCCGCGCTGGTGCAATTGGCCCTGCTCTGGTTCGTGTTTGAATTCCTCTACCGGATGCTCAAGACCGACGGCATTGCCCAGCGTCATTTCCGCTGGAGCAATGAAGGCAACCACATCATGCGGCGACGACTGGTGGTGACTGGCCTGGCATTGATTCCAGTGCTGCTGATTGTCTCCTTCGGGGATTACTGGCCCGCCCTGCTCAGCAACGATCGTATCGGCCTGGTCATCATGCTGGCCTGCATGCTGATCATCGCCATCAGCCTGCCCAGCGTGGCCCAGAGCTACCCGGCCCGTAACGTCAGTCGCACCATGAAAGGCCTGATCACCGCCCTGTGTGCACTGGCTCCCCTGACTCTGGTGGTGCTCACCGGGCTCGGCTACTACTACACCTCGGTCCGGCTGGCCGGCCACATGATCTACAGTTTCTACCTGATCGCCCTGTGGATCGTGCTGGACGCTACCGCCGTGCGCGGCCTGGCGGTGGCCGCCCAGCGTCTTTCCTACAAGCGCATGGTGGCGCAGCGGGAAGCGGAGCAGAAAGACACCACCGGATCCGAAGCGGTGGAAGTGGAAGAACCCAAGCTGGACCTGAAACAGGTCAACCAGCAATCCCTGCGTCTGATCCGCCTCGCCCTGTTTGCCGCTGTGGGCCTGCTGGTCTACTGGGTATGGGCGGAAGTGCTGCACGCCTTCGCCTATACCGACAGCATCGTGCTGTGGGAAACCACCGACATGATCGGCCAGACCGAACAGACAGCCCCCATCAGTCTCGGCGACGTGATCGCCGCCCTGGTGATCGGCACCGTCACCTACCTGCTTGCCAGCAACCTGCCCGGCCTGCTGGAAGTGCTGGTGCTGTCGCGCCTGGATCTGCGCCAGGGCACCAGTTACGCCACCACCACCCTGCTCTCCTATGTGATTGTCGGCGCCGGCATCATCATTACCCTTGGCGCCCTCGGCCTGAGCTGGGACAAGATGCAGTGGCTGGTAGCAGCACTGGGTGTCGGGCTCGGCTTTGGCCTGCAGGAGATCTTTGCCAACTTCATCTCCGGCATCATCATCCTGTTCGAACGTCCCATTCGTATCGGCGACGTGATCACCATCGGCAATCTCGACGGCACCGCCAGCCGCATCCGTATCCGCGCCACCACCATCATCGATTTCGATCGCAAGGAAATCATTGTGCCCAACAAGGCCTTTGTCACCGAGCGGCTGATCAACTGGTCCCTGTCCGACACCGTCACTCGCATCATCATCAAGGTGGGCTTCGCCTACGGCTCGGATCTGGAGAAGTGCCGCGAGATTCTGCTCAAGGCTGCCCGCGAGAACAAACGCGTACTGGGCGATCCGGAACCGGTAGTGTTCTTCCTCACCTTTGGCGCCAGCACCCTGGATCACGAACTGCGGGTTCATGTGCGAGACATCAGCGATCGTCTGGCCGCCACCGATGAGCTCAACCGCCGCATCGATGCCCTGTGCAAGGAAGCCGGCGTGGAAATCGCCTTCAGCCAGCTGGACATCCATATCCGCCGCGACGATGGCGAAACCCTGTGCATCGAAGGCGAAAAGCAGCCGCGCAAGGACGACAACAGTAAAAATGACGAGCAGAGCTAAACGGACGTGCTCGGACTACCGTTAAAGCATTCGCTGCATCGCAAGCGCAACAAGCCACTGGGGATTCTGGAACTGGTGGCCATTGCGTTGGGCGGCATGGTTGGCGGCGGCATCTTTTCGGTGCTGGGTATTTCCGTGGCGCTGATCGGGGTCTACACCCCACTGGCCATCGCTCTGGGGGGCGGTGTGGCGGCAGTGGCCGCTTACTCCTACATCAAGCTGGCGCTCTATTACCGTGATGAGGGCGCCACCTACTCCTTCTTCAAGCGCACCTTCCCGGGCTCCCGTTTTGCCGCTTCATTGATCGGCTGGTGGGTCGTATTCGGCTACATCAGCACCCTGGCGCTGTATGCCTATACCTTCGCTTCCTATGCCATCAGCAGCGGCGCCCACGGCGATAACGAATGGCTGCGCAAGGGCGTGGCCGGTGCGGTGATCATGGTCTTTGCGCTGATCAATATCTGGAGCGTGAAAGGCATGGGCAAGCTGGAAGACCTGATGGTCTACGCCAAGCTGGTGATCCTGGGGCTGATTTCGCTGGTCCTGATCCGCAATGGCCAGGCCACCCTGCCCGAGCTGATGGATGCCCAGCAACCGGTCAGCCTGATGACCATCATGATCGTGGCCTCGCTCACCTTCGTGGCCTACGAAGGCTTCCAGCTGGTGATCCATGCCATGAATGAAATGGATGAGCCGGAACGCAATATTCCCATCGCCATCTATGCTGCCGTAGGCGCCGCCATCACCATCTATGTGGTCATCGCCCTCGGCGCCATCTTCGCCATCCCCTTCGCGGACATTATCCGCAACAAGGAATACGCCCTGGCTACCGGTGCCGGTGAAATTCTCGGGGATCTGGGGGCACGCCTGGTGATACTGGGAGCCCTTCTGGCCACCAGCAGCGCCATCAGCGGCACCCTGTTCGGCGCCTCACGGCTGATGGCGGTCATCGCCCAGGATGGCTACTTCCCCAAAGTCCTCTCCCAGCGCCACAACCATGTGCCCGTGAAAGCCATCATCACCATGGCGGCACTGGCCTTCGCCCTGATCCTGGTTGGCGGGCTGGAGCTGATTCTGGAATTCGGCAGCATGACCTTCCTGCTGGTGTCACTTCTGATGGCCTGGGCCAACTTCCGTATCCGCGACAAAACCGATTCGTCCCTCACCCTCACCCTGTTGGCCTGCGTGGTCCTCGCCGGCGGCACCGGCATGATTCTCTACTACGAACTGACCCACGAAATCGGCCAGATGCTGTTTGTGGGCGGGCTCTATCTGGTCCTCATGCTCGGCGCCTGGGGCTACGCCAGAACCGTCCGTTAGAAGAAGACAGACCTTGCCCTGTAGGAGCCATGCTCGCATGGCGAACCGAGCCCGGGCGAGGGAAAAGCAGCTATTAGCTGTGAGCTATGAGCTGTGAGAAAAATCAAAAACCTGAATGAACCAGGACGCGTCGCGCCTTTCGCGGTGGAACCACCGCTCCCACGGTGCTTCAACCCCGCGTCAGGCGTCCAGCATCAGGCATCCGGCGTTAAAGCACCGCCTCAAAACATTCCAGCTGGGGCGGGCCCATGTAGATATCGCGGCGGGCGCCGGCATTGGCGTGGGCTTTGCGGAAGGCTTCAGACCTCGTCCAGCCCTCAAACGCGTCCTTCGATTCCCACACCGCATGGGAAGAAAACAGGGTGTACTCCTCATTGGCCGGCCCCTGCAGCAGATGAAATTCCCGGAACCCCGGCACTTCCTTCAGGTAGCTATCACGCCCCTTCCAGATCTCGATAAATTCCTGCTCACAACCCGGCTTGATCTTGAAACGGTTCATGGCGATATACATGCCTACCTCCCTGATAATGAATTTCAGCCATGGTGAACCACCTGAAGCCACGCTGCATTGACGGGAACTACCGCGACACGCAACACGCAACAAGCCACACCCGCCAGCGGGCGACAATGGTTTTTGTAGGAGTCCATGCTTGCATGACGATCCGAGCCAAGGCGAGGAAAAAACAGTTACGAGTCACGAGAAGCGAGTGTCGAACCCCAACACCCGACAACCCTCCCGGTTTGGCCTTTCGCAACCCGAAACTCGTCACTCCCTTCCGCCCCCTCCCTCGCTGTGGCTCGGATCGCCTTGCGAGCAAGGCTCCTACAAAAAACCGGCCCCTTTCTCACCTGTAGGAGCCCTGAAAAGCCGTAGGAGCCAGCCGCCCACACCTGTGGGAGCTTGCCTGCAAGCGATCCGAGCACAGGCGAGGAAAAAACAGTTACGAGTCACGAGAAGCAAGTTTCGAACCCCAACACCCGGCCCCCCCTGTTTGGCCTTTCGCACCTCGAAACTCGTCACTCGCTTCTGCCCACCCATAAACACACACACCCTATCTGTCGCGTGTTGCATGAAGCGCGCTGCGTGCAGCGTCTCTTTCCCCACTTTAGTCTAATTCACTGGCACTCCCGCCCGTCATAGCATCCAATGAAGACACCCTTAACTGCCCGTGCTGTTGCCCGCTTTTACCTGCAGGCAAACGTCTGCATCGGGCCAGACCTACCACCACAAGTGGAAAGCGACACGGAAAGAGGTCCGCTGCGATGAGCTACGAACAAGAATATTCCGCCTCCATCAATAACCCCGAAGCCTTCTGGGCCGACAAGGCTCGCCAGCTGGACTGGTTCACCTTCCCCAAGACCATTCTGGGCAAGGATGAAAACGGTATCGATCGCTGGTTTGTGGATGGTGAGATGAACACCTGCCATATGGCGCTCGATGCCAACCTGGCGGCAGGTCGTGGTGATCAGGTTGCTATCTACTACGATTCCCCGGTCACCGACAGCAAGCAGGCCATCACCTACGCCGAGCTGACCGACCGTGTCGCGCGCTTTGCCGGTGCCCTGCAACAGCAAGGCGTGGACAAGGGCGACCGGGTACTGGTCTACATGCCCATGATCCCCGAGGCCGTAGTGGCCATGCTCGCCTGCGCCCGTCTCGGCGCCATTCACTCCGTGGTGTTCGGCGGTTTTGCTGCCAACGAACTGGCGGTGCGTATTGATGATGCCCAGCCCAAGGTGATCGTGTCTGCCTCGTGTGGGGTGGAAGTGGCAAAAATCATTGAATACAAACCCCTGGTGGATGCCGCCATCGAACAGGCCGAGCACAAGCCGGAACACTGCATCGTGTTCCAGCGCCCGCAGGTACAGGCCTCACTGATCGAAGGCCGTGACCTGGACTGGAACGCTGCCGTGGCCGCCGCTGAACCGGCAGACTGCACCCCGGTGCTCGCCACCGACCCGCTCTATATACTGTACACCTCCGGCACCACCGGCAAACCCAAAGGCGTGATTCGCGACAATGGCAGCCATGCCGTGGCCATGCGCTACAGCATGAAAGCCATTTACGACATGGATCCCGGCGATACCTTCTGGGCCGCCTCCGATGTGGGCTGGGTGGTTGGCCACTCCTATATCGTTTACGCCCCGCTACTCAGCGGCCTGTCCACCGTGCTTTATGAAGGCAAGCCGGTACGCACCCCCGACGCCGCCGCCTTCTGGCGCGTGGCCGAGGAATACAAGGTAAAGGCCCTGTTCTCCGCGCCCACCGCCTTCCGCGCCATCAAGAAGGAAGATCCCAACGCCGAAGGCATCAAGAAGCATGACCTGTCTGCCCTGCAAACCATCTTCATGGCTGGCGAACGTCTGGACCCGCCCACCTATGACTGGGTAAGGGATATCACTGGCCTGCCGGTGGTAGACCACTGGTGGCAGACCGAGACCGGCTGGGGCATTTGCGCCAACCTGATGGGCATCGACCCCAAACCCTGCAAGCCGGGTTCCGCCACCCTGCCCAGCCCTGGTTTTGATGTGCGCATCCTGGATGACAACGGCAATGAAGTGGGCCCCAACCAGCAAGGCAACGTGGCCATCAAGCTGCCGCTGCCCCCCAGCTGCCTGCCCTCCATCTGGGGCAACCACGCCCGGTTCCTCGCTGGCTATCTGGAACAGTTCCCCGGCTACTACAGCTCCGGCGACGGCGGCTACAAGGATGACGACGGTTATGTGTTCATCATGGGCCGCACCGATGACGTGATTAACGTGGCCGGCCACCGCCTCTCCACCGGGGAAATGGAAGAAGTGCTCGCCGGCCACCCGGCCGTGGCCGAGTGCGCCGTGATCGGCATCGCCGACGACCTCAAGGGCCAGGTGCCCATTGGCCTGGTGCTGCTGAAAGACGGAGTGGACGTGGAAGGCGATCAGCTCAACGATGAACTGGTGGCCCGCATCCGCCAGGAAATCGGCGCCGTGGCCTGCCTCAAGAACACCCTCATTGCCCAGCGCCTGCCCAAGACCCGCTCCGGCAAGATCCTGCGAAAGCTGCTGCGGCAGATCGCTAATGGGGAGCAATACAACATCCCGTCCACCATTGATGACCCGGCCAGCATTCCAGAGATTGAAGCGTTGTTGCGGGAAAAGGAGCTGGTGGCAGGCTAACAACGAAAGCGCCGGGCTTGCCCTGTTAGCAGGGCAAGCCCGGACGCGAAAACCATCCTACCCTTGTGAATAAACGCTGAACCCATTGCGACCAGCATGCTTGGCATCATAGAGCGCCTGGTCGGCCAGCTGGAAAAGATCCTCGAAGTCACTGGTCGCGTTGGCGATGCCAATACTGACAGAGAGACACCCCCTGGAATCAGAAAAGGCATGGGGGATCTGCAGGTCCGCCACCGCACTGATGATCTTGCCGGCAACAGCAATAGCGCCATCTTCCGGCGTGTAAGGCAACAGCACCACAATCTCTTCGCCCCCGTAACGGGCCGCAAAATCGGTTTGCCTGGGTAGTGCTGACTCAATTTTTTGAGCCACCTTTCTGAGCGCCTCATCGCCCTGTTGGTGACCGTAGAGATCGTTAAATTGCTTGAAGAAGTCGATATCGATAATCAGAAGTGACAGGCTGGAATTGGCTCGACGTGTTGCAGACACCAGCTCACAGAACTTGCAATCGAAAGCGCGGCGGTTGGGAATCCCGGTGAGCGAATCCACATAGCTCATCTCCGCCAGTTCCTTGTTGGCCTCGGCCAGCTGGAGTTCCATTTCTTTCTGTTGGGTAATATCCAGGTGAGTCCCCACCATGCGCAGCGGCGCCCCTTCTTCATCCCACTCCACCGTCTGCCCGGCGTCATACACCCACACCCAATGGCCATCCTTGTGCTTCATACGTGATTCAAAAATGTAATAGTCCGACTCACCAGCCCAATACGCCTTCAGCAAACGATCGGATTCCTTGAGATCCTCGGGATGGGCAAAGTGCATCCAGGTTTCGATACTGACAGGAGAAATTTCTTCAAGGGTATAACCGATGATATTGGCCCAGCGCTCGTTAAACACCGTGGCCCCGGTCTGAATATGCCAGTCCCAGATCCCCACCCCGGTGGCCTGGATCACCATATCGAGCTGGCGAGACTGATGTTCGAATTCCCTGAGCTGCTCCCTGAGAGAGACCAGCTCCTGTTCAAGGTCCTCAACCGTACGAGCCATAGGCTTCCCCACCTGGGCGGTAATTATCCGTAACGTCAATGTCTGCCGGCTGGCCAAAAGAAACCGCACCGTGCAGGTTCACGAGGCACTTTGCCAAACCAGACATACCGCTTGTGTTGTTATTTTGGCAGGAAAAGCCCCGGAGACAGCAATGCACAGGCGGCACAAATACGCCACCGCGGATAACAAGGAATCCGCCATCCTCAATGCTACTGTCACCAGATAGCCAACGACATACGACCTTGGTATCAATAAATCGCACCATAATGTATCCCCTCGCGGCACATCCCGAAGGAGATCATGACAGGCCCCAAGCCCAGTCAGGTCAGTTGGGGAATCCGGTCTGTATCACCAAGTTGTTGATTGAGTTGAGCGAGGCGCTTGAGAGAAATCTGGAACTGGCCATTGGACGGGAGCGACTTACCCTGAAACTGCTGCCAGACCAGCGCACCCGGCCCATTGTAGATTTCCGTGAACGTCCCATCCGGGTGGATCTGGATGACAATGGCGTGCTCGGGCTCACTACGAAACGCCGCAGAGCGACTCTGCGTCGCCTTGATCTCCACCTGTTTTCCGCAGGGGGAAAGCGCATCAAAACCCTTGTTGGAGGCCGTCATCAGTTCCAGCCCATAGGCATCCGCCACCAGGCACTCGCCGATACTCCCCACCATATGCCCATCGGGAGTGAAGTGACGACCGGGAAAAAGGGCTTCCAGCTCGTGTACGGTGGCGTAGAGCTGCTGGACCAGTTGCTGGAATTTCTGGTGATTCATGAAGAGTTACCGGGTCGACACCACAGGAACAAGGCACAAAATGCTGGAGCCAAATGCACGATGCAAGACCAGACCCCGGCTCTAGGCCCCATCACATTTATGCCATGCCTTTGAAATTCGGCAATGAAGCAACTCGATCCAACCATGCTTGCAAAGCCGGATAGGCTTCCAATTCAAAGCCACCTTCATGAGCCACATGAGTATAGGCATATAAAGAAATGTCCGCGGTGGTGAAGTTGGTGCCCGCTATATATGGCGTTATTCCCAGCTGATGTTCCATAACCTGCAACGCCTTGTGCCCGCCAGCTTGCTTGGAAGCGTATTCGTCAGCCTTCTCCTCAGGAAGGCCAAGATACTTATTGATGAAGCGGGCCACCGCGATATACGGCTCATGGCTGTATTGTTCGAAAAATTGCCACTGCAGGATACGTGCTTGAGCCAGCCCATTCTCTGGATAAAGAGCTGACCCTGCCGCCAGGTAGTTGATAATGGCGTTTGACTCCGCAAGAGTCTCGCCATCATCGAGCTCAAGCAAAGGTATTTTTCCATTGGGGTTCATTGCCAAGAACGGGTCAGATTTTGTGTCACCAGCCAGGATATCGACGTCTACCCATTCATGCTTGATACCCAAAAGATCACAAACCAACTGAACTTTGTAGCAGTTACCTGATTTCCTATCACCGTAAATTTTCACGCACTATCCTTTGCGATGTAACACCCGGCGCCGCGGGCCAATAAACTTGGGGGCAACCTTGGGGGCTGATCTTGCCATTTGCCATCTTGAACACGGGGAAAGACCTGACCCCGAACCGCGTGACCCTAAAATTCTCCGGGAGGAGAGACCCCGTCTCGTTCCTTGAGATGAAAGCCGACAACTTTGTCGAAAACACCGTCATCATTAAAAACGACAGAGTATTTCATCATCCCCGCTTCATGCTCGACGATCTTTATCGAAGCTATGAAATCACTGCCATCCTGCTCGAAAGGAACAAACCCCCACTGCATTTTCTTGTAGTTTATGATTTCCCCTTTCGCATAAGTCAACTGAGAAACCTGGTCCTTCCAGACCTGTTCAGACAAGGTTTTCTTTAAACTATCAGACAGCAACTCTGTATAAACTGATTCCGGATCTCCAGCCTTCATATACTCGACAAGCTGATTTGAAACCTCGAGAGCATTCGCATACTTTTTGCTCATCGAGCTGAGCGGCTCCGCCACATAGTCATCCTCAATATCCCCAGATCTATTAGCGGCATTAATACTTACGTCGCAGGCAGCAATTAGAGACAGGATGAAAAGAAGAACCAAAAGGGAAATTTTATTACTCATTTCAATATCCGTTTAACTATCACAAATCATGGAGTCAGCTTTGGGAAATGGGAGACCTGACACCACTGCTGTGCTTGTTAGTGGATAGTGCTCTGACGCGCCTAGACAAATGGATATTATAAAGATACTCCGCCCTATCAAAATTCATTTCTTTTCCTCTACATGACCTAATACCATGCCCCATCATTAACTTTGAGAAGCCGATTAACGGCCAAGGATGCCCACTTTTTCTATATAGGAAAACTATCTCAGCAGCCGCATTTAAAAAATTCTCAGAATAAGTCGTTGCCCAGCTGCCTATGCCATGGTGAGGTTCAAGATATTCACCCTGATGAGCCTTACATATCTTAATAAGCGCTTCTATCCTAGCTTCATCGCTCTTTGTGAAATGGGCTTCATTACTCATAACACCTCCAGACCAAAAATCACTAACGCACCCAGCAGGCGCGGATTTGTATTGGAGCCGCAGGCGGAACGGAAAACCCTTCGCCCTGCCCGGGCTTGTTAGGCCTACCACGCAGAGTAGCGCACATAACCGGCCTCCATCTCAAAGGCATAGCTCCTATCTCTGGACCCATTGATGGATGCGCTGAAACTCATCGCTATATTCCCTTCCTTGATCTGTGACCAGCTATAACTGCGCTTGCAAATGACCTTGAAATTCAGCAAACCCTCTGGATGGGTCTTATGAAGCGTTTCCTCTCGATTGGTCTGCACTCCACTAATGGCAATCCCATTTGCACCAGTCAGAACTAGGCTGCTAATTTCGATGACTGGCTCTTGCCCGCTGTAATATGCCCGCACACATGCAGTGACTTCTTCCGATGCGTGGCTCTGCACGATGATCTGGGGGTACAAAGCAACACCGCCAATACTGCTCTGTGCAATTTTCTCTAAGTTTCTCTCCGGAAAGATTAACTCGTCATAATGGTCAGGGATCGTCACTCGCAGAGTTGGAGGCCCATAAGCACAGCCCCCCATCAAGACAAGAATATAGATCAGCACTACACGCATCATCTGCCTAACGCCAAGGTAACCGGGCAGCCGGAGCGAAGCGGAGGGAACAAAAAGCGCAGCTTTTTGCTGTCCGGTTGACCGCCTTGTTAAGAGCTGAAGTACGCACGAGCCTGCCCATTTATAAAGAGATAACCAATAACAGCGCAGGATAAAAGCGCACCAAATATGATTAGCGGTAACTCTTGCCAAAGTACAACCGGCACCACCATTGCTGATACTAGAACAACTGAGTACAACTGACGGCAATAGCGCCAGCGCCGAAGAAATAGCACACCCAGAGCCGGCATAACTAAACCAACAGCAACTGTTGGGAGACCAATACCTTTATTCCAAATCTCTTGTGACTCCATTACTTCACCATTAAAGGTGATCGGAATACCCGGAATAACGGCAGCCCAAAAGAATACAAAGCAGGCCAAGGCATGCACGGTCAAAAATTTTAGAAGCGTTGGCATTTCTTTGAATGCTTGGTACATACCTGTGCTCTTAACAGCGTATTAATTAGAACATTCCTTACAACCCGGTTCCGTATAACTCCGAGCCACCCTCCCCGCTCAATCTATCAAAATACTCTCATATCAATCAGTTAGAGTGAAATAGCCAATGTCTTACATGGAGTTCAAAGGAACGTTCCGTTGAAACGGCCGCGTCTTCCCGTCCATAGTCCATGTCTCCACGCCCAATCAACGTCTGATGTACAATCCCCCCACATTCTCCAGAGCCCCAGATAATGCGTACCTTCGTCATCCGCGCCCGTGCTGCCTCCACCAACAGCCAGACCCTGCTGGCCAATGTGGGTGGTGATGCCCATAGCGAGATCCTGGCCCATACCCTGATGAATGCGATCTTTGTGGCGCAGTCTCACCGGGACGATGTGGTGGTGCATCTGGTGCTGGAGAGCACCCAGGACTATTCGCGGACCATTACCTTTGTGGCCGCGGAGATGCGGGATATTGGTGGCTTTCATGAACAGGCGCTGCTGGCCAAGGTAGTTCGGGCGCTGGATGCTTCTGCGGGGATGGGCAAGGAGCAGATGAAGGCGGTGGAGAGCGGCATTAGCGTGCGTACGCTGAGCTTTGAAAAGCTGGTGAAGGAGCTGGCCGAGGATGGCTATCAGCTGTACATGATGGACCCGAAAGGCGAGAGCATTCGCGAGCTGGCGTTTGCGGACAAGCCCTGCTTTCTTCTCACCGATCACATCCCCATGCCAAAGAAGAGTTTTAACAGCCTGAAGCGGCTGGGCACCGAGAAGATCAGCCTGGGGCCGACCATGCTGTTTGCGTCGCAGTGTGTGGTATTGATCAATAACGAAATGGATCTGGCCGGGCTCTGAGTGGATAAGCCGTCATTACCGTCATCCTCCATCCTCCCCTGCCACCCCCGGACTGGCTTCGCACTCGCTGAAACCAGCCCGGGCATTCAGTCTTAGTTCATTACACCCCGTTGGCGCGACAAGAGACTCGTTCTCAGCACGGTAATGCTCAGCAAGACCATCAACCACAGCGGGTTGAGTGAGCCTCCGCCGCCTGAGCTTACTCCTTCGACAGTCTCAGGCTCGGCAGTGGACACGCCGACGCCCCCGGGATCGACCACCGTCCGGTTTGCCATGCGATCAGCGTCATTGGGGCCGCCATCTTCAATGGTCAGCTGAACACACCAGTTCCCCGCAGCCAGGCCTGGCGTATAGGCGCTATCACCGGGTGAGGGGCAGTAGCCCTGCGCACCGGGCGCAGAGGCCACCTGATTGCTGCTGTTTTCGACAAAGGTTTGCCAGCGGCCATCCACGACCTTGCGGTATGTGGCTCTGGCGGGGATCGCTGTTGTCTGAGGCAATACCACCTGCACCGATTGCCCCGCCGCAGCCAGCCCTTTGACGGTAAAGTCGAACAGGTCGCCGCTGTAGAGGAATTCCTCATCATCCGGGAGTCCGGTGTATTGCTGCAGCTTCTGCAGACTCACCACTGCCTGGCCCAGCCCGCTGAACAGCGCCCCTTCCCCCAGACTCAGCTGCAGGCCGGTCTCAGTTTCTACAAGGTAGGAGGTGCTGTTGTTGCTCTGGCCGGACAGCACATTCGGGGCGGCAATCGCATCAAGGTAATCCGCGACGCCGTCATTATCGCTGTCGCCATACCCTTCACTGGCATCGTCCATGCCATCGCCATCCCGATCGAGATAATCCACCAGCTTCGGCAGCACCGTGAGCACATTCAGTGTCAGGGATGCGGTGCTGGTGTCGGTGCCATCATTCACCGCCAGCCGCACGGTATAGACGCCCGGGTTCAAACCGTAGGGATCGAACGTGAAGGTTTCCGCGCTGGCATCCAGGTCCACCAGCACGTTATCACTGGCGGACCAATCCAGGGCGTGACTGTCTGCCGCATTGGCATCGACGATGTCGCTGCGGATAATCACCGGGCCTTCGCCGATCCCGACCAGTCGGGTGTTCAGCCCGTTTTGCTCAGCAGTCAGCACCAGCTCTGGGGCCACATTCCCTTCTACCAGTGCAATGGTGACCTCTGCCTTCTCGCCAATGACGGCGTTGGCGGTATCTCCCATGGAGAGAGTAATGGTTTCGTTGCCCTCACCGGCACCATCATCCACGGTATTGAATGACACGCTGCCTTCGGTACCACTGGCAATGACGATCTCGCCATCCACCAGATCATGATCACTGCCATCGGTGGCGGCAGTGCCAGACACGGTATACGGAATCGTCACCGGGTAGAGAGCGGCGTTGCCGTTCAACATGACCTTGACAGTGACACTGGTTCCCTCGGCCGTGGTCTGTGCCTGGCCGAATGAGGCGCGAGGTTCGACCATCACGGTTTGCGTGGCGGTGCCGGTATTGCCTGCCGAATCGGTGGCGCTCCAGGTAACGGTGTGCAGGCCGGGAGCAAAGAAGCGGGTGTCGGCGGTGGGCGTGATTTCCCCGTCCTTGTCATCCAGTGCAATGGCCTCTCCCAGCGCCACTTCGGTGTACAAGGCGGTGGACCCCGTGACGACATCCTCCGGCGGTGTGACCACCGGCGGATTATCATCCTCCAGCGGGTTACTGCCGTTTTCATATTCTTCCAGGTTGGTTATGCCATCGCCGTCGGCATCCCCGTCAGCATCACTGGGATCAAAGGGATCAAAGCCGTTGGCGATCTCCCAGTCATTGGGCATACCGTCACCATCGATATCCAGGTTCTCGCTGACGGTGAGGTTGAAAGCACCCAAGGATGCGCTGAGCGAACCATCACTGGCACTGATCACAATGCCTGAGGTGGTGCCGGTGTGGCTGTTATCCGGCTCGCCGGAGAGAGTACCGGTGGCAGAATCAAACGATGCCCACACCGGCTTGTTGGTGATGCTGAACGTGATCGCATCCCCTTCCGGGTCTGTGGCATTCGGGGTGAAGCTATAGGCGCTGTAGCCTTCCACACTGGTGGCAGGAGACCCGGTAATCATCGGGGCTTCATTGACATTGTTGATCGTCACCGCCAACACGCTATCGGTGGTGTTGCCGGCCAGGTCGCGGGCCCGCACCGTGATGTTGTGGCTGGGGGCGCTCTCATGGTCCAGCAGCGCGCCATTGGCCACCGTTACGGCACCCCCGGCATCAATTGCAAAGCGGCCACCGGCATTGCTGGTCAGTGAATAGGTAGCATCCGCGCCGCCACCACTCACCAGGCCGACAACGGTGCCGTTACTGCTGTTTTCATCGACGGCAAGCAAGCCGGAAGGGGCGCCCGGCGCCACCGTATCCACCGTAAAGGGGCTGACTGCGAGATTGGCGGACCGGTTACCCAGCCCGTCGCTCACATTGATGGTGCAGTTACTGTATTGACCGTCCGGCAAGATATTAAAGATGACCGTGTTTTGGCCTGCACTCGCCATACCGACGATGGCGGAACAACTCCCGCCATAACCAATGACCCCGGCCTCGGTGCTGTGGAAGGTATAGGATGGCGTGTTGTCCTTGGTCATGGCCGGTACCGGCGTCACCTCAGTCAAGGTGGGCGCCGTGGTATCCACGGTAAAGGTATTCACTTTCAGTGCGGCGGAGGCGTTGCCGGCGGCATCGCTCACTCTGACCGTACAGTTGCTGTATGTCCCGTCCGTTAGCGAATTGAACGTAATGGTGTTATTACCGCTCACCGCAGACGTCTTGGCGGCGCTACAACCGCCGCCATAGGTGATCGTGCCGGCTTCGTTACTGCTGAAGGTATAGCTGGGAGTCGAATCCGCGGTGGGGGTGGGCACATTGGTGACCGCTGACAGCACCGGGGCGGTCACATCCTCGATATCCACGCGAAAGACAAAATCGGAACCCCGGTCGCTGGGTGCACCGGTATGGTTGCTGAACACCATGCCGGTTCCTCCAGGATAGACATCACTGGCGCTGGAGCGAATCCCTCGTGGGCTATAAAGCACATCCGCATTTAACAGGGTAATGGTGTAGGTCTGCCCCGCCGTCACCGGGGTGGGCGTATCCAGGGTGAGAAGATGCACTGAACCAATCGCCGTCGTATGGAGTTCGACGGAATAGTCGGAGTAGATTTCAGTCCCTGTTTGGCCATAGCCTTCATGGATCGCCAGCCGGTAGGTGCCGCCATTACCACTAAAGCCCACCTTGGTTATCGATCCGGACGTGGCCGGGGTAAAGCTTTGCCCGATCTTGTCACCCAGTTCCAGAGAAAGAATGCTCGCACCTGAGGTTTGCAATATCACTTCTGCCCGTGCTGTGCCGGCAATAAGGAAACACAGTGCCATCAGGATCAGACTGCGCAGCATTGATGGAGTGCGCGCCACCATCTGGTGAGCAGATAGGACGGAGTTTTTATGGACGGCAGGAATGCTGAGCTTCATCTCGCCCAGAGTTCGGGATAAACGGCAGCGGAACATGGCAGAGCCTCTAGAAACATGCATTTTTGAATTAGGCGCTGGCGATGTTGTACCCAGCCAGCGAGGCGCCAACCCGGAGATAGCTCTTCATGGTCCCCCCAAGGCACCAGCAGGAAGAGCGGGCAGGCATAGAACACACCGCTGTCTGGTGACGGCCACTAAAATCCATACGGTCTGTTCACAGGGGACGGTAGCAGCGGAAGAAAAGGCCAGCCTCCACTCAGCGCCACAACACCCACATTAATTCGGGAGGCGGAGGTAGTGGGTCGCACCAGGAGTGCATGAAAAGCGGGGGGAAGTTTTGATCCATAGCCAGGGGCTACAAGGAGGCAACTGCGTCGGATATTCGATTTGCGCGATGAGTTACGAAAGCTGGTGAAGGAGCTGCGAAAGGCGAGACAGAACAGTTTTTGGGGGGCGGCTTTTGCCTTTCGAGACTCGCTCCCCGTCACTCGAAACTGTTTTTCCTCGCTGTAGCTAGCTCTCTAGCCAGATTTCCCGCGCCCACTGCCAGATACTCCCCCACTCTTCTTCTTCGCTGATGCCGTTGCCCGGCTGCCAGAGCAGCACGCTGCCTTCCTGTGACATGGCGTAGATGCCTTCAGGGGCTTCGCAGACCGGGATCAGGTAGCGGGGCATGCCCTGGTCCCAGGCGTTTGCGGCCATTTCCGGGAGGAAGTTGTGGGCGTAGTCGTCCATCACCGTGGCGGGTTCCAGGCTGCCGCAGATGATGTCGCTGGCGTTGAGCAGGAACTCCTTGTAGTCACCGGGCAGCGGGATCAACAGCTGCTCTTCGATTTCTACCAGGCGGTCTTCATCCGGTAATTCCAGGGCCACCAGGCCGCCTTCGTGGCGTTCGCGCAGCAGTTCGATTACGTCTTCCATATTGGCTCTTTATCATTCCGTAGGAGCCTGCCTGCAGGCGATAGGTAAAGATCGCCTGCAGGCAGGCTCCTACGGGGATAGCGGTTTAGCCCCGGCGGAACGGGAACAGGAACTGTTTGACCACGCCTTCTGGTACCTGGGTGCTGGCACGGGTGCCGTATTCGGCGGCCAGCTCTTTCGGCATGATCAGGGTGCCGAACAGTTTATCGTAGATGGGCAGGAAGGCGGCGTAGTTTTTGTCCACGGCCTGGTCTTCAGAGGAGTGATGCCAGTGATGGAATTCCGGGGTGGCGATGAGCCAGCGCACGCCCGGAAAACGGAAACGCACATTGGCGTGGATAAAGATGGCGTGGAACGACACGAACACCAGGTAGGCGTACACCGCTGACGGCGCAAAGCCGAGGATAAAGATCGGCAGGTAACCCACGAAGCGGTTGGCGATGATTTCCACCACGTGCAGGCGCGAGGAGGCCAGCCAGTCCATCTGGGTGGTGGAGTGATGCACCGCGTGGAATTTCCACAACCAGGGGACTTCGTGGAAGGCTCGGTGAATCCAGTAGCTGCCCAGATCGATGACGATGAGGATCTCGATAAACTGCAGCCACAGGGGCTGGCTGGCAATGGCTTGCTGGAAGCCGATATCCACCTTGTCGTGCAGGACGACCTGGATCGGGATGATGGTGAAGAAGCTGATCAGCTGCAGGCCCACATGGCTGAACAGGAAGTACTTCATGTCGGTAACCCAGCCACCGCGCAGGGTCTTCTGTTGCGGATCCTTGGGGAAGGCCCTTTCCAGCGGAATGAACACCAGTGCCAGCACCAGCAGAGTGAGAATGAAATAGTCCAGCCCGGCATAGAGACTACGCCCCTCCACCGGCGGCACATCCAGCCGCCCGGAGCCGATCAGGGCCGCCATGCAGGCCAGTACCATGCCGATGATGCCGTAACGCTTCTCCTGATGCCGGAACACGCTGAAGAAACCGCAGGTGAAGCCGATACCGATGCCGATAAACAGGGCAATACGCAGCACCTCGGCATTGTAGAAACTTCGAAAATCCGGGGTGGTAAAGATCTCGGGGTAGAGAAAACAGAAGCTGCCCATCAGCGCCAGAATGCCAAGGCCGATGGACACGGTGGCAGTGATCTTGCCCTGCCCCGGGGTCAGGTCCACCTCTTCATAACGTTCGCGTAAAAATTCACTCACCGGTTCCCTCCTCCATTCCCCGAAATCCTGCCCGACTCCCCCGCATTTGGGCCAGTACAGGGCAGTAACAAGCTGCTACACTGCGCGTTCAATTACAGACGCACCACGCATCACGCTTCACGCAACAACGCGGTACAGGTTTTCCTCTTCAGGGACTTATTCTCCGCGCTTAAGTGTTCGGGCGCGAGGCACTGACTCTCAGATCCCACCATTGCCGGATTCGCGCCGTGTTGCGTGATGCGTGTTGCCTGATGCGGGTTTTATCGTATGCCTCTACTCACGCTTCGCGAAATACAGCTCAGCTATGGCCAGCAGGCCTTGCTGGATCATGTGAACCTTTCCATCGACAGTGGCGAGCGCCTGTGTCTGATTGGCCGTAACGGGGCGGGCAAGTCTACCCTGATGAAGGTGATCGCCGGGGAAATCCAGGCCGATGACGGGCAGATTGAGCAGACCCAGGGGCTGAGTATTGCCCGGCTGGAACAGGAAGTCCCGGATGATCAGGACCACAGCGTGCATTTCATGGTGTCCCAGGGGCTGGGCGAGCATGGCGCCCTGCTCAGCGAGCATGCCGAGCTGAGCCACCAGCTGGCCGATGGCGATGACAAGGTGCTGGCCCGGTTCGAGCAACTGAGCAGCGAGATCGAAGCGCGCGGTGCCTGGCAGCTGTCCCAACGGGTGGATACTGCCCTGTCCAAATTGAGCCTGGACGGCGACATGCAGTTTGCCGGCCTGTCCGGCGGCATGAAGCGCCGGGTGCTGCTGGCCCGGGCACTGGTGCAGGAACCGGACATCCTGCTGCTGGACGAGCCCACCAACCACCTGGATATGGAATCGATCCAGTGGCTGGAAGAATTTCTGAAAAGCTACGGCGCCACCCTGGTCTTCATCTCCCACGACCGGGCCTTTATCCGCGCCCTGGCCACCCGCATCATCGAGCTGGATCGCGGCAGGCTGACCAGCTGGCCCGGCAGCTATGAGAAGTATCTGACCGGGAAGCAGGCCCAGCTGGATGCAGAAGAGAAAGCCAACGCCGAGTTCGACAAGAAACTCAGCCAGGAAGAAAAGTGGATTCGTCAGGGCATCAAGGCCCGCCGCACCCGTAACGAAGGCCGGGTACGCGCCCTCAAGGCCATGCGTGACGAGTTTGCCCAGCGACGCAGCCGCACCGGCACCGCCAACCTGACCATCCAGAGCAGTGATAACTCCGGCAAGATTGTGGTGGAAGCGGAGAACCTCAGCTATGCGGTCGGCGGCAAGCAGATCGTCAGGGATTTCTCGGTGACGCTGATGCGTGGCGACCGGGTGGGCATCCTCGGCCCCAACGGCTGCGGCAAGTCCACCCTGATCCGCCTGCTGCTGGACCGGCTCAAGCCCGACAGCGGCACGGTGAAGATCGGCACCCAGCTGCAGGTGGCCTACTTCGACCAGCTGCGTGACACCCTGGACGAAGAAAAGAGCGTGATCGACAACGTGGCCGAAGGCTCCGACGTGATCAATCTCAACGGCCAGAACAAGCACGTGATCGGCTACCTGCAGGACTTCCTGTTTGATCCCGGCCGCGTGCGTCAGCCGGTGAAATCCCTGTCCGGGGGTGAGCGCAACCGACTGTTACTGGCCAAGCTGTTCACCAAGCCGTTCAACCTGCTGGTGCTGGATGAGCCCACCAACGACCTGGACGCGGAGACCCTGGAGCTGCTGGAAGAGCAGCTGATGAATTATCAGGGCACCCTGCTGCTGGTCAGCCACGACCGGGAGTTCATCGATAATGTGGTGACCTCCACACTGGTTTTCGAACACGGTCACATAAACAGCTATGTGGGCGGATATCAGGACTGGATTCGCCAGCGGCCGGAACCTGTGAAGGAAAAGCCCGTCAAATCCTCCAAGCCGGCGGCACCGGTGAAAGAGGAAGCGCCCAAGCGCAAGAAGCTGTCCTACAAGGATCAGCGGGAACTGGAGCAGTTACCCGCTACCATTGAACAGCTGGAAGGGGATCTGGATGCGGTACAGACGCGCATGTCCGATCCTGCGTTCTACAAGGGCGACCCGGCCGAGATTACTGCCGCCCAACAGCAACAAACCGAGCTGCAGACGGCACTGGAAGCCGCCTACGCCCGCTGGGACGAACTGGACCAGCTCGGCTGATTTTTTTTGAAAGGAGTGGTTGTGCAATCAGCGTTTCGCTATCTGGGTATTCTCGCCACTGGCCTGCTGCTGGCCAGCGGTCCTGTGCTTGCCACCGAGGTGGAAGACGAGGAGCGGGCCGTAGAGCGTCAGCAGGAGACCGACCACCCGGCGCCGAACAAGCCTGCCCACGCTCCCCAGGCCGATGATGCGGACAGCAGCAGCGAGCCCGAGCCGCTGCAGATGCCCCTCGCCCTGCTCAACCGCAAGGTGGAGCCCGGCAGCTTCGCCACCCTGCACTGGACTCCGGATCAGTCCTTCGCCTCCATTGCCACCCCGGTACCGGTGCTGGTGGCCCACGGGCAGAAACCCGGCCCCCTGCTCTGCCTCACCGCCGCCATCCATGGTGATGAGCTCAACGGCATCGAGATGGTGCGCCGGTTGATGTACGAATTGGAACCGGACCAGCTGGCCGGCACCGTGATCGGGGTGCCGATCGTGAATCTGGACGGGTTCCGCAGTGGTAGCCGTTACCTCAGCGACCGCCGCGACCTGAACCGTTATTTCCCGGGCTACGCCAAGGGCAGCGCGGCCTCGCGGGTGGCGCATTCCCTGTACAGCAACATCGTCAGCCACTGTGACTATCTGGTGGACCTGCACACCGGCTCCCAGAAGCGGATCAACCTGCCGCAACTGCGCGCCGATCTGGACAACCCGGACGTGGTGGCCTTCGCCAAGCATTTTGGTGGCATGACGGTGCTGCACAGCCCCGGCGTCAGCGGCATGCTGCGCGATGCGGCAGTGAAGGACGGAGTGATCTCGGTGACCATGGAGGCCGGCGGCCCCAACCGGCTGGAACCCCAGGCGGTGAATTACGGCGTGCAAGCCCTGGAGACGCTGCTGGAAAACCTGGAGATGCGCAAAGCCAGCCGCTTCTGGAGCGCCCCCCAGGCCGTGTTCTTCGAATCGGAATGGATCCGTGCCGCCCAGGGCGGCATTCTGCTTTCCGAAGTGAAGCTGAACGACAAGGTGAAAAAGGGAGAAATCCTTGGCACCGTCACCGACCCCATCAGTAACACCGGCAGCGCCATCATTGCCCCCTATGACGGCAAGGTGCTGGGCATGGCGGTAAACCAGGTGGTGCATGCCGGTTTCGCGGCGTTCCGCATTGGTGAGGTGAAATCCACAGAAGAAGTGGAAGCCCAGGCAGAGAAGGCCAGCAAGGAAAAGACCCAATCCCATCCGGGGGCGGAAGAAGAAAGCGGGGATGACAGCAATGATCAACCCCACTCTGCCGGTCAGCCCGCCGACAACAGCAGCGGCGTTGCCGTGGTCGATGACCCGGTGGACCCTGACGAAACCACCGAAGAGTAAGACTCGGCTTCTCCGCCACCGAAAGGATGGCGGAGAGGCGACCTCCAGCTCTCTCTACTGCACTGGCTACTGCACTGTCAGCTGATCCTGCATGCCAGCCAGGGTCTTTTCACCAATTCCCTTTACCGCCAGTAGTTGATCCACACTGGTAAAAGGACCATTGGCATCGCGCCACTGGATAATCGACTCTGCGGTTTTCGGGCCGACGCCCTTCAACTGCTCGAGCTGGGCGGCATCTGCGGTGTTGAGATTGATGGGGGCGGCTTTAGCTGACTGGGCCTGCGCCCCCGGCGGTGTCACCGGGGTCACTTCCACGGCCTGGGACAGGCTGGTTACGGCCAGCATGATGACGGCAAATACGATCTGAAATCCTTTCATGATGATCTCCTTGTGTTTGGAGAAACCACCATAAGAGGCCCTGCTACCGGCCAGTAATAAGCCAGGCAGGACAATCGCTGTCAGAGAATCAGGCGAGGCTTTGTAGTATTTCGTCCACTACCTTTGTAGGTTCAGCGGCCTGGGTAATGGGGCGGCCGATGACCATGTAATCCACGCCAGCGTCACGGGCCTGCACAGGGGTCATCACCCGGCGCTGATCACCGGCATCTGCACCGGCCGGTCGAATGCCCGGTGTCAGCAGTGCGAAATCCTTGCCGCAGGCTTCCTTGAGCATTACCGCTTCCTGCGCGGAACAGACCACCCCGTCCATGCCGGAGGCTTTGGACAGTTCAGCAAGACGTCGCACCTGCACTTTCGGTGCATCCACCACACCGACCTGTTCCAGATCTGCCGACTCCATGCTGGTGAGCACGGTCACCGCGATCAGCAGCGGGCGGTTGGCATGGTTGGCAATGGCATTGGCTGCGGCTTCCATCATCCGCTGGCCGCCACAGGCATGCACATTGACCATCCAGATACCCATGTCAGCAGCCGCCGCCACCGCACCGGCCACGGTGTTGGGAATGTCATGGAATTTCAGGTCGAGAAACACCTCGAAGCCCTTGCCATGCAGGGCGTCCACTACTGCCGGGCCACTGCGGGTAAAGATTTCCTTGCCCACCTTCACCCGCACCTTGGCCGGATCCAGCTGGTCTGCCATGGCCAGGGCCTGTGCCTGATCGGGGTAATCCAGAGCGACAACAACGGGGCTGGTAATGGACATGGCTATTTCCTGAGTGGTGGGTAGGCGGGGGTATGGTAGGCGTTGGGATAACCGGGTTCAAGCAGGCCCGGAGCAGGCAGCGCCACTGGAGGCGCGAATTCTGCTGTGATGGTGGTCTCCGCCTGGATGACACCGTATTTGCTGATATGTCATTGCGCTATGACAGGTGCGTGTCCTCGCCGGACGGGCCCAAAGGGGGAACTGGCCCCCCCTCTGGCATTCCGGCCATTCCCCGGTATGGGAATGGCGCTCCAGCGGGCAAAACATGTTTTGCAAACCCCCGCTTACGCCCCCTTGCCCCGACTCCGTTCGGCCTGCTCCGCAGGCACACTCCGGTACTCAGGATCTGGCGGACGCAAAAAAGACTCGCTCCGCTCAGACAGGTTTTTTGCTCTACGCCGTCACAGGGCTCCGTTCCTCGACTCACACTAACGGGGAAGGTGGAGGGTGCCGTGCTGATGGCAGTGGCGTTTTAGTATCCCGCAAACGCAGAAGGTTGCTGTAGGAGCGAGCTTGCTCGCGAACCTCGCGAAGCGAGGCGACCGAAGGGAGATTATTCTTTTGGGACCTGTCGAGCCGGACATGCCTGATCGCCCTGCGGTCGATGCCGTGCTACGCACGGTTCGTCCCTCAAGCGGAACTCCTACAGCACGATCCAGGGCTCTGGAATCCTTACCTCGCTGAGACGAGGATCGCCATGCAAGCATAGCTCCTACAGAGGCATCAGATACTGCGGGTCGCCGAACTCGACGATTTGGAAGGCTTCTCCATTAACCGAAAAACCCGGGAACTTTTCCGGGCTTCCCTATCTAGTCAAGCGTAGCTTGTAGCTGCTTTTAAACCTCCTTCACCACCGGTTTGATGGTGCCCCAGCGTTTGCAGCTTGGGCAGCGCCATTGCATCAGTGGGGTTTCGAAGCCGCAGCGGCGGCATTTGTAGAGGCTCTTGTTGTTGACGAGCTTCTCGGAGAGCTGACGCAGGGCATCCAGGTGTTCGCGGGCTTCGCCTTCGACGATGCCGGCCAGGCTCATGTCGAGAATCTTGTTGAGGCCGCGTACGGACGGGTTGGCTTTCATGTATTCGCCGATGAAGTCCGCCGCTTCCTTGTCGCCATAACGCTCCTTGAGCGCCTCGGAGAGCAGCAGGATGCGGCTGGTGCTGGGCTTTTCGGCACTGTAGTCGGCAAGCATCTGGATGAAGTCTTCGCCCTTCTCCTGCGCGTCGTAGCAGCTACGCAGCTTGTCCAGCACTTCATCGAAGAAGTCGCTGTCCTGCACCCAGATACGCTGGAAAGCCTGGATGGCGGCCTCCCAGTTCTGCTCGTCCATTTCCAGCTCGCCTTCCTGGAAGCTGGCACGCACACACTTGTTGTCCAGCGACAGGGCTTTGCGCAGCATGCGCCGTGCCGGATTGATGTCCTTGTCGCGCTTCAGGTTCTCGGCCTGCTCACAGCAGTACTGGGCGAGTACCGGTGCCAGTTCGGGGCGGTTCTTCAGCAGCCGCTCGCCCATGCTGATGGCATTGATCCAGTCCCTTTCCTGCTCGTAAAGGCCCATCAGCTGGCTACAGACTTCGTCCCTGGCTTCGCAGTTCTGATCGAGCATTTCCAGCAGCACCTGCTCGGCCAGATCGAAGATGCCACTGGCGAGATAATCCTGAGCCAGTTCCAGCTGGATTTCTTCCTGCACCGGACGCGCATAATCGCCATGCTCGAGCAGATGGGTATGCAGCTGGGCGGCGCGGTCGAACTCGCCACGCTTGCGGAACAGCTTGCCCAGGGCCAGGTGAGTGTCGAGCCCTTCTTCACCCACATCCAGCCCTTTCAGCAGGGCCTCAATGCCCTTGTCGGGTTCTTCGTTGAGGAAGAAGTTGATGCCGGCCACGTAATCCTTGGACAGGGAGGCCATGCGGCGGCGCTGACGACGCCGGCTCTCGCGGCGCCCCAGAAAAAACCCCGCTCCGATGGCAACGAAGAAGAACGGGATCAACCACAGGGATTCATTCATGAAAACAGGCTCTTGAGACCACGCAGGCCGATGCCGGCCAGTAATCCGGCCAGCAGGCCGAGTGCCAGAATACCGATCACCAGTACGCCCAGGGAGACGTCCCAGTGCCAGCCGTCCACCAGCAGATCCAGGGTGACCAGATCACGGTTGCTGGTCACGAACAGGAACGCGATGAAGAAGATGGCCACCACAGCCAGAATCACCAGAATGCGATAAAGATTACGCATGGCAGGTTTCCTCTCTCCGGCCCTCGCCGGTTACAGCTTGGGGAAGATCAGCTGGCCGCAGCCTGACTGCCATCGGATTCCGAGTCCTGGGTATCGCTGCCTTCCAGCTGCAGGGATTCGTTGACGCGTTCGCGCAACTCTTTGCCAGGCTTGAAATGGGGAACATATTTACCGTGCAGCTCGACGCTGGCACCGGTTTTGGGATTGCGTCCCACACGGGGGGCGCGGAAATGAAGGGAAAAACTGCCGAAGCCGCGAATTTCGATGCGACCTCCGCCGGCCAGGGAATCGGCCATTTCCTCGATCAGCGTCTTGACTGCCAGTTCCACATCCTTGGGCGACAGTTGGGACTGTCTGTCGGCAATACGCTCAATCAGTTCAGACTTGGTTAACGCCATTACAGCTTGCTCCCTGGGCTCCCAGCCCAGTGGGGCCGGCATTATTGCCGGCCCCGCGGGAGGAGCCGATTAAGACTCGTTGCTGTTTTCCATCTGCTGCTTGATCAGATCACCGATGGTCTTCGGCGCATTGGCATCCTGCTGTTCAGACAGGTTGTCCATGGCTTCACGCTCATCAGCCTGATCCTTCGCTTTGATGGACAAGCTCAGTACACGGTTCTTGCGATCAACGTTGACGATCTTGGCTTCGACTTCGTCGCCCACGTTGAGCACTTCGGTTGCATCGTTAACGCGGTCACGGCTGATTTCGCTGGCACGCAGGGTACCTTCGACATTCTCAGCCAGCTCCACGGTGGCCGCTTTCGCGTCTACCGCAGTGACCTTGCCCTTAACAATTGCGCCCTTGTCATTAGCAGCAACATACTGAGCAAACGGATCGTCTGTCAACTGCTTGATACCCAAGGAAATTCTTTCGCGCTCTGCATCGATGGACAGAACCACGGTTTCCAGCTCGTCACCCTTGTTGAAGTTACGCACAGCGTCTTCGCCCTGCTCTTCCCAAGAGATGTCGGACAGGTGCACCAGGCCGTCGATACCGCCTTCCAGACCGATGAAGATACCGAAGTCAGTGATGGACTTGATCTTGCCGGAAATGCGCTCGCCTTTCTGGTACTTCTGCTCGAAGGCATCCCACGGGTTGGACTGACACTGCTTGATACCCAGGGAGATACGACGACGATCTTCGTCGATGTCCAGGATCATCACTTCCACTTCGTCGCCGATCTCTACAACCTTGGACGGGTGGATGTTCTTGTTGGTCCAATCCATTTCGGATACGTGAACCAGACCCTCTACACCTTCCTCGATCTCGGCAAAGCAGCCGTAGTCGGTCAGGTTGGTTACCTTGGCCTTCACCTTGGCACCTTCCGGGTACTTGCCCACGATGTCGTGCCACGGATCTTCGCCCAGCTGCTTCAGACCCAGGGAAACACGCATCTTCTCGCGGTCGAACTTCAGTACCTTGACGTCGATTTCCTGACCTACTTCCACGATCTCGCTCGGATGCTTGATGCGCTTCCAGGCCATATCGGTGATGTGCAGCAGGCCGTCGATGCCACCCAGGTCTACGAACGCACCGTAGTCGGTCAGGTTCTTCACGATACCCTTGACTTCCATGCCTTCCTGCAGGGATTCCAGCAGTGCTTCACGCTCCTGAGAGTGCTCGGCTTCCATCACCGCACGACGGGAAACGACCACGTTGTTGCGCTTGGGATCCAGCTTGATGACCTTGAAGTCCAGCTCTTTGCCTTCCAGGTGAGCAACGTCGCGCACCGGACGGATGTCTACCAGAGAGCCCGGCAGGAAGGCGCGGATCGGACCGATGTCCACGGTGAAGCCGCCTTTTACCTTGCCAGAGATCTGACCTTTTACGATTTCGTCTTCGTCGAAAGCTTTTTCCAGCTCGCCCCAAACTTCGGCGCGCTTGGCTTTTTCACGGGACAGGCGAGTGAAGCCCATGCCATCGTCAATGGCGTCTACGGCTACATCTACTTCGTCGCCTTCGGCGATTTCCAGTTCACCTGCCTCGTTGATGAATTCGTCACGGGCAATGATGCCTTCGGATTTCAGGCCAGCGTTGACAGTTACCCAATCGCTATCGATGGATACAACGGTGCCCTTGATGATGGAGCCACGAGCTACGTCGAGGTCCTTGAGGCTTTCTTCAAAAAGATCAGCAAAAGATTCAGTCATGTTTCTCTCTGTTTACATTCACATGCCAACCAGCAGACATGGGTTATGAGTAGTTGGACCCGCCCTCCCCAGCTGGCTTACTTTGTGAGGGAGTGACAGATCGGCCGCTTGAACACAGAATCAAAAACGCCCCGCGGCAAGGGTTGCCGAAGGGTGCCATGGGTGTGTGACTACTGCGTGACGGCTTGCCGAAACAGCTTCAGACCAGCTGGCGCGCTGCAGCCTCGTCGAGAATCCGGTTTACCACGTCATCAACCGAGAGCGTGGTGGAATCGATCACCACGGCATCGTCTGCCGGGCGCAATGGCGCCACCTCACGGTTCATGTCACGGTCATCCCGGGTGCGGATGTCCTCAACAAGGGTCGCGAGGGTAGCACCAAACCCCTTTTCCTTCAACTGCTCAAAGCGCCGTCTGGCGCGCTCTTCGGCGCTGGCAGTGAGGTAAATCTTGAGCGGGGCCGCGGTAAACACCACGGTGCCCATATCGCGACCATCGGCCACCAGGCCGGGAGATTCAGCAAACGCCTGCTGTCGGGCCAGCAGCGCATCACGCACCGGCTGCAGCACCGCCACCTGGCTGGCCAGCTCGCCAACGCTTTCCTGGCGGATGATATTGGAGACGTCTTCGCCATCCAGAATCACTGCCGTATCGCCCTGACTTTCCACAAAGCGTACCGGCAGTGCCTTGGCCAGCGGCACCAGTGCGGCTTCGTCATCCAGCGCAACCCCTTGATTTCTGGCGTAATAACCCAGAACACGGTAGAGCGCACCGGAATCCAGCAGATGCCAGCCGAGACCGGCCGCCACTCGTCGGGCCACGGTGCCTTTACCGGAGGAAACCGGTCCGTCGATGGTGAGTACGGCGGTTTCCGTCATTTTTCCTCCAGCTGGAGGCCAGCGTGGGCAGACAGCTGGGCAAAGCCCGGGAAGCTGGTGGCCACATTGGCACAATCATGAATGGTGATGGGGCCCTTGGCGCGCAGGGAGGCCATGGCAAAACTCATGGCAATGCGGTGATCGCCATGGGACTGAATCTCGCCACCGCCGAAGTCGCCGCCGGTGATACGGATGCCATCATCAAATACTTCGTGATCCACACCCAGCGCGGCCAGACCATCGGCCATCACCTGGATACGGTCAGATTCCTTCACCCGCAGCTCTTCTGCACCGCGCAGCACGGTGTCGCCCTCGGCACAGGCCGCGGCGATGAAGATAGCCGGGAATTCGTCGATGGCCAGCGGCACCAGCTCCTCGGGGATCTCGATGCCCTTCAGCGGCGCAGACTTGACCACAATATCGGCCACCGGCTCACCACCGGCGTCGCGCTGGTTTTCCAGACGGATATCGGCACCCATCAGCTTGAGGATGTCGATGACGCCGGTACGGGTGGGATTGATGCCCACGTGCGGCAGGGTCACCTCACTGCCTTCGGCAATGGAGGCACCGACCAGGAAGAACGCCGCAGAGGAGATATCCGCCGGCACTTCCAGTTTGCAGGCGGTGAGCTTGCCACCGCCCTGCACGGCGCTGGTGGCGCCATCACGACGCACGTCGTAGCCGAAGCCACCCAACATGCGCTCGGTGTGATCACGGGTGGGCGCCGGCTCGGTGACCGAGGTTTCGCCTTCGGCATACAGGCCACCCAGCAAGACGGCAGATTTCACCTGGGCCGAGGCCATGGGCAGATCATAGTGGATCGCCTTGAGAGACTGGCCGCCACGAATGCGCACTGGCGGACGCCCTTCGTCGCCGGTGATGATCTGGGCTCCCATGTCACGCAGGGGCTTGGCCACCCGCTCCATGGGGCGCTTGGACAGGGACGCATCCCCGGTGAGCTCCACATCAAAGGCCTGACCAGCCAGCAGACCGGTGAGCAGACGCATGGAGGTGCCTGAGTTACCCATGTACAGCGGCTTGGTGGGCGCTTTCAGGCCATTCAAACCAACACCATGGATGGTCACCTGGCCATTATTGGGGCCTTCGATCACCACGCCCATGTCGCGGAATGCCTGCAGGGTCGCGAGAGCATCTTCCCCTTCCAGGAAACCCTCTACTTCGGTCACGCCGTCTGCCAGGGAGCCCAGCATGATGGAGCGATGGGACATGGATTTATCGCCGGGCACGCGAATGCGGCCATTCAGCTTGCCACCCGGGCTCATCAGATAGGTCGGGTTGGCCTTGCTTGTGTCTGTCATGATTGTGTCGTCACCTGAATGTTGGGCGCGAGTATAGGAAGTGCGCCCGTTCATGGCCATAAAGTGTGCCCGGGCCGTATTGGCGCGGGTCATGATGCCCATCAGGGCATCGGAATCCCCTTTTTCCACGGCGTCGCGGAAACGGTCTATGCCATCGCTGAACAGGCCCAGCGCCTGCAACAGGGCGGCCTTGTTCTCCCGGAAAATGTCGTGCCACATGACCGGGTCGGAGCTGGCAATCCGGGTGAAGTCCCGAAAACCGCCGGCAGCATAGCGGAAAATCTCGTTGGAATCCCCCTGCCGGGCCAGAGTATCCACCAGGGAGAACGCCAGCAGGTGCGGCAGGTGGCTGGTTTCCGCCAGCACCTGGTCGTGATAATCCGGCGACATCTGCAGCACTTCGGCGCCCATGGCGGTCCAGATAGCGCGCACTTTGGCGGTGGCAGCGGGATCAGTATCGTCGGTGGGGGTCAGGATCACCCGATGATCCCGGTACAGGGTCGCATCCGCCGCCGTCACACCACTTTTTTCCTTGCCGGCGATGGGATGGCCTGGCACGAAGCGGGAATAGTGCTCGCCCAGCGCCTCGCGGGCTGCGGTGATCACGTTGCCCTTTACGCTGCCGCCGTCGGTGACGATGGCTGTGCGGGACAGGCCCGGTTTCAGGGCCGCCAGCACCTTGCCCATGGCTGACACCGGAGTGGACACGAATACCAGGTCGGCACCCTCTACGGCCTCTGCCAGATCCTGACTACCGTCATCCACCACCCCCAGGGCAATGCCCTGCTCCAGGGTACGCGCCGAGCGCGAGCCGGCCACGATGGAATTGGCCAGACCGTTCTCTCGGGCAGCAGCAGCAAAGGAACCGCCAATCAGGCCCAGGCCGATGACGGCGATGCGATTGAAGAGGGGTTCAGACATTCGAGTGCCCACCTTCCTCTGTAGGAGCGCCGCTTGAGGCGCGAGCCGAATCTGGCACGGCATCTCGCAAGCAGGTTCGCGTCTCAAGCGACGCTCCTACGGCGGGGAATCCGAAACGGTGACAATCACCCATTCGCCAGATCCTGCAGCACGTGCTTGAGGGCAATCAGAAAGCGTTCGTTCTCGCGGCTGGTGCCCACGGTCACGCGCAGGTGGTTGGGCATGCCATAGCCACCCAGCGGGCGCACGATCACCCCTTCCTTGAGCAACCCCTCATAGACCGGCATGGCCGGCTGGCCGCAATCGAAGGCAATGAAATTGGCCACGGACGGAATCTGCTCCAGATGCAGCTTCTGCAGGCCTTCGGCGATCTGCACCAGGCCAGTGGTGTTCTCACTGCGCGAATTCTCGATGTGGTCATCGTCCTGCAGTGCGGCTTCCGCGGCGATCTGTGCCGGAGTATTCACGTTGAACGGCTGACGCACCCGGTTGAGCACATCGGCGATCTCCGGACTGGACACACCATAGCCCACGCGCAGACCGGCCAAACCGTAGATCTTGGAGAAGGTGCGGGTCACGACCAGGTTAGGGTATTTGGCCAGGCGCTCAATGCCGTTGGGGTAATGGCTTTCTTCCACGTACTCGAAGTAGGCCTCATCCAGCACCACGATTACCCGCTCGGGAATGCGCGACAGGAATTCGTCCAGGGCATGGGCATTGAACCAGGTACCGGTGGGGTTGTTCGGGTTGGCCACAAAGATGACCCGGGTACGGTCAGTTACCGCTTCTGCCATGGCCGCCAGGTCATGGCCAAACAGGTTGGACGGTACCTGCACCGGCTTGGCATTGCAGGCCAGGGTCACGATCGGATACACCGCAAAGGCATACTCGGAAAAAATCGCTTCATCACCTTCCTGCAGGTAGGCACGGGCAATCATGTCGAGCACGTCGTTGGAGCCGTTGCCCAGGGTCAGCTGGTTGCCGGCCACATTGAGTTTCTCTGCCAGTGCCGCCTTCAGGGAGAAGGTGGCGCCATCCGGGTACAGATGCAGTTCATGCATGTGCTTGAGCGCATGCAGGGCCTTGTGACTGGCACCCAGCGGATTTTCATTACTGGCCAGCTTGACGATGTCAGTGACACCCAGCTCGCGCTCCAGCTCGTCGATGGGTTTGCCCGGCTCGTAGGGCTTGAGCTGCTGGATACCGTTATTGGCTAATTGAATGTAATCGCAGGTCATGATGTGTGCTCCCTTCTCCCCTGGTTGCCAACCCTGGCCACCGGGGTTATCTGATCGGGGTCGGACGTCTGTAGTCGGACGTCTGACGCAAAACCTCGTTGTGACAAGCCTCTGCAGTGGCTATTCCTTTGTGGGAGCGAGCCTGCAAGCGATTTGGCCTCAGGCAAGAAAAGATCGCTTGCAGGCAAGCTCCTACAGCAGGCTTAGAGCACCGCTTTTGGGTAAGACCCCAGCAGCTTGATGGTGTTGCCGGCGGCTTCCAGTTTGTCCAGCACTGCCTGCAGGCTGCCCTCTTCCTTGTGGCCTTCGCAGTCCACAAAGAACACGTAGCTCCAGTTGGCGGTGCGAGACGGGCGGGACTCCAGGCGGGTCAGGTTGATGCCTTCGTCACGGAACGGCGCCAGCACCTCAAACAACAGGCCCGGGCGGTTCTTGCCGCTGACCATCAGGCTGGTCTTGTCCTTGCCGGACGCCGGGGTGTCCTGGCGGCCGATGATCAGGAACCGGGTGGTGTTGTCCGGGCGGTCTTCGATATTGCGCTGCACCGCTTCCAGGCCATACAGCTCTTCCGCCATTTCACCGGCGATAGCCATGGCGTTCCACTCGTCCTTGAGACGACGGGCCGCTTCGGCATTGGAGCTCACCGCGATGCGTTCCACGCCGGGCATGTGCGCATCCAGCCACTGGCGGCACTGGGCCAGGGTCTGCTGGTGGGAATAGACGCGGGTGACCTTGTCACGCTGGGTATGCTCACCGGCCAGCAGGTGATGGTGAATGCGCAACTCCACTTCACCGCAGATCTTCAGCTCGGAGGTCATGAAGGTATCCAGGGTGTGATTGACCACACCCTCGGTGGAGTTCTCTACTGGCACCACACCGTAATGGGCGGCACCGGCTTCCACTTCGCGGAACACTTCATCAATGGCACCCAGCGGCACGGATTCCACCGCGTGACCAAAGTGCTTGAGGGCGGCCTGCTGGGTAAAGGTGCCTTCCGGGCCCAGAAACGCCACCTTCATGCGCTGTTCCAGCGCCAGGCAGGCACTCATGATCTCGCGGAAAAAGCGCGCCATGGTCTCGCCATCCAGCGGCCCCTGATTGCGCTCTTTCACCCGGCGCAGCACCTGGGCTTCACGCTCGGGACGATAGAACACCGGGTTCGGGTCGGTGGCGATTTTCACTTCCGCCACCTTGTGCGCCAGGGCGGCACGCTCGTTAAGCAGATCCTGCAGCTGCTGATCCAGCGCATCAATCTGGTTACGCAGGGAATCCAGTGAATCGGTCATTGTGAACTCGCAAGCATGCAGCACGCATCACGCAACACGCCAGCAAGCGTGGGAGCGTTCGTTGCGATCTCGTGCCAACCGTTCAAATCCATTGTTTTACCCACCTCTCAAACAATCACTACGCCAAACGCCCGCCCCACGCCATCAAACCTGGCGTGTTGCGTGATGCGTGAAGCGTCTAGGCGTTCTTTCTCTCAAACTCTGCCATGAAGGTAATCAGGGCATCCACCGCCGCTTCCGGCACGGCGTTGTAGATGCTGGCTCGCATGCCGCCCACGCTGCGGTGGCCTTTCAGGTTGAGCAGGCCAGCGGCATCGGCTTCCGCCAGGAACGGCTTGTCCAGGCGATCATCGCCCAGCACAAACGGCACATTCATCTGGCTGCGGCTGATCACTTCCACCGGGTTGCTGTAGAAATCACTGCCATCAATGAAACCATACAGCTTTTCGGCCTTGCGCTGGTTGATTTCCGCCATATTGGCCACGCCGCCCTGCTTTTTCAGCCATTCGAATACCAGACCGGCCAGGTACCAGGCATAGGTGGGCGGGGTGTTGTACATGCTGCCGTTGTCAGCGTGGGTCTGGTAGTTGAGCATGGCCGGCACGCTGTCTGCGGCCTTGCCGAGCAGATCCTTGCGCACGATGACCAGGGTCAGGCCCGCCGGGCCAATGTTCTTCTGGGCACCGGCATAGATCAGGCCAAAGCGGTTCACGTCCACCGGACGGGAGAGGATGGTGGAGCTCATGTCCGCCACCAGAGGCGTATTGCCCACCTCAGGAATGAAGCTGTATTCCAGCCCGCCAATGGTTTCATTGGGGCAGTAATGCACGTAGGCCGGGTTGGCAGAAAGCTGCCAGGTATCCTGGGGGGGTACGGTGGTGAAGTTGGTGTCTTCACTGCTGGCGGCCACATTGATGTTGCCGTAGCGGCCGGCTTCCTTGATGGCCTTCTTGGACCACTGCCCGGTATTGATGTAATCGGCAGTTTCGCCCGCGCCCAACAGGTTCATGGGCACCATGGCAAACTGGGTAGACGCCCCGCCCTGCAGGAACAGCACGGCGTAATCGTCGCTGATCCCCATCAGGTCGCGCAGGTCCTGCTCGGCCTTTTCGGCGATGTCCACAAAGACCTTGTCCCGGTGGCTCATTTCCATGATGGACAAACCCTTCCCCTGGAAATCGAGCATTTCCTGTTGGGCCTGTTCCAGTACCGCCGTCGGCAACGCCGCCGGCCCTGCGCAGAAGTTATAGGCGCGGGACATCTGTGTTCTCCGTCTAATCAAAGAAGCCCGGCGGAACCGGGCTCGGGGATTTCCTTGCTCATCATTTCTGCCTGGCAGCCCCGTGACCGGATATCGGGTCGAAGGGGTTGGCAGGCGTTGCGAGGTACGGGTTTCGAGTTGCGAAATTCAAAAGCGGTTACGCTTTCAGGTGTTGCTCTTCGAAACTCGTTACTCGTCACTCGCTTCTACGATATTACTCTTCTGCGTCGTCGCTGGCGTCAGACTCTGGTGCTTCCGGGGAAGCTTCCCCTTCAATCACCTCACCCTCTTCACCTTCCAGCTCGTCTTCTTCCTCAGCCCCTTCCAGTTCCGGAATGGTGGCCAGGCCGCAGAGCTTTTCTTCCTCGCCGAGGCGAATCAGGCGCACGCCCTGGGTGTTACGGCCGGAGGTGCTGATCTGGTCCACACCGGTACGCACCAGGGTGCCCTGGTTGGAGATCAGCATGATGTCCTCGCCGCCAAACACCTGGGTGGCACCGACCAGTTCACCGTTACGCTCGTTGATCACCATGGCGATCACGCCCTGGCCACCACGGCCCTTGGTGGGGTATTCGGTGAGCGGGGTGCGCTTGCCATAGCCGTTCTCGGAGGCGGTCAGGATCTGGCCGTCTTCTTCCGGCACGATCAGGGAGATCACGTCGACGCCGTCGGCCAGTTTGATACCACGTACACCACGGGCCAGACGGCTCATGACGCGGACCTTGGACTGATGGAAACGCACCGCCTTGCCGTTGCGCGCCACCAGCATCACGTCTTCGTGGCCCTGGGTGATGGCCACGTTCACCAGATGCTCGCCTTCCTGCAATTTCACGGCGATCAGGCCGGAGCTGCGCGGACGGGCAAAGTTGGCCAGCTGGGTACGCTTGACCACACCGCTGGAGGTGGCCATGAAGATGAACGGACCTGGCACGGTATCGGCCACGATGCCATCGTCATCACCGTCTGCGGCATCATCGACCGCGTCTTCCGCGTCAATGGTGGTCTCTTCGTCTTCTTCGCTGTCGGCTTTCTGCTGACGCACCATCTCTGCGTCGAGTCGCAGGATGGCAGTAATCCTTTCCTCTGCGCCCAGTGCCGGCAGCAGATTGACGATGGGCTTGCCACGGGACGCCCGGCCACCTTGCGGCAGCTCGAAGGTCCGTAACCAGAACACCTTGCCGGCATCGGTAAACAGCAACAGGGTATCGTGGGTGCCTGCTACCAGCAGGTGCTCCACATAATCTTCGTCTTTCAGCTGCCCAGCGGACTTGCCGCGACCGCCACGCTTCTGGGCGCGGTAGGTATCGATGGGCTGCATCTTGGCGTAACCACCGTTGGACAGGGTCACCACCACGGTTTCTTCAGCGATCAGGTCTTCCATGCTGAGATCCAGGCGCGACGCCACGATCTCGGAGCGACGCTCGTCGCCGTATTCTTCGCGAACGGCTACCAGCTCGTCACGGATCACCTGCATCAGACGCTGCGGGTCAGCCAGAATCAGCATCAGCTCGGCGATGACTTCCAACAGTTCCTGGTAGTCGTTGATCAGCTTCTCGCGCTCCAGACCGGTCAGCTTCTGCAGACGCAGATCCAGGATCGCCTGGGCCTGTTCCGGGCTCAGGTAGTAAAGGTTGTCACGCAGACCGTACTGCTCGTCGAGACCATCTGGACGGGCGGCGTTTTCGCCACCGGCGCGCTCCAGCATCTGCAGCACATCACCCGGCGCCCAGCCCTTGGCCAGCAGCTTTTCTTTTGCTTCCGCACCACTGGGGGAGCTCTTGATCAGCTCGATCACCGGATCGATGTTGCTCAGCGCCACCGCCAGGCCTTCCAGCAGGTGGGCCTTTTCACGGGCCTTGCGCAGTTCGAACACGGTACGGCGAGTCACCACTTCACGGCGGTGACGGATAAAGGCATCCAGCAGTTCACGCAGGTTCAGGGTCTTGGGCTGGCCATCCACCAGTGCCACGGTGTTGATGCCGAACACAGACTCCATCTGGGTCTGCTGATACAGGTTGTTCAGCACCACTTCCGCGTTCTCGCCCTTGCGCAGCTCGATCACGATACGCATGCCGTCCTTGTCGGACTCGTCGCGCAGTTCGGTGATGCCTTCGATCTTCTTCTCTTTCACCAGCTCGGCGATCTTCTCGATCAGCCGCGCCTTGTTCACCTGATAGGGAATCTCGGTGACGATGATGGCTTCTTTGCCGCTCTTGTCGGTGGCCTCGATCTCGGCACGGGCGCGCATGTAAACGCGGCCACGACCGGTGCGGTAGGCCTGCACGATCCCGGCACGGCCGTTGATAATACCCGCAGTGGGGAAATCCGGGCCCTTGATGTACTGCATCAGGTCGTCCGGAGTGAGGCTGTCGTCATCGATCAGCGCCAGACAGCCATCCACTACCTCGCCCAGGTTGTGGGGCGGAATGTTGGTGGCCATCCCCACGGCGATACCGGAAGAACCGTTCACCAGCAGGTTGGGCACCCGGGTGGGCATCACATCGGGAATCTTTTCCGTGCCGTCGTAGTTGTCGACGAAATCCACGGTTTCCTTGTCCAGATCCGCCAGCAGCTCGTGGGCGATCTTGGACATGCGCACTTCGGTGTATCGCATGGCCGCGGCGGAGTCACCATCGATGGAACCAAAGTTCCCCTGGCCATCCACCAGCATATAGCGCAGGGAAAAAGGCTGCGCCATCCGTACGATGGTGTCGTACACGGCGGAGTCACCATGGGGGTGATACTTACCGATCACGTCACCGACCACACGGGCGGACTTTTTATAGGGCTTGTTCCAGTCGTTGTTCAGCTCATGCATGGCGAACAACACGCGGCGGTGCACCGGCTTGAGGCCGTCGCGCACGTCAGGCAGTGCACGACCGACGATCACGCTCATGGCGTAATCCAGGTACGACTGCTTGAGCTCGTCTTCAATGTTTACCGGGGTAACTTCTCTGGCGAGATCCGACATAGTGATCCTTATTATCCCCAACAGCCCCTCTGGCGGGACTCAGGCTGACTCCATGGTTCCGGGCGGCAACAATGAAGAAGCCCGGAAAAGCACCGGATGATAGCACAGGAGCGGGAGGGCGCGAACACTGGAAATGAGACCATTGCAGAGGAGCAAGACGCTGCTCAAACGGCTATACTGCCGCCATTCTGGCCCCCTGTCCGATCAAGGAGTTATGCATGAGCGACCATCAGGCCGACCTGATTGTCCACGCCCGCTGGATTGCCACCGTGTCCGCCGACGACGCGGTACTGGAAAATCATGCCCTGGTTGTGAAGGACGGACGCATTGCCGACCTGCTGCCCAGCGCCCTCGCCGACGAAAAATGGCAGGCCAGCGAAGTCACCCGGCTGGGCGACCACCTGCTGATCCCCGGGTTGGTCAACGCTCACACCCACGCGGCCATGAACCTGCTGCGCGGCATTGCCGATGACCTGCCGCTGATGACCTGGCTGGAAAAGCATATCTGGCCCGCCGAGGGGCAGTTTGTCAGCGAGCAGTTTGTCTACGAAGGGACACGACTGGCCGCCGCCGAGATGATCCGCTCCGGCACCACCACCTTTGCGGACATGTACTTCTTCCCCTCCAGCGCCGCCAAGGCCACCGTGGAAGCTGGCCTGCGTGCCACCCTGTTCTGCCCGCTGCTGGACTTCCCCACCCCCATGGGTTCCGGTCCGGACGACTATATCCGTCTGGCCACCGACGCCATGGACGAATGGCGCAACGACCCGCGCATCCAGATCGGTTTTGGCCCCCACGCGCCCTACACGGTCTCCGATGAGCCGCTGCAGAAGGTGCTGACCCTGGCCGAGGAGCTGGACTCGCCGGTGATGATGCATGTCCATGAAACTGCCGGCGAAATCCAGATGGCCGTGGGCAACACCGGTGAACGCCCCCTCACCCGCCTCCGTGAACTGGGCCTGCTGTCACCGCGTCTGCTGGCCGTGCACATGACCCAGCTCACCGATGAAGAAATCGAATTTGTGGCCGAGACCGGCACCCATGTGGTCCATTGCCCTGAGTCCAACCTGAAACTGGCCAGTGGCTTCGCACCGGTAGAGAAACTGCGCAAGGCCGGCGTCAACGTGGCACTGGGCACCGATGGTGCCGCCAGCAACAATGATCTGGACATGATCGGCGAAGCCCGCACCGCTGCCTTCCTGGCCAAGGGCGTCAGCCTGCAGGCCGACGCCCTGCCCGCTGCCCAGGTACTGAAGATGGCCACTCTCAACGGCGCCAAAGCACTGGGGCGTGACGACGAGATTGGTTCACTGGAAATTGGCAAGCAGGCCGATATGGTAGCGGTGGACCTGAACCGACTGGAGACTCAGCCGGTCTATGACCCGGTAGCGCAGCTGATCTATGCCGCCACCCGGGACCAGGTGACCCACAGCTGGGTGGCCGGTCGCTGCCTGATGGACAGCCGCAAGCTGACCACCCTGAACGAAGCCCTGATTCTGAAGAATGCCCAGCAGTGGCAACAAACGATTGCCGGAGCCGACAACCGTGACTGACACACAAAACAGCGTACCCAACGTAGATGCCGGAGAAATTGCCAAGTTCAACGCCCTGGCAGAACAGTGGTGGGATCCGAACTCCCAGTTCCGTCCGCTGCACGACATCAACCCGCTTCGCCTCAACTATATTGATGAGCGCGTCAGCCTGCCGGGCAAGAAAGTCATCGATATCGGCTGCGGCGGCGGCCTGCTGTCCGAAGGCATGGCCCGCCGCGGTGCCGAAGTGACCGGCATCGACATGGGCGAAGCGCCGCTGGCGGTAGCACGCATTCATGCCGAACAGGCGGGCGTGGAAGTGGAATACCTGCAGACCCCGGCGGAGAAGATTGCCGAACAACGGGCGGGTCAGTATGACGTGGTGACCTGCCTGGAAATGCTGGAGCACGTGCCGGATCCGTCTTCTGTGATCCGCGCCTGCGCCACCCTGGTGAAACCCGGCGGCCATGTATTCTTCAGCACCATCAACCGCAACCCGAAGGCCTTCATGTTTGCCATCGTCGGTGCGGAATACGTACTGCGCCTGCTGCCCCGTGGCACCCACGAATACGCCAAGCTGATCAAGCCCTCGGAGCTGGCCGGCTGGGCCCGCGACGCAGCACTGGACGTGAAGGACACCACCGGCATGGTCTATAACCCGCTGACTCAGGTGTACAAGCTGAACCGGGATGTGTCGGTGAACTACCTGATGTACGCCCGCAAGGGGGATTAAAACCTCCCTGTAGGAGCGCCGCTTGAGGCGCGAACCGGGCGAGGCGAGATTGCGGAAACGCCTTCGCGCCTCAAGCGGCGCTCCTACAGGAAAAGAAAAGTTTCGAGTTTCGTAGATCAAAGCCGGTTTTGCCTTTCGCAACTCGTTACTCGAAACTCGCGCCTGCTTTCAGGTCTTCACCGTAAGCATCTCTTCACCGTCAGAACCAATGATCAAAGAACAGAGAACCCTATGGAACGCCTTGAAGCCGTTTACTTCGATCTCGACGGCACCCTGATCGACACTGCACCAGACTTTTATACGGTGCTCAACACCCTGCTGAAAAAGCACGGCCGCCCGGAAGTGACCTATTCGGCAGTGCGGGCCAATGTATCCAACGGCGCACGAGCTCTCACCGAGTTGGGCTTCGGCACCGGGCCGGACGACCTGACGTTTCCAGCCTTCCTGGAAGAACTGCTTGATGCCTACGAACAACACCTGGCGGTGGACACGGTGTTGTTCCCCGGTATGGCGGAATCACTGGACTGGATGGATGCCAACCGGATTCCCTGGGGTATCGTCACCAACAAACCCTCGCGCTTCACCCACAAGGTGCTTGAAGGTCTGGGACTACATGAAAGGGTTGGCCCAGTGCTCTGCCCTGACGACGTAAAACAACGCAAGCCAGACCCGGAAGGTCTGCTCATTGCCGCCAACGCCGACCAAGTCACTCCGGCAAACTGCCTGTACGTGGGCGATCACCTGCGCGATATCCAGGCGGGCCACAATGCCGGCATGGCCACTGCCGTGGCCGCCTTTGGCTATATTGATGCGGATGATGACCCGCATGGCTGGCAGGCCACCTACTATCTGGAACAAGGCTCAGACTTGTTGCCGCTGCTGCAAAAACTGCGCGGCTAACCGTAGGGCGGAAATGGGCGAACGCCCATCTCCGCCATGATCCCCCACCGAGATGGCGAAGATCGGCTCATGCCGATTTCCGCCCTACGAATCCGGTGGGACGATAATGTTATTGCAGGATTCACCATGACGGATTTTCAAAACGACGCTCTCAACTACGCCTGTCCTGAAGACGCTTTCAAGGACCGTATCATTCTGGTCACCGGTGCCGGTGCCGGCATCGGTCGCACCGCCGCCCTGACCCTGGCCGCCCACGGCGCCACCGTGATTCTGCTGGGGCGCACCCAAGAGAAACTGGAGCGGGTCTACGACGAAATCAAGGCGGCGGGCGGTCCGGAGCCGGCACTGGCACCGGTGAATCTGGCGGTCGCTCGCCCTGAAGACTATCTGGAGCTGGCCAGCCTGTTTGAAAAGGAGTTTGGTCGTCTGGATGGCATTCTCCACAACGCCTCCATTCTCGGTGACATCACACCCATGGACCGTTACGGCACTGGCACTTGGGAATCGGTGATGCAAGTGAACGTCAACAGCGCCTTTTACCTGACCCAGGCCATGTTGCCACTGCTGCGCGCCAGCGACGATGCACGCCTGCTGTTTACTTCTTCCAGTGTGGGCCGCAAAGGTCGCGCCTTTTGGGGAGCCTACGCCGTTTCCAAAGCCGCCACCGAAAACCTCGCACAGGTACTGGCCGAAGAGCTGGAAAGCACCAGCAACATTCGCGTCAACACCATCAACCCCGGCGGCACCCGCACCGACATGCGCGCCCTCGCCTACCCTGGTGAAGACCCGATGACCATCAAGACTCCGACGGACATCATGGCACCCTATCTGTACCTGCTTGGCCCGGCCAGCAAGGACGTCAACGGCCAGTCCATCGACGCGCAGCCGAAGTGACGCCACACGCATCATGCTGCACGCAACACGCCAGCCCTGCATCCGCTGCGGGGCTGGCGGCTCGTGGGAAGACGAGTTGAAAGTTCAAAGTTGAAAGTTGAAAAGCGCGGTGAAGGACCATCTGGTTTGAAGGCAGTGCCCGCGCCAAGGGCAGGAACGCGGAGTGCAGGCATTTAAGACAGCACAACCTGAGCCCCGCGTTTAAACTTTGAACTTTCAACTGCTCCCCTCGTAGGGCGGAAATGCCGGCAAGGCATCTCCGCCTCTATTCTTTTGAATTTAGCCTCCAGCATCAGGCGTCAGGCATATGGCATTCCTTTCATATTCCCTGACATCTTTTCGCCCCGCTTGCCCAAACGCCGTCACTCCCTGCGCTGGAGCCCTGCACCGGGTTCGAGTAGCGTGCTACTTCTTTAGACATGGATGCTTAATAAAAATAAAGCCCGCGTACGGAGACACACATGCAAAAGCGCCGGATAGCCGCCCTTGCCACCGCCCTGTTCTGCTCTGCAGTCAGCGCCGCCAATCTCACCGATGCCCAGAAGGAACAACTGCAGGAACTGGTACCTGACACTCCCCTGTCAGAGCGCACCATGGAGCAGATGGCGGACGTCTTCTATACGCGGGAAATGCCGGTTCGCGATCGCCTGCAGGCAATCAGCAAGCTGGTGGGCTTCGACCAGATGCCAAAAGGGTCGACGTTTACCCGCACCATCTGCATCTGGGATATCGGCGGCAGAAGCGGCCCGGTTTTCAATGCCGCCATGGAGCAGAAGGCCCTGGCCACGGAGTACGGCATCGACCTGCAAATGGAGCCCTACACCAGCGAGACGGTGATGGTGGAAGAGTTCAAGGCCGGGCGCTGTGATGCCGCCCTGATGAGCGGCCTGCGTGCTCGCCAGTTCAACCTCTACTCCGGCAGCGTGGATGCCATCGGCGCCATTCCCGACCAGAAACACATGCAGACTCTGCTGCAAGTCATGGCCCACCCCAGGCAAGCCGGCAACATGGTGCAGGGCGATTATGTGGTGATGGGTGTCTATCCCGCCGGAGCAGCGCACATCTTTGTAAACGACCGCAGCATCAGTTCGCTGGCCAAGGCTGCGGGGCATCGTGTCGCCGTGCTCGATTACGACGAGACCCAGGCAGAGATGGTCGCTGCCATCGGCGCCACCCCGGTAAGCACCGATATCGTCTCTGCGCCCAACAAGTTCAATAATGGCCAGATCGATATCCTGCCGGCACCGTTGATTGCCTATGAAGTGCTGGAACTCTACAAAGGCATGGCACCCGATGGCGGCATTGTCGACTTTCCTCTCACCCAGCTGACCATGCAGCTGATTGGACGACTCGACAAGTTCCCCAATGAAGTGGCACAGCTGATCCGTGAAGCCTCCTTTGAGTCCTACCCGCAGGTAATCGCAAAGCTGGACCAGGAAACCAATCGGGTGCCCGCCAAATGGATGATCCCCATTCCTGACAAGGACAAGCAGGAATACGAGGTAATGATGCAGGAAGCGCGCACCGCCCTGCGAGACCGCGGCTATTACAGTGCTGACATGCTGGCCCTGCAGCGCAAGATTCGCTGCAAGTTCGACCCCGCCAGAGCCGAATGTAGCCAGTCGGGCGGCTGATCGTCCTGCAGATCACGCTGCGCCGGCAAGGCGCAGCGTACAATTGTCATACAAGGAATAAAACAACCGGGCAATTTGGAATGCTATAAGCGAACCACATGCACGTGAAGGACCATCTATGGTTTCGCCAAAGACACTACTTACCACTATTTTCCTTGTTCTGCTTGCGGCCCAGAGCTGGGCCCTTGAACTGACCGCCGACCAGCAGAAAAAGCTGCAAGCAGCCCGTCAGGAAATGGGACTGAAAGAGGGCCAGACCTTCAAGCGCCATATCTGTCTGTGGGATCTGTCCGGCCAGTCCGGGCCGATCTTCAACGGCGCCACCAATCTGCGACTGGATCTGCTGCGCTACGATATTGATGTTTCCCTGGAAGCGTTTACCAACGAAGGTGTTCTGGTCGCCTCACTGAAAAACGGCCATTGCGATGCCGCCTTGATGAGTGGCTTTCGTGCCCGGCAGTTTAACCGGTTCACTGGCACCATTGATGCCATTGGAGCGCTTCCCGATCTGGGCCACATGAAAACGTTGCTGCGCACCCTTGCCCATCCCAATCTGGACAAGTACATGGTGAGTAACAAGTACCAAACGCTGGCTGTTGCTCCAGCGGGTGCCGCCTACTTGTTTGTGGATGACAAGCGCATGAATTCACTGGCCCAGGCTGCCGGCAAAAAAGTGGCCGTGCTTGATTTTGACCCCGGCCAATCCAAACTGGTTACCCATATTGGCGCTGCCCCGGTCTCTACCAATCTGGCCACCGCCCCAAACCTTTTCAATAACGGCACCGTGAATATCCTGCCCGCCCCGCTGATTGCCTATCAGGTACTTGAGCTTTACAAAGGCATGGCACCGGACGGCGGCATTGTGGATTACCCTATTGTGCAACTGACCGCACAGCTGATCGCGCATACTGACCGCTTCCCGCCCCCGATTGCGTCACTGATTCGGGAAATTGCCGCCGACAGTTTCAGCTCCATCCAGGTAGCCCTGGAAAAAGAGGCAGGAAAGATCCCTCAGCACTGGTGGATTGAAGTCTCTACAGACAACCAGAGGGAATATGACAGCATGATGCGTGCTGCACGTCTCAAATTACGCGAAGCCGGCTATTATGATGGCACCATGCTCTCCATCATGAAGCGTATCCGCTGCAGCCAGGACCCGTTGCGACCTGAGTGCAGCCAGAAATCCGAGTAGATCCGAACAGGAAATTGGCCATGACGCCAAGCGTCATGGCAACGGAGCCAGAGACTCCCCGGCTACGCGGTTCACAATGACACCACTAACAATAAAAGACCGGAGTCACCCGTGCGCGTTTTGCCGCTTCTTACTGCCATTATCCTGTCGGCCAGCACTCTACTGGCCCATGCACAAAACAGTCTCAACCTCACCCCTGCACAACAAGCCGAGCTGGAACGCTTTGCGCCTGGCGTAAAACTCACTCCAGCACTGGCCGAAACACTGCGCGCCATTGCCTACGACCAGAGTCGCAGCCTGGATGAACGCATTGACGCCATGCAGAAAGTCGCCGGCTTCACTCCCGGAGAGCCACTGAAACGACGCATCTGCATTTGGGATGTGGCTGGGCGGGTCGGCCCTATTTACAAGGCCGCCGAAGATCAACGCACTCGCCTGCTGGAATACGGTGTGGATCTCGAGATAGAGGCCTACACCAATGAGGCGGTGGTCGCCGAAGACCTGAAAGCCGGAATTTGCGATGCGGCATTAATGACCGGTTTGCGCGGTCGCTTGTTCAACCGTTATACCGGCACCATTGATGCCATCGGCGGCCTGCCCACGGATGAACACATGAGGATCTTGTTGCAGGTGCTGGCCAATCCGAAGTCAGCAGACAAGATGGTCAGCGGTGAATACGTTATTCTCGGCATCGCCCCCGCTGGCGGCGCCTACGTTTTCGTGAACGACAAAGCGATCAACACCCTCGCCAATGCCTCTGGCAAGCGTGTGGCCGTGCTCGACTACGATCCGACCCAGGCGGAAATGGTGTCGCAAATCGGTGCCACCCCGGTAGCATCCGACATCCTCTCTGCCCCCAATAAATTCAACAACGGCGTGGTCGATGTATTGCCAGCCCCGCTGGTGGCCTATGAAGTGCTGGAGCTCTACAAGGGGCTGCAACCGGATGGCGGCATCATCAACTACCCCCTCGCCCAGATCTCCATGCAGCTGATCGGTCGCAAGGACAAGTTCCCCAATGAAGTCGCTCAGCTGGTGAGGGAAGAGTTCTTCAACAGCTACCACCTGATCAAGGAAAGGCTCGACCAGGAAGCCGCAAAGGTACCCCAGCACTGGTTTATCGAGATCCCAGACGGCGACAAACAGGAATACGAAGTACTGATGCAGGAAGCCAGACTCACCTTGCGAACCAAGGGCTATTACGATGCCGACATGCTGACCCTGCAACGCAAGATTCGCTGCAAGCTGGAGCCGTCACGAGGGGAATGTGCGAATCCGGTGGAATGATAGCCACGAGTTTCGAGTTTCGAGTTTCGAGTTTCGAAGAGCAAAAAGCAGTAACACCAGGCTGACAACGCCATCTCTTGATTTTCGAAACTCGTTACTCGTCACTCGCATCAAGGCCCAAATAAAAAAACCGCACCCAAAGGGTGCGGTTTTTTTGTAGCTCGTAGCTATTAGTGCAGTAACCCGCCCGGCAGCTCATCTGCACCGCCGAACATGTCCAGCCGATTATCACTGAACATATCCATTTCCGGGGCCAGCACCTGCACATAGCGATCAAAGTACAGGAACTGCTTGAGCAACAGCGCAAATTCGCGAGGAAAACGAATGCCGTGACCTTCACCAATTTTGACCAGATCCATCAACAGGCGATTCACTTCCTTGTCGTTGCGGTCAGCCTGGATCAAGGCAGAAGGATCGACCTGCCCAAGCGCACCCTGCAGGCTCTCGATATCACGGGTCAGCGCATCTACATCCACTTCGTCCCGGGTCATACCTATTATCGCCATGGCTTCTGCCATCTGGCGGATGTCGCCACGACCGATGGCATCGAAAAATTTGGCCATCCCATCCCAGGCTTCACGGCGAATCCGGCCCACAATACCGAAATCGATAAACCCGACCCGACCATCTTCCAATAACATCAAATTGCCAGCATGCACATCCGCATGGAAGAAGTCGCACAGCATCAAGCTGGAGAACCAGGTGTTCAACGCCGATATCAAGGTCTGCGCCGGGTCATCGGTATACTTTTTCAGGACATTCATGTCCGTGAGCGGCACACCAAAGAAGCGCTCCATGGTGAGCACCTTGCCCGTGGTGTGAGACATCACCGGCTCTGGCGCAATGGCACTGGTATTGCCTGTATCTCTCAGGAAAGCATTAAACGCCTTGAGATTGCCGGCCTCCTTAATGAAGTCGCACTCTTCCAGCATGCCGGCCTGCAGTTCTTCGATCACACCGGAAATAGCCGATTTGGACAAACCCGGTGCCAGCCGTTCGGTAATCCGCGCTGCCAAGTATAAAAAATTGAAATCGGTCAGCAAAACATTCCGCACACCCGGGCGCTGAACCTTGATCACCACGTCCTGGCCATTTTTCAGCTTGGCAGAATGTACCTGCGCAATGGACGCACTTGCCAATGGCTTTGGATCCACAAACTGGTAAAGCTGCTCAAGGGATTGCCCCAGTTCCTGCTCTATCGTTTCGCGGATGTAATGAAAAGGTAGTGGGGGGGTTCGGTCCAGACAACGCTGAAATTCTTCCACATATTCTTCTGGAAAAATGGATGGCGAGCTGGCGATAAATTGCCCAAGCTTGATGTACGTTGTTCCCAATGATTCAAAAGTCGTGCGCAGCAAAGCCGGTACTGGCGGGCGATTGCCCAATAACCAACCCAGCCCCTGACGACCGAGAACACCCAGTGTTTCAGCAATCCGGGCTCCTCCCCGGGCTGTGTTCAATGCCAGGGAAAGGCCACTGCGTTCACCTTCCAGCCAGGCCTTCATGTCCTTGATGCCAGAGCTATCACTCATAATAAAGTCTTACTATCCATGGGTGGGAGAGGGTTTAACATAGCGTTGACACATCATATAGCAAATTTGTGGTTTGTAATTGCTTGCAGGCTTTTTTGTAATTGCCGCTTGTGCCAATTCCCGGACTTTCGTACCTTTGACCGCGCAATTTGAGAACAATAACAAGGAGCTACCGAATGCGTTCTCTCTCCGTTAAAAACCTGCTGGGACATGCCCGCCTTGGCTTGATTGGTGGCGCCATCCTCGCCTTGCAGGGTTGTGGTGTGATCTACAAGTCCACCGGCGACGTCCTGATCAGCTTCGGCCGGTCCGAAATGCTGCCCTACATGATGACCTACAGCGACGTGCGTATGGCTTGCGTCACCGGCGAAGCCCAAACCCCGCTGCTGATGTCCTTCGAGCGCGTTGGTTCTCACCCCGAAAAGCTGGGCGCGATGGTCTTCACCACCGCCGCCACTTGTGCCGAGCAGATCTCGCTGGACGCGGAGCTCCGCTACATGCGCTCTGTGAAAGACGGTCGTGTCAATGAAGCCCAGGACGCCCGTATCGAGCAGAAACGCTGGGCAGCGGTCGCAGCCGAGCGCCAGTACACCGCCTACAAGTACATGATTGAAGCCTACGGCGAGCAAGAAGAAGGCGAATGTCCCAAGCTAAAAAGCGATTTCGATGAGCTGGTCTGGCTGGTGGGTAACATCTCTGGTGTTCAGTCGCTGCTCAACGACGGCAGCTCTGATGGTGCCGTAGGCGTTCCCCGCGACATCGCCGCCAAGGTTGAGCGCAACATGAAGTGCCTGGATAACGCCAAGTGGTGGGGCGTTCCTCGCGGCGTGCGTGCAGCCGTCTGGAACCTGCTGCCAATGCTGGCTCCGCCGAATTCCGACGCCTGGGCAGAACTGGAAGCTTCCGCCAAGGCCGGTTTCGACAGCGGCATCCGCTTGGGTAGCGCCCTGTACGCCATGAGCGCTTTCAGCAAGGGCGATGATGCTCGCCTGCGCAAGGCGATCCGTGATTACGCTGCCAACGGCAAGAACCTGGACCCGGATTATGCCATGCTGGATGCCATTGCAGGCTTCATTGTCCAGGGTATTTCCGACCGTGAATGGACCGAAAACACCGGTAAACGGACCCCGATTGGTGGTATTGGCACCTTCTGGGATGACGCCGCCAAGTCCGCACCGGCCATCGATATCAACGATTTGCTTTAAGCTTTTGTATGCGGCCTTCGGGCCGCTTTTGAATCAATTAGATCAAGAAGTAACCAGGAGACCACCATGCGCTATTTCAAGGCGTTGACAGCAGTGGCCACTACGGCTCTTGCACTGACAATCAGTCCCGCCCAGGCCGCCGAGAAGCGCACCATGTGCGTATTCGATATCATTGGTGCCAACGGCGATATCTACAACATCATGAAGGACTACAAGACAGCCGCTCTCGGCTGGGGTGTAGATCTGGAACTGAAGCCCTACACGGACGAAAAAATCGCATCAGAAGACCTGAAAGCAGGACAGTGTGATGCAGCGGTGCTGACCGGTATTCGTGGCCGCCAGTTCAACAGCTATACCGGCAGCCTGGACTCCGTTGGCTCCATCCCCAGCTACGACGCCATGCGTCAGGTTCTCACTGTGCTGGCCAGCGAGCATCCTTCCATCAAGGAACATCTGGTTTCCGGTCCCTATGAAGTTGGTGGTGTAGCGCCGATGGGGGCCGCCTACCTGTTCGTGAAGGACCGCACCATCGATACCGTTGGCGAACTGTCTGGTAAATCCATCGCGGTACTGGAATACGATAGCGCGCAGGCCAGCATGGCCTCCCGGGTGGGCATGTCTCCGGTAATGTCTGACATCACCAACTTCTCTGGTCGTTTCAACAATGGCTCTGTGGATATCTGCTTCGCGCCGATTGCTGCTTATTCCGCTCTGGAACTGTACAAAGGCATGCAGCCCAACGGCGGTATCGTGGATTACGTGCTCGGCCAGCTGACCGCCCAGGTTCTGCTGAAGCGTGACAAGTTCCCGGAAGGCTATGCAGCACAGTCCCGCAAATACATGCTCGGTCAGTTTGATCGTGCCATGCGCGTTATCGACAATGCCAATAACGAAGTCGACAAGAAGTGGTGGGTCCGTATCCCGGAAGCCGACAAACTCAAGTATGACGAAATGCTGCGTGAAGCACGTATCGCCCTGACCAACGACGGCGTATACAACAAGGACATGATGAGCCTGCTGCGCAAGGTGCGCTGCAAACAGGACTCTTCCCGTGCTGAATGTGTAAACCCCACCGAGTAATTTTGGTGGGTACTAAACGGGGCCGACATCGGCCCCGTTTTGCTCTTATAACCTGATTTTTTTCAGCCATTTCCTGCAAGTTCTGCAGGAAGGCAATAGCGTTAACACTGTCCAGAATACGGAAATCAAACAGAGAACCATTGTTTTTGGTTTTATATTTCCAGCTAACGAAACGGTATAACAATAACCGGGTGCACAATGGATAAACCTTCTAGCATGACTGTCGCCAACCGCTCGGTGGGCGAATGGCTATCTTCCCTACCCACTCTGATTCTCCTGTTGCTGACTATTTTTCTTGCATCAGGTGAAGTGATTCATTCCCAGCTCCTGAAAATCGGCGAAAACACCTGGGAAGGCTACTTCAAGCTACGTACCGCCGGCCTGGTCGGGGAACCCACCTGTAACCCGGACCCGGATCTGGACGCTGAACTGCAGAAGGCTGTCGCCCAGAAACAGGCAGAGATGGCTGATGACCCTCTGGCCGGTATTTTTGGCACCGATGAGGACGAAGGTGCCCTGCGGCAATCTCTGGAAGCCTCTCGTCAGATCTGCCGCGACAGCTGGGCCGATTACACCATGGTTCAGGAACAGGTCACCCCAGGCGTCATTGCGTTCCGCAACCTGGAAGGTGGCGTTGCCAAAGTAGTTACCACCCTGGGTAACTACAAGCGACTGTTGCTCTGTCTTCTGGTTATTATCTGTGCCGCCACCGCTACACTGACCCGGCATCATATTTCCCTGCGCCCGGCTCGCACCCGCAAGGATCACCTGGTGGCCACTGTCGGCCAGCTAAGTGCCAACGTAATGCTACTGCTCTCCGCCTGGATTTATCGTGGCGAAGAAGTATCTGCTATGGCCGATGGGGTCCAGGTAAATCACTTTTATCTGCATCAATTCTGGATCGGCGGCTTCCTGATCCTCTCTTTGGCAGCCGCTTATCAGCTGATTCGTCCCCCGAAAGACCTGGAAGAAGGCGGCACCTGGGGCAAGGCTCTGTTGACCATTCCGCTCTACAGCTTCATGTGTATTACCGCTGGCATCCAGTTTGTCAGCCAGGGCTACTACCACGGTATCAGTGTATATCTGGGCATGATGATGGAACTGTCCACCCTGTTCCTCAGCCTGGCTCTGTATATCTGGATTGGTATGTTGCTGCGCCAGACCAAGATGGCTCATCTGGTATTTGATGTGCTGCGCCCCTGGAAAATGTCTCCGGAACTGATGTGTTTCGTGGTGCTCGCGGTAGCTGCGGTACCCACCGCCTACACGGGTGCCTCCGGTATCTTTGTTATTGCTGCCGGTGCCACCATCTACAATGAGCTGATTCGCGCTGGTGCCCGCAAGCAGCTGGCCTTGGCCGCTACTGCCATGTCCGGCTCCATGGGTGTGGTACTGCGCCCCTGTCTGCTGGTGGTCATCATCGCGGCTCTGAACAACAGTGTTACCACTGACGAGCTGTTCACATCCGGCCTGAAGATCTTTGCCCTGTCCTTGATCCTGTTCTTTGTCTACAGCCAGTTTGCCCGCACCGCTCCGGCCCGTATCGCACCATTCTCTGAAGCGGTACCTGCCAGCATCAAGCGCCTGATCCCCCTGCTGCCCTATGTGATCATCATGGGCACCGTGATTGTGGTGTTTAAGGATCTGCTCGGTACCAAGCTTGACGAGATCTATGCGCCAATCATTCTGCCGGTGATGCTGCTGACCATCCTCTGCTATGAAAAACTGAGCGAGAAGTCACTGCATGTGTTTACCCTTGTGCTGGTGCCTCTGTTGGCATTCTCCTTCTACAACATGCTTGGCATGCAAGAAGCACTCAACACAGGCAACATCCCCACCGGCACCTCTGCAGAAGGCCTACAGAGCCAGTTCTGGGGGCTGTTCTGGCGTAATATCGTCCTTGGGGCCTGTCTGGTGATTCACTACCTGGTGAAAACGCCCGACATGGATCCGCACTACCAGCCAGAACCCGGTGTGGGCGAGAAGCTGGAAAGTTCACTGCGCTTTGCCACTAACGAAACCACCGGTCATATTGGTGCTCTGCTGATGCTGATGGCACTGTCCGTGAGCGTAGGCGGCATCATCGAACGGTCCGGCATGATGGAAATGCTGCCGGAAACCTTCCCGAATATCTGGGTAGCAATGACCCTGCTGGTCATCACCATGGTGATTATCGGTATGATCATGGACCCCTACGGGGCGGTGATTCTGGTGAACGCCACCATTGCCCAGATTGCTTTCGATAACGGGATCGCACCATTGCACTTCTGGATGATCACCCTGGTCGCCTTTGAGCTGGGTTATCTGTCGCCACCAGTGGCGCTCAATCACTTGTTAACAAGGCAAGTGGTGGGCGACGAAGAAGTGGAATCCGCCAAAGTGGAAGGTGGCAGCTTCTACCGCCGTTACGAGAAGTACCTGCTGCCCATCGCGGTGATGCTGACCGCCTTGCTGCTGGTATCCTACGTACCGCTGATGTCCGATTCCCTCCACGATTATCTGTTCCATAAAATCGCGGTTGGTGGCTGATAGCACTTTGGACGTTTAAAAAAGGGGCCTTCGGGCCCTTTTTTATTGCCAAATCAGTTGGGGCCCACTCTATTTCTGAGATTTTTTACTGACTATCAGGCCTATTTTCTTTCTGCTAGGCTCCGTCAACTCAATAAAAAGAAACTCAAGGATATTGAATGGACACGGTCAGTCTAAGCATCGGGCGGCGGTCGCCCAAAGAATGGTTATCCTCACTACCTACTCTCATCGTACTTTTACTGACGATCTTCCTCGCTTCTGGGGAAGTGATCCATTCGCAGCTACTCAAGATTGGCGAAAACACCTGGGAAGGCTATTTCAAGCTGAGAACCGCGGGGCTCGTCGGGGAACCCAACTGCAACCCGGACCCGGACATGGGACGCTCGCTGCAGGAGGCTGTGGCCCGGAAACAAGCCCAAATGGCTGATGATCCGCTGGCTGGTCTTTTTGGATCCGATATTGACGAAGCGGCCATACAACGTTCGCTTGAGGCATCACGGCAAATCTGCAGGGACAAGTGGGCCGATTACACCATGGTTCAGGAGCAAGTCACCCCTGGGGTTATCGCGTTTCGTAATATTGAGACGGGGGTCGCGCAGCTAGTCACCTCTCTCGGCGACTACAAACGCCTGCTGCTTTGCTTGCTGATCCTCATTTGTGCAGCGACGGCAACCCTCACTCGGCACCATATTGCTCTGCGTCCTGCTTGCACCCGAAAAGATCATCTGGTCTCCACCATTGGGCAGCTCAGCGCCAACCTGATGCTACTGATATCCGCCTGGGTATACCGCGGGGAAGAAATGGCGGCAATGGCTGATGGCGTACAGGTTAATCACTTCCACTTACATCAATTCTGGATTGCCGGTTTTGCCATCCTCTCGCTGGCGGCCCTCTACCAGCTTGTAAAACCACCGAGAGATCTCGAGGAGGGTGGCACCTGGGGCAAAGCGCTACTCACGATTCCGCTGTACAGCATCATGTGTATTTCGGCAGGCATCCAGTTTGCTCAACAGGGCTACTACCACGGCATCAGCGTCTATCTGGGCATGATCATGGAGCTATCCACCCTGTTCCTCAGCCTGGCCCTATACATCTGGATTGGCATGATGTTGCGACAGACTCGATTGGCGCATCTTGTTTTTGATGTTCTTCGCCCGTGGAAAATGTCCCCGGAATTGATGTGCTTTGCGGTACTGGCGATCACCGCCTTTCCAACGGCGTATACTGGTGCATCAGGTATCTTTGTGATTGCTGCCGGGGCCACGATTTACAGCGAACTGGTTCGTGCAGGAGCCCGCAAGCAACTAGCTCTTGCCGCCACTGCCATGTCTGGCTCTTTAGGGGTAGTGCTTCGTCCATGTCTGCTGGTTGTTATCATTGCCGCATTGAATAACGCAGTCACAACAGGTGAGATGTTTACTGCCGGCATCAAGATTTTCTACCTGACGCTATTCATCTTTTTCATCTACAGCCAGTTTGCCCGTACCGCTCCGGCACGTATTGCCCCATTTTCTGAGGCAGTCCCCGCCAGCATCAAACGACTGATTCCCCTGCTGCCCTATATCATCATCATGGGCTCAGTGATTGTGGTGTTTAAGGATCTACTGGCCATCAAACTTGACGAGATCTATGCGCCCATCATTCTGCCGGTCATGCTCTTTGCGATTCTTGCGTACGAAAAGCTGAGCAGCTATTTCCTCCACTTCTTCTCGTTACTCCTGATCCCGCTGTTGGCTTACTCATTCTTTAACATGCTGGGCATGCAAGAGGCTCTGAGCTCTGGCAACATCCCCACCGGGATGTCCTCCGAAGGCCTGCAGAATGTGTTCTGGGGGCTGTTCTGGCGCAATATCATCCTCGCGGCCTGTCTGGTGGTTCACTATCTGGTTAAAACGCCGAATATGGATCCGCACTACCAGGCAGAGCCGGGTGTTGGTGACAACCTCGAGTCCTCACTTCGCTTTGCAACCAATGAGACAACCGGCCACATTGGTGCCCTGCTTATCCTAATGGGGATGTCTGTCAGCATGGGCGGAATTATCGAGCGTTCCGGCCTGATGGAGAACCTGCCAGAGACGTTCTCCAGTATCTGGATTGCGATGACATTGCTGGTAATTACCATGGTGATCATCGGCATGACGATGGATCCCATGGGGGCAGTGCTGCTGGTGAACGCCACGATCGCGCCCGTGGCTTTTGCTAATGGTATCGATCCCCTGCACTTCTGGATGATTACCCTGGTGGCCTTTGAACTTGGCTATCTCTCCCCGCCAGTGGCGCTTAACCATCTGCTAACACGCCAGGTTGTTGGGGACGAGGAAGTGGAGTCGGCCCGTGTTCATGGCGGCTCCTTCTACCGACGCTACGAGAAGTACTTACTGCCTGTTGCGGTAATGCTGACAGCGCTTCTGTTGGTATCCTACCTGCCGCTGGTGTCCGACGCCGCGCATGACTACCTTTTCCATAAAATCGCCTTTGCCGGCTAAACCGGCAAAACTCAAAAAAGGGGCTCTTTGGCCCCTTTTTTGTCTCATTCCTTCTCAAGTGCCAGCGAGACGGAGGTTTGTCTACACCATTCCATTTCGCTCACAGGAACTCGACGCCTCGATATTATGTCAATACCATTAAGCCCGTGCAGGTTCCTAATTCATCGTGAATAGCGGATACTGTAGCCACAGGCTATTGAAGGGAGAGTGCTGATGGCGAAACCGGAACCATCACAACTACCGCGTGAAACAGAACCCCTACCCAGGACAGCCAAACCAGCGCTGCTTTTCCTTTTGTTTCTGGCGGGCGTCGTCAGCCTGATCGCCTTGGCCTCCTACCTGGTCGACCGGGCAATCTACGGATAGGGATCACTATGGCAACGGCAATGGAAAACCGACGCTACCCCCGCACTCACCGTGAAGAAAGCCTTTCGCTGACGCTACTCCCTGCGCGCTCCTCATCGGTAAGCTTGGAAGATCGTCTCTACCTGACGACCCATGATGTTTCGCTGGCAGGGATCAGTGTCGAGTTGCCTGCGCCGATTCGTCCAGACACGGACGTGGAGCTCTGGGTGGCCTTGCTTGAAGAGCATGGCACTTACCATCTTTATGGCACTGTAGCCTGGTGCGCCGCCCCGGATGGCCATTTACTGGCCGGCATTGCGCTGGATCTGGAACGGGCCGACGGCAGACTGTGGGCCGCCCATTTCGACAACGGTGGCCTGTTCAGTGACTGAACCGCTGTTTCAGCGTGGTTCGCTCTACCAACAACACCGCCCCGGTTACCCTGACTCCCTCTTTGCCTGGCTTGCGGCACAATGCCGGCATCATTCACTGGCGCTGGATGTGGGCTGCGGCACTGGCCAGGCCTGCCGGGGGCTGGAACCGTTCTTTTCCGCTGTGCTGGGGGCCGATATCAGCCTCAGGCAGTTACAGGCAGCGCCCTCCTCGGCCAGCCACTATCTCTCCTGCTCTTCCTCTGCAGTACCGCTGGCAGACGCCAGCCTGGACCTGATCACCGTCGCCCAGGCCTTTCACTGGTTTGACCCTGATGCGTTTTTCGCCGAAGCGAAGCGCTGTCTGCGCCCGGGTGGTGTGCTGGCACTGATCAGTTACGGCCTGTGTGAAGTGGACGGGCTTGGCACCCTGATCCGCGACTACCATGACGGTCCGCTCGGCCCCTGGTGGCCACAGGAGCGGCAGGCGCTGATGGCCAACTACCCGGAGGCCAGCCTGCCCTGGGAACCGCTCCCCTGGCCGCAGGATTACCTGCAGTGCCACTGGCACCTGGAGGACATGCTCGGCTATCTGGATACCTGGTCGGCGCTGGTGAAGGCTCGCCAGGCTGGCGAGGATCCACTCGAAACCTTTACCCCGGTGCTGGCCGAGGCCTGGGGAGATCAGCCCCGGACGGTGCGCTGGCCACTGCGGGTCAAGGCTTGGCGCCGACCCTGAGGCGTTGACTGACACAGAGAGTGACGAAAGTGTGGCTTTCTGTGGGAGTCTGCTTGCAGACGAAAGGGTTGGCTCTTCGCGTGCAAGCACGCTCCCACCCCGAGATCCGTCACCCCGGCACCACGCCCACTGTGGGAGCCGTGATTTGCTATGCCCTCCGGGGACAATCGAGAAACCAAAGAAACCCGAAAATCGCGGTGGAACCACCGCTCCTACAAAACAGGGACAAGGCCTCGCGTGTGCCCGGGCCCTGTTCTGGCAAGGCTGTGTCACTATCTTTTTGGAAAGACCCCGACTTCAGGAAGAGCCCGGAAAATGCTCGCTCAACAGCCCGGCCAGTCGATCCAGCTTCTTGCGGCGTTTGCCCATACCGAAGATGTTGAGCAGGCGCGTGGCCCAGGTGAAAGCGGTGGCCAGGGTATCGCCACCGCGGCGGGGAATGACATGCAGGTGCACATGGGGCACATGCTGATTGGCCTCGCGGCCATCATTGATCACCAGGTTGTGTGCTTTCACCGGCAGACCGGCGCGCTTCTGTGCCTTGATGGTCCGTCGCGCCAGGTCCATCAAGTGACTGGTCATCTCCGTGGAGAGTTCTTCCACCAGAGGCGCATGCACCTTGGGAATCACCAGGCAGTGTCCTTCCCGAACCGGGAACAGATCGAGGATTACCATGGCCCGTTCGTCTTCATAAACCACGCTGGCCGGCAGTTCACCGGCCTGTATCTGACAGAAGATGCAGGGCTTCATTCCTGTGCTGCCACCTCTGCCGCCAGACGGGATTGCTTGCGGCGCTGGCGCCAGACTTCAAGTGCGGCTACCACCAACGCCACCACCAGCATGGCCAGCAGCGGACCACCGGCACGCCACAGGCTGATATCTTCCTGCGCCAGCCCGTCAAACAGGGACACCACCCAGGCCGGCGCCCATTCATCATGCTCGGGAGAAACCGACCAGGGGGTAATCAGCAGCGCGGTCAGCACAATGCGCAGCGGCACCTTGGCCCAGACCCCAAGAGAGCGGGTCAGCCACCACCAGACAAACAACACCCCTCCGGTACCCACCAGATAGGCAAACCAGCCCCACAGATATGCTTTGGTCGTCACAACAACTCCTGACTGCTTCAGCCTGTGATCAACGCCTGAAGATCACTCGACCCAATGAATAATGTGTTCTTCCCAGTCTTCCTCGGGAATCAGCTGTTCGGATACTACCCGACCCGCTACGCTCTTGCCTGCCTGCTGAACCGATCGTCGGTCGCCTGTGAGCAAGGGGTGCCAGTGCGGCAAAGGCTGACCGTGTGCCCTTAACCGGTACGCGCAGGTCGACGGCAACCAGTCGGTATTACGGGCCACCGCCTCGGTGACGCGGATGCAATCCGGGACCTTGCTGAAACGCTGATCATACACCCGGCACTGGCATTTGCTGGCGTCCAGATAGCGACAGGCCAGATTGGTGAAGGCCAGTTCACCGCTGTCTTCATCTTCCAGTTTAACCAGACAGCAGCCTCCGCAGCCATCGCAGAGCGCCTCCCATTCACGATCCGTGAGCTGCTCCAGTGGCAGCTCCCAGAACCTGTCCCGCAGGGCCTTAGTCGTCATCCATGCCCCGCGGGCGATCCGGGTGACCGGCCGCAAGGTACAGGTCCTCATCCGGCGGTGGCGGCATCTGCAGATAGAAGCCCTGCTCACGGATCTTGTCCATCACCTGCTGCACATCCGCCCGGGCCAGTGGGCGTTCCGGAGACAGGATCATGTCGTTGACATGCTCCGGACGACCAAACTGGTTCAACAACGCTTCAGGCAGATCCTTGAGACCTTTCTGGCGATCCACGAACAGGTACATGCCCGCCTTCTTGCGGGTCTTGTAAATCGAGCAAAACAGCTTGCCCTGCAGCATCAAAGTAACTCCAGCAACGGCTTGGTTATCACGTCTTCACGCCAGCCGGTCAACGGCTCCGGCACCCGCTCCGGGTGTCGAATCAGGGACTCCAGCCAGCGTCGGCGCATCAGTACATCCGGCTTCAGCCCCACACTCTCGGCAATCTGCCCCACTTTGCCACGCAGAGCCTTGGCCAGTTTCTTTTCTCTAGCGTCTGGCGGCCCGGGCAACGGCGGTGGTGGTGGCACCTGCTGACCTTCAGCGATCAGGGCCAGCAACGCATCGCCATCGCGGCGAATGCTTTTCGGGTGCAGCCCCACATCGGCCAGCATGCCCCGGTCGCTGCGGCGGGCGCGGGCCAGATCCAGCAACTGGGCATCCTTGATCACGAAACTTTTCGGCAGGTTGCGCTGCCGGGCCATCTTATTGCGCCAGGGGGCCAGCACTGACAACACAGCCCGGGCATCATCCGGCAGCAACCCGGCGCCCTTGACACCCCGCCAGGCATCTTCGGGTAACTCTTCGCGGCTGGCCTGCGCCAGCAGTCGCTCGCACTCCTCTTTCCACCAGTCCATCCGGCCCTGGCTGGCCAGCCGCTCACGGAGAATATCGGCCACTTCCGGCAGATACTTCACATCGTCCTCGGCGTAATGCAGCTGCTCCTCGCTGAGCGGCCGCTTCAGCCAGTTGGTGCGGGTCGCCCCCTTGGGCAATTCCACTCGCAGCAGCATCTGCACAATCTTCTGGTATCCCAGCTGCATGTCCTCACCGGTGAGCGCAGCGGCAATCTGGGTATCCTCGATGGCCTCCGGATAGGCGCCGGTAAAGCTGGCAATGGCCTCCAGATCCTCCGAGCAGGCATGCATTACCAGGGTGTGCTTGCTGAACAGGGGGGCCAGCACGGCGGGGGTAACCCGTGGTGTGTCGATCAGGCGGATCTCCCGGCCATCGTGGACCTGAACCAGCGCCAGTTCGGGCCAGAAGGTGCGCTCACGCATGAACTCCGTATCCAGATAAACCGGGCTGCCGGGGGCCAGGTCTGCCAGCCAGCCGCCGAGCGCGTCATTTGTGTCACACCAGAGATAAGCCATGAATCCGCCTGAAACTGAATTGGGGTCGATTATACGGGCTCGGGCGGTCACATTTCAGCAAACCGGGAAAGTAATCGTATACCCCGATGAAATATGGCTGGCCAATGCTCAATTTTCCGGCCGTTTTCTGCTAACCTTTGCGCCGCACTGAAACCCGCACAGGAAACACCGCATGAGCACGAAACTGGTACTGGTCCGCCATGGCCAGAGCGTTTGGAACAAGGATAACCGCTTCACCGGCTGGAAAGACGTGGATCTGACCGAGCAAGGCCGCGAGGAAGCCCGCAAGGCTGGCGAACTGCTGAAAGAAGCAGGCTTTGAATTCGACGTGGCTTACACCTCCGTGCTCAAGCGCGCCATTCGCACCCTGTGGACCATCATGGACACCATGGACCAGATGTGGATCCCGGTGATTCGTGACTACCGCCTCAACGAGCGTCACTACGGCGCCCTGCAGGGTCTCAACAAGGCCGAGACCGCCGAGAAGTACGGTGATGACCAGGTACTGATCTGGCGTCGCAGCTACGACACCCCGCCGCCGAAAATGGAGCGTGATGACGAGCGTTATGCCGGCAACTTCCGGGTCTACAAGGACCTGAACGAAGAGCAGATCCCCCTGTCCGAAAGCCTCAAGGACACCGTGGACCGCTTCATCCCCTACTTCGAGAGCGACATCAAGCCCGCCATCGAATCCGGCAAGCAGGTGCTGATCTGTGCCCACGGCAACAGCCTGCGAGCCCTGGTGAAGTACCTGGGTGACATCTCCGACGAAGAGATCGTGAAGCTGAACATCCCCACCGGGGTGCCCATGGTCTACGAGCTGGATGACAACCTGAAAGCCGTGAAAAACTACTACCTGGGCGACGCCGAGGAAGTGGCCAAGGCCGCCGAGGCAGTAGCCAACCAGGGCAAGGCGTAATTACGCTGGACGCCTGAGGCACGATGCCTGACGCAAAAAAGCCCGCCCCGGGAAACCGGGGCCGGCTTTTTTGTGAGCCGCGCTGCGGCTGCATCACGCTTCACGCGGCATGCAAAACCCACAAACACCGGCCCTCGCTGTCGCCCGGATCGCTTGCAGGCAAGCTCCCACAGATGAGAAAAGCGCCGGTGTTTGTAGGAGCCTTGCTTGCAAGGCGATCCGAGCCCAGGCGAGGGAAATGGTTACAAGTTACGAGTTACGAGTTACGAGTTACGAGTAGCAAGTTTCGAAAACCAAAGCCCGAAAGCTCATTCTGTTTGGCCTTTCGCAACTCGAAACCCGTTACTCGCTTCTGCCCCTCTACAGATGCTGCGGCAACTCCCCTTCTTCCTTGTTGCCGTGATCCTGTCGGCCGGCTTCCCACGCCGAGCGTAGCACCGGGTCCTCATAGGGATTACTGGCGCCCCACCAGGCGGTGAGTTGACCGCGTTCGTAGGCCACTTCCACCGTGTCGATCTCGGAGGCTTCCGGGGCTCGCCAGCGGGCCTGCCAACGCTGATAAGCGACGCGGATGTCATGGCCGATGACCAGCAGGCAGGGCACCAGCAACAGGCTCACCAGGGTGGCAAACAGCACCCCGAAAGCCAGGGCCACCGCCATGGGAATCAGGAAGCGCGCCTGGACGCTGGTTTCCAGCATCAACGGGGCAACCCCGGCAAAGGTCGTGATCGAGGTCAGCATGACCGGGCGCAGCCGGCTGCTGACACCCTCCACCACCGCGTCACGTAACGCCTTGCCCTTTTCCTTGAGTTCGTTGATGGCATCAATCAGCACCAGGTTGTCATTCACCACCACGCCACTGACCGCAATCACCCCCACCAGCGACCACAGCGTCAGGCTGTAGCCCAGCAGGAAGTGGCCAAGGAAGGCCCCCACCATGCCGAAGGGAATGGCCGCCATGACCAGCAGCGGCTGACCGTAACCACCGAACAGCACCGTCAGCAGGAAGAAGATCGCGGCCAGCGCGATCAGATAGCTGATCGACAGATGATCGAGGAAGTCCTGCACCGCAGCCTGCTTGCCGGCCACCGTCCAGCCAGCCTCTTCATCACCCGCCATCATCGGATCCAGCAAGTTCTCCTGCAGGCGCTGCATCACCAGCCCCGGCGAGGTGGTGTGCTCATCCACGAAGGCACTCACGGTAGCACTGCGGCGCCCGTCGTAGTGGCTGATCATGGCCGGGGCCTGACGGCGGGAAAGATCGGCCACCGCAGACAGCAGGGTCATCTCGCCGTCCGGCAACTTCAGCGGTAGTTGTTCAAGATCAGTGAGATTGCGACTGTCCCCGGCGGCAAGCCGCAACATCACCGGCACCTCCTGATCCTGCTCGAACCAGCGATCCAGTTCGATACCGTGGAAGGCATTGCGCACCTGGGCGCCCACTTCCTCGGCACGCAACCCTGCCAGTCGTCCCTCTTCTCGCAGGTTGATCTCGACGATGGTGCGTTTGGCATGGAGGTTGTTCGCCACTTCATGCACCCCCTCCATTCTCGACAGGGCCAGCGCGGCCTGCTCACTCATCCGTTGCAGGGTTTCCAGGTCGGAATGGAACAGGTTCAGGTGAATATCCGGTTTCACCGCCATCAGGCTGGCATGGAACTTCACCGACAAGGCATCCGCTATGGGGCCATGCAACTCCCGCCAGCGCGTGGCCAGTTCCCGTGGCGACAACTGCCCGGTATCGCCACTGATCGCCAGGGTGACCCGCACCCGGAATCGGGCTCCCGGATCCTGGGCGTTGGAGGTCTTCTGGCGTACTCCCTGCTCGGCAAAGATGGCATCCACCGCCACCGGCGACTGGGCCATATCCAGCGCCTCTGACAGGCGCCGCGCCGAGCCTTCAAGTTCCTGTACTTCACGCACCAGACGCGCATCCCCGGTACCTTGCGGGAACACCACCTCGGCCATGACGCGATCCCCCTCTACCCGGGAAAACAGCACCATGGTCAACCAGCCACTGTTCACCAGCGCGCAGCAGAACAGGAACAGACCGACAAACACCACCACCAGCACGTAGCGCCAACGCAGGGCGAGACGCAGCATCGGGCGGGCCCGATAATCCAGCCAGCGCTCCAAGCCGTCATTGATTCGATTCGACAATCGTTCTGACTTGAGCCAGATACCGCGGGGGGGGCGGCCATGGCTGAGGTGAGCCGGCAGGATCCACAGGGATTCCACCAGTGACAGCACCAGAATGGCTATGGAGACGATGGGAATCACCCGCATCAGCGCGCCTTCCGGGCCGGGCAGAAACAGCAGCGGAGCAAACGCAAATATCGTGGTCAGCACCGCAAATAGCAGCGGCTTGGCCACTCGCTGGGCGCCAGTGACCGCCGCCTCTGGGCTTGCCAATCCTCCGCGACGCTGGTGATCAATGCTCTCGCCCACGATCACCGCATCATCCACCACAATCCCCAGCACCAGAATGAAGGCGAACAAGGAGATGGTATTGAAGGATTCCCCCAGCAGCGGCAACAGGGCGCAGGCACCCAGCATGCACACGGGAATCCCCAGGGAAACCCACCCTGCCAGCCGCAGGGTCAGAAAGACCGCCAGCATCAGGGTCAGCAACACCAGCCCCTGCAGGGCGTTACGCCACAACAGGTTGGAGCGCTCCTGGAACTGGCGCGCATCATCATTCCAGATCCGCAGGGTGACACCACGAGGCAACTCGCTTTCTGCCATCCACTGCTTCACCGCATTCGCCACCGCCAGTACATTCTGGTCACCGACCCGGTAGACATCCAGCGCCACCGCCGGCTGGCCATCCAGCCAGGCAGCCTGGTTGTCACGGGAGAAGCCATCTTCCACCCGAGCCACATCTCCCAATCGCAGCATGTCGCTCTGATCGGACTGGCGAATGGCCAGTTGTTCATAGGCCTGAACACTACCGGGCTGCTGGCCGGTCTGCAGCAGCCAGTCGCCGCGCTCGCTACGCAGCAAGCCCCCGGCAATCCGTTGCACACTCTGCGAGGCCGCTGCCGCGATACCGTCGAGGGTCAGCTGAAAACGATACAGGTCATCCCTATCCACCTGCAGAGACATTTCCCGGTCCGGCAGGTTTTCGATATCCACACTGGAGATCGCTTCGTGATTGAGCAGCTGGCGACGGGCCTTCTGCGCTAGCTGGTAGATGTCCTTGCGTGACAGGTGACCGCTGACCAGCAGCCGCACCACCCGGTTACGCACCACCAACTCCTGCACCCTCGGGCGCTCTGCTCCCCGGGGAAGATTATCCAGCCCCTCCAGGCGGGTGCGGATCTGTTCCAGCACTGCCCGGGTATCGTGGCCTTCCACCACATCCAGCTGCACCGAGCACAACCCTTCACGGGATTCGCTGATCAGCTCGGTGCCGCCCTCCACGTCATCAATGGCGGTTTCTACCGGTGTACACACCAGCGACTCCACCATTTCCGGGGTCGCCTGGGGCCAGGCCACATAGATACCGACGCGATCCAGCGGCACATTGGGCAGGGTTTCCTGACGGGTATTGGGGATGGCCAGCAGGCCCGCCAGCAGCAGCGTCATCATCAACAGATTGGCCACTGCGCTATTGCCGGCAAACCAGGCAATGGAACGATTCATCGGGTTACGCTCTCTGTGGCCCGCCCTTCAACCATGCTGGCCAGATCGGCGCCCGGCGGGCGGGGGTTGATCTGCATGCCTTCCAGCAGCTGCAGGTCGCCGGCGAGTACCACCTGGGTCTGGCTGCTGACCCCGTCGTGAACATAAAGATGATCGCTGTCGTGATGCAGAACGGCCACCGCCTGGCGGCGCAGACGCTTGTCATCATCCAGTACCCAGATACTGCCTTCCCCCGCCTGGGCAGAGCGAGGCAATACGGCCACGGCCGGTGTCGCCGCACCGCGCAGCTCTGCCTGGACCAGCACCCCCGGCTCCAGCGGCAACGTCTGTTCGAAATTCTCCACCTGTACAATCAGGTGCATCATCTGGTTGCGGTTGAGCCCCCCCTCACGGCGCACCACCCGCCCCTGCCACTCGCCATCCTGACCAGCGAAGCGACCCCGCAGGACCGCATCCACCTGCTGCAGGGAGCCATCATCACCGGGCACAATTCCGAGCAGGGCCAGCCAGTCGTCACGTACCGGCAAACGCACTTCTACCAGATCTTCCTGATAAAGCAGCCCCAGTGACGCACCGGCCTGTAGATGCTGACCGGGCATGACCTTGACGCCCTTCAGACGACCACTGATAGAGGCCACCAGCTCGGTCTGCTCCAGCTGGCGCTGGGCCTGACGCAGGCCCGCCTGGGCGGCGGCGAGACGACTGCGCGCTTCATCCATTTGCGGCTCGAAACGACCCAGTGCGGAAGAGCGGCTGGAGCCACCGGCCACCCGGGCACGGGCACGGGTTTCCGCCACGTGCAGCCGGGCTGCATGGACGGCATTCTGCTGGGCTACCACTTCCAGTTCGAACGGCTCCGGGTCCAGACGCAGCAGCACCTCACCCGCCATCACCCGGCCACCGTCGGCAAATGCCGGGGAAACTTCCTCCACCCGGCCAGACACCTCCATACTCAGCGGCAGCTCGTGGCGAGCACGCACCAGTCCCTGGGTGTAGACCGGAATGACCACATCCCGCCATTCCACTTGCCAGGTATCCAGCGACAACACATTGTCATAACGCTTGATCACCGGCTGGGCCGGGGGGACCAGGTAGAGGGAAACCACGGCCGCCCCCATGGCAAGTGCCGCGGCCAGGGCCACCAGGGTGCGCAAACTGATGGGTAATTTCATGACTCGGCTTCCAGCCCCTTGATCCATTGTTGCAGGCAGCGTTCTGCCTCCGTATTGCCCGCCCCCAACGACGGATGCAGCTTCAGCGACAGGCTCATGCGGCCATTCGCTATCAGCACGCCGTTGGCCACCGGATGGGTAGGACTGCCCGGTCCACAGCAGGCAAACACGGTATCCTCCGCTAACCCGGCCGAGGCACAATCGAGCTGCCACTCCCCCAGACTGGACAGCGAGCCCAGATGCCCGGGGCCGGACAACAAGTGCTTGCAGATCCAGTTCACGCCGCGCTGGCCTACCCATCGGCCAATGCGGGCCATGTGCCAGTAGCGCCAGTGCACATTGGCTTTCAAATGATCACGAATGGCCTGATCAACCTGGGCCGGAGTATCACCGTCATCCACTACCAGATAAAACGCGCTGGATAGATTCATCTCCTGACGGGGAATCGCCACACTGCCGCGCATGTTCACCGGGAAACACCAGCTGCCCGCCTGAGGGGTGAGCAACAGGGTTTGCGAGACGGCACGATGCAAAGCCACCAGCAGAAGACTGTTCACTGATACCCCAAGACGCTCTGCACGCTGGTACAGGGCACGAGTCTGGGCCTGGTCCAGCCATTGCACCACCGGGTCCGGGACGGTCTCACCGGGAGTACCAAAGGCCCGCCATTGCGGCTCCACCGCTTCACGAGACTCAGGCAAGCTCTGCCAACGCCGCCAGAAGGGCGGAGGCTTGCGGTAGCGGGCCTCTGGAATGGGAGGGGCATCCATGCCCAGAGAGCGGGCAAAAGACAGCATGCCCCCCACTCCGTCCGCATCACGATGACGCTGATAAACCGTGCGCCGTTCGCCGGTGATCGGGTTGATGGCCATGAATTCGGTGCGGTCTGCCACTCCCAGGCGGGCACGGGCGCGATACCACATGCCGATATAGTCGGTCGCCGTCGCGTTCATAGGCGCGCCACCTCCACATACCAGGGACGTTCACTGTCGATCTGCTCACGGGGGTCGCCATCAAAGCTCATCAGGAAATGTTCGCTAAGCAGCACCCGGCGACGGTAACGGGCCGGAACCCTGGCCAGAGGATCATGAGAGAAAAAGCCGCATACCAGCGCATCGTAGCGGCCGTGGAAAAAACTGATGGCATGCTCCAGCAGCAGTCGCAACAACTCGGGGTCGTCGTCTTCTACTGCCACACTGTGCAAGGTCAGGTAGGACAGTATTCCGCCGGGGGCAGGCAATCGCATCCCGCCGCGCAGCACACTGTGGGAATTGTAGAGATGGCGCATCAGGCCCAGGCCCCGGGCATAGCCAAGCACCCGGGTCTGCTTGATGGACTTCTGATCCCAGAAACCCACTACGCCCTTGAGCTCACCCCGTACCCACAGGCCAAGAAAGTTGTCCGGCTTCAGCCCATAGCAGTAATCATCACCGCGCAACCGGGCAAGATCCCAGCTGGGGAAAAACTGTTTTTCCTTGCCCACCCGGGCAAGCAGCGCCGCGATGGCCGGCAAGTCATCCTCACCCGTCTGCCTGATAGTCACATCGGCAGGGGCCCGAGGCGCCCGCGGTCGGGTATAAAGCATACTGGTCTCAATGGTACCTGCCGGATAGTAAACCGGCAGGCCAGCGCGGCCGCTGGCCACCGTGGAGAGGGACGTGTCGTTATCACTGAGGATGGTGGTCTGCATCCACTCCCCCTCCGCCAACAGCTTGCGGATATGTCGGGAAATGCGATGCAGTACCCGGCCGTTGCGGGATTGCGGTGCAATGCGCAGGTCGTGGGCATAGCGCACCCGCTTTACCTCACCGTTGATCCACAGATTTCGCCAGCCGACATTGACGATCGCCCCCAGCCCATCCTGTTCGCCGGTGGGCTCAGCGACCCAGATATCCGGCTCTTCGCAGGTCACTTTCGCTCCCCGGAAATAATCCGGCCGTCGCTCGAAATTCAGGGTCACTGCACCCTGCTGGGGGGTACCTTGCAGCAGGGTAAGAATCGCCTCATTGTCCTGTTCGCAGGCAGCACGTATCCGGTAGCTCACAGTGCCGGCTCCTCCCGGCTGGAGGAACTTTCAGCCACAGGCATCAACCAGCCTGGCAGGGGGCCCGGCCAGTACTGCAACGACTCCATCTTGATGTTGCCTTCGATCATGCCGCGCTGACGGCACTGGTCCAGGTAACGCTCACGCATGGCCGAATGGATAACGCAACGAACCGGCTCCAGCTGGCCCAGGTTGCGTGCCAGCTGGTAGTGGAAATGCTGTAGCAATTCGGCTTCGAGCCGCTGGCCAGCATCACCGGCCTGATCCGCAGGCCCCTCCAGCAACAGCAGGTAACCCGGCTTGCCATTACCCGCATCGTCCACCGCCACCGTGCACACCGGCGTCACCGCGCCCGGCAAATCCAGTCGGCCAATCGCCTCGTCCAGCACCGGGGCGGTAAGTTTTTCGCCCACCAGATCGGTGGTCCCTGCCCGGCCCAGAAACGTCAGGATGGGAACCCCCTGGTTGAAACCTTCAACAAGCACCAGATCCTTGAGCTTGTATCGCAGCAGACCACTACCGGTACTCAGCAACGGCATCACCCGTTGCCCCTCGCTCAATTCCCACGGCGCATAAACCGTGCCGTCATCCGGATCCTGAAATTCATAGACATGGCTGCGGTACGCCAGGGTGTGCTCCCCCTGATAGGGAATGGTGACCACGCCTTCTGTGGCCCACAGGCCCTTGCCCTGAAAATCCGCCTGAGGCAGCAAGGCATGGAGCTGTTTTGCCCAAGGGCCGGAAGCCGCCGTATCCCAGGCACTGACCAGTGCCAGTGAAGGCCACAGCGCCGCAAAGAACTGCGGATCCAGAGAGCCATCCCAGTCCCGTAGCAAGGACGCAGCCCGGGGCGATTTCGGGCAACCGGGATTGTCGACTCCCTGCATGTGCTCGCCCCATTCACCAGAGGCCAGCACCGCCGCGAGTTCATGACGCCACAGGGCAAGGCTCTTGAGCAGGCCAAGACCAAAGGTCGGACTCCAGATCGACATCATCGACAGGGAGGAATCCGCCGCCAGCCAGGCCAGGGTGGCAAACAGGGAATCATCCGAGGTGCGCGCCATGGACACGTTCTGCGGCACTGACTGGGTGGCGCCGGCCAACAGCCGCTTGCCCAGCGACATGAGCTGCAGATCGTCGTTGATCTCTTCACTCATGCTGTCACGCAGTGACGTGGGAACCCAGGACATGGACCAGTAATGCCGCCCCTGCTTCAGCCGCGGAAACTGACGATACAGATCCACGACCCAGGGGCTGATGGCATTATCCAGCTCACCAAGAAACGCCTTGCTGTAGGGCACCCATTTGATAGCAGAAGTCGATCCGCTGGTGGGCTGAAAACGGCTCACCGGTGAACGGCTCAAGCTGCTTTCGCCCTTCTCACGATGTCCCTCAACACTGTCTCGCCAGTGTTCGTAATCGGTGACAGGCTGAGCAGCGGCAAACTGCTCCCAGCTCATATCCGCCCGCAAACCGGCCTGATGATGCGCCGGCATACCGGCAACCTGGGCCAGTAACCGCGACAGGTTTTCACGCTGCACGGTTTCCAGTGACGATAACGAGCGGGCAAAACGGCGCTCACCTGGCCCGGTGGCCAGCTTCAGTAGTTGGTGTCCAAACATGGGTGCCCCGTTGTTATTGTTATTTGGCCGGCATAGCGGTCATCGGCAGTCGGGACTTGCGGCGCATTTTACGCAGCAGTGTGAATGGGTAATTCAGAATCAGGGAGTAACTGACTTCACCCACACAAGGTAATTCCGTGCCACGCTGCCAGGTAGCATTACGCTTTTCAAAAAAGTGAATCTTTTCGTTGCTGGCGCGCATTTCATCGGTAATTTGCGCCACACCGGATTTAAGATGGGTGTAGTCGCCACCGAAATCGAGCAACTTGTTTTTCGGGCAGTAATAAGGCTCGAACAACATCTCGCAGTAGTTATCCACGAGGCCTTCAAGCTTGTCGCAATGCTTTTCCGGATTGGGGTAATAATTGAGAAAATTATTCGCCATCAACAGGTAGGTCTTGTATCCCTTGGAGATCAGTAACCAGAACATGGGGCGGAAGGGATGACGAAGTTTTTCCCGAATCATGCGCAGGAAGAACGCCACGTGCAGGGCCTTGTTGCCCCAATACTGTTCTTCGATGATGGTGTCGCCACTGAAAACGCCCTTGACCGTTTTGTTGCCCATTTGCATGTCCAGAGTCTTCATTGTTGAAAACCCCACGATGCGTCCGGCACTGCGGTCTTCAACCAGAAACACACCGTCTTTCTCGGCCATGTCCTGACAAAACAGGTCCAAACTTATATTTTCGTAGTACTCCGAATATATCTCATACATTCGCCTTATTATTTTTACTGATACTTTAGAAATAGGAACATATCGCGCTTTTAACTTTGCCTTTTTTTCCCTTGCCATTCTCTAGCTCCCTGTTTCTTTTTATGCGATAAAGCGGGCGACATCATGGCCAGACAGGGTCAATGGTTTAATAGTAAAAACGGCCAATTTTTTGTTAAAAAGGGAAATTACTTGATTCCCTTTCTGTTATCGGCAGCATAGTGAGACTCGGTTCTCACATATAAAAACAACAGGGTCCGGATAAAACCGGATAAAAAAGAATGAAGAACCAGGGAATGGCTCTCGACGTTCCATTGATTTCTGCTCGTTACGCCCGCCGCTATTTACGGTTCCTTCAAAGTCGCGGAATAAATGGCACGGTCGTGCTCGAAAATTCCGGTGTTGATATCGAAAAACTCGACAACCCTGACTCATACCTTTCCATGAAGCAGGTGTGCGATATTCTTCGCCAGGGTAACGAACTGCTGGATGACCCCTCTGCCAGTTTTGAGTTTGGCCGCGAACTGGATCTTCAGTGCCATGGCCTGTTCGGCTTTGCCCTCCTTCGTCAGCAGGACTTCCCCAAACTCATCAACATGGTGGTCCAGTATCTGCGCGTATCGCTGCCACTCATGGATATGGAAATCAGCTGCCAGGCCGGCCTGATCAGCATCCAGCTTCACGACAACTGGGACCTGGGTGATCTCAAGCCCACCATTACCAACATCTACATGGGCAGCATCTACTCACTGGCATCCCTGGTGTGCCGCAAATTCACCTTCGAGTTCGATTTCCCTCATCCGGGCAGATCCCCCAACTGGCAGCAGCTGAGCAACGGCGTGGAGGCACTTTTCAACCGTCCGGCCAACCGGGTGTTGATGCCGCTGTCCGCAAGACAGGCACGCAATGATGAAGCCAGTATGGCCGGCTTTCTGGCCAGCGCCCGATCCCGGGAGCAACTGAACAAGGATGACAGCCTGCGGGTGGCCTCCCGGGTGCGTCAGCAAATCATCAGCGCTCCTGGTCGCAACAGCAGCCTGGAACGTGTGGCAGAAGGGCTGGGCATGAGCCCGCGCTCGGTACGCCGTCACCTGAGTTTGGCGGGTTACTCATTCAGTACCATCCGTAACGAAGTGCGGGAAACCTTTGCCACCCGCTTCCTGGAAGACACTGATATGCCATTGGGCAAGATCGCAGAACACATGGGTTACAGCGACCAGGCCAGTTTCAGCAAGGCCTACCGGGGCTGGACCGGCAAGACCCCGGGGGAGGTACGCCGGGCCCAGCGTCAATAACCATCAAATTGCAAATTGGCGAAATAATTGACCCAAAATAGCCCGAACCTGACTCCCGCGGCTTTTTCTTTCGGAACCTTTACCTCTACTATCCACTCATATTGAAAAGGGCACGGGTAGGGATTCACCCAAGCGCCCACAAACAGCGATACCAGTAACAACAACGCAGGATGACTCCATGAAGAAGCTTTTGACCGCCGCTTTCGCGGCCTGTGCACTGGCCACCTCTGTGACCGCCCAGGCTGCACCGCAAAAAATCTGTGTATTCGACATCGTGGGTAATGTCGGCCCGATGATGGGTGCCATGAAAGACTGGCAGACTGCTGCCGTAGGCTGGGGTATTGATGCCGAGCTGGTTCCCTACACCAACGAAGCCATCGCTGCTGAAGACCTCAAAGCGGGTGTCTGTGACGCGGCCCTCGTGACCGGTATCCGTGGCCGTGGCTTTAACCAGTATGCCGGCACCGTGGATTCCATCGGCGCCATCCCCTCCATGGATCACATGCGTATCGTGCTGCAGGTACTGTCCATGCCGCAGAGCGCCGCCAAACTGTCTCAGGGTTCCTATCAGATCATGGGTATCGCCCCCGCAGGTGCAGCCTATGTCTTCGTGAACGACAAGGAAGTGAACACCCTGGCCAAGGCTGCCGGCAAGCGTGTCGCCGTACTCGAGTACGATGAAACCCAGGCCAAGCTGGTATCCCAGGTAGGTGCTACTCCGGTTGCCTCCGACATCACCAACTTCTCCACCAAGTTCAATAACGGTGTGGTAGACGTGATTGCGGCCCCGCTGGCGGCCTATGAAGCACTGGAACTTTACAAGGGGCTGTCTCCGGACGGTGGCATCATCAACTACCCGCTGGTACAGCTGACCATCCAGCTGATCGCCAAGAAAGACGCTTTCTCTCCGGACGTGGCGCAGAAATCCCGCGAGTACTTCTTCCAGAACCTGGATCGCATCGTCGCCCAGCTGCAGAAAGAAGAAGAGAAAGTGGATCCCAAGTGGTGGGTTGAAATTCCGGATGCGGACAAGGCCGAGTACGAAGTACTGATGCAGGAAGCCCGCAACCAGCTGCGTACCGAAGGCTACTACAGCCCGGATATGCTGGACATGCTGCGCAAGGTTCGCTGCAAGCTGGACCAGAGCCGTCCTGAGTGCACCGGCTGAGCAAGTCTCAAGCTACAAGCTACAAGCTACAACGCGATTGAAGCTTGCTAGTGATTAAACGCAAAGAGGCCGCGCCCACACCCTGGACGCGGCCTCTTTCGTTTTTGGGAAGCGAGTTTCGAGGTTCGAGTAGCGAGTTTCGAAGATCAAAACCCGGGGACACACGAAACCGGAACTGCGCTTTGACTCCGTGATCTCTGTGCCCTCTGTGGTAAAACCGTTTTTGATTTATGCCTTTCGCAACTCGAAACTCGTCCCTCGCAACTCACAGCTACAAGCTACAACGCGGTTGGTAGCTTGCCGGAAACTGAACGCAAAGAGGCCGCGCCCAACTCTGGACGCGGCCTCACACGTTTAAACCTCTGATGACCTATGCCGCGTTGCAGCTTGCAGCTTGTAGCTTGTAGCTTGTAGCTTGCCACTCACAATCCCATCTGCTTGGCGATGACCTCGTTCATGATCTCGTGGGTGCCGCCGCCGATGGAGAGAATGCGGTTGTCGCGGTAGAGACGCTCGACGATGGTGCCGCGCATGTAGCCGCTGCCGCCAAACAGCTGTACCGCGTCATAGGTCACGCGGTCGGCACAGCGGGTGGCCACATTCTTGGCCATGGACACATCCAGAACGCAGTTCTCGCCCGCGGCAATCTTCGCCGCCACCCGGTAGGTGAATTCGGTACTGGCCTTGATGTCCGTGGCCATCTCGGCGAGCTTGTGACGGGTCACCTGAAAGCCTGCCAGCGGGCGCCCAAACGCCTCCCTTTCTTTCACATAGCGCAGGCACTCATCCAGAGCCAGCTGGGCGGTGCTGTTGGCTGTCACTGCCAGGATCAGGCGCTCCATCTGAAAGTTGCTCATGATGCAGTAGAAACCACCATTTTCAGGGCCAATCAGGTTCTCCACCGGCACCCTGCAATCCTCAAAAAACAGCTCGGCAGTATCAGACGCCCACCAGCCCATCTTCTTCAGCTTGCGCCCCACGGTAAAACCCGGGGTGCCCTTCTCGATCAGCAACAGACTGATGCCACCGTAACCCTTGTCCCCGGTACGCACTGCCACCGTGTAGTAATCCGCCCGCACACCACTGGTGATGAAAGTCTTGGAACCATTGACCACATAGTGATCGCCATCGCGCACCGCCCGGGTACGCAGGTTGGCCACATCGGAGCCGCCATTGGGCTCGGTGATGGCCAGGGCAGAGATCTTTTCGCCACCGATCACCGCCGGGATCACCGCTTCCTTCATGGCATCAGTGCCCCATTTCCACACTGGCGGCAACCCGATATCCAGTGAACCGAGACTGGCACACAGGCCTCCCGATGAGCAGCGCACCAGCTCTTCACAGGCGGCCACCTTCATGAATACATCTTCACCGGTGCCGCCGTACTCGGCGGGGGCATTGATACTGAGAATGCCCGCTTCTGCGGCCTTGTTGTAAAGCTCCCGGGGGAACTCCCCCGCCTCTTCCCAGTCATCCACATGGGGAAGAATTTCCTTCTCCACAAACTTGCGGACCGTGGCCCGCACCATCTGATGAGTCTCGTTGAAATAATCCAGTGCGCTCACAGGGCCTCCTTCTTGATTCAACCTAGCGCTTGCTTGGTTTAGACCTTAACAGACCCGCATGGGAAGAGGCTATACACCTTGTCGCGTTATGTGGATTGGGGGTTGGTTGAGGGAAGGAGAGCCGCAGAAGAACGAATGGCCTGAGAGAGGGCCATCCGGTCAAGGTGGGGAAAGGCAGTTTAAAGTTGAAAGTTCAAAGTTGAAACGCGGGCCGGGTTGGGGGGTGCTGCAATGTGGTTGTCCGCGATTATCGGTGATGGCGTCGGGGTCTCTCTCCAGATAGGTCTCCGCAGCCTGAAACCCCTACCTCGCCTGGCCTCGGATCGCGGTCGAACGACCGTTATTCGCTACGCTCACCCTTCGGGCCGCACTGCGTGCGTTACTCCGCTACGCTACGTTCCTACTGCGGCTTCGTAGAAAGGCTGAAAACCAGGGAACTATTTGGGTTTTCCTTTCCAATCAAGCGTAGCTTGTAGCTTGTAGCTTGTAGCTTGTAGCTTGTAGCTTGTAGCTGGTTGCGGCTAGCTCTCGAAGGGGCGGCGGGCGCGGAGGGCCTGGGCCAGGGTGGCACCGTCGACGAATTCCAGATCGCCGCCCATGGGCACGCCCTGGGCGATGCGGGTCACCTGTACGCCAGCATCCTGGGCCAGATCCAGCACATAGTGGGCGGTGGCCTCGCCTTCCACGGTGGTGCCGGTGGCGAGAATCAGCTCGCGGATTTCTCCGCCTTGCAGACGCTGCTCCAGCACATCCAGACCCAGCTCGCGTGGACCAATGCCATCCAGCGGTGACAGCTCCCCCATGAGGACAAAGTACTGCCCCAGGTATTCACCAGACTGCTCAAAGGCCAGCACATCCGCCGGGGTAGAAACGATGCAGATCAGCGAGCCATCACGCTTCGGGCTCTCACAGATCGGACACAGCTCGGACTCCGCATAGTTGCGGCAACGCTGGCAGTGCTGCACCCCATCCATGGCCGCATGCAGGGCATCACCCAGACGGCGGCCCTGCTCCCGACCACGATCGAGCAAGGCGTAGGCCATACGCTGGGCGGAGCGGGGTCCGACACCGGGCAGGCAGGTAAAGGCATGGATGAGTTGGTCAACCAGCGGAGCGTGCTTCACAGAGAAATCCTAGAGTTTGAAATCCGGCGGGAACGGAAAGCCCCCGGCCATGTTCTGCATGTTGTCCTGCTGCTGCTTCTCCACCCGGCGCACCGCATCGTTCACGGCAGCGGCGAGCAGGTCTTCCAGCAGTTCCTTGTCCTCGCTCATCAGCGAATCGTCCACGCTCACGGATTTCACGTCATGGCGACCATTCATGGTCACCTTGACCAGACCCGCACCGGCCTCACCGGTGACTTCCGCATTGGCAGCCTCATCCTGCATTTTCTTCATCTTCTCTTGCATGGCCTGGGCCTGCTGCATGAGAGAGTTGATATCAAAGTCCATGGTGTTCTCCAGGTTGTTACGCCAGATGTAAGACGCCTGACGCAGGTGTTTGTTTTAAGCGTCATGCGTCTGGCATCTGGCGTTACTATTCTACCGTCTGCTTGGGGGTGACGCTGTCTTCGTCCAGGCGGCCGTCGAAGCGGCTTACCAGTTGCTGTACTACCGGGTCCTCATGGAGGGTGCGGGTAGCATCGGCAAGGATTTCCTGGCGTTTGGCTTCGGCCATCAGTTCCGGGGTGTCACCGGCCCGCTGCTCATACTCTACTTGCACCTGAATGCGGCGCTGGAAGTAGTTTTCAAGGGCGGCGGACAGTTCATCCAGACGCTCACGATTCACCAGCACCTGGTGCCCGGTGCTGATGCGCAGAGTCCAGATGTGCTGTTCACGACTCACCAGCACGGCATTGCGGGCGATGTTGCGCACCGTGCCGTCCAGATCCAGGCGCAACAGCAGTGCCGCCCACCAGGTGGCCACCTCGGCATCGCTGGTCGGTTCCGGCAAGGGTGCCAGCGGCGCTTGCTGCTCTGCGACCGGGGCTGTCGTTTCAGGCTCGGCCGGTTGCGGCGTCACCTGCGCAGCCTGGGCAGATTGAGCTGGTGCCGTTTGCCCCGCAGGCTCATCTTCCCAGGGCGGGACATCCTCCTCCCAGGGAGGCGTATCGGCCACGTCTACCGGCTGCTCTGGCTCTGTCTGCACGGCCCTGGGTGCCTCGGCCACTGGTGCGGGAGCTTGTTCAGCAACAGGCTCTGCAGCCGGCTCGGCATTGGCTACCTGCGGCTGTTGCTCAGGCTGAGGGGCCGGCGCTACCGGTTGTGGACTGGCTGCCGCAGGGGCAGGCTTGTCCAGCAATGCGCGCAGGTCAGGGCGGCCATCAGCCGGAGCTGATGGCGTGGCCGTTTCAGGCTTTTTTACCGGGGCGGCACCGCCCCCCTGGGCGGGCAAGACACCTTTCGGGGTAAACAGCACCATCCGCAACAGCAACATTTCCAGTGCCGCACGGGTGTCCGGGGCATCCTGCAGATCACGGCGGCCACGCAGGGCCACGTCGTAGTAGAGCTGTACCTGCTCTGCAGTGAGTGCCGCCGCCAGCTGGGTCAGCGTTTCGTCCGCCTCACCGGGCACCGCCTGACAAACTGCTATTTGATGCAACTGGCTGATCAATTCGTCCAGCAACGCCAGCTCGCCGGGACTGTGCTCACACACGGCCGCCAGCGCCTTGAGCACGCCCGCCGGTTCCTGCTCCGCCAGCGCCACCAAAAGGGTGAGCACATGATTGCGATCCACCGTACCGAGCATGGCACTGACCGCATCGCTGCTCAGCTGTTCGCCGCCAAAGGCGATGGCCTGATCAGTAAGACTCAGCGCATCGCGCATGGAGCCCTGGGCCGCCTTGCCGAGAGACAACAGTGCCGGCTCGTCATAGCGGATCATTTCCTTGTCCAGCAGCGCCTTGAGGTGGCCGGCAATCTGTTCCGGTGGCAACGCCTTGAGACTGAACTGCAGACAGCGCGACAACACCGTGACCGGCAGCTTCTGCGGATCAGTGGTGGCGAGCAGGAATTTCACATGGGGTGGCGGCTCTTCCAGGGTCTTGAGCAACGCATTGAAGGAATGCGCGGAGAGCATGTGCACCTCATCGATCAGGTACACCTTGTAGCGGCCACGAGTCGGTGCGTACTGCACGTTGTCGAGCAGCTCGCGGGTATCTTCGACCTTGGTGCGGCTGGCCGCATCCACCTCAATCAGATCCACGAAGCGACCTTCGTTGATCTCCTGACAGGTTGGGCACACGCCACAGGGACGGGCACTGACACCCTGCTCGCAGTTCAGACAACGGGAAAGAATCCGAGCGATGGTGGTCTTGCCTACCCCGCGGGTACCGGTGAACAGGTAGGCATGATGAAGCCGGTCCTGATCCAGCGCATGCATCAGCGCCCGCGAGACATGCTCCTGCCCGACCAGTTCATCGAAGGTACGGGGACGGTATTTCCGGGCAAGAACCTGATAACTCATAGCAATCCAGTGGAAGACAAGGAATTGAAATTCAGGCGCTTATGCTAACGAAGTTCCCGATAGGAGGACAGTGCGAGTCGCGGTTTTGAGACGTTGGCGTGGTGCGCTAAGCGTGATGCTTGAAGCGGGGAATTAGGAGGTCTTCCCGCCAGCCACACCCCGGCACACGAGTCCACTGCTACCGTTGCTCCCTTCCGGGCCTGGCGGGGTTTACAGCTTGTCGTTGCGGGGGGACCGACGGGTCGACCATAACGCGCAAGGGCCTGACGGCCGCGAAGCGAGGGCGCATTGTGCGCAATGCGCCAGTGCTTTGCAAGACGATGCCGTCTGTCTGAACAAAGCTTGATCAACTGTCAAACCGGTTTACACTCAAATCATGGCGTAGAAGGAGACTGCACCATGGCCGACAACGGAAAAATCCGCATTGCTATCAACGGCTTCGGCCGCATCGGGCGCTGTATTGTGCGCGCCCTCCACGACCACCCCGCCGGTGACCGCTTTACCCTGGTCGGCATCAATGACCTGGCCGATTTCGAGGTATTGGCCCACCTGTTGGCCTTCGACAGCACCCACGGACGCTGGGAACATTCGGTTCACTATGACAACGGCTTTCTGGAAATCGATGGCCACAGCATCCCCTGCTCGTCACACCGGGAACTGAACGAACTGCCCTGGCGAGCCTTGAAACCGGATCTGGTGATCGAATGCGCGGGCAAGTTCAAGACCCGAGCCTCCCTGCAAGACCATCTGGAAGCCGGAGCGCCCCGTGTGTTGTGCAGCTATCCGGTCGGTGACGCGGACGCCATGGTGGTATTCGGAGTGAACCACGAGAGCCTCACCGCAGAGCACAGGATCGTCTCGAACGCTTCCTGCACCACCAATTGTCTGGCACCACTGGTGGACGTCCTGGATCAGGCCTTTACCGTTCGTCAGGGGCTGATGACCACAATCCACAGTTACACCAACGACCAGAATCTGGTCGACAAGGCCCATGGCGATCTGCTGCGCGCCCGGGCTGCGGCAGTCAACATGATTCCCACCAGCACCGGCGCAGCCAAAGCGGTCGGCAAGGTGCTGCCTCATCTGGCCGGCAAGCTGGATGGTCTGGCGGTGCGTGTCCCCACCCTGAATGTGTCGCTGACGGATCTCACCGTGTTACTGGACCAGCCCGCCAGCGTTGAGCAGATTCACGAGGCACTGAGCAACGCAGCACACGGCCCCCTGCAGGGCATCATGGCGATCAATCATCTGCCGCTGGTGTCCGGCGATTTCAACCACCAGCCCTTCTCCTGCATTGTCGATACCAATCACACGCGGCAAATCGGCCAGCAAACCAAGTTGCTGGCCTGGTACGACAACGAATGGGGTTTCAGCCAACGGATGCTGGATGTGGCAAATCACTGGATGAATGTATAACGCCTGACGCCTGACGCCTGACGCCTGACGACGAAATGATCGCCAGGGCGAAAACCAATGTCATCAGTGCATCAAGCGTCAGGTATCCAGCATCCCATCAATCAAACGGATGGAAGTGCTCTTCACGACCCGCCTCTTCCGCCTCGTGACGATGCCCTGCCATAACCCTTTCGATCTTGCCGGCCTGGGCGTCATCATCGGCATCCACCATCATCAGATAGTCACCCTCTCTCACCCGTTGCATGTAAGGGGTGAGGTGATGATTCTGACTGGAAACACCGCGCAGACCACCAACCCAGGCACCGAAACAGGTCCCGAACAGGGTGGCCCCGATAATGGCCCCGCTGTCCAGATCCACACCCCAGGGGTCCATGCCCGCAAGCAGGAAACCTGCCAGCAGCCCGACGCCCATCCCTGTCAACGCACCAATAAAACCGGAATGCATGATATCGGTCTCTTCCCAGGGGGTAGTCCCATGCACATGGGCGTTGGCAATCGCCATGGTGTCGCTGCCCATCACGTGGAGATGATTCTCGCCGATACCGACCTGCTGCAGTTCATTGGTGATGCCACGAACAGAGGCCAAAGACTTGGTAAAATAATAGATGCGTTTCATTGCATGCCGCTCCCTATGGCTGACAATGGTTGAGGGAGAGATGAACCACTCCCTGATCCCGATCTTCCTGATCGGGCCGCGAACCGGTTGCCCGTCGCGGTTATTCAGCAGATCCGGGAGACCTGCCAGCGGGCTGACCACCCGCGCTTGCCATTTCAAACTAGCAAAAAGGGGTCTGTCCGACCCCTTTACTGTGTCACAAAATTCGCGTCACAGACTGTTAGCGATTAATTGCTTTTTGTTGGAGCGCTGTCGCCAGCTACCGGGATAATGCGCGGCTTTTTCTCCTCCGGCACGACCCGGTTCAGGGTTACCGTGAGCAGGCCATCGTCCAGACCGGCGGAATCCACTTCCACGTGATCAGCCAGTTTGAAGGTACGCTCGAAAGCGCGGCGGGCAATACCGCGGTGCAACCAGGTTCGTTCCTGGTCGTCCTGGTCAGCCAGGCCACCGCGAATGCGCAGTTCATTTTCCTGTACGGTAATCTCGATGTCGCTGCGACGGAAACCGGCCACCGCCATGACGATACGGTAACGGCCATCGCTCTCGCGAATAATGTCGTACGGGGGGTAGCCACTGGACTGATCCGCACGCAGCGCAGCATCCAGCAGCTCGTCAAAACGGTCAAAACCGACCGAATGGCGGAACAGGGGAGCAAGAGAAAAACCTGTATTCATCACACTAATCCTCATCATCCACAGCAGACCCCGCAGGCATCCACTGCATCATGGTTACAGAGCTGCTGAACAGCTCCTTCAATTCAGATTGGCGTGACAGAAGCTCCTGCCGGAACGGGCAGAACACTTCAGACCGGTCTGTGTCACAGAAAAAGAGATGGGGACAGGCAAACCGCTTTCAAGGGGGTCAGGGGATAATCGTCAGCCGCGTGGCCGCAGTTTGTTCAGGAACCCGGAACCCCGGTGGTGCCTGATCCGCCTCGGTGACCGCGCCAACCGCAATGTCCACCGGCAGATCTGCCACGGCCACGGGTACCCGTACACACAGCTCTTCACCTGCCGCCACCCGCCAGCGGGGACGGCTGCCGCTATTCCATCGCTCACTGTTACCGGAGCAGCCGCGATCCATCAGCAGACCACTGACAGCCGGACTGTCGGTGCGGAACTGTACGTGTCCGGATAGGGAGGCGAGATAGCGGAAAGTGACCACTGCCTTGCCACCAGCGGCGACCGCCTGAGTGGCAGGTGCGCGCCATTCAGGCAGCGTTACCAGTCCCAGCAGCAGGGGGCCGGAATGACGATCCGCGGTGGCGCTCAGCGGCCATCGGATGCCCTCACCCTGACGCTCACCGGCGACCCCCTGAATATCTGGCACCAACGGCAGCAGGCGTTTATCCGGCAGCGTCACCGACAGGGTCATGGACTGACCCCGGCTCTGGGCCTCAGACAGCCGCAAGCTGATCCCGCCGGCGTCATCACTGGCCACCGTCTGTTCCATGCCCTTGCCATCCGCCAGCCTGAACGCAACCCCTGGCAGAGCACGCTCGCCCTGATCTTGCCGACCATTAAAGGCCGCGGCGGGATCACCTGCGCCGTTATCTTCGAACACCACACCTGACACCCAGTGGCCCGCAGGGCGGCATCGATACCCCCCCTGAGCACCATCCACTGGCAGAGTCACAAACCCGGGCCAGGGCTGGGGTCCAGCCATCAACCGTTGGCCGGCACCACCACTACCGCCCCCGGCCGCCCCCTTGCCTCCGTTCAGATCCAGGGTCACCGGCAACAGACTGCCGGCGGGCAAATCCAGCCACAAGGTTCCGCCGCTGCCGCCGCCACCGCCGGCCTTGCCTGCCTTCACGCCCGCGCCACCGCGGGATAACAGGGCGCCCGGCCCCAACATTCCGGCAGCACGCACCAGCAGGACACCGCCACCGGCACCGCCTTCACCGCCCTCACCCTGACTGCGCGCCGCCGCACCACCTCCGCTACCCATGACCAACGCCACCGGCGCCACGGCCCCACCCTTGCCGCCACCGGACGCCGGCAGACCATCCTGACCGGCACGCCCATTGCCGCCGCCGCCGCCGCTGGCCAGCGCACGGTGAGAGAGGTCAAGGGCATTGCCTCCGCCACCTGCAGCGGCGGGTGCCCCTCGCGCCATGTCCCCGCCGGGATAACCGGATTCCTCCGGCAACAACAGCACCGGGGTACCGGCAATGCCCTCCCCCTTGCTGCCATGGTGGCCATAGGCGACCTTGCGATCCTCTTCTGTGGGGCTGGCATAGCGCCAGTCGTCCGGGCTGCCCAACGCCCCCAGCAACGACACCGCGGCTGCCCCACGCAGTCCGCCAGCGGAGGCATCCAGATGATGACCATTGAGCGCCAGCTTGCGGCGTACATCTACCGCCAGCACCCCTCCAGTGTAGCCATCCCAGGGTAACGCCTTGAGATCCTGATTCAGGGACAGGCTGTCATATTGGGGAACTCTCACCAGCTGCCAGCGCCGTCGCCCCTGCTGACCGTTTGCAGGCTGGTTGCTGTAACCGAACTTCAAACCGCCATCAACACCACCACCTCGCACCCGCAGGGTACTGCCTTCCAGCAACTCCACACGAACCCACTCAGCGTGCAGCTGGTGGTCCTGTAGCTGGCCATAACGGGGATCATTGCGGGTAACGATCGTGGCGCCCTGCACCTGTATCAGCAGGGCCAGGTCACCGGCCATCAGAGGGGAAGCCCCGCGGGCCCGACTCAATGAGAGGTCGCGGCTTCCCGCGCTCAGGGTCTGGGTGTCAGGGCCGGTGAAGTAGCTGTTGACCACCTCACCCACCGGCTGGCTGCCATCACGGCCCGGCTCACCGCACAATTGCGCAGCCAGACGCCCAGCGAGCAGCAGGCCAAGCAGGATCAGCGCGGTGGATCGAGCCAGTCGGCGGTAGTGTTGTTGCATCGGAACCATCCCGCAATACTGTAGCGTTCATGGGTGGCTGCCAAGACTTCGTGGGGGATTTTCTCGCTGAGGAAAGTCACCAGGGTGCCCGCCCGCGGCTCCACTTCGGTGGCAATACGGGAGGCGTCAGGCTCCGGCCAGATACGTAATCGCCCACCCCACTCGCTTTGCCAGCCTTCATTGAGATACAGCACTACGGAGAGCAAGCGGCCATTGTTGCCGTTAAAAGCGTCCAGGTGACGCTGGTAATAGTCGCCGGGACCATAGATGGCGAAATGGGATTCCAGTTCAAACAGCCCCATGAACAGGGACTGGTTTACGGCCACGCGCAGGGCTTCCATATATTCCAGCCACTGACACTGGGCCAGGGTGCCGGCCTTCAGCCAGCAGGTGCGGTCACTACGCACCCGGGTATCCTTCTGGTGATCCTGACGGCGGCCGATGCCCGCCAGTTTGAACTCCCCGGATTGATCCCGCTCCATGGCTTCCTTGCGCAGGGCCCGCACCAGCGACACGGGCGCAAAGCCTGGCGACACGGCAAAGCCGTCACGGACCAGACCGTCGATAATGCCGTCCAGATAGCCGCTGCCAACGCCGCCAACCAGACCTGCATTGTCCTGCATCAGTGCAGCGCCTCGGCGGGACCGTTGTCGAATTCATCCGGCCAGATCAGCCAGTTGTACTCCTGGCATTCATCCATCAATTGCAGGGTGGCATCCACGGTGGCCTGGACGAAGTAGATAAACTGATCGAAGGTGATACCCCGGCGACCCAACAGCAGGTCACAGGCCACCAGACGTGGCAGGGAATCGTCGTTCACATCCAGGAACAGTTTTATAGAAGGGAACGCCATATTGAGTCGGCTCAGCTCTGCCTGAACCGCAAACAACGCCGCCGGGCGGACCTCCAGCTCGGTGGTAAGCAGCACCCCGTCTTCTTCCACAAACAGGCGGGCATCCACTACCCCTTCGCGACCCTGTAATTCGGACAGGTGCAAGCCATGGCAATGTTCGCAGATGTAGTGCTGGATGTTGGCCTGCTGCAACCACTGCTTGATCTGGTCTGCATCGGCCTGAATGACGCCTAACATGATTTCTCCCTACCTTGCCCAAACACCGGCAATGGCCGCGAATCATCAGCTATCGGCAACAAAAAAGGAATAGAAAAGCGGCATTTTTGGTCATTGGGTAGGCGAATGGCCCTGCGTATCATCCTTTCTTCCATTCCAAGGAGAAAAATAATGACAAATCCCCATGTAGCCTTCCTTTCCAGCGACAAACTGCACACCCGCACCGATGCTTTCATCACCCGCATGCAGGGTGACGCCAGCAAGCCGGAGCCTCAGGAAATTGAAGCGATCATGGGTATTTTCATTGACGAAGCCCTGCAGGCCTTCATGGTCCGTGCCGCCGACGCAGCAGGGCTGTCACCCGGCCTTTTCAAGGTGGTCAACATGACCTGTCAGACCATCAACAAAGCCACCACCTTGGTGATCGGTCGTAGCGCCAAAAAGATGGATCTGGCCCAGAACAAGGCTGCCGCCGAATACATGGACAGCGTGCGCCAGCAGGGTGAACAGGGCTGGTATGTGGCCTTCCCGGTCAGTGAGAGCATGGCCATGAAGGGCAACAACCTGCCGGACCTGTGTGCCAATGGAGACTACCAGGAAGCACGCCGGGAGCTGGAGGAATACCTGCATGCCGTCACCGACGAATCGATCAGGTGGTACTTCGAAAAGCCCATGGAGCTACTCGGCTTTGGCCCGGTGCTTCGCAAACTGGCCAGCGTGGGAGTGGAAACCACCCGCAAGGCGTCCCGCAGTCTGGTGCGAAATCTGGTCCCGAAGCTGGACGATGAACAGCTCACTGCCTCATCCAGGTATCAGGCCGACATGCTGATGAATTTTTTGCCCCGTACCCGTTGACACTCTCCCAACGGCTCGTTGCTCACTGAATACGACGACCTACAGAGTGCACGTCTTTTAATAACAAATACTTACACAGGACAAATACTGAAGGGCAACATCACCAAGTTTTTACAAATCTACTTATTCAACGGATTGCGCAGCAATAACGCGGCTCTCTACTATCAATATGGTATTACCCATATTTAACAGGATCGAGGAGTGAGCCGTGTCTTTGCGCCATGCCATACTTGTATTGCTACAAGATCAAGAAGCCAGCGGTTATGACCTCGCTCGCGAATTTGCCAACAGCATCGGGCTGGTCTGGAATGCTACCCACCAGCAGATCTATCTGGAGCTCGGCAAGCTGAATGAGCAGGACATGGTGAAGTACCGCCATATCCCCCAGGATGGCAAACCTGACAAGAAACTGTACCGCATCACTGACGCGGGCCGTGACGAACTGATCCGCTGGTTGCGCAAGCCTGCCGCGCCGCCGCGTATTCGTGATTCCTTCATGGTCAAGATTGCCGGAGGCGCCCTCAGCGAGCCCTCTGCGGTATTGCGTGAACTGGAAGATCAGGCAGACCTGCGACGCGAACGTCTCAGCACCTTTGAAGCCCTCGCCAAGGCCCTTGCTGAACGCAACAGCGAAAAGGACATGTATACCTACCTGACCTTGCGCCGTGGCATTCTCGACCAGCAGGCCTGGTTGAGCTGGGCGGATGAAGTTCGCGCGGAACTCCACAAACGGGAAGATCTGCCCACCTCTGCATGATCGCCAGCCCGGTTAAAGGGGCCCTGTTCCAGCAGCTTAACTGGCTGATACAGGCCCCTCCCCTTCTCCAATGCGTCCCCTTTGAAGACGCAGGATCCCTGCTGAAACGTGAATGGCTGCGTCACCCCGGGCTGATTGCCAATGCCGTGGAGTGGCTGGAAGACCTTAACCCGCCCCGGCGGCTGGGGCTGGCCTTTGAACAATGGGTGGCCGCGCTGGTCTCGGTCAGCGAAGGCCTCGAACTGGTGGAAAGGAATCTGCCTGTCCGTGACCAGAACACCACCCTCGGTGAACTGGATATGCTGGTGCGCGACCGTGACAGCGGCAAACTGTGGCACTGGGAACTGGCCCTGAAGTTCTATCTCGGCACGACTGATCACTGGTACGGCCCCAACAGCCGCGACACCCTGGCACGCAAACATCAGCATCTGTTTGAGCAGCAGCTACCACGCAGTACCCTGCCAGAATGCCGCAGCCTGCTTGCAAACCGCGGCCTGCGCGTGGATGGCCGCGCCCTGCTCACCCGCGGACGGCTGTTCTATCGCAATGGCCACCCGGATACCCCGCCGCGCCATCCACGCCACGAACGGGGCTGGTGGCTGCCGAGCCACAGTTTGCCGCAGCAGCAGTGGCGCATGATTGATAAGAAAAACTGGCCACTGCCGTCAATGTCGGACAAAAGTACCACTTCTGTTGATACCCTCGAACTCATTGACTATGTTGAGTCGCAGTCACGCCCGGTGATGGTCTGCTCAGCATTGCGTCCCGAACCCGGCTTCATTGTTCCTGTCAGCTGGCCTCGAGCATGAATTTTCAGACACAACCCTCTGCCCTGGTAAACGACCAGGGGCAGGTCGCATTGGGCGTCTTTCCCGGCACCGTGTCCCGCGTAAACGGTCGCGATGCGGATTATCGCACCCCCATGGGAGGCCGTGCCAATAGCCTGGCGCGACACTTTCATTACAAGCAGTTCCAGTACTTCGGGATCATCAGTGATGAACTGCTGGCCGGCTGCGCCCTGGCCCATACCGCCTGGCTGGGCATGGCATTCTTTTATATTTTCGAACCCCGCACCGGCACCCTGAAGGAATTCACCTGGCGCTCCCCGCTGGGTCGTGACCTGCAGATGTCCGACTCTCCCCGTGAAGGCGTCAGCCGGTTTCGCCAGAAAGGCGTAGATATCGAACTGGGTTATCGGGCCAGTGGTGACAACCTGACCAAGACCCTGTCGGTGACCCTGGATGATCTGCAACTGCAGGCCACCATGGAAGAAGGTCCGCAGTACCAACCCATGTCACTGTGTACCCGCACCGGCGTCAATGGTTGGGTCTATGCCAACAAGGTGGCCGGAAAAAAAGTCTCCGGCACCCTGATCCGCAGCGGCGACAACCTGTGCCTGGGGGAACTGGACGCCTGCGGCCATCACGATTTCTCCGCTGGCTACATGCGCCGGGAAACGTTCTGGAACTGGGCCTGCCTGTCCACCGAGGCGGACGGCAAACGCATCGGTCTGAATCTGTCCTGCGGGGTAAACGAGACCACTTTTTCGGAAAACTGCCTTTGGGTGGATGACGTGATGATTCCCACCGGCGGAGTCATGTTCGATTATCAACGTGATGATCTGATGCAGCCGTGGAAAATCCGCAGCCTGTGCGGTCGAGTCGAACTGACGTTTACCCCCAGCGGCAATCACCGCGAACGCCTCAATCTCGGTCTGTTCGCCAGTAATTTCAATCAACTTTTCGGTCGTTTCGATGGCCACCTGCGTCTCGATGATGGCAGCACCATTACCATCAACGAGCGCTATGGTTTCGTCGAGGAGCAGTACGCAAAATGGTAGATAACAACGAACAGGAACCGCAGCCGGTTCCGCCCAAAAAAGTGAACGTGAAACTGCGCCGCGGTTTCTTCTGGATCGTGCAGTACTGGCGTGAGCTGTTCAACTTCCGCTTCGAGAAGTACATGATCATCCAGGTACTGCCCGGCGTGTATGGCATTGCCCTGGTCGCTATCGCCATGGGCCTGCTCTACCTCTGTGTGGAAGCATTCATGGCCTCCACCTGGCGCGGCCTGTTCTACTTTTTTGTCGCCGCACCGGTGACTTTCCTGGTATCGGCCTCAGTGCTGCGCGCCCTGCTTGAGTTCTACATGGTGGTGTTCAAGATTTCCGAACATGTGGATGAACTGGTCGGCCTGCGAGATACCGTGGATCGTCTGTCCGGCATCGGTGATACGGTGGACGAGATGGTCTCCGTCACCCGACGCATTCCATTCTGGCGGGTACTCTCTGGCCGCTCTACCGATCCACGGGCGGAAAGACCCTCACGCAAGGAAGACGGCAAGAAGGACAGAAAAGACAAGCCGGAGTAATGGCGGGGCCCGCTCCGCTCCTGCCCCGATTGGCTCGTATCGATTTCTCGATATGCGTTTCTGGAATCCTTACCTCGCTGGGGCTGAAACTTGCCGTAGGAGCCTGCCTGCAGGCGATCCGAGCCTTGGCGAGGTAATCAGTTTCGAGTTGCGAGAAGCGAGTTTGGAAAGGCAAAGATGCAAACCTCGCGCCCGACTACTGGTTTTGGATTTTTGAAACCCGGTACTCGAAACTCGCTTCTGGAATGCTTACCTCGCTTGGGCTCGGATCGCGTGCAGGCACGCTCCTACGGGTTATCACAGAGACCTGTGCCAGCAGCATCTCAGTTCCTCGCTGTCGCTCGGTTCGCACCTCAAGTGGCGTTATTCGCTTCGCTCACCCTTCGGGCCGCACTCCGTGCGTTACTACGCTGCGCTACGTTCCTACAGCGGCTTCGTAGAAAGACTACAAAACCCGGGAACTTTCCCGGGTTGTTCTATCCAATCGAGTGTAGCTTGTAGCTTGTAGCTTGTAGCTTGTAGCTTGTAGCTTGTAGCTCGTTAGCTCGCCGCCTCCAGAGCCGTGAGCAGCAATCGCTGATAGAGGTGCTCTTTCACCCCTGCCGGCTCTTTCAGTCCCATGCGATCCAGCTCAGCGGCGAAATCGCTTTCGCTGCCTTCATGGAACAACGCCTGCCTACCCAGCTTGAGAAACTCCTTGTGGCCGACCTTTTCCTTGAGCCAGGTGAGCGCCTTGAGCAGACGCTGTTCTGTATCAGTGAAATCCGAGCCGAGCGGGAACAAGGGAAAACTTTTTGCCCCGCAACGTTCGGCAATCTCGTGCAGATGCTCAGGATTGTTGCGCCGGTGGGCTTCCGGAATCTGGTAATCCTTGCGCAGCTTTCCAACCGCCTGGGCTTCTTCCATGAGACTGATCTGAAAGCGGCTGTCAGACACGTTGAGCATGGCCATGATGACTTCTTCATCGCTCTTGCCACGCAGATCAGCGACCCCGTATTCGGTGACCACCACATCACGCAGGTGACGGGGTATGGTGTTATGCCCATAACCGAACACCACATTGCTCATGGCCTCGCTGGCTCGCTCACGCCATGCCCGCACCATCAGAATGGAACGGGCGCCCGCCAGTTCATGAGCCTGGCTGACAAAGTTGTACTGCCCGCCCACTCCGCTGAGGACCCGGCCGTCATCAATCTGGTCGGCCACCCCGGCGCCCAGCAGCGTCACCGTAAAGGCAGTATTCACAAAGCGGGCATCCTGCCGTTGCAGACGCTTGAGCGCTTCATCTCCATAAAGATGATTCACGTAACTGATACGCGTCATGTTGATGGCCGCGCGCTGCTCATCGGTCAAATTACGCAGCCGCTCATAGAACGCCGCCGGGCCCAGGAAAAAGCCACCATGCATGACGATACCGCCGCTCAGACGATCTCCCAGTACCGCTTTCAACGCCTCACGGGTGGCCCGGTCATCCAGATCATTGGCCACCTGCACGCCGTTGGGCAATTCCAGCATGTCGCCCTGCTTGCGCACCCCGTCGCGGAAAATACCGAACCGTTTCAGAGTCCGGATCTGGGAGCGGTCCAGGCGTCGACTGATGGCGGACTGCTCGCGCAGCACATCCAGCAGCGCCAGTCCTGGCTGGTTGGGCTCGTGCATTTCCAGTTGCTGCAGCGGCTCCCAGTCATATACCGGACGACGAATGATGCCATCCTGGACCAACTGTAACAGGCCATGGGTAACCATCTCGCTGCAGCCGTACAAGCCTTCTGCGAAGACGCCGGTGCCACCTTCCCTGTCGATCATCTCTTGCTGGCTGTCTGGCAGCCCCCATTCAGCCAGCGGGCGCAGATAGCGTTCGTTGTCCTGGTCACGCAGGCGCAGATGGTGAACCAGCGCATCACCAAGCGCGCCAATACCAATCTGCAAGGTGCCGCCATCGCGCACCAGGGTGCTGGCATGCAGACCGACAAAGTGGTCCTGCACATTCACCGGCATGTTGGGGGTACTGAACAGGCGGGTATGGGCGTCCGGGTCATCCACCACCATGTCCATGTGGGGCAACCAGTCCGCCACCCGGGCGTCGTTTTCCATGAACGGCAGGTCTTTATGCACCTGCCCCACCGAGAGAATGGTTTCACCGGCTTCGCGTCGCGCCAGCAGCAACGGCATGAGATCCAGAGTCACTTCCGGATTACAGGCAAAACTGTACTCGTCATTGCCCTCCACGTTGCGATGGGCAAGGAGCTGGGCTACCACATTGATCCGGCGGGCATTCAGGTCACGGGCCACATGGGTGTAGTTGCTGCTGATGTAGTGCTGCTGGGCGCTGGCGCTACCGAGCATGCTGCCCGGCTGAAAGAAGAATTCGAACACACGGATATTGGCCGGCAAGGCACTTTTTTTTGCCGGTTTCAGGTAGGCCAGTTCTTCGTAATCGCCAAACACACGATCGGCAAAGGGCTCCAGAAAACGCTTTTCCAGATCGCTGCCGGCACTGGGCCGCCCCAGCGACAGCGCGGTGAAAATATCCAGCGAGAGACTGGCATCCTGCTCAACGCGACGGTAAAGCGCATTGACGAAACGATTGGGTTTGCCCAACCCCAGCGGCATGGCCAATCGAATCTTGCCAGCGGTTTTTTCGATCACCGCATCCACGGCCTGTTCGACGCTTTCCATCCTTTCTGTCACAGCAATCCCTTCCTGTTAATGCGAAGACGTTTTCGAGACCACAGTCACCAGAACCACCCCGGCCACAATCAGCCCCATACCAAGAGCCGCAGGCCAGTCTGGCGTCTGATCAAACACCAGCATTCCCACCAGTGCAATCAACACGATACCTGTCCCCGCCCAAACCGCATAGGCGATACCCATGGGTATCGTGCGCAAGGTCAAGGCGAGTGCATAAAAGGCAATCAGGTAGCCTGCCACGGTAATCACCGACGGCCATAACCGGGTAAAGCCTTGCGACGCATTGAGCGCCGAGGTGGCGATCACTTCCGCCAGAATGGCGATAGCAAGATAGAGATAACCCATTGGCGAACGGGTCCTGTTCAGTGAGTCGGTGCGCTGCGCAACTGCTCCAGCAATGACTCCCAGTGTGCCATCTGTTGGCGGGCAAAGTCAGCGTTCTGATGACGAACAATCAATACCAGGCGAGTGCGGACATCGTCATCCGGCCAGCGGTTCATGGGCGTCAGCTCAGGATCGGCTGTACCCACCCACTGCACCAGCAGTGGACCATCCAGCCCCTCCACCTGCAGCAGCCCCTTGACTCGCACCAGCGCCTCACCGCACTGACCACCCAATTGTTGCAACGCCGCTTGCCAGTGCTGCCAGCTGAGCCGGTGAGGCCAGATCAGCGAGGCACTATAAAGTTGGTGGCGAGAGGAGGAAGAAGGTGCCACCACGCTGCTGGCAGGAGAAAGCGATAGCGCATCTGGCTGGCTCAGGGTCAGGCTGCCGGTAATGCGGCAACGATGCTCGAACTCACGGTCCAGCAGCTCGGCAGGCGCCGGCGTTGGACATTGCTCTGCCGATGGGTTCAGCGCCTGTAATTGCTGCGCAAATTCGGCAAGGGCACCGGCATCCACCCGATCAGTGCGAGACAGCAATAACAGATCTGCAGCCTGAATCTGCTCAAGACATTCCGGATGACGCTGAATCGACGCCGCCCCGGCCGCCACATCCACTACCGTCAGTACCGACTGACAGTAGAAACGTTTTTTTAGCCAGGGATCCTGTTCCAGCGGCGCCAGCACCCCCGAGGGCTCGGCAGCCCCTGTGGTTTCGAGCACCACCCGGGAGAACGCGGGAATCTCGCCGTTCTTGCGCGCCATGAACAGGTTGCGCAATGTGCTCGACAGGGAGCCCTGAACCACGCAACAGACACAGCCACCGGCCAGCAAGGTGACCGGTACGCCGGTTTTTTGCGTGAGAAGCTGATCAATGCCGATGTCGCCCAGCTCATTGATCAGCACCGCCATATCCTGACGCTGTGCCAGCCACGCATTCAATTGGGTAGTCTTGCCGCTGCCGAGAAACCCGGTCAGCACCACCACGGCAATGCGGTCCATGTTCAGGCCAGAGACCAGGGCAGTTCCTGACCGGCATAGAACGGCACCATCGGTTCACCGGCGGCTTCGATCACTTCCGGTACCGCCCAGGGCTTGCGCACCAGGGTGACAGTGTCGGTGTGATGGGGCATGCGATAGAAGTCAGCGCCGAAACGGCTGGCAAAGCCTTCCAGCTTGTCCAGGGCATTGTGCTGCTCCAGGAAGCTGGCATACAGCGGCAAGGCAGCGCGGGCAGAGTAACAACCGGCGCAGCCACAGGCCGCCTCCTTCTTGCTGCGGGCATGGGGAGCCGAATCGGTGCCAAGGAAGAAGCGGTGATGCCCTTCCAGTACCGCCTGTTGAATGGCTTCCTGATGCTGGCGACGCTTTAGAATGGGCAAGCAGTAATTGTGCGGGCGCACCCCGCCCACCAGCATGTCGTTACGGTTCATCAGCAGATGCTGTGGGGTAATGGTGGCCGCCGTCAGATCATTCACTTCCTGAACAAAATGCACCGCTTCCGCGGTAGTCACGTGTTCAAAGACAATCCGCAGGGCAGAAAACTGACGACGGATGTCGTACAGGTAACGGTCGATGAAGATCTTTTCGCGATCAAAGATATCGATGTCTGCATCGGTCACCTCACCGTGCACCAGCAGCGGCACATCGTACTTCTCCATGGCTTCATACAGGTGGGTAATCTTGCCCGGATCCGTGACGCCGCTGTCTGAGTTGGTGGTGGCACCGGCAGGATAGAGTTTGAAGGCATGGACGAAGTCGCTTTCTGCGGCACGAGCCACTTCTTCCACCGGCGTGCTGTCGGTGAGGTAAAGCACCATGAGCGGCTCGAAGGTCACTCCGGCCGGCACCCGCTCCAGAATACGCTCACGGTAGGCCGCGGCTTCGGCCACGGTGGTTACCGGCGGCGTCAGGTTCGGCATGACAATGGCCCGACCAAATACATTCGCCGTGGCCGGCACGGTTTCCGCCAGCATCTCACCATCGCGGAAATGCAGATGCCAGTCGTCCGGGCGGAGAATCGTCAGGGAATCAGTCATGGGGTCACCTATTTGCCGATAGCAGTGCGGGTACAAAGGCGCACAGTGTAGCGCAAATCACGGTGTAAAGCGGCAGACAAGTACTTGGCGACACATCAAAACGCACCGAAAGAAGGAGAAGCGGGCGTTAAAAAAACGGAAGGGTGGCGGTGCCGGGCAGGCCGGCACCGCCCGGGGTATCAACCGGCGAAGTTGAGCAACACGCCAGCGGCAACCGCTGAGCCGATCACACCCGCCACATTGGGGCCCATGGCGTGCATCAGCAGGAAGTTGTGGGGATTGGACTCCAGCCCCACCTTGTTGGCCACCCGGGCAGCCATGGGTACGGCAGAGACACCGGCGGCACCAATGATGGGATTGACCGGGTGATGGCTGAAACGATTGAGCAGCTTGCCCATCAGCACCCCAGTGGCGGTACCGATCATGAAGGCGGCCAGACCCAGTGCAAGAATCCCCAGGGTTTCCACCACCAGGAACTTTTCTGCGCTGAGCTTGGAGCCCACCGCCAGGCCCAACATGATGGTTACCACATTGATCAGGGCGTTGCTGGTGGTATCCACCAGACGATTCACCACACCGGATTCCTTCATCAAGTTACCGAAGCAGAACATGCCCAGCAGCGGCGCCGCATCCGGCAACACCAGCGCCACAAGAATCAGCAACAGCACCGGGAACAGAATCTTCTCCACCTGGCTCACCGGGCGCAGCTGTTCCATCTTGATCTTGCGTTCGCTCTCATTGGTCAGCGCACGAATGATCGGCGGCTGGATGATCGGCACCAGCGCCATGTAGGAATAGGCCGCCACGGCAATGGCACCGAGCAGTTCCGGGGCCAGCTTGGTGGTCACATAGATGGAGGTCGGGCCGTCCGCGCCACCGATAATGCCGATGGCCGCCGCATCCTGCAGACTGAAATCCAGCCCCAGCCAGTTCAACGCCAGCGCCCCCAGCAGGGCGGCAAAGATGCCGAACTGGGCAGCTGCACCCAGCAACAGGGTACGCGGGTTGGCCAGCAGCGGACCGAAGTCAGTCATGGCGCCCACGCCCATGAAGATCAGCAGCGGGAAGATGCCGGTGGTCAGACCTGCGGTGTAGATCAGGTACAGGATACCGTCACCGTAGTTGGCCTTGACCGCCAGATAGTGCAGCTGGTCGTGGATTGCCGGGCCCGCCGCTTCGGCAGCCTTGTAGAGGGCCTGACGGCCAGCATCCACATCCATGCCCAGCACCTGGGCCATGCTGGCCAGCAGGTTTTGATCACCGAAATGCAGCGCCTGGCTGATGGCGGATTCCGCCAGACCAGCCATGGGAATGTTGGCGAGAATGCCGCCAAAGCCGATCGGCAGCAGCAACAGCGGTTCGAACTTCTTGTGCACCGCCAGCCACAGCAGTCCCAGGCACACCACCATCATGATCAGCTGACCGCTGCTCATGTGGTACAGGCCCGTGCTTAGCCACAGGGTTTCCAGTTTATCCATGGGCCGGCTCCACAGTCAGCAGGGTCTGGCCAACGGTAACGGCATCGCCTTCCTTGACCAGCACTTCGGTAACGATACCGGCTTCCGGAGTAGACACGTCGGTCTCCATTTTCATGGCTTCCAGCACCATGATCTTCTGACCTTCGGCAATACGGTCTCCCGGCTTCACCAGTACCTTGAAGATATTGCCTGCCAGCGGGGCCGGTACCGGCATGCTGTTGGCGGGGTCGCCCACTACTGGTGCAGCCGGGGCCGGGGCGGATCCGCCACCAATGGACTTGATGCCGGTAACATCACCGCCATCGCTCACTTTCACGGTGTACTGCTTGCCATCCACATCTACCGTGTAGACGCCTTCGCTGTTGGCCGCGGCTACTGGTGCAGCCGCACCGGTGGGCACCGGTTCAAAGGCTGACGCATCACCACGCTTCTCCAGGAAGCGCAGGCCGATTTGCGGGAACAAGGCGTAGGTGAGCACGTCATCATCACGATGCTCGCCTTCAGACAGGCTCAGACCTTTCTCGCTGGCCAGCCCGGCCACTTCCTCGCGCAGGCTGTCCATTTCATTATCGATCAGGTCCGCAGGACGACAGGTCACCGGCTCATCACCATTCAGGGCTCGGGCCTGCAGCTCGCTGTTGAAGTCGGCCGGTGCGGCGCCGTATTCACCGCGCAGCACGCCCTGGGTTTCCTTGCTGAGCACCTTGTAGCGCTCGCCGGACAGCACGTTCAATACCGCCTGGGTGCCAACAATCTGGGAGGTCGGGGTGACCAACGGGATGTAGCCAAGATCCTTGCGTACCGCCGGAATTTCTTCCAGCACGTCATCGAAACGATCCGCGGCACCCTGCTCTTTCAGCTGGCTTTCCATGTTGGTGAGCATGCCGCCCGGCACCTGGGCCACCAGGATACGGGCGTCTACACCACGCAGACTGCCTTCGAACTGTGCGTACTTCTTGCGCACGTCACGGAAGTAACTGGCGATATTGTTCAGTTTCTTCAGGTCCAGACCGGTATCGCGGTCGGTGCCTTCCAGCATGGCGACCACGGACTCGGTGGGGCTGTGGCCATACGTCATGGACATGGAAGAAATGGCGGTGTCCACATTGTCGATACCCGCTTCGGCCGCTTTCAGCGCGGTGGCGGTGGACAGGCCGGTGGTGGCGTGACACTGCATGTGGACCGGAATGGTCAGGGCCGCCTTCAGGCGACTAACCAGTTCAAAGGCGTCATTGGGACGCAGCAGGCCAGCCATGTCCTTGATGGCCACAGAGTGTGCGCCCATCTGCTCGATCACCTTGCCCTGCTCTACCCACATATCCATGGTATGCACCGGGCTCACGGTATAGGCGATGGTGCCCTGGGCATGCTTGCCCTGCTTCACGACGGCAGCAATGGCACGCTCGATGTTACGCATGTCATTCATGGCATCGAACACCCGGAACACATCCACGCCATTTTCCGCGGCACGCTCAACAAACGCATCCACAACGTCATCGGCATAGTGGCGGTAACCCAGCAGGTTCTGGCCACGCAGCAGCATCTGCTGAGGAGTGTTCGGCATGGCCTGCTTCAGCTCGCGGATACGCTCCCAGGGATCTTCGCCCAGATAACGGATACAGGCGTCAAAGGTGGCGCCGCCCCAGGACTCCAGAGACCAGAAGCCGATTTCGTCCAGCTCGGCAGCAATCGGCAGCATGTCGTCCAGACGCATACGGGTTGCAAACAGGGACTGGTGCGCATCGCGGAGCACCACATCGGTGATGCCAAGTTTCTTACTCATGATGATTTCCGGATTATGACTGGGAAGACTGGCGATGCTGACGCACGGCCTGTTCGATGGCTTTGATCACCGCAGCGGAAGGTACATCCGTTGCAGTGGATACCGGAGTAGCAGCAGCCGCTGCTACCGGGGCGACCGGGGCTTTTCCAAAACGCTGAACCAGCGCTGACATCAAGGTGGTGATTCCCACCAGGACGACCAGAAAAACAAACACCACCCCCATGCCGACCAGCATGAGCTCGAGGCCCTGGGACATCAGTGGGTCCATGGAACACTCCTATCTAACGGTTCCGTTAGCGGTTAGTCACCCGCAGGCGCGGAGCAAAGGCCTGTGGCCAATACACCAATCACGTGGCGGGTCTTGCGGATTCACTTCTGTGATTGCGCGGAATGTAAGCGGATTGTCGACAATGCGCAATGGGACGACAGTAGTAGCGTCATGACGTTTTGGTGGTTTTTATCAATACACAGTGCTGGCGCCCGCCAGCAGTGCAAATCCGGCGCACAGCATCGGTTCAGAACGACAAGAACAGCCGCAAACGCCCCGTTTAACGTCAGGAATAAACAACAAGGAAAGAAAATTGTGCGGAGAAAAATTGATGTAGCCCAGAAACAGAAAAGGGCCTGCATCTCTGCAAGCCCTTCGTCTGTATGGCGCGCTGGGGAGGAGTCGAACCCCCGACCTTCTGGTTCGTAGCCAGATGCTCTATCCAGCTGAGCTACCAGCGCTTTTTCATCTCGTTGCTGTATCGCCCCGAGAGGCTGCGCATTATTCCGAAACGCTCTCGGGGAGTCAAGCGCTTATCGCTCAAAAGTTCAGCAATCAGTCATCTTCTGGTTCAATTTGTTTTTGCAGGTAGTTTTCGATGCCTACCAGGTCGATCAGGTTGAGCTGGGTTTCCAGCCAATCGATGTGTTCTTCCTCGGATTCGAGGATGCGATTAAGCAGATCCCGGGACACGTAATCCTGAATGGATTCGCAATAGGCGATCCCCTCACGCAGGTCAGGAACCGCAATTTTTTCCAGCTTGAGGTCACACTCGAGCATCTCTTTGGTGTTTTCACCAATCATCAACTTGCCCAGGTCCTGCAGATTGGGCATGCCTTCGAGAAACAGGATTCGGTCTACCAGCCAGTCCGCATGCTTCATCTCATCGATGGACTCGTGGTATTCCTTTTCGTAGAGCGCGTGCAGGCCCCAATCCTTGTACATCTTGGCATGCAGGAAGTACTGGTTAATGGCTACAAGCTCGTTACCGAGTGCCCGATTCAGGTACTCAATGGCCTTGGCGTCGCCTTTCATGGGGTTTCTCCATCCGTTGAACTAGGGAAGCTGACAGGCCCCTATTGTTCAGGATGAAGCCCCTGTTAACAAGGCAGAATGGGGGAGAAAAAACGCATTGAATACAATCAGTTATCGAAATGAGAACGATTGTTATGCCGGTTGCGGCCAGAACATGACCGGTTCCGCTGTGGAATGGGAGAAAGAGGTCGCCTGGCTTGCGCTACGGGCCTCACGCAGTTCCTGACGGGCGTGACGGGCACACTTGCCACACTGACTTCCAACCCCAAGTTCCCGACGAAGATCACGCAGGCTGTCGCAGCCATTTTCGACCGCTTCCCGTATTTGGTTGTCAGTGATGCCCTTGCAGATACAAACGTACATACGCCATTCCTCAATCTCTGGGAATGATGCTAACCCTAACGCGAATCATTATCAACAACTTTTATGATTACACTCCCGGCTCCTTCTCCCTCCTCCCTACACCTGCGGGAAAAGCGATTTCCACCGCTGAGCACACAGAGTTCACTGAGATATGACACCGGGCTTCGCCAGTGGCTCTGCTGCCCGGAGAAGCACGCATCCCTGATTGATGTGGAAACCGACAACTGACACCAACCGGGCAGACAAGGGGGGGATCTTTGGCAGGAGTGCCTTACTGCGCCTCTCCGCTGAAGTCACACCCGATTGACGGTTTTTACCTTGCGCGTGTTGCCTGTTGCGGCCGCAGAGTGGCCAGGATTGGCCGAAGGTGATTTTCTATCTTGATGGGGGGGCGTGCTGGAAAACGGAGCCTTTCCCATCCACGATCACAACTACCTCGCATGAAGGCATCCGGTAAAGGGCACCGATGCGGTTCTCACGGATTTGCATGCTGCGCGTTGCATGAAGCGTGATGCAGCCGCAGAGCGGCCCACAAAAAAGCCCCGCAGAGCGGGGCTTTCCTTGCCATATCCTGAAAAGAAATCAGGAAGAGGCTTTCGCCTTGGGTGCACGCTTGGCAGCTGCCTTTTTCTTGGCAGGAGCCTTGCGAGTGGCGGCTTTCTTCTTGGTAGTAGCTTTCTTGGCAGCGGCCTTCTTCTTGGCCGGCGCCTTGCTAGTGGTAGCCTTCTTTGCTGCCGCCTTCTTGCGCTTCGGTGCAGCAGATTTCTTCTTGGCAGCGCGCTTGGCCTTGGCCGCTTCACGCTTGGCTGCTGCCTTGGCCTTGGCTTCCGCCTTCTTCTGCTCAGCTTTCACTTTCTTGGCCAGTTTGCGCTCATGCTCACGCAGCTTGGCTTTCATGTTGCGCTCTGCAGTACGCAGCTTTTTCAGCTCGCGAGCCACAACTTTCTTGGCGGCCTGGATTTCGGCACGGATCAGTTTGGCTTCCGCGCGGATATCCTGCAGCTTGAGGCGAAGGGTGTTCAGTTTGCCACGTGCGGTATCAACAGCACGCTTGGCTGCAGCGGTAGGCTTGGCTTTTGCCTTGTCACGCTTGGCAGCGGTATCGGTGCGCAATTTGGCCAGTTTGGCATTTTCGCCATCGACCTTGGCACGGTGCTTGTCCAGTTTGGTCTCAGCCTGGGCGACTTTTTTCTGTGCCTGATCCACTGCCTTCTGCTGCAGTTTCACTTTGGCTTCAGCATTAGTCACAGACTTCGGCAGGGCCGGAGCCTTGGCCGCTGCAGTTTTCTTTGCTGCTGGTTTACGAGCCGCAGTTTTTTTTGCGGCGGCTTTTTTTGCTCGAGCCATGATTGATCTCCTAAGCTATAGCGTTGTCATCATTACTGCGACAAGAGAAAAATAGCATAAAAAAAATTCGGGTGGTACATTATTTGATCAATTCAATTTTCATTTTTCGTTCTGTTAATTTTTTTCACCACCCTTCCCTGCTTTTCTGAATTTTATTCTCCAGAAATCAGGCCTGATTTATTCATCCGCTACCCGGAAAAATGGCACCGTCTTTCGTCATTATTTTTGCCTCAGTCATAACACCTGGCGCTCCATTGCTTTTCAGAAAAGACGGCTTGGCGACCGCTATTTTCCTCGCAAAGGCATAAAAGGCCTGACACTTTTGAAAATAACAGGGGCCATCACGGGATCGTTGAGGATGGATATGCCTGATCATCCACTCCCGCCCGTACAACGCACAGATAATCATCTTTCTTCCTTCAACGATTAACCAACGCCAATGCGCAAGGTGACAAACCGGTATCAGCCCAGCCCGTTATAAAGTGGAGTCAGTAATGGAAAATTCGCGCGCAAAAATGAGAAAACAAACGCGGGAAACAGGGTAACGGGAGCTGCAGCATGTCCCGAAATGAGTAGAATGGTGACAATGCTCAACCAGAAAAGCTCCACTCCGCCCCCAGTTCTGGCTGAAAAAAAAGAGGAGCAGCCATCATCCAGGGCGGCAGAATGCTTCGTGATCAGACCTCGCTAAACGATCAGGTTCATCTCTGGTGAGCGGGAAACTCGATTATTCAGGTTTCCCCGAATACCCCGAATTTGCCCCACCAGTGCCAGATTGCCAGAGGCCCTAACACGCCAAATGAACCCACACGAAATGACTCCGCATCTCTCAGGCCTGCTGCTTCTTGAGAATCCTGCCTGGTTTTAGCAAGCCGAAAACGAGAAAAGGATCACTGCGTACCACATGCGCAAAGAGACGCACCTCCCTCTCTTCCTGCCAGACCTGCCAACCGCGACAACAGATCTATCTTGTGCGGTGATTTCCAGGTGCAGGTCAAAGGCATACAGAGTTATCAAATCCTTTCGCGCTCCCACTGCATCCGTCTCTCCGAGGCCGCTCATTGTAGCGGCGGGAGCTCTCCATGCCCCTCAGGGTAGACTCAAGCGATGGAGACCCTGTTGAAAGGGAATCGCTTGCAGGCAAGCTCCCACAGGGGGGCAGCAGGTTGCCGCTTTATAGCCGCGTAGCGGCAAAAAAGGTTTATCGCTGATTAACGGGAAAAGGACAGGTCAGGATTGACCGAAGGCGGTTTTCGATTTTGATGACGGATTCGCCCGGCTTTGCGTGCCGCATATTGCGTGAAGCGTGTTGCAGCCGCAGAGCGGCCAAAAAAAAGGGAGGCCGAAGCCTCCCTTTTCTTGTTTACCTGGATCACTTTCAGCCTTTCAGGCCTGCCAGCACCCGGTCACGGATATCATCAACAGAACCGACACCGGCAACCCGCACATAGCGCGGCGCATTGGCTTCGCCCTTTTCGGCCAGTTCCTGGTAGAAATCGACCAGGGGACGGGTCTGGGCCTGGTACACTTCCAGACGCTTGCGTACGGTTTCTTCCTGATCATCATCACGTTGAACCAGCTCATCACCGGTTTCATCGTCCTTGCCCGCTTCCTTCGGCGGATTGTACTTCACGTGATAGACACGACCGGAGGCGGGGTGAACCCGGCGACCACTGAGACGCTCGATGATTTCTTCATCATCCACGTCGATTTCCACCACGTAATCGATGTCTACACCCTGCTCCACCAGCGCCTGAGCCTGGGGGATAGTGCGAGGAAAACCATCAAACAGGAAACCCGCGGCGCAATCACTCTCGGCGATACGCTCTTTCACCAGGCCCAGGATGATGTCGTCGGAGACGAGGCCACCGGCATCCATCACTTTCTTGGCTTCCAGACCCAGCGGTGTTCCTGCCTTGACCGCAGCACGCAGCATGTCACCGGTGGAAATCTGAGGAATACCAAACTGTTCCTTGATGAACTGCGCCTGGGTGCCCTTGCCCGCACCGGGAGCACCAAGCAGGATGACACGCATAGGATTCTCCATCTTTCTGTGATTCAGAAGAGGCAACGTTCTGCCCTCGTCCCTTTCTAGCAGCCCTGCCCGGCGTACCAGCTTGCCCCAAATGCCCGAAAACAAAGGGCTAGCGGGCAAAAACAGCCACTCGGCAGCTTCATGATAGAGACGAAAACAGACCCCAAGGGCCTCCGAAGGGGTGCAACTTTACCTTGAGGCCCGTTTCTCCACAAGGGACGGCGCGTGCGACCTAGGTCGCACGCACACATTTTGCATCAATGACAGGGGTTATTGCGCTGACAGGGTCAGAGACACAGGCGTTTGCTGGGGGAGGGACAACGGCACAGGCCCTGCACCAATCATCGCCTGGTCCACGGCAGCACCGGGGGCCGGGGTATAGCGGGCGCCGATCACCAGATCGGTATCCTCTGATGGATAGGCCTGCAGCCAGTTCTCTGCACTGAGGCTGACCGTTGCCGGGAATGCCGGAACCACCTGCCGCCGGGCGGCCAACGGCTGCCCACTGCTGCCCTGCTCACGAATATAGACAAACAGGGTCCCACCGGCCGGCAGGTTGTTGCCACTCACCTCAGCACTGAGTGAGGCAAAGACGCCTTGGCGGGCCTTCTGCATGCGGGAGTTCTCCAGCCCACGGCGCAGCAGATCACCGGTTTCCCCATTCTCGTGACGACTGAGCAACGATTCCCAGCCTGAGATGGCAACATCGAACTGCCCGGCCCGGTCAGCGGACATGGTCAGCAGCATCCAGGCTCCATCGTGGGTCGGCTCGCGATCCAGCACCCACTGAATCTCTTCCCGAGCGGGCTCGTTTAGTTTGCCCCCCGCTTTCTCAATCAGCGCCCGGGCCAGCAACAGATGCGAGGTGGTGGATTGCGGATCAAGTGCAAGGGACTTCCGCGCCGCTTCTTCTGTCTGGGCCGGCGCCCCCAGCTGATCGTAGAGGCTACCCAGCGCAAACCAGCCGGTGGCGGAGGGCGTGCGGGAAAGCTGGGACTGGAGCACTCGCGCCATGGCGCCGGCAGGGATCTCTGCCGCTGCCATGTCCGGGGCCCTGCCCGCCACAATGGCGCGGGCCGCATCACCATAGCTTTCCTGATGCTCCAGCCAGGCGACGGTGTGTTCATTTTTTCCCACCAGCAGGTAGCCGGCTACCGCCAGCACCATCACGATCAGGGGAATACCAATCCCGCCTGAGGTGGGTCGTCCGGCGCGACGGGCTTCCCGGCGCCACTGCCACCACAGGGAAGCGCCAAGCAGTAACAGCACCACCGCTGCCGCCAACATCCACATCATGGTGCATCCCCCTGGTTACTGTCGTTCTCATCTGCCCGGGCACTGGCTTTGCGCAGCAGAAAAATGATCAAGGTCCCCCCTCCCAGCAACATCAGCAAGGGGATCAGCCACAGCACCGACGTCTGGGCGTTGACCGGCGGGCGATAGCTGACAAAGTCACCAAAGCGCGAACGGAAATAATCCACGATTTCCGCATCGCTCTTGCCTTCCAGAATCATGCTGTGGACACGATCGCGCATATCCTGGGCCAGCTCGGCGTCGGAATCAGCAATGCTCTGATTCTGGCATTTGGGGCAGCGCAACTCTTCCGCCAGGACACGGAAACGTGCTTCCTGCTGCTCATTCTCAAATTGATAGACATCGATTGCCGCCATGGCCTGAAGCGGCAGCAACACCAGCAACACTACTCTCAGCAGGGTCATGCATCACCTCCACCGGTGTTGCTGGACGGCAGCAGGGGAAGAAACTTTTCCTTCCATACCCGCGCGTTGAGATCACCGGCATGACGCAACACGATTTCACCTTGCGGGTTGATCAAGAAAGTTTCCGGTGCGCCATAGACACCCAGATCCAGGCCCAGCTGGCCATCCTGATCCACGATCACATGGGTAAAGGGATTGCCCATGTTGGCCAGGTAGTCCCGTGCCGCCGGTAGCTCATCCTTGTAATTGAGGCCGGTAATCGGCACGCCCTGGGCAGCCAGCGTCAGCAGGTAGGGGTGCTCGATGTGGCAGGTCGGGCACCAGGTTGCCCATACGTTAAGCAACTGCCAGCGTCCGGTCAGGGATTGCTCGGTAAAGGTTTCCTCGGTGAGCAGCGAGGGCAGCGTAAAACCGGGCACCGGCTTGCCGACCAGCGCCGACGGCAGCTCCTGCGGATCACGTCCGAGACCACTGGCCAGCACGACTGCCAGCAACACAAAGCCGGCGAGCGGCAGAAATACCCAGGGGGAATTGGCTTTCATTGGGCCTCTCCGGTTTGCGGGGTTGCGAATTTCTGGCGGCGGTAGCGCTTGTCAGACAAAGCCAGCGCTCCGCCAAGGGCCATGATCAAGGCGCCCAGCCAGATCCAGCGGATACCGGGTTTGAAGTAGATCCGTACCGCCCAGGCATCGCCACTCTCCAGCGGCTCTCCCATGGCCACGTACAGGTCTCGCCAGAAGCCGGCATCAATGGCGGCTTCTGTCATCACCTGACGGCTGGCATGGTAGGTCCGTTTTTCCGGATTAAGGCGCCCCACAGGCTCATCCTGCCAGAACACATCGAAGTGACCGCGAGTGGAATCGAAATTGGGACCCCGATACTCATCGAGGCTGTCGAACACAAACCGGTAATCGCCAAGCTGCACTTCATCCCCCGGCGCCATGCGGATATCCCGCTCCACCTCGTGGAAGCTGACCAGGGCAATGCCAGCCACCATGACCGCCAGGCCGCAGTGGGCAATCACCATACCCCAGTAACTACGGGCCAGCTTGCGCATCCCGGCGACCAGTCCCACCCCGTAGGCACTGGCGCGACGCAACACATCATCGCCATGGGCCAGAATCAGATAGACCGCCAGCATCATCGCCAGCACACCCTGCCAGGGTGACGGCTCGGGAATGCGGGCACCGAACCAGCCGGCAATCATCGCCGCCGGCAACAGCAGCGCAATACGCCGGATCAGGGTATTGCCATCCTGTCGCTTCCAGTTGCTGAACACTCCCGGAACCAGCAGCAGGATCAGTACGAAAGTCAGCGGCACGAAAAAGCCATTGAAGTACGGGCTGCGGATGGAGATCTTCAGGTCCATCCATTCAAAGAACAACGGCGCGATAGTGCCCACCAGCACCACCGCCATGGCGGTGAGCAGCAGCAGGTTGTTGCCCAGCAGGAAGGCCTCGCGAGACAGCGGCTTGAAGCCACCATCGCTGCGCAGGGCAGAGGCGCGTACCGCGAACAGGGTCAGCGCCCCGCCAGCTACCACCACCAGGAAACCCAGAATAAAGGCACCGCGGGTGGGATCATTGGCGAAGGCATGCACCGAGGTGAGCACACCGGAGCGGACCAGGAAGGTCCCCAGCAGGCTCATGGAAAAGGTAATGATGGCCAACAACACCGTCCAGGCACGGAACAGATTGCGCTTTTCGCTCACCGCAAGGGAATGGATCAGTGCGGTACCGGCCAACCATGGCATCAGCGAGGCATTCTCCACCGGGTCCCAGAACCACCAGCCGCCCCAGCCTAGTTCGTAGTAGGCCCACCAGGAGCCAAGCGCGATGCCCACGGTCAAAAAACACCAGGCTACTGTGGTCCAGGGACGCGCCCAGCGGGCCCAGGCCGGATCCAGGTTACCGGCCAGCAGGCCGGCCACAGCAAAGGCGAAAGCCACCGAAAAGCCCACGTAGCCCATATAGAGCATGGGCGGATGGACAATCAGCCCCGGGTCCTGCAGTAGCGGATTCAGATCCGCACCGTCCAGAGGGAACCAGGGTAAGGTGCGATCAAACGGGTTGGATGTGAGCAGCATGAACAACAGAAAGCCCACCGCAATCATGCCCATCACCGCCAGCACCCGGGACACCATCTCCTGGGGAACACTGCGACTCAGCCAGCCCACCATGGCGGCCCAGGATGACAGCAGCCAGCCCCACAACAGCAGCGAGCCTTCGTGGCCGCCCCAGATCGCCGAGATCCGATACCCCAGCGGCAAGGCCGAGTTACTGTGATTGGCCACATAACTGACCGAGAAATCATTGATATAGAAGCTGTAACCCAGCGCAATCATGGCCACAGTCATCGCCAGCCACTGCACCCAGGCCAGCGGCCGGGCATACCATTGCCAGGCGGCAATACCACGGGATATCCCCACCAGCGGGAAGACGGATAAACACAGGGCGGCGGCCAATGCCAACCACAGGGACAGGTGCCCAATTTCTGCTGCCACGAAAGCTCCTCGGTTTGTTAAGCCGGCGCAAGGCCTTGCCAGACCGCATTGTGCGCTGCGCGCATAGCATCTTTAGATGGTTGGCCAATTGCAAGTCTGTGACCAAATTGATTGGGGCCGTGGCGGGGTTATCTCCGGGAATCCCCGGAATCGATCTAAACAGCCTCCCCCTTATTCGTTTCCCTTTGACCTTGCCGGTTAGCGCTGTCACCAACACCATTTTGAAGAAACGACAAACGACCCCAAATTATCGCTGAACAGGTGTGACAACCGTCTTTTCTGTCCGTTCATCGGTCATTTTCGGTAAAGCGGCCCTTCCGACATATTTTGAGACGCTTGCTATTCGTATGCTTTCACCTGCCTTTGTTAGTATCAGCCCCAATCCTGAGGTCAGGCTGTCACCGGGCCGAAGGAAAAACGACATAAATCATCCATATACTCGGAATGCGCCGCCCTGGCCTTCATGGAGTAAATATCTTGAGCACTGCAACAGAAAAGAAGACTTCCTACGATCGCGACGACCTGCTGGCCTGCGCCCATGGCGAATTGTTTGGCCCAGGTAACGCACGTCTGCCTTTGCCCAACATGCTGATGATGGACCGTATCGTTCATATCAGCGACCAGGGCGGCAAGTATGGCAAGGGCGAAATCATTGCCGAACTGGATGTCCATCCGGATCTCTGGTTCTTCCAGTGCCACTTCGAATCCGATCCGGTAATGCCCGGCTGCCTGGGCCTGGATGCCACCTGGCAGCTGCTGGGCTTTTTCCTCGGTCGTGAAGGCCACCCGGGGCGTGGCCGCGCGCTGGGCGTGGGCAATGTGAAATTTACCGGGCAAATCCTGCCCACCGCCAAAAAAGTGACCTATCGCCTGGACGTGAAAAGGGTCATCACCCGCAAACTTATCCTCGGTATTGCCGACGCCACAGTGGAAGTGGACGGTCGCGAAATCTACGTTGCAGATGATCTGCGAGTGGGTCTGTTCACTTCCACCGATGGATTCTAGGAGCAAAACATGCGCCGTGTAGTGATTACAGGCATGGGCATTGTGTCCTGTCTGGGCAACGACGCCGAGAGTGTCACCCAATCCCTGAAGGAAGGCCGTTCCGGCATTCGTTTCAATGAAACCTACAAGGAAATGGGCATGCGCAGTCAGGTGGCTGGCGTTCCCGAGATCAACCTTGAAGATTTCATCGACCGCAAGGCCCGCCGTTTCATGGGTGATTCCGCTGCCTACGCTTATGTGGCCATGCAGCAGGCCATCGCCGATGCCGGTCTCAGCGAAGAAGAAGTGAGTAACGAGCGCACCGGCCTGATTGCCGGCTCCGGCGGTCACTCCTCCCTGAACCAGGTGGAAGCCGCTGATATCGCCCGCAGCCGTGGCGTCAAGCGTGTGGGTCCCTACATGGTGCCACGCATCATGGCATCTACCGTATCTGCCGGCCTGGCCACCCCCTTCAAGATCAAGGGCGTGAACTACTCCATCACCTCAGCCTGTGCTACCAGCGCTCACTGTATCGGCAACGCCGTGGAACAGATCCAGATGGGCAAGCAGGATCGGGTATTTGCCGGTGGTGGTGAAGAAGAGCATTGGGCATTGAGCTGCCTTTTCGATGCCATGGGCGCCCTGTCCAGCAAATACAACGACACTCCGGAAAAGGCCTCCCGTGCCTACGACGCCAACCGTGATGGCTTTGTCATCGCCGGTGGCGGCGGCATGGTGGTGGTAGAAGATCTGGAAACCGCGCTGGCTCGCGGTGCCAAGATCTACGCTGAAGTCGTCGGTTACGGTGCCACCAGCGATGGCCATGACATGGTCGCGCCGAGCGGTGAAGGCGCTGCACGCTGCATGCGTCAGGCCATGGCAACCTACGAAGGCAAGGTGGATTACATCAACGCCCACGGCACCAGCACCCCGGTGGGTGATGTGGCCGAACTCAAAGCCGTGCGTGAAGTGTTCGGCGATAACTGCCCGGATATCGGTTCCACCAAGAGTCTGTCCGGCCACAGCCTGGGTGCCGCTGGCGTACAGGAAGCCATCTACTGCCTGTTGATGATGCAGCACGATTTCACTGCGCTCAGCGCCAACATCGAAACTCTCGATGAAAAGGCCGAGGGTCTGCCGGTGCTGGTAGAAGGCAAGAACCAGGGCCCGAAAGTTGTGATGAGCAACAGCTTCGGCTTTGGTGGTACCAATGCCAGCCTGCTGATGAAGAAATGGGAAGACTGAAAGAGCAATTAATAGTTAATAATTAACAGTTAATAGCTCAACAAAAAGCCCGGCAGTTGCCGGGCTTTTTGTTATTACACATGGTGCGAGTTGTCAGAACTTGTGCACCATACCGACGGAGAAGGCATTGCCGGATTCGTCCACGTCGTTGATGGTGCCGGCCGGATCGAACTCCGTATCAGAGGCGGATACCACAGCAAACGCAGTGGTCTGGTCTCCCAGCTTGTAATCTGTACCCAGGGCCACTACCTGGGTCTCCAGATCGAGATCGCTGCTGTCGAGAACAGCCAGCTGGGCTTTCACACCCAGACGCTCACTCAGTCCCAAACGTCCGCTGACCAGCCAGGACATCAAATCCTGCTCGTCAATCACACCATAGGGATCAAAGGATGCTTTCTCGGCAATCACACCCAGCTCTACGGAATCCGCTGGCTTGATGCCGAAAGTGGCGCGCAAGGCATTGTTATCGCCACCCAGGGTGGGACCACCGGCTATACCCAACTCGTCGTAACTGCTCTCATATGCCAGGGCGGCATAGATGGCTCCGGTATCAAAGGTGGCCGAAGCCCCCCAGGTGTCGGCGAAACCGTCCTTGAGTTCATTGTCCGGACCCGGACCGACCACTTCACCTTCCCCTGGTGCGACCTGGGCGCGAATTGTGAGGCCACCAAAGTCCGGGCTTTCCCAGTTCAGGGTATTGTCGTTACGGTTCTGGGTGATAAAGACCACTTCCATATCCGCGACGGTTTCATTGAACTGGTCAATCCAGCCTTCCGCATCCTTCACCACGCTGTCAAAGCGGCCAGCGAAGATTTTACCGGCGGGGGTATTCAGACCGAGAAAACTGTTACGGGTACTGAAAGTCGACGAGGAATCCCCATCCACGTCATAACCGGCTTCGTACTGATAAATGACCGAGATATTATCGAAATCCAGCGGCTCTTCACCACGGACACCCAGACGGGAACTGTTGCTGGACACAAACCAGGCATCAGACAGATCATCCTGCGCATCAAAGACCAACGGATTTGCGGGGTAATCACTGGTCTTGTCCACACTCAGTGCAATCTTGCCGTAAAAGACAGGGGCCGCCTGGGCAGCGACCGGCAACGACGCTGCAACAGCCAACGCAAGCAAATGCTTTTTCATTTTTTTCTCCTGACAGATAACTCCTCAAACGCTATCGCAATATATGACCATTTAGTGACAGCAACAAGGGAGCCAGAAGGATAGGCAGGTACGAGCTATGAAAAAAGAATATCGGGTTTGATTCACTGCAAGCGACGCCTTCAGATGTGCTCGCGTGAAGCGTGACGCATGCTGGCATGGCGGAGATGCCCTGAGGCATTTCCGCCCTACGGGGCACCAGTGAAGCCTGGCCCCTCTTGCCGCATCCCTTGGCGTCGGTTATTCGCTACGCTCGGTGGCGGTGCGATGGCCATACCCTTCAACAGTCATGTTTACCTCAGAGTCCACAGAAACCTCTCAGGAAAAAGGTTTCTTTCTCTGTGAACTCCGCGCCTTCAGTGGTGAAAAGGGTTTGGCTTCAGCTTTTATCGTCAGGCGTCAGGCATCCAGCGTCTGGCACCCGCGAAGCGGGCAAAAAAAGCCCCCGATAACGGGGGCATGAAATGTCGTCACGGCATTCGACCGTGCAGGGGCTCTCCCGAGCGCGATGACGACAGGCTCACAATGAAGACAACTCTCAGAACCAGTGGTCTTTCATGTCGAGGAAGGTGCTGTCGTTGTCCAGCAGGCGCTGCACGTCGACTTCTACCCGCGGCAGCTCCCACTGGAAAAAGTAGCGAGCCGCCTGCAACTTGCCATTGGCGAAATCGGTATCCTCACCGCCAAGCTGAACGGCGGCGTTGGCCTGGCGCAGCCACATCCAGGCTGCCACAACGTGCCCCACCAATTGCAGGTAGGCATTGGCGTTGGACAGCCCCGCGGTGGGCCCTTTGGCAGCCATCACTTTTCCAGCCGCAGCAGTGGCGGCTTCCACTTTCGGCAACATCACCTGCAAGGCATCCGCAAAGGGCCGGCAACGGCTATCGCTGGTGGCAGCCACATCGCTCATGATTCGTCCGGCCAGCAACTGCATACCGCGACCACCGGATTGCCACACCTTGCGTCCCAGCAGATCAAGACCGTGAATACCGGTGGTACCTTCATGAATCGGGTTAAGCCGGTTATCTCGCCATACCTGCTCTACGGGATATTCCCGGGTATAGCCTGCCCCGCCAAATACCTGAATCGCCATGTCGTTGGCTTTCACACCAAACTCCGAGGGCCAGGTCTTGATCACCGGAGTCAGCAAATCCAGTAACAATTCCGCATCCTCGGCCTGCTGCTTTTCACCGGTTTCCATTTCGTCCACCAGCCGGTAGCCATAGAAACACATGGCCAGGGCCGCTTCCGCATAGGCCTTCTGGGTGAGCAGCAGACGGCGAATATCCGCATGCTCGATGATCGGCACCATGGGTTGGCTGAAATCCGCATTTTCTGCATGGCGGCCCTGGGTACGATCACGGGCATAGTCCAGTGAAAAGCGATAGCCACGATAACCCAGCAATGCCGCACCGTAGCCCACCGCAATGCGCGCTTCGTTCATCATCTGGAACATGTAGCGCAAGCCCTGGTGCTCTTCACCTACCAGATAACCGTGACAATCATCGTTATCGCCAAAAGTCAGAGCGGTACTGCTGGCACCGCGATAACCCATCTTGTGGATCAGCCCGGCCAGAATCACATCATTGCGCTCAGCGGGTTGTCCCTGGGCATCGAGGCGGTATTTGGGCACCACAAACAGGGAGATGCCTTTAACCCCCTCCGGGCCACCGGGAATTTTCGCCAGCACCAGATGGACGATATTCTCGCCCAGCTCGTTCTCCCCGGCGGAGATAAAGATCTTGTTGCCCTTGATGCGATAGCTGCCGTCCCCCCGGGGGATCGCCCGGGTGCGGATATCGGCCAGGGAAGACCCGGCGTGGGGCTCGGTGAGCGCCATGGTGCCGGTAAAACGTCCAGCCATCATCGGCTCGAGAAACTGTGTTTTGAGCGTTTCACTGGCAAAATTGCGCAGCACATTGCCCGCCGCACCTGCCAGAAACGGGTACACCGTGGAACTGGGATTGACGCAGGTGAACATGCCGGTGCAAGCCGCCGCCGCCGTTTCCGGCAACTGCATGCCACCCTCTTCAAAAGCGGCGCGGGCCGTCAGAAAACCCGCTTCGATGTAGGCATCAAAAGCTTCCTGAACTTCCGGACGCATGACCACCTTGCCGTCAACAAAAACCGGCTCTTCCTTGTCTGCCAGGGCGTTGTGGTTGGCGAACTTTTCCCGCGCCAGCTTTTCTGCCGTGTCCAGTGCCGCATCGATGGTCTCCCGGCTGTGCTCGGCAAAACGTGGCCGGGTCAGCAGGGTGTCAGTATCCAGCACCTCGAATAGCTGGAAGCGTAAGTCACGGCGATCAAGTATGGTGTCGGTCACAGAAAAGCTCCTTTTATCTGTCGCTCAGCTTGCCACCGGTCAAGGGTCTCTGGCATTGTCGCCTATGACTTATTTATGGCTGATTGCGTCACTATGTATCAAGTTGCAGTTCTCGCCTATGACGGCGTCTTTGCCTCCGCCCTCACCGGTATCGTGGATTTACTGAGCCTCACTGGCGTCACCTGGAACCGCATCCAGGGGGAACCGCTGGACCGCCAGTTTTCGGTACGCATCGTGTCCCGGGACGGCAATCCGGTGCGCTGTACGCCACGACTGCGTATTGCCGTGGATGCCTCCATCGAGCAAGTGGACAAGGTAGACCTGGTGGTGGTGCCCACCATCGGTGCCCCCATCGAAAGCGTGCTTCAGCAACAACAGGAAGTCCTCCCCTGGCTGCGACAAATGTATGCTGCCGGCGCCGATCTGGCCAGCAACTGCACCGGCGCCTTCCTGCTGGCGGAAGCTGGCCTGTTGGACGGCCGCACCGCCACCACCCATTGGGGCTTCAGCCAGCAATTCCGCCAGCGCTACCCGGAGGTTGACCTCAATGAACGGGAGCTGATTACCCGTGCCGACAATATCTTCTGCGCCGGCGGCGGCACCGCCTGGCGGGACCTGAGTATTCTGTTGGTGGAACGCTACTGCGGCCCGGACCTGGCCCGGGAACTGGCCCGCGCCTTCGTCATTGATGTGCGTAACGACCTGCAAAGCATCTATGCCGGTTTGCCGGCCCACAGCTACCACCAGGACGAACAGGTCCACACGGTACAGGCCTGGATTCATGAACATTTTCATGAATCCACCTCACTGGCCGAGCTGGCCGAGAAAGTTCATATCAGCCCGCGACAGCTGCAGCGCCGTTTCACCAGTGCCCTGGGGGAGCCGCCCCTGCAGTACCTGCAGCGGGTTCGCATTGAAGCCGCCCGCAAGTTGCTCGAGCGCGGCTCATCCAATCTGGCCAAACTGTCGGAGCAGGTGGGATATCAGGACGTGAGCAGCTTTTCCCGGCTGTTCAAGCGGCATACCGGATTATCCCCCAGCCATTATCGGCAACGCTTTGCCCGCACCGGGGCATTGAATGACTGAAGGCTGTTCGTCTCCGCTCACTTGCCAGCGCCCCGTAATGGCCTGACACTGAATCTGTCATCACATTGACGCCCCGTTGACGACAGACAGGGCAATCTCGGTTGTACAAAACCGGAACTTTGTACAGGAGCAACAGCGTGGACAACCTTTCGATATTACTGGTCGAAGATCACCGCCAACTGGCGCAGACCGTGCTTGAGTTTCTGGAGCAACAGGGCGCCACGGTGGACTATGCGGGCAACACCCATCTGGCCAGGGAACTGGTCAAGGAGCATCATTATGACCTGATGCTGCTGGATGTAATGCTGCCCGGAGAAAGTGGTTTCGAGTTCTGTCGCTCCCTGCGTGAGGAACTGACCCTGGATATGCCGGTGATTTTCATGACCGCCCGCGACCAGCTGGATGACAAGCTGGAAGGCTTTCGCAACGGTGGTGACGACTACATCGTCAAACCGTTTGCCCTCCCTGAACTGGCCGCCCGGGTGCACGCACAGATTCGCCGCCAGCGCCGCGAAGTGACCGCCAACACCTTGCAGGTAGATGACCTGGAACTGGATCCGGCACGCCAGGAAGCCCGCCGTGCAGGTCAGCCCCTGAAACTGTCGCCCACTGCGTTCCGGATTCTGCGAATTCTGATGCGCGAATCGCCCAAGGTCGTCAGCCGGGAACAGCTGGAACAGGAATTGTGGGGCGATCTGGTGCCCGATTCCGATGCCCTGCGCAGTCATCTTTACAACCTGCGCAAGGCGGTCGACAAACCTTTCCCCAATCACTTGCTGAATACACTGCCGGGGGTCGGATTCTGCATCCAATCTGCGGAACCCTCGAGCCATTAACAGAAACGGGCCTTGAACTGACGTATTCTCCGGCCTGACAATAGCGCCAAGGATGCTTTTTCATTGTCTATGCCCGTTTCCCGCTCAAGGCCAGCCCTTCGTTATCGCACCAGTGAAGCCTTGCTGGGTGCTCATCTGGAGCGCCTGCAACAACGTCACGGCATGGCCCTGTGGATGATTACCCGTATCCGAGACAACGCCATGTGGTTGCTGCAGGTCAATGATCAGCACTACGGGCTCAAACAGGGACACTGTATCGAGTGGGAGCGCAGCTACTGTATCCGCATGGTGGAACGGGGGGCGCCCTGTATCGTTGCCGACACCCGAGAAAACCCCGTCTACCAGTCCGCACCGATCAACAGCAACCTGCAGATTGGCGCCTATGTGGGCCTGCCACTGCTGGATTCACGGGACCAACTGTTCGGCACCCTCTGCGCTCTGGATCCCGAGGCACAACCGGCCACTCTGCAGGATAGACTGGGCGAGCTGGAACACGACGCCGCACTGATCAGTTACACCCTGGAGCACGCCTTGCTCGATGCCCAGCAACAGCGATTAACGACCTTCATCGAACATCCAGATCGTTGCGACGATACCGGGCTGCCCGGCGCCAAAGGGTGGCAGGATATTTTCCAACAGGAACAGGATAATTGCCGAAATCTCGGTGTCACATCAGCGGTGATGCATCTGCAGGCCCCCCATGACGCGGACAGCCTGGTCATTGCCGATTCACTGGCCGCCCTGCTGCGTGACCAGGACAGCGTGGCACACCTGGGCGACAATCACTTCGGCATTCTGCTCACAGATACCGATGATGAGAAAGCGGCTTCCGTCGCTCACCGTATTCGCGATGCACTCAATGCCAAACGCATGCTGGTGAGGCTTCAGCAGGAACCACTGACACCCTTCTGAGCCAAAAAATTCAGAAGCGCACTTCCACCTGGGTACCCTGCCCCGGTTCACTGGCTACCATTACACCCCATTGGTAACGCTCACATAAGCGCTGCACGATAGCCAGGCCCAGACCATGCCCACTTTCCTTGCTGTCACCGCGCTGGAATGGCTTCATCATCCGGTCCAGTTCAGAACGTTCCATCCCCACGCCAGCATCCACCACCTGCACAGCACCATTTTCAATGACAATGGACACTTCTCCCGAGCCACTGTAATTGACCGCGTTACGGACAAGGTTGTTTAACAAGATAGTCAGTACCGCCTCCGGCGCCTCGACTTTCATCAATGCCCGCTGACGAACCTGCAGTCTGATATGTTTTCGCTCCGCCAGTGGAGACAGCCGCTCCATCAGATTAACCGCAAGATCATTGACGATGATCACTTCACTGTCCTGGCTGGTTTGCTCGGTACGCGCCAGCATCAACAGGGTTTCAAGGGTCGCCTCCATATCGTCTACCGTATCTTCCATCCGGCGAATCAACGGGCGGTCCCCAATCTGGCTGACCAGTAACTCCAGATTGCTGCGAAACACCGCCAGGGGAGTACGCAGCTCGTGGCTGGCGTCACGGGTGAACTGTCGCTCCCTTTCCACAAAGGTCACCAGGCGGTCAGCGTAACTCTCCAACGCGCCCAGCAATACGGAAACTTCACTCTCCGCATCCGCTTCAATATCACTGAGGTCAGGGCGTGCCAGGCCGGGATTGTCCACCGGCACCTGACGCAACCGGTCGGACAGTTGCACCAGGGGAGACAACAGTTCACGGGATTTCTTCCAGCCGAGAAATGAGGTGATATAGATCACCAGCAACACACCGGTGAGTGGCAAAATGCCGAACAGAAAGGCCAGAACGGAAACCCGCTGCTCATCAAAGATCAGATACAACCGGGCATCGTTATGACGTTCGATATAGACGATGGGGCGCTCGTTGCCGAGCTCTACACGGTGATAACCATCGGGCATGGCCTGCAATACCGCCGGAATATCATCCTGAACCGCATCGCTGGACAGTAGCCCCAGCAGATGGCGAGTGTTGGGGCGCGGCTGTGCAGGATTGGCCTCAACCAGGGACCAGTAATGTTCTGCCTCCTTGATCAAGGCCTGCTTTACCAGAACCTGCTCGATAATGTTGGCCGTCGCCCACACTCCGAGTACCGTGGCCATGCTGATCAACAACAACTGGATCAGATAGACACGGGTGAGGCGATGCTGAACCCCGGACTTTTTCATGCCGTTCCTTAACCGGTACAGGACAGGATCTGGCCTTGGCCTCCGTTACTCAGGGCGAGCAAAACGGTAGTGAGCCACAAACCATTCATCACCCTCACCATAGTTAAACAGCTCGGCACATGCCATGAAAAACATCCTCCAGCGCTGCAGCCAGCGCCGCCCCTCACCGGCACCATACAGTTCGTCCAGCAAGGTGATAAGGGTTTTCTGGTGCCTGTCCGCCAACACCAGCCAGGCCTCCAGAGTCCGTCCGTAGTGGGTACCGTTCACCGCCCAACGCTGCTCTTCCAGAAGCTTGCCAGCACATTCCGGCAACCAGTCCCAGGACGGCATCATGCCACCGGAAAAAAAGTTGCGGGCCATCCAGTCATTGCTGCCCTTGTCTTCAAAAAGATAGGTCAGTTCGCGATGACAGAACACATGAACGAACAGTTTCCCGCCCGGTACCAGCCAGTCGTGGATTCTGGCCATCAGGGTGCGGTGGTTGCGCATGTGCTCGAACATTTCCACCGACACCACGCGATCAAATTGCTTGTCAGGAGTAAAAGCCGCGGCGTCAGCGGTAATCACCTCAAGATTACTCAGGCCACGCTCATTGGCCCGGGCCAGAATAAATTCCCGTTGCGACGCCGAATTGGAGATCGCGGTGATCTGACTGCCCGGATAATGCTCCGCCATCCACAGGGTCAGGGATCCCCAGCCACAGCCCATTTCCAGAATATTCTGCCCGTCGGCCAGTTCCGCCCTTTCACAGGTCAGGGCCAGCATGGCAGCTTCAGCCTCTGCCAGGGTACTGGTCTCGCTGGGCCAGTAGCCACTGGAATACTTCAGGTGCGGGCCCAGCACCTTTTCATAAAAGCGGGCATCCACTTCGTAATGCTGCTCATTGGCGGCATCCTGATCCACCGCCACCGGAGACGTACCCAATACCTCGTTCAGTGCCTGAGGCTTGCGCTCGTGCTCCTGCTGCAGGCGCTTGCCCAGCAGACGACGAATACCAAAACGAACCAGCGGGTCCGGCAACAAACCGGATTCAGCCATCTGAATAATCATGCGGTGGGTCTCCTGGGAAAAAAGGCACTAGTGGTACGCTGATAATCCCGGTAATCATCACCCCGGGATTTGATGGCTTGCTTTTCGGTGTAGGGAATACCGGTAACAAACCAGAGAAACAGAAACATGGCCAGGGGCAGAAGCCACAACCAACCAGCATGGCTGGCACCAACGGCGATTAGTGGGTAACTGATCCAGTGCAACCACTCAAAGAAATAATTTGGATGGCGGGAATAACGCCACAGCCCTTCGCGACAGGTCTTGCCCCGGTTGGCGGGGTTGACCCGGAAACGACTCAACTGTCTGTCCGCCAGCCCTTCACCACCGATCGCCAAAAGACCCAGCAAAAAGCCAACCAGTACGGCCAGTGGATGCCATTGCAACTGCTCACCAATCACCTTGAAAGTGAGCGCAAAACCCCAAGCCAGCAACGCCTGGCCCCAGAAGAACAACAGGAACACCGGTTGCGCCTTGTCTCCCAATGCCTCTCGCATGGCGGCATAGCGACCATCTTCCTCATTGTCCTGACTGACTCTGCGGAAGATGTGCCCACCCAAGCGCAACGACCAGCAAGCCAGAAGGACAAGAGCTGCCAGTCGGGGAATCAGATCACCCTCTCCCCACAACAAAAAGGCAGCACCGGTGATCCCGGTGGCCCAGGACCAGAACACATCGACCCAACCGGCGTTACCGGTGGCGCGCTGGTGCCACCACATCAAGGTGGCAACCAGCAGAAGCAATAACAACCAAAAGACCGCGCTATCCATGATCACGTATTCCGTCCCTGACCCACTTGTTGTCGGGCTTGTCTCGCCACCGGGCCAAAGCGGCAAACAAAGGCACCACCATTGCCCAGACCGAGCCGTAAAGCACCATCAATTGCCATTCACCTGAGGGTGCCTGGGCCGCACCCAACCTGATTCCCATCAACACTGACACGGCTCCACCAATACCGCCAAACGCCATTGCAATCAGGGGGCGTGTCTGCAACCAGGCGAGACAATAAAAGAAGCTCACCGCGAAACCACCCCACAGCGCCCATATCCAGCCTGGAGCCAGCCAGCGGGAGGTCCAGTCAACATAGGTGATACTACCTGACACCAACCACAGAGGTTCGAGCAGCAGGCAAGCCAGAAAGCCTGCCACTAACATGCACACGTCTCGTTTCCAGTCCGCGCCGGCAATAAACATCAGCGCACACATCACAAACAGCACCACCCACGCCAGGTGGGGGGTGCCACTGGCAGCCCCCAACACCGCGGCAGGCCACAGTAATTGAAAGCCCGCCAGGTTGATCCAGAAAGCAAGGGTGTGGGTTTTCATATGCGTATCCTCAGGCAGATCTCGTCAACAGGCTGTGAAACACCACCTTCACAAGCGTCTCACTGATGCTGTTCGATGCTAGTGATATGAACCATTGGCGATTAATAACATTGTTGGCCGCAACCGGAGCCCTTTGGGGGTGCAGCAGTGCGCCGGCTGGCCCTTATGGCTATACCTCTTCCTATCTGAATGAACGCAGCCGCTGTGAGGACCACCAGGCTCCCACCGCCGCGCGGGTAGATCGTTTTATTGCTTTTTATGACCAACTGGAAAGCGGCCAGCCTGTTGACGGGATTGAAACGATTTACGCTGAAGAGGTGTATTTCAACGATACCCTGATCACCTTGCGCGGACGCGATGCCCTGCAAGCGCACCTCCAGAAAACAGCCAATAACCTGGACAGCCTCTCCGTCACTCTGCTGGACGTACTACAGCCCTCACACGCAAACGACAGCACCGACAGGAAACAGCCCGGAGCCACATATCTGGTGTGGGAAATGGAGGCGCAGTTCCGGCTGTTAGGCAAAAACCGGCTCTCTCACACGCTTGGTATCAGTCAGCTGTGCTTTAACCGCGAAGGTCAGGTGACCTTCCATCAGGATTTCTGGGACAGCAGTCAGGGCCTGGATCAACATTTACCGATATTGGGACCACCCACACGATGGCTACGCAAGCATTCCGACACGCAATGACTCCAGTCCTGCGGCTGTGCGTTGTACTGGGTATGACCATTGCTCCATTTCAGGCAACGGCAGATGACCAGTGGCAACGCTGCCAGCGCGCCGATGTGAAAGCACTCAAGGTATTCACTGTGGGTGAAGCCGCTCTCTACCGGCAGGACTGTAATGTGGACGATCTCCTCAGCCCGCCGCTCAAATTGTCGTTCCGGTATTTTCGGGAAGTCCCAGGCGATGCCTTCGCCAAGGCAGCCATGCACTTTCTCGAGAAGAACCTTGATGAATCGCGCTTTGAGCGTCTGCAACCGGCACTGGCGGAGTTCAACCAGTATTACCAGGACGTGGACGATGGCGATGCCTACACCATGATCTATGCCAATGGCGGTCTGACGCTGGCCCTGAACGGAGAGCCGTTGACGGCAAAACAGGGTGAAGATTTCGCCCGTGCCTACCTCACCATCTGGTTTGGACCGACGCCCTACTCTCCAGCGATGAAGGAAACCCTGCTGGGGCAACGCTGAGCAGCAACGGTTGCGCCCCGGCGAAACAGCCCGGATACTGACGATATAACAAACATAGTCCGTTTCGGGGAAACCACAGCATGGCATCGCTGTTTCACGTCATCGCCACCGCCTCTCACCATCTCCGTCAAGCTGACCGCACTATCGCTCTCAAGGGCACCGCGGCGTTCCTGATGGCGGCCACTCTGGTGTCCGTGATCCTCACCGGGATCGCGGTGTTGATTGTGGGCGAACGTGACTGGCTATCGGCACTGGTACTGGCGGTAGCCCTGCCCCTGATCCTGATTACCCCGTTACTCTACCTGTTCGCCACCCGGCTGATCGCCCTGGACCGACATAACCGCGAGCTGCAACAGGCCGCCCGGGAAGATCACCTCACCGGCGTGTTCAACCGTCCCCACCTGCTGGGCATGCTGGAACGGGAACTGGCTCTGAGTCAGCGCCACAATTACAACGTGTCGGTTCTGCTGATCGAAATTGCTGACTTCAGTCAGCTGCTGGATGAACAGGGACGCAGTGTGGGCGAGCAGGCTTTGCGGTTGTTTGCAGACTGCATTGCCGAAAAAATTCGTGAGAGTGACCTGTTTGGCCGTTTTGATGGCGCCCAATTCCTGCTGGTGCTTCCGCACACCAGTTTCGAAGATGCCACTCGTATGGGGGAAGGATTACGCGCCATTGTGGCCACCCTCAAGCTGGACGGCCGTATCCAGGATGATGGCACCCGCCCCTTCGTCTCGGTCGCAGCCAAGATTGGCGCGGCCAGTACCGAAAACAGTGGCAGGAATCTGAACACGCTACTGAACGAAGCCGACTACTCCCTTTACCAGAACCGCAACGAGCGCCGGGACAAGCCCCCTGCCGCCGGAGCATAACAAGCGCAACAGCTCTTGCCTAAACAGACCCAGGTCAATGGCAGAGAGAACGGTTGCGCCACGCTTTTCCCGTCACAACTGAAGCACAAGAACAACACTTACCCGTCGTCTCAATGCCCCCTTACGGCAACAGAAAAACATTCCATCACCATTAACGTAATACCAAATCATTAACAATTCATAAGGCTTTATTGTTAATTTTCTTTCGCTATTGCCATAAAACCGACAAATAGTTTCTCCCTTTGTAAATTTTCTTATTAATCTCTCGAAGGAGGATTTACACCGATGAGCGGCTAACCAACACTGTGCCGGTGTTTGTTCTGCCTATTGATATAAAAAGGAAGGAGTCTATGAACGCTAAACGTTTTTTGGCTGCGAGCATTGCTTGCGCATCGGTGACTGCCACTTCTGCAGTGATGGCCGAGGGTATGCCCGAGCGTTATTTCTATTTTGGTGGCCACATCAGCGAGAACTGGATTGATCTGGGAGATCACTACGAGCCTGATACCGGCAGCTATGACAACGAAGTCACCCTGCCCGGTGCGCAGCTGGGTTATCGCTTCAACCGCGACTGGTCTGTCCAGGCATGGTGGGAACGTAATAACTCCAACACCGATCTGTTCGGCGACGTGGACATCAACATTGCTCAGGCAGCCCTGCGCAAGCATTTCTACGGCAGCTCCTCCTTTGAACCCTATGTAGGTATTGGTGCCGGTGAATTCCGTGCCGAGCCCAGCAGTGACAGCAGCAACGACTACCAGGAAACCATCGGTACCCTGGAAGCCGGTTTCCAGACCCTGCTGCACCCGCATTTCATCCTGGACGTGGGCGCTCGCCCCTACTACGCCTTTGACAGCGAGCGCTGGGACGCAGAAATCTATGCTGGCCTGAACTTCCTGATCGGCGCCACCGACGGCGGTGACGACGAGGAAGAAGAGCAGGAAGAACAACCGGCACCGGTAGATAACATCGTTTCCGACAGCGACGGTGACGGCGTACCGGACGAGCAGGATCAGTGCTCCGGCACCCCGGCTGGCGCCCAGGTCGATGCCACTGGCTGCGAACTGGATGATGATGGCGACGGCGTTGCCAACAGCAAGGACCAGTGTGCTGACACTCCTGCAGGTGCCCTGGTGGATGAAACCGGTTGTCAGCAGTATCTGGACAAGGATGTGAAGGAAACCCTGCATGTGCAGTTCGAGCACAACAAGGCAGAAGTGACCAAGAGCTCCTACCCGGATCTCGGTAACCTTGCCCAGAAAATGCGCGAGTACCCGTCTGCTGACCTGATTCTGGAAGGTCATACTGACAGTACTGGCTCTGCTGCCTACAACAAGAACATCTCTCAGCAACGTGCTGAAGCTGTGAAACGTGTTCTGGTTGATGAGTACGAGATCAGTGCGGATCGCATAACCGCAGAGGGCTACGGTGAAGAGCAGCCGATCGCGGACAATGGCACAGCTGAAGGTCGCGCTGAAAACCGTCGTGTTGAGGCCATCATGAAAGCCACCACCAAGGAAGCCCAGTTCCAGTAAGGAACACTTCCAGAGCAAAAAAAAGGGCCGACTTTGTCGGCCCTTTTTTTATCCCGCTTCGCGGCTGCAACACGCTTCACGCAACAAGCGGCACGCAAAGATCAAAACAGGATTTACCACAGAGGGCACAGAGCTCACTGAGGGCGGAGTAAAGCGCTGGAGCAGCAGATTCCCGCAAACCCGCGATGAACCCTTTATTATACTAGTGCTTTATGCTGCTGCGGGGCAGCAGCAGGGTTTTCGCCTTTAATATATCTTCGAAGGCGCTGCAGGAGCTCGGGAACTTTCCTGGGGTTTTCTATCCAATCGAGCGTAGCTTGTAGCTTGTAGCTTGTAGCTTGTAGCTTGTAGCTTGTAGCTCACCGCCCCCGCCGACTGGCAAAGAAGCCTTTCAGCATTGCCGCACTTTCCTCCGCCAACAACCCGCCCTCTACCATCATCTTGTGGTTATAGAAGGTCGCCTGTGGCAACTGCAGCTGACTCACGCACACGCCAGCACGGGGTTCCGTTGCGGCATAGACCAGCCGAGAAACCCGCGCATGCACCAGCGCCCCGTAGCACATGGTGCACGGCTCCAGCGTCACATACAGGGTACTGCCCGGCAGACGATAATTCTGTTCATTACGGGCCGCATCACGCAATGCCATCACTTCGGCATGCGAGGTGGGGTCGTTGGCCATGATGGGCTGGTTATAGCCCTCACCCAGCAGGGTGTCATCACGTACCAGTACCGCACCCACCGGTACCTCTCCGGCCTCGGCGGCCTGTTCCGCCAGAGCCAGTGCCCGGCGCATCCAGTCTTCATCATTCACTGCAGGAACTCCTTCGCAGCGCAGATGGTAGCACCTGCCCGGCATTTCGTTACAATCGGCGTATCACCAGATATGGGAAACATCATGACCACTATTGGCACCCCCAACACCGACACTGCAACCCGCGTGATGCTGCTCGGCTCCGGCGAACTGGGCCGGGAAGTGGCCATCGAACTGATTCGCTACGGCTGTGAAGTGATTGCCGTGGACCGCTATGCCAACGCTCCGGCCATGCAGGTGGCCCAGCGCAGCCATGTGATCAACATGCTCGACGGCGCCGCCCTGCGCGCTCTGGTGGAGCAGGAAAAGCCCGCGCTGATCGTGCCGGAAATTGAAGCCATTGCCACCGACGAGCTGCTCAAACTGGAAGCAGAAGGGGTGAACGTGGTGCCCTCCGCCCGCGCCACCAACCTGACCATGAACCGTGAAGGTATTCGCCGGCTGGCCGCCGAAGAGCTGGGGCTCCCCACCTCCCCCTATCGCTTCGCTGACACTCTGGAAGACTACCAGCAAGCCGTGGCCGAGATCGGCATGCCGTGCGTGATCAAACCGGTAATGAGTTCTTCCGGCAAGGGTCAGAGCACGATCAAGACAGATGCGGATATCCAGAAAGCCTGGGACTACGCCCAATCCGGTGGTCGTGCCGGGGAAGGCCGGGTCATCGTGGAAGGCTTTGTGGACTTCGATTACGAGATCACCCTGCTCACCGTACGCCACCGTGACGGCACCACCTACTGCGATCCCATTGGCCACCGTCAGGCCAACGGCGACTATCAGGAATCCTGGCAGCCCCAACCCATGAGCGATGCCGCACTGCAGGCGTCAAAAGAGGTAGCCGGTGCCATTACCGAAGCCCTCGGTGGCATGGGCATCTTTGGAGTGGAACTGTTCATCAAGGGCGATCAGGTCTATTTCAGCGAAGTCTCTCCCCGTCCCCATGACACCGGACTGGTGACCTTGTTGTCCCAGAACCTCTCCGAGTTCGCCCTCCATGCCCGCGCCATTCTCGGTCTGCCGATTCCGTTGCTGGAGCAGCGCGGCCCGGCCGCGTCTTCCGTGCTGCTGGTTCAGGGCGACTCCGAACAGATGCAGTATGCCGGACTGGATAAGGCCCTCAGCGTGCCTAACACCGAAGTGCGTCTGTTTGGCAAACCGGAAGTGCATGGCAGCCGCCGCCTCGGGGTGGCGCTGGCCCTGGGTGATGACATCAGCAACGCCCGCGACAAGGCCAACGCCGCCATCGCCGCACTTGATGTGAAACTCTAAGGGGGATCGAGATGCAGAATCAGGACACGCACAGCAAGGTAATTGGCTATCTACTGTGGATCTTCGGGTTCATGGGCGCCCACCGGTTCTATTATGGCAAGCAGATCACCGGCACCATCTGGTTCTTTACTCTCGGCCTGTTCTTCATCGGCTGGATCATCGATCTGTTCCTGATTCCCGGGATGGATGAAGCGGCCGATGCAAAGTACGAAGCCGGCAGTATCGACTACAACGTGGCGTGGATCCTGCTCACCTTCCTGGGCATCTTCGGCATTCACCGCTTCTACATGGGCAAGGTGTTCACCGGGATTATCTACCTGCTGACGGTGGGCTTGTTCGGCCTCGGGATCCTCTATGACTTCCTGACCCTCAACGGCCAGATCGCAGAAAAGAACCGCCTGCCGGGCTGAGCCCCAGCCCCCAACCATTTAAAAGAAATATTTACCACAGAGGGCACAGAGATCACTGAGAAAAGAAGTTCTTAATCTCTGTGAACTCTGTGCCCTCTGTGGTGAAAATGCTTTTGATCCTGGCCCGAGATCGCGCTCTCACCGAGCGCAGTGAAGGTTTTTTTGTTTCGCTCGAAGCTCGAAGCTCACCGCTCGCAGCTTTAGTTCTTCACCGCATAACGCCCGGCGCCGAGGAAGAAGATCGCCAGCGAGGTGAACAGGAAGAACCCCTGCAATTCCAGTGTCCAGCCACCGTTACTGGTCAGGGAAAAGATCTGCCCCATGTGCACCAGCACAATGGCCACCAGCATGTTCCCCGCCATCAGCACCGCCCCCACCCGGGTATGCAGGCCGATGATCACCATCAAGGGGGCAATGATTTCACCGATGAACACCCCGTAAGCCAGAAAGCCCGGCAAGTTATGTGAAGCAAGCTCATGGGCGATCCAGCCGACCCCGGAATACAGCTTGCCAATGCCATGCAGCAGCATCAGTATCCCTGCAGTAAGGCGTAAAATCAGTTTGGCCAGATCCGGATTGTTCAAGGCGTTATCTCCCCTGCGATAAAGCCTAATACGTTAGCATTAGCCACAGCCCAAAACATCAATTTTTCTGATCTTAAAGCAATAATTTGACGCATTTATCACAAACCGTTGAATCGGTTTAATACTTCTCAAGACGCGGCACAACGCCACTCCCTGATAAAGACTTGAGGAACCTGCCATGAAGAATCTGATCAAGACCCTGACCCAGACCCAGTCCAGCTGGGGCCCCCTTGCCCTGCGCCTGCCGGTGGGCATTATCTTCATGGCCCATGGCGCCCAGAAACTGTTCGGCTGGTTTGGCGGCTACGGCCTGGAAGGCACCGGCCAGTGGATGGCCTCCATCGGCCTGGAGCCCGGCTACCTGATGGCCCTGCTGGCCGGTAGCGGCGAGTTTTTCGGCGGCCTGGCGCTGTTGATTGGCCTGCTGGTTCGCCCTGCCGCACTGGTCACCGCGTTCACCATGGTCATGGCCATCCTCACCGTGCACATCGGCAACGGACTGTTCATGAGCGACAACGGCTACGAGTTCGGGCTGGCACTGCTGGCCGCGACGATCTCCCTGGCCATCACCGGTGGCGGCAACCTCAGCGCAGACAAGGCTGTTCAACAGGCGCTTTAACTCTCCGATACCCAGGCGGGCCGTCCGGCCCGCCTGGTCATTTCCCGGCACTTTTCTGCTGGCTTTGCTAGTCTTGCGGCTTCACCCCAGATGAGCCCGACCATGATCCGTTACTGGCACACTCCCAAGGCAGGCAATCTGTCCAGGCTGACCTTGCAACAACGGGAACCCGGCCCCCTACCAGAAGACAATGTCCGCGTTCGTGTTCAGGCCGTCGGCTTGAACTTTGCCGATATCTTTGCCCTCACCGGCCTCTATTCGGCCACCCCGGAAGGCCCTTTTACTCCCGGGCTGGAGTTTGCCGGCGAAGTCATCGAGGTGGGGTCACGCTGTCATCAGTTTCGTCCCGGGGACCGGGTCATGGGGGTCACCCGCTTTGGCGGCTATTGCTCGCAGATCGACAGCGACCCGGATTATCTGATGCCTTTGCCCGCCGCCTGGAGTGCCGCCCAGGGAGCGGCCTGGGCAGTACAGACCCTCACTGCCTGGTACGCACTTACCCGACTGGGTGCCGTGCAGGAAGGTCATCAGGTACTGGTCCACAGTGCTGCCGGCGGTGTGGGGCTGCAGGCCATGAAACTGTGCGAGGCGCTCGGCGCCAGCGCCACCGGCACTGTCAGCAGCGAGGACAAGGCGCACTGGTTACAACAGCAGGGCTTTGCGCGGGTACTGGTTCGGGAGAAGGATTTTCGCCAGCAGTTACAGCGCGACGATCGGCACTTCGATCTGGTACTGGACGCCATTGGTGGCGACATACAGAAAGCCAGTTTCGAGGCCCTCAATCCCATGGGCCGGCTGGTGGTGTTTGGTGCCGCCGAGTTCACCCCGGCGGGAAAGCGGCCCGATTACCTGCGCGCACTATGGCGCTACCTGAAGCGGCCCCGCTACGACGTGATGGACATGATCAGCAGCAACCGCTCGGTGCTGGCCTTCAACCTGATCTGGCTTTGGGAGCAGAAAGGCGCCATGCGTGAGTTGCTGGACGAACTTGCCGGCATCGCCATTGCGCCGCCCCATGTGTGCCACCAGTTCGATTTCGGCGAGGCTCATGAAGCGCTGGCGCTACTCCAATCCGGACGCACCATCGGCAAGGTGGTGCTCACGATTAGCTGACCGCCGCCGTCAGCGCTTCCAGTGCGGCCTTGTCCGGGCGTACCGCCCGGGTCAGCTCCTGCCCCTCTTTCATGACAATGAGTGTCGGCCACAGCTTGACCCGGAAACTGCGCCCAAGGCGGCGACCAGGCCCGTCTTCCACCTTGATATGCCGGCCTTGCGGAAGTGCAGCAATTGTCTGCTCGATGCCGCTCTGGGCCGCCTGGCAATGGCCGCACCAGTTGGTGCCGAACTCCACCACAACCAGCCCCTCAAGGGCGTCCAGCTGATCTCTTGTCAGGGTTTCCGGCTCATAAGTCGCTTGATACTGCATCACGGGCTCACCTTGCTAAACTGGCCAAAGGGTTTCGATTCACTGATCACAGGATAGCAGCAATGAACGCGCCGACCGTACTGACCGAACGCCATGGCAGCATTTTGGTGGTTACCCTTAACCGTGCGGATGTGCGCAATGCCGTCGACCGCCCCACCGCCGATGCATTACGGCACGCCTTCGAGGATTTTGAGCGGGACGACAGTCTGTGCGTCGCCGTACTGCAGGGCGCCGGCGGTAATTTCTGTGCCGGCGCCGATCTGGCCGCCCTGTCCGATCAGCAGCGACGCAATCAAATTGATGCGGAAGGTGTCGGCCCCGGGCCGATGGGGCCAACACGGCTGCAACTGAGCAAGCCGGTGATCGCAGCCGTCACCGGTTATGCCGTGGCCGGCGGGCTGGAGCTGGCCTTGTGGTGTGATATGAGAGTGGCTGAGCAAAACGCCGTGTTCGGCGTCTTCTGCCGGCGCTGGGGGGTGCCATTGATCGACGGTGGCACAGTTCGCCTGCCCCGCCTGATCGGTCAGAGCCACGCTATAGACATGATCCTCACCGGTCGGCCAGTGGAGGCCACGGAGGCACTCTCGTTCGGGCTGGCAAATCGTGTTGCAGAAAACGGCAAGGCGCTGGAGGTGGCAATGGAGATGGCACAACAGATCGCCGCTTTTCCACAACGCTGCCTGCGCGCAGATCGCCACTCCGCCCTGCAACAGTGGCAGTTACCGGAAGCTCTCGCGCTACAGCAGGAAGGGGCCGGGGGTTATCCGGTGGTATTCGAGGAAGCTCTCGCTGGCGCGCAACGATTCAGCAAGGGTGAAGGGCGCCACGGGCAATTCGACTGAAGCCCGTGGCTAAGAGCGAGGCCACAAAGCACCTCAATGGTCGGGGTCTTCCCGTTCTATCTGGGTCGCCACGTGACGGCCATCCTGATACTGGAAATCCACCTCAACCCTGATCCCTTCATGGAGATCACTGAACTCCTTGAGTCCGTCATCATAAAAGGTGGTGGCGCCAGTCTCGAAAGTGATTCCCTGGACCACAAAAGTCTCTTCTTCGCTGTCCACGGACTCGATGATTCCTTCGATGTCATTGGCCAGCACCGGGGCTGCAACCGCCATCAGCATTGTGCCCAGAAACGGTGTTACTACTTTCATGCCCACACTCCCTTGCTGAAAAAAGCATCCTGGCCGCAGGCCTGTCAGACAGGCCTGCGGTTCAAGCTTTTAACGTACCACCACAAAGAACACACCGCCATTGCGGTTAATGCGCAACAACAGGGCTGCATCCTTGTCCTTGATGGCATCCTGCAGCTCATCCATGCTCGCCACGTCCTGGCGATTGGCGTTGATGATCACATCGCCCTGACGCAGACCGGCACGCCAGGCGGGGGAACCCTGTTCCACGTTATCCACCAACACTCCATGATCGGCATTCTGCAGTTCGCCCTTGCGCAGGTCACGCAGGCTGGCACCTTGCAGATGCCGGGACACCGCTTCACCACCGGCGGTTTCCTGGGTGGACTCACTGATCACTGCGGTGACAGTTTTCTTTTTGCCGTCACGCAGAATGCTCAGTTTCACCTTCTCGCCCACCGGCGACATGCCCACCTTGTTACGCAGATCAGAAGCGCGATTCACCGGGCGGTCATCCACCGCCACCACCACGTCACCGCTCTTGAGGCCGGCCTTGTCAGCCGCACTGTCTTCCACCACCTGGGTGATTACCACGCCGCGCTGGCGCTCTACACCAAAGGCCTCCGCCAGCTCCGCGGTAAGATCCTGAATGGTGACACCCAGCATACCGCGCCGCACCTCGCCGTGTTCAATCAGCTGGTGCATCACGTTCTCGGCCATCTCCGTGGGGATGGCAAAGCCAATGCCCACATTGCCGCCCGCCGGTGCCAGAATGGCCGTGTTGATACCCACCAGCTCACCGCGCAGATTCACCAGGGCGCCGCCAGAGTTACCCGGGTTGATGGAGGCATCGGTCTGGATAAAACTTTCGTAACCTTCGATGCCCAGCCCGGAACGGCCCAGTGCAGAGACGATACCACTGGTCACGGTCTGTCCCAGGCCGAAGGGATTGCCGATGGCCACCACAAAATCTCCCACCCGCAGGGTAGTGGAATCGGCGATGGCGATCTGGGTCAGATCACGGGCTTCCTCCAGCTTGAGCACGGCAAGATCCACCTCCTCATCGGTGCCGACCAACTCGGCGGTCAGTTCGCGGCCATCGGTCAGAGTCACTTCGATGGTGTCAGCGTTCTTTACCACGTGAGCGTTGGTCAGCACATAACCGTTTTTGGCATCCACAATGACACCGGAACCGGCACTGGCGGCACGGCGCTCACGTTGCTGTTCCGGGATATTGAAAAAGCGCCGGAAAAAAGGGTCTTCCATCAGCGGGTTTCGTGCCGCACGGATACGGGTTTCAACTGCGATGTTGACCACGGCCGGCGAGGCCTCTTCCAGCATCGGCGCCAGTGAAGGTAGCGCATCCCCCTCCCCGGTCGTCGAAGGCAGGGCCGCATGGGCCGGCGAGAAAAAGACCATCAGAAGTGCCAGCAACCATGCGGCAGAATGGACGGATTGTTTTGCCTTAAACAATGTTTGTTCCTCCTGTTCTTAAGGAAAAGCAGGCCAGGTTACCTCCCGGCTGCCCCCGATAACGAAAGTAGAGGCAGCGCCAAGCCAGGGAGCTCGACACCGATAGCTCTCGCCTCGTGTGATCTGTGACCGGTATTTTTCGCTACGGTTCCGAAGCAAACAGCCGGACACCATTGTATTCACTGGATTCGCCCAGATCCGGCCAGGTGCAAGACTGCCACTCACCCAGTAATTGATAGCCCACAGGGTCAAGATCCGGCACCCGGGAATCCGCTAACAATACCCGCTCCGCTTTCTGGAACATGGCCAGTAAAGGCAGGTTCTCCCGGTCGTAGAGAATGTCCGCCGCGGTGACCAGATCCGCTTCCTCAAGTGCGCTTTCCAGATCCTGACTGAGTTCGATGACAACTCCGTTTTCCTCGGCATTAACCCCGGTAGCCGTTAACGCATCCTCATCCAGATCGCAGGCGATCACCTTGCGAGCCCCCGCCATGGCAGCGGCGATGGCAACGACGCCGGAGCCAGGCCCCACATCCACCACACAGCGCCCCTTCACCCACTGAGGATGGCCTATCAGATACTCTGCCAATACCTGTCCTGATGCCCAGCAGAATGACCAGTACGGAGGCTCCTCCATGATGGCGTTAACGATACCCGGCTCCAGCGCCTGCTCGGGAAACAGCTCATCCAGCAGCCACAGCTTGAGTGACGGCGTCTGTGGTAATGGCTGGCAAGTCAGTTTCACGTTGGGCAATACGCGGTGGAGCCGCTGGTGCAAGGCGTTGAGGCCTACTCTTTTCGGGTCGCTTGTCATACTCTTGGCTCCGTCGCCTATCCAAAAACGTCGCAGAGAATAACAAAATGACCGCCAGACAGGCATGGGCTGGACTGATCACGCTACTGGTCAGCCTTGGCAGCCCCCTCCAGGCACGCGAGATCTGGACAGAGGGAGTGCCAGATGCCTATTTCCAGCATTTCCTTGAATTCTATAAAGCCGATCCCAGCGCCATGGGCCGGTGGGCCCCCGGGCTGAGCAAGATTTCCAGCGCCCAGCTGGACGCCACCATCAAGGCACTGGACACCACCCAGTTCACCTATCTTTATCCCATGGAGATGAAGGGGTTCGAGCTGCCCGGTCATCTTGGCATTCCCATTGAGGAACTGTCCGTCATGGCGGTTCGCGCCGGCAAATTCATTCCTGTCCCGTTCCAGATTGATGAATTCGACAAGACCGGTCTGATCTGGATCGAAGGGGAAAATGATCATCCACCGGAAGGCAAACCCGGCATCTTCGACGATTTTGACGAACTGGTTTTCATGTTCCGCGATGGCGGAAATGCCCGCTATTCCGCAAGTCAGCATCCACTCGAAAGCGGTGAAGTCCTGCAGGAAATTCGCCTCGAATCACCCCGCAACCAACCCCGCTATGTTTATCTGGTGCGCAACAACCCGGAACGCTCCCGGGCGGATTATGTCAGCGCCGATCTGGACGCTGGCCATGTGCAAAGCACCCTGATGGATCTGGATTACGAACCGGATGATTTTACCCAGATCCATTCCATGGCACCGCGCCTGGGGCCCCATCAGGACACCAGCGTCTTCGACAATATCTACGTGAACATCAGCACCGGCATTCTCAACCAGAAGCTGCGTGTTGACCTGGATACCCGCAAAAACATCAAGGCCACGCCGATTGCCGTCAAGGATGGCCCGGTGCGTGTCTCCATGCTGGTGAAAGCCCGCATCTGGTATGCCTTCATGCCGACGTTTTTCAGCCAGAAATTCCAGGTGGATTTCTACGAACAGTCCGTCACCATTCCTTCCCGCTTTGCCATCGGCAGCGTCAAGGTGCTGAAATTTTTCGTCATGTTCTTGCGTGAACCGCGCATTCACTTCGCCATTGATTTCCACAACCTGGAAGGCGCCCGCGTCAGCTTTCAGTCCGTGTACGGGCAACAGGAGTACGGTGTGGTAGACGGAAAAATGAGTGCATTCGAACAGAGAATGAATGCCACCCGGCTACCGGGAGACTGGCTGCACATGGATTCCAACCAGGGCTGGGAAATGTTTTTCAGCAACCATATGCCGGTGGTGCCCGAGGGCCTGTTTGATGCCTTCCTGGATGGGGTCAACATGAACATGTTCTATGAAGATGATGCCAGCAGCACCACCGAGTACGAGCGCTACCCCGGCGCTACCCCTCGACTGGGTTTCCAGAGCAGCGGGCTGCCGCGCACGGTGATTGATCTGATGGGGGCTATTCCCAAACTGGACTACGCCAATATGAACAGCCTGGGTGAAGCCATCGTGGCACTGGCAGCCGCGGAGGATGAAGGTGCGTTCAAAAAGTACGATGAGGTGGTGCACAAGCGGCTGGTGGCATTGAACAATGAAGGACGCTTTACCACCGTACCTGCACTGGCAGATGCCTTCATTGCGGATCTGGACCGGATGAATTTTTCCGGCATCCCCCGGGAGACCTTCAACAAGCTGATCCATCAGGCCATCATCGACACCACCGATCGCCCCGACCGGATTCACCACGGCAAGGTATTACAGCGCGTGGTGACACTGGCAAAGGCACAGGGCATCGATATTACCCGGCTGCGGTACGCCACCATGGATAACACCCTGTGGTTTCCGGCCTGGGTGGGAGAAGGCGGCGCCAGCGATTTTCACTGGCAGGTCAGCCATGCCCCCAAGGCAAAGCCGACCCCAGCACTCAGTCGCTCTTCTGCAGCAGCGCCGTGAGGGCGGCGCTGTCCTTGACCTGACCCTCTTCGTCAAGCTCCGGATACGGCACACCGTGGGCATCACACAAACGGGCAATCTTTTCGTGGCCCCAGCGGAACAGCAGTTCCTGGTAACGGGCAGGATCCAGCTGCGGCTGCTCATAGAAGCCCTTGGCGCGACGCTGCTCACAGGCCTCGGAAAGAATGATGGCGGCAGCCACACTCACGTTGAATGACTCCACCATGCCCATCATCGGAATGATCACATGCTGGTCCACTGCCGCGGCAGCTTCATCACTGACCCCGAATTTTTCGGTACCCAGCAACAATGCGGTGGGCTTGCTGTAATCCACTTCCCGGTAGGGAATCGCCGTGTCCGACAGATGTGCTGCCAGCACCTGGACGCCCTGCCCTTGCAGTTCACGAATCACCGGCGTGCTGTCTTCGTGTTTGTGCACCTTGACCCAGCGCTGGGAGCCCATGGCGGTACCCGCCGCCACCCTGGCCCGGTTTTTGGGCAGAATGGCATGCACATCCAGAATCCCCACCGCATCGCAGGTACGCACGATGGCAGCAATATTGTGGGGTTTGTGCACCCCATCCATGATTACGGTCAGATCAGGCTGACGGCGATCCAGGGTCTCACAGATGCGGCGATAACGTTCCGGGGTCATGGCATTTCCTCAAGGCTGGCGGCGGATTGTATAGGGGCCATGAAAATAGTGCCAACCACTAGCCTGGGCCCAGCCATGACCCTATCCATAGGGATTTTCGACAGAAAACGTCACTGCCAGCAGCGGGCACAATCCGCTAGGCTCTTGGCAGCGTAAACAAGGTACATACAACGGAGACATCATGAGCCACACCTCATCCCGCCGACTGCCCCTGGAAGGTATCCGGGTCGTCGAACTCGGCCAACTGCTGGCAGGCCCCTTCACCGGCACCCTGCTGGCCTATTTCGGTGCAGATGTGGTGAAGGTGGAACCCCCCGGCGGTGATCCCATTCGCGGCTGGCGCAAGCTGGATGAGGATGGCACCTCATTCTGGTGGCGCAGCTTGGGGCGCAACAAGAAATCCGTGACCCTGGATCTGAAAACCGATGAGGGCAAGGCGCTGGTGCGCAAGCTGATGGCCAAGGCCGATGTGGTGATCGAAAACTTCCGTCCTGGCACCATGGAAAACTGGGGCCTGGGGCCTGACAGCTTTGCCGAAGACAATCCCGGGCTGGTCTATACCCGCATCTCCGGCTACGGCCAGACCGGCCCCTACGCCAGCAAGCCCGGCTATGCCTCCGTGTGTGAAGGCATTGGCGGCCTGCGCTATGTGAACGGCTTCCCCGACGAACGTCCGGTGCGCCCCAACCTGTCCCTGGGCGATACCATTGCCGGCCTGCACGCCGCGCTGGGCATCCTGCTCGCCCTGTTCGAGCGTCAGTCCAGCAAGCAAGGCCAGGTGGTGGATGTGGCCCTGTTCGAGTCGGTGTTCAATCTGCTGGAAGGGGTGATCCCGGAATTTGATGGCGCTGGCGTGATCCGCGAGCCTTCCGGCTCCACCGTCACCGGCATCGTACCCACCAACACCTACCGCTGCGCTGATCGCAAGTTTGTGGTCATCGGCGGCAATGGCGACTCTATCTTCAAACGGCTGATGACCGCTGCCGGGCGCCCCGACATGGCCGAGGATCCGGCCATGGCCAGCAATGCCGGCCGGGTGGAAAACGAAGCTGCCATTGATGAAGCCCTGGACAGCTGGTGCCGCAGCCTGCCCAGTGAGCAGGTACTCGCTATCCTGGAAGAGGCACGGGTCCCGTCCGGACCGATCTACTCGGTGGCCGACATGATGCAGGACCCGCATTTCCAGGCCCGCGGGCTGTTCCAGCAGGTGGAAATCAACGGCAAACCCCTGAAGATCCCCGCCATCACTCCGCGCCTGGCCGACACTCCCGGAGAAACCCGCTGGCCCGGTGGTGAGGTGGGCAGCCACAATGCCGCCATCCTGCGTGACGAACTGGGCCTCAGCGAAGACGAATTCAACACCCTGCAGGCGCAGGGGATCATTGGATAAGACGCTGGATGCCTGACGCCTGATGCCCGACGCCAAAACACTGCTGCCGCTTGTCAGCACAGGCGGCAGATCATTGACCAGCCAGTCAGGCAGCGTTAAAAAGACACAAAGAGAGAAGCGACAAGGACAAAAACATGCAGCTCTTGATGTGGATTACTGTCATCGCGGTGGCCGCGGGTCTGCTCGGCGCAGGCCTTTACTTCCAGTTACGCCGTCAGGCCCTGCAATCCGACCCGGTACTGATTCGCAGCTGCTATCTGGGTGGCAGCGCCCTGCTGCTTGGCAACTGGCTGGTGCCGATGATCTAGCCTACCCGTGAGCGGCGGGTCTGCAGCTGCAGGTAAAGATTATCCATGATGCGCGCCGCCAGGCGGCGGGCCCGATCCGTATTGGGGCCGGCAAAGCGCCCTTCCAGATTGGCCATGAAATGGCCCAGCCAACGCTCGTGATGGGCGCCAGTCAAAGGCAGCTTGTCATCCAGCGCACGATGTTTCTCCATCATGTGCCGCTGATAAGCCCTGTCCCCCAGCAGCATCTTGTGCCAGTACTGGCAGATGATCGGCAGATGCTTGTTGAGATCGATCCCCGCCACCTCGAAGAATACCGGTGCCATCACCGGATCCTCCAGCAAGCGACGATAGAAACCATGAACCATGGCATCAATATTCGCCTTGCTGTCCAGATCCGGCAAATCGGCCGACGATTCCCTGGCCTGGCCCGGAACGAAAATTTCTACTGCGGTCATCGACAATCCACTACCTACCAGGCGATACGGCCTGTAAGGATGTCCTTGAACATCACAAAATCACCAGCAAGGCTGTACCAGGGGTGCTTGAAGGTGGCCGGGCGATTCTTCTCGAAGAAGAAGTGTCCCACCCAGGCAAAGCCATAGCCAACGATGGGCAACAGAATCAGCCCGGACAGAGTGCCGGTGTAAATCACGCCCAGTAGAATGGCCAACACCCCCAGAGTGCCGAAGAAATGCAGCCGACGGCAGGTAGGGTTGCCATGTTCCTGCAGGTAATAGGGGTAAAACTCGGCAAAGCTCTGGAAATCGGACTGTTTGATGGTGGTCACGGTTACCTCCTGCGTGAACGACGCACGTTGCGGTTGTTGTTTTATCCGGATTGTCCCGGTTCCGTAACGGCAAAACTTGTAGCCACAGGCTGAGTGTAACCCATGGCCGCTTGCCCGTTGGGCCATCCGGATTGTGATTTTGCGTCAGGCGGATGGCTCGCATGACCATTGCAGGGGCCGACGGGCCATGCAAAATAGCTGACCGCAGCCGATACACTGTGTTTTACCGGTGCACTTTCGTCGACTTTTCAGAGGTTTAAATGGCTCTTCGTCCCCGTGTCAGTCGCCTGATCAGCAAGCAGGCCAACCGTATTCCCCGCAGCCTGGACAGCCTGATCCGGCAAGGTGAAGAAGCCCCGCTGGAAAAGACCGGCATGGCCTCCGCACAGGTGGAAGCCATCTGGCGCGCGACCCGCAAGCTCTACCGTGGAGGCATGAGCCCGGCCATGAGCCTGTGCCTGCGTCGTCATGGCGAGATCATGATCAACCGCAGCATCGGCTTCGCCGACCCGGAAAGTCAGCGCATCATGACCCCGGATACCCCGGTATGCCTGTTCTCTGCCTCCAAGGTAGTGGCTGCCATGATGATTCATCACCTGGTGGAAACCGGGCAGCTGGATCTGGATGATCCGGTCACTCGTTATCTGCCCAAGTACGGCCAGAACGGCAAGGGCCGCACCACCATCCGGCACCTGCTCACTCACCAGGCCGGCATCCCGCGCCCCCAGGAGCCGGTGTCAGCGGACGTGCTGTTCCGCCCCGAGGAAATCTTCGACATTCTCTGTGCCGCCAAACCCACCACCCTGAATACCCAGGCCTACCATGCGGTCACCGCCGGCTTTATTATCGGCCGGGTGGTGGAAGCGGTCACCGGGGAAGATCTCAATGCCACCCTGGACAGGGTGGTGAGAAAGCCCATGGGAATGAAGTATTTCACCTTCGGTAGCACCGGCCCGGAACGGGCCATGGATGTTTCCACCGGGGTCCCTTTCAAGGTGGTGGATCTGTTCCTCAACCATGCGGTGGGCGGCACCATCGATGAAGTGGTCGACGTCTCCAACGATAACCGCTTCCAGGATGTCATCGTGCCGGCCGGCAACCTGTATGCCACCGCCGAAGAAGCCAGCCGCTTCTTCCAGATGCTACTCAATAACGGTGAATACAACGGCCAGCAGATCTTCAAGCCGGAAACCGTGGCACGGGCACTGGAACCCGCCTGGCACCGCCCCCGCTTCGACCGCAGCCTGATGCTGCCGCTGAACTTCTCCAATGGCTTCATGCTCGGCAACCGCGGCATGGGCATGTTCGGCCCCGGCGCGCCGAAGGCGTTTGGCCACCTGGGCTTTATCAGCATCTACTGCTGGGCCGACCCGCAACGGGATCTGAGCGGCGCCCTGTTGACCACCGGCAAGGGCGTCATCGGCCCCCACCTGCCGTCCCTGTTCAGCCTGCAGCACACCATTAACAAGCATACGAGGTTGCGGAACGCCTGACGCCTGACGCCTGACGCCTGACGCCTGACGCCTGACGCCTGACGCCTGACGCCTGACGCCTGACGCCTGACGCCTGACGCCTGACGCCTGACGCAAAAAGGCCCGCCCGGTAACCCGGGCGGGCCTTTTTGCGTCGGTAAAACCCCCGCTACAACCCGCTGTAGGAGCTTGCCTGCAAGCGATCCGAGCCCTGGCGAGGTAAAAGACGAGAGGCGAGTTTCTAAAGGCAAAAACAGAAGCATGGGGAGAGATTTGGAGTTCGATCTTCGAGATGTGCTTCTGGAATCCCTACCTCGCTTAGGCTCGGATCGCCTGCAGGCAAGCTCCTACAGCGGGGTATAGCAAGTATTTGGGTTTGCTTCAGGGGTTTAGCGTCAGGCATCCAGCGTCTGGCGTTCATCCAGGCACCGGCATCCCCCGCTGGCACTGGGTACAGGTGACCACCATATCCAGATGCTGGAGCCGACCTTCAGCGGTAGTGACCCAGGGGCGATTGATAAAGGGGGGTTGGTGACGGACGTGCTGGCGATGGCCACAGGACAATTCCATCACCCAATCGCCGCCCTCATCCTGGCGGAAGCCGTTGACGGTAACCTGGTTTGTCATGGCATCTCTCCGTAATTCACCCACTCCCTCATCATGATCCCTGACAGCCCAGGAATCCAAGAAAGTCAGCCTCAAGCTACAACCTACAACGCGGGCAAGGCCTGTGCGGGTCTGACCCTGAGCCCGCGAGCCCAAGTCATGGACGCGGGCACGGCACAGCTCTCACAGAGGCATCAAGTCGCGTTTTAGCTTGTAGCTTGAGGCTAGCTCTCTCGCGCGAATCAACAGACAAGGATAAGCTCCGAGCGGCTCCAGAGGGAGGGAGGATACGGTCGTCCCTGACCGGAAATCACAGTGAGGAATCAGTAGGCGCCGCGGATCTTGTCGATGCTGGGTTGCAGCACGGTGCGCCAGTGACGACCCAGATCATCACTGTGCTGCTTGTCATGTTTGGCCACGGTTTCCAGCAGAGCTTCCAGCCAATACTCATAGAGATAAGGCTGGATGTTGTAACCCTCGCGGTTATGGGTCTTGCCCAGATGGGCCAGCTTGTTGTCCGAGGCACCTCGAGCCACCATGATCAACCACATGATCCCGGCCCGCAGCAAGCGGCGCTGCTCGTCCATGTCGGTGTTGACAAAGACACTGCGCACTTCATCGCTCTTGCCCTGAAAAATGCGATAGAAATCTTCGAAGAAATGCTCGGATGCGCAGCATCTCCCATAGCTCTGAAACACAGCGTCAGAGGGTTGTAGTTCCACTGTTGTAGTCTCCTGAGACAAAAAAACGGGCCGGTAATAACCGGCCCGCTCCTTGGGGGTTAACGTCCTTTTTGAGCGAACGTTTTGTTATTCCATATTGGACAGGATGGCGCCTTTCACCGCCTCCAGTTCCGCATCGATAGTCACCATGCGGCTGTCCTGACACTGCGCGATGGCGGTATCCGGATCCTTCAGGCCGTTACCGGTCAGGGTGCAGACGATGGTAGACCCTTCCGGAATCTTGCCGCTCAGGATGTCGCGCATGGCGCCACCCAGAGAGGCCGCGGAAGCGGGCTCACAGAATACGCCTTCTTTCTCGGCGAGCATCTTCTGGGCCGCCAGGATTTCCTTGTCGGTCAGTTCATCGAACCAGCCACCGGAGTCCTTCTGCAGGGCCCAGGCCTTGTCCCAGGACTGCGGGTTACCGATACGGATAGCGGTTGCCACGGTCTCGGGATCTGCCACCGGGCCGCCACGCATGAACGGTGCAGCGCCTTCAGCCTGATAACCGACCATCTTCGGCGCAGAGTTCACCACACCGGCTTTCTTGTATTCGCTGTAGCCCATCCAGTGAGCGGTGATATTGCCCGCGTTACCCACAGGCAGACAGTGGAAATCCGGGGCACGGCCCAGCTCTTCCACGATTTCGAAGGCAGCAGACTTCTGGCCCTGCAAACGATAGGGGTTCACCGAGTTCACGATGGTTACCGGCGCCTTCTCAGCCACCTGCTTGACCAGCTCCATGCCCTGATCGAAGTTGCCACGGATCTGCATGATCACGGCACCGTACATCATTGCCTGGGCCAGCTTACCCATGGCGATCTTGCCTTCCGGGATCAGCACGAATGCGGTGATGCCGGCACGGGCAGCATAGGCAGCCGCCGCAGCGGAAGTATTACCGGTGGAGGCACAGATGATGGCATTGCTGCCCTCTTCCACGGCCTTGGTCACCGCCATGGTCATGCCGCGGTCCTTGAAGGAACCGGTGGGGTTCAGGCCTTCGTATTTGACGTAGATATCCACGTCCTTGCCCAGCATCCTGGGGATGTTCTTCAGGCGGATCAGCGGGGTGTTACCTTCACCCAGGCTGATGATCGGCGTGTCATCATTCACCGGCAGGTGGTCGCGGTAACGGTTGATCAGGCCGGTGTAACGGTCACGAAAAGGCATGGGTTTGGTCTCTGCTTCTGATGCACAGCCTCTAAGCCAGGCTCTGCTGTTCTCGAAAGTGTGTGTTCTTGTCAGCCAGCCTGACGCCGGATGCCCGAGGCTGGACGCCAGGACGGCGCATTCTACCGCGTCAGGCGTCTGGCGTCAGGCCTCTGGCGTTTAGGCGTCCAGCGTCTCTACCCGGATGCGCATTATATCGCTATCCACGGTGTCCAGGGCAGCGATCTTGTTCAACGCGGCGTTCATGTCGCCCTCGCGGACCTGGTGAGTCATCATCACGATGGGCACCAGCCCCTGATCCACTTCCCGCTGAACCAGCGCATCAATGCTGACATTATTGTCGCTGAGGATCCGGGTGATGTCCGCCAGCACCCCGGCCTTGTCCTGTACGTGCAGGCGCAGGTAGAAGCTGCAGGCCACATCGTCGATGGTCAGGATCGGGTCGTCAGACATGTGGTCGGTGTGGAAGCCCAGATAAGGCACCCGCTCTTCATGATCCACGGTCAGGGCACGGCCCAGCTCGATGATATCCGCCACCACCGCAGACGCGGTGGGCTCGGCACCGGCGCCGGCACCGTAGAACATGGTCGGGCCCACGGCATCACCGTGGATCATTACTGCGTTCATCACGCCATTCACGGCGGACAGCATGGTTTCTTTCGGAATCAGAGTCGGGTGCACGCGCAGCTCGATGCCGTTACCGGTGTCCTTGGCGATGCCCAGGTGCTTGATGCGATAGCCGAAGTGCGCCGCACTGGCCACGTCTTCGATGGTGATACGGCTGATCCCCTCGGTATAGACCTTGGAGAACTGCAGCGGAATACCAAAGGCAATGGAGGCCAGGATGGTCAGCTTGTGGGCCGCATCAATGCCTTCCACATCGAAGGTGGGATCGGCTTCGGCATAGCCCAGCTTCTGGGCTTCATCCAGCACATCGGAAAAGGCGCGTGCCCCTTCTTCCATCTCGGTGAGAATGAAATTGCCGGTACCGTTGATGATGCCCGCCAGCCAGTTCACGTGGTTGGCCGCCAGACCTTCGCCCAGGGATTTCAGAATCGGAATACCGCCGGCCACGGAAGCTTCGAACGCCACATCCACGCCATTGGCTTCTGCCGCCTGGAAGATCTCGTTGCCATGCTCGGCAATCAGCGCCTTGTTGGCGGTGACAATATGCTTGCCGTTCTTGATGGCGGTGAGCACCAGCTCACGGGCGGTATCGATACCACCGATCAGCTCCACCAGGATATCGATGTCCGGGTCGGAGGCCACCGCAAAAATATCACGGGAAACGCGAATACCGCTGATGTCACAGTCCGGATGGTCGCGACGGGCACCAATATGGGTAATCTCGATCGGGCGCCCCACACGACGGGCAATATCCCGTGCGTTGCGCTTCAGCACGTTAACGGTGCCCGAGCCCACAGTGCCCAGACCTGCAATACCCACCTTCACTGGATCCACAGCGTTTCCTCGTTTCATTGCATGTAATTCAATCGACCGGCAGCCGCTCAGGCGGCCACCGCATCAGCCCAGCAGACCATCGTCGCGGAACATCTTCTTGATGCCGCGGATCGCCTGCCGGGTGCGTTGTTCATTTTCAATCAGGCCAAAGCGCACATGATCATCGCCATATTCACCAAAACCGACGCCTGGGGAGACTGCCACACCAGCATCAGTGAGGAGCTTCTTGGAGAACTCCAGTGAGCCCATGGCCCTGTAGGGCTCCGGGATTTCCGCCCACACGAACATAGTGGCGCGCGGCCGCTCTACCTGCCAGCCAATCTCGGCGAGGCCATCTACCAGCACATCCCGGCGCTTGCGATACATCTCGCAGATCTCGCCGACACAGCTCTGATCCCCTTCCAGCGCCGCAATGGCCGCCACCTGAATCGGCGTAAAGGTGCCGTAATCCAGATAGGACTTGATCCGCGCCAGCGCATTGATCAGTTCCGGGTTGCCGCAGCAGAACCCCACCCGCCAGCCGGGCATATTGTAACTCTTTGACAGGGAAAAGAATTCCACTGCCACATCCTTGGCCCCTTCCACTTCGAGAATGGACGGTGCCTTGTAGCCGTCAAACACGATGTCGGCATAGGCAATATCATGCACCACCCAGATCTGGTGCTCGCGGGCAATAGCCACCACCTTCTCGAAGAACTCCAGCTCGACACACTGGCCGGTGGGGTTACCGGGGAAGTTCAGCACCAGCATCTTCGGCTTGGGCCAGGATTCCTTGATGGCGCGCTCCAGCTCCACAAAGAAATCCACCCCTTTCACCATGGGCACGTGGCGGATATCCGCATTGGAGATCACGAAACCGTAGGGGTGAATCGGGTAGCTGGGGTTGGGCACCAGCACAGTATCCCCGGGCCCCATCGTCGCCAGCGCCAGGTGGGCCAGGCCTTCCTTGGAACCGATGGTGACAATGGCCTCGGATTCCGGATCCAGATCCACATTGTAGCGGCGCTGATACCAGTCAGTGATCGCCTTGCGCAGTCGCGGAATGCCGCGGGACTGGGAATAACGATGGGTATCGCCGCGCTGTACCGTCTCGGTCAGCTTGTCCACGATATGCTTCGGAGTGGGCTGATCCGGGTTGCCCATACCGAAATCGATGATGTCCTCACCCCGCGCTCGCGCAGCCTTCTTCAGTTCTCCAACGATATTGAAGACATAGGGAGGCAAACGACGAATTCGCTGGAAATCGGTTTCCACGACAGCACCTTGGACGAGACCTGAATCTGTGAACCAGGTCGGAGTGAAAATAAGGCGGACACATTAACGGGGCGGCCGGTCGCAGTCAATGTAGAAGGCCCGCCAGCCGGCGGTTTCACGCTGACTGGCGGGCCCTGGAAGAGAGATTTTACGCGGCTTTTAGTCGAGGCGGTCCATCAGCTGGTCAGGGCTCACATAGCCACCCAGCTGCTTGCCGTCGGTGGTATAGATGGCCGGCGTGCCGCGCACACCGAACTTCAGCCCCAGACCATACTGTGCATCCACCGGCTTGGCACAATCACCCAGCTCCGCTTCGCTGATCTGGTCATTGAGCTTGGCATCCGTAAGCGCCTTGGCCGGGTCTTCAGCACACCAGATATGGCGCATGGCCTCGGCAGACTTGGCGGCAGGGCCACCACGGGGGAAGGCCAGATAATGCACGGTGACACCTTCCTCGTTGTATTCCTCGATATGACGGTGCAACTTGCGGCAATAACCACAGGTAATGTCAGTAAACACATAGATCTCGTGCTTCTGGTCTTCCGCCGGATAAGTGATCATCTGGGACAGATCCAGCTTGGAAATCCCTTCCATGCGCACCTGCTCAAGGCGCTGTTCGGCGGGATCAATCACTTCGCCGTCCTTGATCTGCAGCAGATTCCCCACCAGCACATAGCCGCCATCATTGCTGACATAGACGGTGTCACGGCCCTGCACTTCCACCTCTACCACACCGGCGATGGGAGAAGGACGTACCGCAGAAATCTTGATGCCATCAAAGGCCTCTTCCATCACTTCACGGATCTTGCCCTCATTGGCAACCGGCTCTGCGTTGTTGACTGCTGCCGCTGTCGCGGTTTCCCCGGTTTCTGCCCCACAGGCGGTGACCAGCCCCATCAGGGCGAATACAAACCATTTTTTCATTCTGTCGTTACTCCTTCATGTTCCCTGATTAGAACCCCGCTGGCCGATCAGGTTCCCGAGCGCGGGTGATGTTTCTGGTATAGATCCTGTAAGCGCTGCTGCGCCACATGGGTGTAAATCTGGGTGGTGGAAAGGTCGCTGTGCCCCAACAACAGCTGCACCACGCGCAAGTCCGCGCCATGATTCAATAAATGTGTGGCAAACGCATGGCGCAGTGTATGAGGTGACAGGCTTTTTTGCACCCCTGCCACTGTGGCCATTTGCTTGATGCGGTGCCAAAAGGTCTGCCGAGTCATGCAGGTACCACGCTGACTGGGAAACAACAGCTCCTGATCGTTGCCGAGTAGCAGCGGCCGCCCCTCGCGCAGGTAGCGCACCAGCCAGTGCAAAGCCTCTTCGCCCAACGGCACCAGGCGCTCCTTGTCTCCTTTGCCGATCACCCGTACCAGCCCCTGACGGGGGTTGATCTGACTCTGGGTCAGGGTGACCAGTTCGGTGACCCGCAAGCCGGTGGCATAGAGCACTTCCAGCATGGCTCGGTCACGCAGGCCCAGCGGGGTATCCAGATCCGGCGCATTGAGCAGCGCCTCCACATCGGCCTCGGTCAGCGTCTTGGGCAAAGGACGGCCGGTTTTCGGCCGTTCGATCAGCAATGCCGGGTCTTCGGCGATACGCCCCTCCCGCTTGAGCCAGCGGTAGAACCCCTTGATCGCCGACAACTGTCGAGCGGACGAACTGGCTGCCAGCCCCTGTGAAAACCGATACGCCAGATAGTCTTGCAGGTCGGCCCGCTGGCAAGTCAATAATCTGCCAGACTGCGACTGCAGCCACGCAGACAGCTGATGCAGATCCCGCCGGTAATTGCTCAGACTGTGCTCACTCAGCCCCTTTTCCAGCCACTGCTGATCCAGCCAGGCATCAATAAGGCGAGCATGTTCATCACTAATTGCTGTCATTCACAACCTTATGCATCCGGTACCCCCTTTTACCAAATATTACCCCCATACCGACATAACCGAACGACAAACGCCGCCGATTCTGGCATCTATGACCTGAAGACAATGATTGAAATAGCAAGGAGAGACAAATGGGCATTCTGTCCTGGATCGTTTTCGGCCTGATCGCAGGCATCGTGGCCAAATGGATCATGCCGGGCAAGGATCCCGGCGGCTTTATCGTCACCATCCTGCTCGGCATCGCCGGCGCCTTTGTGGGCGGCTGGCTGGGCTCGATCACCGGTATCGGCGGCTCCGTGGGCAGCTTCAGCCTGGGCAGCTTCGTCACCGCCATCGTCGGCGCGCTGGTGCTGTTATGGGGCTATCGGATGTTGAAGAAGGCATGAAGCGCCTGACGCCTGACGCCTGACGCAAAAAGGCCCGCCCGGCAACCCGGGCGGGCCTTTTTTGCGTCGGTAAAACACTCTCGATAGCCCGCTGTAGGAGAGCCAACTTGTTGGCCGAAAAGCTCTCCGCTGGCATGGTCCCTGTAGAATAACCACCCGCCTTCTGCCAACCAGTTGGCTCTCGTACATATTCGAGATGCGCCTCTGGAATCCTTACCTCGCTCAGGCTCGGATCGCTTGCAGGCAAGCTCCTACAGCGGCATTCGTGGAATGCAGAAGTCCGGGTGCGCTCCCGGGTTTGCGTGTTGCATGAAGCATGTTGCGTGTTGCAGCCGCAGAGCGGCCCACAAAAAAGCCGCCTCCCGAAAGGAAGCGGCTTTTTTGTTGGAGCTTTTGGTCTGCCCGTCCAGAGGTTGATTCCGCATGCCCTACAGCAAAGGCTGAACCAACATTCGCCCTCGGCAGACCCGACGAGTCCGTCAGTCTTAACGAATCTTTTCTTTGATTCGAGCGGACTTACCAGAGCGGTCACGCAGGTAGTAGAGCTTGGCGCGGCTCACGTCACCACGACGAACGACTTCAATGGAGTCGATCAGCGGGCTGTGCAGCTGAAATACACGCTCAACGCCCACACCGTGGGAGATCTTGCGCACGGTGAACGCAGAGTTCAGACCGCGGTTACGACGGGCAATAACAACGCCCTGGAACGCCTGCAGACGCTCACGGGTACCTTCTTTCACCTTTACCTGTACGGTAACGGTGTCACCGGCGCCGAATTCCGGCAGGTCGGCTTTCAGCTGGGCATTTTCGATGCCCTGGATGATCAGGTTCTTGCCGCTCATGGCAATGCTCCTATTCGTTCGGTTTTGCTGTATGCGACGGCTGCTCGGCGATGAACTCATCCAGCAGCTGTTGCTCTTCTTTGCTCAAACCCCGCGCCCGGCGGCGTTCCAGCAGGTCGGGACGCTGTTGCCAGGTCCGTCCCAGCGCCTGCTTGAGGCGCCAGCGGCGAATCAACTCGTGATTGCCACTCAGCAGTACCGGCGGCACTGCCTGTCCGTTGTACACCTCCGGGCGGGTGTAGTGCGGACAATCCAGCAGGTTTTCGAATTCGCCTGAAAACGAATCCTGCTCAGCGGAATCCTGGTGACCCAGCACTCCGGGAATCAGTCGGCTGACCGCATCGATCAGCACCAGCGCCGGCAGCTCGCCGCCGCTGAGGACGTAGTCACCGATGGAGAGCTGTTCATCCACCTCGGCTTCAAGCAAACGCTCATCTACGCCTTCATAGCGCCCCGCCAATAACACCAGGCCGGGCTGCTGTGCCAACGCCTCAGCTTTCGCCTGGGTCAGCGGCTGCCCCTGGGGGGACAGATAAATCACAGTGGCTGCCGGGTTGGCAGCGCGGGCAGACTGCAGTGCTTTCGCCAGCGGGTCCACCTTCATCACCATGCCGGGGCCACCACCAAAGGGGCGATCATCCACGGTGCGGTGACGATCTTCGGTGAAATCCCGTGGATTCACGGTTTCCACCTGCAGCTGGCCATTTTCCACTGCCCGCCGCGTCACGCCGAAGTCGGTAATCGCCCTGGCCATCTCTGGAAACAGGGTTACCAGAGTCACCGTGTACGGCGTCGAATCCGTCGTCATGCTAAAAGTCCGGGTCCCAGTCTACCGTCATGTGGCCATCGGCCAGATTCACATCGGTAACAACGTCGTCCGGCAGCCAGGGAATCAACCGCTCACGGCGATCCAGGCTGTTGCTGTCACCACGCACCACGAGTACATCGTTGGCACCGGTTTCCAGCATTTTCACGACCTTGCCCAGGTCTGCGCCGTCTTTTTCAAAGACCCGCAGCCCGATCAGATCACGCCAGTAATATTCACCACCGCCAGACTGTGGCAGCAGGTCACGGGGTATCCCGATTTCCTGCCCCACCAGCGCCGCCGCCATGTTCCGGTCGGTGATACCTTCCAGTTGTGCGATCAGGCCCTTGCCCTGGGGACGGAAGCCGGTGACTTTCACCGGCTTCCACTGGCCACCTTGCTTGAGATGCCAGGGCTGGTAGTGCTGGATGTTGTCGCGGGGGTCAGTATCGGAAAAAACCTTTACCCACCCCTGCACGCCGTGCACCCCGAGGATGCGGCCAACAACCTCCAGCTCAGAGGACGGCTGCCCTCCAGTGGTCATCAGGCTTCCTTACGGGCCTGCTTAACCAGGGTCTTGACGCGGTCAGACAGCTGAGCACCTTTACCAACCCAGGCGTCCAGGCTTTCCAGGTTCAGCTTCAGAGGGATTTCACCGCCACGGGCGATGGGGTTGTAGAAACCCAGTTGCTCGATGAAACGACCATCACGGGCGTTACGGCTATCGGCAACAACAATGCTGTAGAACGGGCGCTTCTTGGAACCGCCGCGAGCGAGACGAATAATTACCATGGTTTATCTACCTGTTTATCAATCCGGTTTCCCGGCCGCCTGCCGAGGAGGGCATAGCGAGCCATCGTATCCGCTTGAAAGCCAACCCCCGAATCCATAGAAAACTGGGAAAGGCCGCGAAGGGCGCGGATTATACAGGCAGAAGATCTGCACAACAAGCATTTAGCCACTAAAACGCTTCGGGGCACCTGTAGGAGCGGTCGTTCGACCGCGATCCGAGCCCAAGCGAGGAAATGAGTTTCGAAAGGCAAAGATCCAAGCCTCGCGCCCGGCTACCGGTTTTGGATTTTCGAAACTCGGTACTCGAAACTCGCTTCTGGAATCCATACCTCGCCAAGGCTCGGATCGCTTGCAGGCATACCCTAACGAGCACGAGAGCTCCTACAGAACCATATCCTCTCTCTGTGTGCTCCGTGAACACTGTGGTGAAAGTGCCTTTGAATAAGGTCTTATCACCCACCCCAAACGCAGCGCGGGCAGAGAGGTTTCCACCTGCCCTGCCCGCGTGTTGCATGATGCGTGTCGCGTGAAGCGTCAATCACATCGGCGGCATACCGCCACCCATGCCGCCCGGGGGCATACCGCCACCCGGACCACCGGTACCGCCAGGGCCACCGTTTCCGCCCATCATGCCTTCCAGGCCACGCATCATGTTCTTCATGCCACCCTTGGTACGCATCTTCTTCATCATCTTGGCCATCATCTTCTGCTGTTTCATGAGGCGGTTCAGATCCTGAATCTCCAGCCCGGCGCCCATGGCAATGCGCTTCTTGCGCGAGCCCTTGATGATGTCCGGGTTACGGCGCTCCTTGATGGTCATGGAGTCGATCAACGCTTCCATGTGCTTCATCTGCTTCATGGCCGCCGGATCCTGAGCCGCCTGCATCATGCCACCCATGCCAGGCAACTTGTCGAGCAGGCCAGCCATGCCGCCCATGTTGCGCATCTGCTGGAACTGGTCCTTGAGATCCTCGAAGTCCATCGCCTTGCCTTTCTTGAACTTCTTGGCGATCTTCTCGGCTTTCTTCTTGTCCAGCTTGCGCTCGGCTTCTTCCACCAGGGAGAGCACGTCGCCCATGCCGAGGATTCGGCTGGCGATACGATCCGGGTGGAAAGGCTCCAGGGCGTCGGTCTTCTCGCCCATACCGATAAACTTGATCGGCTTGCCGGTGAGCTGGCGAACGGACAGGGCCGCACCACCGCGGGAGTCACCGTCGGCCTTGGTCAGGATCACACCGGTGAGCGGCAACGCCTCGTTGAAGGCCTGGGCGGTGTTGGCCGCATCCTGACCGGTCATGGCATCGACCACGAACAGGGTCTCCACCGGGCTGATGGCCCCGTGCAGCCGCTTGATCTCGCTCATCATGTCTTCGTCGACATGGAGACGACCGGCGGTATCGACGATCAGCACATCCATATAACGGCGACGGGCTTCATCCAGGGCCGCATTGGCGATATCCACCGGATCCTGGTCACCGGTGGACGGGAAGAAGTTGGTTTCCACTTCCCCGGCCAGGGTTTTCAGCTGCTCGATGGCCGCCGGACGGTAAACGTCGGCGGACACCACCATGACCTTCTTCTTCTCACGCTCCTGAAGGAAACGGGCCAGCTTGGCCACAGAGGTGGTTTTACCGGCACCCTGCAGACCGGCCATGAGGATAATGGCCGGCGGCTTGGTCGCCAGGTCCAGGGCGTCGTTGGCGTCGCCCATGGTGTGAACCAGCTCGTCGTTGACGATCTTGACGAACGCCTGGCCCGGGTTGAGGCTTTGCAGCACTTCCTGACCCAAGGCCTTTTCCTTGACCTGCTCGACAAACTCTTTCACCACCGGCAAGGCCACGTCGGCCTCCAGCAGCGCCTTGCGTACTTCACGCAGGGTGTCGCGAATATTGTCTTCGGTCAGCGATCCCTGACCTGCCAGGTTTTTAAGCGACGATCCCAACCGGTCGGTGAGATTCTCGAACATGGTGTTACCTCCAAATCCTCTTGTCTGCCCACAGCTCACGCTGTGGCAGTGACAGGGGCGCGATTATAGCCCTCATTGACGCCCAACGTCATGGGGCCAGACCAAACCCGCCTGCAAAATGAGAATGATTGTTGATAGTCAACTTGTGCCTATGCCAGACTTCTGCGAATTGCCCGGCAATTTCGTGGCCGGCTACTGGATGGATATCAACACCCATGACGCTTACCGTGATCAGTGGCATTGCCGCCTTCGCGCTTTACACTCTGGCCAGCCTGATTGTCTTTTCCCAATTTCGCGGGCAAAGCCAGCCTTCCCGGCAATCCATCCTGATTCCCGGCTCCCTGGCCCTGCTTGCCCATGTGGTTAGCCTGTGGGGCACCATGGTCACACCCAATGGCCTGCATCTCGGCCTGTTTGCCGTCGCCTCCACCGTCGGAGCAACCTGCGTGCTTGCCGTGCTGGCATCCTGCCTGCTGCGCCCCTTTGAATGGATCAACGCCATCGCCTATCCCTTCGCTGCACTGACAATCCCCTGCATGCTGCTGGACACCCCCGGAGACAGCGTTCAGCCCCTGGCGCACGGTCTGGGCACCCATGTGCTCTTTTCCATCCTTGCTTATTCGGTACTGGCCATTGCTGCCGCCCAGGCGGTGATGGTGCGCATTCAGGATCATCAGCTCAAGGAAGGCCATATTCGCGGCATCATGCGCCTGTTCCCGCCGGTGCAGGTGATGGAAACCATGCTGTTCGAGGCCATCTGGGTGGGCGAAATCCTGCTCACCATTGCCATTGCCACGGGCTTTTTCTACCTGGACAACCTGTTCGCCCAGCACCTGGTACACAAGACCGTACTGACCCTGATTGCCTGGGTGGTATTCGCCATCCTGCTGGCCGGCCGCCACCTGCGCGGCTGGCGCGGCCGCACCGCCATCCGCTTCACTCTCAGCGGGTTCGGGGTGCTGCTGGTGGGCTTCTTCGGGAGCCAACTGGTGCTGGAGTTCATCCTGCACCGCAATTAATAATGAATAGTGAATAATTAATAACGCCGCGTTCAGCGCCGTTATCAGTCTCCAACGTTGAGGCCGCGTCCAGATTCCGAACGCGGCCTCAACGCTTGCAGAACAAGGCAACCCCCGCTCGCGCAGCTATTAATTATTCATTATTAACTATTAACTGATCACCCCCTCCTTGACACCCCTCTCCCCTACCCCGAACAATATCCACCCAACTGGCGGATAAACGACATTTCCCTTGGATACCTTCTCTGACGGGTGGCTGATTAGCGCCCTGGTCTTTCTGGTTCTTGGCTCAGCCTTCTTCTCCAGCAGTGAAACCGGCATGGTGGCCATCAACCGCTACCGCCTGCGCCATCTGGCCCGGCAGGGACACAAGGCAGCCGCCCGGGTGGAAGCCCTGCTCAAGCGCACTGACCGGCTGCTGTCGGTGATCCTGATCGGCAACAACTTCGTCAACAACTTCGCCGCCACCGTGGCCGCCATTCTGGCCATTCGCTGGCTGGGTGACAGCGGCGCTGCCGTGGCGCCCGTGGTGATCACCATCATCATGCTGGTGTTTGCCGAGATCACCCCCAAGACCTTTGCCGCCATGCGCCCGGAGCGGGTGGCCTTCCCGGCCAGCCTGGCGCTGAAGCCCCTGCAGACCCTGCTCGCCCCACTGGTGTGGCTGGTCAACGGCATCAGCAACATTCTGCTGCGGCTGGGCGGCATCAACGCCAATGAGCAAGGCGATGATCATCTCAGCCCGGAAGAACTACGCACCGTGGTGAACGAGGCCGGCGGCCTGATTCCGGAAAACCACCAGAAGATGCTGCTCAATATCCTCGATCTGGAAACCGTCACCGTGGAAGACATCATGGTGCCGCGCAACGAGATGGTAGGCATCGATCTGGAGGATGACATGCACGACATCCTCACCACCCTGCGCGCCAGCCAGCATACCCGGCTGCCGGTCTACAACGGCGATCCCAACCACATGATCGGCCTGCTGCACCTGCGCAAGCTGAGCCGCCTGCTGCTCAAGGAAGAGATCAACAAGGCCGAGCTGATGCAGTACACGGTGGAGCCCTATTTCGTCCCGGAAGCCACCTCCCTGCACCAGCAGCTGATCAACTTCCAGAACGCCAAGCGCCGTATCGGTATCGTCGTCGATGAGTACGGGGATGTGCTGGGTCTGGTGACCCTGGAAGATATCCTTGAAGAAATTGTCGGTGAATTCACCACCGACCTGGCCGCCACCAGCCAGGACATTCATCCCCAGGAAGACGGCACCTACGTCATCGACGGCTCCAGCACCCTGCGCGACATCAACCGCACCCTGCAATGGGACCTCCCCACCGACGGCCCGAAAACCCTCAACGGCCTGATCCTCGAATACCTGCAAGACATCCCCGACGCCAACATCTCGGTACAGATCTTCGACTACCAGATCGAAATCCTGCAGGTGAAAGACAATATGGTGAAGGCAGCCAAAATGAGAAGGGCAGTGAACAGTTAACAGTGAATAGTGAACAGCGGCGCGTTCACGTTCGCTGGTTGGCTGAAAGCGAAGAGGCCGCGCCCTTAACCGGGTGCGGCCTTCTCGTTTGGGGCGAGTAGCTTTTCGTGGAGGATGGCTTCAGAAGCGTTTTCAGCTGCCTCTTTGAAGAGCTTCATTATTAACACGAGAAATCACCCCATATGCTACAACTCGTGAACCCTCATGCACTGTAAATTTGAAGCCCGAGTATAACCGACCATGCAGATATTCTGGCGCCATGAACCATAATCTTGATCTGGCCGCATGTCCGGGTTCGACGCTATCACAGCCAATAAATTCATGTTTAGCAACATTCAGAGTATCAGGAAGGCCGAAATCGTGGTCCACCCTGTAGCCCTGCCACGCTGGCCGGGATTTCCCGCCATCTTCCGTACAGATAAAGTTTAGCTCTACGTCAAGGTCATGTACGCGCATGGGCTTATGCACCTAAAAGCCAGGTTCACTGCCATTGATTTTCAAACCTTCATACCCGCACTCAAAGTTGGTCGCGGACAGACACCCCGAAAAGCAGAACACACTCCGCTCGCGCACTGTTCACTATTCACTGTTAACTGCCCTCAAACCCTGTCCGCCACTGCCGACCCCACCCAGCCACGAATATCCGCCTCATGACGCTTCACCAGCGCCCGGCCTTCTTCGATGGCCTCCTTGGCGCGGTGGAAGTCCATCAGGGCGAAGTCTTCCAGCAGAGGCACCAGGGTCACTTCCGGCGGGTCACCGGCCATGCGCGAGCGGGTGATGCGGTCCTGCATGATATTGATGCTGGAGGCGACCACGTCGAAGAAGCCAGGATCTTCCCCTTCTTCCGTGGAAAAGTAGTTCATCACCTTGTGCCAGATGCTGCGTTCCTCGTCCGAGCCCTCTTCCCCTTCCACCTGGGAGCGAGCATCACGGGCCAGATGGCCGCCCACGAGCTGGGCATTGAGGTTGACCGCAATCACGATGTCCGCACCCATGGCGCGGGCGGCAGACACCGGCACCGGGTTGACCAGGCCACCGTCCAGCATCCAGCGCCCTTGCAGGTTAAACGGTGAAAACAACCCGGGTAACGCACAGGATGCCCGTGCGGCATCCAGCATCGGGCCTTTGGTAATCCAGATTTCACGGCCGGTCTTCATGTCGGTTGCCACCGTGACCAGCTTTTTATCCAGCTTCTCGATCTCCGGGTTTTCGTGATGCTCGCGAAAGAAACCGAACAGTTTTTCGCCTTTCACCACGCCGCCGGAAAAGCTGATATCCAGCAGCCCAACCACATCCTTGACGGTGAGATTCATTACCCATTCGGCAAACGGCTTGAGCGTCCCTGTCACATAGGCACCACCCACGATAGCGCCAACCGAGGTACCCGCCACCACCTGGGGCTCAATGCCCATTTCTTCCAGCGCCTGGATAACACCAATATGAGCCCAGCCACGGGCCGAGCCACTGCCCAGCGCCAGCCCGACCACCGGTTTGCCGCCACTCTGGGTAAGATTGCCGTTGCTCATGGATGTCACTTCCTGCTTCTGACCACACAGGGAGCAGGCTCCCCGTTCATACGCTGTTCGATACGGCGAAAGACCTCGTCTTTCTCCTCATCGGTCAACAGCCCCCAGATGGAAATCTCGCCACCTGAACGAAAACAGCCGACACAGATGTCGTTTTCATCCAGTGCGCAAATAGACACGCAGGGCGACACACGCTGGCGATCAGTCATGATGGAATCGTTCGTCCACTTGCAGATGCTCGCTGAATTCCTTGGCATGGGCCACGTAATGCATGCTGCTCATGGTCAGCATGGCCTTGTGGCCATCGGTAATTTCCTTGACCACCTTGGCCGGGGAGCCCATTACCAGGGAGTTGTCCGGTATTTTCATGCCTTCCGGCACCAGCGAATTGGCGCCGATGATGCAATTCTTGCCAACGACCGCCTTGTTCAGTACCACCGCATTGATACCAATCAGGCTGTTGTCGCCAATGGTACAGCCATGCAGCATGACCTTGTGACCCACGGTCACGTCACGGCCGATTTTCATGGGCACACCGGGGTCCACATGTAGCACGGCACCGTCCTGGATGTTGGTATTTTCACCAATCTCGATCAGGTCGTTATCGGCGCGCAGCACGGCGTTAAACCAGATGCTGCTGTTGCTCTCCATCACCACCGAGCCAATCACAGTGGCGTTGTCGGCAATCCAGTGTCCACTGCCGCGCTGTTCCAGCTGACGGCTGCCAATCTTGTAAATCATGATTATTGTTCCCTGTCTGCCGGCCAGTGGGAGACATCAAACTCGATACCGGCATCGTAAACGTGATTGATCAGGTCCAGGATCATGAAGGCCGTAAGCCCCCAGATCCTCTTGTCTTCGAAGTAATAGCTGGGAATGCGGAAGCGCCGCCCGAAGAAGTCGATCGGGCTGGATAATTCCGGCGTCTCTTCCAGAAAGAATTTCAGCGGCACCTGGAAAATGGTTTCGATTTCTCCGGGCTCTGCCTGCAACTCTGCATCAGGATGCACAATCCCCACAAAGGGTGTCACCTTCATGCCATAGCGCGAGGCAATGGGGGAAAGCTGGCCCAGCACATCCACATAGTCACGGCTCAGACCCACCTCTTCCTCGGTTTCCCGCAAGGCGGTCATCAGCAGGTTCTTGTCCCCCGGATCCCGCTTCCCTCCGGGAAAGGCCACTTCTCCGGCATGAGTCGGCATGGAACTGGAACGCACGGTGAGAATCACCCGGGGCTCATGGCTATCCACCAGCGGCATCAATACCGCCGCCTCTGGCAGTGCCAGGGGCAACTCTGTGCGTTGGTAATCAGGCAATCGCTGCCTGAGCAAGTCGAGCACAACACTCTCCAGAACCGAGGATTCAAACGGTAGTTTGAACAGCTACAGCCGCCGCGGCAAGTCTCCCGGTAATCGGATTTCTTCCGCTGGTCCCGTCGCCGCCTTTGGCATCGCCCCCACCTATTAGCCAATTTCCTACACCGGAGGAATGAGTCCGCTGAAATCGCATTTCCGCCTGTATAAAAGCGCCAACGCTCACGTCATGTTCACGCAGAGCACGAGCAACCGGTTCTTGAATGAAATTGGCTACACCTGCGACTTAGTTCACAAAAAAAAATTCGACACCCAGGGTGAATTTCATCCCCCTGCCAATCGCGCAAGACTCAATCCGCGAGAACACATTTGACCAGGGACGGTTTATGAATAATGGGCTCACAAGAGGCCCCGGGATCATCGCATGCCTGCTGCTGGCAACGGCCCTGCAGGCTCATGCTGGCGACCTCTCTCTTTTTGATGAAATCCCGCTGAACAACAGCGCGGACATTTCCCAGACCGGGTCGGATCTGGCTGCCTACGTTTCCCAAGCCGGCAGCAATGCCGCCACCGTCACCCAGACCGGCGACTATCATCAAAGCCGCCTCTACCAGAATGGACTGGGTAACCAGGCCGACATCATCCAGCAAGGCACCGGACAACAGGCCGATATCAACCAGCTTGGCTGGGAGAACCTGGCGGTAGTCGCCCAGTACGGCACCGGCAACATCGTCACCATCGACCAGAACGGCGCGTTCAATACCACCACCATCGAACAGCTTGGCGAATACAACATCGCCGAAGTAGCGCAATACGGAATTGGAAACCATGCCGCCATTTCACAACGCGGCACGGCCAACAGTGTTTCGGTTTCCCAGTACGGGGCCGGAATGTACGTCTCCATTCAACAATGGGACTGATTTTGCACCACTTTAAATTTGCCTAAATCACGATGAAACAATGAGGAGAAACACCATGAACGTAATGAAGCCTCTGGCCGTGGCCGTACTGGCCGCTATCTCCAGCACCACTTGGGCCGCCGGCAGCACCGCCACCACCAGCCAGACCGGTGAAGGTAACACTGCCAACACCGTACAGAGCAATGTGAACGATTCCGTTGCCAACGTGGATCAGACCGGTGATTTCAACAACGCTGATGTGACTCAAAGCAACAGCCTCAACATGATGACCGCTGACATCGACACCACGGGTAATGACAACAACGCCGTGATCAACCAGGACGACTCCTGGTTTGCTACCGCTACCATTGAGCAAGTGGGCAACGAAAACCTGGCTGGCATCAACCAGGTCAACATCTCTGACAACACTGGCGCCAGCATCCAGCAGATTGGCAACACGCAGCAATCTGAAGCCTTCATCAATCAAAGCTCGGCACTGGCAAGCAACGCCAGCATCGTTCAGAACGCCAGCACCGATGCTTTCGCCAGCATCAACCAGACCAACGATGCCAACCAGGCAGACATTACCCAGAACGCGGTGCTTTCCTCCGATGCGACCATTGACCAGTCCGGTTTTGGTAATGCTGCCTCCATCCTGCAGGATGACTCCTGGTTCGCCACTGCAACCGTAGACCAGTCCGGCAACAACAACACCGCCAGCATCAGCCAGGTGGCCATTTCTGACTACGCCACTGCCGCCATCAACCAGACCGGCGACAGCAACAACGGCCTGATCAGCCAGGACTCTGCCTGGAGCGCCGATGCGGTCATCAACCAGTCCGGTATCAATGGTGATGCCGACATCATCCAGGATGACTCCCACTTCAGCTATGCCGAAGTGAACCAGAGTGGCGCCGACCATGTTGCACTGGTCAATCAGGGCCTGGGCAACCGCAACGATGCCTACGTCAACCAGACTGGCGCCAACAACAGCGCTGAAGTTGACCAGTCCGGTTCCGATAACCTGGCCACTGTTGACCAGTCTGCCGCCGACAACACTGCCATTGCCCACTCCCATGGTGGTAATGGCATCATCGATATCGACCAGACTGCTGACCTGAACTACGCCAACGTAGAACAGACCGCCGGCGCCGAATACGGCATCGCTACCATCGCCCAGTCCGGCGTAGATAACGACGCCCTCATCGTACAGGCAGGTGTTGGTGCTTCCGGCAACGAAAACGTGGCAACTATCCTGCAGGAAGCCACTCTCGACAGCGCCACCATCCTGCAAGCTGGCGGTGGCGGCAACAACGCCTTCATCCACCAGTACTAAGATTCATGCACGTCTGAATCCGGGCCCCTGTGGCCCGGATTTCTCATCTCCCCCTTCAGTCCCGTACACCTTTGGCATTTGCCTGCCGCGCCCCTCTTAGCGTGTAAATTCAGCAACATGGCTAATTCTTTAATGACGGTTTGAGGAGCAGACTGAACGGGTACCTTGCCCTGCTTCCGCTGCAGCACAAGCAGGATACCAGCCGGGCGATTGATCCATTGACGGGGGCGTCATGATGCAATTCGTACCTCAGATTGCGGCAGTGATTGTCACGGTAAGCCTGTCACTACACATCATCACAACCAGCATTACCCGCAATCCTACCCGTGCTGTCTCTGACAACACGCCCTACCCGGCAGTCCACCATCAGGCCAATTCCGCCTACGAGTCGCCAGCACTCATTCACAACACAACAGCCAAAGAAGCGGATAATCATGCCAAAACGCATCAATTCTGATTACCGGTGCCGTCGAAAGGCATGCAAGGACGCCTTCTACCTTATCTCCTTGTCCTCCGTATTCGGACTTTTCATTGCGAGCCCCGTTATGAGTGCGCAGCCACAAAAGAATCAAGACTCCGCTTGTTCAGTACAGATCATCCGTACGCCTGCCGACAACCTCTATCAGTATCAACTTCACCTTGAATGTCCCGACACAGGCGAGACCGTTCACTACAGCCTGGAAGTCAGCAAGCAAGGGAAAAATGGCACCAGTCGCAATCGGCAAAGCGGCCGCATCAAACTGGAACATCCTCATCTGATGATTGGTAACCTGAGAATCAATTCCGGTGAACAGGATGAGGTAGTAGTGAAAGGGGAAATTCAGGATCTGCAACACAATGTCATCGCCAAAGTCACAAGATACTTTCCTGATCGACCTGAAAAAGACAATGCGGCGCCGGGTTGACCCGCTTACTGACCAGTCCATTGCTGGTCAGCGACAAGGTCGCTGACAGACCGCATTCGCAACAAACAGATACTCAACCTGGTTGAATATAGTGTGTACGCAGTAGCGTGGTTGCCTTGCTGCTCAGCGTAGCTTGAGGGTGTGTTATAAAAGACTCGACCAGGGCACGTTTGCCCCAGTCTCAGGATTGGATCTTTCCGGGACGCCAACAATCTGGCACAAGAAACCCCACCCAACCGTTATTGCTTTAACGCCATGGCATAGTGCTGGATGACATCCGCCTTGATGTCCTCCGGGTTCTTGAGCTGCCAGTTGCCGTCCATCACACCTTTCACGATGAGATGGGCCACCGCCGCTTCGATGGCCAGCTTCACACACTGCTGTACCGGTTCATTGGTGGTGACACCGGCTTCGGATTCCAGCAGTTCCTTGAAGTCGATATAGCGATACACACCGATTTGAAGTTCCTTGCTGTAGATCGTCTTGCGGGTGGAAACGGTATTGATGATACGCCCGGTTCTTACATCCACCGCTCTCAGATTGATGGTCACCTGATCCGCACGGTATTGCTCCGAGGCGCCCACACCCAGGTAGCGCGCGCCCAGCCCCCCGGTTTTCAGATTGGTTTCGTAGGCGACGATCCCGCCCTGAAAAAGAATGTCTGATGAGAACAGGTCCGGCACATCGGCAACTGGCTGGCCCTGTTTCTGGCGCTTTTCCACTACGGCACGGGCGATCTTCCGTTCCGTCAGCAGATCCTGCAGACCTTCTCGTTCCAGGGTCATGAACCAGCCGGAACGATTCAGGGCATCAATCAGAAACGCCGCCGCGCCCTGGGTGACAGCCGTGGAGAACGAGGAGGAAGGTGCCGGCCGGTACTGACCGGTGAGATCTCGAAAGCTGTACACCGAAGCCATGATCTTGCCTTTGGGCTCGGGCATGACCTCAAGATCTTCGGCGACTTCGGATTTTTCCACCAGAGAGGGCGATTCCGGTTCCAGTGGCGGGGTAACGCAGGCGGCCAGCGAAAGCGTCATCAGACCCACCGCAGCCATACGCAGAGTTTTCGATTGCATGTTCATCCCTGAATGCTTGTCTTGATTGCTTGCCGCTCGCATCGGCAATGAAGAAATATCTCGTGTCAGAAGTTATCCGGCACCAGGCCATCCACCTCGATCTGGGTGATTTCGCCGGTATTGATATCCTCGATCAGGATGGACAGCACCCCCTGGTCATCGATGATATTGATGGCAAAGTCTTCTGTAACAATGCTGCCTTCGTTGCCATCCCCCACATCGGCCAGCAGCTGGCTAAGTAGCCGTGACTGCAATGAAGAGGTCAGCCGATCCAGCTCAGAAGGACGTTCATAACCGGAGCGACTGGCCGCCTCGGGGTCCTTGTAATCATTCTGGGCCTGGGCATTACCCAGTAAATAGGATCCATTCAGGGGATTGCCGCCAAAATTGGGATTGACCGGCTGGTAGATCAGTTCACTGGCATGAAGCCCGGCTGCCAGCAGACTCCCCGCCAGCACCGTCATGCCTTTTTTCACTGCAGAATTCATTTAGTAGCCATCCTTGGCCAGGTCCGGGTTATCAACAAGGGCATTCAGCAGTTTGAGACGCCTGACCTGATTCTCAACTGACTGAACCAGCGACTGAACCCGGGCATCTTCCCAGTTCGACGCGAAGGAGAGTACAAAGCGGGCCAGTTCGGTATCCGCCCCCTTGATGGTGATGATGCTGCCGCTCCGTGCAGATGGCTGCTCATAGATGCTCACGCTGAAAGGGGTATCCGGATACAGGTAATGACGCTGATAGGCGAATTGCTGGTAGAAGCGCTTGCCGATAGGGGTGACGGTCTGATCCACCACCACACCCATCTCCTGCTCTTCATCAGAAGCCAGGGCAGGATTGACTGCCCAGAGAGACACCAGCAACACAACCCACCAGAGGGTGTGTCGCTGCCAGTTCATCAGCGGCTTTCTTCTTCCAGATGGTTTTCGTGTACCCAGCGCATCACGCCGACACGATTCTTGACACCCACCTTGCGATAGAGGCTTTGCAGATGCGCCTTGACCGTATGTGTACTGAGACACAGGGCGTCGGCAATTTCATTATTGCTCATACCCCGCACCACATGGTCCAGCATCTGCCGTTCGCGGCTGGTGAGACTTTCGAATACATGCCCACAACGGGTTGGCGTCTTGCGGTGACGCACCAGGTAATCCATGTAGTTGCGAGGAAACCAGCTACGCCCCTTGCAGACCACGTCGATGGCCTTGGAGATCAGGGTGTCATTATCCTGCTGATAGATAACACCTTTCACTACTGGCCAGTTCAACAGGAAGAAAATATTGTCTCCCCGGTCGGCATTTACCAGGATCACCCGGCACATGGGCATCTTTTCCTGGATTCGTCCCAGCAGCCGCTCTATCTCGGCCGAGGAAAAATCCAGCACATTGATCAATACCAGATCGTCCTGAATCTGGTCACAAAACAGGTCGTCACGCGTGATCGCTGTACAGGCTACACCGCGCTGATTCTCGATTGAGCGTGCCAGCAAGCGAATTGCCAGGTTGTTGCAATGAGAAACAACCAGGTAGGTTTTACTGTCGTCACGCGTTCCCTGCGCCATCGAAGCATCCATTTCCGATTCCCCTTTCTCCACCACCAATGGTGGAAGAATAAGTGTCCCTTCCGAACCCTGACCAAGTAGTCAGGCGACTGGTCGTGCCAGCCCGGATGGTTAGTCTATGACTCCCCCAGATGGGTGACACTAATTCTTACGGCTATTTTTAAACATTGAAAAACGGTGAGGCGTCTCACAAAACAGCCGCCTATTTTTTATACACACTATCAACTTGTATGCCTATAGCAGGAATGGGGTATCGCTGGAAAGTACGGTAAACTCCCGGTTTCCACGCACAGCCCATTGAGTGAAATTACATGCGTTTTTGCAGCCTTTGCGGCCATTCTGACCTTCAATTCAGCATTCCTGAGGGAGACAATCGGCCGCGATATTGGTGCAAAAATTGTCAGACAATCCATTACCAAAACCCCAAAATCGTGGTGGGTGCGGTGCCAATCTGGGAAGGAAAGGTGCTGCTTTGCAAGCGCGACATCGAGCCGCGCAAGGGCTACTGGACCCTGCCTGCCGGTTTTATGGAGAACGGTGAGACCCTGCAAGAGGGCGCCGCCCGGGAGACCTGGGAGGAAGCCTGTGCCACCGTGGCCATTGATGATCTCTACACGGTCTTCAACCTGCCCCATATCAACCAGGTCTACGTGTTCTTTCTGGGCCGCATAGAGGAAGGCAAGTACGGTGTGGGCGAAGAAAGCAGCGATGCCGGCCTGTTCGCGCTGGACGACATCCCCTGGGACGAACTGGCCTTCCCCACCATCGGCCGCACCCTGCGCTTCTACATTGATGACCTGAAAAACGGCACTTTCCCGGTACGCTGCCAGGATATTGCACCCTTGCAGCGACGCCCCAGCGAGGATTGATTAGCCGTGCTGCGGCTGCCTGATGCCTTTTTGCATCGGTAAAACACTCGCTATAACCTGCTGTAGGAGCCTGCCTGCAGGCGATCCGAGCCCCGGCGAGGTAAGGATTCCAGAGGCGAGTTTCGAAAATCAAATCCGCAATGGGAAGCAGGGGTTTTGCCTTTCGAAACTCGCTTCTCGCAACTCGAATCTTTTTACCTCGCCTAGGCCAGGAACACCTGAAGGGAGGTTATTCGCTTAGCTCACCCCTTCGGGGCCGCACTCCGTGCGTTACTCCGCTGCGCTACGTTCCTACAGCAATCTCGAACGATTTCGCGAGAAAAGAACGCCAATGCCATCCGCACGGCATCTTCCCCGTTAGAGTGAGTCGAGGAACGGAGCCCTGTGACGGCGTAGAGCAAAAAACCTGTCTGAGCGGAGCGAGTCTTTTTTGCGTCCGTCACAGGGCGAGTACCGGAGTGTGCCTGCGCAGCAGGCCGAACGGAGTCGGGGCGCGGGGGAGTCCAGAGGGGTGTCGCGTTACACCCCTTTGGGCCAGTCCGGCGAGGACACGCACCTTTATCAGTGCGATGAAACTGCAGGCTAGCATTAGCCAGCCAGGCAAGTGCCACTTTCGCCACAGGTTCGCGCCTAACCGAGCAAAACGAAGAAACTCCTGCAAGGCGGAAGCGAATAACGAACCTGCAAGCGATCCGAGACTGAGCAAGGCAAGGATTCCAGAGACGAGTTTCGAAAATCAAATCCGGAATGGGTAGCAGGGGTTTTGCCTTTCGAGACTCGTTACTCGTTACTCGTAACTCATTACATCGCCAAGGCTCGGATCGCCTGCAGGCAGGCTCCTACAGCGGCTTCGTAACGCTCCTTGTATAACCGGCTGCTATGCAGGCAACGGTTCCAACCGAAACAGATCAATGGCGGGTTCTTCGTAGGGGTGCGCCAGACGCAGGGCGCTGATGGCGGCATGCAGATGGGACTCGGTGACGATGGTTTCCACGCGGTACTCGGCCACGACTTCCACCTCACCTTGCTGACCGAGGAACGGCTGACTGCCATCAAGGGGGCGAAACTGCCCTTCCCCGCGAACCTGAAAGGCACAACTGTCGTAGTTGCCGATATGCCCGGCTCCAGCGTCAAACACCGCTCGCTTGACCTGCTCTACATGGGTTTCCGGTACATAAAAACACAGCTTGTAGGTCAGATCCTTCATGGTGACTCCTTATACGCGGATGGCAGCTTCCAGCTCGGCGTATTCGGGCTTGAGGCGATAGTCACCGCGGCTGGAAATCCAGATTCCTTCCGCCGCCACAGTCTGCTGACCATCCACCCACACCGATCCCTCACAGATCAGCTTGCGGCCTTCGATACGCACCGGTCGTGCTTCAAACTCTACCGGTTTACCCAGCGGAGTGCCCGCCAGATAGCGGATCTTCAGGGTACCGGTAACCCCGATCTGCTCGACAAAGTCCTGCGTCTTGGCCAACACAATATCCAGTGCCAAGCCAATCACGCCACCATGAAGACGCCCGGGCGGTCCCTGAAACGCCGGGCCAAAGGTAGCCTTGCCGCAAACCCGATCACCGTCCAGCCATAACTCCAGTGGTGGCGACAGGGGCGATGCCTTGCCGGTGAGGATTTCGAAATCCACCAGGTCAGTGACATCATCGCCACTTCCCTCGCCATCCAGTAGCCGGCGCAGTGTGGTGGCATAGTCACGCTGACCGTGCGCCGCCACGGCCGCATTCAGACTCTGGACCTGCTCGATATAGCCGCGCAGAGAGTCTTCCGACGCATCCAGCCGCAGCACCTGTTCATTCAGTTCTGCCAGCGCCCGGCCCAGCTGACGGTGCAGGAGCGCACGCTCACCAGGTTCAGGGGTTTCTGCCACTCTGATATCGCGAAAATGGTATCGGGGATCGCTCATACTCAGCCCAGACTCTTGGGAGTCAGCCAGACCCCTTCGGCGTGCACAGTCTGGGTTTCTCCGTGCCAGATGCCGCCTTCAATAAAGATCTTGCGCCCTTCCTGCCGAACGATATGGGCGCGGCAGTGCAAGGTATCCTCAATGGGAGAGCCCGCCATGTAACGAATATTCAGGGTACCTGTGACCCCCAGCCGAAACGACGCATGCATGGCCCGGGACAGCACCGCATCCAGAATCCAGGACACCACCCCGCCATGCACCCGCCCGGGCGGGCCCTGGTACTGTTGCCCCAGCCACAGTGTGCCTTCCACCCCGTCCTGGCTTTCCTTGAGCCAGTCGATCTGCGGCGCAATGGGATTGGCCCCGCCCCCCACCGGGTCGTAGTCCATCATGTGGTAGAGATCACCGATGGTGGCGGCACCGGTGAACAGCTTGCGATTGGCCTGACGACTGTCACGCCGCTCTGGCTCCCCCACCGAGGCAACAAGCGCCTCCAGCTGATCAGCCCAACCCGACAGAGTGGCCTGATCCGCCTCCACCCGGATCAAGCGCTCCGACAAGGCACGAATTGCCGCGCCGATACGACGACGCTCAACAAAATCCTCCGGCACTGGCTCGGAGTGATAAGCGCTGCGAAGCTCAAGAGGACCGTAGGTTTTTTCCGTGGTTTTTTCGGACACAGGAGCACCAGTGAATAGTTAACAGTTAATAGTGAACAGCGAAAACGCATTCAAACAATCGTTTGATTCTGAACACCCGTGCCGCTCCCGACAAGATCAATAAGTGCCACAAAAAAGGCGGAAATAGCCAAGCCATTTCCGCCTTTTTGTTCAGCTGTTAACTATTAACTGTTCACTGTTAACTGCTTTTTACCCCACCCACTTGCGGGCATTGGCAAACATGCGCAGCCAGGGGCCGTTTTCGTGTTCGCGCCAGTCGTCCGGGATCCAGCTGTTCTGCAGCACGCGGAACACCCGCTCCGGGTGCGGCATCATGATGGTCACGCGGCCGTCAGTGGTGGTGAAGCCGGTGACACCCTGCGGGGAACCGTTCGGGTTGGCCGGGTACTGCTCGGTGGGATTGCCGAGGCCGTCCACATAACGCAGAGCGACAAGGCGCTGCTCGATATTGCGGTTAAGTGCATCATCTGCCAGCTCCACACGACCCTCACCGTGGGCCACCGCGATGGGAATGCGGGTGCCGGCCATGTCCTGCAGCAGGATGGAAGGAGAGCTCTGAATCTCAACCAGCGAGGTGCGTGCTTCGAACTGCTCGGACAGGTTGCGCACGAAGCGCGGCCAGTGCTCGGCACCGGGGATCAGGTCCTTCAGGTGCGAGAGCATCTGACAGCCATTACAGACGCCCAGTGCAAAGGTATCTTCGCGGAAGAAGAACCGGTTGAAGGCATCGCGCAGGGCATCGTTGTACAGCACGGTCTTGGCCCAGCCACCGCCAGCCCCCAGCACGTCACCGTAGGAGAAGCCGCCACAGGCTACCAGGCCCTTGAAGTCTTCCAGGTTCACACGGCCTTCCAACAGATCGCTCATGTGTACGTCGATGGCATCGAAACCGACGCGATCAAATGCTGCCGCCATTTCGGTCTGACCGTTAACACCCTGCTCGCGCAGGATTGCCATCTGCGGACGCACACCGGTATTGACCATCGGGGCTGCCGGGTTTTCGGTCATGTCGAAAGTCAGGCGCACATTCAGACCCGGCGCATTGCTGACCGGAATGGCATCAAATTCCTGACGGGCACAATCCGGATTGTCACGCAGGGACTGGATGCGGTAACTGGTTTCCGCCCAGATGCGCTGCAGATCGCGGCGCGGGGTTTCCAGCAGGATACCGCCACCCAGACGCACCCGAATCACATCATCCGCATCGGTACGACCCAGACGAGTCACACACTGCTTGAGACCGGCATCGTCGTAACGCTTGAGCACTTCCGCCACATGTGCATCGGCCACCTGGATCACTGCACCCAGCTCTTCGGCGAACAATGCCGCCACCGCTTCCGGGGTATCACCGGCAATATGATCCAGGCTGATATCCAGACCGGTACGACCGGCGAACGCCATTTCGGTCAGCGTGGCGAACAGGCCGCCGTCAGAACGGTCGTGGTAGGCCAACAGCTTGCGCTCGGCCAGCAGTTGCTGGGTCACTTCGAAGAAGGCGATCAGATCCTTGGCATCATCCAGGTCCGGCGCTACGTCACCCACCTTGCCATACACCTGTGCCAGCGCGGAGCCGGCCAGACGGTTCTGGCCACGGCCCAGATCCAGCAACAGCAGTTCGCTGGCCACATCGGTCTTCAGCTCAGGAGTCACGGTCAGATCGATGTCAGTGACGGTGGAGAACGCGGAGATGATCAGCGACAACGGCGCAGTCACACTCTTGTCGATGCCCTTTTCATTCCACACCGTGCGCATGGACAGGGAGTCCTTACCCACCGGAATAGCGATACCCAGCTGCGGACACAGTTCCATGCCTACGGTCTTCACGGTATCGAACAAGGCCTGGTCTTCACCCGGATGACCGGCCGCGGCCATCCAGTTGGCGGACAGACGGATCTGGCCCAGATCGCCGATATGGGCACCGGCAATATTGGTAATGGATTCGGCCACCGCCATTCGACCGGACGCAGGCGCATCCACCATGGCAATCGGGGTACGCTCGCCCATGGCCATGGCTTCGCCGGTACGCTGGTTGAACCCCGTGGCGGTCACCGCACAGTCCGCCACCGGCACCTGCCAGGGACCTACCATCTGGTCGCGATGCACCAGACCGGTAATGGAACGGTCACCAATGGTGATCAGGAAGCTCTTGGAGGCCACCGTGGGCAGGCTGAGAACGCGCTCACCGGCTTCTTTGAGATCAATACCGTCGGTAGTAAAGGCCTGACGCTGGAAGTCTTCGCGATCGAAGCTGCGCTGCATTTTCGGCGGCTTGCCGAACAGCAGGTCCATGGGCAGATCCACCGGCGGCTTGCCGAAATGCTCGTCGCTGACGGTCAGATGCTCTTCATTGGTGGCTTCACCCAGTACCGCATAGGGGGTGCGCTCTCGCTTGCAGATGGCATCGAAGGTATCGATATCCTGCGGCATCACCGCCAGCACATAACGCTCCTGGGCTTCGTTACACCAGATCTCCACCGGGCTCATGCCGGGCTCGGAGCTGGGGATCTTGCGCAGTTCCAGTTTCGCGCCCATGTCGTGGTCGTGGACCAGTTCCGGCAAGGCATTGGACAGGCCACCCGCGCCCACATCGTGAATGGAAACGATGGGGTTGTTGTCGCCCATGGCCCAGCAGCGATCGATCACTTCCTGCACCCGACGCTCGATTTCCGGGTTGTCACGCTGCACGGAGGCAAAATCCAGCGCTTCGTCTGACTGCCCGGAGGCCATGGAACTGGCCGCGCCACCGCCAAGGCCAATCAACATGGCCGGGCCACCCAGCACGATGATCTTGGCGCCTTCCTTGATCGGGTCCTTTTCCACATGACCGTCACGGATGTTGCCCATGCCGCCGGCTATCATGATCGGCTTGTGGTAACCACGGACTTCATCGCCATTCACGCCGGGAGCTTCAATTTCCAGGGTACGGAAGTAGCCGCACAGGTTGGGTCGGCCGAATTCATTGTTAAAGGCAGCACCACCGATGGGGCCTTCAATCATGATGTTCAGCGCCGAGGCAATCCGGCCGGGTTTGCCATAGCCGGTTTCCCAGGGCTGCTTGAAGCCGGGGATGTTCAGATCGGAGACCGAGAAGCCGGTCATGCCAGCCTTCGGTTTGGAGCCACGACCGGTGGCACCTTCATCACGAATCTCACCACCGGAACCGGTGGCCGCACCGGGATGGGGGGCAATAGCAGTCGGGTGGTTATGGGTTTCCACCTTCATCAGCAGATGCACAGGCTCGTTGACGAATTCGTAACGGGCGGATCCCGGTGCCGGGAAGAAACGGTCAGCGACAGGGCCGGCGACGACGGAGGCGTTATCTTTATAAGCGCTGAGAACGCCATCGGGGGCATGCTTGTAGGTGTTGCGAATCATGCCGAACAGGCTCAGATCCTGCTCTTCGCCATCAATAGTCCAGTCGGCATTAAAGATCTTGTGGCGACAATGCTCAGAATTGGCCTGGGCAAACATCATCAGCTCGGCATCCGCCGGGTTACGCCCCAGGGCGATGAACTGCTCCACCAGGTAATCGATCTCGTCATCGGCCAGCGCCAGGCCCAGTTCGCCATTGGCGGCAACCAGGGCATCACGACCACCACCGATCACGTCCACGGTGGACAACTCACGGGGAGAGTGATGCGCAAACAGGGCCTCAGCCTCTTCCAGCTCGGCCAGCACCACTTCCACCATGCGATCATGCAGCGCCGCTGCCAGCTCGGCCCGTTCGCCGTCACCGGCGACACGATACTCGATGCCACGCTCAACCCGCTCAACCTGTGTCAGACCGGCGTTGTGACAGATGTCCGTGGCCTTGGAGGACCAGGGAGAAATGGTGCCAGGGCGCGGCACCACCACAAAACGCTGCCCATCTACCTCATCCTCTTCCAGCGTCGGGCCATATTCCAGCAACCCTTCCAGTACCTGCTGCTGAGAGACACTCAGGTCTTCATGAAGAGCCACAAAGTGAACATAACGGGCTGAAATGGCGGAAATCCCGGGCAGGGACTCCAGCAGTTTTTCCTTACGAAATGCGGACAGGGCCGGACTTCCGGAGAGGATCAGCATAGTGCGCCTTATATGATTAACCAGTGGGGGGTTGGGGGCTGCCCAATTCAGGGCCGCAATGATACGGGATTTGACCGCCCATCGCAGCCTCCAGTGGGGGTTATTTAACCGATTTGGCACGGTCACACGCCGGTCATACGACGCACCTCAGAAAAAGGGCTATTTCCTACGCCACTCGCCTGATAAGCAAAATCATGCTCTCTTCGTGACTTTTAAAATTTGTGCAAAAAACCAGCTATTGTCCGACAAATGGTTACATATCATGGGGTTGCCAATGATAGAGTGCGCACCGTCTCTCGTGATATAGATCACATATAGGACGAGAAGTATTAGTTGCTGAAACAGTAACCCGGTCGACGTAAGGCAGTATCGGCCTGTCTGGATAACCTGACAGAGGTAGCCCCAAGGATGACGGTGTTCTTCCGACACAGTAAGCATCTCCTGGCCTCGCTGGCATTGTTCAGCGTGATTGGCCTGATGCTGGCTATGCGCCCCACGCCTACCGCCATGGAGCGGGTGATGGCCCGTGGCGAGCTGGTGGTGATGACTCGTCCGTCCAATACTACCTACTATGAAGACCAACACGGCCACACCGGCATGGAATACGAGCTGGCCAAGGGCTTTGCCGACAGCCTCGGTGTGGAGCTCAAGGTGCTGGAATCCAGCGACCTCTCCTATATTCGCTACGCCATTCGCAAGGGCACCGCTGATATCGCCGCGGCGGGCCTGGTAAACACCCCGGAACGCAGTGAAGGCCTGCAGTTCACTACTCCGTATCAGCAAGTTGACTCCCTGGTGGTACGACGTCTGGACAGCCCCCGCATCACCGATGTGGATCAACTGGTTGGCCATGTTGTGGCCGTACCTGCCGGGTCCAGCCATGCAGAACTGCTGATCAAGGCCCAGCTGGAGAATCCGGAACTGGAATTCATCGAAGTGGAAGACGCCACCCCTGAGCAGCTGCTGGCCCTGGTGGAAGATGGCGAGGTGGACTACAGCCTGATCCACTCCAACATCTATTCCCTGCAGCGCGCCCTGTGGCCGGATCTGATTGCCGACTACACCATGGCCACCGACTTGCCGCTGGCCTGGGCATTCAACCCCAAGGATGACCAGAGCCTGTACCTGGCGGCGCAGCGTTATCTGACTCAGGTGAAAGCCGACGGCACCACCGCCAAGCTGGAAGACCGCTTCTACGGGCATGTGGAACACTTCAACCTGTACGCTGCACGCAGCTTCATGCGTCATCTGGAGCAACGCCTGCCGCGTTATGAAGAACTGTTCCGCAAGGCTGGTGATGACAGCGGTTTTGACTGGCGACTGCTCGCCGCGGTGGCCTATCAGGAATCCCTCTGGGATCCGGGCGCCATCTCCCCCACCGGGGTGAAGGGCCTGATGATGCTGACCAATGACACCGCTCGCCAAATGGGCATCAGTGACCGTACCGACCCGACCCAGAGCATCATGGCCGGGGCCGCCTATCTGCGTCGCGTCCATGCCAAGATCCCGGATCGTATTCCGGAACCCAGTCGCACCTGGATGGCGCTTGCCTCCTACAACGTGGGCTTTGGCCATCTGGAAGATGCCCGCATCCTGACCCAGCGTCAGGGCGGCGACCCGGATAACTGGCAGGATGTGAAGCAGCGTCTGCCCATGCTGGCCAAGCCGGCCTACGCCAGCCAGCTCAAGTACGGTAACGCCCGTGGTGGCCAGGCTGTGGTCTACGTGCGTCACATCCGTCGCTACTACGACCTGCTGGTATGGGCGGAAAACAGTCAGCGTCGCGACGGCACCCGCATCGCCCTGAACTGAGCCCCCTTCGGTAGGAGCGTCGCTGGCGGCGCGATTCCAGACCACGGCCAACGACACTCGACTCACAGCACCACCACTGTTTTATCTCAGAGAACTCTTTGATCTCGGCGGTGAATCATTCTTGTACAGTTTGGTAATCGCGCCGCCAGCGACGCTCCTACAGCAGCGCTAGAACAACCCCGGCTGATCGACCTGCCTTCCCAACGGCAAGGTCGCCAGGTCCGGCATCTTTTCCTGCAACATCCCGTGCCACAGTTCTGCCAGCGCCAGCGCCTCGCCGTTATCCGGCATGTGAATGTACATGTAAGGGCTCAGCCCCTGTGCACACCATTTAGCCACTCGCTCAACCCAGGGCTGCAGAAACGCCGGATTGGCATGTAAATCAGGGTGACCGATAAAGCGGATAACCGGATCCACATCCACCGGCAACACATGCACCGGTACCTGTGGCTTCTTGCGCTGGGCATCGGCCGTGATCTCGTCCCGCGCCACCACACTGAACAGGGCCCGGCTGTCGAAGCAGACCCGCGCCGCATTCCGCGCCCGTAACCCCTGATTTAGCAGACGCTCCCCCTCCCCCTTGGCAAAAAACGCCAGATGACGTACCTCCACCGCACAGCTCAACGGCGCTGGCAACGCATCGAGGAAAGACCAGAGGTTATCCAGATGCTCGGGGCCAAACGCCGCGGGCAATTGCAGCAGAAACGGTCCCATCACCTCCCTGAGCGGGGCCATCACCTCCAGAAAGTCGCCCACCTGCGCTGCCACACCCTGCAGCAGCCGATCATGACTGATGGCACGGGGAAACTTGAACTGGAAACGGAAGTCATCCGGCACCTGGCTGCGCCATTGCTCGCACTGGGCCTGACTGGGCGTGGCATAGAACGTGGTGTTGCCCTCCACACAATCGAACACCCGACTGTAGCGGGCCAGGGCACTGGCGCCCGGAGGCAGACGATCATTCCAGTGGGGATGCTGCCACTGTGGGCAGCCGAGACGATAGGGACGCATCAGCAAGCCCCCCTTTCCCTATCCGCATAAAACCCGGCACGCTCCAGCAGCGCACGAATCCTCGCCACCCGCGCATTGCTGATCTGCCGGTAATCCGGATACGGCGTGATTAACACCCTGCGGCCTTCATCCAGGGCGACCTCCGGATCCTCCAATGCGGGACACGCATCCAGTTCAAGCGAAGAAAAGCGCAGCAAATTGGCCTGCCCGGCTATCCAGTGCCACTCCTCACCAGCCTGCAGCTCAGGCACAAAACACAAAGCCGTCCGCTCAAACAACGGTCCGTCCCGAAACCCGCGCCAGTCCTGCTCCACCGGCGAGGCCACCTTGGCCAGCAGGTTGATGATCTTGCGCCAGTGATTGGAATTGGCCTCAACAATGGCCTGGGCCGATGGCGCATGGCAAAAGCTCTCCAACCCTTCCGGGAGATGGGGCAAATAGAGCACAAGACGGGCAGATGGAGAGCCGAGGTAATCCGGTGCAGACATGATGAAGCAGCGTATCAGAAAAAAGAGAGCTTACCGTGAAAGCCTGCGTGCGTCCGCGGCAAACCCGGACGCCAGCAGAAGCGAGGCACGAGGCACGAGTTGCGAAAACCTTAACAACAGGGACATTCCGGGTTTTGCTTTTCAAAACTCGCTTCTCACAACTCGAAACTCACCACCGAATCCAGCGCGAAGACTTCACCGCCTTCGCGTGCAGGCACGCACATAGCAGAGCCCCCAGCAGTTGGCTTTTGCGTGTTGCATGATGCGTGTTGCGTCCAGCAGCCGCAGAGCGGCCCAAAAAAAGGGCCTGACGCGTCGCGACAGGCCCTTTCCGGAATGTGGTACAACCGAGTGGATTCGAACCACCGACCCCCACCATGTCAAGGTGGTGCTCTAACCAACTGAGCTACGGTTGTATGTCTGTCAGGCCATCGTAACGCCCTGAAGAGGGTGGCAATTCTATGCAGCTTGCCGGGTCAGGGCAACCCCCCTGCCGCGGGCTTTATGACTTTTTCCGTCGCGAGCCCCAGGCGGTCTCGATCTGCCGGGCCCGGGTGATGGATTCTTCTACCAGATCAGACTGGTGCTCGGCGAATTCGCGGATAATCTCCAGTGCCGAGCGCACATCCCGACGGAAGATGGTTTCCACCAGCGCCTTGAAGAACGACAGGCATTCCTTCACCTCATCCCCCTCCAGGTGCAGCGCCATGAAATAGGCGCGCTGCATGGCAGGCTGCATGTTGATGAGGATGTCCTCCACGAACGGATTACGGGCGTAGGGGTAAGCGTGCTCGAGGAAGCGGAAGCTGAGGGTAAAGAACTCATCCAGATTACGCTCTTCGGCGGCGATCTGCAGTCCATGGACCAGCTCGATAAAAGCATCCAGATCCTCTTCACGCACCACCTTGATGGCCTTGCGGATCACCAGCCCCAGCAGAATCTGCATCACCTCGTAGAGGCTGCGTACGTGGGCCTCCGACATCTCTTTCACCACCGCCCCACGGCGCGGCAGGATGTCGATCAATTGACGCCGCTGCAGAATCAGCAGGGCTTCGCGTACCGAGCCACGGCTGACTTCCAGCTCACCGGCTACCCGCAATTCCTGAATGCGATCGCCGGCCAGCATGTCACCGCGGATGATCTGATCCGCAAGATGCTGGGCAATCTGCTCGGAAAGACTTTCCTTGGCCTTGAAGCTCACCTGACCCCCGGTCCTTGTTGAACAATGCCTTAATGATTGTCCGACTATAGTACAACTGCATTGAAGCACCAAGCCTCGCCAACAAGACGTGACAAATTCCTGCTCGCTGTTTGCCTGTGTGTCAGAACACGACGAAATTGCCAACCAGCGCAAGATCCGCAGGCCGCTACTGGATTTCACCCATGGGCCACGTCAGTATGTTTGCTTAGCCAGAATGGATAACCCATGACACCAGAACTGATTCAGCGACACCCGCGCATTGAAGACTTGTTTGACACCTACTCGGAACGGTTCGGGCGCCACCAAACCGCTTACCGTCACCACATCTACCGGGTCGTCAATCTGGTCGCCTCCCAGCGGCTGCTTAGCGAAGAAGAGCTGGATCAGGTGGCCATTGCCGGTTTTTTCCATGATGCCGGCATCTGGCTGGCCGGCACCTTTGATTATCTCGATCCCTCTGCCCGACTGGCCGCACATTATCTGGAAGAACAAGGACTGGAGGCCTGGGGGCCACTGATCGAAGCCATGATCCTCAATCATCACAAGGTCACCCGCTACAGCAGCGACTCCCTGTCGCTAGCGGAGATGTTTCGGCGCGCCGACTGGATTGATGTCAGCCTTGGCGTGCTCCGCTTTGGCCTTCCTGCCGCCCGCATCCGCCGTATCAAGGAAGCCTTCCCCAATGCAGGCTTCCATACCCTGCTGCTCAAGCTGGGCGGCCAGCAACTGCTGAGCCAACCCTGGCGTCCTCTCCCCATGCTGCGCCGCTAACCCGCCTTTGCGTGGTCTCCTGCAGCAGCAAAAAGTTACTCACAGTATCTGTGGATAACTCTGTGCATAGACTGTCAGGAATCGCTCCCAGCATAGACGATACCTGTGATGGCATTAAAATGATGAAAAAATGTCCATACGGTTAAATACATTAAATATCAATAAGTTAGACACCAACAACGACAAATCAAGGAGTTAGCGCATATCACTAGAAGTGATGTGAAAAAGCGTTTCCAGACTGTGCAAAAGTCGTGCTCGGATACAGGGCATCGGGCCATTATCGAGCAACAAAGAGATCACCGGGGACAAAAGGCGAAAGGATCAAGCCGCCATTGGCTGCGAAAGGGAGGAGAAACCAGAGCGAAAATAGCGCACCTCTCTGGCGGGACAACCAGCCCCACCGAAGAGAGAAAATTTGGCTCATCGCGGATTAGCGGTAAAACGGGGTGGTCTGAAGTCTGACCCGAAAGGCAGCAAACCGCTGGCCACCCCATGCACAAGCGAAATTTACCTGCCGAGGCGGTAACTGTAACTCACACCGAGTACCACCACCGGCTCTACGTCCAGCTGGTTCTGCTCCCGCTCTTCTTCAGAGTCACAGCGGAACGCCGGCTCATAGTCAGCACAGTCCAGTGATTCCAGGGCTCCCACGGCGGCACTGACGGTCCAGCGAGAATAGGGCTTGACCCATTGATGGCCGATTTCGAACCCGGCCCCAAGGCGCTCATAATGGTTTTCCCCGCCCAGGTCTCCAGCCATCAGGCCGGTGAAAAAGCCGCTCTCGTCCATCATCCCGCGCTCCATTTTATGGCGCCAACCGGCCACCCAGCGCAGGTCTTCGGTATCCAGACCCGAGGAATCCACATAATAGGCAGGCAGGGCATAGAAGCTGTTCTGGGTGGTAGCCCACTCCAGATTGACGCCCACCAGACCATTCACATAGCCGATACCTATCATCGGATCATCTGCATGGGCAGTGAACGGCAGCAAGGCAAAGAGAGAAACAAGCCAGCGACGCATGGCGAACTCCGGTTTTTTTGTTGTTATCGGGGCGTCCGGAAGGGCGCAAACAATATTTTTCACAGCCCCCGGACTATTACAAGCGCTCTCGCGCCCGCCCCCGCGTCTCGCCGGTAGTTACAGCGGGATCTTGTCGATGCTGTCAGCACTGGTATCGATGGCACCATCCACCTTTTCCAGGGCTTCATCGGCAGCGTTGCCAGCCACCGGAATGATGGACAGGGCTGCGCCCACCACGGAGCCCGCAGCACCCACAAGGCGCATGGGAGTCGTGACGACCTTGGTCAGGAAGCAGCCACTCAGTACAACGGACAGCATGGCCACAGCGGCCAGACGAATCATGGTTTTCATAGTGTTCCCCTTATTATTATTGCCCCTTGCGGGGCATTTCTGGCGTCGCCCCGCCCTCAGTATTCGAAGGTCATCCCCAGGCGACGGCCCACTTCTTCATAGGCTTCAACCACACCGCCAAGACCTTGACGGAAGCGGTCCTTGTCCAGTTTTTCGCGGGTTTCCTTGTCCCACAGGCGGCAGCCATCCGGGCTGAATTCATCGCCCAGCAGCACTTCCCCATTAAACACGCCAAATTCCAGTTTGTAATCCACCAGCAGCATACCGCCGTCCAGGAACAACTGCTTGAGCACATCGTTCACCTTGAAGGTCAGCGCCTTCATTTCGGCAACCTGCTCGTCACTGGCCCAGCCAAAGCTGCGGATGTGGTAGTCGTTGACCATGGGATCGCCCAGATCATCATTCTTGAGGAAGAATTCAAAGGTGGGCGGCGTCAGGTCCAGACCCTCTTCCACACCCAGGCGGCGACAGATGGAACCGGCGGAGATATTACGCACCACGCACTCCACCGGAATCATGTCCAGTTTCTTCACCAGGGACTCGGTGGGAGACAGCATCTTGTCAAAGTGACAGGGAATGCCGGCAGCCTTGAGCTTTTCCATAATGGCGGCATTGAACTGGTTGTTCACCGCGCCCTTACGCGCCAGGGCTTCTTTCTTCTTGCCGTCAAAGGCAGAGGTGTCATCACGAAACACCATTACCAGCTTGTCTGCATCATCAGTGGTGTAGACAGACTTGGCTTTGCCAGCATACAACTCGTCGCGTTTTTCCATGGAAAGACCTATTACCTGGGTCAGTTTCTAATGTATCTGCAGCCAGTCGAACCCTTCGGTCTGACTGGCCACACCAATTCGTTCACGACCACAGGTCATCACCTGCTCGATGGCGTCCTGCGCCAACAGGGTCGTATTGTTCTGTTCACTAAGGTGAGACAGGACAAGATGTTGCAGGCGATCCACATTGGTCTGGCGCAACAGCGCCGCCGCCTGATCATTGCTCAGATGCCCTAACATACCACCCACCCGGCGTTTCAATGAAACCGGGTAGGGCCCGCCTTCCAGCATCCGGCGGTCGTGATTGCACTCCAGCACCAGTGCATCGCATTCTCCGTAGGCGTCCACCACGTGGGGTGTGATCGAGCCCAGATCGGTGAGCACTCCGGCGGTACGTCCCTGCCAGGAGAAGCGGTACTGGCAAGGCTCGCGGGCATCGTGGGGAACCAGTACCGGCAGGACTTCCAGCGCCCCTACCTGAAACTCGCGCCCCGGACGAACCTCCTGCCAGTTGGCGTTGCGGAACCCGGCTGGCTTGTCCCTGACTGCACAGGCCGTGCCAAAGGTGCTGTAGACAGGGCAGCCGGTCTTGCGAGCCAGCGCCCCGGCACCGCGCACATGATCACCGTGTTCATGGGTCACCAGAATGGCACTGAGGCTGTCTGCCGGCAGCCCGCGCCGAGCCAGCCGGGCCAGGGTTTCCTTGACGGTAAACCCGCAGTCCACCAACACCAGGGTGTCATCGGCCTGAACCAGGGTGGCATTGCCCTTGCTGCCGCTGCCCAGCGAGGCAAGACGCATCAAGGCTATTCCAGCTCTTCGTAGATGCGTTCGAGAATCGCCAGTCCCGGCGTTTTCTCCACCAGCGCCGTGCCCTTCTCATTGAGCACCGCCACCTGGATACCGTTGGTGGTATGACTGAGCTTGAGCTGGGCTTCGCGGGCACCCAGCTCGTAGCGCGACGGCACCTTCAGGTAAAAAACACCGATTTCACGATCCCGGTCCGACACCTTCAGATCGGTTTCCTTGAGGGCATCGCCAATGTATTCCCATGCCCAGGCATAGCGGGTGGACATCATCAGAATCGGGTACCCATTACCATCCCGGGCCAGAATCGCCCGCGACGACTCGCCTTCCGGTACCGGCACATCCTCGGCATCTTCAGGCTCGTTGCCCAGTACCACCAGTTCCGGCGGCTTGGGCGGCACGTATTTCTTTTCGTCCGGCTGCTTGCCGATCAGGCGGTCTTCCTGGCGAGGAATCGCATATAGCGCCTGCTCACCCATGAACACCCCACCCTCAGGCACTTCAATCGGGTCGGTCAGCGCCGCATCCCGATAATCCAGACTGCTGTTGGGCAGCCAGCTACAACCACTGACCAGCGCCAGTAATGCCAGACTGCCCGGTAAACGCCCCTTCATGAACGAAAAGCGTCGCAAAGAGGTCGTTTCCGCTTGCTTCATTTAGCCTCCAGAAGCCCACACTGACGCAGGGTATCGCGTAGCCGGGGCTGGGCCGCTTCCGACAGCGACACCAGCGGCAGCCGGATACCCGCGTCAATCAGGCCCATTTCATACAATGCCCATTTCACCGGAATCGGATTCGCTTCAATAAACAGATCCCGATGCAGGGGCTCAAGTTCCGCATTCAGTTCACGCGCCTTGTCGGCATCACCGGCCAACGCAGCTTCACACATGGCAGCCATCTTGGCCGGTGCCACATTGGCGGTCACCGAGATATCACCGTGGCCACCGGCGAGGATGAAATCACAGGCGGTGGCATCATCACCGGAGTAAAGCATGAAGTCGTCACCGCAGCGCTCACGGATCTCACGGGCGCGCTCCAGATTACCAGTGGCTTCCTTGATACCGATGATGTTCGGCACCTTGCTGAGACGTTCCACGGTTTCCGGCAGCATGTCACAGGCCGTGCGGCCCGGGACGTTGTAGAGGATCTGCGGGATGTCCACGGCCCGGGCAATCGCAAGATAATGCTGATAGAGGCCTTCCTGGGGCGGCTTGTTGTAGTAAGGCGTGACCAGCAGGCAGGCATCCGCGCCGTCACGCTTGGCGTCACGGGTCAGGCGAATGGCTTCTTCAGTGTTGTTGGCGCCGGTACCGGCAATCACCGGGATACGGCCCTTGGCGATGGCAACCACTTCGCGAATCACACTGTCGTGCTCTTCGAAGCCGAGGGTTGCGGACTCACCAGTGGTACCCACCGCCACGATGGCGTGAGTGCCCTGATCCACATGCCAGTTCACCAGCGAGCGTAAATGCTCCCAGTCGACTGAACCGTCCTCTCGCATGGGGGTAACCAGCGCTACAATGCTGCCGCGAATCATGCCTGTCTCCTGTTGGCCGCAAAACCAGTGCCCATAAGTCAGGGCTCTGGGTACCGGACCCTGCCTAAATGGTGAAGGGCGCTATGGTAAACTCCGACAGGGCTGGACGCCAGATGTGCCGTAGAAAGGCGACATGTGGTGCCCCCATTACCGCCGTGCACAATCCCGTCAGCCGCACTACACTCGTGTTCCAGCCAAAACCAATATACAGAACAAGGCCCGCATGCAGGCCACTGGAAACAGGATGTCAGGGAGAGTCATATGGAACAGCTGATCGTTATTTCTGCACTGGGGTCCGACCGCCCCGGTATTGTCGAGTCACTGTCCCGGGCGGTACTGGAACGCCAGGGCAATATTCTTGATTCCCGCATGACCGTGCTGGGTGGTGAATTCGCCGTACTGATGCTGGTTTCAGGCGGCGAAGGCACCCTGGCGCAGCTGGAAGCGGACCAGGCCAGCCTGAGTCAGGAACTGGACCTGCTGATCACCCTCAAACGCACCCAGCGACCGGATCAGCGACCGGCGTCGCTGCCCTACGAAGTGGAAGTGGTGGCCATGGACAACCCCGGCATTGTTCATGAAATCGCCAACTTCTTCTCTTCTCGCAGCATCAATATTGATGACTTGCACACCGGGACCTACGCTGCCCCTCACACCGGCACCCCCATGTTCAGCCTTCACCTGGTACTGAGCATGAGCGCGGAACAATCGGTGGCCCAGCTGCGGGATGCCTTCCTGGATTTCTGTGAGGCCCGCAACCTGGACGCCACCATGAGCCCGAAGCGGTAACAGCCGCATCAGGCATCACGCAAAAACATCAACACGAGAGCATTGAACCGATATGGCACATCCCAAGATTGGCAACCTGGCCCCCAACTTCAAACTGCCGGACCAGGACGGCAACCTGGTGGAACTGAAATCCTTCAAGGGCAAGAACCCGGTGGTGATTTTCTTCTACCCCAAGGCGCTGACTCCCGGGTGCACTACCCAGGCCTGCGGCATCCGCGACACCAAAGCCGAACTGGAAAAGCGTGGCGTGGTGGTGTTCGGCATCAGCCCGGATCCGGTGGCTCGCCTGCCCAAGTTCATCGAAAAGCACGACCTGAACTTCAGCCTGCTTTCCGATGAAGATCATGCGGTGGCGGAAAAGTACGGTTGCTGGGGTATGAAGAAATTCATGGGCAAGGAATTCATGGGCCTGATCCGCACCAGCTTCATTGTTGGCAAGGACGGCAAGCTGGTGAAGGTCATGGACAAGTTCAAGACCAAGACTCACCACGAAGACCTGCTCGCCGAGCTGGATGCGCTGGGGATCTAGGGACAAAGGCGTTTTCAACAGAGAGCACACAGAGGCACAGCAGAGGCACAGAGAGACGCCATGGTTCTATCTCAGTGAACTCTGTGACCTCTGTGGTTAACAGGGCTTCTGGGGTTGCCCCTCAGGCAGGCTCGTCGTCCTCTGCCGCGGCGTACTCATCGTGACTTGGCCAGGCGTTCATCACTGCCTTGATCAGGGTCGCCAGCGGAATCGCGAAGAACACACCCCACAAGCCCCATAGCCCCCCAAACAGCAGTATCGCAGTGATGATCGCCACCGGGTGCAGATTCACCGCCTCAGAGAACAGCAACGGCACCAGCAGGTTGCCATCGATGAACTGGATCACCCCGTAGACCACCATCACCAGGGCAAAATCGCCACTCCAGCCAAACTGCACATAGGCCACTGCTGCCACCGGCAGGGTGACCACCGTGGCGCCGATATAGGGAACCACCACGGATAGCCCCACCAGCACACTCAGCAGCACGGCATAGTTCAGCCCGAACAGCATGAACGCCACGAAGGTGGCGCTCCCCACCAGCAGGATCTCGATAGCCTTGCCGCGCACATAATTGGCAATCTGGCCGTCCATTTCCTGCCACACATGAGACAGCACCCGGCGCCGGTTCGGCAGAAAACGGATCAGCCAACCGACAATGTCATCCTTGTCCTTGAGGAAAAAGAACACCAGCAGCGGCAGCAGCACCAGAAACACCATCACTTCCACCAGGCTGGGAATCGAAGACAGGGAAAGCGTGAGCACGCCCTGCCCCACTTCTGCCACTTCCCTCTGGATCACTGCAACGATGGAATCAACCTGCTCGATGGATACCATCTCGGGATACCGCTGGGGTAGTTCGCGCAACCAGGCTTCACCACTTTTCAGGACATAGGGTAACTGGTCCCGGACCAGCAGCACCGTCTGTTTCCAGACCAGCGGCAGCAACACCACCAGCGTCGCAATCAACGCCCCGAGGAACAGGGCGAACACCAGGCTTACCGCCAGCATTCGCCGCATGCCGCGGCGCTCCAGTGCTGACACCAGGCCCTGCATCAGGTAGGCGATCACCATGGCGGCCAGCACCGGCGCGAGCATGCCACCAAAAAAGGCGATGATCAGGCCAACAGACAGCAGCACCACCAACAGGTAGACCGCCTCCTCGTCCGAAAAGTACTGGTCTACCCAGTGCTTGAGAATTCTTACCATCAGCTCTCCCTTTCTCCGCGGCGTATCAGGAATCTCCAGCGCGCGGGTTGTTCGTCACAGCGAACCAGTTGGTGGCATGACTGTCTCAAATAGGCGGGAATATCCCGCGCTGATGAGGCGTCAGTGGCGATCACTTCAAGAACCTGTCCGGGTTTCAGGTGTCTGAGAGCCTGACGGGTCTTGAGCAGTGGCATCGGACACTGCAATTCAGAAGCGTCTATTTGAAGATCAATTAACGGGTCAGTCATGCACAGGGTTTCATTGATTGTCTGCCTGACGGCATTATAGTCACATGCCTGCCCATTCGACATGGAGTCCTGATTGAAGTTTCTGCAACGAGTTTGTCTGCTGCTGTGCTGCCTGGTTGCCAGCCCCATCAGCGCCAATGACGATCTCCCGGTGCTGGGTGATCCGACAGCAGCACTGATGTCCGCCGATCAGGAATACCGCCTGGGCCGTGCGTGGTTGCGGCAACTACGCGGGCAAACGTCCATCATGTCAGACCCACTGATTCAGGAATACGTGGAAAGCCTGGTCTACCAGCTGGCCTCATTCAGCGACCTGAAACAGCCTGATCTGGACATCGTGGTAATCAACAGTCGCCAGATTAACGCCTTTGCGGTACCCGGCGGAGTGATCGGCCTGAATGCGGGCCTGTTCCTCAATGCGGAAGATGAAGCCGAAGTGGGCGGTGTGGTAGCTCATGAAATTGCCCACGTCAGTCAGCGTCATTTCGCTCGCCGCTATCTTGATTCGAAGAAAATGAATACCGCCGTTCTGGCGGCCATGCTCGCCAGTCTGGCGGTGGCAATCGCCGGCGAAGGCGAAGCAGGCATGGCCGGCATGGCCGCGACCCAGGCCGCCGCCATCCACAGCCAGCTGGCCTATTCACGCCAGAATGAACGGGAAGCGGACCGGGTAGGCATGCAGACCCTCGCTGCCGCCGGCATGGACCCGGATGCCATGCCACGCTTCTTTGAACGCATGCACAACGAGCAGCAGTTCTCCGGTGATCCTCCGGAGTTTCTGCTCACTCACCCGGTCACGGAAAGCCGGATTGCCGACAGTCGCGCCCGGGCCCGTACCCTCCCCTCGCCGCCCATGTCCGTATCGGCACACTATCTGCTGGTTCAGGCCCGCCTCCGCGCCTCCTTTATCCAGGGCGATGATCAGGCCATCGCCTACTTCGAACGTTATAGCAACGAGCGCAGTGCCCTGGCCCTGCAAGCCGCCCGTTACGGGCTGGCCCTAAGCCACCTGCGCGCCAATCATTACGATCAGGCCCGTACCCTGATGGAGCAATTGGCCAGCCTCTACCCTGATGAACTTTGGTTCCGGCTGGGACTGGCCGAAATTGCCGTCGACGCAGCACAGTACGAGACCGCCATAAAGGAAGCACAACGAGTGCTGCGGGTATCTCCGGACGACTATGCGGCGTCCATCCTTCTCAGCAAGGCCTATCTGCGCAGCAAGCAACCCGGACAGGCGCTTCCGGTACTCAAGCCTCTGCTCAACAAACGCCCCACCGACCCTTACATCTGGGACCTGGCTGCCGATGCCTACGGTAATGGTGGCGATCGGGTACGTGCCCTCCATGCCCGGGCGGAAAGTCATTTCCTGCGCGGTAATGCCGGCAAGGCGCTGCAGCAAATGGAGTATGCCCTTCAGGATGCCGAGGATGACTTTGCCCTCTACAGCAAACTCAGCGGACGTATGAAGGAAATGCAACGACTGTCGGAAGAACAGTTCTGATTGGGGATGCTGTACGCAGGATGCCTGACGCCTGATGCTGGAAAAGAATGCATTCCTTGAGGCAGATCGGAGCTTTAAAGGCTGCTCTCCCCTGACAGGCTCAAATACTGAACAAACCAGAGTGCTGACTGACTTTGTCCAGAAATTGGCGGAGGAAGCACGGGCATCCGCTGCAACCCGGTGTGTTGATTTTATCGTCAGGCATCTAGCGGCCGATGTGCTGGATTAGCGCGGGGACATTCTTCCCATCACAACCCTTCCCGCAATTCCGCGATGAGCCTAAAAAAACAGATCATTCTTCTTCCCGCACATCCAGCGCGGCGAAGCTCTGCTCCGCATCGAAGCCGCGGCTTTGCAAAAAGCGCAGTTGTCGGGCTTTTTCTTTCTGATCCTGAGGGTAAGCCCGAAAACGACGGGCGCGGGTTTCCCGGGCCAGGGCAAACCAGTCGATGCAGCCATCCTCACCGGCTTCGCTGATGGCCGTTTCTATAAGCTCCCGGTCCACTCCTTTCAGCTGCATTTCCTGACGGATACGCAGCGGCCCATGGCCACGCTCGATCCTTGAGCGCACAAAAAAACCGGCGAAGCGCCGGTCATCGATAAAGCCATGTTCCTCACACCACTCAATCACCGCTGCCAGCGCCGGATGATCACCCACCTTGCTGCGCAGCTTGGTTTCCAGCTCGCGGCGGGCATGATCCCGGCGCGCCAGCAGGCTGACAGCCCGCTGACGCAGCTCGGATTCGGTGAGCGGTTTATTCATCGCCCAGCGCAGCTTCCTCTTCCGCCTCTACCGGTGCATCACCGGGTACCGCCAGCAGCCGAGCGCGGATTTCTGTCTCGATTTCCTGGGCAATAGCCGGGTTTTCACGCAGGTACTCACAGGCGTTCTGCTTGCCCTGGCCAATCTTGTCACCCTTGTAGGCATACCAGGCACCGGACTTGTCCACCAGGCCCTGTTGTACACCCAGGTCCAGCACTTCACCCAACTGATTGATACCCTGGCCGTAAAGAATCTGGAATTCGGCCTGACGGAACGGCGGCGACACCTTGTTCTTCACCACCTTCACCCGGGTTTCGTTACCGGTCACTTCATCGCCCTGCTTCACCGCGCCGATACGACGGATATCCAGACGCACGGAGGAATAGAACTTGAGGGCGTTACCACCGGTGGTGGTTTCCGGGTTGCCGAACATCACACCGATCTTCATGCGGATCTGGTTGATGAACACCACCAGGCAGTTGGCATTTTTCACGTTACCGGTGATTTTACGCAGCGCCTGGCTCATCAGACGGGCCTGCAGACCCACGTGGGCATCACCCATCTCGCCTTCGATTTCCGCTTTCGGCACCAGCGCCGCCACGGAGTCGACAATGATCACGTCCACCGCGCCGGAGCGTACCAGCATGTCGGTGATTTCCAGGGCCTGTTCACCGGTGTCCGGCTGGGACACGATCAGGTCGTCCACGTTCACGCCCAGCTTCTCGGCGTAGTCCGGGTCCAGCGCGTGCTCCGCATCCACGAAGGCACAGGTGGCGCCTTTCTTCTGGGCTTCAGCAATGACGCTCAGGGTCAGGGTGGTCTTGCCTGAGGATTCCGGACCGTAGATTTCCACGATGCGGCCTTTCGGCAAACCGCCAATACCCAGTGCGATGTCCAGCCCCAGGGAGCCGGTAGAAATCGCCGGGATGCGCTCACGCTTCTGGTCGCCCATGCGCATCACAGAACCTTTACCAAACTGACGTTCAATCTGGGACAGTGCGGCGGACAACGCCTTGGATTTATCGCTCATTGTGACCCCTCTCCTTTATCGGCGTGACAGTCATTGCATCGCCGGTATCTGTGTCGCCAGACTGGCCTTTCAGGCAGCACTGACAATATGGACAGTATTATGAACAGGTATTCCTGTCCTTTGCAACCCTGTTTGTCTGATCGCCGGTGTATTCACAAAACACCCGGCTGATTGTGACTACTGCAGACGGGCATTCAAGCCCTCAATGGCCGCCAGGATGGTCTGCTGACGAACGGCATGGCGATCACCTTGAAACTGGAAGCACTGTGCCTCGGCATAGCCCAACTTCTGCCCCCAGGCGATCCAGACCGTGCCCACGGGTTTTTCCGGGGTACCACCGTCAGGGCCAGCGATACCGGTGACCGCGACGCTGATATGACCACGGGAATGACCGATGGCACCGCGGGCCATTTCCAGCGCGGTCTCTTCGCTCACTGCGCCGTGGGCTTCCAGGGTGGCAGCGCTGACGCCCAGCATGTCCTGCTTGGCATCGTTGGAGTAGGTTACGAAACCACGCTCAAACCAGCGTGAGGAACCGGCGATTTCGGTCAGCTCGCGGGCAATCCCGCCACCGGTGCAGGACTCCGCCGTCACCGCCATCAGTTTCTGTTTGACCAGGGTATCCGCCAGCTGCTGCGCCGCCTGTTGAATTGCGTCCTGTTCCACTGTTGCTGTCCTGTCAGATGGGTGAGGCCCTCTCCAAGGGCGATCCAGCCACGTATCTTACCGGGCAGTGCTACGACTCGACACTACCGCATCACGCCGATTGTGCCGCCAGCCACTGTGAGGGAGCACAGCCCGCTTCGCGGCGAAAGGCGCGGGTAAAGTTGGCACTGTCCCGGTAGCCCAGTTCCAGGGCGATCTCCAACATGCTCAGCTGGCCCGCCCGAATCAGCTCGCAAGCCCGCTGGAAACGAATCTGCCGGGACAGCTCACGGAAACTTGCCCCCTCATCCAGCAAACGCCGGTCCAGGGTTCGCGGCGAGATATTCAACAGCGCCGCCAGCTCCTCACGGGTGGTAATCACATCCCGTGAGTAGGTCAGCATGGCGGTGACCCACTCCACCAGTCGACCTTCTTTCAAGGTCTGCTGAGCCAGCTCGCTGCACTGGCGCTCCGCCAGTTTCAAGGCGCCGGGGTCGGCCATGGCCAGCTCGCGGTTGACCAGCCCGCGGGGATAGAGAATCCGGAACCCGGGCCGGATCGGCCAGCCAAAATGCCAGCGGGCCGGTTTCAGAGCGCCGTAGCGGTCCAGATGACGTGGCGTGCCGGTGGAAAGATAAAGATCGTAGGCGGGCATCTGCCCCTGCAACAGCGACAGGATTTCCCAATGCCAGGCCACCGCAATGGCCTCAATGTGAAACTGAAGGCAAAGAGCCGATTGGCCTGCGGCCACCGTCAGCAATACTTCGTCCTGCTCACCACCGCGCCGATACTGCAATCGGAAGGTGGGCATGATGATGCGGAAATACCGCGCCAGTAGCTGGAAGACATAGTCCAGATTTGGGCTGCTCAACATGGCGTAGCCGAGCATGCCGTGGGAACTGAGCTTGAGACTGCGCCCCAGTTCAAAGGCCCAGGGAAAGTCCGGGGCAACCCGGTACACCTCGGCGATCAGGCCCTCCACTTGGGGCAAACTCAAGCGCCCCTCCGGATCCGCCAGGGTCTGCGCGGCAATGCCTGCCTTGGCATGAATGGCCTCGACATCCAGCCCCTGCCCGGCCAGCAGTTCACCAAGCCGCGCGTAATAGCGGGCCGGGATAAAGGGAAGCGCATCCGTCGCCATGGCGCACCTATGAAAATGCCTGTCAATAAATGACAACAGATTGACTACAAATGACAAGTTTGGCAAGCCCGAATCCGGGACGCTGCACTCACCGGTTTTATTCACTCAACGGTGACTTGCGAGGCAAACAACAATGACAACCCCGACTCCCTCTTCGACTGTGCCCTGGACCGACCGAAAGTATCTGCTTTGGCTGGCCAGTCCGTTTCTGCCCCTGCTCGGCTTTATGACCCTGCTGGCAGGCTACCTGCTAGAGCAACCTGCCCTGTACTGGCTGATGCCGGTGTTCTTCTATGCCGTCCTGCCCCTGCTGGACTGGCTGGTGGGTACTGACATCAACAATCCGCCGGAAAGTGCCGTGGCCCAGCTGGAAGCCAACCGCTACTACCGCGCCATTGTCTATGCCTACATCCCGGCGCAGTACGCCACCACCATCATGGCGGTCTGGCTGGCAACCACCACGGATACCGGCATACCCGGCCTGATCGCCCTGCTGATTACCGCCGGCCTGATCAATGGCGTGGCCATCAATACTGCCCACGAGCTGGGCCACAAACGTGCCGATCTGGAAAAATGGCTGGCCAAGATCACCCTGGCCCCGGTGGCCTATGGACACTTCTTTGTGGAACACAACCGCGGCCACCACAAGAACGTGGCCACCCCGCGTGATCCAGCCAGCTCGCGCATGGGCGAAACCTTCTATGCCTTTCTGCCGCGCACCATGATCGGCAGCCTGCGCTCCGCCTGGGAACTGGAAGGTGAACGACTGGCGCGTCAGGGCAAGTCAGTGTGGTCTTTTGACAACGAAAACCTGCGTGCCTGGGCCATGACCTTGGTGCTGTTCGGCGCCCTGACCCTGTGGCTCGGTACCGGTGCGCTGGCGTTCCTGCTGATCCAGGCGTTCTTCGGCGCAGCCCTGCTGGAGGTAGTGAACTATCTGGAACATTACGGCCTGCTGCGCCAATGGGACGAACGCACCCAGCGTTATGAGCGCTGTGCACCCAGCCACTCCTGGAACAGCAACAATGTGGTGACCAACCTGCTGCTCTACCAGCTGCAGCGTCACTCCGATCATCACGCCAACCCGACCCGACGCTTTCAGTCCCTGCGCCACTTTGACGAATCTCCGCAGCTGCCTTCAGGCTATGCGTCCATGCTGATTCTGGCCTACTTCCCGCCACTCTGGTTCAAGGTGATGAACCCGCGGGTGGCAAAGCACTACGGCGGTGATATCAGCAAGGCACACCTGTACGGCCCGAAGCGGGAGCAACTGATCAGAAAGTGGCAGACCGCAACCACCAGCAGCCCGCAAAGCGTTGCCAATGAGACGTCTGCACAAGCGCAACAAGATGCTGACAAGACAGCATCCGCGAGCCGCCATCGCTGCACCAACTGCGGCTATATCTATGATGAAATTCACGGCAACCCGAGCGAAGGCTTTGTGCCCGGCACGTCATGGAAAGCCATTCCTGCAGAGTGGTCCTGCCCGGAATGTGCAGTGAGGGACAAGGCAGACTTTGTCCCGCTGTTGGCGGATGCCAACCAGTAACCCATCAAACTCAGCCCGGTTCGCCGGGCTTTTTTTGCGGTTCATCGCGGGTTTGTGGGAATCTGCTGTTCCAGCGCTCTACTCCGCCCTGAGTGAAATCGATGCCAGCAGGGATTCAGCGTGCTGAACGAAAAGAGTTTTGATCCTGGGTTTTTGTTCGCCCCTCCAGTGGGGCTCCTACAGCAAGATCCGCCCTCGGTGAACTCTGTGCCCTCTGTGGTAAATCCGCTTTTGATCTTTGCGTGTTGCGTGATGCATGAAGCGTGAAGCGTGAAGCGTGTTGCGGCCGCAGAGCGGCCCAAAAAAAGAGCCCGAAACGGGCTCTTTTTTGTGTCCAGACGGGTTTCGATTTCAGTGTCAGCCCCACAAGGAAGCAAGGGGCAGACCCGGCAAATCAGCCTTCCAGCTCCACCAGCGATTCTTCCAGATAATCCAGCATACGCTGAATCCGTGGCAGGGTTTCGCGGCAGGCGATGATGCCGAATTCGAGACTGTCGCAGTAGCTGAACACGGTGATATTCAGGGCGTAACCGTGCATCACCAGGGATACCGGGTAGGACGCCAGCATCTTGGCATCGCCCATGTACAGTGGCTGCTTCGGCCCCGGCACATTGGAAATCACCAGATTGAACAGCGGGTTTACCCGGCCGGAAATCCCGGTCATCTGGCCCACGGACAACGGCAGGTTGGAGATCATGGTGAAGATATCGATCTCGGCCTTTTCCATGGAGCGGAGACGATCTTTCACCCCGTTCATGGAATCCTTGATGGCTTCCAGGCGCTCCACCGGATCATGCAGATGGGTACCCAGGCTGACCTGCACCGTGGTGATCGCATTACCGCCCTCACCGGATTCTTCCATGGAGCGCAGCGCCACCGGTACCTGGGCCACCAGCGGGTCGTTGGGCAGCTTGTCCAGAGACAACAGGTAGCGACGCATGGCGCCACCGCACATGGCCAGGAACATATCGTTGACGGTGCCGTTGTGTTTCTCGGCAGCCTTCTTGATGCGCTCCAGTGACCAGGACTGGGCAGCGAAGCGGCGCGCACCGGTGACCCGGTGGTTGAATACCGTCTTGGGGGCCTGGTAGATGGTCTTGATGTTGCTTTCCTTGGGCTGACGCATCAGGTCGACAAACTGGCTGGTGCCCCGCTGCACATTACGCAGAGACTTGATCAGGCCCACTGGCGCCGCCTTCTTCTTTTTGCGCTTCTGCGGCAGGCGGGTATTCCACTCGGAAGACCACGGCGGCGGGAAGCTGGTATCCGGGCTGGTGGACATGCGCGATTGCAGCAGGTTCATACCGCCAGCACCATCCATCATGGAGTGGTGCATCTTGTTGTAGACCGCAAAACGGTTCCCTTCCAGCCCCTCGATCAGGTAGCTCTCCCACAGCGGACGGCTGGGGTCGAGGCGCTGGGCATGCAGACGTGACACCAGCGCCAACAGCTCACGCACCCGGCCGGGACGCGGCAGTGCCGAGTGACGCACGTGATAGTCGATATCGAAGTTCTCATCGGTCACCCAGGAGGCATCCACCTTGCCGGGCACCCGAGAGTGCAGCTTCTGATTGAACGGACGGCAGATACCTTCCACATCCACCATGCGGCGATAGTTCTGTTCCAGGTAATCATCAGGGGCATCCTCAGGCAGACCATAGAGCTGCAGCATGCCGATGTGCATGGGGGTTTCGCGGGTTTCCATCATCAGAAAACCGGCGTCAAAAATGGAAAGTTTCTTGCCCACTGTGCATTCTCCTGAGCGATAGCGCCTTAATGTGCCTGTAACCTACGCCGGGCATGAAAAGTGCACCATGACAGAACCCGGTTCGGAATGAGCCATCTGGACAACGCTTTACGTTCTGTTACGCTCAGCACATGACTGATGCCTTTGCTCCCGTACTGGTGAGCCTGCCTTCCTCCTTCCTGACAATCACCCCTGCAAGCGGCGTGGTTGCGAGCATCCCTGCCTTTCTCTCCTGACGCCGAACGGCCGTGCCTGCGCCGGAAGTTCGGCGCCAACAGCACCTTCATCCTTACCAACGCCGCCCTTGTCAGGAGAACAAAATGGCCAATTTACCCCCTATTACGGTCACCACCGTGGACCGCGCCCGTCTCTATGCCCTGCTGGAACAGCAGCCCGATGACAGCGATGAAACCGAGCACCTTTATGTTGAACTGGAACGCGCCCGTATCGTCACGCCGGAGCAACTTCCCGAGGGCACCGTTTGCCTGGGCAGTCATCTGCGTTTTCGTGACACCGACAGCGGCAAGGAGCACCAGCGCGTGCTGGTGTTGCCGCAAGACACCGGCCACTACCCGGATGCCATCTCCATCCTCAGCCCGGCGGGGGCTGCCCTGCTGGGGCTAAGCGTCGGCGACAGCATTCACTGGCCGTACCGGCAACGCACCCTGCACTTGCAGCTGCTGGAGGTCAGCAGCGCCGAACCGGGTTAACCCCCGGTTCCCGGCAGCCTCTCAACTGCTACACTCAAAACAAGGGCAATGACAGGGAGAACTACATGACACGCTTCCGCATCGAGAAAGACAGCATGGGCGAGCTCGAGGTACCTTCGGACGCCCTCTATGGCGCCCAGACACAACGCGCCATCGACAACTTCCCGGTCAGTGGACAGCGACTTCCTGCCGCCTTTGTTCGTGCCCTGCTGCTGGCCAAACGCGCCGCCGCCGAAGCCAACAGCCAGCTGGAGCAGATCCCCACCGCAATGGGTGAGGCGATTTGTCACTGCGTGGACGAGCTACTCGACGGGGACTTCATGGAACACTTCCCGGTGGACGTGTTCCAGACCGGCTCCGGCACCAGCTCCAACATGAATGCCAACGAGGTACTGGCGACCCTGGCCAGCCGTCGTTACGGCCAGCCGGTCAGTCCCAACGATCACATCAACTTCGGCCAGAGCAGCAATGATGTGATCCCCTCGTCTATCCACATCAGCGCCGCCCTCGCCCTGGCGGAAGACCTGCTGCCCGCCCTTGAGCATCTGGTCACCGTCACCCGGGAAAAAGCCACACAGGTACACCGCTTTGTGAAAACCGGTCGCACTCATCTGATGGATGCCATGCCCGTGCGCATGAGCCAGTCACTCAACGCCTGGGCAGACCAGATCGAACACAACATCCGCCAGCTGCAACACCTGCAACCCTCGCTGCAGAGCCTGGCCCAGGGCGGCACCGCGGTGGGCACCGGCATCAATGCTCACCCCGATTTCGCTGTCCGTTTCAGCCAGGCGCTCAGTACAGACACCGGCCTGACCTTTACCCCGGCAGCCAATTTCTTTACCCATATCGGCTCCCAGGACATAGCCGTGGCCCTGTCCGGGCAACTGAAAACCACCGCCGTGTCGATCATGAAGATCGCCAACGATCTGCGCTGGATGAATTCCGGTCCATTGGCCGGGCTGGGCGAGATTGAACTGGAAGCGCTGCAACCGGGTTCCTCGATCATGCCCGGCAAGGTCAACCCGGTGATTCCGGAAGCCGCCGCCATGGTCGCCGCCCAGGTGATTGGCAACGACACCACCCTGACAGTAGCCGGGCAATCGGGGAATTTTGAACTGAATGTGATGCTTCCGCTGGTGGCAAAAAATCTGCTGGAAAGCCTCACCCTGCTCAGCAACGTGAGCCGGCTGCTGGCCGACAAGGCCATCGCCACTTTCACGGTGAGAGAAGACAAGCTCAATGAGGCCCTGGCTCGCAACCCGATTCTGGTCACCGCCCTCAACCCCATCATCGGTTACCTGAAAGCTGCCGAGATTGCCAAGCTGGCCTACAAGGAAGGCCGGCCGATTATCGAGGTGGCCGAGGAGCACACCGACCTGGGCCGGGAGGAACTGGAACGGCTGCTGGACCCGGCCACCCTGACAGAAGGCAACCCGGGCTGATGCGTCGACCACTTCCCAACCTCAATCTGCTGGTGACTTTCGAAGCCGCTGCCCAGCAACTCAGTTTCAAACAGGCAGCACAAGAGCTGCATGTGACCCCTTCCGCCGTCAGCCAGCAGATTCAGCAACTGGAGGACAGCCTCGGCGTCAAACTGTTTGAGCGGCACAACCGCTCGTTGACACTGACCCAGGAGGGGCAGGACTACCTCGGCCAGATCCGTTCGCACCTCAACGGGCTGCGTCGTGCCACCCGCGCTCTGACCGCCCCACGTCACGACCGGCTTCGGGTCAGCGTCATGCCACCGGTTGCCGCCCGAGTGGTCCTGCCCGGCATGGAAGCCTTTCGCGCCCGACACCCTGACGTGGAGCTGGAGGTGGAAACCAATCTGGCCAATGTGGATCTGAATAATGGCGCCTTCGATCTCGCCATCCGTTATGGCCAGCCCCCCTGGCCCGGACTGAGCCATGAAAAGCTGGCCGATGTGATGATTCAGGTCTTTACCCCCAATGGTTTTTCCGAGCGCTTTGGCCTGCAGGGAAATGTACAAGCCATGAGTCAGGTGCCCCTGGTACACATGACCGGGCGCCCGGAAGCCTGGCAGCAATGGTTCGAGAAGCTCGCGTTGCCGGCCCCGTCCGGGCCGAACTATTACGTAGACGACTACCCTGCTGCCGTACAGGCAGCAGAAACGCTGGGCGCCGCGCTTGCCATTTACCCGGTGGAATATTCGCTGGTGCAGAGTGGCCGCGTAGAAGCCCCCTTTCCACCCATCGGCCCCCTGGACGGCGCCATCTATGCCGTTTATCCGGAGAACACGGATCTCCCGGGGGGAGGCCGGGCCTTTATCGACTGGCTCCGGGGGCGACTTGCCGAGTTGCCGGACTGAAGCCCGACTCAGATAAGAACAGCTAACCTGAACCGTTAATTTTTATCGTTTGTCGGCCAGCCGTGGTCTGCCTAGATTAGTGCGGAAACCGCTTCAAGGATTTCGCCCATGGCCAGTCTTCATACCCTTTCATCACTGCCTCCCCGTACCTTCCTTGCCAGTCACCGACAGGACGAACTGGATGCCCTTTTTGCCACCCTGCCCGCGGCACAGCCGTCAGAATTGCAGGGCGAGTACCAGGGCACCCTGTTTGGCATCCGCGGGCTCAGCGGCCTGCCTGTAGCCTTCAAGGGCATGCTCTACCGGCTGCTGGCGACCTGGCTCAATCCCTGGGAAGGCAAGCAGTTTGACGGTGATAACGGGGCCAACCTGTGGGGTCACGGCCGTCTGCAAGGCCGCTGGGGGCAGTACCGGATTCAGCCTCACACGGACAATGCTGTACTGGCGCTGGATTACAATGTGGATGGCAACCCCGCCCTGCTGCGCCCGATCCTCGGTGAAGTGCGGCGCTTCCAGGATGGGCTCTTTCTGGCCCGCATGCGATACCGCACCCGTCGTGACACCCACACCCTGCTCTATTTCACTTTGCAGGAGACACACTGATGCCGGCTGCCATCCAACCTCATTCGACCATCGTTATCGGCAGCGGCTTTGGTGGTGCTGTGGCCGCCAGCACCCTGGTCGATGCGGGTGAGTCCGTGTTGTTGCTGGAACGTGGGCCATGGCGCGATACCTCCGCCACTCGTGAGGCCGGCATTGACCGCCGCGCCCCCCTGCCTGCCGGTCGCCATGCCCTCACCGGTCTCATTCACCGGATCGGCCATCGCCGGCTTTCCGGCCTGGGCTGGCGCTGGTCACGACGCGGGCTGTTCGATATCCACCTGGGCAGAGACATGACCGTAGTTGCCAGCAACAGTGTAGGCGGGGGCAGCCATGTCTATAGCGCCATGAATACGCGCCCCGAAGACGGTGATTACTGGGAACGACCCGAGGCCGGTATCCGTGCCGCCGACATGGACAAGCACTATCAGTGGATGCTTGAGCGCATGGGCGCACGCCAGGCCCGGGCAGAAGACCGCATCCCCAATTGGACCCCGCAGGCCTTTGCCAATACCACCGCCTTTGTGGCGGATGACAGCGTGCCGCAGCCGGCCATGGCGATTCGTATGGATGGGCAGCAGGAGGACTATGCCAACAACAGTTTCTTCGGCAGCGCCAACGGCGCCAAGATGACGCTGGACCGGGCCCTGCTCCTGCCCGCCATGGAGCGGGGCCTGGAGGTAGCGGCTGAACACGAATGCCTGAGCCTCTGGCGCCTTGCCGACGGAGGCTACCGACTGGAGGTCATGGATTACGCTGCCCGCCGGCGTCGATACCTGCTGGCCGATCGCGTCATCCTTGCCGCCGGCACCCTCAATACGCTGCGCCTGTTGTTTCGCAGCCGTGCGCTGGGGGGGCTTGGCGGCATGCCGGCCCTGGGACACGGCTTTGCAGGCAATGGAGACTGTGTCGCATGGTGGGCGCTAAATCAGGAAGGCGCAGACTTCACACGAGGCACCGCCACTCATGGCCGTTTTGCACTGCGCGATCCCCGCACAGGCAAGGCTCAGCCCGGCCCGAACCTGAGCCGTTACGGATTCAACGGTATCGACACCTTGCCCCTGCCCGACATGCTGAAAAGGCGCCTGCGCCGGGACGCCCTGCTGGTTGCCATGGGCGCAGACCAGGCCGACGGCGTTGCCAGCTGGCACCGCGGCCGGCTGCGGATTCGCTACCTGGCCGACAACAGCCCGATACTGGCCGACATCAAGGCGCTTTTTGCGGAAGTCGCCCGCCGCAGCCAGCGCCCGGTTCGCACCCTCTCCGACCTTCCCTTTACCGTTCATCCACTGGGTGGGGCCCGCCTGGCGGGTACCGAAAAAGACGGTGTCGTGGATGGCAGCGGCCAGGTATTCGGCCACCCTCACCTGTATGTGGCGGACGCCGCGGCCTTGCCGGCCGCCCCCGGTACACCGCCCTCCATGACCATTGCCGCCTGGTCCCGCCATGTGGCACTGGGGCTGGCCAGGGCAATACAGGATCACCCCATCTCCGCGAATGAAAACAGGACAACAGCATGATCAATCTTGCTTCTTCTATGCTCGCTTCCACCGCACGCCAATGGCGAGGCGCCGCTGCCATGGTGCGTACCCGGCAACCGGAAAAAATTCTGGAGCTCTATGACATGGAGGGCTGCCCCTGGTGCCGCCCGGTGCGGGAAGCGCTAACCGAGCTGGATCTGGATGTGCTGATCAAGCCCTGCCCCAAGGGCCAGCCGGGGCACTGGGAGGCACTGGAACAGGCAAGCGGCCAACGCCGTGTTCCCTTTCTGGTGGACCCCAACAGTGGTGAACAACTGGGCGAAAGCGAAGCCATCATTGCCTACCTGCATACCCGCTACGGGAAGGGGCAACCTCCGCGCCGCACTCCCGCCCCCTGGACCAGCAAGCTGGCCAGCGGGCTACGGCTTGCCAGGGGCACCCGAGGCCGTGCATCGACCAGACCGGCAGCGCCTCTGGAACTTTACAGCTTCGAAGCCAGCCCGTTTGCCCGCCTGGTCCGTGAACGTCTCAGTGAACTGGGCCTCCCTTACATACTGCGTAATGGCGGCAAACAGCAGCTCAGCGATCAGGGCCTGCCATGGTTAAGACCCGGCAAGGGCCCCTACCGTCCACTGCCCGACACCAATCGGGCCCAGCTGCAGGAAAAAACCGGGCGCGTGCAATTTCCCTACCTGTATGACCCGAACACAGAAGAAGGCCTGTATGAATCCAGAGCCATTATCCGCTACCTGCAAAACCAGTACGGACAGTGAGGTGAGGGAGGTGAAAATCTTCCAATGGTTACCACTCGGCAAAGTGCCGGAAGTGGCACCAACGCAGCTCTATCACAGGCTGAGTGAGGTACAGATTGTGGATGTGCGGACTCGCCGGGAATTTCTCAGTGGCCACATCCCCGGTGCCCGTCATCTTGCCATTACGGATTTCAGGCGACATGCCATCGAAGCACTGGCGCTGGACCCGAACAGGCCGGTAGTGGCTATTTGTCGCTCGGCCCATCGCAGCCTTCCGGCGACACGCCAGCTTGAGGCAATGGGGTTCAATGCCTCACAGCTGGCGGGAGGAATGCTGGAATGGAAAGCCCAGGGCTTGCCGCTACAAAAGACGGGCGACCCGGAATACAGGAAGGCTCAACCTTCCAGCTCGGCCAAGGATTCCTCGAAGTAGTCCAGGAAACGCTGGATGTGTGGCAGGGTATCGCGGCAGCCTATCACCCCGAATTCCAGGCTGTCCTTGTAGCTGACCACGGTGATATTCAGGGCATAGCCGTGCAGCACCAGGGATACCGGATAGGTCGCCTGCATCTCGGCACCATTCAGGTAGAGCGTCTGTTTCGGTCCTGGCACATTGGAAATGACAAGGTTGAACATGGGGCTCACCCGCCCGGACAAACCAGTGATCTGTCCCAGCGACAGGGGCACATTGGTGAGCAGGGTATAGACATCGATTTCGGCCTTTTGCATGTCGCCGAGCCGGCCTTTCACCGACTTCATGGAATCCTGAATCGCCGCCAGCCGCTCTTCCGGTGAATCCAGGTGAGTGCCAAGACTGACCTGCACGGTGGTAATGGCGTTACCGCCCTCGCCGGCCTGATCGGCACTGCGCAAAGCCACCGGCACCTGGGCGACCAGTGCTTCATCCGGCAAGCTGTCCTGACTGAGCAGGTAACGACGCAATGCGCCGCCGCACATGGCCAGGAAGATATCGTTCACCGTGCCGTTGTGTTTCTTGCCTGCCGCCCTGATGCGCGGCAGCGACCAGGATTGGGCGGCAAACCGTCGCGCCCCGGTCACCCGCCGGTTGAGCTGGGTCTTCGGCGCCCGGTAAATGGTCTTTACATTGCTGTCTTTCGGCTGGCGCAACAGGTCTACCAACTGACCAGTGCCCTTGGAAACATTGCTGAAACCCTGACGTACAGAGGCCTTCACCTTTTCGCCTGGGGAGCGTTTGGGCTTGTTGGCATCCCAGGCACCGGACCAGGGCGCGGGTATTTGTTCGTCCGCACTCTTGGCCATGCGCGACTGCATCAGGTGCATGCCGGCCATGCCGTCCACCATGGAATGATGCATCTTGGTGTAGAGCGCAAAGCGATTACCTTCGATGCCTTCGATCAGATAGCACTCCCACAGGGGGCGGCTGGGATCGAGCCGCTGGGCATGCAGACGCGATACCAGCGCCAGCAGCTCCCGGATCCGGCCCGGGCGCGGCAGCGCCGAGTGGCGCACGTGATAGTCGATATCAAAGTTCTCGTCTTCTACCCAGGCCGCATCCATACGCAGCGGCAAATGCGCCTGAATCTTCTGGCTGAAAGGTCGGCAGATACCGTCCACGTCCACCAGATAGCGATACATGCTTTCCATGTAGTCAGCGGGCGCATCTTCAGGGAGATCGAACAGCGCCAGCCCGCCAACATGCATCGGGGTTTCCCGGGTTTCCATCATCAGCCAGCCGGAATCCATAATGGAAAGTTTGCGCGCCATACTCTGCTCCCAGTGAGTTATTCTTGGTAGTGAGGTGCCACCGGACAGGATCCACTGTGTCACTCTCCTGACACAGACACCAAACTCTTCATTGTCCGCATTATGGCCCTGCACTCATTGCCATATTCGTTGTTTTTGGTTATCGACAGATACAACCGTGCCTCGCCCTGTTTACATAGGATGGAAGAGAAAGGAAAAAGAGAAAAGGAAGCAAGGCTCCGAAATCCCTTTCGGAGCGGGGTCGATTTCTTCGAACGCCGACGATCGCGTTCGGTTAAAGCTCACTCATCCGGCCCACATCCCGGGCCATGCGCATGGCTTCGTGGCGCTCAAGCTCCTGCAAGGCCCCCAGCAATTCCGCCACGGCCGGGGTCGGCGCCTTTTCAGCCAGGTGCTGATAGAGACCGATCAGGTGCTCGTGAAGCTCCAGCACCCGCATCACCAGCACATCGGCATCATCGCTGCGGAAGTCCAGCGGCTCGGCCAGATGCTTCAGTGTCGGTGCATTGTTGAGGTAATCCGTCAGCCAGGTATCAAGGGCACCGCCGGCGGCATCGGCCTCGGACTGTTCGATGACCTTCTCCAGCTTAGCCTCATGATCACTCAGATAGGCCAGCAACATACGGATCCGTTCCTGTCCTTCCACGGTAAAACGGGTATCCAGGTCCCTGGCCACGTGGTGATGGACCTTACGGGCCAATTCCATCACGTCTCTTACCGTTTCTACGCTCATCTTGCTTCTCCCTGTCCAGATTAACGCCATGGGCTCAGACACCAGCCTGCAGCCATCCCATGCTGACATGCCTCCAGTATGCGCCCTCCTGCCAACAGAATACTGACCTGTGTCAGGGAAGGTCTCAGCCGTTTATCCATTGTACGGCTCATGCAGGGGCACCGGCCTTTGATAACTGCGCTTGCCGATGTTACAGAATCCGCTCCAACACCCGCGCCAGATCAGCGGCAATGTCCTGCTGACCCGTGGCTGGCGACATCGCATGGTGCTGCATCAGATAACGGAAGGCACCGTCCATGGCCGAATAGAGCAACGGCGAGAAAGCACCGACATCATGGCCGGCCTGCACCCAGGCCTGGGCCAGCACCTCGATGAGCCCCTGCTCGATATCATTCACCGTGTCGCGAAACGAGGGGTCGAACAGGGCCTGGTTACGAATGTCATACCACAACCGGTGGGTAGGGCCATCATTGAAAATCGATGCTGCCAGCGCTTCGGCCAGCCGCTGAATCACCGCCTCCCGTCCTTCGCTGCCATCGAGGGCACTTTTCAGGTAGGCAAGAAAATCAGCCTTGTAGGCCAGCACGCAGTAAGCGATCAACTCGGCCTTGTCTTCAAAATAGTAATGCAGCATGCCCAGGGACAAATCCGCCCTGGCCGCGATGTCGCGCAGACTGGTATTGGCAAAGCCAAGTTCCTGCAAAGCCTGCAGGGCACTGTCCGCAATCAGCGCTTTCTTTTCATTACGCTTCTGGGCATTTCGCTGCGCGCGCTGCTGCAATTTTTCCGGTAGGGAATCCATCATGCTGCCTCACCTCCACCTCCAAATCACAGGCAGCACCAGGTACGACCCGGCACTGCCTACGCCCATTTCAGGAGAGAGGATCAGCCTTGCGCTTCCATCAGCACCTCGCCGAAGCGTTCACGGAGCTGGTTCTTCATCACCTTGCCGGTGGCACCCAGCGGCAGATCTTCCACAAAGATGACCTTGTCCGGCACCTGCCAGCTGGCCACCTTGCCATCGTAGAACGCCAGCAAGGCTTCCTCCGATACATCAGCTTCGCCATTCTTCACCGCAATCAGTACCGGGCGCTCATCCCACTTGGGGTGACGGGCAGCAATTGCCGCGGCATTGGCGATACCGGGGTGGGCGATAGCGATGTTTTCCAGCTCCACGGTGGAAATCCATTCCCCGCCAGACTTGATGATGTCCTTGGAGCGATCCCGAATGATCATGTAGCCATCCGCATCCAGAGTGGCCACATCACCGGTATCAAACCAGCCATCGGCGGTCAGTGCCGATTCGTTCTTGCCGAAATAGCTTTCCACAATCCAGTGACCGCGGATCTGCAGGTCCCCCTGGGTCTCACCGTCACGTGGCAGTTCGTTACCCGCTTCATCGACAATTCTCAATGACACGCCATAGGGCGGGCGTCCCTGGCCCTGACGAAGCAGCGCCTGCTCTTCCGCACTGAGATGCTCATGCTTCTGCAACAACTGGTTCATGGTGCCCAATGGAGAGGTTTCGGTCATACCCCAGGCATGGATCAGATCGACGCCATACTTGTCCCGGAACTGGTTGATCATGGAAGGCGGCAGCGCCGAGCCCCCGACCACCGTACGCTTGAGACTTTCCGGCTTCTTGCCGGTACGGGCCATGGCTTCCAGCAACCCCATCCAGATGGTCGGCACACCCAGTGCCAGGCTGACGGACTCGGCGTTCAGCAGGTTGACCAGACTGTCGCCATCCAGATGCGGCCCCGGCAACACCAGCTTGGCACCAACAGCAGCGGCCACATAGGGCACACCCCAGGCGTTGACATGGAACATGGGGACCACCGGCAGCACGGTGTCGCGCGCCGAGATAGCCAGGCCATCGGGCTGGTTACCGCCCAGTGAATGCAACACGGTGGAGCGATGGGTGTACTGCACGCCTTTCGGGTTGCCGGTGGTTCCAGAGGTATAACACAGGGCCGCCGGGCTACGTTCATCCACCTCCGGCCAGTTGGCCAGGGGTTCCACTTCCTCAAGCAGCTCGTCATAGAATTTGAGGCCTTCGAGCATGCCTTCCGCTTCCGCATCACGGGCCCCCATCAACACAAAATGGCGGACACTCTTGAGCTTGGGTTTCAGTGCCGCAACGGCAGGCAAAAAGGTGCGGTCGAAAAACAGCACCTGATCGTCGGCATCTTCCACAATGTAGATCAGCTGTTCGGGGGGCAGGCGGGGATTGATGGTGTGGGTGATGCGACCACTGGAGGCCACGCCATAGTAGATTTCAAGATGACGCCGATTATTCCAGGCAATAGTGGCGCAGCGGCTGCCGGCTGGCACCTGCAGCTTGTCGAGCACTGCGGCCAGGCGCCGGGCATTGCGAGCCACGTCTCCCCAGGTCAGGTGTTCAACCTCACCGCTCACTTCCACCGATACCACTTCCGTGCCGGCATGGTAGTTCATGGCGTGGTCCAGCAGGGACCCCACCGTCAGTGAGTCATACATCATGGTGCCATTCATACTCTCTCTCCTGAATCTAAAAAGTTTTCTTTATCGTTTTTTTAAACAGGTCTTGTCAGGCTTGAGCCTGATCTGCCTTGATCATGTCTGCGGCTTTTTCCGCAATCATGATGGTGGGAGCATTGGTGTTGCCGCTAACCAGCGACGGCATCACGGAAGCATCCACCACACGCAGTCCTTCCAGACCACGGACTTTCAATTGCGGGTCGACAACCGCCATGTCGTCCAGGCCCATCTTGCAGGAGCCCACCGGGTGGTAAACGGTATCGGAGCGGGAGCGCAGGTGATCTCTCCAGTCTTCGTCGGTAAAGTCAGGGCGCACCCCGAACATGGGCTCTTCGCGATACTTCGCCAGCGGCTCGCCTTCCAGAATATTGCGGGTGATCTTGGCCCCCTTGAGCAGGGTTTCCAGATCGCGATCGTCGCCCAGGAAATTGGGGTCAATCCCCGGCGCCGCCAGCGGATCACCACTCTTGAGGAACACCCGGCCGCGGGAATGGGGGCGCAGCACACAGACGTGACAGCTGAAACCATGGCCCAGGGTGAGCTTGCGGGCGTGGTCGTCGACCACCGAAATGACAAAGTGCAGCTGTAGATCGGGGCGAGTGACAGATGCCTCGGATTTGACGAAAGCGGCCCCTTCCGCGAAAGGCGTGGCAATCATGCCGGTACCATCTTTTCGCCATTGCAGGATGTGCTTGAACAGATTGAAGCTGGCGGCAATGCCGATGCCGAAGTTGTCGGTATCTTTTGATCGATAGGACAGGATGAAATCAATGTGATCCTGCAGATTCTGGCCCACGCCGGGCAGTTCGTGGACCATGTCGATGCCGTGGGGAGTGATATCTTCCGGCCGACCGACCCCCGAAAGCTGCAGCAATTGTGGGCTACCGAAGGCGCCACCCGCCACCAGCACCTCACGTTTCGCTTTCACCACCGCATCCTGTCCCTTCTGGTGATATGCCACCCCGGTGGCTCGCTTACCCTCGAAGACAATGCGGGTCGCGTGGGCCGCAGTGATCACGGTGAGATTGCTGCGATCCATGACAGGATGCAGGAAGCCTGCTGCCGTGGAGCAACGCTCGCCGTTTTTCGGCTGGCCGTGAAACTGGGTCACCTGGTAGATACCCGCACCCTCGTTATCGCCAGTATTGAAGTCCTCTACTACCGGGTAGCCGGCCTGTCTGGCCGATTCAACAAAGGCATGGGTTACCGGGCGGGGAGATTTCTGGTTGCTGACATGCAGCGGCCCATCGGCACCATGAAACGCATCGCTACCGTTTTCATTGTTTTCTGACTTGATGAAATAGGGGAGCACTTCATCCCAGGACCAGCCGGCACAACCCTGCTCGGCCCAGTTGTCGTAATCTTCCTTCTGGCCACGCACATAGAGCATGGCATTGATGGCACTTGAACCGCCCAGGGCCTTGCCGCGGGGCTGATAACCCAGACGGCCGTTCAAACCGGGCTGGGGCTCGGTCTCGAACGCCCAGTTGCTGACCATGCCGTTGGGCAGCATGGCGACCACGCCAGCGGGTGCACGAATCATGATGTGATCACCCTGGCCGCCGGCTTCCAGCAGGCACACGGAAATCGAAGGATCTTCACTGAGCCGGGCTGCCAGAACGGCACCCGCCGACCCGCCACCGACGATGACGTAATCAAATTCCATCTTGCACTCCCTGTTGTTCTTTTCAGTATTGTGCGGCCCAGCGCATCGCGCCCTCGCAGGCCAGCACCCAATCAACCACCTAATTTGGTCATTTGTCCAGTTTCCTTGTACTAACCTTTGGGTTGTTTTTTGTAACTTTGCGGGCCGGTCCACAGTGAACCCGTCGGCCCGACCATCCGGCGGACGCCAGATGCCACAAGGGCACGGTTATCGTAATCTCGAAGTATCAGCACCCAGAGGGAGAACGGGATGCGATTTCACAAGCAAAGCACCTACCCTTACCCGGTCACCACGGTGATTCAGCTGTTTTCCGACAAGGACTATTTTCTTGAGAAACACCGCCTTACCGGTGCCCAGCGGATCCAGCTATTGGAGCAGCGTCTCGACAACGGCATCAGTACCATCACCGTGCGCCGCGATGTCTCCCTGGAAATCCCCTTACCCGCCTTCGCCCGCAAATTTATCCACGACACCGTCACCCTGACCCAGACAGATCGCTGGGACCAGACCAGGCGAACCGGCACCCTGGACATTCACATGACCGGCACTCCGGCAAAGGTCACCTGCAACATGAAACTGTCTGAGGCGAATAGCGAGACGGTGCTGGATCTGGACTTCGACATCGAGGTCAACGTGCCCCTGGTGGGCCAGAAGATTGCCGCCCTGATGGCACGGGATCTGGACAGAAAATTTCAACGCGATGACGAGAAAGGCAAAATTGTAATGGCAGAACTGGCCAGGCGTTATCAATGAAGGGATATTGGTAATGACAGAATCAGGAAAAGGCCGCAGCGGCGGCCTCTGCCTCATCCTGACATTTAATGCTTTCTCAGGGTAAAGAGCGCGCCAACCCGCCGGCGATAATCGTCGTATCGGGGGCCGATACTGTTGCGAAGATCCTTTTCTTCAAAATAGACACCAATAGCGATATAGATCGTCAGTCCTACCGCCATCATCAACGCCGATGCTGTCATCGCCGGGGTAAACCAGACTCCCACCAGCACGCCCAGCATGATGGGATGGCGGCTATAGCGATACATCCAGTTTTCCTTGAACGGTAACGGCGTGTACTCGCGATTGTGGGCGGCCAGCCAGGCCTGACGCAAACCGAACAGATCAAAATGGTTGATGGCAAAAGTAGCCGCCAACAGGTAGCTCCACCCGGCCACAAACATTAACCAGAACAGGATCGCCGCCCGCCCTTCGACCTGCCAGCCAACGCCGTTCAAAGGTTGCCAAAGCACCACCACCAGCATCAGTGCAGCGCCGCTCATCAAGACATAATTACTGCGCTCAAGGGCCGCGGAAAAATGTCTGTTGATCCACGATTTGAACGCCGGTCGCGCCATGATGGAATGCTGCCCACCCCAAATGGCAAGTAACAACAGATTGACAAACCCTGCGCTCACATTGTTGTCGGCTACCACCACCATCTGGCCAAGCGGTAATAGCCCCGCCATTGCAAACACAAGAGCGGCCAGCCCCGTGACACCGATGACATAGGCGAAAACGCTATATGCGATCAAACTATAGGCATGAGAATGATGTTCCTTGATATCCGTCTGCTTGGCAGTAGTCGCCATGACAAAGCCCTCCATGGTATGTCCTGACAACGAGTGTGTGCCCATTCAGGTAACGCATCCCGGAACCGGTCTACAAATCCACACAGATCACCAACGGGGCGGCGATCGGGGACACGCATCAACTCATCCAATTCATGCGTGTCCCCGATTGAGACCACAGAGGTTGGACGCCCCAGTCCCATCTAGCCTAATCTAGGAGGACTATTTACCGAGGTACACCATGGCCCCTTCCTCCTGGACACCGGCCGACAATCCCGACCCACCGTCGCAGCCGATCACCTTTTCCTACCAGGAAATCGGCCCGTCCGGTCGGTCAGGCGCAACCGCCCTGGCGGAAGAAACGCCTCTGGCTATCAGCTTCAACGGCATCAATCAGGCGGTGATGATGGTGTCGCCCCATGATCTGGATGACTTTATTACCGGCTTCAGCATCAGTAACCGGATCATTGATGAGCCCAACGAGATTCGCGACATTCAGTACCAGCAGAACAGCGATGCCCTGCTGGCACAGGTGGAGATTTCCCATCGCGCCCACTGGCACCTGAAACAACATCGGCGCCAGCTAATGGGCGCCAGCGGCTGCGGCATCTGTGGTGTCGAGGCGCTGGAGCAGGCCATGCCGGACCTTGCCCCACTGGAGCCCGCAGCGATTCCCCACTGGCAGCAGTTTGACGAGCTTCGCGACCGTATCGCCCGGGCCCAGACACTTGCCCAGACCAGTGGCGCCCTGCATGCAGCCCTCTATCTGGACGAACAGGGAGAAATCCGTTTTTGCCGCGAAGATATCGGCAGACACAACGCCCTGGACAAACTGATTGGCGCCATGGCCCGGGAGAACACCAATGCCAACAAAGGGGTAGTGGTCATCACCAGCCGCTGCGGACTGGAACTGGTGCACAAGGCTGTACGGGCCCGCATCGGTACCCTCGCCACCCTGTCAGCCCCCAGCGAGGTGACAGTGCGCTGGGCACGTCACTACCACCTCAACCTGATCCACGTACCCCACGAGAGTGCCCCGCGCCTTTACAGCCCGGCACCATAATGCGCCCGGGGTCAGGCACTCTTGCTGATTCTTACTGGCACTGACTTGTACGACGGCGTACCACTGTCCTGATCCTTGTAATCCAGCGGCACCAGCCGATTGGCTTCCGGGTAATAAGCGGCCACCGTACCTCTCGCGATCTTGTACTCGATAGCCGTCAGGTTTTCATAGCGAAGCGTCTTGCCGTCCAGGGCGGTTTCGATATCCACCGTGTCACCGTGTTCCAGCCCCCGATCCGCCAGGTCCTGTGCATTCATGAACACCACATCGCGGCGACCGAAGACGCCTCTATAGCGATCATCCATACCATAGATGGTGGTGTTGTACTGATCATGACTGCGAATCGTCACCAGACGCAGCACCTCTTCATCCGTCACCGCACAACTGGATTCCAGGCCATCGAAGACAAAGAACTCCGCCTTGCCAGAGGGGGTATTCCAGATCCGTTGGGTAGCCGCCAATGGCATGCGAAAGCCTCCGGGTTCACGAATCCTGGCGTTATAGTCATCAAACCCGGTAATGGTTTTTTCGATGAGGTCACGGATACGATCGTAATCTTCCACCAGTCCCAGCCAGTCCACCTTGCTGTGCGGCAGCGTGGCCTTTGCCATTCCTGCCACAATCGCCGGCTCGGATTTCAGCCAGTCAGACGCTGGCGCCAGCTTGCCCGCGGAGGCATGCACCATGGACATGGAATCTTCCACAGTGACCGACTGGGGCCCAGCCGCCTGCTCGTCCAGTTCGGTGCGGCCCAGGCAGGGAAACAGGAAGGTTTCCCTGGAAGTCAGCAGATGGGAGCGGTTCAACTTGGTGCCCACATGCACACCAAGATCCAGCTTCTTCATGGCAGGATAACTCGCCTCGGTATCGGGCATGGCTACCGCAAAGTTACCGCCCAGGCACAACAGGGCCCGCGCACTGCCATCAATCATCGCTTCCATGGTCTGCACCGAGTCATGACCATGCTCGCTGGGCGGAGTAAACCCGAAAGTCTCCTGCAATTTCTCCAGAAAAGCGGCGGTGGGTTTTTCAGTAATCCCCACCGTGCGATTGCCCTGCACGTTGGAGTGCCCACGCAACGGACAGATGCCCGCCCCCGGCTTGCCGATGTTGCCCTTTAGCAATAACAGATCGGCAATCAGCCGCACATTGGACGTGCCCTTGTTGTGCTGGGTAATACCCATGCCGTAGGTGACAATAGTGGCATTGGAGCGGGCATAAGCAGCCGCCACCATTTCCAGATCTTTCTGCAGCAAGCCACTTTCACGCTCGATGTCCGCCCACTGGGTGGCGTCGATATCGGCGACCAACGCCTCGAAGCCCGCGGTATGCTGATCGATAAACTCCCGATCCAGCACCCCACCCGAATCCTGCTCCAGTTGCAGAACGCCTTTCATGATCCCCTTGAGCGCCGCTGCATCACCGCCGGCACGAACCTGAAAATAGGAAGAAGCAATCGGGGTAGAGCCGTAAGTAGCCATTTCAATCATGTTCTGCGGGTCCGCGAAGCGTTCCAGCGACCGCTCCTTGAGCGGATTGAACACCATGATCGGCACCTTGCGCCGCGACACCTCATGCAGCGTGCCCATCATCCGCGGGTGATTGGTACCGGGGTTGTGGCCGATGGAAAGAATCAGTTCGCAGTGATCAAAGTCATCCAGTGACACCGTGCCCTTGCCGATGCCGATGGAGCGCGGCAGACCCACGCTGGTGGCTTCGTGGCACATATTCGAACAGTCGGGAAAGTTGTTGGTGCCCAGCTCGCGGGCGAACAGCTGGTAAAGATAAGCAGCCTCGTTGGAGGCCCGGCCAGAGGTATAGAACTCCACCTGGTTGGGCTCCAGCCCACGCAGGATTTCGCCAATACGATCAAACGCCGCCTGCCACTCGATGGGCTCGTAATGATCCGTTTCACTGTTGTAGACCATGGGCTGGGTCAGCCGGCCTATGCCTTCCAGATCATGGTCGTGCCAGCTCAGCAATTCGGTCACGGAATGGGCGGCGAAGAATTCCGGCGTCACCCGTTTTTTGGTGGCCTCCCAGGTCACTGCCTTGGCGCCGTTCTCACAGAATTGAAAGGTAGAACCGTGTTCCTTATCGGGCCAGGCACAACCCGGGCAATCGAAACCGTTGGGCTGGTTGGTACGCAATAACGTGAGCGGCGCCTGCAGCGTATCCATCTCACTGCGCACAGCCTCCGCCGTTGCCTTCAAGGCGCCCCAGCCCCCGGCAGGGCCTCCGTATTCCTTGACCCCTGGAACCTTGCGTTTACCTGACATGAGACACCTTCACTTGATCGCAACGTGTCCCTATCAAGTACGCTTCGCTCAGCGGGATGTCAACCGGACGCCGGCAGGCGCCTCATCCCGACCCGCCCTAAAAGATATTCACCCGGGTCATGTAATCCACCTTGCGCGCATCCGCCCGTTCCAGTGGCCCCTCGGTACCCGGAGCGGTGGTCTGCCGCCCCTGCTTCGCTGCCACCTTGCTGGAAGGACATTCCATAGCCAGACCACACAGATCGTTCTCACTCAGGTAACGCACCGCTTCAAGAAAGCTGTACTTTTTTTCCTTGTAGATAATGCGCAAATCCTCAATCTTGCCGGTTTGGTTGGGGAGAATCACAAAGCGCCCTTTCTCCAGGATGTCGAAGATGAATTCCCGGTAGGGAGCCACCTCTGGCGTGATGGTGAATAGCTTGTCGTTGTATTGCTTGTCGTGCTGGTCTTTGGAATAAGCAGAAACATTATCCCCATACACCCTTATGGAAAGAATGCCCTGGTCACCGTAGTAAGGATTACGGATCATCAAACCATCCGAGGTCTTGAATATCTGATCATAGGCAACAGCATTTGTGGCCACGAACAGCAGCAGCCCCGCCAACAACTGATTCCACATTCTCATCATTTCCCCCCTCTTCCATCCTGTTCCCGGTGAACAACTCTGCTGGATATCGTAGCAAGAACCAGGCCTTGGGCCACAACGTCAGCCTCCAGCCTGCCAACGATGATTTGATCCGGTATAAAATGACGATAACAGGAGTCCGCGTAAGGCGTTGCCCAAGGAGACACCGATGAGTCGCACCCTGCTGCTCAAGAACGCCACCGTGGTGGCCACCATGGATGACGACCAGCGAGAAATCGCCAATGGCGCCATCCTTATCACCGATAACCTGATCACCGCGGTGGGCACCACTGACGACCTGCCCGACGGCGCCGATCAGGTCATCGACCTGCAAGGCCATGTGGTGATGCCCGGGCTGGTGAACACGCACCACCACATGTTCCAGTCCCTCACCCGCGCCCTGCCGGCAGCCCAGAATGCCGAACTGTTCGACTGGCTCAGCGCCCTGTTTCCGGTGTGGGGCAATATTACCCCGGAGATGATGAACATCTCGGCCAAGACCGCCATGGCCGAGCTGATCCTGTCCGGCTGCACCACCGCCGCCGATCACGCCTATTTCTACGTGAACGGCAGCCGTCTGGAAGACAACCTGGATGCCGCCCGTGAAATCGGCATGCGCTATCACGGCGTGCGCGGCGCCATTACCCTGGGGCACAGTGATGGCGGCCTGCCACCGGATCATGTGGTGGAAAAGAATGAGGATGCGGTCCTAAAGGAAATGCAGCGCGTCATCGAAGCCAATCACCAGCGCGAGGATGACGCCATGATTCAGGTGGCGGTGGGTCCCTCCTCCCCGTTTACGGTTACCCCCAACCTGATGCGCGAAAGCGCAAAGCTTGCCCGGGACTACGGGGTGCTGATGCACACCCACACCGCCGAGAACAGCAAGGATCTGGCCTTCAGTCAGGCGCGCTACAACATGACGCCGGCCCAGTTTGCCGAAGAGATGGGCTGGGTTGGTGACGACGTCTGGCACGCCCACTGTGTGCATCTGGATGACTACGGTATCCAGCTGTTCGGCCGCACCGGCACCGGCGTTGCTCACTGCCCCTGTTCCAACATGCGGCTGGCCTCGGGGATCGCGCCGATCCGCAAGATGCTCAATCACGGCGTCAAGGTAGGCCTGGGCGTGGATGGCACCGCCTCCAATGACGGCAACGACCTGCTCGGCGAAGCCCGTCAGGCCATGCTGGTGGCGCGGGTACGCCACGAAGACCCCACCGCCATGTCGGCACGCGACGCGCTCCGCATCGCCACCCGCGGTGGCGCCGCCGTGCTCGGCCGGGATCATGCCATCGGCCGTATCCAGCCGGGCTATTGCGCCGACATCATCGCCTTCCGCATGGACGATATCGCCTATGCCGGCGGGCAGACCGATCCGGTCGCCTCTCTGCTGTTCTCCACCCCGCGGCGGGTGAACTACAGCATCATCAACGGCAAGGTGGTGGTCGACCAGGGTCACCTGACGACGCTGAATTTGCCCCGTCATATCGAGCGACATAACCAGTTGTCCTGGCAGTTGGTCAACGGCTGAGATCCAACTCCCGCCGCACTCATTTCGGGGCTGTGCGGTGGGAGAGTCTGGGCGCCCAGAACTGCAAACCCGGGCCAACACGTCTCAATACCACTGCGGCTGAGTTCATCGTCCGCAAACGACAAGCTAGCCTAATTCCCGGAAGCCCGGAAACATTACGCCCGGATTTGGTGCTATTCTGGCTCGCCATAATAACGTCGAAATGTTTGATCACCCATGCAACTACTCACTGGCTTCAGCCTTGGCTGCCTGACTGTCGTTTTTCTTGTGGTCCTGCGCGACTTCAGGCACCTGCTGGTCGGCAAGGTGTTTCTGTGGGTGTTGCTTGCCGCCGCCGCCTTTGTTTCCAGCCGCGTGGTGGGTCAGGAATACCAGTGGCTGCTCGGCGATATCATGACGACCCTGCCGGCCGCTTTCTGGCTGTTGTGTTTGCTGGCGTTTTCCCCCAAACCCAGGGCGAATCCGGCCTGGACAGCACTGGCCCTTTACAGCTTTATCCCGCCGGCCCTGAGTCGGCCGTTTGGCGCCTACAATGCTGACGCCGCCTGGTGGCTGCACTGGCTGGGATTCAAACTTCCCCAGTATGCCGAGTACATCCTGATCCTCAGTGGCTTGTGGATCACCGCCATACACTGGCGTAATGATCTGGTAGAAGGCAGAAGAAAGCTCCGCGTCGCCCTGCTGGTGTCCGTCGGCGCCACCCTGCTATGTGTCACCATTTCCCTGAATCATGGGCTGGATACCCGCCAGCTGGTGGCCGGCATGGTCGGGGTCGCGACCCTGGTGGTCGGGTTTCTTTTGCTCAGAGGGCAGGAAGGCGTATTGCTTGATCTGCAGAAACCCGCCACCGTTTCAGCAGCCAGCGATAAAGAACCGCTTCAATCCATTGTCGAAACAGAACATACCGTGGACGAAACCGATGAGATCGCGGCGCAGCTCAAAGAGATCATGGAACAGGAACACTTCTATCGCACCGAGAAGTTAACCCTGAAAAAGCTGGCCAGCAGAATGTCGCTGCCCGAGTACCGGGTGCGAGCGATCATCAACGGCACCTTCAACTATCGTAACTTCAACGACTATGTGAATCAGATGCGTATCGAGGAAGCCTGTGAGCGGCTGGTCAGCGAACCTGACACCCCGATTCAGAACATCGCGCTGGATATTGGCTACCGTACGCTAAGCTCGTTCAACCGGGCCTTCAGGGAACTCAAACAGCAAACCCCCACCGAATATCGCCAGTCTCGCCAGGCTGAATGACCCACTTGTTCCGACTGACTGACAACGCTATCGACCTTCCTGCCCCCTGTGACGCCAACACTGAGTCACAGGTCACATTATTTTTCCTTGCAGGCACCACCTTTAAAACCTCAATAAAAACAATACGTTGAAGGAATTGATCAGCCGAATTTCAACTTTTGCATGGTGTCTGCCACGTATTGCACAGCGCTTTTCAGGTTTGCACAGCGCTTCTCTTTGAGCAGCTCTCATCCCGTTCTGTAGGTTGTTTCTCCTAGTACAAAAGCCTTAGCGCCATCTTCGGCTCTCAGGCAGGAACAATAACAACTCGGGAGAGAACGACCATGACCAAGAACCGGATGAACCGCAAAGCGCTGCCGGCATTGGCCGCTGGCATGCTGCTGGCAGGCTGTGTGGAAGTGAATGATGGTGACAAGATCACCCATACCACCAGCACCGGCGGTACTGAAAACTCAGGCACCGTCGAGTCCTGTGACGCCGGCGTCAGTACCTCAGGCTTTGCCTTCCCCTGCGACGCCATCTTTGTGGCCCCGGATGCCCAGAATGGTGACGACATCACGGAAGCACTGCTGATTGCCCTTTTCGAACTGCCGGAAAATACGGTCGTGGTCCTGCCCAAGGGCGAGTTCACCGTCTCTGAAACCATCACCGTCACCAGCGCCAGCGGCGTGGTACTGACCGGCTACGGCATCCACGACACCAAGCTGGATTTCAGCAATTCCACCGGCGACGACTCCATCCGCTTTGAGGGTGGCACCAACCTGACCATCCGCGATTTTGGCGTGTATGAGTCCAACAAGAACGCCATCAAGGTCACCAACGCCAGCGGCGTGCATTTCGCCTACACCGCCACCGTCTGGGAAGGCCCGCTGGAATCAGACAACGGCGCCTACGGCCTGTACCCGCTACAATCCCAGAATGTGCTGCTGGAGCACAACTATGCGGCTGGTTCAGCAGATGCTGGCATCTATGTCGGTCAGTCCCGCGATGTGGTGATCCGTGACAATGTGGCGGTGCGCAACGTGGCCGGTATCGAAGTGGAAAACACCCTCAATGCCGACGTGTACAACAACATGGCCACCGGCAATACCGCCGGCATCCTGGTATTTGACCTGCCGGGCCTGACCAACGCCTATGGCGGCAACATCCGCGTCTTCAGCAACCGGGCCTACGCCAACAACGCGCCGAACGTGGGTGCCGGCGCGGTAGGTATTGCGCCTCCGGGCACCGGCATTCTGGTATTCGCCACCAGTGACGTAGAAATCTACAACAACGACATCACCGATAACGAGACCACCGCCCTGGCGATTGCCAGCTATCTGCTGGCAGACGATGACCTGGCCAACTACCCCAGCAAGTATGGCCAGGCCATGAGCAATGGCTGGACCCCGCTGGTTCGCAACGTCTATGCGCACAATAACTTCATCGCCCGTAACGGTTCCAACCCCCAGGGCGTCCTGTTGGTGGACATCATCAACGGTTATACCTCCCCGTATAACGCCAGCGGCATGGCTCAGGTTTTCCCTGCCATTCTTTATGATGGTGTTGGCGAACTGCTGGCCAACGCAGGCTTGCTGACCGACTTCCAGGCGTTCATCCCAGAAGGCTCCCAAGCCGAAGCGGATGGGGTCAGCTACATGCCCTATGGCCCGGAAGACCAGATCTGCGCCAACAACAATGTGAACGGCAACCCGTCGCCAAGCTACGACGACGTCAACACCGGTCAGGTGTTCGGCACCGACCCAATGAACCCGGCCAACTGGAATGCTGAGGGCACCGCCCCGGCACCCAGCTTGTTGATCGAGCCCATGATCGGCTCCTCACTCCTCAACTGCGCACACAATCGCCTGCCGCCCAACGCCGTCAGCATCAATGGCGTGGCCTATGGCTGTACTGGCGATGACCTGTCCGAAGCGGCCTGTGCCCTGTAATCCGGTTGGCATGTGCAGGAGGCGAACCGCGGTTCGCCTCTGATCAATCACCACATGCCGCAACGAGAATTGATCGAGTGAGTGGTTATCATGAACAACTCAAGATTTAGCAAACTGGCGCGCAACAGCACGCTGCTTGCGCTGACGTTATCGGCGCTCACCGCCTGTGACGTTGATGTAGGCAAGGACGGGCTCACCATTAATAAAGATGACAGCGTCGAGTACGTGCCCGGTCCCTCCAGCAAACCGGCGGAAACCGCCGATTGCGGCGGTACCTCCTCGGGCGTGAACTGGGGCGCACTGCTCAACGAAAACTGCCCGAAGCTGTCGGATTACAACCTGTTCGCCGACAGCAGCGACCCCACCCGCAACCCGAACACCGGCGGCATCCCCTACGATCTGTCCACGCCGCTGTTCACGGACTACGCCAGCAAATACCGGTTTGTGTTTATTCCTGAAGGGGAACAGGCCACCTACAGTGAACACGAAGCGTTCGAGTTCCCGGTGGGCTCCGTACTGGTGAAAACCTTTGCCATGCCGGCGGACACCGCCAACCGTGGCCAGAACGAAACCATCATCGAAACCCGCCTGCTGATTCACCGTGAAAACGGCTGGGTCGCCCGTCCCTATTACTGGGACACGCAAGGGGATGCCTCCCTGGCCATCGCCGGCAAGAGCGTCGAGAACATGACCACGCTGCACAACGGTCAAACCCTCACGTTCACCTATGCGGTACCCAAGGCGTCATCGTGCACCTCCTGTCACTCGGTGGTGCCGCTGCTACAGGGTTCAGAAGATCAACGGCAGCCGATCTTCAAGCCGATCGGGCCCAAGGCTCGCTTCCTGAATAAAGACTTTGATTATGAAGGCTACACCAGGAACCAGCTGGCTTACTGGGAAGAGCAAGGTGTACTGGCAGGTTTGCCCGCGTCCATGAGCGAAGTGTCAAAAGCGCCACTATTCAATGACGAGCTTGACCCGACCACACTGACACCAGAAGCCCTGCATGATGCCGCCAAGGCCTACCTGGACATCAACTGTGCCCACTGTCATCGCTCCGAGCTGACACTACCGGAGCCCTTGTATGCTGGCCCGGCGGGCAGCAGTGGTTTGCAGATGGAATTCAACCGCGCCTACGAAGACGACCCCACCCGGTTCGGCACCTGCAAGACGCCCGTTGCCGGTGGCAGCCCGGATTACCCCCTGGGCGACGTGGTGCCCGGCGCCGCGGACATGTCCTATCTGGTATTCCGGATGAGCACCACCGATCCGCGTCACAAGATGCCGGAACTGGGACGCAGCACCGTCCATGCGGAAGGCGTTGCGTTGATCAGTGAATGGATTGATCAATTGCCCGAGGCGGCGTGCTCGCCGTGACCCTCCAGAAAAGGACGCGCGCTGCGCGTCCTTTTTTCTTTAGTCAGGGACACGCATAAATTCAATCGACCACAACAAAAGCTTACCACCCAACCAGGCTCTGTCCCGAAACCCATTTCCGCCCTGTCATAGCAGCGTATTCTTTCAGCTTCTCCAGTGCCCCCAACGCAATCGGCTCCCGCCGCTGCTTCGGTCTCATATGTGCCAGCCACGCCCTTTCATCGATACCTAATCGATCCAGCACACCCGCCGCCTGAGCGGAAATCGCGCCACGCTTATCGTCCCGAACCGCTCGCCCCGTACTATCAACCAGCTCCAGATAGTCCATCAGCCTGAAACGGCAAATCGTGTCTTCATCCTCAGCATTGATGGTTTCGGCATCAACCAATGCGAGCAGCCTGGGCAGGTTGGACTGCTCGGGCTTTCCCTGTGTCTTCAACGCTCGTTGCTGAATCGAGGTGTAATCCGATTGTTCAGGGGTGGCTGCCATATCTGCCCTGACCGGGTTCAGATCTACATAGGCCATGCATTGCAGTACAGCCTGTTCATCCAGTAAGGCCTGGCACTTGTAACGGCTTTCCCAGAAGCGCCCTTTGCAGCAATCCTCTTCATTAGCCCGTCTGGCAAGGTGCTCATTCAGGCATTTCATGAACCAGCCCAGATCGTAAAGCCGCTCCCGCCATTGAGTGACGATCTCCTCTGCTTTGAGGGATTCAGCCTCCCCAACAGTTATCAGGGAAACAGTTATCAGGGACACGCATAAATTCAATCGCCCAAAGCAAAAGCTTACCACCCAACCAAGCTCTGTCCCGAGATCCACTTCCTACCAGTGACTTCAGCGTATTCTTTCAGCTTATACAGTGCTCCCAGAGCAACCGGCTGCCGCCGCTGCTTTGGCCTCATATGTGCCAACCATGTCCTCTCATCGATACCTAATCGATCCAGCACACCCGCCGCCTGTTCAGAAATCGCGCCACGCTTATCGTCCCGAACGGCTCGCCCCGTACTATCAACCAGCTCCAGATAGTCCATAAGCCTGAAACGGAAAATCGTGTCTTGATCCTCACTATTGATAATTTCGGCATCAACCAATGCAAGCAACCTGGGCTCCTTGGCCAGCACAGTCTTTCCCTGTGCCTTCAACGCGCGTTGCTGAATCGAGGTGTAATCGGATTCCTCTGGTGTGGCGGCCATATCTGCTCTGACCGGATTCAGGTCCACATACGCCATACATTGCAGCACAGCCTGCTCATCCAGTAAGGCCTGACACTTGTAACGGCTTTCCCAGAAGCGCCCTTTGCAGCAATCCTCCTCATTAGCCCGTCTGGCAAGGTGCTCATTCAGGCATTTCATGAACCAACCCAGATCGTAAAGCCGCTCCCGCCATTTCGAGACAATCTCTTCTGCCTTGAGAGACTCCGCCTCACCTGACTCCCCCTTCAACCAGCGCTTCACGATCAAGGGGCCGCTGAACAGCTGCATCCAGCGCTCCGCCACCTCCCGATCCGACCAGGACAAGGCTTTCTGCTGGTTAATACTCACCACAAGGTGGTAGTGATTGGACATCACCGCATAGGCACACAGATCAATGGCAAAGACCTCCGCCAACTTCGTAGGTACTTAGATGACACGCATAAATTCAATCGCCCAAAACAAAAGCTTACCACCCAACCAGGCTCTGCCCAGAAACCCATTTCCGCCCTGTCATCGCAGCGTATTCTTTCAGCTTCTCCAGTGCCCCCAACGCAATCGGCTGCCGCCGCGGCTTCGGTCTCATATGTACCAGCCACGTCCTTTCATCGATACCTAATCGATCCAGCACACCCGCCGCCTTTTCAGAAATCGCGCCACGCTTATCGTCTCGAATAGCTATCCCCGTACTATCAACCAGCTCCAGATAGTCCATCAGCCTAAAACGGCAAATCGTGTCTTCATCCATACTGTTGATGGTTTCAGCATCAACCAATGCAAGCAGCCTGGGCTTCTTGGCCTGCTCAGGCTTTCCTTGTGCCGTCAACGTGCGTTGCTGAATGGAGGTGTAATCCGATTGTTCCGGGGTGGCGGCCATATCTGCCCTCACCGGATTCAGGTCTACATAGGCCATGCATTGCAGCACAGCCTTTTCATCCAGTAAGGCTTGGCACTTGTAACGGCTTTCCCAGAAGCGTCCTTTGCAGCAATCCTCTTCATTGGCTTTCCTAGCCAGATACTCATTCAGACATTTCATGAACCAGCCAAGATCGTAAAGCCGCTCCCGCCATTGAGAGACGATCTCCTCGGCCTTGAGAGACTCCGCTTCGCCGGTTTCCCCATTCAACCAGCGCTTGACGATCAGAGTGCCGCTGAAAAGCTGCATCCAGCGCTCAGCCACCTCTTTGTCAGACCAGGACAAGGCTTTCTGCTGGTTAATACTCACCACAAGGTGGTAGTGATTGGACATCACCGCATAGGCACACAGATCAATGGCAAAGACCTCCGCCAGTACCGACAGCCGATCCACTACCCACTGGCGGCGATGCTCATAATCCTGCCCGGAATAGTGATCCTTGCCACACAGAAAGGCCCGCCGCACACAGCGGCAGATACAGTGATAGTAAGACGTGGAATCCAGGGACACCTGGGTATATCGAGCGCGAGTCATGGGCAGCCTCCTTGCTTAGCCATGACTCAACAATACTGACCATAAAGACAGTCAAACATCAGAAAGTGACGATTCTTCGTGTAAGATTTTGGCCAATTTATGCGTGTCCCCGATAAAAGAGGAATGCCAGGCGATCCACCACCCATTGTCTGCGGTGTTCATAGTCCTGACCGGAATAGTGGTCCTTGCCACAAAGGAAGGCCCGCCGCACACAGCGGCAGATACAGTGGTAGTACGAAGTAGAGTCGAGTGATACCTGGGTATAACGAGCGCGTGTCATGGTCAGCCTCCTTGCTTATCCATGACTCAACAATACTGACCAAATGAACAGCCCACCATCAGAAACCTGCCATTCCATATGTAGGATATTGTCTAATTTGTGGGTGTCCCCGATTAGAAGAGGAATGGACCATGAATCCCTCTTCCAATCCCTATATCATCCCCCCTTTGATTTTTGTCACTGATACCCCCCGGAGGAAGCGTGAGCGCGGACCTGAGCCAACATACGCCAATGATGCAGCAATACCTGGCGATCAAGGCCGAACACCCAGACCAGCTGGTGTTCTACCGCATGGGGGATTTCTATGAGCTTTTCTTTGGCGATGCCCAGAAGGCCTCGCGGCTGCTGGACATTACCCTGACCCAGCGCGGCCAGAGTGCCGGCAAGCCGATTCCCATGGCAGGGATTCCCTATCACGCCGCGGAAGGCTATCTGGCCCGGCTGGTAAAGCTGGGGGAATCCGTGGCCATTGCCGAGCAGATTGGCGACCCGGCGCTGGCCAAGGGGCCGGTGGAACGCAAGGTGGTGCGCATCGTTACCCCGGGTACGGTCAGTGACGAGGCGCTGCTGGAAGAGCGCCGCGACAACCTCCTGTGTGCCGTCTATGAAGAAAAGGGTCTGTATGGCTGCGCCAGCCTGGATGTGGCCGCCGGGCGTTTTGTGGTGACCCAGGTGGAAGGTGGCGAACAAGTGCAGGCGTTGCTGGAGCGCTGGTCTCCCGCCGAGCTGCTTTACAGCGAAGACAAGTCCCTGCCCGGCCGCTGGGCGGACAAGCCCGGCAGCCGCAAGCGCCCGGACTGGGAATTCGATGAAGAATCCGCCCGCCGCCAGCTGTGCCAGCAGTTTCAGGTACAGGACCTGGCCGGGTTTGGTGAACCCACACCGGTGGCGGTGGCCGCCGCTGGCGCCCTGCTCGGGTACGCCAAGGAAACCCAGCGCGGCGAACTGCCCCATGTCACCGGCCTGACGGTGGAAAGCTTTGATGACACCGTGGCCATGGATGCGGCCACCCGCCGCAACCTGGAGCTGACGGAAACCCTGGATGGCCAGGAGCAGCACACCCTGGCCTGGGTACTGGACAGCACCAAGACCGCCATGGGCGCCCGCCAGCTGAAGCGCTGGGTGCATCAGCCCATGCGCAACCGCACCACCCTCAACCAGCGTCAGGACCAGATCGAGGTCCTGCGCCAGGGCTGGTGTTTTGAATCCACCCGCGATGTGCTCAACGACATCGGCGATATGGAACGGATCCTCGGCCGGGTGGCCCTGCGCTCTGCCCGCCCCCGCGACCTGACGCGTCTGCATGCCAGCCTCAAGTCCCTGCCGGCATTGATCGGCACCCTGCCGGCCGCCGATGCCTTTTATGAGCTGATCGAACGCATCGGCCAGTTCCCGGAGCAGGTTGAGCTGCTAGGCGGGGCGGTGATCGAGAACCCGCCCATGCTGATCCGCGATGGCGGTGTGATTGCCCCCGGCTACAGCCCGGAGCTGGATGAACTGCGCTCCATCAGTGAGAACGCCGGCCAGGTGCTGGTGGACATAGAAACCCGAGAGCGCGAGCGCACCGGTTTCTCGACGCTGCGGGTGAAGTACAACAAGGTCCACGGCTATTACATCGAGCTGTCCCGCCGGGAAGCGGATGATGCGCCAGTGGATTATCAACGCCGCCAGACCCTCAAGAATGCCGAACGATTTATCACCCCCGAGCTGAAAGAGTTCGAGGACAAGGCGCTGTCCGCCTCCAGTAAGGCACTGACGCTGGAGAAGCGTCTGTATGAAGAGCTGCTGGAAAAAGTGGCCGCCGACCTGCACCCGCTGCAGCGCTGCGCTGCGGCCGTGGCCGAGCTGGATGTGCTGGCCGCCCTGGCTGAGCGTGCCGAGGCCCTGAACTGGGTGCGCCCGCAGCTGGTAGATGAAGAAGCCATCATCGAGATTGTCGATGGTCGCCACCCGGTGGTGGAACAGGTGCTGGACGATGCCTTTGTGCCCAACAGCCTGCACCTGGATGACAGTCGCCGCATGGTGATCATCACCGGCCCGAACATGGGCGGTAAGTCCACCTACATGCGCCAGACCGCGCTGATTGCCCTGCTGGCACACCTGGGCAGCTGCGTGCCCGCTGCCAGCGCCCGCATCGGTAACCTGGACCGCATCTTTACCCGTATCGGCTCCTCCGATGACTTGGCCGGTGGCCGCTCCACCTTCATGGTGGAAATGTCGGAAACCGCCAACATCCTCAACAACGCCACCGCCAAGAGCCTGGTGCTGATGGATGAAATTGGCCGTGGCACCAGTACCTTTGATGGCCTGAGTCTGGCCTGGGCGGCGGCGGAACATCTGGCCCGCAACCTGAAGGCCTTTACCCTGTTCGCCACCCACTATTTCGAGCTGACCCAGCTGCCGGAGCAGCTGCCTGGCATCTACAACGCCCACCTCACCGCCAGCGAGCACGATAACCGTATCGTGTTCCTGCACCGGGTACAGGAAGGGCCGGCCAGCCGCAGTTATGGTCTGCAGGTGGCCCAGCTTGCCGGGGTGCCAGCGGGCGTGATCCAGCAGGCCGGTGAGAAGCTGCGTGAGCTGGAAGCGGGTCAGAGCCTGACCGTGAACGATGCGCCGCCCACGGTGATCCCCACCGCCAGCCCCCCGGCAACCGCGCCAGCTCAGGCCAGCCTGTTTGCCGAACCCAGTGCCGCTGAACAGGCGCTGGCCGAGCTGGACCCGGATGATCTGACGCCGAAGCAGGCACTGGAAGCGCTGTACAAGCTGAAGGGGCTGGTTTAAAGGCGGTTTTACCACAGTGGGCAAAGGTCACTGAGATAAAGCCGGGTTGGTCGATGGGGAAGATCCGTGCGACACCGTGAGCGCTTTTGATCCGGCGTCGGTTTCGCTTCGCGAATCGCGGTGGAACCACCGCTCCTACGGTCAGACTGGGGCTTCAGTCCGGTAAGGGGTTTCCTCAGTGACGTCGGTGCTCTCTGTGGTAGAAAACGCCTTTGTCCTCTTCGGACTGTCCGAGCTATATCCTTATATCAAGTCTGCGTTTGCCTGCCCAAGGCCATACCGCTAGACTAGCGCCACCCCAAGTGAGACCGCATAAAAGCTGCTATTATCAGTGGCTTGATGCTGTACAAAACAAGACACCTGGCGAGGACAGGCTATGACGTTCGTAGTAGGTGAAAACTGCATTAACTGCAAACACACCGATTGTGTGGAAGTGTGCCCGGTAGACTGTTTCTACGAAGGCCCCAACTTCCTGGTAATCCACCCGGACGAGTGTATCGACTGTGCACTGTGTGAGCCGGAGTGCCCGGTCAACGCGATCTTCTCCGAAGATGAGCTGCCCGACGGTGAGCAGGAGTTCCTGGAGATCAACGCGGAGCTGGCCGAGAAGTGGCCGAACATTACTGAAATGAAAGATGCACCGGACGATGCTGAAGAGTGGGACGGTGTGGCAGGCAAGCGCGACAAGCTGGTTCGCGAGTGGGAAGGCTGAGGCCTTCCTTCTGCCAGTCTGCGTCATGAGCCATCATGCGCAGCATTCTGCAACTTTTCTGCAGACAAAATAAAAGGGCGGCATCCTGCCGCCCTTTTTGCGTCGAGTCATCCTGACCCTTTTGCGCTCACCGTGACTTCCGTGTCATGCGTTCCCTGCTTGTCCCTGTGCTCTCGTCCCTGAGCACAATTCCACTATAGCAACGCGATTTTAGGTTTTGGGTAAAAAAAAGATTAAAAGTTTGACCGAAAAACGCTCAAAACCAGAAAGTCGATAACTATCATAGAGTTAACGTCAAACCAGTGTTTGAATCAGGGCAAAATTGACGGGAATTTCCTACAGGTTTGTAAGAGATCTCTTACAAGAAAGCGTGAAGCAGTTCCGCTGAAGCCGGGTTTTGGTGCATGCGAGGGAAGGGGAGCTACACGCTGCCGGTAAAAGAGTGGCAAGTATTTACAAATCCTCACCGGTCTTTACAGCAGGCCAGGCCATGAATCGCTAGCATTATTCCTGAGAGCTGAGGGTAACCCCAAGGCTCACCAGTATCCCCCCAAGGCGCTAGAAATAGCGCTCACAACCCCCCTCTTCCACCCCACTTTTGGAAGAGGGTTTTTTTTTGCCTGCAGCATTGCTAGACAACCCGGATTAGAGCGCCTTCAGGGCAGCCGAGGCCTTGTCGAAAGCGGCCTCCAGCGCATCCAGGCCCGCTGGAGCCTCACCAAGATCTCCGTCCACTGCCAGAGTTTCCATGGACAGACAAAGCTCACACACCTGCAAGGCACCCAGATTACTGCTGCTGCCTTTGAATGAATGGGCCTGCGCCCTGAGTGTCTCGCGATCGCCCCCCGCCAGAGCCTGACGGAGCGCCTGCAGCCGCTGCTGGCCATCACGGATGAACGAGTCCACCAGTACGGAAAAGTCATCGCCCATCACATCCTTCAGTTCTGCGACGATGTCTGAATCAATAATCTCTGTCTCTGAAGCCTGCATAATCTTTCCGTCATCCTTTACGGTTAGTTATTCTTCCACCTAAGTACTATATCTTATGTGCATCAGTTCTGATATTTGCACTTTGAGCGAAAACTATCACGAAATAGTGCCTCTAATCCGGCAGTAGCCCAAGTTGCACGGCCCGGGCCAGGTCCACGGGCTCGTCCACATCCCATAGTGCCGGCAGCGTCGTCAGGCGGCGGCTATAGCGGCCCAGAGCCGCCACAGTGTCGCCCAACGCATGCTCTCCTCCCCATCTGACCGCGGTGAGGGGATTGCGTTTCCATAGCAGAGGCTGATCACTGCCCAGCAGCACATAACCACCATCCTCGCTGGCGCCCAGTACCACATCAGCGTCATTCAGTGCTGTCAGCGCCTGCTGAAAATACTCACCATCCAGCAGCAGGCAATCGCTGCCGACCAGCAGCACCCTCTGGTACTGCTGCAGCCCGGAATAGATCGCCCTGGCCATGCGCTCGCCCAGATCCCGCCCCTGCTGCACCCGACAGGTCCAGCCCGCCCTTCTCGCCCTCGCCGCGAGATTCACATCAGGCTGATCGATCCATAGCTCCACGTCTCCAGGAAAACCCTGCGCGGCCTCAAGGGTGGCAGCCAACAGCTGGCGGTAGGCCAGCAGAGCACCATTGGCACCCAAGGCAGGAATCAGACGGGTTTTTACCTTGCCAACCTGCAGCGCACGGGCGAACACGATTAGCAGGTCCTCTTCTTGCCGGCCTGCACCATACTTGCCATTAACCATAATAGTCCCGATGCAAGGTAGCGGGATCTTCCCCGCGCCAGTAGCGCCAGCGCAGGCGCCACATCAGCCAGATAGTCCTCCATACCCCTTTTTGCTGCCAGCGACGGCTGCTGGTCACCAGCACCGGGCGCAGGCAACTGGGGGGCGCCTGACGACGCAGCATGGCGCTGAGAGCGATGTCTTCCATCAGCGGCTGATCCGCAAAGCCTCCAGATGCTTCAAACGCATGGCGACGGACAAAGATGCCCTGGTCACCGGTGGCGATACCGGTAAGCCGGGAGCGGAGATTCATCAAGGTGGCGATCATGGCATACAGCCAGCGACGGCCAGACAGGCGCACATCGAAGCGCCCCCAAAGCGCCGTCGGCGGCAATGCCGCCAGAGCGTCCCGGTGCGCAGGCAACAGTTCAGTGTCGGCGTGAATGAACCACAGCCACTCACCGCTGGCCATCCGGGCTCCGGCATTCATCTGGGTTGCCCGCCCCGCAGGGGACACCAGTACCTGATCGGCGAATCGCGCGGCGATATCGGCACTATTATCAGTGCTGCCACCATCGACCACGATCAGCTGGTCACCTTCGTGCAGGGCCCTGCGAATACTGGCCAACACCCCGGCCAGCTGGTGCGCTTCATTGCGGACCGGCACAATCACGCTGACCGGGCTCACCCCAGGGCACCACCGCAACTACTGCCAGCCCCGGCAGTACAGCCAAAGCAATGATCCGCCACATACACAGACTGGCCTTCCAGATCTGCCTCAAGCAAGGAGGACAGATGAGGATGACTATGCTGGTTGCCCAGGGGCATATGCAGCATCTGGTTGAAATCGCAGTCATAAAGATAACCGCGATAATCCACGCTTACCGTATTACGGCACATCACTGCAGGCAGGGTCTGCTGGTTGAAGCTGTCGCGCAGCAGTTGCATGTAATCATTGAACTGCTCATGGGCCAGCAGCACGGCTCCGAAGCGGCTGATCGGCATATTGGTAATGGTCAGCAGGTTGTTGAAGCGTAGCCCGAAGCGCTCCGCCAGCTCACGCTTGTAATCCGCTTCCAGAGCCGCCTGTGGTGGAGGCAGAGACGGGCCTGTGGGGTTGTAGACCAGGTCCAGGGTCAGGGAATCACCGTAGCCCAGGGCATTGAGGCGGCGAATCGCCTCCATACTTCCTTGGTAAACCCCCTTGCCCCGCTGTTTGTTGACGTTGTCTTCCAGGTAACAGGGCAAAGACGCGACGATATGGACCTGCTGCTCGGCCAGAAAAGCGGCCATGTCTTCATAGCCCTCTTCCAGCAGAATGGTGAGGTTACAGCGGTCGATCACTTCCACTCCCAGCTTGCGGGCCTCGCTAACCAGATAACGGAAATGCGGATTCATTTCCGGCGCACCGCCGGTGAGATCCAGCACCTGAATGCCCCGCTCACGAATAACCGCCAGCACCAGCTCCACCGTGTCCCGATCCATCAGCTCGGTGCGGGTGGGTCCGGCATTCACATGACAGTGAACGCAACTGAGGTTGCAGAGGTAACCAAGGTTCACCTGCAAAATGGCCGTGCCCTGCCTGCGAAGGGCGGGAAAATCCGTACTGGTGCGCACCAGAAGGTCATGGGTGTCCTGCATATTTCACCTGATAAACGTTTCGGCAATGCTACCAATTGGATGCGTAAATGTCGCAAAGGTTACGTGAAGGGAGGCATTGAGCTACGAGCTATGAGTTTCGACAAATTGATGATGTCAGGGACAAAATAACGCATGGCGATTTGGTGGTGGGGATGGGCAATGCGCTTACGCAGCGAACCATCAACACCATTCCGTTGAAAAAATAGCCACACAAACCCTTAACACTGGCACCTCCGCCGAAAGTCCTTACAATCTGTTTTCCCAATGCCCCGGTAGCTCAGCTGGATAGAGCAAGCGCCTCCTAAGCGCTAGGTCGGATGTTCGAATCATCTCCGGGGCGCCATTTCCTTTCTCTTTTGATCTCTCAGTCATGGCCGGTTTACCCGCTGCTCGCGCTGGTCTACATTGACCTGACAAGGACAGAAAGGGGAAGGAAACATGAAACTGCTGGGACTGGTGCTGCTCGCTGCAGCGATTTATGCCATCGTCATGATTGTTCAGTCATCCGCCGAAACCATGGCGAAAGTGCTGTGGATTCTGCTGATTCTGATCGTGCCACTGATTGGCCTGATCATCTGGGGAATTATGGGGCCGGGTTCCCCGCTGAAGCGTTAGCCACCGAGGCATCATCGCCTTTCTTCCAGCTTTCCGGCACCTGGTAGTAGCCGGTATCGACGCCCTGAAAACGGGGCTGGTTGATCACCCGACGCAGCCGCTTGAGGGAGAAATAGGGGATGTCCCGCAGGATGATGTTGGCAATCCAGGCCGGCACCGCACCGCCGGGGTCCAGAATCACTTCAATGGTGACCTCCACCTCGCCCGGGGCCACCGGTGAAAAGCGATAATAGCCTTCCATCTGCGGCATGCGCACATAGCCTTTCTGCTCTGGCATGCCCGGGTTCAGGGCAATAGGCATCACCAGATCATAGCTGTCAGGTTCCTGATAGAAAGACACGCGCAAGGGGGCATCCCGGTCACTCACCGGCCAGGGCAGACGCGTTGTGATGTAGACATCCCGCTTGTAGTGGGAGTAACGCTTTACGTCACGGATTTCGGACACCATGTGCATGAAGTCCGCCACCGCATCGTAGTCGTCCATCAGCACGCCAATGGCCTTGAAGTCATCCACGGGCATACGCGCGATGCCGCGAAAGGTTTTCAACCGCGTATCGCTTTCTTTCTGCCGATAGACTTTCACGCCGTCACGATCAGTCACCAGAATCCACACGGGTTCCTGCTCTGGCGCATCAGCATGGCTGACCATCGTCAGGGCCAGCATCATTATCAGGGTAAGGATTATTTTCATTGTTCTGCCCGGTGCTCCTCGTCCATTCCCCCCAACGGGAAGAGAACCTGCACGCACTCTAGCGATACTCCAGGTACAGTGGTACATGACAGCGGCCGTAGCGTGACGCGGGCCACAATTATCATGGCATAGTGCCATATCTTGCCTACAAATACGGTTCCATCATGTGCGCCAGGGCATTGCGCACCCGTCGCCAGGGGGCAATCTGCCGGAAACCGGCAAGATCCAGGGCGGTCGCTGATGCAATACGGGCATCCACAAAACCGTCCACCGTCTGGCAGAGCCCGTCGCTGTAGCATTCCAGATCAAACTCGAAGTTGAGCCGCAGGCTGCGTGCGTCCCAGTTACCCGAGCCCAACATCACCCAGTGCCCGTCCACGGTCATCACCTTGCTGTGATCAAATGGCGCCGCCGACAGATACAGTTGCGCGCCCTCCTGCACCAGCCAGTGCAGCGCATGCATGCTGGCCCACTGCACCATGCGCAGGTTGTTGCGCCGCGGCACCACGATCTGAACTTCCACTCCCTTGAGGATGGCCAGCTGCAAGGTGGCCAGCAAGGTCAGGTCCGGCACGAAATAGGGCGTGACGATGCGGATTCGGCTTTCCGCACTGCCAATGGCCGCCAGCAGGGTCAGCCGGCGCTTGTCGAAATCCGCATCTGGCCCGCCACTGATGCCCCTGGCCTGCACATCACCCAGCCGCGCCGGCCCGCTGTAACTGGTTTCCAGTACCTCGCCGCAGGTAAACACCCAGTCGGCGGCGAAGCTGCGCAGCAACTGCCCCACCACCGGCCCTTCCAGGCGGGCGTGCAGATCGGTGATCGACGGCGGCGACTGGATATAGCCGGCACGGATATTCATGCCGCCGGTAAAAGCGATACGGCGGTCCACCACCATGAACTTGCGGTGATTGCGCAGATTGATATAGGGCATCCGCCAGGGCGCCAGGGAGTACAGAAATCGCTGCACGGCAACCCCGTTGCGTCGCAGTCGCCAGACCACCGAGGGCAGGGAATACAGGGCCCCGACGCCATCGATCAGCACCCGCACCTTGATGCCCCGCTGCTCAGCCCGCTCCAGTGCCTCACAGAACGGCTTCCCTGCCGCGTCATTGCCAAAGATATAGGTGGCGAAGTAAATGCTTTCGGTGGCGTTATCAATGGCCGCCAGCATGGCCCGCCAGGCCTCGGGCGCATCCATGGGATCCACCCGGTTGCCATCCACCAACGGTAGATGTGTTAGCCGACCCACCAGCCGGCTGAGCTCCTGAAGATGGCCACAGGTGGGCAGCGGTTCCGCAGCTACCCGCCAACCGTCCTCGCTGTCGATCAGGCCCCCGGTGAGTTGACGGGCACGGCGACGGATCCGGTTCACGCCGAGCATCAGATAGAGCAGCGCCCCCAGCACCGGCACCAGCCAGACCAGCCCGGTCCAGGCGGCGGCGGCACGGGCATCGCGCTTGTTCTGAGCCACGTGGATGGTTACCGCGATCGCCAGGCTGATGCTGATGACAGCAGCAATATGCGGCCAGAACGGCTCAAGCCGATCCAGCCATGCATTCCAGCTCCGATGCCAATCGCTGATCCACACGCCCATTAGATTCCTGTTCCAGATCCACAACACCGGCCCCTCCCGCGGGCAGGCATTGCCGCCAACATAGCACAGAACCCCGTGGCCACGGGAAACAGAAGCCAATGAATTTTCTACATTTTTTGCGGTTGAGGCCCTGTTTCAGTAGAATGCGCGCTCATTTTCGGAAAGCGGCCCCCAGGGGTTTGCCAGCTGAGCCCCCGACAAGGCGGGACACAGCGCTGAACACAGCAAATATCCGAATCCCCCGCGTCACCCCGTGACGCACGCATATGAGCCTGCGCTCATTTTTCAGCGGCTGCCGCCGCTGGCCATCTGCAGTACCCAATAAATCTTGCTGGTTTGGCAACCAGTGTACCGGTGTTGGCGTTGTCATTAGCGCTGACGTTGCCCGCATCGGCACATGAGGAGGAGCATGACCATGCCCGAAACCAATACGGTTATTCCGCTGCACCAGAGCGAACAGCCACCATTCGACGAACCGCGCCGATTCAAGGTTTATACCGCGCGCCAGCTCGACAAGATCGAGCCACTGTCCCGCCTGGATGATGAGACCCGCTTTGCCATGGAAGTGGTGGCCAGTGTGCTGCCCTTCCGGGTCAACGAATACGTGATCAACGAGCTGATCGACTGGAGCAAGGTCCCCAATGATCCCATCTACCAGCTCACCTTCCCGCAGAAAGACATGCTGGCACCGGAACATTTCGACCGGGTAGCGGCCGCCATGCGCGGTGGCGACAAGGCCGAGATCAAGACGGTGATTGCCGAGGTGCGCGAAGCCCTCAACCCGCACCCTGCCGGGCAGATGGAACACAACATGCCGGAAGTGGATGGCGAGAAGATCGACGGCATCCAGCACAAGTACAACGAAACCGTACTGTTCTTCCCCAGCCAGGGGCAGGTTTGCCACAGCTACTGCACCTTCTGCTTTCGCTGGGCCCAGTTTATCGGCGACAACGATCTGAAGATTGCTGCAAGGGAAGCCGGCCAGCTGAAAAAGTACATTCAGGCCCACCCGGAAATCACCGATGTGCTAATCACCGGCGGCGACCCACTGGTGATGAAAACCAAAAACCTGCGCGCCCATATCGAACCACTGCTGGAACTGGAGCAAATCCGCACCATCCGCATCGGCTCCAAGGCGCTGACGTTCTGGCCCTACCGGTTTGTTTCCGATGACGACGCCCAGGATCTGATGAATCTGTTCGAGGAAGTGCGAGCCAGCGGCAAACATCTCGCCCTGATGGCCCACTACAACCACTGGCAGGAAATGGAAACCGATATCGCCAAAGAGGCGATCCGCCGGGTCCGTGAAACCGGTGCCGTGATCCGCGCCCAGGGTCCGCTGCTGGCCCACATCAATGACAATGCCGATGACTGGGCCCGCCTGTGGCAGACCCAGGTAGAGCTGGGCATCGTGCCTTATTACATGTTTGTGGAACGCGATACCGGCGCTCGCCACTACTTCGAGGTGCCACTGGCCAGGGCCTGGGAGATCTATCGCGACGCCATGAAACAGGTTTCCGGCATTGCCCGCACCGCCCGCGGACCCAGCATGTCCAGCCACCCGGGCAAAGTAGAGATCCAGGGCGTTACCGAAATCAATGGCGAGAAAGTCTTTGCGCTGCGCTTTATCCAGGGCCGCAACCACGACTGGGTGCAGCGACCTTTCTTTGCCAAATACAATGAAGAGGCTACCTGGCTCAACCATCTGGAGCCGGCCTTCGGCGAAGAAAAATTCTTCTTCGAAGACGAACTGGCAGAGATGGAAAGCTGACATGTCAGCATAAACAAGCCCCGCATTGCGGGGCTTGTTTGGGCCGCTCCGCGGCCGCAACAGGCACAGGACAAAACCTGAGGGAGCCGGACGGTGTGCGGGCTTGCCCGCGAAACGATTTTGGCCAGATGCAAGCAAGCTCTCTCACCAAAATCGAAAGCCGCCGTCGACCTGCACTGCCCCGCCCCATTTTTGAATCTCCCTTCCTGTTGGATGAAGCATTCGATGGAATCACCAATCCTTTTGGGTTATTAATAACCCGTCTTCATTGACAATATTCGCGAAGAAGTTGCCAAAATTTCAGGAGAAAACCATGAAGAAAGCTTTTACCAGCGCAGCCTGCGCCATGATGCTGACCGGTTGTCTCGGCCAGAACGCCCTGTTCGATACCGTACAGGACTGGAACGCTGATGCGACCAATAACAAGTTCGTTAACCAGGGCATCTCTTTTGTCTTCTGGTGGCTGCCTGTTTACGGCCTTACGCTGCTGGGTGATATCGTGATCTTCAACTCCATCGAGTTCTGGACCGGCACCAACCCGCTGAGCAAGGAAGGCGCCAAGGTGGCTGGCACCACCGAAACCGTCGACGATGGCATGGGTAACCAGGCCGAACTGACCTACAACGCCGATGGCTCCATCTCTGTTCTGGCCACCAGTGAAGGCGTGCAAGAGCGCTACACCCTGGTCAAGGAAGGTGACAAAGTCATCAAGATCCAGGACGAGCAGCGCGAAGTGCTGGGCAGCATGCTGCTGTAAAAAATCCAGTTGCGAGTGACGAGTTGCGAGTAACGAAAAGCAAAAACTCTCCTGTCCTCCGGGCTGAAGGTTTTGACTTTCGAAACTCGCAACTCGAAACCCGCTTCTGATTATTCACAACAATCTCGACAGCGTAACCAACGCCTGCTCCACCCGATTATCCCATTTCACCGCGCAATTCATGCGCAGACAATTAGTGAACTTTCCTGACGCCGAAAACATGGCGCCGGGGGCAAAGCTGACGCCTGCATCCAACGCCCTTTCCAGCAAACTGGTGGTATCCACATCACCGGGCAATTCCACCCACAATACAAACCCCCCTGCCGGCCGACTGACCCGGGCATCTTCCGGAAAAAGCTGGGTAACCCGCTCTGTCATCCGTGCCACACCAAGGGCATGTTGAGCGCACAGCTGACGCAGAAAGTGATCATATCTGCCCTTCTCCAGATAACGGGCAAGCGCGAGCTGTGCCGGTGTATTCACTGACACTGTATTGATGAACTGCAGATACTCAGCCCGCTCCTGTTGCGGCACCGGGGGCACCAGCCAACCCACCCGCATTCCTGCTGACAACGTCTTGGATGAGGAGGAACAATAGTAGACCAGCCCATCACGATCCCAACTTTTCAGCGGCCGGGGGCGCGGCCCGGCAAGCGGTAAATCACCGTAGATGTCATCCTCCACCAACGGCACCTTGTGCTTACCCAGTAATGACAGCAGCGCCTGCTTTCTGTCATCCGTGAGGCAAACCCCCAACGGATTGGAAAAGTTGCTGACCACCACACAGGCCGCCACGTCCCACTTCTCCAGAGCCAGCGTCAATGCATCAAGAGAGATTCCGTGTTCCGGGTCGGTAGGGATCTCCAGAGCCTTCAGTCCCAGCGATTCGATGACCTGAAGCAATCCATAGTAGGTTGGTGATTCAATGGCGACAGTGTCTCCCGGAGAGGTCACCAGTTTCAGCGCAATGGAAACCGATTCCTGACAGCTATTGGTAATCAGCACCTCATCCGGTGACACATCGCATTGCAGGCTGGCCAGTCGCCGTGCGATCTGGGTACGCAGCTCCGGCGCCCCGGGAGGGAATTCGTAACCCACACAACGACGGCGTTCCTCCCTCAACACCGAATGATAAACCCGTTCCATGGCCGCCACCGGCATAAACTCTGGCGCAGGAACGGCAGCCCCCAGATTCATGACCGCAGGATCTTTTACCGATTGCAGAATTTGCAGCACTCTTTCCTGGCCGGTGATACGCCTCGGCTTGCGGCTGGCCCTGGCCACCCGTGGCGGCTTGCGCATCAGGGCGGGCTGACGCACGTAGTAACCGGAACGCGGGCGCGCCTCCAGTACTCCTCGCTGCTCCAGCTCGCGACAGGCATTCACCGCCGTGGAAACGCTGACATCATGCTGCTCACTGAGCATTCTCACCCCGGGCAAACGACTGCCAACCGGGTAAACCTGATCACGGATCAACCCCTGCAAACGATCCGCAAGTGCCTGATACAACGTCATCCCTCTACCCCGCAGTACAGTTTGTGAAAAATATAGCAGCACAGATTACTCACAAAAACATCTGTGCTGCATCAATTTAATTTTCTTATATCTGTATTGCTTAACACTGTCCACCTACTCTGACTGTTATCCCTTTCCCCAACGCAGGAAGCACATGATGAGTACGGAACAGCTGCTGGCCCTGATCGGCTTTGTGACCGTGATGACGGCGACCCCGGGCCCCAACAACCTGATGCTGATGGCCTCCGGAGCCAACGCGGGATTCCGCCGTTCGCTGCCGCATATTTTCGGCATTGCTATCGGCTGTCAGGTGATTCTGGTCTGTGTCGCCCTGGGCCTGGGCCAATTGCTCAACCAGTTTCCGCAAGCCATCACCCTGCTCCGGGTGGGTGGAGCCACTTACCTGCTCTACCTGTCCTGGCAACTGGTACGCAGCACAGCCCTTCACAGTGGCACCGCACAGGCACAACCCTTTACCTTTCTCCAGGCGGCCCTGTTCCAGTGGGTCAACCCGAAAGCCTGGATGATGATCCTGACGGGAGTGGCCACCTTCACCGATCCTGCAGACTTCAATGTCAGCGTGGCGATAGTGGCTGGGGCCTTTCTGTTGATAGGCCTGCCACTGATCAGTAGCTGGAGTCTGTTCGGTGCCCTGCTAAAGCAGTGGCTTAAAGAAGGCAAGCGCCTGAAGCTGTTCAATCGCACCATGGCCCTGTTGCTGGTGGCATCACTGGTACCCACTTTCGGGTTGCAAGCCAACGAAGCCGACCGCCAGCCGCTTGTCGGGGCGCAATCTGACGAGACGATAACGGTACCAGTGCAACAGGAGCCCTGGTGGTTGAGTGTGATGTAGCGATATTGACAGAGTGACGAGTCACGAGGAGCGAGTTTCGAAAGCCAAAACCCGGGGCACAAACGCGGGTTAAATCTTCGTTACTCGTCACTAGCAACTCACTTCTGACTTTCCTCAATCCGCTACGACAGTTTCTGTCCTGCCCTGCCGGCATACTGACATTTCAAGCGCCGGGACAAGCTTGGGATGTAGCGCACGGAGCCCTTCTCCCTTAGGCTAGTCTTTTCGCAAAACCCCACATTCGCGCAAGGATGATCCATGCAAAACGGGCTGATGGTGCTGCACAGCAACCGTCTGGAAACGCTCACCGAGGTGGTGACGGACTGGCTGCAACGCCAGCCTCTGGCGCCGCTGGAAACCGAAACCTTCCTGGTGCAGTCCAATGGCATGGCCCAGTGGCTGAAACTGCAACTGGCCGATGCACTGGGTATCAGTGCCGGCTTGCGTTTCCAGATGCCGGCCCGGTTTCTGTGGGGCGCCTATCGAACTGTGCTCGGTCAGGACAAGGTGCCGCTCACCTCACCGTTCGACAAGTCCCGGCTGCTGTGGCGACTGTATCGTCTGCTGCCGACCCTGCTGGATGATGACCACTTCGGTCCCCTGCGACACTTTCTCGCCGATGACCAGGACTGTCGCAAGCGCCATCAGCTGGCTGAACGGCTGGCGGATCTCTACGACGCCTACCAGATGTATCGCGCCGATTGGCTGGGAGACTGGGAAGCGGGCAACGACCAGTTGCGCAAGGCCCATGACCGTAATGCCTTCGATGATTTTCCTGATAGCCAGCGCTGGCAGGCCCACCTGTGGCGAGCCCTGCTGGCGGATATGGACAACGATCAGCAAGGGCTCAGCCGCAGTGCTATCCATGAGGATTTTGTTGCCGCCCTCAAGCACGCAGACGCTCCCCGGGGGCTGCCCCGCCGGTTGATCATTTTCGGTATCAGCGCCCTGCCCCAGCAGGCGCTGGAAGCGCTGGCGGCACTCAGCCAGCACTGCCAGATTCTGATGCTGGTGCAGAATCCTTGTCAGCACTACTGGGCCGATATCGTGGAAGACCGGCATCTGCTCAGGCGCCAGCTGGATGAGCGCAAACGGCATTTGACTCTGCTGCCGGAGAACCGCGTGAATCCGCTGCTCGCCGCCTGGGGCAAACAGGGCCGCGACTTTATCGGTCTGCTTTATGATCACGATGATCCGGACAGCTATCGCAGCACCTTCCACAACCAGATTGATCTGTTCGAAACGCAGGAGCCCGGCTCCCTGCTGCAACAATTGCAGCAGGATATTCTCGATCTGGCGCCCCAGCCCGCAGCGGACCAACGCCCACCACTGCAGGCCGATGACTCGCTGCACTTTGCCATCGCGCACAGCGCTCAACGGGAAGTGGAAATCCTTCAGGACGCCCTGCTGAAACGATTCGCCAGCGACCCGGCCCTGCAGCCCCGGGATGTGATCGTCATGGTGCCGGACATCGAGGCCTACGCGCCCTATATCGATGCGGTTTTCGGTCGGCTGGAACGGGACGATCCCCGTTATCTTCCCTACACCCTCAGCGACCGCAGCGCTGGTGCCGCCTCGCCCATGGCCCAGGCCATGGAGTCCCTGTTGCATCTGCCGCAATGGCGCTTTACCGCCAGCGACATTCTTGATCTGCTCGATGTCCCCGCGGTGCGACAGCGGTTCGGCATCGAAGAAAGTGATCTGCCGCAACTGGCCAGCTGGATTGACCAGGCGCGCATCCGCTGGGGCCTCAACAGTGCACAGCGCCACACCCTCGACGTGCCCGGTTTTGAACAGAACAGCTGGGGCTTTGGCCTCAAGCGCATGCTGGCCGGCTACCTGATGGGCGAAGGCCCGGCCTGGTGTGATATCCAGCCGCTGGACGAAGTGGCCGGGCTTGGCGCCGAACTGGCAGGGCGCCTGTCGAAACTTTTGGACAGCCTCGAGTGTCACTGGCGAGCCTGCCGCGATGACGCTACACCGGCCGTCTGGCAACAACGTTTCAGCCAGCTTCTGGATGATCTGTTCGATGCACAGGAACAGGACGATCAGGGACTGGACGCCAGCCTGCGTGATGCCCTCAACGACTGGCTGGCCGCCTGTGCCGAAGCCGATTTCGACAAGCCGTTGCCACTCACCGTGGCCCGCCGGCCGCTGCTGGATGCACTCAATTCAGAAAGCCTGTCCCAGCGCTTCATGGCCGGTCGCATCAACTTCTGCACCCTGATGCCCATGCGGGCCATCCCGTTCCGCCATGTCTGTCTACTGGGCATGAAGGACGGGGATTATCCGCGCCCGCAACAGCCCATGGATTTCGACCTGATGCGGCAATGGGGCCAGTATCGCCCCGGCGATCGTTCCCGCCGCGATGACGATCGCTACCTGTTTCTGGAAGCCCTGCTCAGTGCCCGCGACAGTCTCTATATCAGCTGGACCGGCCGTAACGTACGCGACAACAGTGAACGGCCGCCGTCGGTGCTGGTGGCGCAACTGCGCGATCACATTAACCAGCGCTGGCAGTCAGAACATGACGCGCCCGTGGATGCCCTGACCCTGTCTCACCCGCTGCAACCCTTCAGCGTCCAGTACTTTGATGCCCGCAATGACGCCCTGACCACCTACGCCAACGAATGGCGCGTCCTTCATGATGGTCATGCCCCCCGCGTTGACAACGATCAGCCGCTGGCGCCCCTGACCACCCAGGAGCCAGTCAGTTGCAGTACCCTGGGCCGATTCCTCAAGCAACCGGTGGTGCATTTTTTCGAGCAACGCCTGAAGGCCAAACTGAAACAGGATCGCCACGTCCTCGACGACAGTGAGCCGTTCGGCTTCGATGGCCTGCAGCGCTATCAACTACAGGAGCAACTGGCCAGCGAAGCCCTGCGGGCGGGGGCAGAACACGCCCTGCCCACCATGCAGGCCAGCCTGGACCGACTGGCAGCCAGTGGCGACCTGCCGCTGCCGCCCTTCACGGAAGGCAGCCGCGACAGCTTGCTGGTGCCGCTGGCGGAGCCCCTGGATGATTACTTCACCCTGCTGGCGCAAGCGGGTGAACCGCAACCCCAGCAGGAAATCCGTCTGCAGGCGGGCCCCCTGCTGCTGGAAGACTGGCTCACGGATGTGCGCGGTTCCAGCGGCAACCCGCAACGGCTGGTGCTGCATACCGGCAAGCTGGAGAAACGCCATGACAAGCTGACCCGGGACTGGGTGATTCATCTGGCCGCCTGTGCAGCCGGGGTGCCGCTGACCACCCGGATTCAGGGCCAGGATGGGCGCTTCACCCTGCTTCAGCTCACCCGCGAAGCCGCCCAGGGCTGCCTCGACCAATTGGGATACGCCTGGCAAGAGGCGCTCTGTCATCCACTTCCCATCGCCTGCGCCAGCGCCTTTGCCCTGCTGGCCGAGGACGACGAGGAGAAAGGCAGAAAAGCCGCGGAGCGCAAATACACCAGCAGCGATTTCAACCATGGCGAAGTGGATGACCCGGCGCTGGCCCGGGCCTGGCCGGATTTCGACATCCTCTGGGGAGTGGAGCACGATGGTGAGCCGCGCTTCCTGCACTGGACCGAACAACTTTACGAACCCCTTTTCATCAACAGCCAGTGGGCCGAGCTGGGAGACGCGGTATGAGCGAGCAGCATGAACACCAGGCACTGCCGCTGCCGATTACTTTTCCTCTACACGGCACCCAGCTGATCGAAGCCAGCGCCGGTACCGGCAAGACCTTTACCCTGGCGGCCCTCTATCTGCGCCTGGTGTTGGGTCACGGCGAGGAACGCGCCTTCCACCGACCGCTGCTACCGCCGGAAATTCTGGTGGTGACCTTCACCGAAGCCGCCACGGAAGAATTGCGCGAACGAATCCGGGATCGACTGGCGGATGCGGCACGCACCTTCGCCAACCCCGACGCCAGCGCCGACGACGACCCGGTATTGTCGCAACTGCTGGCCGATTACGCCGATCCCGACGCACGTAAGCAGAGCGCCCAGCGTCTGGAGGCCGCGGCCCAATGGATGGATGAAGCCGCTATCTACACCATCCATGGGTTCTGCAACCGCATGCTGAAGCAACATGCCTTCGACTCCGGCAGCCTGTTCAGCCTGGAGCTGCAGGAAGATGCCAGCGACGAACAATTGCAGGCAGCACGGGACTACTGGCGCAACATTATTTCCCGCTTCCCGGTCAGCGCCGCCAACCAGTTGCAAAGCGAAAAGCTGGGCAACCCGGATACCCTGCTCAAGGAAGCCCGCCCCCTGCTGGGACTCCGGGAAGCCGACCCGGAGCAGCTGCCCGACAGCGTGAAACAGTGGCTGACGACAACGGATCCCCAGGCTGAGCTGGACCGCCAGGCCCGCCAGCAACTGGCCGAGGTGCTGCCGGATTTCCTGGAATGGGTGCGTGCCGCGCAGGACAACAAGTGGCTCAATGGCAACAGCTACCGGAGCAAGAGCGTGCCCGGCATGCTCAAGGTGCTCAAGCGCTATGCCAGTGGCGAGGGGCTGCGCGACAAGGATTACGACACCCTCTACAAGTTTTCTGAAGAGGGCCTCAAGCTCAGCAAGGGTGGCGAGGAACATCGCCCGGACTTTCTGTTCTGCAAGACCATGGACCGGGTGCTGGCCGGCCGTGACAACAGCCGACTACCACGCACCGACCTGCTTGCCCATGTGGCCGCATGGATTGACCGCCGTGTGGATCAGGTACGCAGGCAGACCGCCACGCTGGGTTTTGACGACATGCTGACCCGGCTGCGCGATGCGCTGGAAGGGGCCAACGGACAGCGCCTTTCTGCAGTGATTCGCGACCAGTTTCCGGTAGCACTGATCGACGAATTCCAGGATACCGATCCCGTTCAGTACGGCATTTTTTCCGCTGTGTATGAAGATCAGCCTGGCACAGGCTGGTTCATGATCGGTGATCCCAAGCAGGCCATCTATGCCTTCCGTGGTGCAGATGTATTCACCTACCTGAAGGCCCGCGAAGCAACCACTGGCAACCACCATACCCTCGGCAAGAACTTCCGTTCTGCCACGGCCATGGTCAACGCGGTCAACGAATTGTTCAGCAAGAGCGACGAGCGCTTCGGCGATGTGTTTCGCATGGCCAGGACCGGCAGCCCCTTTCCGTTTGAGCCAGTGGAAGCACAGGGCCGCAAGGAACAGCTGGAAATCGATGGTCAGGTCAGCGCCGGCATCACCCTGTGGGTGGATGATCGTGACAAGGCGGTCAGCTCCGGGCAATACCGAGCGCAAATGGCCGAACGGGCCGCCACTGAAATCACCCACCTGCTCAATGGCGCCGAGCAGGGAAGAACCGGTTTCCGTAAAGGGGGCCATTTCCGCCCCCTGCAACCCAACGATATCGCCATCCTGGTTCGTGACCGTACCGAAGCGAAAGCGATCCGCGATGCGCTCATGGAACGCGCTGTGCGCAGCGTCTATCTGTCTGATCAGGACTCGGTCTTTGCCCAGCCGGAAGCTGCCGATCTTTTATTGATCCTGCATGCCTGCGCCAACCCGGCCTCCGACAACAGGGTTCGCAGCGCGCTGGCCTGTGCGGCGCTGGACATGGCCTATGCCGAGCTGGACGCCATCAACCAGGATGAAGTGCGCTGGGAACAAATGGTGGAACAGTTCCATGGCTATCGACTGCAGTGGCAGCAGCAAGGCGTGCTGCCCATGCTGCGCAACCTGTTGATGGATTTTCATGTGCCGGTGCGGCTCAGTCAGAGCCTGGATGGCGAGCGGGCCCTGACCAACCTGCTACATCTGGCAGAACTGTTGCAGCACACTGCCACCCAGCTGGACGGTGAACAGGCCCTGATCCGATACCTGGAAGAAACCATCGAACAGCAGAGCAACAGCAGCAAGGAAAGCATCCTGCGCCTGGAAAGTGATGATGACCGGGTCAAGGTCATCACCATTCACAAGTCCAAGGGGCTGGAATATCCGCTGGTGTATCTGCCCTTTATCTGCAGTTTCCGTCCCGCCGACAAGAACAAGCCACCACTGCGTTATCACGACGCAGACCGGCTGCATGTGTCACTGGAACCGGATGCTGACGAGGAGCGCAAGGCCGACGAGGAACGTCTGGCCGAAGACATGCGCCTGCTTTATGTGGCGCTAACCCGGGCCTGTCATACCTGCACCCTGGGCATTGCGCCTTACGTGAAGGGCAACAACAAGACCAACCAGCTGAACAAGAGTGCCGTGGGTCAGCTGCTGTTTGGTGATGGCGTGGAGAACGGCAAGCTGAACCACCAGCTACAACCTTTTGTCAGTGATTGCGTGACCATCATGGCTGCGCCGGAAAGTCACGATGACAGCTACCAACCCACTGAGCAGCAGCTGACGCTGACACCGGCGCAACTGCCACCGAAACACTCCCGCACCCCCTGGTGGATTGCCAGCTACAGTGCACTCAAACACGTACAGGAAACGCTTGCCCCTGCCGACCCGCGTAGCGATCAACTGGCAGAGCAGCCGGATCCCGAGGCCGAACCGGAGCAGCCACCGTTACCCGGCACTATCCATGCGTTCCCCCGTGGCGCGGCACCAGGCACCCTGCTGCATGATTTTCTCGAGCAGGCAGCCAATCAGGATTTTGTCGCCACCCTGAATGCCCCGGAGGCATTCGAGCAGAGCCTCGACGAAAAGCTGCAGGCCCGCGGCTGGCAGGATCACCTTGCCGTCATTCAGCAGTGGTGGAAGGTAGCAGTGCAGACGCCGCTGCCGCTGGCCGAAGGCGCGGTAGCCTTGCGTGACATGGCCCTGTATGTGGCCGAGATGGAGTTCATGCTACCCGCTAGCCAGGTCAGCGTGGCGGCACTGGATGAACAGATTCGCAGTCATATCCATCCTGATATCTCCCGCCCCCGGCTGGAAGCCGATACCCTCAACGGCATGCTCAAGGGCTTCATCGATCTGGTCTTCGAGCATCAGGGTAAATACTACGTGCTCGACTACAAATCCAACTGGCTGGGGGTGAATGACAACGCCTACACCCGCGACGCCATGACCCGTGCCATTCTCGACAAGCGCTATGAAGTGCAATACGTGCTGTACCTGTTGGCACTGCACCGCCTGCTCAAGCATCGTCTTGGCGAAGACTATGATCCGGACCAGCACCTTGGCGGCGCCGTTTATGTATTCCTGCGCGGCATGCAGGGCCCGGCCGCCGGCACCGTATTCGACCGGCCGGAGACCGGGCTGATCGAAAGGCTGGATGCGATGTTTGGAGGTGAAAGATGAGCTGCGGGCTTCAAGCTGCAAGCTACAAGCTACAACACGGGCAAGTCTTTAGCCGCCCCCCAGCCTTTTTATCCGCGATTCACGGAAATGCGAACTCGGGCATGGCTTATCAAATCCCGGCTGCCTGTTCCCCGCCTTGCAGCTTGAAGCTTGTAGCTTGTAGCTCATACCCTTGGAGGGCTTGCCATGCAATCTGACATGTTCACCACCCTCCACTGGCAAGACGCCCTCGATCAACTGCGTGACAACAATCAGCTGCGCGATCTGGATGTGGCGGTTGCCCGTTTTCTGGAACAGCATTGTCGCGACGCCAGCCATACTGTGCTGATGCTGGCCGCACTGGCCAGCAACCAGCAGGCCAGCGGCCATCTGTGTATTGATCTGGGCAATGATCGACTGGAGCAACAGCTGTGGGGGACCAGCCCTCCGGAGAATGTGCAGGAATTACTGCCCGGCCATCCCCGGGACTGGCTCGAGGCGCTGGCACAGAGTCCGCTGGTCAGCGACAACGGCAGCACCCCGCTGGTGCTGGACGATCAACGCCTGTATCTGAAACGCAACTGGTCCCAGGAAAAAGCCGTGGCCGAAGCCATCCGCCAGCGGCTGGCCACGCCATCCGGTCTGACAGCCGAGGATCTGCATGGCCCGTTGCAGGCCCTGTTCCCTGCCGGTGAAGATAACCACACCAACTGGCAGCAGGTGGCTTGTGCCCTGACCAGCCGCAGCGGCATCGGCATCATCACTGGCGGCCCGGGCACAGGCAAGACCACCACCGTGGTCAAGCTGCTGGGCCTGCTGCAAAGCCTGGCCATGACACAGGGCCAGCGGCTGCGTATCCGCCTTGCAGCACCAACAGGTAAAGCGGCGGCCCGCCTGACAGAATCGATTGGCGACCAGGTAGCGGCCCTGCCCGTGACGGACGAGGTGCGTAACGGCATTCCCACCGAGGTCACCACCCTGCACCGACTGCTCGGCACCCGGCCGGATTCACGGCATTTCCGCCACCACGCCCACAACCCCTTGCATGCCGACCTGGTGGTGGTGGACGAAGCCAGCATGATCGACATGGACATGATGGCCTGCCTGCTCGGCGCGCTACCCGCCCATGCCCGACTGATCCTGCTCGGGGACAAGGACCAGCTGGCCAGCGTAGAAGCCGGGGCGGTGATGGGCGATCTTTGCCGCCACGCCAGTGAGGGACGTTACCAACAAGACACCCTCGACTTTGTGAAACACAGTTGTGATGCGGATATCTCTCCCTTTGCTGAAAAAGCCGCCCAGCCTGGGACCGGGCTGGCCCAGTGCACGGCCATGCTGCGCACCAACTGGCGCTCCAAGGACAGCCCGGGGATCGGTACCCTGGCCAACGCCATCAATGGCGCGGACAGTGCCGCCAGCCAGCAAAGCTTCCGCGATTTCCCGGGCAGCCTGCAACGGCGACGGTTGCAGGCCGACGATCAGCAGCTGGAAAGCCTGCTGGTGGAAGGCAGTGCCGGTCATGACGGCCTCCGTAGTCTATTCGCCGATGTGGTCCAGCCCCCCGCCGAGAATGACGCGCTTGATGAATGGGCCCGGCGGCTACTCGGCAAGCTGACCCACCAACAATTACTCAGCGGCCTGCGCACTGGCTATTTCGGTGTCGAGCAACTCAACCAGCGCATCACCCATTACCTGCAGCAACACAACCTGGCGCCGGAACGGGAATGGTATGCCGGCCGGCCGGTAATGATGACCCGCAATGACTATCAGCTGGGACTGATGAATGGGGATGTGGGTCTGACTCTGCCCGGGGAAAGCGGGCCGGATGGCCAGCGTCCGTTGCGCGTGGCCTTCCAGTTGCCCGATGGCCGCATCAAGTGGGTACTGCCATCGCGGCTGGACGGGATGGAAACCGTGTATGCCATGACAGTGCACAAATCCCAGGGCTCGGAGTTTCGGCATACATTGCTGGTACTCCCGGATGCCCCCCACCCGCTGCTCACCCGTGAGCTGATCTACACCGCCGTGACGCGTGCCAGACAATCCTTCACCCTGCTGGAATATGGTCCGCCGGGGGTGTGGGAAAGTGCCGTGAATAAAGCCACCTGGCGAGCCTCAGGGCTGTCCCAGCGACTGCAGGACTGAGCCGGCAAGGCGCGACCTGGCGCCTTGCCTGCTCCACACGATCACCATTCGGGCTCTCACAGGTGCTGTTGCCCGGAGGCCCGGGCGATTAGAATTCGCTCTGACCTCTGTTCAGCCACATTGCAAACGGAACCAGACCACCTCATGTCGACCGAATTGACCCGCTCCTTATCCACCCTGGAGCAGCTGCGCCGAATTGAATCCAGCAAACTCTTTCAGGGCGCAGTTATTGCCATCATCATCCTTTCCGCACTGACCATCGGCGCCAACACCTATACCCTGCCGCCCCTGTTCAGCGACACGCTGGCGGTGCTCGACAGTGCCATCACGGTGTTCTTTCTGGTGGAGATCCTGTTCCGGCTTGGCGTTCACCCGGACAAGAAACGCTTTCTGCTGGATGGCTGGAATCTGTTCGACACCCTGGTGGTGATCGGCAGCCTGATTCCCATGGACAATGCCGAGGTCGTGCTATTGGGCCGCCTGCTACGGGTTTTCCGGGTGTTGCGTCTGGTATCGGTGGTGCCGGAACTGCGCTTCCTGATCAATTCCCTGATCAAGGCGATCCCGCGTATGGGCTACATTGCCTTGCTGATGTTCATCATCTTCTACATCTACGCGGCCATGGGGTCCATGTTCTTCTCCAGCGTCGATGAAACCCTGTGGGGCGATGTGGCCATTTCCATGCTTACCCTGTTCCGGGTAGCCACCTTCGAAGACTGGACCGACGTCATGTACGCCACCATGGAGAGCTATCCGCTCAGCTGGCTGTACTACCTCAGCTTCATCTTCCTCACCGCCTTCGTTTTCCTGAATATGATGATCGGCGCCATTCTGGAAGTCATGAGCGAGGAGCAAAACGCCAAACAGGCGGAAGAGGCCCACGGTGAAAGAGAACGTATGACCCGCCAGCTGACGGAAATCCAGACAGAACTGGCCGAGCTCACCCGATTGGTGCAATCCAGAAACAAGGGATAATGGTCACGGCACCTTTCGGGTTTTGCCTTTCCCGTGTTGCGTGTTGCGTGTTGCGTGATGCGTGATGCGGCCGCAGAGCGGCAAAAAAAAACCGCGCCATTTATGACGCGGTTTTTTGGGGCCGTTCTGCGGCGGTCAGTTTACGATGCGTTCCTTGTCGAAGAAGGCTTCGATCAACCACTGGTTGTAACCCCCCAGGCGCTTGCCGTCCAGACGAGCTTCCGCTTCACGATAGATCGCGTGGCGCTCCATGCTCTTGGGCAGCAGCACCGCCATGGTCCATGCACCGGCACGCATCCAGCCGTAATTGAGCTTCTGCCACAGACCATACTTCATGTTGTACTGGTCACGGATACGCGGCGGCAGCTCTGCGGCGGTGATGATTTCCTGGCCCCACAGCGGCATGATCATCCAGAACGACTTGGGATCGAACAGATCCTTTTTCAGCTGCAGGGCGTTATTGGTAACCGTCAGCTGAGGGCTGGCCCACATGGCTTCGTTGTAGGCCATGAACTCGTTCCAGTCTGCCGGCAGTGCACTCTCAGGAATCCCGAACAGCATGGCAAACAGTTTGGTTTCCTCGTAGTACTGATCTTTCTCTTCCTGGGTCAGTTTGCCGATCATTTCCTCATACATGTGCATGCTGGTTTCCCAGAGCGTCGCATGCACCCAGATCATGGCGTTGATCTCGTTGGCACGGTATTCGGAGCCACGGTCAAACGCACCCGCCTGCTCGGTCACCTGGCCCTCGATTTCCTCATGGATGTCACGCACCTGATTGGCGGACGTCATGGCCTGGGAAGTGCTGCCATAAACCATGTTGGAAATATGGTAGAAGGTCCGGCGCGCGCGACCCAGTGGATCATCACGGACCACTGAATGTTCATCAATCCCCGCTGTCACCCAGGGGTGAGCCACCTGCAGCAGCAACGCACGACCCGCACCAAAACCGGAGGGCAACGCCAGCCCCGTCACCTTCCACATCATGGAATCCGGGCCATACAGACCTTCACGGGGGTTCGGCATCTTGTCACCGTGAATCTTTGCCAGCTGACGACAGAAATCCACTTCGTTGATCCAGCGCGGCAAGGGAGCACTGCCATCACGTGGCACCAGCTGAGACACCACATCGCCACCCGGAGCAGGATCAGAACTGGCAGCTACCTGCTCATCACTGACACCCTGCTCACAGGGATGCGCCAGATAGCCGGTATCACCGCGCACCATCTTCAGCAGCATGCTCTTGTCGTCACCTTTCAGTTTGATGTCTGAAGGCAGACGATAATTTCCCTGCAGTGACATATAGTCGCGGTAGTAAATATTCCAGCCGGCTTCTTCAATCCGGTCTACTTCATAGCTGCCATCCTTGTAGACTTCGGCAGCCTCGGTGGCAGGCAGACCACGCAACCAGTAGGAAAGGTTGCCGGCAAGAATGTTGGCCTTGAGGTGTTCAGCCACTTCCTGGGCGTCAGCGCCACCCATGACATCGACACTTTCACTGCCTGGCTCGAACACATTGCCTCGAATGATCGCCCGGGGATCGCCCACGCGCTCATCCATCAACAAACCAAGCTCATAATTCTCATCGATCTGCTGATAGTAGAAATAACTCTTGCTGCTATCACCGTCGGTGTACAGCTCCAGCTTCCCCTCTACCCGCCACTCACTCATCCCCTCCGGGGACTTTGGAACATAGCTGGACTCCTTCATGGAAGAACAGCCTTGCAGTACCAGGAACAGGGCAAGTAACAGCACCTTGCCATTGGCAAAAAGAAAACGACTCATGTCAGCCTCTCGTATTGTTGTCATTTCGCTGACAGAAAGCCCGGTGACAAATCAACCATCCCGGTTATCCGGGCGTGAATTGCCACAGGGCTCTCCCAGCAACGTTTATGCGGGCTGTCGCAGTGCTTTCTTGTCAATCTTGCCTACTGATGTCAGCGGAATGGCATCAATAAAGAAGATTTCCTTCGGCACCTTGTAGGGCGACATGTTTTCCCGGCAGAAAGTTTGCAGCTCATCCTTGAGATCAGACTCGCTGGTTTCGCAATCAGGGGTGAGCTGAATGTAAAGCTGAACCACATCATTACCCGGACGGTTGGTATCAGGACGACCTACCACGGCGCACATGGCCACCCATGGCAGACTCTGTACCTTGCTCTCCACTTCTACAGAGAACACCTTGTAACCGCCGACGATCAACATGTCCTTGCTGCGATCGCAGACACGGACAAAGCCGTCTTCATCCATCACACCCACGTCACCGGTGTGCATCCAGATCTTGCCGTCAATTTCACGCAGGGATTTCTTCGTGGCTTCGGGCATTTCCAGATAGCCCTGCATCACCTGCGGACCAGAGGCAATGATTTCACCGGCTTCGCCCAGCGGCATCAGAGTCTCGCCATCTTCCGCGTCGACAATGCGTACATCGGTACCCGGCAGCGGGATGCCCACGTGGGCTTCCTTGAAGTGGGATGCCGGGTTCAGTGTGATGACAGGGCTGGTTTCGGTCATGCCGTACACTTCGCAGAATTTTCCTGCACCCACCACGCTTTCCAGCTTCTGTACTTCTTCCTTGGCAAACGGTGCGGCACCGGAAATGGCCATGCGCAGACCGGCAAAATCCAGCCCCTTGAAGGTCTCATTGGCACACAGCATCTGATACAGCGCAGGCACTGCCGCCAGTACCGTCGGGGTACGGGCCTTCATTTCATTGACGAAATGATCAATGTCACGGGGATCCGGAATCAGCAGGAAAGTGGAAGCGGTACGCATTACCCTCAAAGTCACCAACCTGAACAATGTGAAGGCGACACTTGGGATTGAGCTTTTCCCGGATCTGATTGATCTCAGCGCCGGTGAGGCCGATCTGCTGCTGCCGGCAGAGAAGGTAAGCCTGCAGGTAATGAACCTGCCGTCCCGTGCCCGAAAACTGCCTGAAAGCAACGCTCAATAAGGACAACAACATGCAGAGCAAGAAGACTGTTCTGCGCCTGCCGGCGCTCGCCGCCGGCCTGGCGCTCTGCGCCCCACTGATGGCGCAGGAACGAACCATTCCTGAATACGATGACGTGCGTGTCGACTATCCCCGTTCGGACTTTGTCCGTGATCTTGCCGGGGAAGACCGCTTCTACTTCCGTTTTGGGGCGATGTACTTTGCTCCGGACATCAAGACCAACTACATCCAGGCCAAGAACCTGAGTGAAGTAGCCGAGACCGCCCTGGGCGGCCCCGGCCCTCACTATCTGGAAGGTGAAACCGCCGCCGATCCACTGTTGCTGCCGGGGATTATCCTCGGCTACAAGCTCCCCTGGGGCAAAGGCTGGTCTGTGGAGTTGATTGCCTCCACACCGCCAACCCTGGAGCTCAAGGCTGAAGGCAAGCTGGCCAATGAGCCCCTGGTACCGGAGGTGAATGGCATCCCCACAGGCGTTCCTGCGTTGGGCGAAAAAGTGGCCACCACCAAGGCCGCGCCGCCGCTGGTGACCCTGGTCAAGCGCTTCCGTCTGGAGAATCGTGTACAGCCCTATTTCGGTGCCGGTCTCGGCTACCTGTTCACCTTTGATACCGAGGTAACCAACCCTGTCGCCACGGCGCTGGGTGAGCCGGATATCGAGGTGGACAACAAGTTCGGCTGGGCTGCCCAGGCAGGTATCGATTTCCACCTGGACAAGCACTGGTGGGTGACATTCGATACCAAGTACATCACCTTCCCGGACGTGTCAGCCACGGTGACAGACATGTATGTAAAGGCCCCCGGCATTCCGCAGATCCCCTACGAAAGAGTGGGCGACGTGGAATACAACGCGGACATCAACGTGATGGCCTATACGCTGGGTATCGGCTTCACCTTCTAGGGCTTGTGCCCCGGAAAACAAAAAAGACCGGCGGGCTTGCCCGCCGGTCTTTTTTTGTGCCGCGCTGCGGCTAGGGCATGCATCAGCAACACGCAACATGCCGCCTTTGTGACAGAGGTAATCAGCCCGCCATCAGGGGCCGCAGGCACTGCTCTGCCACTTTCCTTACGGATGCCTCATCAGAGGGATTCATCACCCCTTCCGGCGACAGCAGCATGGACTGCATCAGACGCAGCATCAGCTCGGCCAGAAACTCGGTGGACAGGTCGCTGATGGTTTCTTCCTTTTTGACCAGTTCCAGCATGGTGGCCAGATACATACGGAAAAACGCCATCATCTTCCACAGTCCCTGGGTAAAGAACGGCAGAATGATTTCGGTATCGGAAGTCTGCAGGCGACGCCACAGCGGGTGCGCATGGGCGCGGGTCACCGCCAGAACAAAGGATTCCAGCAACTTGTTGAGGCCGCCTTCCACCTGCTTGAGATCCTGCTCGATCCGGTCCAGCTCCTGTTTCGCCTCGCGCAGAATCACCGCGTGGATCAGCTGGTCCTTGTCACCGAAACGGCGATAGGCCGTCGCCCGGCCTACCCCGGCCCGGCTGGCCACATCTTCCATGGTGGTTCGACGCAGACCGAATTCGATGAACAGCTCCAGACCCGCGTCCAGAATTTTCACATAGGTCTTGTCACCCTCCGGCAACTGAATTCCTTGCAGAAAGGCATTTGAGGCTGCGGTGTTCCGTGACATCTAGACTCCATGTGCATATTTGTTCGCTTGAGAGCTTTTTTTATAAAGGCGGTAACGGTAGCAAATACTCACTCAAACGTGAACGGTAACGGCACTCAAGGCCTTGTCACGTGGGGACAAAACACATTCCCGGAGCGTCCCTGCCTGCGCACAAGCGTATTTAATTCGATTTATTTTATATACGCCCAACTCGAGACTGAAGCTTAACCCGACCTGCACAGATACAAACTACAAAAATTTGGATAGTGACTAGCAAGTCACACTTCAGAAACACCGCCATTGCAACTATGATACGCGAAGAATAATTTGTATCACAGTTGCATCCCCTCCCCGATGATGCGCTACACATCATGGCCTGCAGAGCCGTGAGATCCCGGCAGCGGCAAGGACAATAACAAGCCACCGCAGGCCAACGGATCCCGAAATAAAAACAAATAAAGTTCGACAACAATGTCGGAGGTACGCGTGCAATGAAGACTCCATCCCCTCAGGAAATACATCCGCGCTGGAAAACGCTGGCCATGATGGTCGCAGCGGTTGCCCTGGCAACTGGCTGCGGTGGTACTGGTGACGTAGACCCTGTCACCAATGCCAACAGCAATCCGGACAGTAATAGCACGGCACCGGAAGCCAATTCCGCCCCCAGCCTGGCGCCGCCCACGAACGAGGACATCGTTCAGCTGTCGGCAGAAGACGTGGCGGTGAAGGAATCCTACTCTGCCGGCGAAGGCGCAGAACCCCCTGCGCCCTATGACGGCAGCTATGAAGACCCCTACCATGATGAGCCGCCGGTCAACGTATATAACCGTCCCGATGATTACGACCCTTACGCCCTGCTGTCTGAAGGCAGCCGAGGCGGCTGGGCCGTATGGGATTACTGTTACGGAAAACCGGACAGTGCCGAGCTGCCTGTGGACCCACGTTCCATGGTCACTGAAGGCGTCAGCTACGGTAAGGCGGTTCACTTCAATGCCTACTGGAAAAACTGTCATGTGGACCCGGAAGCGGTACAGGAAGTGGGTAACGCCAAGACCTGTGGAGAGCTGCGTGAACGCTTCGAATGGGGCGGCCGCCTGCTGACTGGCGGCTCCGAGGGTGTTGGTGCCCTGTTCGCCGGTACCACGCCTTACACCCTGGAAGGCGCCATGGGTATCTCCACCCTGACTGCTGGCCAGTATCGCCGACTGTGGATGTCCTGGGGTGGTTATGTGGCCCAGCCGAACGACTACGACGAGCGCGTTGCCGAACGCTACGGTTCGCCGATCAGCGACAAGCGAAACCCCTACCCCTTGTTTGGCGAGGACCCCAACGAGACCGATGGGGGCTCCGGCCAGCTGCCGTTGATGTTCACCCAGATGCGCCTCAAGGACGGCTCCTGGTCCGGTCGTATCGGCATCACCTGCCACGCCTGTCACAGTGGCAATGTGGAGCACGAAGGCATGGGCAACACCCTCGGCAGCGGTAGCCCGCTGGCCGATCTGGACCTGTTCCTGCGTGATGCACTGCCGCAAGGCTACCTGGCCTCCGTGGCCACCATCGCCAACCTGAGCCATGGTCGCGGCACCAATAACGCCTCCGATGTGAACCTGGCCTTCATCTTCCCGGATGAGGGGCTCTACTCGGTTCAGGACTTCTTTGGCCTGCTCAACACCGGCTCCACCGCCTCCATGGATACCCCGGCCTGGTGGAACCTGGGTCACCGCCCGGTGAAGTTCGCCGATGGCGTGTTCCCGGCTGACGCTCCCCGTGTGGACCAGGTGTTCTACACCCCGATCTTCGGTCTGTTTGGCGCCGTGCTTGGTCCGCTGAGTGAAGCTGGCCAGGACTACATGCGCAAGGCTGGTCCGCCGATCAACGCCTGGATCGAGACCCTGAAAGCGCCCAAGTATCCGGCCGAAATCGACACCGCACTGGCAGAAGAAGGTGCCGTGCTGTTCCACGAGCTGGACATGTGGGGCCCGGATCGCGACAACCCCATTGACCGCCCCGAAGGGAACGGTTCCTGTGCCAGCTGTCACGGTGCTTACTCTCCGCGTTATGTGAACGATCCCAACTTCCTGGCCGATCCGGCTCTGGAAGGGGTGGCGTCCTACATCGTGCCGCAGCGCATCATTGGTACCGATGCGGTGCGTTGGGAAACCAACAACGAAAGCATGCAGCGTGCCGGTTCCGTGAACTTCTTCGGCTACCCGCCGACCAAGGGCACCGAAAACGATTGTGGCCCACAGAACCAGGAACGCCTGCGCGGCGACCGTGAACTGGGCTATCTGGCACCGCCGCTGTACGGTGTGTGGGCGACCGCACCCTACCTGCACAATGGCGCCATTCCGGATGTCTGGAGCCTGCTCAAGCCGTCAGATCGCCCGACCATCTGGCGTCGTGAGTCTGCACCGAAGATGAAGAACCCCTGGTACAACAACGGCAACGTGACCATGGGCTTCGACACCAACTTCGAACGTGCCTACGACAAGAGCAAGCTGGGCTGGAAGTACGACATTATCGACTGTGAATGGCGCACCTTCTGGAACCCGGCCGTTACCCCCGGCTATACCTGTGATCCGAACGACGAACGCAACACCCCGCTGGCTCAGGAGATCCTCGGCGTGCTGTTCGACAACCTGATCCTGGTATGGAACATCTGGGCGCCGCCGACCATCACCAACGCCCAGGTGGAAGATCGCAAGATCTACAACACCATCCTGTACAGCCAGGGCAACGAAGGTCACGAGTTCAACAGCGTCCTCACCGACGAAGAACGCATGGCCATCATGGAATACATGAAGACCCTGTAATCCAGCCCCTGCATTGATGCAGAAAAAGAAACCCGCACAGCGCAAGCTGTGCGGGTTTTTTTGCCGCTCTGCGGCTGCAACACGCTTCACGCATCACGCCACACGCAAAAGATAAGAACCCCGAGGATCCGGGATGGAAATCTGCAGTGGCCTTCCTCACTGCGCAGAGAGGGTGTTACTCCGCAGTTTGTGGGAGCGTGCTTGCACGCGAAGGCTGCCAAGCCGGAGCAACAAGATTGCCGCTCCTGCCTCGTTTTTCCGCGTGTAGCCTGATGCGTGAAGCGTGTTGCAGCCGCAGAGCAGCCCAAAAAAAAGCGGCCCGAGGGCCGCCTTTTTTGTGTTCCATCCAACGGAAGATTACGCGGAGCGCGCGATCTCCATCAGATGCACATCGGCGTTACCGAACACACCATCCACCGCGCTCAGGCGCTTGACGAAGTGGCCCACGTTCAGCTCGTCGGTCATGCCCATACCACCATGAATCTGGATGGCCTCCTGACCGATCTTGCGACCGGCACGGCCCAGCTGGGCTTTCATGGCATGTACCGCCTTGGCGGCATCGTCGTGACCTTCCACCAGCTTCATGGTCGCGGCCATCAACAGTGATTTGGTCTGCTCCATGGCGATGAACATATCCGCCATGCGGAACTGCAGCGCCTGGAACTTGCCGATGGGCAGGCCGAACTGCTTGCGGGTCTTGCTGTATTCAACGGTATCGTTGAGCAGCACAGTCAGGCTGCCAGTACACTCGGCGGACAGGGCCAGCAGGCCTTCCAGCAGGACGCTTTTGGCAATGTCGTAAGCCTGGTTCAGCTCACCGATACGGGCCGCTTCTGCTACCTTGACGTTGCTGAAACGGATCTCGGCGCCCTGACGGCCATCCACGGTACGGTGCGGAGTACGCTCGACACCCTCGGCGTTGGCATCCACCAGGAACAGGCTCAGGCCGTCCTTGTCACCGGGCTGACCGGCGGTTCGGGCCAGCACGATCAGCTGATCGGCATGGTCGCCATTCAGTACACAGGCCTTGGTGCCGTTCAGCACCACATCGCCACCCTGCACTTCGCCTTTCATGGCGGTGTTTTCCAGGGTAAAGACGCGCTCGTATTCTTCTGCCGCAAACGCCAGTTGCAGGCCACCTTCCAGCAGGGAAGGAATGGTTTCCGCCTGCTGGGCTTCAGAGCCATGACGCAGGAAACCGCCGCCCAGCACCACAGTAGCAATGTAGGGCGCCATGATCAGGCCTTCGCCCAGCTCCTGCAGCAGTACCATGGTCTCCAGCGGGCCCATGCCCAGACCACCGTGCTCTTCAGCGAACGGTACGGCCAGCCAGCCCAGTTCCGCAAACTGGCCCCAGGTGGCTTCGTCGAGCGGCATCAGCTTCTTGTTCTGGCGGTGCTTTTCGACATCGTGGTTGTCACGGACAAAACGCTTGGCGCTGTCCGCCAGCATTTGCTGTTCTTCACTCAACTGAAAATTCATCAGACTTCTCCTTGTTGGCGGACGCTTACAAACCCAGAACGGCTTTGGCAATAATGCCGCGCTGGACTTCGTTGGAGCCGCCATAGATGGAGCAGGCTCGTGAGTTCAGGTAATGAGGCATGGCAGTGACCGCATACTCCGGACCAATCACCGGCTGCTCATTGCCGGGCACCAGTGCCTGGGGCTGCCAGATGGCGGCCTGGGCACCAAGGGTCTCGATACGCAGTTCGGTGACTTTCTGCAGCAGCTCGGTGCCGAGAATCTTGGTCATGGAGGACAGCGCGCCCGGATCCTTGCCGGAAGACAGGGCGGACTTGATGCGCATCTCGGTGAATTCCAGTGCCAGCACGTCCGCTTCCACAGAAGCAAACTTGTGCTGCCATACCGGATCCTTGCTCATCGGGCCGTGTACGGTTTGCTGCTTTTCCGCCATCAGACGGATCTTTTCCAGCTGCACGTTCAGACCCGGGGCATATTCCTGACCGCCACGCTCGAAAGTGAGCAGGTACTTGGCCACGGTCCAGCCGTCGTTTTCCGCGCCTACGCGGTTGGACTGGGGAACGCGAACGTTGTCGAAGAACACCTGACACTGCTCGGTGACTTCATCCAGGCCAACGATGGGCTCGATGCTGATACCCGGCAGGTCCATGTCCAGCAGCAGGAAGGTAATGCCCTGCTGGGGCTTGCCATCCTTGTTGGTACGCACCAGCGCAAACATCTTTTTGGCGTAGTGGGCGTAGGTGGTCCAGATCTTTGTGCCGTTGATGATGTAGTCGTCACCATCTTTTTCAGCAAAGGTCTTCAGGGAGGCGAGGTCGGAACCGGAGCCCGGCTCGGAATAACCCTGGCACCAGAAGTGCTCGCCGTTGAGGATCTTCGGCAGGTATTCCTTCTGCTGTTCTTCGGTGCCACAGCCGATCAGGCAGGGGCCACACATGTGCAGGCCCATGGGCACCAGCGGCGGGGTTTCGGCACGCACCAGCTCTTCGGCAAAGATGGCGCGCTGGGTCACGCTCCAGCCTGTACCACCGTGCTCTTTCGGCCAGTGGGGGGCGGCCCAGCCCTTGTCATTGAGGATTTTTTGCCAGGCCATGGCTTCCTTCACCGGCGCAAACACCGAGGTCACCATCTTGCCCGCTTCACGAATTTCGGGGGTCAGACTTTCTTCCAGAAAGGTCCGCACCTCTTCCCGAAATGCCTTTTCCTGCTCCGGCACACGCAGATCCATACCGTACTCCGCTGTTATCAGAATCAATGGTATACAGTGTATACGAGACCGTATGAGACACTCATGACGTGACGTATCAGGCCTTTGGCGAAAACCGTCATGCGCAATTCCATGGCCTTCACACCGCATTGCCGATACCGCGCTGCGATCCAGCATGACCGGGCAAGAGTCGCTATAATCCCGGCCAATTCGCATTTTTCACAGCAGGCCCCTTGATGAGCATCAACTGGTTCCCCGGCCACATGAACAAGGCCACCCGAGAAATCCATGATCTGCTGCCCAAGGTAGACCTGATTATCGAAATCGTCGATGCCCGCCTGCCCTACAGCAGCAGCAACCCGGTGATTGAGGGCTTCCGCAAGGACAAGCCCTGCCTGAAGCTGCTCAGCAAAAGCGATCTGGCCGATCCCGAGGTCACCGCCCAGTGGCTGGAACACCTGCAACAGGACCCCACGGTGCGCGCCCAGGCCATCACTACCCAGAAACCGGAAAACATTCGCAAACTGGCGGATACCTGCCGGCAGATGGTGAACAAGAAAATCGACCGGGCCACCACCATCACCGCCCTGATCACCGGCATCCCCAACGTGGGCAAATCCACCCTGATCAACACCCTGGCCGGCCGCCAGGTGGCCAAGGCGGGCAATGAACCCGCGGTAACCCAGCGCCAGCAGCGCATCGAGCTGGGCGAAGGCCTGATCCTGATCGATTCCCCGGGGATTCTCTGGCCCAAGATCGAAAATCCCGCCAGCGGTTACCGACTGGCCCTGTCCGGGGCTATCAAGGCCACCGCCATGCAGGAAGATGATGTGGCGCTGTTTGCCGCGGAGTACTTCATGGAGGCCTACCCGGCATTGATGCAGGAACGCTTCAAGGAGACAGACCTGCCTGGAGAAGGGGTACCGTTTCTGGAACTGATCGGCAAACAGCGCGGCTGCCTCGGCCGCGGCGGCCATGTCGATTTCGACCGCACCGCCGCCCTGCTGATCAACGAATTCCGCAGTGGCAAGCTGGGCCAGATCACCCTGGAAACCCCCGCCATGGCGGTAAAGGAGCATGTAAAGGTAGCGGAGATTCGCGCCCGCAAAGCGCAAGAAAAGGAAGACCGCAAGAAGGCCAGAAAGGCAGCCTACAAGGCGAAGGCGAACAAGAAGGGCTGACTGACGCCTGACGCAAAAAGGCCTTTTTGCGTCAGTCAAACACTCGCTAGAACCCGCTGTAGGAGCGAGCCTGCTCGCGATCCGAGCCCAAGCGAGGTAAGGATTCCAGAAACGCATTTCGAAGATCAAAACCCAAACCGCTTTCCATGCTCCTGGTTTTGCCCTTCGAAACTCGTGACTCGTCACTCGAAACTATTGAAACTATTACCTCGCTGTCGCTCGGATCGCTTGCAGGCAAGCTCCTACGGATCAGACGGCCGGGCCAGGCAGGCTGGGAGCCAAGAGGGAGCTGCCATTTGGCACCGCCCTTCCGCGTGTTGCCTGTTACATGAAGCGTGCTGCAGCCGCGAAGCAGCCATAAAAAAAGCCCGGCTAATGCCGAGCTTTTTTGATCCGACCAAATTTGGTCGGGGCGAGAGGATTCGAACCTCCGACCCCTTGCACCCCATGCAAGTGCGCTACCAGGCTGCGCTACGCCCCGAGGCGCTTTGCCAGCACTGCTAACAAAGCGGCGTGCATCATAGCGGATTCATTCGCGGGATGGAACCAGTAAACGGCTGATTGGTCAGGGTTTGAGCGGTGGCAAGCCTCAAGCTACAAGCTGCAACGCGTTCACAGGGCCTCTGTATTCGTTAACCCAGTGCCCGCGCCCTGGCCAGGAGCAGAAAGCCCTACCGCCCCCCAAATCCAGCCGTCCCCGCAGGAGCGGTCGTTCCACCAAGAAAGATGCCACCCTCAACTGAAAAGGGCGCGGAGACGGCGTTCCCAAAGGCCAGGCCTCGCTCGCGTTGTAGCTTGTAGCTTGTAGCTTGTAGCTTGAAAAGGATCGCCTGCGGGCAGGCTCCTACGGGGCATGGAGGAAGGGGGGCGGGTTGCGGGACGAAGGGGGTTTTGATCCCAGGTTTTGTTCGCCCCTCCAGTGGGGGCTCCTGAAACAAGAACAGCAGCACTCCGCCATTCGCGCACAGTGAACTCTGTGGCCCCTGTGGTAAATCCGCTTTTGATCTTTGCGTGTTGCTTGATGCGTGAAGCGTGCTGCGGCCGCAGAGCGGCAAAAAAAGCCCCGGGAGCCAAGCTGCCGGGGCTTTCGCTTGCAGGCAAGCTCCCACAGGAGCTTGTCTTCGGATCAGGAGGCCTTGAGCACGTCGAGGACGTCTTCCAGCTCCACGATCATCTGTTTGATCAGCTGATGGTACTGGGTAGCCGATTCCGCGTTGGCTCCGCCCGTGAGCTGTTGGCGGGCACCGCCGATGGTGAAGCCCTGATCGTACAACAGGCTGCGGATCTGGCGAATCATCAGCACATCCTGGCGCTGATAGTAACGACGGTTACCACGGCGCTTCACCGGCTTCAGCTGGGGAAATTCCTGTTCCCAATAGCGCAGCACGTGCGGCTTTACATCGCACAGGTCGCTCACTTCGCCAATGGTGAAATACCGCTTCCCCGGGATCGCCGGGAGTTCGTCGTTATGACTTGGTTCCAGCATACGCCTCAACCCGTTGTTTTAGTTTTTGTCCTGGACGGAAGGTAACAACCCGACGGGCAGTGATAGGAATTTCCTCACCGGTTTTCGGGTTGCGCCCTGGTCGTTCGCTTTTATCTCTGAGATCGAAATTACCGAAACCAGAAAGTTTCACGGGAACGTTGCTCTCCAGAGAATGGCGAATTTCCTCGAAGAACATTTCCACCATCTCTTTCGCTTCGCGCTTGTTAAGGCCAAGCTCTTCAAACAGGCGCTCGGCCATGTCCGCTTTGGTCAGCGCTCCCATGAATCACTCCCAATCCCGAATCAATCCCTTAAGGCGGCGTTAAACTGCTGTTTTAACTGGGAAACAACAGCCTCTACCAGGTCGTTGACTTCTTGATCCTTAAGAGTGCGTGAACGGTCCTGGAAGGTCAAGCCCAAAGCGAGGCTTTTGCGATTTTTGCCGATGCTATCACCTTGATATATATCGAAAATCCGCACATCAGTGAGACGCTCGTCACAGGCAGATCGTGCCGCAGCAACCAGTTCACCGGCCGGAACGCTGTCATCAACCACAAAAGCCAGATCACGACGCATGCGCGGCTGATCGGACACCCCGGCAAACTTCGGCAGCACGCCCTGCTGCAGGGGGGCTGAGGCCAGTTCGAAAGCATACAGGTTGGCTGGCAGATCCAGATCCGCCGCCAGACGCGGGTGAATGCGGCCCAGATAGCCCACCACCTCATCACCACGCTTGAGCGCCGCGGTCTGGCCAGGATGCAGTGCCGGGTGCTCACCCGCAGTAAAGCTGAACGCGGTCGCATCAGACAAGGTCAGCAGGGCTTCCACGTCCCCTTTCAGGTCGAAGAAGTCCACCGGGCGCTTGCCTTCCCAGTTCTGAGGCTGAGCGCTGCCATATACCAGACCGGCGATCATCGGGGTCTGCTCAAGGCCCGCTTCACCCGGCACGAAACGCAAGCCGGTTTCGAACAGGCGCAGGCGGTCCGCCTGACGGTTCAGGTTATGGCGGGCAGTACTGAACAAGCCGGCCAACAGCGTGGTGCGCATCACGCCCAGATCCGCGGAGATCGGATTGAGCAGCGGCAGCGGCTCGAAGCGCGGCTCCACCTGCTTGAGCAGGCCGGGCTCCACAAAGGTATAGGTAATGGCTTCCAGGTAGCCGCGATCGATCAGGGTATCGCTGAGGCGACGCAGGGCCACCACATGCTCGCCCACGCTCTCACCGGAAGGCGAGCCCGCCGGAACACGGCTGGGCAGCTTCTCGTAGCCATAGATCCGCGCCAGCTCTTCGATCAGGTCCTGCTCGATGGCCATGTCGAAGCGCCAGCTGGGCGCCAGCACCATCCATTCCTTGCCACTTTCCTGGGTGGAGATCTCCATACCCAGACGGCTGAGGATGTCTTCTACCTGGGTGGCCGGCAGGCCCATGCCCAGCAGACCTTCAATGCGCTCGGCCCGCAGCAGAATTTCTGCCTGCCTGGGCAGCTTGCCCTCTTCTACCGCCTCGGTCACCGGGCCCGGCTGACCGCCGGCAATCTCCAGAATCAGGGCTGTGGCGCGCTCGATAGCGTCATTCTGCAGCTGAGGATCCACGCCTCGCTCATAGCGGTGAGAGGAGTCGGTATGCAGACCATAGGAGCGCGCCTTGCCGGCAATGGCCAGCGGCGCAAAGAAGGCACACTCGAGGAAGATGTCCTGGGTGCCCTCGGTCACAGAAGACGGCTTGCCGCCCATGATACCCGCCAGTGCCAGCGCCTCGCTGTCATCCGCGATCACAAGCGTATCGTCTCGCAGGGTCAGCTCCTGATCATCCAGCGTGACCAGTTTCTCTTCCGCCTTTGCCTTGCGCACGGTGATGCCACCGTTGAGTTTGGCCAGATCGAAGGCATGCAGAGGCTGGCCCAGCTCCAGCAACACATAGTTGGTCACATCGACAATGGGGTCGATGGTACGTACGCCGGCACGGCGCAGACGCTCGATCATCCATAGCGGGGTGTCTGCCTGTACGTTGACCCCCTTGATGACGCGCCCCAGGTAACGGGGACAGGCATCGCTGTCGGCCAGGGTCACGGTCAGGGTGTCGTCGATGGCGGGCGCCACCTTGCTGATGGCCACTTCGGTAAGCGGGCTCTGATTCATTACACCCAGTTCACGGGCAATCCCGCGCACGCTCAGGCAATCCGCCCGGTTCGGGGTCAGATCCACCTCGATGACCGCATCATCCAGCTGCAGGTAGTCACGGAAGTCCTTGCCCACCGGGGCGTCTTCCGGCAACTCCATGAGGCCATCGATCAGGTCTTCCAGACCCAGCTCGGAGGCGCCACACAGCATGCCGTTGGACTCAACACCACGCAGCTTGGCTTTCTTGATCTTGAAATCACCAGGCAGCTTGGCACCCACCTGGGCAAAGGGAATCTTCAGGCCAGGGCGCACATTGCTGGCACCACATACCACCTGGGTCGTGTCCGTGCCGTTGGAGACCTGACAGACGCGCAGCTTGTCGGCGTCCGGATGCTGCTCACAGCTTTCCACCACACCCACTACCACACCGGAAAATTCTGGTGCTGCGGCTTCCACGCCATCCACTTCCAGACCGGCCATGGTCAGCTGCTTGACCAGAGTGTCAGTATCGACCGCGGGGTTCACCCACTCCCGCAACCAGGCTTCATTCACTAGCATTTTCGAATTCCTTAAACGTGTTTGCGGGCGTTAGCTGAACTGGGACAGGAAACGGGTGTCGTTTTCAAAGAACAACCGCAGGTCGTTCACGCCATAGCGCAGCATGGTGATCCGCTCGATCCCCATGCCGAAAGCAAAACCGCTGTATTCATTGGCATCGACACCGCCGTGCTCAAGCACCTTGGGGTGCACCATGCCGCAGCCCATGATCTCGATCCAGCCGGTGTGCGAACACACCCGGCAGCCTTCGCCGCCACAGCTGACGCAGCCCACATCCACTTCCGCACTGGGCTCGGTGAACGGGAAATAGCTGGGACGGAAACGCACCGGCAGGTCTTCCACTTCAAAGATAAAACGCAGGAATTCCGCCACGGTGCCGCGCAGGTCGGCAAAGGTGATGTCCTTGTCCACCAGCAGGCCTTCCACCTGATGGAACATGGGCGTGTGGGTCAGATCGGAATCACAACGATACACACGGCCGGGCGCGATGATACGGAACGGGGGCTTGCCCTGCTCCATCACCCGCACCTGCACCGGGGAAGTATGGGTACGCAGCAGACGACCATCACCAAAATAGAAGGTGTCATGCATGGCCCGCGCCGGGTGATGGGACGGGATATTCAGGGCTTCAAAGTTGTGGAAATCATCTTCCACTTCCGGCCCTTCGGAAATATCAAAGCCAAGACGCAGGAAAAAATCTTCAATGCGGCGACGCATGCGATTCACCGGGTGCAGATTGCCCGGCATATCGCCACGCCCCGGCAAGGTCACATCCACGGTTTCGCTGGCCAGCTGTTCAGCCAGGGCAGCCTCTTCGAGCAAGGTCTTGCGGGCAGTGATTGCGCCCTGCACTTTCTCCTTGCCTTCATTGATCACCGCGCCGGCCTTGGGGCGCTCTTCCGCGCTCAATTTGCCAAGGCCCTTCATCAGCGCACTGATTTCACCCTTCTTGCCCAGGTATTTTACCCGTACATCATCCAGGGCCCGAACGTCACCCGCCTGCTCGACTTCCGCCAGGGCGGCTGCGACCAGGGCATCGAGATTTTCCATTGATATTCCTCTGCTACACGCCTCACGCAACACGCATCACGCAGGCTGGCGTGTTGCATGAAGCATGTTGCTTGTTGCGTCTCTTGTTCCAACAAAAACGGGGGAAGAGCGCGAGCTCTTCCCCCGTTGAGTATGCTGCTCTGTCTGAGACAGAACAGTGAATCAGGCGGTGAGACTCGCTTTGGCTTTCTCTGCCAAAGCGCTAAAGGTCGCCAGATCCCGGACAGCGATGTCCGCCAGTACTTTACGGTCGATGTCGATGGACGCTTTCTTCAGACCATCGATCAGACGGCTGTAGGACAGGCCGTTCAGACGCGCAGCGGCGTTGATACGAACAATCCACAGACGACGGAACTGACGCTTGCGAACCTTACGGTCGCGGTAAGCGTACTGACCGGCTTTGGTAACGGCCTGGACCGCTACGCGATAAACACGGCTGCGGGCACCGTAGTAGCCTTTAGCCTGCTTGAGAACCTTCTTGTGCCGACGACGGGCCTGCACACCACGTTTTACTCGTGCCATTTTTCAGTCTCCAGATCCGTATCAGTTATGCGTAGGGCATCATGCGTTTAACCAGAGCTACATCAGCTTCATGTACCTCGGTTTTCGGACGCAGCTGACGGATAGTCTTGGAGGACTTCTTGGTCAGAATGTGGTTTTTGAATGCCTGCTTGCGCTTGAAACCGGAGGCGGTTTTCTTGAAACGCTTGGCAGCCCCACGATTTGTCTTGATCTTAGGCATGGTACCTTCTCAAGTTGGTTAGTTAATGTAGCAACCCTTCTCTTAAGGAAAGGGTTACTTCTTCTTTTTGCCCGGGCCGATCACCATGATCATCTGGCGACCTTCCATGTTCGGACGTTGCTCTACAGTGCCGATTTCTTCCAGGTCCTTCTCGATACGCTCGAGCAGTTCCCGGCCCAGCTCCTGGTGAGCCATTTCCCGGCCGCGGAAGCGGACGGTAATCTTGGTTTTGTCGCCGGCCTCGAGGAACTTCTTGAGGTTACGCAGTTTCACCTCATAGTCGCCGATATCGGTGCCGGGACGGAATTTGATTTCCTTTACCTGAGTCTGACGCTGCTTCTTGCGCCCTTCTTTGGCCTTTTGCTTCGCCTCAAACAGATGCTTGCCGTAATCCATGATTCGGCAAACGGGCGGTTCCGCACCAGGGGAGATTTCTACCAGATCCAGCTGTTTTGAAGTGGCTTTCTCCAGCGCTTCCTGCAGGGTCACAATACCGACCTGCTCGCCGTCCACATCGATCAACCGAACATCGGTTGCCTGGATTTGCTGATTGATTCGGGCGCGTTGCTCGCGGCCCTTATTGCCTCCACGCTTAATGTCGTGAACCTCCAATCTGTTTTAGACAATGAGGCGACAGCCTCGCCGCCCCAGTAAAGGCGCGCATTGTATGCCACCACAACGGGCACAACAACCCCAAACCCTTGGCCTGGAGCGCGCAACTCACTGAAACGGAATGAATTCTGCCCGGCGGTGAGACCTTGCTCACGATCCGGCAGCCGACAAATCGGCCCCGAATTCCGGGAAGGGTGCGTATTGTAAGCAAATCCGGTCACTTTTCAAGCAGCAATACGCCCCTGAGGGCCATTCAGCGGGCCTGACTGGCCGGACGGGTCAACCGGCCCCCATCTACCAGCATCTCCCACCGGTTAATCCTGCTCTGTGGGCGCTCTCTATGCTCGTCAGGGTATGCCTGCAAGCGATAGGGGGCCAACTCAAGGGCAGAATCGCTTGCAGGCAAGCTCCCACAGAGGGATGCCCCAAGGTCTCGATTTTGCGTGCCGCATGGTGCGTGGTGCGTGCTGCAGCCGCAGAGCGGCACAAAAAAAGCCCCGCATCAGCGGGGCCTCTCAAAAACAGAGATCAACACACGTTCATTCAGGGGGCAACACCGCCCCAGTTGAAGTCAGAGGAAGTCGAGAAGCGGTTGCTCCAGATCTCGCCGTCCTTGTTGTCATCAACGTTGATGCTGCCGTCGGATTCAGGCCAACCAAAATCCTCATAGAAGATCCGGAAGTTCCAGTAGTCCTTGCCGTCACTTAGTTCGTCCGCGCTGTAGAACGCCAGACTCCACAGCTCGGAAGCCAGCACCTCTCCACCTTGTGTCAGCGAAAACTCGAACTGAACGACATTGGTGCCGAAATCAGACACCACCGCGTAGAAGGTTTCGTCATCACCGCCGCCCGGCATGCCGTCATCGCCATACTCGGTAATGGTGGCATTTTGCCCCGTGCCATCGAAGACAATATGGCTCTCACCCCACTCTTCATACAGGGTGACATTGGCAAAGCTGCTTACGGAAAGCGGATGCACCCCGAAATCAGTCTCACAGGAGGACAGCACCTGGTAGTAGTCATTGACGGAATTGAATACCAGCGGCCGCTCGGTAGCTTCATCCCAGCCGGATTCATAACCGCACGACAACGAAACAGCGTTCGGATCATTGCGGTACCAGGTCCAGTTCCAGATTTCGCCGTCCTTCATGGTGGTATCGATATAATCCATGTCTGACTCCGCCCAGCCGTAATCCTCATAGAAGACGACAAAGTCAGCCTGATTGGAGCCATCGTAGAACTTCATGGTCAGCACATCATAGCTCTCAATGGCGCCACCCTCGGTAACGGAGTACTCCAGCATCACCTGATTGGTGGCGAAATCGGAGACCACAACATAAAAGGCTTCATCGTCAGCGGTGCCTTTCTCGCCATCATCACCATAATCAATGCCCACGGCGGTATCGGCGGTGGCATCAAAGGTGATTTCGCCCTCTCCATCGTAGAAGGTGTCACCGGCCAGATCGGTTCTGGACCAGGAAGGCAGCGCCTCTTGCTGATCGCAATCCGCAAGCACGGTGTTGTAGTCATCCAGGGAGTTGAAGGTCAGGGGCTTACCCTCCACATCATCCCAACCTGACTGATAGCCACAGACCAACCCCATGGGCTGCCCACTGACCCGATTGAAGACAAAGGCGCCCTCATTCGCATCCGTAAAGGTCAGCTCAGCGCCATTGATGCTGATCGACTCACCCTGCTGGTCAGCGGGGTCAGCATTGTTGAACAGGCCACCTGGACCGTTGGTATCCACAGACACAGAGGTCGCGGTGAAGTTAAAGCCATCCCAGCTGTAGAAACCGAACTCCCCAGACAACGCCTGAGGTGTGCACGGCTCGCCATAACACTCACCATTCTGGGTATGCACGATGGCGTACTCGGAGGCAGACAGGAAGGTCAGCACGTTGATGTCATCGCCTTCGCCCAGGATCCAGGAGCCGACAATGGGTTGAGCCTCATCGACAATGCGATCCGCACCGAAGCCGTCATCAGTGGTGAAGGCATCACCGTTCACCTGCAGATTGAACACGGCACCATCAAGACCACCCTCTCCGTCTGACTGAGCGGTGGCGCTGGCGGTGAAGGCTCCAGTTTCCTGATCCCAGGTGTAGGTGCCGTACTCGGCAGAGCCAGCGGTCTGATCGGTATTGTCGTGTTCGTGGAAGACGATATAGCGGCTACCATCAATGAAGGTCAGGATGTTGCGCTGGTTCACGCCTTCATCGATCAGCCAGCTGCCAATCAGCGGGCTGCCTGTGCCCGGGGTGTTCTGGCCATCCACATAACGCTGGGCTGCTTCTTCGCTGAAGAAGAAGGCTTCCACAGAGTTACAGTCGCCCCAGCAGACTTCATAACCGTTGCCGGTTGAGGTCATGTAACCGGCACCGATGTTCGGATCCGCTGCGATATTCCAGACGATGTTGCCCTGGCTTACCGCAAGAGAGATCTGGCTCAGAGACACCGTGTAAGAGGTGTATTCCGGAGAATAGAAGGCACCATCGTCGCTGAAACGAAGATCCTGGGCACCACGCTCAGAGATTTCAGCATCGCCATTTTCAAAGAACTCGATCTTCTCGATGAACCACTCACCATCGACGCTGTGCACGTTGTAGACAGGCGCCTTGATCAGCTGGGCATCCTGGAAGTTCTGCGTGTAGGTGGCAGTGGGATTATCAGCACCAGGTAAAGCCGTCCAGGCTGCCAGCGCCTCGGTCTCGTTGTGATAGAAACGGTCCACGTTATCCGGGGAACCATCTTCGTTACGGAACACCACCTCAAGATACTGATCGGTGTTGCCCAGATAGTTGATACCCGCGCCAGAGACACTGTCACCCAGCTGACCATCACTGTTAATGCCGAAATCCAGGGCTATCTCTACACAGCTATCGTTCTGGACACCAGTGGCATCAACCGTGAGGCCATCGGCAGAGAACACCAGCTCCGTCATACCACGATCATTCTGGGTATCCAGCTCGCAATCACCATCGTAGTCCACGTTGCCATACCAGACATCGTACAAGGTACGGCCGGCCAGCCAGGTGTGAGAGAAACGCTTGGTATCAAACGTGTCCGCATGCACATCAGCCAGATCAAAGTAGAAGGTGTCGAAGCCGAGGATGTCGAAGTCGTTCTCGATCAGGAAATAGAACGGGCTGGTTTCGCCGTTGCGACAGATATCCAGCGCGGTGGCGGAGTCCGTTACATCTTCGTCATCTACCCAGCAGTAGCTCTGCTTGTTATCAACCACATCGGCATACGCGACCACATAGTTGGTCTGGTCGAACGCTCCGGAGTTGAGCACCAGCACCTCGTTGTTCTGCTCCAGCATCCAGCTACCGCTGAAGGTGCTGTCATCACAGGCCATGGCGCCGTCGAAGTTGCTGTCCGAGGCAAAATCCAGACGGGCGAAGGTCTGGGTGCCGAAACACTCACTGTCGTCGCTGTCTTCAGTAAAGACGGCATACACTACCTGGTCATTGAAGCTGGCCGGGTTATAGGCCGGGTTCTGTACAGACGCCTCAATGGTAACGGCAGCAGAATCCACACTTTCGAAGGTTTCCTGACCATCGGTGTAGCTGGCATTCACATAGACATCAAAACCTACATCAGCCTGCTGAACGTCATAGGTCGGGCCGAAGCCGGCGCTTGCTGCGTTCACAAACCACTCGTAAGTGACCATGCCCATGCCATCTTCATCGGACAGGGTGTCGCTGACGGACAGGGTATTGCCCGGTGCAGGCGCACCACTGATCACCAGTTCACCTTCCGGCAGGTCATTAACATTGTTGACCGGGGCTGTCGCAGAAGACTCGACCACCTGATTGCCAAACACACCATCATTGAAGGTCACTTCCACGCTGATGCTCTGGCCCACTTCCGCCTGAGTCAGCTGATATTCAGCGCTGTTTGCTCCCACGATAGGAGAGCTATTGGCCAGCCACTGATAGCCTGTGATCACGATTTCACCATCGGGATCATTCAGGTCATTGGTGGCAGTAAGGAACTCGTCTTCCGTGGAAACGCCAATAATGGAAACGCCACCGGTGTAGGCATCATCGGCATCAATCACTACCACCGGCGCAGAATCCACTTCCGTGAAGTTGCTGTCATTATCGGTGTAGCTGGCGGTCACCACGATGGACGCGCCCACATACTCCTGGCCCGGTGTAAAGGTAGAGCCGGTCTCGCCATCAATGGCGCCACCGTCGGCATACCATTGGTAGCTGATCACCAGCGGATCAGGACCATCCGCATCGGCCAGATCATTGCTGGCGGTCCAGGTCTGATTCTGGGTATCACCAGTAATGGTCACGGAACCGGTGGGCAGGTTGTTGAACTGGGCAACCGGCAATGTAGCCTCAGACACTACGGTTTCGGTGGTGCCACGGTTATCCGGGAACGCGATCTCGACAGTGATCGCCGCGCCCACATCATCTGTGGTCAAAGTGTAGGTCACCGCAGTCGCACCAGCGATATCACCGCCATCGCGCTTCCACTGGTAAGTGGTTTCTGCAGGCGGAGCCCCCGGCAGGCCGTCGTCATCACTCAGGCCAGAGAGGAAGTTGGCAACCGACAGTTGCTGGGTATCCATGGCCTGACCGTCAATAATCACTGAGCCCTGAACCGGGTCGTTCACGTTGGCAACGGCATCGGTTGGTGCGGAGGTGGCACCCTCTTCGCCGCCCAAGTCATCGGTAAATGACACCTCCAGGGTGATGACCTTGCCCACATGGCTGTCATCGAGAAGCAGCTGGTCGCTGGTTTCGCCATCCAGCGGCTGATCATCGGCAAACCACTGGAAGACAAACTCGACGTTTTCCAGCCCATCTTCATCAGTGAAGCCAGGCTCAGCCTGAAGGGTCTGATCTTCCGTGGGGGTACCGCTGATACCGAAGCTGCCGCCCGCCGGGTTATTCACATTGACCACCGGCGGGGTGGCGATGGTGGTGTAAGTCTGACCGGCGAAGGTGCCATCGGTGTAGGTCAGCACAACGCTGACACCCGTGCCCACCTGGGCCTGGCCAAGCAGCAGGGACTGCTGGGTGGCACCATCAATGGCCAGGCCATCCGCCAGCCACTGGTAGCCAGTAATTTCCACCGTGCCATCCGGGTCTACCAGATTATTGATGGCAGTCAGGGTTTCACCCTCAACCGGAACACCCTGGATATCCGCGGAACCAACGGTCGCGTTGTTGATAGTGTTGGCAATCGGCCCGACGGGGGCAGAAGGCACGGTCACTTCAGGGAAAACGCCATCGCTGAAGACCACGTCAACATTGATCATGGCGCCCACCTGGGCCTGCAGCGGGGTGAAGGTTTCACCTGTTGCACCCGGGATGGGCTCACCATTGGCTCGCCACTGGTACGACAGAATCGTCAGTTCACCGTCCGCATCCGTCATCTGGTTATTCACGCTCAGCGTGACACCTTCTTCGGCAGCACCCGCAACGGTCAGGCTACCGGATACCGGATCGTTCACCGGCGTCACATCGATGGTGATAGTGCTCGCCAAAGAGCTTTTCTCGCCATCACTGACACTGTAGGGCAGTACCACCTGCCCGGAGAAATTCGGCTCGGGAGTGAAGCTGTAGGTGGATTGCCCCGGCGGCAAGGCCTGGCCGTTAACCGTGAAGGTCAGGGTATCGCCATCAGGTTCAGAGCCAGACAGTGCGATAACAATGGCACCACCATCTTCCGGGCCGCTGCCGCTAACGGCAGCAATCTGCGGCGCGGCTTCACAGGCAGCACCGATATCATTGCCGTTAGCGTCCAGCTGGTCAGCGTTCTTGGTGTTGATACAGTTATCAACATCGTCCTTGACACCATCAAAATCGGTATCGGCAACGGTGGCCACTTCTTCCGGTTCAACCGTTACGGACTGATCCACTGTCACCGCGGTACCAAGGCTTTCCGCCTCGTTGTCCAGCACAGTGGTAATCGTATTCACCGGGATCGGGGGATTGGTATCAGGGATCGTCAGATCCGCAACTGACACAGAGGACACATTCACATTGTCCAGCTCGGGCAGAACGTCATCGCCCTTCTTGCCGTCAATCACGCCATCGCTGAGATCCTGCGCCATGGAAGACAGCACATCGGTGGCGGAGTCACCTTCGGCTGAGGAATCGGCAGCCGCATTGCTCAACACGGCGGAAACCGCCTCTACCGCCAGACGGTAGGCAGCCACCTGGGCCTGCTCTTCCGGGGTATCGGTATCGTCGTTGAGTACCGGAGTGGCGGTAAAGATGTCCACCGACTCATCGAGACCAAAGCCCAGGGTGGACTTCACGGTATTCTGGGCGTCGTTCAGATTCTGCTGCAGGGTTTCCGGGGTGGCGCCCTTGCTGGCAGCCACTTCGGTGGCCAGAGAGGTCAGCGGCGTGGCGACTACCGGGGTGCCGCCATTGAGCATGTCGGCAGTGATCACGGTTTTCATGATCGTGATTACCGGCACCTTGCCAGTGGTGAGATCCACGGTATCCGCATCCGCTTCCACCACTACAATGTAGGGAGCACCGGCTGGATCCAGATTGAGTCCCGTAATTTGCGCCTGCCCATTGGTGGTGCCGGTGTCTACCGGATCGGCGGCACCAATCAGGTCTGCCGCTGCATAGTCCACGGCATAGGCTCGTACCGTGGCATTGACCAGCGGCCCCTTCACCGCCACACCTTCTACCGCAGTGCCTTTGCTGACCGGTTTCTTCACCGGCACGGCATCGGAGCCACCCCCTCCTCCGCCGCAGCCAGCAAGCGCAGCAGTAGCCAATGCGATAGCAATAGGCAGTTTTGCCTTGGAACTCAGCATATGTCCCCCAGAATTTTTAATTAGACCGATCCTTAGAACTGGCAAGGCTAGCTGAGAGAAGAAAGTATCAGGCACCCCCAAATTAGGGTGGTGGTGTCGAACAAGATTCAAAGTAAACACAAGCATTCAGACTGTGCCTTACCAACCACAAAACAGCCCCCTCCAGCCCCCCTTCAGCTAGAAGCCCCCTCCGCCTTTCGCTATATTGGTACGAGTTAAAAAAACGATTGCATGGAATCGTACGAGGGAAGCACTTGGGATGCCCGACAACACCGCAACCAGCCCGAACCGTCTGTCCAAGCCGGCAGACACCGCCCCCCATGCCACCTTGCTGGATTCGGCAGCCTCAGACACAACCACCGACCGGCTGGACAGGCTGATTACCCAGCTATATGCCTGTGTCGACCACAACAATGGTTTTGAACCCTTCCTTCAGTGCATCAAGGAAGAACTGAATCTGGTCAGTTGCAGCCTGGCAGCCATCCAGAAAGAACCGCAGATGAAAGGTCTGTATGGCTGGGCGGTGGGCTATCCGCCCGGAGTCATCCCGCTGATGCTGAAGACCGGGCTGGTCTTCAAGGATGAGGCCATCTCCCGCGCTCTGGAGATGGGCCCCAATGCCCTGTTCAGTTTTGCCGACGGCAAGCCTGATCATGACATTCTCGCCAGCATGCCGGCGTTTACCCGCACCTGGGTGCGCGCCGCCGGCATCATCGACAGCGCCACCGTCGCCTTCACCAACAAGTACCAGCAACACATCGTACTGGTCTTCAACCGCCACAAATCAGCCACCATTTTCAGCACGGAAGAAATGGCCCTGATTTCTCGCTTGAGAAAGCATGTGGAAATTGCGGTGGATTTGTACGAGCGAGTGCACCGTTCAGAGCAGGGCTTCAAGGATCTGCAAAGCAGCATCTCCATGCTCAAACAGCCCGTGGCGGTGTTTTCTCCGGTGGGAGCCATGGTCACCGCGAGCCCGGCCTTTCGGGAGCTGGGCCGTAATCACGATGTATTCGAGGTGAATGAAGAAAGCCGCGAGATTGAATTTCGCAACGAGCCATTCAGCCAGCAGTTTCATACCCAGCTGATGCTGTATATCACCGGGGAAACCTCGGCCCTGGATGACAGTGACACCCTGTATCTGGAAACCCCGGCACTACCACTGCGCTTCTCACTGACACCAGTACAGAATCAGGGTAACCCCACTCGCAACGTACTGGTGGAAATCTTCGACCCCAACCAGACCCGGGAGCTGTCAGTCAATGAAATTCGCAAGGTAATACACGCTACCGAATCCGAAGCAAGAGTGTGCCTTGCGCTACTGAAAGGGGCGGACCCGGCGGAAACGGCCGAGCAGTTGGGGCTGGCTGTCAGCACCGTGCGCTCCTACATCAAGACACTGCTCAGCAAGAACAACTTCAACCGCCAGGTGGACCTGGTCACTCACCTGCTGCGCATCTGCTCCTGATCCGCCCATCAGGTCGTGCCGGGGTGGCCACCGCTCATTGAGCGGCCAGTGCAGCCGTTAATGCCGATGGCCGCAGCACTTCCCGTCCCACATGGATGGCGCCGTATTTGGTCAGGTGGACACGGTCGGCACTCATCAGGCGCCCCTGCCCGTCCGTAATCAGGATCCGGTGCTCGCTGTCCATCAGCACATCAATGATGGAAAGGTAATGGCTTGCGGGAATACGCTCCCTGGCAACCCTTTCCTGTTCGAGCACGTCTTCCAGAATCGGATTGCGAAGCCAGGCACGCTCTTGGGGCGGCGTTCTGGCCACCCAGTTCAGGTTGTGGCCGAACTGCTTGCTGCCGACAAAAAACACCTGGCTACCCAGCCCTGCAGCGCGACCGATAACCTTTGGAGTACAGGCATAATCATCAACACCATAATTGGAGGCAAACAGCACCACATCCGCCTCGGCAAACAGCGCCTTGCCCTGATCGGAACGCATCAGTGAGCAATCATCCAGATCATCCCGGTAGACCAGCTCAACAGCGGTGAGGTCATAGGTCTCCCGGACCGCATTGACTATATCCCGGCCAAATGAATTGCCGATGATCAGCAGTTTGACTGGCGCAGCAGAGATAAAGGCGGCCTGCTTGAACTTGAAATTGCGCTCGTTGTACGCGATGTACATATCCTCTGGCGCGACGCTTTGCTGATCAAACACCCGCGAAACGAAGCCATGGGTCTTGTGTGCCGCCAGCCCGAACACCACCAGCCCGAACGAGGCGATAAAGACAAACCCCCACAGCCACCGGGCAGATACCCGCGACTTGTTTCTGAACGGATTCTCGATGAACTTCCAGGAAAGCCAGGCCAGCATAAAGGTCGCCAGCGTCAGCACAATAAACAGCCCGCGCCCCGGCTCCTGCACCATGTAAATACGGGCGAAGGAAAACAGCGGCTGATGCCACAGATAAGCCGAGTAACTGATCAGACCAATACCCACCATCAGCCTCAGGCTGAGCAATCTGGCAACCCAGGTTTGCTCGCCGGCGAACAGTACCAGCAAGACCACGCCAAGCACCGGCACCAGGGCATACAGGCCCGGGAAAGGGGTGCTCGAATCATAGGCCAGAATGGCAAACACGATGGCCAGCAGCCCCAGCGACGCCCAGCCATTGTGATTTCTGACGCCGTACTTTTGCACCACAAAGGCCGCCATGGAACCGGCAAACAATTCCCAGGCTCGAGAGGTGATCAAATAGAAGTTGGCATCCGGAAAGCGACTGCTGCCCAGCTCGCTGACCGCCAGGCTAACGACGGCCAGAGCGGCGATGATACCCACCATGGCTTTCTTGCCAAAGCGCCAGCCCAGCAATAGCAGCAAGGGGAAGACAACGTAGTACTGCTCTTCCACCCCCAGGCTCCAGGTATGCAGGAGCGGCTTGAACTCGGACGCCAGATCCCAGTACCCGGTAGTGATCATCAACAGGATATTGTTGGCAAACAGGGTGGTGGCCACCACCGACTGGCCAAAGTTTTCCATGGGATCTGGCAACATCCACATCCAGGCAAACGGGATGCAGGCCAGCATCATGAAAAACAGGGCGGGGAAAATACGCCGGGCCCGGCGCTCATAAAAGCTGACAATACTGAAGCGGCGCTTCTCGATGTCATCCACCAGAATGGTGGTAATCAGATAGCCACTGATCACAAAGAAGACATCAACACCAACAAAGCCACCGGAGAACCACTCGAAACCGGCATGAAAAAGGATCACCGGCACCACGGCCAGCGCGCGTAATCCGTCAATCTCGGCACGATATTTCAAGGCGGGGGTTCCCTGTATGGCGTTAGCCCGGGACATCACTGTCCCGGGTCAACCCTTAAACGCAGGCCGTCTCATCCTGCGAGTTCCTGTTTTCTGATTATTCCCACTCAATAGTAGCGGGCGGCTTGGAGGAGATGTCGTAGGTCACCCGGCTGATGCCCGGGATCTCATTGATGATGCGGCTGGACACCAGCTCCAGGAACTCATAGGGCAGGTGCGCCCAGCGAGCGGTCATGAAGTCGATGGTTTCCACGGCACGTAACGCCACTACGTATTCGTAGCGACGGGCATCACCCACTACACCGACGGACTTCACCGGCAGGAACACGGCAAAGGCCTGGCTGGTCTTGTGATAAAGACCGGCCGCACGCAGCTCTTCAATGAAGATATGATCAGCCAGACGCAGGGTGTCGGCGTACTCCTTCTTCACTTCACCGAGGATACGCACGCCCAGACCCGGTCCCGGGAAGGGGTGGCGGTAGACCATGTCGTAGGGCAGGCCCAGCTCCAGGCCGATCTTGCGCACCTCATCCTTGAACAGCTCACGCAGGGGCTCGACCAGCTTGAGCTTCATGTCTTCCGGCAGACCACCTACATTGTGATGGCTCTTGATCACGTGGGCCTTGCCGGTCTTGCTGGCGGCGGATTCGATCACGTCCGGGTAGATGGTGCCCTGGGCCAGCCAGTTGGCATTTTTCAGCTTGCCGGCTTCTTCATCGAAGATGTCGATAAAGGTATTGCCGATAATCTTGCGCTTCTTCTCCGGGTCCGCTTCGCCGGCCAGTTTGCCAAGGAAGTTGTCCTCGGCGTCCACACGGATCACTTTGACGCCCATGTTGTCGGCGAACATTTCCATCACCTGATCGCCTTCCTGGTGGCGCAGCAGGCCATTGTCCACGAACACGCAGGTGAGCTGCTCACCGATGGCCTTGTGCAGCAGCGCCGCCACAACGGAAGAATCCACACCGCCAGACAGACCCAGGATCACTTCATCCTCACCCACCTGTTCGCGGATGGTATCGATGGCGTCGTTGATGATATTGCTCGGCGTCCACAGTGCTTCACAGTCACACAGCTCGCGGACGAAACGCTCCAGCAGACGCCCCCCCTGCAGGGTGTGAGTCACCTCCGGGTGGAACTGGATGCCATAGAAGCGCTTTTCTTCGTTGGCCATGCCGGCAATCGGACAGCTGCCAGTGGTGGCGATCACGCTGAAGCCTTCCGGGGTTTCGCCGACACGATCACCGTGGCTCATCCACACATCCAGGAATTCCTTGCCATGCTCTTCGTGATCAACGATGCCGTCCAGCAGGCCGTTCTTCTCCGCCTTTTCCACACGGGCGTAACCGAACTCGTGCTTCTCCCCGGCCACCACCTTGCCGCCCAGCTGCTCGGCCATGGTCTGCATGCCGTAGCAGATACCCAGTACCGGCACGCCTGCCTCGAACACCGCCTGCGGCGCACGCGGGGTTTCTGCTGCGGTCACCGACTCCGGACCACCGGACAGGATAATGCCCTTGGGCGCAAACTCGCTGATGTCTTCAGCGGTCATGTCGAAGGCGCGGATCTCACAGTAGACACCGATCTCACGCACACGACGGGCGATTAGCTGGGTGTACTGGGAACCGAAATCCAGAATGAGGATGCGCTGGGCATGAATGTCTTGCATGGGGTTCTATCCCGCGGTGGTTGCCGGCGACAAGCGCCGGGCCTTGTTGGTTATGGGTCGGACGTCGAATGTCTGACGCCGGACGCTTTAAAAACAAAACGGCCGGAGATGCCTCCGACCGGTTCTGGCGTCAGACATCCGACTTCAGACGTCTGACCCCTTCAAGCCACGACAGGGCCCAAATCACCCGACCGGGTAATTCGGAGCCTCTTTCGTGATCGTCACATCATGCACGTGGGATTCCTTCATCCCGGCGGCGGAGACTTTCACGAACTCCGGCTTGGTGCGCATGTCTTCCACGGTGGCGCAACCGGTGTAGCCCATGGAGGCACGCAGGCCGCCCATCAGCTGATGCACGATAGCGCTCATGGGGCCCTTGTAGGGCACGCGACCTTCAATACCTTCCGGTACCAGCTTCTCGATACCGGCAGCGGCATCCTGGAAGTAACGGTCGGAGGAGCCAGTCTTGCCGGACATGGCGCCCAGCGAGCCCATGCCACGGTAGGCCTTGTAGTAACCGCCCTGGAACAGCTCCACTTCACCCGGCGCCTCTTCGGTACCGGCCAGCAGGGAGCCGATCATGATGGCGCTGGCGCCTGCCGCCACGGCCTTGGCAATATCACCGGAGAAGCGGATACCGCCATCAGCGATCAGCGGCACACCGGTGCCTTCCAGCGCCGCTGCCACATCGGAAATCGCAGTGATCTGCGGTACACCGATACCGGCCACGATACGGGTAGTACAGATGGAGCCAGGGCCGATACCCACTTTCACAGCATCGGCACCCGCAGCCACCAGATCCTTCGCTGCGGCGGCGGTAGCGATGTTGCCACCGATCACCTGCACTTCCGGGAAATGCTTCTTGACCCAGGCCACACGGTCGATCACGCCCTGAGAGTGCCCGTGAGCGGTATCCACGACAATCACGTCAACACCGGCTTCCACCAGTGCCGCCACGCGCTGGTCGGTACCTTCACCGGTACCCACTGCCGCACCCACCCGCAGACGACCCTGGGAGTCCTTGCAGGCATTGGGGTATTTACGGGCTTTCTCGATATCCTTCACGGTGATCATGCCGCGCAGCTCGCCAGCATCATTGACCACCAGCACCTTCTCGATGCGATTCTTGTGCAGCAGCAACTGCACTTCGTCAGCACCCGCGCCTTCCTTCACGGTCACCAACCGGTCCTTGCCGGTCATGATGTCCTGGACGCGCTGGTCGAAATTGGTCACGAAACGGGTGTCGCGACTGGTGACGATGCCAACCACCTTGTCACCTTCAACCACTGGCACACCGGAGATATTGTTGGCCTCGGTGAGGTTCAGCAGCTCGGCCACGGTAGCATCCGGGCCAATGGTGATGGGATCCTTCACCACGCCGGATTCGTATTTTTTCACCATGCGCACGTTACGCGCCTGGTCTTCCACATCCATGCTCTTGTGGAGGATGCCGATGCCGCCTTCCTGGGCCATGGTGATGGCCAGGCGGTGCTCGGTGACCGTATCCATGGCTGCCGAAACCAGAGGGATGTTCAGAGAAATGTCCCGCGTCAGCTTGCTCTTCAGGGACACATCCTTGGGCAGCACATTGGAATGGGCGGGCACAAGCAGAACGTCGTCGAACGTCAATGCCTCTTGCACGATTCTGAGCATATTGCACCGTAGGAAGTGAGGGGGCTCCTGAACCGAACCGCTGATTGGGGTTCTGTCAGGCGCACCCGAGGTTAAGGAGGGGACCCGGGTGCCGCCGGTTAAGGCGGTCACACCATGACCACCCCCGGAAATTAAGCGGGCGATTATACGTCATTTCGCGCCCTGTACACAATCCGGACAGTGGCACAGCGCAGCGAAAATCGCTACTCTCCCGCGATGAGCTTTTCATCGCGTACCGACCCCCTCTCCATCAGCCAGCTGAACCTGGAAGCCCAGGGCCTGCTGGAAGGCTCCTTTCCGCTGATCTGGCTGCAGGGCGAGCTGTCCAATCTGTCCCGACCCTCTTCCGGCCACTGGTATTTCAGCCTCAAGGATTCACGGGCCCAGATTAGCGGCGCCATGTTTCGAAACCGTAACAGGCTGGTGGATTTCAACCCGCAGAATGGCCAGCAGGTGCTGGTACGCGCCAAAGTCACGCTGTATGTGCCCCGCGGCAACTTCCAGATCGTGGTGGAACACATGGAGCCCGCCGGCCAGGGGGCACTCAAGGCGCAGTTTGATGCTCTCAAGGCACAACTGCAGGCCGAGGGCCTGTTTGCCCAGGAGCGCAAGCAACCCCTGCCCGCCTGGCCCAACCAGATCGGCGTGATCACCTCACCCAGCGGGGCCGCCATCCGCGACATCCTGCAGGTACTGAAACGGCGCTGCCCGTCCATTCCGGTGGTCATCTACCCGGCAGCAGTACAGGGCGCCGATGCCCCTGCCCAGCTGCGCCAGGCCCTGCAACTTGCCATCCAGCGCAATGAATGTGATGTGCTGATCATTGGCCGCGGTGGCGGCTCCCTCGAGGACCTGTGGGCCTTCAATGACGAGGCTTTGACCCGGGCGGTGGCAGCTTGTCCACTGCCCATCGTGTCCGCGGTGGGTCACGAAGTGGATACCGGCCTCACCGACTTCGCCGCCGACCTGCGCGCCCCCACCCCCTCCGCGGCTGCCGAGCTGGTCAGCCCGGACCTGTCCACAGTGACCCAGCGCTTCGCGGCACTGCAAAGGCGCCTGAAGTGGGTGATGGCCCAGCAGCTACGCAATCCCAAAGACCGCCTGCGCCACCTGACCCAGCGACTACGCTCCCCACGCCATCACCTGGATCAAAGCAGCCAGCGACTGGATGAACTGCAGGCGCGCCTGCAACGACAGATTCGACATCAGTTGCGGCTGGCCGAAAGCCAGTTGATGCCGGTGCAGCAGCGGCTGGCCCGGGTATCACCGCAACGGCTACTGGAAGACCGCCAGCAACGGCTGGCCAATCTGGAACAACGGCTGCCACAACCCGTGCTGCAACGCCTTCAGCAGCAACAGATCCAACTGGGCAATCTCAGCAAGCGGCTCGACACCGCCAGCCCGTTACAGACCCTGGCCAGGGGCTACAGCATCAGCTTCAAGGGCAAGCAGGCGGTGCGTTCAGTGAACCAGCTGAAGCCGGGCGATACGGTCACCACCCGGCTGAAAGACGGCGAATTCAGCGCCCGGATTGAGCACGTTCAGGGGTCAGATACGGGGTCAGCACCCGACTAAGCTGCTGACGCCGGAAGGGCTTGGCCACGTGGGCATTCATGCCCGCAGCCAGGCAGCGCTCGCGCTCTTCTTCCATGGCGTTGGCCGTGAGAGCCACCACCGGCATGGGCACCCTGCCCTGCTCACGCTCCCACTGGCGAAGGCGGCGAGTGGCCTCCATGCCATCCATGACCGGCATCTGTACATCCATCAGGATACAGTCGAAATCCCGCTGCTCGGCCTTGGTCAGGGCTTCCCGACCATTCATGGCTGTCACCACCGTGACCCCCATCTGCTCGAGAATGCGGCGCGCTACCATCAGATTGACCTCGTTGTCCTCCACCAGCAGTACCAGCCCGTGAAGAGTATGCGGCTCCTCTTCATGACCGATCAGCACCACTTCACGGTCATCAGTGATATCGCTGCGGAAGAACAGCCGCAAGGCCACCGTGAAGGTACTGCCACCCCCCTCGGAGCTTGAAAGAGTCAGGGTACCACCGAGCATTTCACTGAGGCGCCGAGCAATGGCCAACCCCAGACCCGTGCCACCGAAACGCCGGGAAGTGGATGAATCCACCTGGGAGAACGCCTGGAACAGCCGCGACTGCTTGTCCTCGGGAATGCCGATGCCGGTGTCGGTAACCGACAGCTTCACGTCCAGCCAGTCTTCCCTCACCTGGTGAGTACTGGCTGCCACGGTGATACCACCCTCGTTGGTAAACTTGATGGCATTGGAAATCAGGTTGTTCAGCACCTGACGCAAACGGGTGGGATCCGTACGCACCAGCCGCCCCGCAATCAGGGAGTCCTTTTCCAGTTTCAGGTACAACCCTTTTTTCTCCGCCAGATAGCGGAAAGTAGACAGGCAATTGTCCAGCAGCGGCTCCAGCTCGAAAAATACCGGATCCAGATCCATACGCCCGGCTTCGATGCGGGAAAAATCGAGGATGTCGTTGATCACATCAAGCAGGTGGCCGGTGGATTCCAGTGCCACCTGGGTGTACTCATGCTGCTCCTCACTCTGCCGGGTCTGCTCCAGCAATTGCAGCATGCCCAGCACCCCGTTCATGGGGGTGCGCAGCTCATGGCTCATCATGGCCAGAAAATCACTTTTTGCCTGGCTGGCGGTCTGTGCCTGTTTATGTGCTGCCTGCAATTCATTGATGGCGCTCTGCTGGTCGACCCGCGCCTCCTCCAGACTGCTCGCCAACTGGTTGATGTCGCTCTGCAAATCGCCCAGCTCCCCCTGCAGCTCGCTGGTTCCTCGTACGTGATAGTCTCCGCCGCGCAGGGTACGCAGCAGGCCGGATAGATAATTCAGCGGTGAGGCAATCTGGCGCGCGAGATAGTGGGCAATCCACAGGCCAAGAATCATCGCCGACATGGCCGGAATCAGACTGGCCAGCAGAATTTCCTTCTGTCTTGCCAGCAAGCGGGAACTGGACATGCCGAGCACCACTTCACCAATCCGCACCGGAGAATCTCCGCCATTGGCGGACACGCTCATGGTCTCGGTGTCCAGTAACGGCTGCCGGTAAATACCGGAATGAAATTCGATAATACTGCTACCGGGCACCCGGTCCTGGCGACCTTCGTAAAGCAACACCTTGCCTTCATTGTCCCGGAATACCACGTATTGCAGATCCGCCTGTTGCATGGCCAGCTGGGCCTGGCGGCGCAGATCACTGTAGTTGCCCGCCAGCACCCCGTATTCCGAGGAGGACGCCAGCTGCGAGGCCATGAAACCACCCAGTGCCTGCAGGTCACGGTCAGCATCTTCGAAACGCTGCCAGGTCAGTGCCACCAGCAACAGGCCAAGCATGAACAGGGCTGGCACCACCCCCAGCAGCTGCAGCTGTTTGCGAATGCCCGTCCCCAGATTCACGGCATCACCTCCAGGGCCGAGCGCAGGGCCTCGGAATCATGGAAGCGCATATCGAAACTGTTGGCCACATGCTCATTAACGATAACGGAAGGAGTATGTACAAACCCGGAGCGACGGAAACGCTTGCGCGCCATAAAGGATTCCAGCTGGATCAGGGTCTCCGAAACCAGATCACCACCACTGGCAAACAAACTGGCCGCACTGCCGGCATGCACATAGCTTTGTTCCGGCCCGAATACCGGACGGCGCAGACGGTAGCTGGTCAACAGCACCAGCTTGGCGCTGTCCGGACCGAACAGGGATTCGTCCACCGGCAGTAACAATGCATCCAGGGAATCCAGTTCCTCACGCAGCACCTTGCCCAGCTCCGCCTGGTCATCCACCTTGAACAGAGTCAGGCCAAGGCGACCCCGGTAGTCCTGTACGGTACCTTCCGACCAGGCACTGTTTCTGCCAATGATAATGCCCACATTGGCGGCCACCGGCATCATCAACTGCAGCATGGCCAGCTGGTCATTGAGTGCCACTCCCGCCCAGATGGCCGCACAATGGCAGCCCTTGCGGCGCAGGGTTTCCTCCAGACGACGACTGACAAAAACGCCCAGTAGCGGCTTTCCAAATTGAACCGAGCGGGAAAAAGCCTCATCACCAAGGGCAACGATCATCTCGGCCGCCTCCCCGGAGGGCGCCAGCAGAATATCTGCATTACCCGCCTGCAAGGCATTGACGAAACCGCTCTTGAAGGGCCCCTCGGCAGCCTGAACATGTACCTTCAGTTTTTCCCGGGCATGCGCGGGGGCAGCTGACAGCAGTAGCCAGATCATCAGAAGCCAACATCCTTGTTGAACTCTCATGTCAGAACCTCACCGACATCCCGAGCCACATCCTGTCCTCGGCATACAGGTTTTCCTCAAATACCAGTGGAGCCTTGTTCAGTGCATGCTGCACCACAGCCTTCCATTCCACTTCGCTGCCAGCCAGTTGATGACGGAAGCGAATCTGCGCATCCACGCGCTCGAAGGTGTTTTCATTATAGTCATTGAACAGGTAATAAGCGGTGCTGAAGCCCCAGCGCTCCGCCATTTGCCAGGACCACAGGGCGCTGGCACTGTCCCTTGCCGCCATCCGGGTCTCGGTCTTGATATTGGTGTCTGTGTGGATATGCGCCCCGGTGGCACGAAACAGATGATTGACCGAAGGCCGCCAGGTGAGCTGCGCCTCGCTACCCTGATGGGTCACCTTACCGTCATTGGCAGGATCAAATTCCACAAAATTGATGGGACCACTGAGCAGGTTGCTGAGGGTTTCCTGGAAATACCGCACATCCAGATCCAGCATGCGAAACTGGCCAAAGTAACCCAGCTCCCAGGAACGAATCTCTTCCGGCACCTGACTGCCCGGGCTGCTCTGTGTTGCGAAGAAATAGGCCGGAGACCACCCCAGCAGCCCCTGGGTGTTACTGGCGAAGGGCTGACTGAGATCCATTGCCTCGATATTGGTGAGCGCTCTCTCCTCATATATATCCGGAGTGCGGATCGCTTCGGAGTAGACGTAACGCACACTGTGACCGGGCAGGAAGCGCCAGTTCAACCCGGCACGGGGGCTGAAGTTGGTTTCACTGATCTCATCATGCTCCCAGTAACCGCCCAGGTTGAGCAGCACGTTCCGCACCACCTCGGCGGACAAATTGCCAAATGCCCGGTAGCTAAGATTGTCCTGCGTGCCTGAAAGATAGGTCTGTGACTCGGCCCGGTCCTGACGGACATTGAGACCGCTGACCAGGCGTAGACGATCATTGATCTGCAGGGTGTCCTGCAGCTCCAGGTCGTAACGCTCTTCCTGAACATCAAACTCGTTGGTGGTACAGAAATCGCTACCGGCCGCCAGCAAGGCATTATACCTGGCGACCACATCCGGGTCGGCAAACGCGGCGCCCAGAGTCGCATTGAGATCACCGTTGTTTTCCAGGTAGAGATCACGCAGTTCGCTGGAGAAGAACAGCCCGCCTCCGGGGCCTGTCTGCCCGGATGCAGGATCCAGATAACAGACCCGAAAGTCCGTAACCTCATTGTTGTATTGACCATAGGCGGTCAGTTTCAGCTGGTGGGTCTGGCTGAAGACGTGCTGCCATTCCATCTGCAGAAACGCCCGTTCGCCGTTTTGAACCGGATCCCGCTGATACTCACCCAGGTCCTGGATCCCGCTGTCCTGCACTCGCTCCAGCCGGCTCATGCTGCCACCGAGCTGCACACCGAAGCTGTTCTTTTCGCTCGCCGTCCACAGCCATTCGCTGTTCAGGGTTTCAATACGCTTGGCATCAGGCAGCTTGCTGCCCTCAAAGGGTTCGTCATAGCCATCGTCAGAGCGGCGCGCCACCGAGGCACGCCAGGCCATGTCTTCAGTCTGCCCCGCCGCTGCCGCACGACCATCACGAATGGCGTTATTACCCCCAGCCAGATAAACGCTGTTGCGGCTCACATCGCGGGGGTCGCGGGTAATGATATTGATCACCGCGGCAAAGGCATTGGCGCCGTAGGCTGCGGCCGCCGGGCCACGGGTGACTTCGATACGCTCCACGTCCTGGATGTCTACCGGCATGTCATTCCAGTTCACCCGGGCAAGGCCGGGCTGATACTGGCTGCGGCCATCCAGTAGCACCAGCATACGGCGCACATCCCGGGCCTGGGTAGCGTGATAGGACACGGTGGGCACATTGCCATCCACCTTGACGGCAGACATACCCGGCACCAGCTTGAGGACTTCGTAGAGTTCGCGGGCGCCACTGGCCTCAATCAGATTACGATCGATCACCGTGACGCTGGCTGGCGCTTCAGACTGGGGCTGACTGACCCGCGCCGGCGTCAGCACCATGGGAGGTGTCTCGCTGAGCGGCATCATGGGCTCCATCGCCCATCCCGCAGGCGAGAAGGCTGTCAGCGCAATGGTGCCCCAGATCCCCCGTCGTTTGATAGCCTCTCCTCCCTGAGCCTGATGAACTACTTTTTCATGCGCTTGATCATCCGGCGCCGCTTGTGGGCCTGGCGATCGGTCAGCACGTTCTTCTTGCCCTCATAGGGGTTGGAGCCCGACTTGAATTCCAACCGAATGGGCGTCCCTTCCAGTTTCAACGCCTCCCGGAAACGATTCTCGAGAAAACGCTTGTAGCTATTGGGCAAGGCCTCGGTGCGATTACCATGCAACACGATGGTAGGCGGATTATTGCCACCCATGTGCGCATAACGCAGCTTGGCACGGAATCGGCCATTACGTGGCGGCGGATGTCCGGCCAGGATCGACTCCATGATCCGGGTCATCTCATTGGTGCCGATCTTGATAAAGGCACTGTCCCAAGCTTTTTCCACCATACCCCAAAGGTCGCCGACCCCGGTACCATGAAGCGCTGAAATGAACTTGATCTTTACCCAAGGGGCAAATTCCAGCCTGCGCCCCAGCTCGATACGCACCCGCTCCTTGTGGTCTGCATCCAGCCCGTCCCACTTGTTGACCGCTATCATAAGCGCTCGGCCACTATCGAGAACATAACCCAAAAGGTGCAGATCCTGATCGGTGATGCCTTCCCGGGCATCAATCACGATCACCACTACCTGGGCCGCTTCCACCGCTTGCAGCGCCTTGATGACAGAGAATTTTTCCACCATCTCGAACACCTTGCCACGGCGCCGCACCCCCGCCGTATCGATCAGGGTGTACTTCTTGTCCATGCGTTCGAACGGCACTTCGATGGAATCCCGGGTGGTGCCGGCATGATCAAACACCACCACCCGTTCTTCGCCAAGCATGCGGTTGATCAGGGTGGACTTGCCCACATTGGGGCGACCAAGTACCGCAACGCGGATACTGCCGTCATTGGTGTCCACGGGCTCGCCGTCTTCGTCAAAGAAGGGCTCCAGATCAGGGAATGACTCCAGCACGGTCTCGATCATGCTACGCACCCCGCGGCCATGGGCCGCCGCAATGGGCAGCACCTCGTTCATACCCAGGGTGTAGAAATCCGCCATGGCGGTATCCGGGTCGATACCGTCGGTCTTGTTGACCACCAGATAGGCAGGCTTTGGCAGCTTGCGCAGTTCCGCGGCGATCTGTTCATCCGCTGCGCTCAACCCGGCACGGCCATCCACCATGAACAGCACCAGATCCGCCTCACCCACCGCAGTCAGCGATTGCTCGGTCATCGGTGCATCGATACCATCGTCGTTCTCCCCGATCCCCCCGGTATCCACCACGGTGTAGAGGTAATCCCCGAGTCTGCCATCACCGTATTTGCGGTCACGGGTCAGCCCCGGGAAGTCTGCTACCAGAGCATCCCGGGTTCGGGTGAGTCGATTGAACAGGGTGGATTTGCCCACATTGGGCCGCCCCACCAGGGCGATAACCGGCTTCATAGGTATCTCTGCAAGAGTATTTGGGCGCTATGGTAACGCAAATCAGGGGGAGAGGCGGAGAGAAGAAAACAGGATTATGTGCACAACGGCTACCGCCTGCGGGGCGCCGCAGGACAGGGATGAGCGCGAAGCCGCTCCCTGCCCCCGGGCAGCAGGGTTATTCGTCGCTATCCGAAGAGAACAGACGCTTCCAGAATGAAGGTTTACGGGGGCTCAGCTGGTAAGCGGACAGCTTGCCGTCGAAGCCGACCACATAGAGCACATCACCATAGGCGACAGGAGTGCCGGCAAAGCCGTCCCCATCATGACGCTTGCGGGCAACAATGCTGCCATCGTCAGCGTTCAACCAGTGGATATAGCCCTCAAAATCACCTGCGGCAACCAGACCTCCCTGATAGGCCGTACCGGTAAGGCGGCGACCGTACAGCTTGTCCTGCTTCCACAGCACGGTACCACCGCGCTGATCCACAGCTCTCACCACACCCACATCGTCCGCCACAAACAGACTGCCAGCACCGCTGGTGCTGATCTCGCGGGCGCTGGACATGGGCTTCTCCCAGTACAACCGACCGGTATCCGCATCCAGCACACCGATCTTGCCCTGGAAGCTGACAGCGAAAACACCACCACCTTCCACGATCAGATTGCCATCCACATCCACCAGACGATCCAGCTCGGACCGGCCAGTGGCTTCCGCAATACGCTTCTCCCACACTGGCGCGCCACTGGACAGATCCAGTGCCACCACCTTGGCATTGGCAAATCCGGCATACACCTTGTCACCCGCAATGGTCGGCTGAGCCAGACCACGCAGCGTCAGGGTGGGAGGCGGGGTCTCAAAATCCCAGCGCTGCTCACCCGTGGCCGCATCCAGTGCCGCAATGTGGCCGTCCTGGGTCTGGAAAATCGCCAGGTTACCGTCACTTACCGGGATGGCCAGCGCCTCCCCGGTAAGCTGGGTTTTCCAGAGGGTGTCACCGGTTTCCGCATCCAGCGCCACCGCCATACCTTCGCGGGTACCGTACAAGACCATGCCGTAACCGGTGTAGAAGCCACCGGCAATCCGATCCCCGGTCTTCACCCGCCACTGGCGCTTGCCGGTTTCCCGGTTGATGGCGTAAACACGGCCTTCCACATCACCGGCTACAACCTGCAGAGAGGTAACCGCCGGACGCAAGGTCAACTGGCTGTCCTGCAGGCCATCACCCACCCCTTCACTCCACAGCCGCTTTACCTTGTAGCTGGCCTCAAAGTCGGGCAGATCGTTGGGTTCAATGGCATTGGGGTTGGAGCTGCAGCCGGCCAGCACAAGGCCAGCCAGCAACAGGGGAAGCAGAAGGTTTTTCATGTAAGTCCTGTTCAGGAAGCGGTCTTCAGGTCGTCAAGTTTCATCTGCACACGGTCCTTTTCTCCACCGTCCTGCAGTACGTCCAGAGCCTCGCCATAATGGGTCTCGGCGGCAGCCAGATCGCCCTGCCCCTTGGCCGCATCGCCACGCAGCTCCAGGGCCATGCCGCTAAAGGCTTCCGGGAATTTGCCCTTGAGCACAGCTTCAGCCTTGTCCCAGGCCTGCTGCTGCAGGTAAACACGGGCCAGACGCAGGGTGGCCGTATAGGTCAACGCATCGGTGGCACCGCTATCTGCCACTTCCTGCAGCAGAGTCACTGCTGCATCGTAGTCGGCTTCAGATACCGCCAGGCTGGCCTTGGCCAGACGGGCGTGATCAGCATAGGCACTGCTCGGGTATTCCTCGATCAGGGCATCGGCCTTCTCGGTCACTGCGTCTTTCTGCGCCGCACCCAGCGACTCCAGCATGCTCTGGTACTGGCTGGAGGCATCCGTGGACTGCTCACCCTGATAGCCCTGCCATTCACGCCAGCCAATCAGCGCGGCCACGGCCAACACGATGGTAATGATGGTGGCCGTACCGTTTTCCTTCCACCAGTTCTTGAGCAGTTCCGCCTGCTCTTCTTCGTCACGGATGTAATCGACCACCCTGATCTCCTTTCGTTTTTATGACCCGGAAGCGTTCTTTCCGGCGACTGTTTATTTCGTGTGCCCCGGCGTTCGACTTAACGCCGGGAAGCAAGCTACAAGCTACAAGCTTCAAGCTACAACGCGGCAAATGCCGTGCTTTTCGATTTCCGTCAACGCCGCGCCCGGGCTCAGAGCGCGGGCAGCACGATAACGGTCGGCACCAGCATTCTATCGCGCCTTGTAGCTTGCAGCTTAAAGCTTGTCGCTGTCTTTATCCCAGTAGCGAGGTCACCGCATTGGCCACATCACCCTGGGCAACCTGAACCTGCTCACCCTGACCACGCAGCGGCTTCACCGTCACCACGCCATTGGCCAGTTCGTCTTCGCCGATAATCAGGGCCACGGCCGCACCGCTGCGGTCGGCCTTTTTCATCTGGCTCTTGAAGCTTCCGCCACCACAATGCAGCTGAATCCCCTTGCCCGGCAGCGCATCACGCAGCTCTTCCGCCAGCGTCATGGTCGGCGCCAGTACATCACCCATGGCCATCACATAGACGTCCACCGGCGCAGACAGTTCCGGCATTTGTTGCTCGACCAGCAAAATCAGACGCTCCACACCCATGGCGAAGCCCACTGCCGGTGTCGGCTTACCGCCCAGCTGTTCCACCAGGCCGTCGTAGCGACCGCCGGCACACACGGTGCCCTGTGCACCGAGCGCATCGGTGACCCACTCGAACACGGTCTTACCGTAGTAGTCCAGACCGCGCACCAGGTAGGGGTTCACTTTATAAGCAATGCCATTAGCATCGAGCAAGGCTTTCAGGCCATCAAAGTGCGCGCGTGCCTCTTCATTGAGGTAATCGGCCAGCTGAGGAGCATTCTCCAGCACCTCACGGGTGCCCGGATCCTTACTGTCCAGTACGCGCAACGGACTACGTTCGATACGCTTGCGGGAATCCTCGTCGATCTGCTCTACGTGTTCCTGCAGATAGGCCACCAGCGCATCACGATAGCGCGCGCGGTCTTCACTGTCGCCCAGGGAATTCAGTTCCAGCGTCACCATGTCTGCCAGGCCAAGGGCTTGCCACAGTCGGGCCGTCATCAGGATGACTTCGGCGTCGATATCCGGACCGTTCATGCCAAAGGTTTCCACCCCGATCTGGTGAAACTGGCGATAGCGACCGGCCTGAGGACGTTCATGACGGAACATGGGGCCGGTGTACCACAGACGCTGGGTCTGGTTGTAGAGCAAGCCATGCTGTTCACAGGCGCGCACACAGCTGGCGGTGCCTTCCGGACGCAAGGTCAGGCTGTCACCGTTTCGATCATCGAAGGTGTACATTTCCTTTTCGACGATATCGGTAACCTCACCGATACTGCGCTTGAACAGATCAGTCTGCTCGACAATGGGCATGCGGATTTCCTGATAGCCATAGCTGGCCAGCACACCACGCACCTTGTCTTCCAGCCACTGCCACAGGCCGGTCTGCTCAGGCAGGATGTCGTTCATCCCGCGGATGGAAGTGATCTTTTTATTGACTGCCTTGCTCACTGCATTTCCTTCAAAACGCTGGACGCCTAACGCCAAACGCCCGACGCAGGCACCATCATGGCGTCCGGCGTCGGGCATCCGGCGTCCAGCGTCAGTTATTCACTTCTTGCGATGATGCCTTTCTCTTCATCTTCGCGCTGCTGCTTCACCTTGGCCCGCACCATCCGTTCCAGCTCGTCCACCAGGTCTTCCTTGGTGACGTGATGGCTTTTTTCGCCATTCAGGTACGAAAGATTGTTGGGGGTGCCGCCAGTCAGGCCCACATCAGCCTCACGGGCTTCGCCGGGGCCGTTGACCAGGCAGCCAATCACCGCCAGATCCACAGACTCATTGATGTCTTCCAGCCGCGCCTCCAGCTCGTTGACGGTCTTGATCACGTCAAAGTTCTGTCGCGAACAGCTGGGGCAGGCGATAATGTTCACGCCTTTCTTGCGCAGGTTAAGGCTCTTGAGAATATCGAAGCCTACGCGCACTTCTTCCACCGGATCCGCCGCCAGGGAAATACGGATGGTATCGCCAATCCCTTCCATTAGCAGCGAACCCAGCGCCACTGCAGATTTCACCGTACCGGAGCGGAACGTCCCCGCCTCGGTCACACCGAGATGAAGCGGCTGTTCAATCTGTTGCGAGAGTTTCCGGTAGGCCTGCAGGGTCATGAACACATTGGACGCCTTGACGCTGACCTTGAAGTCCTGAAAGTCATGGCGATCAAGAATATCCACATGGCGCAGGGCCGATTCCACCAGCGCATCGGAGGTAGGTTCGCCGTATTTGCGCTGCAGTTCCTTTTCCAGAGAACCGGCATTGACGCCGATGCGAATCGGAATGCCCTTGTCTTTCGCGCACTGGATCACCGCCTTGATGCGATCTTCGCGGCCGATGTTGCCGGGATTGATACGCAGGCAATCCACGCCCTTTTCGGCTACTGCCAGAGCGATCTTGTAGTCGTAGTGAATGTCCGCCACCAGCGGCACATCCACCCGTTTTCGAATCTCACCGAAGGCGTCTGCGGCCTCCATGCTGGGCACGGACACTCGCACAATATCCACACCGGCATCCTGCAGACGCTGGATCTGGCCTACCGTGGCCGCCACATCACAGGTTTCGGTATTGGTCATGCTCTGTACGGAGATAGGCGCGTCACCGCCCACCGGCACCTTGCCGACAAAGATCTGCCGGGTCTTGCGGCGCTCGATTTTGACTTCCGGTTCCATGGTATGTCTCGGTATTGATCAGGGGAGCGTCAGATTGACAACTTTACCAGGCGAATCCGTCGGCAAGGTGACAGCCTCGCCATTCAGGAACAGCTCGCTGACTGCCGCAGCGTTACCGATCTTGAGGCTGAAAGGCGCCTTGCCATCTACCCGCAGGGTAGCACCGGCCGGCTTGACGCCCTGGCGCAGCACACGGCCATTGGCATCACGAATTTCCATCCAGCAGTCGGCGTTCAGATCCATCACCAGACGGTCCTGCCCATTGCCTGCCAGCATATCGGGATCAATGGCAGGGGCCGCCTCTTCCACGGCAGGGGTGGGCTCTACCGGCTCTTGCTCTGCCTGGCCGGCTTCAGCCGTTTCAGCATCGTCCATGGCTCCAACCGTGTCTGCCATGGCTGATTCCGGACCCGCGTCATCAACCACCGCGGCGTCAGGCCCGGCAGTCGGATCCTGCTGACCGGCATCCTCTGACAGGGGCGCCAGCGGCGCGCCGTCCACAGCATCAGGCTCATCTTCACCCTGCGGCCAGAGCACCACTACCGCAATGACTGCCACAATCAGGATCAGCAACCACACCACCGGCCTGGCCAGCAGGCCCCGACGGTTGGGCATGCTTGGCAATTCCAGCGGCTTGTCGAAAGCGTCTTCGTTGATCATTTGCTGGAACGTATTGGCCACTTCATCTGCGGGCAGTCCCAGCAGGCGAGCATAGTTCTTCAGGTAACCCTTGACGAAAGTCGCCTCGGGCAGACGCTCGTAATCATCTGCTTCCAGCGCCAGCAGATAGGTCTGGGACAGGTGCATACGCTTTGCCGCTTCTGCGGTTGTCCAGCCCATGGCCTCACGGGCCTTGCGGCAACGCTCGCCGGGCAACACGACCATCTTGTCACTCATTGTGCGCTCTCCCGTGCAGCTTTCCAGTCCTTCCACTCACTGTATTCTGGTGAGCGACGATAAAGGTTTTCCAGTGCCAGCTCATAGCTGGAGAGTTGATCCTTGAAGCCCAGGGTCGTTGCCAGCTTCGCTCCCAGCAGCAGGGAGCGGGCGCTTTGACGGTTACTGCGCTGAACATATTGCTGATAGTAGTCCCAGGCCAGTCGCGTGCGCTGTTCCTTGAAGTACAGGTCCGCCAGCTCCAGATTCGGCACCACCGCCTGAGGATTCAGGCGCAGAGCCTTGATGAATGCCTTCTGGGCTTCCTCATCCCGTCCCAGCTCCCGGTAGCAGCGACCCATGTTTTCCCAGGCACTGCCACGGCCACTGTAGCTCGGATCATTGGCCGCCCGCTCAAAACGCTTGAGGGCAGCCTCATACTCGCCTTTTGAAAACAGTAAGGTGCCGTAGTTGTTCTGGGCTGGGGAGTAACTACGGTCCGCACTGACCGCCTTCTTGTAGTGCTCTTCTTCCAGGGCAGGATCCTGCTCGTACTTGTAGAGCAGCGCCATGGCGTTGTGCGCCACGGCACTGTCATCGTCAAGCTGGAGAGCTCGTGAGAAATGCCGGCGGGCTTCGGAAGGATTGCCCTGCTGAAGATACTGCAGACCGGCAGCCACCCGACTGGTGACGGCCTCATCGACTTTGACTTCCCGCTCACCGGATTCCACCGTCACACACCCGGTGGAGAGAAAGCCCGCAACCAGCAGGCCAAGAAAACCGCGAATAAGAGGATTCATTACGCTTGCGCTGTATTGTTATCCGTGTGTTCGGAGCGGTGAAAAATGGATTGTTTCCAGCGCTCACTGCGCCGGGTCCGGTCCTGCACCTGCCCCACCAGCTGACCACAGGCGGCATCGATATCATCACCGCGCGTCGTCCTGACCGTAGTCAACAATCCATTGTCATTCAGATACTTATGGAACTCCAGAATATCGCTCTTGCGTGAACGTTCATAGCCTGCATGCGGGAAGGGATTGAAAGGGATCAGATTCACCTTCACCGGCAGGCCGTTCAACAGCTTGACCAGCTGACGAGCGTGCTCCGGCTTATCGTTCACGTCCCGCAGCATCACATATTCCATGGTGATAGTGTTGTGCTTGTGGGAAATATTTTTGGTGTAACGCTTGCACGCCGCCATCAACTCTTTCAGCGGGTACTTGCGATTCAACGGCACCAGCTCGTTACGCAGCTCGTCGTTGGGAGCATGCAAACTCACTGCCAGGGCCACATCCAGGTCCTGGCTGAGCTGGTCGATCTTCGGAATCACCCCGGAAGTAGAGAGGGTGATCCGCTTCTTGCCAATACCGTAGCCCAGGTCATCTTTCATGATGCGCATGGCACTGAGCACGTTGTCATAGTTGAGCAGGGGCTCGCCCATGCCCATCATCACCACATTGGTGATCGGGTGCTCACCGAGATTGCGGCGCGGGCCAAAGGACCGGCTGGCCTGCCACACCTGGCCAATGATTTCGGCACTGGTCATATCCCGCTGGAAGCCCTGCTTGCCAGTGGAGCAAAAGCTGCAATCCACTGCACACCCCACCTGGGAGGACACACACAGGGTGCCGCGGCGGCCATCGGGAATAAAAACGGTTTCCACCGCACCACCGTTATCCATTTCAAACACCCACTTGCGGGTGCCGTCACGGCTGATGCTCTCGTGGATCACTTCCGGGCCGCGAATTTCCGCCACCTCGGACAGTTTCTGGCGCAATGCCTTACCCACATCTGTCATTTGCTCGAACGAATCCGCCTGATGATGGTGGATCCATTTCAGCACCTGCTGGGCACGAAACTTCTTCTCTCCCATTTCCAGGAAGAAGGCTTCCATTTGCGGGCGATCGAGACCGAGCAGATTGACTTTCTGTTGGGCTGTCATGGCATTTCTCCAGTAGGAAACACGGTTTCCTGATAAACGCCAGCCACGACCAAAGGCCGTGGCTGGAGGTTGCTCACTCGCTGAAACTTAGCGAGTGCGCGGGCACAGTTCTTCGTCAGAGAAGAAGTAGGCCACTTCACGGGCCGCAGACTCGGTGGAGTCAGAGCCGTGTACCGCGTTCTCGTCAATGGTTTGAGCGAAATCGGCACGAATGGTTCCAGCTTCCGCTTCCGCCGGGTTGGTAGCACCCATCAGGTCACGGTTCTTGGCCACGGCGCCTTCGCCTTCCAGAACCTGGACAACGACAGGACCGCTGGTCATGAAGGACACCAGATCCTTGAAGAAAGGACGCTCTTTGTGCTCGGCGTAGAAACCGCCAGCCTGCTCGTCGCTCAGGTGTACCATCTTCATGGCAACTACTTTCAGGTCAGCCTTTTCGAAACGGGCAACGATGTCACCGATTACGTTCTTGGCCACGGCATCAGGCTTGATGATAGAGAGGGTGCGCTCAACAGCCATCAGTCTGTTCACTCCAGATTTGCGTTAAATGGTCCTCGGAAACCCAAACGGTTCCCCGGGGCAATGACAGGGGCGATCGGCAGACTGGCAAAGCAGCCCACGCAGCAACCCCCTGGAACCGGCGGATTATACGCAAGAGAGGCGAATTATGATACCGTTGCCGCCCCGTCGGACACGCACCGCCCCGCCGTCACCGGAAGCCGGCCTTTCTGCCCCGGCCCCTATTCGACAGCGCCCGCGAAAGGCGTATAATACCCGACTAAATTACTCTGGTATTTCCCATTACCCTGGACCGCAGGCGCTGATCTATGAGCCAAGCCGAACTGGACAAGCTGATTCGCTCCAATTACGAGGCCGGTTTCACCACCACGGTGGACGCTGAGACCTTGCCCCCTGGGCTGAGCGAAGATGTCATCCGCTTTCTGTCTGCCAAGAAGGAAGAGCCGGAATGGATGCTGGAATGGCGGCTGGAGAGCTACCGTAAATGGCAGGAAATGCCCTCCCCGACCTGGGCACACCTGCAGCACCCGCCCATTGATTTCAATGAGGTGTCCTACTACTCCAAGCCCAAAAGCCTGGATAACGCCCCGAAAAGCCTCGACGAGGTAGACCCGGAGCTGCTGGCCACCTATGAAAAACTGGGCATTCCGCTGCACGAGCAGGAAATGCTGGCGGGTGTGGCCGTGGATGTGGTGTTCGACTCCTCTTCGGTGTTTACCACCTTTAAAGAGAAGCTGGCGGAAGCCGGAGTGATCTTCTGTTCCATCTCCGAGGCTATCAAGGAACATCCGGAGCTGATCAAGAAGTACCTGGGCTCCGTGGTACCCCAGGGCGACAACTTCTACGCGGCACTGAACAGCGCGGTGTTCTCGGACGGGTCTTTCGTATACATCCCTAGGGGCGTTCGCTGCCCCATGGAGCTGTCTACCTACTTCCGTATCAACGAAGCCAACACCGGCCAGTTCGAACGCACTCTGATCGTGGCCGATGAAGGCAGCTACGTGAGCTATCTGGAAGGCTGTACCGCCCCCCAGCGCGATGAAAACCAGCTGCACGCGGCCGTGGTCGAACTGGTGGCCCTGCCCGGTGCCGAGATCAAGTACTCCACCGTTCAAAACTGGTACCCCGGTGACGAGAACGGCAAGGGCGGCATCTACAACTTCGTGACAAAGCGCGGTGTGGCCCACGACAACAGCAAGATCAGCTGGACCCAGGTGGAAACCGGCTCCGCCATCACCTGGAAGTACCCGTCGGTGATTCTGCGCGGCGACAACAGCATTGGTGAGTTCTACTCCGTGGCCCTTACCCGCCACATGCAGCAGGCGGACACCGGCACCAAGATGATCCACCTGGGCAAGAACACCAGGAGCACCATCATTTCCAAGGGCATCTCAGCTGCTCGCAGCCAGAATGCCTACCGGGGCCTGGTGCGCATCAGCCCGCGGGCGGAAAACGCCCGTAACTTCACCCAGTGTGACTCCCTGCTGCTGGGCGATCAGTGCGGCGCACACACCTTCCCGTATATCGAGTCGAAGAACCCCACGGCCACCATCGAGCACGAGGCCACCACCTCCAAGGTGAGTGACGACCAGATGTTCCTGTGTCGCCAACGCGGTATCGACCCGGAAAAGGCGGTTTCCATGATCGTGAACGGCTTCTGTAAAGAGGTGTTCAAGGAGCTGCCCATGGAGTTTGCGGTGGAAGCCGGCAAGCTGCTGGAAGTGAGCCTGGAAGGCGCAGTGGGCTAAGCGGGCCAAGAGGCCTAAAGAGTTAAGCCCGAACATGACATTTACGCTGCGGGTTAGCTGATCGCAGGGGCCATGACAGTCGCGAGTGACGAGTCACGAGTTTCGAAGAGCAAAACCGGTTTTGCCTTTCGCTCCTCGTAACTCGTCACTCGAAACTCAGCACTTCGCCCTGCCGCAACCTGTGACACATTGATAAACCGGTGCCGGACTCCCGGCCCAATCGAAAGGCGCATCAAAACATGCTGGAAATTCGTGATCTTCAAGCCTCCGTGGCGGACAAGCCGATTCTCAAGGGCCTGAACCTGACCGTTAACCCGGGCGAGGTGCACGCCATCATGGGCCCCAATGGCTCCGGCAAATCCACCCTGGCCAACGTACTGTCCGGCCGTGACAACTACGAGATCACTGGCGGTGAAGCCCTGTTTGAGGGCCAGAGCCTGGCCGAGATGGAACCGGAAGAGCGCGCCCAGGCGGGCCTGTTCCTGGCGTTCCAGTACCCGGTAGAGATCCCCGGGGTATCCAACATGGAATTCCTCAAGGCCGCATTGGAATCCGTACGTGGCGCCCAGGGCAAGGAAGAATGGGATTCCGTGACCCTGCTGCGCAAGGCTCGCGAAGCCTGCAAGCAGGTCAATCTGGATGCCAGCTTCCTCAAGCGTGGCGTTAACGAAGGTTTCTCCGGTGGCGAGAAGAAGCGCAACGAAATCATGCAGATGATGTTGATGGAGCCCAAGCTGGCGCTGCTGGACGAAACTGACTCCGGCCTCGACATCGATGCCCTGCAGGTAGTCGCCAAGGGCGTCAACTCCCTGCGCAGCCCGGAGCGCGGCATTGTGCTGGTAACGCACTACCAGCGCCTGCTGGACTACATCGTGCCTGACTTCGTGCACGTGCTGTACAACGGCCAGATCATCAAGTCCGGCGGCAAGGAACTGGCCCTGGAACTGGAACAGAAAGGTTACGGCTGGCTCACCGGCGAGGAAGAGTCTGCATGAGTCTTACCCCTTCCTCTTTGGCACTGGACCTGAAAACCCAGACCCTGGCCAGCGCCCGGCGCCTGGCCGGGGACAGCGCAGACCTGGGCGAACTGGAAGCTGTCAGCTTTCCAGAGCGCAAGACCGAGCGCTGGAAATACACCTCACTGCAGGCCCTGGCTGACGGCCACATGAATGCTGTCGCGAACGGTGAGCTGAGCCAGCCCCTGCCGGCACTGAGTGAATTCGTGGTGACCATTACCAACGGCACCCTCACCGGCAGCACCCTGCCAGACGGCGTCAGCCTGAAGCAGGACAGCCCGACCGTGAATGGCCTGGAAACCCCGTTTGCCGTTTACAACAGTGCCGTGGCCCAGCCGGTGGTGCTGGAAGTGGCCGCCAATACCCGGATCGAGCAGCCGGTTCACGTGCAGATCCAGTCTGCCAGCGATGCGCCGGCGCACTGCAACCCACGCGTGATCGTCAAGCTCAACACCGGCGCCGAAGCCACTGTCATCGAGCACTACCATGCTGAAGGCCAGGCCCTGACCAACGCCGTCACCGCGCTGATCACCGCCGACAACGCCAAACTGACCCACTACCGCCTGCAGGGCGAACAGGCCTCCTCCCTGTTCATCGGCACCCTGGTGATTGACCAGCAGGGCGTCAGCACCGTGGACAGCTACCAGCTGATGACCGGCAACCGCCTGCGTCGTAACGACGTCCATGCGCTGGTCAGCAAGAGCGGCGCCGAGCTGAACATGAAAGGTATCTTCGTGGTGCGCGACAAGAGCCATGTGGACAACCAGATCTGCGTGGAACACTCGGTGCCCAACTGCGAATCCGACCAGAACTTCAAGGGTCTGGCCGGGGAAAGCGGCAAGGCAGTATTCAACGGGCGCATCCATATTCATCCGGGCGCCAGTGGCACCAATGCCGAGCTGTCCAACAAGAACCTGCTGCTCAACGCCGGTGCGGAGATCAACACCAAGCCGGAACTGGAGATCTACAACGACGACGTGAAATGTGCCCACGGCACCACCGTCGGCCAACTGGATCCCATCCAGCAGTTCTACCTGCAGTCCCGTGGCATTCCGGCGGCAGAAGCCAAGCGCATGCTGAGCCTCGGTTTTGTCAACGAGCTGCTGATGTCCCTGCCCCACGAGAAGGTAGCGGAATGGGCGACGCCGTGGCTGGAAGCTGAGCTGGTACACGCCCGCCCGGCGGGAGACGCAGCCTGATGACTGCGAAGGCACTGGACATCAACGCCCTGCGCGCCCAGTTCCCGATTCTGGACCAGCAGGTCAATGGCAAGCCTCTGGTCTATCTGGACAACGGTGCCACCACCCAGAAGCCGATGGCGGTGCTGGATGCCCTGCAGAACTACTATCGTGGCGTGAACTCCAATGTCCATCGTGGTGCTCACTATCTGAGTGACGAAGCCACCGGCCAGTTCGAAGGGGCCCGCCAGACCGTGGCAGACTTCCTCAACGCCAGCCGCGAAGAAATCCTGTGGACCAAGGGCACCACCGAATCCATCAATATCGTCGCCCAGTGCGTGGCCCGTGAGCAGCTGCAACCCGGTGATGAAGTCCTGATCAGCACCAGTGAACACCACGCCAACATCGTGCCCTGGCAGCAGGCTTGTCTGGCTAAAGGCGCCACCCTGAAAGTGATCCCGCTACGCGACGATTGCAGCCTGGATATGGAGGCGTTCGATCAGCTGCTCAGCGAAAAGACCAAGATCTTTGCCATCGGCCATGCCAGCAACGCCCTCGGCACCCTGAACCCGGTGAAAGAGATGGTGGCCAGGGCCAAAGCCATGGGTGCGATCACGCTGGTGGACGGCGCCCAGGCCGTGGCCCACTTCCCGGTGGACGTGCAGGATCTGGGCGTGGACTTCTATGCCTTCTCCGGCCACAAGCTGTTCGGCCCTACGGGCATCGGCGTGCTGTACGGCCGCCGCGACCTGCTGGAAGCCATGCCGCCCTACCAGACCGGCGGCGAGATGATCGAGGTGGTTACCTTCGAGAAGAGCACCTGGAATCAGCTGCCCTACAAATTCGAGGCTGGCACCCCGAATATCGCCGGCGCCATCGGCCTGGCTGCTGCCATCACCTGGCTCAACAACCAGGATCGCGCGGCGCTGGAAGCCCATGAAAATGCGCTATTGGCCCACGCCACCGAACAGGCCCAGGCTTTCGACGGCTTGAAAATCATCGGCACCGCCGCCAGTAAAGTGAGTGTGCTGTCGTTCCTGCTGGACGGCGGTCACCCGGCGGATGTGGGCATGCTGCTGGACAAGCAGGGCGTGGCGGTACGCACCGGCCATCACTGCACCATGCCGCTGATGGACACCCTCGGCATCCCCGGCACTGTGCGCGCCTCGTTCTCGATTTATAATACCCTTGATGAAGTGGATCGCCTGTTCCAGGCGCTGCAGAAAGTAAAAACGTTCCTGTAGCGCCGGACGGCCGGAGCACGATCCCACATTGGTTTTCAGCGTCAAGCGTCAGGCATCAAGCCTCTGGCGTTTTGGCAAGGTAGGTAATATGACGGTTCAGACTTTTACTCCCGGTCAGATCACCATTCACCTGACCGAAGCAGCCAACAAACAGGCGCTGCGTGAAATCGCCCGCGCCCATGCCGCCGGCATCCGTCTGGATCTGGATGAATCCGGTTGTTCCGGCTTCATGTATGTACTGGATTTCGTGGAAGAGGCGAAAGACGGCGACAAGCTGTTCGTCATCGACGGCGTGAATCTGTACGTGCCGGAAAAGTGGCTGCCCATGCTCAACGGCCTGGTGATCGACTACGTCACCGAAGGCGTCAACAGCCTGTTCAAGTTCCGCAACCCCAACGCCACCGGCGAATGCGGCTGCGGCGAGAGCTTTACCGTAGAAGAGGTATAACTTGGCAGAGCAAAGAACGGTTGTCGTCTCCCGTGATGTCCCGGCCCGCAAGGTGCCGGACGGCACCCGTATTACCATCCCCAAGAACAGCTTCGTGAACCTGCGCCAGGCCCTGGGTGGCACCTACACGGTGACCATTAACGGCAACATGGCCCGTATTGATGGCACCGACGCCGATGCCATTGGGCAGGAGCCGCTGGAGCTGAACTTTGCCCCCGCCAATGAAGACGGCAGCGTGCGCCAGGACGATCTGGAGAACACCCTGCAGACCATCTTCGATCCGGAAATCCCGGTGAGCATCAAGGAACTGGGGCTGGTTTATGGCTGTGACGTGATCCGCCGTGACGACCAGAACGTGGTCCAGGTACGCATGACCCTCACCGCCCCCAACTGCGGCATGGGCCCGGTACTGGTGGGTGACGTTGAAGATCGTCTCGGCAAGGTCCCCAACGTGGACAAGGTGGAAGTGGCCCTGGTGTTCGATCCGCCCTGGAGCCGCGACATGATCAGCGAAGAAGCCCAGCTCGAACTGGGAATGTTTTAATTTCCGCCGGACGCCCGACGCCAAACGCCAGACGGGGAAAACCGCCATCGGTTTAGCGTCAGGCATCAGGCGTCCAGCGTCAGGCCACGGAGTTCAACGACGTGCAATTTGATATTCGCAGCATCAAGCTCGGCCAGGATGTGACTGCCGGGGACATTGCCGAGGATCTGGAATTTCTGGATGACTGGGAAGAGCGTTACCGCTACATCATTGATCTGGGCAAACAGCTGCCCGGCCTGCCCGATGAGCTGAAGACCGAAGACCGCTTCGTGCGTGGCTGCCAAAGCCAGGTGTGGCTGGAAACGGACTATGACGCGGATGCCAACACCCTCTATCTGGCCGTGGATTCCGATGCACTGATCGTGAAGGGCCTGGCCGCCATCGTGCTGTCTGCGCTGAACCAGCAATCCCCGCAGGCCATCCATGACTACGACATGGACGGCTTCTTCGAGCGTATTGATCTGCTCAGCCACCTCAGCCCCACCCGCGGCAACGGCCTGCGCGCCATGGTCGCCAAGATCAAGCATCAGGCCGAACAGCTGGTCGCCTGAGGCCGTTTCTCTGGCGGCCGCTTAGACAACCTGGCGTGCCGCCACCTCGCTGGCCTTGAGCTGAAACACGAAGTGCGCCTGACCGTTTTCACCCGGCTCCGAGGCCAGCAGCGTCACCTCCTCATGGAACCAGCCAGCAATCCCCTTCACCGCCCCCGGGATCATCGCCCCCATATTCCGGCTGGAGGCGTAGAACACTTCGATCAGGCCTTTGCCACATCGCTTCACGGTAATACGGGGCGCCTGGGCTGACGGGTCCTTGAGTTTGAGAATCCGCTCATGGGTCTGTTGCAGGTTAACCAGGAAGGAGACCGCGTCCGCATCGGGCGGGATCATGGCCCTGTAGAGATGCATCAGCGGCGCGATCACCCATTCACCGAAATCTTCCAGCAGGTTTTCCCTGCGCAGGCCCGTGGCCTGTTCCGCCGCCTTCAACAGGGCCTCCATCTCCTCATCCGGGTAAATGGACACTGGCATGTAGGTCTTGCCGGTGAGCCCGGCATCGGCCACGACAATGCGCCAAATGTCCTCACCCAGCGACATATCCAGATAACGTTTGAAGCTGGAAACAATGGCCCCGTGCATGATGTCACCCTCCTGGCATACCCTGCTAACCCAGCAAGGGCCATACCCGGAAAATGACCACCCAGCCGCTCCTGCACACCGCTGACACCCACTTTTGTGACCCGCATCACAAAGCAGTGACAACCACTGTCACATAGTGCTTACCGTTGTCGCAGGCTGACAGAAATGCTCCCTGAGAAGTGCCGGTGCTGACGTTACTGGCTACCGCGCAACCGGCTCACCGCATCGACCACATTCTCAACCGCCCGATCGATATCTGCCTGCGCAGTAAAGCGCCCCACCGAGAAACGGATGGAGCCATGGGCAAGGGCATCTTCCACCCCCATGGCCTTGAGCACATAGGACGGCTCCAGTGACGCAGAGGTACAGGCAGAGCCAGAGGACACCGCCACCTGGTTCATGGTGGTCAGCAGCATTTCCCCATCCACATCGGCAAACGCCACGTTCAGATGGCCAGGCAAACGCGGGCTATCACCGCCATTGATGCTGACCCCGGGCAGCGCACTGATGCCCTGCCAGAGACGGTCACGCAACGCGGCAATGCGTTCGCCCTCTTCGTCACGGTTTGCCTGCGCCAGCGCAAAGGCTTCGCCCATACCCACGATCTGGTGGGTCGGCAAGGTCCCGGAACGCATGCCTCGCTCATGGCCACCGCCATGAATCTGCGCGGCCACCTTTACCTCCGGCGCCCGTCGCACATACAGAGCCCCGATACCCTTTGGCCCATAGACCTTGTGAGCACACACTGACACCAGATCCACCGGCATGGCGCGAACATCCAGCGGCAGCTTGCCCACGCTCTGAGCCGCATCGGTATGAAACAGCACGCCCCGCTCCCGGCACAGACTACCGATCGCCAGGATATCGTTGATCACTCCGGTTTCATTATTGGCGTGCATCACCGACACCAGCACAGTGTCATCGCGCAGCGCATCCTGCACCGCCTCCGGCGAGATCCGGCCGTCCGCTGCCGGCAGCAGGTAGGTCACTGCATGGCCCTGATGCTCCAGCCATTTGCAGGCATCCAGCACCGCCTTGTGCTCAGTGGCACTGGTGATCACATGACCTCCGCCACGGGCTTCCAGCACCCCTTTCAGGGCCAGGTTATTGGCTTCTGTGGCACCACTGGTCCAGACGATCTCTCGCGGGTCCGCATTGAGCACATCCGCCACCTGACGACGGGCGTTCTCCACCGCCTCTTCCGCCAGCCAGCCATACAAATGGCTGCGGGAGGCCGGATTGGCAAAGGTCCCTTCCGGGCCGAGATGGCGCACCATCACGTCAACAACAGCCGGATCCACTGGCGTGGTGGCAGCATAATCAAGATAAACAGCTTGGCTCATGGCGAAGAAAGAAACCGGTTGTGTATGAGGCTGAAAATAGCGGGGAAATTATAGCATTGAAGACGCCGGACGCCCGATGCCTGACCCACAAAGGCTGGCCCGGATTCTCTGTCAGGCGTCTGGCATCAAGCGTCTGGCGTCATTACAAACTATTTACCGGCAACCGCTGGTGACGATCCTGACGCTCGGAAATCTGCTTCACTTCCTGACGGGCGACCAACTCCCCCAGCGAAATGCCGCCAAGGAAATTCTGGATCTGATCAGACAGATCGCACCACAGATGGTGGGTCAGGCAAGTATCGCCTTCCTGACAGTCGCCCTGGCCACCACAGCGAGTAGCGTCCACCGGCTCGTCCACTGCCGAGATCACCGAAGCCACATCGATTTCGTCGCTGGTGCGGCTCAGCTGATAGCCGCCACCGGGGCCACGCACACTGCTTACCAGGCCGTTTCGACGCAGCTTGGCGAACAGTTGCTCAAGGTAGGAAATGGAGATGCCCTGGCGATCAGAAATGTCCGCCAGCGAGACCGGGCCAGCGTCAGCGTGCAGGGATAAATCCAGCATCGCCGTCACCGCATAACGGCCCTTGGTAGTCAGTCGCATATCCACACCCTTTTTATGTGTATTCCAGCCTGAAGCCTAATAATCCCGACCATTTCAGTCAAGTATTGCAACCCCGATAATGACAATGATTCTCAAATAAGACAAGAAATCCCGAAATCGTTCCCTTGCAGAGCAAAGACTGGCTAAACATTGCCCAGCTGAACCAGGAAAGCTTGACACCCGCACCCGCCTCACGGAAAATTCGCGGCCTCGAATGGCAAGGTAGCTCAGCTGGTTAGAGCACAGCACTCATAATGCTGGGGTCGGCGGTTCAAGTCCGCCCCTTGCTACCAAACGATGAAAAAAGGGCTGGAGAGTGATCTCCAGCCCTTTTTTTTGGCATTACCAACCGTGTATCCAAAGAAACATCGGGCTTGGTGCGAAATGCAGTACGGAAATATAACAAGCCTGATTTCAAGACAATCAATCCGGGCGGATCACAAAGTAATAATTGTCACTGAGCCTGAGGCGCAGGCATTCAGGATCATCGTTGCGATCCTCCCACTCCACATCCTGCACGCCCAGATCGAAAGCGGCAGTGTTGCGGGCGATGGATTTCAGGCGCTCGATATCGTTCGATTCGGTGATCAGGACAGGGGGTATCGGGGTGGCGGTACCCAGATGCTCGCGAAACAGTTTCATTGTATCTCTCCTTAGCGCATGCCAGTGCGTGATGCTGCCCTGGCTACTGCCACTGCGTCATGGGCGGTGGCGTTGTCCTTCTTGCTGTTGGCTTCCGGGGCTTTCCTGGCGGACCACAAAAGGGGATCCGACCCACCCACAGAGCTTTTCTTCGCCCTCTTTTGTTACTGGATTTCAGAAAGCCCCGCAATTATCTACTTTTCTCATATTCAATTACTGGGTAGGGCGGCAAGGCCCCTGAAAGCCCCACTCCTACGTCAAAAAGAGTAGATATTTCTTTTGTTATTCAATCGATTAGCCAAGGGTAAAAAAGGATGAGGGCAGCTCAGGCGTTCGTACCCGCTACCGGCGACAGCACTGATAGCAAGTGACGAACGGCGTTCTCGAGACGTCAACAGATGCAGCGCCTCTGACTAAAGATTGGCAAGGCATCATCGCGTGCTGGCAAGCTCCCACAGCAGGCAACCTCTGCCCACCGGGAATGTCCCTCAGAGAATGACCAGGTGGTTGGGCAGTTCATTCTTTTCCCGGGTAGCCGGCACATGCTCGGCCAGCTTGTCACCACAGGCGGCCACGCACTGCTGGAAACCTTCCGCCACCTGCCCGGCTTTTACCTTCGCCACAAAGGCATTCACGATGGCCTGCCACTGGGCGTCGTCCACATGGCGGGCAATACCCTGATCCGCCAGGATTTCCACATAGTGTTCCGCTTCGCTGACAAAGATCAGCACCCCGGTGTCACCATGGGTATGGTGCAAGCCCTGCTGCAGAAAGGCGCTGCGCGCCAGGCTGGCCGCCCGCTGGCGCTGCAGGGAGCGTGGCACCAGACGAAACTGCAAGGGACGAAAGCGAAACAGCACCGCCAGCACCAGCAGCACGCCCCATTGCAGCATCAGGGCTTCCAGGGAACTGAGCCAATGCGGGATGAACAGCAATGCCGCGGGCACCAGCAACGACAACAAGGCCGCCCACAGGGTAGTGATATAACGGTAATCGTCGGCCTGGCGAGCGAGCACAGTCACCAGCTCGGCGTCGGTGCGCGTTTCCTGTTTGGTGATGGCATCGGCCAGATCACTCTGGGCCTGTTTATCAAGCAACATTGTTATCCCCTTTACCAGCCACCAGAGGCGCCACCGCCTCCGAATCCACCACCGCCGCCGCCGAAGCCGCCGCCACCAAAACCCCCTCCGCCAAAGCCGCCGCCGCCCATGGGCATGGGCAGGAACATGAAGCCGCCACGACGGCCCCCGCGGCCTCCGCCGCCACCGGCAGACAACAGGAAGGTGAGGATGATCATGACCGCCAGAATCCCCAGCGTCTTCCCCCCGGACACTTTTTGGCGCGGCTGACGGGTACCGGCGTATTCCCCCTTGATGGCGGCCAGAATCGCGGTAACGCCCGCCTGGATACCACCGTAGAACTGCCCCTGACGAAAGGCCGGAAGTATCTCCTGCTGGACGATGACACTGGCCAGGGCATCGGTGAGCGAGCCTTCGAGCCCATAACCCACCTCAATGCGAACCTTGCGATCATTGGGCGCCACGATCAGCAGCACGCCGTTGTCGTTGTCCTTGCTGCCGATGCCCCAGTGCCGGCCCAGTTGATAGCCATAGTCGGCAATGTCATAGCCCTGCAAGTCGGACAGGGTCACCACCACCACCTGATTGGAGGTGTTCTGTTCCGCTGCCGCCAGCGAGCCGGTGAGACTCTGCACCTGGGCCGGGGTCAGCAGGCCGGCCTGGTCCACCACCCGGCCGGACAGTTCGGGAAATTCCGGCGCAGCCCACAGCGGGCGCGCCAGCAGGAGCACGGCCAGAATCAGCAGGCGCATCATTCGAAGCTGACGGCTGGCGCTTCTTCGGCACCTTCAGAGGTCGCTTCGTAGGTGTCACGCACTTCCATCTCGCTATACAGGAAGCTGTGCCACAGACGCCCCGGGAACGTGCGGATCTCGGTGTTGTATGTCTGCACCGCGGCAATATAGTCGCGACGGGCCACACTGATGCGGTTTTCGGTACCTTCCAGCTGGGATTGCAGGGCCAGGAAATTCTGGTTGGCCTTCAGGTCCGGGTAGCGCTCGGCCACCACCATCAAACGCTGCAACGCAGAACCCAGCTGACGCTGGGCCTGTTCGAACTGCTGCAGCTTCTGCGGGTTATCCAGCATGTTGCCATCCACCTGGATGGAACCCACCTTGGCCCGCGCTTCGGTCACATCCACCAGCACTTCCTGCTCGTGGGCCGCATAGCCCTTCACGGTGCTGACCAGATTGGGAATCAGGTCAGCTCGACGCTGGTACTGGTTTTCCACCTGGCTCCAGGCGGCCTTTACCTGCTCGTCGTAGGTGGGGATATTGTTGATCCCGCAACCGCTCAACCAGCCCGCCAGCATTACCAGTACAAAACTACGCCACAGTGTCATTACCTTGTTCTCCATGGATATCGTCAGGAATCTTCCAGCCAGATAGACAGCGACGCCCGGCGTTTTTCTTCTCGCAGCGCCGCCAGTAATTTGTCCTTGTTGGCCCGGGTCAGTTTTTTCAGACGCGCCTCCAGTGAACTGGCAGTGGCGCGATCGCCACCAGGCACCAGCAATACCGGCACCACGGGGCGTCTTACCCGGGTATAGCGTGCCCCTCTGGGGCTGTGATTATGCTCGTGAAAGCGGCGAGCCGGTTCTGTGCAGATGCCGGTATAAAGAGACCGGTCTGCACACCGCACCATGTAGACCCACCACTGTTGCATGCTTTTACATCTGGCTTTGAAATCATTGCTATGATGCCAGACAGAATTTTCACAACAAGCTCAACAAGGATGAAAACATGGTTACCTACCTTTACTGGTTTCTGGTCGCGGCACTGGTGATTGGCACGCTGTTCGGCATCGGCGTGCGCATGGAGAAATGGAAACCGGCGGTGATCGTTGCGGCCATCATCTGGCTGGTGGCCACCCTGGCCTATTACTTCTGGCTGCAACAGGTATTCGTGAAGCGCTTTGGCGGCACCATGAGCATCACCATTCCCGAAGGCCACTACCACCTCAATGCCACCTGGAAGGAGGACAACCTGTGGATCGAGGACTATGACCCGGAAACCGGTGACTGCATCTTCCGCGAGTACTCCCGCGGCAACATGCTGCAGGGCAAGGTGGTGCTGAAGAACTGTAACCCTCTGGGCGCGCGCAACCTGCCACAGCCCGCGCCAGCGACTGCCGCTGAGTAACACACGGTTTGGCCTTCCCCTGTTCCGGCGATGACGCTACCCTTCTGCGCTATCCAGAATGATCACCACCGGAACAGGATTCCCCCATGAGCAATTCCGTCGAAACCCTGCTGTTTGCCCTGAACCTGATGCCTGAAGTGGTTGCCTTCGAACAGGTCCAGGCCGTGATTGAAGAGCACTACGTCTACACCCCCACCCGCTTTACCAATGGCAGCGGCGACGACATGGTGGTGAATGAGGCAGGCACCAACGAAGGCTCCTGCAAGATCTTCGCCTTTGCAAAACTGCACAACCTCAATGATGAACAGACCCTGGCCTGTTTCGGGCACTTCTTCCGCGACCACGTACTGAGCAACCCGGAAGGCGACGACCACGCCAATATCCGCACCTTCATGCGCCATACCCTGGCAGACGTGAAGTTCGATGGTGAGGCGCTGAAGCCCAAGGCGGGCTGATCTTCGCGCACTGTTGATCCGGGCCTGTTAACACTACCGGAATGACACCTGACTGGAGAGCCAACGTGATTCGCATCCTGAAAGCGCTACTGCTTGCCCTGCCCCTGGCCACCATCACTGTGCCGGCACAGGCCAGTGACTGTCCGGCCCTGTTCGATACCCAGGTGCGCAAGCTGCATTCAAAAGACTCTCTGGATCTGTGCGCGTTGACCCGGGGCCACACCACTCTGGTGGTGAACACCGCCAGCCGCTGTGGCTATACCGGCCAGTTCAAGGGCCTGGAAAGCCTCTACCAGCGCTACAAGGACCAGGGACTGGTGATCATTGGTTTTCCTTCCGATGACTTCCGCCAGGAACTGAATGATGAAGCGGAAACCGCCAAGGTCTGCTATATCAATTACGGCGTCACCTTCCCCATGGCAGCCACCAGCAAGGTGAAGGGGGCTGATGCCAATCCGGTTTTCCGGACACTGACAGAGGCCACCGAAGCGCCGGGCTGGAACTTCAACAAGTACCTGGTATCCGCCGACGGCCAGGCGGTCCAGCATTTTCCGGCCTCAGAGAAACCGCTGGGTGGCGCCCTGGAAGACGCGATCAAGGCGGCATTACAAACTCCCACCAGCGGGCAGTAGAACCCCTGCCCGCGGGCTGCTATGGTCGATGATTCCACTTTCAACCTGGGACAGGTCCGGTGAAGGTTCTCAACAGTAAAGAACAGCAGCGTCATCGCCTGGAGCGTGATATGCAACGCTTTCTGGAGAAAGGTGGATCCATCAAGGAAGTGCCCAGTGGCGTCAGTGGCGCCGATGCGGTCAGTGGCAAGGGCCACCAGACCGTGCTGTTCAACGGCCCTCGCCAGCCCAGCCGCACCGATCTCAGCCAGGTGGCGGCCACCATTGATGCGCGCAAGCACAAACCCAAGCGCCAGCGACTCAACCCGCGCCCCCAGCGAAAATTGCTGTACGACGACTTTGGCGAGCCGCTGCGCTGGGTCTGGCAGGAATGATGTTTGCGCCGCACGCCTGCAGCCGGTTGCCTGACACGAATCACTGAAACCACCATTCAACTACCAAGAGGAATGACGATGAAACGGCTTGGGCTGTTTATCCTGTTTCTGTTCATTGGCCACAGTGCCTACGCTGCCGAGATCATCGAAACCGAAGTCACCCTGCCCGATGGGCTGGGCACCGGTGTCATGTACCTGAATGAAAAGCAGAAGGAGCCTTCTGCCGGGGTCATCGTGATTCATGAATGGTGGGGGCTGAATGATTACGCCCGCAACCGGGCCCGTTTGCTGGCCACCGAAGGACATGTGGCCCTGGCGGTGGACATGTACGGTACCGGCAAGGTGGCAACCCATCCGAAAGATGCCACGGCCTTTATGGAAGCCGCTCTGGCGGAGCCAGACAAGATGAACGCCCGTTTCGAAGCCGCCCGCAAGATGCTGCTCAAGCAACAGCAGGTGGACCCGAAACGGATTTATGCCATTGGTTACTGTTTTGGCGGCGCGGTGGTGCTCAATCAGGCCCGTCAGGGCGCAGATCTGGCCGGTGTCGCCAGCTTCCATGGCTCCCTGGGCACGGACACCCCGGCGCAGGCAGGCGACATCAAGGCCAAGGTGCTGGTCGCCACCGGCCAGGCAGATCCCATGGTACCGGCGGAGCAGGTCAGTCAGTTTGTCTCCGAAATGACCGCGGCCGGCGTTGACCTGCGTCTGCTCAGTTTCCCCGGGGTGAAGCACAGTTTCACCAACCCCGGTGCTGATGCGGTGGCCAAGCGCTTCGAATTGCCGCTGGGTTACGACGCTCACGCCGACCTGACCAGCTGGGAAGCCCTGATGGACTTCATGGCGGAGTAAGTTGCACCACATTGGGGCGACCCGGTTGTTGTCGCCCCAATGCAATGCAGCTTTTTGTACTCCTGCCCAGCCCCCTCCCTTCCTCTCCCCCCAACACGTTGTTTTCACTGGCTTTGCCAAAGTTGGCACCTGACTTGCAGATTCCCTGTCGAGGAATCGAATGGCATGCATGCCATCACGCACTCAATACAATTTGCGGAATAGGCAGCTAGGGTTCCGGTCTCTCCCGAAGAGATGTCTGGTCCGAGAGCTGGCGACCTCTCTGCCGGTGCGGGCAGAAGGTTACACGGCGGGACAAAAGCCCGGGAGAGCACGATGACAGCAGTGTCATTGGATTCCTCTCCGTCCGTAGCCAAGGAGGTCTGACATGACCCGTTCCGTACGCAACACCGCTGCCGCTGCAGCGCTTTCCCTGTTTGCCGCCCTCACTCCGGCCAGCGCCCTGGCCAAAGATTCTTTCAGTGTTTGCTGGTCCATCTACGTGGGCTGGATGCCGTGGGACTTCGGCGCCCAGCAAAAGATCGTCGACAAGTGGGCCGACAAGTACGACATCGAAATCGACGTGGTGCAAATCAACGACTACGTTGAATCCATCAACCAGTACACCGCCGGTGCCTATGACGGTTGCGCCATGACCAACATGGACGCCCTGACCATTCCCGCCGCCGGTGGCGTGGATTCCACCGCCCTGATCGTGGGGGATTTCTCCAATGGTAACGATGGCGTGGTACTGAAAGGCACTGACAAGCTGGCCGACATCAAGGGCCAGAACGTGAACCTGGTCGAACTGTCCGTTTCCCACTACCTGCTGGCACGCGCACTGGAAACCGTGGGCCTGAGCGAAAAAGACCTGACCGTGGTGAACACCTCCGACGCGGACATGGTGTCTGCCTACACCACCGACGACGTGACTGCCGTGGCCACCTGGAACCCGCTGCTCAGCGAGATCACCGCCATGCCGGACAGCCACAAGGTGTTCGACTCTTCCAAAATTCCCGGCGAGATCATCGACCTGATGGTAGTCAACAGCGACACCCTGAAAGCCAACCCCGCCTTCGGCAAGGCCCTGACCGGTGCCTGGTATGAAATCATGGCTACCATGTCTGCCGACGATGAGGCCGGCAAGGCAGCTCGCACCTTCATGGCCAAGGCCTCCGGCACCGACCTGGCCGGTTACGAAGCCCAGCTGGCATCCACCCGCATGTTCTATGACGCCAGTGAAGCCGTGGAATTCGTCAACAGCGCCGAGCTGAAAGACACCATGCAGAAAGTGGCGGAGTTCTCCTTCGATCACGGCCTGCTGGGTGAAGGCGCCCCGGACGCCGGCTTTATCGGCATCGAAACCCCCGCCGGCGTGTATGGCAGTGAGGGCAACGTGCAGCTGCGCTTCATCCCGGACTACATGGCCATGGCCGCGGAAGGAAAGCTCTGAGCACCTGACGCCCAATGCCCGACGCCTGACGCTGCTTGTATCTAGCGTCCGGCGTCAGGCATCCAGCGATTAACCAACCGGGAATTGCCATGAAGAAACTGATCAACCGTCGCCCCGGCAACGCCATGAACTGGGCGTTGGGACTGCTGCCCTTCTTGCTGCTGATCGTCGCCTACATGGTGGCCTCCGACGCACGTCTGGCAGAGAACCCCAACGACAAGTTGTTACCGGCTCTCGACAGTTTTGTTCAGGCCATCGACCGCATGGCCTTCGAGCCAAGCAAACGCAGCGGCGATTACCTGTTGTGGGCCGACACCCTGGCCAGTCTGCAGCGGCTCGCCATCGGGGTGGCCATCAGTGCGCTGGTAGCGGTGGTTGTGGGCATAGGCAATGGCACCATTCCGCTGATCCGCTCGACCTTCTCGCCACTGGTGACCGGGCTGTCGCTGGTCCCCCCCATGGCTATCCTGCCGGTACTGTTCATCATCTTCGGCCTCGGCGAACTGGCCAAGGTCATGTTGATCATCATCGGTATTACCCCGTTCATGATCCGTGATCTGCAACAACGGGCCATGGAAATTCCCGCCGAACAGATCATCAAGATGCAGACCCTGGGCGCCAATACCTGGCAGATCATTACCCGTCTGGTCTGGCCGCAGCTGATGCCTCGACTGATCAGTGCAGTGCGTCTTTCATTGGGCCCGGCCTGGTTGTTCCTGATTGCCGCCGAGGCCATCGCTGCGACAGAAGGGCTGGGCTACCGGATCTTCCTGGTCCGTCGCTATCTGTCCATGGACGTGATTATCCCCTACGTGGTGTGGATCACGCTGCTGGCATTTGCCATCGACTTCATCCTCAACCGCTACTCGCAATGGCGCTACCCCTGGTTCCACGATCAGGGCCATTAAGGGAGGAACATCACGATGGCCATAATTGAAATGAAAAACCTGTGGAAGGAATACGGTGACCAGGTCGTACTGGAACGCCTGAATATCTCCGTGCAGGAAGGCGAATTCGTCACCATTGTGGGCGCCTCCGGTTGCGGCAAGACCACCTTCCTGAAACTGCTACTGGGCACGGAAGAAGGCACCCGCGGCGAACTGCTGCTGGATGGCCAGCCATTGCCCGCAGAGCCGGATGAGAGCCGCGGTATCGTGTTCCAGCGCTACTCCGTACTCAGCCACCTGACAGCGCTGGAGAACGTGATGCTGGGCGGCGAGCTGCAGGGCAATCGCTGGCTGGGTATTACCTTCGGTAAAAAACGTCGCGAACTTCGCAAGGCCGCGCTGGAAATGCTGGAGTCAGTCGGCCTTGGCCATGCCGCCGACAAATATCCTCACGAATTGTCCGGCGGTATGCAGCAACGTCTGGCGCTGGCCCAGGCGCTGATCAAGAAACCGCGCATCCTGCTGCTGGATGAGCCGTTCGGCGCGCTTGATCCCGGCATCCGCGCCGACATGCACAAACTGGTGCTGAGCCTGTGGAAAGAGCAGAAGCTCACCGTGTTCATGATTACCCATGACATCAACGAAGGGTTTTACCTCGGCACTCGCCTGTGGGTATTCGACAAGCCCCGCCTCGATCCCCAGGCCCCCGGGGCCTACGGTGCCCGAGTCACCTACGACCTGCCCGTGGGCGATTGCGAGAACGGCACACTCACCAACATCAACCAGAACGTGACCCGCACCAGCCGCGTTCTTAACGACACGCTATAAGAAACAGGAAACAAAGGACTTCACCATGAGCGAAAGCCTTTACACCACCACCCTGCCCGGCAGCGCCCACTGGTCGCTGCGGGTACGCCGTGGCATGCAGCTGCGCTTAACCGATCTGGAGGGCGGCGCAAATCTTTCCGTATTGATGTACAACCCGGAGATGCTGCTGGAGAAATACAACGCCCCGGACAGCCTCAAGGGCCAGCACACCTTCAAGCTGACCAAAGGCAACTGCCTGTATTCCGACATGGGGCGGGTGTTTGCTTCCATCGTGGAAGACGACTTCGGCTGGCACGACACCGTGTGCGGCACCCTCAGTGAAAAGACTCTGAAAGAAAAATACGCCGTGCGCTCCTACCAGGATTGCCACAATGAATGGACCTTGAGTGGCGAGCACAGCTTCCTTACCGAACTGGCCAAGTACGGCCTCACCGAACGGGACATGGCCGCCAACCTGAACCTGTTCTCCAAGGTAGCAGCGGATGATGAAGGCAATCTGGTGTTCGATCCTTCCGTGGCCCGCGCCGGTGCCAGCGTTACCCTGCGCTTCGAAATGGACACCCTGGTGATTCTGCACAGTTGCCCGCACCCGCTGAACCCGGCAAAGGAATACCCCATGAAGCCGGTGCAGATCGAGATGCTCCAGGCCGAGCCGGTCAGCGATGACGATTTCTGCAAGAACTACCGCCCGGAAAACGGCCGCGCGTTCGAAAACAATCGCCTCTATCACCTCGGCCTTTGATTTTCCGTAGGAGCTCTCTGTGCCCTTTAGGGTATGCCTGCAAGCGATAATCGCCATTCGCCTGCAGGCAGGCTCCTACAGCAAAAACATGTAGGCGCCCGGAAAAGCGCAAAGGAAAGAAAAATGATCAAAGAAAGTTCTCGACAACCAGAGCAGGCCAGCTTTCGTGAAGTGGTGGCGGCCGGGGATTATTTTATCCGCACCATCAGGAAAGGAGAGACGGTGCGCCTGCTGGATCTGGAAGGCAACCAGGCCGCTGACACCCTGTTCTACAGCGCGGAAGATCCTGCCGAGCGTTACAGTGCCATGGATACCATTCGCGAGCAGGGTAATGTCTACCTCACCGCCGGCACCACGCTGATGAGCAACCGCATGAATCCGTTGCTGGAGATTGTGGCCGACACCTGCGGCCGTCACGATACCCTCGGCGGCGCCTGTGCCACCGAAAGCAATACGGTGCGCTACGATCTGGAAAAACGCTGCATGCACGCCTGTAGGGACAGCTGGATGCTGGCCGTCAACGAACATCCGGAATTTCATCTGGCCAAGCAGGACATCACCCACAACATCAACTTCTTCATGAATGTGCCGGTAACGGCTGACGGCGGACTGACCTTTGAAGACGGTATTTCTGCACCCGGGAAGTATGTGGAACTGACCGCCTGCATGGACACGGTGATCCTGATTTCCAACTGCCCGCAGTTGAACAACCCATGCAACGGTTACAACCCGACCCCCATTGAAGTGCTGATCTGGAACGATTGATCACCGGTCATATACCCCGGGGACGACCTCGGCGGCCAAGGTTTTACTGACGGGACGACCCGTCACCTGTCGAAGAGAGACAGCCATGTTCAACAAGGTTCTGATTGCCAACCGCGGCGCCATTGCCACCCGTGTCACCCGTACCCTTCAATCGCTGGGCGTAAAGGCCATGGCGGTATTTGCCGAAGCGGACCGGGATTCCCTGCACGTGAGCCATGCCGACGAGGCCTTCTGTCTGGGCGAAGGTAGCGCCCGGGATACCTATCTGAATCAGGAAAAGCTGTTTGCGCTGATGGAAGAACACGGCGTGGACGCGGTGCATCCCGGCTACGGTTTTCTCAGCGAAAACCCGGATTTTGTCAAAGGCTGTGAAGCCCGCGGCATCGCCTTTATTGGCCCCACTGCGGAGCAGATGGATACCTTTGGCCTCAAGCACACTGCACGCGCCCTGGCCGAAAAAACCGGCGTGCCACTGCTTCCCGGTACCGACCTGCTCACTGACAAGGCCGCTGCTCTGAAAGCCGCCGAAAACATTGGCTACCCGGTGATGCTCAAGAGCACCGCCGGTGGCGGCGGCATCGGCATGCAGATTTGCGAGAGTGCAGAGAGTCTGGACAAGGCCTGGGATTCGGTACGCCGGCTCAGCGCCAACAACTTTTCCAACGATGGCGTCTTTATCGAAAAGTACATTGCCCGCGCTCGTCATATCGAGGTGCAGGTATTCGGTGACGGCAAGGGCAAGGCCGTTACCCTCGGCGAGCGCGACTGCTCCGCCCAGCGCCGCCATCAAAAAGTTCTGGAGGAAACCCCGGCTCCCAACCTGCCGGACCAGGTGCGCAGTGAACTGCAAGACACCGCCCGTGCCTTGATGGAAGCAGTCCAGTATCGCAATGCTGGCACCGTGGAATTCATTCTCGACCAGGACACCAATGCCTTTTATTTTCTGGAAGTGAACACCCGCCTGCAGGTGGAGCACGGTGTTACTGAACAGATCTTCGGCGTGGATCTGGTGGAATGGATGGTCAAGCTCGCCGCCGGCGATCTGCCCGCACTGGATTCACTCGGCCCTTTTACCGCCAAAGGCCATTCCATCCAAGCGCGAGTCTACGCGGAAGATCCCAACAAGGATTTCCAGCCCAGCGCCGGGCTCTTGACTGCAGTCAGCTTCCCCGATGCCGATGGCAAGGCGCTGCGTATCGATCACTGGGTGGAAGCCGGGCTCACGGTGTCGCCACTATTCGATCCCATGCTGGCCAAGGTGATCATCCACGAAGCCGATCGTAACAGCGCCCTGGCCGCACTGAACCGCACCCTCGATTCCATCACCCTGGAAGGCATCGAAACCAACCGGGAATACGTGCGCGCCATTCTTGCCGACCCGGTGTTTGTGGAAGGTCGTATGACCACCCGCTACCTGAACGATTTCAGCTACGCGCCCTTTACCCTGGACGTACTCGCTGGCGGCACCATGACCACGGTGCAGGATTATCCCGGCCGCAGCGGTTACTGGCCGGTGGGCGTACCGCCCTCAGGTCCCTTCGACAGCCTCAGCTTTCGCCTGGGTAACCGCCTGTTGGGTAACGAGGAAAATGCCGCCGGGCTGGAATTTACCCTCAACGGCCCGACCCTGAAATTCAATCAGGCCACCCGCATTGCCCTCACCGGCGCCGACATGCAGGCCACGCTTGATGGCGCACCTGTCACCAGCTATCAGAGCATCGCCGTGCAAGCAGGACAGATATTGAAGCTGGGCAAGGTCAGCGGTGAAGGCGCCCGCGCCTATCTGACCCTGGCCGGCGGTATTCAGTGCACACCTTATCTTGGCTCACGCAGCACTTTTACCCTCGGTCAGTTTGGCGGTCATGGCGGCCGCGCCCTGCGTACCGGCGATGTGCTGCACTTCAGCGAAGATATGAGCGCTGCCAACGTAGCGCCGGTGGTTCCGGAAAGCCTCAAGCCATCACTGGGCAAACAATGGACCCTGCGGGTGATCTACGGCCCCCATGGCGCACCGGACTTCTTCACCGATGACGACATGACCATGTTCTTCTCCACCGACTGGCAAGTGCACTACAACTCCAGCCGCACCGGCATTCGTCTGGTGGGCCCCAAGCCCGGCTGGGCGCGCAGTGATGGCGGCGAAGCCGGTATGCATCCGTCCAACATTCACGATAATGCCTACGCCGTAGGCACGGTGGATTTTACCGGTGACATGCCGGTGATCCTGGGCCCGGATGGCCCCTCTCTGGGCGGCTTTGTCTGCCCGGCCACCGTGGTGCTGGCCGACCGCTGGAAACTCGGTCAGCTGAAAGCCGGTGACACCCTGCGCTTCGAGGCTATCAGCCTGGAAGACGCCGACGCCCTGGCGACTGAACAGGATGCCTGTGTCAGCGCCTTGAGCGAACCGGTGAAACAGGTCGGGGCTGCGCCCATTACCACGCCGATTCTCAGTACCCTGTCCGAGAATGAAGTCGGTGTTGACGTGGTCTATCGCGCCGCCGGCGATCGCTACCTGCTGGTGGAATACGGCCCGCTGGTGCTGGATCTGCGCCTGCGTTTCCGCGCCGATGCGTTGATGCTGTGGCTGGAACAGCAGAAGCTCGATGGTGTCATCGAACTGACCCCGGGCATCCGCTCCCTGCAGGTCCATTTTGATCCGCAGGTCATGTCCCGTAACGCCCTTCTTCAAATTCTGGCCGACGCCGAACGGGCACTGCAGGAGAAAGAGGATCTGGAAGTCCCCTCGCGTATCGTGCATATCCCGCTGAGCTGGGACGACGAGGCGTGTCACCAGGCCATCGAAAAATACATGCAGTCGGTCCGCAAAGACGCCCCCTGGTGTCCTTCCAATCTGGAGTTCATTCGCCGCATCAACGGCCTGGAGAGCATCGATGAGGTGAAAGAGATCCTGTTTAGCGCCAGCTATGTGGTGATGGGGCTGGGGGATGTGTATCTCGGCGCGCCGGTGGCGACGCCCTATGACCCGCGTCATCGCCTGGTTACCACCAAATACAACCCGGCGCGCACCTGGACCGCGGAGAACTCCGTGGGCATCGGCGGCGCCTACCTGTGTGTCTACGGCATGGAAGGCCCGGGAGGTTATCAGTTTGTGGGCCGCACCCTGCAGATGTGGAACCGCTACCGCAAGACCGAAGCCTTCGAGCAGCCCTGGCTGCTGCGCTTCTTCGACCAGATCCGTTTCTACGAAGTCAGCCACGAGGAGCTCAACCAGATCCGCCGGGATTTCCCCAAGGGGGAATACCCGATCAAGATAGAGGAAACCACTTTCAACCTGAGCGAGTACCAGCGCTTTCTGGATGACAATCAGCAGGACATTGCGCAATTCACCGAGGCCCGTAATCAGGCCTTCGACGAAGAGCTGCAGCGTTGGGTCGAAAGCGGTCAGATCAACTTCCAGTCCGAACAGGATCTGGATGCGGACAATGGCAGCGAAGAAGTGGAAGGCACCCCGGTGGAATCACCGGTGGCCGGCAATATCTGGAAACTGAACGTGGCCGAAGGCGACAGCGTGAATGAAGGTGACGTGGTGGCAGTACTCGAATCCATGAAAATGGAAATCGAAATCTACGCCCCGGCATCCGGCAAGGTGATTGCCATTGCCCGCCAGGAAGGCCAGCAGATCAATGCGGGTCAGGCGATCATGGTGCTGGAATAGAAGCAGGAGCGAGTAACGAGTTTCGAGTTGCGAAAGGCAAAGGCATTTCTACCACAGAGGGCACAGAGTTCACCGAGGAAAAGACAGGGACTCTGGCCTGTAGCCGTTGCTAACCGGACACCGTAGGAGCCTGCCTGCAGGCGATTTTTCGCTTGTAGGCAAGCTCCCACAATAAAACCGAAAACGCCTATGCAGGAACAGAAGCACAGGCGTTTACCCTCAGTGGACTCTGTGCCCTCTGTGGTAAATCCATCATCCCGGTGCCAGGAATCAGGGAGCAGCCGAACAGCTTGCCGGCAGGCTGCGCTGGTCGAGAATCATGAAGCGGTTGGTGTTGACGCCGTTACACTGCCAGCTCACACCATTCGGCCAGGTCACTGTCAGGTCGGCTGAATTTGCACTGCCCATACCGAAATGCAGGTCCGGTGGATTCTGGCCGTTGAAGTTGGTGTTGGCGTTAGCCATCCGCATTTGCGTCTGCTCACCAAAGCTGCCGCCCACATCCGCGCTGACCTGTACCCGTGCGCCAATGGCTTCGGTGTTCGGCGCCTGACCGACCAGACGCACGGACAGGAAACGCTTGCCACTGCCGTTGCCGATCTGGTTACTGAAGAACTGCAAGCCTTTGGAGTGATCCAGCAAGGCCACATCCATATCACCGTCGCGATCATAATCCATGCAGGTGATGCCGCGGCCATCGCTGGGCAGCAACAGATTCCACTGCACCGCCTGCTCAGAGAAGCTGCCATCCCCCTGATTGATGAACAGACGCGGCAGGGAATCAAAATATTCCTGCGCCACCGTCTGGTAGTTTTCAATCATGCTCTGCCCGGTCTCGGTATCAGAGGCCGATGCCGGAATATGACCAAAGCCGTTCACATGGAAGATGTCCAGGAAACCATCGTTGTTGAAGTCTGCAAAGCAGGCTCCCCAGCCCCAGTTACCGTCTGCCACACCCGCTGTCTCGGTGACGTTTTCCAATAGCAGCTCTCCATCCACGCTGTTGTTGCGGTAAAGACGATTGCCGGTTACGCCCCAGTTGGCTTCTGCCTCGCCATCCGGATCGAAGATGGAAGTGACAAACCAGTCCAGGTCACCGTCGTTGTCGTAGTCGCCGAGAGCGGATCCCATCCCATTCTCATCGGTGATGATGTCCCGGTCGGTGATATTGGCAAAGGTACCGTTACCCTGCCCTTCCATGACCACGCTGGTACCGAAATCCGAAGCCAGCAGCAGATCCAGCTCGCCATCTGCGTTGATATCGGCAAACTGCGGGGAAAAGTTGAAGGCCTGCTGCAGGCTGTCGTTGGACAGGCCTGCCTCGGAGTCATAATTCTCTACTTCCTGCCCGGCGTTGTTTTTCCAGAATACCGGCGCCGTCAGTACATTGCCGAAATACCAGTGGGCCAGGAACATATCCGGGTAGCCATCATGGTTGGCATCAGCAAACGACATGCCGTAGGTGTTACGGCTCATGGGCAGCTTGGCCACCGGGTAATAGTCGCCGTCATCATTGCTGGAATAGATCGGCAGCACCTGACTTCGCACATTGCCAAACAGCATTTCACGGCGGTAGTCCCCGTTCAGATCAATCAGCGCGGTACCGGTAAACCGTCTCCCGGGATCGTCAGTGAGCAGATCCATGCTGTCGAAGCCCAGCTGACCGCCGCGATTCCGATAAAACACCATGCCCGATGCATCGCCACCAGCATAGGCCAGATCCAGCCAGCAATCGTCATCCAGATAGCCCGCGCTGACACCACCGGCAATCATTACCGGCTCGATACTGAATACCGCATCCAGATTCCAGGTGTCCTGATCGAATCCATGGGGATGCAGCGGGTTACCGATCAGATCGTAAAGACCGAAGGCAAACAGATGTCTCGGCAGGAAGACAGGTAGCCCGGAGTTCACCGCCAGCAAAGACGGCTCTTCATTACAGCTTGCCAGTTCGGCGAAGGTAGCCCGAGGCGGAGCTGTAAAATCAAGGGCAACTGCTTTCGGGTAATCCACCGGGTCCACCGGCGGTTCACCCGTATCAGGATCCGGATCCACAGGAGTTTCCGGATCAACGCCCGGGTTCACGCCCGCCACCAGCAGGTTGCCATCAGGGTCTTCATCCAGCGTCGGCGTCCACTGATTACGACAGCCAAAGTCCCGCACACAGTCATCGCTGAGGGTGCGCAGGAACACGATCAGGGCATTCACCTCCTCGTCGGAAAGATCACGACCTGGCAGCAGGGGTTCCGCCAGCAGGAAACTGGACGCGGCCTGTACCGCCTGACTATGGCTCTCGGCGTAGTCATACCCTTCAATACCCTGGAACTGCGCCAGCTGCTGCAACCCGAAATCAAACAGGGTCAGCCCCTGGCGCGGATTGGCGTGATAGCGAATGACTTCGCTGAGTTGGTCAAAGGTCCCGGCATGGCCATAGGGCATAGTGACCTGGATGTTGAGCAGACTGGGCACCCGGAACGCGTACTTGTCCGCTTCCAGACGGGTGCTGTTCCAGCGGCCGATATCGTCTTTTTCCGGACGCAGAAAGCCCCGACCGATCTGCGGAAAACCCACGTTGTAGAATTTTTCGTTGGTGAAGAAATCGCCGCTGTGACAGGACGCACAACCCAGGCCACCTTCATCCTTGCCGGCAAAAAACAGCCGGGCGCCCTGTTTGGCTTTCTCGTTGATCGCACCATCATCGCCCTGCACATAGTTCCTCCAGGCGCTGTCCACGAACACCATGGAAGACATATAAGCGGCCAGGGCCCGTTGCACATTGACCAGGGTAATCACCTCCTGGGCACTGGCGTCCGGCTGGGCAAAGGCACTACGGAACAGGGTCAGCCAGTTGCCGCTTCCCTCCACCGACAGCATTTCAGGATCCGCCTCGCCCCGCAGCCGGGCCACCAGACGCTCGCGGTACTCGTCCTCGGACAGGGCGCTGTAAAGATAGCCGCGCATTTCATTGTGGTTGGTCAGGGGGAACTTGGAGAACACCTCCAGAAGGCCATCGGCGGCTGAAGCATCGGACAAGTTACCGGTGTCCGGTGTCCGGATGGTCTGCCCCTTGCCGCCGGCAGCCACGGCTTCATCCAGCACAAAGACGCGCCCGTCATAACTGAGACTGCGATCATAAAGCGCACTGTTGAACACCGTCTGGCTGTTGCGGTGCATGTTCGGCCGGCCATCGGCGGCCGGATCCAGATCGGTGCTGGCATTGAGGCGCCGCGGCGGCCCCACTCTGGCGGCGTCCTGCGGAGAGACACCGACCCCCAGCGACAAGGCATCACTGCCGCCAAAATCTGGCATATGACAGGTGGCACAGGACACCGAGCGGTCCCCGGACAGGGTATGGGAGAAAAACAGAAGTTGGCCGAGTTTTACTCTGGGGTCGTCAGCAGGGGTTGTCTGAACGATCTGACGGGCCGCAGCAGGATCACCGGTGAGCGACTTTTCTGTGATAACGGCGCGCAGCCAGGTATCCAGATCCGTTTCCTGCGGCGGATCGACCGGGTCGGTGGGTTGCGTTGGCGCGGGCGAGCCGGCTACTGCCCCTGCGGAGGAGCCACCACCGCCACCACAGGCACTGACGGTCAATATCACCATGACGGCCGACAGCCCCATGGCATATCGGGCAAGCAACTTCCCTGCTTCCATAATCGATCCCGGCTTTTATTGTTATAGCGCCACCAAAACGAGCAGCACGTCTCACTTTTCCGAAATTATGGAACAAATGTTAACCAAACCGCCACAAAAAGATGCAAGCCGGGATATTTGCAAAAATACTTATAAGCAATTGTTTTTAAAAATAAACGGCGAGGGGTATACATTGTGTACGGCGACATTCCTGCTGCCGACGGGATGATTTTACAATCTCGAGTAAGAGCATAGTCTGAGTCAGATCAATGCAACTCATGCGAAGCGTTTAGTGCGCGGTCACCTTCTGCTTGCCGCAGCGCTCACAACGATACACCGTGACCAACTTGCCCTGTTTCACATCGAACTGCTTTTCCTTGCACACCTTCCACTTGTGAAAGCCATGCTGGCACATGCCCTTGCGCGGCGTCTTTTTGGCCGGTTTCTGGAAAGGGACCACATCACCCATTTGCAATTACCCACTGGAAATTGAATCTGCAGCATAACAAAAGCGTGTCATGCAGACCTGTCAACATCGAAGCGCGGCGCACAAAGCCGTATAATTCGCCCCCCTTCCCTTGAACCAATAAATCAACCGGCAGCGACAATGACAGACTTTACCCCCGGCCAGCGCTGGCTGAGCGAATCCGAAACCGAACTGGGTCTCGGCATCATCAAGGAACTGGACTACCGTCTGGTCACGGTGGAATACCCCGCCGTGGAAGAAGAGCGCACCTACGCCATCAACAATGCGCCCCTGTCTCGTGTGACCTTCGACACCGGCGACACCATTCGCACCGAAGGCGAGCTGGAACTGACCGTGGCCGAGGTCAACGAACTCAATGGTCTCAAGGTCTACATGGCACACCCGGCCGGGGAGCCCGACAATGTGCAGCCCGTACCGGAAACCCTGCTGGGCCACACCCTGCGACTGAATTCCGCCCTGGATCGACTGCTCTCCAACCAGCTGTCATCCAATCGCTGGTTCGAATTGCGGGTCGACGCACTGAATGCCCACTGCCAGCAACAACAGTCTCGCATCAAGGGACTGCGCGGCCCGCGCATCGATCATATCGGCCACCAGCTTTATATCGCCGACCAGGTGGCCAACCGCTATGCGCCGCGAGTTTTGCTGGCCGATGAAGTGGGGCTGGGTAAAACCATCGAAGCCGGCCTGATTCTGCATCAACAACTGATTACCGGCCGAGCCAGCCGGGTGCTGGTGGTCGTTCCGCCTGCCCTGGTTCACCAGTGGTTTGTGGAAATGGTGCGCCGCTTTAATCTGCACTTCTCGATCTTTGATCGTGAACGCCTTGACGCCCTGCAGCCGGAAACCAGTATCAAGGACATGCTCGCGCAGATTATTGCGGAAGAGCAGGTTGCCGAAGAGCAAGGCGAAGCGCCAGCCAACAACGACAACCCTTTCCTGACTGAGCAGCTGGTGCTGTGCAGCACCGAGTTCCTCGCCGAATGCGATATCGAGCAGCTGGCCAGCGCTGACTGGGACCTGTTGGTAGTAGACGAGGCACACCATCTGGCGTGGAGCGAAGACGCTCCCAGCGAGAGCTACCAGCGAGTGGACGCCATCGCCCGTCAGGCCCGCGGTCTGCTGTTGCTCACCGCCACCCCGGAACAACTGGGGCTGGAAAGCCACTTTGCCCGCCTGCGTCTGCTGGACCCGGACCGCTACCCCAGCCTGGACGCCTTCCGAGAAGAGCAGAGCCATTACCAGGAGATCGCCCAGCTGGCCGGCGAGTTGCACGACCAATCCAACTGGGATGCGGATCTGATCAAGCGTGCCCAGGCATTGCTGCCGGACATGACCATCACAGACAGTGACCGTGACGGGATTCTGGCCGAGCTTCTGGACCGCTCCGGGCCGGGTCGGGTGATGTTCCGTAACAGCCGCCACAACATTGCCGGCTTCCCGCAGCGAACCGTGCATGGCTATCCCCTTGAGCTGCCGGACGAATACCGCTACGACAGCGACGAAGGCCTGGACGGCCAGCTGCACCCGGAAACCCTTTATCATGATGACCGCTGGTGCAGCCTGGATCCCCGTGTCAGCTGGCTGGAGCAGTTCTTCAAGCAGCACCGTCACGACAAGGTGCTGGTGATCTGTGCCAACCGCCACACTGCCAGTGACCTGCACGCCCACTGCAACTACAAGCTGGGCATGAATATCGCCATGTTCCATGAAGACATGGACCTGATCGAACGGGACCGGGCCGCCGCCTTCTTTGCCGATGAAGTGGATGGCGCCCAGGCGCTGATCTGCTCCGAGATCGGCTCCGAAGGCCGTAACTTCCAGTTTGCCCATCATCTGGTGCTACTGGATCTGCCCCTCAATCCGGATCTGCTGGAACAGCGCATCGGTCGTCTGGACCGTATTGGCCAGCAGCAGGATATTCAGATTCATGTGCCCTATTTCGAGGGCCACGCCCAGGAAGTGCTGTACCGGTGGTATCACCAAGGCATGAATGCCTTTGAGCACACCAATCCGGCTGGCCATGACATCTACCTGCGCAGCCGCGATGCCCTGGAACCGCTGCTTAACAGCGACCCCGAATACACCGCCATTGATGCTCTGGTGGACGATACCCGCAGCATTGCTGACGAACTGCACACCCTGATGGAAACCGGCCGCGACCGCCTGCTGGAGCTCAGCTCCTGCGACAGCGACAAGGCCGACGCACTGAAAGCAGCCCTGCAGGAGGCGGATGACAGTTCCCCCCTGCCCTTCATGCAGCGGGTATTTGATCGTTATGGCGTGGACGTGGAAGAACACTCCGACACCGCGGTGATTCTCAAACCTGGTCCGCACATGCGCGACGCCTTCCCGGGGCTGCCGGACGAAGGCATCACCATGACCGATGACCGTGCCACCGCCCTGAGCCGGGATGACATGCAGTTCATGACCTGGGAGCACCCCATGGTCACCGGCAGCATGGAAATGCTGCTGGGCGAGCAACGGGGCAAGGCCGCCGTCAGCCTGCTGAAAAACCCGCGCATCAAGGCTGGCACCCTGTTGATCGAGGCCATCTATACGGTGGAATCCATGGCCCCGCGCCACCTGCAGGCGGACCGCTTCCTGCCCTGCACGGTGATCCGCCACCTGCTGGATGGCAATGGCAAAAATATCAGCCAGGCGATCAGCCATGACGGCCTCAGCCAGCAATGCCACAAGATGGACAAGCCCCTCAGCCGCAAGATTGTGTCGAGCCAGAAGCCGCTGCTGGAAAAGCTGCTCAAGGGTAATGACGACGCTGCCGGCAAGGAGGCAGAGGTGATCATTGCTGATGCCCTGCAGGCCATGCGTCAGGAACAGTCCCATGAACTGGCCCGTCTGAAGGCACTGCAAGCCAAGAACCCGGCGGTACGTGACGAAGAGATCCACGCCCTGGAGGAGCAGACCGCTCAGCTGGAAAAACTGCTCTCCAATGCCCAGTGCCAGCTCAATGCGGTACGCGTCATCGTAGCCGGAGGTGAATGACCATGGCCCTGCTGGAATGCATTGAAATCGAACCCGGGCAACCCGCCACGGCCAGTGTCATCTGGTTGCACGGACTGGGAGCCAGTGGTCATGACTTCGAGCCCATCGTGCCGGAGCTGCAGCTGACCGCCGATCTGCCGGTACGCTTTATCTTCCCCCATGCGCCCAACATTCCCGTCACCGTCAATGGCGGCATAGTGATGCCCGCCTGGTACGACATCCTCGCCATGGATATCGACCGCAAGGTGGATGAGAGTGGCGTGCTGACATCCGCTGACGCGGTAGACGCCCTGATCGAACGGGAAATCCAGCGCGGCATTGCCAGCAACAGGATCATCATCGCCGGCTTCTCTCAGGGCGGCGCTGTAGCCTATCAGTGCGCACTGCGGCACCCGCAAACCCTGGCTGGCTTGCTGACCCTGTCCACCTACATGGCCATGCCTGTCACCCTGAGCGATGCGAATGGCCAAATACCCGTGATGGTCAGCCATGGCACCATGGACCCGGTGGTGGCAGAAGAACTGGGCCAGCGCGCGGTGGCCAGCCTGCAGCAAATGGGCCTGTCCCCCGAATATCGCACCTACCCCATGGAACACATGGTGTGCCTGGAACAGATCCGCGAAATCGGGAAATGGATACGCGAGCGCCTGACGCCTGATGCCTGATGCCTTTTTGCATCGGTAAAACACTCGCTATACCCCGCTGTAGGAACCGGAGTGCAACGGAGGTAACAGCCGAAGGCTGGCCCGCAGAGTGAGCGTAGCGAATAACTTGCCTGCAAGCGATCCGAGCCCAAGCGAGGTAATAAAGTTTCGAGTTACGAGAAGCGAGTTTCGAAAGGCAAAACCCTCAAATCCGTGCTTGGTTGTTCTCTTTTGATTTTCGAAACTCGGTACTCGTCACTCGCCTCTGGAATCCTTATCTCGCTTAGGCTCGGATCGCTTGCAGGCAAGCTCCTACAGCGGCTTCGTAGAAATGTGCAAACCGGGGAACTATTCCGGGTTTCCCTATCGAATCAAGCGTAGCTTGTAGCTTGTAGCTTGTAGCTTGTAGCTTGTAGCTTGTAGCTTGTAGCTCGTAGCTCAGATCATCCCCCGGTTTTACCCTGTTTCACATTCCCTGCGCCTTGTTTGCACATTTCAGTCCCATGCTGAATCCATATTCTTTGTGACCACGGCCACATCCAGACACATTTTGTCCCCGTTCTGGCGGCACCATTGCCAGAATAGAAAGTCAGACCTGACAGACAGAACGGTCGGAGAATAAGGAGAACCCCATGAAGACTACCTCCGTGCTTGCCCTTACTACCCTGCTTGGCCTCAGCGCCTTACCGACCCTGAGCCAGGCCCGCCCGCCTTGGGAAAAAAACGCCCAGCATGAAGATACGCACCGCACACAGCTGGTAGACAGCCGCCGCGACCGTGATTATTCCGACTACCGCTACAGCCAGCGTGAACGCGAGGCCCTGCGCGCACATATGAGCCGTCGCGACTACGAATCCCTGCCCCCGGGCCTGCAGAAGAAAGTCGCCCGCGGCGGCAAGCTGCCGCCGGGCTGGCAGAAGAAGCTGCAAAAGGGCCAGCGACTGCCCGATGATGTGTACTACAACAGCCAGCGCTTGCCAGTCTACGACGACATCCGCCATATCGACGGCATCAGCGATGTGATCATCGACAACGAAGTGGTCCGCGTCATCGACGCCACCCAGACCATCATCGACGTGTTCAATATTCGCTAAAGCAGGTTTACCACAGAGGTCACAGAGTTCACGGAGAAAAGCGATTCCCTCTGTGCGCTCTGTGGTCAATCCGCTTTTGACCTTTGCGTGCAGCATGTTGCGTGAAGCGTGTTGCAGCCGCAGAGCGGCCACAAAAAAGCCGCGCTCCTTTCGGAGCGCGGCTTTTTTCGTGTTGCCTGTCGCGTGATGCGTGCAGCGGCTCTTACAACCAGTACACGGTAACGAACAGGAACAACCATACCACGTCCACAAAGTGCCAGTACCAGGCACCCGCTTCCCAGGCAAAGCAGTTGTCTTCGCTGAAGTGACCCTTGATCACACGGATCAGGGTAACCAGCAGGAAGATGGTCCCGATAGTCACGTGGGCACCATGGAAACCGGTCAACAGGAAGAACAGGCTGCCGTAGATGCCAGCATCCAGGGTCAGGCCCATGTCGTAGGCGTGCACATATTCCAGCGCCTGCAGGCCCAGGAAGATCACGCCCAGTGCCACGGTGGCGGCCTGGAACAGGATCAGGGTGCCGCGCTTGCCTTCCAGCAGCGCATGGTGGGCAATGGTCAGGGTAATGGAGGATACCAGCAGGATAGCAGTGTTGATGGCCGGCAGGCCCCAGGCACCCATCGGGGTGGTAGTGGTACCGCCCGGGGTTTCGGTCAGCGGCCACATGGGCTGGAATTCCGGCCAGAGCAGCTCGTGGGTCATGGCTCCGGTACCTTCACCGCCCAGCCACGGAATGATCAGCCAGCGGGTATAGAACATGGCACCGAAGAAGGCTGCGAAGAACATCACCTCGGAGAAGATGAACCACAACATGCCCTGACGGTAGGAACCGCCCAGCTGGTTGCTGTGCAGGCCAGTGACGGATTCCTTGATGGTGTCACGCCACCACAGGGCGATTACCACCAACAACCAGGCCAGACCCAGGAAGAACAGGGGCTTGCCAGAGAAGCTCGGCTCCATGTCGGCCATGGTGCTCTGCTGAATAAAGTGGGCACCGCCCACGGCGGTCATGCACAGACCGATAGACGCGGTCAGCGGCCAGGGGCTGCTTTCCGGTACGTAATACTTGTCAGTAGCCATCAAAATTCTCCTCTACAACCGGCTGTTATCAGTTCACAGCCACGCTGTTGTTTTTACCGGCGACCCGCTCTGTCACATCAAAGATGGTGTATGACAGAGTGAATTGGTTGATGTGACTGGGAATTTCCGGATCCAGATAGAAGATCATCGGCATGTCCTTGCGCTCGCCTGCTGCCAGGGTCTGCTGATCGAAGCAGAAGCACTGGGTCTTGTGCAGGTAGCGCGCCGCGACCCCCGGTGTCACCGAAGGGATGCTCTGGGTCACCATGTCCGAATCCGTGGGGTTGCTGGCATAAAAGTTTACCAGGGTGATTTCACCCGGATGCACCTTTACCCGCTTGGTCTCAGAGGTGAACTCACCCGTGATCCCATCCCCTTTCTGGGTAATGAATTCCACTGTCACGGTACGGTCTTCCACCACCTGTGCCGGAGCATCGGTAGCGGCCGTACTGGATGTCTTGCCGTTCAGTCCAGTGATGTCACAGATCACGTTGTAGAAAGGCACCATGAGGAAGGCGAAGGCAAACATGCCAATCGCCCAGATCACCAGCTTTTTCAACGTACGCTTGTTGCGCTGTTCTACGCTGAGTGGCTGATTGTCGCTCATAGTGCCCTCGTTCCGTGTCTGTTACTTGATGACCGGCGGGGTATCAAAGGTGTGGAACGGCGCCGGAGACGGCACTTCCCATTCCAGACCTTCGGCACCTTCCCAGGGCTTGGCCGGAGCCGGCTCGCCTTTCTTCATGGCGCAGCGTACTGCTACCACCAGGAAGATCACCTGGGACAGACCGAACCAGAAGCCACCAATGGAAATCCAGAAGTTGTAATCCGCAAACTGCAGCGCGTAATCAGCGTAACGACGCGGCATGCCGGCCAGACCCACGAAATGCATGGGGAAGAACAGCAGGTTGGCGGAAATCAGGGAGTTCCAGAAGTGCAGCTCGCCCAGCAGCTTGCTCGGCATGACGCCGGACCACTTGGGCAGCCAGTAGTAGGCCGCTGCAAAGATGGAGAAGATGGCACCGGTCACCAGTACATAGTGGAAGTGAGCCACTACGAAGTAGGTATCGTGGTACTGGAAGTCGATGGGAGTCATGGCCAGCATCAGACCGGACAGACCACCACAGGTGAACAGGATCACGAACGCGATCGCCCACTTCATCGGCAGTTCAAAGGTCATGGAACCGCGCCACATGGTAGCTACCCAGTTGAACACCTTCACACCGGTGGGTACCGAGATCAGCATGGTCATGTACATGAAGAACAGGGTACCGGCCAGCGGCATGCCCACGGTGAACATGTGGTGAGCCCAGACCACGAAGGACAGCAGCGCGATGGATGCAGTCGCGTACACCATGGAGGCGTAACCGAACAGCGGCTTGCGGGCAAAGGCCGGAATGATCGCAGACACGATACCGAAGCTCGGCAGGATCATGATGTACACCTCGGGGTGCCCGAAGAACCAGAATACGTGCTGGAACAGTACCGGGTCACCACCACCGGCGGCATCGAAGAAGCTGGTGCCGAAGTGACGGTCAGTCAGCATCATGGTTACCGCACCGGCCAGAACCGGGATTACCGCAATCAGCAGGAAGGCAGTGATCAGCCAGGTCCATACGAACAGCGGCATCTTCATCAGGGTCATGCCCGGGGCACGCATGTTGAAGACGGTTACCACCACGTTGATCGCGCCCATGATGGAGGAAATACCCATCATGTGAACGGACAGGATGAACAGGTCGGTAGACGCCGGGCCGTACTTGGTAGACAGCGGCGCGTAGAAGGTCCAGCCGAAGTTCGGCGCGCTGGGGTTACCGGCACCAAAGGCGCTCATCAGCACGGCGAAGATCAGGATGCCGAAGGCGAACGGCAGGATCCAGAAGGACCAGTTGTTCATCCGCGGCAGCGCCATATCCGGCGCACCAATCATCAGCGGGATCATCCAGTTGGCCAGGCCAACCGTGGCGGGCATTACCGCACCAAATACCATGACCAGACCGTGAACGGTGGTCATCTGGTTGAAGAACTCCGGATCCACGAACTGCATGCCGGGCTCGAGGAGCTCGGCACGAATTACCATGGCCATGAAGCCGCCAACCAGGAACATGGCGAAGCTGAACCACAGGTACAGGGTACCGATATCTTTGTGGTTGGTGCTGAACAGCCAGCGTTTCAGGCCGGTCGGGGCGTGGTGATGATCGTGGTGATCATCATGGGTTGCAGCTGCAGTAGACATTGCTATCCCCTCCCTTATTCGTGGTCGTTAACATCGGCGGGCTGGATCAGATCGCCGGTGTCGTTGCCGAAAGCGTTACGCTCGTAGGTAACTACCGCCGCAATCTGGCGCGGAGTCAACTGAGCCTTGAATGCGGGCATGGCAGCACGGCCATTTACCAGCACATCGATATGTTCGTTCAGGTGCTCGCTCTTGGTAGCGAAGTCGGTACCGGCAAACGGCAGACCAATGCCGCCTTCACCGTTGGCACCGTGACACAGGGCACAGGCAGATGCGTAGACCTGCTGACCTTCTTCCATGGCCTGATCGAGACCGGAGAACGGCGTCAGATCCGGGCCGGAAGCGGCCTTCTCTTTCTCTTCGGCAATCCAGGCCTTGAAGTCGTCCTGGGTTACCACTTCCACCGCAATCGGCATGAAGGCGTGGTTCTTGCCACACAGTTCAGCACACTGACCGTAGTAGGTGCCTTCCTTGCCTTCCGGTACCAGCGCCCAGGTTTCGTTCACGAAGCCGGGGATGGCGTCTTTCTTGCCGCCGAAATCCGGCACCCAGAAAGAGTGGATCACGTCGTCGGAAGTGACCAGGAAACGGACTTTCTGGCCTGACGGGATGACCAGTTTCTTGTCCACTTCCAACTGATAGTTGTGGTCCTTCTCGGGAGCTTCCTTGCCGACCAGGTCCTTCGCAGTACCGTAGGGGAACAGACCACCGGCCAGGACCGGGTTGTTGTACTGTTCCGGCGGGGTCGCCAGGTTGGAGAAGAAGGAGACACCAATATCGTTGTCATCTTCGTAGGTAAGGTACTCGTAGCTCCACTTCCAGCGGTAGCCGGTCACCTTCACCGTGAGTTCGGATTCAGCACTGTCATCCAGCTTGACCAGCACGCGAGTGGCGGGCACCGCCATGGCGATCAGAATCACAAACGGAATCACGGTCCACAGCACTTCCAGGAATACGTTTTCGTGGAAAGTGGCCGGGTTCGGGTTCTTGGAACGGCGGTGGCGGATCATGGAAATCACGATCAGGCCGAACACCAGCAGACCGATAACGGTCACAATCCAGAGAACGGTAGTGTGAAGGTCTTGAATCTCCTGGCTGACCTCGGTAACACCGGGTCGCAGGTCAAGATTGGAACGTTCGGTCCAGTCGCTGGCGAAGGTCATGCCACTGATCATCAGTGACGTCAGACCCGCTGCCGCGCGGTGGAACAGAGTTGACTGCATGCGTTTGCTCCCTGTTTTCCCCAGCGTAGCCTCTGAGTGGGCACGCCTTGTTCTTTGCCGTTTCCGGCACCTGGAAAGCGAAGTTTCAGGATTGATGCGATGGAAATCTGCTACACCGAACTGTGGACCGCAGCGACCAAGGGGGTGGTCATTTACTACCGTCGCACAGGCGCAATCCCAATGAAATCAAACAGCTAGTTCCCGACAGCTGTTGATTCAGCGGGTTGGCAAGGTGCGGCAAAATGCCCTATTGCATTTATGGGCGCCAACTCTAGTCATTCGCATGGGCAAAGTCCAGCCAAACGGCAGGGTTTATCAAGCTTTTCAGGCAGATGCGGCGATACTTTTTGTCAGCCTGCATCGCTATAATTCCTTGCGGAATCAGCAAGCTCCGCCAGCAACCCCGTTTTTTGATTACTCCACGCCCGACCCTGTTTCTTTTTTGGCCAGCCACGGATATTCCGATGTCAACAGAACGCCAGATCTATCGTGTCATATTCCTTAATAATGGCAAAACCTACGAGATATATGCCGGGCAGATATATCAAAGCGAGCTTTACGGTTTTATAGAGGTGGAGGAATTCCGTTTTGGTGAGCGCTCCGGAGTGGTTGTGGACCCGGCAGAAGAAAAGCTGAAAAACGAATTCAGCGATGTGATCCGCTCCTATATTCCCCTGCAGGCCATCATTCGCATCGATGAAGTAAAGAAGGAAGGTCCAGCGAAAGTATCCGATGCCAGAGGCCCCAATGTGGCCACCCTGGCCTTCCCCCCGGCCCCGCCCCGGGACAGATAGACATTTGGATCCAGCCCCTCTGTTTTTTGCGTGTTGCGCGAAGCAGCCTCAGAGCGGCCAAAAAAAACGGGGCGTCGATATGATCGTACGCCCCGAGGGTTGCCTGATGTTTCGTTTCTTGAGGAGAAAACGCTTGTTGCAAAGAGTTAGTCAGGCCGCCCGGGCGAAAGTTCCCGCCGGAGGCGAAAATTTCTGCTTTTTTTCTGGCGACACATCGTCCGTGCAGGCTCTCGACCATCAGCCACCGCCTGAGCCGCCCTCTCCGCACGCGCCACAAGCCGCACAAAAACCAGTAGAATCAATCTCATAACAACCATTATCTGCTCCTGATTCAGGCATTTATGGTGTCATAAGAGTCCCGCCTGGCTAACCAGTTCGCCCTGCCGCCATCCTTTTACCCGGATTTTACTCGGCTGGCGCTTGCTGCTCGATGGGCTGCCCATAGCGCAGCTTGGGGTTCACGTCATGGGGAGTAATCCAGCCCATCATCATGCTGAGCAGGATGAACAGGAACACCGCCACCGAAAAACCCACCCGCCAGGCCAGTGCGCGCATGGTCTTGGATTTACCCTCCCCTTTCTCCCCTTTCACCAGCGCCATCAAGGCCCGCCCCAGGGAAAACAGCGCCGCCAGCAGCAGCACGATGACAATCAGCTTTACCCACCACATATATTGTGTGTCTCCTTCAATATCCTTCTATGGACAGCCTAAGGACAATTTTGTCGGCCCGCTGTGCATGGCCGCCTGACGCCGTCCTATGTAGAATGTGCCGCCATTGTAATCATCCGCCGCCGCCGTGCACATGAAAAGGCTGGCGCTCCACGCCTGACTGGCTGAGATCGAGACTATGGCAACGCGCACCCGCATCAGGGCCTACCTGGCGCTTACCGCCCTTTTTATCGTTGTCGGCACCTGTCTGCGCCTGAGCTGGTGGCAGCTGGAACGGGCCGAAGAAAAACGGCTCTGGCTGGAGAGCCAACAACAGCAGGCAGAACTTGCCCCCGCCAATCTGGCCACCCTGCTGGCCAACGAGGACCCACGCCACCGTCGCGCCCGGCTGTTCGGTGAAATCGATAATGCCCATCCGGTGCTGCTGGATAACCGCACATTGAACAGAGTGGCAGGCTATCACCTGCTCAGCCCCATGCTTACCGATGAAGGCCACTGGGTACTGATCAACCGCGGCTGGCTGCCGCGGGGTGCGCGCCGGGATGTGCTGCCAGATGTGCCTGCCATCGCAGGCCGCATTCAGGTGGACGGCATCGTTTATCAGTCCCCCGGAGAGGCGTTTGTGCTGAAAGACGAGCAATTGCCCGACAATCAATGGCCTCTACGGGTACAAAAAGTGGATTTTCACGCCATTGGCGAAAAACTTGGGGTAAAATTGGCGCCCTTTGAAATCCGGGTCACCCCGGAACTGTCCCTGGGCGGCAACGAGCCTCTTCCCAGGCACTGGCAGGACATCACCGTGATGGGGCCGGAGCAGCACAAGGCCTATGCCTTGCAATGGCTTGGACTGGCCATCGCCGCGCTGGTGATTTTTTTGTTCGCGGGAACTCGTGCCCAGAAGCGTCGCCTCACTGGCAAGCCTGAATAAGGTGGCCGCCCCGTTATCCGGCGCCACCATGGAGAACAGACACCGACATGTCACCGAAGACCAAGAACAAGCTGACCCTGGTCGCCATCATCAGCCCTTTTTTGCTGTTTGCCCTCGCCGGCCGTTTCCTGATTGATCCCTGGGAGCTGCCCCGGCAGAACAAGGGGCAGCTGCTGATTCCCCATATCGACGTGACAGCGCTGGAAGCCAGCGACGGCGAGGGACACCCCTTTGGTGCCGACGACACCAAGGGCATGTGGTCTATCCTCTATGTTGCAGGCAGCGAGTGCGATACCCGCTGCAAGAACGGCCTGTATTACCAGGTTCGCCAGGTAAGACTGGCGCTGGGTGAAGATATCGACCGGGTGCGCCGCGTGGTACTGCACACCGCCCCCGCCGGCACCAGCCTGAGCGAATTTCTCCGCGACAATGTGGACGGCATGATCTCCATCCATGCTGCCCCGGAGGCCGTGCAGCAGGCGCTGGCACCGGTGTATTCCCCGGATCCCAGCCACCCTGTTGGCGATATCTTTCTGGTCAGCCCGGACGGCCAGATCTTCATGCGTTACCCCACGCACGAAAACATGGAAGCCACACTGGAAGAAGCGGAAAACATCCGCGTAGACCTCAAACGGACCCTGAAAGGGTCACTGATCGGTTAATCAGCTTATGTCTACTCCTACTGTATCGCAGCGCTGGCTGCGCGGTTTCTGTATTTTTGCCATCATTCTGGCCGCCGGGGTGATTACCCTTGGCGCCTGGACCCGGCTTTCCGATGCCGGCCTGGGCTGCCCGGACTGGCCTGGCTGTTATGGTCACCTGGATGTGCGCAAGGCGATCGAGCACGTCAACACCACCAACGAAACCGAGCCGGGCAGCCTGCGCGAAGCCCACAAGACAGTGCCGGAAATGGTGCACCGCTATTTTGCCTCCACCCTGGGCCTGACCATCATCATCATCGCAGTGCTGTCCTTCATTAACCGCAAACGGGAGAAACAACCGCTCAAGCTGCCCCTGTTTCTGGTCGCGCTGGTGATTTTTCAGGGCATTCTGGGGATGTGGACGGTCACCATGGGCCTGCAGCCCACCATCGTGATGCTGCATCTACTGGGCGGGTTCACCACTTTTACCTTGCTGGTGTTACTGACGGCCCGCGTGTATCGCTGGCCCAGCTTCCTCAATGACTGCGATGTGCGCATGCTCAAGCCCATCGCCTCACTGACCCTTGCAGCCGTGATTCTGCAGATTGCCCTGGGCGGCTGGACCGCCAGCAACTATGCCGCCGTGGCCTGTACCGAATTACCGGTTTGCGAGGAAGGCTGGCAGGACCGCCTCAACTTTGAAGATGCTTTCATCTTCTGGGGCCATGAGCACGACAAGCCAGATTATGAATTCGGTGTATTGCATAACGAGGCACGCACTACCATTCATGTGATGCATCGCTTTGGCGCGCTGGTGGTCACCTTGCTGGTGTTGGCCCTGGTCGCCAAGATCCTGCTGCGCGCCCGCAGCATGTTCTTCCGCAACTTTGCGTTTGTCCTGCTGGGTTTACTGGTGGTGCAGCTGGCTCTGGGCATCAGCAATGTGATGTTCTCGGTGCCGCTGGACGTGGCCGTGGCCCACAACTTCGTGGCAGTGATCCTGCTCGCCATTCTGGTGCTGTTCATCCGTGCCATTAATGTGAAATGCGCCATGCGCAGCCCGCGACAGGAAGGAGATCCTTCATGAGCGAATCCGCAACCTGGCGCGATTATCTGGCGCTGACCAAACCCGGCGTGGTCATGCTGCTGATGGTGACCGCCGTGGCAGGGATGTTCCTGGCCACCGATCCGCCCGGCATGGTGCCGCTGGATATTTTCATCCCGTCCTTTATCGGCCTGACCCTGGCAATGATGTCCTCTGCGGCCATCAACCAGATCATGGACCAGAAGATCGATGCGATCATGACCCGCACCGAAAAGCGTCCGCTGGTAGCCGGTAAACTCAGCCCCAAAGCCGCCATCACCTTTGCGGTACTGCTGGCTGCCGGCTCCATGGTGATGCTCTATTTCCTGGTGAATCCACTCACCGCCTGGCTGACCCTGTTCGGTTTTGTCGGCTACGCCTTCATTTATACGCTTTACCTCAAGCGTGCCACGCCGCAGAACATCGTGATCGGCGGCATTGCCGGCGCCATCCCGCCGCTGCTGGGCTGGGCCGCGGTGACCGGTGACGTGCATCCCTACGCCTGGCTGCTGGTACTGATCATCTTCGTCTGGACCCCGCCGCATTTCTGGGCCCTGGCCATTCACCGCAAGGACGAGTATGCCAAGGCCGACATTCCCATGTTGCCGGTCACCCACGGCATCCCGTTCACCCGGGAATCAGTGCTGTACTACACCATCCTGCTGTTTATCTGCACCCTGCTGCCCTACCTCACCGGCATGAGCGATCTGATCTACCTGCTGGCCGCCCTGATTCTGGGCCTGGTATTTCTTTACCATGCAGTGCGACTGCGCTTTTCCGACGACCCGAAGCTGCCCATGAAAACCTTCGGCTACTCGATCACCTACCTGTTCGCGCTGTTCACCGCGCTACTGGTGGATCATTACCTGCCGATCAAGCCCACTGACGTGGCGGTCTGGCTGGGGGCGTGAAGACGCTGGACGCATGACGCTCGATGCCTGACGCACAGCCCGTAGGGCGGAAATTGGCGTCAGCCAATCTCCGCCATGACATCGCACTGCAAATCAGGCAACCCCATGTCGGAGATGCCCTTCGGGCATTTCCGACCTACGACGTCGGAGCACAAGCAAACAGTTTTGAGTAACGAGTTTCGAGTCGCGAAAGGCAAAAGACATGCTGGCATTCGCTTTTCGAAACTCGTTACTCGTTACTCTCCACCAGCCACTCGATCCCGCAACACAGCTTCACGAACCCTGACTGCGGTGCGATACTCCCTGAAACAGCGTTTGAAAGGGTGTAATCATGGCGACCCGCAGCATGGATGACTGGCTCGATGCCTATGGCGAGAGTCATCAGAACCCCACCAACAAGAAAGTGCACTTTGTCTGTGTGCCGGTGATCTTCTTCACCATTGTCGGCTTCCTGTGGGCGCTGCCCTTCCCCGCCCTGCTGCCCGGCCTCAACTGGGCCTCGCTGGCACTGGTGTTCGTGACTCTCTACTACCTGCGTCTGTCGCCGCCCATTGCGGTAGGCATGCTGGTGTTCAGCCTGCTCTGTCTCGCCGGCCTGTCGCTGATCGAATCCGCCGGCATCAGTGTCTGGCTGTTCTCCCTGATCGTGTTCGTGCTGGCGTGGATTGGTCAGTTCTGGGGACACAAGGTAGAGGGCAAGAAGCCCTCTTTCTTCGAGGACATCCAGTATCTGATGATCGGCCCCGCCTGGATCATGGGCTTTCTGTACCGCAAGTGGGGAATTAAATACTGAAGAAGCGAGTTGCGAGTCACGAGTTTCGAAAAGCAAAACCCCAAACCCGCTTCCAAGCCCGGGGTTTCAGATTTTCGAAACTCGTGACTCGCAACTCGAAATTGCTTCCCTTGAGGCTCGGCCATACCTACACCCCCTGAAAAGTGCTGAATGCCCCCGGCTTAGCAACGCAGAACCACCTTTCCCCATTCGTACTTTTGCAGTAGCTTATATGCACAACATTTTTCGCTTGGGGNCCCGCAACTCGAAATTGCTTCCCTTGAGGCTCGGCCATACCTACACCCCCTGAAAAGTGCTGAATGCCCCCGGCTTAGCAACGCAGAACCACCTTTCCCCATTCGTACTTTTGCAGTAGCTTATATGCACAACATTTTTCGCTTGGGGAAGGATTACCCGCATGGGCATGCTGATCTTTTTGGGCGTTATCGTCGCCATCATCGTTTACATCATTGCCGTTTATAACCGTCTGATCGCCCTGAAGAACCGTTTCAAGAACGGCTTTGCACAGATTGATGTACAGCTGCAGCGCCGTCATGATCTGATCCCCAACCTGGTGGAAACCGCCAAGGCCTACATGAGCCATGAGAAGGAAACCCTTACCCAGGTGATCGAGGCACGTAATCAGGCCGTCAGCGCCCAGAAAGCCGCCGCCGCCGCACCGGATGACGGGGCCGCCGTGGCACGCCTGGGCAAGGCAGAGTCCCTGCTGTCTGGTTCACTGGCCAACTTCTTCGCCCTGAGTGAAAACTACCCGGACCTGAAAGCCAACGAGACCATGTCCCAGCTGATGGAAGAGCTGACCAGCACGGAAAACCGTATCGGTTTCGCCCGTCAGGCCTTCAACGACGCGGTCATGAACTACAACACCTACCGGGAGCAGTTCCCGCAGAACTTCATCGGCGGGCTGTTTGGCAGCTTCAAGGAAGCCCAGTTGCTGCAGATTGAAAACGAAGCCGCACGGCAGGCCACCAAAGTCAGCTTTTAAGCCACGCTGACCATGGATTTTTTTCAGCAACAACAGAAAGCCAAACGGCGTACTGGCCTGCTGGTACTCTACTTCTGTCTGGCCATCATTGCCGTGGTGGCCAGTGTCACCGGCGCCGTGGTGCTCCTGCTCGGGTTCTCCGATATCGTGCTGTATCCACAACATGGCTCCATACTGCTTAACCCGGTGGTTTACTGGAGCGCCCTGATTACCCTCGCGGTCATCCTGGTTGGCTGCCTGATGAAAAGCTGGCAACTGCGCAAGGGCGGCAGCGCCCTGGCAGAAATGCTGGGTGGACGCCTGATCAATGCTTCCACCAAAGACAACGCCGAGCGGCAACTACTCAACGTGGTGGAAGAGATGAGTATCGCTTCCGGCATTGCCGTACCGCAGGTGTATGTGATGGATAATGAACACACCATCAACGCCTTTGCGGCCGGCTTTCGTCCTTCCGAAGCCATCATTGCGGTAACCCGCGGCAGCCTGGACCGCTTTTCCCGCGATGAACTGCAGGCGGTGATCGGTCATGAATTCAGCCATATTCTCAACTCGGATATCCGTATCAACCTGCGCATGGTCGCCGTGCTGGCGGGTATCCTTGCCGTGGGCAAGGTAGGTGAATACCTGCTGCACAGTAATCGTCGCTCCTACCGTTCCTATTCTTCCCGTAACAGCAAGAATAATGGCCTGCCGGCTCTGGGCCTGGCGCTGATCGTGATTGGTTATGTGGGCCTGTTCTTTGGTCGCCTGATCAAGGCCGCCATCAGCCGTCAGCGCGAGTTGCTGGCCGATGCCTCAGCAGTGCAATTCACCCGCAACCCCGCCGGGCTGGCGGGCGCCCTGATTCATATCCGCAACGATGGTGGCTCCTATCTGGCCTCCCGGCATGCCGAAGACATGAGCCACATGTGCTTTGCGCCCTCCGTCCCCATGAAGCTCAAGCAATGGCTGGCCACCCACCCGTCACTGGATGAGCGTCTGGACGCCCTCGGTCCGGAATGGGTGGCCCGCGCACGGGCCCGCGCCAGACAGCAGCCTTCAACTCCAGCCAGCGCGCAGTCGGGCCCAGCCGCAGCGGAAGGGACCGCCGGCTTTGCCGCCGGAGGCCCCACCACGGCCAACGCAGCTTCTGTACCATCACAACAGGTGGGCACGGTTCAACAGAGTGACATGGACTATGCCCGGCAACTGCTGGGAGGCCTGCCCGACACCGTGCGCCAGCAGGCCCACACACCGGAAGGGGCACAGCAGCTTCTGTTCGCCCTGGTTCTGGCGCGCAGCCAGTACGACGGTGCAGCCCAACTGGCCAAATGCGGGTTAGCGGATTCTGCTGATCTGCAGACACTGATTCAGACACTATCGGCACTGGGCGCGGAGACCCGGCTCCCCCTGATCGACATGGCCCTGCCCAGCCTGAAGAGCCTGCCGACAGACCAGCGTGTCCAGTTCCTGAAAGAGCTGGAAAACCTGTGCAATGCGGACCAACACTTCAGCCTGTTTGAATGGACCCTGATGGCACTGGCCCGACAGCAGCTGGACGACAAGGCCGGCCGAAATCGCCACACCCGCTTCCATCGCCTGGGCGCTGTTGCCCAGGAGTTGCAGCAATTGTTCTCCGTGCTGGTCTGGGCCAGCGGCGCCAAAGGCGATAGCGCCGAAGCCCTGTTCCGGCAGTACGCCGGCAGCCTGCTCCCCGCCGGGCGCAGCCTGTTGCCCCTTAGCCATTGCAGCAGCGACAAGCTGTTCCTTGCCGTGGACCGCCTTGCCGATCTGTCGCCACTTCTCAAAGGCCCGGTGGTGGACTGTGCGGTGGATCTGGCGCTGGCAGATGGCACCCTGAAAACCGCCGAAAAAGAACTGGTTCGTGCCTTGTCCAGTCTGCTGGAATGCCCCCTTCCACCGCTTTTTGACCGCCGTTAGTCGCAAATAGGACCATGAACACGCTTCACAATTAAGACATGGCTTACACTGATTTCAGCATCTGCCTATAAGCCTGGCACACAGGTACACGCAGAATAGCCCTGCAACTCCGGGATATTTTGGCCTCTCTGCCCCCGGATCCGGATTGGGCTAAGGGGCATACTGGTGTCAGCCACAAGAACAAGGTAAGCGGATATGGAACTCAACAAAGCCAGCACACGGAATGCCTGGGCTGCCGTGGACTACCTCACGCGCCAGGTTCGCAATGGCGACCTGGATCCGTCACTGACCCGGTGGTTCCGGGAGCGGGGCCTGGATCTGGAAAGCACGGTGTTCTCCAGTGTCTGCCTGTTCGACGACAGCATCTATACTGGCACCCTTGTGGATCGCGATGGCCGGGTGTGGGAGTTCATTGCCGATCTGAACGATCCCCAGGCCAGCGAAATGGACGACGTCACCGGCGCCCTCGGCCCCAAATCCCCGGAACACCCCCAGGCCGACCCCTGCGACCTGGTCACCATGTCGATTCTCTACCACCGCGACGAGCAGGTAGCGGCGTAGGACGCCTGACGCCTTTTCGCGTCGGTAAACACTTCGGACCAGCAAGCCCCTGGCGTGTTGCTTGTTGCGTGAAGCGTGCTGCGTCTCTTTGTAGGAGCTTGCCTGCAAGCGATCCGAGCCTAAGCGAGGTATGGATTCCAGAATCCCTTCTCGAAACTCAAACCCCAAACCGCTCTCCATGCATCCGGTTTTGCCTTTCGAAACTCGCTTCTCGTAACTCGAAACTTTCTTACCTCGCCAAGGCTCGGATCGCGAGCAGGCTCGCTCCTACAGCAACCTTCTGCGTTTGCGCGATACTAGAACGCCAATGTCATCAGCACGGCACCATCTACCTTGCCCCGTTAGAGTCAGTCGAGGAACGGAAGGATCTGGCGGCGTAGAGCAAAAAACCTGTCTGAGCGGAGCGAGTCTTTTTTGCGTCCGCCAGATCCCCAAAAAGTGTGTTAGTACCGGAGTGTGCCCGCGGAGCGGGTCGAACGGAGTCGGGGCGCGGGGGAGTCCAGAGGGGTGTCGCGTTACACCCCTTTGGGCCCGTCCGGCGAGGACAAACACCTTTACCGGTGCGATGAAACTGCAGGCCAGCTTTAACCTGCCAGGCAACTGCCACTTTCACCGCAGGTTCGCCCTCGAGATGTGTTATCCGCTGCGCTTAGCCTCGGATCGCCTGCAAGCAGGCTCCTACAGCGGCTTCGTAGAAAAGCCGAAAACCTGGGAACTTGTCGGCCTTTCTTAATCCAATCAAGCATAGCTTGTAGCTTGTAGCTTGTAGCTCGTAGCTCGTAGCTCGTAGCTAATCACCCCCCATCCTTCCTGAACGGCAATAACGTCATCGCCTCCTCCCGGTAGCGCTGCACATGATCGGCCTCTTCGCGACAGAAATCGGCGATGGCGCGATGGAACCCGGGTTCGCGAAGATAGTGAAGGGACCAGGTGATGACCGGCTCGAAGCCTCGCAGGATCTTGTGCTCACCCTGTACGCCGGGATCAAACACCTGCAACCCCGCCTCAATGGCATGCTCGATCCCCTGGTAATAGCAAAGTTCGAAGTGCAGCCCGTCCACCTCTTCCAGACACCCCCAGTAACGCCCATAGAGCTGTTCCGCATCCTGGAAATACAGCGCTGCCGCCAGCGGCTGCTCACCCCGGAAGGCCAGCACCAGCATGATTTGGCGCGCCATGGTCTCCGCCAGCTGCAGAAAAAAGGCCTCATCCAGGTAGGGAAACTGGCCCCGCTTGAGATAAGTACTGGCATAACACTGATAAAACAGCCGCCACTGTTCCGCACTCACCGCCGGGCCAGCAAGGCGCTGCACCGTGACACCCTGCTCTGTTACGCGCTGACGTTCCTTGCGCAGGTTCTTGCGCTTGCGCGACTGGAAGCGGGCCAGGTAATCATCGAAGTCGACATATTCCCGGTTAAACCAGCGGAAATGGCAGGCCTGACGAGAAATCAGGGGCAACTCCACTAGCGCCTCACGACATTGCTGATCCGGGAACAGCAGATGCCAACCGCTGGCACCGGTCTGCGCCAGACGCCCCTCAATAGCCTGCCACAACTGCTGCGGGTCAGGTGCGCCTCGCCAGCGCGGTCCGGTGACCGGAGTAAACGGAATGGAGGTCACCAGCTTGGGGTAATACGCCAGGCCATGGCGCTGGTAGGCATCGGCCCAGCTGTAATCGAACACGTATTCACCACGGGAATGGCTGCGCAGATAAAGGGGCATCCAGCCATTTTCCAGCTCGATATGGCAGGGCCGCCAGCCGCGCTCGGCGGTCACCGCACCACTGCTCTCCAGCGCGGTCAGAAAGCGTTCATTGAGAAAGGGGTAATCGCTCAAAGTGACTCCACATGAGTTTCCGCACCGGCTTGGGTACAATGCGCGCATTGCACGGTCGTACCGGGCGCATTTCAGGCATGTTTGTTGCCGTTTACCGCGCCACCCGGGCAATCCTGCCTCATTCCCGGCAGGTTTTAACAGCACGTTTATTTAACACTCAATCTCTACAAGGTAACGTCAAATCCATGAATGTCTCCAAACCTTTAACGGCCTTTTATGCCGTTGCGACACTGTTGCTCGCCATTCCCGGAGCCTGGCTGCTGTTCGCTCCGGAAATGGCCATTGTCACCATTCACGAAAATCTGGCCTTTGTACAAATTTCCAATGTGCACAGTCAGCAAACCGGCCTGGGTCTGCTGCTGGCAGCGGCCGTCAACCTGGTCTGCCTGCGCGGCAGCAACGAACGCATTGCACTGCACGTGGCGGTGTTCTTTTACCTGGCCGGCCTGGTAGCCAGCCATGGTTCGCGGGTATTCGGTGACCAGTGGTGGATGTGGATCCCCACCGTGCTTTACGTACTGCCGCTGATCCCGTTTGGCAAACTCGCCCCCGCCAATCTGCCCCTGCCGCTCCCCGGTGGCAATGGCCAGCAGCGCGGCGAAGTGAAATGGTTCAACCCCAACAAAGGCTTCGGCTTTATCCTCACCGACAAGGGCGAGGAGCTATTTGTTCATTTCAAGGCGGTGCAGAACGGTGGCCGTCGCAGCCTGCGCACCGGCACCAAGGTGCGTTTTGATACCCGCATGTCGGATCGCGGCGAACAGGCCGACAACGTTTATATCGAGCAGTAACGCATCACGCGGCACGCAACATGCTGCACGCGTTGGCGTGTTGCCTGCCCTGTTGCCTGAACCGGAATAACAACAATGAAACTGGCAATCGCAGACTGGATCGTTCTGGCCGGCTACCTGTGTGTGGTACTGGGCATCGGCATCTATTTTTCCCGGAAAAACACCAGCACCGAAGAATACTTCGTGGGCGGTCGCCGCTTTCGTGGCTGGGTGATCGGCCTGTCCCTGGTGGGTACCTCCATCAGCTCCATCACCTTTCTCGCTTACCCGGCAGATGCCTTCAAGACCGACTGGCTGCGCTACCTGCCCAATCTGGCGCTGCTGCCGGCCATGCTGGTGGCCGCGTTCGTGTTCCTGCCATTCTTCCGCCGCGGCAACATGACCAGTGCCTACGAGTTTCTGGAAATGCGCTACGGCCCCTCCGTACGGGTGTATGGGGCAATCGCCTTTCTGGTCGCCCAGCTGGTGCGGCTGGCCATGATCCTGTGGCTATTGTCCTTGCTGATTCAGGAAGTCACCGGCGCGTCGCCCACCACCGCCATCATTCTCGGCGGGCTCTTTGTGGGGCTGTACACGGTGATCGGCGGGATTGATGCGGTGATCTGGACCGACGTGCTGCAGACCGTGATTCTGTTGCTGGGTGGCGTGGTGTGTCTGTGGGTTATTCTGCAGGCCCTGCCCGGCGGACTCGACCAGATCTTCGAGCTGGCCGGCAATGCTGGCAAGTTTGCCCTGGCGCCCTGGGAAAACGGTGCCCCGGGGGAGACCTCCTGGTCCTTCTCCCTGAGCGAGAAGACCGCCACCATGATGCTGTTGATCGGCCTGACCAACTGGCTCACCGAGTACTCCAGCAATCAGAACACCGTACAGCGCTACTGCGCCTCCCAGTCTACAAAGGAAGCAAGACGCGGCCTGTGGGTGTACCTGTTTACCGCCCTGCCGATCTGGGCCTTCTACATGTTCCTTGGCACCGCACTGTGGGTATTTTTCCAGGTCTATCCGGACGTGCAGGCCAGCGCCATTCTGCAAGGCGAGGCCCGTGCCGAAACCCTGATGCCGCATTTCATAACCGGCTACCTGCCGGCCGGGGTTGCCGGGCTGGTGATCGCCGCGGCCCTGGCTGCTGCCATGAGTTCGCTGGACTCCAGCATCAACTCGGTCACCACCGTGAGCGTGGTAGATCTGTATCGCCGCCACCTGCGTCCCGGCCGGGACGACCGCCATTACCTGCGTGTCGCCTGGGGTATCGCAGTGGCCGTGACCGTGTTCATGATTGGTGGAGCCCTGTGGCTGAATAATGCCGAAACCAAAACCCTGCAGGACACCTCCACGATCCTGGTCTCCCTGCTGGGCGGCGGGATGCTGGGTCTGTATCTGCTGGGTTTCTTCAGCCAGCGCGGGGATGCGCGGGCCGCCTGGTGCGGCATTGGCTGCACCCTGGTATTCACCGGCTGGACGGTGCTCACCAACAAGGGGCTACTGCCGGATGCGCTCAGTGCCCCCTTCGATCTCTACTACACCGGTCTGATCGGCAACCTGCTGATGTTTGCGGTGGGTTACTTCGCCGCGTCGCTGTGGCCTGCCTCCTCGGCGGCCACAGCTGACTGACTCCCGTCCTGATCACGGGATCGCAACAGGCGATCCCGGATCAGCCAGCCTGCCGCCCAGAATACCAGCCAGGGATCCAGCAGGTAGTCCCACAGGTTATCACTGGCCAGCAGATCGAAATGGAAGGCTAGCTGTGCCGCCACCAGAATCAGGCAGGAGGCATAGGCGCGCAGCACCCACGCCAGCAGCCCCACCAACAGTAGCGAAGTACTGAAAGTGAAGTTGCCATAGCCCAGTGCATAGGGGTCCATATAGGTGGAGCCCATGCTGGTGGGATAGAACCACAATGCCAGCACCACCAACAGCACACAGGCACCGCGCAGCTGATTCACCGGCAGCCAGTAGATTCCGGTAATACGATGCTTGATTGCCAGCACCGCCAGCAAACCGGAAGCCACACTGAAGCTGGCCAGGTAGCTGAGTACCCAGGCCGCCGGCCCCCACGGGTAAGGCAGCAATGCCCACACGAACACCACCAGCGCCAACACCATCCGCGCCGGTTTTGACAACATGGCCGCAGAAATACGCAGCTGTACGGCCACCAGCACCAGCGCCGCAATCAACAGATCAATGGTCATTCTCTGCGCCTCCTTCGGCAGACCGCTCCGGGGCGTCGTCAGCGGCTTTCAGCCAGGCATGACGGATGGCGCTCTTGTTCCAGGTATAAAGGATGTGCAGGTCGCCATTACGGGTGCGCAGCATGTACGGGTAATCGTACTGAAAACGGCAACCGTGGCGATCATCACACTTGTTATGGATCACTCTTTCCTGCAGCAGGACAGGATCTTCCGGCGCCCCGCCCACTGTCATTTCTTCCTTGATCAGTGAAGCAAAGTCTTCTTTGGACAGGCGCTCTCCGCGCCATTGTTCGCGATCATGCAACACCCAGCGCGTCTGCCAATTTGCACCGCCATCCCGGGTTTCCCGCACACACAGGTCATCGCGCTCTTGACGATTACAGTTCGCCACCACCAGCCAGTCGCCCTCCCCCATCACTACGCCGCCCAGGGCCGCACTGGGATTTTCCAGCGGGGAATAACTCAGCTCCTGCCACTGCCAGCCACCGTCGACACTGGCGCTCTGATAGAGATAACCATTGTTGGGCTCGTTTTCGTTACGCAGAAACGCCACCGCGTTCTGTTCGGAGTCCACCAGTACCAGCGGCTGAATCGCCTTGCGCCCATGACCGATGCGAGCCTTGCCCAGTATCTGGCTATCCTGATCCAGGCGCAGGATTTCACCAAACTTGCCAATCAATTCATGATAAACAGGCAGGCCGATGGAGCCATCGCTATAACGCACCGGCGGGGTTTTCACCAGGGTACTGATATTGAGCAGTGGAGATGTCACCAGGGGCTTGTTGAAGGTCCAGCTGGCGCCCTGGTCAACGGACTCCAGCACCACCAGCCGGCTGGCGGCCCAGCCACCAAAACTCACCGCCACCACAAACAGGCGCATGCGGCCATCATCATCCAGCACCGGCACGGCATTACCCAGCTTGCGCACATGACGGCCCCAGCCATCACTGATCTGCTCACGGGTAACCACCACGGTTTCATCGCTCCAGGCGGCACTGGCGGGATCGAAGAGCGCGCTGTGAATATTCACGTCCGGCGCCCCTTCACGAGAACCGGCAAACCAGAAAGCGCGCAGCCGGCCATCCGGCAATTCCACCATGGCTGGCGCATGCACCAGAGGGGTATCGGCGTCCGAAGCAAAGCGTAGCTGCCATTGATCATGGCCGGGCGACGTTCCCGCTGTCGGCACTTCAAAAACGGGAGCGGGCTCCCAGAGGTGTGCAGGCGCCGACGCGAAATAGCCAGCCACAAGCGCGGCCCCCACCAACAAATGAAAAAAACGGTTCATTCTTGTGTCTACAGAACAGAGTGTTTATCGAGTGGCCTATTGTCCATGAAAACGGGGGTCAGGTCAGTCCGCTTACGCATTAAATCACCCTGACCCTGAAGTCATTTCTGCGCGTTATCACAACCGGACGCCACCCGTATTGCAGCGTTCACAAATTTGCCTGCCGTTGAACCTCTGGATAGGAACCGGCTATCTGAACCGGTAAACCTCTGTATCCAAATGTGATCACAATATGTTCATACCCTGATGATTGGTGTCATAATGATTGCAGTTGATATGCCAAAAATAACATTAAGGATATCCCTCCCGACCATGGAACGAGCGCTACGATTCGGGTTGGCACTTCTGTTTGTGCTGCTGCTTTCCCCGGCAATTGCCGACGAAAAGGATCCAGACTGGAAACTGGTCAGCGATCGCAATGAGATCCAGGTGTATATGAAGCATCGGGATGAATCGCGTCTGAAAACCTTTCGTGGCGTCACCCGCTTCGAACTGAAGGACGAGTTTGCCCTGGTGGCGGTTCTCAACGATTACCCCTCCATCCCCAAGTGGCTGCATTTCATCGACAGCGCCGAAGAATTCGACCGCAGGGACCCTCTGGATCGTAGCCTGCGCTTCACCACACAGCTGCCCTGGCCTCTGGCCGACCGGGAAGCCGTGCTCCGCGCCGACGTTCACCAAACCCTGAACGAAGAAGAGCAGTCAGTAATGATCGAGCTGATCAACCAGCCCGACGCGCTGCCACCAAATAATGACTACATCCGTTTCCCGGAAATGTGGGGCAAACTGGGGTTTGTACGCCTTGGCAATGACCAGGTGGAAATGACCTATGAAGTCATCCTCGATCCAGGCGGTTATATCCCCGCCTGGATCGCCAATATCCTGCTGCGTGACGCCCCCTACTTTACGCTGGAGCGCCTGCGCCGGGTAATCCGCAAGCCGGAGTACCAGAACCAGTACTTCGACTATCTGCCAGATCTGCACGGCCCCGGTCACCCGGACAACAAGACCAGCGTGGCCAGCCAGAACAACAGCTGAACAACCCTCCGGTTACACCCGGCAGGGGCGGGCGTCCCTGAAACGTAACAAAGTGATTATCACCCTGTCATATTCGGCCAGACCTCCGTTACCATAGCGCGTCACTGGTAAACGGAGAGGGCCGTCATGTCCCGGATGCTGTTCTTCCTCTATAGCTGGCTGGTTTTTGTGCCTCTGATGGCCGCGACCACTCTGGTCTGCGGGCTGATCTGTCTGGCACTGGTTCCTTTTTTGCCCGCCGACCGCGTGGCGCGCTACAGCGCTGTGCCCTGGGCCAGACTCTGCCTGCTCTACAGCGGGGTACGCGTGGATATCTATGGGCGCCACAACCTGCAACCCGGGCAGAGCTATGTGATCGTGGCCAACCACCTGAGCCAGTTTGATATCTTTGTACTTTATGGATATCTGGGCATGGATTTCCGCTGGGTCATGAAACATGAGCTGCGCAAGGTCCCGATCATTGGCATCTGCTGCGAGAAACTCGGCCACATCTTTATCAACCGGTCCGACAAGCATGCCGCCATCGCCAGCCTTAATGAGGCCCGGGCCAGACTGAGCAATGGTGCCAGTGTACTGTTCTTTCCGGAGGGCACCCGTAGCCGCGATGGTCAGCTCAAGCCGTTCAAGAAGGGCGCCTTCAAAATGGCCCAGGAGCTGCAGCTACCAGTACTGCCTGTGACCCTGACCGGAACATGGGACATTCTTGCGCCCGGCACCATCCGCCTGCAGCCGGGCCACCAGGCCACCCTGACCCTGCACGCCCCTCTGCCTGTGACGAGCCATGACGATGGCGAAGTACAACGGCTGATGGAATTGAGCCGTGACGCCATCGCCGCACCACTGGCCCAGCCCTGCCCCGAAGCCCTGGCCTGAACGGAATATCTCCAGCGCCGGCGCTCGCCGGCGTTACTGTCATCCCGCCCCGGTTATGCACTGCGGTATTGGCCCATTCTGCAGTGACAAAGTGTCTACACTCCTTGCCAAGTCAAAGCTGATCCCCCTTTGCCGCTGATAAATCCGCAGCGGCCATCAGCAAGGTTCAGCTTGCAACTCGAACCGATATCCCGTCTCCTTTCGGGACAGGATCAAGGAGTCATCATGAAGAATTTCAAAGATAAAGTTGCCGTGATCACCGGTGCCGGCTCCGGCATCGGTCGTGCCCTGGCCCAGGAACTGGCTGCCTCCGGCGCCAAGCTGGCCCTGTCCGATATCAATGAAGCCGGCCTCAAGAAGACCGCTGCCGATCTCGGCCTGGCTCAGGACCGCTTGATGACCCGGGTACTGGACGTGGCCGACCGTCAGGCGTTCTATGATTTTGCCGACGATGTGGTAAACCACTTTGGCTATGCCAACATGATCTTCAACAACGCCGGTGTTGCCTTGGGCGCCACTGTGGAAGACATGAAGTACGAAGACTTCGAATGGCTGATGAACATCAACTTCTGGGGCGTGGTGTACGGCACCAAGGCCTTCCTGCCCTACCTGAAGCAAGCCGGTGAAGGACATATCATCAACATCTCTTCCATCTTCGGTCTGGTGGGCATTCCCACCCAGTCAGCCTACAACGCAGCCAAATTTGCCGTGCGTGGCTTTACCGAATCCCTGCGTATCGAACTGGAAATGGAAGGCAGCCCGGTGTCCTGTACCTCGGTACACCCCGGCGGCATCAAGACCAACATTGCCAAGGCGGCGCGCATGACCGATGGTGTTGAGCGCATCACCGGTGCCGACAAGGACAAGTCTATCCAGGACTTCGAAAAACTGTTCCGCACCACCCCGGAAGAAGCCGCCAGCACCATTCTCAAGGGTGTGCGTGGCAACAAACGCCGGGTTCTGATCGGCTCCGATGCCGTGGCGGTGGACACCATGCAGCGCCTGCTGCCCACCAGCTACCAGAAGCTGATCGCCCTTGGCCAGAAATACATGAGCAAGTAATCCGATGATCAGTGAGCGTCCTTTTTCCCAGGCCTGCGAGAACAACAAGGGCCCCATCCTGAGCGTGCTCCGTGAGCACTGTCAGGCACCCGGGACGCTGCTGGAGATTGGTGCCGGCACCGGGCAGCATGCTGCCTGGCTGTCCGGCCAGCTCCCTCACCTGACCTGGCAACCCTCCGATGTGGCGGAAAATCTGCCGGTGGTGCGCCAGTGGCTGGAAGAGCCCGACAGCAAGGCACTCGCGCCGATCGTGCTGGATGTGGGCCGCACCTGGCCGGATCAACGTTTTGATTACCTGTACACCGCCAACACCTTCCACATCATGTCCCGGGAACTGGTGACAAGTTGCATCGAGGAAGGCTGCCGCCATCTGACTCCAAATGGCCGGTTTCTGATTTATGGCCCGTTCCGGATCAACGGTCGCTATACCAGCGACTCCAATGCGGCATTTGAATCATGGCTGAAAGATATCGACCCGCTAAGGGGCATTCGTGACAAGGAGTGGATCGAGGAAGAATTTGCCCGCCATGGCCGTCGAATGATCGGCGAGTACGACCTGCCCGCCAACAACATGATGCTGGTGTTTGAGTGAGGCACGCCTGACGCAAGACGCCAGAAGCCTGACGCCAACAATTGGCCCTACAGTCGAGCTGCGTTGCGCACCGCGTGCATTCTGGGCTTGAGGTACAGCACCCCGAACAGCATCACCATCAGTACATCGCGCCAGTGGAATACGCCGTGGCGGCGGATCCAGACGGCAAATCCGATCAGCTCCAGCAGGTGCAAAATCGCAATCACCGCCCCCGCCATCAGCAGCAAGCGATCAAATGGGGCCGGTAAATCCATGAAAATGGCTAACAGTACCCCCAGCCAAAACACTACAATGCCTCCACGAAGGATGTTCATCGCTAAAGATCCTCTGACAGCGCTGGCTATTTTTTCTACAATGCGTGGTTGAGGCGTGGCCCGGGTGCCCTGAAAAACACAAATATCACCCTGAAGCCCTGAACGCCCGCCCTGCCCACCGTCGCGGCAAGGCACTAACCACTTGCATTCAGACTGAGCGAATACATGCAAAAAGACAAGGCAAATGCCTGGAGCCTGGATCAGTTCCAGGTTCCTGAAAAAGACGGCGAACGCCGCTTTCACGATTTCGATCTGGATCTGCGCCTGATGCGCGGTATCGCCGACCTGGGCTTCCAGTACTGCACCCCCATCCAGGCCGAAGTGCTCGAGCACACGCTGGCCGGCGCCGACGCTATTGGCCGTGCCCAGACCGGCACCGGCAAGACCGCCGCCTTCCTGCTCACCGTGATCAACGATCTGCTGAAGAACCCGCTGGATGTGCCCCGCTATGCAGGGGAACCCCGCGCCCTGATCGTCGCCCCTACCCGGGAGCTGGCCATGCAGATCGAGAAGGATGCCAAGGGTCTGACCAAATACACTGACCTGCAGGTGATGAGTGTGGTCGGCGGGATGAACTTCAACCGCCAGCAGGAACGTCTGCAAAAGCGTGAGATCGATATTCTGGTAGCCACCCCGGGGCGTCTGCTGGATTTCGCCAAGCGTCGCGACCTGTGGCTGGATCGGGTGGAATTCCTGGTACTGGATGAAGCCGACCGCATGCTGGACATGGGCTTTATCCCGGACGTGAAACGCATCGTCGGCATGACCCCGAAAAGCAAGTACCGACAGACCCAGCTGTTCTCTGCCACCTTCAATGAAGACGTGATGAACCTGGCCCGCCGTTGGACCGAAGATGCCGAAGTGGTGGAAATCGAACCGGCACAGGTCACCACCGAGCGGGTTGAGCAGAAAGTCTATATCACCAACACCGACGACAAGTTCAAGTTGCTGTACAACCTGATCACCGGCATGAACATGGACAAGGTCATCGTGTTTGCCAACCGTCGCGACATTACCCGCCGCATCAACGACCGCCTGCACAAGAAAGGGTTGAAGGTCTCGATGATTTCCGGCGATGTGCCCCAGAACCAGCGCATGAAGACCCTCGAGCGGTTCCGCTCCGGCGATCTGCAGGTGTTGATCGCCACTGACGTGGCCGGGCGCGGCATCCATATTGACGGCGTTTCCCATGTAGTGAACTACAACCTGCCGGAAGACCCGGAAGATTACGTGCACCGCATCGGCCGTACCGGCCGGGCCGGCGCCAGCGGCATGTCGATCAGCTTCGCCTGCGAAGATGATGCGTTCCTGCTGCCGGAACTGGAAAATGCCATCAGCATGAAACTGGAATGCGAATATCCCCCTGCCGATCTGCTGCAGGAAAAGGAAACCAGCAATGCCTGAACGGATCAGCCCGGTGGAAGCCAAGGCCCGTCTCGATGCCGGCGATGCCCTGTTTGTGGATGTTCGTGATCCGCACAGCTTTGCCGCCGGTCATCTGCGCGGGGCAGCGCACCTGAGCAACGCCAACCTGGACCAGTTTCTGGCCGATACCGACCCGACACGCCCGCTGGTGGTCTACTGCTACCACGGCCACAGCAGCCAGGGCGCGGCAGACTTCCTCATGGAAAAAGGATACCAGGCCGTCAGCATGGACGGCGGCTATGAGGTGTTCAAACTGCAGTTCCCGGAAACGCTGGAACTGCCTGACGCCTGACGCCTGACGCAAAAAGGCCCGCCCGGTAACCCGGGCGGGCCTTTTTGCGTCGGTAAAACACTCGCTATACCCCGCTGTAGGAGCGGTCGTTCGACCGCGATCCGAGCCTAAGCGAGGTATGAATTCCAGAAGCGAGTTTCGAGTACCGAGTTTCGAAAATCTAAAACCTGGGTCCGGGTTAGGGTTCTGCCTTTCAAAACTCGCTTCTCGCGACTCGAAACTCATTACCTCGCCTGAGCTCGGATCGCTTGCAGGCAAGTTATTCGCTTCGCTCCCCCTTCGGGGCCGCACTCCGTGCGTTACTCCGCTGCGCTACGTTCCTACAGCGGCTTCGTAGAATGGCCGCGAGGGAGGCGCAGCCAGGCACGCGTCCCTGCGTCTGGCTTCAGGCGTCCAGCATCAGGCGTAGCTAAAACCGGTACCCAACACCGATCATGTACGCCCAGGGATCCAGCTCCACGTCGATCTTGTCCACCCGCACATCATTCACATAGAGACGTGCTTCCGTGTCGATGTCGATCTGCCAGGCGCTCAGGTTCACCAGCCATTTGTCATTCAGCGCGATATCCGCTCCCACTTCCCAGGCCACGCCAAGGGAATTGCTCAGCTTCACATCCGCATCCGCACCACCCAGCAGCGGGCTGACCACCGCATCGTCGATGCTGTCATCAAAGAAGATGGTGTAGTTAAGACCCACTCCGACATAGGGGCGCACCGGGCCAATTTCCGGCGCATAGAATTGCGCCAGCACCGTCGGCGGCAAATGGCTGGTTTCGCCCACCGCGATGCCCTTGCCAGGCACATCGAGAATGATGTCATGGGTAAACGGCGTGGCACCTACCAGTTCCACCCCGATGGAATCGGTGACCATATACGCAAAGGTCAGCCCCAACTGGGTGTCATCTTCCACATCCACACCCAGGCCACCCACCGCTGGCAGCGCCGGATCGAATCGCTCACTGCTCACATCGGGATCCACATTGATGGCACCAGCACGGACGATAAAGTCCCCTGCCTGATGAGCCAGTACCGGACTCCCCACCAACATACCGGTTAGCAGTAGCGCCCCTTTCACTTGTCCTCGCAGTTGCATACAGATCCCCTCGGATAACGCAATATACTGTCAATGACCGCAGCCCGGTTGCCGGGCAACATGGTCAACGTTCAAACTACGCAGCCATTGAACAACTCGACGCAACAACGAGCATTGCTCTGAATCAATAAAAACGAGGCTTGTCATCATGTCGTCTTCCGAACTGATTAGCGCCCTGCGCGACGCCCACAAGAACCATCTCACCCAGCAATTGCAAAATCCTGATCACTGGCAGGCGATCCTGACCCAGATCAGTGCCAGCCTCGGTAAAACCCCTATCGGCAAACTGGTGGACAGCGACAGTCTCAGCCAGGTCGTCGAGCAGTGGGTACTGGAAGCCAATAGCGCGCAGGGGCTGCAGGATGTCATCGTCCACACGACGGAAGCGGTACTCAAAGCCGCCGAACAGGACGATGCCACGGTGGGCCAACTGCTCAGCGAAGAACACTTTGAGGCGGTACTGGAAAAATCCCTGCAGCTGAAAACGCTGCGTGAAAAAGCCATCCACGCCGGCATGAATCACCCTCTGGTGAGCGAGATGGTCAGCGAGATGCTGTACACCGGCATCAAGAATTTCCTGCTGGAAGAAAACGCGCTGGCCAAACTCCCCGGCGTCAGCAGCGTCATGAAAATGGGCCGCAAGAGCGTGGTCGGCAAGGCCATGGGTGGCATGGAAGAATCCATCCGCGGTTATCTGCAAAAGAATATTCGTGAGACCCTGAAGACCGGCGAGCAATGGCTAAACAAGCAGCTTACCAATGAGCGCATCGAACAACTGGCCCGCGATGGTTACCAGCGCGTATCCCCGCTCAAGCCAGCCGAATATCTTGCCCAGATCCCCAACGGCACGGTCAAGGATCTGGTGGAACAGGGCTGCCAGATCGGCGACGAAAGCGCCCGACTGGAATACACCCGCAACCTGATCAAGGTCGGCATCAAGGCAGCCGTGGATGCGCTGGGCAAAATGAGCCTTGCAGACGTTCTTGCCGGCATGCAGATCAGCGAGGACAAGCTCAAGGAAATCACCACCCCGGCCCTCGCCAACGGTGCCACGGTGCTGGTGAAGCAAGGCGTACTGGATTCGTTTATTGAATGGTCGCTGGATGACTTTTACGGGTCGGAGGCGTGCAAGAAGGCGGTGGAGTCAGTTAACAGTTAATAGTGAACAGTTAACAGCGAAACACGCGTCAGATTTTTTCTTTTCTCCAACGCAAGAGGCCGCGCCCAGGTTATGGGCGCGGCCTCTTTGCTTTCAGAAAGCTACAATGCAGATTCGCGTCGCTGTTAACTGTTCACTATTAACTGTTAACTAGAGGAACGACTCCGCATACTCCGCCAACAACGACCGTGGCACACCATTGAGCTGCACCGAACCGCCATGGACAAAACGCTTGAAGCGTTCGGTCATGTAGGTGAGGCCGGAGCTCGTGGGTGACAGGTAGGGGGTGTCGATCTGTGCCAGGTTGCCAAGACACACCACCTTGGAGCCTTCCCCTGCCCGGGTGATGATTGCCTTCATCTGATGTGGCGTCAGGTTCTGGCTTTCATCGATCAGGATCAGGGATTTCTGGAAGCTGCGGCCGCGGATGTAGTTCATTGCCTTGAACTGGATGTTGGCCCTTTCCTTCACATACTGAATACTGCCGGAGGGGTTCTCATCGTTCAGGTGCAGGGCCTCGATATTGTCATTGATGGCCCCCAGCCAGGGGTCCATCTTCTCCTCTTCGGTACCCGGCAGGAAACCATGATCTTCCGCCAGCGGCGGCGTGGAACGGGTTGCGATAATCTTGTTGAAGCGCTTCTGCTCCACCGTCATTTCGATGGCGGCCGCCAGGGCAAGAATGGTTTTCCCTGAACCGGCTGCGCCGGTGAGATTGACCAGATGCACATCCGGATCCAGCAACAACTGCAGGGCGATGGCCTGCTGGATATTCATGGGTTTCAACCCCCATGCCTCCTGTTCCAGCATGCTGTCTGCCTTGTAGTGTTTCAGGGTCACTACGCCGTTGTCGATGCTCATGACACGACCGACAAAACCCTGCTCATCAATGATGTACTGGTTGGGATAGACCTCTTCGCCAAGAATTTCGCTTACCAGCAAACCGTGGGATAGATAATGCAGGGTATCGGCACCATCCTGCTCGGTTTCCACCTGGGTGACCTGATCCCAGAATGATCCCGGCACCTCGAAATAGCCGCGGGTCAGCTGCTTGATATCGGTGACCAGCTGATCATTGTGATAATCCTCTGACTCGATGCCACAGGCCCGCGCCTTGAGGCGCATATTGATGTCCTTGGTGACCAGGATGAAGCGCTCATCCGGCGCATTGGCTTTCATGGCTACTACATCGTTGATGATGCGGTTGTCGTTAAGATGATCTGGCAGAGGGGTCTTCACTTCGTCGGTGCTGGCCATCAGTACCGTGAGGGTGCCCTGGGTGGAGTTATCCGGGCCGCGCGGAATAGGGATACCCGCTTCTACCTGCTCCGGGGTGCAATGACCCAGCACCTTGTCGATCTGGCGAATGGCCGCCCGGCAATCTGCCGCGGTATGCGACTTTCCGCTTTTCAGCTTGTCCAGTTCTTCCAGCACCGTCATGGGTATCACCACACGGTGTTCTTCAAAGTTCAGCAGGGAGTTGGGATCATGAATCAGGACGTTGGTATCGATGACGTAGGTTTTTTTCTGTTCTTGCTCGATGGTGCTGTCGTTCTGACTGGCGCTCGCGTGGTGGTTGATGGAAAGGGTGTGGAGTCTGGCCGCGCGCTCTTCCATGCGTATCCCCTGTGCCGTTCAAACGGTACGGTTGCGTTGGTTTGGCGACAGGAAGCCGGGTGTCAGTTCTGAGAGCGAGAGTGACGCCTGCCCCTTGCCGCCCTGGTTTTAAGCCTTTTGGCGGTTCAGTTGCATTCAGCTGTTACAGCTTTTGATCGCGATCACCCCCGCATTGGCGGGATTGGAATTACCATAACCCAATTTTTTTGAATCGATCAATAGTTACTCCTGAAAACTTTTTCGCTGGCCATTGTTCACCCATTCTGTCCGCAGGCGGTCTTCGCTACACTGACGTTCCCACTTGCTAACCAAGAATGCGCCATGTCCCATGAACATCCCCAGGTGATGATGCCTCCGCCCGCGCTCTATCTCGGCGGCCTTTTGATGGGCTACGGCCTGGACCGCGCCATCACCTTTCCCGCCATCGGTTTTACCGGTGACATCTGGTTGATGCTGGCGCTGGCCGTGATTGGCGCCCTGCTGGTGCTGTCTGCGGTGATCCAGCTACGGCTGGCAAAAACCACCCTGATGCCCCACCGCGCTGCCAGCACCCTGCTGACCAACGGCGTGTTCGCGCTCAGTCGCAACCCCATCTATCTGGGCTTCACCTGTCTGGCTACGGCCATGGCACTCAGCCAGCACAGCGTTGGCATGCTGCTGATGCAGATTCCGGTGGTATGGGTGATCCATACCCATGTAATTGCCGCGGAAGAGGCATTCCATGCGCAGAAGTTCGGTGAGCAATGGCATGACTACTGCCGCCGCACCCGACGCTGGATCTGATACGTTCAGAGCCCGGCCCTAGTTTGAGCCATTCCAGCTGCCCCAGTTTGCCGTTCTGCAAGCGCATATGTCGGGAGCCAAAGTGGCCGGGCACCAGGGTACTGGCCCGGGTATCCCTGGGTAGCCAGCCAAGCCTGCGATACAGCTCGGCCACCAGCTCGGAACAGAACCAGCCGCGCTGATCCGGCTTGCGCTGGAAGCAGGTCAGGACATCGATGGCATTGCACAGGACATAGTTCTTGTAGGGTCGGTGCATCAAGCGACGCACCAGGCGATGCAGCAGCCGTTCCTGATTCTCGCTCAGGTCCGGCCCATGTCGGCGGCGCACCACCACGGAACCCTCATAATCGGCAAGCTTGCTGGCCAGGGAGACCAGGGATACTCCGGCTACCGGCTTGCCCAGACGGACATCCGCCGACTCGCCCAGGGTGGTCGACTCCAGCACCAGCGGCTCCCGACTTCCGGGCAAGAACACCACCATGCCGATATGGCTCCAGGGGCTGCGGGTAAAGACCCGTATCACCTCACTGGTTACACCGCGCCCGGAGAACAACACAATGTCACCGGTGCGCAGGGGAAAAGCAGAATCCACAGGCAGAGTCATCACAGACATTCCTGACTTTCTGATCAATCCTGACAAGCACGCTATGCCTGCGGAGTGACAGATCGCTGACAGCAACATCACGGTTTGGTGAACAACACGAGCCTGACGGAGCCGCTACAGGAACGTAGCGCAGCGGAGTAACGCACGGTGTGCGGCCCCGAAGGGGTGAGCGAAGCGAATAACGGGCCTGCTCGCGATCCGAGCCTAGGCGAGGAATGAGTTTCGAGTTACGAGAAGCGAGTTTCGAAAGACAAAACCCTCAAATCTCGTGCTTGGTTGCTGTCTTTTGATTTTCGAAACTCGCTTCTCGTAACTCGCTTCTGGAATCCTGGGGAGCCTCTGAAATCCAATTGAGGCTCTGGAATCTTTACCTCGCTTAGGCTCGGATCGCGAGCAGGCTCGCTCCTACAGCCGCTCCGTAGATTTGCGGGAGGGAGTTTACAGGCTGCCTGCCGTCACATTTCTGTTACCTCCCTGCAGTAACCTCTCCGACACATTCTGCTCCTGCCCTGCCCCGCCTATGGAAGACCGCCTTTATCTGCTGCAACGCCATCTTCCGGAAATGCTGGATCTGGAGGCCTTGATTCGTGAAGGTGAACGACATCTGCGGGTAAACACGGTGCATGAAGTTCCAATGGGGGAATTGTCATTGCCGGTGAAGGTCATCGAGATGGGTTCCACTTCACCACGGGTGCCGGTAATTGGCTTCTTCGGTGGCGTGCATGGAGTAGAGCGCATTGGCAGTCAGGTGCTGATGTCCTGGCTGCACAGTCTGATCCACCGGCTGCAATGGGATGATCAGCTGCATCGCCGTCTGGAGCAGGTGCGGCTGGTGTTCATGCCGATGATCAACCCCGGCGGCATCTGGAATCGCACCCGCAGCAATCCCAATGGCGTGGACCTGATGCGCAATGCCCCCATTGATGCCATGGGCAAGGTGCCCTTTCTGGTCGGCGGCCACCGTATCAGCCGCCACCTGCCCTGGTACCGGGGCAAGAGCGGCGCCCCCATGGAACCGGAAGCCCGGGCCATGATCCGGGTGGTACAGGAAAAGCTGTTTCCGGCGCCTTTTTCCATGAGCATCGACTGCCACAGCGGCTTTGGTCGCCGGGACCGGATCTGGTGCTGCTATGCGCGCAGCCATCGCCCGATACCTCACATTGGCGAGGTGTTTCGCCTGAAACAGGTATTCGAGACCACCTACCCTCATCATCACCCCTATCTGATCGAACCCCAGTCGATCAACTACACTACCCATGGGGACCTGTGGGACTACCTCTACGACGAAGCCCAGGAGCGGGTACCGGAACACACCTTCCTGCCCTTCACCCTGGAAATGGGTTCCTGGCTGTGGGTGCGCAAGAATCCCAGACAGATGCTGGATTTCTTCGGTTACTTCAATCCGGTCATTTCCCACCGCCACCACCGGGTACTGCGCCAACACTTGCCCCTGTTCGAGTTCCTCACCGGCATGACCGCCAATGCGGGCAACTGGCTACCTTCTCCGGGAGAGCGCAAACACCTGACCCGGGAAGCCATTCAATTCTGGTTCCCGCCCCAGGACTAGTTGCACCGATTTGGCGCTTCTCTTGCATTCCTGTAATCATTGGCACTATTCAGGGTCGACAGGCCCCCATGTTCATACTCCAATGACGATCAACCTCAAGGAACACACACTCGATGAAATACCTTGCCCTCGCCTCTTTTGCTATTGCTCTGGCAGGCTGCCAGCACCTCAGCTACCAGCCCCCCTATGGCGAAGACACCGCAAAAATCACCTTCACTACCAATGGCACCCCGGCGCAACCGGTAGTTTGTGTGCCGGGCAAAGGTTTCCAGCCAACCGAATTCTCGCTGGCGAGAACGCCCATGGGTGGCGATGCCATGAACGATCTCATGCAAACACTGAAGAAAAGCCCCACAGTGACCACGAAAATAGCGCCATCATCACAGGCCCGGGTTGGCGTCATCTACAACCAGAAGGACACCAACAGCAGCCGCAGGGATCGCTGCAAGATTGCCCTGCAGTTTGAAGCCGTGGCGGGTGAAAGCTACAAGGCGGACTTCAACTACTCTGCGGATCAGTGTGGCCTGGCAATCACTGACAGCGAGGGACAGTCTGCCGACGCCGTACAAATTGACTGGCAATGCCCCTAACAATGGCACCAAATTGGTGCCCCGCCCAATATCGGGGCACCAATACAAATCCCACCCCCTTGTCACCTTCCTGTCTTTTTCCCCAAAACACCATAACCAATTGTTTTTAAATAACTTTTAAAAACTGGCACGGGGAATGCATTATCTCTTGCGAGCCTGATAGGCGGTGCGCCACCAGCGCACATTGAACAAATTAGACTTGTTAAGAGGGTTGCACATGAAAAACGTATTTGGTCTGAAGAAAGCCGTTCTGGCTTCCGCTGTTGCCGCTGCTGTTGCACTGCCGTCCATGGCCGCTGCTGAAATCAGCGGTAGTCTGGGCATCTCCAACATGTACTTCTGGCGTGGTCTGGACATCTCCAACGGTGGTGCACAGGTTGCCGGTAGCCTGGATTACAGCCACGCCAGCGGCCTGTACGCAGGCGTATGGGGCAGCTCTGAAACTGACACCACCGAGTACGATCTGTACGCCGGTTACGGTGCAGAAGTAGGCGGCGTTAGCTTCGACATCTCCTACTGGGATTACAACTACCCGAACGACACTGACAGCGACCTGGAAGAAGTGATTGGTAGCATTGGGTTCGCCGGTCTGACCGCTACTGCCTACATCGGTGTAGGTGAAATTGGTCACGGCCAAATCTATGACGAGAATGATCTGGTAATCGGTAAAGCACCCGATAACGAGAGCAACTACTTCACTCTGGGTTACAGCTACGACAAGTACGGTGTGACCGTCGGCACCTGGGACAACGAAGCTTCTGACACCAACTACACCCACGTTGATCTGAGCTACGCCCTGACCGACGAGCTGAGCTTCACTGTGTCCAAGATCGTTGCTGCCGATGATTGTGCCCTGAACAACGGTGATTTCTACGACGGTGTTACCGACGTCTGTGACCCGGAAGCCGATTCTGATGACATCGACGACGATACCCTGTTCGTTGTGTCTTACAGCTTCGCCATCTAAGTCACACCCGGGCGGCTTCGGCCGCCCACAGTTTCAACGCCGCGGGGCTCTCCCTGGTCCTCGCAAACACGCAAGCAACCCCGCGGCGTCTTTTTAATTTCAAGCCTGATGCTGAACGCCTGAAGCCTGACTGCAGAAAGGCCGAACAGCCCCTCCCTTAACACCTTATATCGCCTTATGGTTTAGCGAGCTTCTAGCGTCTGGCGATCAAAATACACTACCAACGCATCGTGATCCGAGATCGGTGATATTCCTTCCGAACCATACAGTTTCCGGTATCGTCCTGCGCTACCTCGACTGACATCCACGGCGTCCACACGTGACGCAAGTTCCGCTGACAGCCAGATATGATCCAGTGCCTGTGGGCGGCAACGATATCGGTAGGAATAACGCTCCGCGGGAGCCAGTTTCTGCCAGACATTGAAAAGGCCTGAGGCCGCAAATTGTTGGTAGCTGTCCGAAAACCGGCCGGCATCCCAGGTGCTGTTGAAATCCCCCGCCACGATGACCGGACCCGACTGCTCGGCCACCCAACCCGCAAGACGGGAAGCCTGATGGCGCCGTTTCTCAAACACCCGGGATGATTTGAGATCCCGCGCACTGCGCAGGTGCACCACGACAAGATCGGCTTGCACGGGGGATTGCAGGGAAACCGCCAAAGGCGGACGTGAAAAAAGGGGATACCCCTGAAAAGTCTCTTTGGCAAACAGGGCACGGGACTGTGTCAGCGCGATGGGCGCACGATACAACAGCCCCACATCCATGCCGGATGGATCATTGCCTTCCAGCAACACGGTGCGGTAACGAAAACCGGATTGCGCCAACCGGTTTGCCAGCGTCTCCAGCAAGGCCAGGTTTTCCACTTCCTGCACCGCCAGCAGGTGCGGCGCATGCAGATCGTTCACCACGGCATTGGCGATGGCATCCAGACGCCGGGCCAGCAGTGAAGATGACAACGGCTCATCCAGATCGGAATCCTTGCGCGCATCACGCAGGCGCCACAGGTTGAGGGTAGCCAGAGTCCATTGATTGTCTGCCGGCGCCATGACCGCCCGTGGCGCCGCCAGATTGCGGCACTCTGCCTGCAGCGGGGAAGCACCGATGCACAGAAACAGTATGAGAATGCAGTAAGTCAATCGCATGGACGCAGTCTACGACTGGCGCAGGAAAGGAAACAGAGGTGATAACGGAATTGCGTGTAAGAAGAAGCTGGCAGCGAGTTTCGAGTTTCGAGTTTCGAGTTTCGTAGATCAGAACCGGCGCCCTCGAAAACGGCAATGGTTTTGCCTTTCGAAACTCGTCACTCGAAACTCGCCCCTACCACCACCGTTGGTTCACTCAGAGGGAGCCCCACATGCCACCGCTTTTGCGTGTTGCCTGAAGCGTGATGCGTCTCTGTTTAAGGCCGATAAACCACTTTCAACCCTTCCGGCACCCGGGTTTCTTCCAGGTAACCGACAAAGGACGGATCACTACCCACCAACAGGTTCATCTCCCGCTCGCTGGACACTTCCCGTGGCGGCATGCCGCGCCCGGTAAAGATCATCCGCGCCCAGTAACTTTTCATCTGCTCGGCAGACTTGCCGGTGACGTCCTGGTAGAAGGTGTTGCGAGTGGAACTGCCGTTGGGCAGATCCAGTGGCTTTACCGCCACGCCTGCCACCTTGCGCAACTGGCCATTGAAGATCTGCCGCACCTGGTTCTGGGTCAAGGCACCAATCTCGCTGGAGGCACCGACCACCACCACAGGGTCCGCCACGGCGCCCCCGTTAAGTAGCACTCCAGCCACCACCAGCACGCTGGCTAGCAATCCTTTTTTCACTGTTTTCCCCTCAAAAAACCAGATCGACAGACAGGCGAACGACAGACGCATGGTCATCCTTCAACGGGCCGCCATCGGTTGAAAAAAAGCCATTGGATGACAGTTCATCATCCGAAAAATCGTAGTAATAACTGTACTCGCCCTTCAGGGCAACGCTGTCGGTGAGAGAATAACGCAATCCCGCCGTCCATCCCTTCTGCTGCTCGGCCAGTTGATCCTGCAAGATGCGCGGATCAATCCCGCTGCCTTCCAGCTGGGGCAGATAACTGTCTTCCAGGTCATGACCTTCCACCGACGTCCAGGTGACCAGCGGCATCCATTTACCCAGATATTTCCCAAGGGAGACGTAACCACTACGGGCACTGGGATACCAGTTGCCAAAGTTCAACAAGGCCGCTTCACTGGCAAAGAACCAGCTACCGTTATCGTACTGCAGCCCCACCCCTCCGAAATAGGTGTAGACCTTGTCAAAGGTCAGCCCGAGCAGGGAGGTCAGGCCACTGCTCAAGCCGTCCAGCTCGTCGTCGGCCACTGTCACCGATGCACCGGAATAGGCCGCACGCAGCGTCCAGTCATTCCAGCGGCTGGTCAGATTGATACCGCTGAGATCATCAGCCTGGAAGGTCACCCCACCCGCACGGGCACCGGAATCCACCGTGCTCGACCCCCAGAAACCGGCCAGACGATGAAATACCGGGCCGGTGGAGAAAGACCAAGCAAGTTCCATACCTTCCATGGTCTTGATCGGCGCCAGCAGGTATACCTCTGCCGGCGGCGTCACCCAGGGGTAAGCATAGCCCACGTCGACATACTGGGAGTGCATATAGAAAGGGGCAACAATGCGGCCAGCCTTGACGCTGACAGAATCGCTGAGCGCGTAGTCCAGGTAACCCCACTGAATTTCCGCATCAAAATTGTCCACACCGGTGGCGACCATCTGCACCACGGCCTGCGCCCGGTCATTGATACTGGCATTGAACTGTACCCCGGCACGGGTAAGGGCATCGTGACTCCATTCATCACCGGAGCCATCCACAAAGGTGGCATCGCCGTTTTCCGCCGGCGCATCGGCTCGGCTCATGCCGGCAGAGAGGAACCCGTTGATGGTGAGTCGTTCCTCATTATTGAGAGTGCCTTCCAGCTCTTGCTGTTCCAGGCGCTGCAGACGCTGCTCGTACTCGCGCAGCCGTTGTTCGAGATCACCATTACTTGTTTCGGCCAGGGCCGGCGTGGTTACCAGCGCCATGCCGAGCATGGCAAAAATCGTTATCTTCATGATCGCCCCATCGATATACGTCGTTCCCCCTACCCAGAGATACGACAAACGGGCGACATTATGCGGATTCAGCCAGCCCCTTCAAGGCTCGGAAGGGGCTGATCCGCTGACCGGAAAGTCACCACACACGGGCTCTCCATCCGCCTGTTCCAGGCAGACCTGGACGCTCTCCCCTGCCGCCGGCACCCGTGACAGATGCATCAACATCAGGTGCATGCCCCCCGGGGCAAACGACACGCTGGCACCGGCGGGAATCTCCACCTTGCCCAGGTGGCGCATACGGCGGGTGCCATCTTCCTGCATGGACATATCATGCAGCATCACATGGCCGGCAATCGCGGTATGCGCCCCGGTGACAGCCACGGCGTCTGGCCCGGTATTGGTCACCGTCACATAACCCGCCATGGTCGGGGAGACCGGCGGCACAGCCCGCAACCATGCCTGGCTGAGCACCAGCTCCGCCTGCACCGGTGCGGCCAGCACCATGGCCACCCCGATCATTGCGACCTTAGAGAAGACTTTCTGCATCACCTGCCACCTCTTCAATATTGAAATCCGCCGGATACAGCTTGCGCACTCGCGCCTGGTCATCCAGCAGGTAGATATAGTCGCTGTGGGTGAAGAGATAGTTTTCCTCTTCTTTCCCCTTGATAAACACCACCCCGTACTTTTCCGCCACCTGGCGAATATCCTGCAGCGAACCGGTCAGGCCAACCATACCCGCCTTGAACCAGGGCAGGTATTCCTTGAGATGTTTCGCCGTATCCCGTTCAGGATCAAAGGTAATGAACACCGGCTGCACCTGATCCGCCAGCCCCGCCTCCTCCAGCGAGCGATACACCTGGGCCACCCGAGCCAGCACCGCCGGACAGATATCCGGGCAATGGGTGTAGCCGAAAAACAGAATGGACACCTGGCCCTTCAGGTCGGACTGGGTAAACGGCTGGCCATTCTGGTCGGTCAGTGTGAACTCACCCCCCAGACGGGTATTGATGGGGAGATCACTCTCCGGCTTGTCACACCCGGCCAGCAGTAACACTAGCAGCAGCGGCAGGATGTACGGCAGTTTTCGCATGATCGCTCCGGTTGGTATAATCCGCGCCCATTTTGACGCTATTCAACGGTTAGGCAAGCCAAAACGGCTCGCTGCCCCTTGATGGAGGTGCCCCTTGGCACGCAAGCTTTTTATCCAGACCCACGGCTGCCAGATGAACGAGTACGACTCCACCCGCATGGTGGACTTGCTCGAATCCAGCCACGGCCTTGAGCAAACCGACAATCCCGACGAAGCGGATGTGCTGCTGCTCAATACCTGTTCCATCCGTGAAAAGGCCCAGGAAAAGGTCTTTCACCAGCTTGGCCGCTGGAAAAAGCTCAAGGACGCCAACCCCGACATGATTATCGGTGTGGGCGGCTGTGTGGCCAGTCAGGAAGGGGAAGCCATTCGTGAACGCGCGCCCTACGTGGACGTGGTGTTCGGCCCCCAGACCCTGCACCGTCTGCCCGGGCTGATCACCCAGGCCGCCAGCACCCGTGAGCTGGCCATTGATGTGACCTTCCCGGAGATCGAAAAGTTCGACAGTCTGCCGGAACCCAGTGTGGATGGCCCCACCGCGTTCGTCTCCATCATGGAAGGCTGCTCCAAGTACTGCACCTTCTGCGTGGTGCCCTATACCCGCGGGGAGGAAGTGAGCCGCCCGGTGCAGCCAGTGCTGGACGAGATCGAGCATCTGGCGGAAATGGGCGTGCGCGAGGTCAACCTGCTGGGTCAGAACGTGAATGCCTACCAGGGCAAGGGCGCCAGTGGCGAAACCCTGGACCTGGCCGACCTGATCCTGTTGATCCGGGATATCGACGGTATCGACCGCATCCGCTACACCACCAGCCACCCGGTGGAGTTTTCCGATGCGCTGATTCAGGTGTATGAAGAGGTGCCGGAGCTGGTCAGCCACCTGCACCTGCCGGTGCAGTCCGGTTCCGACCGTATCCTGGCCATGATGAAACGCAACCACATGGTGCTGGAATACAAGAGCAAGCTGCGCAAGCTCAAGCGGATTCGCCCGGACATCTCCTTCAGTTCCGATTTCATCATCGGCTTCCCCGGGGAAACGGATCGGGATTTCGAAGACACCATGGACCTGATCCACGAGATCGGTTTCGACATGTCCTTCAGCTTTATCTACAGCGCCCGGCCCGGCACGCCGGCGGCAGACCTGCCCGATGATGTTCCCATGGACGTGAAGAAACAGCGCCTGGCCATTCTGCAGCAACGCATCAACCAGAACGCCCAGGACATTTCCCGCAAGATGGTGGGCAGCACCCAGCGTATTCTGGTGGATGGTTTTTCCAAGAAGGACCCGGGCCAGCTCAAGGGCCGCACCGAGAATAACCGGGTAGTGAACTTTCGCAGTGATGACACGGATCTGATCGGCAAGTTCGTGGACATTACCATTGCCGAAGCCTACAGCAATTCCCTGCTGGGCACAGAACCACGTAACCCGGGCTAAACCCGGGTTACGGTTCACACTACAGGCGGATTACGGGTTGCTTTGCCGCAGGCCATCGTCATCCCGCATCGGTGCCAGATAATCCGGCAGCAACACCACCGACTCCGGATTGTTCTGGGCAAAGCTGGCATCCGGTTTCACGTCACCACCAGCGCTGTCCAACAGGTTGTCGAAACGCAGCACCTGCTTCTGCGACTTTTCCGCCACATACAGGCTGGATCCATCCCAGGCGATATCCACCGGGTTACCCAGCTGGGTGTTGCCCACCGCGTTATTGTCACCGTCATCAATACTGATCGACACCGGCGTATTGCCGTCGGCACGATCAGCCTGCTCGAGGACATACAGCTTGCCATCCGTGGGGTTGGCACCACTGCCCACATCGGAAACGATCAGCACATTGCGGTCGGCCACATACACAATCCCGTGCAGATTGGTGGGGGCTGCCACCGGCATGCCACCGATGGTGGGGGTAATGGTGCGATCCGGACCACCGGCACCACGATCAACACTGTAGTCTTCGAACACCGCGACGGTGCCGTTGACCAGTGCCACATAGAGAGTGTCACTGTCCGGATCATAGTCCAGATCCCAGGGCGCCACGCCCAACGAGGTCTCGTACAGCGGCGCCACATTGCCACCCGCCTGGGCGCCAAACACCTTCACCGCAGGGTCACCATTGTCGGTCACCAGCACCAGACCCAGCTCATCGGCCACATCAAAGCCTTTCGGGCTGACCAGCCCCGTGTTGGCACCGCTCAACATGCGATCCCGGCTGACAGAGAAGGTTTCGCCGTCCCGGGCCACACCCAGCCTGTTGATGACCGCCAACATGCCAGTGCTGGGACTCCCCTGATCATCGGCGCTGATATACACGTCACCCAATTGGTTCACGCTGACACTTTCCAGGGACCCGCCCACGGTAAAGCTACGCGTCACCATGGAAAGATCCGTATCCAGCACCACCACATCCGGTTCGCCCATCAACGGCGGATTGCTGGTCACCAGCACACCCTCGATATCAATGCGGGTGTCATCAATATCAGAAACGTCCGCGCCCAGCGGCACTGTCGCGTCGCGGAGCAGCGACTCTGGCTTCACCGAATCCACCACCCGGGAAGGGGCGATGTCGCCTGACTCACCGGCAAAAATATTGTTGTAGACCAGAATCGCATCATTGGATTTTTCCGCGATAAAGGCACGATTGCCTTCCAGAATCATATCCACGGGATTGCCCAACAGGGTGGAGGGTCCCGCGATAGTGCGATCCGGGGTGACCATGCCTTCGGCGGTACTGGCATTGGAGATCACGTAGATCTTGCCGTCATCAGGATCGGCGGCACTCCCCACATCCGTCACCACCAGGGTGTCGATATCCGCCCGGTAGGCGATGCCGTGAATATTGGAAACGGCCATGCCGTCCCCAGGGGTAATGGTGCGCGCATTCATGGCCGAGAAGTTGCCAGCCACATAATTATCGATCACCAGCACAGTGCCATTGGTCATGGCCAGAAACGCACGATCCTGAGTTTCGTTGTAGACCAGATCCCAGGCATTACCTGACAAGCTGGTGGTAGCCAGCGGAGTGGCATTGGTTCCCGCTGCCGAGCCATACACTTCAATGCTGTTGCCATTCACGTTGGCCGCAAAGATCAAACCGGCCCGGTGAGCAATGGCAATACCCTTGATATTTGCCGAGCCAGGCGCCGCCACTTTGCGATCCAGCGCCAGATTGCTCATGGTGCCGTCCTTGCGAAGGGATGCCCGGTGAACCACCTGAAACTCACTGGGTGAAGCGGTGATATCGCTGGCCCCGTAAAGGTTTCCCAACAGGTCCAGCACGATGCCTTCATTGGCTTCTGACTGGAAGGTGGCCTCCACCTCCAGATTCGGACCCAATCGATCAATCTGCCCCTTGTTGTCCGCGCCGTTGTGCATCACCAGCAGCGGCGCTGAACGTGCACTGGCGGGTACGACCTGCCGGTTGCTGTTACTGCCTGAACCACATCCCACCAGAGTTAGCGCGGCTGCCACCGTCAAACCCGTAAACCACTGCATCTCGCCGTTCATGTTGTCGCTCCTGATCATTCCATGACGTTGGCAAACGCAGAAAGTTGCGCTTGCACAAGGAGTTACGGCACACCTGCCAGAGCGGATGTAGCGAAGCGCAAGGATTCGTAGTCGCCAGGTAACCGCTGCGCCCCAAGCGTTACCAGACTGTGCCTGCCCCGCCCCTTGCTAACCGGCCATCTGCGGCGTTAGGCTGCCCGGGCTCAAACACTGCGAATTCTCTTCCCCGGAGCCAGCCTTCGGAGTATTCTGAAACCCTTTGCAACAGCCCGCAGGGCCACCTTTTCCATCTTGGACAAACCACTCGCTTCACAGCATATCCGTCTCGAACCCAACGATTCCCGTCGCCTGGCCAGTCTGTGCGGTCATCTGGATGAGCACATCAAACAGATCGCCAATCGCCTGCACGTGGACATCCACAATCGTGGCAACCAGTTTCACCTCTCCGGCGAGCCGGATCTGGTGGAGGCCGCGGCCACTATTCTTGCAGAGCTTTACGACCAGACCCGGGACGGTACCGAACTGACCCCGGAAATGGTGCACCTTCACCTGCAGCAATCCAGCGTGGCCGAAAAAGCCACCGCAAATGATGCAGACAATACCGTGCCCTTTCCGTCCGACGACGTGGTCATTCGTACCCGCCGGGTGAAGATCAAGCCCCGTGGCGCGCACCAGCGCGAATACGTGAAAAGTGTGCAGAAATACGACATCAACTTTGGTGTCGGCCCTGCGGGTACCGGCAAGACCTGGCTGGCGGTGGCCTGCGCTGTGGACGCTCTGGAAAAGGCAGAGGTGCAACGCATCCTGCTGGTGCGCCCGGCGGTGGAAGCCGGGGAAAAGCTGGGCTTTCTGCCTGGCGATCTGGCCGAAAAGATCGACCCCTACCTGCGCCCGCTCTATGACGCCCTGTATGAAATGCTCGGTTTCGAAAAGGTCGCCAAGCTGATGGATCGCATGGTCATTGAAGTTGCCCCGCTGGCGTACATGCGCGGCCGCACCCTCAACAACAGCTTCGTGATTCTGGATGAAGCCCAGAACACCACGCCGGAACAGATGAAGATGTTCCTCACCCGGATCGGTTTCGGCACCCGTGCCGTGATCACCGGCGATGTCACCCAGGTGGATCTGCCCCGCCATCAGCGCTCCGGGCTGGTCAACACCCTGGAAGTACTGGAAGAAGTGAAAGGCATCGGGGTCACCCGTTTCGACAGCAAGGATGTGGTTCGTCACCCCCTGGTTCAACGTATTGTAGAGGCCTACGACCGTCATGAGCGGGATACCGACACCCAGCGTTGACATCCAGTGGGCCAGTGACGCCCCGGATGCCCCGGATGAAAGCCAGCTGAGCGGCTGGGCACGCCATGCGGCCCAGGTTGCTGGCGGCGTGGCCGGTGACATCACCCTGCGCATCGTCGATGAAGACGAAATTCGCGAGCTGAACCGGGATTATCGCGGCAAGGACAAGCCCACCAATGTGCTGTCTTTCCCGTTCGAGATGCCCGAAGGCCTGCCCGCCGACGCCATGGAGCCGTTGCTCGGTGACATCATCATCTGTGACAGCGTGGTGCGTCAGGAAGCGGATGAACAGCACAAGCCCCTGCAGGCACACTGGGCCCATATGGTGACCCACGGTGTACTGCACCTGCTCGGCTATGATCATATTGATGACGATGACGCCGCCGTCATGGAAGCCCTGGAAATTCGTGCTTTGGCCGAGCAGGGGTTCGACGACCCCTATGGCGAGTCAACCGACAACACCAATTGATAACAAAGTGGAGCAAGACCCCTGATGTCAGACGATTATTCGGATAACGGTACCAGCCGAAGTTGGTTGGAGCGTGTCGGCCAGTTTTTCTCTTCCACACCGGGCGACCGGTCGGAGCTGCTGGATCTGATGCGCTCCATGCGCGACAGCGACGTTATTGACGGGGATACCCTCGGCATCATCGAAGGGGCCATCGGCGTGGCCGACATGCAGGTGCGGGAGATCATGATTCCCCGCTCGCAGATGGTCAGCATCCGCTCCAGCTCCGACCCACGGGACTTCTTGCCTACCATTATCGACTGCGCCCATTCCCGCTTCCCGGTACTGGGTGACGACCCGGACGAAGTCATCGGCATCCTGCTGGCCAAGGATCTGCTACCGCTGATCCTTGATCCCGCCCGTATGGACCGTTTTGCCATCAAGGATCACATCCGTTCGGCTATGGTAGTACCGGAAGCCAAGCGTCTCGATTCCCTGCTGCGCGAGTTTCGCATCAGCCGTAATCACATGGCCATCGTGGTCAATGAGTACGGTGGCGTCGCCGGCCTGGTCACCATCGAAGACGTACTGGAACAGATCGTCGGCGAAATCGAAGACGAACACGATATCGAAGAAGACGACTACCTGATCAAGGATCTGGATCACGACGAATATACCGTCAAGGCACTGACGCCCATCGACGACTTCAACGAACACTTCGACTGCGACTTCAGCGATGAAGAGTTCGACACCATCGGGGGATTGGTGATGCAGAAGTTCGGGCGCCTGCCGGGCCGCGATGAAAGCGTGGACCTGGACGGCTACCGCTTCACCGTACTCAGTGCTGATGGCCGAACCATACGATTGTTGCGCGTGACTCCGCCGGGGGAAAACAATAATGAACCCACCACTGAACAGCAGGCCAGCGACTGACAACGGTCTCGACTGGAAAACCCTGCCCTGGGTGCTCATGGTTTTGGGCGCCCTGCTGCTGGCCAGCCAGCTTCTCAATCCGGGACAGGGCCAACAGGCCGCACTGACCTGGTATGAAAGCAGCGGACTGCGCCAGCTGGAATGGAACAACTACCTTTCCTGGCTGCGCTTCAATGGTCATGCAGAGCAAGCCAGACGCCTGGAACAGCAAATTGCCTCGGGCAACCCCCACGCCTATGCCGACGCCCTGCTCTCCGCACAATTCGTAGAGGACAGCAACAAGCGCGCTGGTGATTTCTGGTCTGCCAGCCAGATCACGCAGTGGAAAGCCCTGCGCGAACAAATACCGCAACAGCTGGAGCAATCCCCCCAGTATCGCTGGGGCCTGTCTGCCGTCGATCCTCGCCCGTCACGATTCTTCACCGCACCATTTACCGGCGGCCCACTGTGGCTGACACTGCTGGCCTTACTGTGTCTTGCCATGGTTGCCGTGCGGCTGCAGCGCCAGCTGGGAACCGGACGTATTGTGGTGATCTGGCTGGCCGGTAGCCTGCTCAGTGGCGCAGGCTACTTGCTGACCGTGGGCACAGGACAAACGCCCCTGTTCGGCGCCGCACCCGCCCTGATGGCCCTGCTGGCCGCAGCGGCAGCGCTTTCCCGCCAGCCCATCGTCTTGCCCCTCCCCGCAGGCAAGGGCAAGGGCAAGGGAGAGGGAGAGGGAGAGGAAAAGAAGGAAGCAAGATCACTGACACTGCCCGCCTGGACACCGGCACTGTTACCGCTGGTGCTACTGACCGTCATTACCCTGACACAGGCCCCCATGCTTCCCCAACTACTGTCCGGATTGGCCGCCGGCCTCGGTGGCGCGCTACTGGCCCTGCTGCTGCAACCTCCTTCGGCGACGCAAAGCATCATGGCAGAAAGCCCCGCCGAGCCACTCAATCCGGAACTGCAGCAAGCACTCACCCACGGCTGGGATGCACTGGGCAAGCTGGAAGGCGAAAGCGCGGAACGTCATTTCCGGGAAGCACTGAAACACCAGCCCGATCAATTTGATGCCCTCACCGGCCTGTTCACCGCCCAGCTGATTCAGCAGCCGGTTTCACAAGATTGGCACCACACCGCAGACTGTCTGTTCAATCATCCTGCCAGTGAACCGGGGCAGGCGACCCAGGTGGCCCATCTGTGGAAACAGTACCGACAGCACCAGCCAGAGCCTCTTCCCGAAGCCACCCTGTGGCAGCTGGTGATGACACTCACCCTGGCACGGGAATTCCAGCAAGCCGAACAGCTGGCCATGCAACACGCCGAATATTCCGATGAAAAGGAACGTCGCAAAGCCGCACTGGACTATCTCCGCGCGGCCTTGCTCAAGGAAGGGCTCAATCACCGGGCGAAGGCGCTGCCGGTATAAAACGCAGCGCAACCGCACCCTTTATGCTCTGACCAGGCAGCGCCACACTCCATCGTGGCGCGGCCGATTACCCCTCACTCACCCCTGCTGTTTTCTTGCCAGGAGAACGAGGAGTGCTGCAAGCAGGAAAAGCGGGAACCCACCACCATTCCGGGAGGTCGGCGGGAGCTTGAAGCGCTCTTCAGGGGAGTCGACAGGGGGAGCAGAGGGAGGCACAGCGGGAGCCTCATCCGTCACATCATAGGCAACACTTTCGAGAAAAAAGTGCACGTCGCTGACCGGAGCGCTCTCGTCAGAGCGAATCTCCACTCGCTCAACCTTGTCGAACCCCGTCAATACTGCCACCACACCAGATTGGCTGTCGTCACTCCACAGCGGCCCCATGGACTGTGCAGCCACTTCCTGCCCGTCGCGGAATCCCCTCACCGTCAGCAAGGGTTCATCCATCTGAAACAGGTCTGTGCCGCCAATCGCATGAAGCGTCAGGTAGGCATGATTGCGTGGCTCGATGATCACCGCCGTTGCCGGACGGGTCGGATCAAAACCGGGATAGAGCGCATGGGGATCACGCACGCCCTTCATGCTTCCCCCTCCCTCAGCGGTAATGACCAGGTCATCGGTCATGACCTGGCTGGCCAGCTCCTCGTGATGAGCCCATAACCCACCGTCAAACTCTTCCACCACCGCCAGGGCCTTCCCCGCCAACAGGAAGAGGCAAGCTGCGGCCATATGAAGACATAAACGCATGGCGCAGTTCCTCAGCTTCTGGATGGGAAGATACCCTGGATGGCCACACAGGCCTTAAGAACGACATAGGGAGGCATGTTCGGATGCGTCTGGTTCCCGCCTGTGGAGTCTGTGCTGCCGGACACAGAGACACTTTCGGCTGCCATGTCGACCACATCAGCAGCACTGGCCGGGGCTGGCGCATACACAGCTGCCCGCTGACCATCGGCCAGCATGGCACCATCCGCGGACGGGGTTTCACCTGCCAGCTTACTGGCATGGAGCGTGCCGCTGGCGGAACTCAGACCATGGTTATGGCTGGGCATCTGGGCAGCGGTCAGGGTGACGGACTCAGCGCCCGCACGTTGCCCCTGCCTACGGTCAGTCAGACCGGGTCCCTGACCGGCATGCATGGGCATGCGGCCGCGCAGATCCGGCAGCGCAAAGGTGGTACGGCCGTCGCCTCCGTAGATGGTCCCGTAGAGAGAAAACAAAGCCTGATTGCTGCTGATTGGCAACAATTGCCCGTTTGCCTCTGACCAACCCCGCGGACAGAAGTTGAAACCGACCCACATGATTTCCCCGATCAAGGGATTGGAGCTGGCAAAAGCCGGCTTGGCAGGCACCAGCACAGCCAGTGCCAGAACACAGGAAAGGACGAGCTTCTTCATAATTTCCCCAGACTAGAAAACAGTGCCGGAAGAATTACACAAAGGAATAACGAACACCCTCAACCAAAAGGGTGAAAGTAGAAATCAAACGGAATACTTACGTTCCGTTTCAACAACAATGGCGACAACTTCGCAGCAATGGCGCCTCCTTCTGACGTAGCCCACCGAAACAAACCCACCTGGACACACACTACTCCGCCCACGCCTGGCGCAGCTCATTGACCTGCATGCGCAGCTTGGCACTCTGGCATTTGTGCTCCACAAATCGCAGATACTGTTCCGCCTTGCCGGACAGGCCGAATTTTTCTCCCAGGGTTCTGGCCAGCAGCAGATAAGCTTCACCCAGACCGGAGAAGTCCGGCTCGCGCTGATGCAGGTCTTTCAGCAGATTCACCACCATCTTGGGCGCCAGCTCATAGAGCCCCTGTGCCAGGGTCAGCCTGATAGCCGCTCCGGCGGGTAACCAGTTGCTGTCCCGCTGACGCTGTTCGGTGATGACTTGCAGCGCGGTCGGCCAGTCGCCGGCCGCCACCAGCACATCCAGATAAGGCTCGACCTGCTGAGCACGCTCCTTGTCCTTGCCCTGTATGGCCAACAGTCGATCGTACTGTTTCCAGTCTGCCAGCCCCGCCTTTTTGGTTTTCACGATCTTGGCGGAAGACAGCAACACCTTGTCGAAACGGCCGGCGCATAACAGCACCCGCTGACGCCGCTCGGCAAGCGGCTGGGTCACCCGGGTGCCGCCGGGATTGAGCCCCCAAAGGCGGCCATGCTGTTCCAGCAAAACGGCGCATGCCGCCGCCAGCACCAACCACCAGTACGCGGCCAACGCGCCTCCCACAGCCTGAGTTAATGGCGCGGGCAACACATCCATGACCACCATGACCACCGACGCCGACAGCAGCCAGCCCAACACGGCCAACGCGGCCACCACCAGATAATCACGGGGAGCTGAAACCATGTACGTCAGTGCCGCCGCCCAGGCTCCGGGCTGGGCACCCCGAACCTGAATCGACAACCACAGCGCCGGCACCAACAGCATGGCAACCGCGCCCAGTACCAGACCCGCCAGCGAAGAAACCCAGATCATCAAGGCCACCGCCGCGACCAGAAAGAGCAACACCGGGGCCGCCTGTAGCAGGGCGCCTTTCCAGCCATGGCCGGAAGACAAATCCTTCCAGGCAGGAATTCTGGTGCGTTGATGGTGACGTCGCCCCTGGGCTCGACTGGCCATCACCGCCTGAGCAAACCCGAACGCCGGCAGGCCACCGATTACCGTTAGCACCAGCATCACCGGCAAAGGGGGAATCGCGGCGGCGATCACCGCCCAGATCAGCAGGACAGGCAACAGAGAAAGATGCAACGGGTACTGAACAAAGCGGTCCAGCTGCTGCCACACTGGCACCACAGCCCCTTCCCCGGCCATCTCCACAGACTGGTTGCAGACCAGGCAGCGGGCTTCGTTGTAATTATCCGCCTGTCCATCCACACATTGCTGACACAGAAACAGCCCATCATGGCTACAGAACCAGAGCGCTTCGGTGCCTGGATGGTACTTGCAAAAGCGATTCACTATGATGCCCCCAAAGCAGTCGTTCCCGGTTCGGGGGGCTGATTGAGTTGAAAGTTCAAAGTTTAAAGTTGAAAAGCGCGGGGGCGGCCCTCTTAACCGGGAAGCCTTGCCCGCGTCTGCCATAATGGTGCGCGGGCGATGTCATTATTGTTTGGCAACCAGCTAATCCGCGTTTCAACTTTGAACTTTCAACTTTCAACTCGCCCCCCGACGGTTGATCGTTTTACCTGCTACTTTATTCAATCCATTGCACAGACTCTAGAGTTCACCGCCAGGCGGCCTGCTCGCCGGTACGAAACGAGGATTTCCATGCGTGACCGTCTGCTGGCGCTGATTGCCGGCCTGCTCTTCCCTCTGGCGTTTGCCCCCTTTGACCTTTGGCCCGCATTGTTCGCCAGCATTGCCGCCGGGTTCTTTACCTTGCAGCAAGCCGGCTCCGCCCGCGAAGCCCTGCTGAGAGGCTGGCTCTACGGCATGGGTATGTTCGGCTTCGGTATCAGCTGGCTGCATGTTTCCATGCACGATTACGGCTTCATGCCGCTGTGGATGGCAATTCCCTTCACTGCCATCTTTGCGGCCCTGATGGCGCTATTCTACGGAATCACTTTTTATCTGGGTTGGCGACTGGGCAGGACCGCCCTGGCCTTTACCGGATGCTGGTTGTTGCTGGACTGGGTGCGGGGCTGGTTTCTCACCGGCTTCCCCTGGCTGTACGCCGGCTACGGCCTGATTGACACCCCGCTTGCCCCTCTGGCCCCGGTTGGCGGGGTCTGGCTGCTGACCCTTGCCGCTGTCCTGCTGGCCAGCACGGTGATACAGCTGCGCCAGCCGGGCCTGCAGCGCTGGCTTGCGACAGGACTCTCGGCACTGGTTTTGCTGGGATCTGCCATCGCCCACACCTTCACTTTCACCCATCCCAGCGGTGAGATGCAGCCGGTGGCACTGGTGCAGGGCAACATCCCCCAGGACCTGAAATGGCAGATCTCCATGCGCGAGCGCACCCGCGAAATCTACCATGATCTTACCGCCACCATTCCCGATGGCTATCTGGTGATATGGCCGGAATCGGCGCTGACCGAGTTTTACCAGACCATCGATGACTTTGTGGAGCAGGAAGGGGAAGCACTGAGAGCCCGAGATGGCGGATTCATCACCGGGGTACCCTGGCGTAGCCGGGAAAATGGCAAAGTGACCTACCGCAACAGCATCGCCGCCATCCCGCTGATCGCCGAGGATGGCCATGAGCGCGTCTACCATAAGCAGAAATTGGTGCCGTTTGGCGAATATGTGCCCATGCAATCCTTGATACGTGGACTGATCCCGTTCTTCGATCTTCCCATGTCCGGCTTCACACCCGGTGATCCCGCGCAGGACAATCTGCATACTCTGGGGCACACCATCGCGCCCTTCATCTGCTACGAGATCCTCTATCCGGAACAGGTGGCGACTCGTAGCCACGGTGCAGATGCCCTGATCACCATCAGTAACGATGCCTGGTTCGGCACTTCCGCCGGGCCCCTGCAACACTTCCAGATGGCCCGCATGCGCGCTCTGGAAACCGGCCGGTGGTTGCTGCGCGGCACCAATAATGGCGTTACCGCAGTGATCGATGACAACGGCAAGGTGGTAGATGCACTACCCCAGTTCCAACGCGATGTACTACTCAGCCAGTATCAGCCCCGCCAGGGCAACACCCCCTTCATGGTCACCGGGGTGTGGCCATGGCTACTACTGGCTCTGCTTCTGATGGCCACAGGATCACGATTGAGCATCAGGAAACAGTCGCATATTCCATAAAGGAATATACTTATAGCTAATTTGACTTTAGGGCATAAAGCCCCTATAACTGTGACATTGCCGAATCCAAATGGGAGAGCACCATGTCACGCCCTGAAGTCAAAGCCTTCTTTGATCACGATACCAACACGGTGAGTTATGTCGTCACCGACCCGGAGACGCGCCACTGCGCCATCGTCGATTCCGTGCTGGATTACGCCCCCAATTCCGGTCGTACCAGCTATGCCAGCGCGCAGCAGATTGTCGACTATGTGAAGCAGGAGAAGCTGACGGTGGACTGGATGCTGGAAACCCACGTCCATGCCGACCACCTTTCCGCCGCGCCCTGGCTTCAGGAGCAGCTGGGCGGCAAGCTGGCCATTGGCGAGCATATCCGCACCGTGCAGGAAACCTTCGGCAAGGTATTCAACGCAGGAACAGAATTTGCCCGCGACGGCCGCCAGTTCGACCATCTGTTCAAGGATGGCGACACCTACAAGGTGGGCAACCTGGAAGCCCGCGCCATTCATACTCCCGGCCACACACCGGCCTGCATGAGTCATGTGATCGGCGACGCCGTTTTCGTCGGCGATACCCTGTTCATGCCGGATTACGGCACCGCCCGCTGTGATTTCCCCGGCGGTGATGCGCGTACCCTTTACCAGTCCATCCAGAAACTGCTCGCCCTGCCGGACGAGACCCGCATGTTCCTGTGCCACGACTATCTGCCGGAAAGCCGCAGCGAGTTCGTCTGGGAAACCACGGTGGGTGACCAGCGTCAGCACAACATCCATGTCCATGAAGGCATCAGCGAAGAAGAGTTCGTCAGCATGCGCGAAAGCCGCGATGCCACTCTGGATATGCCGCGCCTGATCTTGCCGTCAGTCCAGGTCAACATGCGCGCCGGCCACCTTCCTCCCGAGGAAGACAACGGCGTCAGCTACCTGAAAATTCCGCTGAACGCACTGTAAGGAGGCCATCATGCCACTGGATGACACTGCTCTCTGGGATGTGGTGGTCGTGGGTGGCGGGGCTGCCGGACTGGCGGCTGCCGCCAGCCTGCTCAAGCGCAAGCCCTCCCTGTCACTGGCCATTGTGGAACCCAGCGATCGACACTATTACCAGCCGGCCTGGACCCTGGTAGGCGGTGGCTGTTTCAATCCGGCAGACACCTGCCGATCCACCGCGTCCCTGATCCCGAACAATGCCAAATGGATTCGCAGCCGGGTAACCCGCCTGCTGCCACAACAGAGTCAGGTAGAGCTGGAAAATGGTCAGCATCTCAGCTATCGCAGTCTGGTGGTGGCTCCGGGTCTTGAGCTGAACTGGGGAGCCATCGCCGGTCTCGAAGAGACCCTGGGCAAGAACGGCGTCACCAGTAATTACCGTTATGACCTGGCACCCTACACCTGGGAGTGTGTGCAGAACCTGAAACAGGGACGTGCCCTGTTCACTCAGCCCGCCATGCCCATCAAGTGCGCCGGCGCTCCCCAGAAAGCCATGTATCTGTCCTGCCATCACTGGGAACAACAGGGCTGCCTGGACAAGATTGATGTGCACTTCCACAACACCGGCGGCGTGCTGTTCGGGGTCGCCGACTTTGTGCCGCCGCTGATGGAATACGTGAAGCGCTATAACGCCCATCTGGAATTCACCAGCGAGCTGATTGCCGTGGATGGCCCGGCAAAGACCGCCACCTTCAGGGAAACCGACGAAGACGGCAGCCCCCGCGAACGCACCGAAACCTTCGACATGCTGCATGTGGTACCGCCACAGCGGGCACCGGAATTTATTCGCAACAGCGAACTGGCCAATGAAGGCGGCTGGGTGGCCGTGGATGAAGCCACCCTGCAACATCCCCACTATGCCAACGTGTTCAGCCTTGGTGATGTCTGTGGGGCCAGCAATGCCAAGACTGCCGCGGCCGTGCGCAAGCAGGCTCCGGTGGTGGCCGAGAATCTGCTCGCCTGGCTGGACAAACAACCCATGGCCGCACGCTACGCCGGCTACGGCGCCTGCCCGCTAACCGTGGAAAAAGGCAAGGTGGTGCTGGCGGAATTCGGTTACGGCGGCAAGCTGCAACCCAGCTTTCCCCTCAACCCCGCCGTGGCTCGCACCAGTATGTGGTGGCTGAAACGCTATGCCATGCCGCGTATCTATTTCAGCATGATGCTGAAAGGCCATGAGTGGCTGGCCAAACCGGACAAGCTCTGATGAGACTACCCGCATGGATGGGGGCCTCCCAATGGCTGCCCGACTACAATCGGCAAACGGCGGCCCAGGACGGGGTTGCCGCCGTTATCGTCACCATCATGCTGATTCCGCAGAGCCTGGCCTATGCCATGCTGGCCGGGCTGCCGCCGGAGGTGGGACTGTACGCCAGTATCCTGCCACTGGTGGCCTACGCCCTGTTCGGCACCAGCCGCACGCTGGCGGTAGGCCCGGTGGCGGTGGCCTCGTTGATGACCGCTGCCGCGGCCAGTGAAATTGCCGCCGCGGGCACCACCGAATACCTGACCGCCGCCATTCTTCTCGCCACCCTGTCCGGCGCCTTTCTGGTTCTCATGGCACTATTTCGGCTCGGCTGGATTGCCAGCTTGCTGTCACACCCGGTAGTCAGTGGTTTCATCACCGCCTCCGGCCTGTTGATTGCTGCCAGTCAGCTCAAGCATCTACTCGGCGTGCCGCTCAGTGGCCATAACCTCTATCAACTGGCGCTCTCCTTCCATGCGCATATTGGCGAGATACACTGGCCCACCGTGGCGCTGGGCGGTGGTGCCACCCTGTTCCTGTTCTGGGTACGCAAAGCTTTCAAACCGCTGCTGCTGAAGATCGGCTTCAAACCCTTCTGGGCAGACCTGACCAGCAAGGCCGGCCCGGTGCTGGCTGTTCTCGTCACCACCCTGCTCACCGCCACATTGCGACTGGATGAGGGCGGCCTGGCCATTGTCGGCGACATCCCCGGCGGCCTACCCGGTTTAGTGATGCCAAGCCTGGATCCGGCCCTTTGGCAGCAGCTGCTAGTGCCAGCCATTCTGATCAGCCTGATCGGTTTCGTGGAATCCATTTCCGTGGCCCAGACCCTGGCCGCCAAACGACGCCAGCGTATCAACCCGGACCAGGAACTGATGGGCCTGGGCACTGCCAACCTGGCCAGCGCCTTCAGTGGTGGTTTCCCGGTCACCGGAGGCTTTTCCCGCTCGGTAGTGAATTTCGATGCCGGCGCCCAGACCCCCATGGCCGGTGTTTTCACCGCAGTAGGCATTGCCCTCACCGCCCTGTTCCTCACCGGCCTGTTCGTATTTCTGCCCAAGGCGACCCTGGCTGCCACCATCGTGGTCGCCGTGCTGTCCCTGGTCGACATCAGCACCCTGAAACACACCTGGCATTTTTCCAAACTGGATTTTGCCGCCATGAGCATCACCATCCTGGGCGTGCTCGGCGTCGGCGTGGAAGCCGGGGTCATGGCCGGGGTCATCAGTTCCCTTGTCTTGTATCTGTGGCGTACCAACCAGCCCCACGTGGCGGAGATCGGCCAGGTCCCGGACACCGAGCATTTCCGCAATGTGCAGCGTCACGAGGTACGGGTATCACCGAAGATTCTCAGCCTGCGTATCGACGAAGCGCTGTACTTCGCCAACATCCGCCGCCTTGAAGACCAGATCTACGATGCCGCCTTGCAGCGCCCGCAGACCGAACATGTGATCCTCAACGGCGCCGCCATCAACCACCTGGACGCCAGCGCAGTGGACGGTCTGCTGAGCCTCAACCAGCGCCTCAGTGATGCCGGGGTCACCCTGCACTTTTCCGAGATCAAGGGCCCCGTGATGGACCAGCTGAAACTGGCGCACTTTCCCGAGCACCTGAGCGGCAATATTTACCTGACTCACTACAAGGCGGTGGAAGATCTGGCACCGGAATGCCTCGAAAAGGCGGGCCATGACTTGCACAGCAATAAAAGCCCAGTAAGCTGAGGGCACTCGACACCCTTTCATCTCAGCGCTCCCCGGGCCACGAAAAGCCATAACGAAGACGGAGAGCAATCCCGGTTTCCATTCCGTGAATCCAGTGAGCGCTGAGGTAAAATTTTATTCTGGCCAGGAGCCTGCCATGCCGACCACCAAGAAACTGACTGACGACCTGTTTGTTGCCGCACAACTGCAACCGCAAGACATGGCCGAACTGGCCAGGGCAGGTTTCAAGATGGTGATCAACAACCGCCCGGACGGCGAAGCGGATGATCAGCCCAGCAGTGCAGAAATGGCCGCCGCCGCAGAAGCGGCCGGGCTGGAATACGCCCATCAGCCAGTCGTGGGCAGCAACATCAGCGAAACCGACATCGACGGTTTTGACGCCATCGTCTCTCTCGCCGAAACCCCGGTACTGGCCTTCTGCCGCACCGGCACCCGCTGCACCACCCTGTGGGCCCTGAGCCAGGCCGATGAACTGGACAACGACACCATCCTCAAGACCGCCGCCGACGCGGGTTATGATCTGAGTGGTCTGGTGGGACGACTGGATCAGCGTCGCGGGTAGCAGCCCCTTGCAGAGTCGCAGGCAGCTTCCCCCGTAGGAGCCTGCCTGCAGGCGATCCGAGCCCAGGCGAGGTAAACCGTTTCGAGTCGCGAGAAGCGAGTTTCGAAAGGCCAAACCTCAACCCCCTCTCCCCGCCATTTGTCTTTTGATTTTCGAAACTCGGTACTCGAAACTCGCTTCTGGAATCCTTACCTCGCTTGGGCTCGGATCGCGAGCAGGCTCGCTCCTACAGCGGCTTCTTAGAAATGAAGGAGCTCGGGAACTATTTGGGTTTGCCTTTCCAATCAAGCGTAGCTTGTAGCTTGTAGCTTGTTGCGTCTCTTACAAATACCGCAGGTGATACCACACCAGCGCCAGCCACTCGTACCAGATCTCCGGCACCATGGTCAGGGCACCGGCGGAGGGGCGCCAGGCCTGTTTGGGCAGGCGTTTCTGCCAGGCGGCTTCGGCAAGCACCCCCTGGCTCTGGAAGCACAGCAAAGCGCGCGGTAGATGGGTGCGATCACTGACCAGAATCACTTCATCGATACGCTGATCCGCCAGCAGCTCCGCCGTCTTGACCGCATTCTCCCAGGTATTTCGGCTTTCGTTTTCCTGCAACACCGTCAGGTGCGGCCAGCGACGGCGAACCTGCTCTGCCATCAACTCGGATTCTGACGGCTCCCGGGCCGCCATGGCTTTCTTCAGGCCGCCACTCACCACCAACGGCAGACCATGCTCATGGGCCAACCGTGCTGCCAGCTGCAGCCGGCGCAGCCCGCGGGTAGTGAGAGAAAAGCGGCCATTATGCTGACGCCGACCCGCCCCCAGCACCACCACCGCTTGAGGGGTAATGCCGGAGTTCCTTCGCGGCAGAGGAGGCAGAAACCCCCGCACAATGGCAGGCAGCGTCGCCCCCACCAGCACCATCAGGGCCAGCCAGGTCAGTGCCATGAGCCAGCCCCCGCAGATCCGGTCCGACAAAAACGCCCAATCCCTCCAGAGCATTGAGAAATCCGTGCCCAGCTCATGTATCCTATGTCTCCTTTACCGGTGACCCTTGATCTTTCAGGCCGTAAGGCCGTTCAAAGGTTCCGCACCCCATTTCCAGTTGTTTTTGTGATCAGAAAGAGACCCGATGGACGCACAGTATCGCCCCGATCAGATCGAAGCCCAAGCCCAGCAGTACTGGGAGGATAACCAAAGCTTCAAGGTCACCGAAGAGGCCGGCAAGGAAAAGTTCTATTGCCTGAGCATGTTCCCCTACCCCTCCGGTCGTCTGCACATGGGCCATGTGCGCAACTACAGCATCGGTGACGTGATCAGCCGCTACCAGCGCATGCAGGGCAAGAACGTGATGCAGCCCATGGGCTGGGACGCTTTCGGCCTGCCTGCCGAGAACGCCGCCATCAAGAACAAGGTGGCGCCGGCCAAGTGGACCTTCGAGAACATCGACTACATGAAGGGCCAGCTGAAGCGCCTGGGCTTCGGCTATGACTGGGACCGGGAACTGGCCACCTGCACCCCGGAATACTACCGCTGGGAGCAGTGGTTCTTCACCCAGCTTTACGAAAAAGGCCTGGTGTACCGCAAGCAGTCCACTGTGAACTGGTGCCCGAATGACATGACCGTACTGGCCAACGAGCAGGTCATCGACGGTTGCTGCTGGCGCTGTGACTCCCCGGTGGAGCAGAAGAACATTCCCCAGTGGTTTATCAAGATCACCGACTACGCCGACGAGCTGCTCAAGGATCTGGACCAGCTGGATGGCTGGCCGGAACAGGTCAAGACCATGCAGCGCAACTGGATCGGCCGCTCCGAAGGCGTCGAGCTTCAGTTTGCCATCGAAGGTGAAGAGCCGCTGCGTGTCTACACCACCCGCCCGGATACCCTGATGGGCGTCAGCTACGTGGCGGTGGCCGCCGGCCATCCGCTGGCACAGAAAGCCGCCAAGGGCAACGCCGACATTGCCGCCTTCGTGGAAGAGTGCCAGCACACCAAGGTGGCCGAGGCCGACATGGCCACCATGGAGAAGAAAGGCATCGCCACCGGCCTCACCGCCACTCACCCGATCAGCGGCGAACAGGTGCCGGTATGGATCGCCAACTTCGTGCTGATGGGCTACGGCACCGGCGCAGTGATGGCCGTGCCCGCCCATGACCAGCGTGACTATGAATTTGCACAGAAATACGGCCTGCCCATCACCCAGGTGATTGAGCCTGCCAACAATGAAGCTATCGATCTGAACAGCGAGGCGTTCACAGAAAAAGGCAAACTGGTGAATTCCGGCGAATTCAGCGGCAAGAGCTCCGCCGAAGCCTTCGACGCTATCGCCGCCTGGTTGAGCGAGCGCAACCTGGGCGAGAAGAAAGTGAACTACCGCCTGCGCGACTGGGGTGTCTCCCGTCAGCGCTACTGGGGTGCTCCGATCCCCATGGTGGAAACCGAAGACGGCGAGCTGCACCCCACTCCGGCGGATCAGCTGCCGGTGGTGCTGCCCACCGATGTGGAAATGGACGGGGTGAACAGCCCGATCAAGGCGGATCCGGAATGGGCCAAGACCACTTTCAATGGTCAGGCAGCCCTGCGCGAAACCGATACCTTCGACACCTTCATGGAGTCCAGCTGGTACTACGCGCGTTACTGCTCACCACAGAACGACCAGGCCATGCTGGACCCGGCGGCGGCCAACTACTGGCTGCCGGTAGATCAATACATCGGCGGCATCGAACACGCCATCCTTCACCTGTTGTACTCGCGCTTCTTCCATAAACTGCTGCGCGATACTGGCCTGGTGAATTCCGATGAGCCGTTCAAGCAACTACTGTGTCAGGGCATGGTGCTGAAAGACGGCGCCAAGATGTCCAAGTCCAAGGGCAACACCGTGGATCCGCAGGAAATGATCGAGCAGTACGGTGCTGATACCGTACGCCTGTTCATCATGTTTGCCGCACCGCCAGAACAGTCACTGGAATGGAATGACTCCGGCGTGGAAGGTGCCTCTCGCTTTATCAAACGCCTGTGGCGCCAGGTTGCCGAGCATGTGGAAGGCGGTCTGCCCGCTGCACTGGACACGGGATCCCTGGACGACAACGCCAAGGCCCTGCGTCGCAAGACCCACGAAACCATCCAGAAAGTCAGTGATGATTATGGCCGTCGCCATACCTTCAACACGGCTATCGCCGCGGTGATGGAGCTGATCAATGACGTCAGCCGCTTCGAAGGTGATGCCGCGGTCAAACAGGAAGCACTGGAAGCCGCTGTGCTGCTGCTGGCCCCGATCATCCCCCACGCCGCCCATGCCCTGTGGCAGGCCCTGGGCCATGATGACACCGTGCTGACGGCGGCATGGCCGAGCGTCGACGAAAGCGCCCTGGTGAAAGACAGCATCGAGCTGGTGGTACAGGTTAACGGCAAGGTACGCGCCAAGCTGAACGTGCCGGCCAATGCCGACAAGGATGCCGTGGAAGCCCTTGCCAAAGATGAGCCCAATGTGCAGAAATTCACGGAAGGCAAGACCATCCGCAAGGTCATCGTGGTACCCGGCAAGCTGGTCAATATCGTTGCCAATTAAGCTGAAGGGCGGACATCGGCGCAAGCCGATCTCCGCCACTGAACCTGGCGGGGCTTTCCCGGGGATTCTCCGCCTTTGATGCATTCAACTGCTGCCCAAATCTGAGGTCTCCATGAAGGCTGCCGCGCTCTCCACCCTGCTTCTTACCCTGCTGCTCAGTGCCTGCGGCTGGCAGCTGCGCGGCGTCACCAATCAGCCGAATCTGGAAACCCTGACCATTCAGGGCGCCACCACCAAACTGAAATACGCTCTGGAAGATCAGCTGGAAAAACAGGGGGTACTGGTGCACAACGAAGCCCCCTACCTGTTAGTCATCGATGACGAGGACTGGATGCGGCGAACCTCTGCCGTGGATGCCCAGGGCCGCCAGGCAGAGATTGAACTGCGCTACACCCTCTACTGGCATATCCTGGATCGCAAGACCGGCGCCCTGCTGACCACCCCGACCCGGCTGCGCGCCATTCGCACCCTGCCCTGGTACCCGGAAAACGCCACCGCCTCCTCCGACGAAGAGGATCTGGTGCGCGATGACCTCTATGAGGACATGACCATCCGGCTGATCAACCAGATCGCCACCGCCTCACAGCGCTGGGAGCCCTACTAAATGCGCCTGCGCCCGGAGCAACTCGGCAAGCATTTGTCAGCGGAACTGAAACCGGTCTACCTGGTGGCCGGAGATGAGCCATTGCAACAGCAGGAATTGCTCGATGACCTGCGCCGAGCCGCCCGGGACCAGGGGTTCGAGGAGCGCCACCGTTTTTCTTCCGACACCGGCATCGACTGGAATGCCCTGCTCAATGAGGCGCAGAGCATGAGCCTGTTCGGCGGGCGGCGAATTCTGGAGCTGGTACTGGGCAACAAACGTCCAGACAAGAACGGCAGCCAGATTCTTCGTGACCTGTTCGCGGCGCCCTCGCCGGACACCCTGCTGCTGATCCATTGTTCCAAGCTGGATCGCCGCAAGGACTGGAACAGTGCCTGGGTGAAAGCCCTGGATGAGGTTGGCGCCATCATCGAAGTATGGCCGGTGGAAGGCAACAATCTGCGTAACTGGCTGCAGGACCGGCTTGCCAGCCGCGGGCTGCATGCCAGCGATGACGCCATGGCCCTGCTGATCGAACGCAGTGAAGGCAACCTGCTGGCCGCCGCCCAGGAAGTGGACAAGCTGTCGCTGCTGGTAGAAAACGGCCAGGTCAGCCCGGAAGATGTGCAGCAGGCGGTAGGTGATTCCAGCCGCTACTCTCCCTTTGACCTCACCGAAGCCACCGCCCAGGGCGATCCGCACCGGGTTCTGCACATTATCCAGACCCTGAAGGCCGAAGGGGTGGAACCGCCGGTGCTTCTGTGGGCCCTGAGCCGCGATATCCGCATGCTGGACGGCATGATCGCCGGCGGCCCGCCACCGCGGCTGCCACCACAACGCGCCCGCGCCATGCAGGCCCAGGCCCAGCGCCTGAATCCGCAACAACTGCGCGCCGCCCAGGCCAGCGCCATCCGCGCCGATCAGTGCGTCAAAGGCATGGCCAAGGGCGACCCCTGGCAACACATCACCAACCTGGCCCTGCGCCTGGCCGGCAAGCCACTGCCGAGAAGCATGGAAAGGTAGCGATAGCTATGCTTGTGGCTGATGCCTCTTTGCATCGATACAACATACGCCGGCTAGAACCTGCCGCAGGAGCGGTCGTTCGACCGCGATCCGAGCCCTGGCGAGGCAAGGATTCCAGAAGCGGGTCTCGAAAATCAAAACCCAAACCTGATTCCAGGACGAGGGTTTTGCTTTTCGAAACTCGGTACTCGTAACTCGAAACTCATTACCTCGCTTGGGCTCGGATCGCTTGCAGGCAAGTTATTCGCTTCGCTCACCCTTCGGGCCGCACTGCGTGCGTTACTCTGCTACGCTACGTTCCCACAGCAGCTTCGTAGAAATACAGAAAGCCGGGAACTTTTCCGGGTTTCCCCATCGAATCAAGCGTAGCTTGTAGCTTGTAGCTTGTAGCTTGTAGCTTGTAGCTTGTAGCTTGTAGCTTGTAGCTTGTAGCTTGTAGCTTGTAGCTTGTAGCTTGTAGCTTGTAGCTTGTAGCTCGTAGCTCACAGCTGATCATTTGGCCCAAATAGCCCTCACCGGATCACCAAACTCTGCTAGCCTGTCTGTCCACGATGAACAGCAGCAGAACAACAATGAGCGAACCCCGCGATACCTCATCCATCAGTTTTACCGCCCTGTATACCGGCCACGTGTGGACCCGCGATGGCATCTCCGCGCCCTTCTTCCGCACCCGCGGTGGCGCCTTCCTGTATGGTGCCCTGGCGCCGTTTGAATATGTGGGCCGTCATATTGTCGGCGGGAATATCCGCACCTTTCTGCTGCAGCGCCACCACCTCATCGACCATCGCCTGCACCAGCTCATTGAAAGCGGGGTTAGCCAGGTAGTGGAAATTGCCTGCGGCCTGTCACCGCGGGGGCACCGTTTCTGCCAGCAGTATCCGCAGCTCACCTATATCGAAACCGACCTGCCGGACATGGCCCGTCGCAAACAGCAACTGCTGAAAGAACATCAGGTACTCAGTGATCGTCACCGGGTAATGCCCATCAATATCTTTGCCGAAGACGGCGAACTCAGCCTTGATCATGTTCTGGGCCAACTGGACCAGAGCAAACCCGTGGTAGTGATCACTGAAGGGCTGGTGAACTATTTCCCGTTACCCGTCATTTCCGAATTCTGGAAAACGCTGGCAACCGCACTGAAGGCCTTCCCGCAGGGCACCTATCTCACCGACAACTATCCGCTCTATCGCGGCATGCCCTTCTACCGCACCCTGAAAGTCCTCGGTAACATGCTCGGCGCAGTATCGCGCAGCCAGGTCGGCTTCCACTTCCATGCCGACGACGAAGCCATCAACCACTTCAAACAGCTCGGCTTCGACGACCTGAAAATCCACAATCCGGCGAACTACTACGACCAGCTCCCCATCCCCGAAACCCGCGGTAATCCCATGGTACGGATCATGGAAGCGTATAAAGGCAGTTAACAGTGAATAGTTAACAGTTAACAGCTAAAGGCAAAAAGAAAGGTCCAAACGAAAGAGGCCGCACCCGAATTCGGGCGCGGCCTCTTTGCTTTACGCGGCGGAAACACCTGCTCGCGCAGCTGTTCACTGTTAACTATTCACTGTTAACTGCTTTTCAGTTTAGCCGTAAATCCGGTGCACCTTGTCATCACGGCCGGGGCTCAAAAAATACTGGCTGTCCTTGAGCAGTTCGGTGAAGCGATCGGCCAGGGCGATGTTGCCGTGTTTGAAAAGGCAACGCAGGTAACCTTCGCCGTCATAGTCAAACACCAGCAGATCCAGCTTCAGGTCCGGGCTTTCCATGGTCAACGTGCAGTCACGGGCATGGTCGGCCAGGGAGAAACCCGGCTCATCCAGTTTGATCAGACAGCCGAAGAAGTTGATATCCACCACCTTTACCGGCTTGTTGAAACGATATTGGTCACCGATGCGCGATTCGCTGGTCACGTGGCCGTGGCTGTTACAGGGAATCAGGCGTTCTGCACGGCGACGCTCCAGATTTCGGGTTTCGCCTTTTTTGAAGTAACGCGTACCTTCCACGTTCTCGATGGACTCGCCGCGCAGGAAAGTAGAGAACAGATCCAGTGACACTTCCCGCTTTTCCAACTGCGGCAAATGATCCGCCCCCTTGATCAGCACGAACTGGGCATTGGGGCACTTCTCGGCAAAGGAAGCATTTTCCCAGGGCAGGGTAAAACTGTCGTATTCGCCGGTGGTGACCAGGGTGTCGCATTCGGGATAGCCCAGCAGGCCCTCTACCGACAACAGGCGGCTGCCGTTAATCACGTAGCGCTCCTGCTCGTTCTCGGACAGACGCTTCATCTGCCGGTAGAACAGTTTGCGGGCTGTCGGGGTAATGCCGGTTTCCTTGAGCCGGTTATAGTTGACCAGGTAGAGCACCACCGCCTGACTGAACTCATCCATGCGGCCTTCACCCAGCACCCGCTTGGATTCATCCACCAGCATTCGCCAGCTCTTGCGCGGGCGAGTAACAATGCCCGCCACAATCAGCTTGCCGGTGGCCTGCGGGTATTTGTAGGCAAAGGTGCTGGCAATGGCGGAACCCAGTGACAGGCCCATCAGGTGCACCTTGGCAAGGCCGGACAGGCGGGAGAATTCATACAGCAGATCCGCCAGATCCTCCATGCTCAGATCCGGGGCGATCTGGGTGTTATTCCCCAGTGACGGCAGATCCACCAGGACCACCGGAAAATCTTCATAGATCCGCTCGACGCAGTACTTGTAGGAAGTGAAGTTCTGGAAGGCTCCACCTACCACCAGCAACGGCGGTTTGTGGGCATTATCGGGATGCGCGAATGCCAGATAATCAATGCGCCATTTCCCCACCCACATCTGCAGCGGCTCTGCCTTGATGGAGGAGCGGGTATATTCCTCGTAACGAATTCCCATTGGCTGGCTCCGTTTGTTGTTCTTGTTGTTGTGCGCCGATGGCGCCATTTCTGTTATCGGTACTGGTACAGGAAGCACAGCGAATGTCCGCTCCCCGGTGCACACCAGGCATCGTGTGCCAAATCATCAACTACAAAAGCGCTACCTGTCAGGTCTTTCTCCCCCTATTGGGCAGATGCAAAACAAAGTGCATATGCGCTGAAAATGAGGCCCGACCTTCCTATGTAGCAAAGCTTTTCAATTCTTAACCATTTGTATTAAAGCGTAAAGCGCTTAAATCCCGTGCGGTTCGCCCGGGCGACAAAGCACCAACGCCCAACAGGCAGTCCTCCGTGCTATGCCGGAGGCTAGAGGCAAGATGCCGGAAATCCCCGCCACGCCGCACAGGGAGTTATCCAGAGCCGCCCCGGTTCGCTATAATGCCGCTCTTTACCTGATTCAGTTTGTGACTCTATGGATATCCAGCAATACATGCAGCGTCTGGGCGAGCAGGCTCGTCAGGCATCCCGGGCCATGGCCCGCGCCAGTTCTGGCGACAAGGACAAGGCTCTGACCGCCATTGCCAGCGCCTTGCGCAGCCACCGCAGCGCCATTCTGCAAGCCAATCAGCAGGATCTGGACAACGGCCGCCAGAACGGCCTGGATGCCGCCCTGCTTGACCGTCTGGAACTGACTCCGGCCCGTTTCGACGGCATGGTGGAAGGTCTGGAGCAGATCGTCAGCCTGGCCGACCCGGTGGGTACCATCACCGATCTGGCCTACCGCCCGTCCGGTATTCAGGTGGGCAAGATGCGGGTACCGCTGGGTGTCATCGGCATCATCTATGAGTCGCGGCCCAATGTGACCATCGACGCCGCCGCCCTGTGCCTGAAATCCGGCAATGCCGCCATCCTGCGCGGCGGCTCCGAGGCCATTAATGCCAACCAGGCCATCGCCGAGTGCATCCGCATCGGCCTGCGCGATGCCGGCCTGCCAGACACCGCCGTACAGGTAGTGGAAACCACCGACCGCGCCGCCGTTGGCGAGCTGATCAGCCACCCCGAGTTTGTGGATGTGATCGTTCCCCGTGGCGGCAAGGGCCTGATCGAGCGCATCAGCAACGACGCCCGGGTACCGGTGATCAAGCACCTGGATGGCAATTGCCATACTTATATCGATGATCAGGCCGATATCACCAAGGCAATCGAAGTGGCCTACAACGCCAAGACCCAGCGCTACGGCACCTGCAACACCACCGAAACCCTGCTGGTGGCCAACGCCATCGCCGGCCAGGTGTTGCCGCAGCTGGCTGAGCGCTATCTTGAAGCTGGCGTGGAGCTTCGCGGCTGCGAACTGGCCCGCAGCATTGTCTCTGGCATGAATGAAGCCACAGAGACGGACTGGAGCGAGGAGTTCCTGGCACCGATCCTGGCGGTGAAGATCGTCAAGGGTATGGATGATGCCATCGAGCACATCAATCGCTACAGCTCCGGGCACACCGAGGCGATCATCACCGAAAACTACACCCGCGCCCGCCAGTTTCTGACGGAAGTGGATTCCAGCTCGGTGATGGTAAATGCCTCCACCCGCTTCGCGGACGGCTTCGAGTACGGCCTGGGCGCCGAGATCGGCATCTCCACCGACAAGATCCACGCCCGTGGTCCGGTGGGACTTGAAGGCCTGACCAGCCAGAAATGGGTGGTGCTGGGTGATGGGCATATCAGGCAATAACGCTGGCACGCTCCACGCAACACGCAACACGCGGTGCCATTTACCAGCGCGGTGCGTGTCGCATGATGTGTGACAGTGTCCCGCTGGTGCTCTTTGGCGGCACCTTTGATCCGGTGCATCGTGCCCATATCAGTGCGGCGCGGGCGGTGTCGAAGGTGCTGGGGGATGCCCCTGTGCACCTGCTGCCCAATGCCGTGCCGCCCCACAAGGCGCAACCCATGGCCGATGGCGAAGAGCGTCTGGCCATGCTGCGGCTGGCCTGCCGGGACTACCCGGAACTGGTGGTGGATGACTGGGAGCTGCGCCAGGATGGCCCCAGTTACAGCCTCCATACCCTGCGTCACTTCCGGCAACAGAACCCGGAGCGCCCGCTGGTTTTCATGATCGGCGCGGACAGCTTTGCCACCCTGCACCGCTGGCACCACTGGCAGGATTACGCCCGCCTGTGCCATCTGGCAGTGGTGCCGCGACCGGACTGCGAACTTGCCACCGTTGAAGTGCAGAGTGCTTTTCCGGAAAGTGATGCCGGCCAGCTGCGCCAGCAGTCCTGCGGGCTGCGGCTGATGCTGAAACGGCCGTTTCTGGATGTCTCGGCCACGGCCATTCGCGAGGCCCTGCAACAAAAAGGCGACTGCCCGGCTCTGGATCCGGCCGTCAGCGCCCATATTCGCCGTCATCACCTGTATAATGTGGCGAACAAGACAACATCAACCAAACACGAGGCACCATGAGCGCAGACACCCCGATTCTGTCCCTGGTCATCAACGCCCTGGAAGAACTGAAAGCCCAGAAAATTACCGAACTGGATGTGCGCGACATGACCAGCATGGCAGATCACATGGTGATTGCCAGCGGCACCTCCAACCGCCACGTCAAGGCCCTGGCCGACAACGTGATTGATGCAGCCAAACAGGCCGGCCATCCCCCCATCGGCAGTGAAGGCGAGGATACCGGCGAATGGATCCTGGTGGATCTCGGCGATGTCATCGTGCATCTGATGCTGCCGGCCACCCGCGAGTTCTACGATCTGGAGCGCCTGTGGCGTAACCCGGATCACCACCCGGATCGCAGCCAGGACCAAGACGCCTGAGCCATGCGCATCTTTCTGCTGGCAGTGGGCACCCGTATGCCTGGCTGGGTCACTGAAGGGTTTGCCGAGTACCAGAAGCGCATGCCGCCAGACATGCGCCTGGAGCTGGAAGAAATCCCCATGCCCAAACGCAGCAAGGGAGACACGACCAGCCAGATCCGCAGCGAAGCCGAGGCCATCCGCAAACGGCTGGAAAAACACCCTGGCGCCAAGGTGGTAGCACTGGAAGTGCTGGGTCGAGCACTGGACACCCCCGCGCTCAGCCGTAAACTGGGTGAACTGAAGGATCTGGGACAAGATCTGGTTATTCTGGTCGGCGGCCCCGATGGGCTCTGTGCCGAACTGTCCGCCAGCGCCCATGAACGCTGGAGCCTCTCCAAGCTGACCCTGCCGCACCCGCTGGTGCGGGTATTGTTGGCCGAGCAGCTCTACCGTGGCTGGACGCTGCTGACCGGCCACCCCTATCATCGCTGACCTTTATATGAGTGTGCGCTAACGCCAACATGCGTCGACCGTTAACCCTGAAAGACCACCATCATGAACAGCGCATATTTGGCGTGCGCCTGGTCGTGGGCGTCTTTCTTGTGCTGCTGCTCACCGGCATCCTGGTCAGCCGCATGGTCTGGCTACAGATTTTTGAACACAGCCGCTACACCACCCTCAGTGATAACAACCGGGTGCAGACCCAGGCCGTATCCCCGCCGCGGGGGCTGATCACCGACCGGGACGGGATCATCCTGGCGGAAAACCGACCGGACTTTTCTCTGGAAGTGATCATCGAGCAGACCCATGATCTGGATGATCTTCTGGTGGAGGTTGCCAAGCTGGTAGAGCTGGATGAAGGCGACCTGGAGCGTTTCGAAAAACGCCGCCGGGCCGCCCGCCGTCCCTGGGAACCGGTACCCCTCCGTGGCCGACTCACGGAGGAGGAAATCGCCCGCCTGGTCGTCAACCAGCATCGCCTGCAAGGCTTGCGGATTTCTGCAGACCCGGTACGGCACTATCCTCATGACATCCTGTTCTCCCATGTGATCGGCTACGTGAACCGCATCAATGCCCAGGATCTGGATGCCATGAACCTGGACCAACAACGGGACTATGCTGGCACGCATTTCTATGGCCGTACCGGCATCGAGCGATTCTATGAAGATCGCCTGCACGGCGGGGTGGGCTACCGTCAGGTAGAGACCAATGCCCGCGGTCGTATCCTGCGGGTGCTGGAAGAACAGCCGCCCGTGCCGGGCCAGGATCTGCGCCTGCGCCTCTCCATGCGCGTTCAGCAAGCCGCCTACGATGCGCTGGGCGACCGCCGCGGCGCCGTCGTCGCCATCGATCCCCGCGACGGCAGCGTGCTTGCCTTTGTCAGTCGCCCCGGTTTCAACCCCAACCTGTTCGTCACCGGTATCTCTCACAAGGATTACTCTGCGTACCGCAACGACCATGACAACCCGCTGTTCAACCGGGCCCTGCAGGGCCGCTACCCGCCCGGCTCCACCATCAAGCCGATGCTCGGTCTGGCCGGACTGGATGCTGGCGTCACCAACTGGCAGCGCAGCATTCGGGACCCGGGCTACTATCAGCTGGAAAACGACCCCCATCGTTACCGCGACTGGAAGCGCTGGGGGCACGGCCGCGTGGATCTGCACCTGGCGGTAGTACAGTCCTGCGATACCTACTTTTACGACATGGGTTTCAAGCTGGGCATTGATCGCATGCACGACTACATGAACCAGTTTTCGATCGGGCAGACCACCGGCATTGATCTGGACAATGAGTCCCAGGGCCTGATGCCCTCCAAGCAATGGAAGAAAGCGTTCCGCAATCGCCCCTGGTTCCACGGTGATACCATCAACGCCAGTATTGGCCAGGGTTTTGTGTTGGCCACCCCTCTGCAGCTGGCTACCGCCACAGCAATCACCGCCAACCATGGCAAACAGGTGATCCCCACGCTGGCCGGCGAGCGGCAGGAAGTGGAACGAACCGATTTGATACTGCAGGACGAAAGCAACTGGGAAAAGATGACCAATGCCATGGTGGATGTGACCGGCCCCAAGGGCACTGCCCGCATCATGGCGGTGGACGCCCAATACCCCATCGCCGCCAAATCCGGCACCGCCCAGGTGTTTTCCGTGGGCCAGGACGAGACCTATAACGAAGATGAACTGGCCGAGCGCATGCTGGATCACGCCCTGATGGTCTCCTTTGCCCCGGCGGACAAACCCGCCATCGCTGTGGCCGTGCTGGTGGAAAACGGCCGCCATGGCGGCTCCACGGCAGGCCCCGTGGCCCGGGAAGTCATGGATGCCTGGTTGCTTGACGACGCCGGCAAGCTGAACGTGCCAACAATATTTGCCGATCAGGTCAGCGCGGAACAGGAACCGGCTGCTGACAGCAGCGACGCCGCCAGCAAGGAGACCCCATGAGCCAGCGCGAATTTTTCCGCCAGATGCCGGGGCAGAGCGGCGCGTCCCTGTCTCCCGGTCTGGCCGAGCGAATTCATCTCGATGCCCCCCTGCTGGCTGGCCTGCTGCTGCTCATGCTCGGCGGCCTCACGGTGCTATACAGCGCCGGCGGCGAAAGCATGGAACTGGTCATCCGCCAGTGCATCCGCTTTGGTGCCGGCCTCACCGCCATGTTTGTGCTCGCCCAGTTCCCACCCCGCAGTTACCGTTTCTGGGCTCCGGTTATTTACACCATCGGCCTGGTCCTGCTGGTACTGGTATTGGTGGCAGGCACTGAAGCCAAGGGCGCACAACGCTGGCTGTCCATTCCTGGTCTGGGGCGTTTCCAGCCTTCGGAAGTGATGAAACTGGCGGTACCTGCCATGGTCGCCTGGTTCTTCAGTGAACGCACCCTGCCTCCCAAACTGATTGATGTGGTCGGCGCCCTGCTTCTGCTCGGTCTGCCCGCCATGCTCATTGGCCTGCAGCCGGACCTCGGCACCGCCATCCTGATTGCTGCCAGTGGCCTGGTGGTGCTGTTCATGGCTGGCCTGTCCTGGCGCCTGATTGCGGTGGCCGTCATTGTGGTCGTCACTGCCGCGCCGCTGATGTACTTCTTCGTGATGCATGATTACCAGCGCAACCGGGTAGACACTTTTTTGAACCCGGAAGCGGATCCGCGGGGAACTGGATGGAACATTATCCAGTCCAAGACAGCAATCGGCTCCGGCGGCATAGACGGCAAGGGCTGGCTGGATGGCACCCAGTCGCGACTGGATTTCCTGCCCGAATCCTCCACCGACTTCATCCTCGCGGTACTCAGTGAAGAGTTCGGGCTGATTGGAGTGTGCGTGCTGCTGATCATGTACCTGATCATTGTCGGGCGAGGGTTTTTCATCAGCTGGCAGGCGCAGGACACCTTTTCCCGATTACTGGGATCGAGCCTGACCATGACGTTCTTTATCTACGTGTTCGTCAACATGGGCATGGTGACCGGACTGATGCCCGTGGTGGGAGTACCCCTGCCGCTGGTAAGTTATGGCGGCACCTCCATCGTGACGTTGCTGGCCAGCTTCGGGATGCTGATGTCGATCCAGACCCACCGCCGGCTGATTGGATATTGACGATACGCTGCACGCTTCACTCGACATGCGGAGCAGCAAAAAAGACAACAAGGAGTAATCGCTTTGCGGCGTATTCATCAAGGCATTATCGGTACCCTGTTTTCCCTCTCCGCGCTCACCGCCCAGGCAGAACTGGAGCATACCTGTCCGGAAAACAGTGCCTACCTGGAACGGCCTGCGGCCAAAACCATGATCGCCGATCTGGTCAAACAGGGCCTGGACGAGCAACGCATTCGTACCGTATTGGGTAGTGCGGAATGCCAGCCGAAGATTCTCGAATCCATTGCCCGACCAGCGGAAAAGACGCACACATGGGCCACTTACCAAAAGATCTTCCTGCAGGAGAGCCGGGTACAGAAAGGAGTGGAATTTGCCAACACCCACGCCGACACCCTGACCCGCGCGGAGCAGACCTACGGCGTGCCGCGGGAGATCATCCTTGCCATCATTGGCGTGGAAACCCGCTATGGTCAGCACATGGGCACCTACCGGGTGGTTGATGCCCTTGCCACCCTGGGTTTTGACTACCCGCCGCGCAGCACGTTTTTCGCCAAACAGCTGAAAGCACTGTTCGAGCTGGAACAACAGGCCCATATTGATGCCGACAGCATCACAGGATCCTATGCCGGCGCCATGGGCTTCGGCCAATTTATCCCCACCAGCTACCAGGCCTTCGCGGTGGATTTCGACAATGATGGCGTCACCGATCTGGTCAACAACCCGGTAGATGCCATCGGCTCCGTGGCCAACTATTTCAGCGAACACAAATGGACCCCGGGCCTGCCTGTGGCTGCCCGGGCGCAACTCAAGGGCCAGGGCTTCAAGCCGCTTGCCAAGAAAGGCTACAAGCCCGGCTTTACTCTGGCCGAGGCCAGCCAGGCCGGCGTCACCCCACTGAGCTGTGACGCTGCCATCACCAGCGAATACTGCTTTGACCTCCCCGACAACACCCGCGTCGCCTTGCTCGATCTGCAAGGCACTGACGGCGCCGAGTTCTGGTTGGCCACTGACAATTTCTATACCATCACCCGCTACAACCACAGTCGCCTCTACGCCATGGCCGTGCTACAACTGTCCCGACAGCTGGCCGCCGCGCTGGAGAACACGCAATGAAACGCCTGGTAACCCTGGTCACCGCTAGCGCCCTGTTTAGCGCCTGTGCAACGGCCCCGCCCCCTTCGGGCAGCCAGAAGGATCCCAATGGCGCCCCGGGTTCCGATCGTTACAGCCTGCAACAGGACACCGCTCCCCATGAGCAGCGTGACGTATCCGCCCTGCCCGAGCCTGTGCCAAAGCAGGAGCCGCGCAGCAAGTACGGCAACATGGACAGCTACAGCGTGTGGGGAAAAACCTACCACGTGCTGCCGAATGCCGAGGGTTACGTAGCAGAGGGCAATGCGTCCTGGTATGGACAGAAATTCCATGGTCACCGCACCTCCAGCGGTGAGGCCTTCGACATGTACCAGTTCACTGCCGCCCACAAGAGTCTGCCGCTACCGACCTACGTGCGCGTCACCAACCTGGACAACGGCAAGAATCTGATCGTTCGCGTCAATGATCGCGGCCCCTTCCATGACAACCGCATCATCGACCTGTCCTGGGCCGCCGCTGTGCGCCTGGGTATCGAGCAGGCAGGCACCGGGCGGGTCCGTGTCGAAGCGCTCAGCCCCAGCAACACGGGTAGCGGTGGCAGTACCGTACCCACCGCCGTGCGCGCTGCTGTGGACAGCCCACCGCCGAGCACCGCCAGCACCCCGCTCACCGAACAGCTTTACCTGCAGGCTGGCGCCTTCCAGGATCGCAGCAGTGCAGAGCGCTTGCGCCAGTCCCTGCGTGAACAACTTGGACTGGAAGCCGAAATCCGCGAGCAGCAAGCACTGTTTCGGGTGTGGCTGGGCCCCTATCGGGACGACAGCAGCCGCCAGCAGATGCGCCAGCAGGTTGCCGATGCGGGCTTTGACCGCCCCATGCCGGTGAAGCCGTAATATCCTCTAGCCGTGATGCATCGTCCTACAACAGTGACCGGGCGGTACAAATTCTGACACCCAGGCCCTAAAATGCGCCCATCATCAGGTCATGGGACGGTGTCATTAAGGTACCGCACCCGGCAATCGGGGAATTATTTGCGATTTTCGTGTCAAATCCCTGCAAACCGGCCCTTTTACCTATTCATTTTGTCAGGAAGACAAGGAACTACAGGCAGATAACCATGCGCTCCCAGTCGATACGCAGCTCTTTTTTTGTTCTTTTTGCTTTTATTGGTTCTCTCATGACCGTGCAGGCCAGCGCCAGCATGGTACCCCGAGCTCCGCAGATTGATGCCCGCGGTTATCTGCTGATGGATGCAGCCAGCGGCCGCATCATCGTCGAGCACAACGCCGAGCAACGCCTGCCTCCGGCCAGTCTGACCAAGATGATGACCGCCTATATTGCTGAAGCCGAACTGCAGAAAGGCAATTTGTCGGAAGACGACATGGCGCCAGTGAGCGTCAAGGCCTGGCGCATGGGCGGTTCCAAGATGTTCATCAAGGAAGGAACCCGGGTCAGTGTCGGCGACTTGCTCAAGGGCATCATCATCCAGTCCGGCAACGATGCCAGTGTGGCCATGGCCGAGTTTGTGGCGGGCTCTGAAGACGCCTTTGCAGACCTGATGAATCAGCACGCCCGTCGCCTGGGGATGCACAGCACCCATTTCATGAACGCCACCGGCTGGCCGGCAGAGAATCATTTCACCACAGCCAAAGACATGGCCACCCTGGCCCGCGCCATCGTTCGTGACTTCCCGGAGCATTACGACACCTATGCCCAGAAGGAATTTACCTACAATGGCATCACCCAGCAGAACCGCAACCTGCTGCTGTGGCGCGACGAGCGTGTGGATGGCCTGAAAACCGGCCACACCGAAGAGGCCGGTTACTGCCTGGTGTCATCCGCCAAGGACGGTGACATGCGCCTGATCGCCGTGGTCATGGGCACCGACTCGGAAGGCGCCCGTGCCCGGGAATCCCAGAAGCTGCTCACCTACGGCTTCCGCTTCTTCGAAACCTACAAGGCCTACAGTGCCGGCGATATCCTCGATACCGCAGAACTGTGGATGGGTGAACAGCGTGAGGTCCGCCTCGGTCTGGCTGAAGACCTGATTCTCACCATTCCCAAGGAAAGCCACGAAAACCTGAAGGCCGAAGTCACGGTGAACCCGCAGCTGCAGGCGCCCATCAATCAGGGTCAACAGTACGGCACCGTAACCGTGCGCATGGACAACGAAGTCCTGGTGGAAAAACCACTGGTAGCATTGGAAAGCATTGAGGAAGCCGGTTTTCTGACCAAAATCTGGCACCACATCCTGATGTTCTTCCAGAGCCTGTTCTAAACATTGCCGTGGGTGCCGGCCACGCCGGCACCCCAACCGGGAAAGCCCATGTCAAAGGTTTACCTCAACGGCGCCTTCATGGCCCCGCAGGACGCACACATATCCCCCCTGGACCGGGGCTTTCTGTTTGCCGATGGCATCTATGAAGTCATCCCGGCCTACAACGGTGTGCTGTTCCGCTTTGAGGAACACCTGGTTCGCCTCGAGCGTTCCCTTTCCCAGGTGGCCATCACCAACCCGCATAGCCGCGAACAGTGGCGCCAGATCTGCGAAGAGCTGATAGAACATAACGGGGGCGGCAACCTGTCGGTCTACCTGCAAGTCACCCGGGGGGCCACCGAGAAACGCGACCATGCCTTCCCGAATCCTCCGGTGCCACCTACCGTATTCATGATGACCGGGCAGATTGCGGTTCCTGCTGCTGACAGCCCGGAAACCGCCGCCGGCTCGAAGGCCATTACCCTGGATGACATCCGCTGGGCACGTTGCGATATCAAATCCGTCTCGCTGTTGCCCAACAGCCTGCTACGCCAGCAAGCGGTGGCCGCCGGCGCCAGCGAGGCCATCCTGCTGCGCGACGGTTTCGTTACCGAAGGCTCTGCCAGCAATGTATTTATTGTGGCCAAGGGCACGGTCATCACTCCGCCCAAAAGCCATGCCATTCTTGGCGGAATCACCCGCGACCTGGTTGTGGAATTGTGTCATCGCCACCATATACCGGTGGAGGAGCAGGAAATCACCGAGAGTCAGCTACGCCAGGCCGATGAAATCTGGTTTACCAGCTCCACCAAGGAAATTGTACCGGTGATCCAGCTCAACAATGCCCCGGTAGGCTCAGGGACACCGGGCCCACTGTGGAAAACCGTGGCCCGCCACTACGTCAGTTTCAAACGCCGCCTGTGCGGCCACCAGGACCAGGAGTAACCCATGGCCATCCAGGAACATCTGTGGGAATTTCCCCACGCCATGCAGCTTAAAGTCATGGGCGCCGCCGATGCGCCCCTGGAAGAAGCGCTGATCGAAATCCTTTCCAACCATCTGGAGGATTTCGAAGCCGAAGCGCACCTGACCAGCAAACCGAGCAGCAAGGGCACCTTTGTCTCTTTCACTGCCCAGGTCGTCATGCGCCACCGCGGCCAGGTGGAAGCCATCTACAAGGCACTGAATGAGTGCCCCCATGTGAAGATGACGATTTAACGCCAAAGGCTGGACGCCGGATGCCTGACGAGAAAGTCAAAATCCGGCGTACCTTCAACCGCCCCCGGACCGGCATGCGTTGATAAAAATCAAAGGCGAATCTTTCTCCTTCCCTCCAACACCACGGCCCCACCTGACATTGACGCAAAAGAAAAACCCCTGATTTTGTAGGGTTTTAGCGTCTGGCTTCTGGCGTCCGACATCTTGCATATTTTTTTCTGCATAGCCATTGATATGGCTCTTACACACGGTAACCGGACGTCACAGCCAGACACCGAAGCCCCACCAACCATGCCTTGGATTCGACCATTCGTCCCTTTAATTTGGTCTCATAACAAAAATTTTGGGGGCAACGCATGAAAGTTCTTTCACTGCTCAGTCTGGTCGGCATCCTGCTGGTACTGGTGGGTTACAGCATTACGCCATCTGCCGAGCCAATCGCACGCATTCATACCATGCCTGCAGCCAAGGATATTGTCCCTGCAATGCCCCGCAGCCCCGACATCCTTCAGCGCGTCAACGGTGCCCCGGTGCATTTCGACGCTTTCAACACCATCAATCTTGAAGACGATGACGGCATCGAATACGGCGTCAGTGTTCAGGAACTGAATCTTCATCTGGTCAACGAAAAAACCGGCAACCGCCTGATCTGACCAGAACCAATCTGTTTGACTGTTGTTACCCCGAAAGGGGTCTGCCTTAAGCCCGGTTCCCCCACCGGGCTTTTTTTATGTCGCTCCGCGACCGCAACACGCTTCACGCAACAAGCAACACGCCTGACGCCTGACGCCTGACGCCAAGGATGGAACCGCTGTAGGAGCTTGCCTGCAAGCGATCCGAGCCTAAGCGAGGTAAGGATTCCAGAAGCGAGTTTCGAGTACCGAGTTTCGAAAATCTAAAACCGGTGGTCAGGCGCGGGGTTTTAATCTTGGCCTTTCGAAACTCACTTCTCGTAACTCGAAACTTATTACCTCGCCGAGGCGAGGATCGCTTGCAGGCAAGCTCCTACAGGTTCTGACAAAGACCTGTGCCAGCAGCATCTCAGTGCCTCGCTGTCGCTCGGTTCGCCCCCTGGAAGGGAGCTCCTACAGAGGCATCAGATCCTGCGGGCCGCCGAACTCGACGAGTTGGAAGGCTTAGCCGTTCTTCGGAGAAGCAGGATTGTCCGCGTGTTGCATCATGCGTGATGCGTGCAGCCTCTCCTGCTCATAGCTCGCAGCTTGCGATATACTCCCCGACATGAACGACGCCCTGATCCGCTATTTCCCCCGTGTGGACTATGCCCCCTGCTGGCAGGCCATGCGTGATCTCACTGATACTCGCACACCCGACACGCAAGACGAGCTGTGGGTACTGGAACATCCTCCCGTATTCACCCTTGGCCAGGCCGGCAAGCCCGAGCATGTGCTCAATGCCGGTGACATTCCGGTGGTCAAGACCGATCGTGGCGGGCAAGTGACCTATCACGGCCCGGGGCAAACCGTGGTCTATCTGATGCTGGATATCAAACGGTTGGGGCTGGGCAGCCGCGGCATGGTCACCGCCATTGAGGAAAGTATCATCGAGTTTCTGGCCGATCTGGGCATTCAGGCCGCCAGCCGTGACGATGCCCCCGGGGTCTATGTACAGGGCGCCAAGATTGCCTCGCTGGGACTGCGCATACGCCGCGGCGCGACCTACCATGGCCTGGCCATCAACCGGGATATGGATCTGGCGCCCTGGCAGCGCATCAATCCCTGCGGCCATGTGGGCCAGCCCATGACCACCCTGGAAGCCCAGGGGGTTCATCTGACCCGGGAAGCCATGGAGCAACAGCTGGTGACCGTTTTAGCCAAACGTCTGGGGCTCTCACCACGGACAGCCCCGGCCCCGGACTGGTACAATAGCGATAATTCAATTCCTATCGACTGATTCCCTGTCGGTACTGGCACACACAGGCACCCCATGAGCGAGCAGACACAGGCCAAGCGCAAGGTTCAGATCGGCGACAAACTGCGCGGCGCAGACAAGGTTCGTACCATTCCCCTGGTCAACGAAGAAAACGGCTACCAGCGCAAGCCCGACTGGATCCGGGTGCGGGTACCTGCCAATGGGGAAATCCAGCGTATCAAGACCCTGTTGCGCAAACAGAAGCTGCATACCGTCTGTGAAGAAGCCGCCTGCCCGAATCTGCCGGAATGCTTTGGTGGTGGCACCGCCACCTTCATGATCATGGGCGATATCTGTACCCGCCGTTGCGCCTTCTGCGACGTGGGCTTCGGCCGCCCCAATGCACTGGATCCGGAGGAACCGCTGCATCTGGCTGAATCGGTGGAGAACCTGAACCTCAGCTATGTGGTGATCACTTCGGTGGACCGGGATGATCTGGCCGATGGCGGCGCCGAGCATTTTGCCGAGTGTATTCGCCAGGTCCGTAGCCGCACCCCGGACACGACTATCGAAATCCTCACCCCGGATTTCCGCCCCTGTCTGGATACCGCCCTGGATATCCTCGAGCAGACCGCCCCGGACGTGTTCAATCACAATATTGAAACCGTTCCGGAGCTGTATAAACACATCCGTCCCGGTGCCCGTTACCAACACTCCCTGGACCTGCTCAAGCAATACAAGGCACGCAGTCCGGATGTGAGCACCAAAAGTGGCATCATGGTCGGTCTGGGAGAAACCTTTGATCAGGTAATCGGTACCATCCGTGATCTGCGTGCCCACGACGTGGACATGATCACCATCGGCCAGTATCTGCAGCCCAGCAAGCACCACGCTCCGGTTGAACGCTTTGTGCATCCGGACGAATTTCGCGAATATGCACGCATCGCCGAGGAACTGGGATTCATCTCCGTGGCATCTGGCCCCATGGTACGCAGCTCCTACCACGCCGACCTGCAACACAAGGGTGTCGACGTGGGCATTCACAAACCTGACTGATCCGATAAAACGTCAATTTCCTCCGCCGAAATTTACATTTATGCATCGACTGGCACACTGACCTGCCGCCGGGTTTGCGGTAGGCTGTTCCGGTCGATGTCGTTCACCGTGCAATTGCCACTTGCCATCTCTATTTGCCGAACGGCACGAACAACAACAACCGTTTCAACACGTTCCGGGAACGTGCTTTTTTCAGGGGTACGACTATGCTGCCGCTCGCCTTCCGAGTGACGACATTCCACAAGACGTTTGCGCTGCCGATACTGCTGCTGACTTCCTTGCTGTGCAGCGCCAGTGCCGTGGCGGAAACATCCACTCCGATTATCAAGACCGTGCTTGGCAAGGCACACAAATTGCGTCTGGATGAACAGAATCTCGCGCTGGCCGCTGTCCCCCTGAACGGGCCTGGCGAAGCCCATTTCATGAATGCTGACCAGCCCTTCAACCCCGGCTCCATCATGAAGGTCGTCACCACCTACGCCGCACTTGAGTTGCTGGGGCCTACCTATCAGTGGCATACCCGCCTCTACACCGATGGCACCATCGAGGGCGATACCCTCAATGGCAATCTTTATTACCAAGGCAGCGGCGACCCCAAACTGACCGAAGAACGACTGTGGCTGTTGCTTCGTGAGCTGCGTTCCATGGGCATTTCCCATATCCAGGGCGACCTGGTGCTGGATGGCAGCGTCTTCAATCTTCCCAACGGCATCGCCGATTTTGACGATGATGGCGGCAACCCCAATGCCCCCTTTCTGGTAGAGCCCAACGGGCTGCTGACCAACCTCAACGTGCTGCGGATCCGCTCCAGGGCGGATGAAAGGGGCATCCATAGCTGGATGGAACCGCACCTGGCCGGGGTGGAGCTGGACAACCAGATCGTGCGACGCAAATACGGCTCTTGCCCGCGCCGCTATCAGTTCGACTATACCCCGTCGGTGACGGAGAGCGGCCTGACCAAAATCACCCTGACCGGCGTGTTGCCGGAGGGCTGCAGCACGTCCAGTTACCTGTCCATTCTTGACCAGGCGGATTACACCGGCGCCTTGCTGGTAGGGCTGTGGGAACAACTGGGTGGCACCCTGACCGGACAGATCCGCGAAGGCCTGCGCCCCCGCGACAGCAGCACCGAATTGCTTGCTACCACCTCTTCCCACGATCTGGTCACCATGGTTCGCGACATCAACAAATGGAGCAACAACGTGATGGTGCGCCAGCTGTATCTGACCTTGGGCGCAAAAAATCGCACCCCTGACGATGCCGATGATCTCGCTGCCGCCGATCGCACCATTCGGGAATGGATGGCCGCCAAGGGCATCGACAGCGAGGAAGTGGTGTTTGAAAACGGCTCCGGCCTGTCACGCAAGGAGCGGATCTCCGCCCGACAGATGGGACAATTGCTGGAGCAGGCTTGGAACAGCCGCTTCTCCGCAGAGCTGATTGCCTCCTTGCCGCTGGTGGCCATGGACGGCACCATGCGCCGTCGTCTCGGTCATGCTGACATGGCCGGCATGGGCCATATCAAGACCGGTTCGCTGAAAGATGTCCGTTCCATTGCCGGCTATACCCGCGATGAGAACAACACCACCTGGGTAGTCGTCGCCATGGTCAACGACATGCGCGCCTGGAAAACCGAACCCGTGCTGGACGAGCTGATCGAGCAAGTGCACCTGGCTGCGCGACTCCAGCCCATCCATACCGCATCCAATCAGTAGCCATTCACTCCTCGTTCATTGGCGTCATGATTGACTGACCGGTTTGTGCCACACTGCTGCAGGCATTCACTGCAGCAGTGACACTCCCTCCCACCACAAACCGGATTGCAAATCATGATCACTGTTCACCATCTGGAAAACTCCCGCTCCCTGCGCATCGTCTGGATGCTTGAAGAACTGGGAGTGGAATACCAGATCAAGCACTACAAGCGGGACAGCAAGACCATGCTGGCACCCGCCGAGCTGCGCCAGGTGCACCCGCTGGGCAAGTCACCGGTGATCACCGACGGGGATACCGTTATCGCCGAATCCGGTGCCATCATCGAATATCTGGCCAACCGTTATGGCGCCCCTGACTGGGTCATCCCTGCCAGTGATCCGCGCTGGCAGCAGGAACGCTACTGGCTGCACTATGCCGAGGGTTCGCTGACACCATTGCTGGTCATGAAGCTGATCTTCAGCCATATCCCCCGCTCACCCATGCCGTTCTTTGTGAAGCCGGTGGCCAAGGGGATCAGCGGCAAGGTGATCGGTGGCTTCCTGGATCCACAGCTGCAAACCCATCTCGAGATAATCGAAAAACACCTGGCCAACCACACCTGGTTCGCTGGCGAGACCCTCGGCTGTGCCGACATCATGATGTGCTTCCCGCTGCAGGCTGCCATGGCCCGGACCAGCAACGCCGGCTTGCCAGCCATCAAGCGTTTTCTCGAACAGGTGGAAGCACGGCCGGCCTGGCAACGCGCAGTGGCATCCGCCGGCCCGCTCAATCCACTTACCTGAATCCCATGAGCCGTGCTCCAGAGCATCCAGCCGATTTCGAACGCAAAGTTCTGGAGTGCTGGCACGACAGCGCCACCCACTGGCAACAACTGATCGACCAGGACAGTGTGGCCAGTCGCATCATCACCAGCCCGGCTATCGAGCAGGCAGTATTGTCGTACCAGCCGTCCCGGGTACTGGATGTGGGCTGCGGCGAGGGGTGGCTGGCTCGCAAACTGGCCAAACGGGGCTTTCAGGTCACCGGCGTGGATGCCGTGGAGAGTCTGGTAAACGCCGCCCGGGCGCAGGACCCGCACAGCCACTATCTCTGTCTGGAGTATGACGCTCTGCCCGGCCCGCTGGCGGATTGCCAGTTTGATCTGGCGGTATGCAACTTCTCCCTGTTTGGCGACCAGTCCGTGCAACGGCTGGTCACCACCCTGCTGGACCTGCTTCCAGCCCACGGCCACCTGCTGATCCAGACCCTCCATCCGCTGAGCGCCTGCCAGGGCGATTACCGGGAAGGATGGCGGAACAGCCAATGGCAGGGGCTCAACGAACATGGCCAGCAACTGGGTGAAGCGCCCCCCTGGTTCTTCCGCTCCCTGGCCGGCTGGCTGACGCTACTACAGCAATCCGGCCGGCTGGTGCACATGCAGGAGCCCCTGGACCCTGAGACCCGATTGCCACTGTCCGCCCTGTTCCATGTGCAACCCGTTCGGCAACAGGACCGCAACAAGCCATAACAAAGTGGCCACAGTACCGCTGGCACTGTCCTTTTAGTCTTGGATGCAACTTTATCTGAGTGCTGGTGAGATGATCCTGTTGTACTTTTTACTGGTATTTGCCGGGGTCATGGCGTGCAGTCATTACCTTTTGTTGCTTCGCCGCCCCCACAGTGGTGGCCGTCATCACATCGAACGCCCACTGCAAGCATTGGTGGAGCACTGTCATCAATCTCATACCCGGGAGTCAATCCGCACTTCCACGATTGCTAAAAAGGGTTAAAAACCGGCCTGTTGACTCGCGCTTGAGCCCCCACGGCTTACAATGTCCGCAACTTTCAAGGGAGTGAAACGATGAAGAAGATAACCATTGCCGGTTTGACCTCTATGACGCTGCTGGCCGGCTGCCAGACGCCCCCCCCAGAGCCGGAACCCGTGGTCATCAACCCCACCGCCCAGAAGGTGGTTTACAGTGGCATGCTCCCCTGCGCCGACTGCTCGGGTATTCGCACCACCCTGACCCTGTACCGCGACCAGTTCGATGCCCCTACCCGTTTTCAGCTTCGCGAGGAATACCTGCAAGGCTCCAAGGTAGGCCTGACTGCGGTAGAGCGTGGTGACTGGAGCCAGGAAAGCCGGATCCAGGATGATCGCCAGATGGAGCTTTACATCATCAACCCGGAAACGCCGGATGCCGTTCGCCAATACCTCCGCGACGCCGTCAATGCCGTTGAACAACTGGACGAAAACGGCGCGGTGATTGAAAGCAGCATGAACTATCGTCTGCTGCGCAAATAAGCCAGCAATCCTGACACCGGTATTCTCAAGCTCCCACAGCCAGCTCAATCGCCGATCTCCTGCTGTGGGGGCGCAAAGCTGCGCCTTTCGGCCCGCCAGGCACTGACACCCTTCATTTACCCGCATACCTCCCTGCGACTCAAACCAAGGGAGGCTAACGGCTTACTGCAAATAAGAATGACTTGCATTAACAACCATTCAGGCCTACCATCGCGAACCGTATTCAAGCCACTTTGCTTCTGACCCGGGTGCCCTGAGCCCATCGCACCCCCTGACACGAGACTGTCATCTGGTTATCGCAAAGTCGTGCGCGCTTTCATATTCAGACAGGCCATGCACAGGTCATCACAGGAGTTCGCCATGCCCCCTCTTTCTCTGCAATTACCGGAATGGTTTGTCAGCGGTGGCGTCACCATGTGGGTGTTGGCCCTGCTTTCAGTGGTGGCCCTGGCGACGCTGATTTCAAAAGTGCTGCACTTTGCCCGGGTTCGCCCCGGCGGCACCCGTCAGGCGGACCAGCTGCTTGACGCCCTGCGCCAGGGCCAACAACCGGCCAAACCCGGCAAACTGGCCAGTCCGGTGGACCGGGTTATCTGGCAGTGCTGGAAAAACCGTAATCTTGACGAAGCCGCCTGGCAGGAAGAAAGCCTGCGTCTGGCCCGCTCCGCCCTGGATGATCTGCGTGGCGGCCTACGGGTACTGGAAGTGATCAGTGCCATCGCCCCGCTGCTCGGCCTGCTGGGCACCGTTTTCGGCATGATCGGCGCTTTCCAGGCACTGGAAACCGCCGGCTCCCAAGTGGACCCGTCGATTCTTTCCGGTGGTATCTGGGAAGCCCTGCTGACCACCGCCGCCGGCCTGACCGTGGCCATACCGACCCTGGCCGCCTTCCACTGGGCAGACCGTAATATCGAACAGTGCCGGGAAAAGATGCAGGATCGCCTGTCCCGCCTGAAAGTGGTCCGCAACATCAAGGCCGACGCCGAACCCGTGGATGACAGCAGCGAGCCGGCGGTATCGCATGCATATTGAAGCGGAACGCCATCGCGCGCCTTTCATCAGCCTGACCCCGCTGATTGATGTGGTGTTCATTCTGCTGGTGTTCTTCATGCTGGCCACCCGCTTCGGACAGTTCAACGACCTGCCCGTGAATGTGCAGCCGGCGGACAGCAGCACTGAACAGCAGGACCAGTGGCTGGTGGTGGAAGTAAAGGCAGATGGCGCACTGATGCTCAATGGTGTCAGCTTCACCCCCGCCGCCATCGCCGACCGGCTGGAAAGAAAAAGCCAGAAGGTGTGGGTCACTGTGAGCCCGGATGCCACCCTGCAGCAGGCGCTGCGCGCCGTGGATGACATCAAGGCCGCCGGCGCCCGTGACGTGCAACTGGAGCTGCTGCCATGATGATCATGGAAAACCACAGCCGTCGCCCGCCACTGGAGCCGGTACTGCCGCTGATCAACGTGGTCTTTCTATTGTTGATTTTCTTCATGCTCGCCGGCCAGCTGGCGAAACGACCTACTGTGTCGGTGGACACCCCCGTCAGTCAGGTCGCCAATGGCAAGGAGGCCCGGGAAAAATTGTTGCTGGTGCTCAAGCAGGATGGTCAGTGGTTCGCCGAAGACAGCGATACGCCGCTGAGCGAAGCGGCACTGGCAGAACGGATCCAAAAATTGCCCACCTCAGTGGATGACACCACCGGCAACACTGTCAGGGACGCTGAAGTGCGCCTGCTGGCCGACGCGGGCATTACCATGGCATCCTTGCGCCAGCGCCTGGAAGTCTTGCAGGGCATGGGCGTGGAGCAGGTGCGACTGGTGACCCAGGGAGACCCTGCCACCAGCAACGGGGACAATACGCAACCATGAACACGCGCACGTTACTGGCCTGGGGCCTGTCCATCGTTGTCCATGCCAGCGTCCTGGTTACCGTCGGGGCGCTGACGCTGGCGGGCGGCCGTCCGGCCCAGCCCGGCGTCACCGAAATCGCCATCAATCTGTCTGCGCCACCGGCACTCGCTCCTGCCGTGGCACCGCAGCCGAAGCCCCAGCCAAAACCCCAACCCAAACCCAAACCCAAGGCAAAACCCAAGCCCAAGCCCGTGGTAAAGAAACCGCAGCCAAAACCGGAACCCAAGCCGGACCCCGTGGAAGAAGTGGTGCAGCAGGAAACCGTTGCCACGGATGAGTCGCTGGCAGAAGCGCAACAGAGCGCCTCACAGAACCAGCAACAAGGCGCCAAGGGAATCGCTGGTGATCCCGGCCAGGGTGCCGATCAAAGCGGCAATAACGACACCCTGCTCAAACGCTATCTGGCCACGGTGCGCAACACCATCGAAAGCCACAAGCAGTACCCGCATCGGGCACGCATGCGTCGCCAGGAGGGTACCGTGAAGATCCGCTTTGCCATCAATGCCAGTGGCCGTGCCGAGCAGGTGGCGCTCACCGACAGCTCCGGCAGCCGCATCCTCGACCGGGCCACACTGGAGCTGCTTTCCCGACTGCGCTTCGAGGCCCCGCCCCGTGAGCTGGAAACGATCCCCGTCAGCATCACCGTGCCGGTGAACTACAACCTCAACAACAGTTGATCCTGCTCCTGCCTGTCCGTATTTTCGGTGAAAGGCAGGGGCTCCCTGCCCTGTGATTCCCCTCTATCAAAAGGACTCTGGATGAATCCACTGACGCTGGCATTACTGCTGAGTCTGGCGGCTGGCCTGAGCATGGCGGCAGGCGCGCTGATCGCCGTGAAAGAAAGAATTGCCCGCGACTGGTTACGTCAGGAAGTGCGCCACACCATCATTGCCTTCGGCGGCGGTGCTTTGCTTGCCGCCGTGGCGCTGGTACTGGTGCCAGAGGGCGCCAAACACCATACCCCCGTGTCGGCCACCCTGCTGTTTGTCGGTGGCGGCATCGCCTTCATGCTGATTGATCGCGCCCTCGCTGCCAAAGGCGGCGCCATGTCGCAACTACTGGCCATGCTGCTGGACTTTGTTCCGGAAGCCATCGCCCTGGGGGCGGCACTGGCCGTGGGCGGCGGCCAGGCTTACCTGCTGGCTTTCCTGATCGGCCTGCAAAATCTGCCGGAAGGATTCAATGCCTACCGGGAAATTCGTGACAGTGAAGGACTGGCGCCCGGCAAGATCATCCTCGCCTTCACCGGGCTGGCACTGCTTGGCCCGGTCAGCGCCTGGCTGGGTTTTGCCGTACTGGTCGATATGCCCGTGACCCTGGGCGGCATCATGCTGTTCACCAGCGGCGGCATTCTCTATCTGGTGTTCCAGGACATCGCCCCGCAAGTGCCTCTCAAGCGGGCTTGGGCGCCGTCACAGGGTGCTGTGGCAGGTTTTGCGTTGGGGTTGGTGGGGCATTTGCTGGTGGGGTAAAAGCAGCTGGGAGCTATGAGTTTCCAGCTGTGAGAAAAATCGATAGCACATTCAAGCCGCGCTGTAGGAACCGGAGTGCAACGGAGGTAACAGCCGAAGGCTGGCCCGAAGGGTGAGCGCAGCGAATAACTTGCCTGCACGCGATCCTCGCGCAGCGAGGCAACCGAAGGGAGTAATGTTGAGAGACCCGTCGAGCACGGAAACCCTTGATCGCCCTGCAGTTTGGTGGGAGAGCCAGCCCGAAAAAGCGACTCTGGAATCCTTACCTCGCCTGGGCTCGGATCGCGTGCAGGCACGCTCCTACAGCGGCTTCGTAGAAATGTAGAAGCCTGGGAACTTTCACGGGGTCTTCTATCCAATCAAGCGTAGCTTGTAGCTTGTAGCTCGTAGCTATTCTCTATTCTCCCCAGCGCTTCACCAGGCTCTGCTCGATGCCGAGATGATCCAGCAACCTGGCGACCATGAAGTCCACCAGATCCGAAACACTTTCCGGCTGATGATAGAAACCGGGGGCGGCGGGCATGATGGTGACGCCGAGGCGGGACAGCTTGAGCATGTTTTCCAGGTGGATGGCGGAGAACGGGGTTTCTCGCGGGACCAGGATCAGTTTTCGGCCTTCCTTGATAGCCACATCCGCAGCGCGCTCGATCAGGTTGTCACTGGCGCCGCTGGCAATGGCCGACAAGGTACCGGTGGAACAGGGACACACCACCATGGCGGCAGGAGCACCACTGCCGGAAGCCACCGGCGCGGTCCACTGCTCCAGACCACACACCACCAGCTTGCCCTTATCGGTAGCGACCCAGTCACGCAATGCCTGCTCGGCCTTGCCGGTGCCGGCGGGCAGCGACAATTCGGTTTCCGTGCCGATCACAATCCGCGCCGCCTTGGACAAGATCACGAACACCTCGCAGTCGGCCAGCAACAGGCACTGCAACAGTCGTAATCCGTAGGGCGCACCGGAGGCACCGGTAAACGCCAGCGTGACGCGTTTGCTCATAGTCATCCCATTCCGACGCCGCGTGCCATCAAGGCACCAAAAATCGGCATCAACGATATCAAGTGTATTTCGGCTACCAGGCTACGGCGCAAGGTCTTCTGTAATTCCGGTGTCACGGCTGGCACTTCATCCGCACCCGCACCACGACGCCAGGCCCGCATCACCTTGACCGGGTAAAGACTGAGCAGAATTATCAACACAAACACGGTCACCTTGGCGTGAAACCACGGGTTGGCCATGTAAAACGCCATGCCCTTCTCGGTCCACCCTGCCCGCGCCAGCCCGCTGACCAGCACCACCAGCAGCGATACCCAGTAGGCCACATGCAGCCATAGCAGGGTACGCAGATTGTACTCGTTCACCTGGGTGCGCCAGAACAGCAACATGCCATACACGCAGCCGAACAACACCAGAATACCCAGATAATGGACAGACGCCCAGAATACGGACCAGAACATGAAACACCCCTTGAAAAGATAGCTGCAAGCTACAACGCGAGAAAGGCCGCAGCTGATGCGATGCCGTACCCGCGATTAAAAGGTTAGAGGAGTACACGGGTTTCAACACCACAACCGCAGCCCTCTATCAGAGCATTTTTACTGTAAAAGCCTGACCCTGGCGACAATATGACGAGGATCAATCCTGCTGGTTTTGAGAAAGCTTTAAGCGTGGGCACGGCCTCCCCTTTGGATAACCGTATCCCGCGTTGTAGCTTGCAGCTTGTAGCTACTCCCCCGCCAGTGCATCCAGCAACTTCTGATGAATCCCGCCAAAACCGCCGTTGCTCATTACCACCACATCCAGGGATTCCCCCTTGTGGGCAACCACGCGGGCGATGATGTCATCCAGTGATTCGCTGACGGATGACGGCACCGTGGATTCTTCAAGAACGGAGTCCAGCGACCAGTCCAGGCCCGGCGGCTGATACCAGATCACTTCATCCGCGGACACGATGCTACCGGCCAGGGCGGCTTTATGACTGCCCATGCGCATGGTGTTGGAGCGCGGCTCGATGATGGCGAGGATACGCCCCTCGCCCACCTTGCGACGCAGACCTTCCAGAGTGGTGGCGATGGCCGTGGGGTGGTGGGCGAAATCATCGTAGACCCGGACCCCATCCACTTCTCCGCGCAGTTCCATGCGACGCTTCACGCCGACAAACTCGCTCAGCGCCGCCGCACCGTCGGCCAGGGTCACACCCACATGACGGGCTGCCAGCAGGGCTGCCATGCCGTTGTTGACGCTGTGACGGCCGGTCTGCCCCCAGTTCACCTGGGCCACTGGCTGGCCATTTTCCAGCACGGTAAAGCTGGAACCATCCTCTTTGTCGAGACGGTAGCCCAGTGACTCTTCCTCGCCAAAGCGCTCTACCTCACTCCAGCAGCCCTTCTCCAGGGTTTCTTCCAGAGCGGCTTCGCCATGGGGAAGGATGATCCTGCCGCTGGCAGGAATAGTGCGAATCAGATGATGGAACTGGGTCTGGATGGCGGCGAGATCAGCAAAGATATCGGCGTGGTCAAATTCCAGATTGTTCAGGATTACCGTGCGCGGACGGTAGTGGACAAACTTGCTGCGCTTGTCGAAGAAGGCGGTGTCGTATTCGTCAGCTTCCACCACAAAGAAAGGCGTTTCACCAAGACGGGCAGAGACCCCGAAGTTACCCGGCACCCCACCGATCAGGTAGCCGGGGTTAAGGCCCGCATGTTCCAGAATCCATGCCAGCATGGAGCTGGTGGTAGTCTTGCCGTGGGTGCCCGCCACTGCCAGCACCCAGCGGCCCGGCAGCACCACTTCTTCCAGCAACTGGGCGCCAGAAGTATAGGCCAGCCCCTTGTCCAGCACCGCCTCCACGGCAGGGTTGCCACGACTCAATGCATTACCAATCACCACCAGATCCGGGGCGGGGTCCAGCTGGGCAGGATCATAGCCCTGGATGAGCTCGATACCCGCGGCCTCCAGCTGGTCGCTCATGGGCGGGTAGACGTTCTGGTCGCTGCCGGTGACCCGATGGCCCTGGGCCTTGGCCAATTGCGCCAGCGAGCCCATGAAAGTACCGCAGATACCGAGAATATGAATATGCATTGAGATCGCGCCTGTCTGTGAATCCCTGAACCTTAACGGCTCCCCCGCGTCAGGTGAAGACCCGGAAGAAGGAATGAACAGGAAAGAAGCGAGTTTCGAGTCACGAGTTGCGAAAAGCATGAACCCGTTTGAGCAAATGAGACATAAGGAAGGCCGTGGCAGCCGACTCGCGTTGTAGCCTGTGGCTTTTCCCGTGTTGCGTAAAGCGTGTTGCTTGTTACGGTCGCGAAGCGGCAAAAACAGGTTCATCGCGGATTTCCGGGAAAAGCCCGATTCAAGCCTCCCCCTTTCCGTAGGAGCGTCGCTGGCGGCGCGATAACCCAGAATTGAAAAATGACATTTACCACAGAGGCCACAGAGCACACAGAGTGAAAGCCTGCTTTTCTCGGTGGCCTCTGTGGTGAGACAGCTTTTGATCCTGGTCTTGGAATCGCGCCGCCAGCGACGCTCCTACGGAATGGTCTTTGCCATAAGCCATTCCCGCTAACCCGCGATGAACCCAAAAAAACGGGCAACATCCAGTTGCCCGCAAGGGAAGGTTAAGGCGTCGCCGTTGACGCCTTACTGCCGTAGATCAATAGCAATCAATGGCTGATCATCCAGGGCCGTGCCGACGGGAACATCTTGTTGCCCTCCGCGGTGTAGAACAGCTTGGACTTGCGCTTGTGATGACAGCAGCCCTGTTCTTTCTCAGAGTGCTCGTTGCCATGACGAGGCTCGTGGGCTGCCTTCTCATTCCGTTCAAAGGCCTGGCGTCGTTCCGGTGCCATATCCAGCAGCTCCGGCGCCACCATAATCACCCGGGCGGAGAGCGCACCACAGGTGGGACAGGGGGCACATTCACCGGAGGCCTGCATGGGCACCAGATCGTGAAACAGGCCGTGCTCGGAACACTTGTAGTCATAAAGCGGCATGATCAGCTCCTATCCTGTTACTTGTCTTTGGACAGCGGTACGTCAGTGCTGCCGGCCACGCTGTGTTGCGGCCCGTCCATCCCCGGCTTGATATCGAAGTCGAAGATATCCGTGGGCAGCCACAGGGTGGCACAGGCATTGGGAACATCCACCACCCCACTGATATGCCCCTGTACCGGCGCACAGCCGAGCAAGGCGTAGGCCTGGGCCCCGGTGTAACCAAACTTCTTCAGGTACTCGATGGCGTTCAGACAGGCCTGACGGTAGGCCACATGCACGTCCAGATAGTGCTGTTTGCCTTCCTCATCCACGGAGATACCTTCGAAGATCAGGTAGTCGTCATACTTCGGCGCCATGGGGCTGGGCTTGAAGATCGGGTTCTTGATGCCGTACTTCTCCATGCCGCCCTTGATGATATTCACCCGCAGGTGAATCCAGCCGGCCATTTCGATAGCACCGCAGAAAGTGATTTCACCGTCGCCCTGGCTAAAGTGCAGATCACCAACGGACAGACCGGCATCTTTCACGTAGACAGGGAAGTACACCTGGGAACCCCGGGAGAGATCCTTGATATCACAGTTTCCACCGTGTTCACGGGGCGGTACGGTACGGGCGCCCTCTGCAGCTGCCTTGGCCTTGGCATCGCCGCTCAGCTTGCCCATGTGGGCGGTGTCGGCGTAAGGCAGGTTGGCCAAGCCGGGAACACGGTCGGGCTCGGTATCGTAGAGTTCTTTCTCCCGGCTGTTCCACTCGTCCAGCATTTCCTTGGAAGGCAGACAACCGATCAGGCCCGGGTGAATCAGACCCGCAAACTCCACATTGGGAATATGGCGGGACTTGGTGAACATGCCGTTGAAATCCCAGATCGACTTCTGTGCTTCCGGGAAGTGTTCAGTCAGGAAGCCACCGCCGTTCTGCTTGGAGAAGAAGCCGTTGAAGCCCCACTGGCTTTCTTCAAAGGTGCCGATATCGAGAATATCCACCACCAGCAGGTCACCAGGCTCAGCCCCTTCCACGCCTACCGGGCCGGTCAGGAAGTGTACCTGGGTGAGATCCACATCGCGCACGTCGTCGGCGCAGTCATCATTCTTGATCTGGCCACCGGTCCAGTCATGGCATTCGAGGATAAAGTCGTCACCCGGCTTGACCATCTTGGCCATGGGAATATCCGGGTGCCAGCGGTTATGGATGTTTTCGTTTTCATAAGGCGATTGGTTCAGGTCGATCTTGATAATCGTTTCAGCCATGGTGAGCTCTCCTCCGGTTTAGCCACAGGGATCCACTGTCTTTGCAGTGCTCCCGTCGTTGCAGAACCACTATCGGAAAATTCACCCCACACCACCATTCGCCCATGTCCCACTCGGAGTACGTCATTTGACGTATTGATGGCCGCGCTGCGGCTGCAACACGCATCATGCAAAAGAAAGGAGGCAACGGAGAAACAATGTGGGAGCTTGCCTGCAAGCGATCCGAGCCCAAGCGAGGTGATGAGTTTCGAGTTACGAGAAACGAGTTTCGAAAGGCAGAACAGCAGCATGGAAAGCGGTTTGGGTTTTGATCTTCGAGATGTGCTTCTGGAATCCTTACCTCGCTTAGGCTCGGATCGCGAGCAGGCTCGCTCCTACAGCGGGGTATAGCGAGTGTTTTACCGATGCAAAAAGGCCCGCCCGGGTTACCGGGCGGGCCTTTTTGCATCAGGCAGCCTGCGTCCAGCATCCCTACACCGGAATCACGATCAGCGCCCCACCTTCCATCCGCGCCTCAAAGGTATCTGCCTGGGGATAGTCCAGCATCACCCGGGCCAATGGCGGGGAGAGTTCATTGCGAACCCGGCGGGCCATTTCCCGGGCGCCGAAGCGGGCGTCCAGGGAACGGCAAAGATGCCGTCGGGCTCCCTCCCCGAGGCTCAGTACCACCTTACGCTTTTGCAAAACACGATTAAGACGATCCAGCTCGATATCGAGCAGCTGCTCACTGAGATCCTTGTCGAGGGGATTGAAGGTAATGATGTTATCGATACGGTTGAGGAATTCAGGATCAAAGCGTTGATGCAGCGCCTGATCCACCACATCGTGGATCTGCTGCCGGGCGTTGCCCCAGCTCCACCAGCGTTTCTGCTGCTGCCGACTCAACCGGGACACCTGAGCGGCTCCCACATTGCTGGTCATAAAGATCAGACTATTACGAAAATCAATTTCCCGGTTGCCCGCACTTAATCTCAAGCGCCCCCGTTCAAGCACATTCAACAGGGCACGCACTACCTCCGGGCTGGCTTTCTCCAATTCATCAAACAGCACAATACCGGGTTTACTGAAGCTGCCGGCAATGGCATCCACATCGAACAGGGTCTGCCCTTCCTTGCTACCCACATAGCCTGGCGGTGCGCCCGTCAGTGAGGCCGCATAGTGCTCCTGGGCCAGGGTGCTCATGTCGATGCGGCACACTGCATCCGCACTTCCATGAATGGCTTCCGCCAGCAGCCGGACGGTTTCGGTCTTGCCCACACCGGTAGGCCCGACAAACAGCTGCACGGTTAACGGACGATCCGCAGCACCGATATCCGCCTTGAGCACCTGCAGCATGTTGTCGATGCTATCCAGCACATGATCCTGGCCAACGATGCGCGCCCGCAGGCGAGCCATGGTCTCAGCCGGATCGAACAGGAAACGGCTCTGGCGACCGGGGTCGACAGACCAGCGCTGCCGGTCTGCCACCTCCTTGTTCGCCATCAGCTGCTCATTGATGAAGGGCATCAGCCACCTGCCGTTTTCTCTTTGCCCTCCACGGGCAGCTCACCCACCGGACATTCCGCCACACCAACGGTAGAGCGCGTCATGGCTTCCACATTTTCCTGCGCTTTCTGCGCATCCATCACCCAGGTGCGATAGAAGTCGAACGGACAATCTGCCACGCCCTTGTCGCCATCACCGGAAGCATGCATACCGGTGTAGCCACGGTGCAGCAGTTTGAACAAGTGGTTCTGGGATTGATCATTGGCGCGGGCATCGCGGATCTGGCTGACAGACAGTTGCGCATACTGCACACCCATATCCTCTTCGCCACATTCCCCCAGGGTGCGGCCGTCAAAACCGATCAGCGCGGAGTGGCCGAAGTAGGAGTACACGCCATCAAAACCGGTGGCATTTGCCACCGCCACATAACAGTTATTGGCCCAGGCCATGGACTTGGCCATCATCACCTGCTGCTCTTTCGCCGGATACATGTAACCCTGGCAACGGACAATCAGCTCGGCACCTTTCATGGCGCAGTCCCGCCAGATTTCCGGGTAGTTGCCGTCGTCGCAGATGATCAGGCTGATCTTCAGTCCCTTGGGGCCTTCGGTGACATAGGTGGTGTCACCGGGATACCAACCTTCGATAGGACACCAGGGAATGCACTTGCGGTATTTCTGGACGATCTCGCCTTCATTGTTGATCAACACCAGGGTGTTGTAGGGCGCCTTGGCGGGATGTTCCTCGTGGCGCTCACCGGTGAGGGAAAATACCCCCCAGGTGTTGGCTTCACGGCAGGCCGCCGAAAAGATGGCGGTTTCATCCCCGGGCACCGTAGCGGCAGTCTCCATCATTTCATCCGGGTCATACATGATGCCCATGGTGCTGTATTCCGGAAACACCACCAGATCCATGCCCGGCAAGCCCTGCTTCATGCCCTTGATCATGTCGGCAATCTTGCGGGCATTGTCCAGAACTTCAGCCTTGGTATGCAGACGCGGCATCTTGTAGTTCACCACCGCCACGCCAACGGTATCGTTACTGCTGGAAATATCTCCGTGTCGCATCTCTCTCTCCTGAATACGTTAGGGGGAGCCTCTGATCAACGCCTTGCACGCTCAGAGGCTCCCTGGAAAACGCTGGCGGTGTTACACCGCCAGGTAGGCCGCGATTTTTTCCTGGTTCACATCGTCGCCGCTTTCCTCGTGGACGATCTTGCCTTTCTCGATCACCAGGATGCGGTCGGCCACATCCATCACGAAGCTCAACACCTGCTCGGACACCACAATGGACAGCCCACGCTCGTCACGGATACGCTTCAGCGTCTTGGCCATGTCCTTGATGATGGAGGGCTGGATCCCTTCGGTAGGCTCATCCAGCAGCAACACCTTGGGTCGGGTTGCCAGGGCCCGGGCGATGGCCAGCTGCTGTTGCTGACCGCCCGACAGGTTGCCGCCGCGGCGGTTCTGCATTTCCTTCAGCACCGGGAACAACTCATAGAGGTCTTCCGGCACTTTCTTTTCACCGACGGCGGCCAGGCCGGTTTCGATATTTTCTTTCACGGTCAGGGTCGGAAAGATCATTCGCCCCTGGGGCACAAAACCCAGACCGGCTTTCACGCGCTGAAAACTTTTCAGTGGAGACAGATCCTGGCCATCCAGCTCGGCCTTGCCACCACGCATTTTTTCCATCCCGATCAGGGATTTCATCAGCGTGGTCTTGCCCATGCCGTTGCGCCCTACCACCGCCACAATTTCGTTCTCGGCGATGTTCAAATTCATGTCGCTGATAATGGTGCTCTGGCCGTAAGCCACCTGCAGATTCGATACATTCAACATATTCAGTACCTCGCCTAAGCGTCAGTGTCCCAGATAGACTTCGATGACTTTCGGATCCTGCTTGACGTGATCGATGGAGCCTTCGGACAACACCTTGCCCTGATGCATCACCGTCACGCGGTCAGCAATATCACCGACAAACTGCATGTCGTGTTCGATCACCAACACTGTGTGGTTTTCAGTGATAACACGCAGCAGTTCGGCGGTTTTTTTCCGCTCTGCCACGGACATGCCGGCCACCGGTTCATCCAGCATCAGCAAGTCCGGCTTCTGGATCAGCAACATGCCGATCTCCAGCCACTGCTTCTGGCCATGGCTGAGCAACGCTGCTTCCTGATGAAGCATCTCGGTGAGAAAGATGGTTTCAGCCACTTCCTCCACCGCCTTGATCACTTCCGCATCACGTTTAAAGGCCAGCGCGCCAATTACCGACCTTCCAGCCGGGTAGGACACTTCCAGGTTTTCGAAAACAGTCAGATCTTCATAGATGGACGGGTTCTGAAACTTGCGTCCGACTCCCGAGCGAACAATGTTGTGTTCGCTCATTTTGGTCAGCTCCTTGCCCTGGAACTTGATGGAGCCATCGGTGGCCTTGGTCTTGCCACAGATCAGATCCAGTACCGTGGTCTTGCCAGCCCCATTGGGGCCGATGATCACGCGAATCTCTTTGGGTTCCAGGTAGAGTGACAAGTCATTCACGGCCTTGAAGCCATCAAAGGACACCGTCAATCCTTCCACTGCCAGAATGAAATCTTGTTTGCTCGGGCTCATTTGGCTTCCTCCACAGGCAGGGTTTGTGCTTCAGCATTGCCGCGACGCAGCATGGCGGGAAGTTTGCTTTCCAGCGGCATGACATAGCGGCGATAGAGACCCGCCAGACCATCCGGGAAGGCCAACACCACGGCGATGAACAACACGCCGAGACCGTACAGCCACAGTTCCGGGAAGGATTCAGAGAAGAAGGTCTTCGCGGCATTCACGATCAGCGCGCCGTAGATGGCACCCAGCAAGGAGTTCCGGCCGCCTACCGCACACAGGATCACCATCTCGATGGAAGGCACGATGCCCACAAAGGAGGGAGACATGAAGCCCACCTGCAGGGTAAACATGGCGCCACCGATACCGGCAAACATGGCCGCCAGACAGAACACGAAGATCTTGAAGGAAGCCACGTCATAACCGGAGAAGCGTACCCGGTCTTCCTGATCGCGCATGGCCAGCAGAATCCGGCCGAGCTTGCTGCGCATCACCCAGGCACCCACGATCAGGCAGACAAACAGCATGCCCACACAGACGAAGTACAACAGGGTTTTGGCTTCATCGGTGCGGATATCCCACCCCATCAGGGTGCGCAGATCGGTAATCCCGTTGACCCCGCCAGTGAAGCCCTGCTGACCGATGATCAGGATGGTCAGAATGGCAGCAATGGCCTGGGTGATGATGGCAAAGTACACGCCACCCACACGACGCTTGAACATGGCCACCGCGATGATGAAGGCCAGCAACGCCGGTACCGCCAGCACCGCAATCAGGGTGAAGGAAAAGCTGTGGAAGGGTTCCCAGAACCACGGCAGCGCGGTGAGCTGGTTCCAGTCCATGAAGTCAGGGATCCCCGGGGTAGACTGAATGGCGGTGTTCTCCGGGCTGGACGCTTCCAGCTTGAGGAACATGGCCATGCAGTAACCACCCAGACCAAAGAAGATCCCCTGCCCCAGACTGAGAATGCCACTGCGACCCCAGCACAACACCAGCCCCAGCGCCGCGAAGGCATAGGTCAGGTATTTGCCGACCATGTTGAGGCGGAAGGAATCCAGCGCCAGCGGGAAGACCACTACCAGCAGCAAGGCCAGCAGCAGATAGTAGATGCCCTCGCGGGACTTCAACCATTCGATGAACATATTTGCTTTCATGGCAGCCTCCTAGCGACGCACTTTCAGGGCGAACAAACCTTGCGGGCGCAGCATCAGAATGCCGACCACAAACAGCAGGGTCAGAACCTTGGCCATGGAACCACTCAGGAAGAACTCCATGGTGGACTGGGCCTGGGAAATGGTGAAGGCAGAGGCAATGGTGCCAAGCAGACTCTGGGCGCCACCGAAGACCACCACCAGGAAGGTATCCACGATATACAGCTGCCCGGAGGTCGGGCCGGTGGAACCGATCATGGTAAAGGCGCTGCCAGCCACACCGGCGATGCCGCAGCCCAGTGCGAAGGTGACCCGGTCAACCCGGCCACTGTCGATACCCACGGCTTCGGCCATGGGACGGTTCTGCACGACAGCACGAACCTGACGGCCCCAGCCGGAACGGAACATCAGCAGATAAACGGCGAAGGCGATCAGCAGCGACAACACCATCACGAACAGACCGTTGATGGGAATCTCCACCAGATCGGTCACGGCAATGGAACCCATCATCCAGTCCGGCAGGCTGACACCCACTTCACGGGCACCAAACACGCTGCGGTAGGTCTGTTGCAGAATCAGGCTCAGGCCCCAGGTGGCCAGCAAGGTATCCAGCGGCCGATGATAGAGATGTCGTATCATCAACCATTCCACCAATGCCCCCAGTGCAAAGGTGACAACAAAGGCCAGAATCATGGCCACAAAGAAATAACCCCCGTATAAACCGGGCATGACACTTTCAAATACCTGGGCAGTCAGATACGTGGTGTAGGCACCCAGAATCATGAACTCACCATGGGCCATGTTGATCACGCCCATTTGCCCAAAAATAATTGCCAGCCCCAGCGCCATCAGTACGAAGATGGAAAACAGCGACAGGCCGGCAAACCCCTGCATGGCGAAGATGGACATCAGCTCCGGCATGGAATAGTCAGCGAACATGGCAGGTACTCCCAAACAGTGATTGGCTTACTGCGATCAGGAAAGTCGGCAAGACAGGAAAGAATTCGTTGAAAGAAAAGCCGGTGCCCGATCAAGCTGGGCACCGGTTAACGCAAGTGCTTACTGGTAGCCTTCCGGGAACGGGTCCGGTTCCATCAGCTCTTCGGTTTCGTAGATCACCTTGTACTGACCGTCGGTCTGGGCCTGGCCAATACGCGCCTTGGACCACAGGTGATGGTTCTCGTGGATGCGCACATAACCTTCAGGCGCAGTGGTCAGCTCGATGCCGGGGGAAGCCGCCTGCACTTTCTCGATATCGAAAGAACCGGCCTTCTCGACAGCAGCTTTCCACAACCAGGGGCCAAGGTAGGCAGCCTGGGTCACGTCACCAATCACGATGTCATCGCCCCAGCGTTCCTTGAACGCTTTCACGAAGGCTTCGTTGTTGGAGTTGGTCAGGCTCTGGAAGTACTTCATGGAAGCGTAGGCGCCTTCCACGTTCTCACCGCCAATACCCAGGATTTCATCCTCGGTCACGGAGATGGTCATCAGCAGAGGCTTCTCTTTGGTGAGATCTACGCCGGCCGCTTTCATCTGCTTGTAGAAGGCCACGTTGGAACCACCCACTACAGAAGCAAAGATCACGTCAGGCTTCTTCAGCTTGATCTTGTTGATCACGGAGTTGAACTGGGTGTGACCCAGCGGGTAGTACTCTTCGCCCACCACTTTCAGGCCCAGCTTGTCGATGTGCTTGCGGGCAATTTTGTTGGAGGTACGCGGCCAGATGTAGTCAGAGCCGAGCAGGTAGAAGGTCTTGGCGCCCTTCTCCTCTTTCAGCCAGTCGATGCTCGCCAGAATCTGCTGGGTAGCTTCCTGACCGGTGTAGATCACGTTGGGAGACTGTTCCAGGCCTTCATAGAAGGTCGGGTAGTAGAGCATGCCGTTGTACTGCTCGAATACCGGCAGCACCGCTTTACGGGAGGCGGAAGTCCAGCAGCCAAATACCGCGGCCACCTTGTCGTTCACCAGCAGCTTGCGGGATTTCTCGGCGAAGGTAGGCCAGTCACTGGCGCCATCTTCCTGGATGTATTCGATCTGCCGACCCAGTACACCGCCAGAGGCGTTGATCTGCTCGATGGCCAGCTTCTCGGCTTGCACCGAACCGGTCTCACTGATGGCCATGGTGCCGGTGATGGAGTGCAGGATACCCACCTTCACGGTGTCATCGGTGACCGCCAGCCCGGTGGTGTTGACCTCACTTGCCAGCGCATTGCTGGACAAGGCGAACAGCGCCGGCAGGGCCATCAAGCCCCCCAGCAGGTGCCGGCGCGTCCAGGACGACCGGCGGGTGGACGTTTGGGTTTTGCTCAATTTCATGGTTTACCCCTCATCAGCGAAATTCACGGGAAGCACGTTGTGTCCCTCGCCAACGAGTATGTGAATCTGGTCCTTTTCCTCCCATTCGGTGATTGCGCCATCGCACTACGTCATTTGACGCATACCCCATGCCGGGAAAGCCGCCTAACGTAATGCGCGTATACACGCGGGCACGATATATGCATGAGAGGTGAAATGTGAATATAATTCACCGCCCACAGGATCCGGCCAGGCAAGGTTGCACGGCCCGAAAACGTTACGGCATCCGCGAAACGGATCTCCGCTGCCGACACCGGTATTACCATGGCCATTGAGCAGCGGATTTTCCGCGTCCGCCGAAGCTATAACCAATGGGTCGCCAACCAGACCCTGGAAGACTTCGCCCTGCGTTTTACCGGCAAGGGTGCCCGGCGCTGGTCCGCCGGCCGGGTGGCGGGCACCGCCATCGGCGCGGTGACCTTCCTGGCACTGGAAGCCATCGGTGGCGCCATTACCCTCAACTACGGCTTCACCAACGCGGTTGCCGCCTGTGTCGCGGTCATGGCAGTGATCTTTCTGCTTGGCCTGCCGGTGAGCTATTACGCCGCCCGCTATGGTGTGGACATCGACTTGCTCACCCGCGGCGCCGGCTTCGGCTATCTGGGCTCCACCCTCACGTCCCTGATCTACGCCTCATTTACTTTCATCTTCTTTGCCCTGGAAGCGGCCATCATGGCCATGGCGCTGGAGATCCTGTTCGGTATTCCCCCCACCATCGGTTATCTGGTCAGTTCGCTGGTGGCCATTCCCCTGGTGATTCACGGCATTACCACCCTCACCCGCTTTCAGCTGTGGACCCAGCCGGTCTGGGTTTTTCTGCAACTGCTGCCGTTTGTCTTCATTCTGCTCCAGGACCCCTCCACCCTGCCCCGCTGGGCGGCCTTTGAAGGACTCAATAACGCCAGCGGTGACTTCAACCTGATCATGTTCGGAGCCGGTGCCACGGTCCTGTTTTCACTGGTGGCACAGATCGGCGAGCAGGTGGATTTCCTGCGTTTCATGCCGGAAGCAAAGAAAGGCAAACGGATACGCTGGTGGCTGGCGCTGTTGGTCGGCGGCCCGGGCTGGACCCTTCTCGGCGCGTTCAAACTGCTGGCAGGCTCATTCCTTGCGGTGCTGGCGTTTTATCACGGCCTGCCCTTTGAGCAGGCCCAGGAACCCATGCACATGTACCTGGTGGCCTTCAGCCACGTGACCACCAATCCCACCATGTTGCTGGCACTGGCAGGCATCTTCGTGATCCTGTCCCAGCTCAAGATCAATGTGACCAATGCCTACGCCGGCTCCATCGCCTGGTCCAATTTCTTTTCCCGCCTCACCCACAGCCATCCCGGCCGGGTGGTCTGGCTGGTGTTCAACGTAGTGATCGCCCTGGTGCTGATGGAAATCGGTATCTATCGGGCTTTCGAATCTATCCTCGGCAGCTATGCCATGGTGGCCGTGGGCTGGATGGGGGCGCTGGTGGCGGATCTGGTGATCAACAAGCCGCTGGGCCTGAGCCCGAAACATATCGAGTTCAAACGCGCCTACCTGTATGACATCAACCCGGTAGGTTTCGGTTCCATGCTGATTGCCACCGGCATCGGCCTTGTGGCCATGACCGGACTGTGGGGCGAAACCGTTCATGCGCTGGCCTCGTTCATTGCCCTGGCCAGCACCTTCATCACCACCCCGTTACTGGCGATCCTGACACGCAGCCGCTACTACATCGCCCGCACCCCGGATTCCACCCGCGAACTGGAAGGCCATGCCTGCTGCATCTGCGAACACACTTTCGACCGCGAAGACATGGCGTTCTGCCCGGCCTACAACGGTCCGATCTGCTCGCTGTGCTGTTCGCTGGATGCCCGCTGCAACGACACCTGCAAGAGCAATGCGCGGGTCTCGGAACAGATGATGGTCTGGGTGGGTGGCCTGTTACCCGCCCCGCTGATCAATCAACTGCGCTCACGGCTGGGACACTTTCTGGGCCTGCTGATCACCATCACCCTGATCATGAGCGGCTTCCTGGCGCTGGTGTACTACCAGATCCCGGTCAGCGATCCCCATGTGCAAACCCTGATGGCCGACACCCTCACCAAGGTCTTTGCGATCCTGATCATCATCAGTGGTGTGATCGCCTGGCTGTTCGTGCTCGCCCATGAAAGCCGGGTGGTAGCCCAGGAAGAAAGCCGTCGGCAGACCCGAATGCTGATGGAAGAGATCAAGGCCCACGAAAAAACCGACCGCGAATTGCAGAAAGCCAAGGAACTGGCCGAGGCCGCCAACCAGGCCAAGAGCCGCTATCTCACCGGGCTGAGCCACGAGCTGCGCTCTCCGCTGAACGCCGCCTTCGGCTATGCCCAGCTACTGGAACAGGATCCCACCATCCCGAGCAACCGCCGCGATGCGGTGGGCGCCATCCGCCGCAGTACCGAGCACCTTTCTGATCTGATTGAGGGACTGCTGGAGATTTCCAAGATCGAAGCCGGTCGGCTGGAGCTGTACCGCAACCAGGTGTGTGTGCCGGAATTGATCGACGAGCTGGTGACCATGTTCCAACTGCAGGCAGCCGAAAAGGGCATCGGTTTCGAGTTCCGCAGCAAAACGCCGATTCCCGGCTGGGTCACCACGGATGAAAAGCGCCTGCGCCAGGTACTGATCAATCTGCTCTCCAACGCCATCAAGTTCACCCGCGAAGGCCAGGTGACCCTGACCTTCCGCTACCGTAATCAGGTGGCTGAATTCAGCATCGTCGATACCGGGGTCGGCATCGATGAGGAAGACCTGCAGCGCATTTTCCGGCCCTTCGAGCGGGTCCGTAAGCCCGGCATTCCCAGCGTCCACGGGACCGGCCTGGGACTCACCATTACCAAACTGCTGGCCGACATCATGGGCGGCGACATTCAGGTCAGCAGCACTCCCGGGGTGGGCAGCGAGTTCCGGCTCTCGGTCATGCTTTCCCGGCTCAACGGCCCGGATCCCACCGAACAGAAGCGCACGCCGGTGATCGGTTATACCGGTGTCCGCAAGAGCCTGCTGGTGGTGGACGATGACCCCTCCCACCGTGGTCTGATCAGCGATCTGCTTACCCCGCTGGGCTTCATCATCAATGAAGCCCCGGATGGCGAGACCGGCATGCAGCTGGCCCGGCATATCCAGCCGGATCTGATCCTGATGGATATCTCCATGCCCGGCATGAGTGGCTGGGAAACCGCCCAGCATATCCGCCGCCAGGGGTACCGGGGCCCCATCGTGATGCTGTCCGGCAATGCCCGTGAAAACCAGCCGGACATCCCCGAGGGGTTGCACAACGATTACCTCACCAAGCCGTTCAAACTGAACGCATTGGTGGACTGCCTGGCCCGGCAACTGGGGCTGACCTGGCTGCACCAGAGCAGCGCCCCACCGCAGCGGATTCCCCTCACCGAAGAACCAGCGGCCCCGCTGGATCAGGCGCTGCGTGACGAGCTGCTGGCACTGGCCGAAATCGGCCACCTCAGCGCGCTGCGTGAGCGCCTGGAAGACGCAAAAACGAAAGGTTTGCTGCCCGACACCCTGGCCAGCGATCTGGATTCCCGTTTGACCCTGTTTGATTTTCAGGCGGTGATCCGCCTGCTGGAGACTGCCGCATGAATGCCGCCCAACAACGCAAGGATCTGATTCTGGTGGTGGATGATTCCCCCGATTCTCTGGGCATGATCCATCAGGCACTGGACCAGGCCGGCCTGACCGCCCTGGTGGCTCTGGAAGGCCAGCAGGCACTGGGCATCGCCGAAAAGATGACCCCGGACCTGATTCTGATGGATGCCATCATGCCCAATCTGGATGGCTTCGAGACCTGCCGGCGACTGAAACAGAACCCGCTACTGTCGTCGGTGCCGGTGATCTTCATGACCGGCCTCACCGAGAGCACCGATGTGGTGCGTGGCCTGGAAGCCGGTGGCGTGGATTACGTCACCAAACCGGTACGCCCCAATGAATTGATCGCCCGTATCCGGGTGCACCTGAATAACGCACGCATGACCCAAAGCGCGCACACCGCCCTGGACCGCCTTGGACAAAGCAGTTTTTCCACGGATGATCAGGGACAATGGCGCTGGGGTACGCCGCAGGTGGACCAGCTACTGGAAAAAACGGCAGTGCAAAGAGAGGCTCTGTCTGAACAGGTGGGCCAGTGGTTACGTCACCAGCCGGAACCGGGACAGCAACTCAACCAGATGCCGGGCAACCTGCAGCTGCGCTATCTGGGGCAATCGGAAGCGGGCGAGCACCTGTTCCGTCTGCTGCATATCGACAGCGACGCGGAGCTGGAGCTACTGAAGAATTCCCTGCATGTGACCCAGCGGGAAGCCCAGGTCCTTGTGTGGATTGCCCACGGCAAGACCAACCGGGAAATCGCCCAGATCCTCGAACTCAGCCCGCGCACGGTGAACAAGCACCTGGAACAGATCTTCCGCAAGCTGGGAGTGGAAAACCGCACCGCCGCGGCGGCGATGGTGATCCAGTATCTGACGCGGTATTGAAAAGCAGCTGCAAGCCACAAGCTTCAAGCTGCAACACGAGAGCCTGTTTAGCCAAACGTTGAGCGCTTTCCCCGCGAACTATAACGTCATGGTCGCGGGCAAGGCATCTTCGAACCGATTGCGTGAAGCCGCGCCTTGTAGCTTGAAGCTTGTGGCTTGCAGCTTCTTCCTACCCCGCCGGGACGATCACTTCCGGTAACACCGTCGCGATGGTGCCGTAACTGACCACCAGCAACATCATGGAAATCGCCAGACCGAGGAAGGGCCCCACATTCAGGGCGCGGTGGAAGATGAAGGCCTGGGCGGCCAACTGCCAGCTGACCAGCAGCAGGTAGAATACCTCAAGACCGCCGGTGGCGCCGCCGAGCAGCACCCCCGCCGCCAGCAACGGCAAGTTGACGATGGACAGCACCACATCCACCCCCACCAGCGCGGTAGCGGTCTGCAGCCAGCGGCCAGTGAGGCCCTTGAAGGACAGCAACATCAGGGTACCCGCCAGCAGAATGGTCAACGCCAACCACTGGCTGCCCAACAGCAGGGCCACCGGGATATTGCTCTGGGCCAACCCAACCATCAGTTGCAGGCCGGTCCATATCATCAACACCACCGCCAGGATGGACGGGGAATAAGGGGTATCTTCCGGCCCGGCCCGAAAAATCGCCAGCCGCCAGAACAGGGTCATCAATGCTTTCATGGGGGGCTATTCTTCCAGAGCGGGAGGGAAAGGCAAGCGAAGCCACAAGCTACAAGCTGCAACACGAGATCCTGCATCGCCATACCTTGAACGCTTTCCCCGCGAACTATAACGCCATGGTCGCGAGCACAGCATCGTCGAACGGGTAACCTGAAACCGCGCCTTGTAGCTTGAAGCTTGTGGCTTGCAGCTGCTTCGTCCGACAACATCGGGTGTGTTTCCGCCCCGCCTTCGCTAGAATGCCCACAAATCGAATTGAGGGGTCTGTCACATGGCGCGTAAAAATGCTTTCTACGCTCAGTCCGGCGGTGTTACCGCTGTCATCAATGCTTCCGCTGCCGGCGTGATCGAAGCCGCGCGTGAGAACAAGGATGTGATCGGCAAAGTCTACGCCGGCCGTAACGGCATCATCGGTGCGCTCACCGAAGAGCTGATCGACACCAGCAAGGAAAGCAAAAGCGCCATCGAAGCGCTCAAGTACACCCCCGGTGGCGCCTTCGGCTCCTGCCGCTACAAGCTCAAGGATCTGAAAACCTCCCAGCGCGAATACGAGCGCCTGATCGAAGTATTCAAGGCACATAACATCGGCTACTTCTTCTATAACGGTGGCGGCGACTCCGCCGATACCTGCCTGAAGGTGTCCCAGCTGTCCGAAAAAATGGGCTATCCGATCCAGGCCATCCACGTGCCCAAGACCGTGGACAACGATCTGCCCTTCACCGATGTCTCTCCGGGCTTCGGTTCCGTGGCCAAGTACACCGCGGTGAGCTGCCGTGAAGCCGCCCTGGACGTGGCCAGCATGTGCGCCACCTCCACCAAGGTGTTCGTGATGGAAGTGATGGGCCGTCACGCCGGCTGGATTGCGGCTGCCGCCGGTCTCGCCAAGGAAGAGAATGACGACGCCCCGCATCTGATCCTGTTCCCGGAAATCGCCTTTGACAAGGCGGCCTTCATGAAGAAGGTCGAAGCCACCGTGAAGAAAGTGGGCTACTGCGTGATCGTGGTCTCCGAAGGCGCCCGCTACGAAGACGGCACCTTCCTGGCTGACGCCGGCACCACCGATGCCTTCGGTCACAAGCAGCTGGGCGGTGTTGCTCCGGTGATTGCCCAGATGGTGAAAGATGAGCTCGGCTACAAGTATCACTGGGCGGTGAGCGATTACCTGCAGCGTGCTGCTCGCCACATCGGCTCTGCCACCGATATGGAACAGGCCTACGCCGTGGGCCGCGCCGCCGTCGAGTTCGCCGTGGCCGGCAAGAACGCGGTGATGCCCACCGTGGAGCGGAAGAAGACCAAGAAATACAGCTGGACTATCGGCGAAGCCCCGCTGAAGAAAGTGGCCAACGTGGAAAAGGCCATGCCGCGCAAGTTCATCAGCAAAGATGGTTTCGGCATCACCCCCTCCGCCCGCGAGTACCTGTTGCCGCTGATCGGTGGCGAGTCCTACCCTCCCTACAAGGATGGCCTGCCGCAGTTCGCCAAACTCAAGCTGGCGCCGGTGGCGAAGAAGCTGAACGACCACTTCGAGGTTTAGCCTTAAAGCGGACAAAAAAAACGCCCTGCACTGCAGGGCGTTTTTTTTGCCGCTTCGCGGCCGCCTGACGCTTCACGCAACACGCAACACGCCAAACCATTTCAAACCTGATCCCGCGGCAGAAAGCGTAGGGCGGAAATCGGCGCCAGCCGATCTCCGCCGTGACACCGCAACCCGATAAGGGCACACCGGCCACATCATCCTGTCGGAGATGGGCTCACGCCCATTTCCGACCTACGACGGCTGAGCAGAGTTTCGAAAATCAAAACGCTAAACGTGATACGCAAGCCTGTCCGTAGGAGCGTCGGTTATTCGCTTCGCTCACCCTTCGGGCCGCCCTGCGGGCGTTCCTTCGCTGCGCTCGGTGGCGGCGCGATAGCCAGCCCAGGAAAAGAAGGTTTTACACTCTGTGTGCTCTGTGCCCTCTGTGGTAAAAATTGCATTTTGAGGTGTTGGGTAATCGCGCCGCGAGCGACGCTTACGAGAAGGGATAAATCCTTCCACCCTCGCCCCACAGCGTGTCGAGCTGGGTTTTGAAGCGCGCCTGGTCGCCGGTGGAAACAAAGCCGGCTTGGCCTTCCCTGCCGTCTGCCGCCAACAACCCATGCTGCTCCAGCCGCCGCGCCACTTCCCGCGCCACCGCATCCTGGGTGCTGATGATGGTCACATCCGGTCCCGCCACGGCGGCAATCTGCTCGGCCAGAAAATGATAGTGGGTGCATCCCAGCACAATGGTATCCGCCCCCTCGGCCAACAACGGAGAGACATATTCCTGCAGCAGATCACGGGTCATGGCGCTATCGAAATCCAGCGCTTCGATCTGTTGAACCAGACGCGGACAGGGCTGCACCAGCAATTTCACGTTACTGCTGAAGCGTGCCGCCAGGTTTTCAAAGGAGTGGGTCTGCAGGGTTCGCGGCGTTGCCAGCACCCCTACCACCCCACTGCGGGTTGCCAGCACCGCAGGTTTCACCCCCGGCTCGACACCAATGATGGGCACAGAAAAACTCTCACGCAGTTGCGCGATAGCGGCGGTGGTGGCGGTATTACAGGCCACTACCACCGCCTTGGCACCGCGCTTCAGCAACAATCCGGTGATCGCATGCATACGCTCACGGATAAAGTCGTCAGCCTTGTCGCCGTAAGGGGCATGGCAGGAATCCGCCACGTAGAGCAGGTCTTCCGCCGGCAAACGCTCACGCACCGACCGAGCCACAGACAGGCCGCCAATGCCGGAATCAAAAATGCCGATGGGAGAAGACAGATTCATGGAGTGGTCAAACCATCCAGCCGTTCACAAGCGGGCCATTGTACTGCAACACCCGGGCCCGGCAGAGAACCCACTTCGCTTTTGGCACAATCAACAGCGACCAGCAGTCATTTCTCAACCCCGCTCACGACTATCGTTCTGGCGCGCATGGTCAAGCAGGTCCTCGACGAATTCCTGCTCTTCATGCAGATCATCCACAACCTCCGGTGCATCCGGCAGAACCTGGTTGAGAATCACCGCCACCAGCCCACACAGACTGATCCCCTGCAAGGTGAAATCGCCGTTACCTACCACCATGCCACCAATACCGAAGATCAGCGTCACCGCCACAATCACCAGATTGCGCTGGGCATGCAGATCCACTTGAGCCTTGATCAGGGTATTCATGCCCACGCTGGCGATGGAACCGAACATGAGAATCAGGATGCCGCCCATTACCGGGGTAGGAATACTCTGCAGCAGCTGACCGAACTTGCCGATGAACGCCAGACCAATGGCGAAGATCGCCGTCCAGGTCATCACCACCGGATTGAAGATCCGGGTCAGCATCACCGCCCCGGTGACTTCGGAGTAAGTGGTGTTGGGCGGACCACCAAACAGGGCCGCGGCCATGCTCGCCACACCGTCCCCGGTGAGGGTGCGATGCAGACCCGGCTTGCGAATGTAGTCCTTGCCAGTGACATTGCTGATCGCCAGCACATCGCCCACATGTTCAATGGCTGGCGCCAGTGCCACCGGTACCATGAACAGGATCGCCGGCCAGTAGAAGGTGGGGGCGATAAAGGCCGGCACTTCCAGCCAGGCGGACTGCTTCACCGTGGTGAAATCCACCATGCCCATGGCCAGCGCCGTCAGGTAACCCACCAGCACGCCGCAAAGAATCGGTAGCAGGCGGAACAGCCCGTGCCCCAGGGTGGCCACCAGCAGCGTCGTCAGCATGGCAATCATCGACACCAGCAAGGCATCGGCATAGGAAAACAGCTGCATCTCGCCATCACCGGACAGGCCCATGGCGAAATTCACCGCGGTGGGCGCCAGACTGAGACCAATCACCATGATGATCGGGCCGGTCACCACCGGCGGCATGAGCTTGTGCAGGAAGCCAGGACCACGCCATTTCACCAGCGCCCCCAGCAGGATATAAACAATGGCCGTACAGAACAGCGCCCCCATGGTGGCCGGCACCCCCCATTGTTTGACCGCATGGGTTATCGGCGCCACGAACACAAAAGAAGAGGCCAGAAACACCGGAATGGAGCGCCGGGTGATCCATTGAAACAGCAAGGTGCCTAGCCCCGCCGTAAACAGGGCCACACTGGGATCGAGACCGGTCAGCAAGGGCATCAGCACCATGGCACCAAAGGCCACGAACAGCATCTGCGCCCCGATCAGGATAATTTTCCAGTTCCAGAATCCACCAGCCTGGCTCATGTTACGCTCCCCCTATCGGGTACCAAAGATCTTGTCACCGGCATCACCCAGACCGGGAATGATATAACCATCATCGTTCAGGCCCTGATCCACCGAGGCGGTGTAGATATCCACGTCTGGATGTTCGGCACGGACTTTTTCGATCCCTTCAGGAGCGGCCACCAGCACCAGGGCACGAATCTGCTGGCAACCCGCTTTCTTGAGCATGTCGATACAGGCGACCAACGAGCCCCCGGTAGCCAGCATGGGATCGATGACCAGCGCAAGACGCTCGTCGATATCGTGGGCCAACTTCTCGAAATAGGCGACCGGCTCCAGAGTTTCCTCATCACGGTATACCCCGACCACGCTGACCTTGGCACTGGGGATCAGCTCCAGCACCCCGTCCAGCATGCCAAGGCCGGCACGCAGGATCGGCACCACCGTCACCTTTTTTCCCTTGATACGCTGCGCGGGGGCGGGGCCCATCCAGGTATCGACCTGATAATCCTCCAGTTCCAGATCGCCGGTGGCCTCATAGGTAAGCAGGCTGCCGATCTCCGAGGTCAGCTGGCGAAAGCTGCGGGTGCTCAGGCTTTGCTGACGCAACAGGCCGAGCTTGTGTTTGATCAGCGGGTGACGGACTTCGTGCACGGACATGAGGCGTCTCCTGGGGCGAGAGTCGAATGGGCTACCGCCCCATTGTGCCCGTTACCATCGAAATGTCACCGGTTAGCCGCTTCCACTGTTCACTTGCTGACGGGGGTGCTACCTTCAGATGAAAGAACAACAAGGAAAGAGCGTGACCAAATCCCTTGCCGAGTCGAGCCGAAAAGAGTTTGTATATGAGTGTGCCAGCCGCGCACTGGCAGCGAGCTTTTCAAACCCCGCATCGAAGCCATCCATCGCCAGCATGGTTCGCGACGCTGACAAGCTGTGGGAAGAACTTCAGGAATGGGAAACCCTTCGACAGGAGTCACAATTATGAAAGCACTGATCACCGCTGCGGCCTTGCTGCTCGCCACCCTCAGCACCCCGCTGTGGGCCGCTGACAGCATCTCCGTAGAGCAACTGAAGCAGGAAATGGCGGCAGAGAAGAGCCCCATCATCATTGATGTCCGTGACGAAGATGAATATCTGGCCGGCCATATCCCTGGCGCCATCATGGTCCCGGCCAAGAATATCGAGCACCACCTGGATATGCTGCAGCAGTACAAGAAAGACGAAATCGTGCTGTATTGTATGTCTGGTCGCCGCGCCAGTGCTGCCGCCACCGCCCTGGAAGGGGCCGGTTTCAAGAATGTACGGCTCCTGGAAGGCAACTACCCGGGTTGGCAGGCCGCCCAGGAATGATCACATAACTGCATAAAAAGCTGCAAAAGGGGTGCTCGGCAGGGCGCCCCTATCCTCCAGAATAAGCTTATTCCGATTCCTTAAGCCCCTTCGACCTTCGCCCATTAGCCGCGAGGCCCTGCCGTTGCTATAATCCGCGCCCACCACCAACCCTGTTGAGAAGGACAGACCATGGATTTTGATAAGGTTCCCGCCGGGAAAGACGTCCCTAACGATATCTACGTGGCCATCGAGATCCCGGCCAATGCCAGCCCGATCAAGTACGAGATCGACAAGGACAGCCACGCCATCTTCGTGGACCGCTTCATGGCGACCCCCATGTTCTATCCGGCCAACTACGGCTACATCCCCAACACCTTGTCCGAAGACGGCGACCCGCTGGACGTACTGGTAGTGACCCCCTACCCGGTGGTTCCCGGTTCCGTGATCCGCTGTCGTCCGGTGGGCATCCTGAACATGACCGACGAAGCCGGTAAGGACGCCAAGCTGGTTGCCGTTCCGCACAGCAAGCTGACCAAGTCCTACGACAACGTGCAGGACATCAACGACCTGCCCGAGCTGCTGCTGGCCCAGATCAAGCACTTCTTCGAGAACTACAAGGATCTCGAAGCAGGCAAATGGGTGAAGGTCGATGGTTGGGACGGCGTTGAAGCCGCCAAGGCCGAGATCCTGAAGTCTGTTGCTGCTTTCGAAAACAAGTAACACTTCAGCCAACTGGCAAATTATTGCCAGTCAATAAAAAGGCCGCGCCCGGCATCGGGTGCGGCCTTTTTTTGTTGGCATGGGCAGGCGAGTTTCGAGTTTCGAGTTTCGAGTTTCGAGTTTCGAGTTTCGAGTTTCGAGTTTCGAAAAGCAAAATCCAAAGCACCTCTCTACGGAAGGATTTTGATCTTCGCAACTCGAAACTCGTCACTCGCTTCTGCAGTGCTAATGCTGCTCCCGATACCCCTTGGGCGTCAGGCCGCTCCAGCGTTTGAAGGCCTTGGAGAAATTGGCCACATCGCTGTAACCCAGGGAATAAGCCACTTCGCTAATGCTGTTTTCCGGTTTGCCCAGCAATCGTTGCGCCTGCCGATAGCGCTCCTCATCCTGCAGCTGCCGATAGCTCAAGCCCGCCTGCTGCAAATGTCGCTTCAAGGTACGTGCCGATACCGCCAGTTTGTCGGCCATGGCTTCCAGGGAGGGCAAGGGCGCGGGGTGATCCTGCAGGGCAGAACGAATGCGCTCTGCCATGACCCCCTCTTCTTCCGTGCGCCATTGGCGAAATTGCATTTCGCATTGCTCACGGGCAATGGCAGCCACCTGCGGATCCGCCAGCCTTGGCCTTGCCGCCAGGGCCGATGCAGGAAACACCAGCGCATCCTCCGCCTGATCAAACAGAACGGTCACTCCCACATCATGCTGCAAGGCATCCATGTAGTTTGGTGCCGCACCCTGACGGTGAATCTCCACGCCCTCCGGCAGCGACTCCAGCAACTGCTCGACCATGAACGCCAGCCCCACCAACATGGCCTCAATCACGAAATCATGGGCCACCCCAAGCGGCACCGTGCTACGCAGCTTGAGGTGGGCCATCTCGCCATGACGGACCTGATCGATCTGTAGAAACGGGGCTCGCAGTCCCAGAAAGCGGCACGCCGCTTCCAGCGCATCCTGGGCACTGGCACTGGACAGCGCCAGCAGACCAACAGGTCCGTGCAGGGTAATACTCATGGCCCGGGCATAGCGAAAGCCCAGCCCGCGATCACCCACCATGGCGACACCACGCTCCGCCACCGTTTGCGCCAGCGACATGGACACCCGCCGGTCTGGTGCCAACAGCTCATCCCGACTGACACCCAGCCCCTCCAGCAGGGCCGGAGCATCCAGCTCCAGATTCACCAGCAGATCATAAAGCAGCACCACGTAGATGCCCGGCACACCGGCATTTCCCCAGGGACGGCCCGAACTCACCATTTGTTGGCCCTCCACGACAAGACCATTGACTGCATGACATCGCATAGTAGCTCAGGAGCCTCTAAATGACTCCTTGCGTGCTCAGTCTTTCAGGCTGGCTCGCAATCTAGGCGCATTTTTGAAGGCATGCTGGTTGCCTGTCGAGAAAGTGCAACAACGAGTGCGGGCCAGCCTGGAAGACCCGGAGGGCGAGACCTGAAGCGCACATCTGCTGCGTCTTGCCTCTCGGAAAGGACACCACCCTGACCAGCGAGACAAGACACAACAGCTGAACGCTTCAGGTCACGCTGAGTACACAAGGAGTCATTTAGAGGCTCCTCGCATTGAGCAATGTCATCAACGGCATATTGCCCGGAGTTTAAAAATGAAGCTTTCTCTGGTGAAGAAGAACAACCATCCCTCAGTACCGATCACGCCCCGCCGCATGGGCTTTTCTTTCGACGGTATCGAGCATGATGATTACTGGTTCGATAATGACCCGGTACTCACGCACCTTTTGAATATCCTCTCTCTGACCTTCCCGGACGGAGAACGCTTCTTTGTGGATTCCGTACGCGCCCTGCGCGATCAGGTGGACGATAAGGAACGACAAAAGGATATTTCCGGCTTTATCGGCCAGGAAGCCATGCATTCCCTGGAACATCAGGCCTTCAACGACCTGATCGCCGACGGCAAATACGATGACATCGTCAATCAGGCTCTTGCGGTCACCAACAAACTGCTGGCCGGCGCTCGCAAGCACATGAGCAAACGTCAGCAACTGGCCGCCACCGCAGGCCTGGAGCATTTCACCGCCATCCTCGCCGACGCCATCCTGCGCCGCCCGGACATGGTCAAGAAGATGGATCCGGCGGTTCGCGATCTGTGGGTATGGCATGCCATCGAAGAAACCGAGCACAAGGCGGTGGCCTACGATCTTTACAAGGACGTAAGCGGCAACTATCTGGAGCGCCAGCGACTGTTCCTGTCCAGCACCGCCTACCTGATCGGCTTCTCCAGCTACTTCACCTGGCAGATGCTCAAGCGCGACAACGTGCACAAGAAGCCTCTGACCCTGGCCAAAGGCCTGTGGAAAGGCTTTGGCTACAGAGGCGTCATCAGCAGCATCATCCCCGCCTGGTTCACCTACCTGAAACCCGGCTTCCACCCCTGGGACGATGACAACAGTGCGCTGATCGAAGAATGGCGCAATACGCTTCCGAAGCCGAAGGGGAAGAACGCGGCGTGAGCTTAGTGAACAGTTAACAGTGAATAGTGAACAGCGTCGCGGGCCAGGTCTTTCAGGGTCTTAAACGCAAGAGGCCGCGCCCAAAGGTTGGGCGCGGCCTCTTGCGTTGAAAAACAGTAAAGCGTTCCTCGCGCAACTGTTAACTATTCACTGTTAACTGTTCACTGCCTTTATCACCCTTCCACTAAAAGCTTGCGCAGATCAATCAGCGCCGCGTTGGCACGGGATACATAGTTGGCCATCACCAGAGAATGGTTGGCCAGCATGCCGAAGCCGTCACCGTTGAGGATCATCGGGCTCCACACGGTTTCCTGGGTGGCTTCCAGTTCACGGACCATCTGGCGGAAGCTGACGGTGGCGTTTTTCTTGCGCAGCACTTCAGCAAAATCCACTTCGGCGGCGCGCATCAGCTGTGCCAGCGCCCAGGTGGCACCACGGGCTTCATAGAAGGCATCGTCGATTTTCAGCCAGGGGGTTTTGACAAACGCTTCGTCTTCCGTGGCCTTGGCAACAGCAAGGGCGCCGTCCTTGTCCACATTCAGCTGGCTGCGCCCGACACTCTGGCTCAACTTGAGACTCAGTGAACCAAGACGGTTCTGCACTTCATTGAGCCAGTAGTTCAGGTTATCGGCACGGGCATAGAATTGGCCATCGTTCTCATTGGCGTCCGTGAGCCGGTCCAGATAGCGTTGCAGGGCCTGAATGCCGCGACGGTATTCGCTTTCGGTCGCGGGCATGGCCCAGCTCTTGGCATCAAAGTTGAACTGGGGCTCGGCAATGGCCAGATCCTTGTCTTCCTGACTCTGGGACTGGGAACGACTCATGTCCCGACGCAGCACCCGACTGAAATCGCGCACCTGAACCAGCACGCCGTACTCCCAGTTCGGCATGTTATCCAGCCACAACCGGTGCGGGAGAACATCGTTGCTGAGATAGCCACCGGGTTTATCCAGCAGGGTGTTGGCCACAAAAATCAGCTCCCGAGCAGTCGTTTCACCGACTACCGCACCCGGCTTTGCCGTCACCGGGCGCAGATCCGGTTCCTGACTCCAGTACCAGCTGAACAGCATGTCCACCAGCAGCAGCAAACCCAACAACCAGAGAAAGCCTTTCCAGACACGGTTGTTGCGCGGATCCAGCATGGCGTCCCCGACCCGTTCGCTGAATTTATCGTTTGTCATGATCACTCCCAAGATCGACGAACCGCAACTATAACCCAGGCTCCTGGGTTGCGGCAGGGAGTACCACGATAGCAGCTGCAGGCGACTGCGCACACCGTTTGCGATAGCTCAGGCTCCCGCCATACAGAGACAGCAGCCCATTGACGATAGAAAGCCCGAGACCCGCCCCGTCGGCATCGGAATGGCCGCGACTGAAGCGCTCCCCGAATCGCTGCCACTGCTCCTCGTCGAGGCCTTCACCACTGTCAGTGACTTCGATAATCACCTGCTTGTCCTGCAGCTCTGCATTCAGACAAATCACGCCGGGCGCAGCGTAACGACAGGCATTATCCACCAGGTTGCGCAACACCAGCTGCAATGCCTCTTCCGGAATCTTCGCCCACAGGGAGGTTTCCAGCGCCAGTTCCAGCTGTTGCTGGAAGCGATCTCCCAATGGCACAAGTGACGCCAGCGTATCTCTTGCCACCCGCAGAATGTCTGCACGGGCACCGTGTTCCGGTGTGCCGTGGGCGGGATCCAGCCGGGCCAGTGTCAGCAGCTGTTCCAGCATGCGCTCGGCGCGCCCCACTGCTTCCTGAAGTTTTTGCAGGGACTCCTCGCGTTGCCGGGGATCGGACAGTGAACGGGCATTGTCCGCATGCAGTTGCAGCACCATCAACAGGGTTCTCAGTTCATGGGCGGCATCTGCGGTGAAGCGCTTCTCCCGGTCAATCCCGGCCTTGAGACGCAACAGCAATGCATTGATGGCGTCCTTTACCGGTTCCAGTTCCCGCACCTTCCTGCCATCGGTGAGCGGACTGAGGTTATCCGGGGAGCGGCGACTCACCGAACGGACCAGATCCGAAAGCGGCGAAAGCCCCAGACGGATCGCCAGCCATACCAGCATGATCACAAATGGCACACTGATCAGATAAGGCACCAGCAAGGAACCAGCCACATTCTTGACCATGGAATGGCGCGCATAATCACTCTCAGCCAGAATCAGCCAGCGCTCATTGGACAACGGCAGGGAATAGGCATGCCAACCTTTGATTTCTGCATAGAAGGGCTTGTCGTCCAACGCTACCAGGGGGGTTTCCGGATACCCCTCACTGGCAGACACCAGTTCGCCGTTCTGCCACAGCTGGTAAATGAAATAACGCAGGTAACGGGATTCCTGATTGTCCAGCGCCGACAATGAGGCTTCTGGAGGGTGGCCGTCCTGCCAGAAACCGGCCAGCAGATGCGCGCTCTGTACCAGCTCCGCGTCGTATTGTTCATCCAGCTCATGGTAGATGGTGCGGTAGGTGAGAAACGCCAACAGCAGCCCACCGCCAATGATCACCATCAATATCGTGGCAATCAGGAAGCGACGAATGGAAAATCGCATTACGCATCCCCGCTGAGGCTGTAACCGACACCGCGCACGGTGCGAATCAGATGGCTGCCGAGTTTTTTACGCAAATGATGGATGTGAACTTCCAGCGCGTTGCTTTCCACATCCTCATTCCAGCCATACAAACCCTGCTCCAGCTGGTCACGGGTAAGCACGCGGCCACGATGACGAACCAGCTGTAGCAGCACACTCATTTCCCGCCGCGAGAGACTGACCGGCTCGCCACTGCGGGTCACCGTAAAACGCTCCGGATCGATCTCCAGTTCCCCCACGTTAAGGACCTCGCTGCCCGGGGCTTCACGACGACGCAAGCGGGCACGAATACGGGCGATCAATTCGATGGCGGAAAAGGGTTTGACCAGATAATCATCAGCACCACTATCGAGGCCACTGATACGGTCATCCAGCGCATCACGGGCGCTGATAATAATGACGGGAATCTGCTTGTCCTGCTGGCGCAGGGTGCGCAATGCTGCCATACCATCCAGGCCCGGCAGGCCCAGATCCAGCAGCACCAGTTCAAATCCGCCGGTTTCCAGGGCCGGCATGACCAGATCGCCCCGATCGATATGATCCACGGTATAGCCTTCAGCGCGCAGCGCACGCTGCAGGCCATCCGCCAGCAACTTGTCATCCTCAACCAGTAACAGGCGCATCGTCCCCCCATTGAATCCAGTATTGCACTCCCGCTTCCCTGAGCAGATTTTCTGCCTCTCTTCCCTGCAACAGGGCAAGGGTAGACAGTAATCCGGCCTGGGTGCACTGTTGCCCAAACACCGTGACCGCCCGCGGCGCATCCGTCACTGGCCAACCACTACGCGGGTCCAGTACGTGACTGTAGCGGATACCCTCTCTGAGCAGGAAGCGACGGCTGTCGCCACTGGTTGCCAGAGCACCGGAGGTGAATTGCAGTTGGCCAACCATGGGCCGGGCTGTTCCCTCCATCCCCACCTGCCAGGGAATCTCAGCCGCCCGCCCCACCAGATCACCACCAAAGTTCACCAGCAGATCGGCATCGGTGAGCTTGCCGGCCAGCTGAAAAGCGCTGTCCACGGCGTATTCCTTGCCAATCCCTCCGAGATCCAGCTCCATCCCTTTTTGCAGACGTATCCGACCGCCATCACGCTCCACCTTCTGCCATCCCACCAGGGGCAGCAGAGCCTCAACCTGTTCCGGTTCGGGAATCCGGTCGGAACCATCAAAGCGCCAGGCACGGCGCAACACCCCGGACGTGATATCGAAGGCGCCCTCACTGAGCTGCCAGCACTGATCAGCGAAATCCATCAGACGGGCCGTCTCCTCGTCGAGCGTCACCCACTGCTCATCACCGGCATTGATGGCCGCCACCAGATTGTCATCACGGTAACGGGAATACTTGTGTTCGATCCGCCAGGCTTCTTCGGCCACAGTTTCTGCCAGCTGTCTGGCACGGTGTTCATCGACGCCCCTGACCAGGCACTCACAGGGGCTGGCCATGGCCGCAAAACGGCCCCGCCAAAGGGGGCCGTCCTGCTCCAGGACCAGTTCCCTGTCCTGCTTTTGCTTGCCCTGTTTCATGCGGGTTCCATCACAGTCACACCGGTTACCAATAGAAGGTATACCCGACCTGAGTGATCAACGCATCCAGTTCCGAGGCATCGCTGCCCCCACTCTGGGTAAAGCTTTCCACCCGCAGGCTGAGCTGCTGGTTGTTGGCCCACTCTTTGCCCACCTTGAAACCATAGGTGGTGTCGGTGAGGCTGCCCAACCGGTAATCCGCTGACACTTCAGCATTGCTGCCCTGCAAGGCAGTCAGCTCGGCGGCGGTGATGGACTCCTTGTAGAAATCTGCCTCGCTCTGGTCATACCAGCGAACGTGCGGCTGCAGGTACCAGCCATTGTCGAACTGGAAGCGGTATTTCACATCCAGGGTATGGGAAGTGATGCCCCAGTCATCGGACATGAACCGGTAGCCCACGGCCAGCACATCACGATTGAAGTGATAACGGTTTTCCCAGTACAGCGCATTCTTGGTGCGCGAATCCGGTCGCAGCTCGAAAATCTGCGCATCACCGGCACCGATATCCGTGCCGCCAAAGCTTTCCGCTTCCAGTGGATCACCGTTGGCATCCACCACCGTGACTACCTTGTAGGGATCGGTGTGGTAACCGTCAGAGACCGACAGGTTGTAGTTCAACTGCATGATCCAGCGCCGGTTGATGACCTGGGTCATGCCAATCAGGAAATCATTGATCGACTTGTCTTCACTGCCATTGGTCTTGTCAGCATCACTCTGGAAGGTGAGTCCCACCGGTGAACCGCCCACCGGATCAATGGTGTCTGCCTCATGAGCCAGCCCAAAGGTCAGCGTGGTGTTCTTGTTGTTCAGATCCCACAGCAGACCGGCATTCAGCCCCAGGGAGGTGAAATCATATTCGTTGGAGAAATTCAGACCACCGGTCCAGCGCAGTGTGCGCGTAAAGGGACGGGTATACTGCATGTTGGCGGCTACCCGGGTGTCCTTGAAAGCCTCATCCAGCGGCACCTCGTTGGTCACCTCGTAGGTGCTGCCTCCGGAAGGCGTGGTGAAAGTCTGCGGCTTGGTCGAGGTAATCGCCCCGTTATGGGAGGCCCCCGTCAGGGTATCCAGCGTCAGCTTGAGTTCCAGCTCACTTTCATCCTGAAACTGCTTCTTGCCGCGTACCACTGGTTCCACTGCCGTAACCCGGTCCTGCTCGCTGTAGTACAGCACCGCAGAATCAAATTGCCAGGCATCTGCTGCATCCTGGGCAAGAGCTGGCTGCCCCAGCAAGGAACAGGTTGCCGCAGCCAGGCCCGCACCCAGTTTCCTTCCATCCAACTTCTTCCCGTCCAGCGCCTTTCTAGCCAGTGCTTTCTTCATGGTTCTTTCCTCAGTTACAGCCGCAGCCACCGCCGCCAAATCCGCGCCCGCCACTGGACGCTTCCTTACTGAAATAAATGTGGTCATCCAGCGCATCATCGAGACCGTCAGCCGCCCCCGGTGTCATTACCGGTTTGGCCAGCAGATCGCGCTCCCACGGCTGCACCCCCAGATTCTGGCACCCGGCAAGAGCACCAAGGACCGCCATCACGGCCACCAGGCCCAATACGTTTTTCATTGCTCCGCCTCCAATAGCCGAACGATTTCCTGTTCGTAGTCACCTTTGTGTTTTTCGGAAAACCCGATGTGCCGGGACAGCTCGTCACCCTCAGCATTGAGCAGTACTGAACTGGGCATACCCTGCAGGGCGTAGCGGGTAGCCAGCTCGCCGTCAGGGTCATAGACCAGCGGGAAGGCGGCAGGGTATTTATCCAGAAACAGCTGGGCATCCTCCCGGTTCGGGTCCACGTTCACGCCGATTACGGTGAACCCCTTGTCCCCGTACCTGGCCTGCATTTCATTCAGCCAGGGGAAGGAACGGCGACAAGGTCCGCACCAGCTGGCCCAGAAGTCGACGTAAATCACTTTTGCGTCCGCCACCTGCTCTTGGGAAAATGGCAGGGATTCAGCGTGGGCCAGCCAGGGAATGGCCAGCAGGACAAGTACCCGAAGGAAGCGCATGAGGTTCTCCTTATGTTGAGGTCACAGCTTCCTATGGGTGTCTTAAAGCAACCTTAAGGCGTTTAATAATCGCGCCCGGAGGGGTAATTCGGCCTCCATAAGGGACCGTTAAGATTCCGCCCTGAAACTTATCTGCCATACAGGCATCAAAGCGGTGCCGCTTTTGCATTCGGGGACTGAGGAGAAAAAAATGCATAACACCTGGCAACGACTGGGGCTCGTTCTGACACTCCTGATGGCATGGACCACGTCCATGGCCCAGGACCTTTTCGGCGAGCAACCCCTGCCAACCGTGGATGAGGCCATCCAGCTGATCGTGGATGCGGACTGGGACAACCAGCAGATGCTGCTGGATTTCGAATTGATTGATGACGTCTATCTGTACCAGCACCGTTTCGGCTTCACCCTGAAAGACCTGAATGGCAACGTGCTGGACAGCTTTGATGGGATAACCTTGCCGGAAGGCAAACCCAAAACCGACGAAATCTTTGGCGACGTCATCGTCTATTTTCACAATGTCCGCCTCAAGCTCCCGCTGCAGAGCGTACCGTTGGTGGATACCGTGCTGGAGGTACGCTATCAGGGTTGTATCGAGGACACCCTCTGCTACCCGCCCACCCGCAAGACCTTTGAATTCAGTAGTCCGACACCCGCAAAAAAGTCGCCAGCCGCGGCCAGCTCCATCAGTAGCGACAGCAACGGCGGCGGCTTTCTCGATACCCTGCAATCTGAAGATGCCAACGCCTTCAATCAGTGGATGGAAAACCAGTCCATTGGTCTGATCGTGGGCCTGTTCTTCGTCGGCGGCCTGTTGCTGGCCTTCACCCCCTGCGTATTCCCGATGATCCCGATCCTGTCCGGCATTATCGCCGGGGAAGACAACCCCAGCGCCAGCCGTGGCTTCGTGCTCAGCAGCGCCTATGTATTGGGCGTGGCGGTGCCCTACACGCTGGCCGGCCTGCTGGTTGCCCTGTTCGGAGCCGGGTTGAACCTGCAATTCCTGCTGCAGCAGCCTGCCGCCATCATGACTTCCGCGGTGATCTTTGTCGTGCTGGCCCTGTCCATGTTCGGTCTCTACGAGCTGCAGCTGCCCCACTTCCTGCGTGACAAGCTGCACCAGCCTGGCGCCGAAAAGCGTGGCAGCCTGATCGGTGCCGCCATCATGGGCGCCATCTCTGCCCTGGTCGTTTCTCCCTGTGTCACCCCGATTCTCGCCGGTGCCCTGATCTATGTTGCCGCCAGCGGCGATGCGTTTACCGGCGCCGCCTCCCTGTTTGCCCTGTCCATCGGCATGGGCATCCCCCTGATCATCGTGGGCACCGGTGGCGGCAGCCTGCTGCCCCGTGCCGGCATGTGGATGGAGGAAATCAAACGCTTCTTCGGTGTGGTCATGCTCGGCGTGGCCATCTGGCTGCTGAGCCGCATCATCAATGAAACCGTGACGCTGGGCCTTTACGGTCTGCTGTTTGCGGTTTACGGCGTACAACTGGGCGCCCTGGAATCCGCCGGAGAAGGGCTGGCACGACTGAAGCGAGCCCTGGCACTGGTACTCGCCCTGTATGGCTCGGTGATGATCATTGGCGCACTGGGTGGCGGCAGCGATCCACTGCAACCGCTGGCCCGATTCAACGCGCAGGCGGCCAGCAGCAGTGCCGCCACCAGCCCTCAACCTGGCAACGAGGATCATGGCCCCTGGCGAACCGTGGTTGGCAAGCAGTCACTGGAGCAGGCGCTGGCCAGCTCCCGCCGCGCCGGCAAGCCAGTGCTGGTAGATTTCTTTGCCGAGTGGTGTGTGGCCTGCAAGGTGCTGGAGGAGGAAACCCTGACCAACGCAGCGGTACTGGCAGAAATGACCGGCTTTGATCTCTACCGGGTAGATATCACCGAGATCAACGATGACAGCCAGGCCATCATGGAGCACTACAACATCCTTGGGCTGCCAGCGCTGGTGTTCTTCGACACTGACAGCAGTGAAGTGCCCAATGCCCGGGTACTGGGCGAGATGGGCCCGGACCGCTTTATTCAGCACCTCAATGCCAGGGTCATGCCGCAGCTTTAAAGCCAAAAGCAGGTTCACCACAGAGGGCACAGAGATCACTGAGTAAAAATCACCTTACCCAGTCACCGCTGTTCCCTCTGCGGCGAAGCTTGCTGCCGTTACTGCCGAAAAGAACGTGTCTGTGCGCCATCAGGGTTTGTCTTTCCTTTTCAACTTTAAACTTTGAACTTTCAACTCGATATCGCGGGCACAGCCAGCCAACCCACACCTGCCTATCCCGCGCCTTGTAGCTTGAAGCTTGCCGCTTGCAACTCCGCCCCCCTAAACAAAAAACGTGAAACAGTACCGATTTAGCGGTATCTCCCGGCAACTTGTAACGAATGTTGTAAAGCCCTTTTATCTACCCCTGTTTCGACCTAGTATTGCATGGGTGCGAGAAAGCCTCGGCGTAACCGTATTTTTCCTGCACGTTCACAACAAATAACGACACTTTCCCCAGGGAGACCCGTTTTGGCTTCCATTCTGGTCTTACATGGCCCCAACCTGAACCTGCTCGGCACCCGCGAGCCGGAGAAGTATGGTCGTACCACCCTGGCCGACATCAACCAGCAACTGCAGGAGCAGGCCAGCGCGGCCGGCCACCATCTGCAGCATCTGCAAAGCAATGCAGAATACGAGCTGATTGAACGTGTCCACGATGCCCGCACCGAAGGCATCGACTTCATCCTGATCAATCCGGCAGCGTTTACCCACACCAGTGTGGCTCTGCGCGATGCCCTGCTGGCGGTCGCCATCCCCTTCATTGAAGTGCACCTGTCCAACGTGCATGCCCGGGAAACCTTCCGTCACCACTCCTATTTTTCCGATATCGCACGCGGCGTGATCTGTGGCCTTGGCGCCACTGGCTACCAGCTGGCACTGACCGCCGCTATTGAACAACTGGCCCCCAACGAATAACTGGATGGTTTAGAGACATGGATATTCGCAAGATCAAGAAACTGATTGAGCTGCTGGAAGAGTCCGGTATTGAAGAGCTGGAAATCTGCGAAGGCGAAGAGTCTGTTCGCATCAGCCGTGGCGGCAACAAGGTCGCTGCCGCACCGGCGCAGTACTACGCTGCCCCGCAGGCCGCCCCTGCAGCCCCCGCTCCGGCACCGGCACCTGCCGCCGAAGCTGCTGCACCTGCAGCAGAAACCCCCAGCGGCCATATGGTTCGCTCTCCCATGGTCGGCACGTTCTACCGCTCTCCGGCACCGGGCGCACCGATGTTCGCCGAAGTGGGCAAGAAGGTTCAGGCCGGCGATGTCCTGTGCATCGTGGAAGCCATGAAGATGATGAACCAGATCGAAGCGGACAAGTCCGGCACCATTGACGCCATCCTGGTCGAAGACGGCGAACCGGTTGAGTTTGATCAGCCTCTCTTCTCCATCGTTTAAGGGAGGCATCTCTCATGCTGGAAAAGGTTGTCATTGCCAACCGTGGCGAAATCGCCCTGCGTATCCTGCGTGCCTGCAAGGAAATGGGCATTCGCACCGTAGCCGTCTACTCCAAGGCTGACCGCGACCTGATGCACGTTCGTCTGGCTGACGAAGCCGTCTGCATTGGTCCGGCTCCGTCCGTAGATTCCTACCTGAATATCCCGGCGATCATCAGCGCTGCCGAAGTCACCGACGCGGATGCCATCCATCCCGGTTACGGCTTCCTGGCGGAAAACGCTGACTTCGCCGAAAGCGTAGAGCGCTCCGGCTTTACCTTCATCGGCCCCAAGGCTGAGACGATTCGCCTGATGGGCAACAAGGTAGCCGCCATTGAAGCCATGAAAAAGGCTGGCGTACCCACCGTACCGGGTTCCAATGGCCCCGTCGGTGACGACGACGAAGCTGCCCTGCAAATGGCCCGTGAAATCGGTTACCCGGTGATCATCAAGGCCGCTGCCGGCGGCGGTGGTCGCGGCATGCGCGTGGTGGAAGAAGAGCGCACCCTGCTCAACTCCATCACCCTGACCCGCTCCGAAGCCAAGAACGCCTTCGGCGATGCCACCGTGTACATGGAAAAGTTCCTGCAGAAACCACGTCACGTGGAAGTGCAGGTGCTGGCTGACGGCGCCGGTCACGCCATCCATCTGGGTGATCGCGACTGCTCCCTGCAGCGCCGTCACCAGAAGGTCGTGGAAGAAGCGCCCGCCCCGGAGATCCCCCAGCACCTCAAAGATGAGGTAGCTATGCGCTGCGTCAACGCGTGCAAGGAGATCAACTACCGCGGTGCCGGCACCTTCGAGTTCCTGTATGAAAACGAAGGCTTCTACTTCATCGAGATGAACACTCGCGTCCAGGTAGAGCACCCGGTCACCGAGATGATCACCGGTGTGGACATCGTCAAGGAACAGCTGCGCATCGCCGGCGGTGAAGGTCTGCAGATCCAGCAAGAAGACGTGACGTTCCAGGGCCACGCCATCGAAGTACGGGTCAACGCCGAAGATCCGGTTCGCTTTACCCCGTCTCCGGGCAAGGTGACCTACTTCCACGCCCCCGGAGGCAACGGCATCCGCGTAGACTCCCATATTTACAGCGGTTACACCGTACCTCCCTACTACGACTCCCTAATCGGCAAGCTGATCACCTGGGGGGAAAGTCGCGACATCGCCATGGCCCGCATGCGCAACGCCCTGGACGAAATCGTGGTGGAAGGCATCAAGACCAACGTGGACTTGCACCGCGACAAGATCTTCAAGGATGAAGCCTTCCTGAAAGGCGGCGTGGACATCCACCACCTTGAGAAGAAGCTGGGCGGTCATTGAGGCAGTGAACAGTTAACAGTGAATAGTTAACAGCTCGCGGCTTTGGCCTGTCACACGCTTCACCCACGAAGCCGCGCACAATCTCTGTGCGCGGCTTCGTGCATTTAGGAGAACCAGAAAACTCGTTGTCATCGCCATACGGTGCAGCATAACTGCTATCATTCTCCCCGGAACGCACCCGGCGTGTGTGCGCGGCATCCATGGTTTGAGTCACCGCCCCACCAGCCCGCGCAGCTGCTCACTAGAACGAAGCGAAACATCCACCACCTTGAGCAAAGGCTGGGGCGCACCAAGGCAGTGAACAGTTAACAGTGAATAGTGAACAGTTCGCGGTTTTGGCCTGTCACACGCTTCACCCACGCAGCCGCGCACAATCTCTGTGCGCGGCTTCGTGTATTTAGGAGAACCAGAAAACTCGTTGTCATCGCCATACGGTGCAGCATAACTGCTATCATTCTCCCCGGATCGCACCCGGCGTGTGTGCGCGGCATCCATGGTTTGAGTTTCCACCCCACCATCCCGCGCAGCTGTTCACTATTCACTGTTAACTATTCACTAGAGCGAAGCGAAAATGGCCTGGCTGCAACTTCATCTTGCCACCGACGAAAAGCATGCGGATGCCTTCCAGGCAGCGCTGGAGAATCTGGGGGCCAGTGCGGTAAGCCTGACCGATGGAGCCGACCAGCCGGTGTTTGAACCACCGCCCGGCACCCGTCCGCTGTGGCAGAACACCGTGGTCACCGCGCTGTTTGATGCCGATAACGATCCCGCCCTGATCCAGGCCGCCCTGGAGATGCAGGGGCTCAACGCCGCTGCCATGCACCATGAAATCCTGGAAGACCAGGCCTGGGAAAGGGCCTGGATAGACGATTTCGCGCCCATGCAGTTTGGTGAGCGGCTGTGGATCGTACCCAGCTGGAGCGAGGCACCGGACACCAACGGCGTCAACCTGAAGCTGGATCCCGGCCTGGCGTTCGGCACCGGTACCCACGAAACCACGGCGCTGTGCCTGGAATGGCTGGACAACAGCGACCTGACCGGCAAGACCGTGCTGGACTTTGGCTGCGGCTCCGGTGTGCTGGCCATCGCCGCGCTGTTGCTGGGAGCGGAACAGGCCGTCGGCACCGACATTGATCCCCAGGCGCTGATCGCCAGCAAGGACAACGCCGCCAACAACGGCGTGGCCGACCACCTGGCGCTGTTCCTGCCTGAGGATATGCCGCAAGACTTCCAGTGTGACGTGCTGGTGGCCAATATCCTGGCCGGCCCCCTGGTGGAACTGTCCGAAATGCTGGCCGGTTACTGCCGCCCCGGCTCTCGTCTTGCCCTGTCCGGGATTCTCGCCGAACAGGCGGAATCCGTCCGCGAAGCCTACAGTCGCTGGTTCGACCTCACCCCTACCACGCAAAAAGGGGACTGGGTGCGTATCGACGGGGTACGCAAGGGATAGACGGCCAGTATCGGGCGCCAGCAGCCCGACACCTCAACCGGAAAGCATAAATGCGGCCCAAGTCCTTGCGAGCAAAGGCGCTTTTTCTGTAAAAAGAACACCTTCAGCTACACGTTTTATGGCTTGCCGGGTTGCGTGGTGCATGTTGCGTGCCGCGTGTAGCGGGTTTTAACCAATAACAATCAGGCGACCGCCATGGCCACCCAGTACAAGACGCGCTGCCCCCACTGTGCAGCCCAGTTCAAGATCACGGAAGAGCATCTCAAGCAGGCAAAAGGCGCCGTGCGCTGTGGCTCCTGCTTGCAGATCTTCCAGGCCACAGATCATTTGGTGGACCCGCCCGGCGCTGACAGCAACAGCGGCAGTGCCGACCGCTGGGCCGGCGCACTGGACGAGAACAGTGCCCCCGACGCAGCAACCGAAACCGTAGAAGACTACACACCCGCCAGGGATGACACGCCCAATCAGGATACCGATGGCCTGAGCATGGAAGGCATGGAACTCAGCGACTCTTTCATGAACCTTGAGGAAGGAGTGGACGAGGAAGGCCTGGGAGAGGACTTCTCCGATATGGCCGGTGCCGGGCGCTCCAGTCACAACGAAGGAGCAGATGAATCCTGGGCCGAAGCCCTGCTCAATGAACTGGAAGAGGACGACGAGCCCGCCCCCTCCAAACCTGCCAGCCCCGGCCCGGCCAGTTTTGGACCACGGGACCAGGAGCCGGCCCAAGCACCCACACAGACACCTGCGCCAACGCCAACAGGAACCGCAAAGCCGACTCCCGCACCCGCAGCCAAAGCGCCCGCCAAGCCCGCGAAGCCGGCTCGCGAGGAACCGGAAGAGGATTCCCTGTTCGGCGGACTGGATCTGTTTGGCGACGAGCTGAACGATGAACCGGTAGCCATCCCCTCCCGGCCTGTCAGGGAGCGGGATATCGCCTTCAAACCTCGTTACGACTGGCAGGGATTGATCAAGTGGACGGTACTGTCCCTGCTCGCCGCCGTGGTACTGGTGGGACAATACGCCTGGTTCAACTTCGATCATCTGGCGCGTACCGCCCAGTGGCGACCGGCCTACCAACAAGCCTGCCGGGTACTGGGCTGCACCCTGCCCAATCGCACCGACATCAACAAACTGCGCGGCGCCAACCTGGTGGTGCGCAGTCACCCGGATTACCGTAACGCCCTGATCGTTGATGCCATCCTGTTCAATGAAGCACGCTACCCGCAGCCCTTCCCGGATCTGGAACTGCGTTTCAGTGCCCTGGACGGAAGCCCGGTAGCCAGCCGTCGTTTCAAACCATCAGAATACCTGCAAGGGGATCTGAGCGGCATGGACAGTATGCCAACCAACACTCCACTGCACGTCTCCCTGGAGATCGTGGATCCCGGCGACAGCGCCGTTAACTACAATCTGCGCCTGCTGCCCAGCCTGAAAGCCAGCGAACAAGTCAGCCAACGCTGAACCGCCTGACGCCTGACGCCAAAAGGCCCGCCCGGTACCCGGGCGGGCCTTTTGGCGTAGGTAAACATTTCCTGTTTGCAAAACTGGCGTGTTGCATGATGCGTGAATCGTGCTGCATCTCTTTGCCCCAGCTGACAAACGGGCACGAAAAGTCCCGCTCTGCCCTTTCATCCCCCCGCCCTGATCTCTATCATTAGCTCCCTTTTTAACCAGCCACCCCCGAATGATCATGCAGATCGGACCCTACACGCTGCCCAATTCGCTGATTCTGGCCCCCATGGCCGGCGTCACCGATCGCCCGTTCCGGCGATTGTGCCGCGATCTGGGCGCTGGCCTGCTGGTCTCGGAGATGGTGACCTCGGACACCCGTCTGTGGAACTCTCGAAAGTCACGCCAACGCCTGGATCATAGCGGTGAGCCCGGGCCTATTTCGGTGCAGATCGCCGGTGGCGAACCGCACATGCTGGCCGAGGCGGCCCGCGCCAATGTGGATCACGGTGCCCAGATCATCGACATCAACATGGGCTGCCCCGCCAAAAAGGTATGCAAGCGTGCCGCCGGTTCCGCCCTGCTCGCCGATGAAGACCTGGTCGCCCGCATCCTTGATGCGGTGGTCGCCGCCGTAGATGTTCCGGTGACCCTGAAAATCCGCACCGGCCCCGACCGCGAGCATCGCAATGCCATCAGCATTGCGAAAATCGCCGAGGCCGCCGGTATTCAGGCACTGGCCATTCACGGCCGCACGCGCGCGGACAAATTCAACGGTGAGGCGGAGTACGCCACCATCAGCGAGGTTGTCAACGCGGTGAATATTCCAATCATGGCTAACGGTGATGTGGATAGCCCGGAAAAAGCTAAACAGGTACTGGAATCCACGGGAGCCGGTGGTATCATGATCGGCCGCGCTGCTCAGGGTAACCCGTGGATCTTCCGGGACACCCTGCATTACCTCGAGCACGGCTCGCTGCCTGCAGCGCCGTTAGTAACGGAAGTCCATGATTGTGTGCAACAGCACCTCGCTGAGCTCCACCAGTTTTATGGTGAGTTCATGGGGGTTCGTATCGCGCGCAAACATCTGGGTTGGTACACACAGAACCTGCCCGGCGGGGAAGACTTCCGGCGTGGATTTAACACACTGGAAAATGCCACCGACCAACGCGTGGCGATCGAGCAGTTTTTCCAACAGATCAACGCCAGTACCGACCGGGTTCGCTTCGGTTGTTACGGCGAGGTGTCTGCCCGGAAGAAAAACGGAGCCTTGGCCGCATGACCCTTTCTTCAGTTAACACAGCCGCTGCACGGACACTTACTGAAATGAACACCGCAGAAGCACGAAAGCAGCCGCATCTCACTATTGCGCGCAGTGAAACCCACGACACCCTGCGTAATTGTGTGCGTCGTTCGTTAAACGATTATTTCAACCAGCTGGACGGCGAGCCGGTAAGCGAGCTTTACACCATGGTACTGGCTGAAATGGAAATCCCGCTGCTTGAGAAGGTGCTGGAATACACCCGTGGCAACCAGACCAAAGCCGCTGAGCTGCTGGGCCTGAACCGCGGCACCCTGCGCAAGAAGCTCAAGCAGTACGGTCTGCTGTAAAACAGACCTGCTATATCAAGGGCAGTGACCACACTGCCCTTTTTTTGTTTTTGGCCCCCGACGTATTTAAGACTAAACGCAACTTGGTGAAATCCCATGAGCAAAGCCGTTGAACGTGCACTGATCAGTGTTTCCGACAAGACTGGTATCGTTGAATTTGCCCAGGCCCTGGCTGGCAAGGGTGTGGAGCTGCTGTCCACTGGCGGTACCTACAAGAAACTGCAGGAGGCAGGCATTGCGGTGCGCGAAGTCTCCGAATACACCGGTTTCCCGGAAATGATGGATGGCCGGGTGAAAACCCTGCACCCGAAAGTGCACGGCGGCATCCTCGGCCGTCGCGGCCAGGACGATCAGGTGATGGCGGATAACGACATCAGCCGCATCGACCTGGTGGTAGTGAACCTGTACCCGTTCGAAGCCACCGTGGCTAACCCGGATTGTTCCCTGGAAGACGCCATCGAGAACATCGATATCGGCGGCCCGACCATGGTGCGCTCTGCCGCCAAGAACAATGCCCACGTGGGCATCGTTACCAATGCGTCTGACTACCAGCGCGTGCTGGACGACATGGACGCCAACGGCGGCGCCCTGTCCGACACCCTGCGTTTTGATCTGGCCATCAAGGCTTTCGAACACACCGCAGCCTACGACAGCGCCATTGCGAACTACTTCGGCAAGATGGTTGGCGAGAACAATGAAGACTTCCCGCGCACCATCAACCTGAACTTCGAAAAAACCCAGAACATGCGCTACGGCGAGAACCCGCACCAGAAAGCGGCCTTCTACACCGAGCGCAACCCGGCCCCGGCCTCTATCGCCACCGCGAAGCAGTTGCAGGGCAAGGAACTCAGCTACAACAACATCGCCGACACCGACGCGGCACTGGAGTGCGTGAAAGGCTTCACCAAGCCCGCCTGCGTCATCGTCAAGCACGCCAACCCCTGTGGCGTGGCCGTCAGCCTGGACGGCATCGGCAAGGCCTACGATCTGGCCTTCGAAACCGACACCGAATCCGCCTTTGGTGGCATCATCGCCTTCAACCGCGAGCTGGATGCGGCTACCGCCCAGGCCATCGTTGATCGCCAGTTCGTGGAAGTGATCATCGCCCCCAGTGCCACCGACGAAGCCCTCGCCATCACCGCCGCCAAGAAGAATGTGCGCGTGCTGGTATGCGGTGAGATCAGCGGCCCGACCGAGGGCGGCCTGGACTACAAGCGCGTCAATGGCGGCCTGCTGGTGCAGGATCGCGACATCGGCATGATCACTGAAGGTGATCTGAAAGTGGTCACCAAACGCGCCCCCACCGAAGCCGAGATGCACGACCTGATCTTCGCCTGGAAGGTAGCCAAGTTCGTGAAATCCAACGCCATCGTCTACGCCAAAAACCGTCAGACCGTGGGCGTGGGCGCTGGCCAGATGAGCCGCGTGAACTCTGCGCGCATCGCCGCCATCAAGGCCGAGCACGCAGGCCTGCAGGTGGAAGGTTCCGTGATGGCCTCTGACGCCTTCTTCCCGTTCCGCGACGGCATCGACAATGCTGCCAAGGTAGGTATCAGCTGCGTGATCCAGCCGGGCGGCTCGATCCGCGACGAAGAAGTCATCGCCGCCGCCGACGAAGCCGGTATGGCCATGGTCTTCACCGGCATGCGTCATTTCAGGCATTAAACGCTGGACGCCGGACGCTCGACGCATGACGCTATCCTGGCGTCCGGCGTCGAGCCTCTGGCATCAGGCTGGCTGAAGTAGCGACACCCGTTCAGGTATCACCATTCATAGCAAATGGAACACCCCATGAAGGTACTCATCATTGGCGGCGGTGGCCGCGAGCATGCGCTGGCATGGAAAGTGGCTCAGGCCGAGCAGGTAGAGAAGGTTTTCGTAGCCCCCGGCAACGCCGGCACCGCCCGCGAAGCCAAGCTGGAAAATGTGGCCATCGATGTGCTGGATCAGCCTGCCCTGCTGGCGTTCGCCAAAGACAACGGCGTTGACCTGACCATCGTTGGCCCGGAAGCGCCGCTGGTGGAAGGGCTGGTGGATACGTTCCAGGACAACGGCCTGAAGTGCTTCGGCCCCAGCAAGGCCGCCGCCCAGCTGGAAGGCTCCAAGGCGTTCACCAAGGACTTCCTGGCTCGCCAGGACATCCCCACGGCCGCCTACGGCAACTTCACCGACATGGACGAAGCCCTTGCCTACGTTCGTGAGCAGGGTGCCCCCATCGTCATCAAGGCCGATGGCCTGGCCGCGGGCAAAGGCGTGATCGTCGCCATGACCCTGGAAGAAGCCGAAGAAGCCGTGCGCGACATGCTGGACGGCAACAAGTTCGGCGATGCCGGTCACCGCGTGGTGGTGGAAGAGTTCCTGGAAGGCGAGGAAGCCAGCTTCATCGTCATGGTGGATGGCAAGAACGTGCTGCCCATGGCCACCAGCCAGGATCACAAGCGGGTTGGCAATGGCGACACCGGCCCCAACACCGGCGGCATGGGTGCCTACTCCCCGGCCCCCGTGGTGACCGATGCGGTCTACCAGCGCATCATGGACGAAGTCATCAACCCCACCGTGGAAGGTATGGCTGCGGAAGGGATGCCCTACACCGGCTTCCTGTACGCTGGCCTGATGATCAGCCCGGAAGGCGCCCCCAAGGTGATCGAGTACAACTGTCGCTTCGGCGACCCGGAAACCCAGCCGATCATGATGCGCCTGCAGTCTGATCTGGCCGGCCTGTGTCTGGCCGCCCTCGACGGCAAGCTGGACCAGACCGAGATCCAGTGGGATCCGCGCCCCACCCTGGGTGTGGTCATGGCCGCTGGCGGCTACCCGGACAGCTACGCCAAGGGCGATGTCATCGAAGGTCTGGACCAGGCTGACTCCGACACAGTGAAGGTCTTCCACGCCGGCACCGCCGAAAAAGACGGTCAGGTGGTTACCAGTGGCGGTCGCGTCCTGTGCGTCACCGGTGTTGGCACGACCGTCAGCGAAGCCCAGGCCAACGCCTATGTGGGTGTGAAGCAGATCACATGGCGCGATGCCCAATACCGTACCGACATCGGCTACCGTGCAGTGGCCCGCGAAAAGGCATAAAGTTAAGGCAACTAATAATTAAGGGGAGGCCTGCCGGGACCTGCAGACCTCCCCACCTTTACCCGGTTCAAGGGGTTGCCATGTCTACAACAGCGGCGGAAATGTCCCGCCTGGAAAACTTCATTCCCTTCGATTGTCTCAGCGAATCCCACCTGCAGGAAATTCAGGGCCAGATCGAAGTCGTCAAACTGGGCCCCGGCCGCCTGCTGTTCAAACGCGGCCAGACCAGCGACAAAGCCTACTTCCTGGTGGAAGGCTCGCTTGATCTCACCGACGCCAGCTTTCAGGTACGCCATTTCGCCGCCGACGATGATGAAAACTATCTGGCGCTGGACAACTACCCGGAACACACCATCAACGCCATCTCGGCGGAACCCTCCACCCTCTACGCCATCGACCGCAACAAGCTGGATCTGCTGATGACCTGGACCCAGGCGGCAGAGTCCATGCTTGACGAGAATGATGATGAAAGTGAGCGGGACTGGATGGACGCCCTGCTTTCCTCGGAACTGTTTGCAGCAGTGCCACCAGCCATGATTCACACCCTGTTCGTGAAATTCGAGGAACGGGAAGTGCAGCTGGGCGAAACCATCGTCACTGAAGGCGAAGACGGCGACACCTTCTTCGTGATCAAGCAAGGCAAGGCCATGGTCAGCCGCAGCAAGGGCGCCAAGCAGGAAACCCTGGCAGCCCTGTCCGCCGGCCGCTTCTTTGGTGAAGACGCCCTGATCAGTGACAGCCCACGCAATGCCACCGTCACCATGACCAGTGACGGCGTGGTAATGTGTCTGGGCAAAAAGGACTTTCAGTCGATCCTTCAGGATTCTGTCATTCGTCATCTCACGGAAGACGAACTGGACACCATGGTGCTGGAAGCGGACACCGCCTGTATTCTGGTGGATGTACGCCTGCCGATGGAATTTCGCCATGATCGTACCCCCGGGGCCCGCAATATCCCACTCAACGAATTGCGCCGGGAAGTGCAGAACCTGGAAAAGGATTTTTTCTATGTGGTGTGCGGAGATGGTCGACGCAGTGAGCTCGGAGCCTATATCCTCTCCGAAGCCGGGCTGAACGCCTATGTGCTTGATCGGGGAAAAGCAGCGGATGCAGAGCAAAAGGACAACGTGGCAGAACAAGCCTGAGTTTCTTATCGGGCTGATGATGATGGCCCTGCTGTGCCTGAGCGGGATGGCACGGGGGGCATCGGAGCCCCCACCACCCTACATCATCCACAGCCTGCCCAACGACGCCCGGGTAACCATTTATTCGGAATACCTGCGCGACGACGACGGCACACTGACCATCCAGCAAGTGAGCAGCCCTCCGGTAGAAGACCGCTTCTTGCCGGCCACCCGTTTTGTGGAGCGGCTTGGCATCGAACAAAACCCCTGGTGGGTTCGGCTGTCCATCAAGAACGAATTCCGCGAACAGCAAACCTTTTCCCTGCAGCTGCGCGGCAACCCCAATGCCCGACTCTTCGTGCCTACACGTGGTGGCGCCAGCTACATGCTGGCCCCCGACAATGCTCGCATCCCCGGCCGGGACGCCAGCTTCCGGATTCATCTGCCGGTGGGCGAAGAGCAGCTGTTCTATCTCCAGTTGCAGCCCCGTGGCTATCTGACCTATGGCCTCAGCCTGTCCACCCTGAATGACCATCTTGCCAGCCAGCAACGGCGGGATAATTTATACATGCTGCTGGTCGGCGCCTTGCTGATTCTGGTTACCTATAACCTGATTGCCGCCATCATGCGCGGGGGCGGCACCTACTGGTTCCATGCCGGCTTCCTGACCTGCATCACCCTGATCAGCCTGTTGCTGGCCGACTTTCTTCCCCACCACCTCACTGATGGCAATCAGTTACAGCCGCGACTGCTGTTCCCGCTCATGCTGATCGCCATGGCCGCGGCCGCCGGGGTTACCCGCAGCTACTTCCGCATGCAGCGCCATGCAGACTGGCTGAACCACACCACCCGATTCCTGCTGGTACTGCCGGTGGTTGGCCTGCCTGTGACACAGCTGCTGCCCATCACCATCACCGCCTATCTGTGTTTTACCCTGATCAGTGCCTCCGCCCTGGTACTGATTGTCCTGGGCTACACCACCTGGCACCGCGAACACAGTGGCGGTGGGCTGTTTTTCATTACCGCCCTGTTTGTCTGCCTGCCCGCCCTGGTCCTTGGCCTGGCTTACCTGGGACTGCTGCAGACCAGCGCCGAACTGCCCCTGTGGCTTATGGGGGCCACCATCATCGAAGCCCTGACCCTGGGTATCGGATTGCGGATTCGGGTTTCCCACCAGTCACAGTTGCGCATCGAGAAACAGCGCTCCGAAGCCGTCGCCGAGACCGTGGACAGCACCCGCCGGGAGACCCTGGCGCGCATCGGCCATGACATCCGCACCCCGCTCAGCGGCATTCTCGGCATGTCGGAAATTCTCGCCGACACCCCCCTGACGCCCAACCAGCGTGAATGCGTGGGCGCCATCCAGAACGCCGGTGACAACCTGCTACGCATCATCAACGATGTACTGGAACACTCTCAGCTGTCCAACGATTACAGCGATGTGAACCAGGCCTCCCTGGATGTGCACGACCTGCTGATGGAAGCCATCGACCTGTTCAAGGAAAGGGCGGAAGAGAAACAGATCGAACTGATCACCCATGTACACACCAATGTGCCACCACGAGTTCTCGGTGATGCCGGGCGACTGCGGCAAGTGCTTACCAACCTCACCGGCGCTCTGATTCGTCACGGCTCACCCGGAGAGCTGATGATCGACGTGTCCCTGGAACCCACCGGCCAGGCCGACCGGGTACGCTTTGGATTCTCCGGCAGCACCCTCAGTGAAGAAGCCCTTAAACGCCTGCAGGACAGTCAGCGCCAGAATGAAAGCAGTCATCTCAGCCTGGTCATTGCCGAACAGCTGGTGGAGGCCCTGCATGGCCGCATGGGTAACCTGCAGGACCAGCGCGGCACCCATTACTGGTTTGTGGTGCCGCTTCCCGCAGATCAGAACGCCCTGCCCCGCGGCCCCAAGGTGGACCTGTCCTGTCTCGAAGGGCGCAGTCTGCTGGTGGTGGATGACTCCAGCACCGTAACCCGGGTATTGCGTCATCATGCGCTGTCCTGGGGGATGCGGGTCACAGCCTGTCACGACCCCCGCGAAGCCCTGGCCTCGCTGCGCACCCAGGCCAATATCAACGAGCCCTACGACGTCGTGGTGCTGGATCAGCAAATGCCCGGTATGGATGGCATGCAGCTGGCTGCCCGTATCCACGAAGATCCGGTGATCGTTCACCCCACTGTGTTGGTAATGCTCACCGGCATTCAGCAGGCACCCAGTGCCACCCAGGCGCGTAACGTGGGCATCCACCGGGTGCTGTCCAAACCCGTGTCCGCGCCCCGTTTACGCCAGGTTCTGGCTGAGGAACTGAGCAACGAAGCGCCGGCAGTGGAAGAAACCCTGGACACCAGACCCAGCCCGGACCTGCGCATTCTGGTAGCAGAGGATCATTACCTGAGTCAGAAAGTGATTCGCGGCATGCTCGGCAAGCTTGGCCTGAAGGCAGACATTGCCAGTGATGGCCAGGAAGCCCTGGCCCTGGCCGAAAAGCAGCGCTATGACCTGATCCTGATGGATTGTGAAATGCCGGAAATGGATGGCTTTGAGGCAACCCGACGGATCCGCCAGCACGAACAGCGCCATGCACTGCCATCCACGCCCATCGTGGCGCTGACTGCCCATATCCTGAAAGAACACAAGGATCGCAGTTTTGCCGCCGGCATGAATGCCCACCTGCCCAAGCCTGTGGAGCTCAACACCCTGCGCGAAACCATCCTGCGCTTCACCCGTGGCGATGACAGCGCCGGGCCCCCTTCACTGGCCAGCAGTGACCTGCTCGACTGAGATTCGCATGCCCGCGCACAGGGTCAGGAGCCGGCGCTCACCGCACGGCCCTGACACCAGTGGCGCAAGCGTGCCAGGGGCTCGGCCATGGTCACCGACAGCGGCACCGTGGCCGCCAGCTCCGCTTCCAGCAGTGCCTGGTCCAGCCGCTGCTCCGCCGCCCCTGCACTGTACAGCCCTGCCACCACCGCCTGTTCGATTTCTGCACCGGTGAATCCCTCACTGGCAACGGACAACGCCGCCAGATCGAAGCTGGCCGCATGCTGGCCACGCTTGTTCAGATGGATACGGAAGATCTCCTCACGCACCGCCGCATCGGGCAGGTCCACAAAGAAGGTTTCATCCAGGCGCCCCTTGCGGATCAGTTCCGGCGGCAGTCGCTCGATATCATTGGCGGTAGCCACCATGAACACCTTGCTCTGATTCTCTGCCATCCAGGTTAGCAGGGTGCCGAGCACCCTCCTTGAGGTACCGCCATCGTTGTCCCCCACCGCAATGCCCTTCTCGATCTCGTCGATCCACAGCACACAGGGAGACATGGTCTCTGCCATCTTTAGAGCCTCACGAACATTACGCTCGGACTCCCCAAAGAACTTGTTGAAAATGGCGCCCATATCCAGCCGCAGCAAGGGCAGCCCCCACAGGCCAGCCACCGACTTGGCCGCCAGGCTCTTGCCGCCCCCCTGCACCCCTACCAGCATCACGCCGCGGGGCGAATCAATATCGCTGTCGCCATGGAAGGCTTTTTCGCGTTTGCCCAGCCAGGTTTTCAGCCCCTGCAAGCCCCCCACATTGGCGAAGCTTTCCGTGTCGTACTCGTAACTGAGCACTCCTTCCATTTCCATCAACGCAAACTTTGCCTTGTTGACCTCCGGCAAGTCCGCCTCGGTAATGGCGCCATCGTGAAGAATCGCGCCACGCGCAAGTTTGCGGGCATCTTCCACGCTCAGGCCACGCAGGTTGCGGATCAGGCGATCCAGGGAATCCCGGTCCGCCCGCACCCGCTCGCCCTTCTCCTGCTTGAAGCGGCGCGCCTCGTCCTGAACGATATGTTCCAGCTGTTTCTCGTCCGGCATGGAAAGGGTGAAACGGGCAGAGTAGCGGCGGATCTCCGGGGGAATATCAAACTGGTGGCTGATCAGCACCAGGGAATGCTGCAGCCGCTCGTGATGCAGTGCGATCTCCTTGAGCAGACGCACATTCTTCGGCTCGTCTTTCAAAAACGGGTGAATATCGCAGAGTGCATAAATACCCGGCTGACTGGTGCTCCGAATCTGGCCCAGCACAGCCTCCGGCTCCACCGTGTGCTTCTGGCTGGGTACATCATCAAACTCCAGTCGCCGCATGCCATCCACCGACGTCCAGGCAAACACCGGCCGCCCTTCCTTCATCCCCAGCCGCCGGATCAGATCCAGCGCCCTTAATTCTTCCCAGGTCTCGATCACCACAATGGGGTAACGGGAATCGAGCAGCATTCTCAGGTCGTTCAGATCACTCATGGGGGGTACGCAACATGCAACACGCTTCACGCAACAGGCGTCGCAGCTTCACGCGGTGCAGTAATGTCCTTGTTATTGTGTTGAATCAAATGCTGAAGCCACACGCTTCGGCTACACTAGAATCTCCGTAACTATACATGCGTGCAAGCGTGTTGCGTGTTGCATGCCGCGTGAATCATGACTGAACGCCGACTGACTCCTCTTGATCGCCTGCTGGCCCGTGCTGATAACGCCCTGCGTACCCTGACACCGGGTACCATTCAGGCGGAGCGTGCCCCGACTGCCACCCCGGACAGCCCCGGTGGCGAAGCTCAGCCGGGCAATCTGCCCACCGACCAGCGTCGCCATGTGATGGGCCTGATGCGCATCAACCATACTGGTGAAGTCTGTGCCCAGGCGCTGTATCAGGGCCAGGCCAGCACCGCCAGCCTGCCGCACATTCGCCATGCAATGGAGGAAGCGGCCAAAGAGGAAGAAGATCACCTGGCCTGGTGCGAAGAGCGCATCCGCGAGCTGGGCGGTGCGCCCAGCAAACTCAACCCGCTGTTCTATGCCATGAGCTACGCCATGGGCGCCACCGCTGGCCTTATTGGTGATCGCTGGAGCCTCGGCTTTGTCTCGGAAACCGAAAACCAGGTGGTAAAACATCTGGAGTCGCATCTGTTCCAGGTCCCGGAAAGCGACCTGCGCACCCGCGCCATCCTCGAACAGATGCGCAGCGACGAACTCAAACACGCCGTCACCGCCAAGGACGCCGGCGGCGCCGACCTGCCACCGCCGATTCGCCACGCCATGACATTGATGAGCAAGGTGATGACGTTTGCGACTTATCGGGTTTGATTAGTTAACAGTTAATAGTGAACAGTTAACAGCGTCGCGGATTGGCACCATCCTGATCTGAAAACACTGAGGCCGCGCCCATAACCTGGGGGCGGCCTTTTGTTTGACAGCCAGACGCCAAGGATGAAACCGCTGTAGGAGCTTGCCTGCAAGCGATCCGAGCCTTGGCGAGGTAAGGATTCCAGAAGCGAGTTTCGAGTAACGAGTTTCGAAAACCCCAAACCGGTGGCCAGGCGCGAGGTTTGGATGCTTGCCATTTGAAACTCGTGACCCGCAACTCGGATCTTTTTACCTCGCTGTCGCTCGGATCGCTTGCAGGCAAGCTCCTACAGCGGCGTCGAAATAAACGTTGTCACAAACAAAAGGCCGCACCCGGGTTATGGGCGCGGCCTCTTTACTTCCCGCTGGCAGCGACGCTGAACGCGCTGCTATTCACTGTTAACTGTTAACTATTCACTGCTTTCAGCCAAGATTACGGCTGTAGAAGATCTCCAGCATCTCACGCTTCAGGCGCTCTTCGATCTGGTCCAGCTCGTCCTGCTCGAATTCGTCACTACCGGCACCAAACAGGTAGTTGTCGATATCGAAATCCTTGAGCAGCATCTTGGTGTGGAAGATGTTCTCCTGATACACGTTAACGTCGATCATCTGATAGGCGTTCTGCGTATCTTCAGTAAGGAAGTTCTGGATCGAATTGATGTCGTGATCGATATAGTGCTTGGTACCGTCCAGATCACGGGTCATGCCACGCACCCGGTAGTCCACGGTGACGATATCGGAATCAAAGCTGTGGATCAGGTAGTTCAACGCACGTAGCGGTGAAATTACCCCACAGGTAGACACGTCCACATCCACCCGGAAGGTGGAGATGCCGTTGTCCGGGTGAGACTCGGGATAGGTGTGAACCGTCACATGGCTCTTGTCCAGGTGGGCAACCACGGTATCCGGCAACGGACCGGGGGCTTCCTCATCCCAGTCGGAACCATCCGGCGGAGTCTCATGCTCGGCGATCAGCATGGTCACACTGGCACCCTGCGGATCGTAATCCTGGCGGGCCACATTCAAGATATTGGCGCCAATGATCTTGGTCACATTGGTGAGAATCTCGGTAAGACGCTCAGCATTATACAGCTCGTCAATATATTCGATGTATTCCTTACGGTGCTGCTCGGTCTTCGCGTAAGCAATATCAAAAATATTGAAGCTCAAGGATTTGGTCAGGTTATTGAAACCATGGACCGTAATCTTGGGATTGGGATCTTTCACCACAGCCGTACCCCACGGGCGTTTCACCGCCACATCAGAACCAACACATTACCGCCCCAGGGACGGCGACCTGATCACGAGACGGCCTGCCGCCTCACCTTGCCCCGGCAAATGCCGGGAAAACCATACCTGACAGAGTGCTATCAGGCCTCAATGGTATAACTATGGGTGATCTCAACACCACCGCGGCCCAGCATGATACTGGCTGAGCAATACTTCTCTGCGGAAAGCTCCACCGCACGCTTCACCTGATTCTCTTTCAGGTTATTGCCGCTAACGATGAAATGCAGATGAATCTTGCTGAATACCGCCGGCACCTCGTCCACACGCTCCGCGGTGAGTTCACATCGGCAGTCGGTGACGTCCTGGCGGGATTTCTTGAGGATGTGCACCACATCAAAGGAGGAACAGCCACCCACGCCCAGCAGCAGGGTCTCCATGGGACGAGGCCCGCGATTCTGACCACCGTGATCCGGTGGGCCGTCCATCAGCACCGCGTGGCCGCTTTCTGTCTGCCCTTCATAGCAGGCTTCGCCCTGCCACTGAACCACTGCTTTCATGGCCGTCTCCTGAATCTGTTCGTCCACGGGGATAACCCCGTAAAAAGGCGCGCAGAGTACCATAGCAGGGGGCCGTAGCCACCCCCTTTTGTCACCCTGCAAAGCGGGATTTTGCGACACTGAGGGCGCTCAGGACACGGGTTTGTCCTGCCTTTACCACCGCCGAGCCCGGGAAAAGCGAGAGTGAGAGCCAGTTCCCTTGGCATGGTCCATAAAAACAGGCAATATCCATGGTCTTATTGGCTAAGACATTTTTCTGGCTTAAGACTGAGCGCCCATGACTGAAGGCAACAAAATTATTCCAAATCTGGACCATTTCCTGGCCAATTGTCACCGTCGCAAGTATCCGGCGAAAAGCACAATTATCTATGCCGGGGATGAGTCAGATGCACTGTATTACATTCTGAAGGGGTCCGTGACCGTCATGATCGAGGATGATGACGGCCGCGAAATGATCATGGCCTACCTCAATGAGGGGGACTTCTTTGGTGAAATGGGGTTGTTCGAGAACGATCCGTCCCGTTCCGCCTGGGTCAAGGCCAAGAGCGAATGTGAAGTAGCGGAAGTCAGCTACGCCAAATTCAAACAACTGGCCCGCGAAGACGCCGACATCCTGTTCGCCGTCTCCGCCCAGATCGCTGGCCGCCTGCGAGCCACCACCCGCAAGGTGGGTGACTTGGCTTTCCTGGACGTGACCGGCCGCGTGGCAGGCACCCTGCTGGACCTGTGCAAACAACCGGATGCCATGACCCACCCGGATGGCATGCAGATCAAGGTCACCCGCCAGGAAATCGGCCGCATCGTCGGCTGCTCCCGCGAAATGGTCGGCCGGGTACTGAAGAACCTGGAAGAACAGGGTCTGGTGTCCGTGAAGGGCAAGACTATGGTGGTTTACGGCACGCGCTGAAAGGCAGTTAACAGTTAATAGTGAACAGTTAACAGCGTCGCGGATCGGCACCATTTTGATCTGAAAGCATAGAGGCCGCGCCCGGAATCCGGGCGCGGCCTCTTTGTTTGTGGCTATACCGTCAAGACGAAGCCGCTGTAGGAGCTTGCCTGCAAGCGATCCGAGCCTTGGCGAGGTATGGCTGCCAAGATCAAACCCCGAACCATCAGCCCCAGACGTCTTTTGCCTTTCGAAACTCGTCACTCGCTTCTTTTTTGCCTCGCAATCGCTCGGATCGCTTGCAGGCAAGCCCCTACAGCAGAGTTAAAGAACGGTTTGCACAAATGAAAAGGCCGCCCCCGGATTCCGGGCGCGGCCTCCTAGGTCCCAGCCAATACCCACGCCTCCCGCGCAACTATTAACTATTCACTATTAACTGTTAACTGCTCTTAAAAGCCGCCATTTCCCGCTGAATAAAGTGCTCCACCAGATCCCGGTACAGCTTCTCGACCATATCCGCATCCAGCCCTTCCTGCTCCGCCCATTCTCTTCGGGCCTGTAGCATGGTGCGGAACCGCTCGGGGGCCCTGACGCCATCTTCGCTGGTCTTGAAGGCCGCCGCCGCATGTACATAACCTGCCCTCTCGCCCAGCAAGGCAATAATGTCACGGTCCCGGCGATCAATTTCGGCACGAATATCCTCCATCCCCAGACATTCCTGCGGTGACTTGGCTGTCATTTTCGCTCCTTGAAACAACAAGGCCGCATCCAGAGTCTGGACGCGGCCTCTTTGCGATCAACCAACAACCCCACATCCCGCGACGCTGTTAACTGTTCACTATTCACTGTTAACTGAAGAACAGCGCCTTAAGCCCCTCCCCCGGATCGTCCTGACGCATGAACGCCTCGCCCACCAGGAAAGAATGGATGCCATTGCTGCGCATCAGTTTCACATCCGCCGCGGTGTGGATGCCGCTTTCGGTGATGATCATGCGGTCCGCCGGCGCTTTCTCGGCCAGGGTCAGGGTGGTGTCCAAGCTGGTTTCGAAGGTGTGCAGGTTGCGGTTATTAATGCCGATCAGCTCTGCATTCAGCGTCACTGCCCGCTCCAGCTCCTCTTCAGTATGCACTTCCACCAGCACGTCACAGCCAGCCTGCTGGGCGGCATGATTGAGTTCGTCCAGCTGGGCATCGGACAGGGCCGCCACAATCAGCAGTACCGCATCCGCCCCCATGGCACGGGATTCAAAGATCTGCCATGGGTCGATCATGAAATCCTTGCGGATCACCGGCAGGTCCACCGCGTTCCGGGCGGCGCGCAGGTAATCTTCGTGGCCCTGGAAAAAGTCCTGGTCAGTGAGCACTGACAGACAGGCCGCGCCATGTTTTTCATAGCTGCGGGCAATGGCCACCGGATCGAAATCATCGCGTATCACCCCCTTGCTGGGGGACGCCTTCTTGATTTCGGCGATCACCGCCGGCTGCTTGTCACGCACCCGGTCAAACAGGGCGCGGGCAAAACCGCGGGCCTTGCCCTGGTTCTCCGCCATGGATTGCAGATCACCGAGGGTGTAGTTGTTCTTGCCCACCGCAATCTCTTCCTGCTTGCGGGCAATAATCTTGTCGAGAATAGTGCCGGTACTCATAACGATACTCCCTGTCCTGGCCTGTCAGTCCGCCGCCGTAAGGGCTGTGCTGAACTGGGCAAGCTCACGCATGCGTTCCGCTGCCTCTCCATTGTGTATCAGGTCTTCGGCCATGCGTACCCCCTCTTTGTGAGTTCGGGTAATGCCGCTCACATAGATGGCTGCACCGGCATTCAGTGCAATCATGTCCGCCGCCTTGCTGGCCGCGTCTGTGGTGCGCTTGCCCAGGGCATCCTTGATCAGGGCCAGGGAGTCGTCAGCGCTGCTCACATCCAGCCCCACCAGAGAGGCGGAATCGAGACCCAGGTCTTCCGGGGTCACGTCATACTCGCTTACGGCACCGTCCTTGAACTCCGCCACATGGGTGCGGGTGGCCAGGGAAATCTCGTCCAGGCCATCCTTGCTGTGCACCACCATCACGTGCTCGGCGCCCAGGCGCCCCATCACTTCGGCCATAGGCCGACACAGCTTCTCACTGAACACCCCCAGCACCAGACGCTGCACGCCAGCCGGGTTGGTCATCGGGCCGAGGATATTGAACAGGGTACGCATACCCAATTCCTTGCGCGGGCCCACGGCGTACTTCATGGCCTTGTGGTGGTTGGGGGCAAACATGAAGCCCACGCCCACATTGTCCACACAGCTGCCGATCTGCTCCGGAGTCAGATCCAGGGCAATGCCGGCGGTTTCCAGCACATCCGCCGAACCACTGCTGGAGCTCACCGAACGACCGCCATGCTTGGCCACATGGGCACCGGCGGCAGCCGCCACGAAGGCACTGGCAGAGGACACATTGAACAGGTTGGCGCCATCACCACCGGTGCCGACGATATCCACCAGATACTGGCGATTAGCCACCGGCACGGCGGTCACCAGCTCGCGCATCACCTGCACGCCGCCGGTGATTTCATCCAGGGATTCGCTCTTCATGCGCAGCGCGACCAGGAACCCGCCGATCTGGGCATCGGTGGCGCCGCCGGTCATGATCTGGCGCATCACGTCCTGCATCTCGTCCACGCTCAGATCAATCTGCTCGACCACCTTGGCCAGGGCTTCCTGAATATTCATGCGCCTTGCTCTCCTTTCAGAAAATTGTCGAGCAGGGCATGGCCGTGCTCACTGAGGATGGACTCCGGGTGATACTGCACCCCCTCTATCGGCAGGGTCTTGTGCCGCATGCCCATGATCTCGTCCATGCTGCCGTCATCGTGCTGGGTCCAGGCGGTGATCTCCAAGCAGTCCGGCAGGCTGTCCCTTTCCACCACCAGGGAGTGGTAGCGGGTGGCCGTATAGGGAGACGGCAAATCCCGGAAGATGCCCACACCACTGTGGTAGATCGGCGAGGTCTTGCCGTGCATCACCTGACGGGCCCGCACCACCTTGCCACCAAACGCCTGACCAATACTTTGATGCCCCAGACACACCCCCAGAATCGGCAGTTTGCCGGCAAAGTGCTTGATGGCGGCTATGGAAATACCGGCTTCGTTGGGCGTACAGGGCCCCGGCGAAACCATCAGGCGATCCGGATTCAGGGCTTCAATGTCTTCAATGGTGATCTGGTCGTTGCGATGCACCAGCACCTCGGCACCCAGCTCCTGCAGGTACTGCACCAGGTTGTAGGTAAAACTGTCGTAGTTATCGATCATCAAGACGCGCATTACCGCTGCCCTCCGTCTGCCAGGTTGAGACCACCCAATGCCAGGTTCACCGCCCGGAATACTGCCCGGGCCTTGTTCATGGTCTCGTCCCATTCGGACTGGGGCACCGAGTCGGCCACAATGCCGGCGCCGGCCTGTACGTACAGTCGCTCGTCCTTCACCACCGCGGTACGGATGGCAATGGCCGTATCCATATCGCCGTTGAAACCGATATAACCCACTGCACCGCCATAGATGCCGCGCTTGGTGGGTTCCAGTTCATCAATGATTTCCATGGCACGGATCTTCGGCGCGCCACTCAGGGTGCCCGCCGGGAAGGTGGCACTGAGCACCTCCAGTGGGCCCTGGCCGTCTTTCAGTTCGCCTTCCACGTTGGAAACGATGTGCATCACGTGGGAATAGCGCTCCACCACCATCTTGTCGGTGAGGTTCACCTTGCCGGGCTTGGCCACCCGGCCCACATCATTGCGGCCCAGATCGATCAGCATCAGGTGCTCGGCGATCTCCTTGGGGTCCGCCAACAGATCTTCTTCCAGCGCATTGTCCTCTTCCACGGAGGCACCGCGCTTGCGGGTACCGGCAATCGGACGCACCGTCACCCGGCCCTGCTCGGCCCGGGCCAGAATCTCCGGCGAAGAGCCGGCAATATGGAAGTCGTCCAGATCCAGATAGAACATGTACGGCGATGGATTCAGGTAACGCAGGGCACGGTACAGATCCATGGCAGGCGCCTTGAACGGGCAGCTCATGCGCTGCGCCGGCACCACCTGCATCACGTCACCGGCGAGAATGTACTCACGCACCTTCTCGACACCGGCCTTGAACAGCTCTTCCGGGAACTCGCTCTGGAAATCGCTTTCATCTACCGGGTCGCCGTACACGGTGTGTTCCGGCTCGGGCAACGGCGCCCGCAACTTCACTTCCAGTGCTTCCAGCCGGGCCTCGGCCTGATCCGCAGCACCTTCAGCCGTTGGGTCCACATGCACGATCAGGTACAAGGCACCACGCAGGTTGTCGAACACTACCACTTCTTCGGAGCGCATCAGCAGGATGTCCGGCACGCCCAGTACATCCTTGCCCGGCGCCGGGCCAAGACGGGGTTCGAAATAACGCACGCTGTCGTAGCCGAAGTAACCCACCAGACCGCCATTGAAACGGGGCAGATCCGGCAGCTCAGGAGAACGATACTGCTGGCGGTAGCTCTCGATCCAGCGGATCGGATCTTCCACATCCAGCAGGGTTTCGCCCTCGGCATTGCTCACCGAGACGGTCTGCCCGGTGATACGAATGACTTCTTCGGCAGGCAGGCCGAGAATGGAATACCGGCCCCAGCGCTCGCCGCCCTGCACGGATTCAAACAGGTAGCTGTAAGGCCCCTGGGCCAGCTTGCGGTACGCCGTCAGCGGCGTATCCAGATCCGCCAGCACCTCGCGGACAACAGGGACGCGGGTGTAGCCCTCTTGGGCGTAACGATCCAGTTCTTGTGGTGACATGCTTTTTCCTTATCCGACCTTTCTCTGGGAGGCCGATATCGAGAATGCAGATTGTAGAGCAAAGGGGGGTGTCAGTGCAGACGTGATGCGCACAAACACAGGGAAAGCGTCACCATCGCCAGCTGGCGGGTGCGGACAGGAAAGCAAAGCTGTTGATCGGGGCACAGTCCAAGGGGGGACGTCCTTTCTCAAACGAGGTAGATGGCTGAAATTGTAGTCAATGTTAACGCCGGACGCCAGACGCCGGATGCCGGATGCCTTACCGGGAGCCCACGGACGAAACTCTGTGGGAGCGTGCTTGCACGCGAAGCTTTCCTGTCCGCCACCCCCTTTCGCGTGCAAGCACGCTCCCACAGCAAGCCAGAAGCCAAATTTACCGTGCAGATTGAATTCAGCCGCACCCGCTCTCATGTAAACTAGACCACACAACTTCAACCGGATGCTTTATGCGTCTGGCGCCGGGCATCCGGCGTCGGGCGCCCCCAGCCATGAATATTGTCGCCCTCTACACTGCCGACGAATCCCGCGGCCCCATGACCGGTCATGAGGCAGTGCAATTGCGTGCTGGCTGCGGCATCGTCGGCGACCGCCACTGCAAGCGCAGCACCAAGCCGGAAGAGCAGCTCACCCTGATCGAGCACGAAGCTGTGGACGCCTTCAATGAAGAATTTGGCCAGGAAGTCCAACCCCACCAGTTGCGCCGCAACATCGTCACCAAGGGGGTGAACCTGAACGCCCTGGAAGGCCGCGAGTTCATGGTCGGCCCGGTGCGGGTACGCGGCATCGAACTGTGCGAGCCCTGCTCAGTGGTGGGCAAACTGCTGGCAGGCGAGCTCACCCCCACCCGCATCATCCAGTCCTTCATGGGCCGCGGCGGGCTGCGCTGCGAGATCCTGTCCACTGGCGTGGTGAGAGTGGGCGACGACATTGAAATACCGGACTGACGTTTACTGTAGGAGCTTGCCTGCAAGCGATCCGGGCTTCGGTGAGGTATAGATTCCAGAGTAGCGAGGCACGAGTTTCGAGTTGCGAAAACCTGAAAAACCAGAGCGTTCCGGGTTTTGCCTTTCGAAACTCGTCACTCGAAACTCGCTTCTTGTTTGCATCGCTGTCGCTCGGATAGCTTGCAGCCAAGTTCCCACAAAACCCGGGCATACAACCTGACCGTAGGGCGGAAATTGGTGTCAGCCAATCTCCGCCATTAACACCCAACGGCGGAGATCGGCGCACGCCGATTTCTGACCTACGACACCCAATTAGAGCGCTTCACTGCATGAACGACGTGGAAAAAACCCGCTACATCAACCAGACCCGCCAGTGGCTGGAACAGGTAGTCATCGGTCTGAACCTGTGCCCCTTTGCCCGCAAGCCCTTCCAGAAGGGCCAGGTGCGTTTTGCCGTTACCGACAGCCGCAACGTGGAAACCCTGCTGCAGGATCTCTACGACGAACTGGAAAAACTGGCGACGACGCCGGCCAGCACCATCGACACCACCCTGCTGATCATCCCCGATCAGCTGGAGGACTTTTACGACTACAACGACGTGCTGGATCTGGCCGATGCCCTGCTGGAACAACAGGACTGGGTGGGCACCTTCCAGATCGCCAGCTTCCACCCGGCCTACCAGTTTGCCGATACGGAAGCAGATGACCCGGGCAACTACACCAACCGCGCCCCCTTCCCGATCCTGCACCTGCTGCGTGAAGACAGCCTGGAACAGGGGCTGGCCAGCTACCCGGATCCGGAAGCCATCCCCGAGCGCAACATGGACACCCTGGAGAACCTCAGCGAAGCGCAGTGGATCAGCCTGTTTGGTGGCCTGCCGGGAGCCTCGCGGTGAATCTGGACCTCGGCGATATCTTTCTGGTCACCACCGTGGTGATCATTGCGGCCCTGTTCTGGCGCTCCCACGGCATTCGTGAACGCGCCCTCGCCTACACACGCAAATACTGTGAACGGGAACAAGTGGAATTTCTGGATGACACCGTGGGCATGGACAAACTGACCCTGCAACGGGACGGCAACGGCAAGCTGCGCATCACCCGCATCTACCGCTTCGAATTCACCGTCACCGGCGGCGAACGCTATCAGGGCCACACCATCGTCATGGGCGGCGTCGTGCAACGGGTCGACCTGCCCCCCCACCGCTACACCCCGCCCCCGGAACAACTGCACTAACGGCTCTGGTGGCTAAGCCGCGATCTCCCTGACTTCCCCGCGCTTGCGGCGTCTCCCTTCGCTGGCCCGGTTGGAATCCAGGCGCCGGAATGCCCCCGGCAACAGCCGGTGCGACAGTTTATTGAGCGGCCTCTCAACCCAGTCTGGCAACGCCACTCCCAGCATGTTCGTCTCGGCGACACTGTCCTGCCCAATCACCCGTGTACCCATGATGTAATCGAACCACGGACGGGTCACACACCAGTTGGCATCCTGATGGGTATTCATGTGGTGATCGTAATGCCATGGAAGACGAGTTCTTGCCCATTCCGGATCCAGGTGAGCCCTGCTGTGCTTGCTCCAGTATTGCCACGCAGAATAATAGATGCCCGCCGTAAAGAAAGGCGCCACCACGACGGAAGGCGTGAACACGGCACACAGGCCAATCAAAGCCACCTTTTCGTTAAAGATCTCCTGATCCTGCAGCATGGGCACCTTGTAGTGCTCGTCTTCAAAACCATTCAGCCGAACCCGCTTGTGATGACGGATATGGCTGAAAAAGGGGCTATTACGATGCTTGCGGGCATACTCATGAAGCCACATCTTGTGGGCATACCACTCAAAGGCATTTGCGGTAAGCAAGGCAACAGGAAAACCAAGCATGGGGAACCCTCATGGCGATAACAGATATCCCCATCATGAAGCCCGGGGCGCCAACTTCTTTGATCGCCAGGGATCACTTCCCGGTCTGCAGGATCAAAAATCCGCCTTTTCCGCATGCATGCGTTTGCGGAACGCGGAAGGGGTCTCACCAGTCCAGCGCTTGAAGGCGCGGGTAAATGCCGCCGGCTCAGAAAAGCCGGTCAGGTAAATTATCTGGTCAATGGGTTCGCTGGTGCGCGCAAGCAGGCGTCGTGCCAGTCGTTCCCGGTACCCCGCCAGCACCTCCTTGAAGCTGGTACCCAGAGCCGACAGCTCGCTGCGCAGAGCACGCGGAGTACGCTCAAGCCGCCGGGCCAGCACATCCAGGGAGGCCTCGCCCTGCTCAAGCAATCCGCCCAGCGCCTGCTCCACGGTATGGAGAAAATCCTGACGCGCCAGATCTTCCAGTTTTCGGGCCGCCACCGTTTCATGGATACGCAACAACTCAGGCTCCGCCGCCAGCGAAGAGCGTTTCAGCAAGGCTGCATCAAAATACAGGGCACCTTCATCCGCCGACAGCTCGACCGGGCATCCATAGACCCGCAGATACTCCTCTGCGGCAGCCCCATGGGCATGGGGGAACGTGATCCTGCCAGGGCGAAACTCACCATCACTTACCTGCTGCAAAAAACGCAGCACAATGAGCGTGGCGCACTCCAGATAATGACGCTCGGCGTGTTCAAGGCCTGACAGTACAGCCTCGTCTCCTTCAACACGGAGCTGCAATTGCAGGGCATCCGTCATCAGGCGGTTATAGCGCAGCGCCCTTTGCAGTCCATCACCAAAGGTCGGACTGGAAAGAAACAGATACTCCAGCACCTGCCCCCGAAACGGTGGCATCAACTCACCAATATGAAGGCCAATATCAGGATCGCCACTGACCTTCCTGGCGGCACCCCAGAAGCGCTGTTGCGGAGAATTAATGCGCCGCTCGTTTTGATCCGGCGGCTCATCCGGCATACCAATACTGGCAAAGATGGCCGCACAGTCCAGCCCGGCACGGGTCATGGCCTGATAGGTCATCCACAAGAAAATACCATTGTCTGAAGCGGGGGGCTGGCTCATGCAAGCAGTATACGAACTCAGGGATGTGCAAGCACCTGCTCCCGCCAGCCCCCGTAACAACTGCACCAGCCTCCCAGAGCCAGCACGCGTTCGCAGGAGCTTGCCTGTAAGCGATCCTAGGCTAAGCGAGGTAAAAAGAAGCGAGTTTCGAGAGGCAAAACACCTCGCTCATTCTGGAGGTTTTAAGATTATCGAAACGCGAAACTCGTACCTCGCGTCTCTGGAATCCATACCTCGTCGAGGCTCGGATCGCGAGCAGGCTCGTTATTCGCTTCGCTCACCCTTCGGGCCGCACTACGTGCGTTACTCCGCTACGCTCCCACAGCAAAACGCTCCCCCTGTGGGAGCCTGCCTGCAGGCGAAAAAGCTTTCGCCTTTGAATTTAGCTATTAACTATTCACTGTTAACTATTAATTGCTTTACTTGACCCGCTGCTTCTCCAGCTTGCGGGCAAGGGTGCGGCGATGCATGCCCAGGCGGCGGGCGGTTTCGGAAATGTTGAAGCCGGTCTCCGCCAGGGTCTCGTGGATGCGTTCCCATTCGAGGGTTTTCAGGTCCGACGAGCGCGCCGTCAACGAGACATCGGTAGTGCCTTCCGCACGCTGGAAGGCATCTTCAATATCATCGGTGTTGGAAGGTTTGGCCAGATAATGGCAGGCGCCCAGCTTCACCGCTTCCACCGCGGTGGCAATGCTGGCGTAACCGGTGAGCACCACGATCAGGGTGTCTTCATTGTGCTTGTGCAGGGTCTGTACACAGGCCAGCCCGGAGGCTTCACCCTTGATCTTGAGATCCACCACCGCGTAACCCGGGTTATGGGCCTTCAGCACCTCTTCCATGGTCTCATGGCTGTCGGCAGTGACCACGGTGTAACCGCGGCGCTCAAAGGAACGGCCAAGGGTACGAGCGAAGGCTTCATCGTCTTCGACGATGAGCAACAGGCGTTCTTCGTTCTCGATGGCATCAGTCATGTCAGCCCTCCTCTTCCAGTGTGACCGTGTTCAGCGGCAGCGACAACGTCACCAGCGCGCCACCCTGCACCAGATTGCGGGCGCGCAAATTGCCACCCAGTGTGCGCAGTACATTCATGACCAGGAACAGCCCCAGACCACTGCCCGGCCGGCCCTTGGTGGACTGGTAAGGGCGGCCAATGCTGTCGAGCATCTCTTCCGGGAAACCCGGGCCCCGATCGGTCACCGAGATCAGCAGGGTTTCGTCCTCACGATGCACATCCAGACGCACCCAGTTCGGCGACGCCTCCAGCGCATTATCCAGCACGTTATGGATACTCTGCTTGAGAGCATCGTCGGAAACGATCCGCAGATCGGTGCCGAAATCATTCATGTAGATGAAATCTTTCACCGGCCGGGTATCGCGCCACTCATCCACCAACTCATCGAGAAATTCACGTACGGTGGTTTCCTCGGAGGCCTCACCACGGGTCTCGCCGGCCGACAGCAGAATGCCACTGACAATAGATTTGCAGCGCAGCACCTGTGTCTGCATCTCGGCAATTTCCTGGGCCATGTCCGGATCATTTCTGAACGGCTCCATGTGCTTCCAGTCACCGAGAATCACCGACAGGGTGGCCAACGGCGTGCCCAGTTCGTGGGCGGCACCGGACGCCAGCAGGCCCATGCGGACGATGTGTTCTTCCTCCACCGCACGCTGTCGCAGCTCCGCCAGACGCTCATCCCGCTGACGCTTGTTGCGGTTGATGCGGTTGATGAAGATCACCAGCAGGCCACCGTTAAGCACAAAGCAGATCAGCATGCCTTCGATATACAGACTGAACAGCCCCTTGGAATGATCCAGCGGCATGGGCAAGGGATGGCCATACCAGGCCAGCCAGCCGAAACACAGGGTGGTCACGATAAGGATCACCCAGGTGGACCAGGCCTCCAGCAATACGGCACCAAGAATTACCTGTAGCAGAAACAGGAACACAAAGGGATTCGAGGCCCCGCCGCTGAGGAACAACAGAATAGTGAGCGTACCGACATCCACCAGCAGCGAGAAAAAAAGCTCCGTGTTGCCAATCGGCCGGCGTGCCCGCAACCGCAACACACTCAAGGCGTTAAACAACAACAGGCCGAACAGCACCACCAGCATATTGGAGACAGGCAGCGGCACATCCAGCCCGTAGTACACCACCAGAATGGTGGCGAACTGGCCGAACATGGCGATCCAGCGCAGCTGGATCAGCAGCTGCAGGTTCTTGCGCCCGGTGGCATCGTCATTGCTGCTACCCAGCACACTGCGCAGGGCAGACAACGGATGCCGGTTGGCAGAATCGGTTGTACTCATGGTTTCCATGCCGCCAAGTGTAACGGCTTCCACGTGAAAGCGTCAGCGATGGCGCACTACCAGTACCGCCGCCAGCACCATGCCCAGTGCCAGCGCGAACCAGGTAATGGCATACACCAGGTGGTTATTGCGGAACTGGATAACGGTGAGCCCGCCAATCGGCAACGTTTCGCCGCTGCGGGCCGCATCCACAAAGAAGGGCGCCACTGGCGCAATGCCTTGCCGGGCCGCCATGGCCTGCACATCACGGGAGTACCAGCGGTTTTCCGCGGGCACATTGTCGCGTAACACGCCACCACCGGGGTGGCTCATGCGCAGCAGCCCCGTGACCGTCACCACCCCTTCGGGCGTGAAGGCACCGGCCTGGGCCGCCTTTCGCTCGGTTTGCGGCACAAAGCCCTGGTTGATATACAACCAGCGGCCACCGGCCAGCTGCAACGGCGCCATCACCCAGTAACCCTGCCCCGCTTCCGTTGCCGCCGCCACCAGCGACACCGCATCCGCGCGATACTCGCCACTCACCCTGACATGCAGATATTCGTGAGTGTCTTCACTCACCCTTGGCCAGTTCGCCGGCACCGCCACGGGATCGGCGTGCACTCGCGCCTCCACCCGGTCGATCAGGTCTTCCTTCCAGGCCAGCCGCTTTACCTGCCACACGCCCAGCGACATAAAGCCGGCAAACGACACCGCCGCCAACAACAGAAACAGGAAAGAGAGAAAACGCCGACGAGCCATGGTCATGCCTCTTCAAACGTGGAAAGAAGGGAAGAAATCCGTAGGAGCCTGCCTGCAGGCGATCTTTCACCAGCAAAAACAGATTCGCCTGCAGGCAGGCTCCTACGGCGGGACGGAGCGCGAACGGGACATTTCTACATGCCCCCTATATCACCCCAACATCACTTCAAACATACAGAAAGGTAAAGCAGAAATCGGCTATGCCGGTTTCCGTCTTGCGCATGTTGCGTGATGCGTGTCGCGTGAAGCGTCTCCTATTCCATCATTCCCGGCATCATGTTCACGTTCAGGTTGTACATCACCCACAACGAACCGGCGAGGGTAATGAACACCAGGATCAACGTGAAGATCAGCGCCAGCATGTTCCAGCCACCTTCCGAATGGAAGTTCATGTGCAGGAAGTAGACCATGTGCACCACGATCTGCACCAGGGCGAACGCCAGGATCACCATCACGGTGGTGGCTGAGCTTTCAAACACATTGCCCATCACCAGCCAGAACGGAATCACGGTGAGGATCACCGCCAGCACGAAGCCGGTGGCATATTCCTTCAGGGAAACATGGGGAATGTCATCATCGTGATGATCATGCTCGTGTGTATGCTCGCTCATGGCAGCACTCCCATCAGGTAAACGTAAGTGAACACACCCACCCAGACCACATCCAGGAAGTGCCAGAACATGGACAGGCAGAAGACGCGACGCCTGTTCTCGGCAATCAGGCCGTGCTTCTTCAGCTGGAACAGCAGGGTCACCAGCCACACGATGCCGAAGAACACATGCAGACCGTGGGTACCCACCAGTGCAAAGAACGCGGTCCAGAAACCACTGGTCTGCGGGCCCGCGCCCACGTGAATCAGGTGATGGAACTCATACAGTTCCAGCCCCAGGAAGCCCGCGCCCAGCAGGCCGGTAACGGCCAACCAGAGCATGGTGCCCTTCACCCGGTTGGCCTGCATCTGCAGCATGGCGAAACCGTAGGTGATCGACGACACCAGCAGCAGTGACGTGTTGATGGCGATCAGGTTCAGGTCGAACAGTTCCATGCCGGTGGGCCCGCCCGCATAGCTGCGGCCGAGCACACCATAGGTGGCAAACAGACAAGCGAAGATCAGACAGTCGCTCATCAGGTAGATCCAGAAACCCAGCAGGGTACCGTTCTGGGGGTGGTGATCCCCCTTCACGAGAAATTCCAGCGGGGCCTTCTGGTCGTTGTCATTCACAACAGCAGTCATGGTGTTATCAGACATTGGCAAGCACCCGTGTACGTTCTGCTTCAATCCGCTCTACTTCTTCCGCCGGAATGTAGTAGTCACGGTCGTAGTTGAAGGTGTGGTAAATCGCCGTGCCGATCAGTGCCACGAAGGACACACCTGCCAGCAGCCACATGTGCCAGATCAGGGCAAAGCCAACCACCACACTGATACCGGAGAGCACGATGCCCGCCCAGGTGCCCTTGGGCATGTGAATCGGGATGAAGCCGGATTCAGGGCGCTGGAAGCCGTGCTGCTTCATCTGCCACCAGGCATCCAGATCATGCACGCGGGGCGTGAAGGCAAAGTTGTACGGCGGCGGCGGTGAGGAAGTGGACCACTCAAGAGTACGGCCATCCCACGGATCACCGGATTCATCCTTGAGGGCTTCGCGGCGCTTGAAGCTCACCACCAGCTGGATCAGGAAGGCAGCAATACCCACCGCAATCAGTACCGCACCGAAGGCGGCAATCTGGAACCAGATCTGCAGGGACTGATCTTCGAAGTGGCTGACACGACGGGTCACGCCCATCAGGCCGAGCACGTACAGCGGCATGAAGGCGAAGTAGAAACCGATCAGCCAGAACCAGAAGGAAATCTTGCCCCAGAACTCGTCCAGCTTGAATCCGGTAGCTTTCGGGAACCAGTAGGTGATACCGGCGAACAGACCGAACAGCACACCACCGATGATCACATTATGGAAATGCGCGATCAGGAACAGGCTGTTATGCAGCACGAAGTCCACCGGCGGTACCGCCAGCAACACGCCAGTCATGCCACCAATCACGAAGGTGACCATGAAGCCCACGGTCCACAGCATCGGCACATCGAACTTGATGCGGCCACGGAACATGGTGAACAGCCAGTTGAAGATCTTCGCGCCCGTGGGGATCGAGATGATCATCGTGGTGATCCCGAAGAACGAGTTCACGCTGGCCCCCGAGCCCATGGTGAAGAAGTGGTGCAGCCATACCAGGTAGGACAGCACGGTAATCACCACGGTGGCGTACACCATGGAGGTGTAACCGAACAGCGGCTTGCGGCTGTAGGTGGCCACGATCTCGGAGAAGATACCGAACACCGGCAGGATCAGGATGTACACCTCCGGGTGACCCCAGATCCAGATCAGGTTCACGTACATCATGGCGTTGCCGCCCAGATCGTTGGTGAAGAAGGCGGTGTCCAGGTAGCGGTCCATGGACAGCATGGCCAGTACTGCGGTCAGCACCGGGAAGGCGGCCACAATCAATACGTTGGTGCACAGCGAGGTCCAGGTGAACACCGGCATCTTCATCAGGCTCATGCCCGGCGCACGCATCTTGACGATGGTCACCAGCAGGTTCACGCCCGACAGCAGGGTACCCACACCGGCAATCTGCAACGACCAGATGTAGTAATCCACCCCCACCCCGGGGCTCTGCAATATCCCCGATAGCGGCGGATAGGCCAGCCAGCCGGTCTTGGCGAATTCACCAATGAACAGGGACATCATCATCAGCACGGCGCCAGCGGTGGTCATCCAGAAGCTGAAGTTATTCAGGAACGGGAACGCCACATCGCGGGTGCCGATCTGCAGCGGAATCAGGTAGTTCATGATCCCGGTTACCAGCGGCATGGCCACGAAGAAGATCATGATCACGCCGTGGGCGGTGAAGATCTGGTCGTAGTGATCCGGCGGCAGGTAGCCGGCGGAATCCCCGAACGCCAGCGCCTGCTGCAGACGCATCATGATGGCATCGGCAAAGCCGCGCAGCAGCATCACCAGGCCGAGGATGATGTACATGATGCCGATCTTCTTGTGGTCGATGGTGGTGAACCACTCGTTCCACAGGTAGCCCCACAGCTTGTAGCGGGTAATGGCGGCGAGCATGGCCACACCGCCCACCGCCACCACCGCGAAGGTGGCGAGGATGATCGGGTCATGGAACGGAATCGCGTCCCAGGTCAGGCGACCAAAGATCAGCTTGGTCAGGTCCAGGTTCTCAAACATGGGCGGCACCTACTGCGTACGGGGTCTGGAATACGGTGTTAGTCATGGTGGCCTCCATGCTCGCCGTGGCCGGTATGGCTCTCGTGGCCTTCATGGCCAGCCTCGGCCTCACCGTGATGACCGCCGTGCTGGCCCATGCCACTGTGATACATCATGTCTTCCATGCACACGGTGCCCGGCGCTACACAGCGGTTGAGAATGCCGTGGTACAGGGTCGGATCCACATCGGCGTACAGCATCACCGGCACCTTGGCACTGGGCACTTCCAGTTCCAGGTAGGTGTCGCGGTCCAGGCTCAGCTCGCTGGCCTTCACCTTGGCCACCCAGGCGTCGAAGTCCGCCTCGCTGAGCCCGTGGAAATCGAACTTCATGTGGGAATAGCCCGCGCCGCTGTAGTTGGCGGAGAAACCCTTGTAAACACCCGGCTCGTTAATCACGCCATGCAGCTTGGTCTCCATGCCAGCCATGGCATAAATCTGCCCGGCAAGGGCCGGAATGAAGAAGGAATTCATCATGGTGGAGGCAGTGATCTTGAAGCGGATCGGGTGATCCACCGGCGCCGCCAGCTCGTTCACTGTGGCAATGCCCTGCTCCGGGTAGATGAACAGCCATTTCCAGTCCAGCGCCACCACTTCCACGGTGAGCGGCTCCAGATCGGCAGGCACTGGGGTCTGCGCATCAATGCGTTCCAGCGGACGGTAGGGGTCCAGCTTATGGGTGCCCACCCAGGTCATGGCGCCCAGGGCAATAATGATCAGCAGCGGTACGGACCAGATTACCAGCTCCAGCACGGTGGAATGGGTCCACTCCGGCGCGTAGGTGGCGTCCTCGTTGGTCTCGCGGTAGCGCCAGGCGAACCAGAGGGTCAGCACGATGACCGGCACAATCACCAGCAGCATGAGGATCGTGGCCCAGACAAGCAGGTCACGCTGTTGCATGGCAATGTCTCCGGACGGGGACATTACCACCGTGTCACAGCCGGTAAGCAGTGCGGCTGCCAGCAGGGTCAACACCACCCCACGCAAAAATTTGGCTATTTGCATTGGCGTACTTCTGTTGGCTTAAGGGATCTATGAGAGTTTCAGGGCCGCACCTTAGCCAAGCGATGGGGTAGCCGGTATTGGACATTTTGTCCCATCGGCTTAAAGTCCTAAGTAGATATGGATCAATGCAGACAACAATAAGGCAGAGTAAAGGCGCTTCTATGTCCCCAACCATGACGGCCCCGGCGGGCCAGCATCACGCCGACGTCGCCCCCAACGAGATTGCGGTGGGCGTGGTCATCGGCCGCACCTCCGAGTATTTCGACTTTTTTGTGTACGGCATCGCCTCGGTACTGATTTTTCCGCAGCTGTTCTTCCCCTTCACCGGGCAGCTGCAGGGCATGCTCTATGCGTTTTCGCTATTTGCGCTGGCCTTTGTGGCCCGTCCCTTCGGTACCGCCCTGTTCATGTGGATCCAGCGCCAGTGGGGCCGCGGCGTGAAACTCACCGCCGCCCTGTTCCTGCTGGGCACCGCCACCGCCGGCATCGCCTTCCTGCCTGGCTATGAAAAGATCGGCGGCTACGCCATCGCTCTGCTGGCCCTGCTGCGCATCATGCAGGGCGTGGCCTTCGGCGGCTCCTGGGATGGCCTGCCCTCCCTGCTGGCCCTGAACGCCCCCAAAGAACGGCGCAGCTGGTATGCCATGATCGGCCAGCTGGGCGCCCCACTGGGCTTCGTGATTGCCAGCGCCCTGTTCCTCTACCTCTATAACAGCCTCTCTGCCGCCGACTTCCTCGGCTGGGGCTGGCGTTACCCATTCTTCGTGGCCTTCGCCATCAACGTGGTGGCCCTGTTTGCCCGCCTGCGCCTGGTGCTGGGCGAGGAATACACCGAAGCCATGCAGGAAAAAGAGCTGGAGCCCATCCGCACCACCGAAATGGTGCGTGAAGAAGGCCACAACATCTTCATCGGCTCCTTCGCGGCGCTGGCCAGCTACGCCCTTTTCCATGTGGTGACCATCTTCCCGCTGTCCTGGATCGCCTTTCAGGGTAGCCAGACCACGGCCCAGGTACTCACCGTGCAAATTGTCGGCGGCTTCGTGGGCATCCTGGCCACTATCGGCTCCGGCTGGATCGCCGCGCGCATCGGCAAGCGCACCACTGTGGGCGCCCTGGCCGCCATGATCGGCGTGTTCAGCTTGCTCACCCCGCTGCTGATGGGCGGCAGCCCGGTGATGCAGGACACCTTCATCCTGCTCGGCTTTGCCCTGCTGGGTGTCTCTTACGGGCAGGCTTCCGGCACCGTGACCGCCAACTTCGCCCCGCGCTTCCGCTACACCGGTGCCGCCCTCACCTCCGACTTCGCCTGGCTGTTCGGTGCCGCCTTCGCGCCCTTGGTAGCCTTGGGCCTGTCCGCCAAGTTCGGCCTGCTGTCGGTCACCGTGTACCTGCTCTCCGGCGTCATCTGCACGCTGCTGGCACTGGCCATCAACCAGTCGCTGGAGGATCAGGCTGAGGACTGAGCTGCAAGCGACAAGCCTCAAGCTGCAACGCGGTTAGAGGCCGCAGCGACCCGAAACGAAAAGGCCGCGCCCGGACATCGGGCGCGGCCGCTTCATTCTCCCCCCCTCTCACTACAAAGCCGCTGTAGGAGCGCCGCTTGAGGCGCGAACCGCGTGTTAACGCGGAATCGTCCGAAGGACGATCAAGCATCTCTGAACCTGATAATGCTGCTGATATCCTGTTCGTCGCAGTCGCTCGGTTCGCGCCTCAAGCGGCGCTCCTACAGCAGCTCCGTAGAAAAGCCATACCGCACCTCTCGCCGTGAGAGCGGTCGTCCGACCGCGATAGCCGTGGCGCGGTGTTTTTTCGCGGTGGAACCAGCGCTCCCACAGAACCCCTTTCGCCAACGAAAAAGGCCGCACCCAACCTCTGGACGCGGCCTCTATGTACCAGACCCGACACACCCGGGCCCGCGTTGTAGCTTGTAGCTTGTAGCTTGAAGCTCGCAGCTGTCAGCTCAAACTCCCCAACGCCGCCTTGGTGAACGGCGTAATCTCGTCTTCCTTGCCATCACGCATCTTCACCAGCCAGTTCGGATCCTGCAGCAGCGCACGGCCCACGGCGATCATGTCGAACTCCTCGTTCTCCATGCGGCGCTCCAGTTCCTCCAGCCCGGCCGGGTTGGCGGTGCCGCCCATGCCTTCCGGGCTGTTCAGGAAGTCATCATCCAGGCCCACACTGCCCACGGAAATGGTCGGCTTGCCGGTGATCTTCTTGGTCCAGCCCGCCAGGTTCAGGTCAGAACCTTCAAACTCCGGCAGCCAGAAACGACGGGTAGAGGCATGGAACACATCCACACCGGCCTCAACGAACGGCATCAGGAAGCGCTCCAGCTCTTCAGGATTCTTGGCCAGCTTGGCCTCGTAATCCTGCTGCTTCCACTGCGAGAAACGCAGCACGATGGCGAAGTCCTCACCCACCGCTTCACGGACCGCCTTGACGATCTCCACTCCAATACGGGCCCGGTTCTCAATAGAGCCGCCGTACTCATCATCACGCTGGTTGGTACCTTCCCAGAAAAACTGGTCGATCAGATAACCGTGGGCGCCGTGGATTTCCACGCCATCAAAACCCACTTCCTTGGCAGCCTTGGCGGACTCCGCAAAGGCGCGGATCACATCCTGGATATCGTCCTTGGTCATGGCATGACCATTGGGCTTGCCAGGACGGAACAGACCAGAGGGGGAATAACCGGGCACCTCCTTGTCCGGGCCGATGCCTGCCTTGCGCACCGCGCCCACATGCCACAGCTGCGGAATGATCTGGCCACCGGCCTCGTGCACCGCATCCACCACCTTCTTCCAGCCCGCCATGGCCTCATCGCCATAAATCGCCGGCACCCGCTCGTAACCGTTGGCGGCCTTGTGGCCCACGAAGGTCCCTTCGGTGATGATCAACCCCACCTCGCCTTCGGCGCGGCGGCGGTAGTAACCCACCACTTCATCGTTGGGCACATAGCCCGGAGAGAAGGTGCGGGTCATGGGGGCCATGGCCACCCGGTTCCGCAGCTTCAGTGATTTGTGCTCAAAAGGACGCAACAGGCTATCCAGTGAACTGCTCATAGGGGGCTCTCCCGAATCTCGTCTTAAAAAAATCAACAGAATCAGCGCTTCTGTCAGCCGGGAAACGCCCGGCCACATAATTTGGTTTCACGATGAAACCTTATTTGGTTTCGTTTTGCAACCATTCTGACGTACACTAACGCCATGACACGCAAACGCTTTGACGAAATGGGATGCTGCGTTGCCTCTGCCCTCAATGAGGTCGGCGACTGGTGGTCTCTGCTGATCGTAAAACAGGCCATGCTGGGCACCCGCCGCTATGTGGACTTCCAGAACAGCCTGGGGATCGCCAAGAACATCCTCTGCAACCGTCTCTCCCGCCTGGTAGAGAACGGCGTAATGGTGCGCGTGGATGTGGGCGAACACGGCAAGCGCTACGAATACCGCCTCACCGACAAGGGCCGCGACCTGTTCACCGTGGTCACCGCCCTGCGTCAGTGGAGCGAACGCTGGAATGGGGCACAGGACAGCATGCAGCTGGTGGATCGGCAGACGGGTGAGCCGTTGGCGCCGGTTACGGTGCAGAATCAGCAGGGGCAGCCGCTGACTGTGCGGGATGTAAGGTTTGTGGATGAAGACGGCAAGCCTTTCGAGGAAGCGGGCCGACCCTCCCCCCTGTAGGAGCGGCGCTTGAGCCGCGAACCGAGCGACAGCGAGGAAGACGCCATCACCACCCATTCGGTAATGCTAGAAGTGAAGGTGGCACTCACCCAGATGAGTCACAACTTACCTGCCCCGTCATCGCACCAATAAAAGTGCTTGTCCTCGCCGGACGGGCCCAAAGGGGGAACTGGATCCCCCTCTGGACTCCCCGCCACCCCGACTCCGTTCGGCCCGCTCCGCGGGCACACTCCGGTACTCATAATCTGAAGGACGCAAAAAAGACTCGCTCCGCTCAGACAGGTTTTTTGCTCTACGCCTTCAGATTATTCCGTTCCTCGACTCACTCTAACGGGGAAGCGCCATGCCGATAGGCCCGTGTGCATTGAAGCTCAGACGGCACCTAGCTGGGCAAACTGATAATTAACCTGGCGTGCCATCCTCCTGATAGGATCAATATCCACGCCAGGCGTTTTGAGATAACTGGATGACAACCGTATCCGTACTGAAAGAGCGTTGGGATACCAACGTCGCCCCGCTACTGCGCGAGCCAGATGCGACTTGGCTACAACTAGCCACCCTCTACAGCGAACCCCATCGCCACTATCACACTCTGGATCACGTGGCCGCCTGCCTGAAGTGGCTAAACCACTACCGTCACCTGGCCGAAGATCCACTGACCATGGAATTGGCCCTCTGGGCTCACGACGTAATCTACGATCCGCGCGCCAGCGACAACGAAGTCCGCAGCGCTGACTGGTTCGTTGAGCATTTCGAAGACAGCACACTCACAAAGCATCAGAAAGATCGCGTCCACGCCCTCATCCTGGCCACCATCCACCCGCATCCACCTACCGATGCAGACATGGCTCTGCTGCAGGATATTGACCTGAGTATTCTCGGCGCGGATGCAGGGCTGTATGACCGATACGAAGGGTGGATTCGGCAGGAATATGCCTTTGTTCCGGAGGAGGCGTTTCGGAAAGGGCGCGGTGCGGTGCTAAAAAGCTTTCTCGATCAGGGGGTGATTTATCACACGCCAGAGTTGAGGGAGAAGCTGGAGTTACCAGCGAGGGACAACCTCAATCGCGCTCTGGCTAAGCTGCGAGGCTAGCAACTTCTATCGAAGCTTCGTTCTTCTGCTCATCAGGGTGTGCTGGGCGATTTTGGCAAACCGGGATCATGTTTTGAATATTGCATTGAAGTGCACGATGCAAGACCTGACCCCGAATCCACTACCCTTCCGTTTACTTATTGGGAGTCGAAATCAAGCTGAGCAGGTCATGGCGACGAGCAAAGGTGGCCAGCTTTGTCTCGATCAGGGAGTGAATACCCGGGCAATTGCGGTAAAGCGCATCCAACGCCTCCTCTTGATCATCAGTCCATTCCGTACACTCATCCCGTGCCAATGGGTCATCGGGCACCCCATCAGGAAAAGCTACACGAATCGCTTCCTCGGTAACCCCTATTATCTCGTCAAGGCCTACCCGCCCCAGTTGAGAAAGCACCCTCTCAATCTGCTCCTTGCTGCTCCAGCGAAAATACTGCTCAAAGGAAGCCCCACTACCAATCTCCATATCCAGGCAGACAACTTCATAAAAGGTTTTCATCTCGGGGGATAGAGGCTTGACCGATTCTGATGCAGCATCGCCCACAAGATAATCAGTGATTATCTGAACAAGCTCAGCATCTCCAAGAGGAGTGGCTTTTTTCCTTAACCAATTCATCATAATAAATCCGCACACTGATCACATTGAAAGAGAAATGAAGGATTCCTGGATATTTCGCGCTAACGAATTTGCGAATCTGTGATCAGATTTTCTAATTCCCGCCAGCCGTCGAAATGCGATAAAGGTGAAAGATTTTTTTATCCTACACCTACGAACCGGTAAAGCTTCGAGTCTTCACGGAACGATTGCTTAGTTTGCTGGATCATTTTCCGGCCTGTATCCACTTTCTATTCTGGAAACCAGAATAGCTTGATCATAGACACCTCTTATCGGGTATTTTCTGATCTCTTCTGAGATAGCACCTACTTTAGTGAAGCTCTCTCCATCCCACAAAAACCAGCATTTCACTTTCTTTGTGTCTCTATCTGGCATCCCTGTCCTGAAAATTGGAAACTCCCTCAAAACTTCAGGCACCTCAACCTTTCCTACAATATCAAATATCTTTCGCCTCACGGCTGCGTTCAAAGAAAAGAACGCCGAGAACTGCACATCTCCACTTACAAGCTCACTCAAGTCATCAGGCCTAGAAGAATAGGTGGACGAGAACACTCTAAGCAGATATTGATAGGACGGATGTTTATGCGTACAGATTGCATAAGCAAAACCCTTGGCCACAGGAATTTCAACCACTGACCCTATCAATTTATTCATAACAGAATATAAAAACCCTTAATCAACTAGCCGCCTGCCGATCTCCGATAGCACCCAATAGCCAGTCATCTCCAGAACCGAAGGCGGAGGATCAGGCCCTCAATGCTGCATTAAAACTCACGATGCAAGACTGAAAGCCTTTATCCGATCATTCACTTCAGCTCAACTTTTTTAAGGCCCTGCATCTCGTTTTCGCATTGCTCAGTATCGATTTCATCTATATCAGCGCTTTTACACTGAAGACAAAAGTTTAACGTTAGCTTGAAACAATAAAGCCCACCGGGCTCGGTCATGCTGGAAACACCTTTACCAAACCCAAAGGAGGTCAATGTTCTTGGTTCCACCCTGGTATCACCAGGCTCAACCTCGGTCTCGAAGAATGAACCGTTAGGTAATGACCCGGACAGGACACCATTTACCATCACATCATATTGATTGGCACCTCCTGCGATCGCCTGCTCTCTATATACATAGATTTTGCTCATGGCAGGGTCATCATTATTCAGCCCCTCGTATTTCCCGCTGGACACAACTGGCGTGGCGATAGTACAGCCCCCCAAAAATGACATTGATAACGCGATGATGGCTGTTTTTAAAACCAGTTTCATAAGCTACCTTTTAAAATATATCCCCGACTAACAACTCGAAAATGAGAGACCAAGGTCAATCCTTGCGCAATGCATCTCTGATATGAATTCGAGCCCCACTTCAAAAACCAACCCTAACTCAACCACTTACAAATTTATGTAAGCTATATCCTACAAGCCCAGCTTGCTTACAGATAAAGCCGACTTAGATATCTACCGACCCACCAACCGTCTCGCCTGCCAATACCGCTTCCGCCAATACGGATTCCCCAACGATGACTGCATAACGCCATTACTCACCGAGGCATGCAGAAACGCCTCGTCGCCCAGATAAATTCCCACATGCCGATTACCGCGGGCGAGGCGGAAGAACACCAGGTCGCCTACGGCCAGTTGGTTGCGGGCGACGTGTTCGCCTTCTTTTAATAATTCTGCCGTGGTGCGGGGCACTTGCATGTTTAGTTGCGAGAGGAAAGTAAGGTAGACGAATCCGGAGCAGTCCACGCCTTTGGTGCTGAGGCCGCCGTAGCGGTAGGGGACGCCTTGCCAGTCTTCTTTTTGGGCGAGGAGGCTGTTGAGGAGGAGGTTGTCGGAGGTGAGAAGTTCGGCGGTGGTGTTGTCGTCGTTTGGGGGTTGGGATTCCTGGATGGGGGGTGCGGGTTTTGTGGCGCAGGCGCTTAACGCAATGCAGAGGAGCATCGCTGCGGCATGCTTTGAGTGGAAGAACGGTTTAAAGGGCATGGGGAGTTGGTGATTGCTGACTTGTTGTGTCTGGCAACAATCGACGGGGATGGTTCCGAGAGTAGCTGCAAGCCTCAAGCTACAAGCTGCAACACGGGGCCCATGGCATCGCCAACGATCTACCCGCCCAGCTCCGCGCTGAAGCGCTCATAAAAAAGACCGCACCTGAGAAGCTGCGGTCTTTTGTAGCTTGTAGCTTGAGGCTTGAAGCTTGCAGCTATTTCGCCTGGGCGAGTTCTTCGCGCATTTGCTGGATGACGGTGGCGTAGTCGTCTTTGCCGAAGATGGCAGAGCCGGCCACGAAGGTGTCGGCGCCGGCGGCGGCCACTTCGCGGATGTTCTTTTCAGAGACGCCGCCGTCCACTTCCAGGCGGATGTCGTAGCCGCTGGCGTCGATCATCTGGCGCACGGCGCGGGTCTTGTCGAGGGTGGACGGGATGAACTTCTGGCCACCAAAGCCGGGGTTCACGCTCATCAGCAGAATCATGTCCAGCTTGTCCATCACGTATTCCAGGCAGTCCGGGCGGGTGGCCGGGTTGAGCACCAGACCGGCTTTGCAGCCGTGGCTCTTGATCAGCTGCAGGGAGCGGTCCACGTGCTGGCTGGCTTCCGGGTGGAAGGTGATGTAGCTGGCACCGGCTTCGGCGAACATGCCGATCAGGTCGTCCACCGGGCTGACCATCAGGTGCACGTCGATGGGGGCGGTGATGCCGTGGTCGCGCAGGGCTTTGCACACCATGGGGCCGATGGTGAGGTTGGGCACGTAGTGGTTGTCCATCACGTCGAAGTGGATCACGTCTGCCCCGGCGGCCAGTACGTTATCGCACTCTTCGCCCAGACGAGCGAAGTTGGCGGCCAGAATGGAAGGGGCGATCAGGTAATCCTGCTTGGGCATGAGTATTCCTCGGTAAAGCCAGTGGCGAGTGACGAGTTTCGAGTTGCGAAAGGCAAGATCAAAAGCGCCGGTTTGGCCTTTCGACACTCGTGACTCGCAACTCGTCACTTTCGATTCATCGCGGTGGAACCACCGCTCCTACAAATTTTGTTCTCAGCGTTGGGTCAGTAGCCGATCCAGTTCGTCCAGACGTTCCGGAGTGCCGATGTCCCACCACTGGCCGGGGTGGTGCTCGCCGCTGGCGGCGTCTTCCGCCATAGCAGCACGCAGCAGCGGGGCCAGCTTGGCTTCGCCTTCCGGCAGCGCGGCAAACAGGGCCGGATCAAAGCGGCCGATGCCAGCGTAGGTGTGTCTGGGCTCGGCATTATCGCGCAAGCGGCCCCCTTCTGTCAGATGGAAATCGCCCGTGGGGTGATGCTCGGGGTTATCCACCAGCACCAGATGGACCGGATCGGGACGCTCCGCCAGCAACGGCTGGAAATCGAAATCGGTCCAGATATCGCCGTTAACCAGCAGGAAGGGCTCATCCCCCAGCAGCGGCAGCGCGCGCTTGATGCCGCCCGCGGTTTCCAGCGGTGTGCCTTCGTGGGACCAGGCGATAGGAATGCCGTAGCGGCTGCCGTCGCCCAGGGCCTCGGCCAGCTTGTCGCCCAGCCAGCCACTGTTGATCACCAGCGATTCGATACCGGCATCGCGCAGTTTCTCGATGTGGTATTCGATCAGTGCCTTGCCCCCCGCCTGCAACAGCGGCTTGGGGGTGTGATCGGTGAGCGGCCTCATGCGTTTGCCGTAGCCGGCCGCCAGGATCATGGCCTTCACTCGTTGTCCTCGATCTGGTCCAGCACCCACTGCAGGTCGGATAGCTCCGGGCGACGGGCAATCACGGTACGCAGGTAGGCGAAGAAGCGAGGCACATCGCCCAGGTAAGCGGGCTTGCCATCGCGGTGACAGATGCGGGCAAAGATACCGATGACCTTGATGTGGCGTTGGGCGCCCATCAGGTCGCAATCACGCAGGAAGTCATCGAAGGCGTCCGGCACCGGCAGGCCGGCGGTGAGGGCTTTCTGGTGGTACTGGCGCAGCCAGCCCTGCACGCGCTCATCCGGCCAGCTCAGGAAGGCATCCTTGAACAGACTGATCACGTCATAGGTGATCGGCCCGGCCACCGCATCCTGGAAGTCGATGACGCCCGGGTTGGGCTCGGAGACCATCAGGTTGCGGGGCATGTAGTCGCGGTGTACGAACACCTTGGGCTGGGCCAGTGCCGCATCCATGAGCAGGTCGAACACCTTGTCCAGACGCTGGCGTAGCTCGCCAGTGATCACCATGTCGCGGTGGCGGAACAGGTACCACTGGGGGAACAGCTCCAGCTCACGCTGCAGCAAGGCCTCGTCGTATTCCGGCAGGCCTTCCGTACGGGTGTGCAGCTGCATGGTGATCAGGGTATCGATGGCGGCGGCGTACCAGTTGTCGGCATTGGTCTCATTGAGCGCCTTCAGCCAGGTCTGGGTGCCCATGTCCGACAGTAACAGGAAGCCCTGGGCCAGATCCTGCAGAAGGATATCGGGCACATGCACACCGGCGTCTTTCAGGCGCCCGGCCACATCAATAAAGGGACGGCAATCTTCCTGCTCCGGGGGAGCATCCATGGCCACCAGGGTCTGCCCGGCGTGTTCATAGCGAAAATAGCGGCGAAAACTGGCGTCGGCGGAGGCCGGCACGCCCTCAAGGGTAGCACCAAGGTGAGCGCTCACCCACTTGTCCAATGCCTGCTTACGCAGATCTACGTGAGAATTACTTTTATCAGGCTGCATTGCCTTCCTTGTTCCATTACACTGCCGCATTTACAGCGCGGGTTACCCGCGACTGTGCAAAACGGCCTTTTTACCTGTTCTGAGCAGCTGATGCCACTGCCCACACAACGAATTCTATTTCCCGCCCTGCTGATGCTGGCCGGGGCCAGTGCCGCGGATAACGACCTGAATTGGGTAGACCGCGACGAAATGGCCACGTTCCCGCCGGTGCAGCAACGCGTTGTGCCCGACTGGTGTGGCGGCATGTACTACAACCCCAGCGTGGGCCTGCCCGTGGAAGGCAGCGACACCGTAGTGACCGCCGATCATTCATCTCTAACCCAGGACGGCCTGATCTCGCTGGATGGCGACGTCCTGATCGAGCAGCCCGGCCGCCGGATTACCACCGACAGCGCCCGGCTGGACCAGTCTACCGGGAAATACGAGCTGGAGAGTGGCATGCGCCTGGAAAGCGACCAGGCCACCTTTATTGCCGACAGCATGAGCGGCCAGACCCGCCGCCGGGAAGGCAGCCTGCAGGGGGTACGCTACTCCCTGTTCGATATTTCCTCCCGGGGCAGCGCCGACTACATCACCATCCAGGGCAATACCACCACCATCACCAACGGCTCCTATACCACCTGTGCGCCGGGTTCCAATGGCTGGTCCCTGCATGGCAAGCGCATCTTCCTGGACCGCGACAAGGGTTGGGGCGAGGCGGAGAACGTGGTCCTCAAGGTGAAGAGCACCCCCGTGTTCTGGCTGCCCTGGATTACCTTCCCCATTGATGATCGCCGCAAGACCGGCCTGCTGTTCCCCACCATTGCCATCGGCGATGACAATGGTCTGGATATTTCCCAGCCGATCTACATCAACATCCATCCACAGATGGATGCCACCCTGGCACCGCGCTACATCGACGGCCGCGGCAGTGGTGTGGACACGGAATTCCGTTATCTGACGCCATTGGGCTCCGGTGACCTGAGCTACGGTATCCTGTTCAACGACCGCAAGTTCGATGACGAGGACCGCCAGGTGGGCCGCTGGAACCACAACGGTAGCGTGGGTCGCTGGAATCTGAGTACCGATTTCAATTACGTGTCCGATGACTTCTACTTCAAGGATCTGGACACCGGCCTGGAAATCAGCTCCCAGACCCACCTGCCGCGGCTGGCGGAAGCCCGCTACTACGGCCGCACCTGGGACATGCTGGGGCGGATGCAGTCCTGGCAGACCATCGACCCGACCCTGGCCGATGAAGACCTGCCCTACCGCCGTCTGCCACAGCTGCAGCTGTCCGGCGACCCGACCCTGATCGGCCCCCTGAAAGGACTGTGGCTGTCCGACTTTACCGCCTTCGAGCGCAGCAGCTCCGACGACAGCGGCAAGGCCACCGGCCTGCGCGGCCATGCCGCCCCGGCCCTGAGCCTGCGGCTGCAGAACAGCTGGAGCTATCTGGAGCCCCGCGGGCGGGTGTACCACACCCGTTACCAGCTCGATAACGTGGACGCCACCGATGACGATATGCCAGAGATGACCACCTGGGGCGCCAGTGTGGATTCCGGGCTGATCTTCGAGCGCCCCAGCAACTGGTTTGGCACCAGCTACACCCAGACCCTGGAACCGCGCCTGTTCTTCAACAAGGTGGCCTATGAAGACCAGAGCACCCTGCCGAACTTCGACAGCAGGGACCTGACCTTCTCCTACAACACCCTGTTCCGGGAAAACCGTTTTATCGGTTATGACCGTATCGGCGACGAGGAAAAGCTGGCGCTGGGTCTGACCAGCCGCTTCCTGCATGATGCCTCCGGCCGCGAGCAGCTGCGCCTGCGCATGGCCCAGGGCTTCTACTTCGACGATCGCAAGGTGATCACCGACGAGCCCCTGGAAGACCCCACCGACGACCAGACCCCGCTGGTGGGCGACGCGCGATGGAACTTTGCCAGCGATTGGTACCTCTACACAGAAGCACAGTGGGATCTGGAAGCCAACGAGCGTGAGCGCTCCAACTTCCAGATTGGCTACAACGACCGCGAGCGGCGGGTATTCAATGTGGGCTACCACGACCGCCCCGCCGACGACATCCAGGAATCGGAAATCAGCGCCATCTTGCCGGTGCACCGCCACTGGCGTGTGGTCGGCCGCTGGATGTATGACCTGGAAAACAAACGCACACTGGAAACCATGGCAGGTGCCGAATACCGCAACTGCTGCTGGAAGCTGCGTCTGCTCAGCCAGCGTGAGCTCACCGATGAAGACGGTGACGGCGATCTGGAAGGCGACAGCACGATCTGGTTCCAGATTCAGATGATTGGCCTGGGTGGCTTTGGCGGGCAGGTGGATTCCCTGCTGGAACGCAGCATCCCGGGATACAGGAGAGAGTATGAATAACGGAACGCTGCACGCTTCACGCAGCACGCAACACGCACGCCCCCTGCGGGGACTGTTGATGATTGCTGCCCTGTGCCTGCCGCTGCTGGGCCAGGCCAAGGTGGAGATGCTGGACCGGATTGTGGCGGTGGTGAATGATGGCGCCATCATGGCCAGTGAGCTGGATGAGCGCATCAACCTGATTGCCATGCAGTTCCAGGAAAACGGCCAGCCGCTGCCGCCGCCGGCGATCATGCGTGAGCAGGTGCTGGATCGCATGATTCTGGAGCGGGTGCAGCTGCAGCTGGCCGACCGCGCCGGCATCAAGGTGGACGAAGCCTCTCTCAACCAGGCCATGGCCGGCATTGCCCGTCAGAACAACATGACCCTGGAAGATTTCGCTGCCGCCCTGCAACAGGACGGCTATAACTGGCCCCAGTTCCGCGAGCAGATCCGCGAGGACATGATCATTTCCCGTCTGCAGCAGCGCACTGTGGCCTCACGTATCCGCGTGACCGACCGCGAAGTGGACCGTTTTCTGGAATCGGAGATGGGCAAGAAGATGTTCGAGGAGGATTTCCACCTCGGCCATATCCTGGTGCGGCTGCCCTCCGGCGCCACCCCGGAAGACGTGCAAGCTGCCACCAGCAAGGTTGAAGACATCGCGCAGCGGCTCAAGCAGGGTGAAGACTTTGCCCAGCTGGCGGTATCCAATTCCGACGGCCCCAAGGCACTGGAAGGCGGCGATCTGGGCTGGCGCCCGGCCGAGCAGTGGCCTTCACTGTTTGCCGAAGCCGCCCTGGGCATGGAGAAAGGGGAAGTGTCTGCCCCGATCCGCTCCGGGGCGGGCTTTCACCTCCTGAAGATGCTTGATCGCCGTGGTGGCGCCGAGAAGGTCGTCACCCAGTACCAGGTGCGCCATATCCTCATCAAGACCGACGCCCTGACCAACAGCGAGCAGGCCCGGGAGCAGGCCAGCCGCCTGCATGACCGCATTGCCAACGGGGCAGAATTTGCCACTGTTGCGGCGGAATACTCGGACGATCCTGGCAGCGCCCGCAATGGCGGCGAACTGGGCTGGGTCAGCCTGGGCGAAATGGTGCCGGAATTCGAACAGATGATGCTGAACACCCCACAGGGTGAGCTGTCCCCGGTGTTCGAAACCCAGTTTGGCTGGCATTTCCTGCGCCTGGACGCCGTACGCGATGCCGACATGAGCGAGGAATTCCGCCGTATGCAGGCCACCCAGGCCCTGCAGAAACGCCGTTTTGAGGAAGAGCTGGAAACCTGGGTGCAGGAGCAGCGCAGCGAATCCTATGTGGATGTGAGATTATGACGCTGGCACGCAGCACGCAACACGCAACACGCGGGTAAATGGCCATGCCTTCCCCTGTTGCCGTTACCTGTGGTGACCCTGCCGGTATTGGGCCGGATCTGGCGCTGGCGTTGCCGGCGCTGTTTCCCGGCAAGCCACTGGTGGTGATTGGCGACCGTGAGGTGCTGGAGCAGCGTGCTCACCAGCTTGGCATGACGCCACGGCTGTGGGACTGGCAGCCCGGCGAGCCCGCCATTCGCGATCCACTGACCCCGGATTTCGTCTCCGTGTGGCATACCCCTGCCGGCGCGGCGGTAACTGCCGGGCAAGCGGATCCGGCCACCGCATCCGGCACCATCGAGATGCTCACCCGGGCCGCCCGGGGCTGCATGGATGGCACCTTTTCCGCCATGGTTACCGCACCGGTGGCCAAGAACATCATTTGCGATGGCGGCTACCCGGACTTCACCGGGCATACCGAATTTCTCGCCGAGCAGGCCGGCGTTGACCGGGTGGTAATGATGCTCACCGCCAGGGAATTGCGGGTAGCCCTGGCCACCACCCACCTGCCCTTGAGCCAGGTGCCGGCAGCCATCACCCCTGACAGCCTCATTCGCACCCTTACCATTCTCCGCGACGACCTGGTAGACAAGTACCGCATTTCGGTGCCGCGCATCATGGTGCTGGGACTCAACCCCCACGCTGGCGAAGGCGGTCATCTGGGCCGGGAAGAGTTGGATGTGATCATTCCCACCCTGCAACAATTGCGGGATCAGGGCTTTGATATCACCGGCCCGCTCCCCGCCGACACTGCCTTCCAGCCCCATTTGCTGGAACAACATGATGCGGTGCTGGCCATGTACCATGACCAGGGGCTCCCTGTGCTCAAGTACGCCGGCTTTGGCGAGGCCATCAATATCACCCTGGGGCTGCCCTTTATCCGCACCTCCGTGGATCACGGCACCGCCTTTGAGCTGGCTGGCACCGGCAAGGCCAAGTCCGGCAGCCTGGTGGCCGCCACCCGGCTGGCACTGAATCTGGCCGCCCTTGAGGACGCATGACATGACAGAACACCGCACCCGCAAACGCTTTGGCCAGCATTTCCTGCATGACCGCAACCTGGTCGACCGCATGATCCGCACGCTGGGCCTGCAGCAGGGTGACACCCTGGTGGAAATCGGCCCCGGCCGTGGCGCCCTGACTTACCCGCTGCTGGAAGAGATTCCGCACCTGCACGTGGTGGAACTGGACCGCGACCTGATCGCGCTGCTGCGCCAGGAAAACACCCCTGACCGGCTGACCATTCACGAGTCCGACGCCCTGAAGTTTGATTTCCGCACCCTCAAGCCGTCAGACAAGCCGCTGCGGGTGATCGGCAATCTGCCCTATAACATTTCCACCCCGCTGATCTTCCACCTGCTCGACCAGTCAGATGCCATCAGCGACATGACCTTCATGCTGCAGAAGGAAGTGGTGGATCGCCTTACCGCCAGCCCCGGCACCCGGGACTGGGGACGTCTGTCGATCATGGTCCAGTACCACTGCCAGGCGGATTACCTGTTCTTCGTGCCCCCGGGGGCCTTCAGCCCGCCGCCCAAGGTGGATTCCGCCGTGGTGCGCCTGATTCCCCATGCCTCCCCGCCCCACCCGGCGGAGGACGAAGATCACCTGCGCCGCCTGGTGGCCCAGGCCTTCACCCAGCGACGCAAGGCGATCCGCAATAGTTTAAAATCCTTTGTGACTCTGGAGCAGTTCGAGCAGGCCGGCATTGATGCCGGATTACGCCCGGACCAGCTCAGCGTGGCGGACTACGTGGCCCTGGCCAACATCAGCCGCCCCGACACCGACACTTCATCCTGAAGCAGGAGATTTCCCAGCCATGACCACTCCCGACCCACACCACAATATCCGGGTCACCGTGGCCACCGAATACCTTGCCAATCAAAGCGATCCGGCAAGTGATCGCTGGGTGTTTGCCTACCACATCACCATCCGTAACGAGGGCAGTGTCAGCGCCCGCCTGCTCACCCGCCACTGGGTCATCACCGATGGCAAGGAGCGGGTGCAGGAGGTACACGGCGAAGGCGTCATCGGCGAGCAGCCGCACATTGCCCCGGGCCAGAGCTTCGAGTACACCAGCGGCGCCATTCTGGAAACCGAAGTGGGCAGTATGCGCGGCAGTTACCAGATGATCGGCGAAGATGGCATACACTTTGATGCCGAAATCCCCACCTTCACCCTCGCGGTACCGCATGCATTGCATTGATAACGCTGGACGCCTGATGCCTGATGCTCGACGCCTGGCCGTGCCCGCTGGAGCGCTAGAGTGAGCGATTACGCTATTGGGGATCTGCAGGGGTGCCTGGAGGCGTTTGATTGCCTGCTGGAAAAGATCCGCTTCAATCCGGACAAGGACCGGCTGTTTCTGGCCGGGGACCTGATCAATCGGGGGCCGGATTCGCTGGGCACACTGCGACGGGTGTTTCAGCTGCGTGACAATGTGCACTGCGTATTGGGCAACCACGACCTGCATTTGCTGGCAGTGGCTCACGGTGCCACCAGAAGCAAGCGCAAGGACACCCTGGCTGAGATCCTGGATGCCTCCGATCGCACGGCGTTGCTGGGCTGGCTACAGCATTGCCCGCTGCTCATCGATATCCCTGAGCATGAGGCCACCCTCACCCATGCGGGCATTCCGCCCCTGTGGAGCCTGGACCAGGCCCGCAGCCGCGCCCGGGAAGTAGAGACCGTGCTGAAAGACCAGCGCTGCGGCGACTTCTTTGCCCACATGTACGGCAATCAGCCGGCGGGCTGGAATGAAGACCTGCAGGGCCCGGATCGCTGGCGGGTAATCACCAATCACTTCACCCGCATGCGCTTTGTGAATCAGGCCGGCGAGCTGGATCTCACCACCAAGGGGGAAGCCGATGCCCCGCCCAGCGGATTCATGCCCTGGTTCCTGCATCCACAGCGCCGGGAGACCAGCCAACGCCTGCTGTTTGGCCATTGGGCCGCACTGGAAGGCCATACCGGGGTCGGCAAGGTAGAGGCACTGGATACCGGCTGTGTCTGGGGCGGCAGCCTCACGGCATTGCGACTGGATGATCTGGCACGCACCTCCTGCGACTGCTAGCAACGGTTTTTCTTTCCCCTCAAGCGCCAGCGCGAAGCCAATTCAACGTCTGGCGCGGCATCCCTACACTTCATCCTTTTTTTTGCGAAAATAATTTCGCTTCCCTTTGACTTGTTCTGTTGTTTGGTTACATCCTAAAGCAGTACGGTGACGTTGAAAGCGATAAACAACGACGCCCTTTCCCTCATTCATTTGCACGTTTTTTTCACTAACAAGGAATCACCCTGAATGTAGTTTTGTTGTGACAATTTTGGTTCCGCAGGAGGAAGCCGGCATGAGCATTATCCGCCACTACCAGGACCGTTTCGATGCGACGCAGCAGGAAGAAATGTCGCTGGAGGAGTACCTGGATCTGTGCAAACGCGACCCCAGCGCCTACGCCACCGCACCCGAGCGCATGTTGATGGCCATTGGCGAACCGGAAATGGTCGACACCTCGCAAGACCCGCGCATGTCACGCATCTTTTCCAACAAGGTGATCCGTCGCTACCCCGCCTTCGATGAGTTTTACGGCCTCGAAGAAGTCATCGAAAACATCGTCAGTTACTTCCGCCACGCCGCCCAGGGGCTGGAAGAAAAGAAACAGATTCTCTACCTGCTCGGCCCCGTTGGTGGTGGCAAGTCCTCCCTGGCAGAAAAGCTCAAGGCGTTAATGCAGAAGGTGCCCTTCTATGCCATCAAGGGTTCACCGGTAAACGACTCCCCCCTGTCCCTGTTCGACCCGGAAGAAGACGGCCCGATTCTGGAAGAGGAATACGGCATTCCCCGTCGTTACATTCGCACCATCATGTCGCCCTGGGCGGTGAAGCGACTGAATGAATTCGGTGGTGACCTTAGCCAGTTCCGGGTGGTGAAACGCTACCCCTCCATCCTGGACCAGATTGCCGTGGCCAAGACCGAGCCCGGCGATGAAAACAACCAGGATATTTCCGCACTGGTGGGCAAGGTGGATATCCGCAAACTGGAAGACTTCGCCCAGGATGATCCGGATGCCTATGCCTACTCCGGCGGCCTGTGCCGGGCCAACCAGGGCATCCTCGAATTCGTGGAAATGTTCAAGGCGCCCATCAAGGTACTTCACCCCCTGCTGACCGCCACCCAGGAAGGCAACTACAACGGCACAGAGCATCTGGGCGCGATCCCCTATGACGGCATCGTGCTGGCCCACTCCAACGAAGCGGAATGGCACACTTTCCGCAACAACAAGAACAATGAAGCCTTTATTGACCGGGTCTATATCGTCAAGGTGCCCTACTGTCTGCGCGTCACCGAGGAAGTGCAGATCTACGACAAGCTGCTGCGCAATTCCAGCCTGCGCGAAGCGCAATGCGCTCCGGACACCCTGCACATGCTGGCGCAGTTCTCCATTCTCACGCGCCTGAAAGAGCCGGAAAATTCCAGCATCTATTCCAAGATGCGGGTGTACGACGGCGAGAACCTGAAAGATGTGGATCCCCACGCCAAGTCCATGCAGGAATATCGCGATATGGCCGGCGTGGACGAAGGCATGAACGGACTCTCTACCCGCTTCGCCTTCAAGATCCTCTCCAAGGTGTTCAACTACGATCACACTGAAGTGGCTGCCAACCCGGTGCACCTGATTCATGTGCTGGAGCAGCGCATTGAGCAGGAGCAGTATCCCCAGGAGCTCACCGACCAGTACCGCCGCTTCATCAAGGAATATCTGGTTCCCCGCTACGTGGAATTCATCGGCAAGGAAATCCAGACCGCGTACCTGGAATCCTATTCCGAGTATGGCCAGAACATTTTCGACCGCTATGTGACCTACGCCGATTTCTGGATTCAGGATCAGGAATTCCGCGATCCGGATACCGGCGAGATTTTCGATCGCCAGGCGCTCAACGAGGATCTGGAAAAGATCGAAAAACCGGCGGGTATTTCCAACCCGAAAGACTTCCGCAACGAGGTGGTCAACTTTGTGCTGCGCGCCCGGGCCAACAACCACGGCAAGAACCCGACCTGGCTCAGTTACCAGAAGCTGCGCGATGTGATCGAGAAGAAGATGTTCTCCAACACCGAAGATCTCCTCCCGGTCATATCCTTCAACGCCAAAGGCAGCGAAGACGATCAGCGCAAGCACAACAACTTCGTGCAGCGCATGGTGTCCCGTGGCTATACCGAAAAGCAGGTACGGCTGTTGTCGGAATGGTATCTGCGGGTGAGAAAGGCACAGTAGGAGACGCAACATGCAACACGCTGCACGCAACAACACGGCATCAGGGGTTTAGCGTTATGCATTGTTCTCTCCGCGCCCAAACGTAATCGCGGCGAGAACACCCAAACCCGCTTTATCCGATCCCGCGTTGTTGCCTGTTGCGTGAAGCGTGTTGCCGCTTCCGGAGGAAGCCCATGAGCTACATTATTGATCGCCGCCTGAATGACAAGCACAAGAGCACCGTCAATCGGCAGCGGTTTTTACGGCGTTACCGTAAACATATTCGTGAGGCCGTCAACGATGCAGTCAATCGCCGTTCCATCAAGGATATGGAACAGGGCGAGCGGATCAGCATTCCCCAGAAAGACCTCTCCGAGCCGGTTTTCCATCATGGCCAGGGCGGCCAGCGCAGCATCGTTCACCCCGGTAACAAGGAGTTCAACCAGGGCGACCGCTTCAAGCGCCCGGAAGGCGGTGGTGGTCAGGGCTCCGGCGATGGCGACGCCAGCGACTCCGGCGAGGGCCAGGACGAGTTTGCGTTTCAGATCGACAAGCAGGAGTTCCTCAACTTTCTGTTTGAGGACCTGGAGCTTCCCAATCTGGTCAAACGCCACCTGGAAGGCGCCCAGGTCTTCAAGACCCGCCACGGCGGCATTGTCAGCCAGGGCATGCCCGCCAAGATCAATATCGTCCGCTCCATGCGCCAGGCGTCCATGCGCCGTCGCGCTCTGACTGCGGCCACCCGCAAGCGTATTCGCGACCTCAAGAACGAGCGAGAAGCGCTACTGAAAGAAGACCAGTCGCCGCAACGGCAGGCCCGCCTGCAGGAACTGGATGAACAGATCCAGAAACTGGAGCGCCGTGTTGATCGCATTCCCTATCTGGACACCCTGGATCTGCGTTTCAACCATCACATCAAGGAACCGGTGCCGGTAAGCCGGGCGGTGATGTTCTGCATCATGGATGTATCCGGTTCCATGAACCAGAACATGAAGGACCTGGCCAAACGCTTCTTCCTGCTGCTGTATCTGTTCCTGCAACGCAACTACGACCAGATTGAAGTGGTGTTTATCCGCCACCACACCAGCGCCAAGGAAGTCACCGAGGAGGAGTTTTTCTATTCCCGGGAAACCGGCGGCACCATCGTCTCCAGTGCCCTGAAGCTGACCCGGGACATCATCAATGAACGCTACCCGGTGGATCAGTGGAATATCTACGCGGCCCAGGCGTCCGATGGCGATAACTGGAACGATGACTCCCCGGCCTGCGCCAAACTGATTGAAGAAGAGTTGCTGCCGAAGCTGCAATACTTCTCCTATGTGGAAGTGATGCCCCGTGCCCACCAGGCACTGTGGGATCAGTATGAAACGATCATGGCGCGCCACCCGGCGGCGTTTTCCATGGCCCAGATAGACGAACCGGGCGAAATTTACCCGGTGTTCCGGCAACTATTCAAAAAGAGGATGGAAAGCTGATGGCCTATCTATCCGAAGGCTCAGACTGGAACTTCGAACTGCTGGCAGATTACGATGCCGCCATTGCCGATCTGGCCCACAACAAGTTCGGACTGGATACCTATCCCAACCAGATCGAGGTGATCTCGTCCGAGCAGATGATGGATGCCTACTCGTCGGTAGGCATGCCGGTGGGCTACAACCACTGGTCGTTCGGCAAGCAGTTCGTGGAGGTGGAAGGCCGCTATCGCCGCGGGCAGATGGGGCTGGCCTACGAGATCGTGATCAACTCGGATCCCTGCATTGCCTACCTGATGGAAGAAAACAGCATCACCATGCAGGCCCTGGTGATCGCCCATGCCTGCTATGGCCACAACTCTTTCTTCAAGGGCAACTACCTGTTCCAGACCTGGACCGATGCCTCCTCCATCATCGACTATCTGGTGTTTGCCCGTAACTATATTGCCGAATGCGAACAACGCCATGGCGTCACCGCGGTAGAGGAAACCCTGGATTCCTGCCATGCGCTGATGAACTACGGCGTGGACCGCTACAAACGGCCCTCCCCGATTTCCATTGTGGAAGAACGGAAACGGCAACGGGAGCGCGAAGACATCCTGCAAAAGCAGGTGTCAGAACTGTGGCGTACCTTCCCTGAGCTGCAGCCGGCCATCAAGACCCGCGAAGCCCCGTCCACTTTCCCGGCGGAGCCCCAGGAGAACCTGCTCTATTTTCTCGAGAAGAATGCTCCGCTGCTGCAGCCTTGGCAGCGGGAAATCATCCGCATCGTGCGCAAGATGGCACAGTACTTCTATCCGCAACGGCAGACCAAGGTAATGAATGAAGGCTGGGCCTGTCTGTGGCACTACACCCTGATCAATTCGCTGTATGACGAAGGCAAGGTCACCGATGGCTTCATGCTGGAATTCCTGCAGAGCCACAGCCAGGTGATCTACCAGCCTCCCTTCGATGCCTCTTTCTACAGCGGCATGAACCCCTATGCGATCGGCTTCAACATGTTCCAGGATATTCGTCGCATCTGCGAAAACCCGGACGATGAAGACCGCGAGTGGTTCCCGGAGATTGCCGGCAGTGACTGGCTGGAGACGGTGAAGTTCGCCATGCAGAGCTTCAAGGATGAAAGCTTTATCCAGCAGTTCCTGTCACCGAAGATGATCCGCCAGTTCAAGCTGTTCCAGATCAGTGATGATGACCGCAAGGACTATGTGGAAGTGGGCGCCATTCACAATGAGCAGGGTTACCGTCGGGTACGGGAATCACTGGCCGAGCAGTACAACCTGAGCATTCAGGAACCGAACATCCAGATCGTCAGCGCCAACATCCATGGTGATCGCGCCCTGACCCTGCGTCATCAACGCAGCGACGGCCGACCGCTGGATGACCACAGCACCAATGAAGTACTGCGACACCTGCATCGTCTGTGGCAATTCGATGTGCACCTGGAAAGCGTGGAAAACGGCAGCGTTGTGAGTCGCTATTCCATGCCACCTTCTCCGGAACCCATCACCGTCATGTAGGGCGGAAATCCCCGACAGGGGATCTCCGCCAGTGGCGTCAGGCAGCCTCGCCCTTCGGGATTACCTTCAGGGTACGACGCACCTGATGATCACCGAGCATGAACAGCCCCAGCGCCACCACAATCAGCAGCGCGCCGGCCAGCACCATGCCGCCCAGCCTTTCCGCGTTGAAAAGACTGCCCAGCGTCAGCGCCAGTACCGGGGTGATCAGGGTCACCAGCGCCACCGTGGCCGCCGGCAGTCGCGCCAGAATCTGGAAGTAGCTGTAGAACCCCAGCAGAGAACCAAACACCGCCAGATAGACGATCGCCGACAGGCCACGCACGTCGCCGTTCCAGGTCAGCGACTGCCCTGTCAGCGCAATCGCCAGACCATAAAAGGGCAACGACAGCAGCAGCCCGCCCACGGTCTGCTGCATGGGCTTGAGCCCGGCGCCGACCCGCTGCACCGCAATGCCACTGCCGGAAAACAGGGTGACCGCCGTGAGCATCCACAGCACGCCAATACCCCGATCGCCCATGTCTCCGCCAGCAAACAACACCGACAGACTGTCATCAAACACCAGCATCAGACCGAACAGACCCATGATACAGGCGCCCCAGTGCCAGCTGTTGAGTCGCACACTGCCCGGCAGGAACTGCATCATCAATCCCGACAACAACGGCGCCAGACCAAAGATCACTGAGATCAGACCGGAAGGCAGGTAGCTGGAGGCCACATAGCTGCAGCCCATGGCCCCGAAGATCCCCGGCAACGCCGCCAGATAACTGATCCGGGCCTGGCGATGCAGTGGCAGCGCCTGACGTTTCCATCGCAGCCACATGAGACCCAGCAGCGCAGCGATACCCATACGCACACCGGCCGCCGCCAGCGGCGCCATGGCCTCACCACTCCATTTAATCCCCAGCGGGGTAGTCGCCCACACCGCCACCACGATCAAATACGCTGCCAGGGTTGGCATTTCGTTCTCCTTGTATGAGCTACAAGCTGCAAGCTGCAGCACGGTTAGGTTCTGCCTTGAACTCCCCTCGTGGGAGCCGCGCTCTACGCTTGTGCGCGGCGAAAGAAATATCAAAGCTGAAAACCTGTCTCGTGTTGTAGCTTGCAGCTTGTAGCTGGTTAACGACCTGCAAACCCCTAAAACGAAAAAAGGCCGCAGGTCGGGGACACTGCGGCCTTCTTGCCAAACTGAAACTATCAGTCAGACAGCCGCCGTCCCTGCGCACGCCATTTGCGTGCACAGCGATCGATGACCATCACAAGGCTGTTGAGTTTCAGTACGATAGAAAGCATGAGAACATTCTGCTCAAGAATGCAAAGGCGCACAAGATGAAAATTTATCTGGTGGGCGGCGCGGTCCGGGATCAGTTGCTCGGCCTGCCTGTCACCGAAAAGGACTGGGTCGTGGTCGGCGCGACGCCGGACGAAATGCAGGCGCAGGGCTATCAGCCTGTGGGTCAGGATTTCCCTGTCTTCCTCCATCCGAAGACCAAAGAGGAATATGCCCTCGCCCGCACCGAACGCAAGTCCGGCCATGGCTATGGCGGCTTTACCTTTTATGCCGCCAGCGATGTGACTCTGGAAGACGATCTGGTGCGCCGAGACCTGACCATCAATGCCATGGCCCGGGAGAAAGGTGGCCCGGTGGTGGATCCGTTCAACGGCCGCGCGGATCTCAAGGCCCGCTTGCTGCGCCATGTGTCTCCCGCCTTCGCCGAAGATCCCCTGCGGGTATTGCGGGTGGCCCGCTTTGCTGCTCGCTATCACTGGCTGGGTTTCCGGGTGGCCGACGACACCCTGGCGCTGATGCGCCAACTGAGTGACAGCGGCGAGCTGGATTATCTGGTGCCGGAGCGGGTGTGGAAGGAAACCAGCCGGGCACTCATGGAGCGCGACCCACAGGTGTTCTTTCAGGTGCTGCATGCCTGTGGCGCGCTGGAAAAGCTGTTCCCTGAACTGGCCGCCCTGGACGGCGTGCCCCAGCCGGAACAGCACCACCCGGAAATCGATACCCTGGTACATCAATGGCTGTGCCTGGAACAGGCCAGCCGCATGGGCCTGAATCTGGATGGGCGCTACGCGATTCTCTGCCACGACCTGGGCAAGGGCAAGACACCGCCGGAGGAATGGCCACGGCACATTGCCCATGAGATTCGCAGCAGCCGCATGAGCCAGACCGTCTCCAAACGGCTCAAGGTGCCCCGTGAGACCGCCACGCTGGCTTCACTGGTGGGCGAATACCATACCCACTGTCATCGCGCCCTGGAGCTGAAGCCAGCCACGGTCTGGAAACTGCTGAAAAGCCTGGATGTACTGCGCCGCCCGGAACGCCTGGCCACCTTCGTGGGGGCCTGTGAGGCGGATGCCCGCGGCCGTACCGGCTTTGAAGATCGGGATTATCCCCAGGCCGGTTATCTGCTGGGTGCTGCCGAGGCCGCCCGCAAGGTGGATGTTCAGGCCCTGCAGCAGCAAGGCTTCAGCGGCCCGGAACTGGGTGAAGCTATTACCCGGGCGCGTATTCAGGCCCTCAAGGAGTACAAGGAATCATGCAACCTGTAGCCCTGGTGACCGGCAGTGCCCGCCGCATTGGCGCCACCATTGTTCGTACCCTGCATGCCAGCGGCATGCGGGTAATCATCCACTACCGTGGCAGCCAGCAGGAAGCGGAAGCCCTCGCGGCAGAACTGGAAGAGACTCGTCCGGACAGCAGCCGACTACTTCAGGCAGACCTGGATGATCCCGATGCCGTACGCCGCCTCGCTGCCCAGGCCGTGGATGCCTTCGGTCGGCTGGATCTGTTGGTCAACAACGCCTCCAGCTTCTACCCCACCCCGGTGGAGACCGCCAGCGACGACGACTGGACCCGGCTGGTACACAGCAACCTGCGTGCGCCCTTTATCCTCAGTCAGCAACTGGCCCCGGCCCTGCGTGAGCAGAATGGCAGCATCATCAATATCGTCGACGTTTACGCGGAAAAACCGCTCTCTCAGCACACCCTCTATTGCATGGCCAAAGCCGGCCTTGCCATGATGACCAAAAGCCTGGCCCGGGAGCTGGGCCCGGAGATTCGCGTCAACGGCGTCTCACCGGGGCCCATCCTCTGGCCGGAGAGTGGCCAGATGAACCAGGATGCCATCACCGATTCCACCGCTCTGAAACGCTGCGGTACGCCCGAGGATATTGCCGGCGCGGTACAATGGCTGGCCAGTGCCGCAGGCTTTGTCACTGGACAGATTCTGGCGGTGGATGGCGGTCGCTCACTGGCGCTGCAAGGAAGTTGATCGTCAGAAGCGCCATCCGTGCATGGCATAAGCAATTACCTTAAAAAGACAACGAAGGGTTTAAGAAGGGGGGCGCATACCGATGCGCGTGATCGCAGGGATAGCAGTGATGATAGCGATGCTGGTGCCGTTAATCGCCGGCGCGGAAATCTATCGCTGGAAAGATGAAAACGGCAACTGGCAGTTCGGGGATCGAGCCCCGGACGCCCAGCATGAAGCCATGGACGTAAAAGGCCCCGCCAAGCTGGGACAGGATGAAAACGTCCAGCAGATTCACCAGCGTCTGCAACGCCTGCGTGAAAGCGAACAGACTCGCCAGAAGCAGGAACAACAACAGGCCCGCCAGGAAGAGCAAGCACGGCGCCGGCACATGGTGCCCATGTGCAAGAAGGCACGGGAGCGGATCAAGGCACTCAATCGCCCCTTCGTTTATGTGGACGACGATGGCTCCCGGCGCGACAGCCTCCGCGAGGAAGCCGAGGCGGACATCGCCCAAACGCAACAATGGATTGACGAGAATTGCGACGACTACTAGCCCCCGTCATGGTGCTGGCTGCCATACTTGCCACCCCGTGCCATGCCGAGATTTACCAATGGCGCGACGCCAACGGTAAACTGCACTTCGGTGACCGCCCACCGGAAGAAAATCACTCTTCGGTGGTTACCCCCAAGGTGCAGCCTTCCCGCATCGAGTCCCTGAAGATCCAGATCCGCCATCAGGAATTCACCCTGCCGGACGGCCTTCATGAACAGACCCTGTCCGCCATCCGCCATATCTATGATCGCTACCGCCAGGACCTGGGTCTGGATCTGCATGGCACCGCCGAGGTCAACCTGCACCTGTTCAATGAACAGGCAGATTTCGTGCAGTGGATGGAACAACGGGGAGCCAGCGGCAACGCCAACTACGCCGGCGTGTTTCTTCCTGCCAGCAATGAAGTGGCGGTATGGCGCTGGAGTCCGGATGACGATGACGTGGCCCAGACCATTCTGCATGAATCCAGCCATGTGTTGCTGTTCCAGCTTTCCCCGGCCTCACCGGTCTGGCTGCATGAGGGACTGGCGCAATATTTCCAGACATTGAAAGTGCAGGCCAACGGTCAGGCGGTAGTCACCGCCCTGCCGGATGCCGAGGAACGCATCCAGAGCTGGATTGCTACCCGGCAACTGATCACCCTGCGTCAGTACCTGTCTCTGGATGACCGAGCCTGGCGCAAGATGGCCCATGAACTCAATGCCATTCCCTACACCGTCGCCTGGGGCACCACCGCTTTCCTGATGTCGAAACCGGTGGGGCGAAGCACCCTGCGACAACTGCTACAGGACCTGGAAAAAACCGACCGCCGCCCCACCCTGCAACGCATCGGCCACCTCTACCCCGGCGGCCTGTCGAGAATGGAATACGATTTCTTCAGCTGGGCACAAGCCGGCATGCAGCCGCAGCATTATTGATTCGAGATTCCTGATACAAAAGAGCCCGCCCGGATATCCGGGCGGGCTCTTTTGTATCAGTACAACACTCGCTAGAGCCTGCTGTAGGAGCGGTCGTTCGACCGCGATCCGAGCCCACGCGAGGTAACGAGTTACGAGAAGCGAGTTTCGAAAGGCAAAACCCTCGGCCTGGAATCTGCTTTGGGTTTTGATTTTCGAAACTCGGTACTCGAAATCCGTTTCTGGAATCCTTACCTCGCTTGGGCTCGGATCGCCTGCAGGCAGGCTCCTACAGCGGCTTCGTAGAAGTGATGGAGCTCGGGAACTTTTTGGGGTTTTCCTTCCAATCAAGCGTAGCTTGTAGCTTGTAGCTTGTAGCTTGTAGCTCGTAGCTCGTAGCTCGTAGCTGATTATCGCGGAAACTCCACCACCCACAACTTTTGCGCATCGAAGTTCGATTGCTTGAGAATCTCCTGATACGCCTCGCCGGTTTCCGGGTGAACGCCATCGGGTGCCAGATCAACCAGCGGCTTGAGCACGAACGCATGCTTGAGGATTTCATCGCGGGGCAGCTGCACACCATCAATGGAGCCCACCGCATCGCCGTAGGTCAGGATATCGATATCCAGGGTCCGGCTGGCAAACTTCTTCTCGCCGCGAACCCGGCCGTGATCCTTCTCCATGCCTTTCAGGCAGGAGGTCAATTCGGCCACCGCCATGGCAGTGCGAATCCCCACCACCAGGTTGTAGAAGGCATCGCCGTCAAAACCCACCGCTTCGCTCTCGTACACCGGGCTGATCTCCAGCTCGCCAAACACCGCTTCCAGCGCATCCAGGCCGGATCGGATGTTGTGCTCCCGGTCGATATTGGATCCGAGACTGAGATAAACCTGTGTGTCGCTGCTATCCATTGGGACGCTCACCCCGTTCGATGATCACGCCCACATCGCGGGCACCGCGCAGGGCGCCCGGCTTGCTGAGGCGCAGCTTCAGCCAGGGCACATCAAACTCACTCAATACCAGTTGCGCGACTTTTTCCGCCAGGGTTTCCACCAGCTGAAACTCGCTGCCTTCAATAAAGGCAATCACCCGCTTGCCGATGGCCTTGTAGTCCAGGGCATCATCAATGTGATCACTGGCCGCGCCCTTGCGAATATCGGCCGCCATTTCCAGATCCAGACTCACGGTCTGCCGGATACGGCGCTCCCAGTCGAAAATGCCGATCACCGTATCCACTTTCAAATCATTGATATAAACGATGTCCATACTCGCCCCTTGGCGCCTGCAACAGCATGCGGGAAGCATCCCATTGGTAGTAATCAGATGTTACGCTTGCAACCCGGGCAATGCCGTCGCCCTGTGTACAATAGGCCGACCTCAAGGGCCGCCCAGCGATATGAAGGGAGATTATAGCCGGTGGAAGCAGGGACATTACAGGATGTGTGGTATTGGCTGCTGCCATTGTGCGTAGCCGGCTATCTGATGGGCTCCATTTCCAGCGCCATTCTGGTGTGCCGACTGTTCGGCTACCCGGACCCGCGCACCCAGGGCTCCAACAACCCCGGTGCCACCAACGTACTGCGCATTGGCGGCAAACCCGCTGCCGCATTGACCCTGCTGGGTGACGTGCTCAAAGGGGTGATCCCGGTACTGATTGCCAACGCCCTGGACTTGGGGCCGCTGATTGCTGCCCTGGCCGGCACCAGTGCCTTCCTCGGCCATCTCTACCCGATCTTTTTCCGCTTTGAAGGCGGCAAGGGCGTGGCCACCGCCTTTGGCCTGCTATTTGCCCTGCACTGGCCCAGCGGCCTGGTCGCTGGCGGCACCTGGCTGGCAGTGTTCGCCCTCAACCGAATCTCCTCCATCGCCTCCCTGAGCGCCTTCGTAGTCGCCCCGGCCTGCATCTTCGCCTGGCTGAACCCGGCCTTCTGGCCGATTCTGGTGATGTCAGTGGTCATGATCGTCCGCCACCGCAGCAACCTGCAAAAGATCCTGCGCGGGGAAGAACTGGGGTTCAAGAAGAAAGATCAGTAACGAGTTACGAGAAGCGAGTTTCGAAAATCAAAACCGGAAGACTGACTGAACGCCTGACGCCTTTTTGCGTCGATAAACACTTGCTATAACCCGCCGTAGGAGCTTGCCTGCAAGCGATCCGAGCCTCGGCGAGGTAAGGATTCCAGAGGCGAGTCTCGAAGATCAAACCCAAACTTCATTCCATGCAGCCGGTTTTGCCTTTCGAAACTCGCTTCTCGTTACTCGAAACTGATTCCTCACCCTCGCCCGGATCGCCTGCAGGCAGGCTCCTACAGCAACGGGGGCTCCGTCGTGGTCGCGGCGCCTGCCTACAGCCCCGCCAGCTCCGTCAGCGGCCATCTTGGGCGCACCTTGATGGGAAGCTCGGCAGACTCTCCCGCCTGCAAACGCAGCGCCCCGGCAAAGGCAATCATGGCGCCGTTATCGGTGCAGTATTGCGGTGCCGGGTAGAACAGCTCCACACCACGCTTCTTCATCTGCTCTCCCAGGCGGGCACGCAGGGAACGGTTGGCGCTCACGCCGCCGGCCATCACCAACTGCTTGTAGCCGGTCTGCTCCATGGCCCGGCGGCACTTGATAATCAGGGTATCCACGGAGGCATCCTCGAAGGCCAGGGCGATATCGGCCTGATCCTGCTCGGACAGCGCCTCCTTGCCCCCCAGATCATGGATGGTATTGAGGGTAAAGGTCTTCAGGCCGGAGAAGCTCATATCCAGCCCGGGACGGTCGGTCATCGGGCGCGGGAAGCGGAAGCGCCCCGGGGTGCCCTTTTCTGCCAGAGCCGCAATGCGCGGACCGCCGGGATAACCCAGCCCCATCATCTTGGCGGCCTTGTCGAAGGCCTCACCGGCAGCATCATCCACGGACTCACCCAGAATCGCGTAGTCGCCCAGACTCTTGGCATCCAGCAGCAGGGTATGCCCACCACTGACCAGCAACGCCACGAAGGGGAAAACCGGCGCATGCTCTTCCAGCAAGGGAGCCAGCAAATGCCCTTCCATATGGTGCACTTCCACCGCCGGCACCCCCCAGCCAAACGCCAGAGAGCGGGCCACACCGGCCCCCACCAGCAACGCGCCAGCCAACCCGGGGCCCGCGGTATAGGCAACCCCATCCAGCTGCTCCGGGCGGGTATCCGCCTCCTCCAGCACCTGCCTGAGCAGAGGCAACACCCGCTGCACGTGGTCGCGGCTGGCCAGCTCCGGCACCACACCACCATACTGGGCGTGCATGTCCACCTGGCTGAACAGGGCCTGCCCCAGCAGCCCCCGCTCGGTGTCGTAGATGGCTACGCCGGTCTCGTCACAGCTTGATTCGATACCCAATACGCGCATGATGGTGCTTCTCTCCGGCCGCTGGCCTGACTGTAGAACGTGGGGCGCCATGATACCCCCCGACCGGCTGATTTGCATTTCCTGGCCACTTAGGTACAATCGCGCCCTCGCTGCAAATGGGACACCTGAGCCCGCAGCGAATCCATAAACTCAAATTTCTAGGAAGGTGATTCTTCATGCCTCAGGTGAAGGTGAAAGAAGGCGAACCGTTTGACGTGGCCCTGCGCCGGTTCAAGCGTGGCTGTGAAAAAGCGGGCATTCTGTCTGAAGTGCGTCGTCGCGAACAGTACGAGAAGCCCACTCAAGAGCGTAAGCGTAAGCGTGCCGCAGCCGTCAAGCGTCACCTGAAAAAACTGCAGCGTGAGCAACTCGCTCGCAAGCGCCTTTACTAAGCACTGCTGAGTAGAGACGTCTGATGAGTGCGCTCAAGGAGCAGCTCACTGCAGCCATGAAAGACGCCATGCGTGCAAAAGAAAAAGCACGTCTTGGCGTTTTTCGTATGGCGCTGGCAGCGATCAAGCAGATTGAAGTAGACGAACGCATCGAACCCGATGACGAGCGTGTACTGGCGCTGCTCGACAAGCTGATCAAGCAGCGCAAGGACTCTGCGACCCAGTACCGCGACGCCGACCGTGCCGATCTGGCCGAAGTGGAAGAAGCGGAAATCGCAGTGCTCCAGGAATTCCTCCCCGAACCGCTGACCGACGCGGAAATCGATGCCCTCATCGACGATGCCATCTCCAGCACCAGCGCCGCCGGCATGCAGGACATGGGCAAGGTCATGGGTATTCTGAAGCCGAAGTTCCAGGGCCGTGCCGACATGGGCGCCGCCAGCGGAAAAGTTCGCGCCAAGCTGAACAGCTAAGCCGCCAACACCCCACATCCTGACTTTCCCGGTTTCGCTGTTAACTATTCACTGTTAACTATTAACTGCCTTTCCGCTCCTGTTTCTGTTTAGATAGCCGGCCTTCTGGCAAAATCATTCCCATGGCGCGCATACCGGATAATTTCATTCAGGACCTGTTGGCTCGCACCGATCTGGTGGAGCTGATCGATTCCCGCGTGCCCCTGAAAAAGACCGGCCGCAACTACAGCGCCTGCTGCCCCTTCCATCAGGAAAAGACCCCCTCGTTCACCGTGGCCCCGGACAAGCAGTTCTATTACTGCTTTGGCTGTGGCGCCAAGGGCAATGCCGTGGGCTTCCTGATGGACTACGAGCACATGAGCTTCCCGGAGGCAGTCAAACAGCTGGCCAGCCGGGCCGGCATGGAAGTGCCGGAAAGCCGCCCGGAAACCGCCGCCGACCGCCAGCGCAAGGACCGGCTCCAGTCGCTTTACGACCTGCTCAGCCGCGCCGAGCATTTCTATGCCCAGCAGCTACGCCTGGCGCCGGAAAAACAGAAAGCGGTGAACTACCTGAAAAACCGGGGCCTGAGCGGCGAGATTGCCAAGCGTTTCTCCCTCGGCTTTGCCCCGCCAGGCTTCGACAACCTGATCAACGGTCTGTCACTCACCGAGGCCGGACTGGAGCAGGCCCTTACCGCCGGCCTGCTGGTTCGGCGCGAGGACACCGGCCGGGTCTACGACAAGTTCCGCGATCGCATCATCTTCCCTATCCGTGACACCCGCGGCCGCACCATCGGTTTCGGCGGGCGGGTGCTGGGCGACGGCAAGCCGAAATACCTGAACAGCCCGGAAACCCCGGTGTTCCGCAAGGGCGAAGAGCTCTATGGCCTGTGGGAATGGCGCCAGAGCCGTGATCGCAGCGAGCGCCTCTATGTGGTGGAAGGCTACATGGACGTGATCGCCCTGCATCAGTATGGCGTACCCAATGTGGTCGCCACCCTCGGCACCGCCACCACCGAGGATCATGCCCGCAAGCTGTTCCGGCAGGTGGATGAGGTGATCCTCTGCTTCGATGGCGACAAGGCAGGGGTGCGTGCCGCCTGGCGGGCCCTGGAATCCCTGCTGCCCGCCCTGGATGACGGCAAACAGGTGCGCTTCCTGTTCCTGCCTGACGGTGAGGACCCGGATACCCTGGTGCGCACCCAGGGCCCGGAAGCCCTGCGCGCCATGACTGACAAAGCGGATGCCCTGTCCACCTACCTGTTCCGGCACCTGTCGGAAGGCCTGGACCTGAACACCGTAGACGGCCGCGCGCGGCTGGCCCGGCTGGCCCTGCCCTATCTGGACAAGCCCGCCGGCCCGGTTTATCGCGCCCTGCTCACCGAAGAGCTGGCCCAGCTGACCCGACTGGACAAGGAATCACTGATCCAGCTCAAGCCGGCCAAACCGGAGCCCGCAAAGCCGCAACCGGCACCGCAAAGTGCGCCACAGCGTCCCGCCATGGATGACGGTTATGTCGGCGATGAACAACCGCCGCCCCCGGACTGGGGTGATATGCCGCCGCAGGGTGATGACGATTTCTATCCCGGTGACGACTTTCCCGGCAGTCTGGACAGCGCCCCCGCCCCCCGTCAGGACAGCGGCCGCCGCAAGGGCCCACTGACCATGGCCGAAAGGCTGGTACTGGTGCTGCTGGATTACCCGGCACTGGTAGAAACGCACCCCCTGCCGGAAGGGGTGGAGCAACTGCCGGTACCGCATATTGATCTGCTAATCCAGGTGGCCGGGCTGTGCCAGAAACACCAGCACCCGGCGTCCCTGCTTGGCGCCCTGATGGCACTGGAGCAGGGAGAAACCCTGTCCCGACTGCTCAAGGCCAGCCTCAAGCCTCCCATGGCCGAGACCATGGCCAGCCGCCTCTGGCAGGATGCCCTTTCCCAGCTGGAAGTAGCTCGCCTGGAAGCGGCATTGATGGAAGTGGAACAGGCAGGCATCCCCGATGCAGCCTATTGGCAGGAACTTCACAAGGCCCTGGCAGAAGCCCGCCAGCACGCCCGCAAGCCTTTTGACTAGCGGCCCCTGAATTACGCCAGCCCCTCCGCGATGCCACGGAGGGCGCGGCCGTAGCGCAAGCCTTTGATTTTCAATCAACTGTTAACTATTCACTGTTAACTGTTCACTGCCTCCACCCCTTGCAATTACTGGCCGAAAGCCCCATGTCCGAGTATAATCCGCCGTTTCCCCACGGCATCATCACGACGACGGGCTTTATTGCATGACGACTCAAAAGCAGCAGCAACAATCACAGCTGAAGCTGTTGATCGCCCTCGGCAAGGAACAGGGCTACCTGACCTATGCCGAAGTGAACGACCACCTGCCGGATTCCATTACCGATACCGACCAGGTTGAAGACATCATTCAGATGATCAACGACATGGGCATCACCGTGGTCGAGAAGGCCTCCGATGCCGATCAGTTGATGATCGACGAAAGTGCGGACAGCACCGACGAGGTGGCCGCCGAAGAAGCTGCCGCAGTACTCGCCTCGGTAGAAAACGAGCCCGGCCGTACCACTGACCCTGTGCGCATGTACATGCGTGAAATGGGCACCGTGGAGCTGCTGACCCGTGAAGGCGAAATCGAAATCGCCAAGCGTATCGAGGAAGGCACCCGCGAAGTGATGCACGCCCTGGCCTTTTGGCCCGGCGCTGTCGACATGCTGATCGACGAATATGCCCGCGTGGAAAACGAAGAACGCAAACTCACCGACATCATCGCCGGTTACCTGGATCCCAATGACGATGGGGCTGCGGCCACCAACGCCAACAAGGAACCCACCTTCGCGGAAAAAGCCAAGAAGGAAGAAAAGGACGAAGACGACGACGACGCTGACGACAAAGAGAAAGACAGCGACGACAGCGACGATGATGAAGATGAAGGCGGCCTGGATCCGGTACTGGCAGCAGAGCGTTTCAACCACCTGAAAACGCTGCACGAAAAAGCTGAGCGCGCCCTCAAGCGCAACGGTCGTGACCATGCCAGCACCGCCAAGGCGCTGGAAGCCCTGGCCGAGCACTTCACCCTGTTCAAGCTGGTACCGCGCATCTATGACGAGATGCTGGTCGGCGCCCGCAACAATCTGGACCTGGTGCGCAAGTTCGAGCGTCAGATCATGTCTTTTGCCATCCGTCGTGGCGGCATGGACCGCAAGGATTTCATCAAGCAGTTCCCGGGCAATGAAACCGATATGGGCTGGGTCGATATCCAGCTGAAGACCAAGAAAGGCAAAGCCATTGCCGACAAGCTGGAAGTGGTCAAAGAAGACATTCAGCGCTCCCAGCGCAAGATTTCCACCATTGAAGAAGTCATTGGCCTGCCGGTGGCGGACATCAAGGAAATCAACCGTCGCATTTCCATCGGTGAAGCCAAGGCCCGTCGCGCCAAGAAAGAAATGGTGGAAGCCAACCTGCGCCTGGTGATCTCCATCGCCAAGAAATACACCAACCGCGGCCTGCAGTTCCTCGACCTGATTCAGGAAGGCAACATCGGCCTGATGAAAGCCGTAGACAAGTTCGAATACCGTCGTGGTTACAAGTTCTCCACCTACGCGACCTGGTGGATTCGTCAGGCCATTACCCGCTCCATCGCGGATCAGGCGCGCACCATCCGTATTCCGGTACACATGATCGAGACCATCAACAAGATCAACCGGGTACAGCGTCAGATGCTGCAGGAAATGGGCCGTGAGCCGACCCCGGAAGAACTGGGCGTGCGTCTGGAAATGCCGGAAGACAAAGTCCGCAAGGTACTGAAGATCGCCAAAGAGCCGATCTCCATGGAAACCCCCATCGGTGACGATGAAGATTCCAGCCTGGGCGACTTTATCGAAGACGGCAACATGGAATCCCCGGTGGACTCCGCTACCTCGCTGGGCCTGGAAGAAGCCACCCGCGAAGTACTGGCCAACCTCACCGCCCGTGAAGCCAAGGTACTGCGCATGCGTTTCGGTATCGACATGAACACTGACCACACCCTCGAGGAAGTGGGCAAGCAGTTCGACGTAACCCGTGAGCGTATCCGTCAGATCGAAGCCAAGGCACTGCGTAAACTGCGCCACCCGAGCCGCAGCGAACACCTGCGCAGCTTCCTGGACGGCGATCTGTAAACAGTTCGCCGGGCGCTTGATGCCGGATGCAAGACCCAACCCGGGCTGCTGAGCAGCCCGGGTTTATAATAAAAAAGGATCAACCTTTCTCTCTCAGGAATTCACGTTATAATCCATGCCCGCGCACAAGCGTGGCATCGTCAGGCGTCGAGCATCCGGCGTCAGGCAATCTCTCCGGGCCTATAGCTCAGTTGGTTAGAGCAGTCGACTCATAATCGATTGGTCCCAGGTTCAAGTCCTGGTGGGCCCACCAATTTCTCTTCTTTGCGAATATCCCTCCACAAGCGACAAAATCGCATCCCTTCCTGCATACGGCTATGATCAAACCATGCTGACTGGCCAGTGAAGGAATTCGCGCCTTGAACAAGAAATGGATGATTCGGCTTTCAGGAGCCATCACTCTACTAATCGGGCTGAGCCATACCAACATCGCCTCGGCAGAGCAGCGCACCGGGCTGATTCTCTCCGGTGGCGGTGCGCGCGGGCTGGCTCATATTGGCGTGCTCAAGGCATTGGATGAACACGGCATCCACCCCAAGGCCGTGGCCGGCACCAGCATGGGCTCCATTGTGGGTGGGCTCTATGCGACGGGCTACTCCATTGAACAGATCGAACAGATCGCCATCGAGATGGACTGGCAGGAGGCGTTCTCCGACAACTCCCCTCGCTCCCACTCCCTGTTTGTCTATCGCCAACTGGATGCGGGCGCACCGGTAGACTACCGCTTGCGCATCAACCGCAACGGCATTGCCCTGCCCCGTGCAGCGCTGCAGGGCCAGCATCTTACCCTGATTCTCGATGAGATCTTTTCCCCCGCCAGGGATATCACCGATTTTGATCAGCTCAAGGTTCCCTACCGAGCGGTGGCGGCAGATCTGGTCTCCGGTGAACAGGTCGTCATGAAAAGCGGCCGACTCAGCTCCGCCGTCCGAGCCAGCATGTCGATACCCGGCTTGCTGGAACCCATGCTGCTGGATGACAAACTTCTTGTCGATGGCGGCATCGCCAACAACATCCCCATCGATGCGCTGGATGATCAACAGCTGGACCGGCTAGTGGTCGTGGACGTTGGCAGCCCACGCTGGGAGAAGGAAGAGATCAACTCCATTGGTCTGGTACTCGCTCAGCTGAGTGCCCTGATGGTGCGTAACAACAGTGACGCCAGTCTGGCCACGCTGGATGAGACAGACATCGTCATCACGCCAGATCTGGAAGGGATCAGCAGCAGCGATTTCAACAAGGCCCGGCAAGCCATTAACGCCGGGTATCGTGCTGCCATCAAGGTACTCGGCCCCTCTCCTGTTCAGGCTGACAATGAAAATGCCCCATCCTCTGTCAGCTCGTTAACCTCACTGGACACCAATCCGGTGATTGATGAAATCATTATTACCAACGGCGGCGTAGTCAGCGACAAGGTCATCCACGCCATGATCAGCCAGAAGACTGGCGAGCCACTGGACCGCGAAACCATCCGTGAAGATATTTCCCATGTCTATGCACTGGATTACTACGACAGCATCCGTTACCACCTGAAAAACAACAACGGTCGCAACCAGCTAGTGATCGAAGCGGAGGAGCGGGACACCAGCAATACCTTTGCCCAGATTGGCCTGCAGTTTTCCGATGATATGCGAGGCAACGGCACCTTCGGGCTGTTTGGATCCTTACGTGCCGCCGGACTGAACCGTTATGGCGGCACCGCCGCCCTGTTTGCCAACCTTGGTTCTCGCCCCATGATTGAAGCCCGCTTCTTTCAGCCGGTAGATCACAAACTGATTTTTTTCGTGGAGCCCGTCGCCGGTTACCGCTCGGATTCCATTGACCTCTACCTGAATAACGACATTGATGAGCCAGCCTTTGCCACTTTCCGGCGAACGGAGGTGTATGGTGGATTGGATGCCGGCGCCGCACTTTTTCGGCAGAAGGGAGAGCTCCGCTTTGGAGTACAGGCAACAGGGGGCGATATTGAGACCGAAGTCGGCATTCCAATCGACATTGACAGCTACAAAGACCGCTATGCCTTCTCCCGTCTAAGCTGGGACACCTATGACAATCTTGCCTTCCCTTCCCAGGGCATAAAAGCCGCCCTGGAATACCAGCACCATGATCCGGACTTCGGTGCCGATGTGGATTACAACCGGCAACTGATGGAGCTGGGGTTCGCCACCACACTGGCAGGCTTCTCGATCGTCGCCGAAGCCAATGCGGCCATTTCCGAGGAAGAGCCAGGCTCAGAGGCCATCGAGCCGCTGGGCGGATTCCTGCGCCTGTCGGGCCTGCCGCCAGACAGCATCTGGGGCAACCACAGCGCCCTGGGCCGCCTGGTTGTCACTCGTCCCTTGCGCCGCAACCTGCTGCTCCCCTCTTCTGTTCAGATTTATGCGGGTGCCTCCTACGAAGCAGGCAATGTGTGGTTCTATCGGGATGATGTCGATACCAGCTCGCTGCTTTCCGGGGGCAGTCTGTTTCTTGGTACCCATACCCCGCTTGGCCCGGGCTATGTGTCTGTGGGCTATACCGAAGGAGATCATTACTCCTTCAATATACACTTCGGCTACGTATTCCGATAAGAGAGTGATTCCATGGCGAACTGGCGGCGCATTCGACGAACAAGTTTTCTGTTGATAACACTGCTCACCATTGGCTACCTGATCTGGTTCGCCACCCGGGTGCCGCAACAGGAAGGTCAGTGGAAAACACCTTATCAGCGATTGCCCGATGCTCGTTTGAGCGGCGACACGCTGTTCATCGACGGGATGAGGGATTTTCGCTATGACGAGGATGGCAACGTAGTTGTTGCCCGCTATGTGGATCGCAGCTATGCCCTGTCCAGTCTCAGAAGGGTCTGGTTTGGCCTGTCCCACTTCGGCGGCGATGGGCTTGCCCATGCCTTCGCCAGTTTCGAATTCAATGACGGTCAATTTCTGGTGGTCTCTATCGAAGCCCGCCTTCGCGAAGACCAATGGATTTATAACCCGCTGGCAGGCGCACTGCGGGAATATACCAAGTTTGTGGTGCTGGCCACCGAGGAGGATGTGATAGGCCTGCGCTCATATCTTCGCAAGGAGCCCGTCTACCTTTACTCCGTGAAGGGTTCTGCACTGCAAGGCCAGGCGCTGCTGCTGAATTTCTTGCGCCGGGCGGATAACCTGCGCCACACCCCCGATTTTTACAACACCCTCACCGACAACTGCCTGACCGGCCTGCTGGCGGAATCCGGACGCTATAACGACCTCCACCACTGGCTCGATTACCGCATTCTACTGCCCGGTTATTCCGATGAAGTGCTGTTCGAACATGGCCTGCTTGAGGCAGAGGGAGAACTCTCCCACATTCGTGAACAGGCCCGTGTTGATGACAGCATTGCGCCAGACAGCCCGAATTTTTCCCTCAGGATTCGGCAGCAGCCCTGAAAAAGACATTCTCCGGAAAATCATATGCCCACTGCGCACAATGTCTTTTTGGGGCGTGCTTCGTGATGCGTGATGCAGCCGCAGAGCGGCCAAAAAAAACCCGCATCGGGGGAGATGCGGGTCAAAGGAGTGCAACCATGCACTCAATTTAGGAGACGCAGATAACGTTTTAGCCAGGAATTTTCACCGGATATTGCTTCATTAATTTCTTCACCATCATCTGGATATAGCCATTGAACAGACCCGGCATGTGGCGTGCCACAAAGCCGGTGGCCTTGCCCAGGAAGCTGGGGATGATCATCCACTTGCCGGCATCCAGGGCCGCGACAATCTGGTCACAGGCCTCGTCCGGATCCATGCAACCTGCAGTCTTTTTCAACTCACGAGCGATGGGATTGCCTTCAAGGCGCTCCTTGTCCACCAGCGGCGTGTGCACTTCCGGCGGACAGATGCAGCTGAGATGAATGCCCAGCGGCTCGTATTCGTAGCGCAGCGTGGTCGCCAGACCCAGCACACCAAACTTGGAGGCACCATAGGCGCTGTAGCCATAGTTACTGGTAATGCCAGCCAGGGAGGCCACCAGCGCCAGGCGCGAGCCGGGAGCCAGGTGCGGAGCTACCGCGGAGGCAAAATGCAGGCTGCCATTCAGGTTGATGTCGATCACCTTACGGAACTCAGCGGGCTTCATGTCTGCCAGCGTCTTGTTCATGGCGACGCCGGCGGAGTTGATGGCCAGATCCGGACTATCGAATTTCTGTACCGCCGCCAGCACGGCTTTATCCACTGCCGCATCATCGGTGATGTCCATCTCGAAAAATGCCCAGTGACTGCCACCTTCGTTTGCCGCTTGCGTCAGGAGGGTCTGGTTTTCATTGCTGACAACAAGGTCCAGCACACTCACAGAAATACCGCGCTTGAGGTAACGGCGCGCCATGCCAAGACCAAGACCGCTGCCGCCACCAGTAATCATTACGTGATTCATTATTTGCTCTCCAGTTCGCCACAGGCTTTCAGCCACAGTTCTGACTGATGCATGCCTTCTGAAAAATTCACCTTCGGCTGATAGCCCAGCAAACGCTTTGCCTTCTCGATGGAAAAGCCGCCCTTGCGGGAAAACATCAGCATGGTGTCCGGGGTCACTTCATCATTACGCTTGAGCATCTGGTTGAGTTTCCAGACACCCTTGGTAAGAGCCAACGCGGCCTTCAATGGCAGGCTGTGGGGCGAACCTTGCCGCCCGGCCCAGCGCCAGTGATGGCTGAAAAATTCCTTGCAGGAAACCGCTTCGCCACCCCAAAGGATAAAGACCTGGCCGCGTCCTTCTTCGAGACCCGCGGCAAGCATGATGCCGTCAAGAAGGTCGTCGATATAGACGGGAGTGAAGACACCCTGGCCATTGTCAGGAAGCACCAGCTGACCGGCACGGGCCATCTTCAGCGGCTCGATTAACCAGGCGCGGGAACCGGGCCCGTAGACATCGCCAGGGCGGATAACCGTAACGTCAATTTCGCCTGCAGCATGAGCTGCCAGCGCCACGTGCTCACTGGCGCCCTTCGCCACACCGTAGAGGTAATCGCTACCGATGGTGACCGGCCAGGTTTCGTCAGCGTTATCCGGGTAGTCGTAACCCAGAGCCGCAATGGAAGAGAAATGCACAAAGCGCCTGGCGCCGCCGGCAATGGCGACCTCGATGGCCTTGCGGGTGCCTTCCACAGTGACCTTGCGATAGGCCGGCCATTGGGCCGCCAGGCTCACGATGGCAGCGGTATGGATGAACAGATCGCAGCCTTTGGCATGCTCTGCCCAACCGGAAGGATCGGTAATATCACCGGCCACAATATTCGCGTCAGGATCCGGTTGCAGATCCATGCCGCGCACATCACAGCCCAGCGCCTGATATCGCGCCATGATGGCACGGCCAATGAAACCGCCCGCGCCAGTAATAAAAACGGATTGTGGAGTCTCGGGCTTCTGCCCGTTGGCTCCTGTCGGCATTGTTGTTGTCATGGTTATGCCCTGATGTGTGAATGTCAGGGGCAGCCAAACCGGCCACCCCATCCACTAAAAGCAATCCATCAGCCTTTGATGTTCTTGGCGTAGTCGGGCATGGACGGCTTGATATAGGTAGCCGGCTCCATACCGTTTTCCTGGATGTACTGCTCGATCAGCAGGGTGATGGAGTTGGCGTCCAGGATGCTGTGGTACTGGCCATTCTCATCGAAGTTCACGTTGGCACCTTCCACCAGCATCAGGGTGTCGGTGATTTCGGTGTTGTCTTCCGGAACGTTGAAGGTGTGGATGCTGCCGCCCGGCTCGAACAGGTAGCAACCGGCAGTCTGCGGCTGGTCCGGGTACTCGACGTAGTTCCACTTGCCGGACAGGGTCCACAGGTGAACGGTACCGGTGTGGTAGTGCATGGGCAGACGCACGCCAGGGTGGAACATGACACGCAGAACCCAGATACCGCGGTTGACATCGACATACTGGGGCTGAACATCCAGACCCGGGACCATGATGTCCTTGTAGATCGGCATATCATTGTTGTTCAGCGTCAGCAGTTCGTCGTGGTCTTTTACAAGCATCGGCAACATGGACATGGTTGCTCTCCCTTAAAAACTTGATTGTTGGAATTAATTTGGAGAACCACATACTGCGCTGAAAAAAGCAGCCAAACTTGATAAAGTGCGCCAATGATTTAGCATTTTGCGCCAGGTATACACGTAATATTCTCAAGGAGGTCAAACACGTATGCAGGACTTTGCAAGAGCCTCCGCGCTGTATGGTTTTGACTCTCTGGCGGAAGAGTATGACCTGCCCTGGAAGTCGCTCTTGAAGGAGGTCGGCCTCCCGGAAAACACCCTGGACCACCTGCAAGGGCTGGTGTCCTACCGGCGTTTTCTGGCACTGCTGGAATTGAGCGCAAAGCAGGCCAATGAGCCCCTGTTCGGCATGAAACTGGGGCTCCGGCAAGGGATTACGGTACTCGGGCCGATTGTCTATCTGCTCAACAACGCCAGCACCGTAGGCGAGGCACTGAGCGAACTGCGCCAGTACTTTCACCTGCATATGGGCGCTGCGCATGTGGAAGTCAGCCCCTATGGCGACAAGATCCAGCTGGCCTATCGGGTGCTGGACCCCAAGCAACCCGGTATCAACCATGGTGCCGAGCTGGCGTTGGGGGTCGGCAGAAAGCTGCTGAAGACACTGATGGGGCATAACTGGAAGCCACATCCCATGCTGCTTGAGCATGCCCCCCAGGCGCCTTTGAACGCCTACCGTGACCTGCTGGGCATCGCCCCCCAGTTCAATAGCGATACCACCGCGCTGTTGCTTGACCCAGACGAACTGGACCTGCCACTCAGCGAAGCCGATCCCGCCTTGCACCAGGTGATTCGTGAACACCTTGATACCCTGCAGCGGCTCTCCGATCTGGAACTGCCCGGCTATGTGGGCAACCTGCTGCGCGACCTGCTCCCCCAGGGGCGAGTCACAGTGAACCAGGTGGCCGACTGCATGGCCATGAGCCGGCGTACCCTGCAACGGCGACTTGGCGAATCAGGCACATCGTTCCAGAAGGTGCTGGACGATACCCGCCAGAACATGGCGCTGCGTTACCTGCGCGATTCACAGCTACAAGTCACACAGCTGTCAGACCTGCTCGGCTATGCGGATCTCAGCGCCTTTTCCCGCGCCTTCAGTCGCTGGTTTGGTGTGCCCCCGTCAAAGTGGCGGCCAGACAATCTCGCCTGATGCATTAACCCATTACCCGGAGAACCCCATGGATGGACACAAGACACAGCTGAAAACCTGGGAGGATGTCATCAGGGCGCTTCGCCAAGTGGGCAAAGATGAAGCAGCTTCCGCCGTGGAGGCAGCATTAGAAGAAGGGAAGAAAATTCGTGCTATTCAGCTGATCAAGGCCTGCGGCCTGTCATTGAAAGAGGACTGACTGGCGCCAGCCCCCCTGCATACCGCTCAGTGTGCCGCGGCCTCTTTGCCGCGCAACCGTGACACCACATTGACCACCGCCAATACCACCATACCGGCAATCACACCACCGATCAGATTGACCAGCAGAGGCACGGCAAAGGCCACCGGCGCGACCATTTCCTGCAGGTGGTGGATCCCGTCGTGGGAGCCCGGGATGCCATGCACCAGAATCCCGCCGCCGACCAGAAACATGGCCAGGGTGCCGACCACAGACAGCGTTTTCATCAGCCAGGGCGCCACGGCCAGAATGCCTTTACCCAGCGCGATGCGCATACCGGCGCCGGGGGCTTGCGGCGCGGTTCGGGCCAGATAAAGCCCCGCGTCATCAAGCTTCACGATACCGGCCACAAGGCCATAAACGCCGATGGTCATGATCACCGCAATGGCACAGATGGCAGCCACCTGGACGGAAAAACTGGCCGCCTGCACGGCACCGAGTGAAATCACGATAATCTCTGCAGAAAGAATGAAGTCGGTGCGAATCGCGCCCTTGATCTTGTCTCTCTCGAACGCCACCAGGTCGACTTTTTCATTGGCTACCGCTTCCAGCTGTTGCTGGTGATGGCTCTCGGCTTCGTCCTTGTGGAAGAACTTGTGAGCCAGCTTTTCCACCCCTTCAAAACACAGGAAGGCACCACCAATCATCAGCAAGGGCGTAATCAACCAGGGGATAAAAAAACTGATCAGCAAGGCGCTGGGCACCAGGATCAACTTGTTCACGGCGGAGCCCTTGGCCACCGCCCACACCACTGGCAGCTCCCGGTCAGCCTTGACCCCGGAAACCTGCTCGGCATTCAACGCCAGATCATCCCCCAATACCCCGGCGGTTTTTTTCGCTGCCACCTTGGTCATGACGGAGACGTCATCCAGCAGTGTCGCGATGTCATCAATCAGTGCCAGCAGACTGGTACCTGCCATTTGAAACTCCTTGTCCTGTTTGTCCGTGCCGGCGCGTCAACCCGCCCCGGTGGCCGGCGGCTCCAGCATACCGACAATCATCTCGGTAAGTGTGGCAATCAGTTCGTCTTCGCTAATGGTCGGCACATCCTGAACCAGGTAATGCACCGAGGTGAAGAGTGTGGAGTGTACCAGCACATAAAGTTTGGCCTGCAGGTTCTCCACCGGATAATTCTGGTAGTTCTTCAAGAAATACGGCTGCGCCATCACCTGGAAAAATTGACTCAACGGCTCCAGCAAGCGATCGAATGGCAACCTTTGCCAGTTGCGTGCCAGCTCATACATCAGCGGATTGGTGCGAATCGACTGCATGCCATAGCGAATCGCAAGCTCCACCAGCTGGCGCAGTGGCAAGGTATTCATGTTCAGCTTGACCGACTGCTGGTGAAAGTCCCGCGTCACCCTTTTGCTGAGCGATTCCAGCAACGCTTCCACCAGCTCGTCCTTGTCGGAAAAGTACTGGTAAAGCGAACCGATGCTAACGCCCGCGGCATCGGCCACATGATTGGTGGTCATATTGTCCAGCCCCCGCTCGGCCAGCACCTCGCCCACGGCGTCGATAATGCGGGCCACCATTTCCCGCGAGCGCTGCTGCCTTGGTATCCGGCGCATGGGGCCTCCGCAAAAGACGAGTTGAACACGAGCAAATACTCGCAATAAATTAACCCCATAGACATCGAATAACAAGGGAGCCCCCCAATGACCGGTCACACCATCCCCACAGCCGCCCGTATGCTTCCCTGGCAGAAAGCCGGCAAGCGCTGGCTGCCTGACATGATCAGCAAATGGATTTTCGGCCGCCCGCTGCCACCGAGCCGGGCCGAGTGGGAGCAACTCAACATCGGCCTGTTCCAGGGGGACCCGGCCATGGACGCCGTGGTCCAGTGGATGTTTGCCTATGGCCCGCGGGAAGCAAAAGCCCTGTTCGAACAGGCGCTGGAGAACGGCGTGGACAGTCTGGACAACCCGCCGCAGGCGATCCGTGATTTTTTTACCGTGGTAGACCGGGATCCGGAATGGCTTGACCGTGCCCTCCTGGAGAGAGGGGTCTCAGCCCGGCAGCTGGGGAGTGATGCGGCCTTCTACGTACTCAGGGATTTCGCCCTCATGGGCGGCTACGTGTACTTCAACAGCATGAACCAGACCCTGTCTCGCAGCGGCTCGCTACACAAGGATGTGAGCCTGCGGCTGGCTGAAACCGGCACCTGGCTGCTGGATGTGACCAGCAAGGGTGGCATGAAACGGTACGCGCCCGGCTTTGCCAGCACCATCAAGGTACGCATGATTCATGCCCTGATCCGCCACCACCTTGGTAACCAGCCACAGTGGGACACCCGCACCTGGGGACTCCCCATCAATCAGGTGGACATGCAAGCCACCTATCTGGCCTTCGGTCCTGCCAGCCTCAGCGGCTGCCGCCTGTTCGGGGTACCGTTCCGGCGCCAGGACTCACGGGCGATCATGCACCTGTGGCGTTATATCGGCTGGCTCATGGGCGTGGACGAAAGCCGCCTGGCCACCACTGAAGGCGATGGTCTGCGCAAGCTGTACCACACCTTTCTGACCCATGGCCTGCCGGACGACAAGATACGACAGATGGGGCAGGCGCTTGCCGAAGAGCCGCTCAAACGCCATCTGGGGCCTTCCCGATGGCCGGGCTTTGCCGAGCCGCTACGGCGTCGCTATCTACGCGCAGTGCACCTCAGTAATGCCTCCATGATTCTCGGCTTCCGGCAGCGCAGGCAGCTGGGCCTGCCACTCTTTACCCTGCCCTGGTTCCCACTGATCACAGCCCCGTTCCGCTTCCTGAACATCCTTTACCACCGTATCCGGGGCGGCCGCACCCTGGCAATGTTCCGGCAACAGCAGCAACAGCGCCAGCAAGCTGAACTGCAGCAGTACTTCGGGGAACGGCAACAATCCCTGTTGCAACCGGACAAGGAGCACCCGGCCCATTTGAAGTAAACCTGAGCGGGCTGCGCTGCCAGCATCACCCTGGTCTGCTATAGTCAGAACTGGTTTCGCAGCCCGATGTTTTCCATGTCTTCTTACACCCGCCCTGACTGCCTGTCTCACCAGAAACTCGAGGAAGTGGCTGCCGGGCTGTTCCGTGTCAGCTGCCAGTTCGATGCCGACAAACTTGGCGACGACAGTTTCCGCGAGGCAGGCATTACACTGCATGCCTCACTGTCCAATGCGGTAGCCAAACGCAAGGCAGAGTATCTCGCCGGGCGCTGGTGTGCCCGTGCAGCACTGGCACAGCTAGGTGTTGATGGCCTGCCGGGACTGAACAGTGACCGCTCTCCGGCCTGGCCGGAGGGCACCCTGGGCAGCATCACCCACAGTCACGGTGTCGCCGAGGTAATGGTGGCAGACGCCAGGGACTGGCTCACTGTCGGACTGGACACGGAATGCTGGGTGAACCCGGAAAGGGCGGCTCGCCTGGAGCGGGAGCTGCTCACCGAGGAAGAACTGAAGGCGCTGGCTGGCATGAGCCCATTACAGAGAGCCAACCGGCTGACGCTGATCTTCTCAGCCAAGGAAAGCCTGTTCAAAGCGCTTTATCCGCTCACCGGCAAGCGCTTCTATTTTCACGATGCGGTACGCCGCCAGCCCAACAGCCTGACACTGCTACGCACCCTGTCTGAGGAGTGGCCACGGGGGACACAGATTCCGTTCCGCTGGCGGGAGCGGCAACACAGCGTACTCAGCTGGATTGCCTTGCCGAAACCCCGCTGAGACTACTCGCCGACCAGTTCCAGATTTCTGGCGATGCCGGGATTATAGCGGGGAGACATGTCGCTGGCTTGCCGAAACAGCTTTTTCGCCTGTTCCAGATCGCCGTTGAGGTAGGCAATGTAGCCAGCGTTATTGACAGCCTCCGCCGGCTCGACACTTTGCTTCCAGGTGCTGATTGCCAGTTGGTAATTACCCTGCCGCGCCTGGGCAATGGCCAGGTTGTTACGCAGACGGTCTTCTTTCGGGTAGCGAACCAGAGCTCGCTGTAGCAGTTTTTCGGCGGCAGCATAATCACCCGCCATGATTCGTGAATAGGCGGCATTATTGATCACCAGCGGATTGTCCCCGCCACTTTCCAGCGCCATGCCATACCAGCGAGCTGCCGCTTCGTAGTCGGTGTCCATATCCGCCGCGACACCCAACCCATTGAGGGTGCGCCAGCGAGAAGGTTCATTGCTGTTGGTCGCCAGCAGCTGCTCCCGGGCGGCTTCCACGTCGCCGAGCCCCAGCAACGCCAGGCCCTTGCCTTCCTGGGCCTCGATCAGTGCAGGATCCTCTTCCAGCAGGATTGAGTAGGCTTTGAGTGCTTCCCGATTCTGACCGCTGTCCAGGGTGAGTTTGGCGATGGCCAGCTTGCCCCGCAGCGCCCACTCGTCTTCGCGTTCGATCAGAGGGGTAAAAGAAGCCATTGCCGCACCATAATCGCCACGGCTGCGGGCCGCCTCACCTTCAGCGTATTGTGCCTCTGGCGACTGTGGTTCCAGCACCAGATCGCCCTGCTCTGGTTTGCTGGCACAGCCTGACACCAAAAGCATAGATGCGAAGAACAAAACAAGCGCACGCTCTCTCACAACAACCCGCCCTCACATTTTTCCGATAAAGCCAGTGTAAATCTGAATTGCCGCAGGTCCCAGAATCACCAGAAACAATGCAGGAAAAATAAACAGAAGGATCGGCAATGCCATTTTTACCGGCAGCTTGGCGGCTTTTTCCCGTGCCGTCTGAATACGCAAATCACGCATATCGTCTGCGTGTTCACGAAGTGCATCAGCGATACTGGTCCCAAAATGCTCCGCCTGTATCAAAATGGAAACCAGCGATTGCATTTCATCCAGGTCGGTCCTTTCCGCCAGGGATTTGAGTGCTTCATTACGAGCCTTGCCAGCGCGAATCTCCAGCGTTGACAGCAACAGTTCATCACTCATGTCCTGGGAGGCATGGCGAAACTCCTCGCCGACACGTTTGATCGCCGCGTCCAGACTCAAACCCGCCTCGATACATACCACCAGCAGATCGAGCACGTCCGGAAAGACTTCAGCAAGATGCTGTCTACGCGCCTCTTCCTTGTGATGCAGGTAAATATCCGGAGAGAAAAATCCCAGCACGGCAGCAACTACCAGCGCCACGACAACCCAAAGCCGCTCACCCACCAGCGTCGGATTGACGACAAAAGGAATAATGGCAAGCAGCGGCAGAAGTAGAGCCAGAAACACCTTGGACAGATAGAAAACACTGACAGCCTGCTCACCGCGGTGCCCTGCCCGCACCAGACTGGCACGGATTCTCGACTGTTTCCATCTGTCATCCGGAACGACCAGATTGGCCACGGGCTTTAGCCACTTCACCTTGAAGGGACCATCCTCGGTTGGCGTCTTGTCCTTCTTCTTTTCTACTGGGGCCAGGCCCTGAATTTCTCTCAGTCTCCGGTCTACGGTGCCATGGCCACTGAACAACCAGTTCCCCAGAGCGGCAACCAGCAACACGGTCAGCGCAAACAGACAGACCATGATCACTATCGACAGGTTCACACCCTCAAACATGACATCTCTCCCTGTTTAAACCCGAAAGTTCACCATCCGCTGGATAATGATATAGCCCACGACCATTAACAGGATCTGAACGCCGATCACCATAAATCCCAGAGAAGTCTCCACAAGAATATTGAGATAACCCGGATTAAGAACCAGCAACGCACCCGCCACAATAAACGGAAGGCCAATCAACACATTTGCTGACAGCTTCATTTCCGCTGCCAATACACGGATCTCGCGAAGGGTTCTGGCCCGCGCCCGCATTACCGAAGATAACCGATTCATTACCTCCGCCAGGTTACCCCCTGTGGATTTCTGTATCAGCACCGCGGTGATGAAATAGCGCATTTCGTCACTACGGGTTCGCTGGGAAAGATGGTCCAGGGCGTCTTCGATATCCACTCCGAAGTTCAATTCCTCGAAGGTCGTGGCAAACTCGGTCGCAATAGGATCATTCATTTCCATGCTTGCCAGCTTCAGGCCCGCCGAAAATGGATTTCCGGCACGCAGGCTTCTGGCCAGATAGTCCAGCGCATCGGGCAACTGTGACGAAACTGCGGTAGCCCTCTCGCGGGTTTTCCCGGCGATGTAGGCATAAGGAAGATAAAACCCTGCCAACATGGCAATGGGCAACGCGACAAACCAGAACATATCCAGCGCGAAGAAAAGCAAAAGGAACAAGAGCAATGCCAGCGATAACTGGATAAGGATGTAACGCGAAACGGTTAAGTCGACACCGGATTGCACCAGCATTCGGTCCATGGAATGTGATCGCGGAAATGCCGAGAGGATACGGTTAACGATGGGGATTTCGCTCAGCATCCTCTTCTTGAGAAGAGACATGGCTTCTTCATTGCTCATCCCGGAGGCGGAGAAGTTTCTCAAGCGCTTGCCGACCGCATGGGTCCTGCCCACATTCATGGAACGATAGAGAAGGTACAGCCCCTCAATGGCACCCACTACTGCCAGAAAAGTGATAATCGAAATAACGATTGTATTTTCGTTAATCATGGCCCCCTCCTACTCGTAAACACGATCAGGATCAAAAACGCTCTCATCCAGAGGAATACCACGCTCGCGGATACGCTGCATCATCATCGGACGGATACCGCTGGCCCGGAACTCGCCCTTCACACGGCCATTTTCGTCGATGCCGTGGCGCTTGAAGTAGAAGATCTCCTGCATGTTGACCACATTCTGCTCCATGCCGGTAATCTCCTGGACACTGATTACCGCCCGGCGGCCATCCGACATCCGCTCAGTCTGCACGATAAGATCCAGTGCCGCGGCGATCTGTTGCCGAATCACATTGGGAGAAATGGAAACACCGGCCATACCAATCATGTGCTCAAGCCGGGAGATCGCATCCCGTGCCGAGTTGGCATGAATGGTAGACAGGGAACCATCATGGCCCGTGTTCATGGCCTGGAGCATGTCGAGGGCTTCCTCACCACGCACCTCACCCACCACGATACGGTCGGGGCGCATACGCAGGGCATTTCGCACCAGATCCCGGGCCATCACTGCGCCCTTGCCTTCGATATTTGGCGGGCGCGTTTCCAGCCGACCGACATGAGGCTGCTGCAGCTGCAATTCCGCCGAGTCCTCAATGGTCAGAATACGCTCGTTGTGCGGGATAAAACCGGAGACCACATTAAGCAGAGTCGTTTTACCGGAGCCGGTACCCCCGGAAATAAGGATGTTGGTTCGCGCCAGCACCGCCGCCTTGAGAAAGTCCGCCACTGGCTGGGTGATGGAACGGAAGTTGATCAGATCCTTCACCGTGAGAGGGTCCACGGCAAACTTACGAATGGACAGCAGTGGTCCATCTACCGCCAGCGGCGGAATAATGGCATTCACCCGGGAGCCGTCTGCCAGGCGCGCATCCACCATGGGGCTGGACTCATCCACACGGCGCCCTACCGCACCGGCGATTTTCTGGATGATGCGCATCAGGTGTTCGTTGCTCTGGAAGCGGACGCTGGTCTTTTCCAGCATACCGTGGCGCTCCACATAGCAGTCGTTGTAGGTGTTGACGAGGATATCGGACACTGACGGGTCTTTGAGAAGCGGCTCCAGTGGCCCAAGCCCCAGCACCTCATTCTCGACATTGTCGATCAAGGCCGTCTTTTCATGCTCGTTGAGAACAAAGCCACTCTCACTGAGCAGATCCCTTACCGCATTACGGATCTGCTCATGAACCTGCTGCCCTTCCAGACGCTCCAACACCCGCAAGTCCAGGCGTTCCATGAGCATCGCATGCAGCTTTTTCTGTGCCGCACTAAAATCTACTTCTTGTCCATTCTTGTCGCTGACAAACATGGTGAACTCCTTTTCTTTTGTCGCGAATTACTGTCGCCCCATCAACCGATCCAGAAACCCTCCGGACTCCCTTTCTTCACCGGTCAGTTCAAACAGAATTGCCTGAGACAGGCTATTCACGTCCTTGGCAAGCCGGCTGGATCGCGCATAACGTGACAGTGGCACGCCGCGCTCCTGGGAACCGATGGCGGTGTCATAGTCATTTGCAATCCGCACAATGCGCTCAATCCTGAGCGTTTCCTGAATCTGTTTGTCGGTTACCGCGGCATGCTTGGAGCGGTAACGGTTATCAACGATGGTAACCTTGTCATCACTGATACCCGCACTGTGGAAGTAAGTCGTCAGTAATCGGGCATCACGGATCACCGCCAGGCTGCGCTGAATCACCATATAAATGCTGTCGCTGCTACGCAGCACTTCTTCGGTCCATTCATTGATCACCCGGGGGAGATCCAGAACGATCACATCAAAGCTTTCCCGTGCCGCCTCCAGAAATTTCTTCACATCCATGGCGCTGACACGATCGAGACGGGTTATCTTCAATGGCGCAGACAGAGCAAACACACCGGAATCATGCTGGCTCATCATTGACTTGAGCATGGTCCCATCCAGCCTCGCCGACTGGGAGAAAGCTTCCATGACGTTGGACTGCCACTTCACATCAAGGTAAAGGGATACGCTGCCGAACTGGATATCCATGTCCACCAGCGCCACCTTCAGATTTTCATCCATCTCGGCAAGGTCACAGGCCAGATTCACCGCCAGAGTGGTCGCACCACTGCCAGACTTGCTGTTGATGATGGAAATCACCTTGCCATTCCGCTGCCCACCTTCCTGGACGACACTCGCACCGACGCGCTCCAGCTCCCTGATCACATCCTGCTCTGCAGGAGGTAGAGAGAACACGTCACGCACACCGGCACGCATAAAGGTTCGAAAGGTATTCACATCAGGAGAGGAATGGCAGGCAAAAAATTCTGTCTTGGGGAACTCGCGAGATAATGACTGAAGCTGACTCACATCCGCTTCAACTTCATCGCCAGCTTCAAAAATAACGACCTGGCTACCTGACGTCCGAATCTTTTCGGAAAGCTCCTCGTTCGCGCCCACAGGAATCGCAACGAAACCGGCCTTCGCCCCCGTAACCAACCGTGCGAATTCAGACTTAGTCGTCTCGTTTCTGTAAATCAGTGCAACAATCACACCCTGTGTCATATAACTACCCTCTCATCCCCACAACATTAAGGGGTGTACATATCTTCGCTCACCCTGGTACTGGTAAAAGGCGGCAAGGTAATGGTTGATTCAAAGCCGATCAGCGCCGGCAGTATCAACTCGTACTCCTGGCCAGTGATCGAAACCGACACTTCACGCACCGGATTGGGGTTCCCCGAAAACCCCGTTGACGAACAGCCATAGCGAACCGCCACATTTTCTTCTTCCAGTTTTCGATACAGCGCCGTCATCTTGCCCATCAAGTCAGTACAGCCCGCCGAATCACAGGTGGCCGTCACCTCCGTGACTGAAGAACAATCCAGAGTGGAAATATCAGTAACCGGATCATTCACAATGGCATATCGCGCCCCTGCTCGCGTGGCATCAACGGCTCGGGTGAAGTCAAAAATCACCAGCGCCAGTTCGATGATGGCAAACACCAGCAACAGGAAAACTGGGAGTGTCAGCGCCATCTCCACCATCACGGCACCACCCTGGGAGCGTTTTTTCACAGTTTTATTCACCATGATAGCGCTCCTCAACTGTGGCATTCAGGATGATGGGATCCAGATCCAGAAAAGGAATCAGGGTTTCACCAAAAATAGCCTGAAACGGAACCGACGCCGTGACCGTCAGCACACAGGCATTTCCACCACCGGTCACTGTGCGCTGCTGAAGGGAAAAGCTCACATCGCTGGCATCCAATTCCGGTAATAGCGGGTCGACACCGCCTGCCTGGCGGCCAAACGCAACCAGATTGGCAGCATTGGCAATAGACGCAGCCCAGTTACTGCCCTGACTACAATCAGAATCTACGCTCTGCACAGAACGGCTCATGTAACGCGCGCCCGATGCAACGGATTTACTCAACGTATTCTGTTGGTAGATCGCCCGTCCCAGTTCGGTAATACCAAAAACAATAACCACCATCAGGGGAAGCAGAAGCGCAAATTCCACCAATGCTGCGCCTCGCTGGTACCTGGCGCTATTCGTAAAGCTGAATCTGGACATGATAGTCATCATCATTCTCCTGCGCCCAGCCGATAAATTCGCCATAAAAGGTCAAATTCGGCGGCCCCTCAGCAGGCCTCACCAGAAACATTCTGGCGAATCCATCCGCCGGAAAAATCACACCGGACTTTTTCCCTCCCGTGATTCCCAGCGCCTCGCAACTGAGTACAGCCATATTCATTACGCGCCGGTCCGCATCGCCAGCCGGGTCATCAGGAGTGCCATCCGTTGGCAGACCATTGGCAATCTCATACTGATACACTTCGTATCGGGATGGAGGGTTGGCGTTGTTCCATCCACCGGGAATCACACCGCCATGTTGCGCGGCCCAATAACCCACCACATCCCAAAGTCCATCACCAATTCGGCTGTCAACAGAGTCGGTACCGCTATCCAGCGGATATCCCACAACATTCGGCGCTGGAGGATAATCCGCGTCATAGTTCTGGAAGGGGTTCGGCCCATCATAGATACCAAAACGGGTATTCCAGCCCCCACGGGTCTTGTTGGTCATGGAACCCGTCTGTGTGGTAAAGGTTGCCGGGTTACATCCCAGCCCACCTTCATTGGCAATAAACTCGGAAACGTCTGTCGCGCCGGGGCCGGCATTGGGGGGCTGCAGAAAGCCGAAATTACCACTACTCCACTGATTCGCTCCCTGCTGCCGCATCTGGATGTGCGCCCCCACCTCCATTTCATCCCGGAAATGTGAGCCTTCTGATTCCCAGGGATCACACATGGCCATGGGCGGGTAGTTACAGGTAAAAAAGTTACGGCCGGCCAATGCCGTTGCTACCGCTGAGGCGGTGTCCGCCACATCAATACCAAATGCCCTCAAGGCGGGAAGAAAGATCAGGTCGGCGGTAAAACGATCTCCGTCTCCAACCAGTTCTGGATCAAGCGTGACACGCACATAATGAGTATCTTCATCGTTGGTCGCCGCATACTTGTCAGTTTCCACAAGGGAACCCGAGCAGAAGTCAGTGAATCCAGTTACCGCAGGATCTACATCCGTTTCACTACCAATCACGCAGAAAAATTCGAATGCGTCGTCGGGCAGACCCGTCGCACCCAGCAATTCCGAAACCCGGGCAAAGCGAGCATCGTGTTCAAGCAGATCCCTGGCTGCCGCACGGGCACGGGCGCGGGCATTGCTGTCCGCATCCAGCTCCGCAGCAGCCGCCAGGGCGGCAGCATCTGCCGCATTCTGCATGTCCGTTCGCATCAGCAACAGGCGTCCTACATCAATGGCCAGTGCAGCGACTGCGATCAACACCACAATCAGCACCGTCATCATGACCAGATATGCACCTTGCTGCCGACGTTTCATGGCAACACTCTCCTGCGCTTAGTTGGAAATATCCTCAACGATGCGGCCTTCTTCCACAGTACCGTCATCCTTGAGGTATCTCTCTACGCCCATATTGATTTTGGCACCGTGGGTACTGATGACTCCGCGGTCCATCTCTGCCGCTTCCGGATTGATGGTTTGTGCCGCCATATTCCTGTCCGTGCTGTATCCCATATCGCCACGCAGTGTTTCTCTTGCGCAACCTGAAACCAGAACGATTGTCAGCAACATCAAGAACTTATTCATAGCTGGCTACCTCCCGAAGCTGGTGACCATAGCTGCCTTGCAGACCACCGTCCGGACCTGCAGCTGCCAATGTATTGGTTGCTTGTTTCTCCTGCTCGTCCTCTTCCTTGTGGCGGTTCGTCCAGGGACGATGTTCAAGGAAGCCCAGCAGGTATTGATCCAGATCGGTGGGAGGGATGAACACGTCAGTGGGCATGGCGTAATCATCCATCAACTTCGGCGTTACCAGACGCGGAGTCACAATAACCACCAGCTCGCTTTCCCGACGGCGATACTCAGATGAACGGAACAATGCACCCAGCACAGGAATGCTTCCCAACACAGGCACCTGGTTGATCACATTGTTGGAATCGTTCTGGATCAGACCAGCTACCGCAAACGCCTGACCATCTGCCATCTCCACAGTGGTGCCAGTACGGCGGGTAACAAATCCGGGAATATTGAAGCCGGATGCCTGGAAGCCGTTGGCTTCATCTACTGCGGACACTTCTGCATTCAACTTGATATTGATGCTTCTGTCTGAAAGCACAGTGGGAATGAACTTCAGGCCGACACCGAACTCCTTGTACTCCACGGTGATCGTGGCGGTGCCGTTATCATTGGCATCCTGCGCGACAGGAATTGCCACTTCCCCACCTGCCAGGAAGCTTGCTTCCTGGCCAGAGAGTGCCGTCAAATTCGGCTTTGCCAACACCTTGGCCAAACCCTGACGCTCCAGGGCCCGCAACGTTGCTCTCAACGGATTATTGAGCCCCATACCCGGAGAAGTGTCAGTGAAAACGGCATTAAGGAAAGGAATGTTATTGGGAATATTCAACGTGGATGCGGCGATAGCCTTGGCGCCATCCGTATCCAGAAGCTCAAGATTGACCCCAAGTTCCTTCAACGAATTACGATTGATCTCGGCGATACGAACCTCAAGCATTACCTGAGTTCCGCCACCCACCTCCAGCATGTTCACGACCTTTTCTTTGGACGCAAAACTTCTCGCCACTGAAAGCGCCTGCTCCATGGCCATTACACTGGACACCTTGCCGGAGAGAATCACCTGATCATTGGAACCGCGAAGCTCGATGCCCTTTTCTTCCGGCATCAACTCATAGATGCGCCGCTTCATCTGCTCCATGTCATAGCCAACGATGACATCCATCAAGGCCACCAGATTCCGGTTCTGATCCCGGAAGGCCAGATTGGTATGTCCCGGCTTGAGACCCAGAATCAAAACATGACGCGAAGACAACAGCTTGATATCGGCAATCTCAGGGTTACCGATCACCACCTGATCCAGCGGTGACGGTGAGTAGATCATCTGTGACTTGCCCAGTGACAGCGTCAGCTCTTCTTTCTGCAATCCATCACTGAATTGCAGTTCGTATCGCTCAGCCGCTGAGGCCACACCAGCGGCCACTGTGGCCAATAACACCAGGAGCAACCTCAGCCCCTGATTTGCCACGCACCGCAAGGGTTGCTTGGAAAACATCATCGTCCCTTCCTCCATGAAGAATTGGTACTGGCGGGCGCACCCGCCTTATTCCTGGACCTGGCCTTCTTTAACAGTCTGGCTCTTCACTTCCAGACCGCGAATCACCTCAACCTGAGGCTTCGGCGGGGCACGACGCACCCTGCGCACAACCTTGACCTTGGTGGGTGCGGTATCCTCTGTCATCAGATCCTTGTAGGTCACCACTTCGGATTCCAGGATCGATGCATCGAATTCATTGCGCAGCATCAGATTCAGGTCACCGGTCTTGGCCGCCAGCACAATGCGCTGACCATCGTATGGGGTGACCATGAGGGTGACCGAGTTCACCACCTTGGGCTCAGTCTCCGTTTCACTGGATTGCTGATCGATACCCAACACCTTGGCATTCTGCAAAATCACCCTGGTGACCGGTTTTTCATCCGATCGGCCAAACGTAGTGGTATGCAACACATCCACATAGTCACCAGGCATGACAAAACCACCGACCCCTTTGACCTCATTTGTGGCCAGGGTAATCGCACGTTTGTCTTCCGGGATTTTTGCCGGCAAGCCACCGCGGGCACCGTAGGGCGACAGCTTGTACTTGAGAATCGGCTCGCCCTTGGCGGCTTGGGTAAGAATTAGCGGAGGCTCGTCTGTCAGCAGCTCACTCTTGGAAGAAAACACACCTTCCGGCAGGCTGGATTCCGGCCAGGCCACAACCTCCAGAAGCACTTCGTCCAGACGGGTGCCGCTGCTCAGGTCTGTCGACGCCACCACCACCGGCACGGTACGCACAATGCGCTCACCCGTTCGGCTGGTCACTTCCTGCTGTAGAAACTGATTCACGAGATAGACGGTAATACCACCCAGTAGAATGGCTACCAGCAAAATCAGTATTGGTCGAAGTTGCATCAGGAATCTCCTTTCCCCGTTTGCTCCATGCTTTGCACATTATTTCATCCGATAGGCGACAACCCCAGCATCGTTGCAAATGCGCCGGCAACGACAGCGATAGCGTATGGCAATCGCAATTGCTGCCCATTTTCCCCGGAACTCTCTGCAGCAAGCTGATATTCCTTGCTTACCAACATGTAATTCAGCTTTTGCCATGAGGTACGAGCCCCCCCCTTCCAAATCAGGAAGGTCAGGGCCAATACGGCACCAGTCAAACCCACATTGATCAGGAAAGCGCCAGCCTCAGGCAAGCCAATCAAGATGCCGAATACGCCGATCAATTTGACGTCTCCTGCACCCAACCAGCCAATCAACCAGAAAAACAGACCCGCTAGAAAGGCGACCAGCCCTCCAAGCAGGGCATTTGCAAGCGATGAAACTCCCCCATCGTACAAAACAGCGGATACCGCAAGCAGCAAACCAGACGCGATCAGCGCATTGGGAATGCGCCTCTCCCTGCAATCAAAAAAAATTGAGGGGAGAGCAATTGAAATTGCAGCAAGCCACACAACCAGCATGTTAGCCCCTCCCCTCGATTCATCCGTTTACTTGGTGGTGAATCTTATGACCCGACATTACCAAGCTGGGTATCGACTTCGGTAAACGCCGAATTTACCTTTGTCCCCACCGAAGCGATGATGACGATGGCAACAACGGAAATCAGGGCTACCAGGATCGCGTATTCCACCATGGTTGCGCCGTCTTCTTCTTTCAGGAAACGAGTAATCAAGCTCTTCATGATCTGTCCTCCAGACACTGTTTTCTCCATTTTTGACCGCACTGTAAAAATGCCGGTCTTTGCAAACCGTATCACATAAACAATGCGAACATACCCATGATTACTTGATCCTGATCAGGAAAGTACGTCTTTGATGTTTCCTAAAATTTTTTTCTGTAACACGTCACCTACTCTTTAGACTATAAGACTAAATTCTTATTGTTAAATACCAACAAAATCAAAGAGTTACACATACCCCAAATCAGGCAAAAACCCCAAAAAAATGATAACTTATTGAAAAAATAAACGTTTTATTTTCTTTACAGTAAGCCACATGTTAAAAAATGATCAGCATTGACGGACCGGAAGAAAAATCGCGAATTTAGTTCGAAATAAATACATATATAAAAAAGTTCTAAATTCCTGTCTGACAATTTTTCTTAACCACATTTCCTGGTTTTTCAGTGCTGCTTCACACCCTCATTACCTAAGTAGCAATTATTGTGTGGGCTATGTTGCCGAGATCATTACCGTTGAGGACTAATCGAAACAGCGATTGTTCGACAACCACTCATCAACCAATTGGCACCGCCCATCCTCAAGGTATACATTGTATGGAACTGTCACCCCGGCTTTGGGGGCTAATATGGGGGACAGAAACGTGACCGGAATCACAATATGAATAAGTTTTCACTGATTGTGCCCATGGCACTTTTTCTTGTGGGGCAATGTCTTGCAGGTGATCAGGATGAGCAGTTTATCCAGCAACTGTATCCTGAAGGGGGCAAGACCCTTTACTGTCAGGAAGCCTTTCGTGCTGACGGCCGCGTTTCCGTCGACAACATCTATGATGATCGGCGCCTGGCCAAGCACTTTGGCTGTCGTAGCAGCCGGCTTTGCCGCAACAACAAGGACTTCACCACCGCACAACAGGATCGCCACGGCCGCTTTCCCGTGACCACCAAGGTTGAACTGGATCGCCGTCGCACCCTGTTTGGCGATCTGCCTGACAATATTGCCGCCGATGCCGAGTGCGGCTATCAGCAGTCGTTCCAGGTTTTCGAGCCACCCGCTCACGCCAAAGGCGATGTAGCCAGGGCCATGCTGTACCTGCATGACCGCTACAAGCTGCCGCTACTGGGCACGCTGGAAATGTATCAGCGCTGGAATGAGGAAGATCCGGTGGATGAAGCTGAAATGCTCCGTAATGATGAGATCGAGAAATTCCAGGGCGTCCGCAATCCATTCATTGATGATCCCGGCAAGGCCGACACATTGAAGGGTTCCTCCCCCCTTAATAATCAGTTCCCTTAAAGAGACGCTACAGGCTTCACGCAACAGGCAACACACAAAGGCGGCGGACCTCGCCGCTATTCAAAAGCAGCAAGCTCTTGCCACTTGTGGGCGCTTGCTTGCAAACGAATCTTTCCCAAACTCGACCAAACCATTCGAGAGCAGGCATACCCTAAAGGGCACAAGCGCCCCCACGGTGCAGCGCCTCCGGTTCTGCCTTCCGCGTGCTGCGTGAAGCGTGCTGCCCGTTGCGGCCGCGAAGCGGCAAAAAAAAACCGCACCAAAAGGTGCGGTTTTTTAAGCCTGCAGCGTGTTGCGTGCTGCATGAAGCGTCCCTCAATCAGAACAACTCGTCGTCCAGGCTCATCATGGTGGTGGCGCCACCCTTCAGCTGGGCGAACAGGGCTTCTGCCTTGGGCAGGAAGCGCTGGAAGTAGTACTGACCGGTGATGCGCTTGGCCTTGGCAAAGTCGTCGTCACGACCATCGGTAGCCGCCAGCATCTGCGCCCACAACCAGGCGTAGAGGGCATAACCAAAGATATCCAGATACTCCACCGCACCGGCGCTGATGGCATCCGGGTTATCGCCGGCCTGGGCCAGCAGCTCACCAGTGGCTTCCTTGAGCAGCGCGAGAGCGGCTTTCACCGGCTCAACCACGTCAACCAGCTGCGGGTTGGCGGCGTTGGCTTCCAGCCAGGCATTGGCGTCGGTCAGGAACGCATCCACAGACTTGCCGCCATTGCGGGCCACTTTACGACCCGCCAGATCCAGCGCTTGAATACCATTGGTGCCTTCGTAAATCTGGGAAATACGGCAGTCACGAACGAACTGCTCCATGCCCCACTCACGAATGTAGCCGTGACCACCAAAGACCTGCTGGCCGGTGATGGTAGTTTCCAGACCACGATCGGTGAAGAACGCCTTGGCGATCGGTGTCAGCAGTGCGACGCGATCATCCGCCTTCTTCTTGACGTCAGCATCGTCGCTGAACTTGGCGGCATCCAGCTGCATGCCCACGTAGGCAGCCAGTGCACGGCCACCTTCATTGATTGCGCGCATATTCATCAACATACGACGCACATCACCATGTACGATGATCGGATCCGCCGGACCATTGGGGTTCTTGGCACCGGTGGCGCTACGGCCCTGCAGACGCTCACGGGCGTATTCCACAGCGCTCTGGTAGCTCACTTCGCCCAGGCCCAGACCCTGCAGACCAATGGACAGACGCTCGTAGTTCATCATGGTGAACATGCAAGCGAGGCCCTGGTTCGGCTCTCCGATAATCCAGCCCTTGGCATTGTCAAAGTTCATCACACAGGTAGCGGAACCCTTGATGCCCATCTTGTGCTCGATAGAACCACAGGTGGCTCCGTTCGGCTCGCCGGCGTTGTTGTCCGCGTCTGGCAGGAACTTGGGCACCAGGAACAGGGAAATTCCTTTGGAGCCTTCCGGTGCGCCCGGCAGCTTGGCCAGCACCAGATGAATGTGATTGCTGGTCAGGTCGTGCTCACCACCGGTGATAAAGATCTTGGTGCCGGTGATGCTGTAGGAACCGTCCGCATTGGGTTCAGCCTTGGTACGGCCAATCCCCAGATCGGTACCGGAATGCGGCTCGGTCAGACACATGGTGCCGGCCCATTCTCCACTGTACAGCTTGGGCAGGTACTGGGCCTTGAGCTCTTCAGAGGCGTGCGCATCGATGGCAAGACAGGCGCCGCTGGTCAGTGCCGGGTACAGCGCAAAGGAAGAGTTGGCGCTGTGCATCATCTCTTCGAACAGCACCGCCAGGGATTTCGGCATGCCCTGGCCACCGAATTCCGGGTTACCGGAGAAAGCGGTCCAGCCGTTCTCGGCAAAGGTTTTGAAGGCTTCCTTGAAGCCATCCGGGGTGGTCACATCGCCATCGTTCCAGCTGCAGCCCTGCTCGTCACCGTTCCGGTTCAGAGGGAACAACAGGCCTTCGGTCATCTTGCCTGCTTCTTCCAGAATGGCATCAGACAGGTCGCGGGTTACCTCGGCGGTAGCAGGCATAGTGGCCCACTGCTCGTCCGCTTTGAACACATCGTTGAGAACAAAACGCATGTCCTCGAGGGGCGCTTTATAGGTCGCCATTTGCACATCTCCCGAAAATTGGCAGGGCGCAAATTTTAGGCAGCAAGTGCCTGTCTTTACAGGCTTATTTGTGACTCACCGTTCATGCCGGGATACGGCACGCTGAGCCAGAACGCTGACTGAAAAGTCACGCCTCGTGATGTTCAGGAACCGGCTTGGGCGGTTCCGGCCGGTTCCACAGCCACAATAATGTCAGGCACAACATCAACGGCACGGCAATCTTGATGGCCGTCATGGCATTGGAAAACGCGATAATCATGATACTGATCAGCATCATGGTAGAGGCTGCGCACTTGGCGCGGCGGGAAATGGCACGGTTCTGGCGCCACTGCAGCAGAGGCTCGCCATAGCGGGGATGCTCCAGCAACCATTGCTCAAGGGCAGGCCAGCCGCGGCTCCCGGCCCAGGCGGCCACCAGCAGAAACGGCACCGTGGGCAAGCCAGGCACCACCACGCCGACCATCCCGATGGCCACGAAGAGGATTGCCAGAAATCGCCAGCACAGTGTCCTTACCATATGCCTGTCCCTGGTGGCGCCACCAGAACGGGCCCCACTCGCATCACACAATGGCTTCAGTATGCGACGGGGAACGAGTGCAGGCAAAGGCATTACGGGCGGGCGAAGTGCGCCTTTCGTCGAATAACGCGGCACGCAACATGCTTCACGCAACAACGCGGGGTGGGGTCTGTGGCACACGAAGAGCGCTGCGGTTTCGCGCGGCGGCGTGGTTCGGCCAACAAGTTGGCTCTCCTACAGGGGTGAGGGGCGTGCCTGCGTCAGGCGTGTTGCGTGTTGCGTGTTGCGTGTTGCGTGTTGCGTGTTGCGTGTTGCGTGTTGCGTGTTGCGTGTTGCGGCCCCAACAAAAAACCGCCATGAAGGCGGTTTTTTTGTTGGGGGCCAAGACCGATCAGAATGCGAAGTGTTCGGCATCCAGTTCCATCATGCAGTCCAGACCACCTTCGATGGCACCCTTGTGGCCGGCAACGCGCGGCAGGATACGCTTGAAGTAGAAGTTGGCGGTGCTGATCTTGGCCTTGTAGAAGTCCTCATCACCCGCGCCCGCTTCCAGCTGGGCATGGGCAACAGCAGCCATACGCGCCCACAGGTATGCCAGGGTCACGTAACCGGAGTACATCAGGTAATCCACGGAAGCGGCACCCACGTAATCCGGGTTCTGCATGGCCTGCATACCGATGGCCTGGGTCAGATCGCCCCATTCCTTGTTGTAGGCAGCCAGCGGCTCCAGGAACACCTTCAGGTCGGCATTGTCGGCATTGGCTTCGCAGAACTTGTGCACGATCTTGGTGAAGTTACGCAGGGCCTGGCCCTGGGTCATCATCACCTTGCGGCCCAGCAGGTCGAGAGCCTGGATGCCGGTGGTGCCTTCGTACAGGGTGGAGATGCGGGCATCACGTACGTTCTGCTCCATGCCCCACTCGCGAATGAAGCCATGGCCGCCGTAGATCTGAACGCCGTGGTTGGCCGCTTCCAGACCCGCTTCGGTCACAAACGCCTTGGCGATCGGAGTCAGCAGCGCCATCAGCTCGTCAGCTTCCTTGCGAGCCGCTTCATCCTTCTCCAGCTTCACCTTGTCACCCAGCTGGGAACACAGGTAAACCAGCGCACGACCACCTTCGGCGAAGGCCTTGGAAGTCAGCAGCATACGACGCACGTCCGGATGAACGATGATCGGATCCGCCGGGCCTTCCGGGTTTTTCGGGCCGGACAGGCTGCGCATGGCCAGACGCTCTTTGGCGTAGGTCAGACCACCCTGGAAGCCCAGTTCGGCGTGAGCCACACCCTGGATGGCGGTACCCAGACGCGCAAAGTTCATGAAGGTGAACATGCAGTTCAGGCCCTTGTTTTCCGGGCCGATCAGGTAGCCTTTGGCGCCATCGAAGTTCATCACACAGGTAGCAGAAGCCTTGATGCCCATCTTGTGCTCGATGGAGCCACAGGTCACCGCGTTACGCTCGCCCACACCGCCGTTACCGTCGGTCATGAACTTGGGAACGATGAACAGGGAAATACCCTTGGTACCCTTGGGGGCATCAGGCAGGCGGGCCAGTACGATATGGACGATGTTCTCGGCCATGTCGTGCTCACCGGCAGAGATGAAGATCTTGGTACCGGTGATGTTGAAGGAACCATCTGCATTCGGCTCGGCCTTGGTTTTCAGGATACCCAGGTCAGAACCACAATGCGGCTCGGTCAGACACATGGTGCCGGTCCACTCACCGCTGGTCAGCTTGGGCAGGTAAGCCTGCTTCTGCTCGTCGGTGCCGTGCTCTTCGATGGTGGCAACCGCACCGTGGGACAGGCCCGGGTACATGCTCCAGGACCAGTTAGCGGTACCGGTCATTTCGGAGATAGCGATACCGGCAGAGCCCGGCAGGCCCTGGCCACCAAACTCCGGATCACCGCCCATGGCAGGCCAACCGCCTTCTACATACTTGGCGTAGGCTTCCTTGAAACCTTTCGGAGTGGTAACAACACCGTCTTCAAAACCACAGCCTTCCTCATCACCGGAACGGTTCAGGGGAGCCAGTTCGTTTTCGGAGAACTTGGCGCCCTCTTCCAGGAAGGCATTCAGCAGTTCACTGTTGATATCTTCCAGACCCAGGCTGGCGTAGTGGCCATCCATGTCCAGGACTTCATTCAGTACGAAGCGCATGTCGCGCAGGGGAGCCTTGTAATCCGGCATCTCAAATCTCCCTAATCAAAGAGTAAAAATGCGGCGGGCCCCGGGCTCGCCGATAATTTGGAAAGTCATCTTAGGTCAGTGCTTTGCCGTCTCTCCAGTGGTATTTGTGACCCACAAGTCAAACAAGCGTTTGAAACTGCCGTTTATGACACAAAACCATTAATAAACAGACGGTTAGTAAAAGATCGCAAAAAGAAACACGGCGTATATCGGATCACCGATTCCTCGCCAATCACTGCTATACTCCTGCCCAACTGATGAAGGAATCATGAATATGCTCGATCCCAATCTGCTCGATATTCTGGTCTGCCCGGTCAGCAAGGCACCGCTGATTCATGACGAAAAACAGGCTGAATTGAAGTGCAAGGCCAGTGGCCTGGCCTACCCGGTACGCGATGGCATCCCCGTCATGCTGGAGGAACAGGCCCGTACCATGTCCGACGAAGAAATCAGCAATCTCTGAACAACCCCGGGAACGATTGATGCGCAAACCGCTGGCGCTGGGCCTGCTGTTGCTCTGCAGCAACGCCATGGCTGACACCTCCGCCCCCTCTTCATCGTCAAAGGCGCCTGCCGAAGTGCCCGCCGAAGGCACGCCAACAACAGCAATGACGCCGCAGCAACGCCGTGACGAGTGCCTGTTACGCAGCGTACAGACCGCTGACGATGCCATCACCGTGAAGGAAATGCATGACTGGTGCAGCGTCAGTGAAAACGGTGAGCGAATCAGCGCCCATGAGGATGCCCTTCGGGCACGGCTGGCACTGGAGAACAACACCCGCGGCAACCCGTTTGTGATCACCCCCCATCGCCGCAACTACCTGATGCCGTACAGCTACTGGTCCAACCGCAAGTGGAATGACCCCACCAAGGATGACCGCGAGTTGCAACCCACCGAAGTCAAGTTTCAGCTCTCCCTGAAAGCCCCCATCAAGGAAAAACTGTTTGACGATGTCACCCTGTGGATGGCCTTCACCGGGACCTTCTACTGGCAGGCCTACAACAAGGATGAATCGGCCCCGTTCCGGGAAGCCAACTACGAGCCCGAAGTGTTCATGACAAAACCGGTCAACTGGCAAATTGGCCCAGTGGACTCGGAACTGGTGGCGCTGGGTATCAGCCATGAATCCAACGGCCGCGATATCCCTGTCTCCCGTAGCTGGAACCGGATATTTTTCAGCTATGTGGCCCGTACCGGCAGCTATTACTGGTCCATCAAGCCCTGGTACCGGATTCCGGAAAAGGAAAAAGACGATCCACTGGACACCCAGGGGGACGACAACCCGGATATCGAAAAATACATGGGGCACTTTGAACTGGAGATTGCCCGGCCGTTCGGAAATCACGTACTGGAATTGATGGTGCGCAACAACCTGCGCACCGACAACAAGGGTGCCGGCCAGCTCACCTATACCTTCCCGATGACCAAGCGCTTTAAAGGCGTGGTGGAACTCTTTACCGGCTACGGAGATTCACTGGTCAACTACAACGATTACGAAAACCGTTTCAGTTTCGGGATTCTATTGACGGATTCGCTCTAGGAGTTTCGAGTTTCGAGTTTCGAGTTTCGAAGAAAAAATCAGCCGCGAGCAGGAAGCAAACGGTTTTTTGATTTTCGCTACTCGTAACTCGTCACTCGCAACTGTAGTTAATACCAGACCGTGAACAACAGTCGCGTTACCGTGGCATCAAAGCTGTACAGCGGCTCGGACCCGGGGACAGGGGAATCAGAACGCAAGTCGCGGAAGTTGTTGTAGTCAAAGTTGAACTTGTCGAACCACAGATGCAGCCCGGCACGATTGAAGGTGTGCTGCTTGGTTCGATTGAACTGCACACCAATGCCGACCCCGAACACCGTGGAATCGAAATCACTCAATTCCTTGTCGCGAGCCAGAAAGTTGCTGGCGTTCTGATAAGGGAAAAGGTCGGAATAAAAATCCGCATCGCTCTGGCTGTAGGTCCGGTAACGGGTTTCCAGAGTCCAGCTCTGACCCAGCGGCTGAATCAGTTTGACCTGCCAACTGTTGGCCTTCACTCCCCAGGAGTCATCGTACATCCTGAACTCACCGTGCAACCCGGCCCGCCAGGGCAGGTAATATGACATCCCCAGGGTTGTGGCCTCACTGGTACGAGTGCCAGGGTAACGTTCCGGCTGGAAGCTGTAACTGAAAGGCCCGGTCACATACCGGACCGAACGGTAAGGATTGTTCAGATAGCCTTCGTCGGTAATCAGCTCATGCTTCAGGCTGGCCACCAGATCCCGGGTCAGCACCTGGGACAGGCCGATACGGAAATGCTGCCGGTCGGCTTCTGCCGAGAAAGTCGCATCCTTGTTGCGGGAGATATCATCCTCGCCCTGGGAATATCCCAGTGTCAGCGTAGTCAGATCACCAAAGAAATCCTGGCTCAGGTCAAAATGCACCGACTCCGCTTCAAAGTCTTTTTCCGAACTCGTACTGTAGCTGATCGAGTAGATCGATTTGCCGTGCAGGTAATCCACCCCCAGGCTTTTTTCAATCCGGTTTTCCGAATACCGGCTGGCCGTGGTAATTACATCAATGGACGCTGCGGTAACCGCATCCACATAATAGTTGGCATTCACCGCCACCTTGTCCGCAAAGGATTTGCGCACCAGGATCGACGGCCCCTTGATGTTCATTCCGCCGCCTTCGTAGCGGTGAACCAGCAAGTCAAAACGGTCTTCCGGCAATACTGCCGCCGTAACTGCCTGCGACAGAAACAGCAGAACCAGCAACCAACCAACCGAACGCGTCAGTTGCACCCGCAACCTCCTCCGGTGCTGCCCTCAGCGCCCCGCATGGCTTCCCGTGCCTGATGCACATGGTTGATATAACTTTCTGACACAGGATGGCCGGCAGCATTCATTACCGGATCCGCCAGCCGGGAACGCTCATAGGGCTTCACCCACGGCTTTATGGAGCAGCCCGCCTGCATCACAACCACCGCCAGCAGCACAGCACGCACTATCATTCCAGCACCAATTCCTTGACCTGCTGTTCATACTTGTCCATGAAGCCATCCTTGTAGCCACGATGGTGATGACGCACCACACCGTTACGGTCAATCAATACGGTAGTCGGCATGGCATCTACGGCGAAGCTTTCACTGGTGATGTTTTCAGGATCGAAAAGCACTGGAAAACTCACCGGAATCCGGTCCAGCAACATCAGCGCCCGGTTCTGCTCTTCATCCAGATTGATACCCAGAATCGTGAAGCCGTAATCCCGGTACTCGTTGTAGAGTTCATCCAGCAGCGGCATCTCGGTACGGCAGGGACCACACCAGGATGCCCAGAAGTTCACCAGCACAACGGTGCCACGCAATTCGTTCAGTTTGACGTTACTGCCATCCAGCGCCTTGAGGGTAAAGTCCGGAGCGGTTTTGCCTTCCTCCGCAGCCTGTACCGGGCCACTGATTGCCAGGGCGGCGGTGAAGATGATGGCGATTATTCTTTTCATGGTGGCTTCCCCCTGAAACATCAGAAAAACAGGCTCACGCCTGCGCTGAATTCCATGTTCTGTGTCATCTTGTCTTCGCCGAGCACGTCGAGATTGAAAAGGTGATCCTTCATATCCACCCGCACTGTGGTGAAGTCATTAATCAACAAGCGGTAACCGACTCCGAGACTGATGGTGAAGTGCTCGTCGCCGGCAAATTCGGTAATGCCGGCGCCGCCAAGCACATAAAGGGCATTATTGAAGGCCCGGTTACGATTGAGGAAGGCTTCACCCGGCAGCAGGTTGTAGCCCACCGCGCCCTGGTAATAGGTAAAGGCCCGCTCATCATCGGTAAGCAGTTCCACCCCGTCATTGAGTCGCTCGAAACTGGTCTCGTCTGCCTTGGCCCGGCCCAGCACCCCCTCGAAGAAGATGTCTTCGGAAAGATGATAGTTAAGCCGCAGCCCAAGCACTGGCTGGGTACCGAAATCCTCGATGGAAATCATGCCCACATAGACACCGGCCTCGAAGTTTTCGGTATCGATATCGGCTTCAGTAATCTGACGCCGCTCAATCTGCGGATCCAGCACCGATTCCGGTCGTGCATCGCGCACCACATCTTCCTGTTCTGCCTGCTCTTCGCCATTGGCCAGCAGCGGCAACAACAGACTCAGAACAATACAGAGAAGCCGATTTTCCATTCTTCCAGATCCCGGTTTTGGTTTTCGTCGGTAAACAACACATAGCTGCGGTACTCACCGCGCAGCAGGAAGCCCCGGGACAGGTAGTACTTCAACCCCGCCCCGCCATGGACATAGCTTTCTCCCCGGCTTTCCGGCTGCACCAGGGTAGCCCTGGGCTCAATGCTGGCGCGCCCGGTCCCGAGCATGACAAAGGGGGAGAGCCGCCATTGAGGGAAAAGCTGATGCTGAAGATTGAATTCCAGCAGCTTGTTGTTGGAAAAATCTCCGCTGGCAGCGGTATACATGCCTTCCGCGGTAATGTTTTCGGTCAGCCGGTAACCCACTGCCGCCGCCAGGGAATTAGCCCCATCCAGGTTCCCGCCGAGCAAGGCCGCGTGCCAGCGATGGCGCTGCCACTCTTCCAGTGTGTAGGCCAGTTTCGGCGCCTGCCCGGTGCCATCCACGGTATCCATCAGGGCTTCCCGGGACACCCAGCCGACCTTGCCGCGCGCCGTCTCCACCTTGAACCACCCGGCCCGCTCGAACAGCAGCGTCAGGGGAGCATGGCGCTCTACCACATGAAACACGGGATAGCCCCTGCCCGGCCCGGTGTGTACCTCGACAAAGGAGACATCCACCTTGACCCGTACAGGATCCGCCGGCACAGCAGGTTCAGCGGCGAGCGCAGTCTGGCTGATGCCCGCGCACACCACGACGAGCAGCAACACCCTTCGGAGCACTTCTGAACATACAGCGGAAGTGTTAACAACTAGCATTCTTGCGGCAAATCCGTTTACTCCGGTACACGGAATGGGTCGTTATATTGCTGCGCACCAAGATCAATCCATTCCGCCAGCAACCGCAGCTCTTCCGGACTCAACCAGCTTTCATGGCTTCCACCGGAAGCGAAAAGACTGAAGAACCGGTCCGAGTCACGGGCCTGGCCTGCACGAATCGGTGAAGCGATCTCCACCGGCTCCACCGCAGGGATCGGGTTGCCGTTACTGTCCAGTATCAGCTCACCATCCTCATCCGTCTGGTACACAATATTGTTATCGTCATCCAGTGCAATAGCCAAACGGTCTATCAATGCTCCGTCCATCAACAGTTGCTCGTTATCATCGAACAACAATTCCCGGTAACTGGTCAGCTGATTGGGCTGATCCACCGCCGGATCCCCGGTCAGTTCCAGCTGCCCCGGAGGCACTTGAACGGCATTGCTGGCATCTCGCCGACTATGGCACGTGGAGCAGGTTACATCCGTTGCAACCCCCTCCACCATGACATTTCGTTGCATATCCCAGACAGTTTGTATGTGATCCGGGTAATTGATGATGGTGCGACAGCCCGGATGCCAGTCCGCCAGACAAGCCTGATTGACCGGAATCTCCGTCTCCAGACCGGCATATAAAAGCTGCAGTTCACTATCAGGATCCGGGGCCGGATCACTCCATACATCCTCCGCAACCATATCCATCATGGGCAGAGCGCGCTCCGGATACAGCCTGGTCAGGGCCTGGGCCATGGTTTCGCCTGCATCCGCAAAGCTGACCACATCACTTCGGGTGCCCGGGAAAGGCTGTCCCGTCAGCGGCGCGCCCGGGTTCAATGACGCTGCCATCCCCTCCTGACGACCATGTGGCAGCGGGCTGTTATTTTCATGACACCCCTGACATTGCAGCGTTTCGCCGGGCCGCAGGGTAATCCAGGCTCCATGGCGCCCGTATACTGACTTGCCATCGGCACCCACCAGCTGCAGCCCCAGCGGCGCATCGGCAGGCACCTGCACTCGTACTGAGCCATCCGGCTGGACCGGCACATAGCCGACCAGTTCACGCATACCAAACGCCGGCAGCCGACCGATCTGGTTGCCCGGGATATTTCTTACCTCATCTCCGGGAATAGGTACGCCCTTGATGATTCTCAAAAACCGCACCGCTCGCTGGTCCGGTGACACCAAAGCGGGATTGGCAAAATCCGCAAAGTTGTTTACCCCGACAGGCAACGGGTCCATGAAACCCGAAAAAGCGCCGTCCAGGTCATAGATGCTGCGAATATCCAGCACCGCCTGGGCAGCCTGCTGCAGCGTTTCATCCCGTTCCGGCACTGTCGCCCGGGCCGGTAACCGACTATCCGTTGCCACTGCGAGCTCGGTAACCCAGACCGAATCCCGCGGCGGCACCACCGCTCGCTGCACGCCATTGGCGGGCTCAAGAACCCAAAGCCCGTAAGCCGGCTGCGCCGCAGGCAACCCCCTGCCAAGAAATTCGCTGGTACAGGGCCGCAGCGTGCCATACTCATTCAACCGACAGGGAGACCAGGCCATCAGCAAGCGCCCGCTGCCATCATTCATCGGCGCCAGATCTGCCAGCCAGCCGGCCGCATTCACCTGACCCGGTCGCGCCGCCGGCGCCTGCAGCGACTGCTCCGGGGCGCCACCCACCACACCCCACAGCGGTCCGTCACGATTAACGAAGCCAGCCACATCAATCAGGACAGGCTGGATCGCCAGATCCCGGGATTCCTCGGTACGCAGTGCCGCCATCACCCTGCCACTGTCCATCATGGCCATGGGGACAAACTGGCGCTGCAAGTCGTTCACCCACTCATGGCTGTCCGCACCGTATAACGGCTCCACCGCGGTGCCATCCGGATTGACCCGATAAAGGTCATATCGATTTTCGCTGTCCTTGTTGTCCCAACGCTGAAACAGAATTCGGCCATCCGGCATTACCAGAGGGGCCACATCATGGCTGGCATTGAAGGTGATCTGCTCCACAGCGGTGCCCGCTGCAGACATCACATGCAGGGCAAAGGCCCGAACATCACGGCGCTCTTCAAGGGGATAATATTGCTGTCGTCCTTCGTCCAGCATGCGCGCGCGAGTCTGTGGCTGACGTGTGGAAGCAAACACGATGCGGCCATCCGGCAGGTAAGCGGGGTAACGATCCTGCCCCTGTTCCGCCAGCACCCCGCTGGTCATGACACGCCGGGCCACACCGCTATCGAAGTGATATTCCCAGATATTCCAGGTGGGTTGCTCGTCGTCGTCCGCATCCGGGATCTCCGGTGCCCGGGCGGCAAACAGCATGCGAGCACCGTCATAACTGACAGAGAGGTCACGAATATCATGCCCCTGCCCCAGCAACGGCGTAGACACATCCCGCGCATTGGCCCGGCTGGACACCCCATCACGCACAATCAAACGGGCACCCGCCAGAAAACCCGCCGGGTCCCGCAGGGAATCCGGCGCATCCTCATCCATATCGAGAACGGGAGCCTTGCGTTCCACATAGGCCAGCGGCACATCCGTTACCGACGGATCCTCGCCCTGGTCTCCCCCGTCCATCCCGCCGCAGCCGCTCATAGCCACCAGCAAACCTGGCAACAGGAGTCTTGTTAGTCCCTTCACCCCAACCATCCGTATTTCTTAGTATCAGTTCAGTATCGCGAAGATATTCTTAGAATTCTGGGGCCCGAATCACAGAGCCCGACGCCGAAAGTCGGTGAGAATAACAAAGGGAAACGGGAAGTCAGTTGAACAACGGTAACCACTGACCATAATCCGGCGGTTTGATAACGACAAGAAAGGGACGCTTCGAATGAGACGAACCGGGGGGATCGCACTGGCAGCGCTGTCGTTGCTGCTGGTCATTCAGAATGGCCATGCCAACAGCCGGGATCAGGCCCAGCGGATTCACAACCGCCTGGCCGGTGTGCCCGCCGATGCGGCCACACTCACCGAGATGGCCAGCCTGATCGACAACAACAATGCCCAGGCCGCCGCCGAGCTGGCCATGGAGCACCCGGCCTTCTACAGCGTCACCCTGAAGCAGTTCGCCACCCCCTGGACCAATGAAGCCCAGGACGTGTTCGCCGACCTCAACGATTACACCGCCACCGTGATCGGCGCCATTCGCGATGATGTGGACTTCCGCCGCATTCTGTTTGCCGACCTGCTCTATGTGGGCAACAGCAGCCCCGCCGCAGCGGCGGACAGCAATGCCCATTACCGTAATCTGGAAGCCAGCCACGCCGACCTGCAGGCGGTACTGGAGCCGGTGAGCCAGGTCAGCCAGTACGGCACCCCGGCACAAGCCGTGGCCGGCGTACTCACCACCCGCGCCGCCGCCAATGCTTTCTTCTATGCCGGCACCAATCGGGCCATGCTGCGCTTTACCCTGATGAATCACATGTGCCGCGACCTGGAACAGGTCAAGGACACCACTCGCCCCTCCGACCGCATCCGCCAGGATGTCAGCCGCAGTCCCGGCGGGGACAGCCGCATCTTCCGCAACAGTTGCATTGGCTGTCACAGCGGCATGGATCCCCTTGCTCAGGCGTTTGCCTACTACGACTGGGAAGGCGACCAGGAAGGTGACGGCGGCCGCATGGTCTATAACACCGGCAACGACCCGGACACCAATACTCGCGTCCAGGGCAAATATCTGATCAACAGCAACAACTTCCCCTGGGGCTATATCACCCCGGACGACCACTGGGACAACTACTGGCGCGAAGGCCCCAATGCCAATCTTGGCTGGGATTCCACCCTGCCGGGTGGCGGCAGCGGTGCTGCCAGCCTGGGCGAGGAACTGGCCAACAGCGAGGTCTTCGCCAGTTGCCAGGCCGAGAAAGTGTTCACGGCGGTATGCCTGCGCAAACCGGCTGACAACGCCGACACCAGTCAGCTGGCCACCATGACCAGCGCCTTCAAGAACGATAACTACCGCATGAAGACCCTGTTTGCCGATGCGGCCACCTACTGCATGGGAGACTGAAGCAATGCGTAGCGGACTCCTCATCAGTACGTTCTGTCTTGCCCTGCTGGCCGGTTGCGGCGGCAGCGGCAGCGGCGCCACCACGCAAACCAATCCACCTCCACCGGAAGGCGGCGGACAGACCAGTTATCAAGGGCCAGCCCCGCGCAACAGCGATGTATCGGCGTTCAAGATTTACATCTGGAACAATCTGGTGGATCAACAACGCTGCGGCGCCTGCCATCGCACCCAGCAGCCCGCGTTTGTACAAACCGGCGATATCAATGCGGCCTACGCGGCGGCGAATCCACTCATCAACCTTAATCAGCCCGCCGCCTCACGGCTGGTGCAGAAAGTCGCCGGCGGCCATAACTGCTGGGAGAACGATGCCCAGGTGTGTGCCGACCTGATCAGTACCTGGATCAGTGCCTGGGCCGGAGAAAGCCTGGGCCTGGGCGGTGGCACCACAGAGCTCAGCGAACCGCCGATCAAGGATCCTGGCAACAGCAAGAACTTCCCGGCTGACCCGAGCCTGTTCCAGACCCATGTTTACCCATTACTGGACGACTACTGCTCCGACTGTCACCAGAGTGATGCCAGCACGCCACAAAGCCCCTACATCGCTTCCGATGATGTCAACGAGGCCTATATCGCCGCCCAGAGCAAGATGGATCTGAACCAGCCAGAACTGAGCCGGCTGGTGGAACGTCTGGGGGAAGACGGCCACAACTGCTGGAGCGATTGCAGCAGCGACGCACAAAGCATGGAAGATGCCATTCGTGCCATGGCGAATGGCATCACCGCCACGGCACCGGATGAGGCACTGGTGCTCAGCAAGGCACTCAATGTGGGCGATGGCACCCTGGCCGCCGGCGGCGGCCGCTATGAAAGCAACGTGATTGCCCGTTACGAATTCAAGACCGGCGAAGGCACTGTTGCCTACGATACCTCCGGTGTCGAACCTGCCATCAATCTGCAATTCAGTGGCAACGTGACCTGGGAAGGCGGCTGGGGCATTCGCCTGAACGATGGCAAGGCCCAGGGCAGCACCGTGACCAGCAAAAAACTCGCCGATCTGATTCAGGCCACCGGCGAGCTGACCCTGGAAGCCTGGATCACCCCGGTCAGCACCGGTCAGGACAACGCCCACATCATCAGCTATTCCGCCGGCCCAGATGCGCGCAACCTGACACTGGCGCAAAGCGACAGCGACTTCGTGGTTTACCAGCGCACCGGCGAATCCACCAACCTGAATGGCGAACCCATTCTGGCCACCGATGACATGCCCCTGCAGGCCAGCCAGCAACATATCGCGGTTACCTACGACCCGGTCAACGGTCGCCGGCTGTTTATCAACGGTGAACTGCATCCTGCCCTGGACCCGGCTACACCCGGGCTGCTCAATACCTGGGATGACACTTTCGCCCTGATTCTCGGCAATGAAGCGTCCAACGATCATCCCTGGGAGGGCGTGATACGCTTTGCCGCTATCCACAATCGCGCCCTTACCGCTGAACAGGTGCAGACCAACTTTGCCGCCGGGGTGGGCGAACGCTTCTTCCTGCCGTTCTACATCGGCCACCTGATCGACCAGCCCGGCGCCTATGTGGTGTTCGAGGTGTCACGCTTCGATAACTACAGCTACCTGTTTGCCGCGCCCTACTTCATCAACCTGCAACAGGACACCGTGGAGAGCAGCACGGCCATGTCTGGACTGCGGCTGGGCATCAATGGTCGGGTACCTGATGTGGGCCAATCCTTTGCCCCGCTGGAAGCCGAGTTGGGCGGAGAGGGTTACAGCAGCCAGGGTGAAACCCTGTCCCGGCTGGGAACGCTTTTGCCGGTGGAGCAGGGGCAGGAAGGTGATGAATTTTTCCTGACCTTCGAACAATTGGGCAGCCACAGCAATGTCTTCACCGAGCCCACGCCACTGCCGCTGGCCGCCAATCAGTACGGCGAGCAGCCCGATGTGGGACTGCGAGACTTTGCCGAGATCAATGCCACCATGAGTGTGCTGACCGGCATACCGAAAACCCGCGGCGATATTCCGGATACCTATCAGCGTCTGCGCACCCAGCTGCCCAGTGAGGAAAATATCGAGGCCTTCCTTACCGCCCACCAGATCGGCATCGCCCAGCTGGCCATCGAATACTGCAATGCCCTGGTGGAGGCCGAGCGCAGCAACGACCCGACCATCACCCCGCTGTTCCCGTCCATGAATTACAACAGCGACGTGACCAACATCACCGAACAGCAATGGCGAGACCGGGTTATCGATCCGCTGTTCGAACGCATGATCGGCAACGGCCAGGCGCGCCAGCCCCAGCGCACCGAGATCGGTGCCGAACTGGAGCATCTGCTGTTTGATACCAACCTGACCCAGTGCAGCAACAACTGCATCGAACGCACTGCCACCGCCACCAAAGCCGCCTGCGCCACCGTGCTGGGCAGCGCCAGCATGCTGGTTCAATAGGACGTCAGGGAGAGACAACATGATCAAGCGACACTTTTTCAAAAAACGTCCGCAGCCCCTCCACCCGGATGCGCCGCTTCTCAATATTGGCCACGGCAAGGCGATGACCCGCCGGGACATGCTCGGCCGTGGTCTGGTCAGCGGCGCAGCGTTTGGCACCGTGGGCCTGTTTGGCCTGTTCAGCAACCCCCGCGAAGCCATGGCGGCACTGTCTTCAGATCTGGAAGCGATCAAGACGGACTGTGGCATCGTGGCGGAAGGCGCAGGCAAGATCCCGTTCATTTGTTTCGATCTTGCCGGCGGCGCCAATATTTCCGGTTCCAATGTGCTGGTGGGCGGCCAGGGAGGTCAGGAAGATTTTCTTTCCAGCGCTGGTTATTCGAAACTGGGTCTGCCCGGCAACCTGGCCCCCAACAACAACCCGGGGCTTGTTAACAGGGATCTCGGCCTGGCCTTCCACAGCGATTCCGCCTTCCTGCGCGGCATCCTGCAAAAGGCTTCGGCGGCAGCGCCCAACATCAATGGCTGCGTGATTCCCGCCCGCTCTGAAAACGATACCGCCAACAATCCCCACAACCCCATGTACGGGATTTTCAGCGCCGGCGCCGATGGCGAACTCATGTCGCTGATTGGCTCGCGCAGTTCACTGTCCGGTGGCAACTCACTGGCCCCGGATGGCTCCATCATTGCCTCTGCCCGGCCGACCAAAATTGATCGTTTCTCCGATGTGACCGGACTGGTGGATACCGGCAAGCTGGTGGGCCTGTTGAATCAGGAAGACGCCACCGCGGTGATGGAATCCATTGCCCGCATCAGCCACAAACGCATCGACCGTATCGACAGCGGCCTCACCGATGCCAACCGTCGCAGCAACCTTCAGGACCTGCTCCGATGTGGCTATGTGGAAGCTGCGGACATTACCGATCGCTACGGTGATCCGACCCCACTCAAGGTGGAGGAAGATCTGGATATTCTGTCGATCTTTTCAGAGAACGAACTGAATGATCGCGAGTTCGCCAAGACCGCGTCGATCATGAAGCTGGTGGTAAACGGCTATGCCGGGGCTGGCTGTATATCCATGGGCGGTTTTGATTATCACACCGGCGAGCGTGCCACCGGCGAAATGCGTGACCTGCGTGCCGGCCGTTGCATGGGCGCCTGTCTGGAATATGCCCGTCGCAAGGGCGTACCGATCATGCTGTACGTATTCAGCGACGGCTCCGTGGCCAGCAACGGGCGTATTGATGATTCGGTCAACGGCCGTGGCAAGGGCGAATGGACTGGCGATAACTCCTCCACCGCCGCCTCCTTCATTCTGGTCTACAACCCGGCCAGCCGCCCCACCCTCAACAACGGGCAACAGCAGCTGGGCTGGATGCGTCCGGATGCCTCGGTAGAAACCGCCGGCAGCCCGGCGGCCAACAACGTCAACCTGCTGGCGGAAACCGTGTGGCTCAACTACATGGCCCTGCACGGTGAACAAAGCCAGTTCGCCAGCCGCTTCCCCAACCACAGCCTGGGCAATGCCACCTCGCTGGACCGGCTTACCGCATTCGAGCCAATTGTGAACGGGACGATATAAGCCGCGAGCTACAAGCTTCAAGCTTCAAGCTTCAAGCTTCAAGCTGCAACACGTGGACATGCCCCGTTAACCGGGTAGCTTTATGCTCCACGCTGCCATGCTCTGAAAGCAAAAAACCAAACCTGTCAGGGTGCGGTTTTTTGATTTCGGCTTTGATCGCCCTAAGATCGATTCCATGTTTTGCACGGTTTGCTTTCTTTTTCCATTCGAACAGAGTTTCTGGAATCCTTACCTCGCTTAGGCTCGGATCGCGAGCAGGCTCGCTCCTACAGCAGCGCTGTAGAAGCGCAGAAACCCGGGAACCATTTTGGGCTTGCCTTTCCAATCAAGCGTAGCTTGTAGCTTGTAGCTTGTAGCTCGTAGCTAGATCTTCTCGCTCACCTCCGCCTGGCGTAGCAGCTGGATGAACTCGCTGCGATAGCCATAGGCATCTTCGCCCTTGTTCTTCTGTGCCAGCTCGATGGCATCGTCCAGATTCCAGTCGCCGGCGTACTGGCTTCCCTTGAGAATCTGTGCCGCACCGGCCACCGCTACGGCAAAAGCCGTTTCACGGTTTTGCAGCGCATCCGCATCGGTTGTTGCCACCGGCACCGGCGTTTCAATCAGTTGCGAACGACTCTCCCCGGGGCGCTTGTAGCGCAGTTTCAGGAACGCGTACTCACCGGAGAAGTCGCTTTCCGTTTTGCCGCCCGGTTTTTCATAACGTCCCGGCTCGATCATTGGCGATGCGCCCACCGGGGTAATTTCATAGATCGCCGTTACCGTATGACCGGCACCAATTTCCCCGGCGTCCACCTTGTCGTTATTGAAGTCTTCCCGCTCCAGCGCCCGGGTTTCGTAACCGAGCAGGCGATACTCCTGCACCGTTGCCGGATTGAACTCCACCTGGATTTTCACATCTTCGGCGATCGGCACCAGCGACGAGGTAGACTCGGTCACCAGCACCTTGCGCGCTTCATTGAGCGTATCGATGTAGGCGGCCACCCCATTACCGTTCTGGGCCAGCGTCTGCATCAGGCTGTCGTTGTAGTTGCCCTGACCAAAACCCAGCACCGACAGGTAGATTCCCTTGTCCCGCTGGCGGGTAATCAAACCCTCCAGCGCATCCTGATCGGTCACCCCCACATTGAAGTCCCCGTCCGTGGCCAGAATCACCCGGTTGATGGCCTCCTTGTCGAAATGCTGCTCGGCCAGGTCATAGGCCAGCTGAATCCCCTCTCCGCCTGCGGTGGAGCCGCCGGCACGCAACTGGTTCAACGCTGCCTCGATCTTGTGCTTGTCACTGACTTCTGTGGGCTCCAGCACCACACCCGCCGCACCGGCATAGACCACCAGGGCAACCGTGTCTTCGGGGTTCATCTGGTCCACCATCATGCGCAGGGAGCGGGTGACCAGCGGCAACTTGTCTTCTGCCATCATGCTGCCGGACACATCCAGCAGAAACACCAGATTGGCTCGGGGCCGCGATTGCTGCTTAGGTTCATAACCCTTGATGCCGATATGCACCAGCTTGTTACCCGCCCGCCAGGGAGAATCACTCACGCTTACCTGAGTCAGGAACGGGGTGTCGGGAGAATCCGGAGCGGGATAGTCATAGTCGAAATAGTTCACCCACTCTTCCAGCCGGATCGCATCCGGCTGCGGCAGACGACCATGATTGATCTGGCGACGGGAAAAACTGTAGGAGGCCGTATCCACATCGATGGAGAACGTGGATACCGGCGACTCTGCCGTTCTGTGAATGCCGTTATCGTCAATCTCGGTAAAGCGATCACGCTCTTGCTGAGGCGCCATCATGGCGATTGACGTCTGCGGGGCGGCCATGACCGGTGCAATGCCGTTATAGGCGCTGTCAGCCATCATCCTTTTAGCCTGTGGAGCCACCGGCTTGCTGGCCACTTCCTGCATTTGGCGCGTCTCAGCGGCCTGCTCTGCCTGATGGGAACAGGCCCCCAGCGCAATGCCGATAGCCAGTACGAGCGGGGTACGAATCAGAGTTTTCACGGTTACCTCCTGGGTATTTTTTTATCCTTCATGGAGGTAAGACGGACAGGCTCGGGAACTGCCTCATTTTTTATGCCGCTTCGCGGCTGCAACACGCTTCACGCAACATGCGGCACGCAAAGATCAAAAGCGGATTTACCACAGAGGGCACAGAGTTCACTGAGGACGGAGTAAAGCGCTGGAGCAGCAGGTTCCCGCAAACCCGGGATTAACGGGCGCTACTCTCTGCCTCTTGCTCAAGCAACGGGCCGAGTTCGCACCAGCCGTCCTGACTCGCCGGGGCAAGGGGAGCAAAAGTCGCCGGGTATCTTGTATTCACCGTTTGGAAGGCCTGCTGCAAAAGGGCCACATCGGCAGGGTCACAATCACTGGCTTCTACCGCGAGCACCGCCTCGGCCAGAGCCGCCATTTGCGTGTCGCTGGTGGCAGCCGGATCGCCCTGATACACCGCCAGATAATCCTGCCAGGGCACGTCCTCTGCCACCGGCTCTGGTGCCAGTTGCGCCGCTGAGGGCAACGATGATGGTGCAGGTGCCAGCGGCGCCGGCCGGGGCTTGGCTTGCACCATGGCTCGCTCACTCATGACTGGCGCACTTTCCGCCATGGCACTATCAAACTCGGCACCGCCTGCCACCCCATCCGCGAGGTAACTCGACGACGCCGCCATGCCCGACTCGCTACGGCTGGGCAGGTCACGGGCTTTTTTTGCCTCGGGCTCACGGCGCTGCCGCTCCAGCAGTTCCCGCTGGGGCAGCTCATCAGACTGGCTGTCGTCTGACATCTCCGCCTGTTCCTCCATGGGGGAGTGCATGGCCGCACTCTGTTCCGGCATTACCGGTAGTTGCCCTTGGCGGAAAAGCAGCACGCCCACCAGAGCCACACTGGCGGTCATGCCTATCGTCGCCCAGTGCCAACGGAAAAAGCTATGCCAAACCGCCCCGTGGGAGGCTTTCGGCACCGCTGCAGACAGCGCCAGCCACTGCTGGCGCAGAGCATTACTACTGGCCAATGCGCTTTTCAGTGCGCCCTCTTGCTCGGCATTGAGCGCGCCCTCCTGCCAGGCAGCAAGAATCTCGTCCTCACTGGCAAAGCCGGTGAACAGGGGCGAGGACAGCAAGGCATCACCAGCCTCCGCCGGTTGCCTGAGGGACTGCATCAACGCTTTCTCATTGTCCGAATTCAAACGTGACCTCCCCGTTATCCGTCATGCCCATCTCTGCCAGCACCCCATGCAGACGCTGACGCAAGGCCTGCAAGCGGCGCTGCACCGTGGCCGCACTGCTGCCGGTCAGTTCCGCGATACGGCGACTGGCAAGACCATCCTCATAATGCAGAGCCAGCAACAGACGGTCGTCTGCCGACAGGGACATGGAAGCCACCAGTTGTGACAGAGCCTCTTCTTCTTTTGACGGACAACCCTGCCCCCCTGCCTCACCGGCATGCCCTTGCAGCAGCACAGACATCAGCGTGAGAGCCTGCTGACGCTGGGCCTCGGCAAAGCCAGCATCCATGGAGGCGCCGGCGTCGTCTGGCAGGTTCTCCAACCCCAGCTCGGTGACACAGCACTCGGCGAAGCCGGGTTCGCCACAGCGAGGAATGCGCCGCTTGATCTCACCAATGGCATCCTGAATGAGGCCATCACGAAACTCTTCAGCAAGCCGGGCCTGAATGGTTTCCGGCCACTGGCGTTCCAGGCACAGCATGCGCCATAAACGCACCCAGCCCTGTCCCATGGCCTGTAGCCATTGCGGCGGGCGCGGCCGGCCGAACTTGCGGCGGGCATAATCTTCCATGGCGCGCCCGGCCACCGCATGGGCATAGGTTCCCGGAGCACTCTTGCCGGTGAAGCCCTGCAACGCTGCCCAGTCATTATCACTGAGCGCTTCCAGCATAGCGGTACAGGCTTCCTCCGCCAGCACCGGCTGCACAAAGCGACGCGCCGCCATGCGTTCCAGTCCGGCCATGAAGGCAGGATCAAAAATTATCGCGGGCCAGTCCACAGGATCAGCGCCAGCCTGAGGGTTGCTCATGAAAACATCGTCAGTTGCAGGTTGCCTCACTTGTAGCCTAATTGCAGAACCGATACCAGTTTTCGCAAACGGCAGATGACGCCACCGCCTTGCCTGCTACACTGCCAGCAGATTTTTCTGTGGAGCACGACATGTCCCGTATTTACGCCCCGACCCTGTGGCTGATACTCAGCTTGCTGCCGCTGTCTGCGGTTGCCGAGGACCGCTGGCAACAGCATGAGTGGGATGTGATGGGCACCCGGGCCAGCGTCACACTATGGGCCGAGCAGGATGCCGCGCCATTGTTTGCGGCGCTGGAAGCGGAGATGTCACGCCTCAACGAGCTGCTTTCTCCCTGGATTGAAAGCAGTGAGCTGGCCCGGGTGAACCGCGAGGCGGCCACCAGCGCGCAAACCGTCAGCGCCGATTTTTACGCCCTGCTGGAACGCTCACGTCATTACTATCAGCTCACCGATGGCGCCTTCGACATCAGCTTCGCCAGTGCCGGCCATCTCTATGACTATCGCGAAGGCAAGGCCCCGGACGAGCCCACCCTGAAAGCCGCCACTCGCCATATTGATGCCCGCAACATCCAGCTGCTACCCAACCATCAGGTACGTTTTACCGATCCCGGCACAGTGATCGACCTGGGCGGTATCGCCAAGGGCTACGCCATCGATCAGGGCATTGCCATTCTCAAACAGGCCGGGGTAACCCAGGCCTGGTTGTCGCTGGGTGGCGACAGCTATGTGCTGGGAGACCATCACGGTCGACCGTGGACGGTGGGCATTCAGCACCCCAGAGACCGGGAGGCCATCGCCATGCGCCTGCCGCTGATCGATACCGCCATGTCTACATCAGGGGACTATCAGCGCTATTTCATCAAGGATGGCGAACGCATCCATCACATCATTTCACCGGACACCGGCAAGAGTGCCGGCGAACTGGTCAGCGTCACCATTCTCACCGACAAGAGCGTGGACGCCGATGCGCTGTCCACCAGTGTCTTTGTGATGGGGCGGGAAAAAGGTCTGGCCATGATCAACCGACTGCCTGGTACCTCGGTGATCATTATCGACAAACGGGGGGAGGTGTATTACTCGGAAGATCTGGCACCGGCGCAGTAAGCGGGCCAGACACGGCTACTTGTCCTCGTCACCGGGGAGCAGGAAATCATTGAACAGATCTTCCAGGGAGCGCTCCTCTGCCGTCGATGGAATGGGATCAGGCTCCGGCAGGGCGTCAATATCCACCGGCGCAAACAGCAACAGGTCATCTTCTTCGGCAACCGGGTCGACAGGCTCCCTGACCAGCACTTCACCGGTGACCCGCCCCTTGTCCAGAGTCAACTGTACGACATGCTCGAAGTCGTCAAGATCCGGGTTATCCCTGGCTTCCCAATAGTCTGGCACATCCAGATGGCGGGGCAGACGACATAATGTCAGGGTACCGCTGTAATCCAGTGGCAGATCCACATCTTCAAACGCCCAGCTGCTGTCCATGTGGCCGGAGAGACGCACCGCCTCCACCCCGTTCAGCGCCGGGTAGCGGGGCGGTTTACTGATCTCGTTACCCGCATCGTCAAACTCGAGAAACTGCATTGGCTGCGCCAGCAACAGTGTTGTCAGCAACAACTGGCCATCACGAATCTCGTAATGCGCCTGCCAGCCTCGCCAACAGGCCGAACTGTCATTACCCGGGTGCAGGCCGTGCTCGTCGGGAGAGAACAGCCCCTCCCGGACATCAAAGACCTCCCCCTGGTAAGACAGCCCGTGCTGCAACTGAGTGGTCACTGGATCGCCTCAGGCTGCGCTGGCTGCTCTTCGGGGGCAGGCTCGGCAGGCATTCGGCTGGTTCTCAAAGAGCGATAAACCAGATCCGCCAACCCTTCATGGGCAGCAGCAGAGAAGCGTCGCAGGCGCTGACGGTTACGGGCCAGGTGCTGCACGGCTTCCGCCTGCAGTACATATTGCTGTCGGCTCATCAGGCTATCGGCCCGTTGTTGCAGCTCGGCCAGCATCCGTTGCAGCTCAGGCAGCTCCTGGTTGAAATGATCCAGTCGTTCGACACGATTGGCCGCATACAGCACCCGGCTGCGCAGAGCACGGTTTTCTTCCAGCAGCGACTCCATGTCTTTCAGGGCGCGATCACGCTGCCACTGCCGCGGCACGATATCCTCCTGCATTTCCCACAGCAGCAGGCCACGGTAAAAATCCAGCTTTTCATTCATGTCCGGCCGGGCCTTGTCGCCCCATTGGCCTGTCAGGTCTCGGGCTTCCTGTTGCGCCTGCCATAGCCGACGCTCTTCATCGGTGGCAAAAGGCAACGGGTCGTTATCCTTGAGCGCCTCCTGGTAACGTCGCTCCAGCCGAGTCAGCCGGCCCTGAAAATCCTGATGGGACAGGGATTCGAGCAACGCCTGCGCTTCCGGACGCATGGCCCGCTGCTTGCGCTCCTGAGCCTGCAGCATGTTGCCCAGCGCCGGCATTTTCTGCTGCCACAACGATAGCAGGTTCTGCTGGCGCATCAGCTCATGGTACTGGCTCCAGCCCTGCTGGAAGCCGGCGGTGGCAAACCAGTTATAGAAAGTGGGAAAGCTGCTCACCCGTTGCGGCAAAAACGGTGGCACCGGATCCATGGCCGTAGACCACTGTGGCTCGCCCACCATCTCTGCAAACCACTCGCCGCTGGCAATGCGCCCCTCCAGGTCCTCAAGATAGTCATCCAGCGAAGCAAAGCGACTGATGGCAGTCTCGAACCCGGCCTTTGCCCGCTTCTGGCTACCCACCTGGTCATACAGCAGCGGGATCGCCAACTGGGCTTCCTGTACCGCAGGGCGCTGGATCGACATCTGGTCAAGACGCTGTAGCGCTGGCAGGGCCTTGCCGGGCTGCTCTTCTATCAACAGGGCGCGGGCGTAGAGCATCATGGACTCGTCCGCAAACGGCCCCTCCGCGCGGGCAGCGGAAAGCACTTCCAGCGCTCGCTCTTCCTGATCGCTACGCAACATATAAATAGACAAGGCCAGCATGGCCTTGTCCTTGATCGCATCGGTCTCTGCTTCGCCAGGCGGCAGATTAGCCAGCTGCCACAGCCATTCCTGGCCCATGGACGGGTGCTCACCATTGATCCAGCTGATGGCCAGGTTGTAGCGCAGGTAGGCATTGAGAGGATTGTCGGCGGCGAAGGCATCCAGAGATTCTGCCGCCTCTTCATAGCGGCCCAGGCGCATCAGCACCTTGGCCTTCAGGCTGTAATAGATTTCTGCCAGTTCGGCCTCAGGGCGGCCGACCTTGTCATCCAGCGTCTTCAGGGCTTCGCGATACTTGCCTTGCCGATAATAGAGACTGGCCAGATGGATCCAGGCCCGCCGGGCCACCCCGTCACTGACCTGGGTATCCAGCAGGGCACTGAATACCTGCTCGGCATCCTCAGGCATGCCGTAGGCGCTGTACATGGCCCCAAGCAGCACCTGAAGATCGCTACGGTGATGCGGTACTTCACCACGCTCAAGCGCCATTTGCGCACGGGTCAGGGCCGCAAAGTAGTCTCCCTGCAAATACAGGTACGCCACTTCACCATAGGCAGGATCTTCTACCTTGTGTTCCTGATCAAGACGGGCCCAGGCCTGGGCCGCCAGCAACAGGCTCAGACTGACAAGCAGTAGTCGCATGGATCAGCGCCAGTCACGAAAGCGGAAACGGGGCTGCTGCTTGGACTCATCGTCTTCGATGTGCAGCTGAACGAAATGCCGGCCATGGCCTTTTTCAAACTGGCCATTCACACCCCGGCGGATTTCGGTGCCCTGGGGGCCATCGCCAGTGACAAAGGCCACCAGTTCATGGCCGCCATTCTTCACGTTGGCCAGGGCCAGACGCTGCACCGCGCCATTGCGCAGGGCCCGCACTTCCTTTTCGGTGTACAGATGACTGGCAATCACTTCCCCGTCCAGCTCCAGCGTGATGCTGTCCGGTTCGAAGAAGTGGCCCACATCCAGGGAGACGTAAATCCCCACCTGGGTATCTGCAGGAAACAGCAATTCCTCTTCCAGCAGCAGCAGACGCTTGTTGACCTCAAGCACTTCGCGCTTGAAATCCGCCAGATCCTTGTCCAGCTCGGCGCTCTGCAGCGGCGCGAAGGCCAGCAGCAGGAGCACGATGACTACACGGCGCATCCATCCCTCTCACAACAATTTTTTGCTGAATCTAACACACCTTTGTGCCAGTAGCTGTTGCCACCTTCCATCTCTTTATTGACCATATCCGTCGGGTGATACATTTTTCAGTCAAATGTTCCTTGCCACAACCTCGCCATGAGTACCATTATCAAAAGGTCGATAGCGATATCGACTCCGTGCCGGCGGCCCGGTCATACGTCGCGCCATGCGCGCCTTGCAAAGGGCGCGGTGGCGCGACAGGAGTCCGGGCCGTCCGGCATGCACTTATCTTCCCGCCTGACGCCTGACGCCTGACGCCTGACGCCATCAAGACTGATCAACTCTTTCCATAAAGCACAACCCTTTGCGCCATGATCGCGCCCTTGCACATTCCAGCATCAGAGACGAACCGGTCCAGTTGCGGGTTTGGTTCTTTGCTTTTTTAGCGTCTGGCATCCAGCGTCAAGCATCCGGCATGCACCCATTGAACCTTCTGGTTATTCTTGGCTCCAATGTCAGGACATTACGAAACGGGATCCCCATGAAAACACTGCTTTCTGTCTGGCTGCTTGTGACAGCCCTCTTTCTCTCCGGCTGTCAGACGCTGGGTTCGCTGGAATCACCGGAAGTGACGGTGGCGGGGATCAATCTGAACAAGGTGACTCTGTTTGAGCAGGAGTGGGGATTGACCTTGCGCGCCCGCAACCCCAATGATCGGGAGCTGACACTGAAAAGCATGGATTACGAGATCTATGTGAATGGCGAAAAGTTTGGTCGCGGCCTCACCGCTGACAGCGTCACCCTGCCGGCCATGGGCGATGCCACCGTGACCACCACTATCACCACCAGCCTGCTGGAAAGCCTGCAGAAATTGCAGCAGATCCAGCAGGATCCCGGCACACCACTGACCTACCGACTGGTGGGCAAAGCCAAGGTCGCCGGCGTCCCCATTCCGCTCAGCTTCGACAGGAAAGGCGAAATGAAGTTACCGGCCATGCAATAACGCTTTTTCAAAACGTCAGCGATTTCCACGGCTGCCCACTAGCGATAAACAAGTTGCGAGTTGCGAGTTGCGAAAGGCAAAACCCAATTCTTCCCGGATTGTAGCTGTCTTTTGATTTTCGAAACTCGTTACTCGTTACTCGCCACTGAATCCTCTCCCCTCCCCCGCCGAAACCGCGCCGGGGTCTGCCCGGTCCAGCGTCGAAAGGCATGGTTGAAATTCGACAGTTCCGAAAAGCCCAGGCGATCGCTGATTTCGTCAAGCGTCAGCACCCCCATTTCCAGCCACTGCTCCGCCAGCATCCGGCGTATCTCATCCAGCAGCGCCCTGTAGCTGGTGCCCTCCTGCTTGAGATGCCTGCGCAGGGTACGGCTGGTCATGGCCATTTCCGCCGCCACCGCATCCGCGGAGGGAAAATGTCCCATCTGTTGCAGCAAACGACGCCGTACCCGTGCCGCCACACTGTCCTGGGCAAAGCGGCGGGCCAGTAGCTGATCACACTGCTCTTCGCACAGCCGGGCTGTCATCGGGTTAGCCTGGGGTAATGATCGGCCCAGGGCCTCAATGGCAAAGGCCGCTTCGCTGCGGGCGCTGTCAAACTCAGGGCAGCGACCAAACAGACGCAGAAAGTCCTCTTCATTGCCGGAAGGCAAGCGCAGATGCAAAGAGGAAAGTGGCACCCGCTCGGAAAACAGTTCCCGCTGGATCACCATGATCGCACTGGCATCGCGAGCCAGCAGATAGGGACGCAGCGATTCCGGCAAGTGCCGATCGCCAAGCTCCAGCACCGCCTCGTCTCCGCGCTCCTGAAGACTCACCTTCAGGAAGGCGAACGTCAGGCCCAGATACCGCAACCCAAGACGCAGCGCATCGCCAAAGGTGGGACTGGTCAGCAGGGCAAACCCCCACACGCCATAGCTGCTCAGATGGTAACGCTGCCCCATGGCCAACCCGTGGCCCACCGGATCCTGCAGACGCTCGCAAAGGTTGTGAATCACCCGCAATTCCTGCTCGGCCTCGATGGTCGCATCGTCCTGCTGATGAAGGCTGTCGAGGCGGATACCCGAGCCCTGCAACAAGGCAGCCGCATCGAGTCCTTGCTCGACACCGTAGGCCACCTGCAGGCGCACACTGGTGAGGGTTCGGGGAGCCGTCATGACATGTCCGTTTTCCACAATTTTCTGTCCCACAATGCCATAAACATGGCCTGCGGGTCTCGCTAGAGTGGACTCAATAATGACAATAGAGATGTTTACCTCATGGACACCACACACCAGGTCATCATTATTGGTGCCGGCTTTGGCGGGCTGGGCATGGCCATCCGGCTCAAGGAACAGGGCCAGGATGATTTACTGATCCTCGAAAAGGCCGACGAAGTGGGCGGCTGCTGGCGAGACAACACCTACCCCGGCGCCGCCTGCGACGTGCCCTCGCACCTCTACTCCTTTTCCTTTGAACGCCATTACCCGTGGACGCGCCGGTTTGCCCCCCAGGAGGAGATCCTTGCCTACCAGCAGTATTGCGCGCGCAAATATGACCTCTATCGCCACATTCGTTTCCATACCGAAGTGACCGAGGCCCGTTTTCGCGAAGAGGACAGCATCTGGGAACTCACTCTGGGCAACGGCGAGACGCTCACCTGCCAGGCGCTGATCACCGCCACCGGCCAGCTCAATCAACCCGCCTACCCGCCACTGCCCGGCATCGAGGGCTTCCAGGGACAGCAGTTCCACAGTGCGCGCTGGAATCACGATCTGGATCTGACCGGCAAGACGGTAGCAGTGGTCGGCACCGGCGCCAGTGCCATCCAGTTCGTGCCGGAAGTGGCGAAAAAGGCGGCCAAGGTGATGCTGTTCCAGCGTTCGGCAGCTCATGTAATTGCCAAACCGGACCGCGCCTATACCCGCTTCGAGCACTGGCTGCTCAAGCACCTGCCGATTACCCAGACCCTGGACCGGCTGCGCATCTACGCCAGCAACGAGTCCCGGGTGCTTGGCTTTACCTCTCTGCAGCAAGCCATGAAGATTTACGAGTGGCTATTCAAACGCCATCTCAACAAGCAGATTGCCGACCCAATGCTGCGCGAAAAGCTGACCCCGGATTATCCCATGGGCTGCAAGCGCATTCTCATGTCCAATGACTATTACCCGGCACTGGCACAAGACAATGTGGAGGTCATCAACCACGGCATTCAATCTGTTGAAGGCAACGGTCTGACCGACAGCAGCGGCATTCATCATGATGCCGATGTCATCATCTATGGTACCGGCTTCCAGGCCACCGACTTCCTGACCCCCATGAAGATCACCGGGCGCAACGGACAGGACCTGAACCAGGCATGGCAGGACGGTGCCGAAGCCTATCTGGGCATCGCCGTGCATGGCTTCCCCAACCTGTTCATGCTGTATGGTCCGAACACCAACCTCGGCCACAACTCCATCATTTACATGCTGGAAAGCCAGATTCACTACATCCGCCAATGTCTCGCCGCCATGGAGGACAACGGTCTCAAGGCGCTGGATGTGCGCACCAATGTCCAGGCCCGCTTCAACGCCGACATACAACACAAGATTCGCGATACGGTCTGGAACAAGGGCTGTCACAGCTGGTACAAAACCGAGTCCGGCAAGAACACTAACAACTGGCCGGGTTTCACTTTCGATTATCGCCGCCTGACCCGTCAGGTTAACTGGAGCGACTATGAGCTTGTTCGTTGATCGGGTCAGCCGTTCACAATCGTTCATGCAACAACTGCTGGCACGACTGTTACGCCTGTCCCTGGCGCTGTTGTTCAAACCTGCCACCCGGTTTTTGAGCCTGAACGCACAACGCCGCTGGCTGGACATCATGGCTCTCAGCACCCTGCGCGCACGCGATGTTGCCGACCACGACGCCCCTGTTGCCGGCGTACCGTGCCGCCATTACCAACCACTGAACGTCCAGTCCACGGTGCTGTATCTGCATGGCGGCGGCTATGTGGCCGGCAGCCCTGACAGCCACAAGTCCGTGACATCGCATCTGGCTCGATTTGCCAACGCCCGGGTGGTGGTGCCGGATTACAGGCTGGCTCCGGAGCATCCCTGCCCGGCCGCCATCGAGGATGCGCTGGCGGTCTACCAGAGCCTGCTCGATCAAGGTGTGGCAGCACAGAACCTGACGTTGGCGGGCGACTCTGCCGGTGGCGGGCTGGCTCTTGCCACCCTGCTCATGCTCAAGGAAAAACAGCTCCCCCTGCCCGCCTGCGTGATTCTGTTTTCACCCTGGGCGGACCTGACCCTGAACCAGCTGTTCGATACCGACCGCGACATCATGCTCAGCAGAGAGTGGCTGCAGCAATCTGCCACCGCCTATGCCGGTATCGACCCGGCCCGGCCCGAATGCTCACCTATCAATGGCGACCTGAGTGGTCTGCCGCCGGTACTGATTCAGGCCGGAAGCGACGAGATTCTCCTGAATGACAGCCTGCGCCTGTGCGACACACTGAATCAGGCAGGCAGCAATGCGCGATTGCAGGTACACCCGCAGCGCTGGCATGATTTTCAACTGCATGCAGGGGTGCTGGCCGATGCTGATCATGCACTGATGACCTGCGCCCGGTTTATTCATCAGCACTGCAAGGAAGCACAATCATGAACCGCATCTTTATCACCGGTGCCGCCAGCGGTATTGGTCTCGCCACGGCCAGACTGTTCCATCGCAAGGGTTGGCAGGTAGGGCTCACCGACATCAATGAGCAGGCACTGCAGACCCTCTCCGAAGAGCTGGGTGGTTGCTGGTACCGTCAGCTGGATGTGACCGATGAACAGTCCTGCCATCAGGCTGCCAGCGACTTCGCCAGCCACGGCGGGCTGGACGTGCTGTTCAACTGTGCCGGCATTCTGCAGATGGGGCGCTTCGAGGATATTCCGGCCGCCAAACACAAGCAGATCATCGACATCAACGTGACCGGGCTGATCTACATGAGCCTGGCCGCTTACCCGCATTTGCTGGAAAGCGAAGCGCCGGTGGTGATCAACATGAGCTCGGCATCGGCCATGTATGGCACCCCGCACTTTTCCTCCTACTCCGCCAGCAAGTTCGCGGTTCGCTCGCTGACAGAATCCCTGGATATCGAATGGGGGCGCCAGGGCATCCGGGTTGCCGACATCATGCCGCCCTTCGTTAGCACCCCCATGGTCACCGATGCTGACTTCCGCGCCCCGGTGATCGATCGCATGGGCGTGAATCTGGATGCCGAAGACATCGCCAACGCCGTCTGGCACACCGCCAATCATGACACCGGCGTACACAACCCGGTGGGCGGCGTGTTCAAACTGATGAAACTGGGCGACAAACTGCTCCCCGGCTTCACCACCCGTTTGCTGATGAAATTCATGAGCAGGGAGTGACGCCTGACGCCTGACGCCTTATTGCGTCGGCAAAACACTCTCTAGTGGCTGCTGTGGGAGCTTGCCTGCAAGCGATCCGAGCCTGGGCGAGGTAATAGTTTCGAGTTGCGAGTAACGAGTTTCGAAGGGCCAAACCTCAAATAGCGTGTCCGGCCCAGTTTTTTGATCTTCGAAACCCGGTACTCGCAACCCGCTTCTGGAATCCTTACCTCGCTTGGGCTCGGATCGCGAGCAGGCTCGTTATTCGCTCCGCTCACCCCTTCGGGGCCGCACTACGTGCGTTACTCCGCTACGCTACGTTCCTACAGGGGCTTCGTAGAAATGATGGAGCTCGGGAACTTTTCCCGGTTTTTCCTTCCAATCAAGCGTAGCTTGTAGCTTGTAGCTTGTAGCTTGTAGCTTGTAGCTTGTAGCTTGTAGCTTGTAGCTTGTAGCTTGTAGCTTGTAGCTTGTAGCTTGTAGCTTGTAGCTTGTAGCTTGTAGCTCAAAGCGCCTCTTCCACCGGTGCCGCGAAGGTAATCGTCACCTGCCGCTTGCCCCACGCCCGGGCTGCCTCCAGATCTTCTCCCATGTAGATATCAATCTTGTGCTTCCAGCGTCGGTTCATCTTGTCTTTCACCACCCAGACACCCGGCAGTCCTTCAATCTCCACCTCCGCGTTATGCCCCAGCCCCAACGGAATCAGATCCCGGGAAACGGCGATGGCCTGCATGCCTGGCTCCAGTCGGTCTCCCCATGCCGCCAGCGCGTGATCCTTGCCAGCCCCCTGCCCGTGCAGGGAGTTATAGGCGGTGGCGGTCACCGTCAGGGTGACCGGCGGCGGGCCGGATTCGCCCGCTGACACCGCCCAGGTGATGATCACCAGCACGGCTGCCAGCCCCAGGGCTTTCACCTTGCTTTGCAGAGAGATCGGTACAGTCATTCAATGCTCCGGACAATAATGATCGTGATGATAACTTTTCTTCTTAACGCCTGCGGCGCGCGGCAGCCTTTTGATGCTGAAAAACTCCCGCTCTCGCCGACACTGCGACAGTGGCAGCCCGTCTCTTCACCGAGGGCAGTGGTACTCGGCCTGCACAGTTTTGGCGACTATTCCGCTGCGTTTACCCAGTTGGGTCCCCTGTTCGCCAATGCCGGCATCTATCTGGAGAGTTATGACCAGGCCGGATTTGGCGAGCGCCAAATAGAAGGCAGATGGGCGGGTGAATCGTTATTGGTGAAGGAAGCCGCCCGGCGCATAGCGTATTTATCAGAAGTTTATCACCAGCCAGTGTTTGTAATGGGTGAAAGCCTGGGCGGCGCCGTCGCCATACTGGCCGCACTGGAGCATCCACAAAGTGTGGCGGGCATCATTCTTTCCGGCCCGGCCGTGCGTGAGGGCATCCGTTTTCGGTATACCTGGAATGCCGCCATCGCCAGTGCCGCCGCGCTGGCGCCGGGCTATCGCGTCAAGGTGGAACGAGATCCGCAAGACCCGTTGCTCGCCCCCTCCCAGGCGCGACGGCTTGCGCAAGACGACAAGATCATCCGCCAGGTACGACTAGACAGCTACTGGGGGCTGATTCAGCTCGCCGACAGCGCCAGTGATCTTGCCCCCACCCTCAACCATAACGACACGCCGGTCTTGCTGCTCTACGGAGAAAGGGACACCAGCGTTCCCGAAGCCGGCATCGTCGCGCTAAGACAACATCTGCAGGGCCAACTCACGTACCACGCCATTGCCCAGGGACCTCATCTGCTCCTGCAAGGCAAGCAGTGGCAAACCACCGGCAACTTGATCATCGACTGGGTAAAGCAACAGCAAGACACACTGCAGGTGCTGCAGAGCAGGCCAGCCTCGCACTCCGCAGACACCGCATTTGGCCCACCAGGCCAGTTACAGGCCCGCTCAGACTGATACCCTGTGTGCACCCAACCCATAGTGGCAACACACAGCCATCCCCAGGAGGACGTATCATGAGCAAACGGGTTCTGATCACCGGCGGCAACTCCGGCATCGGCTTTTGTACCGCAGAGCAACTGGCCGGCCGCGGCGCCGAGGTCATTCTCGCCTGCCGGGATCTGGACAAGGGCCAGGCCGCCGTTGCCCGGATCAAGAACGCCCACCCGTCTGCCAAGGTCCGCCTGTTCCAACTGGACCTGTCTGATCTGGAAAACGTGCGAGACAGCGCCGCCATCATCAACCGGGAGCTGGACTCACTGGATGTGCTGATCAATAACGCCGGCGTGGTCCCCACCCGCCAGCAATTCAGCAAGGATGGCTACGAAATGCAGTTTGCGGTGAACTACCTGGGCCCGGTGTTGTTCACCCACCTGATGCTGCCACTGCTGCAAAAAGGTCAACAGCCGCGCATCCTGCATCTGGCATCCGTGGCGCACTGGCTGGGCCGTATCAACAAGAAGACCTGGCGAGGCCGCAAGCCCTATCTGGTCATGGATGCCTACGGACAATCCAAGCTGGCCAATATCCTGTTCAGCAATGTGCTGGCAGACCGCCTGGCGGAACTTGGCATTACCAGTAATGCCCTGCACCCCGGCGGCGTAGACACGCCCATATTCCGTTATGCCCCGAAAGCCCTGATGGCACTGATTCGCCCCACCCTGACCACACCGGAAAAAGCCGCCCGCCTGCCCGTCAGCCTGGCCCTGGATCCACAGTATGCCGGGGTCAGCGGGGAATACTTCGCCAACTTCAAGCCCGCCATGCGCTCGCCCCTGGCGCGCAACCCGCAACTGGCTGAAACCCTCTATTACGACACCATGGCAGAGCTGGATCTGCCGGCGCTCTGAGCCTCTCCCTGAGTCAGGCAGCCCCGCCCGGGGCTGCACTTTGCCCCGTTGGCACGGTAAAACACCGTAACGCAATGGCTACGCAACTTTGCATTATGGATTGGCCGAAGGGAGCAAACAGCGCTAATGTTAGGACGAGGGTACCTCTGAATCCCTGTTTACCAGCCAGGCCCTTCAGGCAGGACGCCTGATGATCGCCCGGTGACACAGATAGAGGTCCAAACTCCCCCCGGGAAAGGAGGGGACTGAAGACATCATCACGGAAGGGACTGCCGTGAGCCTGGATCATCCATTACTGCAAGTCCTGGTGGTAGACCACCGCGACTCACGCCTTGCCTTGCCCCAGCGCCTGGCCGCTCGGGGATGGCAACTTGTTGTCCAGAAACTCGACGCCCTGGACACCACCATCTGGCCCGGGGTCGGCATCATTCACCTGCCCGGCCCGGAATCCTGGGAATGCCTCAACGCTGTCAGCGACCGTCTACAGGATGGCAGCTATATTGCCCTGTGCAGCAAGGAAGCCCTGGGCAGCGATAAAATCCAGGCACTGATCGGCACCGCCTTTCACGATTACTGTGAGGATACCGCTCCCACCCGGCACATTGCGGATTTCCTGGAGCGACTGCTGGCGGAAAGCCGCCCCCGCTTCGACAACCTGCCGACTCCGCCGCTGATCCTCGGCCTGTCGCCGGCCATGACCGAACTGCGCCATAAACTCTCTATCTACGGGCGCACCGAACTACCGGTGCTGCTGCAGGGGGAAAGTGGCACCGGCAAGGAATACGCCGCCCAGTGGATCCATCAGCATTCGCCCCGCCGCGAACAGCCCTTTGTCACCCTGAACTGCGCCGCCATTGAAGACAGCCTGTTCTGCAGCGAACTATTCGGCTACCAGCAAGGCGCCTTCCCCGGCGCTGCCCGCAGCTACCCGGGAAAACTGCGCGAGGCAGAGGGTGGCACTCTTTTTCTGGATGAAATTGGTGACCTGTCTCAGACCAGCCAGGCCAACCTGCTGCGCTTTCTGGAATCGGAGCAGTTCACCCCCATGGGCAACAGCTGCGCGCAGCATGCCGACATCCGCATCATCTGCGCCAGTAACCATTGCCTGGAAGACGAAGTGGACGCCGGCAACTTCCGGCTGGACCTGTTTCATCGCCTCAATGTTCTGGCCCTGACATTGCCACCGCTGCGCAGCCACCAGGAAGACATACCGGTGCTGGCCGAGCACTTTCTCAGCCACCACGAGCCACCGGTGGTACTGGATGATTCCGCCATGGCCACATTGATGGAACATGACTTCCCCGGCAATGTGCGCGAACTGAGAAACTGTCTGTTGAGAGCGGCGGTGAACAATCGCAACGGCATTATCCGCAGCGTCGATCTCGGCCTGGCCCCGGCCAGCGAGTCCAACCAGGCCATACAAAGCCTGTCGCAATACCGTAACCGTCAGGAAAGACACTACATTCGCCAGTGTCTGGTGGAGTGTCAGAACAATGTGCAGGAAGCCGCTAAACGCCTGCAGATCAGCCGCTCAAGCCTCTATCGACTAATCGAAAAGCATCATATTCCACTGCCCTGAACCTGCTGCCACTCCTGTTCCAGAGCCGCCTCGGCCACTGCCTGCTGAAGCTGCGGATAGAACGCCAGAAAACCTTGCTCCAGCGCCTCATAGCGTGGCGCGATCTCGTCTACCATGCCGGCAAAATGGTTGGCGAAACGAATCCGCGCGGCAATCACATCCAGCGCCTGACCCACCTGGTCCAGCTGCGCATAGCGGTTAAGCAGGTCATGCTCAACCAGTCGCTGCACTCGCTGCCGCATTAGATCCGGCATCAGCGCATCACCCGCCTGCAGATGACGGTAATGCAGTTCAATCAGTTCGCTGCGAGGCTGCGCATAGAACGTAGACCAGTGGCGCCACAGAAAATGATCGAACAACACATCGAGGGCCACGCCGGCAAAACGTCGCCGGGCAGAAGAAAACTGGCGTCGCTGGGCCTGTACCCAATCATGGGAATCGGTGAAACGATCCACCAGGCGATGGTTTTCCAGCCCGTCACGGACCGCCACCGGCAATGTCGCCACCTCCACGCCACGCATGAAGTCGCCCAGCATGTTCCCCACCTTGGAGGACACCGAAGGCTGCGCCAGGCACAGATGGGCAAGATAATTCATTACAGCGCGCCCCCGCGGGGGCGCTCAGCGATCAGCCCGGAGGCCAGCTGAAAGAACGACCACCCAGCACATGCACATGCAGGTGGAACACGGTCTGGCTGGCGCCGGCGCCGTTGTTCACGTTAAGGCGAAAATCCTCCAGACCTTCCTGCCTGGCTACCTGGCTGGCCACCAGCAACAGATGCCCCAGCAGCGCCTGATCTTCTCCCTCGGCGTCAGACAACTTCGGGATAGGCTTTTTCGGAATCACCAGAAAATGGGTGGGGGCCTGGGGATTGATATCCCGGAACGCCAGACACTGATCATCTTCAAAAATGATGTCTGCAGGGATTTCACGGTCGATGATCTTGGAAAACAGGGTTTCAGACATGGATATCGCGGCTCCTGGGGGCTCGATGCCAGTATCGGCTGCACGGTTTGACGCAAGATGTGCACTTTGCGGACTATAGTGTGTGCCACGGTTCACAGCTCACACGATAATTGCACCAAATTCGTCCGTAGACGGTGACGTTCGCCTTAGCGGCAGGTCAGAATGGTGGCATTATAGTGCTCTCTGAACCCACTTTTGATCAACCGGAACAGCATGGCCACACTCTTCGTTGAAAATTTGACCGTCGCCGACTTTTCCTACCTGCATCCCAAACGCGGGATGGTCGGTGAATCCTGGCTGGTAGATCTCGAACTGAGCGGAGATCTGGACAATCAGGGCATGGTGTTTGACTTCGGCCACATCAAGAAGCGTATCAAGGACGCCATTGATGAAAGCGTCGACCATCGCCTGCTGGTCCCGGTGGACTGCGATCAGGCCAGCGTGGCAGAACGCGACAATGACACCAGCCTGGAATGGAATTACCGCGGCGGCACCATTCGCATGGTCGTTCCCAGTGAGAGCCTGCTGCTGATGCCCGGCACGGAAGTCTCCAAGGCCAGCCTGACGCTGTATCTGATGGAACTGGTGCAAGGCGTGGTACCGGACAACGTGCATGAAGTCCGCGTTGTGCTTCGCGAAGAAGATACCGGTACCGCCCCCTTCTATCACTACTCCCATGGCCTGAAGAAGCATGACGGCAACTGCCAGCGCATTGCCCATGGCCATCGCTCCAACATCCATATCTTCGAGAACGGCCGCCGCAGCCGTTACTGGGAAAAGCTCTGGGCCGATCGCTGGGAAGACATCTACCTGGGCACCCGTGAAGATCTGGAAGGCACCTACTACATCGACGAGATTCCCCATCACCGCTTCCGCTACGATGCGCCCCAGGGCCATTTCGAGCTGGTGATTCCGGAAGATCACTGCTACCTGATCGACACCGATTCCACCGTGGAGCAACTGGCAGCCCATATCGCTGAGCAACTGGCAGCGGAAGCTCCCGGCAAACACTTCCGGGTGCGCGCCTTCGAAGGCGTCGGCAAGGGCGCCATCGCCGAAGCCGGCGAAGACATGCCCGGCAAGGCGCATTCAGGCTGGCTGAGTGGCGCGGCGGTAATCTGACGCGCCCCCCTGTAGGAACGTAGCACTGCAGAAGCCCGGGAACTTTTCCGGGTTTTCCTATCGAATCAAGCGTAGCTTGTAGCTTGTAGCTTGTAGCTTGTAGCTTGTAGCTATTATTCCTCGTCCAGAATCCGTTCCGCTTCTTCCTGAATCAGCCTGCGCAGCCAGCGATGGGCCACGTTGTGATGCAGCAACGATGACCAGGCCATCTTCAGTTCGAACTCGGGAATATCAAACGGTGGCTTCTTGATCAGCAGGCGCGGATTCTGGGCCTGCATTTTTGCCACCCGGGAAGGCAACGTAGCGACCAGATCATTGTTCATGGCCAGCAATGCGGGCATCTGATAGTGGCGGGTGAAGATACTGATCTTGCGGCTCTTGCCCAATTGCTCCAGCGCATGATCAATCCAGCCCAGCCCACCCAGCTTTTCCGGATTCATGCCGAAGCCCACACCGAAACCGGTCTTGGACACCCAGATGTGCTGGGCCGACAGGTAGCTATCCAGATCAAAATCCTTGGCAATCGGGTTATCGCGATTGAGCAGACAGGAGAAGGAATCCTTCCACAGGCTGACCTGGTGAAACGAGCCGGGAATTTCATTGAAACGGTTCACCGCCATGTCCACCCGACCCTGCTCCATATCCTGATAACTCACGTCTGAAGGGGTCAGGAAATCAAGCACCACATGGGGGGCTTCCGCCCGCAGCCGGCGCACGATATGCGGCACCAGAGTGCCTTCCGCATAGTCACTGGTCATGATCCGGAACACCCGGCGGCTTTCCTCCGGGCGGAAGCCGTCTTCCGGGGTGAACAACTGCTCGGTCTGGGCAAGAATCTGGCGCACCAGCGGGCGTAACTCCTGGGCCCGTTCGGTGGCCGTCATGCCATCACTGGTGCGAATCAGCAGCGGATCACCGAACAGCTCCCGTAGCCGCTTGAGGGAATTGCTCATGGCGGGCTGGGTAATACCCAGCTGTTCTGCAGCCCGGGTGACATTCTGCTCCCGTAACAGGACATCAAGGTACTTGAGCAGGTTGAGATCCGCAGAGGCTATATTCATCAATCAGATTGCCGAAGAGGTTGTCATTGATGTGATGAATTCTAGCACCGGCACAGGCCCGCTCCTAATGTGGCCCTGATCACATTCCCGGCACAGGACAACCGCTAAGTAAAATTGGTTAGCGCAAACAGTGTTAACAACGTCTCTAATTAGCATTAATGGCAACGTGCCAGTATCGCCTGAGAGCATAAAAATGCGTAAGGTGAGCCTTGTTCATCCCTGTTCACTAACCTTTCGGCCCTGTTGTCGAACCCCGGCGAGCCGCAATCGCCAGAGAGGTTCAGTTTGCTGAAAGTGCATCAGAGGTAATTATGACCAGTAACGTCACCACGCGAGCCGAGAAGTTCGTGGTGCGTTTTCCTTGCGGAATGCGTGCAGAAGTCTCAGAAGCGGCCCGGTTTAGCCACCGCAGCATGAATGCAGAAATCATTGCCCGGCTGCAGCACAGCCTGAGCAACTGGCCCGAGGCCATGCCCCAGGGAGCACCTGCCGTACCGGCAGGTAACGAGGAAGCCTACCTTCTGGAACGCTTCCGTCGCCTTTCCCCTGCCAAACAGCAGGCGTTATTGGCTCTGCTCGACTAGTCTCCCTACAATAGGCGATTCAGGGCCGGACACGTATATGGATTCCGGCTCGATCAAGGACCCAGGGAGCCCTACACGGCGTGACTGCTAACCAGACTCACAATCCGCTACCCACAGGCAATGATATCAGCCTGCCCTGGCACCTTCGCCTGCCCGCCCCCCTCGAGCAGGACTTCCGATATTATTCACGCAACAGTGCCGCCGGTGCCGCCTCCGCGGCACTGATACTGATCGCCATCCTGCTGGTATCCGCCATGGTGGTGGAATCCCTGGTCGGCACCGACATTCTGCTGAAGACCTGGCGACCCCGACTGTTTTCACTGATGGTCACCGGCGGCTGTCTGATTCTCTGCCACCAGCCGCGCTGGCGTGACTGGCTGCAGCCCGCACTGCTGGCACTGTCCTTTACCTTGTCCCTGTCAGGTATTTACCTGGGCGTGATCATTGATCATCCCCTGTCCTGGGTGTTCTTTTTGCAGACCCCGCTGTCAGTGGTAATGATCAGCACCCTGTTTCGGCTACCTCTGTACAGCACTGTTATCAGTACTGTACTGATGACCTGCGCCCTGATCGCCGGGCTGTTCATCTCGACGCAATCTACCCCATTCGAGCATCTCTCCCTGGCCCTGCTAAGCCTGGCCTTTGTCAGCATGAGCTTGTTTGGCCAGTACGTTTATGAACGGTTGCTGCGCAAGCACTTCCTCTCCGAGCATGTGCTCTATCAACACCGGGACGAACTGCATACCGCCAACCAGGTACTGGAGAGCCAGGCCACCGTGGATGGTATGACCGGCTGCATCAACCGCCGCGGTATGGAAGCTCGTCTCAACCATCTTTATCACCTGCTTAAACAGAACAGTCCGGATGCGCCGGAGCGGATTAACCTGCTGCTCTTCGATATCGATTTCTTCAAGCAATACAACGACACCTACGGCCACCCCGCCGGGGATGAATGTCTGAAGAAAGTCTCAGCGGTACCGCTTTCCATGGTGCAGGCAGAGAAGGATTTTGCCGCCCGCTATGGCGGTGAAGAGTTTGTCATCGTGCTCACCGACTCCAGCTTCAATGATGCCCTGGTTTTCGCCGAGCGCATGCGCAACCGGGTAGAACAGCTGGGCCTCCCCCACAGCGGCTCCCGCGTCAACCAGGTCGTGACCATCAGTATCGGTGTCTCCTGCTCCGACGGCGGCGCAGATAACGGCGACGCCTTGCTGAAACAGGCTGACGAAGCCCTCTACCAGGCCAAAGGCGCCGGCCGCAACCGCGTCGCCATGATGAACAATCAGGGTCAGGTGGAGATGCTGACGTAAAGAGACGCAGCATGCTTGATGCCTGATGCCTGATGCCTGATGCCTGATGCCTGATGCCTGATGCCTGATGCCTGATGCCTGATGCCTGATGCAAAAAGGCACGCCCGGTTACCCGGGCGGGCCTTTTTGCATCGGTAAAACACTCCAGGCTTGCATGGCAATGGCGTGTTGCTTGTTGCGTGAAGCGTGCCGCGGCTCTCTGTAGGAGCTTGCCTGCAAGCGATCCGAGCCTAAGCGAGGTAATGAGTTTCGAAAGGCAGAACCGGAATTCAAGGCCTGTCCGCCGGTTTTAGATTTTCGCAATCTCGTTACTCGTCACTCGTTTCTGGAATCCTTACCTCGCTTGGGCTCGGATCGCGAGCAGGCTCGTTATTCGCTGCGCTCCCCCCTTCGGGGCCGCACTCCGTGCGTTACTCCGCTGCGCTACGTTCCTACAGCGGCTTCGTAGGAAGGCTGAACAACCCGGGAACTTTCCCGGGTTGTTCTATCCAATCGAGCGTAGCTCGTAGCCGTGCCGCCTCAGGCCGCCATCTCCTCCTTCGGGCCGAAGAACTCAAAGTGAATGTCAGCGGCATCCACACCACGACCCACCAGCAACTGGTTCACTATCCGCATCATCGGTGCTGGACCACAGAAGTAATACTGGGCACGACGATTTCCGACCAGCTCATCGAGCAGCTCACCATCCACAAAGCCCTCACTGTCAAAGCCCTCATCCTCTTCAGAGGCTTCGCTCAGGCGCACATGACAACGCAAGTTGTCATGCATTCCCTGCAGGCTGTTCAACTCTTCCACAAAAGGGCGCTCCGCACTGTTGCGGGCACACTGGATCAGGATCACTTCACGTCCGGCCTGCTGCGCCAGCGCCCCATGCAACATGGCTAGCAACGGGGTAATGCCCACCCCGCCGGCAATCAGCACCAGCGGCACCTCCCCAGCTGGCGCCGGTTGCAGGGTAAACTCACCGCAGGGCGGCGCAAGCTCTACCACATCGCCCTCACCAATCTGCTCATGCAGGTACGCAGACACCACCCCGGCAGGCTGTCCGGCACCATTGCCGGCTTCCTTCTTCACACTGATACGGTACAGATCAGGGTCAGGTTGGCCGGACAGGCTGTAGTTTCGCATCACCGGTTCGCTGCCATCGGGGGCAACCCGCAAGGTCAGGTACTGGCCGGGCAACGCAGCATGCAGCGGCTCACCATCTTCCGGGCGAAGATAAAAAGACACGATGTTGTCACTGGCCGGCTCTCGACGGGCCACTACAAAACGCCGGAAACCATTCCAGCCATGGGTCTTCTGCTGATCCGCATAGATCTGCCCCTCACGGGCAATCAGGATATCCGCCAGCACCCCGTAGGCCGCACCCCAGGCATCAATCACCGCATCGGTGGCCCCCTCGCCCAGCACTTCCTGAATCGCCGCCAGCAGATTGGCACCGACAATCGGGTAATGCTCGGCAAGGATCTGCAGAGAAGCATGCTTCTGGGCGATCAGCTCCACCGCATCGGCCAGCAGCTCGGGCGTCTCGATATGTTGTGCATAGGCACAGATGGCCCCCGCCAGCGCCCGCTGCTGTGTCCCGGCGTGCTGATGCGCCGGATTGAAAAAGGCCAGCACTTCGGGATTTTCCCGGAACATGCGCTGGTAGAAATGGCGGGTGAGGGTTTCACCATGCTCTTGAAGAATCGGAACAGTCTGCTTGATCACGGCCAGTTGGCTTTCACTCAGCATCGGCTTTCTCCTTTATTAGGTATTTTACATGCCTCTTTTAAAGAGGCATATTATTTACCTGTTTAGCGACGCGCAAGCACAAAAACTGACATGCAATTGACCACCCATACCGATTACGCCCTGCGCACCCTGATCTGCCTGGCCCTGCAGCCGGACAATGCCCCCATGACGGTGCAGGAAATTGCCCGCCGTTATGACATCTCCGCCAACCATGTGGCCAAGGTGGCACAGACGCTTACCCAGCTGGGCTACATCAACAGCCTGCGCGGCCGCGGCGGCGGCCTGGTACTGGCCCGCACCCCGGACAGCATCAACCTGGGCACCCTGGTGCGGGAGACAGAAAACCTGAAGTTGCTGGACTGCTTTGGTGAGAACTCACAATGCGCCATCGAACCGGCCTGCAAGCTGAAGAACATGTTCATGCAGGCGCAGCAGGCGTTTCTGAAGGTGCTGGACGGTTACACCCTGGCGGATGCGATCCGGAATGGGGAGGAGTTGAGGGTGTTGTGGCGGTGAAGGAACTGGTTGAGGTGCGGATCATCGGGTAACGAGAAACGAGTTTCGAAACGCAAAGCCTTCAAACCTTGCACTTGGCCGCCGTTTTTTTGATTTCCGAAACTTGGTACTCGAAACGCGCTTCTGGAATCCTTTCCTCGCCCAGGCTCGGATCGCCTGCAGGCAGGCTCCTACAGGTTCTAGCAAAGACATGTGCCAGCTGCATCTCAGTTCCTCGCTGTCGCTCGGTTCGCACCTTAAGTGGTGTTATTCGCTTCGCTCACCCTTCGGGCCGCACTCCGTGCGTTACTCCGCTGCGCTACGTTCCTTGCAGCTTCGTTGAAAGGCTGAAAACCCGGGAACTTTTCGGGTTTCTTTATCCAACCAAGCGTAGCTTGTAGCTTGTAGCTTGTAGCTTGTAGCTTGTAGCTCGTAGCTCGTAGCTCGTAGCTCACAGCTATCATTCCTCCATCGGCGGCACGATGGTGACCGGGTCCAGTCGCTCGGAATACCAGTTAAGACGCCAGTCCAAATGCGGGCCGGTAGCGCGGCCGGTGGCGCCCACCTTGGCAACCGGCTCGCCCTGCTTCACCGTCTGCCCTGGAGTCACCAGCACTTCGCTGAGGTGAATCATGGTGGAGGACACGCCAAAGCCGTGGTCCATGATCAGCGTGCCACCGGAGTAATAATTGTCATCCTGAACCAGGGTAACCACCGCATCCGCTGGCGCCACCACCACGGTGCCGGTGGGGCGTGCCACATCGACACCATAGTGCGGAGTGCCGGGCTTGCCGTTGTAGACCCGCTGGCTGCCATAAACGCCACTGATGCGGCCGGTCAGCGGCCACTGGAAATCACTGAGAAAAGCCTGCAGGTCGGTGTCACTGGCCCGGGCTTTCTTGATCTCGGCCACCTCCGCACGGATGCGTTTGAGCACCGCTTCCGGCGGCGGATCCACGGTGCGCTGCGGCACACCCTCCACCCGCTGGATATTGTATTCACGCTTGTCGAGCGACACAGCCACCTGCTGACTTTCCTCGCCCTTTGTCAATTCCAGAGTCTGTTCCAGTTCGGCATCGCGACCAAACCCCACCGCGAAGAAACCCGCATCGGTGGTACGCACCGGCTTGCCAGCCAGCGCCACTGTTACACCCGGCGCCACCTGCCCGCGCAACAGCGAGCCCTGGGTGCGCTCACCATTGAGGGAAAGCAACCAGTCGCTGGCCAGCGATGTGGTCGACAGGAAACAAAGCCCGGCAAGAAATAGTGTTCTCAACATATCACCTCAGATAAAAATACGGTGCCGTCTAAAATGGAACGTGGCACAGCGAGTTGCGAGAAGCGAGTTTCGAAAATCAAAGTCCGAACCGGTATGGCAAGGTGGGCTTTGCCTTTCGAAACACGCTTCTGGAATCCTTGCCTCGCCGAGGCTCGGATCGCTTGCAGGCAAGCTCCTACAGCGGCTCCGCAGAAAGCCTGAAAAACCCGGGAACTTTTCCGGGTCTTCTCATCAAATCGAGCGTAGCTTGTAGCTTGTAGCTTGTAGCTTGTAGCTTGTAGCTTGTAGCTTGTAGCTTGTAGCTTGTAGCTTGCAGTTCGCAGCTACAAAAACCCCGCTCCGTCGTCCACATCCAGCTGTACCGGATCCAGATGCTTCTCGCCATATTCCCGCCACACTCTGGAGTGGATAAACAGCTGATAGAGATCCGGGTCCAGATGATCGTTATCACGCATGCGCTGCATGATCGCCAATGCCTCACTGAGTTTCAGGGGCGTCTTGTAGGGACGCTCCTTGGCGGTGAGCGCCTCGAACACATCGGCAATGGCCATGATCCTTGCCGGAATCGACATCTGCTCACGCTTGAGACCCAGCGGGAAACCGGTCCCGTCCATCTTCTCATGGTGGCCGCCGGCATACTCAGGCACCTGTCGCAGCTTGGGCGGAAAGGGCAACGAGCCCAGCATATCCAGGGTCACATCCATATGCCCATTGATGATCTGACGCTCTTCCGGGGTCAGGGTTCCACGGGGAATACAGAGGTTCTCTACCTCATTGTCCGTCAATAACGGCTTGCTCTGACCCCAGGCATCGGTCCAGCGACGGGCAGCGATGTTTCTCACCCGCTGCTGGTCTTCCATTGCCATGGCCTCGCCTCCCCGATTGATCCGCTCCAGGAAGGTAAGATCACCGGTCAGGTCACTGATCTCCTGCTCCATGCGCTCACGCAGAGACGGCTCCAAGTGTGGCGTCTGCAGGCATTCGCGCTCATAACGAAAACAGATCTCGGCGCGCAGGACAGCAAAACGGCTGGCCACCTCATCGATGCGATCATGCAGGGTATGCAGCTTGGTGGACTTGTCGAGCACGGAGTCCGGCGTCGCCAGCTTGCCACAATCGTGCAGCCAGGCCGCCACATGCAGCTCGTACCAGCCGTCTTCATCCAGGCTGAAATCGGCGAACTGATCCTGATCATCGCAGGCCGCCTGGGCAAGCAGCTCGGTGATCACCGGCACCCGCTGGCAGTGGGCACTGGTATGCGGGCTCTTGGCATCAATGGCCTGGGCCAGCACCTTGATAAAGGCATCCAGCAGCCCCTTGAGATCCTGCACCTGGGTGAGATTGCTCAGCGCGGTACCGGCATAGGTCAGCAGGGACTGGAAAATCAGGTGGCCGTTCTCCAGCCGCTGAAGATGCCGCGGCACCTCGCTCTGATAGGCCAGCTGCATCACCCCGGTGACGCGGCCTTCGTGGTTATACAAGGGCCACAGCTGAGTGGCCAGACAACCCGGTGCCAGCTGTTCCAGCAGCGCAGCGTCAGCCTCGGGCACGGGCCGATCCGCCAGCACCACCGTCAACGGCTCTCCGTCGGCGAAACAGGCTTCTACCAGCCCGCTACCATCCAGCGGCCGGAACAGGGCAGGCGTTTCGCGCACCGCCATGCCAGGCTCGGGTGACGCCAGGCAAAACAGCCCTTCACCCTGATGATTATCCCGATACAGCCACACCCAGCCAGTGTCCGCCTTGCACAGGAATCGGGCCTCGCGCAGCAGGGCATCCATCAGCCGTGGCACATCCTTCTGCTCACTCAGATGCTGGGCAACCCGCAGCAACCGCGGCAACACGTCCTTGCCATCGCGGAGATCGGTATCGGGTTCAGGTGTACTCATGAGCATCCGGCTCCAAATGTGATGTCCTTCTCAGACAAGGATAGGCGGTGAGGATTCCCCGGGAAACCTTTTGCAGGTGGATCTAGCCATACGTCCGATAATCCGCGCTGGAGCCTGCCCCAAAGGCCTGATACCTTGAATGAAACCCCAACAGCCCCTACCATCCTCCGGTTCTGAGCCAACCACCTGGATCTCTTGTCACCCATGAGCGTGAGCTACCAACTGCCCGACGGGGCAACCATGGAGTTTGATCAGCCGGCCTCTGCACTGGATATCGCCGAGCGGATCAGCAAAAAACTCGCCAAACAAGCCCTGGCCGCCAAGGTCAACGGCAACCTGATCGACGTCTATCTGCCCATCGACGATGGTGCCACGGTGGAAATCGTCACCCGCGACACCGACGACGCCCTTGAGCTGATTCGTCACGACGCGGCCCACATCATGGCCGAAGCGGTTCAGGAACTGTTTCCCGACACCCAGGTGACCATTGGTCCGACCATCGAGAATGGCTTCTACTACGACTTCCATCGTGCCGAACCGTTCACCCCGGATGACCTCAAGACCATCGAAAAGCGCATGCAGGACATCGTGCGCCGCAACGAGGACATCCGCCGGGAAGTGTGGGACCGCGACGAAGCGGTGGAGTTCTTCCTGAAAGCCGGTGAAGAGTTCAAGGCCGAGATCATTCGTGACCTGCCCGCCGACCAGGAAGTGAGCCTCTACCGTCAGGGCGATTTCATCGACCTGTGCCGTGGCCCGCACCTGCCCAGCACCAGCAAGCTGGGCGATGGCTTCAAGCTCACCAAGGTGGCCGGCGCCTACTGGCGTGGTGATGCCTCCAAGGCCCAGCTGCAGCGCATCTACGGCACCGCCTGGCGCGACAAGAAAGAATTGAACGCCTACCTCAAGCAGCTTGAGGAAGCGGAAAAGCGTGACCACCGCAAACTGGCAAAGGAAATGGGCCTGTTCCATATCCAGCAGGAAGCGGTGGGCAGCATGTTCTGGCACCCGAAAGGCTGGCGCATGCGCAAGAACCTGGAAAACTACATCCGCGGCAAGATGGAAAAAGGCGGCTACCAGGAAGTAGCCACCCCGCAGATGATGGACCGCATCCTCTGGGAACAATCCGGCCACTGGGACAAGTACAGCGATGACATGTTCACCGTCTGTACCCACGACCACAAGGAAATGGCCGTGAAGCCCATGAACTGCCCGGGCCACGTGCAGATCTTCAACCAGGGCATCAAGAGCTACCGGGACCTGCCGATTCGCCTCGGCGAATTCACCACCCTGTTCCGTAACGAAGCTCACGGTGCCCTGCACGGCCTGATGCGTGCCCGTTCCTTCAGCCAGGATGATGCCCACATCTTCTGTACTGAAGAACAGATCAATGTGGAGACCGCCGGCTTTATCGAAATGCTGCGCGAGGTCTACCAGGACTTCGGTTTCGAATCCTTCCGCATCAAGTTCTCCGACCGTCCGGACAACCGGGCCGGCTCCGACGAGACCTGGGACAAGGCCGAAGGCGCGTTACGCCAAGCGGTGGAATCCCTGGGGCTGGAGTGCGAACTGAACCCGGGTGAAGGCGCCTTCTACGGCCCGAAACTGGAATTCGTGCTGCGTGACGCCATTGGCCGTGACTGGCAGTGCGGCACCCTTCAGGTGGACTTCGTGCTGCCCGAGCGTCTGGATGCGGAATACGTGGCCGAGGACGGCTCCCGCCAGCGCCCGGTAATGCTGCACCGTGCGGTACTGGGTTCCCTTGAGCGCTTCCTGGGTATCCTGATCGAGTCCACTGCCGGTCACCTGCCCCTGTGGCTGGCGCCGGTACCGGTGGCCATCTGTACCATTACCAATGCGGCCGACGACTACGCCCGCGAAGTCCAGCAGAAACTGGTTGCCGCTGGCGTACCTGCCGAGCTGGACATCCGCAACGAGAAGATCGGCTTCAAGGTCCGCGAGCATTCCAGAACCAAGACCCCGCGTATCTGGGTAGTGGGCGAGAAGGAAGCGGAAGAGAAGCAGGTTGCCGTGCGCACCCTCGGCTCCCAGGCCACTGAAAACATGGATCTGGACGAAGCGGTAGCGGCACTGGCTGAAGCCGCACGCCTGCCGATTTAAAGAGACGCAACACGCTGCACGCTTCACGCAACACGCCAGGCACTGCGCGTGTTGCATGTTGCGTGTTGCGTGAAGCGGCGGAGCTCTCATGTTCAAAGACAACGAACACCAGCCCGAAGGCTTTCAGGTTTCCCTCAAGGAAGCGCTGGACAACCTCAAGTACAACAGCGAGGGCCTGGTGCCTGCCATTGCCCAGCAACACGACACCGGCGAAGTGCTGATGATGGCGTGGATGAATCGCGAAGCCATCGAGGAAACCCTGCAAACCGGCCGCGTCTGCTACTTCTCCCGCTCCCGCGGCAAGCTGTGGCGCAAGGGCGAATCCTCCGGCCAGGTACAACTGCTGAAAGAACTGCGCTTCGATTGCGACGCCGACACTGTGCTGGTGCTCGTGGACCAGACCGGCCCCGCCTGCCACACCGGCCGCCGCGACTGCTTCTACTGGAAAGCCGACGCCGACAACGTGACCATCGACAAGACACCGATCATCGATCCCAAAGAACTCTACAAGTAGAGCCCTGCAAGCCATGACGCTAAAACTGCACAACACCCTCACCGGGCAAAAGGACGACTTCATTCCGCTGGATCCCAACCGCATCACCCTCTATGTGTGCGGCCCCACGGTCTACAACTTCGTCCACATCGGTAACGCCCGCCCGGTGGTGGTGTTTGATGTGCTGTACCGCCTGCTGCAAAGGCTCTACCCGGAAGTCGCCTACGCCCGCAACATCACCGACATCGATGACAAGATCATCAATGCCGCGGCGGAAAACGGCGAAGACATCGGCGAACTCACCGAGCGCTTCAGTGCCGCCTTCCTGGAAGACATGGCGGCTCTCAACGCCAAGACCCCGAACATCATCCCCAAGGCCACCGATCACATCCCCGAGATGATCGAAATGATCGAGACCCTGGTGGAGAAAGGCCACGCCTACGAGGCCGATGGCCAGGTGCTGTTCGCGGTGGAATCCATGCCCGACTACGGCAAGCTGTCCGGTCGCAAGCTGGAAGACATGCTCGCCGGTGCCCGCGTGGAAGTGGCCGACTACAAGCGCCATCCCGGCGACTTCATCCTCTGGAAGCCGTCCACGGATGAACAACCGGGCTGGGACTCCCCCTGGGGCCGTGGCCGCCCCGGCTGGCACATCGAGTGCTCCGCCATGATCCACAAGCACCTGGGGGATGTGATCGATATCCACGGTGGCGGTCAGGACCTGATCTTCCCGCACCACGAGAATGAAATCGCCCAGGGCTGCTGTGCCCACGGCACCGACTATGTGCGCTACTGGATGCACAACGGCTACATCAACATCGACGGCGAGAAGATGTCCAAGTCGCTGGGCAACTTCCGTCTGGTGCGCGATCTGCTTACCCAGTACCACGGCGAGATCCTGCGCTTCGCGCTGGTCTCCAGCCATTACCGCTCGCCGCTGAACTTCTCCGCCGATGTGCTGGAGAATGCAGAGAAGGGCCTGGATACCCTGTACTACGCCCTGCTCGGCCGTGGCGAAACCGTTGCACCGGAAGCCGGTTACCAGCTACCGGACAACCACCCGGTACTGGCCGCCCTGAAAGATGACCTGAACACCTCGGAAGCGGTCAGCGCCCTGCACGCCATCGCCGGCGAACTGAACAAGGCAGAGCTGGCCGACAAGCCGAAACTGAAAGCCGAACTGTTGGCCGCCGCCGACCTGCTTGGCCTGCTCACCGAGGAACCCACCGCCTGGTTCCAGAACAAGAACGTGAGCGAAGATGGCCTCAGCAACGACGAGATCGATGCGCTGGTGGCCGAGCGCACCCAGGCCAAGAAAGACAAGAACTTCGCCCGCGCCGACGAAATCCGCCAGCAACTCACCGACGCCGGCATCCAGCTGGAAGACACCCGCGAAGGCACGCGCTGGAGTCGGTAAGAGAGACGCAACACGCAGCACGCTTCACGCAACAACGCGACGGACAGGCTGCAGTGGCTCCAAACAAAAAGGCCGCGCCCGGATGATGGGCGCGGCCTTTGCGTTTTGCGGGAAATGAGGAACGAGTTGCGAGTTGCGAGTTGCGAGTTGCGAAAATCAAAACCGGGATCGTAGCCGATGTCATCAATGGCAACGCCGCCTTGCGAACAGAACCCCGCCCCTTTCTGAAACCGTAGGAGCGGTGGTTCCACCGCGATTCGCCACGTTCAAACAGGCATCGCGGTCGAACGACCGTTCCCACAAGGGCTGAAGCATCTCCTGATTTTTGTAGGAGCCATGCTCGCATGGCGATCCCGAGCCTGGGCGAGGAAATGAGTTTCGAGTTACGAGAAGCGAGTTTCGAAAGACAAAACCTCAAACCTAGTGCCTGGTTGTTGTCTTTTGATTTTCGAAACTCGTTACTCGAAACTCGCTTCTGGAATCCTTACCTCGCCCAAGCGCGGCATCGTGGCCCGCCGCTCACTCCAAGCCCAACCCGCGTTGCAGCTTGAGGCTTGAAGCTTGTCGCTTTTCCTCACAGCTGACAGCTCAAAGCTCACAGCTGCCTTACAACTCCAGCTGATCCATCCCCGGCAGCTTCGGCAGATCTTCCCGCGTGGCATTGGCAAAGCGCGGCTTCTGCAGCTGTTCCTTGATCCCTTCCAGGGTCACATAGGGCGCCCTGGTGGCCACCAGGTTGGCCAGCCATACCGGCACACTGCCGCCCGGATCTACGAAGGTCTCGAACTTCACCCGCACCCAGCCATCGGCCAACGGGGTAATGGTGAACTGGTTGTCCAGCGCCGGAATACGCACAAAGCCATCACGCTTGTCGATAAACCCGGCCGCATTGACGCTGTGCAGGGTAATCACCCGGCTATCGCCATCCTGGCTCAGGGTATTGGCCAGCACCACATCCCGGTCCGACACCGGCCAGATGCCGTGAAAGGACATCAGGATGCGCTCCTTGTGTTCACTGCTGAGGCGCTCGGCGTCCTGGTTCTGGAAAATCCACTCCGGGAAGGTATCCACCGCGGTAATCACCGCCAGCACCGAGGTCATGGTTCCCTGCAGCTCCACCACCCCCTTGAAAGCCTTCACCGGACTGCCGTCCACTTTCTTGGCCCAGGTGGTCACTTCGCCACGGGCACCGCCCTCACGGGTAGTCTCCCAGCTCGCATCCACTTGCGCCCAAACCGGGCTGGCCACCATCAACAGGGCCAAAATCAGCGCTTTCATGTCTCTCTCCAATGCAGTGCATCAACAGCGCGCAGTATGCACCCACTCCCCCCGGACTCAAGGCCCCACGGGAAATTGACCCAACCGGCACGTTCCCCCAACCCACTTATAGAAATATTTACCACCGAGGACACAGAGATCACTGAGGGAAAGAAGGTTTGTATCTCTGTGAACCCCGAGAGCTCTGTGGTGAAAAAGCTTTTGATTCTGCCCCGGAATCAAATCACCACCGGGCGTCACGAATAGCCTCCTGCCCCCAGCCTCGCTTTTGCCTTTCGAAACTCGCTCCTCGTAACTCGTAACTCGTAACTCGCCTCTCCCCCCTGCCCTGCCCTGCCCACTGCAAGCCGGCCATCCATCAGCCAACCCTAGCCAGCCCCCCCGGATTCCCTTTATCATCCCCAAACGTATACCACCACGCAGGGCTTCCATCGTGAAACCGCTCCTGCTCGGCATCATCTGGCTGTATCAGAAAGTGCTGAGCCCCTGGACAGGCAACCAGTGCCGCTTCTATCCGAGCTGCTCGCATTACGCGAAGCAGGCGATAGAGGTGCATGGTGCCCTGCGCGGCAGTGCCCTGGCGGCGAAGCGGATCTGCAAGTGCCACCCGGGCAACCCCGGCGGGTTTGATTATGTTCCCGGCACCGAGCCCCACGATCGGGAGACCAGCGCATGATGCGTTCCCGTCTCTCGTTCACCCTGGTGCTCTCGCTGCTCTGTGCCCAGCTGTTCTTGGCCTGGCACGGTCCCAGCCACATCGATACGCAAGGCGACCCCCACCAGCAGGCCCTGCTGGTAGCCGACTGCGATGCCTGTGCCCACGGCCATGGATTTGTGGCTCTGCCGGTAGCCAGTGTGCCAATCGCCCCACCGGTGGCCCCGGTACTGGGTGACGACCAGCCACAAGCCAGCTTTATCCCCACTTCAGCCCTGCCCGCGCAAGCCCGGGCCCCTCCGCATTACGCCTGAAATACCCAAGATCAGATTCAACTGCGACGGTCATGGTGAGCGCCTGAACCCCTGCTTTTTCTTCAGGGACTGTGCGCCAGTCTCCCGTGCCCGTCACTGATTCATAGTCATTATTCAGGACGTAACATGAACAAGTTTTATGCCGCCGGCGCCATGCTGGCCCTGTCTTCCTCCGTGGTTGCTGCTGAAGGCAACAGCACCAGCAACAATCCCCTGGCCGCCTTCAATCCGGCCTTCTCCGTCATCTTCGACGGCATGTACTACAGCGATAACGTGAAGGGTGAAGGTGCAGCCCTGCTGGAGGACGCCGACAGCGCCTTCCACAGTCACGGCGGCCATGAAGAACATGGACACGGCGATCTCAAGCGCGGTTTCAACCTGAACGAAACCGAGCTGACCATGAGCGGTTCCGTCGACAGCTACTTTGATGCCTGGCTGTCAGCCGCCATCAGCAGCGATGGCGACTTCGAGCTGGAAGAAGCCTGGGTGCGCAGCCAATCCCTGCCCGCCGGCCTGCAGGTGAAAGCCGGCCGCTTCCTCAGCGCCATCGGCTACCACAATGAAAAGCACCCCCACAGCTGGAACTTCGCCGACCAGAACCTGGCCTACCTGAGCCTGTTCGGGGATCACGGCGTCAGCGGTGACGGCCTCCAGCTGACCTGGCTGGCCCCCACCGACAGCTACCTGCAGCTGGGCCTGGAAATCCTCCAGGGCGACAACCTGGAGCGGGCAGGCAGCGTGATTGATGCCGAGCATGTCGCCGAAGATATCAGCGCCGAGCTGGGCGTCGATGTCACCGCAGAGGACCTCAATCTGGCCGAGCAGGATGGTCCCCAGCTGGGTATCTTCACCCTGCGCTACGCCCCGGACCTTGGCGCCCGCCGCGCCCTGCAGCTGGGCCTGTCCGCAGCTCGCCACCAGGACAGCCAGGCCTTCCACGAAGAAGAAGGCGGTGAGCTGTTCGTCACCGAAGGCGATACCGATGTCTACGGTGCCCAGGCGGTCTACAAGCACTTCCCCACCGGCCAGTACGGCAAGGGAGGCTGGAGCCTCACTGGTGAATACTTCTATGCCGATTCCGACCAGGAAGCAGTGTTCCACAGTGAAGCGGATGAGCTCGGCCTGCCGGTCACCAGTGAACAGGGCGCGGCCTATGTGGAAGCCACCTACGGCTTTGCCCCGCGCTGGCAGTTCGGTCTGCGCACCGCCGCCAGCGGCATCGGTGGCGAGTTCAGTGAGGGTGACGAAACCGAGGAAGTGCGACTGTCCCGTCAACACAGCGCCGCCCTCACCTGGTATGCCACCGAGTTCTCCAAGCTGCGCCTGCAGTTCAACCGCAATGACGTACACGGTCATGACGGCAACAAGGAGTACAATCAGGTATTCCTGCAATACAACCTGAGCCTGGGCGCCCACGGCGCGCACTCATTCTGAGGAGGCAAACATGACCCTGCAAAGCACGACATTGCGGGTTCGTGGTCTGTTGATCGCCGCGCTTTGCGCGGCGTCATTCAGCGCCCACGCGGACCTTCGCATCCTCGCCTGTGAACCGGAATGGGGCCAGCTGGCCACAGAGATCGGCGGCGACCTGGTCACCGTCAAGACCGCCAGCGCGCCGGGGCAGGATGCCCACCACATTCAGGCCCGTCCCAGCCTGCTCGCCCAGGTGCGCCGTGCCGACATGGTGTTGTGTACCGGTGCCGGGCTGGAGACCGGCTGGCTGCCGGTGCTGCTCAACCGCGGCGGCAACCCGGATGTGCGCCAGGCCCCGGGCCTGTTCATGGCTGCCGAACAGGTAGACCGGCTGGAGATCCCTGTCACGCTGGACCGGGCCGATGGCGATGTGCACGCCATGGGCAATCCCCATGTGCACATGGATCCGCGCCGCGTGATCACCATCTCGCAACAGCTGGCAGAACGCTTTGCCACCCTGGATCCGGACCATGCCGACCGCTACCGTCAGCAGCAGCAAGCCTGGCAAGCGGCACTCGAGCCCAGAGTTGACGCCTGGGAAAAACAAGCCGCCAGCCTGAAAGGTCTCAAGGTCATTTCCTACCACCGCACCTGGGCCTACCTGCTGGACTGGCTGGAGATGACCCGCGTGGATGAGCTGGAACCCAAGCCCGGCCTGCCGCCCACCCCGGGCCATCTGGCCAGTCTGGTGGACAAGGCCGGCAAGGAGCAGGTAGGCCTGATCCTCTACCAGCCCATCAACGGGGACAAGGCGCCCAACTGGCTGGCCAGCCGCACCGCCGCCTGTGCCGTGGAGCTACCTTTCTCCCCCGGGGAGGAGGGAACCGACACCCTGACCAGCCTGTACGACACCCTGATCCAGCGCCTCACCCATGCGCTTCAGGCATGTGAAGGAGGCAAGGCATGATCGATATCCTGCTGCCGGCGTTCATCGCCGGCATGCTGGTACTGGCCAGCCATATTCCGCTGGGCCGGCAGGTACTGGAGCGGGGCATCATCTTTATCGACCTGGCGGTGGCGCAAGCCGCCGCCACCGGTCTCCTTGCGGCACGTCACTTTGCCCATGTGGAAACCGAATGGCTGCTGCAGCTGGCCGCCATCGCCACCGCCCTGGGTTTTGCCCTGGTGCTGCACCAACTGGAAAGACTGGGCAACCGGGTACAGGAAGCCCTGATCGGCGCCACCTTTGTGGTGCTCGCCAGCGCCAGTGTACTGATGCTCGCCAACGATCCCCACGGCGGCGAACACCTCAGTGCCAGCCTGGCCGGACAGATCCTCTGGGTCGATACCCCACAACTGCTGGGCCTGGCCGCCAGCGCCCTCGCCGCCCTCGCCGCCATGGCCCTGTTCCGTCATCCCCTGCTGGCCTTCTACCTGCCCTTTGCCATCGCGATCACCGCCTCGGTACAGGCGGTGGGAGTCTATCTGGTGTTCGCATCGCTGATCTTCCCGGCCCTGTCCGCTTACCAGAGCCAGCGGCCCCTGCTCATCGCCGCCGCCGTCGGCGTCACCGGCTATCTGTTCGGCCTGGCGGCCAGCCTGTGGCTGGACTGGCCCAGCGGCCCGGCCGTCGTCACCACCCTGGCCTGCGCGGCCATTCTCGCCGCTGTGACACGGGCCGTCGCAGCCAGACGGTGAATTGGCTACAATCCATGGCATTGCACACTTGCGAAAGGATCACCCCGATAATGATGAAGAAATTGCTCATCGCTGCCCTTGGCAGCCTGCCCCTGCTGGCCAACGCTGGCGGCTTCGCCGGTCTCGACTATGTCAGCAGCAAGATCGAACCGGACAACACCAATGCCTCCGCCAAGCCCCAGGCCCTGCAGTTCAAGTTCGGCAGCTGGATCAACAAGGACGAAACCCTGGGCGGCGAAGTGCGTCTGGGTCTGGGTGTGGGCGATGACGAGCTGTCCCGCTTTGCCGATCTGGAAATCGACCGTTATTACGGCGCCTACTTCCGCGGCCAGTTCCCCAACACCCTGCCAGTGCGCCCCTACGGCCTGATCGGTTTGACCTACATGGAAACCACCGTGGAATACGACAACGGCGGCAGCGACGGCGAGAACTTCAAGGATCTTTCCCTCGGTCTGGGTGTGGACATCACCGTGACCCACAACATGTTCGTCAGCGTGGAATACATGCGCGTGGTAGACCGCAGCGGCGACGAAGTGACCAACCTGGCACTGGGCCTGAACGGCCGTTTCTAAGCCTTATGGATCGCCGAAAAAAAACCGCGCCCCGGCGCGGTTTTTTTATGGCCGCTCTGCGGCTGCAACACGCTTCACGCAACATGCATCACGCAAAGATCAAAAGCGGATTTACCACACAGTGCAAAGCGGTCACAGTGATCGGACTGCGAAGTAGTACTGTTCTTGCTCTAGGAGCCCCACTGGAGGGGCGAACAGAACTCACCGCAGGAGCGAACGTTCGGCCGCGAACCGTGCGTCTGCAGGATGCTGCACCAGCACAATGCGGCCCAGCGCGAAGCCTGCCTCACTCAGCCGATCGCTGAACCGACATCCACTGCCCCAGGCCAGACAGCATCTGAATGCAGCCAAACAGGATCGTTCCCCAGACCACCATCCAGGTGGCCATGTAATGGCCCACCGCGCTGGAACTGAGGAAAGTGGCAACCACCACCACCAGGCCCACCACCAGCCACAGCGCACCGAGGCCCACATTCTTTTTCGCTTTGGCCGCCTTGTGTTCCTGTATCACCGCTTTCTGCCGGGCGATCAGCGCCCAGGCCGAAGCATTATCGATACCTCTGGAAAGCAGGTCGTTCACGATCTGCTGATCCGGTTTGCCTGCGAGGAGTAACTGCGCCACACGAGTGCAAGCGGCGAGCATCATGTCGCCCTGGATTTGCTGTTCCATTCATCCCATCCTGAAACGATTGTTCGGTCATCACTCCGTCCTGCGTCAGTCCCATCCTGGGCACAGCAAGAACGGAATCAGGTTCAAGCAGAGCCTGTAGTAAACCAAGCCAGAGCGTCTGTGTCTTCCCCCAAATAGGGTAGGAAGAAAGGATCATAGCCCCCGGGCCAAGGCCCTCGCCTTCTCCAACCAGCGCTGGCGCTTGGCATCATTTGCATATCGCACCGGCCCAAAGGTAGTAATCTCAACCGGCTTGATCCCGGTAAATTCCAGGATGGTCCGGCGAATCTGGTTATGCGCAGGATTGCGGTAAGCCAACCTGAAATACCAGGGCGGCGTGTCCATGGTGATCAGCACCTGCGCAGAGCGCCCGGCCAGCAACTTGTCCCAGAACTGGGAACCCTTGCGGTACTTGAAGGCATAGCCCGGCAGAAAAACCCGATCAAACATGCCCTTCAGAATCGCCGGCATGGAACCCCACCAGACCGGGAACACCAACACCAGATGCTCCGACCAACTGATCGCCTCCTGAACCTCCTTTAACCCCGGCTCCAGCTCCTGGCGCTGGTTATAGCCGAGGCGCAACACCGGATCAAAATCGATCTCCCCCAAGCGAAAGTAGCGCACCTCATTACCAGCCTGCTCCGCAGCCTGCGCATACTCATCAGCCAGCCCACGACAAAAACTGGACGGATCCGGGCTCCCCAGAATCACTGCGATACGTTTTCCCATTCCTTGCTATCCCTGCATTGAAAAAGTCGCACAGGCGATGTCACCACAACGACATCCATCCTGTTACCAGAGGCGACGCGTTAACGCGTCGAGAAGAAGATGGGGAGCCCTGCCGTTATCGCAAGGTATGACAGGACAAGATCGTGCTGAAACAGGAAAGGAAAACCGCTATTGGCCTGATCGGAATAATAGAAGAAACATCGCGCTGGTTTTTGTCACACCTCAACGATAAAACCCGGCAGTGGATCTTAAATTGTCTTTGCCTAAGTGCACGATGCAAGACCGGACCCCGGCTCCCGACCAGAGACCATGGCAGATGGGATAAAATAAAGTCGGCTACAGGGTTGATTTGGGATCACAGTCGCTTGTTATAGAGTTTCCATTTCACGAACCGAATACTTCGGCGGCTCGCCGTAGCCTCTGATCACTACAATTAGATCATTCCTGTTACCAATGACACGATAACGAAACTCAACATAAGATGGGTCTGACGAAGAGCCATTGTAGGAAACTTTTCTTCTAAAAATTATCTCTGACACCCCGCCTGATGCCAGGCCTACCTCTTCATTAGAAAGAATAAATTCCCTGCTCCTCTCGCCCTCAATATCATTCTGATGCCAGACAAGAACCCCTGCCCTGCCGACAAAAGCAATTATTAGTATTAGCGGAATCCATTTCAGGAACCTACGCACCTGCCCTCCCGGCTCACTCTATAACGCCGCGCTCTGCGGAAAATTCGGAGCGCAGCGGAGAATTTGTCCGACAGCAGCGCTTTGTTATACGTACCCTGACCAGAAGCAAAATGTTTACTCAAATCTTTGCTCCCGCCGGTTGTACTCCTCAGCCTCACGCTCTCTATTCTCTCTAATAGACCTATTTAGAAGTGAAAGCTTGGTCCTAGCTATCTCTCGAACCTCAGGAGAGACATGATTTAATAGTTCTGCGAATGCCTCCGATCGAACTTCAAGAATATCGGCAAGTGATCCTGACCACCCACTAGGAAAAGATCTAGAGAAAATAGTTTCGACTATCGCGACTTTGTTCTCTGCGGCATCTAAAAGTGATGTAATGTGATGACTGAGAACTACTTTCTTTGGATTGTCTAGTGCCTGTGATTCCTTGTCTAAGGACGTGTATGCCGAAACGGCACCTGCTACTTTATGAATCCTATCTTGATTTCCATTACACCAATTCAGCACGCGCTCTATAGGCGCTAAGTTTAATGGCGAGCTACTACGATGGACCCTATCTTTAAAAAGCAAATATATAAGTTGTTCGCTATTCTCACTATCTATTAACACTCTATCTAATACAAATTCAGGATAATTTTCTACTAGATAGGCTATGACAGTCTCTAATTCGAAGCCATATAAGCGATATGTCTCAACGCCATTGCAGAGCAAGTTAATAATATCGCGAATTTCATTCTCCGGTGCTGGGTCTGATAAACACTCTGCAATAACACGATCCATTCCATGGAGCTGTCGCCTGCTAATCTCGTCCCTGTGCATTGATAACAGTTTCAAAATGGCCTGCCTTCCGACAGATCGTAGGTCATCGCTAGGACTGTAGTTGCTACCCTTTTCAGTAAAGAGTCGCATACTCAGAATTTCAATGGTTGAAAATATCCCATCGGTTAAACCATTAATTGCGGCAAGTAATTCTGATAAATCATCATCAGGAATGGATTCATGAACTCGACCGTAACTTATATGTTGAAACCTCCATGCTTCCAGTTCACCAGCCTTCGCCAGCTCAATAAGCTTTTTTGCACCCCAAGGGGCTATTGGCGTTGCAGACAAAATATTAACAAAATACTGTTTAAGCTCAGGCACACCTAATACAGACTCCTGAAGCTTCCGAGACAAACCAGGGTCGCCGGAATGTACGCCAGCAATAAAACCGCAAAAGAGGATAGGCTGTACTACTTCTAGCTCTTGCTTTTTCATCAGGCGGACAAGCGTATCAAAGGTTAAAGCTTGGCCTGATGAACCTTTGGCCAACCCTTTGCCGAATGACCAAAGCGCATCGATATGTTTTTCCCATAACCTTGGCGCCAATCTTTCAAGGTAATCAGGTTCAGATGACGCAAGCTCGCCTAGTTTTTCTATCTTCTGATGAATTTTTTCAGAATTTTCTGTGTAATCCCCACCTCTAACTTCTACGTGATCCCATGTGTTAGTCAGAGCATATGCCTCGATTTCGAAATAGGGATCAGCCGGTGCGGCTAAATGTTCAAGTGCTTCAATCCTTTTGAATAACTCAGGTGTGTGTTTCTTCCCGTTGTAATGTATTGTCCGCTTAATGGCCATCCACATGTCTGGCCATTTACCGCCAGCGCCATATTTGCTCACTATGCTTTCGAGAATGTCAAAGCAGCCTGCATAGCTCCATAATCCTACAAAATGATTTGCTAGTAACACCTTTGCCCAATTACAAATGGATTCATCGTCCGAATCTAAAAACGGCACTAACAGCTCAATATAACCTACGTACCAGTCTAATTTCTCTTTATTCGTTGTAGGCTCCCACCCAAAGTCCCTGCTACGAGCACCAAAATCAAACCCTCCAATTGAGCTCCAATGAGAAGCCTCAAACGCAGATCGAAGAATTTCCTGCGCAATCTCAAGCTGTCTCAAGCTGCCAGAATTTAGCATTCTATTCACAAAGGAATGTCTTCGCGTTGGAGTAGCCTGTGTCCCAGAGAGGTATAATGAAAAAAGGCTCGCCAATTGATTAGCGATACTATTGTTGTTCTCGCCAGCTTTTTCTGTTTCCGCAAAGCGAAGAATTAGTCCGGCAGCACGGTCGAAGTACTGATCATCATATGCTATTTTTCTAAGTAACCGAACGAACGTAGAAAAACTTTGATTATCTCTTGAGCAAAAATCTCGAGTTTCCGAAGCTTTCTCTATAGCGATTAAAACTACATCTGGAAACACAGGTGCGATGTGAGTTAGTGCCGTAAGCAACTCAGCATTGCACCGTGCAATGTTATGGAATGGCCCATCAATCCTCATCCATGTATGGGCGAGATATCTAGCAGGTTCGTAGTCATGCAGATATCCTAGTCGATGAGCGCATGATTTGAATAAGCGAAAATTATCAGCCTTTAACAACTCAGCATTAATTTTATCAGGCTCGATGTTCTGCAGAGCTCGTCGTGCGAGACGGTTAGCTACTGCATGCGGTAGCACTGCTCGCCAGTTTCCCCGCTTTTGCGATAGCTGCCTCCGCAATAGCTCTGCATGATTGCGATTCAACCTGTCACGTTCAAATCCGCCAATTCTAGAAAGAGCGCTCAATTCATCATTGAACTCTTTCGGGGAAACATTGAACGAATAAATTAGGGATAGGACCTCTGCGCTTTCAAGCAAATTCTCGGTTGTCCCTTTTCTTTGATTGAAGAGCCTCTGGAACAAGTCTTCATCAGAAAAATTTGCCAAGGTCTCATCTGCACCCACTCGACTCGCCAATGCGATCGCAACACGTGCATTCCCTCCGGAAAACTCTGCAACTTTATCGGCATTAACGCGTCCTAGAGACGGAAACCTCTTTTGAATAAGTTTAGAGACGGTCTGCTCGCTTGATGGTTCGAGGTGTATTACTTCTGTTTCTTCTGGGCGATCATCCGAAATATCATATTCGATAGTAAGAAGACTCAATTTTGCTTGATTTGACGAAACCTGCTTTTGCAGTTTTCTATGAACATCTGGTGGGCAGTTATCCAATACCAAATAACTTAAAAAATCATTGGCTATCAAGTATGAGACAAGCTCAGATGCTGTTGGAGTTAAATCATCACCAAGATCTGCATATATTACATTCGCTCTCGGCAGAGAGTTATCGCATACGTCACTTTCAAAAAGTGCCTGAGCAAAGCGCGTTTTTCCAACCCCTGACAAACCAGTTATTCGTACCACCGAGCCAGGTCTTTGTAATCTTTCACGCACAAGCCTGATTCCATCCGAAATCGCTATAGGCTCTTTGTGATGTGAATTCATATCGATGACGCAAGGGTGTTCGTCAAGCAAAAACTCATCATCTTTATCGACTGGGGTGGATGCCCATCTCCCAAACGGTCGCCATCCGGATAATGGCTTGCCTAGTCTAGAGCGAACCCACAAGGCAACCCCAGGAAATTGTCTCAACCATGCGCTGAGCCGATCCCTACCATAAAAGTCAAGGAGAAGATCTTCGCTATCTGGTAAGCCTTCGAGCGCAGATTTCATTCCCAGAAGTCGTTCTGATAGCATTTTGTCAGAACAATCATCTTTGCCACTAACAATTATATAAGCGCCTTTTTTTTCTAAGAGATCCCCAATAACAGTTTTTAGCGTTCCTTTATCAAGCATTTCCTTTTTGCAGGCCGCTTTACTCATACTGTTTTTCTTTACTTGAAAACCAGTATTTTCACGACTTACAAAGCCTGGCTTTAGTAAAGGGATAGCATTGACAACTCGAACATCGAGACCGCCGTCAGCAGCTTCCTGCGCCCCTCCCCACAGAACACAAGATGTCTGAATTTCTTGGCGAATCAATTCTGCTTCACACAATCTAGCGACCATTTCTCTTAGATCAGCATCATTGAGATTTGAAATATCAGAAGGTTCAAGTTCAAAAAATATCATTAGGTTTCAAAAGTCCCTATATTGCCAATTGATATCGGTAACACTGAAAGAGCGTATAACGTTGCTAACAGGGGCTCGCGTAGCGAGTCCCTGACTGCTTGGCCTTGTTATACACCTTAATTGTCACCAATAAACCCGCCCAATATATTTCCCACCCAATCCATAAGCTCTGAGAAGATGAGCAAGAACAAGGCAACCAATATGCCGCCGACAAGCGCCTGAAATAGCCAGGTGAATGACCCCTTTCCCTCGCGTGAAAATCGAATATTTGGGAACGAGTAATTTATAAGGCGGAGGATTTGCTGATTAATGAACCCCCAAGAGTTGGAAAATATCAGAAACGCGAACAGGAACGTGAGAACGAAAGAGTTCTCGAATTTAAGATGCGGCGATGCCTTTATGGCCGTGATTAGGCTCAAGATAAATCCGCCTGCGACACCCAATATTTGAACCAGAAATTGTGTCCAGGTTGTGCGAGCAAATCCGCTTAGGCTTTTGCTCTTCCCTACAATCTCAAGAATGCCGTTATAGATCGCATCAACAGCATCGCCATCATCCGATGAAACCTGAATATTGCAGTTATTGGGATCATTTGCGTCGAATCTGACCTCGCAATAGGTTCCGTACATCCGGTTGGTTCTTTCGCTCTGAGCCGAATCAAGTGTAAAAATCACTCTCTCAACCTTGGCGGCTTGCTGGTAAAAGCGGAACGCTTCTTGTGCGTCATAGAGACGGTAGCCCCGGTTATCGAATCGGATAACATAGAAAAGTGCCAGCCTCTGATCCGCCTTTTCTTTCTCTGATATACTTTTGGCGTCAATTGCAGAATTTGCGGTAACCAGCCTGTCAATCAAAAAATGATTGATGGACTCCAAGGTCTGCTCTGTAACATTGATATTCGCTATCTTAATATCACGTAGAAATTGCGACACAACTCCCCCTTTCGCACCCCGTATAACGCCTAAAGCACCGGCGGCAAAACCAGAGCGAAGCGGCGGTTTTGACGTCCGGTGCCTTTACTTGTTAGCTGCACGCCGCATACCCTGAGCAAATGCATACAACGAAGACAGCAACTCTTGAAATTGATTGTTAATTTCTTCGTGATTTGGTTTCCATTGAAACTTACCACTCTGATCTGTGGTTTGACCTAGAACCAGATCATTAAGGCTTCCCATGCCTCCGCTACCTGAAAGTATGGTTTCAGCACAGCGCTGGTACTCACCACTATCAAAGGCCGCTAAAGCCTTTTGAAAAAATTGCGACCACCGACTTTCATCTTGCTCAAGCAACTCAATCATCAGGATTAGATCTTTTCTAGTTTTATCGTACATAACTTCCTTAAGGCAGCTAACGCCCGGCTCACCGGGTAAATTTTTGATGGCGGCCTTTGTGCGGCCTTATGCACAAAGGGTGACAGCGGAAATTTATCCGGTGCAGCCGATTGTTATGAGCACTTCTTTCGATAGCCACGAATGATGCCTTTTCTTTTAAGTTTCTCTAAAAAATCTTGCTGCATTCCCGAATAGGCCACCGTGCATTCGCGATGGAAGTTATCATAACCTCCAAACAGGAGCTTCCCATCCATTTCAATCTGAACATGAATGATGCCTTCATTAACCAAGTGGTCCTTCTCAATAAGCTCGTTCCATATCTCTGGATACGTAGAAGGATTCAAAGGAAGAACAACAAAATCCAACTCCGGCTCCTTAGTTTGTCGCTTAAGAGAAGATGTTTCTCCGTGCGTGGCATCCACCCAAGTGCAGAAAGACAAGCCTTTCAAGTCTCCTTCAAACGAGATTTTTGAGTTGGCTGCATATTCCTCCATTACAGCCCTAAGGAGACCGGGCTTGTCTCGGGGGTCAATCCAAACAACATCTTCCTGTCTCATGGTTGATTCTCATAACGCCTGGCACAGCCGCCGAAGGTCGGCCTGCTGCTTCTTGTTAAATGCGTGCTCTAAGTAGATCCAAACACGCCTTATCTTTAAGAGCCTCTGCCAACTGAACTGGATTAAGACCGTCGCTGTTACTTTTGATTTTTGCACCAAGATCTAACAATAACGCCACAGCATTCGGTTTAGACTGCTCAACAGCATAATGCAAAGGAGTGAAACCACCTTCCCCTTGAGCATCGATTGGCGCACCAGCACGGAAAAGCACCTGTATTGCCTCACAATCACCCCAACCAGAAACAATATGCAGCGGCATGTCACCATACCCATTCTTATATGTGACAGAGATGACTTTATGCCCAAAGAAATCAGGCACTGCTTCTATCTCTTTGAGTATGGCCTCGATGTCTCTCATAGCATTTAACGCCGCGAGCAGCGGCGCGTGTTTTTGCGTCCGCTGCCTTGCCTGGTTAAGTGGTGACACACCAGCCCAACCAAGAACCAAGGTGTGAGCCTGCGAACCAGACTACATTTATGGCACCCTGCAAGGACTCAAACCTTGAAGGCACCCCCAACCTGGAATGTGGCCGCCCACAACGAACGGGAACGACTCGCTACACCCTCTTATTTTTCTAACGGCACCATAAACTTTGATGATGGGACCGACTCAGAATCTTGCTATGCCATAAATAAAGCAGAGCCATTTAACGCCGCGAGCAGCGGCGCGTGTTTTTGCGTCCGCTGCCTTGCCTGGTTAAGTGGCGACACACCAGCCTACCCAAAGACCACGATGTGAGCCTGCGAACCAGACCTAAATTTTGGCACCCGCAAGAAATGAAGACTTGAAGACACCCCCAACCTGAAATGTGGCCGCCCACAACGAACGGGATAACCTAGCCACAACCTCTTATTTTTCTAACGGCACCCGAATGGTCACTTATGGCACCGACTTGGAATCTTGCGCTGCCATAAAAGAGCAGAGCCATTTAACGCTACGCTCTGCCGCTTGTCGGCAGCAGCGCCTTGTTATGCTTCTTCTGCTTTGCTCTCTTTTCCCTTCGCAGCCTCATTAAAGGCTTGCTTCAACCCCTTTGCCAGATAGAACACACCGGCAATACCAGAGATGTATGCGAAATAACCGATATAAAGGCCAAGAGCAGTCTTGTTAGACATACCATAGAACCCAGTAATAAACCCAGCAACCGTCGGAATCACAACCAAGAATAACAGCGCACTTTTAAGTGTTTTTCTACCCGCATCTCCGGACATATTCGCTATCTGATTAAGCGTCACAAGAAAATAAACCACAGCCCCAAAGAATGCGGCCGTAATAAGACCATTAAGCAATTGCACAATCCCTCCTTTTTTCAGGCATAACGCCCGGCACAGCGGGCAAATTGGAGCGAGGAACGAGCGAAAACTTGATCCGCTTGCTGCCGCTTGTTATGAGTCCTTGACGCCATATAAATTTTCGACTTCTTCAATGGTGAGCCCACATGGATATGCACCATTCGACTCTTCCCAAAATGCAGAACAATGATTGCACTTATATAGACGCGCCTGAAGCTTCATATTTGTTTGAAGCAGTTCCATAACTTTAGCTCGGCCTTCCATAAATGGATGAGTCCAGTAGTTTCTGCACTTTTCACAACCCGCATCAGGAAACATTACTGGCATGACCACCTACTCATAACAGCGTATTCAGTCGAACGGTTCGACATAACTTTTTTCGACATATTTCTGAGGAGGAAACACATCACCCCGAAGAAAAACCCTTACCTACCAATAAGTTGACCAACAAACAATAATCCTTCCCATCCGACAAAACTCGAATGGTTCGACATAGTCCCGGTACGATCGTACCGTTATGCCGATTTCCCCTTTGAATTAATCCACCCTATATCAATCAGTTAGCTTTTTCTGTAAGCCATATCCTACAAAAGAACGCCCCCATCTGTTGAGCACGGGCCAGTCCATGGACGAAGCCAGCGCTTATGGCTGGGCCGAGCTTCGTTTGCAAGCAAACTCTCACAATGATGATCTTCGCCACAGAAGGTTCCGAATGGAGAGTTTTTTACTCAGTGATCTCTGTAACCTCTGTGGTAAAACAGCTTTTGGCGTGTTGCATGCTGCGTGAAGCGTGATGCTGCTGCGGAGCGGCACAAAAAAGCCCGAACAGCGTGCGCTGTCCGGGCATCAATCAGCTGCAAAGCAGCTCTCCCACTCTTTTTTTGTTGTCGCGCTTAGCGGTCTTCGTAGCGCTGGTGCTTGAAGAAGATACCGGTGTCACCGAACTGGGACAGGGTGAATTCGGAATCGGTCACCAGCTCACCAATCTTCACTGCACTCTCCCGACGCTCACGGGCATAGCGGGCGGTGACCCAGGGCCAGATGGAGGTCTTGATGCTCTGGGTGGTGCCGTAGATATCGTAGACCTTGGTGCCGGCTGGAATGGCGGTCAGGTCGTCACGGAAATCATGGGCGCCGGTGGTGATGTTGTTGCGCAGGGTGCTGTTGGGCACGAAGTAGATCTGCGACGGGGTCTTCGGGCTACCTACGGCAGAACCATCCTGATTCACTTTGGCCATGTCGCTCATCACCAGCAGGGTCGGCTTGGTGGATACCAGTGAGAACAGGGTGGTGGTGCCCAGGGTCTCGTTCACTTCGGCCTGAACATAGTTGGACAGTTCGTTGGCGAAGATATTGTGGTTGCTGCCCTGGCCGCTCAGCGTGTACAGCGCAGAGACGTTCTCGGATCGCTTGCCATCCACGAACAGTTTCAGTGCCAGGCCAGGCGCGAAACCCCGGTCAGACGGATCACCGGTAACCGACAGTCGCAGCAGGCCGTGATCGGCGCCCTGGAACAGGCCAGTGAAATCGTGACCGGCGCTCGGCACGAACTTCACTTTTGCCAAGCCACCACGGGGGTGAATCGGCTTGCTGTAACCCGGAGGTGCCACGTCGGTGACATCCTGCACTTTCTTCCACAGGATGGAATCGATCAGGCCGCCGATATCGATGGGCTCGATGGCCGGTACTTCGCCTTCGTTGTAGCTGGTACGCAGGGCACCGTTCACCCACAGGTGGTTCTGCTTGGTCTGCGCATCCCAGTCCTGATATTCCTCAGGCATGTTCAGGCCCCAGGGCTTGAAGGCGTTATCCATACCCACCAGGCTGGTGGCCAGGCTCGGGAAGTGACGACGGATCACGTCCACCATGGTGTTTTCTTCCACCCAGTCGATACCTTCAGCGGTATAAACCTCATCGGTGTAGTCGGTGGTGAAGAAGCGGTCAGTCATCAGACGACGGGACGCGTTGAGGATGAAGATCTGGAAGGAGGTTTCGCCGAAGCCGAAGCCTTCCGGGCGGGTCTCTTCACCCAGCTGGCCCACCAGGGTATCCACCAGCTCGATATCGTTGTTGTAAAGCGCTTTCAGGTCTGCCAGCAGCTGCGGATCGCTGGTCAGCTGTTCGAAACTGGTAAGTGGCTTGAGGCCGATCTGGCGGCGGAATTCGTTGTAACGGGGCACGCCACGTTCGCGGTCACGCAGGATATCGATGGCAGCCATGTCGATGTCACCGATCAGCGGCATGGACAGGTTACGCAGGAAGTCCGGGTAGTTGTTCAGCGACAGCGCGCCCGGATGAGTGATACCGAAGGAGTACCACAGACGATCCTGGCCCAGATCACCAAGCAGATCTTCGGCGTTGCCGTTACGGGTGTCTTCCAGGGCGATTTCCTGATCCACCACGTTGGAGCCGATGTCATACACCTTGATCTCGTCACGCAGCAGCGGATGCATGCGGTACACGGACACGAATTCTTCGGTCAGGGTGTAGGGCACGTTGTAGTTGTTCGGTGTGCGGGAACCGACCAGGCCAGCCAGAGCGTGCTCGAGGGAGCCGGTGGGGTTGTCGCCCAGGTCGTTGTTGATGCCGACCAGATCCAGCAGGCCACCGATCTCACCCAGGTTGTTGTTGAGCATGTCCAGGTCATCCTGGTACTTGTCACGCTTGTCGCGATCACCACCCAGGCCCCACCAGTTGGCGTACATGGCACGTTCCAGTACCGGGTTGGCGAGAATCGCCGGGGTCCATTCCACGGTGTGGATCTTGGCCATCAGCGCGGAGTTGATCAGCCGTGCCTTGTCGAAGTACCACTGATCGGTCTGGCCCGGGTAGTTGGCGACCAGCATGTCGGCAATGGCATTGTGCTCCTGGGTGAAGATGTGGTGCAGCATGCTCAGCCCCACCCACCAGTTCTCATTGAAACCGGTCACCGGTTTGCCACTGAAGAACTCGGTGGGCAAGCGACCATCGCCATCCACTTCCAGCTTGCCGTCCACGAAGGAACGCACTTCGTCGTTCTTTTCCTTGCTGCTGCCATACAGCTGCGAGCCATCCCACCAGTGGGTGTTGATGTTCTCGTAGGTGATGATGCCTTCATCGCCACTCACATCCGGATCAGGACGGGTGCGCTGTACGGACATGGTGCCACCACCCAGCACATCGCCGGCCGGCAGCGGGAACTCGATGGGGTTGGCGTCGGTGCGGGGGCCATGATCGAACCAGTCATGCACCATGAACTGGATCCAGCTGGTGGCGATGAAGTTCAGGGTGGTGGCGGGCTTGAAATCACCGCCGCGGGACATGATCAGGTTACTGACTTCGCGCGGGTTGGGGTTGAGCAGGTTGCCGCTGTTGGTCTCTGCGTACACCGCGCTGGGGTCCACGTTGCGACCAAAATTAACGTGCACGGAACCCTCTGCGGGATTCTCGAGAATGTTACAGGTCCCGTCTTCCATACGGGCGGTCAGACTGCGCTCGTCACAGACGATGTCGGCATTCTTTTCCTGCCAGTCTTCCGTGTCGAACATGTTGTTTTCGAGCAATTCCTGACGCTCAGCCGCCAGCACCAGCAGTGCGACCATGACGCCAAGCGAGCCGAATTTGGTAAGGGCCGGCCAGGTGACCCAGGGGGACATAGCCATGAGTAGTCTCCGAGATTGTTTTTATGGGGTAATCCAGACAACGACGGGACTCTAGCAATGCCACCACCCTACCCACCCCCTCCTCCGGGAGGGGGTGGGTAGGGGATGCGAGAAATCGCGAACCGGTTCAAGGTTTGGAGAGCAGGAACAAGCTGCAAGCTACAAGCTACAAGGCGCGAATAAAGTGGGGGTTTACTGCCATGCTCTGCCCGCGTTTAAGCGAACTGCCGCGGGCACGGCCAACAAGAACAGCAAAGCCTGGTCCGCGCCTTGTAGCTTGTAGCTTGTAGCTTGTAGCTTTTTTATCTCGACGTGGCGCGCAGTACCGCTTCGGTACGGTTGGAGACGCCCAGCTTGCTGTAGATATTTTTCAGGTGCCACTTGGTGGTGGTGACGGAGACGCCGGTCTGATCGCTGATCTTTGCGTTGCTCAGACCACTCTGCAGCAGCTGGAAAATTTCCAGTTCCTTGGGTGTCAGCACGGAGGCGGGGTCGACCTCCAGCGGCGATTGCTCCGGCTCCTGATCAAACACACCGCAAAAAAGTTCGGTGTAAAAATCCGGCAGGCTGAGCAAACCGCGTCGCCACAGATCGCTCATCAGCCCACCCAGGCCCGGCGCTTCGTCAAATACGGAACGATTGATATTCATCAAGCCATGCCGGCTGATCAGGGTTTCGATCCCTCGCACCTGCTCTGCGTCCCGGGCCTGCTTGCCTGCCAGCACCAGAAGATTGGCTTCCATGATGGCGCCGCGGCTGCGGATCCCCGCCCGGTTGACCACATCGCGCAACAAGGACAACGCCGATTCGGCATCCGCGCTGCGACCGGATGCCATCAGCCAGTACACCGCTGCCAGCCCCAATCGCTCCCAGCTCTGGCTGTAATCCGCATGGTCCCTGCCAAGATTGTCATTTACCCACTGCCCCAACTGGAACCGCTCGGCCACCATTTCCAGTCGAGCCCACTCGCCGTTCACATAGGCCTGGCGAACCATTTCCAGCACCGCCCCATTCACAAACCGCTCGTAGTTGCCCAGCTGCAGAATGCTGTGCAGCTTGTCCAGCATGCGAATGGAGTTCTTGCGGCTGCCACTGTGATGCTGCAGCCGCGACAGAATGAGGTAAACGGTATAGATCACTTCGGTGGCCGACGCGGAAGACACCACCGGCAGCAAGTCTTCGCACAACTGGCGCGCTTCTTCGAGGCGGTTCTGGTCATACAGCACTACCACCATGCCGGTGGCCCACAAGGTCCAGGTGGGGCAGTCCCGCGGGGTGACACTGAACTGTTCATTCACCAGGCTCACGGCATCGGCAATATTGCCCAGCTGATGATGCGCCAGCGCGGTAATCAGCCCGGCATAACCGGCCGTGAAGTGCTGCTCCAGCTGCAACAGCACTTCACGAGCCTGGGTGGAAAACGCCAACGCCGATTGCAGACGACCGTGCTGCAGGTGGTAATAGGCCACCATGGCCAGCGAGAAGGCGCGCACATCCCGGTGGCTGCTGGTCTCCATCAGCAACGACAGATTGGCCCCTTCCATGAAATCCGTATCGTGCTGAAACAACTGCAAATGCAGCTCCAGAAACGTCAGGGTCTGCGCTGCATCCTCTTCCTGTCGTGATGACGAGGCGACCTGATCACGATAAGCATCCAGATAGAAACGGGCGCGAAAGAATCGTCGCGACAGGGTCAGGGTACTGATCAGCGGCGCCGCCAGATCCAGGCGCGCCAACAGTTCCTCATCCGGAATCTGCTCCGCCCATTCCAGAATCTGGCTGGCGTAGCCCTCACGCAGCCAGAAATCGAATGCCCGGGCCAGCGCATCCAGCAACAGCTCCACATCGTCCGCACGCAGGGCATGCCAGAGAGCCTGCTCGTAATCCCCCTGATGCAGAAAGTACGCGGTGGCGCGGGCATGGATAGGCGCGATGCATTCCGGCATATCGATGGCGACCCGGGTCTGCAGAAACTCCCTGAGCAGCGCGTGGTACCGATACCAGCCGGGACGGCCGGGCACCGGAATGATGAACAACTCGCGGCGGGACAACTCTTCCATCAAGGCAGCAGAATGGGTGGTTTCCAGCACGGCGTCCCCAATGTCGGCGTTGAAATGGTCCAGCAGGCTGCTTTCCAGAAACAGTTTACGGGCGTAGTCCGGCAACCCCTTGAGCACGGCATGCCCGAAGTAATCCATGATTTCAGGCTGGCTGGCGTGAAAATCATGCAGGGTATTCACCCCGGAGCCTATCGCCCCCATCAGGGCAATCTTGACCCCGGCCACCCAGCCTTCGGTGATGTCCATGAGGTGCGCCAGCGCGCTGTCTTCCAACGGTTCTCCGCCAAGCCGCTGATTCAAATCGATTACCTCATCCCGGGTAACACGCAGCGCCCCTGCATCCAGTTCCAGCAATGACTCATCCAGCCGCAGGGATGCCAGGCTCAAGGCCGGCCGGGTACGACTGGCTATCACCAGGTGCACATCCGTGGGCGGATAGGCACACATCACATCCAGTACTTTCAACGTTTCCGCATTACTGATGTGCTGAAAATCATCGAAAACGATATAGAGGGGGTCAGGGATCTGCTCCAGGGCGTCCTGCAAGGCTTCCGCAATAGACGACGGCGGCAACTCGGACACATCGAAGGGCATGAACCAGGAAGTATCGAAGGCCGGCACCACGGCACGGGTCTGCTCGGCAAAACGACGCAGGAAGCGCACCGGGTCATCATCGGAGGGCTGTATCGACATGAACACGACCTGAGGCGCGGCCAACTGCTGCAGCCACTGATTGAGCAACGTGGACTTGCCGGAACCGGCGGGCGCCATCAGCAAGGTCAGGGGAAAGTCATGGCAGCCATTGAGGTGTTCCACCAGTTCCCGCCGGTAAAACTGGCCGGACAACTGACGTATCGTTCGTCCCGAACTCATCTCGTCTCCCTGCCTGGGAATCCGTTGTTATTGTTATAGCCGCACTGCGGCGGAAGTAGCAGCGCCCAGAGCCAGCGCCAATGTAATCGACACGATAGTGCCATTCGTTGCACAAGGTCACAATACACCCTGCAACTGTTTCCTTTTTGCACTTTCGTGCCGTGAAAAACCGAATCCAGACCGACCACCAACTGTGCGACACGTCACATTTACCGGCACCCGTCCGCTTTTTTTCTGCTTTTTTTTCTCCACCAAACCGCAGCATTTTTCGCCCTGGCCCTCGAAAACACTGAAAAAATGGGCTTCTGACAGTCCATGAGTGGTTACTCACATCAACAAAGAGCAGAAAATAATTTCCTTTTTTTGGACAATTTTTTTCATCAGGTTCAGTCATCAGGGATACGACTTTTTTCCTTTCTCGGAGAAAAAAATAATGATAAAGCATCATAATAATATCACTCACGACGATGCAGCAGCGTCACCCGACGATGCCCAACCGGCCCTCTCCCGGCGTCAGTTTCTTGCCCGCTCGGCGGTGGTCACCGCCGCCGTGGCCGCCGCACCGGCGTTGCTGAAAAGCCGCACCGCCCATGCCGGAGTGCTGCCCCAGGCGATGATCACCGATACCCTAAATGCGGTGCTCGCCTTTGTGGTGCCCGGAGGCGACCCTTACTCGTACAACAACAGCTGACCGACACCCGGCCGGGCGGGGTGGAAGCCAATGGCCAGCTTCCACTGGAGTTCGGCCTCAACACCGCCGGGCTGGCGCCGCCACCGTTCGATTCTCTCTCCGAACTGATCACCTTTGCTCTGGATAATGTCACCGGCTTTATCAACCCCGCCCCCACCGGGCCGTTTGCGGGCCGCTTCGCCAACCTGACCTGGAACGAAAAAGTGGCGGTATTCAGCGCCATGGAAAGCGGCCTGGCCGGGCCGGAGATGGTCACGCTGGCCAATGCACTGCTGCTCTATACCGGCCTGGTGAGCTATTCCGATGCCGGGGTACTCAATCCGCTCACCGGCGAGCTGATTGCCGAGCCAGTGGGTTGGCAGATTTCCGGTTATGAGGGGGTGTCGGTGGGCCGTAACGATTATCAGGGTTACTACCGTGGCCAGCGCCGCGCCCACGAACATTGATTGACACGCTAGCCAAGCAAACCAATAAAAATTCAGAAGGAATAACGCCATGCGTGACGTAATTATTATCGGTGCAGGGGGTGGTGGCGCCGTAGTCGCCAAGGAACTGGCTGAACAGGGCCTGGACGTACTGATGCTCGAAGCGGGCCGCCACACCGGCGACGCTGAGCAGGAATGGCCCCTGTATGAAAGCGCTTCCCAGGGGGTTCTGCGCTGGGGCCCGACCAATCCGGCCATGGGCCCGTGGCGTCGCGAGTACGCCCAGGCCTCCACCGCTTTTCAGACCGCCGGCGTCGGCGGCACCACACTGCAATACTTCGGCAACTCTCCACGAGCCATGCCGGGCAGCTTTGCCGGCTACAACGGTGCCGACAAGAACCTTTACGACAACAATTACCTCTTCCCTTTCAGCTATGACGAGCTGAAACCCTATTACCGCTGGGTAGAAAAGATCCTGCCAGTGCAGACCGCTGCCCTGGGTACCAAGGAAGAAGTCTTTATTCGCGGCGCCGAGGGCATTGGCCTGCATTACGAGCGCGGCAAGGATGTGGACCAGGCCAGCTTCCGCCCGCAGCAGAATGCCATTCTGCAGCCCGGTGGCCATGCCGGTCGTACCGATGACCCGCAACGCCTGCAATTCCCCCAGGCTCGCGGCTGCACCTACTGCGGTCACTGCTATCAGGGCTGTAGCATGCCTCGCCGGGCTCCGCGCAACCTGAAAGCCAAACGCTCCACCTATAACAGCTATGCGCCCATGGCGTTGACCGCCGATCTGTGGTCCCGGCATGGCAAGGCCGCCGAGATTGTCGATGATGCCTTTGTTACCCAGGTACTGACCGAAGGCAGCGGCGCCAGCATGAAGGCGGTTGGTGTCGGCTTCCGTATTGGCGCCACCGGCGAAACCCATGTGGAAACCGCCAGGGTCGTCGTGATGGCCGCCGGCGCCATTGAAACCCCGCGTCTGTGGTTGAATAGCGGCCTGCCCAATGACAACGGCTGGGTCGGCAAGGGTCTCACCACCCACGCCACCGATGTGGTCACCGGTGTGATGCCATTCGAGACCAAAGGCAGCCAGGGTCCGGCCTCTGCGGTACGCGCGGACTTCCCCGGATATGGCTCCTTTGAATCCTTTGGCGGCATGCCCGGCGCCTATGCGGCCAACGCTTTCCTGGGCAGTGAAGCCGGTATTGCAGGAATCTACGACCACAGTGGCGAGGTGGATCAGTCCGGCGCCGATGTAGTCGGTCGCCTGGTGGGCCCGGCACTGAAGGAAACCATGAGCGATATCGATCGCCTGGCCAGTATCGTGATCCTTACCGATGACGATGTGGATCCTCGCAACAGCGTGTCCCTGTCCAGCCAACCGGCGGATGAGAATGGCCCTGTGCCACTGGTGAACGCGCAGACCCAGAATTTCACCGCACGCACCCGCAGCAACCGCGAGTACCTGACCAAAAAGGCGGTGGAACTACTGAAGGCAGCCGGCGCCACCCAGGTGATTCGCCCCAAGGCACCACCGTCGTTGATTCACATGCAATCCAGCATGCGCATGGGCAGTGATCCAGCCAATTCCGTGGTGGATGAAAACGGTGAAGCCCGTGCCGTACAGGGCCTGTACATCGCCGACAACTCCTCCCTGGCTAACGCAGTGGGCGGCCCCAACCCGACCCTGACCACCCAGGCCATCGCCACCCGCACTGCAGAGAAAATCATGCAGAAGCACTTCGGCGGCAGCGGTTGGGTTGATGCCAGGGGGCAGCCGATCACTTCGGTGGATCCGCGCATCACCCTGGCGTGCGAGAAGCGAGGCCTGTAAGCGCCGCTTCACGCAACAGGCAACACGCAAAAAAAAACGGGACGCTTCGGCGTCCCTTTTTCTTGCGAAGAGTCAGAAGCGAGTAACGAGTGACGAGTTGCGAAGAGCAAAAGCCGGAAGCTGGTGACGGTTGGTTTTCGCAACTCGAAACTCGTTACTCGCTTCTCGCTCCAGGCCCACAAAAAAGGCGGCCATTGGCCGCCTCTCTCGATGCTCTTGTTGCACTCCCCAGGATCAGGGGATCGGCAGGTAGCCGCCGTCCACTTCCTTGGTGACGATGGCCACCGCGTTGTGGGCGTGCAGGCTTTCCAGGTGATTTACACGCAGCCAGAAATCCTTGTAGCAGGACTGTGGATCGATGGCCTGCTTGAGGCGGCGCGCCGCATCTTCACAGAACATCAGGTTCTGACCGTTGAGCAGGGCAAACTCCTGTTCATCAACACGCTTCACCGCAGTCTGCACCGGCGTCTTCAGGGCGCCTTCGATGGAATCAATCAGGGCGGTGATCGGGAAGGCGTCACCTTCGGTATGGTCCAGCAGCACACGTACCTGTGCGACAGAGCGCTGGCTGTGCGGCGTAGCAACAATACCCCCTTCGGTACCCAGCCACTCAAACACTGCATCGGCGTCGATCTTGCCTTCCTTGAAATCCTTGCGGAACTGCTCCTGGATCAGCTGACGGGACAGGGCGGCGGAACACGGACAGGTGGAGGAATACGGCACTTCCACGTACATCTCAATACGCATGCCTTCTTCACACAGGGTGCCCTTGATGCTCACCGGATAGCTCTTCCAGCCGGAATAGCTGCTCTTCAGCGCCGGGCGTCGCATGGAGTATTCAAAATCCAGCTGCACGAAACCGCGGGTGCTGAGGCCTTCGTGGGTTTCCAGAAAATTGCGCAGCAGCTGCTCGATGGAGCCGGCGCTCACGGAGTGATCCCCGAAAGTTTCTTCCAGCATCAGGAACAGGCGAGACATGTGGATACCCTTGGCATCCGGATTCGCCAGATTCACATAAGCCTGGATGGAGGTGCTTACCGGGCGCTCACCAGCCAGGGTATCGCTCACCCGGGCAGGCAGATGGATCTCGCTCATGCCCACCCAGTCCAGGGTGCTATGGATGTGATCCACCATGGAGTTGGAGGCCACGTCGGGCATTTGCTTGGTGCCACCAGCACCGTTTTCACGTGTCATGGGATTCTCCACAGGGGCGACAACTATGCTTCAGGGCAGTCGAACCGGCCGCCGAAGTCACACCCTCTTCATATGAGGGTCATCACCCTTTCCTACAAGGGGGCGCAAGTCTAGCAGAAAGTCGTCGGCAAATTGACCATTTACCGGCGCCAGCGCGCCTATCGTGTTGAAAGCAAGGGCCTATCAGACGGAAACCGCCGGATCACTGTCGTTTCCCACCAGGGCCTGAAAACGCTCCAGCTCGCGCAGTGGACGGAACATCTCCTCCACACGGGCATGGCGCACCAGGGTTTCCGAGGCCTGAATAGCGGCCTCCAGATCCTGCAGGGCATTATCAATTTCCCCCAGCCCGGCCCAGGCGCAAGCGCGCTGATACAGGGCATGGGAATTTTCTTCATCCACTTCCAGCACCCGGTCACACAGGCTCAGGGCCCAGCGCTGCTCGCCCAGTTCCAGCGCAGCATCGGCCTTCCAGGCCAGCGCCTCGGCGTCATCCGGGCGCAGCTCCAGGATGCGGTCGTACATCTCGATCTTGGCCTGGGCGCTGGGCTCCTTGGTACTCTTGAGCCACAGGCTGTGAATCTCGTTAGTGCGCTCGATCTCTTCCTGGTTTTCGGCAATGGTGCGGGATTTCTTGCGCAGCTCGCGCTCCAGATCGGCCAGACGTGCTTCATATTCACTGGTCAGCCGCGCCATTTCCTTTTCCGCGTACACCCGCACGTTGTCTTTCAGATCACGAATGGTGGACCAGCCCACCAGGGCCAGAATCGAAGCCGCACCGGCAATCAGGTAGAAGAAGTAGGTCACTGTGTTGGTGGCATACCCCATGGCCTTGTCAGCCACTTCCAGCTCCCGATCCGTGACCAGCAGGTTCATCTGGTTGCGGTACTCCATCATGTCCTGACGCAGGGTACGCAGCTCGCTGAGGATCCAGTTTTCCCGAAACTGGGATATCACCGGGCCCTTCTCGATCTCGCTCTGCGCCTCCTCACGGGGGGCAGGTTCTGCCTCAGTGGCAGCATGAGCGGTAGCTGCCGATACCAGCAGCGCTGCAATTACCAGAATTCGCTTGGCCAGTTGCCGCAAGGTTTTTCCTCCACCTACCAGGTTTGACAATGATCTCGGCGGGGAATCAAACCTCGCCATAAAGGGAAACACTACCAGAGTGAAGAGCGTGTCGCTGATCAAAAAACCACCAATCCCGATACGCACCTGCATCACCCTGAAGCCCTTTGCTGACGGGCCTTTCAGCCTGATTTCCCAACCTGCACCCGTCAGTTACTTTGACATCTAAATGTTATATCCCTAAAATATGTCGCCGATTCTAGCAAGGAAACTAACGGCCTTGCCTTGGCTAAGTTACGATTTGAACCGAAAAAGGCCATTTACACCTCAAAACTGTTTGAGGAGGCATTATGACCATTTTTCGTCACATTACTTTGTTATCAAGAGAATTAGCGGCAATGGCCAGACACGAAGACGTGCTGATTTCATTACGACAGATTATTCGCGCCACGGACCTGTACTCGCGCAAGCTGAGCAAGGTATCCGGGCTGACCTCCCCCCAGCTGCTGATCATGCAGGCGGTGGGTGCAAAGGGTGAGATCACCATGGGTGATCTGGCCAACGAGGTATCCCTGAGCCAGGCCACCGTGACCACCATTCTTGACCGTCTGGAAAAGCGTGAGTTGATCGAGCGCAAACGGGGCGAAAGCGACAAGCGCCGGGTGTATGCCCACCTGACCCCCGCCGGGGAAGCCATCATTGATCAGGCTCCCACCCCCCTCCAGGAAGAATTCATCTCCCGGTTTGACCGGCTGGAGGACTGGGAACAGTCGCTGATCCTCAGCTCACTGCAGCGGGTCGCGGCAATGATGAATGCCGAAGAAATTGACGCCTCGCCGATGCTTGACCTGGGCGCCATCGACCGGGCACAGCCCGCGGTGGATTTGACCCCACGAGCCAACGGCAGCAACCAGTAACTTTCGAAGCGGACCACAACTGAGACTATGCCTTCAGATAACGACGCAAAGAAAACGTCCACTGCGGACGAAATCACTTTTCGCAAACCCGAAAGCCAGGACGGCAGCCGGGTTCACAAACTGGTCAGCGAGTGCAAACCGCTGGACGAGAACTCCGTGTACTGCAACCTGTTGCAATGCACCCATTTCGCGGACACCTCGGTGGCGGCAGAAATGGACGGCGATCTGGTCGGCTTCATCTCCGGCTATATCCCACCCAAGCAGCAGAACGTGCTGTTTGTCTGGCAGGTAGCGGTACACGAGAAAGCTCGCGGCAAAGGTCTGGCCAAGCGCATGCTGGCCGAACTGATCAACCGCGAGGAAAGTGCCGACGTGCAGTTTATCGAAACCACCATCACCCCGGACAACGAAGCGTCCTGGGGGATGTTCCGCAGCTTCGCCTATGAGCGCAGCTACCCGACGGAAGAGTTCATCCTGTTCGATTCGCGCATTCATTTTGCCGGCGAACATAACGATGAATATTTGCTGCGGATTGGCCCTTTCAACCGCGACGAAGCCTGAACGAATTCAAGCGAGGAATTTTGACCATGACTATGGACACAGACATTTTTGAAAGCCATGAATCGGAAGTAATGAGCTATGCCCGAAGCTTCCCGGTTGTTTTCGACCAGGCAAAAGGCAGCTACCTTTACGACGAAACCGGTAAGGAATACATCGACTTCCTGGCTGGTGCAGGCACCCTGAACTACGGGCACAACAACCCGATCCTGAAAGAAAAGCTGCTGGAGTACATCCAGCGTGATGGCATCGTGCACGGTCTGGACATGCACACCGCGGCCAAGCGTGAATTCATGGACACCTTCTATGAAGTGATCCTGAAGCCCCGCGATATGGACCACGTGATGCAGTTCACCGGCCCCACCGGCACCAATGCCGTGGAAGCGGCACTGAAGATTGCCCGCGTGATCAAGGGTCGTGAGAACGTCATCAGCTTCACCAATGGTTTCCACGGTGTAAGTCTGGGCGCTCTTGCCACCACCGGTAACAGCCATCACCGTGGCGTGGCCGGCGTTACCCTGGGCGGCGTGACCCCGATGCCGTACGACGGCTATCTGGGCGATGCGTTTGACACCACCGAATACCTGGACAAGGTACTCAGCGATTCCTCAAGCGGCGTAGATCATCCCGCTGCCGTAATCGTGGAAACCGTACAGGGCGAGGGCGGCATCAACGCGGCCAGCTTTGACTGGTTGCGCAACCTGGAAAAAGTCTGCCGCAAGCATGACATGCTGTTGATTCTGGATGACATCCAGGCTGGCTGTGGCCGTACCGGCACCTTCTTCAGCTTTGATGACATCGGCATCAATCCGGACATTATTACCCTGTCCAAATCCCTGAGTGGTTACGGCCTGCCGTTTGCCATGGTGCTGATGAAGCCGGATCTGGACCAGTGGAAACCGGGCGAGCATAACGGTACTTTCCGTGGTCATAACCTGGCGTTTGTCACTGCCACCGCTGCCCTGAACCACTACTGGCGCGATGATGTGTTCGCCAAGGAAGTGCAGAAGAAAGCCGGCATCATTACCGAGCGTTTCCGCGAGATCGCCAATACCTATGATCCGCACTGGTTCTACCTGAACGGCCGCGGCATGATGCAGGGCCTGGTGGCCCGTGACGGCGAGCTGGCCGGTGAAATCACCAAGGCCTGCTTCAAGCGTCAGCTGGTAATCGAGACCTCCGGTGCCGACGACCAGGTGATCAAGACCCTGTGCCCGCTGACCATCAGCGAGGAAGACCTGACCCGTGCGCTGGACATCATCAAGGAAAGCGTCAGCGAAGTGATGACCGACCGCATCAAGCGCGGTGAAGCTCACTCCGTATCCAGCCTGGCCAGCTAATCACGGTCAGCATCGCAAGACTCACACAGCCGCCCCGCCGGGCGGCTGTGCCAACACCCACCCTGGAGAATGAATCCATGATCGTTCGTACTCTGGCGGAAGCCGAGAATTCTGAGCGTTGCGTCAAGGCCGAAAACGGCAACTGGCAATCCGTTCGCCTGTCTCTGAAAGATGACAAGATGGGGCACTCTTTCAACATCACCACCATCTTCAAAGGCACCAAGACCCACATCCACTACAAGAACCACTGGGAATCCGTGTACGTGATTTCCGGCAACGGCAAGATCGAAACCATTGCCGATGGCAAGGTCTACGACCTGAAGCCGGGCACCATCTACCTGCTCGACGAACACGACGAGCACTGGCTGTATGGTGGTGACGAAGACATGGTAGTGGCCTGTGCCTTCACCCCGCCGCTGAGCGGCAAGGAAGTGCACGACGAAAATGGCGTATACCCGGCTGATCTGGATTAAACGTGAGACGCTTCATGCGGCACGCAACACGCTGCACGCCAAAAGAAAAGGACGCTTCGGCGTCCTTTTTTATGCCGCTCTGCGGCCGCATCAAGCACCACGCTTCATGCAACACGCCAAAGCCGCCGCAGAGCGGCACAAAAAAAGAGCGCCGAAGCGCTCTTTCTGTTTTTCGCGTGCAGCGTGTTGCGTGCTGCATGTAGCGTCTCTCATTCAAAACGCATATTTGGCGGTGAACTGCACGCGCTTGAGATCGCCGTCTTCACCGTTTTCAATTTCACGGTTACCGTAGATCAGTTCGCCACCCAGTGACAGCGGCTTGGCCACCTGCCAGATCAGGTTGGCATGGGCACTCTCGACACGCTTGTTGGTGGTCAGGGCGACGGTATCCGGGTTATCGGCCTGGCTCACAGAAAGCGCAAAGTTGGAGCGCCATTGATCGCTCCAGTGATGACGCAGCGCCAGCACTGCGCTCCACTGATCGATCAGGTCAATGTTGCCATCCGCTTCAATCTGACCGGAACGGAAGGCGTTAAGAGTGGTATAACGGCCCAGCGCATTACCGTAGTTGGCCTGGAACCGCACATCATCCATCTCGCCCAGCTTGACGCGACCGGCAAAGGACACGCCGTAGCCGTATTCACTTTCGTCCTGGTCCACGCCGCCAATGTTGTCCTGATAGGCTAGCTCCCGGCCCATGGCGGCCAGGCTCATGTTGCCCCAGTCACCAGTGAAGTTATAACGGGCAACCAGATCCGGCATGGCGTTATCGTCATAGGGATTTTCGGCACCGCCATACAGAGTGGTGGAGGGGTTTTCCAGAGCCAGCATCAAGCCACCATTGGTGTAGCGAATCTGCGGCTGACGCTCAAACACGGTACCTGCAGCACCGACAAAATCCAGTGTCTCTGGCAGCGCACTGACGTTAAAGAACGTGGACCAGGTCTGGCCAAACAGCCACTTGTCCCAGGTCAGGTAGGCGTGACGCACCCGCACCGCATAGCTGTTACTGATACGCTCATCGCCCATGCCATTGGTCTGGAAGTCCACTTCGATATGGCTACCCACTTCGCCAGCCTCGGTCTGGGTTTTGCTTTTCAGCCAGAAGCGGCTCTGCTTGGCAATCATGTTCAGCTTGCCGGAGCCTTCATCAACCAGATCTGCCGGGTCCACCGGAATGGTGGAGGGCACCATGAAATCATCCCCGACTCCAGAGGTGGCTTCTTCGCCGTCACTGTACTCACTGTACATGGTGTCCGCCTTGATAAAGCCACCAAAACTGAGTTGGGTGTTGCCTGCCTGCGCCTGCCCGGCTGCCGGCTGGTTGGCTGCCTGCTGCTCGAGCATTTCCACGCGTTCTTCCAGTGTTGCCGCGCCGACCGTTCCGGCGCAGGCCAGTGCGATACTGGCGCACAGGTACTTGGGTGTTATTGCTTTCATGGCCCTGTCCTCTTTTTGTCATCCGCAAGAAATAAGTGACTCCGGATAGCAGCTTGCTTCAGGACAGGATTTGTTCTCCATTAGCCATAGGTCGAAGCTCTGTTTACCTGGTTCAGGAGAGCCTGAAAACCAATTACGACCAAAGTCTAATTGGGCTTTTCTTCACGTCATAACACACTGTCTTCGCTTCCACGTGAGCACCGATCTTTTTCCAGGGAATGGACCGACCTGCAGACTTTTCCTCCCCCAACCCCCCGCATGGGATGGATAAAAGCAGTCGGCATGATGGAAAGGATTCTGTTGTTATTTCTACACCCCTTCCCCCGGCCGCCTCCCCAGGCGGCCTTTTTTTTGCCGCTCTGCGGCTGCTTCACGCTTCATGCAACATGCACCATGACAAAGAACAATGCCGCGCCTACAGGTTTATTTGCCTTTCACCGCGGGTTAATCGAAACTCGATGTAGACAACACGGGACAAGGCCCAAAGGCATGAAGCCCGGATACAAGACGCTACATAGCCTTCCCTTCCGAAGGCTGTACAGAACAAGAATCGCTAGAACAATGCCATGACAAATATACTGATTGCAGATGATCACCCCCTGTTCCGCGCGGCCCTCAAGCAGGCCGTGAGTGCCAGCTTTACCGACGCCAACATCCACGAAGCGGATTCACTTGCGGCACTGGAATCCCTCGGCCAGCAATCAGTTCCCTTTGATGTGATTCTGCTGGATCTACACATGCCCGGCACCCATGGTTTTTCCGGTTTGATCTATCTGCGCGAGCAATATCGCAAGGTGCCATTGATCGTGATTTCCGCCACGGAAGATGTGGATGTGATTCAACGGGCTATCCACTTCGGCGCCGATGGCTTCATACCCAAATCCGCGCCGGTGGACACCATGACCGAAGCCATGCAGAAGGTCATGGACGGGGAACGCTGGCTGCCTGAGTATGCCCGCCGCGCCATGCCCCCTACCCTGCCCGACCTCTCCGCCATGAGCGAACGCATCGCCAGCCTCACCCCGCAACAGTTCCGTGTCATGGGCATGCTCATGGAAGGCATGCAGAACAAGGTTATCGCCTACGAACTGGACGTTTCCGAAGCCACCATCAAGGCCCACATGACCGCCATCTTCCGCAAACTCGGCGTCCGCAACCGCACCCAGGCGGTGTTGGCGTTGAAGGATCTGGCGATTGAGCAACCGTCGGTGGGCAGTGAATAGTTAACAGTGAACAGTGAACAGCGCGCGGTCACGCGTGCTCTTGATCTTTAACGTATGAGGCCGCGCCCGGAATCCGGGCGCGGCCTCATATGTTTCAAAACCCGAATGCGCTGCACGCGCAACTATTAACTGTTAACTGTTAACTGTTAACTATTCACTGCCTCTAACGTTCGCTTAAGCATCGCCTCCGTCAACGGCTTCTGCAGAAAGCCGACTCCCAACTCTTCTGCCTGCTCGCGGATTTCGGGGCGACGGTCTGCGGTCATCAGGGTGGCGGGGACCACGTCTTCCCAGCAGTCGTCCAGTCCTTCGATGACATCAAAACCGTTTTCATGGTCCAGTTGATAATCCACCAGTAACAGGTCTGGTGCCGCTGTGCCCTTGGCTTTTTTCTGGGCATCCTCCAGACCACTGGCCGCAATCACTTCACAGCCAAGGGTGCGCAACGCCTCTACCAGGCTGTCCAGCAGGCCGGCATCGTTATCCACGCAGAACACCCGCATCCCCGCCACGTCACGCTGGGGAGTTTCATCTTCCTGGGAAAGCATCGGAGGCAGCTCGCCGCTAGCCAGCGGCACGGTGACGCTGAACAAGGTGCCCCTGCCCGGCCAGGAACGCACTGTCAGGGTATGGTGAAGCAGACGACAGATACGGTCGGCGATCGCCAGCCCCAACCCAAGCCCCTTCACATCCCGGCCGTTCTGCTGGGGCAGGCGCTGAAATTCCTGGAAAATCTGTTCGTGCTGATCATCCGGGATCCCCGGGCCGGTATCCCACACATCAATACGCACGGCTCCGTTACGACGACGGCAACCAAACAGCACACGCCCGGATTCGGTATAGCGAATGGCGTTGGACAGCAGGTTCTGTAGCACCCGCCGCAGCAACACTTCATCACTTTCCACAATGCAGGAACTGGAGACCATATGCAGACTGAGTCCGCTGGCCTGGGCCAACGCGGAAAATTCCTGCCCCAATGGCTCCATCAGCTTCTGCAGACTGAGTGGGTGCACATGTACCGGCATGGCGCCAGTATCCAGCTTGCTGATCTCCATCAGCGCGGAAATGATCTGTTCCGCCGTCTGCAGTGAGCTGTCGATATGCCCCAGCACATCCACTTCCCGGGCAAAGCCCTGCGCGTCCTGCTGTCGTAGCTGCTGGCGCAGGGAGGAGGCAAACAACTGGGCGGCGTTCAATGGCTGCATCAAGTCATGCCCCGCCGCCGCAAGGAATCGTGTCTTGCCTTCATTGGCCTGTGCCAGCTGTACATTCAACTCGGTAAGTTTGCGGGTCCGCTCGGAGACCATATTTTCCAGGTTTTCGTTGATCTGCCTGAGCGCCAGTTCATCCCGCTTGCGTTCGGTAATATCCATATAGGTACTGACGAAGCCACCGCCCACCATGGGCGTACCACGCACTTCCACCACGATACCAGTGGGCAGTTCCCGCTCGAATTGGTGGGAATGGCCATCACGCAGCAGCTGCACCCGCTTCTGCACATTGGCATCCATATCCTCACCATCATAAAAGCCCCGCTCGGCATTGAAGCGGTACACCTCTTCAATGGAACGCCCCAGCCGGATCAGACCATCCGGGTATTCGAACAGTTTTACGTAGGCCTGATTCCAGGCCACCACCTGCATGTTGCGATCCACCACACAGATCCCCTGGGCGATGGTTTCAATGGTGGTACGGAGCAGTTGGTGGTTGAACTGGATCAGTTCGGAGGCCTCATCCATCATCCGCACCACATCATCGTGGCGGCTGTTCTGTTTGCGCAGCAGCGAACTCATCACGATACGGGCGGTGGAGGCCCCCATGGCCCCGGAAAGCAACCGCTCCACGTAGCGGACCAGATGCAACGGGGCTGGTAGATCCAGGTCCTCGGCCACATGGCGGCGGCGCATGTAATCAAAGAACAAGGGTTCCGCACGGGGATTGCCCAAGCCACGCCGGCACACTTCCAGCAATTCTGCCGTGGTAATGGACGGATGCCCCATGCCTTCCCGCCACCAGTCCGTGGGCATGTCCACAAAACGGGCTGCCTGGGCTTCATCCAGCGCATCATGACGGGCGCGGCGGGAGAAATAGATGAACGCCGCCAGGTTCAGGCTCACCGACCAGAATACCCCGTGGGTGAGCGGTTCCAGCCCTTCGATGCCGAACATGGCATGGGGGCGCAACAGGCCAAGCCCAAGCAAGCCGTCGCTGTTCAGGGTACTGACCCAGTCCACCGGCAGCATCACAGGCATCAACAGGCAGTAAAACCACAATACAAAGCCCACCGCCAGACCAGCAAAGGCTCCCTGCTTGTGACCGTTGCGCCAGTACAGTGCCCCCAGCAGGGCTGGCGAAAACTGCGCCACGGCGGCAAAGGAGAGCAGACCAATACTGGCCAACCCATCAAAACGATCGATCAGGGTGTGAAAGGCGAACGCCAGCCCCAGCAATACCAGAATGCTGGCGCGGCGCAGAAAGCGCAGCTGCCGTCCCAGATCGGAAAGCTGATCCTTTTCATGCAGACGGGACTGCAGCCACATGGGCAACAGCACTTCGTTGGTCAGCATGATGGCCAGCGCCATGGTCGACACAATCACCATGCCGGTGGCCGCCGCAATGCCGCCGATGAACGACAACACCAGCATGGTGGAGTTTTCCTGCGCCATGGGTAGGGACAACATGTAGGTATCCGCCTGGCCCAACAGATAGGGCTGGGTGAGCACCCCGCTGACCACAATCGGCAGCACAAAGATGGCGAACATCAACAGGTACAGCGGCAACACCCAACGACTATTACGCAGGTGTCGCAAGTCGTTGTTTTCCACCATACCGGCATGGAACTGCCGGGGCAGGCAAAGAATTGCCACCATGGACAACAGCAACGCGGTCACGAAGCTTTGCGAGAACAGGGTCGGCTCAAAGGTCTGCATCACTTCAGGTCGGGCCGCCAGGCTTTGCCAAAGATCCACCGGGCCATCGAAAATGCCGAACAGGCAGTAAAGCCCCAGCATCACAAACGCCACCAGCTTGATGAAGGACTCAAAGCTCACCGCCAGCATCAACCCGGACTGGTGCTCGCTGGTATCAATATGACGGGTGCCGAACAGCAGCGTGAACAACGCCATCAGCGCCGCCACCACCAGGGCGGTATCGAACGACGTCTCTCCGGTTTCCTGCAGCACATAATCGAAAGACAAGGTCACGGCCTTGAGCTGCAGGGCGATGTAGGGCAGCACCCCGACCACCGCCACCAGGGTAACCAGCACCGCCAGGCGGCGGGACTTGCCATAGCGGGCGGCAAGAAAGTCAGCAATGGAGGTGATGTTCTGCTGCTGTGTCACCGATACCATCTTGTAGATCAGCGAACCGCCCAGCAGCACAGTAATGATGGGGCCAAGATAGATAGGCAGGTAATTCCAGCCGCTCTGGGCGGCCTCGCCCACCGCCCCGAAAAAAGTCCAGGAGGTGCAATACACGCCCAGCCCGAGGCTGTACACCCAGGCATTCTGATAGGTTTTTCTGCCTTCTCTTGCCGCCCGGTCACCCAGCCAGGCGATGACAAACAGCACCAGCACGTAACACAGCGCCAGGCCGCTCAACTCCCACAAAGAAAACACGGCAGCTCCCGATTCTTATTCGCCTTGTCAGGATCTTCGCGTGATGCCTGTTCCGTGAAGCCTGAATGCCTCCCTTTATACCAGAGCCCCGCTAAAACGCAGCACTACCGCCACCAGCAAAAGTGCGAGACCGGCGCGCTGCAACTTGAACTCACGTACATCCATTGCCATGCCCTTACGCCAGAACATCAGCACCCCACGGGCATCACCGGTACGGCGCCAGTAGCTCAGGTAACTGAACGCGACGATAGCCAGGCCGGCCAACAGCAGAATCTGTTCCGCAATTTGCATGATGTCTCTCCCTTGTCCGTTATTGATTCAGGGTGGGCCGTTGCAGCTGCAGGTACATCAGGGCCGCAGTCACGGCATCTCCGCGGGCACTGTGGCGCGCCATCATCGGCACCTGCAGATTCTTCGCCATGGCCTCGAAGCGCAAGTCCGGTTCGATATCCGGCTGCCAGTAGCGCATCTTCTTCTGGTACAGAGCTGACAGCTCAATGGTCGCATTGGGCAGGTCAAAGCCCAGCAACGGTCGCAGGTAGCGATTGATCATGGCCACGTCGAAATCGATACACCAGCCCACCACCGGACGGTTTCCGATAAAAGCCAGCAGGGACTCCAGGGTTTCCGCCACTTCTTCCCCTTCATCCAGATCCACCGGACGCAACCGGTGGATGGTAATGGATTCACTGGTCAGGCTGGCGGGGGCCTGGAAATGGACATCCATACTTTCACTGTTGCACACCCGTCCCCCGCGCACCGGCACGGCGGCAATGGACACCAGCTCCGCATGACGACTGTCCAGACCGGTGGTTTCGCAATCCAGCGCCACCACATCCTTGCCCTCATAGGGCAGGAAAAGATGCCCATAAGGGCCATGGGCATGGCGATATCGATCGGCATAGCGCCGCAACTGTCTGAGCACGTTTTTCACTCCCAATGGCAATGCCATGTCCTCAGTATTCCAGGTGGAACCGGCGGGACAGGCGCTGCTTGAAATCACTGACCAGATGCAGGGCATCACGAAGCAGGTCTCGCTCCAGTGACGACAACTTCTGCACCACGATATGGTTGCCGGGAATGTTCATGGCATCCCCATGCAGATTTTCCAGCTGGTGGTTGAGCCGCAGCTCGCTGAACAATTCCATGGCCTCGCCAAGATCTTCTGCAAAACTGGCTTCCATTGCGCCGGCAGCGACCAGCTTCTCCAGCCGTGCCAGGGTGGAGGTTTCCTCAATGCGACATTGCAACGCCATGGCTCGCACCCCATGCACCAGCGGGAACAGAGCGCCCTTCTTGATGTCGATGCCATGCTGCGGTTTCTTCAGGGAACCGAACAGATTCAGGGGCGTGGCAAACTGCAGGATGGGCCGGGCGAAATGACGCAGGAACACCTCGTCATCACTGCAACGATCAAACAGGGTCTGGCGAAGTTCATCGAGGAGATGGGAACTGCCAGCCACGCAGTGCGCATCCACCAGGGTAGTGATATGAATCATGCCTTCGCCACCGGCATCTCCTGCCCAGTCATAGATACGCTCGCGCCACTGGCTCTGGGTGCCAACCCAGTCAGGGTTGGACACCATGATCTTGCCCGGGCAGGGTGGATACCCCAGCGTCAACAGCGTCTCGGTGAACTGATTGGCGTCGTGCTGACAGCGAGGCCAATCCTGATGATCCCCGAGGATAAAACCATTGTCCTGATCGGTCTTGAGGATCTGCTCGCCGCGCCCTTCGCTACCCATGACGATCAGGGCCGCAGAGTGTTGCTCAGCCGGGATGACCATCTCGAAGGCCTTGGCCATGATGCGCCCATTCAGGGCCGCCAGCAGATCCATGGCAAACCGCATCTTCACGCCCTGGGCCATCAATGCCTGCACCAGTTCCGGCAGGCGTTCGCTGGCCAGTCGCAGGGCTTCCAGATCGTCCGCCTTTTCGATTTCCAGCCCCACCACGTAGGAACGACTGGAGAAGAAACTGAGCACGTCGGTGAGTTCCACCACCCCGACAGCGCGACCGTGGGCCATGACCACTACCCGCGCCACCTTGTGACGGGTCATCAGTGTCAGCGCGGTGAACAGATAATCTTCCGGCAGTGCGGTGACCAGACGGGTTTCCGCCACATGGGAAAGCGGATCCTCTGCACTGCGCCCATCCATCACCAGCGCGGTGAGCAGATCAGTCTTGGTGACAATAGCGAACTGCCCATCCATCTCGATCAGCACGCTATCCACGCCATTGCGCTTTAGCAACTCCACGGCATCACGCAGGCTGGCACCGGCAGACATAATCATGGGTTCGCGCATGCATTGCTCTACACGGGCCAGCATGAAACCGGCCAGTGTCACCCCACCTTCGCGACGCTCCGCCAGACGCTGGGATTTTTCGGCCAGTGTCTGACGAAAATAGCGACCAAACTCGTCGTCGTTATCGCACAGCTCCAGAAACAACTTGGCGGGGATCAGATGACAAAGGGTCTGCTCCTCACAGCGAAAGCGGTAACGACTCTTGCCATTGAGCACACTGATGGCACCGAACAGATCACCGGCTGCATACACCCCCACCTGGCTGCGACCATCCGGCGCATTCACATCCAGCTCGGCGACGCTTCCCTTGTGCACAACATAAACATGATCACTGGGGCTGGCCGCATCGAGGATGATGTCACCCTTTTCAAAGTACGCCAGATCCATGCCCTGATTGAGACGATGACGGGACGCCTCGCTGAGCAGGGTAAAGGGGTAGTGATTGAGTTCCTGTTCGATCATCTGGTTAAACCCAGTTGAAAGTTAAAAGTTGAAAGTTAAAAAGCACGACAGGTGGCGGTGATTCTTTTAACTCTTTGCCCGCGCCACACCGGAATCGCAGTCTCAGGCGACACACCCCCTGATGCTTGATTGCGTTTTAACTTTCAACTTTGAACTTTAAACTCTGAGAAAAAAGCCGGCATGAATGATTTATTCATACCGGCCAGCTCTCCCTTTTTCTACATCTTAGTGTGCGTGAGCTTCACCGGCACCGCGGGGGATACGAATATCTTCCACGATATGCTGGATATGTTCCGGCGGCGGAGCGGTAACATGGGACACCGCAAAGGCCACGATGAAGTTGAACAGCATACCCAGGGTACCAATGCCTTCCGGAGACACACCGAACCACCAGTGTTCTGCATTGTTCAGCTCCGGAGAGACGAACTTGAAGAACACGATGTAGCTGAAGGTGAAGATCAGACCGACCAGCATGCCGGAGATAGCACCTTCCTTGTTCATGCGCTTGTAGAAGATACCCATCAGGATCACCGGGAAGAAGCTTGCTGCAGCGAGACCGAAGGCAAAGGCCACCACCTGTGCAACAAACCCTGGTGGATTAATCCCGAAGTAGCCGGCGATACAGATCGCCACCACAGCAGCACCACGCGCCGCCAGCAACTCCTGCTTTTCATTGATATCCGGCTTCAGGGTCTTCTTCAGCAAGTCATGGGAAATGGCACTGGAAATTACCAGCAACAGACCCGCAGCGGTGGACAATGCTGCCGCCACACCACCGGCGGCGACCAGAGCAATCACCCAGGCAGGCAGATTACCGATTTCCGGGTTAGCCAGAACGATGATGTCACGGTCGATATATACCTCGGAGGCATTTTCGGTCGGCGCGTTGGTCAGCACACGCTCGCCGTAGCTGCCGGAGGCTTCTTCACGGCTGCCGGCAAAGGTCGGCTTGCCTTCGAAGGGTGCACCCGCGCGCATCTGCACAGCACCATCGCCATTCTTGTCCACCCAGCCGATCAACCCGGAGTTTTCCCAGTTATAGAACCAGTCGGGCAGTTCGCTGTACTGGGTTTCATTCACGGTATCGATCAGGTTGAGACGGGCAAAAGCGCCCACTGCCGGAGCAGAGGTGTACAGCAGAGCGATGAAGAACAGCGCCCAGCCAGCACTGATACGGGCATCCTTCACACGCGGCACGGTGAAGAAACGCACGATCACGTGGGGCAGACCTGCAGTACCACACATCAGGGCGGCCGCGATAAAGAACACATCAATGGTGGACTTGGAGCCCTCGGTGTACTCGGTAAAGCCAAGATCGGTGACAACCTGATCCAGCTTCTGCAACAGGTAGACCCCGCTGTCATTGCCGGCGGCATCAAGCACCGTACCCCCGAACCCGGTTTGCGGCAGCACGTGGCCGGTCATCATGATGGACAGGAACACCGCCGGCACCAGGAAGGCAAAGATCAGCACACAGTACTGCGCCACCTGGGTATAGGTAATGCCCTTCATACCACCGAGAACGGCGTAGAAGAAAACGATCGCCATACCAATGACCACACCGGTGTTCACATCCACTTCCAGGAAGCGGGCGAACACGATACCGGTACCACGCATCTGACCAGCCACATAAGTGAACGAGACAAAGATCACGCAGATTACCGCCACGGTACGCGCGACACTGGAATAGTAACGATCACCAATGAAATCCGGCACGGTAAACTTGCCGAACTTGCGCAGATACGGTGCCAGCAACATGGCCAGCAACACATACCCCCCGGTCCAGCCCATCAGATACACCGACGCATCGTAACCGGCATAGGCGATGATGCCCGCCATGGAAATGAAGGACGCCGCTGACATCCAGTCAGCCGCCGTGGCTGCGCCGTTGGCAAGAGGAGATACCCCACCGCCTGCAACGTAGAAATCCTTGGTGGAACCGGCCCGCGTCCAGATAGCGATGCCGATATACAGGGCAAAGGAGCCGCCCACAAACAAATAGGTAAGGGTTTGAATATCCATACGGCCTCCCAGCTCAGTCTTCGTGGACGTCGAACTTGCGGTCCAGCTTGTTCATGGAATGCGCGTACATGATGATCAGTACCAGGAACGCATAGATCGCGCCCTGTTGTGCAAACCAGAAACCGAGCTTGAAACCGAACAGGTTAATCTGATTGAGTTCGTCCACCAGCAAAATGCCGCAGCCATAAGAGACTACGAACCAGATAGCCAGGTAGGTCAGAATCAATCGCAGGTTGGCGGCCCAATATGCACGGGCGTTTTCTTCTTTCATTACTCGTCCCTCTGCGTCCTCGTTACAAGTGCCCTTCTCCTCAGGAGATCGGGCTTGTATCAAGACTAGCCAAAGGGCGCCGGGGGCACAGTATGACTTTAGTCGAAGGGGTTTTCGTTACCTGAAGGGTGATGCAGACAACTGCACAGGAAAGGAAAATCCAGTAGCATAGAACTTCTGGTCAGGATCGGCCTTAAACAAAGAACAATACTGGATGTATCGATGAAAGCTGTGCGATGGATCATCGCCTCCATGATACTGGTCGCAGCCGTGTTGACCGCCGCGTTCCATATCTCTCCCTCCCTGGAAGGCTGGCCACAGGCCAACGATGACACGCCGCCAAAGCAAGGCCAGGTAACCATCACGTTTCTGGGTACCAGCACCCTGCTGATCAGCGATGGTGAAACGCACTTGCTGACCGATGGCTACTTTTCCCGGGTCAGCATCCCCTCCCTGTTTCTACCCATGACACCGGACCAGGCACGCATACGCCAGGCACTGGAAACGGCCGGGATCGACAAGGTGGATGCCATTCCGGTGCTGCACACCCACTTCGATCACGTGATGGACTCCGGCATTGTTGCCCAGCTCACTGGCGCACAGCTACTGGGCTCCTCTTCAGCTGCCATGGCGGCTATTGGCAGCGGTCTGGACGAGGAGCACATCACCACTGTGCAAACGCATCATCCCTATCGGTTTGGCGACTTTACCCTGACCTTCGTGCCAGCCAGCCATGTTCCACTGCCCTCCGCCATCGAGAAGTGGACCGGCAAGGGGGAAATCACCGACCCCGTGACACCACCGGCCTGGATTGGTGAGTGGGAAGAAGGTCAGAGTTATGGACTGGTGGTGGAGCATCCGCAGGCACGGATACTGATTCAGGGCAGTGCCGGCATGCAGCCGGGCGAACTGGATCGTTATCAGGCCGATTATGCGCTGGTGGCCACTGCCAGCCTTGGCAAGCAAAGCGAAGCCTACAAGGAAGCCTATTTCCGGGAAACGGTGGCCGCAGTGGGCGCGCATACCATTATCCCGGTGCACTGGGACAACTTCTTCAGCGAACTCACGGAAGATGTACCCACCCTGCCCTGGGTAATGGACAACCTGAAAGACTCCTTCACCGCACTGACAAGCCGGCATCAGGGGGACTTTCTGGTGCTCAGACCGTTCCACTCCCTGGGGCTGACGCCTCCAGCTGCGCCTGCCGAAGGTACGGCACCATAGCCGCCGCAGCCGTTTCACGCTTGATCTGCTGCAGCAGCAGACTGGCTTCAGGCCACTGCTTGCGCATGTAGCTGAGCCATTGCTTGACCCGCCCAGCTTCCTGGGCATCGGTACCGGTGCCGGTCACATCCCGAACGAAGCCCTCCAGCACCGGCAGGATCTCGGACCAGCTGGCGCTCTGCCCAGTGCGCAGGGCACGCAGCAGCCAGGGGTTGGCCACCGCTCCCCGTCCCAGCATCAGGTCGTCACAACCACTTTCCTGCTGACAGCGCCGGGCATCCTCAACCGTCCAGATCTCGCCATTGGCAATCACAGGAATACTGACCGTCTCACGAATATGGCCAATACGGTCCCAGAACGCCGGCGGCTTGTAGCCCTGGCGCTTGGTGCGACCATGCACGGTAAGCCAGGCAGCCCCAGCCTCCTCGACTCCCCGGGCATTCTCCAGTGACAGCGCATCGTCTTCATTGCCCAGGCGCATCTTCACAGAAACGGTGATATCGGCGGGTATGGCCCGGCGGACCGCCGCCGTAACCGCATGCACCAGCTCCGGTTCATCCAGCAATACCGCACCACCACGATGGCGATTCACGGTCTTGGCCGGGCAGCCAAAGTTCAGATCGATGGCAGGCGCGCCCAGCTCTACCGCCCTTGCGGCGTTTTCCGCCACACAGTTCGGGTCCGAGCCCAGCAATTGCAGATGCACAGGCACGCCCGCCCGGGTGCGCGCGCCGTTTTTCAGCTCGGGACACCAGCGATAGAACACCTTGGGGGGAAGCAGCAGCCCGTTGACACGGACAAATTCGCTGACACACCAGTCGTAGTCGCCCACATCGGTCAACGCCTGACGCACCCAGAAGTCCGCCAGACCTTCCATGGGGGCCAGGATCAGTTTCATGGGGCGGATTCTATAGCAGGACGGGGCAGGCGGCACGTGAAGTGGGTGAGGGAGGCCAGGTAAGTTCTCGTCTTATTTCGTTGCGGCGGGCACATGCGACGCTGGCGGAGGCTGAGTTACCGGTTCTCCAGAGACGGAGGGGCAGCGTGACCTCTCGTCGCTGAGGCTCGGATCGCCATGCGAGCATGGCTCCTACAAGGTGCAGAGGTTATCTGATGGCGCCGAACTCAACGATCTGGAAGGCTTTTCCGTTCATCGCAAAACCCCCGGGAACTTTTCCATGTACTCCAACCATGCGTAGCTCGTAGCTAAATATCATTGCCCTGCCCCGGTTTTTCGCCATACTTCCCTGCATGTGGACGACAACTATCCGCCCCCGCTTTTGCGAGACCGATGCTCTGGGGCACATCAACAATACCGTTTTGCCGGTCTGGTTCCTGGATGCCCGGGAGCCGGTGATCGCTATTTTTACGCCGGATCTAACCCGCAGCGACCATGGTCTGGCCATGGTCAACATGGAGATCGCCTTCAAGGCGGAATCCCTGTTTGGCAGTCCGGTCACGGTCACCACCAGCATTGGCAAAATTGGCAACAGCTCGCTGCAGGTGATTCAGCGCGCCTGGCAGAATGGCGTACTCACTGCCGAGGGCAAGGCCACCCTGGTCAGCTTCAACACCGCCCTGCGGCAAAGCCAACCCATCACAGACCAGCAACGCGAACAACTTCAGGCACACCTTGATTCCCCCGAGGCGGCCCAGGCACCAGCCGGCTCCTGATACGCTGCAGCTCCCACAACGCGCGCATTTCCGCGCATTCAACAGGCACCAGGAACACGCTTTTCCCTGTTGTGAAATGGCAAAAAACAGAAATCTTTTTTTGCATTTCCGGGGTGCCGTTTTTAACAAAATATCGCACTGCAACAGTTCATCGTTTTCTCATCCCAACGTGCGAAATCCCGGAATTTCCCGGGATTTATGCCCCCAGTTCCTTGCAATCATGCTTTTCATTTGCCACGGTGATGCACATTACGCCGGCACAATGGACGTGTTACGGGTAAAAAAAATTGACGAAAAACAGGCAATGAGAGGGTATAGCCATGACCATTCGATCATTCCCGGGGGCTATCGTCGCGGCAGTCATGATGACGTCGCTCGCTGCATGCAGCGACAGCGATAGCAACAGCGCCAGCCAATCCGCCAGCGCAGAACCTGAAGGACAGACATGGCGCTACGCTCATGAAGAATATGAAGGTGATGTACAGGATGTCTTCGCCTACAAATTCAAGGAATACATCGAAGATAACTCTGCCAACACCCTGAAAATTCATCGTTTCGGTGAACTGGGCGAATCCGATGACATCATGGAACTTACCCAGGCAGGGGTGCTGCAGTTCGTCAATCAGTCGCCGGGCTTTACCGGCTCCCTGATCCCCGAAGCGCAAATCTTCTTCATTCCCTACCTGCTCCCGGTGGATGGCGAGCAAATCGTCACCTTCTTCAAGGACAGCAAGGCCATCAACGAAATGTTCCCCGATCTGTACAAGGAACAGGGACTGGAGCTGCTGGCCATGTATCCGGAAGGAGAAGTGGTGGTCACTGCCGATGAGAAGGTCACCTCACCGGAAGAGTTCAAGGGCAAGAATATTCGGGTCATGACCAACCCGCTGCTGTCTGAAACCTACAGCGCCTTCGGCGCCACCCCCACGCCGTTGCCCTGGGGCGAAGTCTATGGCGCGCTGCAGACCAATATCATTCAGGGCCAGGAAAACCCCATCTTCTGGATTCAATCCGGTGGGCTTTACGAGGTGTCTCCCAACCTGATCTTCACCGGCCACAGTCAGTTTGTTACCGCCATGATGGCGAATCAGGATTTCTATAACGGCCTTTCTGATGACGACAAACAGCTGGTACAAGAGGCCACCGCCTATGCTCGCAAGCATATCTTCGAATATGTGCCCGGGCTCGGTGAGGAAATGCTGAAGAAGATCACCGATGACAGCGATGAAGTCACCGTCACCCGCCTCAGTGAGGAACAACGCCAGGCGTTCCGTGACCGCGCTCCCCGGGTGGAAGCCAAGTTCATCGAAATGACCGGTGAGCGCGGCGAAAAACTGCTCAAGCAGTTCAAGGCAGATCTTGCCGCTGTTACCAATAGTGAAGAAAGCGGCGAAGACGAAGCCGCAGAGTAAGGCATCGCAGGGAGCGCGACTCCCTGCTGGTTCGACAATCCGCCGCGAGCCCGGGAGGGCTTCCGGGTTTGTGGCGGCATCAGCAGAGGCCGGTCAGGAGGATCGGACCCGGTCCTGTACCGGCTGACAAAGGGAAACGACCATGAGCGATGATGCGCCCCTGGACCATGACTCCAGTCTGCCCGGCTTCCTCGGCACCATAGACAACGGCATCGCCCGAATTGAAGCCATTATTCTTGCCCTCGGCGTTCTGCTGATGGCGCTCAACACCGTTGCCAACGTCGTCGGACGTTTTGTTCTTGGCGAGAGCCTGCACTTCTCTGAGGAAGTGAACCGTATCCTGATTATTCTCATCACTTTTGCCGGCATCGGCTACGCCGCACGGCATGGCCGGCACATTCGCATGTCGGCACTTTACGATGTCTTTCCCGCCCAGGCGCGCCGGGTGATGATGGTGATCATCAGCTTCGTCACTGCTGCAGTGATGTTCTTCCTGTGCTGGTATTCGGTCAGCTATATCCACTCGGTCTACGCCACCGGCCGGGTCCTGCCAACCCTGGGCTTCCCGATCTACATCATTTATCTGTGGGTACCTGTGGGCCTTGCCGTCACTGGCATTCAGTATCTGATGACCGCCATCAAGAACATTGTTTCCCGTGATGTCTATCTCTCCACCTCGGTGCTGGATGGCTACGAAGAACAAGAGAGGGAGGTCTGATCATGGCGTGGATCATGTTCCTGGTCATGCTGGTGTTGCTGCTGTTTGGCTTCCCCATGAAGATCCCCCTGATTCTCGGCGCTATTGTCGGCTTCGTGATGATGTTCGATGGCTTCGACCGGATGGATTTCTTCATCCAGCAAATGCTGGCTGGCATCCGCCCCACCGCCCTGATTGCCGTGCCCATGTTCATCCTCGCCGCGGACATCATGACCCGCGGCCAGTCTGCCAACCGGCTGGTGAACATGGTGATGGCCTTCATCGGTCACATCAAAGGCGGCCTGGCCGTCAGCACCGCAGCCTCTTGCACCCTGTTCGGGGCGGTGTCCGGCTCCACCCAGGCCACCGTGGTGGCAGTGGGTTCACCGCTGCGCCCACGGATGCTGCAATCCGGCTACAAGGATTCCTTCACGCTGGCACTGATCATTAACGCCAGCGACATCGCCTTCCTGATCCCCCCCAGCATCGGCATGATTATCTATGGTGTGATTTCAGGCACCTCCATCGCCGAACTGTTCATCGCCGGCATTGGCCCCGGCCTGCTGATCCTGACCATGTTTTCCGTTTACTGCATCGTTTATGCCTACCGCATGGACGTGCCCACGGAAGAAAAAGCCAGCTGGAGGGAACGCATCACCTCGGTGCGTGAAGCATTATGGCCACTGGGTTTTCCGGTGATCATAGTGGGTGGCATCTATGGCGGGATTTTCAGCCCCACGGAAGCCGCTGCCGCCTGTGTGTTGTATGCCGTAATTCTGGAATTTGTCGTTTTCCGGTCCCTGAAAGCCGCGGATATCTATGAAATTGCCAAGTCCACCGGGCTGATCACCGCCGTGGTGTTCATTCTTGTGGCTGTCGGTAACGGCTTCTCGTGGATCATTTCCTTTGCCCAGATTCCCCAGGCGGTACTGGGCTCGCTGGGTATCAATGAAGCCGGCCCCAACGGCGTACTTCTGGCCATCGCGGTCGCTTTTTTTGTCGCCTGCATGTTCGTGGACCCCATTGTGGTGATCCTGGTACTGACTCCGATCTTTGCCCCTGCTGTGGCCTCCACCGGTCTGGACCCGGTCCATGTGGGCATCCTGATTACCATGATGGTGGCGGTGGGGTCGGCAACGCCGCCGTTTGGCTGCGACATCTTTACCGCCATCGCCATCTTCAAACGCCCCTACTGGGAAGTCATCCGGGGCACGCCACCCTTTGTGATCATGCTGTTGGCAGCCACGCTGCTGGTGATCTTCTTCCCGCAGATTGCCCTGTTCCTGAGGGACATATTCTTCCAGTAACAAGCTGGCGCTAACGCACGGAGGCTCGCATGTACAAGAAAATACTGGTTCCAATCGACGGCTCAAAACAGTCGCTGGTGGCCCTGGATCATGCGGCCCATCTTCAACAGGATGACAGCGACGACTCCGAGATGATTCTGCTGTGCGTGTTCAAGCATCACAGCCTGTTCGAAGCGTCACTTTCCATGGTGCGTCCCGAGGAAGTCGATCTCCCCGACGATGCGCTACGGGAATACGCCACTACGGTGGCCGAACATGCCAAGAAGCTGGCCATCAAGGCGGGAGCAAAAAAAGTCCGCGCCTTCGTCAAGGGAGGTCGCCCCTCCCGTGCCATCGTCAATTTTGCCAGGGACAACAAGATCGATCTGATTGTCATGGGTGCCCGCGGAACAAGCAGTGATGTGGACGGCTATTTTCTTGGCAGTGTGTCCCAGCGCGTCGCCAGCATGGCCCCGTGCCCGGTACTGATTGTTTGAAACCAGAGGGAGAAAGCGATGAATGAGCCACGCAATCTGAGGCTGCACACGGCCATACTGGCCTGTATGGCCACACTGCCCGCCCACGCGGAAATGGAAGTCACCCCCTACGGATCCTTGCGGATTCAGACCGAAGCCGTGTCAGTGGATGATGCCAAACCCGGCGAGGATGATTCCCACACCGCCCTGCGCGATGCCTATTCCCGTCTTGGCGTCACAGCCACCTACAAGGATCTGGACTGGGTGGACCTGGATGCCACCGTGGAATTCCCTATCAACTCCGCATTGCTGAGGGCAGAAGATCCCACATTCTTTCAGGCCTATTACAAGGGCAACAACAAGCCGCGGGTAGCGGATATTGCTGCCACCACGGAGAATCTGGGCACCTTGCGAGTCGGCACCCAGTGGCTGGCCTACTACAACACCGTGGCCTACCCGGTAGATTTCTTCAGCTCCTATTACTCCGGCTGGGCCACCCAGGCCACATTCCGTCGTGATGCGGCTACCTACACCACACCCTCTTTCGCCGGCCTGACGGCCACGGTTTCCGCGGTGGATCTCACCCATGAAGCGGGCAGCAATTATCTGGATACCTGGCAATACGCCCTGTCTTGGGCGTTCAGTGACGTCACCGTTGGGGTGGCCTATCAGGATACCGAGCAAGACACCGGCGATAATGCCGACCAGCTCGGGGCCTCATTGGTGTACGCACCGGGAAACTGGCGCTTTGCAGCCAAGGTCGAACAACTACAGACCAATGACAGCACAGTCCTCAAGGACGACCCTGTCACTTATAACCTGTACGGCTCATACAGCTGGAACAAGTACACCGTGAAAGCCATGTTCGCCAATGGTGATGAAAGCGACGAGGCCGCGGCCTTCTATCAGGGAGACTCCTACCAGCTCGGACTGGACTATCAGTACAGCGAGGCATTGAAGCTGTTCGTGGAGTACTTCTATGAAGAGCTGGGCTACGCCATCTACACCCCCAACTCCCGCTTCGACGACATTCTGGCAGGCTACCATGTCGACAGCGACGGACAGGCGGTCTCGCTGGGGCTACGTTATGATTTCTAAGGAGACGCAGCACGCTTCACGCTTCACGCTTCACGCAACAACGTGGGCCAGGCATGCTGCCAGCCTGAAAGCAAAGAGGCCGCGTCCCACCGGGACGCGGCCTCTCTGATCTTCGAAACTCGCTTCTCGTAACTCGAAACCCATTCCTCGCTCAAGCTCGGATCGCTTGCAGGCAAGCTCCCACAGCCTCACGGTCTTAGCATCTGGCGTCCAGCTTCAGGCATCCAGCGTCTTTAGCCTGTTGCGTGAAGCGTGATGCGTGATGCGGCTCTTAACAAGAACCCCGCCGGCGCCGCAGAACTCACGCCATAGCTTAGGAGATCAGAGGAAGAAGTCGCCCTGCGGATTCCGGCGGGTCTTTCACTATAAGCAGGCACAGGCCGGGACCGAAACCCTTTCTTTAGAATCATTTGGAATCAAACCCACCCCCGCAAAAGTTCCCACCAAATATCCTTTATATTCAAACAGTTGATCATTAGTCTCCTCCTCGAAAAAAGGTCAAAAAGGTGTCATTTCAGGCACTTAACGGATTGATTCACCCCTCTGGCTGATTTACTGTTGCCGCCGAATCACTTCCCCTCAATACCACAAGCGCTGCTCCGGAGACTCCCATGGCCAAGAAGGCGACCCCCGCCCTGGAAACCGCACTGGACAACCTGGAATCCCTGGTGGAACGGATGGAATCCGGTGAATTGACCCTGGAAGAGTCCCTGAAAGCCTTTGAAGAGGGGGTTCGGCTGTCCAGGGACTGCCAGCAGGCCCTGCAGCAGGCGGAACAGAAAGTCCGCATCCTGCTGGAACAGAACAGCGAGGCCGAGCCGGCGCCTTTCACAGGCGGCAATGATGAGCAGTAATTTTTCCGCACTGGATTCACTGCGAACCACTTGCGTTGCCCGGCTCGACCACAGTCTGGACCAATTGCTACCGGCCAACAGTGCCGCCAGCCGCCTCAGTGAAGCCATGCGCTATGCCGCCCTGGGCGGTGGCAAGCGAATCCGGCCGCTACTGGTCTATGGGGCTGCAGAGCTGGCCGGCGCCCGCCACGAACAGGCCGATATCCCCGCCGCTGCGGTGGAACTGATCCATGCCTATTCCCTGGTCCATGATGACCTGCCCGCCATGGATGATGATGATCTGCGCCGTGGTCAGCCCACCTGCCACATCGCCTTTGACGAAGCCACGGCGATTCTGGCTGGCGACACCCTGCATACCCGCGCCTTTGAGTTACTGGCCAGCGAAGGGCAGTACCGTGCTGACACCCGTATCGCCATGATTCGACACCTGTCCCGCGCCTCCGGTGTGGACGGCATGGCTGCCGGCCAGATGCAGGACATGCAGGCCCAGGGGCAACAACAGACCGTGGCGGCACTGGAGGCAATGCATTACCTGAAAACCGGGCGCCTGATCACGGTCAGCCTGCAGCTGGGGTACTTTGCAGCAGAAATCGATGAACCGGGATTACTGGACGACCTGACCCGTTTTGGTGACGCCATTGGCCTGGCCTTCCAGATTCAGGACGACATCCTCGATGTGACCATGGACACGGAACAGCTCGGCAAGCCTTCTGGTTCGGATGAAAAGCACGACAAGAGTACCTTTCCGTCGCTGCTTGGGCTGGATGCCAGCCGTGAACGAGCCCGGGCACTGTGCGAGCAGGCACAACAGGTTCTGTCAGGCTATGGCGATCGCGCCACCCCCTTGCAACAATTGGCGCAGTACATCGTTGCCCGCAATCACTGACGACTCACCCCGCGGGCCTGTATACTAGGGCCTGCTCACCCTGCCGGGCTCATCAACTGTCATCCCGGTAGCGTGAACAGGCCCAAATACGCAGCTTGTACCAACCCCAGGCAATCCAACGTTATGCCCAAGACTTTTACGCAGATTCCCCTGACGCGCCCCGCCACGCCGTTGCTGGACACCCTGAACAGCCCGGCGGCCCTGCGCCGACTGCCTGCCAGCCAGCTGGAACGGGTAGTAGATGAACTGCGTGAATACCTGCTTTATGCAGTCGGTCAGTCCGGTGGGCATTTTGGCGCCGGTCTGGGCGTGGTCGAGCTGACCGTGGCCCTGCACTACCTCTACAACACCCCGGACGACCGGCTGGTGTGGGATGTGGGCCACCAGTGCTATCCGCACAAGATCCTTACCGGCCGCCGTGAAGCCCTGACCAGCATTCGTCAGCAGCATGGACTGTCCGGCTTCCCCAAGCGCAGCGAATCCGAGTACGACACCTTTGGGGTGGGTCACTCCTCCACTTCTATCAGCGCCGCGCTCGGCATGGCGCTGGGCGCAGAGATGGCTGGTAGCGACCGCCGCGCCGTGGCCATCATCGGTGATGGTGCCATGACCGCAGGTCAGGCCTTCGAGGCCATGAGCCATGCGGCACACACCCGCTCCAATCTGTTGGTGATTCTCAACGACAACAACATGTCGATTTCCCACAACGTGGGCGGGCTGTCCAACTACTTCGCCCGGATCTGGGCCAGCAAGAGCTATATCGCCCTGCGCGAAGGCGGCAAGCGGGTACTCTCCACCATGCCTGCGGCCTGGGATTTCATTCGCCGCACTGAAGAAAGCATGAAGAACATGGTGAGCCCGGACATGCTGTTCGAGGCCATCGGCTTCAATTACATCGGCCCCATCGACGGTCACAATATCGAAGAGCTGGTGCGTACGCTGGGTAACATGCGCAGCCTGGAAGGCCCGCAGCTGCTGCACGTCTATACCACCAAGGGCAAGGGCTTTGCCCCGGCAGAAGCGGACCCGGTGGGCTACCATGCGATCAACAAGATCGAGCCCAAGCCCAAGGTACAGGTGGCCGTGCCCAGCAAGCCGAAGTCACCCAAATACCAGGATGTGTTCGGCCAGTGGCTGTGCGACATGGCCGCCGAGGACAAGCGTCTGGTGGGCATCACTCCGGCCATGTGTGAAGGCTCGGGCATGGTCGCGTTCAGTGAGCAGTACCCGGATCGCTTCCATGACGTGGCCATCTGCGAACAGCATGCGGTCACTCTCGCCGGCGGGCTGGCCTGTGAGGAACAGAAGCCGGTGGTGGCGATTTACTCCACCTTCCTGCAACGGGGTTATGACCAGCTGATCCACGATGTGGCCCTGCAGGATCTGGATGTGACCTTTGCCCTGGATCGCGCCGGTCTGGTGGGTGAAGACGGTGCCACCCACGGCGGCGTGTTCGATCTGGCCTACCTGCGCACCGTACCGAACATGATTGTTGCGGCTCCGTCCGACGAAAACGAATGCCGCCAGTTGCTTACCAGTGCCTACCAGCACCACGGCCCTTCCGCGGTCCGTTACCCCCGAGGCACCGGCCCCGGTGTGGACATCCAGCAACCTCTGCAAGCCCTGCCCATCGGCCAGTCCCGGACCCTGCTGGAGGGCAAACAGGTGGCCATTCTCGCCTTTGGCGCGCTCACGGCTACCGCACTGGAAGCCGGCAAGGCACTCAATGCCACGGTCATTGATATGCGCTGGGTGAAGCCGCTGGATCGCGACGCCATTGTCCGCGCCGCCGCCAGCCACAGCCTGATCGCCACCGTCGAGGATCATCAATTGATGGGCGGCGCCGGCTCTGCGGTGAATGAGTTGCTGAACGAGGAAGGCATTGTCATGGATGTGATCAATCTGGCCCTGCCGGATCACTTCATCCATCACGGCAAGCGCGACACCCTGCTGGCCGAGGCCGGTCTGGACGCAGCCAGCATCGAACAGCGCATCCGCGATCGCCTCAGCCGCCAGCCGTTGGCACAGGCCGGAGAGAGTTGACCGGCTCTTCCTGCCAAGGCCCCGGCTAGTCTTCCCTTCTTTTGCCGATATCCCGGACCAGACGTACGGTGGGCGGCGGCTCATACAGTCGCCAGCCGTCGCGGCCACCCTCCTTCGCCTGGTACAGTGCCTGATCCGCCGCATCCACCAACTTGATGGCGCTGCGGTTTTCCATCGGCACAGTCCACGCCACTCCCACACTGATGGTCACTTCGCCGAAGGGCGGGTTGTATTCATGGCGCAGGCCCATACCCCGCACCGTCCGGCAGAGCCTTGAAGCCAATCGCGCCGCTTCGGTTTCGTCAACACCGGGATAAAGCAGGACAAACTCTTCGCCACCAAAACGGGCCACCATGTCCCCTCCGCGGCGGCTGTAGCTACGCAACTCAGCCGCCAGCGCCCTGAGGCATTCATCGCCCTGCAGATGGCCATAATGATCGTTGTAGGCCTTAAAGCGGTCCACATCCACCAGCATCACCGTCAGCGGCACCCGCTCCCGCTGGCAGCGGCGCCATTCCCGATCCAGCACCTCATCAAAGTAACGGCGATTGGCCAGCCCGGTGAGGCTGTCTTCCCGGCTCAGGCGGTGCAACCGCTCGGCCAGCGCCTGGGTGCGATTCTGCTGGCGCTGCAGCTGACGTTGATTGAAGAACAGCAAACGCCCGCGCACTTCTTCTGTGTAACAGAGGAACATGCCCAACAGGCTCACCCCGGTATAGGTCCGGTGAGCAATCTGCCAGTCAATGCCGCGACCGAACTGCTCCGCAATCAGCCAACCGAACATGCCCCCCGCCCAGCAGGCCAGGGTGGCCAGCGGAAAGCGCAGCCCCACCATGGCGTAGACAATCACCAGGGCATAGATCACGGATACATTGGCGAGTTGAACGGAACCGGGCTCGTCAAGAAACCCCGGGATGGCCATGGACAGCATCACCGCGAGGAAACTGCCGACACCGGTATAGAGAGGAAAGTAGCGGTCCAGGCCACGGAACTGGGCAAGGATACCCGCCACCATGACGATGACCCCCACCCAGAGATAGGTGCCCAGCCACAGGCCACGCACATCCGCAGGAGCAAGGGCATAGATACCTGTGACCAGCAGCAGGTAAAGCACCAGGATATAGAAGGCATTGACCCGGAAGCTGTCCACCGCCTCCAGGCACTGATATTCACGATATTCGGCTTCCAGACGCCGCGGAAAACGTAACCAGCGTACGCCGGGCACGACCACACGTCGGGAGCGGGGGTCTGTTTCCGCCATGGCAAATCCTTTGCACAACCCAAACCTTGAGTTCTCAGGCTAGATCGTCCGTTCGTGGCATGCCATTACCGATCTCCGAACGGTAGTGACAGAACGACATCATGTCAGAATGCAGCAAATTGCACGGATGGAGAGTGACGCAGTCGGCATTGGCTGCCGGAAGATGCCGGCAGCCGACGAATGACACAGCCCGGCAGGGCCGCTCAACGGCAGGTCAGGAGAACCAGGCCGGCAGGAAGTAAATCAGCAGTTGCATGACCACCGCGGCATACACACCGGCCAGCAGATCATCCACCATGATGCCCAAACCGCCCTCAACCCGGCGATCCAGCCAGCCGATGGGCCAGGGCTTGATGATGTCGAAGAAGCGGAACGCCAGAAAACCGGCCAGCGCCCCCATTGGCGTGACCGGCACCGCGATCATGGTGACCAGCAAACCCGCGATCTCATCCCAGACAATGCCAGGATGATCATGCACATTCATGTCATGGGACGTCTTGCCGCACAGATAGGGACCCACCGCGATGACCAGCAGCGTCGCCAGCAGGTAACCCCACAGGGGCAGCTGGGCGCACAGCCACCAGATCGGCATGGCCGCCACCGTCCCGAACGTGCCCGGCGCCACCGGCGCCAGCCCGGAACCAAAACCAAAGGCCAGAAAATGCACCGGGTTCTTCATCTGCGGCCGTTTCAGTTCCATGGACTTCCTCTGTTCTGTTTTTTGATCTTGGTTTTTGCGTGTTGCATGAAGCGTGCTGCGTGTGGCGAATCTTGTCGCGTGCAGCATGAAGCGTGCTGCGTGTTGCTTCTCTTGCTAAAAATGCTGCCAACCCTTCGCTTCCAGGGTCATCCTCTCCCCCGCCACGGTCGCCAGCCGAATCCCCGGCTGCGCTTCGATGCGACCAATGGCATGGCAGCCGGCAGGTATTGGCTCGCCTTCCGGCAGGGTGAAGAGCAACAGATAATCATCGCCCCCCTGCAGCTGTAGTCGGCGCTGCTCATCAACGGGACAGTCGCGAAGGATAGCAGTATCCAGCGGCAAAGACGCCTCATCCAGTAACGCCCCTAGCCCACCGGACCGGTCCAGCAAATGGTTCAGGTCTGCCAGCACCCCGTCGGAAATATCAATGCAGGCTGTGGCATGGCCGCGCAAGGACTGACCCAGCGCCAGCTGCGGTTGTGGACGACGAAAATGATCGATCGCCGGCCCCTGACGCACGCCTTGCTGCCACAGATGAAGTCCATGCAAGCCGGCACCCGTAACGCCGCCGAGACAAATTACGTCGTCTGCCCGGGCGCCGCTTCGCAACAATGCCTGCCCGGCGGGCACCGCACCGGAGGCCTGAATCGACACCGCCAGCGGACCGCGGGTGATATCGCCGCCTACCAGGGCAATGCCGCTGGCATCGGCCAGCTCGAACATGCCGCGGGAAAAGTCAGCCAGCCAGTCTTCGTTCACTTCCGGGAGCGTCAGTGAGAGCAGAAACCACAACGGAGTGGCGCCCATGGCGGCAAGGTCAGACAGGTTCACCGCCAGACAACGGTAGCCCACATCGGCGGCATCCATATCTTCAGGAAAATGCCGGCCTTCCAGACTGGTGTCCTGGGTCATGACCAGTTGCTGGCCCGCTGGAGGGGTCAGGATAGCCGCATCGTCGCCGGGGCCAAGCACAACAGAGTCACCCTGCCCGGCAAGTACAGCATCGCGGTGAAAATACCGCCGGATCAGCGAGAACTCATCCAGCGGCGAATCGGGGGAGGAGGCGGAAGTCATGCCGCCAGTCTAGCAGGGGCCAGCAAAGGGTTGGAGAACCGCGGGCATGCTAGTCGTCTTTGGATGGGCGTTCAGAGGCTTCCTCATAGCGAAGCTTGCGCGCCAACTTGTCGAGCACACCGTTGACGTACTTGAAGGATTCTTCCGCACCAAACACCTTGGCCAGCTCGATTCCTTCGTTGATCACTACCCGGTAAGGCACATCAATACGCTCTTTCAGCTCGAACGCGCCCATGCGAAGGATTGCCTTCTCGACCTGAGACAGCTCTTCCACCCGACGATCCAGAAACGGTGTCAGCAGCTCGTCCAGCTCATTTACCTGACCCGGCACACCATGCAACAGCGCGTGGAAGTACTCGCGATCGGTCTTGGCAAAATCATTATTCGCCAGAAACTGGGCTTCAATATCGGTGACACTGGCACCGGCCAGCTGCCACTGATACAGCGCCTGAAGGGTAAAACGGCGTGCCTTGCGACGGGCAGCGGGTGTGGCTTGGCTCATAACAATCTCTTGGTGCGTATACCGCATTAACAAAGCCTCCCCCGTCCGGGAGAGGCCGCGTCGTGTATCCGGTGTCAGACGTCCGGTTTGATTACAGCGACTTGAACAGGGAAACCATTTCCAGCGCACACATGGCAGCTTCGGCACCCTTGTTGCCGGCCTTGGTGCCGGAACGCTCGATGGCCTGCTCGATGGTGTCGACAGTCAGCACACCGAAGATCACCGGTACGCCAGTGGCGTTCTGCACGCCAGCCAGGCCCTTGGCGGCTTCGCCAGCCACGTATTCGAAGTGGGCAGTACCACCACGGATCACCGCACCCAGGGTGATCACCGCGTCATAATCACGCTTCTCGATCACTTTCTTCACCGCCACCGGCAGCTCCCAGGCACCCGGCACACGGATGATCTCGATGTCATCACGGCTGACACCGTGACGCACCAGCGCATCAACAGCGCCTTCCAGCAGGGCTTCCACCACAAAGCTGTTGAAACGAGCAACAACGATACCGTAACGGCCGCCAACGTTGTTCAGGGAACCTTCAAGGGTCTTGATGTTTTGCATGTGTCTTGTCCTGATCGCTGGTCACGCCTGGCAACCCAAGTGCTTCCAGTGGTTTCATTTAGCCGCCAGACGCCCGAAGCCTGATGCCGAACGCTTTTGGGTTTTAGCGTCAGGCCTCGGGCGTCTGGCATCCAGCGTTCTATTAACTACCTGCGTCCACGTACTCGGTGATCTCCAGATCGAAACCACTGAGTGCATTGAAGCGCATGGGGGAGCTGAGCAGGCGCATCTTGCGCACACCCAGAGCCTTGAGAATCTGGGAGCCAGTGCCGATATTGCGGTAGGCACGGGATTCGCCCTTGGGCTTGCGCGGTGCGCCGCCAAAGAAAGTCTCCAGACGCTCGACCATGTCCTGGGAATCGTAATCCTGACCGAGAATGATCACCACGCCGGCGTCCGCATCGGATACCGCTTCCAGTACCCGGTGCATGTTCCAACCGGTGCGACCATTCATCTTGGCGCTCATCAGATCGCGGAGCGGATCCACCTGATGCACCCGCACGGTCACTTCCTTCTCTTCGTTGATCTCGCCTTTCACCAGCGCCACGTGGGTCAGGCCATCCACGGTGTCGCGGAACGCCACCAGACGGAAATCGCCGTACCAGGTATCCAGCACATTGTCGGACACCTGTTCGATGGTCTTTTCGTTGAGAGCACGGTACTGAATCAGGTCGGCGATGGTACCGATCTTCAGATCGTGCTCCTTGGCAAACACTTCCAGATCTTCACGGCGGGCCATGGAGCCATCTTCGTTCATGACTTCACAGATCACCCCGGCGGGCTCGCACCCGGCCAGCTGGGCCAGATCACAGGACGCCTCGGTGTGACCGGCACGGCGCAGCACGCCACCAGGCTCGGACATCAGCGGAAAGATATGGCCCGGCTGCACGATATCGTAGGCCTTGGCATTGCGGGCCACCGCTGCCTGCACGGTGCGGGCGCGGTCCGCGGCAGAAATCCCGGTGGTCACCCCTTCACGAGCCTCAATGGACACGGTGAACTTGGTGCCGAAGCCACTGCCGTTGCTCTGCACCATCAAAGGCAGTTCCAGCAGCTCACAGCGCTCGCGGGACATGGGCATACAGATCAGGCCACGACCGTACTTGGCCATGAAATTGATGGCCGCCGCATCCACATGCTCCGCCGCCATCACCAGATCGCCCTCGTTCTCACGATCCTCATCGTCCATCAGGATAACCATCTTGCCCTGACGGATATCTTCGATCAGTTCTTCAATACTGTTGAGCTGCATAACTTCACTCGCTGTTGGAGTTGAAAGTTTAAAGTTCAAAGTTGAAAAGCTCGGATCAGGTCCTGCCTGGTGGCCATGCCGAGCCCGCGCATTACCGGGAATCGCGGCGCTCACCTTTCAGGCTAGCACTGCTCTTAACCGCGTTTTAACTTTCAACTTTTCACTTTCAACTGCCTTTCAAAAACCCGTTTTCCGCCAGAAACGCCATGGAAATCCCCTGGGAAGTGGGCTCGGCGGCCTTTTCTCCCAGCAGCAGGCGCTCCAGGTAGCGGGCGATTATATCAACTTCCAGGTTCACTGGCGTCCCCACCTTCCACTGGCCGATGGTGGTGATGTCCTGGGTGTGCGGGATGATGTTCAGTGAGAACACCGCGCCAGACACACTGTTCACCGTCAGGCTGATGCCATCCACGGTGATGGAGCCCTTGTGGGCAATGTATTTGGCCAGCTCTTTGGGCGCCTCGATATCGATACGCACGGAGCGGGCATCCTGCTTCATCTCGACAATCTTGCCGAGCCCGTCCACATGGCCGCTGACCAGGTGCCCGCCCAGCCGGGTGGTCGGGGTCAGCGCCTTCTCCAGGTTCACCTTGCTGCCCACGGTGATCTGCTTCAGCGACGTGAGCGACAGGGTCTCGCCGGACACATCTGCCTCGAAAGCACCGCCCGGCAGCGCGGTGGCGGTAAGGCAGACGCCGTTCACGGCAATGGAATCACCCAGCTGCACATCGCCAAAGTCCAGGTCATCACTCTTGACCAGCAGGGTCACATCCCCGCCTTTCGGGGTCATCGCGGCCACGGTACCCATGGCTTCAATAATGCCGGTAAACATGCAAAAACCTCTTCATCTCTCCGTAGGAGCGTCGCTCGCGGCGCGATATTTAAGGCGAGAAGCGAAAACCTTCAGACCGTGCCATCTACTGGTTTTGCCTTTCGAAACTCGTTACTCGCAACTCGATACTGATTGATCGCGCCGCCAGCGACGCTCCTACAGCAGGGTTTGTCAGGCTGGAACGAGCGTCAGGCGCAGGTCATCCCCCACCATCCGTACATCTTGCCACTGCAGCGACACCTTCTCGCTCATGCTGGCCAGTTGCGGCAGCCCCAGCAGGGGGCGGGCCGAAGAACCCAGCAAGGCCGGCGCCATATAGACAATCAGTTCGTCGAACAGCCCTTCACGAACAAAGGCCCCGGCCAGCGTGGCGCCACATTCTACCAGCACTTCATTGCATTCGCGCCGGTTCAATTCCTTGAGTAACTGCTGCAGGTCGATGCCGGAACCAGAGGCCGGTAAATGGATCACCTCAGCCCCTGCAGACTCCAGCGCATTCTGGCGCCCGTCATGACGTTCCCCGGCCACCAGCAGACAATGCCCCGGCGCACTCACTACCGGCACATTGGGGGGCGTGCGCAGGGTGCGATCCAGAATCACCCGTAGCGGCTGGCGCACCCAGTCATTGTCATAGGAAGTAAGCACCCACTGATCCGGGCGCACCGTATAGGAGGGGCGATCCGCCAGCACCGTACCCACACCAGTAACCACTGCCGAACTTCTCGCCCGCAGGCGCTGCACATCTTCACGGGCAGCCGGGCCGGTGATCCACTGGGATTCGCCGCTGGCCATGGCGGTACGACCGTCCACGCTGGCGGCGATCTTGATACGGATAAAGGGACGCTGGCGGGTCATGCGGGAAATAAAGCCGGGATTGAGTGCACGGGCTTCGTCTTCGAGCAGACCAGAGGCCGAATCGATACCGGCATCCGCCAGTCGCTTCAGTCCCTGCCCTGCTACCTGGGGGTTGGGATCCTGCATGGCCGCAATCACCCTGCTGACCCCCGCTTCCACCAGCGCATCGGCACAGGGCCCGGTACGGCCAGTATGGGAACAGGGTTCCAGGGTGACATAGGCGGTGGCGCCGCGGGCCTTGTCACCGGCAGCCGCCAGGGCATGACGCTCGGCATGGGGCTCACCGGCGCGAACATGAAAACCTTCACCGACAATCACGCCATCACGCACCAGCACACAACCCACCCGTGGATTAGGGTCGGTGGTATAAAGAGCGCGACGGGCCAACTGCAGGGCCCGCGCCATCATCTGGCGGTCAAAGTCGGTGAACATGGGCATATTCTACTTGATGCCGGCCCCGGATGCCGCAACAAAGCGACCCGCATCCTCAACAAAATCTGCCAGCACGGCCCGCCCCTGTTCTTCCATGAACTGCTGGAACGCGCCAGCCACCACCGAAAGACGCTTGCGCGAGGGCCTGACCAGGTGCCATTGGGTCACGATAGGCAACCCTTCCACGCGCAACGGCGACAGGCCGACCCACCCACCCAGATTCAGGGTATGGGCGGAAAGGATCGAAATACCAAGCCCAGCCATCACCGAATGACGGATAGCCTCATTGCTTTCTACAGTCATTTTCACGTTCAGCGCTTGTCCCTGCTGCTGAAGATACTGCTCAATGGCATGCCGGGTGCCGGAACCCGACTCGCGCATCAAGAATGGCTCTCTGGCAATATCCTTCAGGCTCAGCGCGGGCTGTCGTGATAACGCATGCCCCTCGGCAGCAATGGCCACCAGCGGATTATCCAGGAACGCACTGGACTCCAACGACAACCCGCCCGGAACATGACTGAACACATAGAAGTCATCCAGCCCCGCCTCCAGCCGCTCGATGATCTGCTCCCGGTTGCCCACATGGAATGACACCTCAATCCCGGGATAACGCTCGCAGAACGGCCCCAACAGATGCGGCACGAAGTATTTGGCGGTGGTGACCACTGACAACCGCAAGGTACCGGCTTTCAGCCCACGCAGATCCGCGAGGGTCATATCCAGATGTTCGAATTCCTCCATTACCCGGCGAGCAGAGGCGACCGCCGCCAGGCCTGCGTCGGTAAAGCGCAGCTTTCGGCCATGCTGCGCATAAAGGGTAATCCCCATGGCATCCGCGAGCTTATGCAGCTGCATGGACACCGTCGGCTGCGTCAGGTGCAGCGCCTCTGCGGCAGCCGTGACCGTACCGGTATCGTGAACCGCGAGCAGGATCTCCAGTTGTCTCAGGGTGCCCACCCGGGCGTGCAATCGACTCATGATTAGATATTTGTCTATATAAAAACTAGATAGTATCTATTTTTATCTAATATTGCTTCTCTGGATAATGCCCCCGTTTTCATAAGGGAGGCCCTATGTCACTGATTACTCGTCAACGTTTGTTTATCAGCCTGGTAGCACTGCTCAATCTGGCTCTAGCCGCCACCCTGTCCCTGAACGGCCATGCCGGCGCCCCTTTGGGTGTGATTGGCGGCGCGCTGTTGCCGCTGGCCTGGCTGGCTGGTCGCCAGCCCGACACTACGGCCGTGTCCGCTGGCGAGGGGGATGCCCATGCAGCTTGATGCGGTGGTGCTGTTCTTTGTGCTGGGTCTGGTCGCAGGGGTACTGAAGGTACGATTGCCGTTCCCCACCGACCTGTATCAGAGCCTGACACTGTTTCTGCTGCTGGCCATCGGTCTCAAGGGCGGTGCCGCCCTCGCGGAACATGCCAGCGCGCGGATCGTCTGGCAGTCGCTGCTAGTGATTGGCTTTGGTGCCGCCTTGCCACTGCTGGCCTTTCCCCTGCTGCGTCAGATTGGCGGCCTGGACAAGATCAATGCCGCCGCCATTGCCGCCCACTATGGCAGCGTCAGCGTCGCTACCTACGCGGTGGCCGTGGCAGTACTGGATGCCGCCGGGGTCACCTATGAGGCTTACTTCCCCCTGTTCGTGGTGCTGCTGGAAATCCCGGCCATCATTGTCGGACTGGTGCTGGCCAGAGGACTGTCTGCGGGGCTCGCCAGCCGTGAACTGGCCCATGAAACGCTCCTCAGTCCGGGGATTGTGTTGATGGTGGGCGGCTTGCTCATTGGCGCATTTTCCGGGGGCAGCCTCATCAAGATCACTCCCTTCTTCATGGACCTGTTCCAGGGAGCGCTGGCCTTGTTCTTGTTAAAAATGGGGCTCATCACCACCGAACAGCTCAGCGCACTGAAACAGGACGGCCCTTTCCTAGCGGCCTTCGGGGTCTTCATGCCCCTGCTGGCAGGAGGACTGGGCTCCCTGCTCGGCCATGGACTGGGTTTATCGGTGGGCGGTGTGACGTTGCTGGCAGTGTTGGGCGCCAGCGCCTCCTACATCGCCGTCCCTGCCGCCATGCGGGTAGCGCTGCCCCAGGCCAACGCCACACTCTCCATGGCGGCCTCTCTGGGCATCACTTTTCCGTTCAATGTGCTGGCCGGCATTCCTCTTTACCTGCTCCTGGCCCAGTGGCTTCAGGGGAGTGCCATCAGCCCATGATCAGTCTGCCAGTTTGGCAATAAGAAAATCATAAGAGAGAGACGGCAGCCACCAGGCTGCCGTCTGGGGAAAACATCACAAGACAAAAACAAGAATGGCTGCGATGGGCAACATCGTCGATGGCCCATCAGGACGGCAGGGGGCCGCTACTTTTCCTGATCGTCGTCTTTGCTGCCGCCCTTGCTACGCAGACGATCCACCTCGGCAGAAAACTCGGAGATATCCTGAAAACTGCGGTATACCGACGCAAAACGCACGTAGGCGACATCATCCAGCTGCTGCAGCTCTTCCATGACAAACTCGCCCAATTCCCGGGCGGGCAGTTCTCGCTCACCGGTAGCGCGCAGACGGTGACAGACCCGGCTGATGGCCGCCTCCAGATCTTCCATACTCACTGGCCGCTTCTCCAGCGCCCGCAACATCCCCGCCCGCAGCTTGGCCTCATCAAACGGCTGACGTGTGCCATCGGACTTTACCAATCGTGGCATCACCAGCTCAGCAGTCTCGAACGTGGTAAAACGCTCATTACAGCTCAAACACTCCCGCCGCCGACGCACCTGCCCACCATCAGCCACCAGACGGGAGTCGATCACCTTTGTGTCCTGGGCAGCGCAGAAAGGACAGTGCATGGGAACCTCAATTAATAGTTAATAATTAATAGTTAATAGCTAAAAACCATTAACTGCGAGCCTTGGTGGTTTTGATGATGGCGGTCAAAAGCTTGATCAGCTCTTCGGCATCCGCCTGCAATGAAGCTCCAGCTTCAGGGTTGAAATAACCAGAATCGCATAACAAGTCTATCCAGTAATCAGTCTCACTGGCTTCCTTTAATGCGATATGCAGCTTGTGCACGAAATCAGCACGACTTTCAGCATATTCCGCTTCACGAAGCATCGCGCCAATTGCTGTACCACTACGCAGCAACTGCTTACTAAGCACATATTCTTTTCTTTCACTTTGCAGAAAGCGATAGCTATTCACCACCCGCAAAGCAAAAGCGCGGGATTTCTCCCGCGCTGCATTACCTTCAGCCATCCTTGGCCTCCAGTTATTAATTATTCATTATTAACTATTAATTCAGCGCTCATACACCGGCAAACGCGCACAGATTTCCTTCACCTTCCCTTTAACACTCTCAATCACAGACTCATCGCCCATGTTGTCGAGAATGTCGCAGATCCAGCCGGCCAGTTCTTTGGCGTCGGCTTCATTGAAGCCACGGCGGGTGATGGACGGGGAGCCGATGCGCAGGCCGGAGGTGACGAACGGGGAACGCGGGTCGTTGGGGACGGCGTTCTTGTTCACGGTGATGAAGGCGCGGCCCAGGGCGGCGTCAGCATCTTTACCGGTGATGTCCTGCTTGATCAGGCTGAGCAGGAACAGGTGGTTCTCGGTGCCGTTGGATACCACGTCGAAACCGCGCTCGATGAACACGCTGGCCATGGCCTGGGCGTTCTTCACTACCTGCTGCTGGTAGCCCTTGAAGTCAGGCTGCATGGCTTCCTTGAAGCAGATCGCCTTGGCGGCAATCACGTGCTCCAGCGGGCCACCCTGGCCACCGGGGAATACCGCAGAGTTGATCTTCTTCTGAATCTCTTCGTTGGCCTTGCCCATGATCAGACCACCACGGGGACCGCCCAGGGTCTTGTGGGTGGTAGTGGTGGTGATGTCAGCAATACCTACCGGGCTCGGGTACACACCCGCAGCAACCAGACCGGCCACGTGGGCCATGTCTACCAGCAGGATCGCACCCACTTCGTCGGCGATATCGCGGAAACGCTGCCAGTCCACCACCTGGGAATAGGCAGAGAAACCCGCCACGATCATTTTCGGCTTGTGCTCGCGAGCCAGGCTTTCTACCTGCTCGTAGTCGATCAGGCCGGTCTCGGTGTCCAGACCATACTGAACCGCGTTGTAGGTCTTGCCGGAGAAGTTCGGCTTGGCACCGTGGGTCAGGTGACCACCCGCGTCCAGGCTCATGCCCAGCACGGTGTCGCCAGCTTGCAGCATGGCCATGTAAACGGCGGCGTTGGCCTGGGAACCGGAGTGCGGCTGCACGTTGGCCCAGTCGGCGCCGAACAGCTGGCAGGCACGGTCGATGGCCAGTTGCTCCACCACGTCCACGTTTTCACAGCCGCCGTAGTAGCGCTTGCCGGGGTAGCCTTCCGCGTACTTGTTGGTCAGCACGGAGCCCTGGGCTTCCATGACCCGCGGGGAGGCATAGTTTTCAGAAGCGATCAGTTCGATGTGCTCTTCCTGACGCACTTCCTCGGCCTCGATGGCCGCCTGGATTTCCGGATCGAACTCGGCAATGGACATGGATTTCGGGAACATTGGCTAACCCTGCGCAATATTTGGTGGATTCGAGGGCGCGTATTCTAACCAAAACTGCCGCTAAAGACACATGAAGACGCCTCAAGAGAACCTGCCGGCTGTCTCATACCGCCAAACCCGGCCAAATCGCCCCATTCCGGGGCCTGCGGCCTTTCACTCCAGAGCACTTTCCGTTAGCTTAGGCGCCATTCCGCCGGGGCCCAGGCTACCCATTTTTGTGCATTTAACGACAAAACACGCCGCCCCGCACACTTAACGACACTGCGGTCGGAGTTTATGAGCCAGTACATCTTCACCATGGATCGGGTGGGCAAGGTTGTCCCGCCCAAGAAGCACATCCTGAAAGACATTTCCCTGTCCTTCTTCCCCGGCGCCAAGATCGGCGTGCTGGGTTTGAACGGTTCCGGTAAATCCACCCTGCTCAAGATCATGGCCGGAGTGGACAAGGATTTCCTTGGTGAGGCGCGGCCCCAGGCCGGCATCAAGATCGGCTACCTGCCCCAGGAGCCGGAGCTGGATCCGGAGAAGAATGTCCGCGAGATCGTGGAAGAGGCCCTGTCCGAGATTCTCGACGCCCAGAAGCGTCTGGACGAGGTGTACGCCGCCTACGCCGACGAAAACGCCGACTTCGACAAGCTGGCCGCCGAGCAGGCCAAGCTGGAAGCCATCATCGAAACCAGCGACGCCCACAACCTGGAGCGCAAGCTGGAAATCGCTGCCGACGCCCTGCGTCTGCCGCCCTGGGAAGCCAGCGTCAAACACCTCTCCGGGGGTGAGCGCCGCCGGGTGGCCCTGTGCCGCCTGATCATGAGCGCCCCGGACATGCTGCTGCTGGACGAACCCACCAACCACCTGGACGCCGAATCCGTGGCCTGGCTGGAGCGCTTCCTGCACGAATTCCCCGGCACCGTGGTGGCGGTGACCCACGACCGTTACTTCCTCGACAACTCCTGTGAGTGGATTCTGGAACTGGACCGCGGCGAAGGCATCCCGTGGAAAGGCAACTACTCCTCCTGGCTGGAGCAGAAAGAGCAGCGTCTGGAGCAGGAAGCCAAGAGCGAATCCGCCCACCGCAAGACCGTGGAAAAGGAACTGGAGTGGGTGCGCCAGAATCCGAAAGGCCGCCGCGCCAAGAACAAGGCCCGTGTGGCCGCGTTCGAGGAACTGGCCAGCCAGGAATTCCAGAAGCGCAACGAAACCCAGGAACTGTACATCCCGCCGGGTGAGCGTCTGGGTGAGCAGGTGTTCGAACTGAATGGCGTGGCCAAGGAATTCGACCACAAGCTGCTCTACGAAGACCTGAGCTTCAAGGTGCCGCGCGGTGCCATCGTCGGCATCATCGGCCCCAACGGTGCTGGTAAGACCACCCTGTTCCGCATGCTGGCCGGCCAGGAAACTCCGGACAAGGGTGAAATCACCACCGGTGAAACCGTGCATATGGCCTACGTGGATCAGAGCCGCGAAGACCTGGATGGCAAGAAAACCGTGTGGGAAGAAGTGTCCGACGGCAATGACATCTTGCGCATCGGCAACTATGAAGTGCCCAGCCGGGCCTATCTGGGCCGCTTCAACTTCAAGGGCGGCGACCAGCAGAAGCGGGTCGGCGAGCTGTCCGGTGGTGAGCGCAACCGTCTGCATCTGGCCAAGCTGCTCAAGCAGGGCGCCAACGTGCTGCTGCTCGATGAGCCCACCAACGACCTGGACGTGGAAACCCTGCGGGCGCTGGAAGAAGCACTGCTGGCCTTCCCCGGCTGTGCCATCGTGATTTCGCACGATCGCTGGTTCCTGGACCGTGTCGCAACGCATATTCTTTCTTTTGAAGGAGATGCTAAAGTAGAGTGGTTTGAAGGCTCTTACACCGAGTATGAAGAGTACAAGCGCAAGCAGCTGGGCGACGAAGCCCTGCAGCCCAAGCGCATGAAGTACAAACGGATCGACGTCTGACCCGTTGCGGCCGCCCCGGCAGCCGTGCCGGGGCAGGTCGCGGGCCAGCCTGGCTGGCAGCAGAAGGAAGAAGGAAACGCTCATGAGCGAACGGCGCCGGGTCAACCGCATCGAATTTGATGGTGAGGCGACCCTGATCTTCCAGCAAGACAGTTTCAGTGTGGAACTGCAGGATCTGTCTGTTCTTGGCGCCCGGGTGCACAGTGAAATCCCGCTGGCCCTGCCCGATGCTTCTCCGATTTCTCTCAAGATTGTTCTCGAAGATACCGACATCGCCCTCACCCTGCCCGGTCGCGTCAAGCGTCAGGAAGGGCTGGATATCGGCATCATGTTCGAGAAGCCCTCAGTGGATGACATGCAGCATCTGCGTCGTCTGGTCATGCTCAACGACGGCGATGAAGGGGATGACAACCCGGCCAGCCTGCTGAGCCCGGAGCACTGATCTTTTGCAATTGGATGCCCCAGATTTCATTGCAAGGCTGAAGCAGGGCGATCGCACCGCCTTCGGCCAACTGGTCAAAGAGCACCACGGTTTTCTGCTTTCCACCGCCCGCTCCCTGCTTTCCCCCGCCGATGCCGAAGAAGCCGTCCAGGACGCCTGGATCGCCGCGCACCGTGCCATTGGCAAGTTCGAAGGCCGCAGCCAGCTGCGCACCTGGCTGACCCGCATTGTCATCAACCAGGCGCGTATGATGCTGCGCAAGCAGGGCCGCGAAATCCAGTTTGACCCCACTGACGACAACGATGTCCTCGCCCACCGGTTCCGCGAAGGCGGCCACTGGCAGCATGCCCCCCGGCAATGGGATCTGGGCGGCCCGGATTCCCTGCTCACCCGCGACGAACTGCGCCACTGCATGGCAAAGTGCCTGGACGGCATGCCCGAGAACCAGAGACTGGTACTGGAACTGCGCGACATGCAGGGCATGGATTTCGACTCCATCTGTAACATGCTCGACATCAGTGCATCCAATGTCCGGGTGCTGTTACACCGGGCCCGGGCCCGGCTGTTTGAGCTGGTGGATCATTTTCAGGAGACAGGCGAGTGCTGAAGTGCAAAGAGGTGGTGGAAAAAGCCGACGCCCTGGTGGACGGTACGCCGCTAAGCTGGCGTGAGCGTTTCGCCCTGCGCCTGCATTTGATGATGTGTCATCACTGTCGCCGTTATGTCCGCCAGTTACAATCTCTGGTGGCCTCATTGCGGAACAGGACACCACCACCCGTCAGCGACGATCAGGTTAGCAAGGTGATGAATCAGCTGGACAGCAAATCCTGACTCACGTGTTCTTCACGTTTTCTGACCGCTACTACCCGCCAAATGCAATTTTTATCATCCTCGTTGACCGACAAGCCCTTTAACATGTCGACACGGTATATACCCTGCGACTGACGAGCCCGATTTCGATACCAAGACGCACGTCTGGAGACACCGATGCGCAATGACGTACAGGATTACTACGGCAAACAGCTGCAATCCAGTGAAGACCTGCAGACCAACGCCTGCTGCGACCAGGAACCCCCGGAGCACCTGAAGCCGCTGCTGGCACAACTGCATGACGAAGTGGTGATGCGCTACTACGGCTGCGGCCTGGTGGCTCCGGAACAACTCAAGGGCATGCGTATTCTTGATCTTGGCAGCGGCTCCGGCCGTGATGTCTTCCTGTTGTCAGCACTGGTCGGAGAGCAAGGCGAAGTGGTCGGCGTGGACATGACCGACGAACAACTGGACGTCGCTCGCCGCCACCAGGATTACCATCGTGATGTCTTCGGCTACGCCAACAGTAACGTGCGCTTCCTGAAAGGCTACATCGAAGAACTGGATCAACTGGATCTCGAGGATGGTTACTTCGACATCATTATTTCCAACTGTGTGATCAACCTGAGTACGGACAAGGCCAAGGTACTGGCCGATGTGAAGCGCCTGCTCAAACCCGGTGGCGAATTCTATTTTTCTGATGTCTACGCTGATCGCCGGGTACCAAGCGCGCTGGTGAATGACCCTGTGCTGTATGGCGAATGCCTGTCCGGCGCTCTCTACTGGAATGACTTTATCAACCTGGGCAAGCGCAGCGGTTTTGCCGATCCGCGTCTGGTGGAGTCTCGCCGCCTGACTATCGAAAACCCGGCCATCGAAAAGAAGCTCGGCAACATCCGTTTCTACTCTGCCACCTACCGGCTGTTCAATATTGAGAACCTGGAACCCGCCTGTGAGGACTATGGCCAGGCGGTGATCTACAAGGGCACGATGGAGAACTGTCCGCACGCCTTCATGCTCGACGATCACCACATCATCGAAACCGGCAAGGTATTTCCCGTCTGCGGCAACACCTGGCTGATGCTGGAAAAAAGCCGCTTTGCCGAACACTTTGAATTCATCGGCAACTTCGATACCCACTACGGCATCTTCGAAGGCTGCGGATTGAATGTACCGTTTGAAGATAACGAGGAAGGCGGCGCGGCGAGCTGCTGCTAAGAACAAAATGGCGAGGTACGAGTAACGAGTTTCGAAAGGCAAAACCCTGTAGAGGGCCTCGCTTTTGATCTTCGTAACTCGCGCCTCGTAACTCGCCACTCAAACGCCCGACGAGCATGAGCTGCGACCAAAACCCACTGGCACAGATACACGGACCAAGGAAGCCCAATGAACATCAAAAAAGCGCTGTTGTTTATCATCATCGCCGCGCTGATCGCCAGCTACTTCATTTTCGATCTGGGTCAGTTCTTCAGCCTCACTTACCTGAAGGAACAGCAAGGCGCCTTTGATGCGCTTTATGCCGACAAACCCGCCCTGGTGCTGGGGGCGTTCTTTGCCGTGTATGTGGCGGTTACCGCCCTGAGCCTGCCCGGCGCCGCTATCATGACACTGGCAGCAGGCGCGCTGTTTGGTTTCTGGATTGCCCTTGTACTGGTGTCCTTCGCCTCCACCATCGGCGCTACCCTGGCGTTTCTGGCCTCCCGCTTTCTGTTCCATGATGCGGTTCAGGAGCGCTTCGGCGAACGGCTGAAAAAAATCAATCAGGGCATCGAAAAGGAAGGCGCCTTCTATCTGTTCACCCTGCGTCTTGTCCCGGCCTTCCCATTCTTCGTGATCAATCTGGTGATGGGCCTGACTCCCCTCAAGACCCGCACCTTCTATTGGGTCAGCCAGGTCGGCATGCTTGCCGGCACCGCCGTGTATGTGAATGCCGGCACCCAGCTGGGGCAACTGGACAGCCTGGGCGGCCTGTTGTCTCCGGGATTGCTGGGCGCTTTTGTACTGCTGGGGATCTTCCCGTGGATCGCCAAAGGCATCATGGCCCGCCTTCAAGCCCGCAAGGTATACAAAGGCTGGAACAAGCCCAAACATTTTGACCGTAACCTGGTCGTGATCGGAGCCGGTGCCGCAGGGCTGGTCAGTTCCTATATCGCCGCTACCGTGAAAGCCAAAGTGACCCTGATCGAAAAACACAAGATGGGCGGCGACTGCCTCAATACCGGCTGCGTTCCCTCCAAGGCATTGATCAAGAGTGCTCATCTCGCCTATCAGGAAAAGCAGGCGGACAAGTACGGTTTCGACAGCATCAAGACCGATTTCCGTTTCAAGAAACTGATGACCCGGGTGCAGCAGGTGATTGCGGATATCGAGCCCCACGATTCGGTGGAACGCTACACAGGGCTGGGGGTGGAATGCCGACAAGGTGAAGCCCGCATCGTCTCTCCCTGGGAAGTGGAAATTCGCAACGGTGACCAGGTGGAAACCCTGACCACCCGCAGCATCATCATTGCCTCCGGTGCCCGCCCCTTCGTGCCGCCGATCCCCGGCATCGAAGACATGGACATCCTCACCTCCGACAACCTCTGGCAAATTGAGGAGCAGCCCAAACGATTGCTGGTGCTGGGCGGCGGCCCCATCGGCTGCGAGCTGGCCCAGACCTTTGCCCGGCTGGGCAGCCAGGTCACCCAGGTGGAAATGCTTCCCCGCATCATGATCCGCGAGGACGAAGAAGCCAGCGCGATGGTGACCCGCTCATTGCAGGACAGCGGCGTGCAGGTGCTCACCGGTCACAAGGCGGTACGCTTCGTCCAGGAGAATGGCGAGAAGGTGCTGTACGCAGAACATGACGGCAAGGAGATTGCCCTGCCCTTCGATCAGGTGCTGGTGGCCGTGGGCCGCAAGGCCAACACCGACGGACTGGGACTGGACGCGCTCAACCTGCCCACTGCCGCCAACGGCACCATCCAGACCAACGATCTGCTGCAAAGCCGTTATCCCAATATCTATGCCTGTGGCGACGTCGCCGGCCCTTACCAGTTCACCCACACTGCTGCCCATCAGGCCTGGTATGCCTCGGTGAACGCCCTGTTCGGCTTCCTGAAAAGCTTCAAGGTGGACTACCGGGTGATTCCCTGGTGCACCTTTACCGACCCGGAAGTGGCCCGGGTTGGCCTTAACGAGCAGGACGCCATTGAGCAAGGGATTGATCATGAAGTCACCCGCTACGGCATTGACGATCTCGACCGGGCTATCGCCGACAGTGCCGCCGAAGGCTACGTGAAAGTCATCACCGCCAAAGGCAGTGACAAGATCCTCGGCGTCACCATCGTCGGCCAGCATGCCGGCGACCTAATTGCCGAATATGTGCTGGCCATGAAGCACGGACTGGGCCTCAACAAGATCCTCGGCACCATCCACATCTACCCCACCATGGCCGAAGCCAACAAGTTCGCCGCCGGTGAATGGAAGAAGGCCCGCAAGCCGGAAGGGCTGCTGCGCTGGGTGGAAAAACTGCATGCCTGGAGGCGATAGCGAACTGCAGTCATATTGACAATCATTATCATTAGCACTACCGTGCACGGCATCTTACATTCCTTACGAACACTCCGGGAGAGTTGCCGTGCCCCGTTTGCGCCATCTTGGCTTGCCTGTATCCCTGCTGACCCTAGCCGTTTCCCCACTTGCCAACGCTGAAGACAACACCAACGAGCTGCAAGCGGTAACGGTGTCTGCCACCCGCTCCAACAGCGAGGTGGGCAAAACGCCCCAGAAAATCACGGTGATCAGCAAGCAGGAAATCGAGCAGCAGCTGCGCATGACCTCGGACCAGTCCCAGGTACTGAGCAATCTGATTCCGTCCTACACGCCCAGCCGCCAGAAACTGACCAACGCCGGTGAGACTTTCCGCGGCCGCGCGCCCCTGTTCCTGATTGATGGCATTCCCCAATCCAACCCGCTGCGCGATGGCTCCCGGGATGGTTACACCATCGACCTGTCCATGGTGGAGCGCATCGAGGTGATCCATGGCGCCAGCGCCGAACATGGCCTGGGCGCCACCGGCGGGATCATCAATTTCGTCACTCGCCGCCCTGAATCCGGCACCGTGAACCAGCACATTGGGGTACAGGCCACCGCCCCCACCAACGACATCAAATCCGACAGCCTCAGCTACAAGGTGGACTATCGCGTTGATGGCATGGCCGGCAATCTGGACTACCTGCTGGGCGTCAGCTACGTGGACCGCGGCATGTTCTACGATGCGGACGGCGATTACATCGGCGTGGATGGTACCCAGGGTGACATCATGGATTCGCAGAGCGGGGACGTGTTCGTCAAGCTCGGCTACTGGCTCACTGACGAGCAGAACATCCAGCTGTCCGTGAATCGCTTTGAACTGGAAGGCAACCATGACTACGTCGCGGTTGACGGCGACTGGGCCAACGGTATTCCCACCACATCCGCAAAGGGAATGCCGGAAGGCGACGCCCCCATGAACGAGGTGACCACTGCCGGGCTGACCTATACCCACAGCAACCTCGGTGGTAATCACTTCACCGCCCAGCTGTACAGCCAGACCTTCAAGGGCCGTTATGGCGGCGGAGCTTTCGCCACCTTCCAGGATCCTGTCTACGGGCCCAACCTGTATGACCAGTCCCAGAACGAGTCCGACAAGATTGGCGGCAAGCTGACCCTGAGCCGGAATGGCATGCTGGATAACCGCCTCAAGCTGACCACCGGCCTGGATATCATGCAGGACGAGACCACCCAGATTCTGGCCCAGACCGGCCGCGAATGGGTACCGGAAACCCAGTTCCGCAATATCGCCCCTTTCCTGCAGGCTGAAGTATCGCCCACCGAGCAGCTAATCCTGCAGGCCGGGGTACGTTACGAGTACGCGGAACTGAACGTGGACGACTTCACCACTCTCGCCTCCTACGGTAGCGAACAGGTAAAAGGCGGCAACCCGGACTTTGACGAAACCCTGTTCAACTACGGTGTGGTTTTTCAGGCTACAGAGAATACCCAGCTATTCGCCAACTACTCGGAAGGCTTCGGCATGCCGGACGTGGGTCGAGTGCTGCGCGGCATCAATGTGCCGGACCAGAACGTGGAAGACTTCCTCGACCTGCAGCCTATCCTGACTGACAACACCGAAATAGGTGTACGCCTGAACGGCGAGCGCAGCCATCTGCAGATCAGCCACTTCAGCTCCGACTCGGACCTGGGCCAGCGGCTGGAAAACAATGGCGGCGTATTTGAAGTAAAAAGGGAGCGTACCGAGATTCAGGGCATCGAGGCCGAGGCCGGCTGGCAGTTCAATGCCTCCCATGCCCTCAATGCCACCTATGCCCATACGTCAGGCAAGTACGACGATGATGAAGATGGCAACGTGGATACCCGTCTGGACGGCAACAACATCGCCCCGGACAGCTTCCAGCTGCGCTGGATTGCCCAGTGGACCAGCAAACTGGACTCCCAGTTGCAGGGTACCCACTACTTCAACAAGGACTTCGAAGGTGACATCAACGACTTCACCGCCTACCAGCTGGTAGATCTCAGCCTCGGCTATGACCTGCCCAAAGGGGAACTGACCGCCGGGGTGGAAAACCTTTTCAACGAGGACTATTTCACCTACTACGCGCAGGCAGCCACCACCCGTGATGACCGCAACTTCAAGGGTCGCGGCCGCACCTTTACCCTGGGCTACAGCCTGGATTTCTGAACCAGGATGACTCCACAGGCAGCCGTTGGCTGCCTGTGGGTTTACCCGCCGAAGCCAACCTGATGCGCTCATTGCTGTTCACCCTGCACAAATACACCGGCCTGACCTTGGGCATACTGCTGGTTATCAGCGGCCTTACCGGCAGCCTGCTGGTGTTTCACGACGCGCTGGATGAGCAACTCACCCCTGCCCTGATCACCGACGGCGACAGCCTGGCGCCACTCAGCGTGGTGATCGCCAACGCCGAGGCCGCCACCGGGAAAACGGCCCAACGTATCGATCTGTCGCGCCAGCCTGGCAGCCCTCACACCCTGCGCTTTGCCAAAAACCCTGACGCCGCCGGCCCGTTGCAGGTGAGCGTCTCCCCCTATTCCGGCGAAGTCCTCGCCGTGCGTGACTGGGGGCACTATCCCATGACCTGGCTGTACCGGCTGCACTACACCCTGCTGGCCGGCAATAACGGCAAGATCGTCGTCGGCATTCTTGGCCTGTGCCTGCTGGGTTTCTGTGTTACCGGGGTCGCGCTGTGGTGGCCGACAGGCAAACGCAAGGGCAAATGGAAACGCAATCTGACGGTAAAGCGCGGCGCAGGGCGCTATCGCCTGCACTTTGATCTGCACCAGGTCGCCGGCATCTACCTGTTGCCGGTACTGCTGGTTATTGCGTTCTCCGGTGTCAGTCTGGTGTTTGGCAAACAGGTCAGCGCCATCGTCGGCACGACCCTGCCCCTGCAGGAGCGCCCATCCCCTTCCTCTCTCCCCGGCGAAGGCGCGCCACTCTCAGCGGATGACGCAGTGGCACTGGCCCGGTCTCATTTTCCCGACGCGTTACTACGGCGTCTGTATTTACCAGCAGACCCCAATGGCAGTTATCGTGTCGCTTTCACCCTGCCCGACGACGCCTGGCAAGAGCATGGCGCCAACAACCTGTGGCTGGATCAATATAGCGGCGAGCGACTGGCACTCTGGCAAATCAGCCAGCTACCCGCCGGCAGCCAATTCATGAGCTGGCAGTTTCCCCTGCATAATGGTGACGCCCTCGGACTTCCCGGCCGGCTTGTGGTAATGCTAAGCGGGCTCGCCCCCTTGCTGTTCTTTATCACAGGCTGCTATCTCTGGTGGACCAAGCGCCAGCTGAAGCGCAAGGCCAGCCAACGCCGCCAGCCTCGCACCTGATTCAGAGCCCGCCCCTCTCCCTGTTCGTATCCAAACCTCGCCCCGAACAAGCCCCGCCACCTCGCGCTGACAAAATCCGCCATAGATAGCAGTATTTGGAACAGGGCAGAGTCCGCGACAACCCCGTACCATCACGTGATAAAGATCAGAAAATTTGCATACTGTAATAACCACTTCGGGAGGCCCCATGAAACACTTGCTGATCCCCCTGCTATTGATGTGCAGCGTCGCTCATGCCTTCGACCATGGCCGCTGGGATACGCTGCTCAAAGAGCATGTCACCCCCCTGCGAGGCGGAGTGGCCACGGCGGTGGACTACAATGGCATGGATACGGACCGCCAGGATCTGCAGGGCTACCTTAATGCGCTGTCAGCGGTCACCACGGCAGAGTTTCAGCAATGGCCCAGTGATGAGCAACTTTCCTTCCTGATCAATGCCTACAACGCTTTCACCGTAGAACTGATTCTTCTTGAAGGACAACCTGATTCCATTCGTGATATCGGCAATATCTTTTCTGGCCCCTGGGACAAGGAATTCTTTTCCCTACTCGGCCAGCCGCGCACCCTGGATGAAGTGGAGCACGAAATGATCCGCGGCAATCCGGAACTGATGGACCCACGCATCCACTTCGCCGTGAACTGTGCCTCCATCGGCTGCCCGGCACTGCGCCCGGAAGCCTACACCGCCGACAGACTGGCCGCGCAACTGCAAGACAGCGCGGTAAAGTTTCTCAGCGACACACAGCGCAATCGCTTCAATGCCGACAGCAACGCACTGGAAATTTCGAAAATCTTTGACTGGTATGAAGGGGATTTTGAGGACGCCGCTGGCAGCGTGGCCGAATATCTGCTGCCCTATGCGGACCAGCTTGGTGTTCCTGCAGCCCTGCGCAAAACCCTGAAAGAAGACAACATCCGCATCCGCCATCTTGACTACGACTGGCAACTGAACAAACAGTAGCCGGACGCCGATGATGAAACCGTAGGGCGGAAATGGGCCCATGCCCATCTCCGCCATTTTCACCAAACAGGCCACATCAACAGCAATCCGGCATCAAGCTCCCCGCCCCATTCCCTCAACACGTTGAGCTTCCTGCAATATCACCTTCGTAGCGAGGCGCCACGAAGCCTTCCAGGGTTTCGGGTTTTCGCTGTTAACTATTCACTATTAACTGTTAACTATTAATTGCCCTTCAAAGATACTCGAGCGCCTGCGCCACATTACTCACACCGATCACTTCAACACCATCAGGCAGATTCCGTGGCAGGTTGGCTTTCGGCACGATGGCTTTCTTGAAGCCATGCTTTACCGCTTCATAAAGGCGCTCCTGCCCCTGTGGCACCGGCCGGATTTCCCCGGACAACCCCACTTCACCAAATACCACCAGTTCTCGCTCCAGAGCACGGTCCCGGAAGCTGGAGACAATGGCCAGCACCTGGGCCAGGTCCGCCGCGGTTTCGGTGACCTTCACACCGCCTACCACGTTCATGAACACGTCCTGATCGCCCACCTGAATGCCGCCATGGCGGTGCAATACCGCCAGCAACATGGCCAGCCGGTTGCCTTCCAGGCCCACGCACACCCGGCGGGGGTTGCCGAAGTGGGAAGCATCCACCAGCGCCTGCAACTCTACCAGCAGCGGCCGGGTCCCTTCCCACACCACCGTTACCAGTGAGCCTGAGGCAATCTCGTCGGCACGATTGAGGAAAATCGCCGAGGGGTTTTTCACTTCCTTGAGGCCCTCGCCGGTCATGGCGAAGACCCCCAGCTCATTCACTGCGCCGAAGCGGTTCTTCAAACCACGCAGGGTGCGAAAACGAGAGTCAGTGGAACCTTCCAGCATTAGCGAGCAGTCGATCATGTGCTCCAGCACCTTGGGGCCGGCCAGGGTGCCGTCCTTGGTGACGTGGCCCACCAGCAACAACACGGTGCCGGTCTGCTTGGCAAAACGAGTCAGGGCCGCAGCACATTCGCGCACCTGAGCCACGCTACCGGGCGCGGACTGCAATGCCGCCAGAAACATGACCTGGATGGAATCCACCACCAGAATCCTTGGCTGCTCCTTACGGGCCAGCTCAAGAATCTGCTCCACGTCGGTTTCTGCCGCCAGGCGCAGCTTGTCCTTGGGCAACTTGAGGCGGTCGGCGCGCATGGCTACCTGGGAAAGGGATTCCTCACCGGTGATGTAGAGGCACTTTTGCGTGTCAGCCAGCTTGCACAGGGTCTGCAATAACAGAGTGGATTTACCGGCACCCGGGTGGCCACCAATCAGGATCGCTGAACCGGGCACCAGACCTCCGCCCAACACCCGGTCCAGCTCGCCCATGCCGGAACCGATACGCGGCGTTTCTTCCAGCACGATCTCGTCCAGGTTCTGCACCTCGGACAATTGCCCGGCAAAACCACCACGACTACCCGCGCCTTTCGACATTGGCGTGGCCGGGTCGTGCACAAATTCCTGCAAGGTATTCCAGGCACCACAGGAGGGACACTGGCCCTGCCACTTGGGGGTATCACCACCGCAATCGGTGCAGACAAAGGCGATTTTTTTCTTGGCCACAACAAATCCTTCTTGTGCAGGCGAATCTACGGAGCCGCTGTAGGAACGTAGCGCAGCGGAGTAACGCACGGAGTGCGGCCCGTAGGCTGAGCGAAGCGAATAACACTACTTGAGGCGCGAACAAACAGTTTCGAGTTGCGAGAAGCGAGTTTCGAAACTCGTTACTCGCTAACGCTCGGATTCGCGCCTCAAGTGGCGCTCCTACAGTAGCACCGGATCAAACGATAATACGTTCGGGACGGCTGGTGATCTGGCAGAACAATTCATAGCTGATGGTGCCGCAGGCTTTCGCCACCGCATCCACGTCCACCGCATCGCCCCACAGCTCAACCTCATCGCCCACATGGGCATCGATACCATTCAGGTCGATGGTGAGCATGTCCATGGACACTCGCCCTACCAGCACGGAGGGTTCGCCGTTGATGGCCACCGGAGTACCGCTGGGAGCATGGCGGGGGTAACCGTCACCGTAACCCACCGCCACTACGCCCACCCGGCCCGCTTGCGCTGCCGTCCAGGTGGCACCATAGCCCACCGCTTCACCCGGCTGGATGTCATTGATGGCGATTAACCTGGCGCTAAAGCGATGACTGACTTGCAGGCCGATTTCAGCGGCGCTCCTCCAGGTAAAAGGCGAGGAGCCGTAGAGCATGATACCGGGGCGCACCCGTTTGCCATGGGAATGGGGATAGCGAATCAGGGCGGCTGAATTGGCAGCCGACAAAGGCAGACCGAGACCGTCCGCCACTTCCTGGGCCAGCATCAGCTGGCGGGCCGTGCGGTCATCCTGTTCGTCATCGGCGCAGGCGAAGTGTGTCATCACCCCCACCGGCTTCATGCCGGCAGCGGCCAGCTGCTCGGCTGCCTGCAGGGCAATGGCCGGGCGCAAACCCAGGCGGTTCATGCCAGTATTGATTTTCAGCCAGATACGATCGTTCTCGCCGGGATTTTCCAATAGCAGAGTCACCTGCCAGGGCGAGTGGACCACCACGTCAAGCGACAACTGTCGCACCTCATGCAGCTCGTCCAGATCGAAAAACCCTTCGGCCACCAGAATTGGCGCGCCAATACCCGCTTCACGCAACTGCCGGGCTTCCTCCAGCAGCGCCACGCCAAACCCATCCACCTCCGTCTGCATGGCACTGGCCGCATTGATCAGGCCATGACCATAACCATTAGCCTTGACCATGGCGAACACCTCGGCATCACCTGCCAGCTGTTTCGCCCGACCAGCGTTGTGCGCCAGAGCTGCATTTCGAATTTCGACCCGGGTACCGCGCATGATCACATCCGCCAGAGGCCACACGCCCAACGCTCGACGCTACGCATTGTGTTCACGTCAGGCGTCAGGCATCCGGCGTCAAGCGCCTTATTCATCCATTGCTGCCAGCTGGGCATAGTATTCCGGTGCCAGATCATCGAAGCGGGAAAACTGGCCCTGGAAGGCCAGCCGCACGGTGCCGATGGGACCGTTACGCTGCTTGCCGATGATTACCTCAGCCACGCCTTTTTCATTGGTGTCCTTGTTGTACACCTCGTCCCGGTACAGGAAGGTGATCAAGTCGGCATCCTGCTCGATGGCCCCGGATTCACGAAGATCCGACATCACCGGGCGCTTGTTGGGGCGTTGTTCCAGCGAGCGGTTAAGCTGGGACAAGGCCAGAACCGGACAATTCAATTCCTTGGCGATCCCTTTCAGGGAGCGGGAGATTTCCGAGATTTCGTTTACCCGGTTATCCACCCCGGGCACCTGCATCAGCTGCAGGTAATCCACCATGATGCAGCCAATTTCACCGCCACACTCCCGGGCCACCCGGCGGGCACGGGCGCGCATTTCCAGCGGGCTCAGGGCCGGGGTGTCGTCGATATAGAACTTCTGCTCACTGAGCATGTGAATGGCAGAGGTAATCCGCGGCCAGTCATCCTTTTCCAGATTACCGGAACGCACCGAGGTCTGGTTGATACGCCCCAGGGAGGCGAGCATCCGCATAACGATGGAGTCCGCGGGCATTTCCATGGAGAACACCAGCACCGGCTTGCCGGCCTTGATGGCCACGTTCTCACACAGGTTCATGGCGAAGGTGGTCTTACCCATGGAAGGACGACCGGCGATGACCACCATGTCCGAGGGCTGCAAACCACCGGTCATCTTGTCCAGTTCATCGAAGCCGGTGGTCACCCCCGTGATGGCGCTCTTGTTCTTGTAGAGCTCATCGATCCGGTCCACGGTCTTCTTGAGCACGGTCTTGATGTCCTGGGGACCGGAGCCTTTCTTCTGCTGCTCGGCAATCTCGAAGATGGCAGATTCTGCCTTGTCGAGAATTTCCAGCGACTTTCGTCCTTCCGGGTTAAACGCGCTGTCCGCCACATCGTGAGACACATTGATCAGCTGACGCAGGATGCTGCGCTCACGGACAATCTCGGCGTAGGCAGTAATGTTGGCCGCACTGGGGGTGTTACGGGCCAGTTCCGACAGGTAGGTCATGCCGCCGATATCTTCCAGCTGACCCAGCTGACCCAGCGCCTGGGATACGGTTACCAGGTCACAGGGATTCTCTTCCTCCACCAGCTGGGCAATCACCTCGAAGATCTGGCGGTGGGCCTTGCGGTAAAAGTCCCGCGCCCCCACCCGCTCGGCCACATCATCCCAGGCACTGTTGTTCAGCAGCAGCCCCCCCAAAATCGCCTGTTCCGCTTCAACGGAATTGGGCGGAATCTTCAGGTTTTCAGGAAGATGTTTATCCAGCGATACGGGTTCGTTCATGGGGTAATCAGGACTCAGTTATGAGCCGCAAGCTTCAAGCTGCAAGCTGCAACACGGGCACAGTCACCATTATTGGAGAGGCCATCACCCGCGCCCCGGACTTTCGGCGCGGCTGCAGACGTTCAAAATCAAGAGAAGCTGTGGTCGCGTTGTAGCTTGCAGCTTGAAGCTTGTAGCTGCCATTAAAAAGGGCACTGCCCTCTCGGACAATGCCCTGATTCTGTCACCGTGCCCCGCAAGGGGCAAACCGGTTGTCAGTTACTGTCGATTACTCGGCAGGAACCACAGCCAGCTTGATGGTCACGGTCACGTCGGCGTGCAGAACCACGTCGATTTCGAACTCACCGGTCACGCGCAGAGCGCCGTGGGGCAGCTTCACTTCAGCTTTCTCGACTTCCACGCCAGTGGAGGAAGAAATAGCTTCAGCGATGTCGCGGGTACCCACAGAACCGAACAGCTTGCCTTCGTCACCGGCCTTGGCGGCGATGGTTACGGTAGCTTCGTTCAGCTTCTCGGCACGTTCCTGAGCAGCACCCAGCTGCTCGGCAGCGGCTTTTTCCAGCTCGGCACGACGTGCTTCCACTTCGGCCAGGTTAGTCTTGGTGGCCGGCAGAGCCTTGCCCTGGGGGATCAGGAAGTTACGGCCGTAGCCGGAACGTACGTCAACCACAGCACCCAGGTCACCCAGGTTCTTGATAGTTTCCAGCAGGATCACTTGCATGATAGTAGTCCCCTCGGCTTAGCTGTCGTGGCTGTCAGTGTACGGCAGCAGCGCCAGGTAGCGGGCCTGCTTGATAGCAGAGGCCAGCTGACGCTGATAGCGTGCCTTGGTGCCGGTGATACGGCTGGGCACGATCTTGCCAGTTTCGGTGATGTAGGCTTTTAGGGTGTCGAGATCTTTGTAATCGATGTACTCAACACCTTCCGCGGTGAAGCGGCAGAACTTGCGGCGGCGATAAAAACGGGCCATTGGATATCTCCTGTTTAATCCTGATTGAGGGGTTCCAGCGTTTGGGCAATCAGTTGCAAACGGTCCCGGGCGTCTCCCTTGTAACCGGCCCTGCTCAGGCATCCGGTCACCTTGATCCGCTGACCCTCTTGCAGGCCCTGGGCCTGTCGGGTCATCCCGCCCGCCAGTATCACGGCGATGCGGGCCTGGACTTCACGGGGATGTCCGTCTTCCAGCTGGCGGGAGCGATGCTCGAGCCACAGCCGTTGGCGGGGTACCCCTGCCGGTGTCAGTGCGACCTTTTCCAAGGTGACGATTACACCGGTGAGTTCACAGCGATTGCTTTCCAAAATTAGCTGGCAGCCCCCTCCTTCTCTTCGTTCTTCGCCAGGGGCGACGGCTCGGTAACAGCGTTGTCGCGACGAATCACGAGGTGACGGATTACGGCATCGTTAAAGCGGAAAGTGTTTTCCAGCTCGGCCAGGGTTTCGCCGTCACATTCGATGTTCAACATCACATAGTGGGCTTTGTGAATCTTGTTGATGGAGTAGGCCAGCTGGCGACGACCCCAATCTTCAAGACGGTGGATGGTGCCCTTGCCATCAGTCACGATCGCGCTGTAACGCTCGACCATGGCAGGCACCTGCTCGCTCTGGTCCGGATGAACCAGGAACACAACTTCGTAATGACGCATGATAGCTCCTTACGGTTGAGACACCTCACGGTGTCAGATCAGCTTCCCGTTCGTCTGACGACATCCCGGTGAAGCAAGGAGACCCGGCCTCACACCATGAAAACACGGGGGAGACGCAGGAAGCGCGCGATTCTATCCCATCCACCCCGTCGGGCTCAAGGCATATCCATTGCCAATTGCGGTGCGCCGTCGTATCCTGATTCGAAACAAAACGCTACAAACGCTTACAAAAAGCGTCGTCTACCCTAACCCTCTGATTTATGAGGGAAAACAAAAACAAACGGGATACGACCATGCACCTCAAAGCCCTGGCCCTTGGCCTGAGCAGTTTTTGCTTGCTGTCTCCGCTGCATGCCGAGGACAGCCTTCCGCCATGCGGCAGCCCGGTGGATGTGCCGGCCAAGCCGGACCTGGAGGCCTACCCGGATTACTCCGATTTCCTGCTGCAGATCATGAAATACAAGCAGGCCAGCCAGCTGCAGAGCGCCCATCAGGCCACCTGCCCGGAGGATTACCGCCCGCAGAAGGTGGCCAGCAACGACCCCACCGTGATTCTGGAACCGGAAACCCTGGATAGCGCCCTGGCCCGCACCGCGCAGATAACACCCATCGATTACCAGACCCATCCCACCTGGTATGAGCGCACCACCTCACGCAGCTTCCAACTGCCCCAGCTGGCCGCCACCGGCCTTTCCGGGGAGCACATTCGCACCCTGCTCGGCAATGCCGGCAGTGATGAGCCGCTGGTGCTACCCATGACCATCGTCGGCATGCAGCTGGACGGGGTCAATGATGGCGGCGACGCCCAGCACCAGGAATCCGACATGGTCTACGGCACCCTGGGCGCGAGAGAAAACCAGGCCGCCATTGCCGCTTTCACGGCAGACAACCTGCCGTTGATCACCAGCATCTATTTCGCCGGCAACCTGACCTTCTACTATGACCCGAATGGCGACATGGTTCGCATTGAGGGGATCGCGTACGGGGAGATGTAACACCATGATCCGGGGCAACGTCATTCTGCGCCTGATTCTGATTGTTGGACTGTGTTATCCGCTGGCCAGCCTGGCCGGCCCGGATCTCACAGACGAGCAACAGGGCATGCTGGAGCAAGCCCTGGGGCCGCGCCCGGAAATCCGCAACTACGACCGTCAGGACCAGTTCGTCACCGATCTGCTGGCCTGGAAAGCCAGACGCAAGGAACTGACGGACAGGCTACTGGAGGGCGAAGCCATACTACCCCCCGAACCGGAAAAGCCTGATGACTGGCACCATGTCACCGGCCCGGAAGATCTGGACACCGCACTACAGAATGCCGAAGGCTACCAACAGCCCAACTACAAGGAAGCCCGTCGCTACGACCGCACCACCCACCTGAGCTTCCCCCTGCCACCGCTGGGCAAGCAGCAACTGGCCAGGGAACAACTGAAACCGGTGCGACCACCACTCAAAGGCAACCACCGCCAGCCCAGCACTGAGACGCAGCGCCTGCTGAGCCACGCCGGGGAGCAGTGAATAGTTAACAGTGAATAGTTAACAGCGTCGCGATCCTGGTTTTCGATGCCTGAAAGCAAAGAGGCCGCGCCCGGGAGTTGGGCGCGGCCTCTTTGCTTTGGAAAACAGCAAGCGTTGCTCGCGCAACTGTTCACTATTCACTGTTAACTGTTAACTGCTCTTCTGCGCCCGAACCGCAAACAACACCACCCCCGTCGCCACGGACACATTCAGGCTCTGTACCTCGCCGGCCATGGGAATCTCCAGCAGCTGGTCGCACTTGTCTTTGGTCAGTCGCTTGAGGCCGGCACCTTCGGCACCCATGACCACCGCCAGCGCCTCCGGCGCCTGGAAGTCGAACAGGGAGGTACTGCGCTCTTCCAGCGCGGTACCGACCACCTGCACGCCCCGCTCCTTGATCTGATCCAGCAGGGTCGCCAGGTTGCCCACTTCGTAATAGGCCAGGCTTTCCGCCGCCCCCACGGCGGTACGGCAAGCCACCGGGGTCAGGCCGGCGGCGCCGCGACGTGGCACGATCACCGCCTGCACACCAGCCGCATCGGCGCTGCGCAGGCAGGCGCCCAGATTATGGGGATCGGTGACATTTTCCAGGATCAGCAGGAAGGGATTGGCCGGCTTGCCATCCAGCCACTTGAGCAAGGCATTTTCATCTGCCGCCTTGCGCGGACGGGCCCGGGCCACGATGCCCTGATGCTGGGGACCGGCATGCTTCTCCAGCACCTCACGACGGGCGCGCTGCACCGCAATACCGAAATCCTTTGCGGCACGGATCATGGCTTCCAGCCGCGGCTCTTCGCGCTCGGCACGGGAGTCCTGGACAAACAGCTCCAGCACCGCCTCGGGGCGATGCCGCAACAGCGCCTCCACCGCGTGGAAGCCGGAATACATCAGGGGTTTCTGGGCTTTACTCATTGAGACGCCTGCACGCTACATGCACCACGCAACACGCGGTGGAAAAAGAGAGAGGTGGGAGCGTGCCTGCAATCGATTTACCTTTCGCACCGTTAGCGCGAATCGCTTGCAGGCAAGCTCCTACAGAATGAAGAGAAGCCTAGCTCTTCTTGGTGCGCCGCGCCGCCTTTTTACCGCGGGGCGGGCCCTTGCGCTTGGCCTTGGGCTTGGGGATATCGCCCTTGGCCAGTTTTTCGCGTTCGGACGGACCTTTCTTCGCCGAGGCGGATTGACCCTCGCCCTTCTGGCCTGCACGCCCCCTGCCGCCCTGCTTGCTACCGCTCTTGGGACGGCCCTTGCGGGACGGGGTGGAAGACTCCAGCTGCAGGTCGATCTTGCGATCCTCTGTGTGCACCGCAGCCACACGCACCGTCACGGAATCGCCCAGACTGAAGGTACGACCACTACTCTCACCCTTGAGGCTCAGGTTCACCTCATCAAAGTGATAGTAGTCGCTGTCCAGGTTGGCCACGTGCACCAGGCCGTCGATATGCAGCTCGTTGAGCTGAACGAACAGACCGAAGTTGGCCACGCCGCTGATCACGCCCTCGAAGACTTCACCGATGCGCGATTCCATAAACTGGCACTTGAGCCAGGAAATTACGTCACGGGTGGCATCATCGGCACGGCGTTCAGTCATGGAACACTGCTCGCCAATCACCACCATGTCGGCCTGATTATAAGGCGCAATCTTTTCCCGCGGGATGGCCGGCAACTTGCCCGGATTGTCCACGTGGGCCGGCATTGCCTCGCTGCGAATCAGGAAACGGATGGCGCGATGCACCAGCAGATCAGGATAACGACGAATCGGCGAAGTAAAGTGGGTGTAAGCCTTATAGGAAAGGCCAAAATGCCCCTTGTTCTCGGCCTCGTACTTGGCCTGGGTCATGGAGCGCAGCATCATGGTCTGAATCACGTTGCGATCCGGGCGGTCCAGAATCTGCTCACGCAGTTGCTGGAACACGGCGGGCTTTGGCGCGCCTTCTGACCAGGCAATACTCAAGCCCAGACCTCCCAGGAATTGCTGCAGCTTGCTCAGGCGCTCTTCCTTGGGCGGCTCGTGGTTCCGGTACAACGCCGGAACCTTTGCCTTCTCCAGCAACTTGGCCGCACAGATGTTGGCGGCCAGCATGGCCTCCTCGATCATGATATGTGCCACGTTGCGCACCACCGGCACCATGCCTTCGATCTTGTGATTTTCATCGTAGATGATGCGGGTTTCTTCGCTGTCGAAGTCGATGGCACCACGCTCTACCCGGCGCTTGCGCAGCGCCAGGAACATCTCGTGGTACGCCCACAGCATATCCAGGGATTCATCATCCAGGCCGGCCACGGTCTCCCGGGCCAGTTCGGATTCCGGCTCCTCGATCATGGCGCCCACCTTGGTATAGGTGAGGCGGTGGCGGGAGCGCATTACCCCTTCGCGGAACACGAAACCGGACAACCGGCCATTGGCGGAGATGGTCATGTCGCAATACAGACACAGCCGGTCCACATGGGGGTTGAGGGAACACAGACCATTGGACAGTGCTTCCGGCAACATGGGGATCACCCGGTTGGGGAAGTACACCGAATTACCACGCTTGGCCGCTTCACGATCCAGCGCCGAACCCGGATAGACATAATGACTGACATCGGCGATAGCCACGATCAGGCGCCAGCCGCCACGGGGACGACGCTCTACATATACCGCATCATCAAAGTCACGGGCATCTTCGCCATCAATGGTCACCAACGGCAGATCACGGAGATCCACCCGGTTGGCCTTGGCCTTGTGAGGCACCGCATCACCAAAGGCGTTGGCCTGCTCTTCGACGCCTTCCGGCCAGACGTGGGGAATTTCAAAGCGACGCAGGGCCACCTCGATTTCCATGCCGGCCTGATCCGGGGTCGCAATCACTTCTTCCAGACGCACCAGCACATGATGGTCACGGCTGGGGTACTGGGTAATGGTGGCGCGGACATGGTCACCGGGATTGGGCTTGATGCCGTTCTTGTCCTCAACCAGGACTTCCTTGGTGATGCGGCGGTTTTCCGGCTCGATAAAGCTGATACCAGCTTCACGATAGTAACGGCCCACCACTTCCGTAGTGACACGTTCGGTGATTTCCACGATACGGGCTTCTTTCTTGCCGAAGCGGTTCACGCCGGCATCGGAAACCAGCACCCGGTCACCATCCATGACCTTTTCCATCTGCCGCGGCCCCAGAAACAGATCGCTCTGGGTCTTGTCGTCAGGAATCAGGAAGCCGAAGCCATCCTTGTGGCCCTGGATTTTTCCGGGGATCAGGTCCATGCGGGAGACCACACCGACCTTGCCGTTGCGGTTCTGTACCAGCTGGGCATCGCGCAGCATGGCTCTGACACGGCGGTCGAGACCGACTTCGCCGTCCTCGCCCACCTCCAGCAGCTCCGCGAGCTCGTCGAAGGACAGGGGTTTACCCTGATCATTGAGTACGTCCAGGATCAGCTCACGGCTGGGCACCGGGTTTTCGTACTTTTCCGCCTCTCGGTCGGCATGGGGGTCGCGATAACGTTTTTTTGGGGGCATTGAAGATTTTTTCGAAAAGGGGTTTGACATCCCGCCATCATATACTAGAATGCACGCGCTTTCGCGATGAACCTTACGTGAAACGGTAAAAACTTTACCGACAAGCACTTAAGGGACAGAACGAAAATGCCGAGGTGGTGAAATTGGTAGACACGCTAGCTTCAGGTGCTAGTGGGGGCAACCCCGTGGAGGTTCAAGTCCTCTCCTCGGCACCAATTTCGAAAGGGCTCCCAGACGGGGGCCCTTTTTCGTTTCAGGCCTACCGTCACCGGTCTTACGACACTGAGAGGTAGCTATGATCATTACCCCCCTACGCAACCTTGTTGCTGCCAGTCTGTTTGCCCTGGGCCTGTTTCTGACGCCCGTTGCGACTTACGCCGCAGACAATGAAGCCAGTACTGCCAGCGAAATCCATCCGGATATCGCCAGAGCGGATGCCCAGCGCGAAAAGGAAGCCCAACGCAAGCGCTACCTGCTGCTGTTCCCCGCGGCAGTGGTCGTGATCACTGTCGGCCTGATCGTGATCACCCGCCGCAAGCGCTGATATTAATGTGCGGCTTCACCAGAAGCCGCCTCATGCGTCCCGCGCCCGATAAAGCCCTGCGCAATCATCCGGCGCAAAAACGGATCTGCTTCGCTGTCACCCACATCAGCAAAATCGGTGCTTGGCCAACGCGCCCAGCGCAGAAACGTTTCCTCCGCCGGCACGCTATCCAGCTCCACCAGCTGCCAGACCGTCTCGCCCTCGGCAATACGCGCCGGCACTCCCGCCGCCTCGACCCACTGCACCCGGCTGTCACCACGGACATACTCGCTGACCGTACACCCCTGCACGACCCCGGCCTCGCCGTCTTTCAGCGCATAACCCAGTGACGCAGGCGCAGGCCATCCGGCCACAGACTGCCAGTCAGCCCCGCGATTGAGGGCCTCAAGGTCCGCAGCCGGATACCAGATGGAACGCTGATACTGGGGAAAGGCCCGCAACAGGGATGGCGTCCGGGTCTCGCCGGACCAGACATTAATCACCGCACCCTGCCTCCAGGCCACACGCTGGTCATCACGGAAAAAGTCCACGCTATAGCGCTGGGTCTGGCCGTAGACATCATAGCGGGCATGCAACACTGAACCCTCGCCGCCCAGGCAGGACGCCCGGACATTGACCGCCAGCAACATCAACAACAGGGCGGTGGTCAGGCGTGCGCGTGTGCTCATGATCACTCCCCGGACGATTGCGGCAGCAGCCCGGCGGCCCGCGCCATGACATGAAAAATCACGTTCTGCTCATGGGTACCGGACAGCAACAACGCTCCCGGCCCCCGCGCCCATACCCCCACATCTTCGCCACCATGGGTTTCGGATGACATCGGCACCAGCGACTCCTGGTGATAGCCCGGCGCCCGGGTATCCACCTGTGACAGATCCTGGCGCCCCGCCTTCACCGGCATCTCCTTGCGCTCATCCGGATTGCCAACGCCCTCGCGCTGCGCAAAGCCCGGACCATTCATATAGCCCAGCGTGGTGTAGGGCATATTATCGGCTGCCAGCAAAGGGGCAGATGCCGGCTCACCATGCTCATCATTACCCACCACCTTGCCCAGGATCGGGTTACCACGAGTGGGGTAGCCGGCAATCGTGAATACGTGACTGTGATCAGCGGTGACAATGATCAATGTCTCCGACGGGTCAGTCTTGTCCATGGCCACCCGAACCGCATCGGAAAACGCGACCGCTTCATTCAGTGCATTAAAGGCACTGCCGGCGTGATGACCATGATCAATACGCCCCCCTTCCACCATCAGAAAATAGCCCTGCTTGTGAGTTGCAAGACGGTCCAGGCTCAGGGCGGTCATCTCGCTCAGCGAGGGCTGATCCAGCTCACTGTCCTGACGCTGGGCGTCATAGGCCATATGACTGGAGGAAAACAGACCGAACAACGGCCCCTGCATGGGCGCCTGCTGCAGCTCGTCGGCACTGGCCACATAATTCCCTTGTGGATGCATGGCCTGCCACTCGCGAATCAGGTTACGACCATCTGCACGGCGCCCGCCCTCTTGCTGCGGCAAGAAATGCCGGCGACCGCCGCCAAGGGCCACTTCCAGCCCATCTCCCACACTGAAGGACACCAGCTGCTCGGCAATATCCCGACAACCCGCCTCACGGGCCGCAGCGGGCATGGCATCATCGGACTCCCAACCCCGCTCCGGGCTCTTGGCATAGGTGGCCGCCGGCGTGGCATGGGTAATCCTTGCCGTCGTAACGATGCCGGTGGCCTTGCCACGGCTCTCGGCAAGCTCCAGGGCCGATACCAGCTCCCTTCCCTGACTGGACTGGCAATCCGCCCGCAAGGCGTTCTCATCCACTGCGATGACCCCGGCCCGGGTCTTCACCCCGGTCATCATTGCCGACATGGTGCCCGCCGAATCCGGCGTCTGCTGGTTGGTGTTGTAGGTCTTGATCAGACCGGTGACCGGAAAATGCTCGAAGCTCAGACGATGCTCTTCGCCGGGATTACCGGCACGCTGGCCGGCCAGAATCCGCGCCGCGGTCACCGTGGAAATGCCCATGCCATCCCCCACAAAGAGAATCACATTACGGGCATGACCGTTGGCCGGTGAACCAAACAGATCCAGGCTCGACTGCACTGCCTGCTCACCGTCGACAAACCAATGTGAAGCCGATTGCTGGTCAGTAACTGACAGCGCTGCACCGATCTCGTTCTGGTTACCGTGCTCGGCACAGCCGACCATCATCGCTATTGCCACGGCCAGACATAAACTGGATTTCAATTTCATAACATCCCCAAAAAGAAGGCTCGATGAATGCGCAAAAAGCAGACGCATCACACCGGCAAAACCGATGACAATTTGAGCACAACTATCGGACAGTTTTATGTCAGCAACGACCAATGCGTGAATTGTCATTTGAGTGTCATCAGCCCTCTCTAGCCTGCCTGCGAATCATTCCCGTCAGGAACCGACCATGAAGTTTGCCGTCACCATCAGAATCACCGCCTTCCTTGTTGCTCTTGCTGCACTCCTCTCAGTGAGCGGCTGCGGTAATGACAGTGCCGGCGACCTGCTTCCCGAAGTCCCCGAAGCACAGCGTACCGAGGTCACCAACAACGCCATCACCAATCTGGAAGCGCCCATTCCGCCCCAGTGCTACACCAAAACCGAAGACCGCTTTAATCCCTGCTACACCTGTCACCAGCGCTATCCTTCCGACGAAAAACGAATGAACAAACTCGATGATGGCGCGCTCCAGGGCGGCTACGCTTTCTCCGATGTGGGCCTGAGCAATCACTGGTCCAACCTGTTTGTGGATCGCCAGCAATGGCTCGAACAGGTCAGCGATGAAGCCATCCTTGCCTGGATCAATCAGGATAATTACAGCGGTTTACCTGCGCGCCTGCAGCAACAGGACTGGAAAGGCTTCATGCCGGATCTGGCCAACTATGCAAACCCACAACAGGCCTTCGATGAACAGGGCTTTGCGCTGGATGGCAGCGGCTGGGTGGCGTTCAACTACAAGCCGTTCCCCGGCACCTTCTGGCCCACCAATGGCTCCACCGATGACGTCATCATTCGCCTTCCCAAGGCATTTCGGGAACAGCGCGGCAAGGACAGCCGCGACATTTATCTGCTCAATCTTTCCCTGCTGGAAATGGCTATCAAGCAGCTGGACAACATCACCATCCCGGAAATTGATGAGAGCACCATCAATGCTGACCTGAATGGTGACGGCAACATCGACGGCAAGGTGCAACAGCTGCGTCACCGACAACACTACCTTGGCGATGCCGGCGACATTGCCCTGGCCCAACAGCAATACCCCACCGGCACCGAGTTCATGCACTCGGTGCGCTATGTCGGTATCGATGACAACGACACCATCGTGGTGCCGCCACGCATGAAGGAACTACGCTACATGCGCAAGATCCGCCAGCTGGATCCCTATGATGTGGAAAGTCGTTACGCCCGCGAGCGCAAGGACAAACGGCTTGGCATGCTGCCCACCTTCATCAATCACTTTGATGAAGGAATGGAAAACGGATTGGGCTGGATGGTCAGTGGCTTTATCGAAGATTATGACGGTGAACTGCGACCACAGACGTTTGAAGAAAACATGCAATGCATGGGCTGCCATGCGGCCGTGGGCACCACCATCGACCAGACCTTTGCCTTCGCCCGCAAGGTCAGTGGCGCCCGTGGCTGGGGTTATATCGATACCCGCGGCATGGAGGATGCGCCCAGCATTGCCGAAACCGAAGGCGAGATTCTCAATTACCTCAAGCGTGCCGGTGGCGGCAGTGAGTTCCGCGAAAATCCGGAGATGCTCAAGCGCTGGTATCACGACGACGGCAGTGTGAATGAGGAAAAGATCAAGGGCGCCGATGTCTATACCCTGATCGCCCCCTCACGGGAACGCGCCCTGAAACTGAACAAGGCCTACACCCATATTGTGCGCCACCAGAGCTATATTCGTGGCCGTGATGCCACCTGGTTACCCGCACAGAATGTGTTTGATGAAGTCAGCGCCGGCGAACCGCCACTGCCCCGCGAGCACCAGTATTACGGCTGGGATGTGCGGCTGGACTGGCAGAATGGTGTTGAGAAACAGTCGCAAGCGGCGCCTTGAAACCGCAATCTGTTTATCGTCAATTTTTCATATTCGCTTCCCACAATCAGGACTCCAAAATTCTCCAACCTGGTGGGAAGCCATGAACATGATGTTGAACAAGAAAGCCCTGGCAGTGGCCATCGCCGCAGCCACCCTGGCTGCCTGTGGCGGCAGCAACAGCAACAATGACGCAGCCGCTGAAGACGGCGTCGCCGGCGCCAAAGTGACCCGTCTTGCCACCATCCCCAAGGGGGCCGAGCTGACCGGCATCGAGGTCAGCCCCAACGGGGAAGTCTTCTTTAATATTCAGCATCCCTCCGACACCCTGCCCAATGGGGAAGACAAGGCCGCCGTCGGCGCCTGGATCGGTGTGGACATCCAGAACCTGCCCACCGATCTGGAGCCGGTTAGCGTACCAGACCCGGAATCCGTTGAAGCCATGACCACTCGCGTCGCCACCGGCCGCTATCAGGTACTGGGCCGTGAAGGCGCCACCTTTGCCGGCGGCCTGCCATTTGGCCTCGGTCACATCGTCAGCGGCGACGGCAACAGCTCCGTGAAGCAATCCAACAACCCGGACTTCAATGCCTTCATCGCCACCGATGAAGAAGGCAACAACGGTTATCTGTTCACCGCCTGGGAAGATCGCCCCGGCGGCATGAGCCGCATGGAGCTGAGCAAGGTTGATGATGAGTGGTTCGTAAACAGCGCCATGAACATCGACTTCTCTGGCGTGAAAGGCACCATGATCAACTGCTTCGGCAGCGTCTCTCCGTGGGGCACCCCGCTGACGTCCGAAGAAAACTACGAAGCCGAAAATACTGCCCACTGGAACGACAGCAGCTATTCCGGCGGTTACCCCAGCTACGGCGACGTGCAGAAAATCCAGGACTATCTGGGTGGCACCTTCCCGAACCCGTATGACTACGGCTACATCGTGGAAATCACCAACCCTACCGATGCCGCGCCGGTACCGGTGAAGCACTTCACCCTGGGCCGCGTTGCCCACGAAAACCCGATCATCATGCCTGACGAGAAGACCGTCTACCTGACCGATGATGGCGGCCACAAGGGCTTCTACAAGTTTGTGGCAGACACCGCCGGAGACCTGTCTTCCGGCACCATGTATGCGGCCAAGGCAACCCAGGACGATGAAACCGACAGCAGCATCGCCGGCTTTGACCTGGAATGGATTGCACTGGGCACCAGCACCAATGCCACCCTGGAAGCGGCCATTGATGAGTACGATGACATTGATGAAGGTGACTTCGTCGCCGACGCCAACAGCTACATCACCGACCAGCAGATCAACGACTGGGCAGAGAGCAAGCTGAACCAGGATCTGGACGGCATGAACGGCATTGCCTCTTCACCGTTCGCGGATGATCGCGTCGCTTTCCTGGAAACCCTGAAAGCCGCAGAAGCCCTGAGTGCAACCGTCGAGTTCAACAAGATGGAAGGCATCAACATCAACTACGAAGGCGCCAAGAGCGGCAGCATTCCGTACATGTACGTGGGCCTGACCGACATCACCGGTGCCATGACCGACGATGCCGGCGACATCCAGGTATCCGGCAACCCCTGTGGCATCATGTACCGCCTGCCACTGGAAGCGGACTTCAACGTCAGCCGCATGGATCCGGTGGTAGCGGGTGGTCCGTATGACAGCGGCGCCACCGGCAGCCAGTGTTCCGATGACAACGTGTCCCGTCCGGACAACGTTTACGTTCTCAATGACGGCCGTGTACTCATGGGTGAAGACACCAGCAAGCACGTGAACAACATGCTGTGGATCTACAACCCGGAAGGCGAATAATCCGCTAAAAGCAACACGCCTTACGCAACATGCGAACGGCGGAACCGGAAGGGCAGCACAGAAAGAGAGAGCCTGCCTGCAGGCGACAATCTTGCTGCCCCACCCCGGAAAAAAGATTTATCGCGGGTTTGCGGGAATCTGCTGCTCCAGCGTTTTACTCCGCCCTGAGTGAGATTGATGCCATGAGGGCAACGAAGGGGGTTTTGATCCCGGGTTTTGTTCGCCCCTCCAGTGGGGCTCCTAAAACAAGATCAGCAAGAACAGCATCACTCAGCAATTCGCGCTCAGAGACCTCTGTGACCTCTGTGGTAAATCCGCTTTTGATCTTTGCGTGTTGCGTGATGCATGAAGCGTGTAGCGGCCGCAGAGCGGCCAAAAAAAACGCCCCGCGATGCGGGGCGTTTTTGTTATCGCTTCAACTTCAAGCGAACGGATGGCGCTTGATGATGGTCTCTACCCGGTCAGGACCGGTGGAGATGATGTCGATGGGCGCGCCGGTCACCTCCTCGATACGCTTGAGGTAGGCCTGGGCATTGGCCGGCAGATCTTCCACTGCCTTCACCCCCAGAGTGGATTCGCTCCAGCCCGGCAGGGTTTCGTACACCGGCTTCACTTCCTCGTAGCTGTCTGCATCCCATGCACAGGCCAGAGAGTTGCCTTCCGCATCCTGATAGCCAATACAGATATTCACTTCTTCCAGACCATCCAGTACATCCAGCTTGGTCAGGCACAGGCCAGAAATGGAGTTGATCTGGATGGAGCGCTTCAGGGCCACCGCATCGAACCAGCCACAACGACGGGCACGGCCAGTGGTGGAACCGAACTCGTGACCTTTCTCGGCCAGGTATCGGCCATTCTCATCGAACAGCTCGGTGGGGAACGGACCACTGCCGACACGGGTGGTGTAGGCCTTGGTGATACCCAGCACGTAATCCAGATACAGCGGGCCAACCCCGGAACCGGTGGCGGTACCGCCGGCGGTGGTGTTGGAGCTGGTCACGTAGGGGTAGGTACCGTGGTCGATATCCAGCAGGGTGCCCTGGGCCCCTTCGAACATGATGTTCTCGCCCTGCTCACGGGCGTGATGCAGCACGGAGGTCACGTCGGTGACCATGTCGCGCACTTCTTCACCCAGCTTGAGGGTTTCATCCAGGGTCTGCTGGAAGTCCACCGGCTCGGCATTGTAGTAATTGCGCAGCACGAAGTTGTGGTAATCCATCACTTCGCCCAGCTTGGCAGCGAAACGCTCACGGTGATAGATATCACCCAGACGCAGACCGCGACGGGCTACCTTGTCTTCATAGGCAGGACCGATACCGCGGCCGGTGGTACCAATCTTCTTGTTGCCGCGGGCCGCTTCACGGGCCTGGTCCAGCGCCACGTGCACGGGCAGGATCAGCGGGCAGGACGCGGACAGACGCAGGCGCTCACGCACCGGAACACCATTTGCTTCCAGACCGCCAATTTCTTTCAGCAGCGCATCCAGGGCCAGCACCACACCATTACCGATCAGGCACTGCACGTCTTCGCGCAGAATACCGGAGGGGATCAGGTGAAGGACGGTCTTCTTGCCGTCGATCACCAGGGTATGCCCGGCGTTATGGCCGCCCTGAAAGCGGGCCACCAGAGAGGCCTGGTCGGTGAGCAGATCCACGATCTTGCCCTTGCCTTCATCACCCCACTGGGTGCCGAGAATGACTACGTTCTTACCCATGATTGCTAGCTGCCTGTTGATTGAACGCTTGCACGCATCACGCTTCACGCGACACGCTTTACCGTAGGAAGCGGACTGGCCGTAACCCGTCTGCGCCACCATCACAACGGCGGAGATGGGCTGACGCCCATTTCCGCCCTACGAATTCTATAAGTCCTGAATGACCCAGCCGTTATCACCCTGTACCAGCTTGCGCTGGCAACCGAGTACTTGCGGGTCGTTGTCTGCGCCCGGCAGGGCCAGCACGACTCTTTCACCCTGTTCGCGCAGAGCGGCCACGCTGGCGGCGAAGTCCGCGTTGCGCAATGAACCTTCGGCCAGAATGCCATCGCAGGCATCCGCCTGAACCCGGGAGGCCAGCATCTTCAGGTCAGCACTGAAGCCGGTGGCAGGACGGGCACGACCAAACACTTCACCAATGTGGTCATAGCGACCGCCCTTGGCCAGCGGCTCGCTTTCGCCGGGCAGGTAGGCGGCAAACACACAGCCGGTATGGTAGTGGTAACCGCGCAGCTCACCCAGATCCAGATGCAGGTTGACGCCTTTCGCGTCCAGCACCTCGACCAGTTCGGTCAGTTCGCCCAGCGCCTCCAGCGCCGCCGGGAAATCTCCCAGCAAGGTTCGGGCCTGTTCCAGTACCGCGGCACCGCCAGCCAGCCAGGGCAAAGCCAGCAGCGCCTCGCCGGCCTTGCCGGGAAGGTCGCGCTCGCTGACAAAGGTCTCCAGCTCGACCCGCGCCTTGCGCACGAAGATATCTTCCAGCTGGTACTGCTCCGCTTCGCTGAGCTGACAGGCTCCCAGCAGACCGCGGAACAGACCCACATGGCCCAGATCCAGCACAATGGTCTGATCGAGACCGGCCAGGCGCAGGGTTTCCAGCAACAGGGTGATCACTTCCAGATCACTGTCGCTACCGGCATGGCCAAACAGTTCCACGCCAATCTGGTAAGGGAGACGGGTACCACCCGCCACAGCCGGGCGGGTACGCAGTGCGCTGGAGCAATAACACAGCCGGGTGGGCGCACTCTGGCGCAGACTGTGGGCATCCATCCGTGCCACCTGGGGAGTGATATCGGCGCGCACCCCCATCAGGCGACCGGTGAGCTGGTCAGTGATCTTGAAGGTTTCCCGCTCCAGATCACGGCCTGCGCCGTTGAGCAGGGACTCGAGAAACTCGATCAGCGGCGGGAACACCAGTTCGTAACCCCACTGCTGATACAGATCCAGTGTACGGCGGCGCAGTTGTTCAATTGCGCGGGCCCGGCCGGGGAGAACCTCTTCTACCCCGTCGGGCAGCAGCCACTGTGCTTCCTGATTCATTCGTTCACCATGTTCGGGTGTTGAAAATGCCGTCACCGACCTTTCCACTTCGCCGTGAAGTCAGATCCTACAGACCTGCCAACAGGCCGGCGCCGAGTAACATCAGCACCAGCCCAAGAATTCTCAATGTGCGTCCGGGCATTCCCGCCACCTGCAGCGCTGCCGCACGGGCACGCTCCGGGGCCAGAAACAGTGGAATGCCTTCAATGACCAACACCAGGCACAACGCCTTGATCAACAAGGAAAAATCCATCATTCCTGCCAGACAACAGCCACAAAAAAACCGGGAGCATTGCCCCCGGTTGCGGCATTCTACCACGGGTTCCCGGTATCTGACAGGTTCCTGAGCACCGGACTGGCCACAGCGCTCCAGCCCCTGCCCAGCGGAAATACCCGCTGTAGGAGCTTGCCTGCAAGCGATCCGAGCCTGAGCGAGGTAAGGATTCCAGAAGCGGGTTTCGAGTAACGAGTTTCGAAAACCTGAAACCGCTGGAAAGGAACCCGGTTTGAGGTTTTGCCTTTCGAAACTCGTCTCTCGCAACTCGAAACTCATGACCTCGCCGAGGCTCGGATCGCCTGCAGGCATACCCTGACGAGCACAGAGGGCTCCTACGGCCCAATTTCTGACGCAGGAGTTGTCAGCACGCGAGGGGTCTCGCGTGTTGCGTGTTGCCTGACGCGTGTTGCAGCCGCAGAGCGGCCCACAAAAAAGCCCCGCCAGAGCGGGGCTTTTTTGTGGGCCGGGACGATTACTGCCCTTTGGCTCCCTTCATATAGCGGAAGAAGTCGCTGTCGGGCTCCAGGATCATCACGTCTTCCGGATCCTTGAAGCTCTCCTTGTAGGCCTGCAGGCTGCGATAGAAGCGGAAGAACTCCTTGTCCTGATTGTAGGCCCCGGCGTAGATGGATGCCGCCTGGGCATCACCCTCACCGCGGATCGCCTGGGACTTGCGGTAGGCGTCAGCCAGGATCTCGGTGCGCTGACGGTCGGCGCCAGCACGGATCTTCTCCGCTTCCTCACGGCCCTGGGAACGGTGCGCGGCGGCATCACGCTGACGCTCGGCGCGCATGCGGTCAAATACCCTGCCACGCACCTGATCCGGCCAGTCCACCTGCTTCACGCGGATATCCACCACTTCGATACCCAGATCTTCCATGGTGGACTTGTTCACCTCTTCACGAACCTGATCCATCAATGCTTCGCGCTGATCGGAAGCGGCGCCCTGATCTGCCATGGCTTGCTGCGCTTCACCACTGTCATCAGTCTTGCTCAGAATCGACTCATCCAACTGATCCGCGGGCACTTCCGTGGTTTCTCCGGTGGCCGGGTCACGAATGATCGCCTTGCCATCTTCCACCGACTCCACGTCGCTTTCGCCGGCCACCACCTGAAATACGGTGCGCGAGGCAAACTCGTTACGCAGGGCTTCGTTCACACGCGGGTCCAGCAGCTGACGGGCACGGTCTTCCATGATCTGCGGATTGGAAGAGCCACCGCCGACGCTAACGATATAGCGCTGCACGTTATTGATCCGCCATACCACGAAGGCATCCACATTGAGCAGCTTCTTCTCGGCAGTGAGGAACGCCTGAGTGGGCACATCATAGACCAGAGCACGGCCATCCACTTTCACCACTTCCGACACCAACGGCCATTTGAAATAAATGCCCGGGTCCATATCTGCCAGTTCGATACGGCTGAACTGCTTGAGTACGGCTTTTTCGGTCTGCTTCACAATGTAGAAGGAATCCAGTGCCAACAAAGCCACCAGACCTGCTGCCAGAAGCGCGACCCATCCTCGATTATTCATTAGCGCAACCCCTGGTTCTGTGTGCTGTACAGACTGCGGCTACCACTGCGACCGCTGCCCCCGTCATCGGCACCGGCACTGGCCGGCGTATTGCTGGAGGGGCGTGTCTGGGAACCACTGTCTCCCGCCTTGGCAGCGTTATTCTTCATCAGCTGCTCAAGCGGCAGGTAGATCAGGCTGTTGCCCTTCTCCACATCCACCAGCACTTTGCTGGTGGAACCAAACACCTGGGTCATGGTTTCCAGGTAGAGACGCTCACGGGTCACATCCGGCGCCTTGCGATATTCGGTCAACAGGTCGGTAAAGCGATCCGCATCACCACTGGCACGGTCTACAACCTGCTGCTTGTAGGCTTCCGCTTCTTCGGTCACGCGCTGGGCTTCACCTCGGGCCTGGGGAATCACCGCGTTGCGATAGGCTTCGGCCTCATTGCGGAAGCGGTCTTCATCTTCCTTGGCCTTGGATACGTCATCGAAGGCATCACGCACCGCATTCGGCGCTTCGGTCTTGTCCAGCACCACCTGACGCAGTACCAGGCCGGTATCGTAACGGTTCAGGTATTCCGCCAGACGCTCACGAACCTGCACCGGAATGGCTTCCCGGTTGTCCTTGAGCACGTCATCCATTGAGGAGGCACCCACTACGTGACGCAGGGCCGAGCTGGTAGCGTGCTCCAGAATGGCTTCCGGCTGGGCCACTTTCAGCAGGAACGGGCGCGGATCCAGCACCTGGTACTGCACCTGAAGGGTCACACTGACGATATTGGTGTCCTTGGTGAGCATCTCTTCGGTGATTTCAAAGCGACGGTTCTGGCCCACATCCACCTTTTCAAACTGTTCGAAAATCGGCGCACGCCAGTTCAGGCCCGGCTCCACGATGCGATCGAACTTGCCGAAACGCAGCACCACGGCGCGCTCGCGCTGATCCACCTGGAAAGTGCCCACGGCGATGTACACCAGCGCCGCCACCACGATACCGATCACGATCACTGGCCAGGGGGAACCGCCACCGCTGCTGCCACCGCTACCGCCGCCCTTGCTGCCAAAGACGTTGTTGATCTTGTCCTTGAGATTCTTCAGAGCTTCATCAAGATCCGGCGGACCTTGGTCACCGCCACCACCCCAGGGGTCTTTCGGCTTGTTGCCGCCGGGTTCATTCCACGCCATGTAGGTCTCCAATCCGTTCGGGCTGTGCGCCCTCCGGCATTTACGTTATCCCGCCTTCGGCGAGCGTTCTGAATTGTAGGAAGGGCTTTCTTCCCCTGCAACCGAACCCGCACCCTCTTCTGGCGCAGGTACTACCAATTCTTCTTCACGCAGACCCTGCTCACGCAACAGGCGCTCGAAATGCACCCGGTTAACGTTGATGCGCAGCAGCATGCTGCCATCCATCGCAGCCTGCTCATCCAGCACTTCGCCGGCCTCGTGCAGGCGGGCGCGCAGTCGACCGGCATGGGCAGGCAGACGCACCCAGCAATCGACCCAACCCGCAGCCAAACGTTCCGCAATGGCCTCAAAAAGCAGATCAAAACCGTCACCGGTCTGGGCTGAAATCCACACTCGCCAGGGCTGACCATGCTCATCACGATCGATGCGCGGCGCCTCGCCCAGGTTGTCCACCTTATTGTAGACGTGCAGCACCGGCAGCTTGTCGCCACCGATTTCTTCCAGCACTTCGTTGACCGCTTCCACGTTGCTGTCGCGCTCCTCGGCACTGCAATCTGTCACATGCAGCAGCAAGGTCGCGTTAACGGTTTCTTCCAGGGTTGCCCGGAATGCCTGCACCAGGCGGTGGGGCAAATGGCGGATAAAACCCACGGTGTCGGCCAGAATGGCAGGGCCGACGCCGGGCACTTTTACCTTGCGCAGGGTCGGATCCAGGGTGGCGAACAACTGGTCCGCCACATACACATCACCGGTGGTGATGGCATTGAACAAGGTGGACTTGCCGGCATTGGTGTAACCCACCAGCGAGATCAGCGGGGTTTCTGAACGCTGCCGGGCCCGACGCCCCTGGGCACGCTGCTTACGCACCTTGTCCAGTTTCGATTCGATGGCGCGAATGCGGTCACGCAGCAGACGGCGGTCAGTCTCCAGCTGGGTTTCACCCGGGCCACGCAGGCCGATACCGCCTTTCTGACGCTCAAGGTGAGTCCAGCCCCGCACCAGCCGGGTGGAAAGATGGCGCAGCTGGGCCAGCTCGACCTGAAGCACCCCTTCATGGGTGCGGGCGCGCTGGGCAAAGATATCCAGAATCAGGCCAGTGCGATCCAGCACCCGGCACTTGACCGCGCGCTCCAGATTACGTTCCTGGGCAGGACTGAGGGCATGATTGAACAGCACCACATCGGCCTCGTGATCCTTGACCAACTGGGCCAGCTCATCGCTCTTGCCTGTACCGATAAAGAGAGCCGGATCCGGGCGGTCGCGCTTGCCAGTGAGCTCCACCACCGGCTCCACACCGCTGGAGGTCACCAGATGATGAAATTCGTCCAGATCTTCACGCCCCATGGCATCCGGAAGGTCCATGTGGACCAGGATGGCCTTCTCTCCGGCGCCCGTGCGCGACTGTTCTGTACGATCAAATAAGTCCATAGAGACCTGATATGGGGATGAATGTGCCGATTGTAAACCAGCGTGGCCAAAAAGGCAGGGAACATCACGCGCCTGGGCCATGTATCGGCATATTTGGGCTGAAAGGGCCTGTTTCAAGTTGCCAGACAACGTTTTCTGACTGCGGCCGCAACGCGGCCCACAAAAAAGGCCACCCGGAGGTGGCCTTCTTTACCGAGAGCGGTACGGCTTACTGGTTGCCGTAGCCCTCACCGGCGGGTGCTGCCGTGCCACCGTTACCCGCGGCCATGGCCGGGTTACCACCGGCGCGGGGGTTACGGGCAGGCACCACGGTAGAAATGGCGTGCTTGTAAACCATCTGACTGACAGCGTTCTTCAACAGAACCACGTACTGGTCAAATGACTCGATCTGGCCCTGCAGCTTGATGCCGTTCACCAGAAAGATTGAAACCGGAATCCGTTCCTTACGCAAAGCGTTCAGGAAAGGGTCTTGTAAAGAATGCCCCTTAGACATGGCAAGTCTCCTTGAGAAATCACAGTAAAAAGTAGTGCCCAACACTTCGGGCAATCAGCGCGGTTTGTGACAGTGAAACCGTCCCGAACGGCCACTGCCTGCCTGATCCGCAATCAGACATCTTTTTCGTCAACAACCCGGAAAAATGGTTCCAGATCCGACCTATATGGGATGGCGAAACCTGATTTCAAGATCCCCAGCCCCCAATTCATTGGCATTATAGACCAAAAAGTCAGCACTCGGCTTTAACTAAACACAGAATTACAGATATTCGCAAGCTGGCCATACAGCGCATTGCGCTGTTGCTCGTTGTTACTGTCAAACCATGCCAGATTCGGCCATTTTCTTAGCCAGGTGTACTGTCTTTTCGCCAGTTGGCGGGTGGCAATCACCCCCTTCTGGATCATTTCTTCTTCGTCATACTCACCGTTCAGGTAATCCCAGACCTGCCGGTAACCCACCGCCTTGATCGCCGGCAAATCCCGATGCACCTCTGGCATCACCATCAAGGCCTTTACTTCATCCACCAGCCCCGCCGCCAGCATGGCGTCAAAACGCCGGGCGATCATCTCGTGCAACCAGCTGCGATCCGCCGGCGCCAGCGCCGCACTGTAGACCGGCCACGGCAGCGCACTGAACTCACTCAAACCATCCTTGCGCAATGTGACAGCCGTATGATGCTCGGCATGAAAGGCGGAAAGAGGCCGCCCGGTGATCCGGTAGACTTCCAGGGCACGCTGCAATCGTTGCCGGTCCATGGGTTTGAGGCGCTCGGCGGTGACCGGATCCACTTTTTGCAGTTCCGCATGCACCGCCGGCCAGCCTTTCTCCTCTGCCAGACGGGCAATCTCCTCACGCACCCCGGCATCCGCCTCCGGCAACGGCGCCAGACCTTCCACCAGCGCCTTGAAATACAGGATAGTGCCACCCACCAGCAGGGGCAGTTTGCCATTCTCGTGGATACTCTGGATCTCACGGAGGGCATCAGCGCGAAAATCTGCCGCCGAATAGGGTTCGGTGATCTCCCGGAATCCAAGCAGACGATGAGGTGCCACCGCCAGCTCCTCCGGTGTTGGCCGCGCGGCACCGATATCCAGATCCCGGTAGACCAGTGCCGAATCCACATTGATGATTTCGACCGGCAGCTTTTTTGCCGCCTCAATGGCCAGCGCCGTCTTGCCGGAACAAGTGGGGCCCATCAGCAAGATGACCGGCAAGGCAGCGGAGGATTCGCGTCCGGCGTCAGGCATCCGGTGTCCGGCGTCCATTCACTGCCCCCGCATGAACAGTCGGTCCAGATCCTTAAGACTCATCTGGGTCCAGGTCGGGCGGCCATGGTTGCACTGCCCGGAGCGTTCGGTGGCCTCCATATCACGCAGCAGGGCATTCATTTCGGGAATGGTCAGACGGCGGTTGGCGCGCACACTGCCATGACAGGCCATGGTGGAGAGCAATTCATCCAGCTTCTGCTCGATGCGCTCGCTGCTGCCTTGCGCGAGCAGGTCGGACAATACGTCACGCACCATGGATTCACTGTCGCTGTTGCGCAGCATGGCCGGCACCTCTCTGACCACCAGCGTCTCAGGGCCGGCCCGCTCGACCACAAAGCCCAGGCGACTGAACACTTCCGGCTGTTCTTCGGCAAAATCCGCTTCCCGGGAGGAAACTGCCAGAGACACAGGCACCAGCAACGGCTGGCTACGCACCTTGTCATCAGACCAGCTCTGCTTGAGGCGCTCGTAGGTAATCCGTTCATGGGCGGCATGCATGTCCACCACCACCATGCCGTGCTGGTTCTCGGCAAGAATAAAAATGCCATGCAGCTGTGCCACGGCGTAACCCAGCGGCGGCACCGTTTCATCCTCACTGGCCGGCGGCATCACCGCAGGAGCGGCCTCTTCCACCTGCCGCTGCACCAGGGCGCCATAGGCATCCGCCTGACGCATGCCCTGACCATAGCCAAAACTGTTGCCTGCGGACGCCGGCGGTGAATAGGGTCGACCGGAGGGCGCCGAGAGAGACATGCTGCCCTGACTCGGCTCACTCACCGGCATGGAAAGATCCTGTTCCACTACCGCAGGGCCGGGCTCCTGGCCGGGGCGCACTTCAGCAATGGCGCGATGCAGAGAGCTGTAAAGAAAACCGTGCACCATACGTTGCTCGCGGAAACGCACTTCGTGCTTGGTGGGGTGCACGTTCACGTCCACCATGGCCGGGTCCAGTTCCAGGAACAGCACATAGGCCGGATGGCGACCGTGGTAAAGCACATCCGCATAGGCCTGACGCACAGCATGGCTGACCACCTTGTCGCGGATCACCCGACCATTCACATAGAAATACTGCAGGTCTGCCTGGGAACGGGAAAAGGTGGGCAACCCCATCCAGCCATGCAGACGAATCCCGTCGCGCTCCACATCCACCGGTATCGCCTGATCCATGAACCCCTTGCCACACAGCTTGGCGACGCGGGCCGCACGGAGGGTGTCATCCAGCCCCGCAGGCAACTGATGAATCACTTTCTGGTTATGGGTAAGCCGGAAGGCGGTATTGAACTCGCTCAGGGCAATGCGCCGGAACACTTCTTCCAGATGATTGAATTCCGTCTTTTCGGTGCGCAGGAAACGACGCCGGGCCGGGGTGTTGAAAAACAGGTCGCGCATGGTCACCGTTGTGCCGCGCGGGTGCCCGGCCGGGGTCACGGTGGGCGCCATGTCACGGCCTTCTACCTGTACCTGCCAGCCTTCCGCTTCTCCTTCCACGTTGCTGGCCAGGGTCAGTCGGGACACCGAGCTGATGGCGGCAAGCGCCTCCCCGCGAAAACCCAGAGTGCCGATCGCCTCCAGATCTTCCAGCCCCCGAATCTTGCTGGTGGCATGGCGGGACAGTGCCAGCGGCAGGTCTTCGCGCTCGATACCATGCCCGTTATCACGCACTCGCAGGAGCTTCACGCCCCCCTGCTCCACATCCACACTGATGGATTCCGAGCCGGCATCCAGGGCATTTTCCAGTAGCTCTTTCAGCACCGATGCAGGGCGCTCCACCACCTCACCGGCGGCGATCTGGTTGGCTAGGCGGGAATCCAGCAGTTGAATCTTGGACAAAACAGAACCCTTGTGGAGTCATTGAGGACCGACATGCCCCCGACTCAAGCGGGGGCCGGGTGTCAGTGTGAAGCCTTATTGATGAAAGCCGCGCCCTCAGGAGCGCGGAATTTTCAGCACCTGGCCGACCATGATGCGGTCACCCCGGATATCGTTGGCAGTTCGAATGGATTGTTCGCTGACACTGTACTGACGGGCAATTTCCGACAGTGTATCACCGGGCTGGATGCGATACTCCTCACCCCGCTCACGGCGCTGGGCGGCATACCAGCTGTTGGGAGCCGGATGGGAACGGAAGTAGTCATCGATCCCGGCCAGTACCGCTTTCGCCAGCTTGGTCTGATGGGCAGAAGAACGCAGGTTTCGCTCTTCTGTCGGGTTTGAGATGAAGCCGGTCTCTACCAGGATCGACACCATTTCCGGTTCCTTGAGTACCGCAAACCCGGCCTGTTCCACTTTCTCCCGGTTACCGTGCAACTTGGTCACCTTGCCCATTTCCTTGAGCACCTGACGGCCCAGATAAAGGCTGCCTGCCATGGAGCCGTTCATTTGCAGATCTGCCAGCACACTGAGCAGGGAGCTGTCGTCTTCTTCCTCTTCATACACCCCGGCTACCCGGTCGGACTCGTTGGCAATCTTGGCCAGGAAGCGGGCCTTGGCACTGGTGGCGCCACGGTTGGAGAGAGCAAACACCGAGGCACCGTGGGCACGGGCATCATTGAAGGCATCCGCATGGATGGAGATGAACACGTCGGCACGATGCTTCTGGCGGGCAATCTTGCGGCGCTCAGCCAGCGGCACATAATAATCACCGTCGCGCACCATCACCGCACGCATGCCTGCCTGATCGTTGACCAGTTTCTGCAGTTTCTTGGCGATCTGCAGCACCACGTTTTTTTCCCAGGTACCACTGGGGCCACGGGCTCCGGGATCCTCACCACCATGGCCGGCATCGATGGCGACAATCATCAGACGCTGCTCATCCTGGGTCGTCTTGCGCACTTCCGGTGCCTTGCTCGGCTTGCTGGAAGGGGAAGTGGCAGCAGATCCGGTTGTGGTGGCCGTGGAATCCGTCAACGCCCTGTCGAAAAGATCCACCACCAGACGCCAGCCATGGGGCTCGATCGGCTTGAGCAGATTGGTGCGGGTACGCACCCCTTCGCGCATGTCGAACACCACCCGGGTCTTGTCCGCATGTTCACCGACACGAATGTTGGCAATCGGGCTACTGGCGTAATCCAGTGAATTGATATCGAAATCCAGCTTGGCATCCTGCAGATCCAGCACGATGCGATCCGGGTTGGCCAGCTTGTCGAGCTTGTGATCCAGGGGCGCGGGCAGATCAAACACGATACGGGTGTGATCCGGCGCCCGATGCAGACGCACCGACTCAATGCTCTCTTTTGCCAGCAAGGAGGGACTGGCCAGCCAGCCCGCCACCAGTAGCAGCGCGCCCAGAATTCTTTTTTTATTGTCAGTGTGTCGCGTCATAGGCCCATTCCAGGGTCGCTTTTCTTCCATGGCCGTCCACGGCCAGTGTAATGGTCAAATCCGGTTCGGGCACCACTCCGGCGCCGCGTTCCGGCCACTCCAGCAGGCACAGGTCGCCAGAGGAGAAATAATCCCGTACCCCGATCAGTTCCAGTTCTTCCGGATCCGCCAGACGATACAGGTCAAAGTGATATATATGGACGCCTTCCAGCTCGTAGGGTTCCACAATGGTATAAGTGGGACTCTTGACGGCGCCCTGGTGCCCCATACCGCGAAGGATACCGCGAACCAGCGTGGTTTTCCCGGCCCCCAGATCTCCCTCCAGATAGACACAGCCCCCCTTGCCCTTTACCTGAAGCAAGCGGCGGGCCAGTTGCGCACCCAGAGCCAGGGTAGCGGCTTCATCCGGCAGATCGATCTGTTCAACCGTCACAGGGGCATTACTCATTCATATTCTCTCTGAGAGCATCCAGTAAATCCGTGGCCAGCAAGCCACGCTCGCCCTTTCCCTTGTCCTTGCCACAGGCGCAGGCATCGGCCGCACGGGCATGCACCATGGCACCAAAACGTGCCGCATCATACCCGCTCAACCCCTGGGCGCGCAGTGCGGCGATGACGCCGGTGAGCACATCGCCCATGCCGCCGCTGGCCATACCCGGGTTACCTTCCCGAATCAGGGCGCGACCGGTATGCCCCTGCACCAGGGTGCCCAGCCCCTTGAGCAGCACAGTGCCACCGTAACGGGCATGCAGACTTTCCAGCGCCGCAAAGCGATCCTGCTGAACAGCAGCAGTATCCGCTTTCAACAGTCGGGCCGCCTCCCCCGGATGGGGGGTCAACACCCAATCGGCTTCACCGGCATCATCCATCCCGGCAAGCAGGTTGAGAGCGTCGGCATCCACCACCATGGGCTTGCCGCTGGCCAGGGCCAATTCCAGCAAACCTTTACCCCAGTCATCCCTGGCAAGCCCCGGACCAATGGCGATCACAGTAGCTGCCTCTATGAGGGACTGCGCCTGGGCCGGATCATTCACACCACGGGCCATCACCTCCGGCTGACGGGCAATCATCATCGGCACATTGTCGGGGCGAGTAATCAGGCTGACCTTGCCTGCTCCGCAGCGTGCCGCGGCCTGGGCAGACATGATCGGCGCACCGGCAAAACCATGATCACCACCGATTACCAGCACATGGCCGTAACGTCCCTTGTGGCCATCAAGGCTCCGGGGAGCAAGCACCCTTTGCAGTGCTTGCGGGGTCGGCACCTGGCAATCCACCGGCACCTGCTGGTAGACCTCTCTCGGCACCTGCAGATCCGTAAACTGTAATACCCCGGTATACACCGGCCCCTGCCCGGTAAGCAGGCCTCGTTTAACACCGATAAAGGTGCAGGTCAGGTCTGCCCGCAGCACGGCCCCCAGCGGCATGCCGGTATCCGCACTGAGTCCGGACGGGATATCCAGCGCCAGCCTTGGCACCGCGAGCGCATCCAGGGCGGCCAGCACCCCGGCAGCATCCTCACGCAGCGGCACAGACAGACCAGTACCAAACAGCCCGTCCACCAGCACATCCGCGCCCTCGGGCAGCACATCCACGGCCAGAGGCTGCATGGGTATCTGCAAGGCCTGGCAGCGTTCGGCCATGGTCAGAGCATCACCGGACAATGACTCCGGGGGTTTGAGAAAATAAATACGGGGCGCCAATCCGGCCTCATGGGCCAGTGCCGCCACCACATAGCCGTCACCACCGTTGTTGCCGCCGCCACACAGCACGGCCAGGTGGCGAGCCTCCGGCCAGCGTTCACACAGGGCATTGAACGCCGCCTGCCCGGCCCGTTGCATCAGCACAGCGCCCGGGGTTCCGGCAGCAATGGCCAACCGGTCCAGCTCCCGGGTCTGTGCTGCGGTATAAAGCGCGGTTGGCAGTGCCGTCATGTTACCCTTCGCCTCTGACATAGCGTGGCGCCGCTCACTCATCGACGCGGCGTGCATTTTCCGCATTATACCCACGGGACCGGGCCGTTCAGAAACCCATGGATCTTCACCAGCTAAAGGAAAAAATCCAGCAATGGGGCCGCGAACTCGGCTTCCAGCAGATTGGCATTGCCGATACTGACCTGTCCGCCGCTGAAGCCGACCTGAAAGCCTGGCTGGCAAAGGGCTACCAGGGGCAGATGGAATGGATGGCCGCCCATGGCAACAAGCGATACCGCCCCGCGGAACTGGAACCCCGCACCTTGCGGGTGATTTCAGCCCGCATGGATTACCTGCCGCCGGACACCGCCCCGGTAAAAATGCTCCAGGACAAGGACAAGGCCTATGTCTCCCGCTATGCCCTGGGCCGCGATTACCACAAACTGATCCGTAAACGGCTGGCCACCCTGGCAGCAAAAATTCGTGCCGAAGTGGGCGACAGCGAACTGGCCCGCGCCTTTGTAGACAGCGCCCCGGTAATGGAAAAACCCCTGGCGGCCAAGGCCGGCCTGGGCTGGCAGGGCAAGCACTCCCTGGTGCTGAACCGGGAAGCCGGCAGCTGGTTCTTTCTCGGCGAGATCTATACCGACATCCCCCTGCCCGTGGACGAACCGGGCGAGGATCATTGCGGCAAGTGCAAGGCCTGCATCACCGTCTGCCCCACCGACGCCATCGTCGCGCCCTATCAGCTGGATGCGCGCCGCTGCATTTCCTATCTGACCATCGAGCACGATGGCAGCATCCCCGAAGACCTGCGCCCGGGCATCGGTAACCGCATCTTCGGCTGTGACGACTGTCAGCTGATGTGCCCCTGGAACCGTTATGCCCGGCACACCGGTGAAACCGACTTCCACCCCCGGCATGGGCTGGGGGACAGTGATCTGGTCACGTTATTCGGATGGAGCGAAGACGAATTTCTGGAACGCACCGCCGGCTCGGCGATTCGTCGGGCGGGCTACGGGAAATGGCTGAGGAATATTGCGGTAGCGTTGGGCAATGCCCCCTCGTCGGAAGCGGTAATGAATGCCCTCAAGGCACGCCTCAATTACCCGGACGAGACCGTGCAGGAACATGTGCAGTGGGCGCTGGAACAGCATCAAGGATAGTTTCGGGTAACGAGTCGCGAGTCGCGAAAGTCAAAACCCTGAAACCACCGCCTTTCAGGTTTTCGCAACTCGAAACTCGTCACTCGCAACCTGTGTTCATGCGCCAATAAAGTGCTCGCGGTAGTACTTCAGCTCGGCGATGGATTCACGGATGTCATCCAGCGCCAGATGTTTGCCTTCCTTCTTGAAGCCATCGAGGATTTCCGGTTTCCAGCGTCGCGCCAGCTCTTTCAGGGTCGACACATCCAGATTGCGGTAATGGAAGAACGCTTCCAGCTCCTGCATGTAATTGGCCATGAAGCGACGGTCCTGACAGATGCTGTTGCCACACATGGGCGACATGCCGGGCTCCACGTACTCCTTCAGGAAGTCGATGGTCTGGGCCTGGGCCTGCATCTCGCTGATACGGCTTTCCTGCACCCGCTTCACCAGTCCGGAATTGTTGTGGTGCTCGGTGTTCCACTCGTCCATACCGTCCAGCAGCTCATCACTCTGATGCACCGCCAGCACCGGCCCTTCCGCCAGCACGTTGAGCTGGGAGTCGGTGACGATGGTAGCGATTTCGATGATGCGATCGTTCTCCGGGCTCAGGCCGGTCATTTCCAGATCGATCCAGATCAGATTGTTGCGCTTGTCGGTCATGGCTTGTCTCTTGGCTACGCGGTGGCTGTGACCGCATGGTAGCATGGCCGCAACCCAATACCGGAATGATACCCCTGACACCGTGGCCAAACGTAAACTCAACCGCCGCCAGCGCTGGCGCATCGAAAAGATTCAGGCAGAAAAGCGCGAACGCGCCCAGAAACGCAACGAGCAGCTGGAAGAGCTGGTGGCGGACGATCTGGGCGACGAGCAGATGGGCATCATCACCGCCCACTTTGGCCAGCAGGTGCAGGTGGAGAGCCCCGACGGCGAAAGCCGGCGCTGCCACTTCCGCGCCACCCTGGAACAACTGGTGGTGGGCGACCGGGTGATCTGGCAGCCGCCCAAGAGCGAAGGCCTCGGCGTCGTGGTCGCCATCGAGCCCCGCGAAACGGTACTCAAGCGCCCGGATCCCTACGGCAACCTGAAACCGGTGGCCGCCAATGTGGAGCAGATGCTGGTGGTATTTGCGCCTCTCCCTACGCCATCCAGCACCTTGCTGGATCGCTATCTGGTGGCCGCTGAACTCTCCGACATTCCGGCCACACTGGTACTCAACAAGGCCGACCTGATCGACGAGGAACTGCGTCCCTTTATCGACGACCTGAAAGCCATGTACCAGCAGCTGGGTTACCCGGTGATGGAACTCAGCGCCCATGACCCGCAGGGCCTGGCGCCACTGCACGACGCCCTGAAGGGCAAGATCAGTGTATTCGTAGGGCAGTCCGGGGTGGGCAAGTCCTCTCTGGTCAATGCGGTTCTGCCGGAAGCCGAGCTGGATGTGGGCGACCTGTCGGCCAATTCCGGCCTGGGCCAGCACACCACCGTCACCGCCCGCCTGTTCCACCTGCCCACCGGCGGCGAACTGATCGACTCACCCGGTATCCGCGAGTTCGGCCTCTGGCATATCAGCGAAGACGAACTGCTACACGGCTACCGGGAGCTCTCGGAACTGGCCGGCCACTGCAAATTCCGCAACTGCTCCCACCGCAACGAACCCGGCTGCGCCTTCCTGGACGCCGCCGACAGCGGCGCCATCAGCGAAGAGCGGCTGGAAAACTTCTACCAGATCGCCGATACGCTGGATGAGGAGGGGCGGGAGAGATACCAGTGAAAAGTGAACAGTTAACAGTGAACAGCGAATAAGGGACAATGTCCCCCAACCCTGATGGCGACGCACTGTTTTCGCTGTTCACTATTCACTGTTAACTGTTAACTGCCTTTATGCTCCCTCTACTGCTAGAACCCGCCGAACTCGCCAGGCACCTTGATGACGACAAGCTGCTGATCATTGATCTGAGCAAGCCCACCATCTATGTGCAGGCCCATGTGCCCGGGGCGATTCATCTGGATTTCAAACGGTTGCAGAGTGGCGCGCAACCGGCGCCGGGGATGATCCCCAGTGACGACGTGCTGGGGGATCTGTTCTCCAGCCTGGGGCTGACGCCGGATACCCATGTGGTGGCCTACGATGATGAAGGCGGCGGTTGGGCCGGGCGGTTGCTGTGGACCCTGGATGCCATTGGCCACAAGAAATACAGCTATCTGAACGGTGGTATCCATGCCTGGCTGGCCGAGGGCCACCCCACCAGCAGCGAGTCCCCGGAACCCGAGCCCAGTGATTACGAAGTGGGCGAACATGATCCTCTCACCGAGGTGGATCTGGACTACCTGCTCAAGAACTTCGACAACCCGGCTCTGGCCCTGTGGGACTCCCGCTCCGAAGAGGAATACGCCGGTGTACGCGCCTTCGCCCAGAAAGCCGGCCATATTCCCGGCGCCATTCACTATGAGTGGACCGATGCCATGGACCGCAGCAACAACCTGCGCCTGCGTCCGCTGGATGAAATCCGTGCCGAACTGGAAGACCGCGGCATCACGCCGGACAAGGAAGTGATCTGCCACTGCCAGACTCACCACCGCTCCAGTTTTTCCTGGCTGGTGGGCAAGATTCTCGGCTACCCGCGCCTGCGCGGTTATGCCGGCTCCTGGGCGGAATGGGGTAACCATCCGGACACCCCGGTGGAAAAACCGGACAGCTGAAATTGATATGTCGGACGTCCGAGGTCGGAGGTCTGACGACAACATCAAAACCACACATAGAATGAGGCTTCACCCTTGAACCTGCGCGACAAGCTTTTTGTGATTCTGCAGTATCTGGTGCCCCAGCACGGATTGTCCCGCCTGGTGGGCATGCTGGCGCGTAGCGAAGTGCCATGGATCAAGACCACCTTCATCAACCAGTTCATGAAGCGATTCGGCATTGATCTGTCCGAAGCCGAGATCCAGGATCCGGATCAGTTTCCCACCTTCAACGCCTTCTTTACCCGCGCCCTGAAGGCGGATGCCCGCCCGCTGGAAGCGGATGCAGTGAACGACATCGCCAGCCCGGCGGACGGTGCCGTCAGCCAACTGGGTGCCATCCGTGCCAATCAGGTCTTCCAGGCCAAGGGGCATGACTACTCGCTTTATGACCTGGTGGGTGGTGACAGTGCCCTGGCCAGCGAATTTACCAACGGCCAGTTCGCCACCATTTATCTCTCTCCGCGGGATTATCACCGTGTGCACATGCCGTTCACCGGCACCCTGCGCGAAACCCGTTACGTGCCCGGCGACCTGTTTTCGGTCAACGAAGCAACCGCCAACGGTGTGCCCAACCTGTTTGCCCGCAACGAGCGTTTGGTATGCATCTTCGACACCGACAATGGCCCCATGGCGGTCATTCTGGTGGGTGCCATGATCGTGGCCGGCATCGAAACTGTCTTCTCTGGCCAGGTTTGCCCCCTGCCCCGTGAAGTGCAGAGCACCGACTACCAGCGTACCCAGCCCATCACCCTGCAGAAGGGCGATGAACTGGGCCGCTTCCTGCTCGGCTCCACCGTGGTACTGCTGTTCCCGGAAGGCAAGGCCAGCTTCGAGAGTGAACTCAAGGCCGGCAGCGTCACTCGCGTGCGCGGCAAGCTGGGCAGCTTCCACTAGGCTCACCAGACAGATTCCCCGCCACAGGGCAATGACCGCCCCGCGGCGGGGTATCCCCCACGCCGCCAATCCCTGTCCTTACGGCGAGTGCACAGCCTTCCATCTTGCTTACAATGACCGGCCCAACAGATAACGCCGGTATCACCATGCTCAGTGAATCCCTGCAACAGAAGACCCGCCCCTGGCGCCACCGCCTGCAGAATGGCCGCGCCCGGCTGTTTGCGTCTGAGCAACTGAGCCAGGCCGGAAAGACCCCGTTCGACACCCTGTTCGACGATGGGCTGGTCAAACTGCGCTACTACCCGCCCCTGCCGGAAAAAGCCGTCCCGCTGAGCGACGGCAGCATCATGCCGGTAAGCCAGAGCGCCCAGCGCACCCCGCTGGTGGTGGTACCGCCGCTGGCGGTGAACATGCTGATCTACGATCTGTTCCCGCAGCGCAGCCTGGTGCGCTACCTGCGCGCCCGGGGGTTCGAGCTGTACATGGTGGACTGGGGACGGCCAGGCAAGTACCACAACCACCTGAGCCTGAGCAGTTACTTTGCCGACTATCTGCCCAAGCTGCTGGTGCAGGTCCGCCAACACAGCGGGCAGCAGCAGCTTAGCCTGCATGGCTGGAGTTTCGGCGGACTGTTCAGCCTCTGCTATGCCGCGCTTGGCAATGATCCCGATATCCGCAATCTGGTGTTGGTTGGCGCCCCCTGTGACTATCATCGCAACGGCGCTCTCGGCGTCCAGTACCAGCGCCTCAGCCGTCGTGCCAAATGGGTACGCAGCAATACCGGCCTGCGCATCCATGATGTCCCTGCCAGGTTGCTGCGCTCCCCCGGTTGGATGAACAGCCTGGCATTCAAGCTCACCAACCCGGTGGGCAGCCTGCAGGGTTACCTGAATCTGGTAAAGAACCTGCATGACCGCGAATTCGTGGCGGCCCACGCCACCAACGGGGCCTTTCTGGATGACATGGTGGCCTATCCCGGAGGCGTGATTCAGGACATCGTGCGCTACCTGTGGACCGACAACGTGGTCGCCAGAGGCAACCTACCCATGGAGGGCAGCGACGGCCATCTGAGCAAGGTCACCGCCAATGTGCTCAACGTCACCGGCGCCGGCGACCCCATCGTCACCGCCGATTGCAGCCAGGCCATGGAGCCGCTAATTCGCAGCAAGGACAAGACCTTCATCACCATCGATGGCGGTCACATGGGCATTCTCGGCAGCACCACGGCACAGAAACAGAGCTGGGGAAAGATTGCCGACTGGTTGATTGAAAGAGACGCCTGACGCAACGCGCATCACGCAACAACGCGGATCACTGCCTGCAGCAGCCCCAACATCGAAGCCGCGCCCTAGCCTCGGCGCGGCTTTTCTTGTGGTATCGCTCGATGGTTATCCAAGGATTTCGAAATGCGTTTCTGGAATCCTTACCTCGCTTAGGCTCGGATCGCTTGCAGGCAAGCTCCTACAGCGGCTTCGTAGAAAGGCTGAAAAAACCGGGAACTTTCCCGGTTTTTCCAATTCAAGCGCTAGCTTGTAGCTTGTAGCTTGTAGCTCGTAGCTCGTAGCTCGTAGCTCGTAGCTTGATGCATGATGCGTGGTGCGTGGTGCGTGGTGCGTATCTTGCTGTCATCCTGCCGTCACACGCCCTTCCTAGGCTGAGTATTCATGTTATGGATAACAGCCCCTGACCTCCATGTCCCGGCATCTGATTCTTTTTCCCTGCAGTCATATGGGCAATTTGCTGATCGCCCTGCCACACCTCAAGGCCATGCTTGATGCTCATCAACAGGCCTTGCTGGTCACCAGCGACCGCTTTAGGGATCTGGTAGAGCAGAGCCTTCCTGGCGAACAACGATTGCTGTTTTATCCGGATCAGGCCCTTGCCTCTTCAAGGCCAGCCCTGCGTCGGGCTTTCAGTTATCTGGGATTCGTGCGTTCTCTGAGGCGCTTTGCTGCTGATGTGACAATAGATATCGAAGGGGAGCAGAAATCCGCGACCCTGTCACGACTCAGTGGCGCGAGACAACGTATCGGGCCACCGCGTCATCACGGGAGCTGGTTTTATAACGACATCCGCAAGCCGGACCATTCAGGACACCGCTGGCTCGGCTATGCAAGCCTCAGCCAACCGGCAGCGCCACGCCCCTCCCGTTACCTGCCGCTAACGACAGACCAGGCCGGCCGGGAAGAGCTGCTGGCGGTTGCAGGCCACCTCCCCGCAGGGCCACGGGTACTGATTCACGCCGGAGCCACCAGGACCTACAAGATGTGGCACCCGGAACAGTTCGCCACCCTGTGCCAGCGATTGCGACGGGCAGGTTGCGTGCCGGTTCTGGTAGGAGCCGGCCAGAAAGATCGCAGTCAGATAGAACGGCTGCAGGGTTTCCTCAACGCCCCGGTGTACGACCTTTGCGACCAGCTCAGCCTTGCCGGTCTGGTGGCGCTGATGCAGGACAGCCAGGGCTATGCGGGGAACGACAGCGGCCCCATGCATCTGGCCGCCGCCTGCGGCCTGCCCACCGTGGCCCTGTTCGGCCCCACCGATGATATGCAATGGGCGCCGTTATCTGAAAAGGCTGTGACACTGCGCCGTCAGCCCTGCCGTTCCGACTGTGCGCGAAATAGCTGTGCGCTGGACAGCTACCCCTGCCTGCAGAGCATCACCGTGGATCAGGTGCTGGAGCAACTGGGCCGATTGGGAGTGCTGCCAGAGGCCACCCCATTACCGATCCACAGAGCACTGTATTAGTGACCGACCTGCCTCTTTCCGTAGGAGCCTGCCTGCAGGCGATCCAAGCCTTGGCGAGGTAAGGATTCCAGAAGCGAGTTTCGAGTACCGAGTAGCGAAAACCAAAAGATGCCTGCCGGGAATGTGATTTGAATTTTGCCTTTCGAAACTCGGTACTCGTCACTCGTAACTTATTAACTCGCCTAGGCCCGGATCGCTTGCATACAGCAGCCGCAGAGCGGCCGCAAGCTGGTGCTTGCGGCCTGGCTGTTGAATCAGTTGCTGCGGGAGATCAGAACAGATCCAGTAGCCCCACCAGCAAACCAGTGATTGGTGAAAGCAGATCCAGAAGAGGATCCAGCGGATTGAGCAGACTCTCGTCCAGCTGCTCAGTCACTTCACGGACAACCAGCAGCAGCAGGGTCGAGAGACCATCCCCTGGCAAGGTCGCATACTCTTCGGCGCCAGGTATCTGGTTCAACCAGAGCACATCCTCCACCAGCTGCTCCAGCGTTGCCTGCACCGTACCGATCAACTGCTCACCAGTGGCTGAGGTATCCAGCAGCACCAGTTGCTCGAGGGTGTTGGCCAGCCCCAGGGTCACCGTGGACAGCACCGTTGTCAGCCCCGCAAACACCGGCACCTCCGGCGGCACTTGCTCTTCGATACCATCGACGATGTTGTCCAGATTGCGCGCCAGTTCTACCAGAGGCGCGGCGATGAAGGCGATATCTGCAGTGGTATCCCCTTCACCGGGCTCAATGCCGCCATTGCCAAAACCACCGGCAAAGGCATCAAACGCTTCACCCAGCTGATTGAAGGGTTCCGGCAATGTACTGGTGTCGATAGCCTGGAGCTGCTCGGCTGCCGCCAGCACAGCCTCCACGGACTGGCTCATTTCACTGCTGTCGCCGGACAGAATGGCCGCGGTGGCCGCATCCAGGGCGTTGAAAAGAATGTCACTGCCCGCCAGCATCTGGTCAAACACCTGACGTTGCTCTGCCGGCAGACCGGAGCCTGCTTCGGTAAAACCGGACACCAGGGTTTCACGCAGTTCCTTCAACGGGCCGTTGAAATTGGCATCGAAACCTTCCGGCAAAGGCAGCGGCAAGGCATAGCCGCCCAGGTTCTGCCCGGAGAAATCATTGCCGGGGGCAGCCATTCGCATCATCTGCTTTTCAAAGCAGTGGGTGAACGCCGGCTGCAATTCGCCTGCCGCGATGACTCCCAGCCCTTCCACGTCCGGATCCACCGTATAGGCTTCCACACACAGGGTGGCGGGAGCCATGGTTTGCGGATTGGCTTCGGTGGCTTTCATCCAGAAGAAACCGTAACTATCCCCTTGCTGATAGCGGACCGCATTGCGCTCGGTATCCCCCAGGGAGCGGGTCTTGCCTGCAGCCCCACTGACCACAAACTCGGTGCGGCCACAGGACGGTACGGCGTTCAGTACCTGCAGGTCGTGGTCATGGCCGGCAAACAGGAAGTCCGCCTGGTCACACACCGCTTCTTCCATGAACGCTTTCCAGCGTTCTCCCGCCAGCACCGGCAGCAGTTCACTGGGGACACCGTCATAGTTACCGGCATTGCCATGGGAACCATTGGACAGGTAAGGATGGTGCGACATGGCAATCTTGAACACCGCATTGGAACTGCCCAGGGCGTTCACCGCCCAGTTGCGCTGATCAATCCCGTAGGTGTGATAGGCGTAGGCGAGATCCGGATCAGCAAAGCCGCCGGCAATGGGGTTGGAATCCAGCGCGAAGAAATCTACCAGGGGGCGAGGATTGGTAGTCGTGGTGCCCGCACTGTGCTGGTAATAGCGATCCGGCATTTTCCAGCGCTCGGAAAGCTTGCCGTCAAAGAAGGTGTAGTCGACCTGGAATTCACCACGGGCGTTACCGGCACCGTCACCACCTACATAGGCGGTGTTGTCGTGGTTCCCCAGCACCATGTAGAACGGCAACTGCACGGGTTCAAACGGCTTTTCGAACTTCTCCTCGAACTGGGGATCATCCACGCTGGTCACACCGGACTCGTAAATGTTGTCACCCAGCCCCACCACCAGATCACAGCCAGGGAAAGCCATGTCGTCGAAGAACTCATCCTTGTTCTGGCATACCTCAGCGATAGCCTCACCCACCGCATACTGGCCAGGAGAGCCGGTGCCGGAATCGCCGATAACAATAAAGCGTAGCGCCGCCGGCGGGTTACCGGCGCTGCTGTCACCATCGCCTTCGTCGCCCACATCAGGCTGATTCGGGGTCGCGTTATTTCCGGAAGGGGTAGCGACAACGGACGAACTGCCACTATCGCCGCCGCAGGCAACCAGGGTGATTGCCGCCACCAGCGGCAGAATTTTCCAGGGGGACATCATGACAATACCTCTTTACCGGCGATGGCATTCAGGGGAAGGGGTGGATGATTCAAGGCGGTTCTCATGGTGCGCGGGCGCGAAATGGGGCCGTCTTCGATAATGCGGCTGTCGCCGCTGTTCACTGCCACCACCTTGGTCTTGCTGGTGTCGATCTGACCGCGCAGATCAAACGACTCGATGCTTTGCGCGTAATAGAACTCTGCCTGGGAACGCTCGCGGGTTACGTCCACAAGTATGAAGCCACGGGACTTGGCCTCCACATAACGGATATGCGGATTCGCCACCGGGATCAGGATACCGGCCAGTTCAGCAGCGCCATCAGGGAACCCCGGACTGGTGACGGCAGGGGTGACAAACTCCGCCGCCAGTGGCTTGTCGAAAAGATCACCCAGCAAGGTGGCCGGATTACGATAAATCTCACTGGCCCAGGAGGTATGAATATCCCCGGTCAGCACCACCACATTGTCGATGTTGTTATCGTCAATGTGGTTGAGAATTTTCAGCCGGTCGGCCGCATAACCATCCCATTGATCCATGTTGATGGCAGACAGGTTGCTGCGCAGCTGTGCCTGGTCTTCGGTGAGGGCGGGCAGCTCGGCAATGTTGAGCTGGCCGAACATGATCTGCTGGCCGATGAAACGCCACTGGGCAGTGGACTGACTGAGAGAGTCGAGCAGGAAATCCATCTGCTCACCGCTGATGAGATGACGGTCTTCACTGTTACGAGCGGGATCCAGCGGCACGCTGAGTTGCTCATCACGCCCTTCAATGCGGGTATCCAGCATGGTGAGATCAATCAGGTCTCCAAACTGGAACTGCCGATAGATCACACTGAAATTACCGGGCTCGCGCGGACGAATTGGCAGCCATTCAAAATAGGCTTGCTGGGAAACCGCCTTGCGGGTTTCCCAATCGCCTTCAGTCAGCGGCTGGTGATTTGCCGCTCCATCGCGATAGCTGTTGTCTGTGGATTCGTGATCGTCCCAGACCGCGATCATTGGAAACTGCTGGTGTACCGCCTGCAGATCTTCGTCGGTCTTGTATTGGGCATGACGGGCACGGTAATCAGACAGCGATACCATTTCCTGGGGCGGCAGCGGATCACGCTCGGGGAAATCGCCATATTCACCCGGGCCGTATTCATAAAGGTAATCCCCCAGGTGCAGCACGAAGTCCAGATCCCCCCGTTCTGCAACGGCGCGATATACCGAGAAAAAGCCATAGGGGTAGTTGGCGCAGGACACTACGGCAAAACGGGCGCGGTCGATAAAATCTGATGACTCAGGAAAGGTGCGAGTACGTCCCACCGGGGAGCGCTGGCTGCCGACAGAGAACTGATAGTAATACCAGCGATCGGCTTGCAAGCCATCGGCATCTACCTTGACGCAATAGTCGCGCTCGGCAGAAGCCCGGGCTGAATACACCGCCACCGGCTGCAACATGGCCTGATCCGTCGCCACCGTCAGCAACACCGGGATATCCCCTTCCTCCTCGGGGGTGACACGGGTCCACAGAATGACCCGGTCGGAAAGTGGATCCCCTGACGCGACACCATGATCAAAACTGACCTTGGGTGCGGCCGTCTCCGGCTGCTCCTCCGGCAGATTCGGCGTGGGTTGCGCAGGCGGGTTCGGCTGCACCGCAACAGAACTGCTACCGCCGCCACAACCCGCCAGCGCCAAAGTGCCGCCGGCGCCCAGAGCCTGAATGACGCCCCGTCGTTTCTTGTCCATACATCCCCCTAAACAATGAAAGCCACGATGTTGCATGGCTTATCAAGGTTAGGCAGGAAATTGCACCCGGACAGTGGCGCTTGAGTAGTGGGACTGTAGTGCTATGTAGCCGCCTGTAACCGCCCAGTTAAAGGTGACAGTGGCATGAATTTCAATGGCATTATCCCGGTCATGGCGAGCCGAAATCAGAGGATGGCGAAGGCCCCGGGTAGATGCTGGCGCAGGGTAAGCAGGTTTTCTTCCTGCACTTCCATTTCGCCAAAACAATTTGCCATCGTTCCGGCATAGCGCAGGCCATCTTTCTGAATCGCATCGGCTGTGAGCAGGGCATGGCTGATACAGCCCAACTTCATACCCACCACCTGAATCACCGGCAGCTCCAGCTCTTTGGCCAGCGCAGAAAGCATTTCGCGATCATTCAGCGGCACCCGCCAACCACCAGCCCCTTCAATCAGGACCAGGTCGGCGGGGTGGGCACTGAGAGCACCACGTACATAGCCAACCAGCCGCGCAAGGGTGATCACCTTGCCCTCCTGCTGGGCAGCAATGTGCGGCGCAACCGGTGCCTTGAACGCTACCGGATTCACGGTGTCATAGGGCAGCTTCACCGAACTGGCCGCCATCAGCTGCAGAGCATCATCATTGCGCCAACCCTCTGCTGTTTCCTCACACCCCGCCGCCACCGGCTTGAGTCCATAGCAACTCAACCCCGCCTCCCGGGCACGCTCCAGCAAGCGACAGCTGACCCAGGTCTTGCCGACTTCGGTGTCGGTACCGGTGACGAAGAAGATGCCTTTCAGGGCGGGAAGGGGTGGTTTCTGTTCTGTCATGTCCGGATCATCATTGTTGTGAGGTTCAAACGGCGCTTTTGCCAAGCGAGTTTCGAGTGACGAGTTGCGAAAAGCAAAACCGCTTTTGCCTTTCGCAACTCGCTCCTCGTAACTCGTTACTGTGTTTTTTCCGCTTCAAGAAAAAGCACATTCCACGTTAGCGGCAAGCCCTGTTCTGTGCGTCGGGTTTCGTATTCTGCCACCATGGCCTGCCAGGCGTGCTTGCCGGTCAGGCCGGAAGCGCCGCTGACGTGATCGGCGCCGGTGGCTTTCAGACGACGGGCGATGGACCTGACGGAATCGTAGTACTCCACCATCACCTGTTGCTGCAGCTGGGCATCAACGAAACCCGCCTGCAACGCTGCCTGTTGCCAGTCATCGAAATCCGGCAGGGCATTTACGTGAGGCCGCCGGTTTACCGCCTGCCAGCTCTGCTGCAATTCCTGCAACGAACCGCGCAGGGGTACCGCCAGCAGCAACCTGCCGCCAGGTACCAGAACCCGGGCAATTTCTTCCAGTACGGCCTGCGGATTACACCATTGCAGGGCGAAGCAGCTGAACACCAGCCCCTGACTGGCTTCCGCCAGCGGCAGCTGTTCTGCATCGGCACACAGGGGTTGATAGCGCGCATTCAGGCGACCGCGCACGGACGCTTCTGACAGCATGGCGGGAGACAGATCAACCGCTTGCCAATTTATCTCCGGCAGTGCCTGCTGCTGGGCCCGCGCAAAGGGGGCGGTGGCACAGCCCAGGTCCAGCGCTGCCGCCACGGGCAAGGCCGCCGGCAAACGCTGCACCAGCGAACGGCCCACCGCCAGCTGCAAGATTGCGTGCTCGTCGTAACTGCGCGCCGCACGACTGAAATGATCACTGACCGCATGTTTGTCAGGCGTCGCTGCCATCTCAGTGAACCAGTTGGTGTTCGCGATAGAAGTCATAAACGGCCTGGGTAAAGGTATCCGGTGCCGACAGGAAAGGGACGTGGGCCACCTGCTCGATCAGGGCAGTGCGCCCCTGGTTGATCAATGGTTCACTGGCCGCCATGGCCGCTGCCGGGACAATATGATCATTCTCGCCGAACACCATCAGCACCGGCATGGGCAACGTCGGCAGCAGCGAACGCAGGTCCGCATCACGAAGAAGATCCAGCCCGCCCCGCAATGCCCTGGGCGCAGGCAGTCCGCAGAAATACAGGATTTCCTTGAGCCGCGCAGTATCTGCACGCATGGCGGCACTACCCTTGCAGTTCAGGGCAAGGAAACGTACCAGCGTGCCCTCCTGATCCTCATCGAACATTTCGGCAAATTTCGCCAGGATTTCCGGCTTCATGGCCGCATCCCAATTCTCTGTGGAGGTGAAACGAGGCGAAGCCGCCACTGTCACCACCGACAGCACCCGCTCGGGCGCCTTGCCCGCCATGGCCAGCGCCACCAGCCCCCCCAGTGACCAGCCCAGAACATGGGCTCTCCCCGGCATGATTGCCAACACCTGATCGGCAAGAAACTCCAGCGTGTAATCCGCGCCGGGAAGCGGGCTCTGGCCCATACCGGGAAGATCCACCACCGTCACCCGGAATCGCTCCAGCAAGGCAGGCACGATGTCATCAAAGACAATGGCATGCAGTCCCCAGCCATGAATCAGGACAATGTCCTGCGCATCGGCATCATCTACGCCAGTGGCCTTGTAGGTGTTGTGATAGGGAATCAGCTTGGGCATTGAATTTCCTTTTTTCACCACAGAGATCACTGAGCACACAGAGAAAAACATGCCACGTTTTCTTGCCAGCGAGGGCTGCCAACAAGCTTGTTACGCTCTGTGTTCTCTGTGACCTCTGTGGTTAACAATCTTTTTTTGCACTTTCCAGCGCCGTCAGCAACGCATCCACATCCGCCAGTTCATGGGCCGCAGACAACGTGACCCGCAAGCGAGCCTCGCCTTCAGGCACCGTGGGAGGCCGAATCGCGGTGATCAGAAAACCCTTTTCCCTGAGGGCTGCACTCAGTGCCATCGCATCCGAATCACTGCCGATCAGGATCGGCTGGATCGGCGTTTGCGAGGCCATCAGCGTGTAACCCAATTCACCGACACCGGCACGGAAACGCGTAATCAATGCCGCCAGCTTTTGCCTGCGCCAATTCTCCTGACGGGATTTCTCCAGACTGACCAGTGTCGCTGCCGCAACGGCCGCCGGCATGGCGGTGGTGTAGATAAAAGTGCGGGCGAATTGTATCAGGGTCTCGATCAGCTCATGACTTCCGGCCACAAAGGCACCACCGGTACCCAGGCCCTTGCCAAGCGTCCCCATCAGAATCTGGGTACGCGAGTTGACGCCCTGGGCAAACAGGGAGCCACGCCCCATTTCATCCAGCACGCCAATGCCATGGGCATCATCCACCATCAGCCAGGCATCGCTGGCCTCACAAACATCAGCCAGCGCCGCCAACGGTGCTTCGTCTCCATCCATGCTGAATACGCCATCGGTCACCACTAACTTGCGACGGGCTTCACTACGCTGAAGCTGGCCGGCAAGCGCGCCAGCATCGTTGTGGGCAAAGCGACGAAAGCGTGCACCACTGAGCAAACCACCGTCGAGCAGGGAGGCATGGTTGAGGCGGTCTTCATACACCGCATCAGACTTGCCCAGCAGCGCCGAGATCACACCAAGGTTGGCCATGTACCCAGTGGAAAACAGCAGGGCGCGTTCGCGGCCGGTGTGTGCCGCCAGCGCTTCTTCCAGGTCCTGATGGGGGCGCTGATGACCGCACACCAGATGGGAGGCACCACTACCGACACCCCATTCACTGGCGGCCTGCTGAAAGGCTGCAATCACCTCCCGGTCATTGGCCAGCCCCAGGTAGTCGTTACTGCAGAAGTTCAGATAGTCCCGGCCGTCCAGCCGTGCATGACGGCCACAGGGGCCGTCCATCACCAGCGGCTCGCGGAAACGATGTTGCTGGCGGCGCTTTTCAAGATCGGCAGCGAGATCAAAGGTCATTGCGAAACCCGTAGGGCGGAAATTGGCGTGAGCCAATCTCCGCCACGACGTAAGCGCCAATCAATGGCTGGAGAAAATGGATACCCGGCATGGTAATCAGCCATCGGTGGAGATCGGCTCACGCCGATTTCCACCCTACGGAGAATCAATGCTCGGTAGCAGCAGGGCGGCCTGTGTCCTTGTCGAGCACGTGCTTGGCTGCACGCTTGTCCATGGCGTTATAGAACAGGCCAGCTTCTTCCGCCTGCTGTTCGGCCACCTGAGCCTTGATCGCTTCTTCATGGGCTTCATCCGAAGCCTCATGGCGGGGGTCCAGCGGGTGGATACCGAGACGTTTGAACAGCTGCTGATCGTGATTGGCTTCCGGGTTATCGGTGGTCAACAGACGCTCACCATAGAAGATGGAGTTGGCGCCGGCCATGAAGCAAAGCGCCTGGGCTTCGTCATTCATTTCCTGACGGCCTGCGGACAGACGCACATAAGACTCCGGCATCAGAATCCGCGCCACCGCCACAGTGCGAACGAATTCAAACGGATCCAGGTCATCCACGTCGGCCAGCGGAGTGCCTTCAATTTTTACCAGCATGTTGATCGGCACGGACTCCGGATGATGCGGCAGGTTGGCCAGCTGCTGCAGCAGACCGACGCGGTCATCACGCTCTTCGCCCATACCGACGATGCCGCCACAACACACCTTCATGCCCGCATCGCGCACATTGGAAAGGGTGCTCAGTCGATCGTTGTAGGTACGGGTGGTGATCACCTTGCCGTAGTACTCCGGCGAGGTATCCAGGTTGTGGTTGTAGTAGTCGAGACCGGCATCGGCCAGGGCTTCGGCCTGATCCTTGTCCAGCATGCCCAGGGTCATGCAGGTTTCCATGCCAAGACCTTTCACCTGACGAATCATGTCCAGCACGAAGGGCATGTCACGGTCACGGGGGCTGCGCCAGGCCGCGCCCATGCAGAAACGGGATGCGCCCTTTTCACGGGCAGCCTTAGCCTCTTCCACTACCCGCGCCACTTCCAGCAGCTTTTCCTTTTCCAGCTCGGTGTTGTAGTGACCGGACTGGGAGCAGTACTTGCAGTCTTCCGGGCAGGCGCCGGTCTTGATGGACAGCAAGGTGCTGACCTGCACCGCATTGGGATCAAAATGGGCCCGGTGAACGCTGGCTGCCTGGAACAACAGATCGTTGAACGGCAATGCGAAAAGGGCTTCGATCTCACTGCGTTTCCAGTCATGGCGTACAACCATTTGAGACTGTGACGATTGGGCGGTGCTGGCGGTGGCGGGCATGCTTGTCTCCTTGTTTGAATCCAAAAGGCTAGGGAGAGCCATGGCACCTGTCAACCTTGAGACTGCCACAAAAGTTTACCGACGATTAAAAATTGATCAATTCATGCCCTGCCTGCTCTGCGGCTTTCGCAACGCCAACCCGGTATGTCATGGCTGTGTGTCACTATTGCAGCCAATGAACAGCAGGCAATGCCGCTGCGGCCTGCCTTTCAGTGCCGCCCCGGCGCTCACAGACACAGACTCGCCTCCGCTGTGTGGTCGCTGCATTCGCCGCCCTCCCGGGTTTGTGGCCAGCACCGCCCTGTACCCCTACCAGTTCCCGCTGGATATGCTGATCCAGGGCTTCAAGTACCAGGGCAAGCTGGTCAATGAGCGAGCCCTGCAGCAATTGCTCCTGCATGCCGAGCTCCCCTGGCCTGAGTGTGACCTGCTCTGCCCTCTCCCCGTTCACTGGTTTCGTCGCTGGCAACGGGGCTTCGATCAAGGCGAACGACTGGCCCGACTGCTCGGCCAACACTGGCATCTCCCGGTAGTGACAGCATTGGCCCGTCGCCGTGCCACCCCGCACCAGCAGGGGCTGACCCGTAGCCAGCGGCAGCGCAATCTGCGCCGCGCCTTTCAATGTCAGACGGATGTACGCCAGCGCCATGTATTGCTTGTCGACGATGTGATGACCACCGGAAGCACTGCCCGGGAAGCCAGCCGGGCACTGCTGGATGCCGGCGCAGCCTCGGTACGGGTATGGTGTCTGGCAAGAACCCTGTAACGCCCCCGACCGCCCCGCCAAACGGGCCATTGCGCGCCGGGATGGGTGAAACCCCCACTGACTGTAGGCATAATGACGCCTTGTTCACGGAGGGATACGCATGAAAACAATAATAACCACAATGGTAACTCTGGCCCTGCTCAGTAGCGGCGTTCAGGCGGAAGATCGTTACAGTGGCGTCAACTTCATCCGCGGCACCGTGGTGTCTGTCGGGCGAGTAGATCCCACCGAAGATATCGACACCGGCTTCTTTGTAGATGCCAACTACAGCAGCGTGGCTCTCAACGGCGGTGTCGCGACCAAGAAATTCGGCGATTCCCCCCTGCGGCCAGACAGCCGCGACAACTTTTCCGAAGCCGATGGCGAACGAGTCAACAATGGCTATCTCGGCATTGGTTTCAGTCGCCTGATTCAGGTGCAATACGGGTACGGCAACCACGGCGACCTGATGCGCTACCGTTCCGATTTCAACTTCCGCTCGGTGATGGACTTCCTGTCCGGCACCCGCACGCCCAAGGACAGACTGACCATTGGCGACCGCATCACCTTTACCATCGCCATCGAGCAGTACCTGGACGACGAAGAAGAGATTTTTGACAATGCGACCTGGGGCATCGGGCTGCTGTTCTAGCGCCGTGCCCCGCAAGGATTTCTATGGATATTCATATTGCCCAGGGGCACAACCCGCCACATAACATCCATGGCATTACCGTGGTAATTGACGTGATTCGCGCCTTCACCACCTGCCACCACGCCTTTCGCAAGGGCCTGCGTTGCATCTGGCCCGTGGCCAGCGCCGAGCAGGCCTTCGCCCTGCGCGATGAACATCTGCCCGATGCCCTGCTGGCCGGCGAAGTCGAGGCACTGCCGATCAAGGGGTTCGATTTCGGCAACTCCCCCTGGGAAATGGATCAGGCCGATCTGGACGGCAGGGAAATGATCCTGCGCACCACCAACGGTGTAGCGGCCACCCTGCGCGCCCGCGATAGCCGCGAGGTACTGGTTGCCGGGCTGATCAATGCTGAGGCCACAGCCAATTACCTGCGCGAGCTGAATCCTCCCACCGTGGTACTGGTAGCCTCTCACCCCACCGGCGATGAGGATGTAGCCTGCGCCGAATACATCCGCCACCTGCTGGGCGGCGAAGGCATCACCTACGAGACCGCCCGCCAGCGCACCCTCAATGCCAGCGCCGCACAGAAGTTCTTCAACGGCAGCCACCCGCGCCTGCGCCCGGATGATATCGAGGCCGCCGCCAGCAACGCCGGTCCCGGCGCCTTGGTCATGAAGGTCCGCTTCGACCCCTTCCCCTGCATCACCGCCCACTGATCCCCGGCACAGCAGCCTGCAAGGCTTCAGGCAGGCTTTTCCGGTGTTGCATTTCTGCGACAGGTATCAGGCGTTGAGCACCTGGCGCGCCATTGATCCCGAACGTCAATGATTCCGTTCGTTATGATCAATGCGGCGGCGGGAAGCTTGTTGTTACTGTTGGGGCAACTTCGAATGGACAGGACAGCCCCATGATTCAGTGGTCAGAACAACAACAGATGATCCAGAAAATGGTGCGCGACTTCGTGGAAAAGGAAGTGGTGCCGCAACTGGACGAGATTGAATACAACGGTGTTCCCCCCTATGACATCCTGCGCAAGCTGATCAAGACCTTCGGCATGGATGTGATGGCCAAACAGAACTTCGAGAAACAATTGGCCCGGGAGAAGGCCATTGCCGCCGGCGAGGCCGAGGAAAAGAAAAAGGATGGTCCCTCCGCCATGGCAGGCGAAGAGGCCGCCATGCGCATGATCCCGATCATCGAGATTTGCCGTCACGCCCAGGGGCTGGTCACCGCCATGGGCGTATCCATGGGGCTCGCGGGTGGCGCCATCATGAGCAAGGGCACCATCGAGCAGAAGGAACGTTGGGCACTGCCGCTACTGACTCTGGAAAAGGTCGGCGCCTGGGCCATTTCCGAACCCAATGCCGGCTCAGATGCCTTCGGCCAGATGAAGACCGTGGCCCGCCGCGACGGCGAAGGCGGCTATATCATCAACGGCAGCAAGACCTGGATCACCAACGGTCCCTTTGCCGATACCATCATCCTGATCTGCAAGCTGGATGAGGAAGGAGTTCCTGCCGAACAACGCAAGATCGTGTCCTTCATTCTGGACAGCGGCATGGACGGCCTGGAACAGTCCAAACCCTTCAAGAAGATGGGCATTGGCTCCTCCCCCACCGGCGAACTGTTCCTGTCTGACGTTAAGGTCGGTGCCGACCGTCTGCTGGGCGGCAGCGAAGACAGCTATGGCCGCAGTGGCGCCAAGGGCACCTTCATGCAGGAGCGCGCTGGCGTGGCCGCCATGGCACTGGGAATGGTGGAACGGGCCATGGAACTGTCTGTGCAGTACGCCAACGACCGCAGCCAGTTTGGTCGCCCCATCGGCCAGAACCAGCTGATCCAGCTCAAGCTGGCGAAGATGGAAGTGGCCCGCAGCAACCTGCAGAACATGGTATTTCGCTATATCGAGATGACCGCCGAGGGTAAACAGATGACCCTGGCCGAAGCCTCGGCCATGAAACTGTATGCTGCCCAGGCCGCCATGGAGGTGGCCACCGAAGCGGTTCAGATCCACGGCGGCTATGGCTACATGCGTGAGTCGCGGGTAGAGCAGCTGATGCGCGATGCCAAGATCCTGCAAATCTACGCCGGCACCGATGAGATGCAAATCATCGCCATTGCCAGGGATCTGCTCGCCAGAGCCTGATCCGCCAACCGGGCTGCTCAAACAGAGCCATTGACCAACGCGCTTGGCGTGTTGGTCAATGAGGCCTCACCTATACTTTTGAATACATTTAGAATCACCCATTATTCGTAGTAATGGCCGGATGCATGGCCTGGATGGGTGAGATGTTGATTCGCTATAGGGCCGATCGTGCCGCTGTTGCCCTGGTGTTGGCGGTTTTTCTCCTGCAGCTGACACTGTTTTTCTTCAGTGAGGGACTGACGACCTGGCTTGCCATGCTGGCCCTGTTGCCGATACAGGTCTCCTGCGGCGCCATCTGCCACAACCACCACCACGTCAACATCTTCACCAAACGCCCACTTAACCGATTACTGGAATGCATCCTGTATTTGCAGACCGGGACCAGCCCGCTGAGTTGGACCTTGCACCACAATATCGGCCACCACAAACTCTATCTGGACCCGCAAAAGGATCCTTCTCCGTGGCAGATGCCTGACGGCTCACTGATGCCCCGTTGGCGTTATGTGCTGGTTAACACCCTGATGATCTACCCGGAGATTCATCGGATTGGCCAGCAACACCGTCAGCTCTACCAGCGTTTTCTCCGTCTGCTTCTTATTGCCAATATCCCTTTGGTAACGGCATTACTCTACGACCCCCGCAATGCCACTATCCTGTTCATCATTCCCATGGTCACCATGCTGTTCCTGTTACTGGACAACACCTATGGCCAGCACGCGGGCACCGGTTTCGAGGATCACTTTCATGCCTCACGCAATGTGGAACTCAAACGTTACAACCTGCCGTCCTGGAACCTTGGCTACCATACTGCACATCACATGGTACCGGGCATTCACTGGAGCGAGCTTCCGGCCCTTCATGCCCGTATCCGTGACCGTATTCCAGACCATCTGATCGCCGATCATGTCTTTCTGCAGTGGGAACCCGGGCGCCAGCAACAGGGAGCTTCCACATGATCCGCCTGATCCTGGGCGGCCTGGTGCTGCTTTTCTCCACCGCCACCCGCGCCAGTGATTGCTACTATTACTGGAGCCACCAGTGTGTGGAGATCATCGATGCGAGCAAGCGCCAGCTGCAGCAAACGCTACTGATCTCACCCTCCGTCAACTACTTCAACAGCGGCACACTGGAATGCCATGCCGCAGCCACACAACGACAGGAAACGTTGATGGTGCAACTTTTGGAGGCGTTTAACGCCACGGCGGGAAACTTCAAAGCGTGCGACACTCCGCTGGACTCGGTATCCCTGCGGGTCTTTTCCGAGCCGGGCAAGGCCACATGGCACTACAACCGGACCAGGCGTCCCGGCGACAGCAAGACACTTGTGACAGTGGACAATCTGCCATTGATGTAAGTCACAGCGGTCAGACTGCAGGCTGGCGGCCCCCCTTCCGGATTATGCTATGATCAGCGAGCATCGGCTTTGCCGTACTGGCAGGCGCCATCAGGCGTGCTGCAGGCTGCCAGCTGCATTTTTTAATTCGGGGCCAATAATGAAAATAACCAAGACCGCCGCGCCACTGTTCATGACATTCATGCTCTCACTTCTGGCGGGCTGCCAGGGATTGCAGGGTGAACGAGAGGGCGACTATTACTTCTCACCGGCTGGCGCCTACATCCTTGACCTGAGTATCAACACCTTCCGCGGCGAAGTGGTGCTGGACGAACGTTGCGACCGCAACGGCGGCTCCACCACCTTCTGGGATGGCAGCGGACGGCTGTTCCGGGCCGATTTCCTGAACGTCCAGAATCACCCGATGATCGAGGCCCCGCGCTTTGCCTCTGATCTGACCCTGCTTAACCTGACGCTCAACAGCTACCTGCGCGAAGTGGTGGCCAAGGCTCCCATGATTACCAGCGCCGAAGCGTCCTACCGTGAATTCCTCGAAGATGCCGACCCAAAGGCCCTGTTTGCCATCATCGGTATCAACATTGATGCCGCCCAGGTGAAGGATCTGGAAGCCGAGAGCGGCACCTACTACTACGGCTTCCTGCTGTTCAAGCGTGGCGACCTGATTTATGTACTGCAGCACAGACAGCCGGTACTGATGCCCGAGAAGATGAAGGCGGTACTGCTGAATCTGGCCGAAGGCATGGAGATCCCCGGCCAGGTACGCGATGACACCGATCTGGAGAAACTGCGCCGGGTACTGAAGAAAATGGCCCCGGGCGGTACCGATGGTGACCCGGTTCGCCTGTGCGAGCCTGCCACCCCATAAATTGCCAATCCAGAGAGGATCACTGACAATGGAAGCGGTATTTCATTGTCAGTGCGAGAACGGAAACAGCCATGACAACCCTGAATAACCAACCCTGCGAAGCCTGCCGGGCAGATGCTCCCGAGGTCACCGAGCAGGAAAAGGAATCCTTGTTCCCCCAGATCCCCGAGTGGATCCAGGTAGAGGAAGATGGCGTGGAAAAACTCCAGCGCCATTTCAGCTTTCGCAACTTTGAGCAAGCGCTGGCCTTCACCAACCAGGTCGGTCAGCTTGCTGAACGCGAAGGCCACCACCCGGCCATCCTGACGGAATACGGCAAGGTGACCGTTACCTGGTGGACCCACAAGATCAGCGGCCTGCACCGCAATGACTTCATCTGTGCCGCCAAGACGGACGCCCTGCTGGACCAGTAGGCGGCGACACGCGGACTGACCGTTTACGCCAGTGCAGTGAACGAAACGGCTTCACTGCACACTTCAGGCCTTTGTTAGCATCCCCGGTAACTTGAGGAGAAACTGACATGGCCCTTACCGAAGAACAGAAGAACTTTATCAAATCTGCCAGCGACAAGACTTTCCCGTTCGTGGAGCGCTGTGAAGTGCAGACCCTGGATGTGGATCGCGGTTACTGCAAGATGCTGATGCCGTTCAAGCCCAACATCAACCACGTGGGCATCATGTACGCCGGCGCCCTGTACACCATCGCCGAACTGCCCGGTGGCACCATCTACCTGACCTCCTTCGACACCAAGAAGTACTACCCCATCGTCAAGGACATGTCGATCCGCTTCCGCCGCCCGGCCACCACTGACGTGACCGTGGAAGTGACCCTGAGCGAAGAAGAGATCCAGCGCATCGAGCAAACCACCGAAGAAAACGGCAAGTGTGACTTCGAGTGGGACGTGGAACTGAAAGACGCCAACGGCGAGGTAGTTGCTATCTCCCACAACGTCTACCAGATGCGTAAAATTGGCGCTTAAAGAGACGCAACACGCATCACGCTGCACGCAACAACGCGGGGGATGATGTAAGCGACTCAAACAAAAGAGGCCGCGCCCAGATACCGGACGCGGCCTTTTTTTGTGTTTCGCGCATTAAAGACTTTGAGCGATCCTGAACGCCCGCGTGCTGCGTGGTGCGTGATGCGTCTCTTATTCCACCTGCTCACAAAAGCTGTTCGGCCCCATGTCCACGGTGGTGGTGCATTGCCATTCCACCCCACGCACCCCCGCATCGGTTGGCCAGGTACTAAGACTGTGCCCCTGCAGCGGCCCCGCCAGTTCCAGCTTGAGCAAACCGTCCTGAAGCATGTAGGCACGCCTGATACGCTTGCCGACCACCTGTTCCGGCGCCACACCAATACTGGACAGGTCCTCAGGCCAGGCACCGGTCATGGCGTAGTATTCCACCATCTGTATTCGCAGCGCCGCTACAGTGGTAAACACCTGGGATAGCTCTGCCCGGTCGCGGCTGCTACTGAACAGTTGCCAGGTCTTCTCATCCACACCCGGCGGCGGCGGATTGCGGGATTCACCGGAAGAGGCCGGAACGACTTCCGGCATCGGTACCCGCAAGGCAAGCGCATCGATATCGGCCTCATAGCGGGCCCGCACAGAGCAGCGAGAGCCCGTCCAGCGCTTACCCTGAACATCGGGCTTTTCTGCAAACAGCTGGCTCAGATAGGCATCATTCAGCAAGGATTCTTCCAGCCCCTTGTCGCGATAGGCCAGTTTTCGCTGCTGATAGGTATCGGTGGCCGAAATCACACTGAGCAGGCTGGTGTGTAGCTCATCGGTCATCTTGGTCAATGCCCGGTCACAGACCTGCTGTTCGGTTTCGCCGTCCTCGGCGCGTTCGACCTTGGCCAGCGCCAGAGACATGGAAAACGCCGGCAGCGACAACCCCAGCAACAACCCAACCATCAAAAAACGCATGAGAATCCTTCCCCCCGTGGAGCAGCTGCAAGCTGCAAGCTGCAACGCGAACCAAGGGTCTGTAAGGTTTGATTGCTCTGGAGCCGCGCCGACACGTTGGTCGCGGACTCCAGCGTCGCACACACATCAAACCTGCAACCGCGGTGCAGCTTGAAGCTTGTAGCTTGCCTTTCTGTTATTTCGTACTGAACTCGTGCACAGCCTCGATAAAGACCCGCGCATGCTCCGGGTCTACCTGCGGCGTGATGCCGTGCCCCAGATTGAACACATGCCCCGGATGATCCCCGAAATCGTCCAGGATGCGTTTCACTTCAGCACGGATGGCATCGGGTGACGCATACAACACCGCCGGATCCATATTGCCCTGCAGGGCCACCTTGTGGCCCACACGGCGACGAGCTTCGCCAATGTTGATGGTCCAGTCCAGGCCCAGCGCATCACAACCTGTGTCCGCCATGGACTCCAGCCACAGTCCACCATTCTTGGTGAAAAGAATCACCGGCACCTTGCGACCATCATGATCGCGAATCAGGCCATCGACAATCTGCTTCATGTATTTCAGGGAGAACTGCTGGTACGCCTCGGCAGACAGCGCCCCGCCCCAGGTATCAAAGATCTGCACGGCCTGGGCGCCGGCACGGATCTGGGCATTCAGGTAGGCAGTGACCGACTGGGCCAGCTTGTCGAGCATGGCATGGGCCAGCTCCGGCTGGCTGTAGACCATGCCCTTGAGGTGACGGAAATCCTTGCTGGAGCCGCCTTCCACCATATAGGTGGCCAGAGTCCAGGGGCTACCGGAAAAGCCAATCAATGGCACACGACCATTGAGGGCCCCACGAATGGTGCTCACGGCCTTCATCACGTAGCCCAGATCCGATTCCGCATCCGGGATAGGCAGGGCCGCCACGTCGGCCTCGGTGCGCACCACTTTCTTGAATTTCGGCCCTTCACCCGTCTCGAAGTACAGCCCCAGCCCCATGGCATCCGGGATGGTGAGGATATCGGAGAACAGGATAGCGGCATCCAGCGGGTAGCGCTCCAGAGGCTGCAGGGTCACCTCACAGGCCAGATCAGCGTTCTTGCACAGATCCATGAACGAGCCGGCATGTTCGCGGCTGGCACGGTATTCCGGCAGGTAGCGCCCCGCCTGTCGCATCATCCAGATCGGCGTACGCTCAACGTTCTCGCGGTTGAGGGCACGAAGGAAAAGGTCATTCTGAAGTGGCGCAAAGCTGGTCATGCAGTTTCCCGAATCTCACAGTGGTGCGAGCGACGCACCGGACAAATATTGAATAACGCACTTTACCTGATTGGCGGCGAGTTCGCCCCCTCCCCGCGCATACAGAAAGGCCCGCTAATGCGGGCCTTTCTGTCAGGACATGTCATAGCACAACGCTTAAACGTCGAGGTAATCCAGAATGCCCTTGGCGGCTTCACGGCCTTCCCAAATGGCGGTTACCACCAGGTCGGAACCACGCACCATGTCACCACCGGCAAAGATTTTCTCGTTGCTGGTCTGGAACGGGAATTCCTGCTTCTCGGCAGCGGTGACGCGGCCGGAATCGTCAGTATTCACGTTCTTGTCAGCAAACCAGTCCGCCGGGCTGGGGCGGAAACCGAAGGCGATAATCACCGCATCCGCCGGCAGGATTTCTTCACTGCCCGGGATCGGCTCGGGACGACGACGACCGTTATTGTCCGCCTCACCCAGCTTGGTTTCCACTACCTTGACGCCGACCACCTTGCCGTTCTCGCCGACCACTTCGATGGGCTGACGATTGAAGAGGAACTGCACCCCCTCTTCCTTGGCATTGGCCACTTCCTTGCGGGAGCCCGGCATGTTTTCTTCATCACGACGGTAGGCACAGGTCACCGCCTCGGCACCCTGACGGATGGAGGTACGGTTACAGTCCATGGCGGTGTCACCACCACCCAGTACCACTACACGCTTGCCGGCCATACCGATGAAATCAGCTTCGTCTTTTTCGAAGCCCAGGTTGCGGTTGGCATTGGAGATCAGGAACGGCAGTGCTTCAAACACGCCATCCAGGTCTTCACCGGGGAAACCACCCTTCATGTAGGTGTAGGTACCCATGCCCATGAACACGGCATCGTAATCGGCCAGCAGCTCGTCGATGGTCACATCGGTGCCCACATCCACGCCCAGACGGAATTCCACGCCCATGCCTTCAAACACTTCACGGCGCTTGGCCATGACCGGCTTTTCCAGCTTGAACTCGGGGATACCGAAGGTCAGCAGGCCACCAATCTCTTCGTAACGATCGAAGACCACCGGCTTGACGCCGTTGCGCACCAGCACGTCGGCACAGCCAAGACCGGCAGGACCGGCACCGATCACGGCAACCTTCTTGTCGGTCCACACCACCTTGGACATGTCCGGACGCCAGCCCATGGCCAGCGCGGTGTCGGTGATGTATTTCTCGGTAGCACCAATGGTCACTGCACCGAAACCGTCGTTCAGGGTACAGGCCCCTTCACAGAGACGGTCCTGCGGGCAGACACGGCCACAGACTTCCGGCAGGGAGTTGGTCTGGTGACTCAGCTCCACCGCTTCCATCAGGTTGCCTTCACTGATCAGTTTCAGCCAGTTCGGGATGTAGTTGTGGACCGGGCACTTCCATTCGCAGTACGGGTTACCACAGTGCAGGCAACGGTGTGCCTGATGCTCCACTTCCCGGGTTTCGAACGGGTAGTAGATTTCCTCGTACTTGTGCTTGCGGTCTTCAATGTCCTTTTTCTTCGGGTCGTGCCGGGGCACGTCGAGAAACTGGAAATTGTTGTTCAAACGTTCAGCCATGTTATCCCAACCTCCGTTATGCCGGATTGGCGCGCGTGGAGTTCAGCAGGCTGTCCAGGCTCGCGGCCTTGGGTTTCACCAGCCAGAACTTGCGGCTCATGGCATCAAAGTTATCCAGAATGTACTGGCCCCACTCGCTGCCGGTCTCTTCAACGTATTCGCTGATTACACCGCGCAAATGGCTGCGGTGAGACTCGGTGGCTTCCGAGCTGATGCGATGCAATTCGATCAGTTCCGGGTTGATGCGGTCGAAGAAGTCGTTGTCTTCGTCCAGTACAAAGGCAAAACCACCGGTCATGCCCGCACCGAAGTTATGGCCGGTGCGGCCCAGTACGGTGATGCAACCGCCGGTCATGTACTCACAGCAGTGATCGCCTGCGCCTTCTACCACCGAGTGGGCACCGGAGTTACGCACCCCGAAACGCTCACCGGCGGTACCTGCGGCAAACAGCTTGCCGCCGGTGGCACCGTACAGACAGGTGTTGCCGATGATGGCGGTTTCCTGACTCTTGAAGGGGCTGCCCTGGGGCGGACGAATCACCAGCTTGCCGCCGGCCATCCCCTTACCCACGTAATCGTTGGCATCACCTTCGATATACATGTGCAGACCACCGGCGTTGAATACACCGAAGCTCTGGCCCGCGGTACCGGTAAAGCGAACCTTGATCGGCGCGCTTTCCATGTCCAGGTTGCCGTATTGCTTGGCGATCTCACCAGAGACGCGGGCACCTACGGAGCGATCACAGTTGGTGATCTCGTAGTGGAAGGAACCACCGGACTTGCTGTCGATAGCCACCTTCATGTCCTCAACCATCTTCTGGCTGAGCAGCGCCTTGTCGAACGGCTCGTTGCGGCTTACCTGACAGGAGGTCGGCTTGTCCGCCGGCACCAGGTCATTACGCAGGATCGGAGTGAGATCCAGCTTGCCCTGACGCGCGGTTTCACCTTCCAGCACTTTCAGCAGGTCGGTACGGCCGATCAGCTCGGGGATGCTCTTCACACCCAGCACTGCCAGCAGCTCACGCACTTCCTGGGCCACAAAGGTGAAGTAGTTGATCAGCAGCTCCGGAGCACCGATGTAGTGCTCTTTACGCAGATCATCACGCTGGGTGGCGACACCGGTGGCGCAATTGTTCAGGTGACAGATACGCAGGTACTTACAGCCCAGCACGATCATCGGCACGGTACCGAAACCGAAGGACTCGGCGCCCAGAATGGCCGCCTTGACCACATCCAGACCGGTCTTCAGACCACCATCGGTCTGCAGGCGGATCTTGTCACGCAGATCGTTGCCACGCAGTGCCTGATGGGCTTCCGCCAGACCCAATTCCCAAGGGGAACCGGCATAACGGATGGAGGTCAGCGGGCTGGCCGCGGTACCGCCGTCGTAACCGGAAATGGTGATCAGATCGGCATAGGCCTTGGCCACACCGGACGCAACCGTACCCACACCCGGCTCGGACACCAGCTTCACGGATACCTGGGCATCCGGGTTGACCTGCTTGAGGTCGAAGATCAGCTGGGCCAGATCCTCAATGGAGTAGATGTCATGGTGCGGCGGCGGTGAAATCAGGGTCACGCCGGGCACAGAATGACGCAGACGGGCGATCAGGGTATTCACCTTGCCGCCTGGCAGCTGGCCACCTTCACCAGGCTTGGCGCCCTGGGCCACCTTGATCTGCAGCACTTCAGCGTTGACCAGGTAATGCGGGGTCACGCCGAAACGGCCAGAGGCAATCTGCTTGATCTTGGATACGCGCTCGGTGCCATAACGGGCCGGATCTTCACCACCCTCACCGGAGTTGGAGCGGCCGCCAATACGGTTCATGGCGGTGGCGATAGCTTCGTGGGCTTCCGGGCTCAAGGCACCCAGAGACATGCCCGCGGAGTCAAAGCGCAGCAGGATGTCCTGCAGCGGCTCCACTTCATCAACGCTGATCGCATCCACGTCATCACGCAGGGCGAACAGGTCACGCAGGGTGGCCACCGGGCGCTTGTTGACCAGCTCGGCATACTCACGGTACGCGTCGTAGTCGTTGTCCTGGGTGGCACGATGCAGGGCATGGATCACGTCCGGGTTAAAGGCGTGATATTCCTTGCCGTGGATAAACTTGAGGATACCGCCCGCGTCGATGGGCTTGCGCTGCTTCCAGGCATCCTTGGCCAGGCTCACCTGATCCGCCTGAAAATCCTCGAAGCCAGCACCCTGGATACGGCTGGCCACGCCACGGAAGCACAGGTCAACCACATCGCTGTCGACCCCTACGGCCTCAAACAGCTGCGCACCACGGTAGGAGGTAATGGTGGAGATCCCCATCTTGGAGAGAATCTTCATCAAGCCCTTGTTGATGCCCTTGCGGAAGTTCTTCTGCAGCTCGACAGCATCGCCCAACAGTTCGCCAGAGCGCACCATGTCGGCAATCACGTCGTAGGCCAGATACGGGTACACCGCAGTGGCACCGAAACCGAACAGCACCGCGAAGTGATGGGAGTCACGGGCAGTGGCGGTTTCCACAATGATGTTGGCATCGGAGCGCAGACCTTTTTCGGTCAGCGAGTGATGCACGGCACCGGTGGCCATCAACGCAGGTACGGTGAGCGTATCCTGGCTGATACCGTGGTCGCTCAGCACCAGCACCACCTTGCCATCACGGACCGCCTGTTCGGCAGCAGCACAAACGTCCAGCACCGCCTGCTTGAGGCCGATCTTCGGATCGTAGTGCAGGCTCAGCTTGGCCACGTCGTAGCCGGGGCGCTCGATGTTCAGCAGATTGGTGAACTTGGAATGCGACAGCACCGGCGTGGAGAGGATGGCACGATCGGCGTGATCGGCAGTTTCCTCGAACACGTTACGCTCGGCACCGACACAGGTTTCCAGGCTCATCACGATCGCTTCGCGCAGCGGATCGATGGGCGGGTTGGTCACCTGGGCAAACTGCTGACGGAAGTAATCAGACAGCTGACGCTCACGACGGGACAGCACCGCCATGGGAGTATCATCACCCATGGAGCCGGTGGCTTCCTGACCGGATTCGGCCAGCGGGCGCAGCACCTGATCACGCTCTTCGAAGCTGATCTGGAAGAATTTCTGGTAGCTGAGCAGATCCTGTGGATCCACTTCGTCGGTACGACCCACTTCGTGGTCGTAATCCGCCTCAATGCGCAGGGCATTGCTCTTCAGCCAGTCACGGTAGGGGTGACGCACTTTCAGACGGTTATCGATGTCCTTGGTGTGCAGCACTTCACCGGTTTCGGTATCCACGGCCAGAATCTGCCCCGGTCCGACACGGCCCTTGGCCACCACGTCTTCCGGCTTGTAGCCGTAAACACCGATTTCAGAGGCCAGGGTAATGAAACCATTCTTGGTGACAACCCAACGCGCCGGACGCAGGCCGTTACGGTCGAGCATGCATACCGCGTAGCGACCGTCAGTCAGTACCAGACCCGCCGGGCCATCCCACGGCTCCATGTGCATGGAGTTATATTCGTAGAAGGCACGCAGATCAGCGTCCATGGTGTCCACGTTCTGCCAGGCCGGCGGAATCATCATGCGCACGGCACGGAACAGGTCCATACCACCGGACAACAGGATTTCCAGCATGTTGTCCATGCTGGAAGAATCGGAACCGGTACGGTTAACCAGCGGGCTCAGTTCTTCCAGGCCCGGCAGCAAATCGTTCTGGAACTTGTTTTCACGGGCCAGCGCCCAGTTACGGTTACCCTGAACGGTGTTGATCTCACCGTTGTGGGCCAGATAACGGAACGGCTGGGCCAGCGGCCACTGCGGCAGGGTGTTGGTAGAGAAGCGCTGATGGAACACCACGATGGCGGTTTCCATGGCCTCATCACCCAGATCCGGGAAGAAGGTCGGCAGGTCCACCGGCATCATCAACCCTTTATAGGAGATCACCGAAGCGGACAGAGAGCACACGTAGAAATAGCCATCACTCTCGATGGCCTTCTCCGCGTGGCGACGGGCAAAGAACAGTCGACGATTCAGTTCCAGCTCAGTGTTGCCATCAGCGGCCACCAGCACCTGCCAGAAACCGGGCAGGGAGGCACGCGCCAACTCACCGAGACAGGCGTCATCGGTGGGCACTTCGCGCCAGCCCAGCACCTGCACATCCTGCGCTTCCAGAGCGGCATTGATGGCAGCTTTCTGCTTGTCGGCTTCAGCGCTGTCAGGGTGAGTGAACACCATGCCCACGCCGTAGTTCTCGGGCAGACTGATGGACTGTTCTTGCGCAACCTTGCGGAAGAAAGAGTCGGGTTTCTTGAGCAACAGACCGCAACCATCACCGGTTTTTCCGTCGGCATTAATGCCGCCCCGGTGGGTCATACATGTCAGTGCTTCGATGGCGGTTTGCAAAAGCTCGTGGCTGGCGTTGCCCTCCATATGGGCAATCAGACCAAAACCACAGTTGTCCCGGAATTCTCCGGGCTCAGTGAGCCCCCGCACCAGCGTTGAGTTCTGCTGCATCAAAACCTTTTCCTCTTGAAATTCAGAGACTTACAGAAGGCAAATGGCGTCAGGCCAGTGGTGACGGCAAAAAAGGGATATGCATTCTACACATTGCGGGGTTGGGCGACAAATTGAACACGCACCCAGCCCGCATTTTTGTTTACCGTTAAGGCGGCGAAACTCCTAAAGTTCGCCGCGAATGTCGCCCATCTTGCGGGGAAATGGGCCAGCCTGCTGCAATTTCGACGGCAGCGAGGTTTTGGCATCCAGGGCTGCCTGACGGCTGGAATAGTCCCCGGCCAGCACCAGCCAGACGGTCTTTCCGTTACGCTCCGCCCGATAATAAGCCCCCTTGCGCCCCACCTGATCGAGCACCTGCTGAGCCCCCTCTTGCTGACTGGTGGCCATAATCTGCAGAAACCAGCGGTCGTCAGCCAGGGTCGCCAGCCAGCCGGCATGCTGATAGCCCTGGGAATCCACCAATGGAGCCGCCTCCTCCCCCTTCACTTCCGCCGGCTCAGGCTCCTCGCCCAGCGACGCTTCGGGTGCGTCCGGCAAGGTCATCACGGTATCCTGCGGAGGCGGATCTGACTGCATCACCGGATCGGAAACCGGCTCGAGGATCACCTCACCGTCAGTACGCGATGGCGACGCCGACTGCCCGAGATCTTCCAGTCGCGCCACCGGCTCCATCGTTGGCTGCATGGGCGACCTCTCCGCCGGATCAGCATCACCCGCTGCAACCTCCGCCCCTGACTCACCGCCTGCGCCTTCCACACTATCCGGCACTGGCAGAGCAATAGGCCGAGGACCAGCCTCATCCTCCGGATCGGAAGACAATCCAACCCACAGCAGGCCAACCACAATCAGCAGACCGGCCACAGCAGCGATATGGCGCCAGGGCGGCGCAGCCTTGTCCCGATAATCTTCAGCCTCGTCTCCCTCCGAGCCGCTGTCATCACAGGAGTCGACCTCATCCAGGTCATCATCGGCCTCATGGGCAGCAAAACGCAGCATGTCATCATCATCAGCGTCGGCCGCGACCAGATGGCTCTGCGGTGCCAACGCCTCCAGCACCGCGGCAAGATTGCCCTTGGCACTGCCGCATTGCTCCGCTGATTCGCCATCATCGAGCTCAAGCCCGAGCACGAACCAGGCGAGATCCTGCACATCCTCTGCGCTCAGCTCCGGCAGGCTCAACACGTCATCAATGGTGAACCCGGCCGCCCGGATCTGCTCGATAGCGCCCGGTAAACCACCGAAGAAATAGCCCAGCCGCCCGGCCAGCTTCTGCTTCAGGGACGCCATGGTCGCCAGCGCTTCGGCAGACAGCCGTTCACTGTTATCTACCACCACCACAATGCGTCCATCCACCAGGGTGCGACGCAGGGTTTCCGGCAGTTCCGGGCGCTCGATATTGAAATGGCGCAACAAGGCATCGACGACCACATTGCCATCATGATCATCAGCACCATCAATGCGCACCACCTCAAGATCATCCAGCAACGCCATCACCGCCTGACCGAGCAGTGTGGAGACGCCACTGCCCGCTTCGCCGTCCACCACGACCACCGACCCGAGGCCCGCATGGGCGGTCAGCGCTTCGAGGTAATCACCGCGGGATGCACCACTGAAAAAACGATCTTCATCAAACTCCACAAAACGCCTCCAGGGTGCTATCCAGTGCACCCTTGTCGTATTCTGCCGTCACTACAGCCTGACCCAGTGCCTTGAGCAGCACCAGCCGAAGCTGTCCGTTGAGAACCTTCTTGTCCATGGCCATCAGATCCATGAACTGCGCTGGCGTCATGCCCTGCGGCACCGCCACCGGCAGTTTCCAGCTCGCCAGCAGCGCAGTCAGCTTCTCCTCCAGCCCCTGCTCCAGCCAGCCCAACTCTCTGGACATATGAACCGCCATAATCATGCCCACAGCTACAGCCTCACCATGCAACCAGTGGCTATACCCTGTTGCTGTTTCCATGGCATGGCCAAAGGTATGGCCGAGATTCAGCAAGGCACGATTGCCCTGCTCGGTCTCATCATCGGCAACCACCTGGGCCTTGTTTTCGCAGCTGCGATAGATCGCTTCCGCAAGCAGTTCTGCTTCTCTGGACAACAATCCCTGGTTGTTGGTTTCCAGCCAGGCGTAAAAATCGGGATCACGAATCAGGCCGTACTTCACCACTTCCGCATAACCCGCCGCCAACTCACGAGCGGGCAGCGTGTCGAGCACCAGGGTATCGATCAGCACCAGTCGCGGCTGATGAAATGCACCGATCATGTTCTTGCCACGGGGATGATTGACGGCAGTCTTGCCTCCCACCGAGGAATCCACCTGCGCCAGTAACGTGGTGGGCACCTGAATGAAATCCACTCCGCGCTGGTAGCAGGCAGCAGCGAAACCCACCATATCGCCGATCACGCCGCCACCCAGCGCCACCAGAGTAGTGGTGCGCGAGTGACGCTTGCTCATCAACGCATCAAAGATGGTTTCCAGGGTATCCAGCGTCTTGAATTTCTCGCCATCCGGCAGAATCAGGGTGTCACACTGGATGCCGGCAAACTGGCGAGTCAGCTTATCCAGATAAATAGGCGCGATGGTTTCATTGGTGATAATCATCACCTGATTGCCACGAACCTGCTCCGCCAGCGGGAAGGAGTCGAGCAAACCCTCACCGATGTGAATGGGGTAACTACGCTCGGCCAGAGCCACCTGAAGTGTGCGCATCATCTCTCCGCAAATGTAGGACGACCTCAGTCAGTCAATATCACTGACCACGGGATTGCGGACATTATCCTTGTCGGTGGGAAGCCAAACAAGCCAGCACGTCATCGGCTACCTTCTTGAGGTTGCCGGAAGCCGTGGACACCACATGGTGCGCCACTTCCCGGTAGAGCGGGTCGCGCTCGGCAAACAGTGCCTCCAGTTTCGCCTGGGGGTCGGCCGTCTGCAGCAGAGGGCGATTGCGGTCGTTACGGGTACGAGCCAGCTGCACCTCCACCGGCGTCCACAGGTACACCACACAACCACGATCATGCAGCAGTTGACGATTTTCCGGCGTCACCACCACACCACCACCAGTGGCCAGCACAACACCGTCAAGGGCTGAGAGCTCCTCGATGACCTCATGCTCGCGACGTCGAAAACCGGCCTCACCTTCCATGTCGAATATCCATGGAATATCGGCACCGGTCTTCTCTTCGATGACCCGGTCAGAGTCGTAGAAAGGGTAATCCAGAATCTGGGAGAGGTGTCGGCCCAGGGTGCTTTTACCTGCACCCATGGGACCGACCAATATCAAGGAAGGGTTACTTGTTTCTTTCACCGAGCTGCCAACGCATCCTTCATCAAGCGCGGCGTGATAAAGATCAGCAATTCCTGCTTGCTGTCACGCTTGACGGTCTTCTTGAACAGGTTTCCGATCCACGGCAGATCCCCCAGGAAGGGAGTCTTGGTTACCGCATTGATCTTTTCCTGCTGGAAGATACCACCAAGCACCACGGTTTCGCCATCACTTACCAGCACCGAGGTTTCTACACGACTAGTATCTACAGCAAACGTATTATTAGGGCCTGCACTCAGTGCATCATTATTGACTTTAAGCATCATAATGATATTGCCGTCGGGGGTAATATGAGGAGTCACCTCCAAACGTAATTCAGCCTCAATAAACTCAATGGCGGTCGCACCCGCATTGGTCGCCGTCTCGAACGGCACTTGTTGACCGGAAGCGATCACCGCAGGCTGCTGGTCGGCAGTCAGCACTTTAGGTGTAGCTACCAGCTCACCATGCCCTTCCGCTTCAAGTGCAGACAATTCCAGCTCGATAAGACCCGAGGCCAGGGAAGTAAAGCCCACCGCAAATCGGGTTGCATCAGCAGAATCCACACCCAGATCCACGATCAGGTCATCGCCATTTTCGAGTGGCTCGAACTCAAAGTCATCGGGACCGAAATCCACATCGCTGGGATCCAGCACAGTGTCACCACCAAACACGGTTGAGTCCACATTACTCTGGTGCAGATCCCGAATGGACTGCAGCCGGCCGGACACGCCGTAGGTGCGCTTGTCTTGAAGCATGCTTTCGCCATCGAAGCCCAGACCACCCCAGCGCACACCGAACTCATCGGAAATATCGTTGGTGGCCACCACAACGCGGGCTTCGATCAGCACTTGCTGAACCGGAATATCAAGTTGCTCGATCAGTTCACGAATATCCTGCAGCTTGGCAGCAGTATCCTGAACGATCAGGGTATTGGTACGCTGATCCACCACCACGGAACCGCGCTCGGACACCAGCGCATCGCCTTTGCCGCCGGCGTTACTGATCAACTCCTTGAGCTCACTGGCATTGGCGTAGTTGATGTTGATGTACTGGGTACGCAGCGGCGCCAGCGCCTCGATTTTCTTCTGACTTTCCAGCTCCAGCTGCTCACGGGCTGCAATCTCATCCGCCGGGGCCACCAGCAGCACATTGCCCACCTGGCGCTTGTCCAGGCCCTTGGTCTTCAGAATCAGTTCCAGCGCCTGGTCCCAGGGCACATTCTGCAGACGCAGGGTAATGCGGCCATTCACGGTATCAGAGGCTACCAGGTTCAGGCCGGTGAAATCGGCGATCAGCTGCAGCACGGAGCGCACTTCAATGTCCTGGAAATTCAGGGACAGCTTTTCACCGGTGTACTCAAAGGCGTCTTTCTTCTTGCGCTCCGCTTCGGCACGGGTTACCGGCTTCACGTTGATGCTGAACTGGTTGTCCGCCTGATAGGCCAGATACTCCCAGACACCCGTGGGCTCGATCTCGACAATGGTGCTGCCATCGGCCACTTTCACATCGACCATTTTCACCGGTGTGGCGAAGTCGGTGACATCAAGTTTGCGAATCAGCTCATCCGGCACACCAGCACCCACGAAGCGGGCAACGATACGGCCACCCTCTTCCTGAACATCTACAGGAATGGAAGGCTTGGAGAGGTTGATGATGACTCGACCCTCACCCTCTTCACCGCGACGGAAATCAACGCCATTGACGGCGGATTCGCCCGCTGCGGCTTTGACATCTGCACTTTTCGACTGCTCGCCACCCAGCATGACCACCAGGGAATCACCATCCACGCTGGTGGTGTAGGCGGTCAGGGAGTCCAGGTTGAAGATCAGACGGGTGCGATCCTTCGCCTCCACAATAGTGACGCTGCGCGCATTGCCGGTACCCAGGTTCTGACGCTTGCCGGCCACATCGGTATCCGCGCCGAGCAGATCCAGTGCAATTCTGGCCGGTTGCTCAATACTGTAACCCTTGGACTCAGGCACTCCGCCTTCGAACTTCAGGCGAACCTCCATGGAGTCCCCGGACAGGGCATTGGCCTCAATGGATTTCAGGGTGGCCGCCGCAGAAATCGAGCTCATGGCTCCCAGCACCCCGGCCAGGGCCACCCCCACCAGACGCCGGGAAGCGCTAACATTTTTCTTCATCATTGTAATTTTCATAACTGGATCCCCAGCGACTGTTATTCGGTGATTGAAACGTTACTGGCACGTTCTACCCAGCCGTCACGACCATCCGGAACGACCTCGACAAGACTGACTTCTGCTTCGGACACGGATCTGACCCGCCCGAAGTTTTTCCCCATGTAGCTACCTGGACGCACTCGCGTTACCGCCCCGGAGGGATCCGCAATCAACGCCTGCAGAGGCTCGTCCGGACGGGCAATGGTGCCCACCATCTTCAGCGCATCCAGTGAGAAGCGCTCAAGATATTCCTTCGGCCTCCCCAGATCCGGCTCCACCTTGCGGCCATCCGGCACTACCAGCAGCTTTTGATCAACCGGCGGACTGAACGGCGAGCGTAATTGATGTGCCGAGTAGGCGTAGGAGGCCACCGGCTTGAATTCCGGCGGTGGCTCAATACGGCCGCGAGGACGCGCCTTGATTTCTTCCAGCCTAGCATCCAGTTCCCCCAGATTAGCCCCGGAACTACAGCCCCCCAGAGAGCCCAGGGCCAGAAGAATAACGGGTAGGATCATTATATTTTTCATCATGCGCCCTTACCTTTTCCCGCCTTTTTTGCCTTTACCACCCTTTCCGCCACCAGCCGCATCCTTATTCGCATAGCGATAGGTCTTGGCGGTGATATCCAGATTCAAAAGACCCAGCGCAGCCAGGTCCTTGTTCTTCTTGTCAGGGCGGGACACGGTGTAGTCATGCAGCGTAACGATCCGAGGGAGTGCCGCCACCCCGGATACGAAGGAACCAAAGCTGTGGTAATCCCCCAGTGCCTTTATCTGGATCGGCAGCTCGATGTAGAACTCTTTGGCCACTTCTTTCTTGAGTTCAATTTCTTCGAACTCGAGACCACTGCCCAGGCCGGTATGAGTAATATCTTCCAGCAGACCCGGCACCTCAGTGTCTTTCGGCAATTGCTTCAGCAACGCACCAAAGGTCTGCTCCATTTCCGCCAGCTGCTTGCGGTACTGATCCAGGTTATGAGCCTCAAAGGCCTTTTTCTCGAATGCGGTCAGCAGGGTTTCCTCTTCCACAGTCTGCCGATCCAGTTCCCCGTACATATCCTTGATGACAAAGAAGTAACCCAGGCCAACCACCAGCGCCAACACCAACAGGGCCGAGATCACCTTCACCGGCGCAGGCCAGCTCCCCACATTTTCAAAATCCAGGGAGTTCAGCTGGTCGACCAGCTCCCCCAGATCCATATTCTTCAACTCAGAGGCGTTCATTATTTTTCTCCCCCCTTGCCGGATCGGGAAGCCTGCTTGACCGTCAACGTAAAGCTGTTGACTTCAGAGTCATTTTCGCTGGCACTGACATTGAGGAGATTCGCCTCTTCAAACCAGTCGGACTGATCCAGATTACGCATCAAACGGGAGATCCGATTGTTGCTTTCCGCCAACCCCTTGATGGTAAACAACTGGCCCTGGCGCTTGATTTCGTTGTAGTAGACGCCATCCGGAAGGGTTTTCACCAGCTGGTCGAAAACATAAACAATGGAAGGCCGGTTCCCCTGCAGGCTTTGAATTACCTCCATGCGGGCCACCAGCTCGGCACGACGCTGCTTGAGCTCCTTGATCTCCTTGATCTTTTCGTCCAGCTCAGCAGTTTTCGCCTGAATATGACTGTTGCGGGCACGCTGGTCCGCGATTTGCTGATCGACACTTCCCTGCCACAGGAAGAACAGCAGACCGCCCACCACGGCCGCCACCACCAGCATGACGATGAATTCCTGTTGTTGCTGTTTGCGACGCTCTTCGCGCCACGGCAACAGGTTAATTGTTGTTGTCATTGCTCAAAGCTCCTCAGCGCCAAGCCGCAGGCAATCATCAATGCCGGGGCATCGTTGGCAATGGCAGAGGCACTGACTTTATTGGCCAACGCCATGTCACTGAACGGATTGGCCACGGAACAGCTGGCCCCCACTTTTTCCTGGACCAGATCATCCAGATCTGCAATGGATGCAGAGCCACCCGCCAACAGGATGTAATCCACCTCATTGAACTGGGTAGAACCATAGAAGAACTGCAGGGAGCGATTCACTTGCTGAACCACCGCATCCTTGAACGGCTGCAACACTTCACTTTCATAATCATCAGGCAGCTCACCGGTTTTCTTGGCCAGACCAGCTTCTTCCATGGAGATGCCATAACGACGTTGAATTTCCTCGGTCAGTTGCTTGCCCCCAAACAACTGCTCACGGGTATAAACGCTGCGACCCTGATGGAAAACATTCAGGGTGGTCATGGTGGCACCGATATCGAATACCGCCACGGTTTCGAGTTCGTCGGAATTGGGAAGACCCGGCAGCACCAACTGGAAAGCCCGCTCCATAGCGTAGGCTTCCACATCCACCACCTTGGCCTGCAGGCCACCGATTTCGATGGCATCGGTGCGCATTTCCACATTCTCGGTACGCGACGCGGCCACCAGCACTTCCACCCGCTCTTCATTGCCTTCGACGGGGCCGATGACCTGGAAGTCCATACGGACTTCATCCATGGGATAGGGAATGTATTGATCCGCTTCCGCCTTGAGCTGGGCTTCCAGATCATCTTCGCTAAGGGAGGCATCCTGTTCGATCAGCTTGGTGATCACCGCGGAGCCGGAAACCGCCACCGCACAGGTCTTCACCCCCGGGCGCGCCCGACTGACCAGCCGAGCGATGGCGTCGCCCACCCCTTCCGCATCAGCAATATTCTTCTCGACAACCGCGTTGGCCGGCAGGGGCTCAACCCCGTAGCTCTCGACCTTGTAACGGCCACCGGATTTGGACAGTTCCAGCAGCTTGACTGCGGTAGAACTGATGTCGATCCCCAGTAGTGTCTGGGCCTTTTTTCTGAGGAAAGGCAGCACTGTCGTCGTCCCGTCTGGTTATTATTGAAGTGTTTTTTCTTGCTAAAGATACACTTACAGGTTTTTTATGTCGAATTACTTTAGGTGTAAGTAATAGCAGAACAGATATTAGATCACAACAACCTTTCCACCATATAATGATCCACTTCACGGGCCGGCTAGGCCTTTCTACCGATCCAAGCCAGTAGTTGCCGAAAACATGCGTTTACCCATCTGGACCCGATTCCTCCTCCTCCTCGCCACAGCCGGCGCAGGCGGCGGCCTTCTTGTACTCGCCGCCAGCTACCTGTATCTGGCCCCGCAGCTGCCCCCCGCCAGCCAGATTCGCGAGGTGGAATACCAGATCCCACTGCGCATCTACAGCCGGGATATGAAGCTTATTTCAGAATACGGGGAAAAGCGACGCCAACCAGTTTCCTATGAACAGCTTCCCGAACAACTGGTACAGGCTATTTTGGCCGCCGAAGACGAGCGCTTCTTCAGCCATAACGGGGTCGATCTCAAGGGATTGATTCGCGCCGCAGTGGAACTGGCACGCTATCGGGAAATCCGCTCTGGCGGCTCCACCATCACCATGCAGGTGGCTCGGAACTTCTTCCTGGACAGCGAACAGCGCTTCCTGCGCAAATTCAACGAAATTGTGCTCGCCATCCAGATAGAACGGGTGCTCGACAAGGAAGAAATTCTCGAGCTTTACCTGAACAAGATCTACCTGGGCCACCGCGCCTACGGAGCAGAAGCCGCCGCCCAGGTGTATTACGGCAAGTCCATCAGTGAGCTGAACGTGGCCCAACTGGCCATGATTGCCGGCCTGCCCAAGGCGCCCTCCGCCTACAATCCGATCACCAACCCGGAGCGAGCCCTGGTCCGCCGCAACTGGATTCTTCAGCGCATGGAGGAAACCGGCGCGCTTGATACCGAGGCACGCATGGCCGCCCAAGAGCTGCCGGTCAGCGCCCGCTTCCATGCTGCCCAGCCGGAAGTGGACGGCGCCTATTTTGCCGAGATGGTGCGACTGCAGGCCATGGAACTGATCGATGACGATCTCTACACCGCCGGCATCCGCATCATTACCACCCTGGACAGCGAGCGCCAGGCCTACGCGGTGAACGCCCTGCGCCAGGGGCTGCACAGCTACGACGAGCGCCACGGCTATCGCGGCCCGCTGGCCAAACTGGACATCAGCAAGCTGCCAGCCCTGCCCGTGATCACCGCCGCCAGCACCGAGACCACACCCGAGCAACCGGAGACGCCAGAAGGCAGCGAAGATAAAGCCGAGCTGGACCTGACTATCAACGGCCTGGATCCCGACATTGCCGCCTGGGTCGCCCTGATCAAGGACCGTTCGCGCATCGGCCCCCTCAATCCGGCCATCGTCACCGCCATCGACGACAAGGAAGCTGAAATCCTGTTCCGCGACGGCAAGCGCGCCCGCCTTGCCTGGGATGACATTCGCTGGGCTCGCCGCCACATCAGCGACAAGTACGTGGGTGACGAACCCAGCAAGGTCAGCCAGGTCATGGCCCCTGGCCACGTAATCCATGTACGCCCTGTGGGCAGCGGCGACGAGCGCCGCTGGCGCCTGGCCGAACTACCCCGCGCCCAGTCCGCACTGGTGTCACTAAACCCCCATAATGGCGCGATCGAAGCCATGCAGGGCGGCTACAGCTTCTCTGTCTCCAACTTCAACCGGGCAGTTCAGAGCAAGCGCCAGGCGGGCTCGGTCTTCAAGCCCTTCGTCTACACTTCGGCACTGGAAAACGGCTTTACCCCGGCCTCCATCATCAATGATGCCCCCGTGGTATTCGATGACGAGAAGCTGGAAACCGCCTGGCGTCCCAGCGGTGCCAGCGGCAAGTTTTACGGCCCAACCCGCATGCGCGAAGCCCTGTATCGCTCATTGAACCTGGTCTCCATTCGTATCCTGCGGCAGATTGGCATCAGCCAGGCCATGGGCACCCTGGAACGCTTCGGCCTGCCCATTGACACCTTTCAGCGCGACCTGTCCCTGGCGCTGGGCAGCGCCAGTGTCACCCCCATGGAAATCGCCACCGCCTACAGTATTTTTGCCAACGGCGGCTATCGCGTGTCGCCCTGGGGCATCCTGCGTATCGAGAAGGAAAATGGTGACGTCCTGTGGAAAGCCCCCGAGGTCGTTCTCTGTGAGCAGGATTGCCAGCCAGCGGAAGCCAGCGAGGTGGAGCTGGAGCCGGTTTCCGCCCCTCCTTCCCTGTCCGAAGTCCTGCACAAGGAGGAACCTGAAAGCAGTGATGCCGACAACGAGGCCGTCGTGACCATCCAGCCTGAACCACTGGTGGCTCCTCGGGTACTGGATGCCCGCGTCGCCTGGTTGATGTATTCCATGATGCAGGACGTGGTCCGCCGCGGCACCGGCCACATGGCCAACACCCTTGGCCGCCGCGATCTGGCCGGCAAGACCGGCACCACCAATGACCAGGTAGACGCCTGGTTCTCAGGCTACTCCCCTGAACTGGTGGCCACCGTCTGGGTAGGCTTCGACAACCCCAGCACCCTGGGCTGGGGCGAGTACGGCGGCAAGGCCGCCCTGCCCATCTGGATGGACTATATGGGCCCGGCCCTGAAAGGCCGGCCTGACCAGCAGATGGAACAACCCAGCGGCATCACCATGGTGCGAATCAACCCGGAGAACGGCTTGCTGGCCCGACCACAAAATCCGGACAGCGTCGCCGAGTACTTCATTGAGGATCAACTCCCCGAGCTGGAGCCCCCGCTGGGCCTGGCCGGCGGCAGCAACGCGCCGGAGCAGATTTTTTAAAGAGACGCTTCACGCAACATGCATCACGCAACACGGAAAGGCGTGAAGCATCATGCATGATGCTTGCAGCCATAAAAAAACCGCCTTTAGGCGGTTTTTTTATGGCTGGCGTTGCTTGTTACAACTCCGGGAAAATCTCATCCAGGGAGTTGAGCGGGTAGTGGGACGGGTATCCCTTGCGGGCCACGCCACTGTCCACCGCGGCCTTCGCCACCGCTGCTGACACCTTGCCCAGCAGACGAGGGTCGTTGGGCTTGGGGATGATGTAGTCAGCACCGAAGGTCAGCGGCTCACCACCGTAGGCATCCAGCACCTCCTGAGGCGGAGCGGTACGCACCAGCTCAGCGATGGCGTGCACGGCAGCAATCTTCATTTCCTCATTGATAGAGGTAGATCGCACATCCAGCGCCCCGCGGAACATGTACGGGAAGCACAGCACGTTGTTGACCTGATTCGGGAAATCGGAACGGCCGGTGGCCACGATGGCATCGGCACGAGCGGCCTTGGCCACTTCCGGGCGAATTTCCGGGTCCGGGTTGGCCAGCGCGAAGATCACAGGCTTGTCGGCCATCTTCTTGACCATCTCCGGTGTCAAGGTATCCGGCCCGGATACACCGATAAACACATCCGCACCTTCGATGGCGTCATCCAGAGTGCGCTTGTCGGTATCGTTGGCCAGCGCAGCCTTGTACTGGTTCAGATCATCACGACGACTGTGGATCACACCCTTGCGGTCCAGCACCAGGATATTTTCCTTGCGCGCGCCCATCTCGATCAGCAATCGCACAGACGCCACACCTGCAGCACCCGCACCCACACACACCACCTTGATGTCCTCAATGCGCTTTTTCTGGATCTCCAGCGCATTGATCAGGCCGGCACAAACCACGATGGCGGTGCCATGCTGATCATCATGGAACACCGGCACATCACACTGCTCCTTGAGGATCCGCTCGATCTCGAAGCACTCCGGGGCACGGATATCTTCCAGATTGATGCCACCAAAGGTGCGATGGATACGCATCACGGTATCGATGAAGGCCTGGGAGTCCTCAGAATCCACCTCGATATCGAACACATCGATACCGGCAAACAGCTTGAACAGGATGCCCTTGCCTTCCATCACCGGCTTGGAGGCCAGCGCCCCCAGATTGCCCAGTCCCAGAATGGCAGTACCATCACTGATCACCGCCACCAGATTACCCTTGGAGGTGAAACGGTATGCCAACTCCGGCTCCCGCGCGATCTCCCGTACCGGCTCTGCCACACCCGGGCTATAGGCCAGGCTCAGATCGCGGCTGGTCGCCGCCGGCTTGGTTACCTCAACGCTGATTTTCCCGGGACGGGGTTTGGCGTGGTATTCCAACGCTGCCGTCTTCAAATCCTCGGACATGATGGTCTCCGCTGGTCCCTGAAAGGGATATACACTGTGTACGCAAGGTCAATAAAGCAAAAAGCACCCGGAGGGTGCTTTTTGCAAAACATGATGTGGAGAAGAGAGGCTATCAGCCTTTCTTGCTGCGCATCACGCCGAAACGCTGCTTGAACTTGTCGATCTGGCCGCCGCTGTCGGCCTGCTTCTGCTTGCCGGTGTAGAACGGATGGCAGGCAGAACATACGTCCAGAGACATGTCACCACCACGGGTGGAACGGCTCTCGATCACGTTGCCGCAGCTACAGGTATAGGTAGCTGCCTGGTATTCGGGATGGATCTCTGCTTTCATGGTCTTGCTCCGGTATGTGTCGCTACCTGCCTCTCCGACAGGCACCACACGACTTGCGTCGAAAAAAAAGAAGGCGAATCATAGCAGCTTGGCTCCAATCCGCAAGCGCCGTAGCACTGTGGTCTCAGAACCACTCGACATCAGGAACCCTCGTGCCAGCCCAACCCACACTGCAAATTGCCCTGCCAGTCCCCCTGCCAGGGTTGTTCGACTATCTCTACAAAGGCAGTGAACCGCCGGCACAGGGCTGTCGTGTACAGGTACCATTTGGCCAACGCACCCTTATCGGTGTGGTCCACGGCCACGGCAATAGCGACTACCCGAAGCTGAAAGCCATCAAGACCGTCCTCGACACTACCCCTGTTATACCGGCCGAACTGTATGCATTGTGTGAAAGGGCGTCTCGCTACTATCACTATCCGCTGGGCGAAGTGCTCAGCGACGCCCTGCCCGCACTGTTGCGCCAGGGCAACGACCCGCAGGCCAGCCAGGAAAAACGCTGGCAGCTGACCGAGCGCGGCCAGCACGTCCAGGACGACCAGGTCCGCCGTGCCCCGCGGCAACTGCAGGCACTGCAAGTACTGAGAGAGCACCCCAAGGGGCTCAGCAGTGCCATGCTGGGGGCACTGGACGTGAGTCCGCAGGCACTGACCAGCCTTCGCGACAAGGGCTGGGCCGAGCAGATCCTGCTCGACACCCCGATGCACACCCCCAGGGAAGTGCTCGCCGAGCCTCCCTTGCCCGCCAACGGCGAACAGCGCACCGCCATCCATGCGATTCAGGATGCCAGCGGCTTTACGCCTTTTCTGCTCGACGGCGTGACCGGCAGCGGCAAGACCGAGGTCTACCTGCAGGCCATGGCGCCTGTGTTGGCGGCGGGCAAACAGGTGCTGGTGCTGGTTCCCGAAATCGGCCTGACTCCACAGACCGTGCAACGCTTCCGTCAGCGCTTCTCGGTGCCCGTGGTCACCCTGCACTCCGGCCTTACCGACCGTGAACGCCTGGATAACTGGCTGGCGGCCCGGGATGGCAAGGCACGCATCATCATCGGTACCCGTTCGGCCATCTTTACGCCACTGGACCAAGCCGGCCTGATCATCGTCGACGAGGCCCACGATGGCTCACTGAAGCAACAGGATGGTTTTCGCTACCACGCCCGGGACCTGGCCACCTGGCGTGCCCAGCAGCTGGACATCCCGGTGGTGCTGGGCAGCGCCACCCCGTCCCTGGAAACCCTGCAACTGGCCCGTGATGGCCGTTTCAGCTGGCTGAAACTGTCCCGTCGCGCCACCGAACAGCAACGCCCTCATATCGAAATTCTCGACGCGACCCTGGCGCCACCCAATCAGCCATTGCTGCCCACCTCCCTGCAGGCCATCAAACACTGCGTCAGCGAAGGCAACCAGGCCCTGGTGTTCATCAACCGGCGCGGCTACGCCCCGATGATTCTCTGTCAGGACTGTGGCTGGCAGGCAGAATGCAAACGTTGCGACAGCTTCCTTACCTGGCACCGCAGCGAGAACAGCCTGCGCTGCCACCACTGCGACAGCCAGCAACGGGTTCCCGCCCGCTGCCCGGATTGCGGCTCCGGCGCTATCCATGAGGCCGGCAGCGGCACCGAAAAGCTCACCGAGCTGCTGGAGCAATCCCTGCCCGTGCCGGTAATTCGCGTGGACCGGGATGCCACCCGCCGCAAGGGCGAACTGGACGCCAAGCTGGCCACCATCCGCAAAGGGGAACCGGCGGTACTGGTGGGCACCCAGATGCTCGCCAAGGGCCACCACTTTCCGAAGCTGGCGCTGGTGGTGATTCTGGATATGGACGCAGGCTTTCTCAGCGCCGATTTCCGCGGCCCCGAGCAAGCCGCCCAGTTACTCCTGCAAGTGGCCGGCCGTAGCGGCCGGGAAGGCAAGGGCCGGGTACTGCTGCAGAGCCGCCACCCGGATCACCATCTTCTGCAGCTGGCGGCCAGCGGGGACTACCCCGCCCTGGCCAGCGCCTTGCTGGAAGAGCGCCGCATGGCTGCCCTGCCGCCGTTTGGTCATCTGGCCCTGTTTCGCTGCGAGGCCATGACCCTGGGCAAGGCCATGAACTTCCTGCAGGAACTGGCCGTACAGCAGGCCGCCCCCGGGGTGAATGTACTCGGCCCGGTGCCTGCCCCCATGGAAAAGCGCGCCGGCCGTTACCGCGCCCAACTGCTACTGCAAAGCCCCCAGCGCGGTCCGCTGCACCAGACCCTGGACGCCCTGCTGGCCACCGCCCGCAGCCTCCCCCAGGCCCGTCAATGCCGCTGGCATGTGGATGTAGATCCAATAGACATGCTTTGAAAACGCCACACGCAGCACGCTTCACGCAACATGCCGGAGCCCCGCGTGATGCGTGTTGCGTGTTGCGTGCTGCGTAACAAGCCCTTTTCCCGTACAATCGCCGGCCAGTCAAACGGCCCCGACGGACCCCATGAAAGAACGCCTGATTACCCTGATTGAAAGCGCCCTCGACACCTTGATTGCCGACGGCACCCTGCCTGCGGATGCCAAGCGCCCGGTGCAGATTGATCGCACCAAGGACAAGAGCCACGGTGATTTCGCTACCAATATCGCCCTGATGCTGGCCAAACCTGCCGGCATGAAGCCCCGCGACCTGGCCGAAAAGGTGATTGCCGCCCTGCCGCAAGACAGCGCCATCGCCAAAACCGAAATTGCCGGGCCCGGCTTTATCAACTTCTTTCAGGCCAGCGACTGGCTCAACAGCCTGCTGGATCAGGCCCTGGCCGATAAGCACCTGTCCGTAGCCCGCCCCGAGCAGCCGCAGACCGTGGTGGTGGATTACTCCTCCCCCAACCTGGCCAAGGAAATGCATGTCGGCCACCTGCGCTCCTCCATCATTGGCGACGCCGTGGTGCGCACCCTGGAATTCCTCGGCCATAACGTCGTTCGCCAAAACCACGTGGGCGACTGGGGCACCCAGTTCGGCATGCTGCTGGCCTATCTGGATGAGCAGAAACACGAGGAAAGTGCGGCAGAGCTGTCCAGCGAACTGAGCGACCTGGAAGGATTCTATCGCGCCGCCAAGCAACGCTTCGATGAATCCGAAGAGTTTGCCACCCGTGCCCGTGGTCTGGTGGTCAAGCTGCAGGCCCACGATCCCGACTGCCTGAAGCTGTGGGGCGAGTTCAACAGCATCTCCCTGAGCCACTGCCAGGCGGTCTACGACCGTCTCGGCGTCAGCCTGACTGCTGATGACGTACGCGGTGAAAGCGCCTACAACGACGACCTGTCGCAGGTGGTCGCCGATCTGGACGCCAAAGGCCTGCTCAGCGAAGATCAGGGTGCCCAGTGCGTGTTCATGGACGAATACAAGAACAAGGAAGGCGACCCTCTGCCGGTGATCGTGCAGAAGGCCGACGGCGGCTATCTCTATGCCACCACGGATCTGGCCGCCCTACGCTACCGCGCCAACACCCTGGGCGCGGATCGCATGCTCTACTTTGTCGACCAGCGCCAGGCACTGCACTTCCAGCAGATGTTCAGCCTCTCCAAGCTGGCCGGCTTCGTACCGGAAAGCACCGAGCTGTCGCACATGGGCTTCGGCACCATGAACGGACCGGACGGCCGCCCATTCAAGACCCGTGATGGCGGCACCGTGAAGCTCATCGACCTGCTCAATGAGGCAGAAGAGCGCGCTTATGCGCTGGTGAAGGAAAAGAATCCGCAGCTGGACGAAGAAGAACTGCGCACCATTGCCCGCGCCGTGGGTATTGGCGCCGTGAAATATGCGGATCTGTCCAAGAACCGCAGCAGCGATTACATCTTCAACTTCGACCAGATGCTCAGCTTTGAAGGCAACACCGCGCCCTATCTACTTTACGCCTACACCCGGGTCGCCAGCATCTTCCGCAAGGCCGAACTGGACATGACCCAGGTCAGCGGCGAGTTCCTGCTGCAGGAAGACGCCGAACAGGCCCTGGCCGCCCGGCTGGTGCAATTCGGTGAAGTGCTGCAAAGTGTGGCAGAAAAGGGTCTGCCCAATCTGCTGTGCCTTTACCTGTATGAGCTGGCCGGCCTGTTCTCCAGCTTCTATGAGCACTGCCCGATCCTCAACAGCGAGGATGAAGCTCTCAAGCAGAGCCGCCTGAAACTGGCAGCCCTGACCGCCCGCACCCTGAAACAGGGCATGGAACTGCTGGGCCTGACGCCACTCGAACGGATGTAACCGACCTCCGCTGCATTACCAGGAAGGACCATGGCGAAGAATACGCGACGGGGCGCCAGCCGCAGCCCCGCCAGAAAGAAGAAGACACAACGACAGGTGCCCGGCTGGGTATGGATGTTTACCGGCCTGATGGTCGGTCTGTTTGTGGCGTTCCTGTTCCACCTGGGCAACACCCAGCTGCAGCAGGGCGGCAAACCCACCGCCAGCACCACCAAGCCCAAACCCCAGGCAGACAAACCGGCACCCAAAAAGGACGAACCCAAGGCCGGTGACGATTCACCCCAGTTCGATTTCTATGCGGTGCTGCCGAAAATGGAAGTGATCGTGCCGCAGACGGAAACGGATAGCGGCACCCGGCAAACCACCACGACCAAACCAAAGGAAAGCAGCCGCCAGACCAGCACGGAAACCAGCTCCCGTACCAGCGACGAGAAATACCTGCTGCAGGCCGGCAGCTTCCGCCGCAACGAAGACGCCGACCGCCGCCGTGCCGAGCTGATCCTGAAGGGGTTCGAAGCCTCCATTCAGTCCGTCAATCTGGACACCGGTGATAGCTGGCACCGGGTCATGATCGGCCCCTACAACAACCTCAACGCCATGCATCGCGCCCAGGATCAGCTGGCCAGCAACGGCATCGAGACCCTGCCGATCAAGATGAAAAAATAGACGCAGCACGCATCACGCATCACGCAACACGCCTGCACGCGGCGGAGATGGGCTCACGCCCATTTCCGCCCTACCCCCAATCCCCCACCCAACGCCGGTGCGCGGCCATCAGCCGTTCAGCCCCCACGATGCCAACCCGCGCCGCTATTCACTGTTAACTATTCACTATTAACTGTCTTTACCTGTCTTTTGCCCCCCTCCATGAACTTGGATCAGAACGATTATTAGCGCAGTATCGGCAAAAGGATTTCTGTCATGTGGGCGTTATCGCCTTCGTGCAAGCTGTTTGAGCCAGTTCAATCAAGGAGAAGATAGATGAAATCGTTATGGTACTCAGGCCCGCTTTTGCTGGCTTCTCTCACTCTTGTTTCAGGCTGCAACGAGAACGCGAACAGCCCCTCCGGACAAACCGCCGCCCCGGCCACCAAGGTAGAAACCGTTACCGAGGCCGAGCCGGCCACCATCAAGGCCAACGACGCCCTGCGCGATTACCTGCCCTTTGATGACACCAGCGACTTTGCCAACGTGGATAAGGGTTTCATTGCCACACTGGATGACAACATCATCCAGAATGCCCAGGGCAGCACCGCTTTCGATCTGAACCAGTACGATTTCATAGAGGGCGATGCGCCCGCCACCGCCAACCCCAGCCTGTGGCGACAGAGCCAGCTGAACGCCAAGCACGGGCTGTTCCAGGTCACCGACGGCCTTTACCAGATTCGCGCCTTCGACCTTGCCAACATGTCCTTCATCCGCGGCAAGACCGGCTGGATCATTGTCGACCCGCTCACCGCCAACGAAACCGCCGCGGCCGGCCTGGCACTGCTGCGTGAAAAGGTGGAAGACCTGCCGGTGTCCGCAGTGATTTTCACCCACAGCCACGTGGATCACTTCGGTGGCGTCAAAGGGGTGCTGAAAGAAGAGGAAATCGCCTCAGGGAATGTCCAGATTGTGGCGCCCGAACATTTCTTTGAAGAGTCCGTGAATGAAAACCTGATGGCCGGCAACCAGATGTCCCGCCGCGCCAGCTACATGTACGGCAACGTGCTGGACAAGTCCCCCACCGGCACCCTGGGTAGCGGGCTTGGCACCACCACCGCCGCCGGCAGCGTCAGCATCGCCGAACCCAACGTCACCATCGATCATTCACCACAGAAGGAAACCGTGGATGGCATCGAAATGGTGTTCCTGCACACCCCCGGCGCAGAAGCCCCTGCCGAGCTGATGTTCTACATCCCCTCGCTGAAAGCCCTGTGTCAGGCCGAAGAGATCAACCACACTCTTCACAATCTTTACACCCTGCGTGGCGCGAAGGTACGCAGCGGCCTGCTCTGGTCCAAGTACATCCATGAAACCATCGAACGCTTCGGTGATGACGTGGAAGTCTCCTTCGGCAGCCACCACTGGCCCACCTGGGGCAATGAGGAAATCCTCAACCTGTGGACCGCCCAGCGCGACGTATACCGTTACATCCACGACCAGACCCTGCGTCTGGCCAACCATGGCTACAACGGGATCGAAATCGCAGAGATGATCCAGCTCCCCGACTCACTCCAGAAGGTCTGGGCCAACCGCGGCTACTACGGCTCGGTGAGCCACGACGTGCGCGCCCAATACCAGCTCTACTTCGGCTGGTTCGATGGCAACCCCGCCAATCTGCACGCCCTGCCACCACAGGATTCCGCGGCAAAATATGTGGAATACATGGGCGGCGCTGACAGCATCATCAGCAAGGCGCAAAAAGATTTCGACAACGGCGAATACCGCTGGGTGGCCATGGCACTCAACCATGTAGTCTTTGCCGATCCGGACAACCAACAGGCCAAAAACCTGCTCGCCAATGCCTACACCCAGATGGGCTACCAGGCAGAATCCGGCCCCTGGCGTAACTTTTACCTCAGTGGCGCCAAGGAACTGCGCGACGGCGTCAAACAGGCCGCCACACCGGATACCGCCAGCCCGGATATCGTCAACAACCTGAGCCTGCCGACCCTGCTGGATTATCTGGCCGTGCGCTACAACGGCGAGAAGGCCGCCGAGCTCAACGGCACCATGAACCTGACCATGACCGATACCGGCGACAAGGTGACCATCTACCTGGGTAACGGTGTACTCAACTACACCCTCGGCAAAACGGCTGATGATGCAGACGTCAGCATCACCACCACCCGAGCCACCCTCAACCAGGTGAACCTTGGTAAAACCACCTTCAATGACGCCATTGAAAAAGGCGACGTGAGCATCGAAGGCGATGGCGAGCTACTGAAATCCTTCAGCAGCTCACTGGATTCCTTCGAGTTCTGGTTCAACATCGTCACCCCGTAAGCTCCAGCACCCCGCCGGCCGAACCGGCGGGGTGCATCCCTCTCAAAACAACCCGCCCCACTCACCATCCGTGCGCGGCCTCCAACCTCTTCCCGCCCTCCTGCGCCAACCCGCGCCGCTATTCACTGTTAACTATTCACTATTAACTGCTTTCAGACGCTTGAATCCCTCCCCCTCAGCCCCACATCTGCAGAATCACTATGAAAGGAGCAGAATGTGACCACGATCGTATCCGTGCGCCGCGGCAACAACGTTGTTATTGGCGGTGACGGCCAGGTGTCACTGGGTAACACCGTCATGAAAGGGAATGCCCGCAAGGTACGCCGCCTTTACCACGGCAAGGTGATTGCCGGTTTCGCCGGCGGCACCGCCGACGCCTTTACCCTGTTCGAGCGCTTTGAAGCTCAGCTGGAAAAACACCAGGGGCACCTGGTCCGCGCCGCCGTGGAACTGGCCAAGGACTGGCGCACCGACCGCGCCCTGCGCCGCCTGGAAGCCCTGCTGGCCGTGGCAGACAAGGAAGCCTCGTTGATCATCACCGGCAACGGCGATGTGATCGAACCGGAGGATGACCTGATTGCCATCGGCTCCGGTGGGCCCTATGCCCAGTCCGCCGCCACCGCCCTGCTGCACAACACCGAGCTGAATGCTCGGGATATCGTCGAAAAGAGCCTGACCATCGCCGGCGATATCTGTGTATTCACCAACCAAAAGCAAACCATTGAAGAATTGAGCTGGTAATCCCATGCCTAACCTGACTCCGCGCGAAATTGTTCAGGAACTGAACAAGCACATTGTCGGCCAGGCGGCCGCCAAGAAATCCGTTGCCCTGGCCCTGCGCAACCGCTGGCGCCGCATGCAGCTGCCCGCCGAGATGCGAGCAGAAGTCGCCCCCAAGAACATTCTCATGATTGGCCCCACCGGGGTGGGTAAAACCGAAATCGCCCGTCGTCTTGCCAAGCTGGCCGACGCCCCCTTCCTGAAAGTGGAAGCCACCAAGTTCACCGAAGTGGGCTATGTGGGCCGCGATGTGGAATCCATCATTCGCGACCTGGTGGAAATGGCCATCAAGATGCTCCGTGAAAAGGCCATTGCCCGGGTCGGCAGCCAGGCCGATGACGCCGCTGAAGAACGCATTCTCGATGCTTTGCTGCCCAGTGCGCGTGGCGAAGAACAGAGCAAGACCGACAACGCGACCCGCCAGATCTTCCGCAAGAAACTCCGTGAAGGCGAGCTGGACGACAAGGAAATTGACATCGATGTGGCCGCGAACCCGGCCGGCATCGAGATCATGACCCCGCCCGGCATGGAAGAGATGACCAGCCAGCTGCAGCAGATGTTCTCCCGCATGGGCGGGAACCAGCAACGCAGGACGCAGAAACTCAAGGTCCGCGAAGCCTACCGCCTGATTCGTGATGAAGAAGCGGCCCGCCACGTCAACGAAGACGAACTCAAGGTGCAGGCCATTGATGCGGTGGAGAACAACGGCATCGTCTTCATCGACGAAATTGACAAGGTGGCCAAGCGCGGCGAAACCGGCGGCACCGATGTGTCCCGGGAAGGGGTCCAGCGCGATCTGCTGCCGCTGATCGAGGGCTCCACCGTGTCCACCAAGTACGGCATGGTGAAGACCGATCACATCCTGTTCATCGCCTCCGGCGCCTTCCATCTGGCCAAGCCCAGCGACCTGATCCCGGAACTGCAGGGCCGCCTGCCGATCCGCGTGGAACTGAGCGCCCTGAGCCCGGAAGACTTCCAGCGCATTCTTACCGAACCGAAATGCTCCCTCACCGAGCAATACAAGGCGCTGCTGGAAACCGAAGGCCTGAGCCTGGAAATCACCGACGAGTGCATCCGCCGCATCGCGGAAGTGGCCTGGCAGGTGAATGAACGCACCGAAAACATCGGCGCCCGCCGCCTGCACACGGTGCTGGAGAAACTGCTGGAAGAGATCAGCTACGACGCCGACGATCTCGCCACCCAATACCACGACAAACCGCTGGTGCTGGATGCAGAAGCCGTGGATCGCTATCTCGGCGAACTGGCCGATGACGAAGATCTGAGCCGGTATATTCTGTAACCGCGGCACGCAACACGCATCATGCAACACGCCTTTCTGCGTGCTAGCGTGATGCGTGGTGCGTGCTTGCGTCTCCCTTTGCTATTATCCCCGCCGGAGGAAAATCCATGACTGCCGGCGAACAGCTTCAACATTATCTCGACCGATTCTTTTCCCTGCGCCAGCACGGTGACGATGCCCTGTTTCTCGAGCGTCTGCGCCGCCTGCAGGACTGGCAGGGCGAACGTCTGAAAAACACCCATGCCCACCTGCTGGATGACCCGGTGACCGCCGAAGGCATCCGCTTTCTGCTGGAAGAGGTGTATGGCGGCCGCGAGCTGCTGCCGGTGGCGAAGGAGATCCGTCGCGCCCTGCCCAAGGCCATGAAGCTGCTGCCGGACAAGGTCATGGTTACTTCTGCCGCCGCCCTGGAGGCCGCCATCCTTACCCAGGAGCTGGATGAGGCGGTGACAGAGCTGCTCGGCGAGGAACTGGATCAACCGATCACGGAAATGATCTACCTCAAGGGTTTTCGCCAGGATCACCACCGCAACGAGCGTCAGCGTCAGCTACAATTGGTGGCTGAACTGGGGCATCGACTGGATCGTTACATCCGCTCGCGTATGCTGCTCACCACCTTTCGCATGGTGCGCAAGCCAGTCCATGCGGCGGGCTTTTCGAACCTGTATGATTTCATGGATCGCAGTTTCCGGGTCATGAAGCCGGTCCCCAGTGTAGGTCTGTTGCTGGAGCAACTGGCGGCCACCGAGTCGGCCATTATGGACCGGGTTTACGATCACCATCCGTCACCGTTTGAGAATCATCATGTCTGACAACGAAAAGGTCACACACTTCGGCTACCAGCAGGTGCCGTGGCAGGAAAAGCAGCAGAAAGTGGCCGGCGTATTCCGCTCTGTAGCAGGCAAGTACGATGTGATGAACGACCTGATTTCCATGGGCAGCCATCGCATTCTCAAGCGCATGACCATCGAGCTGGCCGGCATTCGCCCGGGCCAGAAGGTGCTGGATCTGGCTGGTGGCACCGGCGATCTGGCCATCAAGTTTTCCCGCCTGGTCGGCGAGACCGGTCAGGTGGTGCTGGCCGACATCAACGATGCCATGCTGGAAGTGGGCCGCGACCGTCTTATCGATGCCGGCTGCAGCCACAACACCCAGGTGGCCCAGGTGAACGGCGAATGCCTGCCGTTTGAAGACAACACCTTCCACTGCATCACCATCGCCTTTGGCCTGCGCAACATTACGGATAAAGACGCGGCGCTGCGCTCCATGCTGCGGGTGCTCAAGCCCGGCGGCCGCCTGCTGGTACTGGAATTCTCCACGCCCACCAACAAGACCCTGGCCAAGGCCTATGATGCCTACTCCTTCGCCGTGTGGCCGAAACTGGGCAAGCTGATCGTCAACGACGCTGACAGCTACCAGTATCTGGCCGAGTCCATTCGCATGCACCCGGATCAGGACACCCTGCAAGGCATGATGGATGAAGCCGGCTTTGCCCGTACCGAATACTTCAACATGCTCGGCGGCATTGTTGCCCTGCACAGGGGATTCAAGTTCTGATGAGCCTCAAAGACCAATCCCGTTCACCGGGGCTGATTTCCACCACCGCCCTGGCCACCGTAGAGCGCGCCATCAACACCGCGCTGCGCACCGACCCTGCCACGGCTGCCAAGGTGGCTGTGCATTCTGGCCGGCTGGTTGCCATCGAAGTATCCCTGCCGCCCATGGCAGTCTACGCGCTCATCGTCGAAGACGGCGTCGAGCTGTATCACCGCAGTGATGCCACCCCGGATGTGGCCGTGAAAGGTAGCCCGATGGATCTGGCTGCCCAGCTACTGGACTGGAACACCCGTCCCGGCGTAATCGGCGGCCCGGTACAGATCACCGGCAACAGTGAACTACTGCAGGAACTGCAGGACCTGGCCAGTGAACTGCAAATCGACTGGGGCGCCTTGCTGGAGCCCATTACCGGCTCGGAACTGGCACAACAGATCGACTTCGGCGCACGGCAGTTTTTTGGCTGGGCCAAACAGGCTGCCGGACGACTGGTGGATCAGATCGGCGATTATGTAGGCAATGAATCCGGGCTGATTCCCAGCCGCCGCGAGGTGTACGAATTCGGCCAGGACGTGGATGATATCCGTATGGACGTGGACCGCCTGGAGGCGCGTATTCAGCGCTTCCGCGCTGCCCGCAACAGCGCCTCAGGTGAAGGGAGCAACACCCACTGATGCTGCCCATTACCCGCATTCTGGTGGTCACCCATGTGGTGTGCCGCTACCGGCTGATCGCCCTGCTACCGGCCCACCCTCTTCGTAACCTGCTGCTGTTGCTGTCATTCCTGATGCCCTCCAGTTGGCTGGGTACCGGCAAGCTCAGCGAAGGCGAGCGGCTACAGAAGGCGCTCGAGCGACTGGGACCGATCTTCATCAAGTTCGGCCAGCTACTGGCCACCCGGCAGGACATGCTGCCTCCGGAGTGGACCGCCGCGCTGGCCCAGCTGCAGGACCAGGTCGCACCGTTCAGCGGTGAACAGGCCAGAGCCCTGGTGGAAGCCAGTCTCGGCCAACCCATGGATGAGGTTTTCGCTGACTTCGATACCACCCCGCTGGCGGCCGCCTCGGTGGCCCAGGTGCATCCGGCAACACTGAAGAATGGTCAGCAGGTAGTCGCCAAGGTGCTACGCCCCACTATCCGTCCGGTGGTGGAACGGGACCTCAAGGTCATGGCCTTCGGCGCCCGCTGGCTGGAACGGCTGTGGCGCGATGCCCGCTACTTCCGTCCGGTGCAGGTGGTGGAAGATTACCGCGACATCATTCTCGGCGAGCTGGATCTCAGTGCCGAAGCACGCAACAGCGAAGCCATGCGCCGCCACTTTCTGTTTAGCCCGCTGCTGTATATCCCGGCTATTCATCTGGAGTATTCCAGCAATACCGTGATCATCATGGATCGCATCAATGGCATTCCGGTGAATGATATTGAGCGCATCAAGGCCGCAGGCATTGATCCCAAGCTGCTGGCTGAGCGCGGCGTGGAAATCTTCTTTTCCCAGGTATTCCGCTTCAACCTGTTCCATGCCGACATGCACCCAGGCAACATCTTCGTCAATCCGGAACATCCCGAGTCGCCACAATACATGGCCGTGGATGCGGCCATTGCCGGGCGGCTTTCCAAAGAAGACCTGAATGTGCTGGGCCGCATGGTGCTGGCAGTGATGCGCGAAGACTACAGCGGCCTGGTCGATGCGGTGATCCGCGCCGGCTGGAACCGGGCGCCCATCGACCGCCCCCGCTTCGAGCGAGCAGTGATTGACCTGGTGGAACCGGTACGTTCGGCGCAGCTGGACCAGCTGGAATTTGCCCCGCTGGTGATGAAGCTGTTTGACCTGGCCCGTCGCTATCACATCGAAATGCCGGTGCAGTACATCCTGCTGATGAAGACGCTGGTGCACATCGAAGGGCTGGGGCGCAGCATCTACCCGCAACTGGATATCTGGAATACCGGCAGACCATTGCTGGAAGCGTGGATGATGGCCGAATACGGCCCCAGCGCCACCCTGAAGAAGCTGCAGAACCGCCTGCCCGAATGGACCGCCCAGTTGCCGGACATGCCGGATTTACTGCGCGATGGCCTGGAAACCCTGCGCGACCTGCCTTACCAGCAGGATCGCCTGGAAGCGCGTCTGGAGCAGCAACTGGTCCGTCACCGTCACAAGCTGCTGGCCGGATTCGCCGGGCTGGGCTGTGCCGGCGCCGCCCTGTGGTTAGCCAATCCTTACAGTTGGCCTCTTTCTGCGGCGGCTCTGGTACTGGTGAGCTGGGGCTGGCGGCGCTAGACTGTGAATCCGCTTTCTCCCGGTCTGCCAGCAAAAGGCCAGATCGATCGGGAAAGCCGCAAGCACAACACCGACTTACTGAAAACCAGCAGAAATACGTCAACTATGTCAGATATTCTTAGCCAGCTTTTTCAGGTACTGGAATCCCGCAAGGGCGCCGATCCGGACAGCTCCTACGTGGCCAGCCTGTATGCAAGGGGCCTCAACAAGATTCTCGAGAAAGTTGGCGAAGAAGCGGTAGAGACCATTCTGGCCGCCCGGGACAGTGAAGTCAGCGGCGACAACAAGGCCCTGATCAGCGAAACTGCAGATCTGTGGTTCCATAGCCTGGTCATGTTGGCCAAACTGGGCGAACACCCGGATAAGGTACTGGCGGAACTGGAACGCCGTTTCGGCCTGTCCGGCCATGACGAAAAAGCCTCGCGCAGCCAAAAGCACTGACGCAGGCACACACCTAATAAAAGCGGAGAGAACCCATGTTATCCGGCATCAGCATCTGGCAGTTACTGATCCTTCTGGCCATTGTGGTCCTGCTGTTTGGCACCAAGAAACTGCGCAACATCGGCGGCGACCTGGGCGGCGCCGTGAAAGGCTTCAAGAACGCCGTCAAAGAGGGAGAAGAAGAGCAGGACCAGAAGCGTCTCGCCGAAGAAGACGACAAGCCTGCCGCCGAAAAGACTGCATCCAAAGACAAGGATCAGGCATAACACACCGCCTGCCCAGCCGAGGCTGCAATGTTTGATATCGGTTTTGCCGAACTTACCCTGATCTTCATCATCGGTCTGGTGGTACTTGGCCCGGAACGGCTGCCTACCGTGGCACGCACGGTGGGCCACTGGCTGGGCCGCGCCCGCTCTACGTTCAACAATCTGAAAAATGAACTGGAACGTGAAGCTGTCACCAGGGACATGCGCGAACGCATGGAAAAACAGATGCGCGAGATGGGGCTGGACGAAGACAGCATCCGCGAAGCCCGGGAAAGCCTGTTAAGCCCTGACGACATTGCCAAGGCTCGCCAGCCCGCCGGGGAGGAAAACCGCATCCAGCCAGACCGCTCCAAGGACGCCCAGGCCCAGGACCAGACACGCAATGACTGACGCCAGCACCGACACCGGCCAGCCCTTGATGGATCATCTGCTTGAGCTGCGCAACCGCCTGCTCAAGGCCATGGTGGCAATCTTTGTGGTGTTTCTGTGTCTTTTCTATTTTTCGCGAGAACTGTACACCCTGGTGGCCAAACCCCTGATGGACGCCATGCCGGCAGGCACCAACATGATTGCCACGGGCGTCGCCTCCCCATTCCTGGCGCCGTTCAAGCTGACGCTCTATCTGAGCATCTTCGCAGCCATGCCGTTCATTCTTCATCAGGCCTGGGCTTTTGTGGCTCCGGGGCTGTACAAGCATGAAAAGAAACTGGCCGTGCCACTGCTGGCCAGCAGTGTGCTGCTGTTCTATGCCGGCGCCGCCTTCGCTTACTTCGTGGTGTTTCCCCTGATGTTCCAGTTCTTTACCGCCATTGCCCCGGAAGGCGTGGCAGTAACGACGGACATCAGCAGCTATCTGGACTTCGTGCTGGCCCTGTTCCTGGCCTTTGGTCTCGCCTTTGAGCTCCCTATTGCCATCGTGCTGCTGGTCAGCACCGGCGCTACCACCGTGAAAAAACTCAGCGCAGCTCGCGCCTATGTGGTGGTGGGCTGCTTTGTCCTTGGCATGCTCTTGACGCCCCCCGACGTGATCAGCCAGACCCTGCTGGCCCTGCCCATGTGGTTCCTGTTCGAAATGGGATTGCTGGCCGCCCGCCTGGTCGAGAAGAAGCCCGCCGCCGACGACCAATAGCATCCTCGGCGGTGCCCCCCACTGTTTCTGCCTCATCGCTCGTAGCTCGCAGCTTAATTCTTCGCAGACCTCCACCAGGAGCAACCGTTATCCGCTGCCGGGAAGTCTCTTCAGAAGGTATAACCTCGTTCAGGACTTCTCGGGGGCGGGCTGGTCTCTAGCGGAGGCAGCACAGGCTCTTCCTGTACCGGCTGTGGCTCACTGGACTCCTCGGGGGCGGCAGCACAACCACTGTCTGCCAGGAAATCCACGATACGCTGTTGCACCGCAGGATCCCGGGTACTCTGCCCGTGACGGCCATGCAAGGGCTGAAAGGTCTTGGGCGCCTGCGCGGCAGCATACAGCCGCTCACCATGAGTGTAAGGAACCACTTCATCCTCGTCGCTGTGCATCACCAGCAGAGGCGTGGGCGCAATCACTCCGATACGCTGTTCAGGATCCTGCTCTTGCTGCGGCATGCCGGGCAAGACCAACCAGCGAAACGGCCACAGCAGCCAGCTGGTTTTCATGATGTCGTTGGTGATGCCGCGATAACTGGCAAAGGCAGCTTCCAGCACCACACAATCTGCGGCCTGGGCATTGCGCTCTTCACCCAACACCGTGGCAGCCATAGCGCCCCCCAGGCTTTGCCCGAACACCACCAAAGGCCCCTCGGTACGCCGCGCGGTACGCAGCCAGTCCAGACCCAGCTGCACATCCGCATACACCTCCGGCAGGCGCGGCTTGCCTTCCGACAGGCCATAGCCGCGATAGTCCAGAAGGAAAACGTTATAGCCTCGCCCGGGCAACCATTGCACATTGGCCAGGTGGGTACTGATGTTCTGGGCATTACCATGCAGATAGTAGACGGTGCCACGCACCGGCACCTCCCGGGCTGCCGGCAGCCACCAGCCATGGATACGCAGGCCGCGCGGGTGTATCAGGACAATATCCTCGTACTTCAACCCCTGGTTTTCCGGGTTCTGCACCCAGGGCTCCATCGGATAGAAGAACAGCTTGCTGCAAGCGGTCAGCATCAATGCTGCCAGCGCAACTGCCCCTAGTCGTAATACCATCGCCATTGCAGTTTGAACTCGTTTTCGCCATCGCCACGCCAACCTTCCCGCTCGACGGAGGCCCGCAAACCATGCTGCCGGGTCATGGCCCACTGCACCGCAAAGGTAGAAGTGTGGCGATAGACGTCATTGGTGAAATAGTGACCGACACTGCCAAGCTGCCACTGCCAGTCTCCCCGACGATACAGCATACCGGCATCCAGTCCGGCGCCGGCTGTCACGAAACGGTCAAAGGCACTGTTGTTTTCCAGTCGGAAACTGGAAAGCACATAGGGCTGCCAGTTACCCCAATGCCAGCTGGCACCCGCGCCGCCCTGCACGTATCGCACCAGTCTTCGGCGTTCCGCCCAGGCTCGCTCCAGACCACCTTCAACGTACCAGCTCAACGGCTTGATAAAGCGATTACGCGGGGCCATGGAGCGAATGCTCACCACGCCCAGCTCTTCCAGTTTAGGGTCTCCGGATTCGGTGCTGCGCAGGGTCAGGTCGATCCCCTCAATCTGCGCGCCGCGCAGGAAACCATAGGGATTATCCAGCAGGTCATGGTAGGTGAGCCGGTAGCTCAACTCACCAAAATCCAGGTTGCCGTCACGCTGGCCGCCACTGGCCGCCAGCATCTGGGTACCGTGCCCCCCTTCCGGGGGCTGCGCATCGCGGGTTTCCGGCACCGTGACCGGCGGCATCCTGTTGATCGCTGAAAGCAGCGCAAACGAATCCGCTGCCACCTTGTCGGTACGATCTTCCTTGCGATACTTCAGGCGCAGAAAACGGTACGCCACCGTCACCATCAAGGCCTGGTCCTGCTCACTGCTGGCCAGAAATTCCTCACTGTCCAACAGCGCCGGGTCATTGGCCAGACGACGGGCCAACGTCTGCTGGCGGCCGCTTAACTGGCTACGGAGGTTATCCAGCTCCACCGCCTTGGAAGGGCGGTAATGGCGCTCGCTGATAAATCCGCCCTCATCCAGTGCCCGCACCGTGTTCACCGGCACCTCGGCAAAACGCAGTTCATCCAGCAGATGAGAACCGGGACGAGCCACTTCCATCAATTCCAGCAAACGGAATGAGCAGTTTTCATCAAAGAAGTAGTAATCGAAATTGATATCCTTCAGTTCCCACAGATGATCAATCAGCCAGTCCATCTCCTGCTGATCCAGATCCAGGGTGTACTCCCACATGTCGCGGTTTTCCATGTGCGAGTATTCCTGGATTTTCTGCACATAGGGTACCAGTGCAAACCGACCGGGATAGCCACCAGCCAGGCCGCGGTAGATATAGAAAAAGGAATTATCATCCGCCATGGCCACGGCGCCAAAGTTCACCGCCCAGGACAACCAGACTGCTGAATCATCCCCCTGATCCAGACGCAACAGGGTGTGCCCGAACATGGAGGAAGGACTGTTGAGATAGGCGGCAGGAAACACCAGCACTGCCCGCTTTGCCGTCACCGCCTGCCGCCATTCCTGATATTCAGCGCAGTGAGAAAAAGGCGCTGCGTCCTGCCATCCCAGCTGCTCTGACAGAAAGCGATAGCGGGCAGGAAAACGGCAGCGCGCCTCAGCACCGGGAGCAACCAGCGCCTCACGGCTTGCAGTCAGCTCTTCCAGGGCATCATCCTTGCCCTGCTCAGATAAAAAGAATTGCTCATCGTCTACGTAACTTCGCTGGCGGTCACGCAGGGTGGCGCCGGGGTTGATATGCAACAACGCCTGCCAGCGAGGCTGCGCGGCGAGTTCCTTGTCAGTGGGAGAAGCAAAAGCCGTTGCGCAGCAGCACAACAGGAAACTCAGGAAAACCGCACGCATTGAAAAGGTCCGTCAAACCGGCGAGAAAATCTTGATTGCCTGTACAGCGCAAACTGCCAGACAAACAAAGCCCCGCCGTAGCGGGGCTTTGCGTCAAACCTGAAAGCAGACCTTAGGCAAGGTACTTGGACAGGCTGTCGTCTTTCTTCATTACGTCAGTGATGGAAGCCATCACTTCGTCAGCAGTCACATCCTGATGCGGGAAGATAGCTGCGAAGTTTTCGTGCATTACCGCGTTGAAGTGAGCACGATCAGAGGCTTCAATGCCCATGGAAACAGACAGTGCGGTCAGGGCTTCGCCTTCACCGGTAGCCATGTCCTGAGCCACTTCTTCCATTACACCGGTCATGCCGAGCAGGCTGGAACCGCTGTAGGACAGAGCGCCGCTGGTGTCGCAACCGTTGGTACCAGTGGTCATACCAAAGGTAGCGTTACCGGAAGTACCGTTCACAATGGTAGCCAGCAGGTGCATCGGCATACCGGACTGGCCTTCAAACAGCATGTTGCCCCAACCACAGCCCGGACCACCCGGAGCCACAGCCATGGCAGAAGTAGATGCGCCCAGCATGGCAGCAGCAATCAAAGTCTTTTTCATCCTGAATACCTCCAAGTTTTTATAAAATCATCCCTGGGGATGCAGATCAGGCTAGCCTGCATCGCACGGCGATTGTAGCGTTTTCGCCGGTGCTCTCCCCGTCACCCGTTCAAGGCAACTGATCTCATCATAAACAAGGTCGTCACCTTTGCAACACGTATGTCGCTTTCAATTATAACTCCAGCAAAAATGTGACCGGGCCATCATTCACCAGCGCCACTTGCATATCCGCAGCGAAGATCCCGGTCTTAACCCCAACGCCCTGTGCCTGCAGGCACTGCACACAATATTCGTAGAGCTCACGCCCCTTGCCCGGCTCAGCAGCCCCGGAAAAGCCGGGGCGACGCCCCTTGCGGGTATCCGCCGCCAGGGTGAACTGTGACACCGCCAACAGCTCCCCACCCACATCCCGCACATCCAGATTCATCTTGCCTGCCTCGTCAGCAAAGACACGATAGCCCACAACGCGCTGTGCCATTCTCGCCACCAGTGCTTCGTCATCGTGGGCCTCAATGCCAATCAGCAATAACAGTCCGCGATCAATATTGCCCACTATCTGCCCCTCGACCTCTACCCGGGCCTGGCTGACGCGCTGCATCAATACTTTCATTCCATCACTCTTTTGCGTAATCGTTTCACTGCATTCACCAGGGCATTGGCTATCGCTGGGTGGGAAGCCGAATGCGCACCACCGGCCACCCGGGTCAACACGCTGTTGGGCAGAACCCGATGCAGGGCCTCGGCCTGATCCAGCGGACAGACAAAATCCCGGTCCCCGTGTACGATTTCCACCGGCAACACACTGCCGGCACACGCCTCCAGCAACGGCTCCTGGAGAAAACCACCATGCCGGAAGTAATGCACCTCCTGTGTCGCCATGCAGAGCTCGTCATCACCACCCGGACCCTGCGGGAGCGCAGACATGCCGGCCAATACCGCCTCCCAGTTACACCAGTGACGGGCAAACGCCCTGGCCCCCTCCCCCTCCAGCGCCGCTGCGTAGCGCTCGATCAGGGAACCTGTACGGTCTGTCACCGGTGCATTGACTGCCTGCCACTCCCGTGGAAACAATCGCGCCGCGCCCAAATCCGTATAGAGCCAGTCCATATCCTGTTGCCGACACAGGAACACCCCTCGCAGCACCATTCCCAGCACTCGATCCCCATGGGCCGCACTGTATGCCAGGGCCAGCGTTACCCCCCACGAGCCCCCAAACAACATCCAGCGATCGACGCCCAGGTATTCGCGCACCAATTCCAGATCAGCCACCAAATGCGCCGTGGTATTGGCCGCGGTACCCGCCAGTGGCCGACTTTGACCAGCCCCACGCTGATCCAGCAAGATAATGCGAAATTGCTGCGGATCGAAAAATCGTCGCTGCAGGGGAGAACTGCCACCGCCCGGCCCACCATGTAACACGACAACCGGCAAACCGGACGGATTACCGCTTTCTTCCACATACAATTGATGACCATCTCCCACCGGCAGGTAAAAATGGTGGCGACAATCCAGATAAGGAAACAGGGCCATGGGTAATGTTTTATCCCGACCAAAAACAGCAGCATACCTGTTGGTCATGGTGCTGCAACTGCTTATCAGCGGCTGCCAGGACACACCTCCGGAAGAAGCCATCAAGGCGGCGCTGAGCGAACTGGAGGAAGCCGTTGAAGCCGGCGACACCAGCACCATCCTCGACCGGCTGACCGACTCAGCAGTAATTCATCGCGGCCAGTCCATGGATCGCAAGACCCTGCAACGCACCCTGGTGGGGCTGTTCTTCCGCTACCCCAAACGCCAGCTCACCCTGGCAGGCATCCGCATCGAAATGGCACCCAACGGCACCACCGCCCGGGCCCGCTTCACCGCGCTGGTCTGGGGAGGCAGAAATACCCTGCCGGAAAAAGCCGACAGTTATCAGGTGGACAGCCACTGGTTAGTGCAGGACGGCGACTGGAAGATTGAGAGCCTGGAGAGCAAGCGGGTCTACGAATGACAGTGAACAGTGAACAGTGAACAGTGAACAGTGAACAGTGAACAGTGAACAGTGAACAGTGAACAGTGAACAGTGAACAGTGAACAGTGAACAGTGAACAGTGAACAGTGAACAGTGAACAGTGAAGGCTGCCCGAGCAGCATGTCCCGTCAAGTTTTTTCGTTTTTTTCTTTGCTTTTAAACGCATGAGGCCGCACCCAAATTGCGGGCGCGGCCTCATGCATTCAAGTCAAAACAACGCAAAATCGCGCCGCTGTTAACTGTTCACTATTCACTGTTAACTGAAAGCTCAGTCGTCATCACTCCCCAACTCGCCTTCCATATCGAGCTCCTTGATCTTGCGAGTCAGGGTGTTGCGGCCCCAGCCCAGCAGAGCGGCGGCGTCGCGTTTGCGGCCACCGGTGTGCTGCAGGGCGACTTCGATCATGGTGCGCTCAAAGCCGGGCACCGCCTGCTCAAGGATGCCGCGCTCGCCCTGGGACAGGGCCCGGTCGGCCCAGTTGCGCAGGGATTTGAGCCAGTCTCCACTGACATCTCCACCCTTGCTGGACACCACCTCTTTCAACTCCGGCGGCAAATCATCTACCAGCACTTCACGACCGGAAGCCATCACTGTCAGCCAGCGACAGGTATTTTCCAGCTGCCGGACATTGCCCTGCCAGGCCTGGGCGGCCAGATACTTTTCGGTATCCTTGTGCAGCACCTTGGGCTCCACGCCCAATTCATTGGCGGCACGTTGCAGGAAGTAATTGGCCAGACGGGGAATATCCTCCCGGCGCTCGGACAGCCGCGGAATATGGATACGGATCACGTTGAGGCGGTGGAATAAATCCTCCCGGAAGTCGCCTTCTTTCACCAGCTTTTCCAGATCCTGGTGAGTGGCCGCGATGATACGCACATCCACATGGATCGGCGTGGTACCGCCCACCCGGTAAAACTCATTTTCCTGCAGGACACGCAGCAAACGGGTCTGCGCTTCCAGCGGCATGTCGCCGATTTCATCCAGGAACAGAGTGCCGCCATTGGCCTGCTCAAAACGGCCCACGCGCTGGCTGTTGGCGCCGGTAAAGGCCCCTTTTTCGTGGCCAAACAGTTCGGATTCGATCAGGTCCTTGGGAATCGCGGCCATATTCAGGGCAACAAAATTCTTTTCCCTGCGCATGGAATGACGATGCAGGGCCCGGGCCACCAGCTCCTTACCGGTACCGGACTGCCCATTGATCAGAACCGTCACATTGGAGTGACTGAGACGGCCAATGGCGCGAAACACTTCCTGCATGGCAGGGGCTTCGCCGATAATTTCCGTTGGCGCCTCTTCCGGTGCCACCGGCACCCCTTCCTGGGTCTCTTCACGATGCTTGATGGCGCGGCGCACCAGAGCAACGGCTTCATCCACATCAAAGGGCTTGGGCAGATATTCAAAGGCACCACCCTGATAGGAGGCCACCGCAGAATCCAGGTCGGAGTGGGCGGTCATGATGATCACCGGCAGATCCGGGTTCTTGCGCTGCAGAATCTTGAGCATGCGCAAGCCATCAGTTCCCGGCATGCGCACATCACTGATCAACACATCCGGTTCCGCACCACCCTCTTCAAGGGTATTGAGGGCCTCGTCGCCATCTTCGAAACAGGTTACCGCATAGCCTTCCTGGCCAAGCGCCTTTTCCAGAACCCAGCGGATGGAGCGGTCATCATCTACAACCCAGATACTTACACTCATGACCAATCTCCCCACATATTCTCATTTATCGCTTTCATAGCGCGCTTATCTCTTTCTCTACTTCTTCCGGCTGCTCCATGGGCAACAGGATGCTGAATACGGTTTCTCCGGGCACGCTCTCACACTCGATCAGACCGTGATGCTGACTGATGATCGACTGGGCAATGGACAGCCCCAACCCGGTACCGGCGGCACGACCACTGACCATGGGATAGAACAGGGTTTCCTGTACCTGTGCATCAATCCCGGGCCCGTTGTCGATGACATCCACCCGCAACACCAGCCGGTGGCGCTGGGCGCCGATGGTGAACTGACGCAGCACCCGGGTTCGCATGATGATGCGGGCATCCTCGGTGGCCGATTCCAGTAGCGCCTGGGTGGCATTGCGAATCAGGTTAAGCAGCACCTGAATCAGCTGATCCCGATCTGCCACCACATCCGGCAAGCTGATGTCATAATCCCGCCAGATCGCCACACCAGTGGGATGTTCTGCCAGCAACAATTGCCGCACATGCTCCAGGCATTCGTGTACATTGACAGGCCGGAACCGGGGCGGCTTGCGCGGCCCCAGCATGCGATCGGCCACATTGCGCAGGCGGTCAGCCTCATCAATGATGACCTTGGTGTACTCGGTCAGCTCCGGATCCGGCAGCGCCCGCTCCAGCAGCTGGGCCGCACCGCGAATCCCGCCCAGGGGATTCTTGATTTCGTGAGCCACCCCGCGCACCAGCGCCCGGGTTGCCTGGTGCGCATGCAACAGGGCCTCCTCACGGGTAATCCGCAACAACCGATCCAGCGCCTGCAATTCCAGCAACAGACAAAGTGGCTGCCCAGGCTCGTTGATAGGGCTCACCGAATAATCGACGGTCACCTCGTATCCGGGCGCCACCGACAGTCTGGCTTCGCGACGGGTAAAGGGGTGCTCATCCTGAATACACTCCTCAAGAGCAGCACGTGCTTCTGCGTCATCGTAGAAATAGTCAGGGAGAGGCTGACCGATGGCTCGCACAGCACTGGTCGCGAGCAGCATCTCTGCTGCCGGATTCAGATAACGCACGCGCAGCTCGCTATCGAGCATGACTACCGCAGTGCGCAGGTTATCCAGTAACCGCTTGTGCAAAATGACACCATCCATCAACTATTGGCCCATAACAGGGCATAAGCAATTATCAGGCCATGTTAGACGCACCGTTAAATTGCCTGTATCAAGGCCTGATGATGCGTTTTAAAACACAGATAATGGAGAGTGTATCGGGAAGGGAATCAATATTGCACCACAAGGGTGCATTTTAGTTGCGAGGAGTGGGTCGCGGCAGTGCAGGACGGGCAGGCTTGGCTGGCTCGGCCGCACCACCCACGGTGGCAGCGCCACCCACGGCCGCCGCCCCACCCAACTTGGCAGAGCCGCCCACCCTGGCCGCCCCACCCACATTGGCCGTCGCCCCATTGGCATCCGGGCGCCGGCGAAAATCACTGACAGAACTGCGATGAATGTAGAACTCGATCACCGGGGACGTGATCTTCACTTCTCCATCTTCACCCATCACCTTGACTTCCAGCGTGTGCACACCACGATCCGGTGACTCCAGCGCCATGCCCGGCTGGGCGACACCATTATCGTACAGCACCATGGAATCCCCCGGCTGCAACGCGGGCTCCAACTGCACCGACACCTGCACTGCTGACTGAGGATTGCGCACCGTGGCTTCATTTCCGGGGGAGGTAATCACCAGACGAGTGTAGCCCTCGTCTGCAACCTCCTCCTCATCGCTGCCGCTATCCAGGACCTGGCGCATCTTGTCGGTGGGCACCGTATTCAGTTCGCGAAGCTCCACCTCTTCCGCCTCACCACTCTGCGGCGGCTGATCGGTAAACACCACATTGCCGTTGGCGTCCACACTGCGATAAATCCCGCTGGCAGGCTTGTCACCCGCTTCCGCGGCGATCAATCCAGCCGACACCAGCATCAATCCCAGCACCAGTCCCCATTGCCTTTTCATAGCTGTCTCCATGACTCGTTATCCTGATTCTGTCTCCTGATTCGACAACAGGAAAGTCCTAATTGCTCAATTAGCTGCATTCCCCCCGCTCCAGAGAGCCCCAGCGCATACCACCTTGACGTTGAACCCGGGATTTAGGGTTGGCGTGCTGCATGTTGCGTGAAGCGTGTTGCAGCCGCAGAGCGGCATAAAAAAAGCCCCCGACTAGCGGGGGCTTTTCTCTACCGATTCTCCCGAAGGAAAATTAGCAGGAGTAGTACATGTCGAACTCAACCGGGTGCGGGGTCATGTTCAGACGCTCGATCTCACCACGCTTCAGGTCGATGTAGCCTTCCAGCATGTCCTTGGTGAACACGTCACCTTCGGTCAGGAAGTCCATGTCAGCTTCCAGGCAATCCAGAGCCATGGTCAGGGTGTGAGCCACGGTCGGGATGTCTTTCGCTTCTTCAGCCGGCAGATCGTACAGATCCTTGTCCATGGCATCGCCAGGGTGCAGCTTGTTCTTGATGCCGTCCAGGCCAGCCATCAGCAGTGCCGCGAAGCACAGGTAGGGGTTGGCAGACGGATCAGGGAAGCGCGCCTCGATACGACGGGCCTTGGCGCTGCTCACGAACGGAATACGGATGGAAGCAGAACGGTTACGGGCAGAGTAGGCCAGCATTACCGGAGCTTCGAAACCGGGCACCAGACGCTTGTAGGAGTTGGTGGAACCGTTGGTGAAAGCGTTCAGGGCACGGGCGTGCTTGATGATACCGCCGATGAAGTACAGGGCTTCGTCGGACAGACCCGCGTAGCCGTCGCCGGCGAACAGGTTCTTGCCATCTTTGCCCAGGGATACGTGCACGTGCATACCGGAGCCGTTATCACCGATCAGCGGCTTGGGCATGAAAGTAGCAGTCTTGCCGTAGGCGTGAGCCACGTTATGGGTGCAGTACTTGAGGATCTGCACTTCGTCAGCCTTGGCGGTCAGGGTGTTGGCGCCAACACCGATCTCACACTGGCCAGCGGTACCCACTTCGTGGTGGTGTACTTCGATCTTCAGACCCATGGACTCCATGGCGGAACACATGGCGCCACGCAGGTCGTGCAGGCTGTCTACCGGCGGAACCGGGAAGTAGCCGCCTTTCACGCCCGGACGGTGACCGATGTTGCCACCTTCGAAGTCTTCATGGGAAACCCACGCCGCTTCTTCGGAGTGGATGTTGTACATGGAACCCTGCATGTCGGATTTCCACTGCACGGAATCAAATACGAAGAATTCCGGCTCCGGACCGAACAGCGCGGTGTCAGCGATACCAGTAGCTTTCAGGTACTCTTCAGCACGCTTGGCAACGGAACGCGGATCACGCTCGTAACCGGTCATGGTGGACGGCTCGAGAATGTCGCAACGCAGGTTCAGGGTAGCAACGTCAGTGAACGGGTCGAGAACGGCGGTAGAGTCGTCAGGCATCATCACCATGTCGGACTCGTTAATGCCTTTCCAGCCAGCGATGGAAGAACCGTCGAACATTTTACCGTCGGTGAAGAAATCTTCGTCGATCTCACCCACCGGCAGAGTTACGTGCTGCTCCTTACCACGGCTATCGGTGAAGCGCAGGTCCACCCATTTCACATCGTTTTCTTTGATCAGTTTGAGGGTCTTCTCAGACATTATCGTGCGTCCTCCTAAGGAACAGCGGGTTTATCTCTGACTCAGTCTGTTGCACCGGCATGGAGCAACACAGAGAGCCGGTATTCTCGGCCAGTCGGCCAGTAATGCCAATAGGGAGGCAAATACCATGCCAGCCCTTTTTTAGCGCATCAACCCATTTAACAGGGAGTTAAGAGGATGCGCACCACCACAATGCATCATAATGATGCATCAATGCGGTGCACAGCACTAAAACAGTGCACCATTGTCTTCGCCCACCCGCAAGACGACGAAAACCTCGTAGCCCTGCTCACCGGTTTCCAGCACTTCGTGACCGTTAATCCGGCACCAGGCCGGAATGTCATTCAAGGATCCCGGATCCGTGCTGATAACTCTCAGGCAGTCACCACTCTGCAGGGTTCTTACCTTGTTCTGGGTCTTGATCACCGGCATCGGGCACAGCAGGCGCCGGGTATCCAGCTCATGTATTTCGTCAGACATCACCCTTACCCCACATTCCAGCTGACCGGCACTTCGTCAGGCAGCGCTGGCTTGACGGTAACCTGGCGCGCCACGCCGTCAGCCTGACGAATTTCCAGGGTCACCTCATCCAGCACCCGGCCTTTCGAGTAGCGAGCCACAATAGCCGCGGCCTGCTGGAGCTCCTCTTCACTTTCAAAATTGCCATCCACCAGCGCCAGCGGCCCCGGACAACTCACCGTGGTGATACTGGTGAACATGTAGCGGTACCCTTCAAGGAAGCGGTTCTCACCTTCCTCCCGGCTGATGATCAGCTTGTAGTGAGGCTGAGGGCGCAGATGACGCCCCACCTTCAGCAGCATGATGTCATCCAGCTCATAGCGACGCTCGTTGCGCGCCTTCCAAAGGTCCGCCAACTTGTTGGAGTAGGATTCATCGGTGAGGAAGCAGCAACCACCTGCGGGCTGCGCAAAGTCATCCAGACCGAATTTTTTCGCCAATGCCATCTGCGGCTTGCGGTTGCGGCCGGAAAAGTCATACAGCTCATCCCGGTTTACCCAGCCCTCGCGCTCCGGCAGGGTGGCCGGCAGATTCTGGGCACACAGCGGCCGCAGCAGCCTATCATCAGCACCGGATTCCTGGCTGATGATCGGCATGGTTTCCTTGCGCTGGCTCTTGGGCCGCTGGCCGATCACCTCACCAGTGACAATAAAGTCAAAGCCGCGATCACCGGCAAATTCCCGCGCCTTGTTGATCATCAGCGTGGCCTGATTGACCATGAAGATCTTGCAGTCCAGGCAGGGATTCAGGTTAGCGCCATAACCGTGCTTGGGATTCAGCACCACATCCTTGTACTCCTCGGAGATATCAATGATGTGCATCTTGATACCCAGCTGCTCGGCCACCCACAAGGCGTTGTTGCGCTTTTCCTTGTCCTTGTCCTTCTTGCGAATCGCATGGGTATGCCCTTCCACGCAGAAGCCGGTGAAAAAGTTCACCCCTTCCACCTCGATGCCCTGCTCCTGCATTACCTTCACAGCCAGCATGGAATCCAGTCCGCCGGACACCAGCGCGATGGCGCGACGCTTGATGGGTTGGGTTGCCTCAGTCATGAATAAACCTGCCTGTCAGCGGCGAACCCGGATGGCGCGCCCTGAGCCTGAAAATTGGGCGGCGAAGTATAGCAACGGGGCGATTTTCACGCATCCTCCACGGCCACCGCTTGTCACTTGCACGCCTCAGCCTGCAGCCTGCCCCCATACCGTCAGCCTGCGCCCTCTGACATAACCTGGCATGCGCCATGCTCGAGCGGAGGCCGTGAAGGCGCTTGCCAACCTCAAGACTTACGGAAAAACTGTGAAATATCCTGCAGTACCAAGGCCATGGCATCGCTGAGACGGCCCATCACCCGACCCTCGTCCCCCACAGGTTTGTCATCCACGGTACTGATGGTCATCTCCGACAGGCCTCCGGCTTTCAGCGGCATGGCCACCTTGTAGTTGCCCCCCACATAAGCCAGCGCATCCCAGCTGGCCACCAGACGGTAAGGCTGATCTCGACGCTCCGCGAACAGTGAGGTGCCGCTGGCGTAATCTGATGCCGGGTTGGTCACGCCGAGCAGGGGCAGGAGCGTCGGCATCACATCCATATGGCTGGTGGGGCGATTCACCACTGCCGGGGCCCGGCCCGGTACCGACACCACCATGGGCACGCGAATCTGCTCCTGATGAAACTCCGAGTTATGCCCCCAGCGGCCATTTTCCATGAATTCCTCACCATGATCCCCGGTAATGATCACCACGGTATCATCCAGCTTGCCACTGGCTTCCAGCTCACTAAGCACCCGGCCCAGCTGCTGATCCAGATGATGGGAAGCATTGATATAACGGTTGAAGATTCCACCGATATCCTTTTCCAGATCCATGGTGGCGTAATTGAGTTCCGGCAGGTAATCCTCGCGAATCACGCTCTCATCCGGGAAGTAATAGCGGGCATGGGCTGACTCAAAGAACATGAATCCCATGAAAGGCTGATCCGCCGGAGCGGCATTCATCCAGTCCAGCAGCCGTGCCACATTACGACGGTCGCGCTTCCAGCCTTCTTCCTTGTCATCGCTGACCATGTTTTCTTTCGGCACATTGACGAACACGGTGCGATCAAATTCCGGGTAGCTGAAGTTGGCACTGGTAAACAGCCCCAGCCGGTAATCTTGCGATTGCAACTGCTCCATCAGCAACGGCGCCTTGCGCTCATCCAGGATGCTGAACCAGTAGTTACCCGGCAGACCGTAAAAGAGACTGAAAATACCCATCCGGGTGCCGTTACCGCCACTGATATGATCGGTAAAGCGGGTGCCATGCTGCTCGGCGAATCGCCACAGGTTCGGCATGATTTCCGGTGTCAGCATGTCCCAGCGCAGGGATTCCGCCACCAGAATCATCACATTGGGATGCGCCGCATTTGAATCCACCTGGATCGGATGCCGAGGGTAATGCAGACGACCGGACACCCCTGCATCCAGTTCGGTACTGCGGGTCATCTGGATACCCCAGTCTTCTGCTGCGCGGCGGAAAGTGGTGGGCTGATAGAACGGCACCGACTGAGCCGCCATCAGCACCGGGCGGTAGCCCTTGAGGTGGCTGAATCCATACACCGCACGCTCACCCACCATGCACAGCACCAGCACCGCCACCACGTAGCGCAATCCGGGCACAGAACAGGCACGGGTCAACAGCCACAAGCCGCCCTGCAGCAGCACCACAACCAGACAGGCGGCAACCACCGTCAGCGACGTGGCGTCGCTGCCACCCATGGATTCAATACCTCCGGGCGTAGTGACCAGATTCCAGACAAAGCCATTGAGATGAAAGCCATACATGCCGTAGATCTGGCTATCCACCAGCAGCAGGATGGTCAGCAGCGACATCACCATTACCGCCAGCAACTGCTCAACACCCTTGCCCAGCAACAGACTGAGCAGCCGGCAGAAACCCGCCCCCAGCCCCACATACAGCGCGGCATAGCCGGACGCCGCCACCACCAGAAAGAGGGCGCCATCCAGCGGCAGTCCGGCCACCGCAACGCGGCCGGTATAAATCTGGATGACAAGGAGAAGCAGCAGATTGGCCAGGTAGAAGGCCCGTAAACGAGCCCCGGACAAGAAGGAGGGCGACATGATTGCTCACTCGAAGAGACCGTCAACAGAGATTGCCTCCGCCGACTTAAGACAATCTTAAGCAGCCCCTGAGTGCGCCTTGATGCTTGTTATTCGGTTTCCAGCGGAACCACACCCGCCACCGCAAATTGTTGTTTTGAGAATTCCACCCGTTCGGCCGCCGGACGATCTTCACCCTTCAGCGCTTCGAGACGCTTTTCGACAATGCCGCAGCGGCGCAGCAGGCCATCATCCATGGCAATCTGGATATTCAGCCCGGGGCGGGCGTTCAATTCCAGCATCATCGGGCCGTGGTCACGGTCCATCACCAGATCCACCCCCAGGTACCCGAGGCCGGTGAGGTCATAGCAGCGCGCCGCCAATGCGAGGCAGTCTTCCCAGTCCGGTACCGTGAGCCCGGCAACGGCATTGGCCGTATCCGGGTGCCGCTCGATACGCTGGTTATGCCAGGTTCCGCCCAGCGTGACCCCGCTGGACAAATCCAGCCCCACACCGATAGCGCCCTGATGCAGGTTGGCCTTGCCCTGGGACTGCCGGGTAGGCAGGCGCAGCATGGCCGCCACCGGGTAGCCCTTGAGGACGATAATGCGAATATCCGGAACCCCTTCGTAGCTGATGCGATTGAACAGCTCAGTGGAGCGCACCCGGTACTCGATCAGGGCCTGGTCACGGTGGCCGCCCAGGGAATAAATCCCGGACAGGATCCCGGATATATGATGCTCCAGCTCATCCTGGGTAATGATGCGTCCGGAGGCAGAACGGAAGTAATGCTCGAAACGGTCGGCGATCACCATGATGCCATCGCCACCAGCTCCCTGGGCCGGCTTGATGACAAAATCCCGGTGGGTATCGACCACCTTGCGCAGGGTGCTGATGCCCTGCTCGGTAGCGATGGAACCGTACAGATCCGGCACCCGGATGCCGGCCTCAATGGCCATCTTCTTGGTCTTGAGCTTGTCGTCCACCAACGGGTACAGACTGCGCTTGTTGTAGCGCAGGATGTAATCACCATTTCGCTGGTTGATGCCCATCACCCCACGGGCACGCAGCGCCTTGCGGGTCTTCGACCAGAACATCAGTGCTTGTCTCCATCCACCATGGCACGGAAACGAACCAGCTCAGTGAGTCGGTAGCCCCGATAGTGGCCCATCAACACCATGAAGGCCGCCAGGCATAGCAGCACACCGGGGAAAGTAAAGGCGAAATAGGAGAGCGGCTGCCAGACCATCAACAAGTGACTGAGTACTGCCACGAACAGGGTACCCAGCCCCACTTTCAGGGACTGACTGCCTCCCCGCTCTTCCCAGACGATGGAGGTGCGCTCAATCACCATGGTCAGCACCACCATGGGGAACAGCCCCACAGACAACCCGGAACCGATGCCCAGCTTGTAGCCGATCAGGCTCATCAGCGCCATCACCATCACCACAAAGGTCAGCACCACCGAAAGCCTGGGTAATAACTGCAACTTGAGATGCTCAAGGTATGACCGTAACGACAGACCCAGCGCAGTGATGAACACAAACAGCAACACGCCGTAAATCACCTGGGTTTCCCGGAAAGCCAGCGCAATCAACACCGGCGTGAAAGTACCCAGGGTCTCCATCCCCACCAGGGAACGCATCAACAACACCAGAATCACCCCGAACGGAATCATGATCAGGGTGCGGTAGAGCTGCTGGGCAGGCAGGGGCAGTTCATACAGGGAGAAATCGATAAAGCTGCTGGCATCCTTCAGACGCAGGGTCTGGGCCAACTGCAGAGCGCTCATTTCATTGCGGTGCACGCTGAACACCATGTCTGCAGACTTGCCACCGTCCACTTTCATCAGAGGTTCCCAGCCGCGCCACCATACCAACCGATCCTCAGGCAGCCCCTGCTGGCCGTTGACCGGATTGTAGTAGAGCCACTCGCGGCCGTTATAGCTGCGCAGCCACAATTCCGGCTCCTGCTCCTGAGACTCCGCCAGACGCAGGGTATGTACCGGCTCCACCGGTATATGGGAAAGGCCCAGCAACAAATCCACGACACGAGCACGATTCAGTGCGGACACATCGCTACCCAGCAGCAGCTGGGCATTATCATTCTCAAGTTCGTTGACGCGCTTGATGGTCTCGCTGATAAAGGTTTCCACGTCGGCAGAATGCTGGCGAATGGGCTCCAGCAGCGCCTCTGCCGCCAGCCGTTCCGGCCCCTCCACATTGGGCGCCTGACGGAACTGCGGGCCAGGCTCCACCTCTAGGGCGGGAGCATAACGATGAGTCAGCATCAGGCGATAGTAGAGGTACTGGCGCCCCTCGGCGCGACGGGAAGACCAGGTCACCTGCCGGTTGCCCTTCTCCTCATTCACGTTCACGCCATAATTGTTGGAAATGAAACTTTCATTGAGGGTGGTGAAGCCACTGCCCAGCGGCGGCACAAACATGCGTACCTTCACCGGCTTGTTGGGACGTGCGGCAAACCCGACCTGGGCATCAATAACCCAGACAGGATCCTTCTCATCCTGACTCAGGGGAACATGCTGGACAAAAACCTGATATAGGATGCTGCCCGCTCCCAACAGCAGCAGCATCAACGCCAGAAGGCGAGCCTGAAACTTCACTGAACCCATTATTGCGCCTCGGCGGCCTCCGTCATGTCGTCACCTTCCTCATCCAGCTCCAGCGTGCAGCGGGGATGGCCTGCGGTCATCACCAGAGAAGGATCGACCACCGCCCCGAGTCGCTTCAGGGCATCCGCTCCGATCAGCAACGGATAGCTGAAATCGCTGCGGTCCGTCAGATTGACCTCGATCTGCTCGGCCCGACGCCCCATGCATACCGTCAGCATGACCATGGGCCGTCGATTGTACCCTCTTTCTTCCTCTACGAGACTCTCTGCAAGACGTTTGATACGCACATGCCCCACCAGCGGCAGCTGAATGTCATCCCACTGCTCCCGGCTGATCCCCAGTGCCTCGCGGTCCTGCTTCATCAGGGCCAGATCGAACTCGACCATATCCACCCCGTCGCGCTCGAATACGCGGATGTGACGGGCACTGAGAGAAGCGGATTCCGCGCCGGTATCCAGCTTGGCTGGCACCGTCACCCCCAGCTCACGCAGCTGGACATGCTCGTTCAAGCCATAAATAACCTTGCTGGTGGGCACGTCGGCGTGTGCCACAAGAACGCAACCGGCCAACAACAGCCAAAGAGGAAATCGCATCATAACAACCTGAAACTAAAAGCGTTACTGCCCGGAAAATCGGCCAGTGAGACAGCTTTGTGACTGAGCCGGGACAAAAAGGTTGCGCCATTCTAGGTCATCCCGGGGTTCTTCGCAGGAACAACCGTAAAATCATGAAGTCCGTCACAAACAAGAAAGCTGACCGATGGGCTATCCCCTGCCACCAGCGCTGCTATAATGCGCGCCCCTGCGAGCCTCTGAGCGGGTTCGCCCATTCTTCACTGGAGCTACACTCGTGATTGAACGCCTGCGCAATATTGCCATTATCGCCCACGTTGACCACGGCAAGACCACCCTGGTGGACAAGCTGCTGCAACAGTCCGGCACCCTGGGAGATCGCGCTGGCGACATCGAGCGGGTGATGGATTCCAATGATCTGGAGAAGGAGCGTGGCATCACCATCCTCTCCAAGAACACCGCCATTCAGTGGAATGACTACCGCATCAACATCGTGGACACCCCCGGACACGCCGACTTCGGCGGCGAGGTAGAGCGGGTCATGTCCATGGTGGATTCCGTACTGCTGCTGGTGGACGCAGTAGACGGCCCCATGCCACAGACCCGCTTCGTGACCCAGAAAGCCTTCGCGGCGGGCCTCAAGCCGATCGTAGTGATCAACAAGATCGACCGCCCCGGCGCCCGTCCTGACTGGGTGATGGATCAGGTGTTTGACCTGTTCGACAACCTGGGTGCCACTGACGAGCAGCTGGACTTCCCGGTGATCTACGCCTCCGCCCTGAACGGTATCGCCGGCCTGGAAGCCGACAACCTGGCCGACGACATGACTCCGCTGCTGCAGGCCATCGTCGACAAGGTGGACTACCCGGATGTGGACGCCGACGGTCCGTTCCAGATGCAGATCTCTTCCCTGGACTACAACAGCTACCTGGGCATCATCGGTATCGGCCGGGTCAAGCGTGGCCAGATCAAGGCCAACAGCCCGGTTAAGGTCATCGGTGCTGACGGCGCAACCCGTAACGGCAAGATCCTCACCATCATGGGCTACCATGGCCTGGAGCGTGTCGATGCCCCCACCGCCTCTGCCGGCGAAATCGTCTGCATCACCGGTCTGGATCCGCTGAACATTTCCGACACCCTGTGTGATCCAGCCAATGTAGAAGCCCTGACTCCGCTGAGCGTGGACGAGCCCACCGTGAGCATGTTCTTCCATGTGAACACCTCCCCGTTCGCCGGTCAGGAAGGCAAATTCGTGACCAGCCGCCAGATTCGCGAACGTCTGGAAGCCGAACTGAAGCACAACGTGGCCCTGCGCGTGGAAGAAACCGGCAGCGCCGACCAGTTCCGCGTCTCCGGTCGTGGCGAACTGCACCTGTCCGTGCTGATCGAGAACATGCGTCGTGAAGGCTTCGAGCTGGCCGTAGGCCGCCCGCAGGTAATCATCCGCGAAGAAGACGGTGTGAAGCAGGAGCCCTACGAAACCGTAGTGGCCGACGTGGAAGAACAGCACCAGGGTTCCATCATGGAGCAGCTGGGTCTGCGCAAGGCCGAGATGACCAACATGGAACCGGACGGCAAGGGCCGTGTGCGCCTGGAGTTCCTGGTTCCCAGCCGTGGCCTGATCGGCTTCCGCAGCCAGTTCCTGACCCTGACTTCCGGTACCGGCATCCTCAACAGCACCTTCAGCCACTATGGCGAATTCAAGGCCGGCGACATGGCCAAGCGCATCAACGGTGTACTGGTATCCATGGTGAAAGGCAAGGCGCTGGGCTTCGCTTTGTTCAACCTGCAGGAACGTGGCCGCATGCTGATCGACCCGAACGTGGAAGTGTATGAAGGTCAGGTTATCGGCATTCACAGCCGCGGCAACGATCTGGCCGTGAACCCCACCAAGGGCAAGCAGCTGACCAACATGCGCGCCTCCGGCACCGATGAAAACATCGTCCTGACTCCGCCGATCCGCTTCAGCCTGGAGCAGGCGCTGGACTTCATCGAAGATGATGAGCTGGTAGAAGTGACCCCGGAGAGCCTGCGCATTCGCAAAAAGCTGCTCACCGAAACCGAGCGCAAGCGCGCCGGCCGGGCGTAACCGAAAGCCGCAGCAATAAAAAAGCCGGGTAGTTACCCGGCTTTTTTATTGCTGCGGCCGCATCATGCGTCACGCAAAAGACTTCGCGCAAAGACCAAAACCCGCGCACCTGCGCCAGGGCAGCCTTTCGAAACTCGTTACTCGCAATTCGATACTCATCTTAAAAGCATCAACATCACCAGCACCCCGGCAAAGAATCCCACCAGCAATCCGGACAGAAACCCCGCCGAGGATAACGGCGCCGTCGGAGACGGGGACTCGGGCAGGTCTGGTTGCTCACGCTGATATTCTTCCACCAGTTCCAGGGCTCGGGCCTCTTCTTCATTATCCACCCATACCGACACCAGCCCTGCGGCCGGCAGCTCACCCATGCCACCCTGCAGCAGGTCGCCCTGCACCCGCGCGGCGATCCCTACCTGCTGAAGCAGATCTGCCACCACGTGGGCTTCCAACCCATCGCGGGCCTGATAGACACGACGCAATCTAGTCCGCCCTGTTCACGTCAGCCTTTTCCACCACTTCCAGCAGCGTATAACGCTCAGAACTGGCATCCGCGGGGGCGTCTTCCACCGGGGTCACCTTCACCCGCAGGGTGTACTGATAGCCGGATTCGAACTCGAACCCCTCGATCTTGCTGTAAAACAACGAGTAGTTTTCCTCACCATCACGGCGTACCTGCAGGCACGACATGGGACCGACACCGATACAGGCGGTGCGGTAAGGAGCCACCTCAAGCAGTTCGCCCTCAGGCTCCCCCTGGCACCCGCCCATCAACACCAGCGCTGACAATCCAGCCAAACCGATTTGCCATCCTCGCTTCATGCTCATTCCCTGTTATCCTTTACTCCCCCCATGAGTACCACGGCTCCGCCCTGACGGCAAAACACAATGCTGCACATCGCTCTGTACGAACCTGAAATCCCGCCCAATACCGGCAACATCATTCGCCTGGCAGCCAACACCGGCGCCACCCTGCACCTGATCGAACCGCTGGGCTTTTCACTGGACGAAAAGAAGCTGCGGCGCGCCGGGCTGGACTACCGGGAATTTGCCAACCTGCATCTTCACAGCAATTTCGAGACATTTTTACAGCAGATCTCGGGTCAACGACTGTTTGCCCTGACCACCAAAGCCAGCCGTCCACACAGCGAAGCCAGTTTCCAGGATGGCGATGTTCTGCTGTTCGGCCCGGAAACCCGCGGCCTGCCCCTGAACATCATCGATTCCCTGCCCACCGAACAACGCCTGCGCCTGCCCATGGTCCCCGACAGCCGCAGCCTTAACCTCAGTAACGCGGTGGCAGTGACGGTGTATGAGGCGTGGCGGCAGTTGGGATATGGAGGGGCAGTGAACAGTGAATAGTTAACAGTGAACAGCGCGCGGGGCTGGTTTGTTTCAGCCCCAAACGCAAGAGGCCGCGCCCAATACCTGAGCGCGGCCTCTTGCGTTTAAGAACAGGACAACCCCGCTTCGCGGCGCTGTTCACTATTCACTGTTAACTGTTCACTGCACTGTTTCGCCCTTCGCCTCAGCCTGGGCTTGCGCCTGCTGCTGGCGTTGCTGCTGATACAGGGCGTCGAAGTTGATCGGCTGCAGCAGCATCTGCGGGAAGGAGCCCTTGGCGACCAGGTCGGAGACCACTTCGCGGACGTAGGGGAACAGCAGGTTGGGACAGTAGGCTCCCAGCAGCTGGCCCAGCTCTTCGCCTTCGATACCCTTTACGGTGAAGATACCGGCCTGTTTGACTTCGGCCAGGTAGAAGGTCTTTTCTTCGTTCTCGTCCTTGGCGGTCACAGTCACCGTCAGCTCTACTTCATACTCGGTGCTCTCACCGACACGGCGTGCACCGTTGTTGATCTGCACGTTGACCTTGGGCTTCCACTCCTGCAGAAACACTTCCGGCGCGCCGGGACACTCGAAGGAGGCATCCTTGAGGTAAACACGCTGCAGTTGGAAAACCTGTTGCTGTTCGTCAGCCATTATTCTCTCCAGTTACTGATCGGCTCCGAGCAGGGCATCCAGTTCCCCCGCCCGCTCGAGAGCATAAAGTTCATCACACCCGCCAATGGGGTGATCATTGATAAAGATCTGCGGCACCGTGTGGGCTCCGCCACGCTGCATCATCACCTGACGCTGGGACGGGTCACGATCCACATCAGTGTCCTCATAGGACACGTTCTTGCTGTCCAGCAGCCGCTTGGCGCGGACACAGAAAGGGCACCACGCGGTTGTATAGAGTTCCACTTTCGCCATGGTTATCCCCTCCTGAAGTCAATTAGCCTTTCACTACCGGCAGTGAAGCGGAACGCCAGGCGTTGATGCCGCCCTGGATCCGGTACAGGTCTTCAAAGCCCTTGGTACGCAACTGCCTGCCAAGATGTGAGGCCTTACTGCCCATATCACAAGTCAGAATCAGCGGTTTGCCCTTGTATTTTTCCAGATCTGCAATACGCTCTAGGGCCTGACTGGCAGGAATATTGAGACTACCGGCAATATGCCCGGCACGAAACTCGTCACTGTCACGCAGATCCACGATGACAGCCTCATCCCGGTTGACCATGTTGGTGGCCATCTGCGGCGTCACCGGCTTGCCGCCCCGACGGGATTCAAGCACGAAAAATACAGCCCAAAGCAGGAAAAAGGCGGACACCAGAAGATAATGGTTGCTGGCGAATTCAAACAGTTGGCTCATGGGAACCCCGAATCAGTGGCGTTAATCCGTCCTGCGGGGCTTTATCCCTGCGGCCGGATCGATGAAAAATCGGCGCCAAGTATACACACCCCTTGGGGGGTAAGGTAAAACCATGCCGTCCACATTCCTTCCCCTTCGCCTCCCAGGCAGCGTCCTTGGCCTGCTATTGCTGTCCCTGCTATGCAACCTTGCACACGCCCAATCCACGCCCTCCAAGGCAGAACTGGAAGCCCTGAAAAGCCGCATCAGCGAGCTCAGCAAGGCGCAGGCGAAGGAACTGCGCCAGCGTGACTCGGTGCAGGCGGACCTGCGCGAAGCCGAATTACGTATCAGCCGTCTGGCCCGGGAACAACGGGATCTGGAAAAACGGGAGGCCGAAGCCAAGCAAAAGCTGCGCACGCTGGAGCAAGAGCAGGCGGCACTGGCCCGGGACAAACGCACCCAGGTGGAATGGCTGGCCCGCACTGTTCGCGCCAGTTATCAGAGCGGACGACAGGAACGCCTCAAGCTGCTGCTCAACCAGGAGCAACCAGACCAGATTGCCCGCCTGATGCGCTACCAGGAGTATTACCAGCGCGCCCGCACTGATCGGCTGGAAGCGGTCAAGGCCGAGCTGGTGGAGCTACAGGCGGTGAGCCAACGAGTCGCCAGCGCCCGCCAGGAGCTGCTGGAAAAGCGCAGCGAGATTCAGCAACACGCCAGCAAACTGGAACAGGCCCAGCAAAAGCGCCAGCAAAGCCTGGCCGCACTCAACCGCTCCCTGGACAGCCGCGGCAGCGACATCAACCAGCTCAAGAGCGACCAGCAGCGGCTGGCCAAATTACTGGAAGAGATGCGTCGCAGCTTTGACGACATTCCCGCCGACCTGGGCGGCAAGCCTTTCGGCAAGCTGGCCGGCAAACTCCCCTGGCCACTACCGGGACGCATCACCACTGGCTACAACAGCCGCCGCGAAGGCGCGTTGCGCTGGCAGGGTGTGATCATGTCAGCCCCCGGCGGCACCCCGGTGCGGGCCATTCACCCTGGCCGGGTAGTGTTCGCCGACTGGCTGCGCGGCTATGGCCTGCTTACCATTGTTGATCATGGTGACGGCTATCTGAGCCTGTATGGCTACAACCAGGCCCTGTTGCGCGAAGTCGGCGAATGGGTCTCCGCTGGCGACAGCCTGGCGCTGGCCGGCAACTCCGGCGGCAACATGGCCAGTGGTCTGTATTTCGAGATACGCCATCGCGGCAAGGCGGTGAACCCGACACGCTGGTGCGACCGCCGTGTTACACTGCCTCCGATTGCAAGGAACGACCAATAACACGCACGGCACACCGTGCTTCGGGGACACTTGATGCCAACATCACTCTCTCATTTTTTCCGCACCACCGCTGCTGCCAGCCTGCTTGCTCTTGGCTCACTGGCCCAGGCCACCGATCCCGCCCTGGATCGACAGGCTGAAAAGCAGGGTGTGCCGGTGGAAGAATTGCGCGCTTTTGCGGAGGTGATGGAGCGCATTCGCAGTGCCTATATCGAAGAGGTCAGCGATCGCGATCTGCTGGAATCCGCCATTCGCGGCATGCTCTACGAACTGGACCCTCACTCCAGCTATCTGACACCGGATCAGTTCGACGATCTGCAAGTCACCACCACTGGCGAATTTGGCGGTCTGGGTATCGAAGTGACCATGGAAGACGGCTTCGTCAAGGTGATCACTCCGGTGGATGAGTCCCCGGCCAGCAAGGCCGGCATCCAGGCCGGCGACCTGATTCTGAAAATCGACGAGACTTTCGTAAAGGGGCTGACCCTCCGAGAAGCCGTGGAACTGATGCGCGGTAAAATTGGCTCTGAAGTCGAGCTCATGGTGCTCAGCGCGGGGGAAGAAAACCCCCGCCAGGTGACCGTCACGCGTGACAAGATCCAGTTGCACAGTGTGCGCTCCCGAGTGCTGGAACCCGGGCTTGGTTATATCCGTATTTCCCAGTTCCAGAACAACACTGGCAACGATGCGGCCAGGGCGCTGGACAAGCTGGGCAAGGATGGCGAACTGAGCGGCCTGATTCTGGATCTGCGCAATAACCCGGGTGGCGTACTCGGTGGCGCTGTGGAAGTGGCCGACCTGTTCCTCAATAGCGGCCTGATCGTTTATACCGAAGGGCGCAGTCCGGAAAGTCGCAGCGAATTCAAGGCATCAGCCGGTGACCGCCTGGCAGGTGTTCCCCTGGTGGTGCTGGTCAACGGCGGCAGCGCCTCGGCATCCGAGATTGTCGCAGGCGCCCTGCAAGACCAGCACCGCGCGCTGGTGGTAGGCAACCGCACCTTTGGCAAGGGTTCCGTTCAGACGGTACTGCCACTGAGCAAGGACAAGGCACTGAAACTGACCACCGCCCGCTACTACACGCCGGCCGGCCGCTCCATTCAGGCCGAAGGCATTGTCCCGGATATCACTATCGACCAGGTGACCCATCTGGAAGTGCGTGAGGACCAGCAGCTGCGCGAAGCTGATCTGCCCCGCCATCTGGACAATGAGAACGGCGAAGGCAACAGCAAGAAGACAACCCCGTCGCTGGCTCAGGAGGATTACCCTCTGGCCCAGGCGCTGGCCATTCTCAAAGGGGCAGTCATGTCCCGGGCGGTCACGGGTCAGGCCTCCAGCGACACCCCCTGATGGCGAGTCCGATGACCAGGATCATCCTGCTGGCGCTGGCCCTGTGGGGCTCTGCCGCCAACGCAGGACAACCCCGCATTGCCATCATCATTGATGACCTGGGCTACAGCCGCCAGCATGGCCAGGCCATCGTGGATCTACCCGCCGCCGTCACCTGTGCGGTGATTCCGTTTTCTCCCCATGGCCAACGTCTCGCCAGACAGGCCAGTCAGCAGGGCAAGGAAGTCCTTATTCACATGCCAATGGCGGCGCACCAGCATGCCAGACTGGATCGGGGCGGCCTGACCACTGGCATGTCCGAGCCTCAATTACTCGCTCAGGTCCGCAAGGCACTGCAGCAGTTCCCGGAGGCCCGCGGCATGAATAACCACATGGGCAGTGCACTGACCGAACACAAGCAGTCCATGGGCTGGCTGATGGGTGAGCTCAAGGCTAACCAGCTATTCTTTGTGGATAGCCGCACCAGTGGTCGCTCTGTGGCACAGGATCAGGCCATGAAAGCCGGCCTGGCCAATGCTGGCAGGGACATTTTTCTCGATAATGACCGCAACCTGATAAAGATAAATAACCAGTTCAACAAGCTGATCAAGCTGGCGCGTCAGCGCGGCCATGCCATTGCCATTGGCCACCCCTATCCGGAAACCGTGCACTATCTGCAACAGGTACTGCCACTACTGAAACAGGCGGGCATCCAGGTGGTTCCAGTATCGGAACTGCTCTCCACGCCCGCGCCACAACTGAACACCGCAGCCGCTCTGCCCGGCGATCACGGCGAAAGCTGAGGGAGCCTCTGAATAACGCCTTGCACGCTCCAGGTCACGCTGAGTATTTATGCTCGTCAGGGTACGCAAGGAGTTATTCAGAGGCTCCCTGAGCATTACGACCGACACCAGTCAGCCGGGCGTAGCCAATCATCAGGAAACCGAACGCAAACATCAGCACCCCGTACACCGCCGAGGGCACAGACATGGCCTCGGAATGCAGCAGGGTCAGGGTAACCATCAGCCCGAGCGTGCCGTTCTTGATGCCCAGCTCAATGGCCACCGTGAAGGCCTGATCCCGGCTCAAACCAATCAGCCGGCCACCCAGCATCCCCAGTACGATACCGGCCACATTCAGGATGATGGCCGAGACCCCGGCCTTGCGGAACAGCTCGAAAGCCTCATCGCCCAGCTTCACCAGCAACAGCACAATCACCGCGATCAGCACCACCAGCCCCAGCAGCCCCACAGCCTTCTCTCCCTTCGCCGCCAGCACCGGCTTGAAGTGCCGAATCGTCATGCCAATAGCCACCGGCAGCAGCACAATCACGATCAGGGTGATCACCGTGCGCATCACTGGCAGCTCGATACTCATGGCGGAATCATGGAAGTGCTGCAGTGCCCAGCCGGTGAATGCGGGCAGTGAAACGATGGTGATCAGACTGGCGAGCACCGTGAGTACGATGGACAGCGCCACGTCACCACGGCCCAGATAGACAAACAGATTGGAGGTGGTACCCCCAGGGCAGGCGGCCACCACAATCAGCCCCACGGCCAGTGCCGGGGAAAGCTCCATCGCCACGGCCACCCCGAACGCCACCATCGGCAGCAAGAGGATCTGGCAGACCAGCCCATAGGTGGTACCCCGCGGGGCAATCGCCACCTCACGAAAATCCTTCGGGGTCAGCGTCATGCCCATGCCAACCATAATGAGAAACAGGGATATCGGCAGGCCAATATCAATCAGTGCACTGGAACCCATTGCGTACTCTCCCGGACTCTTTCTTATAGATATACATTCGAGAGTAATTCAGTGCAGAGGCTGCCACCAGCGGCAGAGCATGAACGGCATTGAGGATGGCGCTTTTGGCCATGATGAGAGGCCAGAGGCTGGACGCCTGAAGCCCGACGCCAAACAAAGGGGGGACAAGCTCCCACAGCGAGGCAACCCGGGCTGTGGGCTGATCACAAAAAAACCGCCGGGATCGGCGGTTTTTTGCGTCAGACGTCAGGCATCAGGCATCAGGCGTAAATCACAACCTCATCTCGATACCCGAGCTCTGCATGAAGCGCTTGGCTTCTTCCACGGAATATTCACCAAAGTGGAAGATGGATGCTGCCAGCACCGCATCAGCGCCACCCTGGATCACACCATCCACCAGGTGCTGCAGGTTGCCTACTCCGCCACTGGCGATCACCGGCACCGGCACCGCATCAGAAATGGCGCGAGTCAGGGCGATATCAAAACCGTTCTTGGTGCCATCACGATCCATGCTGGTAAGCAGGATCTCGCCGGCGCCGTAATCGGTCATGCGCTTTGCCCATTGCACCGCATCAAGGCCAGTGGGCTTGCGGCCACCATGGGTAAAGATTTCCCAGCGGTTGGGCTCGCTTTCGGCGCTGACCTTCTTGGCATCAATGGCCACCACAATGCACTGGGAACCAAACCGCTCCGCCGCTTCGCGAACGAATTCCGGGTTGTGCACGGCAGCAGAATTGATCCCTACCTTGTCCGCACCGGCGTTGAGCAGGTTACGAATATCTTCCAAGGTGCGCACACCGCCGCCCACGGTCAGGGGAATGAATACCTGGCTGGCGATCTGCTCTACCGTGTGCAGGGTAGTGTCACGCCCTTCATGACTGGCGGTGATATCCAGAAAGGTAATCTCATCGGCACCGGCATCGTTGTAGCGCTTTGCTACTTCCACCGGGTCACCGGCGTCACGGATGTCCACGAACTGGACACCCTTGACCACGCGACCATCGTCCACATCCAGACAGGGGATAATGCGTTTGGCGAGTCCCATGCTTGTCTCCGCCTCAGGCCCTGATCAGTTCGTCAGACAGGGCCTGACCTTCTGCAAAGTTCAGGGTGTTTTCGTAAATGGCACGTCCCGTGATGGCACCACTGATGCCCTGGTCTGCCACTGCACACAGGTTACGCACGTCATCCAGATTGGTGATGCCACCGGAAGCGATCACCGGGATGGACATGGACTGGGCCAGACGCACAGTGGCATCCACGTTGACGCCCTGCAGCATGCCGTCACGACTGATATCGGTATAAACGATGGCGGACACACCATCATTCTCGAACTGCCTGGCCAGATCGATCACGTTCACATCGGTCACATTGGCCCAACCATCGGTGGCCACCCAACCGTCTTTGGCGTCCAGGCCGACAATGATGTGGCCAGGGAACTGCTTGCACATGTCGCGCACGAACTCCGGCTCATTGACCGCCTTGGTGCCGATGATCACCCATTGCACGCCAGCATCCAGGTAGGCCTGAATGATCTCCGGGCTGCGGATGCCGCCACCAATCTGGATCGGCAGATCCGGGTACTTGCGGGCGATCGCCTTGACGATCTCGCCATTCACCGGCTCACCGGCAAAGGCACCATTCAGATCCACCAGATGAAGGCGACGGGCGCCCTGCTCGACCCAATGGGTGGCCACCGCCACCGGATCTTCGGAAAACACCGTATCGTCTTCCATCCGCCCCTGCTTGAGGCGAACACATTTTCCGTCTTTCAGGTCGATGGCAGGAATCAAAAGCATATCAAGTTCTCTAAAACTGAACCGTCACGGTGATGCAACGGAAGGAACGGTGGTTGTCGCTGTCAACTGTCCACTATCAACGGTCAACTGATCTTATGGTTGCCAGCGCAGGAAGTTTTCCAGCAGGGTGAGCCCGGCGTCGGCACTCTTTTCCGGGTGGAACTGCACCGCAAACACATTATTGCGGGTGGCCGCGGCGGCGAAACGGCGACCATAGTCGCAGTAACCCGCCACTTCCTCATCGGCCAGGCCGGTGACGCAGTAGCTGTGCACAAAATAAAAACGGGCGTTGTTGGCGATGCCGGCCCACATGGGGTGCGCCATGCCCTGCTGCACCTGGTTCCAGCCCATGTGCGGCACCTTCAGCTTGCTGCCAGTGTCATCCTGCATCTCTCCGAAGAAAGTCACTTCGCCGTCGAACACGCCGAGGCAGTCCACCCCGTTGTTTTCTTCACTGCGCGCCATCAGGGCCTGCATACCGACACAGATTCCCAGCAACGGCTTGCCGGCGGCGATCACATCCAGGATCGCCTGATCCAGGCCGGTTTCCCTGAGCACCGCAATGCAGTCACGAATGGCACCCACGCCAGGGAACACAACCCGGTCAGCGGCGCGAATCTGGTCGGCATCGCCGGTAATCAGGATCTGCTGGCCATTGGCCACCTTCTCCAGCGCCTTGCCTGCGGAGTGCAGGTTGCCCATGCCGTAATCGATAACGGCAACTACTTCAGTCATGGCTGCACTTACTCGCTTTCGCTCAGGGTACCCTTGGTGGAAGGGGTGATACCGCTCATGCGCTCGTCCGGCTCCACGGCCATGCGCAGGGCACGGCCAAAGGCCTTGAACACGGTCTCGGCCTGGTGGTGGGCATTCTTGCCACGCAGGTTGTCGATATGCAGGGTGATCATGCTGTGATTGACCAGCCCCTGGAAGAATTCATAGAACAGGTCCACATCGAAGCCGCCGATGCTGCCACGGGTGAAATCCACGAACATTTCCAGGCCGGGACGGCCGGACAGATCGACCACCACACGGGACAGGGCTTCATCCAGCGGCACATAGGCATGGCCATAGCGGCGTACACCCTTCTTGTCGCCTACCGCCTTGGCAAAGGCCTGGCCCAGGGTAATACCGATATCTTCCACGGTATGGTGAGCATCGATGTGCAAATCACCCTTGGCGGTAATCTCCAGATCTACCAGACCGTGGCGAGCCACCTGATCCAGCATGTGCTCCAGAAACGGCAAACCGGTGTCCAGTTTGCACTGGCCAGTACCATCCAGATTGATGGAAACCTGAATCTGGGTTTCCAGGGTGTTGCGCTCAACAGTCGCGCTTCGCTTGCTCATCTATACCTCCCGGGCATTGGGCCGGCTATTATACGCAGCCTGACGGCCTGTTGACACCATTGTGGCAGAGCCCCCATTCCCCAAACCAGCGGAGTCGCCCCATGCCTATCAGCGTTCAGGCCCACCCTCTCTCACCGGAACAATGTCAGACCTTCGAACAGGTACTGCGCGATGACCCGGAATACCGGGAAAAACTGCAGGCGGCGCAGGATGCAGGGGATCGCCGGCTGTTCGCGGCGCATTTCAATGGCAAGCGTGTGGCTATTGCCCTGATTGAGAAAAACCAGCCCGTACTGGACTGGATGGTGGTACACCCTGCCACCCGCGGCCGCGGGGTGGGCAAGGATTTTGTCCGTCTGATCGGCCAGGCACTGGGCGAGGAAGTGAACCTGCCAGCACACTGCCAGCAAGCCACCTCCTGATACCTGAAACGCTTATTCTGCGCTGGCGCCGTCGAAATCGGCCAACGGCAGACGCAGATGCAGGCTGAAGCCCCGGCCGGGACCGGGGCTTTCCGCCCACAGCTGGCCACCCACCTGCTCCACCATCACCCTTGCCATTGCCAGCGACAGGCCAAAGCCTTCCTCATGGTGCCGGGACCCCATCACAAAGAACGGCTCCATGATGTGCTCCAGCTGGTCGGCAGTGGCGCCCTTGCCCTCGTCCCGGATCACGAGATGGGCAAAGCCGTCGTTCACGCTGACTTCGCTGGACACTTCCACATGCCCGCCTTCGGCGCTGAAGCGAAGCGCATTATCCAACGCGATGGCGAACACTTCCCGCAACTCCGTCTCGCTGGCCCGTACCCGCAGGTTGGGGGAAACACGGTTGCGAATGGAGATACCGGCCTGTTCGATGCGATCGGAATCCTCCCGGATCAGCGCATCCATCATCCACATGGGCTGGCAGCTTCCCACCAGCGGCGCCTGATTACGGTCAGACAGATCAAAATACCGCAATGAAGTGCCAACAATGCCGATCAGGCGCTTCTGGCCCTTGCGCACCATGGCCCACACATCCACGTCGCTGTCTTCATTGCTGTTGCTGCCAAGGGAGTCCGCTGCGCCGATCCAGTTGATCGGCGTGTTCAGCTCATGGCTGATGTATTGCAGGAACATGGACTTGTCCTGGTTCATCTGCTCGATATCCGAGAGGTGTCGCTCCAGATTCTGCTGCGCTTCCAGGGCCAGCTGCTTGCGCTCGTTTTCCAGGAAACGAATCCGGTCACCCAGCGCCAGCGACAACATAACCACCACCCACAAAGCGCCGATATGCGGCAGATACGGTACCAGGGGATGGTAGGGAATTAACCCGAGATTGCCGATGGCATAGAAGAAAATGGTCAGCAGGAATATCGACCAGGCAAGCACATACAACCGGGCCACCCGGAACCCTTGCCGCCACACGGTCCAGCCCAGCCAGCTGAACAACACTATCGTCAGCAAGGCGATAAAGGTGGAAAGATGATAGGAGAATGGAGGCTGCAGCACCCACTGCAACAGGAACGCCACCCCGATCAGAATCAGGTAATGGCGCAACAGGCGATCATAACGCGGGAAGCGCTGCGCCAGCTGCAGGAACTGTCGCGAATACAATGCCAGCGCCAGCGCAATCACATAGGTCGCCAGCCAGAAATATTCATTAATCTTTGGCGTTTCCGGCCACAGAAACTGCAGGCCGTAGCCACTCACCGTGATGTTGAAGAAAATGATCCCGGCAAGAAACATCACAAAATGCAGGTGCACGTTGTCCCTGAGGGACAGGAACAGCATCAGGTTATAGATCAACATGATGGCCAATGAGCCATAGAACAGCCCCTGGATCAGTTGCTCCACATAGGAATATTCCACCAGCCCCTTGGCACTATAGAGCATGGGCATCATATTCAATGCCCCCTTGCCCTTAATCTTCAGGTAGTACTCTGTCACTCCACCATCATCGGTATCGAGAGAGAATACAAAGGAGCGGTGATTCATCGGCCGCAGCGAAAAGGGCCGTGTATCCCCCACCGGGAACGACTTGTAGCCCCCGGCAGAGTCCGGCACATAGAGCGTCAGTTCATCCAGAATGGGGTGACGCTCCACCATAAACCAGCTCCCCTCGGCGTTGCTGGCATCCACCGCAAAACGCAGCCAGATGGTGCTGTCGGTAAAACCGAAATTCAGCGCCGAAGCCTCACTGCTGCGAAAGCGACTGGCGAACTGGTTGCGCACCTGGTCAAGGGACCAGTCGCTTTCCGGGTCTTCGAGAATCTGCATCTTGTCGCCCAGCGTGACCTCTTCCCCGATTCCTTTCAGGGCAACAGGCTCGGGCTTGATTGCCTGCGCCGCCGAGCTCAGCAACGCCAACAGGACAAACAAAACCAAATGGAACTTTTGCAAAGGTCCTTCCCCTAACTATGACAAAGGAGCTTCCTTTAGCTCCTTTGCTGTTTCTGCGATTATGGTACGTCATTCCCACTGCTATAATCCGGGTCCACCGGCCAACACGCAAGGAGAGCTACATGGGACGCCTGCTAAAAATTTTGCTGATCACTGTAATTGCCATCATTCTGCTATTGGCGATAGCTGTTTTTGTGATCACCCAGGTGATTGATCCCAATGAATTCAAGCCGGAAATCGAGAAGCAGGCCCGCGAACAGGCCAACCTCACGTTGAACATCGAGGGCGACCTGGCCTGGCAGTTCTGGCCCTCCCTTGGCGTCAGCATCGGCCGCACCGAAGCACGCATTGCCGATCAGGAGGACCTTTTCGCAGCACTCAATGAGGCCTCCCTCAGCGTGGCAGTTCTGCCCCTGCTGTATGGCCAGGTGGAAATGGACGGTATCCGCCTTGCCGGCGTTGAAGTCAATCTGGTGGATGGCCCGGATGGCGCCAACTGGGAACTGATCGGCCCGCAGACACCGGCCACCGAGACAGAAAACACCGACACAGAAACCGGCAATCAGGACAGCGGCGAAAGCGGCAGCCTGGACATCCCACTCACCATCCCGGAAGTGGTGGTCTCCGATGGCAAGATCCGCTACCGCAACAGCAGCGACGGCACCGACATCGTGGTCGAGCACTTCAACCTGGGTGCCCAGGACGTGAATCTGGACAGCCCCTTCCCGCTGCAGATGTCCCTGCGCTACCAGGATCAGAGCGACATGCGCGTGGACATGAATCTGGACACGGTGCTGGCCGCCGATATCGACAACACCCATTTCGTGCTCAACCCGATGACCCTGGACGCCAACATTGCCGGCGCCACCACCATGCCGGTGGATGTGCATCTGGAGCAGAACCTGGATGTGAACCTCAATGACGACACCCTCAGCATCAAGGACCTGCTGATCACCGCTGCCGGCACCGAGACCCGCGGCAATGTGGATGTGAAAGCCCTCACCGGTGATCTGCAAGTCAGCGGCAAGCTCTCCACCCTGCCCTTTGATGCCAACAAGGTCCTCAAGGCCATTGGTGAAGCCCCCATTGAAACCACCGACAGTAACGCGCTCAGCAAGATCTCCCTGGATGCCACCCTGGGCGGCGAGCCGAACAGCATCATGGTCAAGCCGCTGACACTGAAACTGGACGACAGCACGCTCAGCGGCAGTGCCGGTCTGGCCAGCCTGGCGAGTGGGAAAATCGTGTTTGACCTGCTGCTCGACAAGATCAACCTGGACGGCTATATGCCGCCGTCTGTGGACACAGAGGAAGACAGCTCCGCCGCTGCAGGCACCGGCAAGACCGGCGGCACCGCCAGCCTGTCCACCGACGAACTGATCCCGGTAGACACCCTGCGACCGCTTCTGATCGACGGCAAATTCGCCATCGGCAGCCTCAGCTATGACGGCATTAGCGCCAGCGACATGAAGTTCGCTGTCACCGCCAAAGACGGCATCGTCAAACTGACCGAGGCCACCGGCAAGACCCTGGACGGCAGCTTCAGTGCCAAGGCTACCCTGGACGCCTCCGGCAAAACGCCGAAGATCACCGCCAGCAACAGCGTGACTAGCGTGCAGATACAACCCATCGCCCAGATGGCACTGGATGATGATCTGGCCAAGGGGATCTTCACCATGACCGGCACCTACAGCGCCAGTGGTAACAGCGAAAAGGCCCTGATGGATTCCGCCAAAGGGAACATTGACCTGAATCTGGCAGACGCCACCGTGCGAGGTCTGAACCTGTACCACACCCTGGTAGGCGGCGTGAACGACATGCTCGGCCAGTTCTCCGGACTAGCCGCCACCCTGATCCCCGGCCAGGAATCCGGCAAGCTGCCCTCCTCCCTGTCCGAAGACACCAAGATCCTCGACCTGAACTCCAAGGCACGTCTGGACAAGAATGTGGCCTACCTGGACAGCCTGGATGCGGTACTCAGCAAGGGCAAGATCAGCGGCAACGGCTGGATGAACATCCTCAACCAGGATTTCGATCTGAAGATCGGCATGCAGTCGCCAGAACTGGGTACTTCCAAGTACCTGACCGACACCACCTGGCCGCTGCGTTGCGAAGGTAACCTGGAAGGTGATCCGGCCAAGTGGTGTGGCCCGGACAAATCCGGCTTCAAGGACATCGGCAAACAGGTTGCCGCCAAGGCCACCCAGGACAAGCTGAAAGACAAGCTCGGCATTGAAGGCGAAGGTGACACCGCCGAAGAAGTCATCAAGGATGCCGCCAAGAAGAAGGCCAAGGAAGAGATGGACAAGCAGCTCCAGGACGGTCTGAAGAAGTTGTTTAATTAGGAGACGCTGCACGCTTCACGCAACATGCAGCACGCCAAAACCGGAAACCACCCGTAGGGCGGAAATGGGCGAAAGCCCATCTCCGCCATTACTGTCCAGAACCTGATGCCGAACAAATCGCTTAGCCCAAAACGATTCAGCCAGAACCTGCTTGCCTGGTACGACCAGTACGGGCGTCAGGACCTGCCCTGGCAGCATCCGCGCACGCCCTACCAGGTGTGGATCTCGGAAATCATGTTGCAGCAGACCCAGGTCACCACCGTCATCCCCTACTTCGAGCGTTTCATGGAGCGCTTTCCGGACGTGCAGACCCTGGCACTGGCCGAACAGGACGAGGTGCTGCACCTGTGGACCGGCCTCGGCTACTACGCCCGTGCCCGCAATCTGCACAAGTGCGCCAAACAGCTGCTCGAGAACTACCGGGGTGACTTCCCGGAAACCGTTGAGGAGGTAGCCACCCTGCCCGGCATCGGTCTCTCCACCGCCGGCGCCATCCTCGCCCAGAGTCGCGGGGTGCGTGCCTCCATCCTGGATGGCAACGTGAAACGGGTACTTTCCCGCCTGCACTCGGTGGAAGGCTGGCCCGGCAAGAAACCGGTGGAAACCCGGCTGTGGGAACTGGCCGAGCACTATACCCCCCATGAAAGACTGGCCGACTACACCCAGGCCATCATGGATCTGGGCGCCACCCTGTGTCGTCGCGGCAAACCCGACTGCGAGGCCTGCCCCCTGAATCAGGGCTGCTCCGCCTTCGCCAATGGCAACCCGCAGGACTTTCCCGGCAAGAAACCAAAGAAGGTCATCCCGGTGCGCACCACCACCATGCTGATCCTGCGCAACGAGCAAGGCCATGTATGGCTGGAACAACGCCCCTCACAGGGTATCTGGGGCGGTCTGTGGTGCTTCCCGCAGACCGAGACCAGCGAAGAAGCCAATGCCGCCCTTGAGGCTCGCGCCTTTAGCCCCTGCGCTGATGCCCAGCCCCTGGACGGCTTCCGCCATACTTTCAGTCATTTCCATCTGGATATTTCCCCGCTGGTAATTCCGGTCCGGGCCTCGGGTACGCGGGACAGCGAGGGCCAGTGGGTCGACCCCGTCCAACCCGGCACCTTGGGCCTTGCCGCCCCGGTAAAGAAACTGCTGGCGACACTGGACAGCCCACGCCAGTCACGCATGTTATAGTCCACCCCACATGTATCAGCCCACGGAGTTGCCATGAGCCGCACGGTAATGTGCCGCAAATACCAGACAGAACTGGAAGGTCTGGACCGCGCCCCCTTCCCCGGCCCCAAGGGTCAGGACATCTTTGAGCATGTCTCGAAGAAAGCCTGGCAGGAATGGCTGCACGAACAGACCATGCTGATCAACGAAAAGCACCTGAACGTGATGGATCCGCAGGCCAAGGCGTTTCTGGATGAGCAACGTGAGCGTTTTCTGAACAACGAAAACTACGAAAAAGCCGAGGGATACACCCCGGTTGCTCACGATGCGAACAAATGAACGCCTGATGGGTTGACGCGCCCCGTTCCAGAGGCTTTAATACGCGCCCTGATTGCCCGGATAGCTCAGTCGGTAGAGCAGGGGATTGAAAATCCCCGTGTCGGTGGTTCGATTCCGCCTCCGGGCACCATCTTCGAAAAGGCCTCGCTTCGCGAGGCCTTTTTCGTTTCTGCCTCTCAGCCGTTCACGGCTACCTTCTTCACGCCACCTCCGCTAACGTTAGCCCAACGCTTCCACCCCGGACTCAGGATATGCGCCACCCGCTGTTGTTGATTTGCCTGCTTTTCGCTCTGAGCGGCTGTGATCAAACGCCCACAGGCCGAGACCAGCTGGCGGTGATTCCGGACAGTATGATGGCCGACTTCGGGCGGCAAACCTTTATGCAAATTCAGCAACAGGTTCCGCCAAGCAACGATGAGCAAGCCAACCAGCGGGTGCAGTGTGTGGCGACTCATCTGATCAGCCAGATCGCCAACCGTTTTCCCGGAAGCCCGTTACCGGATACCTGGGAGGTAGTCCTGTTTGCCAACGACACGCCCAATGCCTTCGCCGTGGCCGGGGGCAAGATTGGCGTGAACCGGGGGCTGCTGACCGTGGCTGAAACCAATGACCAGCTGGCTGCCGTGATCGGCCACGAGGTAGCGCATGTACTGGCCCGCCACGGCAACGAACGGCTGACTCAGGAATTGGGCATCAAGGCCACCCTGATGCTGATTGGATTGCTGAGCGAAGGGGATGCCGACACCGAGAGCATACTGCAGGCATTGGGGCTGGGCGCCTACCTCGGTATCGCCCTCCCCTTCAGCCGTGCCCATGAAGAAGAAGCCGACCTGATGGGGCTGGAACTGATGGCCAGCGCCGGCTTTGATCCGCGGGAAAGTACAGCGCTGTGGCGCAACATGGCCAAGGCCGGCGGCGGCCAGCCTCTCGAATTTCTCTCCACCCACCCCAACCATGACAGCCGGATCGAAGCACTAGGCGAACGCATGGGTAACGCAATGTCGCTCTATGAGCAGGCAACGGCAACGGACTGTGAACGGTAAAAGTCAGAAGCGAGTCACGAGTTTCGAGCCGCGAAACCCGGACATTACCAGCAGGGTCTCGCCTTTCGAAACTCGCTTCTCGTCACTCGCAACCTTCCTGGTCAGCTGGCAGCGGCTTCCTTGACGGAAACCTTCTTGACCGCCGGCTGCCAGTCGTAGTCCTTCATGTTCAGCGTCCAGGTGCGCGCCATGAACTGGAAGGTAGCGTGGGGCCACAGGGCGGTGTTACGGCCATCCGCCTGCTGATACCAGCTGCTGCAGCCGCCGTTCTGCCAGACCGTGCCTTTCAGCTCGTCCTGCAGCTTGTCGTTGAAGCGATCCTGCACATCCTGCTTCACATCCAGCCAGGCATCGCCACGCTTATCCAGCTTGGTGATGGCATCCATGATGTAGCGCACCTGGCTCTCGATCATGAAGATGATGGAGTTATGCCCCAGGCCAGTGTTTGGGCCCACCAGCTGGAACATGTTCGGGTAACCGCTCACGGTAGTGCCCAGATAGGCCTGCGCTGCATCCTTCCAGTCATCCTGCAGACGACGGCCAGGCAGCCCGGTGATCTCGAAATCCTTCATGTAGATACGCGGATCCACGATGAAACCGGTACCCAGCACAATGCAGTCTGCCTGCTGCTCAGAACCATCACTGAACACCACGCTGTTTTCCCGGATTTCCTTCACCCCTTCGGTCACCAGCTCCACGTTGTCGCGGTTGAAGGTGGGGTAGTAATTGTTGGAAATCAGAATCCGCTTACAACCCAGGGTGTAGTTGGGTACCAGCTTGCGCGCGGTCTCCTTGTCCTTCACCTGGTAGTTGATGAAGGCTTTCAGGGCCGGTTCGGCCAGCTTGGCCAGACGCGGGTTGAAGATCGGCAGTACGCGCGCTTCGTTGCTCAGGTAAAGGCGCAGACGATGCAGCTTGCGCAGGGCCGGGAAGCGGCGGAACACCCACTTGCTCAGGCCGGAATAGGCGCGCTCATCGCGGGGGATGATCCACGGCGGAGTACGCTGCACCACAGTCAGATGACCTGCAGCTTTCGCTACATGAGGTACATACTGGATGGCGCTGGCACCGGTGCCGATGGACACCACCTTCTTGCCGGCCATGTCGTAGTCCTGGTCCCACAGGGCAGAGTGGATGATCTTGCCCTTGAACGACTCCATGCCCTTGAAGTTGGGGAATGACGGCACATGCAGGGGGCCGCTGGCCAGCACCCAATGCTGGCAGACCACCTGGGAGCCATCCGCCAGGTCCAGGGTCCACAGAGCGGCCTTGTCGTCAAAATGCGCGCCAGTCACTTCCGCATTGAAGCGGGTGTACTGACGCAGATTGTGCTTCTGGCTCACGCCTTCAATGTAGTTGTGGATTTCCTGCTGGCCACTATAGCGGTGGCTCCAGTCCGGGTTGCCCTCGAAGGAGAAGGAGTACATGTGAGACTGCACATCACAGGCCGCGCCCGGATAGCTGTTGTGATACCAGGTACCGCCCATGCCATTGCCTTTCTCCAGCAGCACGAAGTCCTCGATACCCGCTTCACGCAGCTTGATGGCCATGCACATACCGCCAAAACCGCCACCAACAATGGCGACTTTTACGCGACGGGTTTTTACGTTGATCTGGGCCTGACTTGTCATTATTCGTCTCCTCCGGCAATCCGGTGTGTAGGCATGACGACACTGTATCCTTGCCCAACCGTAGTGAATACGTGTTAACCTGACTGAAAAATTGATAATTCCGGCCATGTCTGCACGCTCGATACTCGCATTGATCTACACCATCGACCTGCTCGAGAAAGAGCAGGGCATGGACTGTGCGCCAGTGCTGGCGCGCCATGGGCTGGACCGAAACAAACTGGACCCGAGCAGCGAGATTGGCCGCGACCGGGAATTGCTGATCTTTACCGAGCTGCTCCCGCAGGTGGACGATCCCCTGCTCGGCTTCAGGATGGGCAGCAGTTTTGGCTTCGCCGGCTATGGCCAGCTGGCCATGCTGTTCATGACCAGCGAGACCGCCTTCCAGGGATTTCAGTTCGGGGTGAAATACCAGGCACTGACCTATCTGTATGGAGAGCTGGCGCTGGTGCCAGGGGAAACCACCACTGCACTGGAGCTCCACCCGATCCCCCTGCCACCGGAAGTCAGCCGCACCCTGATCGACCGCGACATGGTCGGCACCTTCAAACTGATCAACGACATCCAGACCCAGCTCAACCTGAGCCTGAAACCGGTGGAGGTGTGGATGCCCTACCCTCGCCCCGCTGAAGCCCAGGTCTTCGAGGACTATTTCGGCTGCCCCGTGCTCTATGACCAGCCCTATTGCAAGGCGCTCATCAGTAACGAAGACATGGCCATTCGCCTGCCGGGCTACAACAAGATGGCCCAGGACATGTACCGCGACCAGTGCGACGCCATGCTGGCACGGAGAGAGGCCCCCAGCGACCACCTCGCAGACCGGGTCTGCGCCTACCTGAACCTGTTTGCCCGCACCTTTCCTTCCGCTGAACAGGTGGCCCAGGCCTTCAGCATCCCCGAGCGCAGCTTCCGCCGCCAGCTCAGCAAGGAAGGCCGCCCCTTTCAGGGCATCATGGACAAGGTCAGGGAAGAAAAGGCCAAACGCTACCTGGCCGACTCAGACCGCAGCGTCGCGGAGATCGCTGAACTGCTCGGCTACAGCGAATCCGCCGCCTTTGTCAGGGCGTTTGAGCGCTGGACGGGGGTGACACCGGCGCGTCACCGCAAAGGAATTAATAATTAATAATGAATAGTTAATAATTACGCGGAAAAGGTTTTCTGCATTGAAACGCAAGAGGCCGCGCCCATGGTTTGGGCGCGGCCTCTTGCGTTTGAGACAATAAAACCAGCTGCTCGCGCAGCTATTAACTATTCATTATTAATTATTCATTGTCTTTTTTGATTCGCTCCACGATCTTCGTCGTCGAAATATCATCAATAAAGTCCAACACCTTCACCTCGCCGCCATAACCCTTAACAAACTCATGGCCGACCACCTCTTCCACGCTGTAGTCGCCGCCTTTCACCAGCACATCGGGCTTGATGGCTTCCAGCAGGGGTTCCGGGGTGTCGGTATCGAAAGGCACCACCCAATCCACCGCTTCCAGGGCGGCCAGTACAGCCATGCGCCGCTCCAGCGGGTTGATCGGGCGGCCCGGCCCTTTCAGGCGGCGGATGGAATCGTCGCCGTTCACCGCCAATACCAGCCGGTCTCCCTGGCGGCGGGCGGAATCCAGATAGCCCACATGGCCAGCGTGAATAATGTCGAAGCAGCCATTGGTAAAGACAATCTTCTCACCCTGGGCACGGGCATCCTCGATGGCGATGAGCAACTGCTCCTCGGTCATCACGCCGCGTCCAAAACCGCCTTCCTGATGGACCGCACGGCGCAGTTCCGGGGCGGAGACTACTGCGGTGCCCAGCTTGCCCACCACGATACCGGCAGCAATGTTGGCCAGCGCCACCGCGTCTTCCATGGGCGCACCGGCAGCAATGGCCGTCGCCAGTACGGAGATCACCGTGTCACCGGCACCGGTCACATCAAACACTTCACGGGCACGGGCCGGCAGGTGCAGTTCCGGTTTGCCGTCACGCAACAGGGTCATGCCCTTTTCGCTTCGGGTCACCAGCAAGGCCTGCAGGTCGAAGTCACGAATCAGCTGCTGCCCCTTGTTGATCAGGTCTTGCTCATCCCTCACCGCACCCACCACGGCCTCGAACTCACTCAGATTAGGAGTCAGCAGGGTGGCACCGCGATAGCGGGCAAAATCCGATCCCTTGGGATCCACCAACACCGGCACGCCGGCATCACGGGCCAGGGAAATCAACGTCTGGCAGTCACGCAGTGCGCCCTTGGCGTAGTCAGAGAGCACCAGAGCACCACATTGCCCCAGCTGCTCCTTCACCTTGTCGGCAAACGGCTGCGGGTCCTGATCATGAAAGGCTTCTTCGAAATCCAGACGCAGAAGCTGCTGCTGCCGGCTGATGACCCGCAGCTTGGTGATGGTGGGCAGGCCCGGCACCTTCTGGAAGTGGCAGCCCACTTCCGCCGCCTGCAGACGCTCCTCGAGAATACGCGCCGCCTCGTCATCACCGGTAATCCCCACCAGCTCGGCGCCAGCGCCAAGCGCCGCCATGTTCAACGCCACATTGGCCGCACCACCAGGACGATCCTCAAGATCCGTGACCCGCACCACCGGCACCGGTGCTTCCGGCGAGATCCGCCCTGTGGGTCCATGCCAGTAACGATCCAGCATCACATCGCCAGCCACCAATACACGGGCCTTGGCCAGAACCGGAATGCGCGGATTTTGCATATTCTCTCCAAAACACAACAGTGCCAAATTTCGGCGAAGTGTAGCATAGGCAAACGAACAGGGACCCGGTCATCCTTTCCGGTAGTGGATGCGAACAGACGCGAACAGTACACTTTGCCGCTGCTGTCACTCACAGCACCCGTCGTTAAGGGTATGATGCCTTTCAGGAACATTCAGGAGACACAGGAACCCCATGCCACCTCTTCCTCCCAACATCATGCAAGGACGCTGGCTTCGTTGGTGGTTGACCCTCTCTTTCGCGGTCATGTTCACCAGCACCTTCCTGTTCCACTCCCGCATCGGGCTACTGAACGTGCTGGATGTGCTTTTCTTCCTGCCCTCCCTGACCCTGCTGACCCGAGCCATGGTCAGTGGCGACCATCGCCTGCTGACGTCGCCACTGCTGGTACCGTTTTATCTATTGCTCGGCTGGGCGCTTTTGAGCATGGCCTGGGCGGAAGAACCCAATACCTCACGTACCGTACGCGGCGTGGTGCAAATACTGGTGATGGTCGGGATCTTCCGCTGGCTGCATCTGTATTTCCGAAACACTTTCCGTGAAGCGCTGGCCAATGGCGCACTCTGCGCCATGGTGGTGGCAGCCATGGTCACCGTCAGCTACTACACCACTCAGCCACTCAACAGTCCGCTGTTCAGTGAGCCCGCCAACCTGATTTTCCGCCTGCCCTCACTGGACCCCTCGCTGGCACTGATGGCCATGGTGACACCCACCTTCATCCTGCTGGCACAAGGCATGGCAGAAGGGGCTGGAGGCAAGGGCGGCCGGCGGCTTGCCGGTGCCGCCATGGGGATTGTCTTTATTGGGCTGGTCTCACTGCCGCTGGGCCTGATGAGCCTGATGCTGGCCATCGCCTGGCTGGTCAGTCGCACCTCACGCCCCTGGCTCGCCGCAGTGCCGGTCATCGCGGCACTGTATCTGATGGTACAAGGCGGAACCGATGTGACCATGGATCGCTACTTCCTGCATCCGCTGATTGGCAACGGCCTGAATCAGGAAAGCCTTAACGGCATACTTGGCCGTGATGGCGACAAGCTGATTGAGCTGGCCCACCCGCGTAACCTGTTCCTGTTGCTGGTGCACAGTCTCGGTCTGGTGGGTCTGGTTCTATTCATCGCCAGCTGGGGCAGTCCGCTGGCAGCCCTGCTGCAACGGGAAGATTTTCAGGCTGCCCGCGGCGCCTACACTATCGCTATCATTCCCGGCCTGTGCATGGCATTTGCTACCGGCACCTACCTGCTGGTGCCCTTCCATGCCAGCTGGATGAGTCTGTGGCTGCCACTGGCATTGCTGATGGCGCGCCTGTGCGAGCGCCCCTCCGCCCAACCCGAGCTACGCTAGGCGAATATCGAAGCCATGGGAAAACGCAAACAACGCCCCACCCGACTCAGTGACCCACGCCTGATTCCTTCCTGGATTGGGGTAGGGCTGTACTGGCTGATTGGCCAACTCCCCTGGAACCTGCTGCTGACGGCAGGGCGGGGCCTCGGCCATCTGGCCTGGCACCTGGCGAAAAGCCGCCGTCATGTGGCCACCACCAATATTCGCCTGTGCTTTCCTGAACTCTCCGAACAGGAACAGATCGAGCTCGCCCATCGCTGTGTGATCAGCACCGGCGAAGCGATTCTGGAAATGGCCGGCAGCTACAACAACCACCGCATCGATCTGTCAAAGCGCGTGACCATCAAGGGCATGGAGCACATCGAGAAAGCCCGGGCAGAAGGCAAGGGAGTGATGATGCTCGGCATGCACTTCAACAGCCTGGATGTGGGCTCACGCATGCTCGGCCAGGTGCTGGAGATTCATGCGGTATATCGCCCCAACGACAACCCGGTCATCGACAGGCTGATTGATAACGGCCGCCGTCACTACGTGAACAGCACCATCGACCGGACGGACATGCGCAAGATGGTGCGAATGCTGCGGCAAGGAAAGATCATCTGGTATGCACCCGATCAGGACTACGGCATCCAGCACGCGGTGTTCGTACCCTTCTTCGGCATTCCTGCTGCCACCATCACGGCCACCTCACGGCTTGCGCGCATGGGCAAGGCAGCAGTCATCCCCTGTGCCCACTACCGTTTGCCTGGGGGCCGCTACGAGATCGAGTTTGGTCCGGCGCTGGAGGATTTTCCCGGTGACGATGAAGAGCAGGACACCGCCCGTATCAACCAGACCATCGAACACTATGTGCGCAAGTGCCCGGAGCAGTACCTGTGGGTGCACAAGCGCTTCAAGCATCAGCCCGCAGGCCAGCCCTCGCTGTACAAGAAATCATAGTGCCGACATCACCAGCACCACATCATCGCTGCCGGTATCAAACAACTTCACCTGCTGCAGTGATGACTGGTGCGCCTCGACCACCGCGGCAACTTCGCTGCGGTCCAGCAGCCAGACAAACAGCTCTCCGGACTGTGCTGGTTCTGGCTCCTTCATTGGCGTCATGAAATAGGTGCCACCAGCATAAAAACTGACCCGGGGATCATTGAAATAGACCACCGGCTGCGCCTGATCCGTCAGCCAGTCCCCGGCCTTGACCAGGAACATCTTTTCCCTTGCCGAAGAACTGTAGGCACCGGACAACGCCATCACGGCCAGAATGAACACCGCAAAGGCTCGCCAGCGCGGTGACCACCGTCCATACGCCTGCACAAAGCGTGCAAACAGCCAGGGCAGTAGCACCAGCCCAAGCAGCACCACATAACGGGAAGAAAGCAGGAAGTAGGCAGTCAGGAAGACTGACAACACCACAAACCAGACCACAAAGACGGTGCTGTAAATCCGTTTCTCACTGTCAGAAACGGCAGCGCCCCTGGTAAAAAATACCAAGGCATAAGGCCCCAGAACGCCCAGTAACTGGGCCGGAATAATACTGAGCAACCCGACCAGCAGGACCAGGCCCGCATACTCCTGCGAATAAGGGTGAATGAACTGCGCGGCAAACTCATTGGCGATCGTCATGAATGTCTCATAACGCGTCACCACATTCAGGGCATCCACATACAACTGAACCCGTTCGCCGAAATCGCCCTGGAAAACAACCCACAGCCCCACGAGAGCCGCGAAGGTTAGCGCGCCCCCCAGTAACAGATATTTTCGCCGCCCCGTCTTCAGTCCCCACGCCAGACCCAGCGCCATGGCAAGACCTGCCACTTCCAATCGGCACAGCATCCCCAGCAACAGCAAGACCACGCCGACCAAGACATACCGCCAGCACCCGCTCGCTTCAAACCGGAACAGGGTCCAGATCGCACTCAGCGAGAAAAACCAGGCGGGCCAGTCACGCAGTATCTGCGAGCGGCTCTCGTTAAAACCGGGGAAGGCAAGCGCCACCAGCACCGCCAGAAACATGAACCGGGCCGGGGTATGCCAGGCCAGCAGCACCGCCAGCACGGCACTGGCAGCGGCGGTAAACAGGGAAACCACCATCATACTGGTGGTCACATCGCCGAAAGGACTGACCTTGATGGCTCCAGCCAGAAAGAAAGAAAAGAACGGCCAGTTAAAACGCTCCCCGGTTCCGCCATGGCCGGCAATGTTTCTGGCCATGTCCACGTAAAGCATGCCGTCACGATTGATCACCGGATCACTGAAAAAGGCCAGAAAGGACAGCACCAGACTGCCCACAAAAGCCAACAGCCCAGCCTTCTGCCGCACATTCAGGCCATCCCAGTAATCCACTGCCGTCACTTGAATTGCTCCCAGTTCTTCTCGAATCGTTGCACTTCCCGCTGATGCCAGGCATCCGCTCGCCGGTTCAGCGAGGTAAAGTTGGCTGCATCCAGGTCGATAAAGGTAATAGCGTTCTGTTCATTCACCAGGATGTTCTGTGCCTTCAGGTCTCCGTGGCGCAAACCCGCCCAGTGAAAGTGCCGCAGCCACTGGCGTACCGTGTCGGCACACTCTTTGGCCCGCTCACGGTCGCTTTCCATCAGCACACTAAGCTGCTGGCCGTCACAACGAGGAAAAATGATGATGCTCTGCCCCGCCCGCTCTCCGGCCACGAACTCCACCAGCAGTGCAGGCCTTGGGGTGGGAATGCCGAGCAGGTCCCAGCTGTGCCCCCGCTTCCAGCTAATCATCCCGTGGGACTGCAACAGTTTCTGCCGTACTCGCCCCTTCAGCCCCATGGAATGGTAGTGCTTGATAATCCAGTGCTCATTGCCATGCACCCGGACCCGACTACCCTCCTTGAGTACCGGCACCCGGTCCAGGGCAGTACACAGCCCCAGCAATTCCTCCTGCCGCTGTGAACGATCCCGGTATACCTTGCGATCACGCTCTTCCGTCACCTCGATGGCGGTGCAGGTTCGCGCCCACTTCTTGTCCGCCTGGCGAATCCTGCGCTGCAAACGGCCACGGCACTGCGCTTCAAATCCCCCGGCCTGCAGCCCCCACTGTGCCATTCTGGCCACAACCAACGCCATCAGACGCTGCTGATGTTGCAGGGTGGTCTGCACCACAAACAGGGCGAGGTTGTCCTTCAAGGCCCGCAGATTTCCTTCTGCCACAGGCTTCATGGCCCCGGCATCAATGCAGCACAGGCCATCCTTTTCAGCGAAGAAATTTCCGAAATGCAGATCCGTTTGCAGCCAGCCGGCCTGAAACAATGACCACACCATGTCCAGCACCTGTTCGGCGCGGCTTTCACTGAACCCCGCTTGCAAGGTGATACCGAGATCCTCTCCCGGCACCTTCTCCAGCAACAGGATAGAGCCATCCTCGTGAGGCTCCACCGCCTTCACCGCCGGTACCCGAATCCCCTTGCTGGCCAACTGCCCAAGCACAGCGGCCTCATGGCCGGCGGCACACTGATCCAGAAAAAACAGCTTGGCCACCACAGGCTGCCCCTGCCACTCTCCTGCGGCCACCATGCGCTTGCCGGGAATCAGCCGCAGCACTTTTTGCGCATGGAAATCATGGCCGGCAATCGCCAGGGAGAAACCCTCCATGGCGTCAAGATTGCGGGCCTGCAGCGTAGACCAGCTCATGACGCGAACAGGCTCCGGACAAAGCGGCGCAGATAACGAGGCTTGAGAGCCTCGACCGGGGCGGTACGAAGTAATTGCAGGTAGAGCCCGCGCACTTCCCGTGCCCGATCCGCCCTGTCACAGATCTTCAGCAGAGACAACAGCCGGCGGGTGCGATATGCCTTACGCAGGGACTGCGCCCACTCCGGCAACCCATTGTCATCGAAGATGTGGGCTTCCAGTGCCGGCCCTACTTTCAATGCAGCATCCACATCATGACGCATACTGTCATCATGCTTGTTGATGGCCGCCACCGGTGTGGCAAACGACGCCACATCAAAGTTGGCGAGGATATGGGAGAACACCGGCACATCCTCGGTGTGGCGCAGGTTAGGGTCATAACCAACATTGGCAAACAGGGACTTGTGCATGGCGCAAGCGCCATTGGAAATACTCAATTTCTTTTCCAGATAGTTTGCCAGGTTGTCACGGTGGCTGGCGCTGACCTCGATAGGCGCAATCGCCGTTTTCCGATCGCCCTTGCAGGAGTAGTGGCCACCAATCAGCAAACGCGCCCGGGGATGTTCGCTGGCACAACGGCGATAGGCTTCCAGCGCCCCCGGGCACATCTCGTCATCCGCATCCAGAAACACCAGCCACTCAAAAAGACCTTCCTTGATACCCCGATTGCGCACTGCAGACAGCCCCTGATTGGGCTGGGAAATATAACGAAGACGGGCGTCACCTTCGGCCAGCAACGCGGTCATCACCTCATCGGTGTTGTCGCTGGAACCATCGTTGATGACCAGCACTTCAAAGTCATCACCCGGCTCGCTGAGCACCGAGCGCACCGCCGTTACCAGACAATGCGCGTAGTTATAGGCAGGAATGACAACCGACAACCCCATGCTCATATGTTCTTCCCCGGGTGGTCGCAATACTGCAGTGGAAACGCCGGCTCGATTTCATAATAACGCCGGTAAATCTTTTCCCCTTCCTTGCGGCTGGCGCGGAGCAGCCTGGCATGAGACTGAAGCAACGTCCGCAGATCTTCGCCAAAATAGGTTTTCAGAAAACGAAAAACGTCGCCTCGGGACAGACCATAACGGGCACTGGAGAAGTACAGCCCGCCCAGATCCTTGACCTGCCAACGCCAGGGCACTCGCGCCCGGACCTGGGACCGGTGCAGATCAATCAGATACAACGGAGCCTGTGCATCCTGCTCCCTTACGGCCTGCTCCGGGATCAGGAAATGGGCGATGTAGAAATCACGGTGATTGATGCCCGCCCGATGCATGGTCCCGGCCATATGCGCCACCCGCTCGATCAGCTGCCGCTTGAATAACACCGGCACCTTACCCGCCTCCAGCCAGGCCTCACCGACCTCTTCCAGGCTCAGGGTATTGGCAAGATCTTCGGTGACAATAAACGATTCCTGCCGGGCCGGATTCAGGCCCCGGGCGCCATAGCCCACCACCGTCATGGTATCCAGTCCGGCGGCGCGCACCGCGTCCACCGCCTGCACTTCCTGCATGGCACCAATCACCGGCAGCTTGGCCTGGGTCAGATTCTTGATGATTTCACGCCAGCCGATGCCGGCATGGTACTTGAGGAAATAACTGCGACTGCCCGCCTGAAAGCGCAGGGTACGGCGACCCTCGCGCTCACGGAAGATGTCCCCCTGCTGGCGCGATGCCTGCTCAAACGGGTCCTTGCCCTGCCAGGCAGCGGCCAGATCATCGCGAAGAAACAGTTGCATGGAGGCCCCTTTATTCAGTCACGGCAGCGCCGCCTTCCAGCGCAGAAACCGCATGCTCCACCAGATCATAGATATCACCGGTGCGGGCAAACGCACGCCCTTTGTGACGCCAGTCATCTCGATCGCAGGCAAGCATATCGCGGGCAGCGGAGGCCATGGCATCCCGGTCGGCCTCATTGTCCATCACCCGGCCCATCCCGGCCTGCTCAATATAGGGTGAATAACCACAGGCGCGAGTGGTCAGCACCGGCAAGCCACCGATGGCCGCTTCCAGTAATACAGTACCGGTATTCTCCGCATAGGCCGGGTGCAGCAGCAGATCCGCCGACCACAGCCACAGGGGCACGTTGTCCTGCCCCCCCATGAAATGCACTCGCTCTGCCGCCCCCAGCTTGTCGGCCAATGCCTGAAAACGGTCCGCTTTGTCATCGCCGACAATATAGAGCTGGCCAGCATCGAGGCTGGCCACGATTTCGATGGCACGATCCAGTCCCTTGGTGCGAAACCCGGACCCGACAAACAGCAACATGGGCTCATCGTCACCGAGCCCCAGCTCCGCCCGGAAGGCTTCGCGCTGATTGGCGAAATCTTCCGGCAATACCCGGTCGCGCCGAATGCCAGGAGGCAAACTGACAAACCGCGCATCCGGCGTTTGATAATGGTCCATAAACAATTGCATCTGGGGCGGTGAAATGGACAGGATTCGGGTCTGGCTTTTCACACCAAAAACCGCATTCTCCATCGCCAGCTTGCTGCGATAACGGGGCAGCAGACTGCGTGGAAACCGGTAACGCTCCGCCAGACAACCGTCTGCCGCGTAGTACCAGTCCAGCCCGGGCATCTTGTTGAAACCCACCCGCAAATCGAAGCCCCCCCAGAGCTGCGCCACCTGTTGCGCGAACGCCTTGTCACGACCATGGTTGCTGGAAGCACTGACCGGCAGCAGCTGCACCCGGATCGCATCCGGGGCCGGTTCGCCGTCCCAACTGCGGGTAAAAATGGTGACCTGATGGCCTTTTTCCACGGCGCGCCGGGCTATCGCCAGCATGTCTCGCTGCAAGCCGCCGTAGGGGAAATACTCAAACAACGCGAAGGCCATCTTCATGCCGTGCGCCTCCGCAATTCCTGCCAGACCTGCCGCGGCTTCAGGCTGCTGAAGCACGGCGGCGTCACCCCCTTGCCCAGCTCACCCCGGTAGGTACATTTTTCCTGAACACAGGGGGCGCATGGAAAGTCCGCCGCCAGCGATTCGGCCCGGGTCCCGAGCACCCCGGTAAGTACCGGATCGGTGGGACCATACAGCGCCAGTCCCGGCAGCCCTGCCGCCGCCGCCAGGTGAGCCAGGCCGGTGTCCACCGCCACAAAGGCATCCCAGCTCAACAGCTTGTCAGTAAGGGCGTCCAAACCCATTTTCGGCAGCACCGTGGCCAGCTCGACCCCTTCAGACAGACGCTCCGCGCGCGCTTTTTCCGCTTCATTGCCCCAGGGAAGATGCACCCGGTGCCCCTCCGCACAGGCCAGTTCCACCAGCTGACGCCAGAACGCCTCGGGATAATGCTTGGTGACCCAGGTGGTGCCATGGCAGAACACCAGCTCACCAGGCTGATCCAGCGGCGCGGGCACATGGCTGCGGGGAAGGCCATAGTCCGGCCGACTGCCCGGCAGGGCATACCCCAATGACTGGGCAAACAGCTGACGCACCCGCGCAATGGCATGCTGCCCTTTGGCTACCGACTGGGGATGGTCCAGAACACGGGCAGAGAGACTTTCGCGGGCAGAGGACTTGTCGAGACCGAACTTGGGGCCACGCCCCAGGCGCGTAATAAAGGCACTCTTGATCAACCCCTGGGCGTCGATCACGACATCATATTCCGTGGACTGAAGTGCGGACTTGAACTCACCCCACTCTCCGGAGCGGCGCGCCTTCAAGGGGTGTTTGCGCCAGCGACGCAAGGCACAGGGGAACACATTGGCGACGGCTGGATGACGGCGGGCCAGATCGGCAAACGCTTCTTCCACCACCCAGTCCACTTGCAGATCAGGAATCGCCGCCAGAGCATCGGTGAGTGCCGGCAAGGTATGAATCACGTCCCCCATGGAGGAGGTCTTGATCAACAGCACACGCATGGCATCACCCGGTCAGGCATCGGCGGTTTCGAGCTGCTGCAGGGCCTCGATGACCCGGTTTGGCGGCAGCTGCTTGAGACAGTTCAGATGGCCCAGCGGGCATTCCCGCTCGAAACAGGGGCTGCATTCCAGCCCCAGTCGCACCACCGCCACACGGTCACCCAGCGGCGGCGTAAAGCCCGGTGAGGTGGAACCGTACACTGCCACTAACGGCCGCTTGAGAGCCGCCGCAATGTGCATCAGCCCGGAATCATTACTGACCACCGCATGAGTAGCGGAAAGCAGATCCACTGCCTCCTCGAGAGAGGTCTTGCCTGCCAGCACGGTAGCATGCGCTCGGGCACTCTCATCCAGTGCCGCCACGATATCGTTGGCCACCGGATGATCCTTGCCGGAGCCGAAGATCCACACCTGGCCACCGTGATCGATCCAGTCCTGGGCAACGGCTGCGTAATGCTGCTCCGGCCAACGCTTGGCAGGGCCGAACTCGGCGCCGGGACACAACCCCAGTACGGCACGCTCCATGGAAAGATCATAGGCGGCCATGGCCTGCTCGCGGGAGGCATCATCCACTTCCAGGTGCGGGGCCGTGATTTCATCCAGTAGCGGTACCGGCGCCTCTTCCGGCAAGGCCAGCGCCACAAAGCGCTGCACCATCAGCGGATAGCGTTCCTTGTCCAGGGCGCGCACATCGTTAAGCAGACCGTAGCGCATTTCGCCACGCCAGCCGATCCGTGCCGGAATCTTTGCCGCCCAGGGCACCAGGGCCGACTTGAGGGAATTGGGCAGTACGTAGCTTTGCTGATACTGGCCACGCAGGGACTTGCCCAACGCCCGGCGTTCGCCAAGCTTCAGATCACCATGATCAAACGGCAGCGCCAACGCCTCGCGCACTTCCGGCATCCGTGACAGCAACGGCCGACACCAGGCGGGCGCCAGCACATCAATGGCACAGTCGGGGTATTGGCGACGCAGTTCGGAAAACAGGGTCTGCGCCATCACCATGTCGCCGACCCAGGAAGGGCCGACGACAAGGATGGCGGACGGAGTCTGGGACATCCGGGCAATCAGCTCACGTAAGTGAGCCACTCTCCGTATTGGTCATCCAGTTTGCCGGTCACCAGATCGAAGTAGGTGCTCTGCAGCAACTCGGTGATCGGGCCGCGCTTGCCTTCGCCGATGATGCGGCCATCCAGCTCACGAATCGGTGTCACTTCGGCAGCGGTGCCGGTAAAGAAGGCTTCATCGGCCACGTAGATTTCATCCCGGGTGATGCGCTTTTCGCGTACCGTGTAGCCACGCTCTTCGGCCAGCTGGATGATGGTCTTGCGGGTAATGCCGTCCAGGCAGGAGGTCAACTCCGGAGTGAAAATCACGCCGTTCTTGATCACGAAGATATTCTCGCCGGAACCTTCGGCGACATACCCCTCGTTATCCAGCAGCAGGGCCTCATCAGCACCACCGGACAGCGCTTCGTTCAGCGCCAGCATGGAGTTGATGTAGTTGCCGTTGGCCTTCGCCTTGCACATGGTGATGTTCACGTGGTGGCGGGTATAGCTGGAGGTGCGCACCTTGATGCCCAGTTCCAGCGCTTCCGGCGACATGTAGGCAGGCCATTCCCAGGCAGCCACCATCACGTGCACTTTCAGGTTATGGGCACGCAGGCCCATGCCTTCACTTCCGTAGAACACCATCGGGCGCAGATAGGCATGCGGCAGGTTGTTGGCCTTCACGGCTTCCACCTGGGCGGCATTGATCTCGTCCTTGGAGAACGGGATCTTCATGTTCATGATGTGGGCACTGCCGAACAGACGATCGGTGTGCTCCTTGAGGCGGAAAATTGCCGGACCCTTGGCGGTTTCGTAGGCTCGCACCCCTTCAAAGACGCCCATGCCGTAGTGCAGGGTGTGAGTGAGGACGTGAACCTTGGCTTCTTCCCAGGGAACCAGTTCACCATCCAGCCAGATAAAACCGTCTCTTACAGCCATCGACATGGCAATGTGTCTCCAACGCTAAGGACCTTCGAGCACCCGCTCTACAGGTCGAACCAATGCTTCCAGATCGCTCGAACGCCTTCCCGCAAATCACGGAACTGGCTGTCGTCGACAATGGATTTCTCTTTGCGCAACGAGGCGCGATGGGCCGCGGACCGGTAAGCGAGGTACGCTTCCCGCAGTAGGCCGGCGTCCTGCGCCGACATGATGTCCAGCGCGGCCAGGGTTTCCAGCAGCCGCACGTTATCGGTGAAGCGGGTCAGTTCACCGTGGGAGGAGGCCCATCTCAGAACCCCGTATTGCACCATAAATTCGATATCAACGATACCACCGGGATCCTGCTTGAGGTGGAATTGCCCCTCACTCTTGTCACCCAGATGGCTGACCATCTTGCCGCGCATCTCCAGCACATCGTCACGCAATTTCTGTTGCTCGCGATTGGCGCACAGCACCTTGTGGCGGATCTCGTCAAAACGCTCGCGGGAACGGTTGCAACCCGCCACCACCCGGGCGCGCACCAGCGCCTGATGCTCCCAGGTCCAGGCATCATTGAGCTGGTACTTCTCGAACGCATCCATGGAGCTGACCAGCAAGCCGGCACTACCGGACGGACGCAGACGGGTATCCACGTCATACAGCTGCCCACTCATGGTCCGGGTAGAAATGATATGCACGATGCGCTGGCCAAGGCGGGCATAGAACTGCTCATTGGACACCGACTTCTCACCATCGGTCATGCCACCACTGGCTGCATCATGGAGGAACACCAGATCCAGATCGGAGTTGTGACCCAGCTCGATGCCACCCAGTTTGCCGTAGCCCACCACCACAAAATCAGGATTGCAGGGCTGACCATTGTCCCGGGACGGACGGCCATGGCGCTCTACCAGCGGCTCCCAGGCCAGCATCACCACCTGGTTGAGGATGCTTTCTGCCAGCCAGGTGAGGTAATCACTCACCTTCATCAACGGCAGCACTTCGGTCACTTCCGAGGCGGCCACCCGCAATAGATGGGCCTGCTTGAAGTTACGCAGCACTTCCATCTGCTGTTCCAGATCGTCCTCTGCCACCCGCAGCAACTGCTGTCGCAGCTCGTCATCCAGCTCGGCACGTTCCGGCGGGGAATACAGGGTGCGCACATCCAGCAGCTCGTCCAGCAGCACCGGGTGCAGGGCCAGACGCTCGGCAATCCAGGGACTGGCGCCGGACAGCTTCACCAGCTGGGTGAGTGCGCCGGGATTTTCCACCAGCAGGGCGATATAGGCACTGCGGCGCAACACCGCTTCGACAAAATTCAGCAGCCGCGCAGCGGTGGTTTCACCATGCCCCTGGTAACCAATGGCCTCCAGCATCAATGGCATCAGGCGGTCCAGCCGCTCGCGGCTGATGGTCTGCATGTTTTCCACAGCCCGGCTGTCACGGAAAGCATTCAGACGGACATACACCGCCTCGGCTTCCTGTACGCCAATTCCCTGCAACTGTGCAATAGCTGCGGCATCGTCCAGCTCACCCAGCCACAGATCCAGCAGCTCCTGATCCGCCCCTTGCGCGGCATCGGTTTCCTGCTCAGGATCGGCAATCACCTGGCTGAAGTGATGGCGCACCGTTTCCCGGTAGCGGCGCAGCTTGCGCTCGAAAGCACTCCGCTCAGAGAACCCCATGGCGAAGGTCAGTCGTTGCCAGCCCAACTGATCATCTGGCAGTCGCTGGGTCTGTTTGTCCCCCACGGCCTGCAACCGGTGCTCCACGTCCCGCAGGAACAGATAGGCATCGGTGAGCTCATCCGCCACATCGTCAGGAAGCAGTTCCTGCTCCACCAGCATGGGCAGCACCTTGATCAGGTTCGGCTCGCGCAGGGCGGGCTGCTGACCACCACGGATCAGCTGGAACGCCTGGACGATAAATTCCACTTCGCGGATGCCGCCAGCGCCCAGCTTCACATCCGCCTGCATGCCCTTGCGGTTCACTTCCCGCTCAATCAGGGATTTCATTTCACGCAGGGACTGGAAGGCACCGTAGTCGATGTAACGTCGATACATGAAAGGCGTGAGTCGCTTGAGCAGGCGAGCGCCCGCTTTCAGATCTCCCGCCACGGGGCGCATCTTGATCAGCGCATAGCGCTCCCACTCACGCCCCTGGGTCTCGTAATACCCTTCCATGGCATCAAAGCCGATGGCCAGCACGCCACTCTTGCCCCAGGGACGCAGACGCATGTCCACCCGGAACACGAAACCGTCGGCCGTGGTCTGGTCGAGCACCTTGATCAGCTGCTGCCCCAGCCGCACGAAAAACTGGTGATAGGACAGGGAGCGCCGCTCGCCTTCCAGCTCACCTTCGTGTTCATAGGCGAAGATCAGGTCGATATCCGAGGACAGGTTCAGCTCCCCCGCCCCCAGCTTGCCCATGGCCAGGACCACCAGCTGCACCGGCTTTCCATCCGGGTCGGTGGGGGTGCCGCTGCGCTCACAGGCCCATTGATACAGGCATGACAGGGTTTCATCGATCAGCGTATCGGCCAGCAGGGACAGATCCGCCACCGTGCTGTGGTAATCCCCGATACCGGCCAGGTCCCGCCAGATAATGCGCACCATGTGCCGGTGACGCAGGCGGCGCACCCGGCGCTTGAGCTCATCTTCGTTGTCACAGTCCGCCAGCTTGTCACGCACCTGCTGGTGCAGTGACGCTGCCTCCAGCGGTTGACTCAGATCGCTGTCTGCCAACCACTGGCCCAACTCCGGATCACGCTGAAACTGGCTCGCCACATAATCCGACCCGGCCCAGACACGGGGCAGATCCTCATAGAGCGCGGGCGGCATGACATTGCCGGATTCAACGAAGTGCTGCCAATGCTGGCTGACCAGCACCGAGAGTTCGTCGGGAAGGGCGGAATATTGGGGTTCATTCATGGGTGGCTATTGTCTTACGCGACGGGGCAAGCTACAAGCGGGAATAACAGCCGCGAGCTATGAGCTGCCAGGCGCGGGAGAAGCCTGTGGTTACGACAACGAAGGCGCCTTTTTTGCTGTAGGAGCTTGCCTGCAAGCGATCCGAGCCTGAGCGAGGAAAAAAGAAGCGGGTTTTGAGTGACGGATTTCGATACTCAAAACACCTCACTCATTTTGGGGTTTAAGGTTTTCGCGACTCAAAACTCGCTACTCGTTTCTCTGGAATCCTTACCTCGCCCAGGCTCGGATCGCTTGCAGGCAAGCTCCTACAGCGGCTTCTTTGCAGGCTTTTCTCTGCTTCACCCCAGCAACAAATCCTGCGACGGCGTCACCCGCATCACTTCCTCGATGGTGGTCAGCCCCTTGGCCACTTTCATGGCACCGCTGATGCGCAGCGGCTTCATGCCATTTTTCAATGACTGGCGGGTAAGCACTTCCAGGTCCGCACCACGGGTGATCTGGTTCTTCAGGGCGGTATTGAGCGGCATGGCCTCGTACACCCCCATCCGCCCCAGATAACCGGTGCCTCGACATTCCAGGCAGCCCACCGGGCGACAGATCTTTTCGGGCACCTTCATCTTGAAGGGACGCACCAGCTCTTCCCAGGCTTCCGCCTCAGGGGCCACCTCTTCCTTGCAGCTGGGGCAAAGGGTACGCACCAGACGCTGGGCCATGACGCCGATCACCGTGGCCGAAATCATGTAGGGCGCTACTCCCAGATCCACCAGACGGGTAATCGAGGACGGCGCATCATTGGTATGCAGGGTAGAGAGCACCAGGTGGCCAGTCAGGGCCGCCTGAATCGCCATCTCCGCGGTCTGCAGATCCCGGATCTCACCAATCATGATGATGTCCGGGTCCTGACGCAGCATGGCCTTCACCCCCTGGGCGAAGCTCACGTCGATGTTGGCCTGCACCTGCATCTGGTTAAAACTTGGCTCCACCATCTCGATGGGATCCTCGATGGTGCAGACATTCACTTCGCTGGTAGCCAGCTGTTTGAGGGTGGAATACAGGGTGGTGGTCTTACCGGAACCGGTGGGCCCGGTGACGAAAATGATCCCGTGGGGATTCTTGGTCATTTTTTGCCAGGAATCATAATCCTCGCGGGTAAAGCCCATCTGCTCAAAACTGCGCACCAGTACGTCCGGATCGAACACCCGCATCACCATCTTTTCACCGAAAGCGGTGGGCAGGGTGGAAATACGCAACTCCACCTCGTTACCGTCGGGCGACTTGGTCTTGAGACGGCCATCCTGCGGTTTGCGCTTTTCGGCCACATTCAGGCGGCTGAGGATCTTCAGACGACTGGTGACCGCCGCCATGATGGCTGCCGGCAGCTCGTAGACATCATGCAGCACACCATCGATGCGGAAACGCATCTTGCCCGCATCCCGGCGCGGCTCCAGATGGATATCACTGGCACGCTGGGTAAAGGCGTACTGCAGAATCCAGTCCACGATATTGACGATGTGCTGGTCGTCCGCATCGTGATGCCCCTTGCCCACCTCCAGCAACTGCTCGAAGTTGGTGATCCCGGACAGCTCCTGGCCAGTGTTGCCTGTGGCTCCCGCGATGGAGCGACTGAGATTGTAGAATTCAATCCGGTAGCGGCGAAGGTGCTCAGGGTTAGTAAGTACCACCTCCAGATCCCGATCACGCAGCACCTGTTGCAGGTGGTCCTTCCAATCGTGGATAAACGGCTGGTCGCAGGCTACGATCACCCGGTCACGCTGCACCTCCACCGCCACAATGCCGTGCCGCTCCGCAAAGGCATAACTCATCACGTTCGCCACCTGATCCACCTGCACCTTGAGGGGATCGATATGGTAGACACGCATGTCCGCCCGCTTGCCCAGCCACTCGGTAAGGAAGTCCACATCCAGAATCTGGCGGGTATCGGAGCGGTCAGTCAGGCGATACTTGGCCAGCACCTGGATCGGGTGCCAGTTGAGCTCCTTCTTTTCCCGCGGCGTGGTGGAAATGACATTGAAGTCTTCCTGGCTGACTCGCCCCTCATCCAGCAGTTCGCGCATCAACCAGCGCACATCGATCTGCAATCCGTCCGGTACAGCGGGTTTGGCAGTGGCGTTCACTCAAGACTCTCCGAATTCTGTTCAGGCGCTGTTCTACGGTCAGGCGCCCTTATCGTTATAAGTAGTAACTCTAACCCTAACACCCGGTAACCATCCAGAAACCCCTTAAGGCCTGACAGCCCGGCCCGCATTCACTATACTCGCGACCAATTTCATGACGGCAATGTGACATAGCGCATTTCCGTCTGCCAGGGACCGCCATAGGCGAGCCGCTGGCAACATGGGAAAATGAAGACCCCCTAACCAGGATCCGAGGCGCTTATGTCCTTAGGAAGCTCCATTGCCGGCCTGTTTGGCCGCTCCCCGATCAAACCCCTCCAGCAACACTACGATACCGTGCACGAGTGCGCCTGCAGTCTTGGCCAGTTTTTTGACGCCGTTATCGAAGGCGACTGGGACAAGGCCCGCACCCTGCGCAAGCAGGTGGCTGAGCTGGAAAATCAGGCCGACGAACTGAAGAAAGAGTTCCGCCTGAATCTGCCAAAGAGTCTGTTCCTGCCCATGCCGCGCACCGATCTGCTTGAACTGATCAGCGTGCAGGACAAGGTAGCCAACAAGGCCAAGGACATCTCCGGCCTGATGCTGGGTCGCGAAATGTCCATCCCGGCCCCCATCGCCGAAGCCATGCGCAGCTATGTGCAGGGCGCCATCGACACCTCCGCCCAGGCCCAGAAGGCGATCAACGAGCTGGATGAGCTGATCGAGACTGGCTTCAGCGGTCGCGAAATTCGCCTGGTGGAAGAGTTGATCGAAGAACTCGACCGGCTGGAGCGCGCCAATGACGAACAGCAGATCGCCATCCGCTCCACCCTGTTCAAACTGGAAAAAGACCTGTCCCCGGTGGACGTCATCTTCCTCTACAAGATCATCGAATGGGTAGGTGATCTCGCCGATCGCGCCCAGAAAGTGGGCGGCCGCCTGCAGATGTTGGTCGCACGCTAGGAGATTTCTTATGGAGTGGATGCTCGACAACGCCTACCTGATGCTGCTGCTCGCCGGCGGCTTCGGTTTCCTGATGGCCTGGGGCGTAGGCGCCAATGACGTGGCCAACGCCATGGGCACCTCGGTGGGCGCCAAGGCGCTGACCGTGAAACAGGCAGTGATCATCGCCATCATCTTTGAATTCTGCGGGGCCTATCTGGCCGGGGGCGAAGTGACCGCCACCATCCGCAAGGGCATCATCGATGCCGAAACCTTCGCTCATGCCCCGCAATACCTGGTCTACGGCATGATGTCCGCCCTGCTGGCCGCCGGCATCTGGCTGATGATCGCCTCCTGGTTCGGCTGGCCGGTGTCCACCACCCACTCCATCGTTGGCGCCATCGTCGGCTTTGCCGCAGTGGGGCTGGGAATGGAAGCGGTGCACTGGGACAAGGTCGGCTCCATCGTCGCCAGCTGGGTCACCTCGCCGTTACTGGCCGGGTTTATCTCCTTTGCTCTGATACGCAGTGTGCAGAAGCTGGTACTTAACCACGATGACCCCTTCGAGCGCGCCAAAAAAGTGGTTCCCTACTACATGTTCCTGGTGGGCTTCGTGATCTCCATGGTCACCATGGTCAAGGGTCTCAAGCACGTGGGCCTGCACCTGACCTTCCTGCAGAGCTTCCTGTGGGCCCTGGGTGGCGGTGCCATCGTGATGATCGTGGGCAGCATGTTCCTCAAGCGCATCAAGCCGGATCCGGAAGCCGACAAGGACTTCCGCTTCAGCTCCGTGGAGCGCGTGTTCGCGGTACTGATGATCTTCACCGCCTGTGCCATGGCCTTTGCCCACGGCTCCAACGACGTGGCCAACGCCGTCGGCCCGCTGGCCGCCATCAACAGCGTGATCGCCTCCGGCGGCCAGGTCGGTGCCAAGGCCGCCATGCCCAGCTGGATCCTGCTGGTGGGCGCCATGGGCATCGTCTTCGGTCTCGCCATCTTCGGTGCCCGGGTAATGGCTACCGTGGGCAAGAAGATCACTGAGCTGACCCCGTCCCGTGGCTTCGCCGCCGAACTGGGCGCCGCCACCACCGTGGTACTGGCCTCCGGCACCGGCCTGCCGATCTCTACCACCCACACCCTGGTGGGCGCTATCCTCGGCGTGGGTATGGCTCGCGGCATCGGCTCCCTGAACCTGCGCGTGATCGGCACCATCTTCACCTCCTGGGTAGTCACCCTGCCCGCCGGTGCACTGCTGTCCATCCTGTTCTTCTACTTCTTCAAAGGCCTGTTTGGGGCTTAAGGAGACGCTGCACGCTTCACGCAGCAAGCAACACGCTAACGCCGCCCTCCGGGCGGCGTTTTTGTTTGGCGCAACGTCTGTCATCTCCACTGTGGGAGCTCTCTGTGCCCTTCAGGGTATGCCTGCAAGCGATAAAAAGCCAGTTACGAGGTACGAGTTTCGAGTTGCGAAAACCTGAAAGACAAAGGAATGTTTTGCCTTTCGAAACTCGTTACTCGCAACTCGAAACTTGACTCCTCCCTTCTTATGTCCAATCGCCTGCAGGCAGTCTCCCACAGCGTCTCTGTAGCGACCGCTAGCGCCCGCACGCCCCCACTGGCTATACTGGCCAATCAACGACTTACCGCCCCCAAACAGGGGAACAGCAGGGAAAACACCGTGTCCAGCACCACACCCGACAATCAGGTCCATTGGTTCCGCCACTCTTCGCCGTATATCAACGCGCATCGAGGCCGAACCTTTGTGGTCATGCTGGCAGGAGAACTGCTGGACGGCCCGGGCTTGGCCACGCTGATTCATGATCTGGCTCTGCTCAACAGTCTCGGCATCAAGCTGGTACTGGTGCATGGGGCGCGGCCGCAGATCAGTGCACGGCTGGCGGAGGCGGGTATCGAATCCGTCTTCGAACAGCACATGCGCATCACCGACGCCCCCGCACTGGATGGCGTCATGGCCGCCGTGGGCGCCCTGCGCCTGAAACTGGAAGGGCTGTTCTCCATGGGGCTGGCCAACTCCCCCATGCACAACGCCAGCATCCGACTGGTCAGTGGCAACTTCGTGGTGGCCAAACCGGTGGGGGTTCGTAACGGCTTTGATTACCAGCACACCGGTGAAGTGCGGCGCATCGACGTGGACGCCATTCGCCAGCAGCACAATGCTGGCAACGTGGTACTGCTCTCCCCGGTAGGCTGCTCGCCCACCGGCGAACTGTTCAACGTCAACGCCGAGGAAGTGGCCTCCACTGCGGCCATTGCCCTGGGTGCCGACAAACTGATCCTGATGGGTAACGACCTGCGTCTCACCGATGGCAGCGACAACCAGCTGCGCGAGTTGTCCCCCCAGGAAGCCGGCAAGCTGCTGGCAGAAGACCTGTTCCAGGACAGCAACATCGACCGCCAGCTCACCGCTGCCTGCCACGCCGCCAGCAATGGCGTGGGCCGCGCCCACCTGCTTGATGCGAATCTGGATGGTGCCCTGATCAAGGAGCTGTTCACCCGCGACGGTTGCGGCACCCTGGTCACCCGGGAAACCTATGAAACCGTGCGTGGTGCGCGCATCGAAGACGTGGGCGGCATTCTGGAACTGATCGAACCCCTGGAAGCCGACGGCACCCTGGTGCGCCGTTCACGGGAACTGCTGGAAACCGAAATCCAGCGCTTCGCCATCACCGAACGGGACGGCATGGTCATCGCCTGCGCCGCCCTCTACCCCTTCCCGGACGACAAGACCGGCGAACTGGCCTGCGTGGCGGTTCACCCCAGCTACCGCAAAGGGGAACGCGGCGCACAACTTCTTGGCTACGTGGAACGGCGGGCAAGAGAACAAGGCCTGAACAGCCTGTTCGTGCTGACTACGCTGACCGCGCACTGGTTCCAGCAACAGGGCTTTGAAGCGGCCGGCGTGGATGCGCTGCCGGGGGCCCGGCAGTCGCTGTATAACTGGCAGCGAAATTCGAAGGTGTTTGTGAAGGGGCTGTAGACTTGCCGTCCAGGCCAGCAAAACCTTAAAGCCTGTCCGCCGGCTATTGTTTATGCCAGCAATGGTAAACCTTATAGTAGCGATACCAATCTTTGCCAAAACAGGGTATCACCTCGAACTCAAAACCGGTTTCGCGAAGCATATTCTCCCAAACGTCTTCAGGAACCACACAATTCTCGCCTGAAAAATAATAACGATTTATAGAATCCAACTCTTGGCTCGTAATTTCACCTTCATGTAAAAGTTGCTCTACCCTGCCAAACACCTTCCGGTTATCAAGAATGCAGCTTTCGCGGGAGTAACAGTCTGAATAGAAACCGAGCATTCTTGTAAAAAATCCAAATTCATCACTGCCAATATCACCATTCCGGAAGGCCATGATTTTTGCATCAAGACCTTCCTTTTCTGGATCAAAATGACGCGGTATCACGACTTTTCTGGTCACAAAGACACCGCCCTCTGACAACAACCCGTGAATCACGCTCAACAAGGAATAATGCAGTTCTCGACCGAGAATATTGCCAAAGACCCCATCACCAACTATCGCTGAAAATGGCTCCTCAAACCTATCCCGCAAATGAAACCAATTATCGAGAACCAAACTCTCTTTTTCTCTGTACTTTTCGGGCAGCCAGTCGCGATAGATATCAACGGAATCCGGGTTGTTATCAACAGCAAAGGTGTTATTGAAAATATCCGCAACAAGCACCCTCAACTCCGGAGTCATCCCCAGGACCAGCGCCGACTCTCTTGACGAACATGACAGCAACCCACGCCGATAAGCCTCCACCTCTTCCTGATTTGGACTCCCGGCTGAAAATCGTGTTCTTCGATCAGATTCATTAATGCGTGCAAGCAATGCTTTTCTGTCCCAGCTCATCGTCAGGAAGCTCTCTGCAATCGTCGAAACAAGAATAGGCGCAGTCGAGAAATGAACTGCCTCCAACCAGCATTCACCACCTGACCTGACTCCAGACTTCGATCAATCAGTTCCTGCAAAGCTCGCTTCAGCCCAACGGAATCAGTTTCTTCCATATATCGCTGATAGATCGGCACCAGCTGTAGAGACACCCCCGAAAGCGAATCCGCTACTTCAGACAAAGCAACAGACTGAAAAGTGGTAAACTTGTCCAGGCAACCGCTTTGATTGAAGGCAAGCATGGTTCGAAAGCACTTTTCACACCGACAGCAATTGACACCCTCTCCCTTCCTCTCCCAGCAAACTCGCAAGTTCTGCTGAACCAGCTCATCGTCCTTGATCCGCACCAACTTATCAGTCCTCCACAGCTCCGCACCGTAGTGCGACACGGAAGTATTTTCCCTGCCCCACAAATGATCTGTATCCCAATGAGTCCCCCAGGGCTGATGGTAAACATAGGGAAAAGAAGCGGATATCACCAAATGATCAATCCCTGGAATCATGAACGCAGCAGCCACAAGGGGACCGCCATGTCCTCGCGACCAATTTCTGGAAAACCGGGAATGCTGTCGCAAGTTAGTCCTCATCCTTACAGGCTTCGCGCCTACACTTCTGGCAACAACCTCAAGGCACTCCGACATAGCCGCAAACCTGCTCTCATCCTCAAGGGGAACATCATATCCATGGATATTTACAAGGTATTTAAAAGGAACATCACCAAAGTTCCTCAGCGTATAAAATGAATCCGCTCCTCCAGTGAAAAGCAATCCTGCGCCACTCTCCGTCTCATGGTTACCATCCTCGTCACCACTTGGTTCGGTAGCGAGAACCGCCTCAGAACGTGAAACAACCGATATCGGGCGGTACCCCCACCACTTCGAATAGATGGCCATCAGATTTTTGATATTTTTCAGGAATACCGGATCCAGAGGCGCATCGATAACAATCTTTCTGCCTTTTTCCATGGCAGAAAAAAGAAAAGCCGAGACAAACCCTTCCGGCGAGGCCATTAAATTTGTCCCAACACTCTCGAACCAAACTGTCTCCCCATCAACCTCGGCGCTAACCCGGCCAACCCCGCCTGAGTTATCACACTGAATATTTGAAATTGCCAGATGTCTCTTCATCCTCACCACCGAAGTCGAATGGAACCATGCAGGCTACGCTCCTCCTTCCCCAAAAGAGCGGCTGCATCCGATGCAGGAATATACCCTCAGCAAGAGACATATGCATAAAACAGACCTGCCTGCCCCCCCTACAGCCTACGCAATCCGCATGCTCCAGACTTCGGTCTCCCCCCCAATGATCCCAGTCGCATCGTGCCTACAAGCCCCTCCTCGTGTGGGTTACAATGGCTCCCCTTATGCACAGTTATCGACCATTACGAGGTTCCCATGCCGCAATATCGCTCCCGTACCACCACCCATGGCCGCAATATGGCCGGTGCCCGCGCCCTGTGGCGTGCCACGGGCATGAAGGACGGTGATTTCGGCAAGCCGATTATTGCCATCGCCAATTCCTTCACCCAGTTCGTGCCCGGTCACGTACACCTCAAGGACCTGGGCCAGCTGGTAGCTGAAGAAGTGGAGAAGGCTGGCGGGATCGCCAAGGAGTTCAACACCATTGCCGTGGACGATGGCATCGCCATGGGCCACGACGGCATGCTCTACTCCCTGCCCAGCCGCGACATCATCGCCGACTCCGTGGAATACATGGTGAACGCCCACTGTGCCGATGCCATTGTCTGCATTTCCAACTGCGACAAGATCACCCCCGGCATGCTGATGGCCGCCATGCGCCTGAATATCCCGGTAATCTTCGTGTCCGGCGGCCCTATGGAAGCCGGCAAGACCAAGCTGGGTGAACACAAGCTGGATCTGGTGGACGCCATGGTGATGGCCGCCGATGACAGCGTGGACGATGAAACCGTCAATGAGGTAGAGCGCTCCGCGTGCCCCACCTGCGGTTCCTGCTCCGGCATGTTCACCGCCAACTCCATGAACTGCCTGACCGAGGCGCTGGGCCTGTCCCTGCCCGGTAACGGCTCCCTGCTGGCCACCCATGCGGATCGCCGCGAGCTTTTCCTGGAAGCCGGCCGTCGCATCGTCGATATCGCCAAGCTCTACTACGAGCAGGACGTGGAAGCCTTGCTGCCGCGCAACATTGCCTCGTTCAAGGCGTTTGAAAATGCCATGAGCCTGGATATCGCCATGGGCGGCTCCACCAACACCGTGCTGCACCTGCTGGCCGCGGCCCAGGAAGGCGAGGTGGGCTTCACCATGGAAGACATCGATCGCCTGAGCCGCAAGGTACCGTGTCTCTCCAAGGTAGCCCCGGCCACCCAGAAATATCATATGGAAGACGTGCACCGCGCTGGTGGCGTGATGGGCATTCTCGGCGAGCTGGATCGTGCCGGTCTGCTGCACCGCGACTGCCCCACCGTGCACTCCGCCACCATGGAAGAGGCGCTGGAGAAGTACGACATCGTGCGCACCAGCGATGAGGCGGTGAAGAAGATGTACACAGCGGGGCCCGCCGGTATCCCCACCCAGACCGCCTTCAGCCAGGACACCCGCTGGGAGAGTCTGGATGACGACCGAGAGAACGGCTGTATCCGCAACTACGAACACGCCTACAGCAAGGACGGCGGCCTGGCTGTCCTCTACGGCAACATCGCCGAGCGCGGCTGTATCGTGAAAACCGCCGGTGTGGATGAATCCATTCTGACGTTCACCGGTCGTGCCCGCGTATTTGAATCCCAGGATTCCGCCGTGCGCGCCATTCTCGGCGACCAGATCGTGGCTGGCGACGTGGTTGTGATCCGCTACGAAGGTCCGAAAGGCGGCCCCGGCATGCAGGAAATGCTCTACCCCACCAGCTATCTGAAATCCAAGGGGCTGGGCAAGAGCTGCGCCCTGCTCACCGATGGCCGCTTCTCCGGTGGCACCTCCGGCCTGTCCATCGGCCACGCCTCTCCGGAAGCGGCTGAAGGCGGCGCCATTGCCCTGGTGGAAGAAGGTGACACCATCGCCATCGATATCCCCAACCGCACCATCAAGCTGGATATCAGCGATGAAGAGCTGGCCCACCGCCGCACCCACATGGAGAACCGTGGCAAGCTGGCGTTCAAGCCCAAGGAAATCCGCCCGCGCCGCGTCTCTGCTGCGCTGAAAGCCTTCGCGGCCCTGACCACCAGCGCCGACCGCGGCGCGGTACGAGATCTGAGCCAGATCGGGGAGTAATTCCCGGAGCACAAAAAAGGCGGGCCCATTTATATGGGCCCGCCTTTTTTGTGCTCCGGGAAAGCCAGACGCTGGACGCCCGATGCCCGACGCAGAAAAATCAAAGTCAGAGGCAGAGCCTGTTTTCGCTTTTCCCGTCAGGCGTCAGGCGTCCAGCATCTAGGGAGCCTCTGAATAACTCCTTGCATGCTCAGTCTTTCAGGCTGATTCACCCCCTCGGCCAAGGTAAAGAGGGGCGCACTTTTGAAGGCATGCTGGTTGCCTGTCGAGAAAGTGCAACAACGAGTGTGGATCAGCCTGGAAGACCCGGAGGGCGCGGCCTGAAGCGCACATCAGCGGCGCCTTGCCTCTTGAAAAGGAAACCACCCTTCCCTTCGAGACAAGACACAACTGCTGCACGCTTCAGGCCACGCTGAGTACGCAAGGAGTTATTCAGAGGCTCCCTGGCGTTTTTACCCCTTTTCACGGATAAGCATGGATCGCTTAGGCTATAGTCTTCACTCTGGCCAGCAACGTGCCCCATGCCAAAGGAGCTTCCGACCGCATGAGCCTCAAACATAAACTGATGCCCCTGTTTGCCGGGCTGATCACCAGTGAAGGCCTGCAACAGTTACGCCGGCGACTGCTGGAATGGCGCCGACTCTTGCGCCGCCAGCCACATCAGGCAACCTTCTATTTTCGCATTGATGACCCCTACTCGGTGCTGATGGCCCAGGTGCTTCCCCGCTTTGCCCGCCATTTCGGTATCCAGATTACCCCGCGCGTGATGCTCTATCTGGATCAGCAGATGTATCCCGCCGCGGATATGCTGGCTGAGCTGGCACCCCGGGATGCCCGCCAACTGGCCGACTTGCATGGGCTGGATTTTCCTGCCGACTGGCATCTGCCGCAGCGGGAAGTGAGTCTGGCGGCAACCCGCTGCCTGCTTCACCATGAAAAGGACGAGCGTTTCTGGAGCCTGGCCGCCGCGCTGGCCGATGCCCTCTGGCGCCATGACCACGGCAAACTGGAAGCCCTGCTCAACGAGCACGGACAGATGCCCGCGGACCAGGCACAACTGGCCCTGGAGGCCCGCCGCGACCAGTTCCTCAGCGACGGCCATTACCTCACCGGCACCCTGCTCTATGAGGGTGAATGGTACTGGAGCGTAGAGCGGCTCGATCATCTGGGCCACCGTCTTAATGAAATGGGACTTGGCTCCCAGGACTGGCCGCTGCCTTATGGTCGTGCCAAACGGGCCCAAATGAGCCACAGCGAACCCGCACTGAAGGGCAAACCCCTGGTGCTGTTCTTTTCGTTCCGCAGCCCCTACTCCTATCTCGCCCTGTCCCGCGCCTATGCACTGGCGGATCACTACGGACTGGACCTGAAGATCCGCCCGGTATTGCCCATGGTCATGCGCGGGCTGAGCGTACCAAAGGAAAAGCGCTTCTACATTCTCAAGGATGCCGCCCGGGAAGCACGGCTTCACCAGGTGCCCTTTGGCCGGGTCTGTGATCCGGTCGGACCCGGGGTGGAGCGCTGCATGGCCCTGTGGCCCTTTGCGGAAAAGGAAGGGCGTCTGCGTGAATGGCTGCGGGCCGCCGCCACCGGCATCTGGAGCAAAGGCATCAATGCTGCCAGCGACAATGGCCTGAAGTTCCTGGTGGAAACCGCCGGTCTGGACTGGAACCGGGCCCGCCGCTGGCTGGATGACGACAGCTGGCGCGATCGCGCCGAAGATAACCGCAACGCCATGATGGCCGCCGGCAGCTGGGGCGTGCCCACCTTTTTGACACAAGATGACATGGTCTGGGGACAGGATCGTTTTGCGATAATCGAGCGCAGCCTGCTAGCCTCAGTCTCACGCGAGAGCGACGGCGATTGAGGTAGTCTGCCGAAGCGGGGTTGGCGGCCGCGACGACAAGATCGAGTTGAAAGTTCAAAGTTTAAAGTTGAAAAGCGCGGGAAGGGTTTATCGAGAACCTTAATGCCCTGCCCGCGAACCTTAACCGTGAAGCGCGGGGCACCAGAGCTGGAAATTGCCAGGCCCTGTCTTCGCGTTTCAACTTTGAACTTTGAACTTTCAACTGAACCTGACTCTGCCTGCCAGCCCCCACACATTTTAAAATAACCAAGGAGAACTTCATGACCGTTGCTTACTGGTGCGTGCTTGCCGCACTTTTTCTGCCCTACCTGTCTACCATGATCGCCAAGGCCACCAGCGGCTTTGGTCTCAAGGAAAATCATAACCCCCGTGAATTCCTGGAACAGCAGCAGGGGGCCAGCAAACGCGCCCACTGGGCCCAGCAGAACGGCTTTGAAGTCACTCCCGCCTTTGCCGCAGCGGTGATCATCGCCCACCTGGCCGCCACCTCTGCACAGCCCACCATCGACGGCATTGCGCTCGCCTTTGTGGTCAGCCGTCTGCTGTTCACCCTCTGCTATGTAGCCGACTGGGCCAGCGCCCGTACCGTGGTATGGCTGTTCGGCATGGGCTGTATTGTTGCCCTGTTTGTTGGCGTTAGCAGCTAAAAGGCAGTGTCGAGTTGCGAGGAACGAGTTTCGAAAGGCAAAAATCGAAGCCCTGTTTGAGCTTTGCGCTACTCGTAACTCCAAACTCGGGTCTCGCCCCTGATGACGACCTTCACCATCATCGTCAACGGCAAGGGCTCTTTCCCCTGCCGTGACGACCAGAAAATTATTGAAGCCGGCCAGTTGGCCGGCTTCAGTTTTCCCATGGCCTGCCGCAACGGCAATTGCCTGCGCTGCGAGGGCGCGCTCACCGCCGGTCACGTTCAGCAAAAAAACCACACCATTCATGCGGGCGAAGCCGGCAGCACTGAGGTGTTATACTGCGTTGCCCAGCCCTTGAGCGATTGCGAGATTAGCGTGTCTGATGTGACAGCCCCCGGTGAACTGCCGGTGCATACCCTGAACTGCCAGATCGGCCAGATTGAGTCGCTCAATCACGATGTCAGCCGGGTGTGGCTGTTGCTGCCCGCCGGCAAGCGCATCCAGTGGCATGCCGGGCAGTATCTGATGCTCAATCTGCATGGCGAGTGCTACCCGTTTTCCATCGCCAATGTCTGCCAGGGCCGTCAACTCGAGCTCCATGTCCGCCATGGCGACGACAACAGCGCCGCCCGCGACATCATGGCCAGCCTCAACCAGGACAGCACCGTCAGTGTGACCCTGCCCGCCGGGATTCGCTTCATTGATGCCGCGCCCAACCAGCCGGTGTGGTTCATCTGCGGCTCTACCGGGTTCGCCCCGGTGAAGGCCATGATCGAGCGTCTGGTGGAGCTGGACTTTCAGCAACCGGTGCGGTTGTTCTGGGGCGCACGCGTGGCCGAGGATCTGTATCTCACCGACCCGCTTCGGGACTGGACCAGCCAGCTCAGGGATTTCGAAGGCACCACCGCGCTCTCGGACATGCACCACCCCGATCATGAGCAGGGCCTGGTGCACGAAGCCGCCCTCGCCGCCCTCAGCGAACCGGAACTCCCCCTGTTCTTTCTCGGCGGCTCCCCGCCCATGGCCTGGGCGGTATTCGATGCCTTGGTAGAAGAAGGCGTGCCCGCAGAAAACATCCACTCCGACGTATTCGATTACGCGCCACGGGATTGATTGAAAGCGGGGACTCCCGGAGCCCCCCTTATGCCGAAGGAGCCTGCCTGCAGGCGATCCGAGCCCAAGCGAGGCAAGGGTCGAGAAGCGAGGGACGCGTTTCGAGTTGCGAAAACCTTTCAACCTGGTGTTTTTGCCTTTCGAAACTCGTACCTCGTTACTCGCTTTTATCGCCTGCAGGCAGGCTCCTACGGCGAAAGGGCCCTCTGTGGTCAAAACAAAAAAGCCGCGCCCAATGGGCGCGGCTTTTTTGTTTTGGGGCGTGTCGCATGCAGCGTGATGCGTGCCGCGTCTCCTACACCGCCTTGTCTGGCATGGGCAAGGCCGGCAATTCGCCCTGCAGTTTGTCGAGGCGCTTCTCGAACGTCTTCATGGCCTTGCTGGAATCTCCCAGAGCCTGATAAAGGCGGGACAGCTCTGCCAGCGCCGTGGCGCTCTGGCTGGAGTTGGCGGCGGCTTCGAAGAAGCCCTGGGCCTTGCCCCACAGGCGGGCCTTCAGCGCTACCCGGCCGGCGGTGATCAGTACCGCGGCGTTTCCCGGCCGCTGCTCCAGCCAGCGCTCCAGAATCTGCAGAAGCTCATCGGGAGAGACTTCATCAATCGCCTCCAGCACCGGAGGCAGGCGATCATCCCACTGCCGATCGAGCTGTTCACGGACCAGGTTAAGCGCTCCCTTGCCACCCCCCAGCTGGGCCAGGAAGCCGGTGTAGCGAGCCACCATGGCCGGATCATTCTTGAGCTGCACCGGCACGTCCTTCCACAGCTTGCGCAACTCCTCGCGACGGCTGTCGGCATCATTGAAGCCAGGTTTACGGGCGGTCTCCTGCAGCAGGGCCAGCCAGGCACGTCGCTCCCGGCGAGACTCGCCATCTCCAAACGCCCGCTTGAGCCTGGGCATCAGCTTGCACAGCGCTATCCAGTCGCGCTGGCTTTCCAGCACCTGGGCATAGGTCCGCAGAATACGCTTGTTGCGTGGTGCCATGTCCGCCAGCACCTTGAGTTCTTCCCGGGCTTGATCAGGATAGCCATCATCCAGCGCAAAACGCGCCTTCATCAGGCCCGCGACCAGCCGGCCGCGGTGGTCACTACCCGCCTTTTCCAGATAACGCTGAGTCGCTTCCACATTCTCCTGCTCCTGAGCCGCTTCTGCCGCCAGCAGCCAGGCCAGCAGCGGCCAGTCACCGTCCTCACCGGCAGCCACCAACAGACGCTCGGACTTGTCCAGCTCGCCATCCACCAGCTGCAGAAAACCGCTGCGCAAACGGCGAGCGGCCACCGCTTTTTTCCAGCGCCGGGTGGCGCGGAGAGGCTCAAGAGTATTCCAGGCGGCATTGCCCAACAGGGTCAACACCACCAGAGCCACCGCTGACACGATCAGCATCAGAACCACGAATCCCAGGGTGGTATCCATGGAGAAATCATCACGGATCACCAGTACATAGCCGGAGTCCGCCGCCATCCAGCGCCCCAGCCCGAGGGCCGCGATCAGCGCGATGACGATCAGCAGGACGACTTTCTTCATGCGCCGCCCTCCTTGCGTTTGAGCGCCTCGATCGCCGCCAGCCCTGCGCCGATCTCTGGCAAGGTATAAGCTATCTGGCGACCACCCATTTCCTCGATAACCTCACGCATGTGCGAGGCACGCGGGTCGTCATTGCGGAACCATTCCTTCAGCGTCATCTCGGCGTTGCTGAGCGCCTGTTCATAAGCTTCGCCTCGCCCCTGCATCAACGCCAGCTGAGCCTGCTGCAGGCTGCCATCCAGCGTCAGGCGTACCAATGAGGCCTGCTGGGCAGACAGGGGCAGCGGCACCCGACCTTCGTGATGACGCACCGTCACCGGCATACGATCGAGCACATCCTGCCACCAGGGCTGGCTGACTTCCGGAGTATCCCGCTCCGGCGGGGCTTCCTCCACTGGCACCGCCAGTTCCGCCACCGTCTGGCGCAGGGCGCCCAGCTGCAGCACCATGCCCTGTACATCCACCTTGCCTGCACGGCTGAGTTTATCCATGTCCACAGCCAGTGCCTGGCGGGCAGTCAGAACCGAGGGATCATCAATACGGGTCAGCACGCCATCGGCCGCTTCCAGCAAGCGGCGGGCCGCCAGGGCATCCTGGGTAAGTAGCAAACGCTGACTGGCCAGGCTGGCCAAAGCGCGGGCTTCGTTGATCAACCACAGTTTCTGGCCACCGGTTTTCATGTCGGTGAGCACCGCCTGGTCCTTCACCCGCTGGGCAGCCAGTTCCGCCTGCTTCTTCTCAAACCCGGCCAGCGCCCCCTGCACCTCGCTGCGCTGGGCCGCCATGTCGGCTTGCAGCGCTTCCATCTGCCCAACCACATCTGCCTTGTCAGCCTGCAGGCGCAGATATTCCTGCCAGCCCAGCCACCCACCGGCTCCAATGACGCAGGCCAGGATCAGGATGACAAGCACAAGCCAACGGGTCATACCGGTCTGGCGGGAAGAAAGACGATCCTGCGTCATGACAGCTCCATGATCAGATTGCGATTTATCGGACAAAAGACACCTGAAAAACCTTAATGGGGGCAAGGCCTTGTGTCCATTAAACAATGTAATGGTGTGCGCCGGACGACACCATTCAGACAGGAAGGGGCAGGGCCGCAATCATATCGTCATCATGGGCGCTGGCCGCCACCCGGATCTCGCCCGAATGGTCTTCTGCAATAGCCGCCGCCACGCGCTCACCTGCGGCCACAATGCCGCAACCGCCCGGCAACTTAGACGCCACTGCCCGCCAGCTTTCCACACTGGTGATCATCACCCACTGGCAGCCAGCCGTGGGCTCGAAATCCGGGTTCGGCAAGCGCTGATAGAATGGCAAGGCTACCACCTCCGCACCACGCGCTTTCAGGGTATCAGCCAGTAGCTCCCGGCCACTGTTACCCCGACAGATGAGGATTTTTTTCTCGTGAAGATCCTGCAGACAGGGCAGAGCCAGCACCGCTTCGCTATTGAAGCCGGCCTCCGGCACCTCCGGCTGCAGATGCCAGGTAGCCAGTTCTGCCGCCGTGGCCCGGCCCACCGCCAGCCAATGCACTCCCACCGGCCACTGGGGCCACAGATCCGACATGGCGGTAAGCGCCAGCCTGGCGGCATTGGCGCTGGCAAAGAACACGGCGTGATACAGGTCCAGATCCATCAACACCCGCCGGGTATCGCCGCTGACCGGCAGCGGCTCGATCCGCAGCGCCGGGCAGTGGGCGGCCTGGTAACCGGCCGCCTGCAGGGCATCCATCAGCGCTTGCTGCTGCCCCGCAGGACGGGTAACCAGAATTCGCATGATCAATGCTTGTCGTACAGGGCCTTCAGGATGGCATCCGCGCCCTGGCCGAGCAGCTCCTCCGCCAGCCGCACACCCAGCTCTGCACCTTCACTCCGGTGGGCTCGCCCTTGGGCATGCAGCACCCGGCTACCATCTTCCTCGGCGACCAGGGCCCGCATCCACAGCTCATCGCCTTCCAGCAGGGCAAAGCCGGCGATGGGCACCTGACAGCCGCCTTCCAGGCGGCGATTCATGGCTCGCTCGGCCACCACCCGGTCCCAGGTATCCACATCACTGAGCGGGCTGAGCAGCTCAATGGTGCGCTCGTCCCCCTCACGACATTCGATACCCACCGCGCCCTGGCCCACCGCAGGCAGGGATTCTTCCGGCGGCATTTCGTAGCGGATACGCTCATGCATTTCCAGCCGCTTGAGACCGGCGGCCGCGAGAATAATGGCGTCGAATTCGCCAGCATCAAGCTTGCCCAGACGAGTCTGCACATTGCCGCGCAGGCTCTTCACGACCAGATCAGGACGATTGGCCTTCACCTGGGCCTGGCGACGCAGGCTGGAGGTACCGACACAGGCGCCCAGGGGAAGCGCAGAAAGACTTTCATAGGTATTGGAGACAAAGGCATCGCGGGGGTCTTCCCGCTCACAGATCACCGGGAGCACAAAGCCTTCCGGCAACTCCATGGGGACGTCCTTCATGGAGTGCACCGCGATGTCGGCGCGGCCATCCATCATCGCCTCTTCCAGTTCCTTCACGAACAGGCCCTTACCGCCGATCTTGGCCAGCGGGGTATCGAGAATCTTGTCCCCCTGGGTCTTGATCCGCACCAGCTCCACGCTCAAACCTTCATGCAGACTTTCCAGCCGGGCCTGAACATACTCGGCCTGCCAGATGGCCAGCGGACTGGAACGGGTAGCGATACGCAAGATTTCGCGGGACATGGGGCATCCTGTTGTTCAGTTAAAAGTGGGCCTAGGGAGCCTCTGAACAATGCCTTGCATGCTCAGTCTTTCAGGCTGGTTCGCAATCTAGGCGCGCTTTTGAAGGTGTATGTCCATCCATCAAAAAAGCGCAACAACGAGTGCGGGCCAGCCTGGAAGACCCGGAGGGCGCGGCCTGAAGCGCCCATCTGCTGCGCCTTGTCTCTCGGAAAGGGAACCACCCTGACCATCGTGACAAGACACAACAGCTGAACGCTTCAGGCCGCGCTGAGTAAGCAAGGCATTGCTCAGAGGGTCCCTAGTCTACAGGAAAAGCAGCGGCAAGCTTCAAGCTGCAAGCTACAACGCGCCATAAAGGGCGGGGCCTGCTTCACGTTTTGGGGCCGCGACTACGCCCCCGGACAACCCGGAGGCCCAATCAAAAACCACAAACCCTATGACTTGAACCGGCACCTAGTCTTTATAAACGACCGGGGCCGCGGCCAGACTCTGGACGCGGCCCCGGTGCTGCAGCCTTCTCAAGCCTCTCAGCCGCGTTGTCGCTTGCAGCTTGAAGCTTGTAGCTTGTAGCTTGTAGCTGTTTTTATCAGTTGCCGTACACAACCACCGTATATTCCGCCAGCACCCCGAAGAAGTTCTGCGCTTCATAATCCACATGGTGGATTTCGGTAATGCCGCCGTTACGGGCTGCGGTCTGGATGGTGGCGTCGCCGGAGGCGATCAGGCCGAGAATGGAGCGGGTGGAGGCACGGCCCACGCGGGTGGGTTTCTCGGTGGAGGCCGTCGCGGTGAGCGGCGCCTTCACATTGGCGTACAGCAGGCCGGATACCGGCATGGTGGCAGTGGCACAGCCACTGAGCAGCACGGCGCTGGCCAGCAGCATCAGGAATTTCTTCATGGCGTTTTACCTGTTGTTGTTATTTGTTGCATACCCCAAGGAAAGCCAAGGCTAGCACGCCCGGGGACACCTGTTAATTACCCCGGACGCACTGAATCAGAGGCTCTGCAGCACCTTGCGCAGCCCCGCCACATGACGGCGACTCACCGTCAGGCGCTCTTCAATACCGCGCAGACGCACCTGGTGATGCCCGGCGGTAGCCAGCTCCATCCCCTCGATATACTTCAGCGCCACCAGGGCATTACGATGAATGCGTACAAACTGGTCGCCGAATTCGTTTTCCAGGTCTTTCAGGGTTTCATCGATGAGCACTTCGCCCTCGCTGAAACAGACCGTCACGTATTTCTGGTCGGCCAGGAAGTAGCGCACGTCATCCACCGGCACCAGCTCCAAACCACGATGGGTGCGGGCACTGATATGCCCGCGACGGCGAGGCTTGTCTTCGCTGACTTCCTTGCCCAGTTCCGCCAGCTGTACCCGGTTGAGGGTGCGCGCCTTGGCCAGTGCCAGCTCCAGATCACTGAGACTCACTGGTTTGAGCAGGTAATCCACCGCATGGACCTTGAAGGCCTGCAGGGCATGCTCATCATAGGCGGTACAGAAAATAATCGCCGGCGGGTTATCAATCTTGCTGAGGTGTTCTGCCGCCTCCATGCCATCCATTTCCGGCATGCGGATATCCATCAGCACCACATCGGGGCGATGCTCCTGGGCCTGCTCAATGGCTTCACGGCCATTGGCGGCTTCGGCAACCACTTCCACGTTGTCGGCCTTTTCGACCAGACGTTTCAGCCGATCCCGAGCCAGCTGTTCATCATCACATACTAGTACCCGCATAATTTTCATCCCTTTCGTTGCAGCGGATATCGAATCTCGATCTCGTATTCTTTTTCTTGCGGATGGGCCTCTACCGCGATCTGGTCACCGTAGAGCGCCTCCAGGCGATGGCGAATATTCTCCAGCGCCATGCGGTTACCCTTGTGATGCCCATCACCGGCAGGCTTGGGATTGCTCACTGACAACACCAGCATGCCGTCCGCTTCCGTGGCGCGAATGGTCACCAGACCACCTGCTGCCAACGGTTGGATACCATGATAAATGGCATTTTCGAGCAAGGGTTGCAAGGTTAACAGTGGAATTGGTACCCGGTTAGTGGGTACCTGTATATCCCATTCCACCTGCAAACGGTCCCCCATGCGCAGCTGCTCAATATGAATATAGCGGCGACACAGCTCCAGTTCATCCTCCAGCGAGGCCTCACTGCCCGTGCTTTTCAGGCTGGCCCGGAATAATACGGAGAGATCTTCCACTACCTGTTCAGCAGCGTCCGGATCCACCGCGATCAGGCTGGAAATGATATTCATGGAATTAAACAGAAAATGGGGACGAATCCGCGACTGTAGCGCCTGAATCCGGGACTGCAGTTCGGCCTGGCCCTTTGCCCGCAGCTGTTCCTGCACATAGAAATAACGCATGACCAGGCCAGCAATGATGGCGGCAATCAGGCCGTTGACGAAAGTCGTGGCATTGACCAGAGACACCACTGGCAGAATTCCCTGCACCCAGCCCATCACCGCTGCCGCGATGACGCTGAAGATCAGGGTATCCACGACCACCAGCAGTACCACGGCCACGGCAGCCCAGTTGGAGGGCAGACGATTGAGGCGAAAGCGCAGCTGACACACCAGTGCCGCCGATGTCAGCCCCACCCATTGCACGAACAGGGACGTGGTGGCGAGCCGGGCCAGGCTGAAATCGTCGTAGTAGGTGGCTACCAGGGTGACGACCATGGCCAGCAATTCTGCCACCACCACCACCACCAGCACGGCACGGGCGCTACATAGATCCGGCAGAAAGCTCGAGGAGGGCTGCTCTTCCATGGCCGCCATTCCGGCTCCTTATCGGTATAAATTACGAGTCTTCAGACACTTATACCTGAACATGGCGTCAGCCCCAAGGGATAGTTATAAGGCGGCTGAACCGGTTCACGGAATCCCTGTCTGCACGCAGTTATTCAGAGGTTCCCTCGTCCCTGCTATACTGCGCGCCCGCAATTCCGGCTTTAGATGAGCAAGAACGATGACTGACAAGCAGCAGAACAAACTCTGGGGCGGCCGCTTCAGCGAATCCACCGACCAGTTCGTGCAGGAATTCACCGCCAGCGTGAATTTTGACCAGCGCATGTACCGTCAGGACATCTTCGGCTCCCAGGCCCACGCCACCATGCTGGCAGAAGTGGGCGTACTCACCGAGGAGGAACGCGACGCCATCATCAATGGCCTGGCGGAAATCCAGAAAGAGATCGAAGCCGGCGAATTCCAGTGGTCTGTGGCCCTGGAAGACGTGCACATGAACATCGAGGCACGCCTCACCGACAAGATCGGCATCACTGGCAAGAAACTGCACACCGGCCGTAGCCGTAACGACCAGGTGGCCACCGACATCCGCCTGTGGCTGCGCGATGAAATGCTGATCATGGAAGAGCAGTACCTGTACCTGATGCAGGGCCTGCTCAACCTGGCCGAGCGCGAAGCCGCCACCATCATGCCCGGCTTTACCCACCTTCAGACCGCCCAGCCGGTGACCTTTGGCCACCATCTGCTGGCCTGGTTCGAAATGCTCAAGCGCGACCGCGAGCGTCTGCTGGACGCCAAGAAGCGTGTTAATCGCATGCCGCTGGGCTCGGCCGCCTTGGCCGGCACCACCTACCCGATCAACCGGGAGCGCACCTGTGAGCTGCTCGGCTTCGACGGTGTCTGCGAAAACTCCCTGGATGCGGTGAGCGACCGTGACTTTGCCATCGAGTTCTGCGCCCTGGCCGCCCTGTCCATGACTCACCTCTCCCGGATCAGTGAAGAGCTGGTGCTGTGGACCAGCGCCCAGTTCAACTTCATCAACCTGCCCGACCGCTTCTGTACCGGCAGCTCCATCATGCCGCAGAAGAAGAACCCGGACGTGCCGGAGCTGGTACGCGGCAAGACCGGTCGCGTCAACGGCCACCTGATCAGCCTGTTGACCCTGATGAAAAGCCAGCCGCTGGCCTACAACAAGGACAATCAGGAAGACAAGGAGCCGCTGTACGACGCCGTGGACACCCTCAAGGGCAGCCTGCGCGCCTTCGGCGACATGATCCCGGCCCTGGAGCCCAACCGCGAAGTAATGCGCGAAGCGGCCCGTCGTGGTTTCGCCACCGCCACCGACCTGGCCGATTACCTGGTGCGCAAGGGCATCGCCTTCCGTGACTCCCACGAGATCGTCGGCAAGGCCGTGGCCTACGGCGTAGAGAAGAAAAAGGACCTTGGCGACATGTCCCTGTCCGAACTCAAGCAGTTCAGTGACCAGATCGACGATGACGTGTTCGAGGTACTGACCCTGGAAGGCTCCGTGAGCGCCCGTAACCATATCGGCGGCACCGCCCCCGATCAGGTTCGCGCCGCCGTTGCCCGCGCCCGCGAAGCGCTGGACAATACCGGCAACGCCTAAGCCATCATTCCCTGGCGGTCTCGCACAGCGGGCACCGCCAGCCAACGCCGGAGTCCGACAATGCGTCTTTCCGCCCTCTGCCTGCTTGCTCTTCTTGCCGGATGTGGCCAGAAAGGCCCGCTGTATTATGCCCCGGACGAGCCCGAACAGCCGGCCGCCAGCCAACCGGCCCCCAACACCGCTGACGACGCTCAGCAAGACGACGAACAGGACTGATCATGGATCCCTTTCAGTACCGCGACGGCCAGCTTTTTGCCGAAGAACTGCCCATAGAACAACTGGCAGACCGCTTTGGCACACCTCTGTACCTCTATTCCCGCGCCGCCCTGGAACGCCACTATCAAGCCTTCGATGAGGCCTTTGGCGAGCACCCGCATCAAGTCTGCTATGCGGTAAAGGCCAACTCCAACCTGGCAGTACTGAATGTACTGGCCCGTCAGGGAGCCGGGTTCGATATCGTCTCCGGTGGCGAGCTGGAGCGGGTACTGCGTGCCGGTGGTGATCCGGACAAGATCGTATTCTCCGGCGTCGGCAAGACTGCCGCCGAGATGGCCGCCGCCCTGAAAGCCGGCATCCACTGTTTCAACGTGGAATCCGCCGCCGAGCTGGAACTGCTCAACCTGGTAGCCGGCGAGCTGGACATGGAAGCGCCCATTGCCATCCGGGTAAACCCGGACGTGGACGCCCAGACCCACCCCTATATTTCCACCGGCCTGAAAGACAACAAGTTCGGTGTGGACATCGAGAAGGCCCCGGCCCTCTATCAACGCGCCCACGAGATGCCGCATATCCGCATTCTCGGCATCGATTGCCACATTGGCAGCCAGCTCACCAGCCTGTCACCGTTCGAAGATGCGCTGGAGCGCGTTCTCAAGCTGCTGGGCACCCTTCAGCAGCACGGCATCGAGATCCATCACCTGGATCTGGGGGGCGGCCTCGGCGTGACCTATGACGAAGAAACACCCCCAGATCGCGCGGCCTATGTGCAGGCCCTGCTCAAGCACATTCCCGGCGACCTGCCGGTGCACATCGAGCCCGGCCGCTCTATTGCCGCCAACGCGGGGCTGTTCATTACCCAGGTGCTTTTCCTGAAGCCCACCGAGCACAAGAACTTCGCCATCGTCGACGGCGCCATGAACGATCTGATCCGGCCGAGCCTGTATTCCGCCTGGCAGAACATCGTGCCAGTGAAGCCCCACGATGCGGATTGCCGTACCTGGGATATCGTTGGCCCGGTGTGTGAAACCGGCGACTTCCTTGGCAAGGATCGCGCCCTGTCCCTGGAAACCGGCGACCTGCTCGCCGTCCGCAGCGCTGGCGCCTACGGTTTTGCCATGGCCAGCAACTACAACAGCCGTAACCGCCCCGCGGAAATCATGGTGGATGGTGATCAGGCCTTTGTGGTGCGTCAGCGGGAAACCTTTGACGAGCAGCTCAAGCTGGAATCGGTTTTGCCGTAAAAACGCAACACGCTGCATGCTTCACGCTACAACGCGGAAAAGTTGCTGTTTAAGCGAAAACGCAGGAGGCCGCGCCCGGATGTTGGGTGCGGCCTTTTTGCTTTCTGATGCCCCTCGCGTGGCAGTCAAACCTTGTCGTTTTGTGTTTAACTGGGCGCATCGTCACGAGCGTCCCCGGCCATGACTCGACATCTTTTGCTGTTTTTTTTCATTACCACCCTCGCCATGCCGGCCCGGGCTGCGACGCCGCTGGACAGGGCCATCCGTCTCGGTCTGGCGGAAAGCTATGTGACCGCCCTGCTGCTCACAGGTGGTAATGCAGTCCGCTTTGGCTTCTGGGACTTCAATCCCAATGATTTTGTCGGCCTGGAAGATGAACAGCTGGGAACACTGGAAGCCCAGGAGCTTCGACAACAGATCAGCACCCTTTCTCTGCCCTGGAGCTGGAAAACCCCCATTGGTGAGCACAGCAACACCTTGGTACTGGGCGCCAAAGCCGCCTACCTGGGCGAGAAGCAGGAAACCAAAATTATCCCCACCGGTAACGGTACCGATGATGTGATCGACAGCTCAGTCACCACGCTTTCTCTCGGTGGCGAGCTGCGCCATCGGAGCAACGATTACCTGCGTCTGGATGCCGGCCTCAACCTGCACCTGCAGCGCTACCGCAACAAAACTGACTTCAACACCCTGGAGTCACAGGCGCTGGCGCCGTTCCTTGATGGTCTGATTACCAACTATTCCGCCAAGGCCTGGCAGGCCGAACCCCACCTGCGCGCCACCTGGTTTGTGGGAGGCCGCGACAGCGAAGTGAAACTGATCAGCGAAATCCACTATATGCGCGGGCGCACTTTCGACACCGGGGAAACTGCCCATGAGGTTCAGCCGGAAGCCTGGTACTGGTCCAATGGAGTACGCTGGCGCAGCCCGATTCTGACCCGGCTGATGCGTGGCCAGAACGTATGGATGCAGGCATCACGCTACGATCTGGGTGCTGACCTGGATGAACCGCTGGGCAATCATTACTACTACGAGGCGGGCATCGGCTGGCTGGTGGATATCCCCGAGCGCATTCCCTTTGTCAGAAATGTAGGCATCGGCATCAATCTGAATTACGGCAGCGTACTGCGCGGCGGCACCCTGGTGCTGCTGTTCAACGAAGACTGATCTTCACGTGGCAGCTCCAGGGAATTTCTCTACACTGTTTTTTTGACGGAACAGAAAGGTAGCAGCATGAGCATGAAAAAGATGGCCAAGGGACTTGGTGCCATGACCCTCACAACCCTGTCACTGACGCTGCCCGGGCTCAGTCATGCTGAAGGCTCAGCCGCCGCCCAGGCCAACAACCCGCTGGCCGACATCAAGGCCTTCAACGTTCAGAATTATTACATCGGCGAACTGACCGACACGGACGAGGATGCCAACCAGATGGTGCTGCGCTATGCCCAGCCCTTCTCCCTGGGTGACAGCGACTGGCTGATGCGCGCCTCCCTGCCCATCAACACCTTCCCCACCGGGATGCGTGGCGCCCACCAGACCGGCGTGGGTGATGCGGATATCTTTGCGGCCTACCTGATGGATACCGGCAACCCGGCCATCAGCTTCGGGGTCGGGCCACAACTGGTGGCCCCCACCGCCTCTGACGATGCGCTCGGCAATGAACAGTGGCAGGCCGGTGTCGCCAACGTCTACTTCAACGCCACCTCGGCCAAATACCAGTACGGCTACCTGCTGATCTACCGTGGCGGCATTGGCGATACCAACGGCCGGTCGCGGGTCAGCCTGGCCGCCATGCAGCCGTTCTTCTTCTATCAGCTGGAAGATGGCTGGTACACCGGCACCGCCCCGCTGTGGAACTATGACTTCCAGTCCGACAACTACAGCGTCCCGGTGGGCGCCCGCCTCGGCAAGGTGCTGAAGGCCAACAAGACCGTGTTCAACGTGTTCATGGAACCGCAGGTCTCCATCGCCGACCGCGGCCCCGGCCAGCCGGAGTGGCAGCTGTTCTTTGCAGTGAATATGCAGTTTATGTAGGAGACGCGGCACGCTTCACGCAACAGGCAACACGCCAAAAGCAAAAAGGCCCGCCCGGGTTTCCGGGCGGGCCTTTTTGTTTGAAGACCTATCTGCGCAGCTCTTACGGTATCAGGCTGAGGTTTTTTGTGGGAGGCTCAAACGCAGCACCTTGATGCCCAGCCAGGCATAGGCCAGTGCCAGCACGGGATTGATCAGGTTGAAGAAAGCAAAGAAGAGATAGTCGGTCACCGGTACCAGCAGCACGGACTGCATGTAGGCACCGCAGGTATTCCAGGGAATCAGCGGGCTGGTGATGGTGCCGCCGTCTTCCAGGGCGCGGGACAGATTCACCGGCGCCAGCCCCTGGCGCTCATATTCCTCGCGGAACATGCGCCCGGGCATGATGATGGAGATGTACTGGTCGGCAGTGAGGATATTGCTGCCGAAGCAGGTCCCCAGGGTCGCGGTGATCAGACCCGCCGCGCCCTTTACCATCCCCAGCAGCCCCTCGATCAGGCGCGCCAGCAAGCCCGCCTTTTCCATCACCGCACCAAACGCCATGGCGCACATGATCAGCCACACCGTGTTCATCATGGAGGCCATGCCACCGCCGGAGAGCAGATCGTTGAGCGCGGCATCGCCGGCATCCACGCTGACCCCGGCGAAGAAGGTCTGCCAGATCACTTGCAGGGTCAGCGTCCAGTCCGGGTTTTCGACGCCGGCCTGCACCGCAATGGCATCCGGCTGGAACAACAAGGCCCAGACACCTCCCACCAGCGCACCGATGAAGATGGCGGGTAGCGCCGGCATGCGCTTGAGCGCCATGAACAGCAGCAGCCCCAGCGGAACCAGATGAATAATGGAAATATGGAACTGGCTTTCCAGACCCGCCAACAGGGGCGCAATGCGATCCTCCCCGGTGTCAGGAATATCCGTGTTAAGCCCCATCACCAGAAAGATCAGCAGGGCAATCACGATGGACGGCACCGTGGTCCACAGCATCAAGCGAATATGTTCGAACAGTTCAGAACCGGCCACCGCCGGCGCCAGGTTGGTGGTTTCGGAGAGCGGGGAAATCTTGTCGCCGAAATAGGCACCGGACACCACCGCCCCCGCTGCCACCGGCAGGGAGAGCCCGAGACCACTGGCGACCCCGATCAGCGCCACCCCCACCGTCGCCGCCACCGTCCAGCTGGAGCCGATGCTGAGGGCGATCACCGCACAGATCAGACAGGCCGCCGCGTAGAACAGCGACGGGTTCATCAACTCCAGCCCGAAGTAGATCAGCGACGGTACGATGCCGGCCAATCGCCAGGTGCCGATCAGGGCTCCCACCATCAGCAGAATCAGGATGGCCCCCAACGCCACCGAGATCCCCCGCACCATGGCGGTTTCAATTTCCCGCCAGGTGAGGCCATTCTTGAGACCGATCAGGGAGGCCAGGCCCGCACAGAACAACAGGGCAATCTGGTTGGGGCCGTAGGAGGCATCATCACCGTATAAATACACCGCTGCCGCCAGCAGGCTGATCAATACCAGGATCGGGAACAGGGCATCGACTAAGGAGGGACGGCGAATTCGGGTCTCGGTCATGACGGCAGGATCCGGAAAAAGAGCTTTCAGTTATACGCCCCGCAGAGCGAGTAAGCACTTACGGTAACGCTGAAAGCGGCGCAGTCTACCAGCGCCGCAGGCGCCATGCAGCGCCAGCCGTCGGCGCGTTAGGGAGCCTCTGAATAACTCCTTGCGTACTCAGCGTGGCCTGGAGCGTGCAGCTGTTGTGTCTTGTCTCGATGGTCAGGGTGGTTCCCTTTCCGAGAGACAAGGCGCAGCAGATGGGCGCTCCAGGCCCCGCCCTCCGGGTCTTCCAGGCTGATCCACACTCGTTGTTGCACTTTCTCGACAGGCAACCAGCATGCCTTCAAAAGTGCGCCTAGATTGTGAATCAGCCTAAAAGACTGAGCATGCAAGGAGTTATTCAGAGACTCCCTGGCTCGCCGTTCGGGCCAGCGCCTGCAGGGCTTCACCTTCCAGGCGGTAACGCACCCACTCGGATTGGGCCTGAGCCCCCAAGCTCTCATAGAACTGGATCGCTGGCGTGTTCCAGTCCAGCACACTCCATTCGAAGCGACCACAATCACGCTCTACCGCGATGGCTGCCAGCCGGGCCAGCAGCGACTTGCCAATGCCGGCACCACGCTGCTCGGGCTCGACAAACAGATCTTCCAGATACAGGCCGTTGCGCCCCTGCCAGGTGGAATAATTGAAGAAGTAGATCGCCATGCCGACCAGACGTCCATCCTGCTCAGCGACGATGGCATGGGCGGTGGCGCCGGGATCAAACAAGGTGGAAGCCAGCTGCGCTGCATCGGTTTCGACCTGGTCTTCCGCTTTCTCATAGCGTGCCAGCTCACGAATCAGACGCAGCAGCTCGGCGGCATCCTCGCGGCGGGCCGCTCTCAACACCGCACTCATGACGCTTCTTCAGTCAACCGTTTGACCAGTGAGTGCCCGCCGGTTTCACACAGATGCTTTTCCAGCAGCGGCATGGCCTGGGCCATGTGCTGGGCCAGGGTAAAGGGCGGGTTGATCACCAGCATGCCCGACCCGGTCATGCCTCGGCCGGAGGCATCCGGCTTAACGCACAGCTCCAGTCGCAACATATTGGGGATATCCGCCTTGATGAACTGGCGGATAAAGGACTCGGTGCGGTTACGATCCATCACCGGGTACCAGATCGCGTAGGTGGCGGTGACCCAGCGTTCCATGGCGGCCTGCAGGGCTGGCAGCATTTCCCGGTAATCCTTTTCCAGCTCGTAGGAGGGATCGATCAGCACCATGCCGCGACGATGCTGTGGCGGCAGCATCGCCTTGATGCCTTGCCAGGCATCCATCTTTTCCACCCGCACCTGCTTGTTGCCGGCAAACAGCTTGCTGAGCAATTCGAAATCGGTGCTGTGCAGCTCGGTACATTGCAGTCGATCCTGCTCGCGTAACAGGCTGGCGGCAATCCGAGGGGAGCCGGGATATTCGCGCAGCTTGCCCACCGGATTGAGCTGCTTGACCAGTTTTACATACTGGTCAATCACGCCGACCCCGGTGCGCTGCTCCCACAGCCGCTCGATGCCATCGTGGTACTCCCCGGTCTTTTGCATATGAGTGCTGTCGATCAGGTAATTCCCCGCGCCGGCATGGGTATCGTGCAAGGTGAAGGGTTTTTCCTTCTTCTTGAGATACTCGATGATGGCGATCTGCACGATGTGCTTGAGGACATCGGCGAAGTTACCGGCGTGGTAGCTGTGGCGGTAGGAAAGCATGATGGCAGCCTGAAATAGTGTAGGGGCGCATTGTACACCTGAGTCGGTATTGTAGCAGCGAGAAGCGAGTGACGAGTTACGAAAGGCAAAACCGGTTTTGATCTTCGAAACTCGCGACTCGAGACTCGTCACGCCCCCTGACGCCGCCTGCCAGCCGGAGTACAATGCCCCTTTAACCTGTACCGGACAGCAGCAATGAACCTGCGCTTTACCAAAATGCACGGCCTCGGCAACGATTTCATGGTCATCGACGGTATCAGCCAGTCGCTGCCGGAGGACGGCCTGCCGTTTTCCGCGGATGAGATTCGCCGTCTGGGCAGCCGCCATTTCGGCGTGGGCTTCGACCAGATGCTGATCGTCCAGCCGGCCCGCGGCGGCGAGGCGGATTTCCGCTATCGCATCCTCAATGCCGATGGTTCGGAAGTGAGCCAGTGCGGCAATGGCGCCCGCTGCTTTGCCCGCTTTGTCCGCGATCAGGGGCTCACCGACAAACAGGATGTGGTGGTGGAAACCGCCGCAGGGCTGATGACACTGACCATCACAGAGGATGAGCAGGTCACCGTGGACATGGGTGCGCCGCGCTGGGCCCCGGACGACATTCCCATGACTGCCAAGGCGGAAGCCGACAGCTACTTTCTGGTCTCCGGCACACAAGCCTGGGAAGTGGGTGCCGTCGGCCTCGGCAACCCGCACTGCACCCTGCTGGTGGAAAACGTGGATACCGCCCCGGTGGAAACCGTGGGTCCGATCCTGGAAAGCCACGAGCAGTTCCCGGAGCGGGTCAATGTGGGCTTCATGCAGATTGTCAGCCGCAACGAGGTGCGCCTGCGGGTCTATGAGCGTGGCGCCGGCGAAACCCTGGCCTGCGGCTCCGGCGCCTGTGCTGCAGTGGTGATCGGCCAGCGTCGCGGCTTTCTGGATGAACAGGTCGCCGTGCACCTGCCAGGCGGCAGCCTGCAGATCGAATATGCCGGAACCGGCGGCATTCGGATGACAGGGCCCGCCAGCCATGTCTATGATGGCAACATCAACATTGAGACTGACTGAATCCGCACAGACGGATACCCACCAGCACAGGAAGGACAGATGACGGATCACAGCCCGGTAAGCGCCGATCAGGTGGCCGCCTATTTGCGCGACAACCCGGAATTCTTCGAACAGCGCCCGGAACTGCTGGAGTTGTTGCGCCTGCCCGACTCAAAAGGCCAGGCCGTCTCCCTGCTGGAACGTCAGGCCTCGATCCTGCGCGAGCGCAACACCGAGCTGCGTGACCGCCTCAACGGCCTTTTGGATGTGGCCCGGGAAAACGACCATCTGTTCGACAAGACCCGCAAACTGACCCTGTCCCTGCTCGAGGCACGCAGCCCGGAAAAACTGTTCCGCAACCTGCTCGGCAGCCTGACCGATGATTTCCGCAGTGATCGCGTCTCTCTCATGCTGTACGACCGGGAAGTGCCAATCCTTGGCGATCTTCGCAACCAGATCCGCTGCGTGGACAGCACCGCCCTGCCACAAGCACTGAATCACCTGCTGCGCAATGGCAAAGCCGTGTGCGGCGCCATGCGCCAGGAAGAAATGGAAGACCTGTTCAAGGAACACGCCACCGACATTCGCTCCGCCGCCATGGTGCCGCTGGAGTACCAGGGCCGCCTCGGTCTGCTGGCCATCGGCAGCAAGAGCGCCATGCACTTCCGCAGCTCCCTGGGCACCCTGTTCATCACCCATATCGGCCAGATCCTCAGCCGTCGCCTGCACGAAGTGCTTCGCCAGTACCCGCATCAGGCAGCCAAGAAAATCAGTGAACAGTGAATAGTTAACAGTGAACAGCGCACCCCGTGACCCTGACACTGTTACTGCGTTCCTGAAACACCTGGAGTCTGAGCGGCGGCTCTCGGCCCACACCGTCACCAATTATCAGCGTGATCTGAAAGAGGCCTCCCGGGTGCTGGGTCAGCAGGACTGGGCGGGAGTCACCGTGCATGACATCCGCTCCCTGGTGGCCTCACTCCATCGTCAGGGAAAAGGTGGCAAGACCATTGCCCGCCTGCTCTCCACCCTCCGCACCTTCTACCGTTATCTGATGCGCGAAGGCATCGCCAGGGACAATCCGGTGGTGGATGTGCGCGCGCCGAAAAGCGGCAAGCGCCTGCCCAAGGCGCTCGATGCGGATCAGGTGACCCAGCTGCTGGATGCGGGCACCGACAAGGGCGATCCGCTGAGCCTGCGCGACCAGGCCATGATGGAGCTACTCTATGCCTGCGGCCTGCGTCTGGCGGAACTGCTCAGCCTGAATATCGACAGCATCGATCTTCCTGCGGCCCAGTTGCTGGTCACCGGTAAAGGCAACAAGACCCGCCAGCTCCCCATGGGCAAGCCGGCAGTGACCGCGCTGAAACGCTGGCTCAAGGCGCGCACCCTGTTCGTCAAGGACAGCGCCGAAAAAGCGGTCTTCCTCAGCAAGAATGGCAAACGCCTTTCCCCTTCCAGTGTTCAGCAACGGCTGAAGCGCCACGCCCTGGAGCGAGGACTGGACGACCATCTGCATCCCCACAAATTGCGCCACTCCTTCGCCACCCACTTGCTGGAATCCTCCGGCGACCTGCGCGCCGTACAGGAACTTCTGGGCCATGCCGACCTGGCCACCACCCAGGTCTACACCCATCTGGATTTCCAGCATCTGGCGCAGGTATACGATGGAGCCCATCCGAGAGCCCAGCGCCGCAGAGAGGAGGATGAGGACTAATGACTATTCGGAATCCCGCCCCATAACCAAAACGATAATCAACGTACAGATCAGGATAAACAGCACTATTTCAATCATCAGCACCAATGGACTGCCACCACTGATGGCATTAAGAATGTCTACGCATTCGGGATCACTGGCACAAGACCTCCCACGCATCTCTTTCTCCCTAACAGATCATTCCTGTCTGCATTGTCTCTTATTGATCAGCCCCAATCCTGGGGGGCACCAGGATTGGATCGCTTGTCTGTTTTTCATGGAAAGCCTAAAACGTTGTTAATTGCATCCATGCTGGCGCAGACCGGGCCTCATCTCCACCCATGCGCTACAATAAACCCATGAGCAAACTCAAGCTGATCACCTTTGATCTCGATAACACCCTGTGGCCGGTGGACGAAGTGATTCGTCATGCGGAGAAGACCTGCAGTGACTGGATTGCGGATAACCATCCTGATGCCGCCGCCGCGCTAAGCGCCGAGCGGGTGCGTGCGGTGCGCACGGCCCTGCTGAAGGAAAAGCCCCAGTATCTGGATAACCTGACAGCCCTGCGCCAGGACGCCATGAGCCGCGCCTTTATGGAGCACGGTTTCAGCGAAGCCGAAGCCCGTCGCATTGCCCTGGATGCCTTCAAGGTATTCCATGGCGCCCGCAATCAGGTGAGTTTTTTTCCCGGTGCCCGGGGTGTACTGGAGCAACTGGCGGACAGCTACATCCTGGGCGCACTGACCAATGGCAATGCGGATCTGAAAATGATCGGTATCGATGACCTGTTTGCCTTCCACCATTCCGCCGAAACCATCGGCAAGCGCAAACCGGCCCCGGACATGTTCGCCGCCGCCCTGAAAGATGCCGGCGTCGACGCCAATCAGGCCGTGCATATCGGCGATCATCCACTGGAAGATGTGCATGCCGCCCGCGAGCATGGCATGCACGCGGTGTGGGCAAACCTGGTGGATCTGGACTGGCCGGTTGATCTGGCCCATCCCAGTCACCATATCCACCACCTGCATGAAATCCCCGATCTTCTGCCCCTGTTTGACGAGTAAAGAATTCCATGACCCGACACGATGCACTCACTGCTATCCTCAATGACCTGCAGGCTGAACTGGAAAAGCAGGGCCTGTGGAGCACACAGCCGCCGGCGCCGTCAGCGTTTGAAAGCCAGACGCCGTTTTTTGCCGACACCATGAACTTCAGTGAATGGCTGCAGTGGGTATTCGTAGCCCGGTTTCGCGCGATGATGGATGCCGGCGCCCCCCTGCCTGGCAGCTGCGATGTGGCTCCTATGGCAGAAGAAGCGTTGAAGGAAATGCAGCAGGATGTGAGTGAGATCATCAATTTGCTGAAAGCCTTTGACGATCATTTTTAAAACGCTGAGGCGAGAGATCCCGTCATTGAATTACGCCTCTGGAATCCATACCTTGCTTAGGCTCGGATCGCCTGCAGGCAGGTTATTCGCTCCGCTCACCCCTTCGGGGCCGCACTACGTGCGTTACTCCGCTACGCTACGTTCCCACAGCAGCTCCGTAGAAATGCACAAAACCCGGGAACTATTTGAGGCCTTCCTTTCCCACAAGCGTAGCTTGTAGCTTGTAGCTCGCCACTATCGAATCACCGCCCCCTTCAACAACCCGCGCCATTGTTGCTCATCCTCTCCAGCCGACAGGGTCCACAGCCAGTTGCCCTGGGCATCCAGCGCCTCCAGGGCCGTCGCTACATGCCCTTCTCCGGGTTTGCGCAGTCGCCAGAGACTGTGTAGCTGAGCCATGTCCAGCGACACCAGCGCCCCGTTGTGGGCCAGATGGCAATGGGCATTTTGCCAGCGAGGCGATGACCACGGCGCGGTCATGCACAGGCGCACGCCCTGATTGCCAACACACAATGTTGTCGCCGCATCCTGTCGCGCTGACTCTGCCAACACCACCGGCAAGGTCTCCGGACGCACCTGACAAGCAAAGCTGTCACGCACGGATGCATACAGACTGGCGCGGGTACCGGGGAATCCCGACAGCAAGCGCGCAAAGCCATCGTCATCGCCACTGACGCTCCATTCCCTCTCAATTTCGTTCAAAGAATGGTGTTTGTGGCTCTCTGAAATCGAGCGCGGACCGGGTAGATTGAGCGCCTGCTGGTCGGGGTGCAGCATGGCACAGACCAGTTCCTCGAAAGCCAGCCCGCCGCTCTCAGGTGCCACTGCCATTTGCTGCAGCGGCTCACCATGGCGATCGAGAAACAGCAGGCTGCGCGCCGGCAAGGGCCCGGTGGGTTCCAGTACCGCCAGCACCGAGTGCCACTGCGCCACCTGCAAGCTCTGCCGCAATCGGCAACGCTCCCCCACCGATTCGAGCCACCACTCGCCGTCCCTGAGCGCCGGGTAGCGCATGCTCTGCGATACCTTGGAGCCAGACGAAAAGGTAGTTACTACCAGGGAACCAAGACGATACAGCGCCTTGAGAATCGCCAGCGGTTCATCCTGCAACCGCAACACCCGGTCACCCAGCGCCGCACCGCACTGTCGCAACAGGGGAGATGCCGCCGGAACCGAGGGCCATGCCATGACAGACATAAAGCCTCCAGATCATCTGCACCGGATCACCAGGTGCAGTTCTATTAGGTGTGGAAAGCTGGCGGCGGCTGGCGATCCACGTCAGGGAACAGGAGACGCAACAGGCAACATGCTGCACGCAACAACGCGGGATCGAACCTGCCGAATTTGAGCGCCCTGACCCGCGCCGGGAGTGTGAGCGCGGCGATAAGGTTTCAAAAACCGATCACCCATTATCGCGTTGTTGCGTGTTGCATGATGCGTGCAGCGTTCATTCACTTCGTCAAAATCAGACGGTTATTGGAGGTCCGCCTCAATAGATAACGCTCACCAGCATGCTCGATCCAGAGCTTGCCATGCTGATTCAGAAGCAGGGTGCTGGCCACGCTGCTTTCCGCATTGATAGCCACCCGGCGAGGTGTCGAATTCGCCGGCTTTTTCAGCTGTGTCATGCTGACCTCCAAATCCCCAGATGCGAATCATTATCATTAACGATTAGGGATCCGTCAACGCCTGTGTGCGATTTTCTGCAGCGCATCGCGATTCTTTTTCCAGACCGCAAAGCCTCATTGAGTGTGACAAGCCGTGAAAAGCCATACAAAAATTCCGGCTTTGCCTTTCGAAACTCGTCACTCACAACTCGCCACCCTTCCCCGCATGCTGTAGCACGATGTGCTTCCATCACCCATGCTCCACCGGACATCAGAGCTTTTTACTTTCCACTCTCGAAAACTTCTGCTCAATAGGGTTAGACTGAAACCATGAATACTGCGATGGCACACCCAATGACCGAGTCCCCTCAGGAACGTCTGGCCGCTATCCTGGACAGCCACCAGCCCCGTTCCGTCCTGGCGGTAAGCCTTAACCCCATTCCCGTGGTCAGTCAGTGGTGCAAGGATCACGACTGCGAACTGATCGAAATCCAGTCCCCGGCCCCCTTCGATGATCTGGAAGAAATCCAGCGCGTGGACATGGCGATTGTGGCTGACCAGCTGGAATACATGACCCACCGTGACGGCCAATCCCTGATGGGGTTGCTCCGCAATCTGCACACAGATTCCGTGGTAGCGGTCTACCAGCCCGGTCTCGCGCCGCAGACCCTGCGCTGGCCCAGCAACGGTTTCCTGGCGCTGGGCTGCCGCGAGCAGGGCCACTTCAGTCAGGATGGCCGCAGCCTCGATATCTACAGCTACGATCTGGACAACTACAACTTCGAGCGCAGCTGGAACAATTCCCGGTTCTGGGCCAACCCCGAAAACTGGGGCAAGTACTGGTGGTAACCCTGTCCGGCCGGGTCACTCCCGGCTGGCAAAAATCCCGGGGCTGACGTAATGTTGCGTCACTTTTTTCTTTGTCGGCAACACCATGATTGGTCAACGTTTTCGCGAAATCCTCTACTTCTGGTGGCGCTACCTCGCCCCCCTTTTTCTGGTTTCCGCACCCTTTGCCCTGGCTACCGAAACGCTGCAATGGGCCTTGGGCCCGGCTATCGCCCTGCCCGAATCACCTGAAGGCACGATTACCTTCAGCACCGCCAGCCTGATCCTGATCATGCTGTTACGGCCACTGGCGGAAGGCACCATCATCACCCAGCTGGCCGCCAGCCGAGGCGGCAAGCCTGCCGGCCTGATTGCCTGCATGGCCCCGGCCCTGCTGATGTACCCCACACTGCTCGCCACCTACGCCATCATCGCCCTCGGCGTGTCACTGGGCTGGCTGGCCTTCTTCTTTCCGGCGCTATGGGTATACACCCGCCTCAGCTTTGCCCCCTACCTGGTGGTACTGCATCGCCACAATCCGCTGCGGGCCATTCGCCAGTCCTTCACCATGACCGAATCACAGCAATGGCCACTACTGCTGGTGATCGTGCTGGTGTTCATGGCCTACACCCTGATCAGCAGCATGATTGCCAGTGTCATCAGTGTCGCCGTGCCCAATGTGGCCGCCGCCAGCCTGCTCATTGCGCTGCCGATCAGCGTCCTTGCGGTGCTCAATAATGTGGCTATCTTCCGCTTCTGGGAACTGGCAGGCAGCCCTGACACCGGACAATGAATCTGCTGAACACCCGGTTACATACTGCCATGGCAAAGATGCCGATAAATGGCATACTGAGGAAAAGGGAAACAGAACATACACTGGGGGAAATGCTGTGCCGCAACATACCATGCACCTGAGCTGGACAGCCCATGGCAACCAGGATCACTACCTCTGGCACCTTGCCGATGGGAACGAGGTGCGGGTGGTAGACGGCCAGCACGGTCAGCAGGAATTCATGGAGCCAGAGGAAGCCTTCATTGCCGCCCTGGCCAGCTGTCACTTGCTGTCGTTCCTCACCGAGGCAGCCCGTGATGGCCTCTCCGTATCCAGCTACGATGACGATCCTTCCGCCGTCCTGGGGCAGAATGCCCAGGCAAAGATCTTCGTCAAGCAGATCAAGCTGCAGCCACTGGTCACCTTCAATGGTACACAGCCAGACATCACCCAGATTCAGGCACTCCACCAGCGCGCCCATGAAAAATGCTTCATTGCCACATCGGTGAAGAGTGAAGTGATTATCGAACCGCGCGGGTAAATCAGCTGCAAGCCTCAAGCTACAAGCTGCAACGCGAATTAGAATTGTCGCCAAACGAGCAGCGCTTTCCCCGCGCCAGCTTCGTCTGTAGGAACGTAGCGTAGCGAAGTAACGCACGCAGTGCGGCCCGCAGGGTGAGCGCAGCGAATAACCCCTTCCAGGGGACGAACCGGGCGCAGCGAGGCGACCGAAAGGAGATCATTCTTTAGCGACCTGCCGAGCCCGGAACCAGCTATAGCAGCAGAAGAACCAACCTGTTGGCCGAACGGAGGGGGCAATATCCATCCTGACATCAGGGTGGCCAGCAGAACCGGCTGCCTCGCTGGAGCTCGGTTCGCACCTCAAGTGGTGCTCCTACAGCGGCTTCGTAGAAATCCTCGAGCTCCGGGAACTTTTGAGCCTTTCTTGATCCAATCAGCGTAGCTTGTAGCTTGTAGCTTGTAGCTTGTAGCTTGTAGCTTGTAGCTTGTAGCTATTCTCTATTTTCTTTCGTACACCACGAACGAATAATCGTAGGGATTCGGGCCTTCGGCGGCGAAGTCCTCGCGGCCGATCTCGTTCCACTCGCGAGTATCGTATTCCGGGAAGAAGGTATCCCCATCCACCTCTGCATGCACTTCGGTCAAGTAAAGACGGTCCGCTTTCGGCAGGGCCAGCTGGTAGATTTCCGCACCGCCCATGATCACCGCTTCTTCCTGGCCATCGATAAACGCCACGTTCTCGGCCATTTCCACCGCTTCTTCAAGGGTGGTCACCACCTTGGCACCCTCAGCCGCATAATCGACCTGGCGGGTGATGACGATATTGGTCCGGCCGGGCAGCGGCCCCTTGAGGGACTCCCAGGTCTTGCGCCCCATGATCACCGGCTTGCCGAAGGTCACCTGCTTGAAGTACTTCAGATCGTTGGGCAGATACCACGGCAGCTTGTTGTCGCGGCCGATCACGCTGTTACTGGCCTTGGCCACCATCATGGAAAGTCGAATGGACATCTAAACCTCGCATCACGCACCACGCACCATGCCCCACGCGTGCTGCGTGATGCGTGTTGCGTGCTGCGTCTCCTATATTGCTACCGGCGCCTTGATGTGGGCGTGGGGCTCGTAATCGCTCAGGGTGAAATCATCGAAGGTAAAGGCAAACAGATCCTTCACTTCCGGATTCAGCGTCATGGTGGGTAACTTGCCCGGCTGCCGGGCCAGCTGGGTGTCGGCCTGCTCCAGGTGGTTGGAGTAGAGGTGTGCGTCGCCCAGGGTGTGCACGAAGTCGCCGGGCTCCAGGCCACACACCTGAGCCATCATCAAGGTCAGCAGCGCATAGGAAGCAATGTTGAACGGCACCCCCAGGAAAATGTCACCACTGCGCTGATAAAGCTGGCAGCTCAGCTTGCCGTCCGCCACATAGAACTGGAACAGGCAGTGACACGGCGGCAGCGCCTGCTTGCCGGCGGCCGCGTTGGCATCCGGGGAAATGGACGGATCCGGCAGCACCGCCGGGTTCCAGGCACTGACCACCAGACGCCGGGAATCCGGGTTGCGCTTGATCTCGTCCAGTACCTGAGTGATCTGGTCGATGACCTGGCCATCCGGGGTCTTCCAGCTGCGCCACTGCTCACCATAGACCGGGCCCAGCTCACCGTCATCCGTGGCCCACTCATCCCAGATGGAAACGCCATTTTCCTTCAGGTAACGGATGTTGGTCTCACCGGACAGGAACCACAGCAGCTCATGGATAATGGAGCGCAGATGCAGCTTCTTGGTGGTGAGCATGGGAAAACCCTCGCTCAGGTCATAGCGCATCTGGTAGCCGAACACCGCATAGGTGCCGGTACCGGTACGGTCTTCCTTGAAGGTGCCGCTGTCACGCACATGGCGCAGTAGATCCAGATATTGCTTCATGCCTTAACCTTTACACCGTCTCTGCTCATGCAGTCTGACGCGCATCAGTGCGATACGCCCAGACCATCATGGCGATACCAAGAATAATCATCGGAATACTGAGCAGCATGCCCATGGTCAGCCAGCCGCCGGCCAGATAACCGATATGCGCATCCGGCTCCCGGAAGAATTCCACAAAGGTCCGCGCCGCGCCATAGCCAACACCGAACAGCCCAGTCACCGCCGCCGCTGGGCGGGGTTTGGCGGAATAAATCCACAGCACCGCAAACAACAACACGCCTTCCAGCAGACACTCATACAGCTGGGAGGGATGGCGGGGCAACCGCTGGGGATCGGTAGGGAACACCATCGCCCAGGGCACATCGGAAGTACGGCCCCACAGTTCGGCATTGATGAAATTACCGAACCGACCGGTGGCCAGCCCGATAGGCACCATGGGCACCATGAAGTCAGCCACTTCGAAGTAACGCTTGTTGGTCTTGCGGGCAAACAGCGCGAATGCCACCAGCACGCCAATGGCACCACCGTGGAAGCTCATGCCGCCGTCCCAGACCTTCACCAGCCAGAGAGGGTCTGCCAGGAACTTGCTGAAGTTGTAGAAGAACACATACCCCAGACGACCACCGAGGATCACCCCCATGGCGCCGTAAAAGACCAGATCGCTGACCTGGTCCCTGGTCCAGCCGGAGCCCTGCTTGCTCGCCCGCACCGTGCCGAGCCACCAGGCGGCAGCAAAGCCGATCATGTACATCAGGCCATACCAGTGGATCTTGAGGGGACCAATGGCGATGGCCACCGGATCAATCACGGGAAATTCCATAATCACTTATCCAAACAGCAGTTTCAGCCCGAGCACAAACAGCACCGCCGCAAATACCCGCTTGAGCGTGGCAGAAGGCAGGCGGTGACTGACCCTGGCGGCCAGACGGGCAAACGGAAAACTGGTGAGCACTATACCGGCTGTGGCCGGTAAAAACACATATCCCAGCGCGCCCTGAGGCAGGTGCTGCTCATTCCAACCCGCCACCGCAAACCCCACCGTGCCGGCAATGGCGATGGGCAGGCCGCAGGCGGAGGAAATCGCCACCGCCTGCTGCATCTTCAACCGGCACCAGCTCAGGAAAGGCACCGTTAGTGAGCCGCCACCTATGCCGAAAATTGCCGAGCCGGTGCCGATCACCGCCCCTGCGACGCCCAACCCCAAGGCACCCGGCACCCGCTCGGGCAGAGACTCATCTACCTTGCGATTACCCATCAGCAACATCTGCAAGGCAATCACCATGGCAAACAGACCGAACAGGCGGGTCAGCAATTCCCCTTTCATGGCATCGGCAATGAAGGCACCCGCAAACGCCCCCAGCACGATGCCCACGCCAAGACGGAACGCCACCGGCCAGCGCACAAAGCCAGCCACATGGTGGGTACGCACTGCGCTGATAGAAGTAATAATGATGGTACTCAGGGAGGTGGCCACCGCCATCTTGGCGACCAGTTCCGGCGGGAACCCGAGGCCGTGGAACAGGAAAATCAGCGCCGGCACGATCACCACGCCTCCGCCCAGCCCCAGCGCCCCGGCCAGCAAGCCGGCTCCCACGCCTACACCCAGACAGATCAGAAACAACTCCAGCACAGTCTCTCCCAACACAGAGCATTGCAAGGCAGGTATGCTAGCACGGGGGGACGCTGGACGCCGGATGCTCGAAGTCTGACGCTGAAAACCCTCAGTCAGCCCAATCCCTGGAGCCATTGCCAGCCACATTGGTAATCTCAGGCGAGTGACAAATAAAGGAAATACCCATGTGCATTGTACTGCTGGACTGGCAACCGGAATCCGATACCCCGTTGCGGGTGGCGGCGAATCGGGATGAGTTTCATGCCCGACCGGCGGAGGCTGCGCGTTGGCGTGGGGAGATTTTCTGCGGGCTGGACCTGACCGCCGGCGGCACCTGGCTGGGGATTCATCGCAATGGCCGCTTTGCTGTGGTCACCAACTTCCGCGAACCGATTACCGACCGTCAGCCCGGGGAGCGCTCCCGTGGCCTGCTCCCCAGCGCCTTTCTGGAATCCACCACCAGCCCGGAACAGTTCGCCCGCGAACTGGCCGACGAGCAACATCACTACGGCGCCTTCAACCTTTTGGTCGGCACCCCGGAGAGTCTCTGGTACCTGGGTAATCGTGGCGCCAGCCCGCAACCGGTGGCACCCGGCATTCATGGCCTCAGCAACGGACTGATGGATGATCCCTGGCCGAAAGTGCAGCGAGCCAAACGACACCTGGAGGACACTATCCGTCAGGGCGGCTCACTGGAACAGCTATTGGAAGTGGTTAACGATCGCCACCAGCCCGCCGATGATGAACTGCCTGATACCGGTGTAGGGATCGACCTGGAACGGCTGGTGGCGCCGGTATTTATCCACTCGCCCAACTACGGCACCCGTGCCAGCAGCGCGGTGGTGCTGAACCGGCAGGGGCCACCGCAAATGCTGGAACAGGTCTGGCAACCGGACGGCAGCCCTGTCGGAGGGGTCTCTGCCTCCTTCAACGACAATCGGGCACGCTGACAGGCCCCTCCCCCTTAAGCTCTATGCCTTGGGGTACAGGATCATCTGCGTGCAACGAAACATGGCGATGGTTTTGCCCGTTTCCCGGTGAGTGACGGTGGCGTCCCACACCTGGGTCGTGCGACCACGGTGGGAGGGGCTTGCCACACACTCGATAACCCCATCACGTGCGGTGCCAAGAAAGTTGGATTTCAGCTCGATCGTGGTAAAACTGGTCGCCCCTTCCGGCAACCCATGCAAGGTAGCGTAACCGCAACAGGAATCCGCCAGGGCAATGACAGATGCGGCATGCAGAAAACCATTAGGTGCCATCAGCCTTTGCGTCACCGGCAAAATGCCACGGGCCCCTGCATCGCTGATGCTTTCCAGGGTCATTCCCACCAGCCCCGGCAGACACTCGCTGCCGACCTGATTCAATTTTTCTGCGCTTAGCTCAGATGCCATCCACTATCTTCCTTTTCGCTGTCGTTGATGGAGTCGCCGGCGACAACCCAAACCGGGCTGTCCGATTACATGCTGGCCCCCGCACCCTGCATCACCCCGGTATAGAAGCGAACCATCCGCGCATACTGATCTACAGCCTGGCGCTCATTGGCACCATGGAAGCGGGCAATGTCTTCCTGCTGAAGGGAGACCGGCATAAAACGCAGTACATTTTTCGATAACGCCTGATAGTGACGCGCATCGCTGCCCGCAATCAGCAGGAAGGGAGCGGGGACCGGCTTACCCGGCAAGGCGGCGGCCAACGCCGCCACCCGGTGGAAGGCTGGCGAATCGGCGGGGGACACCGCCGACGCCTCGGCAAAGAATCCCTCATGGATACGCACCTTCACGCCTGGCGGCAGGGTACTCTTGAGCCATAACAGAATGTCATCCCGACTTTCTCCCGGCAGCAAGCGGAAGTTAATCACCGCCTGGGCCAGACCCGGCAGAACATTATCCTTCACTCCTGCATTGAGCATGGTCGGTGCCATGGTGGTCCGTATCAAGGCATCGGTTTCGGGCTTTCTGGCCAACTGCTGAATCACCAAAGGTTCAAACAGCCACAGATTGGCAAACACCAGCCGCTTGCCAAAGGGTTGCCAAGGCGCGACCTGTTCAAGCATTTTCCGGGTCGGCTCGCCAAGGGAGGCCGGACGGGGATTCGCTTGCAGGGCGTTAATTGCCTCCGCCAACTCACCAATGGCGGTGCGGGGCGGCGGCCGTGAGGAATGACCTGCCTCACCATGGGCGCGCAGCTCCACACTCAGATAACCCTTCTCAGCGATGCCGATCAGGGCCACCGGCTCGCTGATACCCAGGGCCTCCCCCGGCAGAATCATGCCGCCTTCATCCAGCACCAGCTCGAACTGCAGCCCTTGGGATAACAACCAGGCCGCCATCTTGGCCGCTCCGCCAACGCCGCCGATTTCCTCGTCATGGCCGAATGCCAGCCACACATCACAGGCGGGTTTCTCGCCCTCGGTCAGCATGGCCTCCACTGCTTCCAGGATCGCCATGACACTGACCTTGTCGTCCATGGAACCACGGCCCCACACATAACCCTCTTCGATAGCTCCCGAAAAAGGCGGGTAATCCCAGCTTTGCGCATCAACTACCGGCACCACATCCTGATGGGCCAGCAACAGGGTTGGCTTGCAATCGTTGCCACTGTTCCAGTGAAACAGCAGGCTGTGGTCAAAGGTTGTCAGGGACAGGGAGTCGTAGACCCGTGGAAAGGAGATTTTCAGGAAAGACTGAAACGCATCGAAGCTCTCCCCCTCTCCCGTCACGGTGGCAAAGGTAATGGCACGGGACAGGCGCGCCACCATTGCCTGCTCATCAGTGGACTCGGAAAGGGCGGGAAGAATTGCCTGCGGGCGCTCCGCCGGCACCACCATCAGGGTGCGGATCAGCAACACCGCCAGCAACACCAGCACGGCGGCGAGCAGCAGTTTGCGCATGCTCAGCCAAGCGCCTTGCGATTGCGCAAGAGGTCACCAAGACCCGCCTTGTCCAGCTGCAGATCCACGTAGGCTGAAATCACCTCGGCGTTATCCATGGCCAGCACTTCGCTGAGCAGCTTGCGAATGAAGCACATCTTCACCTGGCGAATCGCGGCTTTTACCTTGAGCAGGTTGGACGCATTCATGGACAGGGCATCTACCCCCATGGCCATCAGCAGCAGGGCTGCCGCCGGCTCACCGGCCATCTCGCCGCACACGGAAACCTTCTTGCCTTCCTCGCGGGCCTGCTCGACCACATGCAGAATCGAATGCAGCACCGCCGGGTGATAGGAGTTATACAGCGAGGCCACCTGGCGATTATTTCGGTCCACCGCCAACAGATACTGGGTCAGGTCATTGGTGCCGATGGAGAAGAAATCCACTCGCTGGGCGAGCGCCCTGGCCTGATAGACCGACGCGGGCACCTCGATCATCACACCCACTTCCGGCATGGGAATGTCGAGCCCCTCTTCGCGGACTTCCAGCCAGGCACGGTGAATGAAATGCTGGGCATCCTCTGCCTCGATCACGCTGGTCACCATGGGCAGCATGATACGCAGATTGTTCAGTCCTTCACTGGCCTTGAGCATGGCACGCAACTGCACCATGAAAATTTCCGGGTGGTCCAGGGTGACCCGGATACCCCGCCAGCCGAGGAAGGGGTTTTCTTCCTCGATGGGGAAATAGCTGAGCGACTTGTCGCCACCCACATCCAGAGTGCGCATGGTCACCGTATGGGGGGCGAACGCCGCCAGCTGCTCCCGGTAGATCACCCGCTGCTCTTCCTCGGAAGGAAAACGGTCACGGACCATGAAAGGAATCTCGGTGCGGTACAAGCCCACCCCTTCCGCGCCCCGCTCCAGCGAGCGGGTAATGTCCGTCATCAGTCCGGTGTTCACCTGCAACTGAATGCGATTGCCGTCCTCGGTTTCCGCCGGCATATCACGCAGGCGTTCCAGACCGGCCTGGAGGGTAGCCTCCTCACGGATAATTTCTTCAAACTGCGCCTTCAATTCCGGTGAGGCATTGGCCACTACCCGGCCACGGAAACCATCGACGATGATTTCCTTGTCATCCATCTGCTTGAGCGGCAGATTCTGGGCGCCCACCACCGTGGGGATACCCATGGCACGAGCCACAATGGCCATGTGCGAATTGCGTGAGCCACGGGTGGTGACAATGCCGCGAATGCGCTCACGGGGAACTTCCATCAGCATGGGCGCAGAAATATCCTCGCCCAGCAGGATGCATTCGTCGGGAAAGATCACATGTCGGCGGGTCTGGCTCTGCAGCTGGGCCAGCACCCGGCGGCCAAGATCGCGGACATCCGCTGCCCGCTCACGCAGGTAGGGATCATCCATCATCTCGAAATTGCGCACATGCTTGTCGACCACATCGCGCAACGCGCCCTGAGCCCATTGGCCTTCGCGAATCAGGGCAATCACTTCTGCTGGCAGGGCATGACGATCCAGCATGCGCAGGTAGACATCGAACAGCGCCTGCTCTTCCGTGCCCAGGGTTCTTGAGGCCCGCTCGGCCAGATCACGAACTTCCTGACGGGTGCGCACCAGGGCATCATCCAGGCGAGCGATTTCGTCGCTGACATCCTCCACCTGACGATCCGGCACCGAGGCCAGATCTGCCTCCGGGAACAGCAGCACACCGTAACCAATCGCCGCGCCGGGACAGCCGGGCAGGCCGTCGTAAAAGCTCGGCAGGGAGCCATCGTCGCCGGCTTCCAGCTGATCGAACAGCACCCCTGACGCATGGGCGTGAGCAATGACCGCGGACAACTGGGCGGAGATGGTGACCAGAAACGCTTCTTCACTCTGGTCAAAGCGGCGCACATCCCGCTGCTGAACCACCATCACGCCCAGCACCTTGCCATGATGCATCACAGGCACGCCCAGGAAGGCGTGGAAAGGATCTTCCCCGGTCTCTGCCAGATAGTGGAACTTGGGATGGGTGAAAGCATCTTCCAGGTTGACCGGCTCCTCACGCAGACCGACCTGCCCGATCAGACCTTCGGCGAGCCCCAGGCTGACATGCCCGACCGCTTCCTGCTTGAGACCTTCCGACGCCATCAGCACATAGCGCTGCTCATCTTCGTCGCGAAGATAAATGGAGCACACCTCGGTGCCCATGGCATCGCGCACCCGCTTTGCCATCAGATCCAGTGCAGCACGGATATCTGGCGCATTGTTCACTTCCTGGACAATGCGGCGCAGGGTATCAAGCATCGTCTGTGCCTCCGCTACGGGCTGGAGCAGCCGGCTTGCCGGACAGCGAGCCCACTTCCTTCTTCAGGGCCGGTGCCAGCTCACGCAGGGCGCGGGCATACACCCCGCGCTTGAAGTGCACCACCTTGCGGATCGGATACCAGTAATTCACCCAGCGCCAGGCCTTGAATTCCGGGCTATCGCTGGCAAACAGATCAATGGATTCCTCACTGGCGGTGAGCCGCAACAGGAACCACTTCTGGCGCTGACCGATACAATGCGGACGGTTACGGGGGCGACGCAGGAAACGACGCGGCAGCCGGTAGGTCAGCCATCCTTCCGTGGAAGCAATAATTTCCACATGCTCGGCCCGCAGGCCCACTTCCTCTTCCAGTTCACGGAACAGGGTTTCTTCAGGCGTTTCACCGGGCATCATTCCGCCCTGGGGAAACTGCCAGGCATCACGATTACCCACCCGGCGGCCCCAGAACACCCGGCCATCCTCGCCGGCAATAATGATCCCGACATTCAGCCGGAATCCCTTTTCATCAATAATGCCTGTCATGATCTCTCTGGAGTTGGGGCTGCGCACCTGGCGCACAGGATGTCAGCAACCCAATGCCTGAAAATCCCTATAGTTCATAGGGTTAAGGGGCCACCAAACCCCTCATCCGCTTTTCAGGCGCAATTGCCCCATTAAACCTTGTCCGGCAACCTGCAATCAATTCCCGAGTCAGGAATCCGGTGCAACTTCCATACCCTTTTTGCATTTTTCCGCCCCATTCGCGCCTGCCAGTCGCTATAACTTGTCCGCGCCATCCCCTAGAATGAGCGGCTGAGTATAGGAGAGGCCATGACACTCGCAATTTTTGACCTGGACAACACCCTGATCGGCGTCGATTCAGACCACCTGTGGGGTGACTGGCTGGTAGAGAAAGGCATCGTGGATGCCGAGCACTACAAGGCAACCAACGACCAGTTTTATGTGGATTACCAGAACGGTCGTCTGGATATCATGGCCTACCTGCGATTTTCGCTGAAAGTGCTGGCGGACAATGACATGACCCAGCTGCATTTCTGGCGCGAGCAGTTCCTGGCTGAAAAACTCGACGCAATGTGGCTTCCCAAGGCAGAAACCCTGCTCCAGCAACACCGGGATCAGGGCCACACCCTGATGATCATTACCGCCACCAACGATTTCGTTACCGCCCCGATAGCCGATCGACTGGGCGTAGACCACCTGATTGCCACCGTGGCCGAGTGCAAGAAAGAGCGCTATACCGGAGACATCGCCGGTATCCCCAGTTACCGGGAAGGCAAGGTCACGCGCCTGCATGACTGGCTGAAAGCCAATGACGAAACGCTGGAAGGCAGCTGGTTCTACAGCGACTCCCATAACGACATCCCGTTACTCGAACAGGTGGATAATCCGGTGGCCGTGGACCCGGACGCCACGTTGGAGCGCGAAGCCTATGAACGCGGCTGGAAAGTAATGAGCTTGCGATGATACCAATGACCTCCCTGAAAGCCTCACTGGGCACACTTGCTGCCGCCTTGCTCGCCATGACTTTCACCGGTTGCGATTCCCCTGAAGAGCCAGCGCCGGTCACGGCAACGGAAACCGTGGCAGAAAGCGGGATAGTCATTACCGAATGGCAAGAACAAAGCCGCACCGAGTTTGAACAGGCCGCTGCCAGCTGGCAGCAGGCACTGGTCACACTGGAACAAAGCCCCTCTGAAGAAAGCCTCAAACAGGCACGCACTGCCCTGGCAGGCTGGTACGCCACCTTTGGAAAACAAGCCCTGCTGCTTAATGCTCGCGCCTGCCTGCTGGATCAACAGGCTTTGCTCGCGCGCATGGACAGCTGGCCGCTTTACCCGGGCTATATCGACGCCATGCCGCAATGGCCGGAGTCCGGTCTGATCAGCGACCCTTATCTTGAGATGGATCGCAAAACCCTGCGCCAGCAACACGGCGCCACCGACCTGGCGGAAGCCAGCCTGGGCCTGTCAGCCATGCTGGTGGTACTCAACGGCAGCGACGAAACAGCGAAAGCGCTGAGTTATTTTCAGGGTGAGGAGAACAACGCCCCGCGCAGACGGCTCTATCTGAAACTGGCTGGAGAGCAACTTCTGGCGGATTACCAGGCCCTCCTCAGCGAGACACCTGTGCTCAGCGGCGATCTGGACTGCGCACTGTCGCGCATGCTTGAACGTCATCAGCAACTGACTGACAGCGCAGCCAATGATGAAGAACTGGTTATTCCGCAAACGGTGCGTCAGGAGTTAAGCGCGTTGTTGCTGCAGTCCCTGCAACAACTGCCGGAAAGCGCAGGCTCGGCCTGGGAGCAGACCCGCACCGGCATCCTCGATGCCATTGACGCCAGCAAGAAAGCAGGTTGGCAGGCAATTACCGCCTTGCAGGATAAGAAAGCTCCCGACGCCTGACACGGAAACCCGCAGTGCCCTGCTGCATGCAGCGGCCGCAGAACGACACAAGATAACCGTTATCCAGGGATTGGGGAGAAGCACGCACGGGAATCGCCCCGTCTGCTTGCTGTGGGAGTTTGCTTGCAAACGAAGCCTGCCCAAGCCTCGACCAAAACCGCTTGGCGAGCAAGCTCGCTCCCACAGTGCGGTTTCGGGTTTGCGTGTTGTGTGAAGCGTGAGGCCGCCGCAAAGCGGCCCACAAAAAAGCCCGCCGGGTTTCCCCGGCGGGCTTTTTTTATCGGGCAAAGATCGCTTAGAAGTTGTAGCGACCGAATACACCGATGGACTCCCGGTCACCACCGAACAGCAGGCGGGCGCCCACATCCACTGCCGGAGTTGCCTTGAACAGGCCCTGGGCGTAGAGGGTAACGTCGTTATCGAACACGTCGAAGTAAGACAGACCACCTTCCAGCTCTACCTTGTCGGCTACCGCCGCGCGTACACCACCACGCAGCTCAAAACCGATATCGTCATCGTCGCCATCGGCGGTTACACAACCGGCGAAGGGATAACAGACGACCACATCGCTTTCATACTTTTCGTAGATGATGTCAGCAGAACCGACAAAATCCAGGTTCTGCTGCAGCGGGGAGTGGAAGCCTACGCCGCCATAGATACGGTTACCGTCCACGTCGCTATCGGAATAGCCGTAATCGAAATCACCATCGAAGAAAGACAAACCACCGCGCACGAACAGATGTTCATCCAGAGCGAAGGCACCTTCTGCAGTCAGGGCATCCACATCAAAGGCACCGTCATAGTCCCACTGATCATAGGCCAGCTGACCATAGTTATAGGAAAAACCGTTGTCGCGAACGGCAGAAGTGCGCTGCTCCGCCATGGCGGGGGCAGCGATAGCCAGAGCAATACCTGACACAAGCAATGTTTTCTTGAACATGAAAATGACGTCCTCTTCAAAATTTGAACGGCTCTACAAAACGGCACCACTATACGTTCTATGCGGCACCCCAAACTGTGGAGCCCCTCCGAAAAACCGGAGATTTATAAAAGTTTTTCAAAAAGTCGACGGGGTTATAACACGGCCTTGACCTGGGGGTTACCCTGAAGTTTAACAATATGTGATGAACCTCATGCTATCGGTCTGCCTGAAAGGGAGGCGACAATGATTCAACACAATCTGGCGATTTCCGGTGCCACCTGTCAGGGCTGTGCCAGAAAAATCATCAAGGCGCTGACCGCCATCGACGGCGTCAGTGAGGCCGAGGTGGACCTGGAACAACAACAGGTCACAATCGCGGCAGATCAAGGCGTTACCCTCGCACAAATGGAGCAAGCCATTGCCGAAGCCGGTTACGCCCCAGCCAGCACTGATCCCGACGCGGCAGCACCGCCATCGGGCCCTGAGAGCACCAGCACCCACTCCGATGTCACCCTGAGCATTACCGGAGCCACCTGCGCCGGCTGTGTCCGCACCATTGAAGAGGCCTTGCGCAGCACCCCCGGGGTGAAACAGGCAGAGATGAACTTTGCCGATCGCACCGCCCTGGTGACGGGCAGTGCCACCGCTGCCGAGCTGATCAAGGCCGTGGAGGAGGCAGGCTACGGCGCCAGTGAAACCACACTGGATGATGATGGCAGTGAACAGGAAGCGCGCGAACAGGCGCATTATCGCCAGCTTCTCAAACATATGTGGCTGGGATTGGGACTGGGGGTTCCGCTCATGGCCTGGGGATTGCTGGGCGGCGATATGATGGTCCGCCCCGGTGAAACCAGTCAGTGGATTTGGCTTGCGATCGGCATTGCCACTTTGGCCGTGCTGGCCACCGCCGGGCGCCACTTCTTCACCGGCGCCGGCAAGGCCTTCACCAATCACAACGCCAACATGGATACCCTCATCGCCCTCGGCACCGGCGCCGCCTGGTTGTATTCCATGGTGGTGGTGCTAATGCCCGGCGCACTGCCGGAAGCAGCGCGACACGTGTATTTCGAGGCCAGCGCCATGATCATCGGCCTGATCAATCTTGGCCAGGCGCTGGAGGTGCGGGCGCGCGGCAAGACCAGCGCGGCAGTGCGACGCCTGCTTGATCTCGGCGCCAAAACGGCTCGAGTGATTCGTGACGGCCAGGAGCAGGATATCCCGGTGGAGCAGGTGCAGACCGGCGACCGGCTCCGGGTCAGACCCGGTGAAAAAATCGCTGTGGATGGTGAAGTGCAGGAAGGCGAGAGCCGCATTGACGAATCCATGCTCACCGGCGAACCCATGCCCGTAGAAAAGACGGTTGGCGACAAGGTGAGCGCCGGCACGCTGAACGAAGCTGGCACCCTGATCTATCAGGCCACGGCCGTGGGGCGCGACACTGCCCTGTCACAGATCGTCGCCATGGTAAAAAAAGCCCAGGGCAGCAAACCCCCTATTGGCCGGCTGGCGGACCAGGTCTCTGCAGTGTTTGTACCCACCATCATGATCATCGCCGTGATCTCCGCACTGGCCTGGTTCAATTTCGGTCCGGATCCGCGCCTGACTCACATGCTGATCAGCGCGACCACGGTACTGATTATTGCCTGCCCCTGCGCACTGGGCCTCGCCACCCCCATGTCTGTCATGGTCGGGGTCGGCAAGGCGGCAGAACATGGCATCCTGATTCGTCAGGGTGAGGCGCTGCAAACCAGCAGCAAGCTGGACACCATCGTGCTGGACAAGACCGGCACCATCACCGAAGGCAAGCCTGCCGTTATCGATATTCTTTGCGCCGACGGCCAGCATCAGGACGACCTGTTACGCATCGCCGCCAGCCTGGAAAGCGGCTCCGAACATCCTCTGGCACACGCCATACTGCGCGAGGCGGAAAGCCGCAACCTGCCCCTTCAGGAGGCCAGCAGCTTCGAAGCACTGAATGGCAAAGGTGTCACTGCCACACTGGATGGACAACGTTACCGGCTTGGCAATCGTCGCTGGCTGGAAAACGAGGGAATCCGCATTGCCATGGACAGCGACACGCTGACCGACAAGGGCGCTACCCCCCTGTTTCTGGCGAACGACCAGACCTTGCTGGGGATTTTAGGCGTGGCCGACCGCATCAAGAGCGACTCCCGTGACGCCATCGCACGACTACGTGATTCGGGCCTGAAAGTCATCATGATCACCGGCGATATTCAGGCCAGTGCCGATGCCATCGCGCGGCAGGCCGGCGTGGACGACGTCATGGCCGAAGTGCTGCCGGAAGACAAGGCCGAGAAAGTGAAGGCACTGCAACAGGAGGGTCGCACCGTGGCCATGGTCGGTGACGGCATCAACGACGCCCCGGCTCTGGCCCAGGCCGATGTAAGCTTCGCCATCGGCACCGGTACCGACGTGGCCATCGAATCTGCCTCCATCACCCTGATGGGCGGCTCGCTTCACGGGGTAGCCGATGCCATGGCCATCTCTACCGCCACCGTTCGCAACATCAAACAGAATCTGTTTGGCGCTTTCATCTATAACAGCCTGGGCGTTCCTGTGGCCGCCGGAGTGCTCTATCCCCTCACCGGCAGTCTGCTCAGTCCGGTCATTGCCGGGGCGGCCATGTCGTTGAGCTCGGTTACCGTGGTCACCAACGCCAACCGGCTACGATTCTTCAAACCGGGAGGGAAAACCGCATGAGCATTCTCATCAACCTTGCCGGGCTGATCCTGATCGCCCTGATAATCTGGTGGTTCTGGATGTCACGGCCGGGGGGACGCAAGCCTGCAGCTATCACCTCGGAAACCACTATCATTGTGGATGATGGTGTCTATGATCCGGCATTGATTCATGCCCGCACGGGCCAGCCCCTGACGTTGCATTTTGAGCGTCGCGATCCCTCACCCTGCGCAGAGCAGGTCATCTTTCACGGGCTGGATGTGAGTGAATTTCTCGACAATGGCAAGGTCACAACAGTGACCCTGAAGAATCCGCCAAAGGGCGAATACCGTTTCACCTGTCAGATGCAGATGTATCAGGGCAGATTGATTGTAGACTGAGGCCAAACCGCCAACACGCAAACAAGAATGAGGATCTGACGTGAAAAAACTCCTGGTTGTTTTATCTGCCCTGTTCATTGCCGCCTGCGGCGAAGACGCCCCCGCGCAACCGGAAACCACTGCCGCGGAAAAGCCGGCAGCACAGGTGGCTGCCACCGACAAGGTACTGGAAGTGTACAAGTCACCCACCTGTGGTTGCTGCGGCGCCTGGGTGGAGCATATGGAAGCCAATGGCTATACCGTGCAGGTTCATGAAACCGACAACCTGCAACCCATCAAGGAAAAAGCGGGCATACTGCCGGGTACCGGCTCCTGCCACACTGGCTTTATTGATGGCTACGTGATCGAAGGCCACGTCCCCGCCAGTGACGTGGACCGCCTGCTGGCCGAGCGCCCTGCCGGCAAGGGCCTCACCGTCCCCGGCATGCCCATCGGTTCCCCCGGCATGGAGATGGGCGACCGCATGGATGCCTATGACGTGCTGCTGTTCGATGAAAACGGCACCGCTGTTTTCAGCCACCACGCCGGTAACTAGACCGAGTTCAAAGTTGAAAGTTTAAAGTTTAAAAGGCGCGGGAAAGGAGGGTTCTGATTCGGGAGCCCGTGCCCGCGCTGTTACCCGTGAGCGCGGGCACGGCGGCCCAAAACCGGCAAGCCTGATCCGCGTTTCAACTTTAAACGTTGAACTTTCAACTGCCTGTCCGTCCTGCCTGACCTATCATTTCGCCCTGCAATCGCATTTGCAAATCATTCTCATTATAGATTAACATCCGCGCCCTCTGATTCAGTGAAATCAGCCCTCACCTGCATTTTTGCTCAACCAGCAAGCATGTCAGCCAGCCATTGAGACGGTGAGACCGGGGACCGACGCCTCTGCCTTTGCAGCACGCGCCGGAAAACACCGCGTTTTCAATGGGAACTGACATGACTTATATCTCTCGCCGCAAACGTCCTGTGGCACAGACCACTCTCAGCCAGGGAGTCGGTCTGGGCACCGCCTTGCTGACCAGCCTGATCGCCTCAACGGCCAGCGCCGCTGACAGCACTGACACCACCGCCTCCAGCAACAACACCCTCGCCCCCATTTCGGTCAGAGCCGACTCAACCACCGGGGATTACAAAAGTGATGATCTTTCATCCACCAAATTTGCCAGGCCCGTTGCGCAAACCCCGCAAACCATCCAGGTGATCAACAAGGAAATCATCAAGGACCAGGGCGCGACCACGCTGACCGAAGCGCTGCAGAACAGCCCCGGCGTCGGTACTTTTTATGCTGGCGAAAACGGCAACTCCACCACTGGCGACGCCATCTACATGCGCGGTTTCGATACCTCCAGCTCCATCTATGTGGACGGCGTGCGCGATCTCGGCTCCATTTCACGGGACACCTTCAACATCGACCAGATCGAAGTCATCAAGGGTCCGGCGGGCACGGACTATGGTCGCACCGCGCCGAGCGGGTCCATCAACCTGTCCAGCAAGAAAGCCTTCATGGGCAACCAGAATGCCGCTTCCATCAGTGCGGGCACCGATGGCCAGAAGCGCGTCACTCTGGACCTCAATCGCAAACTCACCGACAACGTAGCGGGACGCCTGAACCTGATGGGCCAGGACAGCGATGTGGCCGGCCGCGATGAAGTGAACAACTCACGCTGGGGGATCGCGCCGTCCCTGACCGTCAACCTGAATGACAAGTCGCGCGTCTACTTCAACTACCTGCATGTGACCCAGGACAATGTGCCTGATGGTGGAGTCTCCACCATCGGCCTGCCCGGCTATACCAGCCCGGACCCGGCTCGCCCGGAAATCGGCAAGGCCCCCATGGTCGACAGCACCAACTTTTACGGTCTGGATGACGACCACGATGATGTGGAACTGGACATGGCCACCGTCATCGTGGAAGTGGATCTGACCGACAACACCAGCCTGCACAACATCACCCGCTGGGGGCAGACCCGTCAGGACTACATGCTCAGCGCCATCATGGCCTCCAGCAGCTATTTCAACACTCCTGACATTGATGACCCGAGCAGCTGGTCCATCCGCCGCTTGATCAACCTGAAGGACCAGACCAACTCCATCATGGCCAACCAGACCGGCCTGCTGACCTTCTGGGATCGCGGCAACATGTCGCACACTTTCTCCTACGGGGTGGAGTTCACCCGCGAAAAACTGGAGACCCGCGGTTTGACCACCGAAGGCAACTACCCCGGCACCGTGAACCTGTATAACCCGGTATCCAACGGTTCCGATTTCGATATCGTGCGCACCGGCGCCGCCAGCGAGGGCAACACCGACACCGTGTCCGCGTATCTGTTCGATGTGATGGAGTTTGGCGAACACTGGCAGATCAACACCGGTGTACGACTGGACCGTTACTACACCGATTACAGCAGCACCGCTGCCTGTACCGGCGGCCGTCGTGACCCGGACGCCTGTACCGGCCTGGCCCTTGGCACCGTGGTCCCCAACGTGGACGCCACCACCAGCGACAATCTGGTCAACTGGAAACTGGGCGCGATGTACAAGTTCACGCCGCAGCTCAATGTCTATGCCGACTACGCGGTGTCTGCACAACCCCCCGGGGGCAACAACCTGACTCTGAGCAACCGTGACAACAGTGCCGACAATCCAAACTTTGATCCCCAGGAAGCCGTCACCGAGGAAGTCGGCAGCAAATGGAACCTGGCCAACAACAAGCTGCTACTGAGCGCCGCCCTGTACCGCACCACCGTCACCAACCTGGTGGAAGAAGATCCCACCGACGGCAACTACTACCAGACCGGCGAAAAGGAAGTGCAAGGGGTTGAGTTGTCCGCCATGGGAAGCATCAGCGACAACTGGAATGTGAGCGCCGGCTTCACCACCATGAACGCCAGCATCACCGACGGTGATGCCGATGCCGCAGACAACAGTAACGATCTGACCTATACACCGGATCGGGCCTTCACTTCCTGGACCACCTACCGTCTGCCTTTCAAGCTGACCATCGGTGGCGGCGCACGCTACACCGCCGGGCTCAAACGCGGAGCCGATGGCGCAGTAGGCACCCCGGATCACACCGACAGCTAATGGGTGTTCGATGCCATGGCCAGCTACCCGCTGGGCAAGCACGCCGACCTGCAGCTGAACGTCTACAACCTGTTTGACGAAGACTATGTAGCGTCTATTAACAAGAGCGGCTACCGCTACAACCCGGGCGTACCGCTGTCCGCATTGATGACACTCAACGTGAAGTTCTAAGCCAACCCAGGCAGCGCCCGGCATCTACCGGGCGCTGTTTTTGGTTCATCGCGCAGTAGAAGAAACTCATGAGTTATGGACGGACGTCGGACGTCTGAGGACAGACGCCAAACCTGAACCAACGACCTTGCTCTCGGTTTTTGGATGTAGCGTCAGACCTCAGACGTCAGACCAACCTCCCCCCCCCCCCCTCAATCTGCGCAGAACCGCTTCCACAAAGGGCCAGCCATGTTATTGCACATACCCCGCGTTCTCTTACCGCAAGAAACCACCACGTTCCGCCAGGCACTGGAGCAATCCAGCGACTGGGTGGACGGAAGAGAAACCGTTGGCGCCCAGGGCGCCCAGGTGAAGCAGAACCAGCAACTGGCGGAATCTTCCGCCCTGCGCGAACAGCTCGGCCAGCGCATCCAGCAAGCGCTGCTGGCCAATCCGCTGTTCTTTGCGGCAGCACTGCCGCTGCGCATTCTGCCCCCACGTTTCAATCGTTATCAGGGTGGCGAAACCTACGGCATGCACATCGATGGCGCTGTCATGCGCATGGACAGCAACCAGCATCTGCGCTCGGATCTGTCCTGCACCCTGTTTTTCAATGATCCGGACAGCTACGACGGCGGCGAACTGGTAGTGGCCGACACCTACGGCGAACACGAAGTAAAACTGCCCGCCGGCGATCTGATCCTGTACCCCTCCTCCAGCCTTCACGAAGTTCGCCCGGTCAGCAAAGGCGCGCGACTGGCATCGTTCTTCTGGGTACAAAGCATGGTGCGCAACGATGCCAACCGCCGCACACTGTTCGAGATGGATACCGCCATCACCACCCTTACCCAGAGTGGCGCGGACCGCGACGCTATTCTCAAACTGACTGGCGTCTACCATAATCTGCTACGCCAGTGGGCAGAAACCTGATCCCGCTGACAATCTGCAACGGGATTCACCATGATGAGTTTTCACGATTGGCTGTTACTGGCCAGCGTCTGCGCCCTTGGCGCCATGACCCCGGGCATCAGCCTGGCGGTCATTACACGACACACCCTGCACGGCGGCCACAAGGCTGGCGCGCTGGCCGGCATCACCCATGCCATTGGCATCGGCCTGTGGGCGGCCGCCACCGTCACGGGGCTTGCTGTACTGTTTCATCGCTACCCCATCATGGAGCAGGTGCTGTCCCTCGGTGGCGCCGCATTTCTGATCTGGATGGCCTGGAAGAGCTGGCAGGCCGGCAGGCAGCCACTGGTACCGGCAACGCCAGATGCATCCTTCAATGTGCTGCACAGCGCCGCACGGGATGGCTTCATGGTCGCCTTCCTGAACCCCAAAGTGGCGCTGTTCTTTCTCGCCCTGTTCAGCCAGTTTCTTGACGCCGGCATGGGCCAGGCCGCCCGTATCCAGATGGTGCTGACCTCCATACTGATCGATGGAGGCTGGTACGTGCTGGTCGCCGTGATGCTCGGCCGCAGCCGCTTCCTGCCCTGGTTACGCGCCCACCATCACTGGGTGGAGAGAGGCACCGCCGTACTGCTGTTGGTTATCGCCTGCAGCGTTGCCCTCCAGTCCCTGTTCAGCACGCCAGCAGACTTTGCCTTGACCTTGGGGTAGCCCAAGGGTTGATAATCGGACTTATGAAGCGTTCATGGCTCTCTTCCATCCGGCCCGCCCTGGCCCTGCTGCTTACCGCATTGATGCTGGTAACCGGCACCGCCGTGGCCATGGAAAGCAGCGCCATGGCCGCCAGTGGGGCCCGTATGGGCAACGCGCTGTCCCACTGTCATCACCACAGCGCCGATACCAGCTCCCACACCAACACCCACAGCAGCATGTCCATGAACCACATGGGCATGGACCAACAGACAGATAGCCACTGCCCGGATGACAACGCCTGTCAGTGCATCACCCTTTGTCAGGTCAGCGCCATTACCCTGACGCGTTTTGTTTCCGGCAATGACAGCCCTGCCCAGCACTATCTGCCGGGCCCGGTCATTGCTGTCTCTCCCGGTATTCACCAGCTGCCCCTGCGCCCGCCAACCCTGACGGTTTGAGTCCACTTTTTCTCAAACCATCAGGAGACCAACATGAACAGGCAATCTTTCTCCCTGCCACGACGACGTTTCGTGCAGGGCCTAGCGCTCGGTGCCACCGGACTGGGGCTGGGCCTCAGCCCACGGCAATTGCTCGCCACTCAAGGGCATACCGGCGCCCCTATTCTCAGCGGTGACACCTTTCACCTGACCCTGGGTGGCGCCGACGTGAACATCACCGGCAAGCCCCGTCAGGCCACCACCATCAACGGCATCGTGCCGGGCCCAACCCTGCGCTGGCGCGAGGGCGACACCGTCACCATCAAGGTGACCAACCTGCTGCCGGAAACCAGCTCCATTCACTGGCACGGCCTGCTGCTGCCGTTCACCATGGATGGCGTGCCCGGCTTGTCCTTTGATGGCATCAAGCCCGGCGAGACCTTCACCTACCAGTTCCCCATCGTGCAAAGTGGCACCTACTGGTATCACAGCCATTCGGGTTTCCAGGAACAGACTGGCCTTTACGGCTCCATCATCATTGAGCCGAAAACCCCGGAACCACACTCCTTCGACAGGGAGCAAGTGATCATGCTGTCGGACTGGAGCGATGAGGACCCGAAGCATATTTACGCCACGCTCAAGAAAGTCAGCCATTACTACAATTTCAACGAGCGCACGGTGTTCGATACCCTGCGCGACTTCCGTGAAAAAGGTGTCCTGAAAACGCTCAAGGACCGGCACATGTGGAACACTATGCGCATGAGCGAGCGGGATCTGGCCGATGTCACCGGCTACACCTACACCTACCTGATGAATGGCCAGAGTCCCAACGGCAACTGGACCTGTCAGTTCAATCCTGGTGAACGAATCAAACTGCGCTTTATCAACGCCAGCGCCATGACCTTCTTCGATATCCGTATTCCCGGCCTCGACATGACTGTGGTGGCCATGGACGGGCAACCGGTGAAACCGGTGGACTTCCATGAAGTTCGACTCGGTGTGGCGGAAACCCTGGACGTGATCGTCGAACCCAAAGACGACCGCGCCTACACCCTGTTTGCCCAGAGTATCGACCGCTCCGGCTTTGCGCGCGGCACCCTCACACCGGACCCGGCGCTCAGTGCTGCTGTGCCCGATATGGACGAACCGCCATTGTTGGGCCATACGGAAATGGGCATGGGCGGTATGGACCACAGTTCCATGAATCATGATATGGACAGCATGGATCAGAGCACCATGAACCACGACATGAGCAGCATGGATCACAGTGCCATGAACCACGACATGGATGGCATGAATCACGGCGACATGGCCGTACCTTTTGCCGTGGATCCCGCCAACCCGGACCTGGCACCAAGAGACAGCGCCACCCAGCATCTGGACAGCGAATACGGCCCGGGAGTGGACATGCGCGCCATGGCTCCCGGCGAGATGCTCGCCGACCCCGGCATAGGCCTGCGCAATCGTGACTGGAAGGTACTCACCTATGCGGACATGGAAACCGCCGGCGGGCCACCGGACAGCCTGCATCCCGATCGCGAAATCGTGCTGCACCTGACCGGCAACATGAGCCGCTATATGTGGAGCTTCAACGGCATTCCCTTTGCCGATGCCAAACCCCTGGAGCTGTACCATAACGAGCGTGTGCGTATCACCCTGGTGAACGACACCATGATGACCCACCCCATTCACCTCCATGGGCTATGGAGTGATCTGGAACTGGGCGATGGCAAACTACTTCGCAAACATACCATCACCGTGAAGCCCGGCGAAAAAATCAGCTATCTGGTGCGTGCCGACGCCCTGGGGCGCTGGGCCTATCACTGCCACCTGCTTTATCACATGGATGCGGGCATGTTCCGTGAGGTGCGGGTAGTCAGCAAAGACACTGAAAAGCCAATGCCCGGGATGGAGCACCATCAGCATGGGGGGCACACATCATGAAGAAATTACTCCCTGTGATGGCGCTGACCCTCAGCGCACAGAGCGCTTTTGCCATGAGCGAACATCCCATGCGCGTTGGCCAGGTCATTGTCGATCAGCTGGAAGTACGCGATACCGACGAGGGTCGTGTGCTCGCCTGGGAAGTGGATGGCTGGTACGGCAGCGACATCAACAAACTGTACTTTTCCAGTAATGGCGAGCGGCTGATGGCACCGGAACACGATGACGAAGATCCCGCCACGGAAAGCGCCGACACGCGACTGGCCTGGAGTCGGGCGCTTTCCCCCTTCTGGGACGGGCAACTGGGTGTTCGCCGCGACTGGCAGCCGGATGATCCCAACCGCGACTGGGCCAGCATTGGCATCAAGGGACTGGCACCCTACCAGTTCGATGTGGATGCCCATCTTTTCATCGGTGACGACAGCCTCACCAATCTGCAGCTCAGCGCAGAGTACGAACTGATGCTGACCCAGAAGCTGGTGCTGGTACCGGCCCTGGAAGCAAACTTCTACGGAAAGGAGGATGCAGAACTGGGCGTCGGCAAGGGCCTGACCGATATCGAAGCCGGGCTGCGGCTACGCTACGAGATCCGTCGGGAAATTGCCCCCTACATTGGCGTGAACTGGGAAAAGCAGTACGGCGATACTGCCGACTTCACCCGCGCTTCTGGAGGCAAGACCGAGGAAGGCATGCTGGTGGCAGGGATTCGCTTCTGGTTCTGACAAACCGCTAGCGCCTTCCTGCTTTGAAGAGGCTCACTGTGCACTGCTGTCCCACAGTTTCTGAAGGGCCAGAGGAAGCGGAGGCGCTTTCTCTTGTGGGAGCTTGCTTGCAAGCGATCCGAGCCCAAGCAAGGCAAACAGTTTCGAGTAACGAGTTGCGAAAGGCAAAATCTCAAACTTAGCGCTTCGTCGTTATCTTTTGATTTTCGAAACTCGGTACTCGTAACTCGTCTCTGAAATCCTTACCTCGCTTGGGCTCGGATCGCGTGCAGGCTCGTTATTCGCTACGCTCACCCCTTCGGGGCCGCACTCCGTGCGTTACTCCGCTACGCTACGTTCCTACAGCGGCTTCGTTGAAAGGCAGAAGCTCGGGAACTTTTTGGTTTTTTCCTTTCCAAGCGAGAGTAGCTCGTAGCTCGTAGCTCGTAGCTCGTAGCTCGTAGCTTGATGGCGGAGATGCCCTGAGGCATTTCCGCCCTGCAGTCCGGTTTAGCCGGAGCAGCTATCGTACTCGTTGTTCTCCAGGGTACGCAGTTCCTTGTTGCCCTGGATCTGAATATCCAGATCCTGCAGCACGCCATCACCAATGCCATACACCCAACCGTGGATGGTCAGCTCCTGATCACGGCGCCAGGCTTCCTGAACTACCGTGGTGTTGGAGACGTTGATGACCTGACGGGCCACGTTCAGCTCGCACATCTTGTCCAGTCGGGCCTGGTCATCCGGCAGCTCGGCCAGATTCTTGCGGTTGCGCAGGTACAGCTCACGCACCTGGCGCAGCCAGTTGTCGATCAGGCCGTGGGGGGCATCTTCCATGGAGGCTTTCACACCGCCACAGCCGTAGTGGCCCACCACCATGATGTGCTTCACCTTGAGCACATCCACAGCAAACTGCAGCACGGACAGCAGGTTCAGATCGGTATGGTTGACCAGGTTGGCCACATTACGGTGAACGAACAGCTCACCGGGCATCAGGCCAACCACTTCATTGGCCGGAACACGGGAATCCGCACAACCGATCCACAGGAATTCCGGGCTTTGCTGCTGACCCAGCGCCTCGAAGAAACCGGGATGCTGTTTCTCGATCTCGACACGCCACTTTTGATTATTGGAAAACAGTTCAGGCAGGGTTTTCATGGTCTCTCGCTTTTTTATACGCAATCACGCCGCATGCAACACGCTTGCAGGCGGCTAACCACCAGTCATATTCATGAATCGTACCAGTTGCTCACCCGGGTCCAGGCTGAAGTCATGGCGTTCCGGCTTGATCGCCATGGCGCCAATAATGGCGTCGCGCAGGGGGGCATCATCGTCCGGGTGAGCGCGTAGCACGGCGCGCAGGTCCACGCTGTGCTCATGACCCAGGCACAAGAGCATACGCCCCTCCGCGGTTACCCGCACCCTATTACACAATTCGCAAAAGTTTTGTGAATGGGGGGAAATAAAACCGATGCGACTGTCACTACCCGGCACCTGCCAGTAGCGCGACGGGCCACCGGTCTTCTCCGCCAGCGGCACCAGATTCAGGCGGGTTGAGAGGTCATCGCGCAGTTCCGCCGATGACACGAACTCCAACCCGCGATCATGCTCGGTGATCTGCCCCAGCGGCATTTCCTCGATAAAGGAGATATCCAGCCCCCGCTCCAGAGCAAAATCCACCAGCGCCGGCACCTCATCATGGTTGCGCCCGCGCAGGATCACGCTGTTCAGTTTGATACGGCGGAAACCCGCCTCGCGGGCGGCCTCAATACCCGCCAGCACCTTCGCCAGGTCACCGGTGCGAGTCAGCTGGCGGAACCGGTCCGGGTTCAGGGAGTCCAGGCTGACATTGATGCGATCCAGCCCCCCGGCCTTCAACTCGTCGGCATAGCGAACCAGACCAGCGCCGTTAGTGGTCATATTTAGTTCATCGAGGCCGGAAATGGCACCAATATCGCGCACCAATTGCGCCACATCCCGGCGCACCAGGGGCTCTCCACCGGTGAGGCGGATCCGTCTCACCCCCAGCTCCACCAACACCCTGGCCAGCCGCTCCATTTCCTCCAGGGTCAGTACCTGGGCCCGCGGCACAAAGGTCATATCCTCCGCCATGCAGTACACACAGCGGAAGTCACAGCGGTCGGTCACCGACAGCCGTACATAATCAATGGTGCGCCCGAAGCGGTCCTGCAACATGGCCGGGCGGACGGGTTCAGTACTTGTCATGGCCCCCACTGTAGCAAACCCCGGGCCAGCCCGTCGTGACGATATTCGCCGCTTTTCTGGCCATTTCGTCGGCCCAGTGCCCACCCGGTTGGTCAGGCCCGCCGTGCTATTGTTAGAATGGGCCCCTTTCCGGGTGTTTCGGCCCTTTGCGGCCGCCGCATTCCAAATTCATCTACCCCAAAAGGGTTTCCATGCAAATCTCAGAAAACGCCGTAGTGTCCATCCACTACACCCTGACCAATAACGCCGGCCAGACCATCGATTCCTCCGTAGAGCGTGGTGAACCCCTGGCTTACCTGCACGGTGCCGGCAACATTATCCCGGGCCTGGAAAAGGCGCTGCTGGGCAAGCAGGCTGGCGACAAGCTGGATGTGACCGTGACTCCTGAGGAAGGCTACGGTGAGCGTCACGAGCAGCTGATCCAGCAGGTTCCGAAGACCGCTTTCGAGGGCAACGAAGACAACCTGCAGCCGGGCATGCAGTTCCAGGCCCAGACCGAAGCCGGTCCGCGCATCTTCACCATCACCGCCGTAGAAGGCGATGAAGTGACTGTCGACGGCAACCACCCGCTGGCGGGTGAGACCCTGAACTTCGCTGTCGAGATCACCGAAGTGCGTGAAGCCTCCGACGAAGAAAAAGAGCACGGCCACGTACACGGCCCGGGTGGTCACGATCACTGATCGTTGATAACCCTGCCCTATAAAAAAGGCTCCCGAACGGGAGCCTTTTTTATGGATGCCCTGCGGCCGCAGCACGCTTCACGCAACCTGCTGCACGCAAACCGGGAAACCGCACTGTCGCGGATTTGATCGAGGCCGGAACAAACCTGCTTTGCGAGCAAAGGTCCACATCAAGTTCGAAAATTGCCTTCGGCCAATCCTGGTCCGTCTCTTTTTTTCGCTAATCCTCGACAAACCTTTTTCAATCGATTCGATGGACAGTTTACCCCTACTAAAAAGTAGGGGTAATAAAGGGCTCTCCCCCTCGCTAGTATTGCAAGCAGATCAATAAAAACATTGTGCGCAAGCAATCACGGGGGAATATCCATGATGCATCTTTCCGGCTCTTACAAGCCCGTCATATTCCTTGCGTGCTGCCTGTCCGTATTTGCCACTTCAAAGGCTCACTCGGCGGAACGGTCAGATTGCAGTGGCCGCGCATCACCTGCGGAAATGCTGCCTATTGCGGTATGAAGAAGGCTCGGCCATTGACCTCAGTCACCACCAGCTTCTGGTCATATAACCGCTCCAGCGCTTCCGGCACCAGCATGGTCTCCACCGGGCCGTGGCAAAGCGCGCCGTCGGGGTACATCAGCAGGATGTGATCGCACCAGCGGGCGGCCAGATTCAGGTCATGCAGACACATGAACACCCCCGCCCCGGATTCCGCCTGCTGTTGTAACAACTGCATGGCCAACACCTGATGATGAAGGTCAAGATGGTTGGTGGGTTCGTCCGCCAACAGAATGGCGGGCTGCTGACATAGCGCGGTGGCAATGGAAACCCGCTGGCGCTCCCCGCCGGACAGAGTGTTGACCAGCCGATCCTGCAGAGAGGTAAGGGACAACGACGCCAGCGCGGCCTGTGCCAGCGCCAGATCACCCGCGCTCTGTCGTTGCCAGGGCGACAGGAAAGGATGACGGCCAATCAGCACCGACTCCATTACCGTGGCGGGAAAACTGTCCTGACGCTCCTGAAACACCACCGCCAACTGCCTGGCCACCTGCCGGCGACGCAGTTCAGACAGTGGCACGCCGTCAAGCAACACCTGTCCGGCACGAGGAGTACGCAACCCCGCCAGGGTATGCAGCAGGGTGGTCTTGCCTGCGCCATTGGGCCCCAGCACCCCCCAGCGCTGGCCCGGCTCGATCTGCAGGCTCAGTGGCGAACCGCCTTTGCGGCCAGGAATATCGATCACCAGCTCCAGCGCTTCAAGCATCGTCATCAGCGGCTCCGATAGAGCAGGAACAGGAAGACCGGCACGCCGATCAGGGCGGTGATCACCCCGACGGGTAACTGCTGTGGTGCGATGATCGTCCGCGCCACCGTATCCGCCACCGTCAGCAGCGCCCCTCCGGCAAGCACCGAGGCCGGCAGAATCATGCGCTGATCATTTCCCAATACCAGCCTCAGCATGTGCGGCACGATGAGACCCACGAAACCGATACTGCCGGCAGTGGTAACGGCAGCCGCGGTGAGCAAGCTGGCCAGGCCATACACGCACCAGGCCAGCGGCTTCACTGCTACACCCAACGCCGCCGCCTGCAACGGCCCCCGGGCCAGCACATTCAGGCTACGCCCCAATGGCAGTGTCAACAGCAACGCCAGAATCAGCACCAGCCACGCCAGCCAGGGACTGCGTGCATAGCTCAGATCACCCATCAGCCAGTAAAGCATGCCTGGCAGCTGCTGCGCCGAGCCCAGCGTCAGCATGAAAGTAATCAGCGCGCCCCATCCGGCAGCCACCACCACCCCGGTGAGCAACAACCGGGTAGGTGTCCAGCTACCCTGACCTTGAGCCAGACCGAACACCAGTAGTGTCGAAATAAAGGCGCCGGTAAAAGCTGAGCCGGACACCATGGCTGTCCCCAGACCAAGCAACATGGACAGCAAGGCGCCCACCGCCGCTCCACCGGATATCCCCAGCACATAGGGGTCCGCCAGCGGATTGCGCAACAACACCTGCATCAAGGCCCCAGCCAGGGACAACAAGCCACCGGTGGCGAAAGCAGCCAGTGCCCGCGGGGCACGCAGGCCGAAGACCAGCTCCTGATGCAGCGGCAGCCCCCGACCGCTGAATAGCGCCCACAGCTCCGCCAGAGACACCGGCACACTGCCCACCGCAACCGCCAGTAGCAAGGCCAGCAGGCTGGCCACCATCAGTAGTGACAGGGAGAAAACGTAACGGTAACTACTGTCGGGCACGGGCGGTTTCCAGGTGCCGGCAGAGCGTGCGGGTGCCGGTCAGCATCATCGGGGTCGGCCGCTGCAGGGAGGACGGGGCGATGAAAAACAGGTTGTCTTTCTGTACTGCCTGCAGGGATGAAAATTGCTTCCATGGCTCCAGCCACTGCGGATTGTCTTCACCCATACCCCCCGCGACGATCACCTGCGGGTTCTTTTCCAGTACGGCTTCACGGCTGATATGCGGCGCCAGTGCCGACAGACCACCAAACACATTCACGCCTCCGCAGATCTGCATCGCTTCACTGATCAGGTGAGCATCACTGACTGTCATCAAAGGCTCTTCCCACACCTGATAGAACACGGTCACCGGAGCAGCCTTGGCATAACGTTCCTGCAAGGCAGCCACACCTGCCCGAAACGCATTGGCAGCGCCGGTCGCCACGCTGGAGGTACCTGCCAGCGCTCCCAGCCGCTCGAGATTACTGGCCACATCTTCAAACTTGCGCGGTTCACTGACATAGACCGGCAGCCCCATGGACATCAACCGCTCCACCTGCTCGGCAGGATTGCCACTGCCCCAGGCCACCACCAGATCCGGCTGCAGAGCCACGATAGCTTCCAGATCCAGACGCTTGAAGGTGCCCACCCGGGGCAGCTTCTTTGCTGCCGGCGGATAGTCACTAAAGTTGACGGCGGCGACCAGCTGCTCACCGGCTCCGGCGGAAAAAAGAATTTCCGTGGCCCCAGGCGAGAGCGCCACGATGGCTTGCGCGGGCGCTGTAAGGCAGACGGTACGACCGGTATCGTCGTCCACACAGCTTTCTGATCTGGCCATTACCGCCAGTAGCAAACCACTCACCATCAGCATCCCGCGCAATGTCATATGACTCGTCCTCTCGGTGCGGGCGTCCCGGCCCGCGTCTTATTGTGTGTCGTAGCTCAGGCTCACCATGACGGCACGCCCCGAATTCAGGTAATCCCAGCCGGCAAAACTGCGTGCCGTGACATACTCCTTGTCCAGCAGGTTTTCGACCACGACCCGACCAGTCCAGTTCTCAGCGAAATCCCAACTGGCTCGCAAATCCACCAGCCCAAACCCGGACAACCGATCCGTATTGGCAGCATCGGTATAACGGTGACCCTGAAAGCTGGCAGTCGCCCCCAGGGAGACTTCACCGAAACGACGATCAATATCCAGCCGGCCGCTACGCTGGGCCCGGTAGGCAATGATATTACCGGTTTCCCGATCTTCCGGTTTCACGGCGGTGAACGCCAGTGCGGCGCGCCAGTTTTCCCAGTCCAGCCCCATGGCCAACTCAGCCCCCTCCACGGTGGTACGCTCCAGATTCAGGGAGGTCGCCTGGGCAAAGTCGTACACAATCATGTCTTCGATATTGGTGCGATAGAACGCCGCATCCCAGTACCAGGCGCTGTACTGGCCACGCAGACCAAGCTCACCCGTTTCCGACGACTCCGGCTCCAGATTCGGATTGCTGAAGTAGAACGGCGGCGAATCCGGGTAGTAAAGATCATTGAAGGTGGGCGCACGGTAAGCGGTACCGTAGCTGGCACGAAGGCGGTGCTGGTCATTCAGCTTGAAACCCACCCCGCCGGCACCGGTCACCTTGCTGCCGTAGGCGTCATTATCGTCATGGCGCAGACTAGCCTGCAGATCCAGCGCCCCAAACGCCAGCAGGGCTTGAGCGAATGCCGCCTTGTTGTCACGGCTTGGCTCGTCGTAGTCGACGCTGCTGAGTACCTCATCGCTCTGGTATTCGCCCCCCAGAATGAACTGGTGATTGCCCCACAGCGATACGCTCTGAACATTGGCGGTACGGGTGCGGGTATTGAAATCACCATTACTGAGGCCATCAGTGAAATCTTCACTCTCATCCTGCGCCTCACTGACCAGGGCCTTGAGCTGCCAGTCTTCACTAATCCATACATCGCCCTTCAGGCCGGTGACCTGTAGCAGATATTCCATCTGTCGCTTCTGTTCCGGGGTGCTGCCTTCAAATTCGGTATCCCCTTCGCTACTGAACCGGAACAAACCAATGCTGCCGCGATCATCAAACTGATGACTGATCCGGAAGATCCCCGACTCGTTATGGAAGCCTCGGTCATGACTGTGTTCGCGGATTTCTGTGCCTTCCGTATCAAATACGTTGGCCCCCACCATCACAGAAGTGCCGTCTTCGCTCAGGGAAGCGCCCGCGCCAAGGTTCCAGCTGGCGAAACTGCCACCACCCATGGTCAGCCATTCACCGCTGTCCCGGCCAAACAACTGGACCACACCACCGACTGCATCGGCACCGTATAGACTGCCGCGGGGACCGCGCACAATTTCCACTCGCTCGAACATCTGTGGCGGCAGGAATTCCCAGGCGGGTGCGCCAGTCGTTGCCGAACGCAAACGCACGCCATCAATCATAAGCAGGGAAGCATTACTGGAGGTACCGCGAATGGACACATTGCTGATCTTGCCAAACGAACCATTGCCATAGGTATCCACCCCCGGCTGGCCGCGCAGGACATCGCGCATTTCCAGCGGCTGCTGGTCACGCAGGGTCTGCTCATCAATGACGGTCACCGAAGACAGGGACGCCTCGGCAGTAACACTGCTCAACGTGGGCGTGACGACAATCGGGTCGAGTACAGCCAACTGCACCGGCTCATTGGAGGATGCTGCCAGCGGCAACAGGAAAAGCGCCGCCGAACCGGCAGCCATAAAACGCAAGGACATGAGATTGATCCCCTCTGCCGTGCCCACCCGCACGGCGTGGATTTTGCCGTGGCAGACACAACAACAAGGGGCAGCGCGAAGACGCCGGCACACCCTGCCATCGCCCGCCGCAACGCCTGGTAAAGACACTCTTGCCCCCTTGCGTACTCGGCACGCAAGCAGAAAGACAAAAGCACCCTCTTCCCGGCCGGTCTCCGGACTGATGAGCGAAGCAAATGCTTCCAACCATCGCCTTCCCATGCACAGGCACAGTGGCGTCGTGAAGGTCGTTGACTCAATCACCGTTGCGGGGGCAGTGTTGGACTCTTTCCTGCGGTTTAAGCGAGGAAATCACCAACTTCCCGTTTAACCCGCCCTGAACCAGGGCAGGCACCGAAAAGGTGGCGCGAAATTACCAATGGCGCAATCAATAAGCAAACGGAATCGCGACACATGAGCGACTTTCAAGCCCAGTTGAAACCCCTTCATTAAGTCGTAGCCAACTTGACAGGCCGCACTCCGCCGCCGAGGATTTGCCGCTTTTACTGCACAGCGAAATTATCCGTGTCCTGTTCTGTCTCCCCCGCCACACCATGGCTGCAAGTGATCCCCCCGCCCAGCGATCAGCATCGCCAGGAGGCTCAACGGCGCCAGCAGCAGCTGACCAAACCTGCCGGCTCACTTGGACAGATGGAAACCCTGGCCGTGAGCCTGGCCGCGCTACAACACACCCAGCACCCTTCAGCTGAACGCATCAAGATCACCGTGTTTGCCGCCGACCATGGCGTCTGTGCGGAAGGCATTTCGGCCTTCCCGCAGGCCGTCACCGGCCAGATGATTGCCAACTTTGTTGCCGGCGGGGGAGCCATCAACGTTCTGGCCCGACAACTCAAAGCCCATCTGGAGGTGGTCAATCTGGGCACGGTGTCAGCGCAGGCACCAACGGATGGCGTCGTTGATGAAGCGATTGCCCCGGGGACGGCCAACCTGGCCCGGCAAGCCGCCATGAGTGAAGCACAACTGCATTTGGCGCTAACCGCTGGTGACCGGGCCGCTGCACGCGCTGCCGAACATGGCTGTGACATTTTCATTGGCGGGGAAATGGGCATTGGCAATACTACCAGTGCCAGCACCCTTGCCTGTGCCCTGCTGCAGGCCTCCCCAAAAGAGCTGGCCGGCCCCGGCACCGGACTGGATAGCAACGGCGTCAATCATAAGGTCGAAGTGATTCAGCAAGCCCTCACCAGGCACGGTAACAGCAACGACCCGCTGCACTGCCTGGCATCGCTAGGCGGCTTCGAGATCGTCGCGCTGGCCGGCGCATGCATAGGTTGCGCGGTACGCGGCATCCCGGTGCTGGTGGATGGGTTTATCGTTTCCGCGGCCGCACTGGCGGCGGTACGCCTGCGCCCGGAACTGGCTGACTGGCTGTTGTTCTCCCACCGATCAGGGGAACCCGGTCACGGCAAGGTGCTCGACGCACTTCAGGCCAGACCCCTCCTCGACCTGGGAATGCGCCTCGGGGAAGGCAGTGGCGCCGCGGTGGCAGCCTCACTGCTGCGCAATGCCTGCGCCCTGCACAACCAGATGGCCACCTTCACCGATGCTGGCGTCAGCAACAGCGAGAATGAATGACATGACCTCTACCTTTTTCGATCTGATCCGCCACGGCGAACCGGCTGGCGGTCACAAGTACCGCGGGCATCGCGATGACCCGCTCAGCGAACTGGGCTGGCAGCAGATGCGTGACGCCATCGAGGACGGAGAACGCTGGGATCATATCCTTTCATCCCCTCTGCTGCGCTGCCGCGAATTCGCCAGCGAACTTTCCACACAGCTGGACATCCCTGTGACGGTTGCCGAAGGCTTCAAGGAAATCTGCTTTGGTGACTGGGAGGGCAAGACCCGGGAACAGGTGGAACAGGAATACGGCGACCACCAGGCCAACTTCTGGCGCGATGCCGAAAATCACCCGCCCCCCAATGCGGAAACCATTCAGGATTTTCATCAGCGCATCGGTGAAGCATGGCAACACTGGAACGAAGAATTGGCAGGCCAGAAAGTCCTGCTGGTATGCCACGGCGGCGTGATTCGCATGGTGCTGGGACATGTTCTGGGCCTGACACCCAGCAATGCCATGGCCGGCTTCCAGATCCCCTTCGCCTGCCGCTCACAGGTGCGACTGGATCACACCGAATTCGGCACGCTGAGTTGTCTGGTGAAGCACGGCTAGCCGTGCCGTAGGAGCGTCGCTGGCGGCGCGATCACCCAACCCCTGAAAATATTTATTTACCACAGAGGTCACTGAGATAAAGCAATGGGTTTTCTCTGTGCCCCAGTGCGCTCTGTGGTGAAAACGTTATTGATCCTGGTCTGAAATCGCGCCGCGAGCGACGCTCCTACAGCAGACGCTACCGCTCGCCTTTGAGCGTCTGGGCAATCCCGGCAACGGTGAACAATACCTTGTCGCACCGCCTGGCCAGGGACTGGTTCAACCAGCCCAGCTCATCGGCAAAACGCCGGGTGAGGGGATCCATGCCAATGGTCCCCAGCCCCACTTCATTGCTGACAATCACCACCAGCCCCGGATAGCTCACCAACGCCGACAGGAAATTGTCGCGCTCGCGGGCAAACACACTGTCACCGGCGTGCAGCAGGTTGCTCACCCACAGACTCATGCAATCTATCAGCAGCGTCGGCGGCGGATTCATCAGTGCCTTTCTACGCAGCACGCCGCCCAGTGACAGCGGCTCTTCCTCCAGCCACCATTGCGGCGGACGGCGCATCTTGTGCACCCGTACCCGCTCCTGCATTTCCGCATCACCAATGGTCGCGGTGGCCACATAAACTACCGGGCCGCCCTGCTCCTGTGCCAGCCGTTCCGCCAGCTCACTCTTGCCAGAACGAATACCGCCCAGCACCAATGTTGCTGCCATTAATTTTTCTTCACGAACTGGGTGAGAATGACGATACGCTGGCCTTCCACCCGGCCTTCGATCTGTTCAGGGTTATCCTGCACCAGGGAAATGTTGCGCACCGGGGTGCCACGCTTGGCGGTAAAGTTGGCGCCCTTCACATTCAGATCCTTGATCAGGGTGACCGAGTCCCCCGCTTCCAGCACTGCGCCATTGCTGTCACGATGCTGTACGCCCTGCTCTTCCACGACACCTTCCCCGGTGGCCTGGGCCCACTCCAGCACCTCATCTTCCAGATACAGCATATCCAGCAGATCCTGGGGCCAGCCCTCCGCACGCAGTCGAGTCAGCATACGCCAGGCCAGTACCTGTACGGCCGGCTGCTGACTCCACATGCTGTCATTGAGGCAACGCCAGTGGTTGGCATCTTCATTGCCGGGATTGTCGATCTGGTACTGGCAGGTCTCGCACAGCAGGGCGGATTGTGCCTCGGAACCGTCCGACTCAGGCGGCACGGCATACACAGAAAGGGCTTCCTTTGCACCGCATAGTTCGCAGCAAGAGTCCGCGCGCGCCAGCAAGGCAGATTCAATCGTCATAATCCGGTTCCTGAAAAATTTGCCGCGAATTATAACGGAAACTCAACCCCTGCGGGGGGCCGACGGTCAGTCCTGCAAGTCATCAGGCCGATAGAAAGCGTCAGGAATTGCCTCAGGGCTGTCTTGCTGCCCTGAGGAATCACGCTCAGCCAAACACGATCTCGACCTGGGTATTATCCAGTTTGCGGGCACTCAACGGCTCATTGAAAAGCTTGCCCACACCCAGCACCAGGCCACGGTAGATGTCGATCATGCCGCGGAAGGATTTGTAGGTCACAATCAGGGTACGGTCGTCTTGCCACTGATAATCGAACCGCGGTGGTCGCGCATTCTTGATAGTGGCAGTCATCTGCACATGGATCTTGTCCATGCCGAGAATCATTTCCCGGGCGGAATCAAAGCGGGTAATGATGCTGGAGTAGATTTTCGGCGCGTAGACACAGCACCAGTGTTCGCCAAAGGCATCGGCAACCTGCTCCGCCGTCAGGCCCAGCACCTTTGCGGTAGAGGCAAGAATATCCTTGGCCATGCTGTCATCAATATCCGTAGTCGGGTAGGCAAGTCGATGGCGTGTCTCTTCATCCACTTTCGCATCTTCCAGAATGGCCAGCCACTGATCAGCCCCGAATGTTGATTCGACCAGTTCCTTTGCGCAACGGGTAATCGTTCCTTTCATCTTCAGCCACCTCTTTTTTCCTTGTTATCCAACGAGGCGTACTTCGACCGACCTTGGTCTCGCCAACCGTAATTTTCCCGGGAGCACCCAATGTCCCCCCTGCACGATCAGGCTGATTTCTGGCGCGTCAAAAGGACGTCAACTGGCTCACAGCAAGGACAAAGCCATGGGGATAATCGGATGAAGCGCAAAGAATCGGGAACGAACGGAAGCACAGGCCAGCGCATACTGGCCTGCTTAATCCATTACAACAGCAATTGCGAGAAAGGATAAAACGCCAACGGCTCACCAGCCTCGAATGCTTTACCCACCGGCACCACAGCAAGGCCATCGGCCCAGACCGCAGAGCTGAGCATGCCGGAGCTCTGGTTCGGGTGTTGCTGCAGGCGCAGCTGCCCCTGATGATTGATACAGCGCACGCGAAGATATTCCTGCCGTTTTCCCGGTCGGGGCACAGCAAAATCCGCCGGCACAGTGAAGGGCTCCGGCAAGAAAGAGCTGGCGCCACAGGATTTGCGCAGGGCCGGCAACACCAGCATCAGGTAACACACCAGCACGGCGGAAGGATTGCCCGGCAAGCCGAAGAAAGGCAGGCCATCCACTTCACCAAAGGTGAAGGGCTTGCCCGGTTTGATCGCCAAACGCCAGAAATCCAGTTCCCCCTGGCTTTCCAGCACCGCTCGCAAATGGTCTTCCTCTCCCACCGAGACACCGCCAGTAGAAATGATCACATCCGGGCGGTGCAGGGGATCGGTGAGATAGCGCGTCAGGGTGCTGCGAATCAGCTCAGGATCATCCGCAAGATGCTCCCGTTGCACATTGGCAAACCCACTCTGAATCAACAACTGTTCCAGCTGAGGACCATTACTGTCGTAAATCTTGCCTGGCAGCGGGGCTTCCTCTGGTCCCTGCAACTCGTCACCGGTGGTCAGCACCAGGATACGCGGTGCGTTAACCGTGACCCGGGATTCCCCCACCGATGCGATCAAACCCACCGCCTGGGGCGTAAGGCGTTCACCGCGGGCCAGGACCACCTCATCACGGCGGGCATCCTGTCCCGCAGGGCGAATGTTCTGGCCTTCTCTGACGTTTTCACGAGCTGGCAGGCGCACCCGGCCATCGGCGATTTCACAGTCCTCCTGCATCAACACCGTATCGGCGCCGGCAGGCACCGGCGCGCCGGTAAAGATCCGCGCCACCTGACCGGGCATCAGGGTGCCCGGCGCATCACCGGCAGCCACCCGCAAATGCATAGGCAATGTCAGACCGGGCTCGTCCAGATCCGCATAGCGCATCGCCACGCCGTCCACCGCAGCGTTATCAAAGGCCGGCACATCCACCCGTGCTTTGACCGCACTGGCCAGATACTGGCCACGAGCCTCACTCAGCGCGATGCCACGTACGGCCTGAAACGGCTGTGCCGCTGCCAGCAGACGCTCCAGCGCCTCGCTGACCGGCATCAATGCAGGAGGCGCACTCATCGCCGCACCTGCCCGACAAAGTTGCAGGGGCGGTGGCGGGCATCCAGCTGCTCACGGATGATCCGGTCCCAACCGGTGGCACAGGCATTGTTGGAGCCGGGCAGGCAAAAGATGACCGTACGATTCGCGAGCCCGGCCAGACAACGGGACTGAACCGTAGAGGTGCCGATGTCCTCCACGCTGACCTGCCGGAACAGCTCACCAAACCCCTCGATATGTTTATCAAACAGCACCGACAGGGCTTCCGGGGTGGAATCCCGCCCGGAGAAACCGGTGCCGCCCGTGGTGAGAATCACCTGGATGCCCTCATCGGCAATCCAGTCAGACACCACCTTGCGCAGCTGGTAGATGTCGTCCTTGACGATCTGGCGGGTTACCAGCCGGTGCCCGGCCTCTTCCAGCCGACTCACCAGCAGATCCCCGGAGGTATCCGTTTCCGGGGTTCGGGTATCACTGACGGTGAGCACCGCCAGGGCCAGAGGCTCGAATTCCGCCGCAGGCTTGGTCATATCATGTCTCCTGTCTCTGCCTTTGATACTACCACGGGCAACCGCTCTGCGGCTGGGCAGAACAGCACGAATTGACCGTGGCCGACAGGGGCCTGTTCACCCTGTCTCTGCGAGCGTAAATTAAATCTATACATAATGTTTATCGGGAGATCGTGATGAATCGTATGGAAAGCGCCCAACAAGAGGCCAACCTGCTGCCCCGCATGCCGCAACGCAAGCTGGACGACATCCCCGGCGATTATGGCTGGCCCCTGCTGGGCGAAACGATTCCTTTCCTCAAGGACTATCACAAGCTGGTCACCGATCGTGCCAACAAATACGGGCTCGTCTTCAAGGGCTCGGTGCTGTTCCAGCGTGGCGTCACCCTGCTGGGACCGGAAGCCAACGAGTTCGTGCTCAAGGATCCCGATCATGTCTTTTCCAGCCGTGCCGCCTGGAATCCAATCCTGGAGAAGCTGTTTACCGACGGTTTGATGCTGAGAGATTTTGCCGATCACAAGTTCCATCGCCGTATCATGCAGCAGGCCTTTAAAAAACCCGCGCTGGCCAGCTACCTTGATCGCATGAATGCCCATATTGGCAGCGAGATTCAGCACTGGCCCACCGGCACAGAGATCAAGTTTCTCGACCACATCAAGACGCTGTTGCTGGATGTGGGCGCGCAGATTTTCTTTGGCCTGGAGATGGGGCCGGAATCCGACAAGGTGAACCAGTCCTTTATCGATGCGACTGAAGCGTCGCTGGCGGTATTACGTGTAGAGATTCCCGGCACGCTCTGGCATCGCGGCATGAAGGGCCGTCGCTATCTGGAAAGTTTTGTTACCCGACTGATTCCGGAAAAGCGCAACAGTGATCAATCCGACTTTTTCACCGAACTGTGCAAGGCTGCCGACGAAGAAGGCGGGCTCAGTGATCGCGATGTCATGAACCACATGATCTTCCTGCTTTTCGCTGCCCACGACACCACTACCAGCACGCTCTGCTCGGTGATCTACATGCTGGCCAAACATCCGGAATGGCAGGATTACCTGTTCGAGGAAATGCAGGCACTGGACAAGAACGAGCTGGAGTATGACGACCTGGCGAAACTGGAAAAGACCGGCTGGGTGTTCAAGGAAACCCTGCGCATGCGCCCACCGCTTACCACTTTCCCGCGCCGCACCGTCAAGGAAGTGACCTTCAAGGGCTACACCCTGCCGCGCAACACCCTGGTCAATGTCTCCACCCTTTACACCCACTACATGGACGAATACTGGAGCCATCCGCACACCTTCGATCCGGTGCGCTTCAGTGATGAGCGAGCCGAACACAAACAGCACTTCTATCAGTGGCTGCCCTTCGGCGGCGGCCACCACAAATGCCTGGGCCTGAACTTCGCCGAACTGCAGACCAAGACCTTCCTGTTCCACTTCCTGAAACAGTACAAGGTCAGCGTCAAACCCGGCTACGAAGTCCCCACCCAGCAGGTGCCACTGATCATGCCGAAGGACGGGTTGCCAGTGACGATTGAGAAGCGATAAAAACTGCAAGCCTCAAGCTACAAGCTGCAACGCGGAGAATTTCCTTAATCACTGAAACGCATGAGGCCGCGCCCGAAATCCGGGCGCGGCCTCATCGCTAATAAAACAGAAAACCTGGCTCGCGTTTTAGCTTGTAGCTTGTAGCTTGTAGCTTGTAGCTGATTTTATGATTGCTGGAACAAATGCACATCCCGCTGCGGGAACGGAATGGTGATGCCGGCCTTGTCGAAGGCATATTTCACCTGCTCGAACAGGCCGAAATATACCGGCCAGTAATCTTCCGTATTCACCCACACCCGGGTCAGCATGTTGATGCTGCTGTCGGCGTGTGCGGAAACGAAGATGTTGGGCGCGAAGTCACCATCGGTGAGGATACGGTCATCGGCGTCAATCACGGACTGGATCGCCGCTCTTGCCCCTTCAATGCTGTCGCCATAGCTGATGCCAAATTCGATATCCACCCGGCGCTGCGGCTCACAGAAGATGTTCTTGATGCAGCCGTTGGACATCAGCCCGTTTGGAATCACGATGCGCTGGTTATCCATGGTCATCAGGATGGTGGTGAAGATCTGGATGTCATGGACTCGCCCCAGGTGCCCCTGGGCTTCGATGACATCCCCCACCCGATAGGGTTTGAAGAACAGGATCAGCACACCGCCCGCCAGGTTGCCCAGGCTGCCCTGCAAGGCAAGACCAACGGCCAGACCGATGGCACCCAGCATGGCAATGAAGGACGTGGTTTCGATACCTACCATTCCTGCCACCGCCACCAGCAGCAGGATCTTCAGCAGCACATCCACCAGGCTGGTGAGAAATTTCTGTAACGAGTCATCGATAGACCGATGACCCAGCACCGCGTTCATGCCCTTGCCGATACGTTTGATGATCCAGAAACCGACGATCAGGGTAATGATCGCCAGCACCAGTTTGGGCAGATACATCATACCCAGCTCAATCGCCTTATCGAGATAAGGCTGGATCTGTTCCATCTCCATCGTTCCTTCCTTTGGTAAAGTCAAAAGAGCTTTAAAATATCACCAAGCCGGCACCCGCCAACCCCACCCGGGGCTGAATTTGCAATTTTTTTTACTTGCCGGGGCATGCAGGGCCACCGGGCGAACCGCTATACTGCCCGCACAGCCACAACCCGACACAAGCCGACTGACCACCATGAAATACGCCATTCTCCCCGTCACCCAGTTCCAGCAGAACTGCTCCTTCCTCAAATGCGAGACCACTGACAAGGTCGCCATCGTCGATCCCGGCGGGGATCTGGACAATATTCTGGAAGCGCTGAAACAGGTAGGCGGCACCCCGGAGAAGATTCTGGTGACCCACGCGCACCTTGATCACGTGGGCGCGGTGGCCGAACTGGCCGAGGCTCTCAACCTGTCCATTGAAGGCCCCCACAAGGAAGACCAGTTCTGGATCGACATGCTGCCGCAGCAGGCACAGATGATGGGTTTTCCGCCCTCGCGCCCGTTTACCCCCGATCGCTGGCTGGATGACGGCGACACCGTGACCGTGGGCGAAACCGAATTTGAAGTACGCCACTGCCCCGGCCATACCCCGGGCCATGTGGTGTTCTACCAACCGGAAAGCAAGCTGGTGGTGGTAGGTGATGTGCTATTCAACGGCTCCATTGGCCGCACCGATTTCCCCAAGGGAGACTTCGACACCCTGATCACCGCTATCAAGGAGAAGCTGCTCACCCTGGATGATGATGTCTCCTTCATCCCCGGCCACGGCCCCATGTCCACCATTGGCCATGAACGGGTCAACAACCCCTTTGTCTCCGGCAAGCACGGTTAAGCGGCATGGAATCCATTGCCATGAAGTGGCTGCTGACGGCCATTATCGTTGTGCTCGGCTGGGCCCTTTCCGCCCTGCTGCGGGGCGTCACCAAGCGGTTGGGGCGTCGCCGGGAATTCAGCAAGGCGCGCATCTTCCAGACGTCCGTTGTCATCAACGCGGCCTGCCTGGTAATCAGTCTGATTGCCGTTGGTGTGCTGTGGGGCCTGAAAGGCGACGGTCTGATGGTGTTCGCCACCTCGCTGATGGCCCTGCTCGGTGTGGCATTGTTCGCCAGCTGGTCCATGCTCAGCAACGCCACTGCGGCCATCATCCTGTTCTTCAGCGCCCCCTATCGGGTCGGCGACCGCATCCGCCTGCTGGACGGCGACAACACCGTCACCGGGCAGATCCGCCACATGGGGCTGATCTTCATCACCATTCAGGATGAACTGGATCATCGCTACACCCTGCCCAACAACCTGCTGCTACAGAAAACCGTGATTCGCCTGAAGAACGACACCCTGCCCAGGGACCAGAAACACGTACGGGCGGATTGAGACAGGAGCAAGCTACAAGCTTCAAGCTGCAACACGGGAGAAGGTTTGGGGTTCCGGAAGTACAGAGGCCGCGCCCATGATTTGGGCGCGGCCTCCAGCGTTTCAAGAGCGAATTAACCTTGCCCGCGTTGCAGCTTGAAGCTTGTAGCTTGCCCCTCGTAGCTCATAGCTGATTTTCACATCCGATACCCCAGACTCAACATGTACAGGGTCCCCTCATAGGGAAAATCCGCGATGGAATCATTGAAATCCATCTTCACCGCCTGCTCGCGCACCACCAGCCCCAGTTCCGCATTGCCGGCCAGGGAAAAGATCAGCCCGGAGGACGCGTAAGCGCCATAACCGAAGCTGGTGTCACGCTCATCGCCGTTAATGATCACTGTACTGCTCAAAGGCTGCGGGAGCGTCTCTGGCTTGTCCTGTTTCAGGGAAGCCACCAGCAGCATGGGACCAGCGGATACATAAAGCCGGGCATGCTTGCCAAGCACCACATCGCCATAGCCGCCCAGCAAGGTGCCGAAGACAAACAACTCGTTATCGATCTTCACGTTCACAGTCGTCCCGCCATCCACTACGGCGGAATAACTCACCCTGTCGTTCTGCCAGCTGACCAGGGCGCCTCCCTCATAGCCATAACGAAAGCGCTGGCCACCGAGCACCTTCTGCACCCCGGCCGTAAAGAAGGGCAGATCATCATATTCACCGGTCAGCGGCTGATCCCCGGCATACAGGACCGTTTCACTGTCCTTGAGCTGTAACTGGCCCGCCTGAAGAAAGCCGTACTGTGGTGCACCAGCCCACAGCTGGCCACAGCCCAACAGCCCCAGCATGGCAATCCAGCTCCGCTTGCCCATATCCTGCACCCTCGCTTCTCCACTTCGAAAACAGCTTAAAACAGCCTTGCGCAGAAAATCACGAAGCGCTTACGACCATCGTCATAGTTCGGTAAAGTAACCCCACTGGAAACGGTTCTGTAAGGACTCCCCATGCGCCCATTCGCATTTCCCCTGATACTCGCCCTCAGCCTGCTGGCCGGCTGCCAAAATCCCTCGTCGTCAGCCGTCCTGCCCGACGCCTGTTCCCAGCCTCCGGAATCCGGTATGTGCAAGGCAGCATTTACCCGCTACTACTATGACGCTGACAGCAACAGCTGCCAAAGCTTCATCTGGGGAGGCTGCAAGGGCAGTGTGCCGTTCGAGACCCGGGAAGATTGCGTCAGCAGCTGTAATGCTGTCGACAGCGAAGCCAATGCCCCCTATTCCGCCAAGGGAGCCCCACAATGACCGACACCTCTCGTACCAGCATGGCCAGACTGGTCTATGTCTTGCATCTGGTGGGATTGATTACCGGCGGCCTGACGGCCATTGCCGGCGTCATCATTGCGCACCTGAATGCCGCTGATGCGCCACCACCGCTGCGCGAGCATTTCCGCTTCCAGTACCGAACTTTCTGGATCGGCCTGCTGTATTCCTTTATCGCAGGTATCACCACCGTGGCCTTTATTGGCTGGCTGCTGATGGTGGTCATCAGCATCTGGTGGATTGTGCGCTGCGCCCGGGGCCTTGGCGCCCTTAACCGGGATGTGGCTCCGAACAACGTGGACGGCTGGGGCTTCTGACCCACTGTCATCTAAACGACACCTTTTCCCGCCAGACTGGCGGGCTACCGTACCGAGGAGAAACCATGCAGTCGCTGCGCCTGACCGCTGTCACCCTGTTTGCCCTGTTCCTTTCCGCCTGTGCCCGAAGCCCGGTGGTTCAGCTCTATGAGGGCCCGGCCCAGTCTGACAACAAGGTCGTTACCGTTCGCGTCCCCAGCCAGCTGGAAGTATTCACCATCAATGGCAAGGAGGTGGACGGGGTCAATACCTTCTTCGCCACAGACTTCAAGGATCTCAAGCTGACCCCGGGGCGCTATGAAATCCTCGCCTACTACAAGGAACTGTGGCAGCTGGATGCGGATAACCACGAGATTGTGAAAACCAACCCCGCCAACTTCATTGTCGACGGCAAACCCGGTGAGATGTGGGTACTGGGCTATGAGCAACCGGCGGACGTGGAAGCTGCCCGCGCCATGGAAGAAAGCTTTAGTGGCTGGTCTGAAAATGCCGTCAGCGGCGAGAAAGTGGCAGCCGAGCAATCCCAGCTGATCCTCAAGCGTGGATTCCTGGCACCGGTCACCGGCGAAGAGCTGGCTACCCCGACCAGCAACACCGTGGCCCCGCAAGCCGCTGCCGCACCCGCCGCGACCCCGGCGGAAACGGCTACCCCGGCCGCCAGTTATCTGGACACCCTGAAAGCCCAGTGGAACCAGGCCACCCCGGAAGAGCGCCGCGAATTCCTGCAGTGGATAGCGGAATAACGCAACACGCGGCACGCTTCACGCAACACGCGGGTGCGGCCTTGAAGGCCCCCCGCTCCTTCCCTGCTATCCCGCGTTCAACTTTAAACTTTGAACTTTCAACTGCCTTTGACTTTCATAGCTCATAGCTCGCAGCTGCCCTACTCTCCCTGAATCGTCGCCACCACCCTTCTCGCCCCGCCGTGATCCCGGTGCTCACAGAGGTAAATTCCCTGCCAGGTGCCAAGAGCAAGGCGCCCGTCGCTGATTGGCAGGCTTAGCGACGGCCCGATCAACACACTCTTGATATGCGCAGGCATATCGTCCGGGCCTTCCAGGGTGTGCTCATAGTAAGGCGCACTTTCCGGCACCATCACATTAAGATGACGCTCCAGATCTCCGCGCACATCCGGATCGGCATTTTCATTGACCGTGAGTGACGCCGACGTGTGCTGGATAAACAGATGTAGCAGGCCGACATTCACCTCAGCCAACTCCGGCAGCTGTTCCAGCACTTCACGAGTGATCAGGTGACAACCCCGGCGCCTGGCGGAGAAAGTAAGGTGTTTCTGTTTCCACATGGCAGTATCCCGATACCGTTGGCTTCGTCCTGTTTTGACCTTGGCTTGCCGTTGATTCAACGGCAGACTCAATGACAGACAACAGGAGTCAGCATGAAACTGAATGGCCAGACCATTGTACTCACCGGCGCTTCCAGTGGCATTGGGGCGGAAGCCGCCATCCTGATGGCGAAGCGTGGCGCCAGGCTCTGTCTGGTGGCCAGGCGGGAAGAGCAACTGCGTGACGTTCAGCAACGGGTGGAGGCAGAGGGCGCCTATGCCGCCATCTACCCCTGCGACTTGAGCGACAGCAAATCCATTGAGGCCTGCGCGTTCCGGATTCTCGCCGAGCAGCCCCAGATCGACGCTCTGGTGAACAATGCGGCCCATTCCATTCGCCGCCCCATTGAGCAATCCCTGGATCGGCTGCATGATTTTCAGCGCACCATGCAGCTCAACTATATCGGCGCCGTGGCGATGACGCTGAAGCTGTTGCCCCGCTTTCTGGAACAGGGCCACGGCCATGTGGTGAACATCTCCAGCCTGTCCACCCAGATTCCCATTCCGCTTTTCTCCGCCTACCTGGCCAGCAAGAGTGCGCTGGAGTCATTTACCCGCTCCCTGCAGGCGGAGATGGGACATCAGGGCATCACCACCACGGTGGTGTACTTCCCCATGGTGCGCACCCCCATGTCATCGCGCACGGCAATCTACAAATACATGCCCATGATGGATGTGAAGAAAGCCGCCGGCTGGATCGTGGAAGCCTGTGAAAAGCGCCCGGCACGCATCGCCCGGCCCATGGGCAAACTCGGCAGCCTGCTCCTCGCCGCCGCCCCCGGCCCCATCACCAAACTGCCCCAGCCCCTGTTCCGGGGGATGGATCAATTGCTGGCGAACCGATTGAAGAAGAAGGGGTAGAAGCAAGCGACAAGCTTCAAGCTGCAACGCGATAAAGACTGGATGCGACCTCGAACTCAGTGCCCGCGATTAAAGTACCACTCAGGCAAGACAAGTCTCCCATGGACGCTATTTGAGGTGTTTGTGGGAGAGCCAGCTTGTCTGGCCGAAGGGTGTGGCTTCAACACATCCTCGCGGGCAGGGCCTGCCAGTTTCCACCCATTTCTCTCGCGTTGCAGCTTGTAGCTTGTAGCTTGTAGCTTGTAGCTCAATTGACCACATTCGTCGGCGTTCCCGCCTGCCAGTTCCGGATATTGCTCACCACGCCATCCAGCAACCGCTGCCGGCATTCGCGGGTTCCCCAGGCGTTGTGCGGGGTGAGGATCAGGTTGGGAATATCATCGGCCAGCAGCACATGATCCCGCGGGGGCGGCTCGACGCTGAGCACATCCAGCCCGGCACCGCCCAGTTGTCCGCTACGCAGTGCCTGCGCCAACGCGGGCTCGTCCACCAGACCACCCCGGGCGGTATTGATCAGCAGTGCACCCGGTTTCATCTGCGACAGGAAGGCAGCATCCACCAGCTTGTCGGTCTGTGTGGTGAGGGGGCAGTGCAGGCTTACCACATCCGCCTGTGGCAACAACTCACTCAGCGGGAGCCGATCCTGATGGCTGTTGCCGCTGAACGATTGCGCCACCGCGATTTTCATGCCGAAGGCTTCCGCCAGCCGTGCGGTCTCCCTGCCGAGATCACCATAACCAATCACCCCAAGCGTTTTCCCTGCCAGCTCCATGATCGGATAATCCAGCAGACAGAATTGTCGGCCCGCACTCCAGTCTCCCCGCTTCACGGCCCGGTCGTACCGGAAACCATGCGTGGCCAGGGTGAGCATCAGCATCAAGCTGTGTTGCGCCACCGACGCCCGGGCATAGCCGGACACATTACACACCACAATGCCTTGCTCGCGGGCGGCCACCAGATCCACATTATTGGTACCTGTGGCACAAATACAGATAAGCTTGAGGGACGGACAGGCGGCAAGAGTATCGGCATCCAGCACCACCTTGTTGGTGATCACCACGTCGATGCCCTGCAAACGCTCAACCCGCTGTGCCGGGACGGTAAAGGGGAAGAAGGTCCAGGACATCAGTGCGTCGAGGGCACCGAAGTCCAGGTCATCGGGGTTGACGGTTTCCGAGTCGAGGAAAACACCCTGCATGCTCAATGTCCTTCAGCGTGAAGAAGAAAAAGGGAATGCGCCCATGCTAACGGATCTGCTGGTAAAAATGGGGATTTCGCCACCGCAGCAGGACTGGCAGAAACCGGTGATTGGTGTCAGCGCCTGCCTCACTGGCCAGAAGGTACGCTACGACGGTGATCACAAGCACAACGGCATCGTCATGCATCAGCTCACCCCCTTGCTGCGCTTTCGGGAAACCTGCCCGGAAGTCAGCATCGGCCTGCCGATCCCTCGTCCGCCCATCCAGGTGGTTCAACTTGGTGATGCTCAGCGCGTGCAGGCGGTCCACGATCCTTCCCGGGATTACACCGAATCACTTGAGCATGTTGCCGAGCAACTGGGTGAGCCGCTGTGCGGATTCGTGCTCAAGGCCCGTTCCCCCAGCTGCGGTCATCTCACCACCCCGTTGCATGACGAACACGGCAACGACATCGGCACCGGCTCCGGCGCCTTCGCCCGTAAACTTCACGATCTCTACCCGCGCATTGCGCTTGCCAACGAAAGCGACCTGGAAAAACCCACCTTCCTTCAGCAGTTCGTGATTCAGGTATTCTGCTATCAGCAGTGGCACCACAACGACCACCAGGGAAGCTGGCTACAGGAAAGACTGGAAAAAAGCGAGTTGCTGGATGAGCCGCTGCGAACCAATGTGCAGCATTACCTTTCCCGCCTCAGCAAAGCCATGCACTAACATTCCTACAGCGCCGCTGTAGGAGCGCATCTTGAGGCGCGAACCGTGCGAAGCACGGAATCGACCGCAGGGCGATCAGGCTTGTCAGAGCTACTGACGTCTGAATAGAACTATTCAGGAAAGACCTGTTGTAAACCATGACGAAATCTCTCGCCAAGGCTCGGATTCGCACCTCAAGAGGTGCTCCTACATTCGAGGTAAGAATAGCCGTAGGAGCCAGCCTGCTGGCGATGTTTTGCTTTTTAAAGAATCAGCGTCAAACCGCCGGTCAAAATGGCGAAGAAAATCGACAGGCCAATCAGCGTTCCCCAGGGGAACGGCTTGGGTGGTGGTTCGATTTCCAGTTGTTCTTCCAGGTAGCGGCGTAGCAGGGCGGTGTTGCGGGTGTTGGCCTTGTAGATGGCATCGAAGGCATCCCCCACCACTGGCAACAGACCTCCGGCGAAATCGATGAGCATGTTGCGCACCATACGCAACTTGACCTTGTTACTGGCCCCCACCCGCTGTGCTTCAATCAGCACATAGCTGGAAAGCGCGAGGCCCGCCACATCACCGATCCCGGGAATCAGGCCAATCAGGGCTTCGGCACCGAAACGGAATTTAGTGAAAGGAATGCCGATACTGCTGTCGGTAAAGCGGCTGAACCTGTCCAGCCGCGCCAGCGCTGCGCGCTGTTTTTCTTCACTGACCGCCATCAGATCTCCACGAACAGCTGACCGTTTACTTCGCTTACCGGCCAGGTCTCAAGGCTCTTCTCACCGCGTACCACATTCAGCAGCTGCACCCCGGGCGGGAAGTTGGCCCACTCTTCCACTTCACCGGTACGAATATCGAAGCGGGCACGGTGCAGCGGGCACTGCACACATTTGTCGTCGAGAATCTTGCCCTTACCCAGAGACGCAAAAACATGGGGGCAACGGGCCTGAGTAGCATAGAAACCATCACTCAGGTGATACACCACCAGCTTGGTTTCCCCGGCCTGCATGGCCTTGCTCTTTCCTTCCGGGATATCACTGCTGGCACAGAGTTCGTAACGCATCTTGCTCTCCTTGCTGGCTGGAAAAATAAGCTACTAGCTTCGAGCTTCGAGCTGCTACCCCCCCCTGTAGGAGCACCTCTTGAGGTGCGAACCTCGCGCAGCGAGGCGACCGAAGGGAGGCTGTTTCCTTAAGATCCGCCGAATCCGGAAATATCTGATCGCTCTTCGGCCGATTCCGTTCCTCGTTCGAAGCGTCCGGACAAGCTGAGATCCCGCAAATTGATAAGCGCCTCTGGAATCCTTACCTCGCTTGGGCTCGGATCGCCTGCAGGCAGGCTCCTACAGCAGCTTCGTAGCAGAACCGGGAACTTTTCCGGGTTCCCCTATCGAATCAGGCGTAGCTTGTAGCTTGTAGCTTGTAGCTTGTAGCTTGTAGCTCGTAGCTCGTAGCTCGAAATCATTCCAGATAGGTATACCCTGCCAGCCCTTCGCGTACCAGTTCGATGAAGCCATCCTGCTCTTCCGCGCTCAAATGCGCCTGGCGACAGTTTTGCTCCAGGGTCTCCAGCAGACGCTCAGGATCATAGTTTACATAGCGCAGTACCGAGCTGACCGTGTCGCCCTGAATGGCATGGTCAAGGACGATCTGGCCGTCCGCGGTCACATCCACATCCACCGAATCGGTATCACCGAACAGGTTGTGCATGTCGCCGAGAATTTCCTGGTAGGCACCCACCATGAAGATGCCCAGATGACCATTGATGTCGTCCGGCAGCGGCAGGGATGACTCCACACCCTCACCATCCACAAACTGGTCGATGCGGCCATCGGAGTCACAGGTGATGTCCTGCAACACCGCCCGGCGGGTCACCGGCTGATTGAGGCCGGACAGCGGCAACACCGGGAACACCTGATTGATACCCCACACATCCGGCACCGACTGGAACACGGAGAAGTTGACGAACAACTTGTCCGCCAGGGTTTCATTGAGGTTATCCAGCAGCTCTCGTTGCTGCTTGCGCAGCGGGTTGAGCCGGGCGCGCAGGGCCAGCAGGCAGTTGATGTAGAGCTGTTCGCCACGGGCACGGGCATCCAGCCCGAGATCGCCCGCCAGGTAGCGCTGATGAATATCCTGCCAGGCGCCCACCACCTCGGAGAATCGCTCCAGCAGATTACCGGCCTTGCCCTGCAACTGCTGCTGAAGCTCCCAGAGCTGATGCAACTCAACCGCATCCTCCTCACCGGGGGCAGCGACGGCCACCGGCGACAGGGACTCCTGGTCGGTAATGTTCACCAGCAGCACCGCATGGTGCGCCGTCAGGGCCCGGCCAGATTCGGAAATAATGTTGGGCTCGGGTAGCCCGCGTTGCTGACACTGCTGCTGCAGGGTCTGCACGATATGGCGGGCATAGTCGGCCACTCCGTAGTTCATGGAGCAATAGGAACGCGAGTGGGTACCCTCATAGTCCACGCCAAGCCCGCCGCCCACGTCCACGGTTTCCACCGCCGCACCCAGCGCGCGCATCTCTGCGTAGTAACGGGCCGCTTCGCGCATGCCCGCCTTGATGTCCTGAATGTTGGCCACCTGGGAGCCCAGATGGAAATGCAGCAACTTGACGCAATCCAGTCGGCCCGCCTGACGGCAATGCTCAATGGCGCTCATCAGCTGCGGCGCGCTCAAACCGAACTTGGACTTCTCGCCACCGGTATTCTGCCAGTTACCCTTGCTGATGCTCATCAACCGCACGCGCAGACCGATACGCGGGGACACACCCAGCTCATCGGCAATGCTTAGCAAGGCCGGCAGCTCGGACATCTTCTCCACCACGATATGCACATGGCAGCCCAGTTTCTCGCCCATCAGCGCCAGGCGCAGGTATTCGGCATCCTTGTAGCCATTGCAGACGATGGTATCGCCGGGCCGGGACAACGCCAGCACCGCCAATAGCTCCGGCTTGGAGCCGGCTTCCAGACCGATGCGTTCGCCATCCTCTCGGGCACGAATGATCTCGTGTACCACACGGCGTTGCTGATTCACCTTGATCGGATAGACCGGAGTGTACTGCCCCTGGTAGCTCTGGCCATCGATGGCCTCACGAAAGGCCCCCGCCAGCTGCTTGACCCGCTGGCGCAGGATACCGGAAAAACGTGCCAGCACCGGCGCCCGCAACCCGGCCGCCCGGCAGGCCTCCAACACGGCTTCCAGGGTAGCTTCGCCGCCCTGTTCACCATTGGGTCGCACACACAACTCACCGCCCTGATCGATGCGGAAGTAGCTGTCACCCCAGCGGTCTACATTGTAGATATCGCTGGCCGGTACGGAGCTTGAATCGGTCATTACCTGTCCTGTTAACGCTGACATGCAAGACGCACCACCGTGGCGCGCTCATGGCCGCCATTATGCCTGCCCGCCGCCGTCCGTCGCATCCCTTTTTGGGGCCGGGATTCAACCTTTGACAGGGGGGGCAGAGGTCTTACAATCGCGACTATTAACCACCCCGGGGGCAGTTATGCTCCCACCCACTGGAAAGGCCCATGAGCAGCACCCAAGATAACTGGTTTTACGAGCACTTTGACACCGCTGGCACCGCCTTCGGCCTGCGTCTCAAGCAGAAGCTGGAAGAGGTACAGACCGAGTATCAGCACATCGAGATGTGGGAAACCGACAGCTTCGGTTACCTGATGACCATCGATGGCGCCACCATGCTCACTACCCGCGACAATTTCCTCTACCACGAGATGATGTCGCACCCGGTGCTGTTCAGCCACGCCAACCCCCAGCGCGTGGTCATTATTGGTGGCGGCGACTGCGGTACCCTGCGCGAAGTGCTGCGTCACCCCGGTGTGGTCAAGGCCACCCAGATCGACATCGACGAGATGGTCACCCGTTACTCCGAGAAATACTTCCCGGAGCTGTGCGAGTCCAATGACGACCCCCGCGCGGAACTGCTGTTTGAAGACGGCGTGCAGTACATGCAGAACTGTGAAGATGGCAGCGTGGACGTGATCATTGTGGACTCCACCGACCCGGTGGGCCCTGCGGAAGGCCTGTTCAAGGCAGACTTCTTCCGTGACTGTCACCGTGTGCTGGCCGAAGGCGGCATCATCGTGCAGCAGTCCGAATCGCCGCTGCTGCACAGTGACACCATCATCAAGGACCTGCACGCCAATATGCGTGAAGCCGGGTTCACCAGCACCCAGACCCTGCCGTTCCCGCAACCGGTTTACCCGAGCGGCTGGTGGAGCTGCACCATGGCCGGCAAGAACACCAATGTGGGCGAGTTCCGCGAAACCGATGCCACCGGCAAAGGCTTCGACACCCAGTACTACTCCGCCGCCATCCACAAGGGCGCACTGGTACTGCCGCCGTTCATGACCGCAGCGATCGAAAGCTAAAAGCTACGAGCTACGAGCTACGAGCTACGAGAAAAAAGAATGCCCCTGTCTTCGCGAGAAGCAAGGGCATTTTTATGGCCGCTCTGCGGCTGCAAAACGCTTCACGCATCACGCGACACGCAAATCCGGAATCGCACTTTGAGTACGTAGCGCAGCGGAGTAACGCACGGAGGCTGCCCGCAGGGTGAGCGAAGCGAATAACCTGCTTTCACGTGGAGCGGTTTTGGGAGAGGCTGGGAATAACTTCGTTTGCAAGCAAACTCCCACATCCATATCAAAAACCCCGTCGGCCAATCCCGCCTCCCCCCGAAGAGACACGGGTTTTTCGCTGTTAACTATTCACTATTCACTGTTAACTCTATTCGCCCTGACTTCCAACATGCGCCAACACCAGCTCTGCCAGCCCCTCTGAATTCCCAAAGTAATCCAGCAACGTGATGTCCAGATCAGGAAACCGCTCACGCGCCTCCTCAATCTGTGCAGGAATGTCGCGCCCCACATGCTTTCCCTTGTTGAAGAATAGTGGATACAGCTGAACGGTCTCCACCGGCTGATGCTCGATCTGCTGGATCGCTTCGATCAGCGACGGCCTGGCCAGCTCCAGAAAACAGGGAATCACGGCCGCATATTCCTGCCCATTGGCATGGGCCGCTTCCGATACTCTCTCTACCAGAGCGCGGAACTCATCATTAGCCGTCTCACTGCGGCTGCCATGGGCCATGATCAGCAGGGCTTTGGACATGATATCTCCTGAATAAAACCTTTGTGACGATATTTAGATTTTCGAGTTTTTGCTAACGCTTATAGATGCATAGTGGGCATGCGAGTGACGAATTTCGAGTTACGAAGGTCAAAACCCATGGTCGAAATCGGGCTTTCATGAGCATTGCTTTTCGAAACTCGTTACTCGCAACTCGCTAATGTTCCTATTCTAGCTGCTTCCTCGATCACCAGAGCGTGACGGCGCGCCAGTGCGTACCGATCATCATCGTAGCCACCACCGATCACCGTGGCCACCGGAATGCCTTTATTGCGACAACGCTGGATCACACCGCGATCCCGGTCGGCGATCCCTTGCAGGGAAATAGCCAGAAGCCCCAATGGATCCTGCTCATAGATATCAACACCGGCATCATAGAGCACCAGGTCTGGCTGAACGCGTTCCAGCAGCCCCTCCAGCGTCTCGAAGACCGTATCGAGATAATCCCGGTCGGTCATCCCCAACGGCAGCCCCACATCCAGGTCACTCTCCATCTTGCGCACCGGGAAATTCTTTTCGCAGTGAATCGAGCAGGTAAAGACTCGTGGCTCTTCCGCCAGCATAGCGGCTGTACCGTCACCCTGGTGGACATCGCAGTCGAAGATCAGGATCTTTTCGACAGCCCCACTGGCCAGCAAATGCTTCGCGGCAAAGGCCAGATCGTTGAAGATGCAGAAGCCAGAACCAAAATCATAGTGAGCATGATGGGTACCGCCCGCCAGATGGCAGGCCAGGCCATGCTTGAGCGCCAACTGCGCGGTGAGTAGCGTGCCCATGGGCGCGATACAGGTACGCCGCATCAGCCCCTCGCTCCAGGGCAACCCCATCCTGCGCAAGGCCTTCTGATCCAGGGAGCCACTGACAATGGCCTCCACATACTCAGGACAGTGAGCCAGCCCCAGCAACGACGGTCTGGCCCGTCCGGGGCGAAACTCGTTATTCCGTTGAGCAATACCCGAACTGCGCAGATGCTGATGCAGCAACGAAAACTTCTCCATAGGGAAGCGATGTTCGCCGGGAAAGGGGAAGCTGTAATCAGGATGGTAGACGAGGGGAAGCATGGGATTCCCGGTTTCGGGTTTACGGGCATTGTGGCTGGCAAGGTGTCACGGGGCAACGGGCGAGCCGAAGATGCCTGATCGCCCTGCGGTCGATTCCTCACTGCGCAGGTTCGCGGCCGAACGGCGCTCTGGAATCTCTACCCCGCTGAGACTCGGATCGCCATGCAAGCATAGCTCCTACACGAGGCATCAGATCCTGCTGGTCGCCGAACTCGACGATTTGGAAGGCTTTTCCATTAACCAATAAACCCGGGAACTATTTGGGGTTTTCCTTTCCAATCAAGGGTAGCTTGTAGCTTGTAGCTTGTAGCTTGTAGCTTGTAGCTTGTAGCTTGTAGCTACAATAACCACTTCAACCCAAGATAGATCTGGTTACGAGCATTGCCGATGATCACATCCCCGTGGGCGAGACTCAGATTCTCGACAGGTCTTTCCAGGATACGGGTGACACTGAAGCGTGCCTTACGACGGCTCAGATAGACCAGGCGCAGGATCGGGTGCCAGCCCGGCTTCTTCCACAGCCCGCCGATTTTCAGGTACCAGCGGGTAAAACCATGATCGCACTGGTTGAAATTCTCGATCAGGTCAGCCGCGATCAGGGTTTTGCTGGCGACATGATAGAACACGGTTTCGTTGAGCATGGAGCCTTCGATGAACACCAGCTCGAAGTCGTTACCCCAATCCGGATGCGGCGTCTCCGACAACTGTGCATCAAACTGAAGATCCTTGCGCTTTTTGACCAGCTTCGCCGGCCCGTGCAGTAACGCCTGGGGATAGCGTGCTTTCACTTCCCCCGCAAACACATGGTGGAACAGGTTGGGGCAAACGATATGTCTGACTTCACCCAGCGCATCCAGCTCGGCAGCCAGCACATCGTCCACCGGGATCGGAGAATGCAGCAGCAAGCCACCTGAGGACAGTTTCACCACGGTCATGCGCGTCCCCACATGCAACCCCACAAAGGTATGTGGCACGGACACATGCCAGACGGCATCGGCAAGCGGTTGAAGACGTGACATCAGTTTCTCCTTTTAGTTGGCCCTGAGAGGATCGAGCAGTTTTTCCGTGCCATCCATTTTCAGCATCAGCGCCAGCGCCATCAGTCTGCCCAACTCCCCTTTCGGAAAGCCCTTGTCGGCAAACCACAACAAATATTCCTCGGGCAGATCGATCAGCACCCGTCCCTGATATTTACCGAAGGGGATGGTGCGTTCCACCAGTGCCTTGAGGTCTTCCTGTTTGAAATCCATTACTGCCTGATATCTTTTGTAGGTGCCAGCCTGCTGGCGAAAGCGGGAATCAGTTTAAAGTTGAAAGTTCAAAGTTGAAAAGCGCGGGCAAGGGCCTCGTATTTGAAACTCTGAACCCGCGCCCTTACCGGTGAACGCGGGCACAGCATTGCAAAACCGATCACTTTCTCCGCGTTTGAACTTTCAATTTTGAACTTTCAACTCGCCCCACAGCCTACCCCGCACACCCTCAGCCGTCGACGTCTTCATGCCGGCAGCCTTCACCGGGCCATTCCACCTCGATGGTGGAGTGGGCAAAGCCGAAATCCAGCACCAGTGCCCGGAACTGCTGTTTCAGTTCCAGCACCTGATCCACATCGAGTGCCCCCTGCAATTCCACATGGGCGCTGAACACATGATGCTCGCCATCCAGACTCCAGACATGAACGTGATGCACGCCACCCACCTGCGCCGGCTCACACAGCTGGCTGACCAGCTGCTGCACATCCACATCGGAAGGCACCGCCTGCAGAAACACCTTCAATGACGCCCACAGGTTTCGCGCCACGTTAAAGAGGATAAACAGGGTAAAGCCGATGGACAGGATCGGGTCGAGAATCGGCACCTCCCAGAACATCAGCACCACAGACACGATCAGCACAGCCACCCAGCCCAGCACATCCTCCAGCAGGTGCCAGCGAATCATGCTGGCATTCATGGAGGACTGGCGCAGCAGCCGCCAGGCACCAAGACCGTTGACCACCACACCCAGCACCGCCAGCCACAGCATGCCAGTGGCATCCGGCATTTCCGGGGCCCACAGGCGCGGCACCGCCTCACTGATAATGAACACGGAACCGACAATCAACACCACCGCATTAATCACCGCCGCCAACACCGACAAACGCTGGTAACCGTAACTGAAATGGGCATCGGCCTTGCGCTTGCTGGTCTTGCCCAGCACCCAGCCCATACCAATCGCCAGGGTATCCCCCAGGTCATGCACGGCGTCGGTAAGAATCGCCACCGAATTGACCATCAGGCCGCCCACGAACTCGATGATGGTGAAGGTGAAATTCAGCCAGAACGCCACCGCAATGGCCTTGCCTTCTTCATCGCCATGATGATGGTGAGCGTGGTCGTGGCCATGGGAATGCCCATGCATCAGCGTACCTCCATGAGGGTTTTCAGTGGCTCGGGAATAGCCATGGGCTGCAGCGGGCTCACATTGGCGCCGCCAGTGTTGCCCTCCGGCACCCACAGCCGGGACATCAGCAGCGCCGCCGGCAGGCGCAACCATTGGCCGCGAACTTCCCGCCAGTCACGCTGCCGCCAGCCCACCTTGAGCATCCACCAGTGACTGAGGGTATGCGCCCGGGTGCTGCGCTGGCCGAGAATATGCGCCTGCTCGAGAAAGGTGAAGGCCTGCTGCCATCGCCGTTGGTGATAAGCCTGTTGGGCTAACGCCATACGCTGCCGAAACGCCTGTCGCTGTGTGTCATTCATACTGCTCTCCCTGTGCTGTTGTGCCATGCCTCCATTAAAAAAGCTATAGTCACTATAGATTCAAGCCCCGGGAGAAAAATCATGAGCACCCTGTTTTCCATCGGCACCCTGAGCCGGGCCACCGGATGCAAGGTGGAGACCATTCGTTACTACGAAAAAATCGGGCTGATGCCGGAACCGGCACGCAGCGAGGGAGGACAGCGCCGCTATCATCAGCGCCACCGGGAGCGGCTGCAGTTTATCCGTCACGGACGGGAACTGGGGTTCACCCTGGATGATATTCGTGAATTACTGGCACTGAGCGCATCGCACCAGCATGCCGACAGCATTGCACGGCGCCACCGGGACGCCGTGCAGGCACGGATTCGCTCACTCACGGCCCTTCGTGATGAACTGGACCGGATGATCGCGGACTGCAGCCATGGACAGGGCGGTGAGTGCCGGGTCATCGAAACCCTGAGTGATCACGGCCACTGCCTGGCAGAGCATCATCAGGACGACTGAAGTTTATCCAGCGTCCGGGTGTCGAAATCGGCCGCGTCGTGACGCTCCCACAACTGGCTGGAAGGCTCACCCCAGGCGCGATTGACCTTGCGGCCTCGCTGCACCGCAGGCCGCTGGGCAATCAGATCATTCCAGCGCAGCACATTCTTGTAGGTGTGCGCCTCAATGAATTCTGCTGCCTCATATACCTTGTTGGTGACCAGTGCGCCGTACCAGGGCCAGATGGCCATGTCGGCGATGCTGTATTCGCTGCCGGCAATGTACTCGTTGTCCGCCAGCTGACGATCCAGCACGTCCAGCTGCCGCTTGATTTCCATGGTGTAGCGGTTGATCGGGTACTCATACTTTTCCGGGGCATAGGCGTAGAAGTGCCCAAAGCCGCCCCCCAGCATGGGCGCGCTGCCCATCTGCCAGAACAGCCAGTTCATCACTTCCGTGCGTGCCGCCGGTTCCGCGGGCAGAAACTCGCCAAACTTTTCCGCCAGATACAGCAGAATGCTGCCGGACTCGAATACCCGTTGCGGCGGATCAACACTGTGGTCCATCAGCGCCGGAATCTTGGAGTTGGGGTTCACTTCCACAAAGCCGCTGCCGAACTGGTCGCCATTCTGAATGTTGATTAGCCAGGCATCGTATTCGGCATCCTGATGGCCCTTCTCCAGCAGCTCCTCAAGCATCACCGTGACTTTCACGCCATTGGGAGTCGCCAGTGAGTAAAGCTGCAAGGGATGCTTACCCACCTGCAGCGCCTTGTCATGAGTCGGGCCGGCAATGGGGCGGTTGATATTGGCAAACTTGCCGCCGCTTTCCTGATCCCATGTCCAGACTTTCGGCGGGGTATAGGTATCGTCAGTCATGAAGCGCTCCGGGCCCTGATCAATGTGGATACCCACTATGGATACCGCATGGCGCTGAAACAAGTTGAAAAATCAGAACAGACTCTTCAACTGATTCAATCCGTTTTCCCGGCCGGGGCCGCCTGATCATGCTGCTGGACTTCCCAGAGGTGGGCATAGAGCCCCCCCCGGGCCAGCAGCTCCCCATGACTGCCCTGCTCGGCCACCTGGCCCTTGTCGAGTACGATGATGCGGTCCGCATCCATGATGGTGGACAGGCGATGGGCAATCACCAGGGTGGTCTGCTGGTGGGAAATATCCCGGATCGCCTTGAGAATGATTTTCTCGGAATGACTGTCCAGCGAAGACGTGGCCTCATCAAACACCATGATAGGCGGATGCTTGAGCAACGCCCGGGCAATGGACACCCGCTGCTTTTCGCCGCCGGACAGTTTCAGCCCACGCTCGCCCACCATGGTGGCTTCGCCCTTGGGCAGCGAGGCAATGAAGTCGGACAGGTAGGCCAGCCGAATGGCCTCACGGACTTCCTCATCGCTGGCGTCGATACGACCGTAACGCACGTTCTCGAAGATGCTGGTGTTGAACAAGACGGTGTCCTGAGGCACCACACCGATCTGTTGCCGCAGCGACTGTTGGCTCACTGAATGTATTGGCTGACCATCAATGCAGATTTCCCCGCGGACCGGGTCATAAAAGCGGAACAGCAATTTGAACAGGGTGGACTTGCCGGCCCCGCTGCTGCCCACAATGGCCACCTTCTGTTTTGCCGGCACGGTAAAGTTGATGCCCTTAATGATCTCGCGCCCCTCTCCGTAGCTGAAATGCACATCGCGAAACGCAATCTCACCACGACTCACCTGCAGCTCAACGGCATCGGGCTGGTCCACCACCCCCGGAGTCACCTCCAGAATCGCAAACATGTTTTCGATATTGGTCATCGCGCCTTTCATTTCCCGATACACGAAGCCGAGAAAATTCAGCGGCATGAACACCTGCATCATGAAGGCATTGATCAGAACGAAATCCCCCAGGGTCATCGACTGGTTTGTCACTTCCACCGCCGCCAGCACCATGGCCACCGTCATGGCCGCCGCGATGATCAGGGATTGCCCGCCATTGAGGGCAAACAGGGACAGACGATTCTTGCGCCTGGCCTGCTCCCAGCGGGCCAGGTTCTCGTCGTAATTTTCTGCTTCGAAATTTTCGTTGGTGAAATATTTCACCGTCTCGTAGTTGAGCAGACTGTCGATGGCGCGAGTACTGCTGGATGATTCTGCCTGATTGGCCTCGCGAATGAAGGCCAGCCGCCATTCCGTGGCATACACCGAAAAGCCCACATAGGCGACCACCGACAACGCCACGATCAAGGCAAACCAGACATCGTAATTCCACAGCAACAGGCCTATCACCATGCCGATTTCCAGCAAGGTAGGCAGAATATTGAACACCATGAAGCGCAACAGGAAGCTGATGCCATTGGTGCCCCGCTCGATATCCCGGGACAGGCCACCGGTGCGGCGGTTGAGATGGAACTCCAGGTCCAGGGCATGCAGATGACGGAACACCTTCAGTCCTACCCGGCGCATGGCCCGCTCGGTAACGCGACCAAACAGGGTGTCGCGCAACTCGCCAAACAGCACATTGGAAAAACGCACCACACCGTAAGCCAGCAACAAGCCCAACGGCAGGGTGATCAGCTGGCTGGCGCCGTCCGCATCCAGGTCATCGACGATGTGCTTGAGAATGAACGGCAGGCCAACACTGGCCAGCTTGGCCAGCACCAGACAGGCCACCGCCAGGGCAATGCGCGCACGGAATTCCAGCAGATAGGGAAACAGGGTTTTCAGTACCGACCAGTCGATGGGCCTGGGGGTCACGTCCTGGCTCATGCCGCGCATAGGTGCACCTGTTTCACAAGAATGGGCTGCGCAGTATAGCAGCCCATTCTTGCTCCACGCCTGACATCAGGCGTGTTGCAACCAGAAGGCCAGCCCCTGGCAATTGAGACGGATATCCATCCCCAGGATCTTCCCGAGTTCAGCCTCGCTCAGGGTGACACCGTGCTCACGGGCCTTGCCGAACAGATACTCACCCATGGCCACTTCCAGCGCCTCCTGCAGATCATCCGGATCGTTGTTCGCCGCCACCTGTTTCGCCAACGCCACATAGTCATCGACCATGGGAATCAGGCGCTCCCCCAGCGGCTGCGGGTTCTCCACCATGTCATAGTGTGCGAGATAGATTCGCTCCGGCTGCAGATCCAGCAAGCGCTGGATCGATGTCTTCAGTGCCTCCGGCTCAAACTGTACCGGCGTGGTGGTCGGCAGGATGAAAGGTCCCTTGTCGGTGGTCAGGACCGGATAGGACAGACCAAAGGTATCGCCAGTGAAGATACCCTTCGACAATGGGTCGTAAACGCAGAAGTGGTGGCGGGCGTGGCCGGGGGTGTCGTAGAAGCGCAGCTCCCGGTCAGCCAGCAACACGCTGTCGCCGTCCTGCATAACCCGCACCCGGCCCTCATCCACCGGGATCACATCCCCGTAGATCTCGACGAACTTCGCTTCACCGTACACCGCCGTAGCACCGGCCTTGAGTTTGGATGGGTCAATCATGTGCCGGGCACCGCGGGGGTGAATCAGCAGGGTCGCCCCGGGCAGCGCCTGCATCAAGCCACCCACGCCCCCGGCATGATCGAGATGCACATGGGTGGGGATCACATACTTCACGGCGGAGGGTGCGATACCTTTCTGTTCCAGCAGGGCCAGGATGATCGGCACGGTGTTGTGGGTACCGGTTTCAATGATGGCGCACTCATCCCCCGCCTCCATCAGATAGCAGGCCGCCAGCTCCTCATGGACCATGGCAGTATCAATGCGAGTGATGCCGAATGGCAGCGGATGATATTCCTGGAAAGGCATGGGGTGACTCCGGACAACAGCGGGGTCACCACTATAACCTGCGCCCGGATCAACGCCACAGGCGACCAAAGTGGAACCGGCCGGCTCAGTCCGGGCAGACCACCTGATTGATAGCCGCAGCGGATCCCTTGAGGGAAAAGTCGGAACGGTAGACGGGCTCCCCCTCCCCATTCAGGTAGAGCACATCCAGTGTCTTGCCCTGACGGATTGCCTTGATGATTGGTGAGCCCAGCGATGCCGTGCTGGCGAAAATCAACAGATGATTGTCACTGTCATGCTCGCCATAGCGCGGCCCCACATCCCCAAAGGGCACACCATCAACGAAAAATTCCCGGGATACCTCACCGGCGGCAAACTGTTCCGCCAGCGTGGTCGACGGTCCACCCGCGGTCACGAAGCGACGATGGGCCAGCACGTAAACGGGTTCGCCATTGTCCTGTCGGCACAGCATCCCCACCGCAAACTTCGCCGCACCGTCATGCATGCCGTGTTCACCAGCATAGGGGTGACCATGATAGTTACCCAGCGACCACTCCGCGTGGCCAGACACACTGATCAAGGCAATCAGACCTGCCAGTAAAAACCTTCTCATCGGCTTCCCTTCCCTGAATCCAGCAACAGCCTCAAGACTACCGCACTGCCCGCCATGACGAAAACAGCGCCGCCCGAAGCGCGTCGGGGAGATCAGCGAGGAAGCAGGGGGGCGAGTTGAAAGTTCAAAGTTAAAAGTTGAAACGCGGATCAGGTTGTCGGGGCTTGCAAGGTAGTGCCCGCGGACGCGGGTAAGGGCGCGGGCACGACCCTGCAAAACAGTGAGGCCTTGCCCCACTGCTGTCCCACAGTTTCATGAAGATCCTGAGGAGGTGGAGGCGCCTTCTCCTGTGGGAGCTTGCTTGCAAGCGAAGAGTCCTTTCCGCACCAACATTCGCCTGCAAGCAGGCTCCCACGAGACAAGCATCTGCGAGTGTCAAAATGCGCCGGTGAAATCCTGTTTCCCTAAACAGAGAAACCCGCCGGCTTGCCAGCCTGGCGGGTTTCGGACTTCTCTAAATCAAACTGTGGGACAGCAGTGGGCCTTGCCCGCGCTTTTAAACTTTCAACTTTGAACTTTCAACTCAACAAGCACGCCCCACGGACGCCCGGGGTTGGGCTTCTGCGTGAAGCGTGTTGCATGATGCGTGCTGCGGCCTAACTAGCTTTGGCCAGGCCTTCGCCGACAGCACCACCGTAATTCTCCGGATGCTCGCGGGCATCCTTGATGGCACGCCAGGCTTCCGGGACCCAGCGTTTCTTTTCTTCCAGTGTGGGCCACAGCATACGCATGACGCCGCCAATAAGCTTGAAGCCAATCTGGTCCAGCCAGGTCCAGCGGATGCCGAACACTTCCCGATAGGCGGGCGGATAGAAGCCCTTCTTCAGGTGCCAGGTCAGCGAGCCCATAAAGTACTGGTAGATGCGCCACTGGCGATCGGTCATGGTGGTCCTGGGATGCTTGGGCTGGCCTGTGTAGTGGCCGCGATGCTCCACATACTCGGTGGCCGGGTTCACCTGCAGGCTGTTGCGGATGGTGTCATCCAGATACGCCCAGTATTCGTCGGTGGTGGCCGGCATGTCCTTGTCGCGGATGCCCATCTGCCGACCAAACTGCAGCCATTCCTGGAACAGCTGCTGCTTGTCAGCTTCGCTCAGATGGTCGCCATTGAACTCGGCAAGGTAGATCATGCCGTAGTAGGTGGTGATATGAACCCAGGTGTACAGCTCCGGGTTGAGGGCATGGTACTTCTTGCCGTTGAAGTCGGTACCCTTGATATCGCGATGCATCTCGCGCAGGCGGGTACCAAAATCGCGCACTCCTTCTTCGGTGTTGTAGAGCACTGGCCACAGCAGGGCGAGGGAGCGCTCGGCACGGCCCCAGGGATCTTCCTTATACGCGGAATGTTCCTCTACCCCGGCACCGATACCCGGATGCGCCACTTGCACGGTGGTGGTGCTGGGCAGCAGGAATATCACCCGCGCATCACCAAAGTATTTCCACATCAGGGAATCCGGTCCCAGTACAGCCTGTTCCTGTGTCATTGCGTCTACTCCAGAGTCCAATAGCACTCTTAGCCATTTTTCCGATGAGACAACGCTACCTGCTCCGTCTCACCTTGTCCCCGGGAGTAAATAAAGGATTGCGAGCTGTGCATGACCGGAAATACGCCGCACTGGCCAAAATGATTGCGACTTCATGAAAAAAGCCAGAACTTCGCCGAAAATCCTGCCTTTTTTGACGCAACCTTCACGAAATATGGCGAAATGCCCGTTTTTGAGGATCCGCCGGCAGGTTTTTATGCAAGGCCTTGCGGAGCATTCGCACATTCATGGCTTCGCTGAGCTTGGCCATGCCTGGCACGTGGTAATGGGAGTAGGTGGACACCTTGTTCATCCCCTTGTAAGCCATCACCGCCCGCCACCAGAAGGCACTGCGCGGCAGCTCATAGACATCCGCCAGCTCATCGCCCAGACAAATCCGGCTCAGCTCGAACAGCAGTTCTTCGGACAGGTTAAACGGCGGCTGTCGTGCCAGCGCAGTAATCACCGCCTGGGCCAGCATGCGGCCTTCATGGTTGGGATCGTACTGACGTTCGCGAATGCGCTGGTATTGGTAGATTTCCTCATCCAGCGAATCGGTAAGCATCTCGTCACAGAGACCGTTCTGCCGCGCCATGAAACGCCACAGGTGATGGCTGGCCGCCTTGTCGTCATCACTGAGCGACGCACCCATGCGCTCCATGCCGCGCTGGGCCAGGTAGTCGAACTCGATAATGGTGAAGGCCATGTCTTCCTGATTGATGGGCTCATCGTATTTTTCGGTTTCCCAACCCTGCTCACGCAGGTACTTGCGCACCATGGCATGCAGCAGCCGCACCTCCATCACCGTGCGATGCCCTTCCGCCCCAGGTCGCAGCCCCCCGGGCACATTCATGTTGTGGGTCATCTGTGAGGTTTCATACACCCGACGCAACACGTCCTGATGCAGGCGCCCCGTCGCCACCAACACATGGGTTGCCTTGCTCAGGGAATAGCCCTCTACCAGGCTGCTGACCAGCAGGGCAATGGAGCGCACATTAGCGAACCCCAGATTCACGCGCGCCGCATGCTCCACCTGCTCCCAATCCACCCAGGCGGGAATGGTGTGACAGTGATCCACGTAGTCCGAGAACACACCGCCTTCGCTTTTCGCCCGCGCATAAACCTCGTCCAGCATTTGCGCCGGACGCGCCCGCTTGAGCTGTGCCGCCACCGCATCCGCCAGCGGGTCGCAGGTGTAGCGCATGCGGTCCATGACACTGTCAGCATATTTGGCTTGCCAGGCCGGATTGGCGGAAGGCGCGAGGATAGCGGCAGGTGCATTCATGGTGGTTATCTCTTGCAGTTTGCTATCATCCGACCATAATCCAAGCAATTACTTGGTTAATACTTGGTTTTATGGCCGACCTGCCCCGTAATCTGACATCGCTCAAGAAACAGCCCTCCCAACCCCGCGCCCGGCGCACGGTGGAGCGCATCATCACCGCTACCGGCGAACTGGTCATGGAGCAGGGGCTGGAGGCGCTGACCACCAACCGGGTGGCCGAGCAGGCCAACGTGAATATCGCCACCCTGTACCAGTATTTCCCCCACAAACAGGCCTTGCTCAGCGCCCTGGTGCAGACCCACATGCACGACCTGACCCGCAGCCTGAATACCCTGCTGGAAGGGCTAGGAGACGTGTCGGTGGCCGAATCCACCCGCCTCTGGGCCACCCTGGGGATTCAGTATTTCCGACAGAACGACAGCCTGCTCAGCATGCTGATCCAGAGCCAGCACGCCCTCACCACGCTACCGGAAGGCAAGGAGTTCGAACGCCGCCTGCTCGACGCCATGCACCGCTTTCTGTCCCGCCAGCGAGACCGGCTGCGGGTCGAGAACCTGGACAGGGCGATTTATGTGTCGCTGCACGCCTGCACCGCCATCCTGTCACGGCATCTTCTCGAGCCGGTGCCGTATTACAAGGACGAGGAAATCGTTGAGGAAGTGGTGACCTTGATGACGAGATATTTCTGTTAAGGAGACGCTGCACGCAACACGCTTCATGCACCACGCAAAAAGCGGAATCAAAAACTGAAAAGAGGATTTACCACAGAGGTCACTGAGTTCACTGAGCTAAAACATCATGGATTCGTGGGGGCAGTAAGGCAGGAGCGTAGACAGACAAGCCGGTGCGATTCCAGAAAGCCCCCGTCTTTTCTCAGTGAACTCTGTGCGCTCTGTGGTAAAAAACGCCTTTGCCCCTGATGCAAAAACGTCAGCTAAAGGTTTCCACGTATAACGCTTCCACCTTCTCCCGGGCCCAGGGGGTCTTGCGCAGGAACTTGAGGCTGGATTTCACCGAAGGATCCTTGCGGAAACAGTTGATGCGGATCTCGTCTCCCAGCGCCGCCCAGCCATAGTGATCGGCGAGCTCGGTAACCATGCGCTCCAGGGTGATCCCGTGCAACGGGTTGTTGGGCTGGCTTGTGGACATCAGGATTCCTTGTCGGTGAGGCGATCAGAGGGCGGCAGCAATCAATTTAGCGTAGTTTGCCAAGCGAGGGTAAGCTGGAGAGAACAACCCGGCAAACGATGACCTCAGGCAAGGAGCGCCTTATGGCAGGGAAGCAATGGCGGTACAGCATACGCATTGGTGTGGTTGCTATTTTCGTTACTGCCACCGCCCTCACTGCCAGCATTGCCATCGGCCTGCAGTACTACTTCAATTACCAGCAATCCCTCTCCGCCACCAAGACCCTGTATCGCCAGACCGCCGAACAGACTGCCGATTTTCTGGAAAGCCGCGATCGCAAGGCGCGCAATGTGGCTCTGTCACTGGCTCGCTACCCCCGCCTGGCAAGGGACAACGGCCAGGTGCCGGCCTCCACCCTGCGCCTGTTTGCCCAGACCCTGTCTCTGAACCCCGGCCTGTATGCGATCTATCTGGGCTTTGATAACGGACGTTTCTACGAACTGATCAACCTGCAGGCCCATCCGCAAGTACGCAACCGATTGGGCGCCGGCCCGGAGGCCAGCTGGCTGATGGCCACCCGCGACAGCGATGCGGATCACAAGAACCTTTATTACCTGGACGCCCGACTCGAGATCCTCACCAAGACCCGCGAACCCAGTAGCTACGATCCACGCACCCGCCCCTGGTTCGAGCAGGCGCAGACCGGCAAGGTTTTCCAGACCGCCCCCTATATTTTCGACAGCCTGGAAGCCCCCGGTCGCACCTATTCCTTGCGGCTGGACAAGAACGCCGCCGTACTCGGGCTGGACATCACCCTGGACGCCATCACCGAACACCTGCTGACCCTGCCGGTGGCCAGTGGTACCGAGCTCTACCTGCATGATCAACAGGGCCGCATCATTGCCAGCAATGCCCCGCCCCTGAACAGCCAGCTGCCGGAGGTCACGCCCCTGTCACTGAGCGAAGAGGAGCAGGCGCTGGTCAAAGCCCTGTCTCCGCTGCGTGTCTCCAATGAACTGGACTGGGCGCCGGTGGACTTTGCCATCAGCGGCGAGCCCCATGGCTATGCCATTGATGTACTCAACCTGATCAGCCAGATGACCGGACTGGGTTTCCAGTATGTGAATGGACACACCTGGCCCGCCCTTGTCAGCCTCTACCAGGAAGGCAGTATCGAGATCCTGCAACCGATTCTGCGCAACGAAAGCAATGCCAGCCTGGGCCTGTTCACCGCGCCCTTTCTGGACCTGCCATTTGCCTTTGCCAGCCGCGATGAGCAGGCCGCCTTTAGTCACCTTTCCCAACTGAATGGCAGGACCCTGGCGGTGGGTGAAGACTGGTCCATCATCCCGGTGATTGAACGGGAATTCCCGGAGATCACCCTGCGACAGTACCCAAGCACTCTGGACGCACTGCGAGCAGTGCGAAATCGTGAGGCCGACGCCGTCATCGACAACGCTGCCATTCTGCGTTTCATCCAACGACAGTTTTTCCTCGATGGCCTGCGGATCCGCGACAGCAGCGATACCGGGCTGCCGACAGACATGGGGCAGCTTTTCCTGCTTGTGCATCCCGACCAGCAACCCCTGCGGGCATTGCTGAATCGGGCACTGGCGGCCATTCCCCCTGCGGCGCAGACTCAACTGAAAAACAAATGGCTGAATGACAACCAGGTCTTCAGCCGCTTCAGCGGCACGGTACCGTACCCGGACCTGCTCAAGACCAGACCGGGAAGCCATACCGCGCTTCAGGAATTCGACGATGGCGCAGAGCACTACTTTTCATTCTCCCGCCCCTTCTCCAGCGGCACCGATCTGTCTTTTTCCGCGGTGGCTCCGGCGTCCCTGATTACCGGACCGGCGCGCCAGAATGCACTCTGGGCTGCGGGCATCACCGCCCTTTGCCTGCTCGCCCTTCTCCCCCTGGCAGGCCTGTTTGCGGCTCCCATTGTCAATCCGATCAAGCGCCTGGAAGCCGAAACGCTCAAGGTAAAGAATCGCGATTACCATCAGGTAAAGCGCATCCGCACCAGCATCATCGAAACCGAAAGGCTGGCCGCTTCTCTCTATGCCATGGCCCAGGCCATCCGTCAGCATGAGAAGAACCAGGAAGCGCTGATGGAATCCTTTATTGAACTGATTGCCCAGGCCATTGATGAGAAGTCCGCCTATACCGGCGCCCACTGCGCCCGGGTACCGGAGCTGGGCATGATGTTGGCGGAAGCCGCCTCACGCAGTGACGACAAGGTTTTCCAGAACTTCAGCCTGGATGATGAACGCAAGCGACGCGAATTCCGCATCGCCGCCTGGCTGCATGATTGCGGCAAGATCACCACGCCGGAACACATCGTCGACAAGGGCGCCAAACTGGAAGCCAACTACAATCGCATCCACGAGATCCGTACCCGCTTTGAAGTACTGTGGCGCGATGCGGATATTGAGTATCTGAAAGCCACGCTGGCCGATCCGGAAAAGCAGGCCGGGCACGACAAGCGCTGGCAGGACCGGAGACAGGAGCTTCAGGAGCAATTCCGGATCGTGGCAGAAGCCAACGTGGGCGGTGAGTTTCTCGATGAGGACGCCAAGGATGCCCTGCGCAGGATCGGCGCCCAGACCTGGCAACGCCACTTTGATGACCGGCTCGGTCTATCGCCGCTGGATGCCCGCCGACTCGGCCCGGACTCCACCCCGCTCCCTGCGATGGAGACATTGCTGGCCGACAAACCGGAGCATCTGATCCCCCACGAGCATCCCCCCCATTACCCGGAGCATCTGGGTATTACCCTCACGCCACCACACTTCCAGGCCAATCTGGGCGAGCTCTACAACCTGTTGATCGATTACGGCACCCTCACCGCCGAAGACCGCTTCAAGATCAACGAGCACATCATCAACACCATCCGCATGCTCGACAAACTGCCGTTCCCGGAAGAGCTGGCCAAGGTACCCCAGTATGCCTCTACCCATCACGAACGACTGGACGGCAAGGGTTATCCACGTGGACTCAATCGGGAGCAACTGGAAATCCCCGACCGGATTCTGGCCGTGGCCGATGTGTTTGAGGCGCTGACCGCATCCGATCGCCCCTACAAACATGCCAAGACCGTCAGCGAATCCCTGCGCATCATGAATCACATGGTGGCAGAGGGGCACCTGGATGGTGACGTGCTACGTTTGATGTTGCTGAGCGGCGTCGTCGAAGACTATGCCCGCCAGCACCTCAGTGCCGACCAGCAGGACGTGCATGACTTTCATGAGTTCCTGCCCGGCGGGGCCTAGAAGCGAGCTGTGAGTTGAAATTTGAAAGGGAAGTCAAAAGCCCTGGGACGGAAAGACATACACAAAAACAACCGTAATTCGGCCCGGCCGCGTTGCGAAATGTGGCGACTGTGGGATAGTTTTAAGTAACGACTGACACATTACATACTGACAACAGATTGCCTATGGCCCTGACTGCTGCGGATGTACGCAATGCCACCGCCCTGAAAAAGCCCTACAAGCTGAACGACAGCAAGGGGCTTTACCTGCTGGTGGAAACCGACGGACAGCGCACCTGGAAGCTGGCCTACCGGTTCAATGACCGGGACAAGGTGATTACCTTCGGCCCCTACCCGGAAGTATCGCTGGAATCCGCGCGCCACCTGCGCAAGGAAGTCCGCGAGCTGATTGCCGACGGCATCGATCCGATCAGCCGCTGCGAGAAGCGGGAAATTTTTCGTCCTTCTCTGGCCACCTTTGAAACCGTCGCCAACGATTGGCTGGAGCGGGTCTACCGGCTGGAAGTGTCGGAAGAACAGTTCCGTCGCACCAAACGACAGCTGGAAAACTACCTGATTGCCAGTGTCGGCAAACGGGTGGTCAGCGAAGTGACCCCGGAAGACCTCAAATCCCTGGCCACCGCCCTGGGCGCCGAAGGCCACGTGGAAAAGGGCAAGCGGGTGCTGGGTATTGCCAAACGGGTCTACCAGCATGCCCGGGACACCGGGGTGGCCGGTTATCAGCACACCGCCGCCCTGCACAAACGCCTGACCGGTTCCGGTACCGAGCCGGAGTTCCTGATCAGCACCCGCGAAAAACTCACCCGGCTGGCCAGCGATGTGCTGGGCCAGTGGGGCCGCAGCACCAGCAGTGCGGCACTCAAACTCACCGTCTGGCTGCTGGCCAAGCCAAGTGAAATCGTTAACGCCAAGTGGTCGGACATGGATCTGGATGCCGGTGAATGGCGGATTCGCCGCACCCAGCCGGACACGGGAGAGGAACGCATCATCACTGTGCCCCTGCCTCGCCAGGCGGTGGAACTGTTGCGCGAACTGGAGCCGCTCACCGGGCGCCAGGAATACGTATTCCCCGGCAGCAATGACAGGCACAAACACCTTGGTTCCAGCAGCATCAGCAAGACCCTGAAAAAGGTCACCCGCGGCGACCTGGTCAACACCGACAACCTGCGCACTCTGGCCGCCACCGCCCTGGGCGAGCTGGGCTATCAGGCAGAGCAGATTCAGGCACAGCTACTGGATCAGGATGCCGAACAACCCGACCGGGAAGGCTACGCGGAAAAGCGCCGGGAAATGCTGCAGGACTGGGCGGATTATCTGGAAGGCACCTTGCTGGGCAAGGTCGCGAGGCGCTAGCTTTCCCTAGCCCTGCTGTTGACGCCATTCCCGCGGCGTCATGCCGGTCCAGTTTTTGAAGGCCCGGGTAAAATTGGCCGGGTTCAGATAGCCCAGCATTTCCCCGATCCGTCGGATCTCCAGATCTTTCTGCTGCAACAGCCGTCGGCTGTCACGCAGGCGCGCCTCTTCCAGCAATTTCTGATAGTGACAACCGCGCTCCTGTAATCGCCGCCGCAGTGTCCGCGGCGTCAGGTGCAGGGTGTCAGCAAGCTGTTCCGGTGAAGGGTAGCCGTCACTACCCGGGACCAACGCCGCGCGCACCTGCCGCACGATGTCATCATCCCTCTCGGTGAGCATGCTCTCACGTTCACATTGCTCCAGTGCACTACCCAGCGCCTCCGGATTGGCGGTGGGCAAGGGCTGGTCGAGCAGCGCCATATCTCCCCACAGGGACAGGCCAACGCGATGCTGGGCAAAGCGCACCGGCGGCAAGCGGTCTTGCCAGGTTTCGAATCCCTCCGGGCGCTCGCCGGGCAGCCACATCTCCAGCCCACCCGGCAATACCGGCACCAGAAACTCGATCCCCCTCAACATGCTGGTCAGGATGGAACTGAGCATCAATCGGGTCAGGGTGGGCGACAGCGAAATTTCCACACTCAGCTCCAGGAACAGCGCATCCTCTTCGCTGTGCACCTGTAACTGCACCCCGCGACCGCGCAGATGCCAGTAACGCTCCAGAATGACGATGGCCTCACGCACGGTGGGCGCACACATCAGCGCATAACCGAGATTCCCGTGGGCAGTCAGCAGCATGCGGTCGCCGGTGGAGAAGCCCAGACACTCATCGCCGGTCAACTGATGGGCCGCAGCCACCACCTGGGCAACCTCAAATAACGACAGCTTGCCAGAGGGGTCTTCCAGCGCCCGGGCCGGCAGCCCGGCCAGTGACAACAGTGCTTCGCGCTCGACCCCGCGCGCCTGTGCCACGTCCATAAAGGCCCGCGGATAAGTCACCGCCTGGCTGGGCTGGTGCACCCAGCCCGGCAGGGAGTCGCGCTTTGCTGTCATTTGCGCGAGGATAGACGCTGCAGACATTTGGCCACCAATGATAATTATTATGTCCTCGCAGCGTCTCACGCTCCTTGACCTGACACCAGTACATTAAACCCATGTTAAGCCTATTGGCCCGATGAGCCCGATCAGGAGCACAACAATGAACGCCATCGTACCGATCAAGCCCGGCAAGCTGCGCCAGCGTGTCAGTGGCACACTGAAAACCCTGAGCAAGACCCCGAAAGGCATGATCCCCAAAGTCCGCCGCCCTGACTTTGCCTTCAAGGAAGGCGACGTGCCGCGCTACTGGTGGGGCGACAACCCGGTAAAGACCCTGCTGCTGGCCGCCATGTCCTCAGGTTTCCCGCCCGGTGAGCGCTTCTTTATCGACTCGGTGCGACACTTCGAGGGGCAGATTACCGATCCGGAGCTGAAGAAGGCGATCAAGGGCTTCATCGGCCAGGAAGCCCACCACTCCCGCGAGCACGATGCCCTCAACGGCTATCTGCAAGAGCAAGGCGTAGACCTCGCTCGGCTGGAGAAGGAAATCCTCGGCTTCATGAACTGGATGCGCCGCAACCTCAGCCCGGAGCGCCAGCTGGCCCACACCGTGGCCGTAGAGCACTTCACCGCGCTGATGGCCGAAGAGTTTCTCCTCAAGTTCGACGCCCTGGATGAAATGGACCCGCGCATGGCAAAGGTCTGGGCCTGGCACGCCATTGAGGAATCCGAGCACAAGGCAGTGGCCTTCGATGTCTACAAGGCCATCGGCGGCAGCGAGTTCACCCGCATTACTGAAATGATGCTGGTCAGCGTGCTGTTCCCGTTCTTCACCTCCATGCATCTTTACCAACTGGTGCGCGATGAAGGCCAGCTGGGTAACTGGAAAGCCTGGCGGGAAACCCTCAACTACATGTGGGGCAAACCCGGCGTGTTCCGCAAGTTGCTGCCGGGCTACTTCAGCTTCTACAAACCCAGCTTCCATCCCTGGGATCATGATGCCCGTGACCTGGTGGAAAAGGCCAAACAGCGCTGGCTGGGTGAAACCGGCTGAGCCCCGCCTGCCTGGCGCCCCTGCACACGGGGCGCCAGCCCCCCTCATCGCGCCCTTACGCCCCACTCCCCTGCCTTCCTGACGCATAACACAGAAGTGTCACACTTAGCCAAACGGGTCATGCCACCCGCTCCTCGCTTGTCCTAGAATGGCGCCACCCGGCTCTTGCCCCGCCGCTATCGCCGGCGCGGAAGATAACCAGAAAAGGCAAAGGGACCCGAACACCTTGAAATGGATCAGGACAGCAGTGCTTGCCCTGTGCATGTGTGGCTCAGCCCAGGCTGATGACGCCAGCAATGAGCTGGTCAACTTCGGTCGCACCCAGGCAGCCCATATCGCCGCCCGGGCGGATGTGATTGCACAGGTTGAAATTCAGAATCAGATCAGCGCCATGTTGTCCGAGGATGACATCGCGTTGCTGGACAGCCGTTGGCAGCAGGAATTTGGCAGTTCCGACTCCCCATTGATTCATCGGCTGACCAACAATCCGCTGTCCGATGCCCTGCGCACGATGCAGCTGAGCAGCAACGAACTGATCACCGAAATCATCATCATGGATAATCGCGGCCTCAATGTGGCCCAGAGCAGCATTACCAGTGACTACTGGCAAGGGGATGAAGCCAAATGGCAACAGACCTTCCAGCTCGGGCCAGGAGCTGAGCACGTGGGCGAAATGAAGCAGGACGACTCTACCGGCAGCTTCCAGATCCAGGTCAGTCGCACCATCACCGACAGGAACGGCCAGGCCATCGGCGCCGTCACCGTCGGCGTGGCGCCCGTACAATTTGACTGACGCCTGATCCGCGTGATGCGTCAGGCTTCCGGCATCTGGCACACCTCACCTTCACCCGCTGTAGACCTGTCTGAACGCATTATCAGGCAATGACTTCTGCCATTGCCGCGTCCCTCGACACCGACATCGCCGCCCTGCCTGCCAGCCCGGGCATCTATCGCTTCTGGGGTGAAGGAGAGTCGCTGCTGTATATCGGCAAGAGCATCAATATCCGCCAGCGGGTGCGAAGCCACTTTCAGAACACGGCACCCCGTGCACGCCGCATGTGCCAACAGACCCGCCGTATCGAGTTCAGCGAAACCGCCGGTGAACTGGGCGCCCTGCTGTTGGAGAACCGGGAGATCAAGCAACGCCAACCGATCTTCAACCGGCGCCAGCGGCGTTACCGGCAATTGCAGACCTGGACGCTATCCACAGACAGCAACGGTTTACTCACTCCCACACGATACCAGCCGAACCCTGAAAGCCCGCTCTGGCAGCAGGACTGTTATGGCCTGTTCCGCAGCCCACGTCAGGCACAACAGGCCATGGAGCATTGGGTAAAGGCCCATGGGTTGTGCCCGAAAGTGTGTGCTCTGGAAGGCGGAAAAGGGCCCTGCTTCTCCTTTCAACTGGGCCGCTGTCAGGGAGCCTGCTGCGGGGAAGAATCGGCCCACATGCATAACCAGCGGTTGCTGGAAGCCCTTCAGGAGCATCAGATTCAGGCCTGGCCTTACGACGGCATCCTGGTAATTCACGAACCCGGGGAAGGCCGGGAAGACTTTCACCTGATTCGGCAATGGTGCCACCTCGCCACCCTGCCCCATCCACCATCCACTGACGACCTGATCGATCTCGGGGACGGATTCTTTGATCTGGACAGTTACCGCATGCTGCTCCATTTCCTCAACCGGGGGGCCCAATGCTTCGTGATGACCTAACCCCGACCACCCGACTGATCACCGGCGCCAGTTCGGGAATCGGACTGGCGCTGGTGGAATACTGGCTGTCACGCCAGCACCCGGTCATTGCTGTGTCACGGCATGCCAGCCAATGCGAAACACTGCAAAGCCTGCAGCAGAAAGGATTACCGCTGCGCTGCATCGACACAGATATTGCAGACCCTGATCAACTGGAAGCGCTGACAAAACGCTTAAAGGAATGGGAAGCCGCGCCTCAACAGATCATCAATTGCGTCGGCCTGCTGCATGATGCGACAACCGGCCAGGCACCAGAAAAACGCCTGGAGGACATCAACCTGCAACGCCTGCAGCAAAGTTTCGCCATCAACACCTTCGCACCGATACTGCTTGCCCGGGCGTTGTTACCCCTGATGCCGCGACGACAACCCGGCATCTTTGCCAGCATCAGCGCAAGGGTAGGGAGCATTGAAGACAATCATCTGGGCGGCTGGTACAGCTACCGGGCCAGCAAGGCTGCGCAGAACCAGCTGCTGCGTACATTGTCGGTTGAAACCCGTCGACGCTATCCGCAACTGTGCGTGCTGGCATTGCACCCCGGCACCACAGACACGCCGCTGTCAGCGCCGTTTCAACGCAATGTACCGGAGGGAAAACTGTTTTCGCCGCAGCGGGCGGCCCGACAGCTGGCAGAAATCATTGATCATGCCGGCGAAGCACAGCATGGTCGCTTTATTGCCTGGGACGGCAAACCCATCCCCTGGTAATCATTCCCCGGCCAGTTTCAGCAAACCTGCCGCGTAGGCATTCACATCGAAGGGCTCGTTTTTTTCCGCGCTGATTGCCACGTGCTCGGCCAGCACATCGGCCATTTTTTCCAGCACCATATCGTGCTCTTCTCCCTTGGCGGTCAGCGCCATCATCACCAGCCCGGCTTCACGGGGGTGACCATCGGCAATCTGGTTCTCAATCGCTTCCACAAGCCGCGCAAAGGCGAAGTCGTCTTCTGCCTGTTCCAGTTCTTTCATTGTACTGTCCTGCTATTCAGTCCGGTTCAGGGATTGACCATCCGGGCGTTAAAAGATTCCACGGTCCGGTTCCACTTATCCACTACCTCGTTTTCAGTATCCGCCGCATCGGCAATACACTGCTCCAGACACTGCTTGTAGCTCTGCATCTTGCCCTGATAGGTCACCAGGTTGTTGCGGGCAAACTGGATCTGCTCGTTAGTCGCGGTCTCGCCATCAGGGATGGCCGGTTTGTCCGGAAGATAGCAGTTACACAGGGCAAAAGTCTGACCAGCAGACAGCATTAATACGGCAAGCAAAAAAGGGAAACGCACATATCGCCACATTTTCTTCTCCTTGATTATCGCGGCTGCATCAGAGGACATGATAGGTCATTGCCCACATAATTCCCGGCAACAGGTCACTTTATCAGCGGCTGGGAGGAGATTGCTCGTACCGGTTCCTTGCCAGCCCGTCCTGCTGCACTATTATGCAGGCATGCAGGAAAAACCGATCACCGAGATGAATAAAGAGAACGACATGCCCATGACGTCCAACATTTTCAACCGCAGGCTCAACCGCACTTTTCGCTGCTCACTCCGCCGCTTTACGGCCTTGCTCCCCTTGTTGCTTGCCACCCTGCTTGCCGGCTGCTTCGGACCGGAAACGCCGGAAGAGGTCACGGCAGAATTCTGGAGCGCGGTCATCGACAATGATGCCGATGCTGCAGTCGATACTTCGACCCTTACCGATCCGGCCCGCTTCGATGGCTTCGACAAGAACTGGAATGGCTACCAGGTCGAGCTGGGCAAACTGGTCGTAGAGGGCAACAAGGCCCAGATTGACACCGTCCTCAGCAAACCCGACGGCAGCGACCGAGAGGTGATCACCTGGCTGGTACAACGGGATCAAGAGTGGAAGGTCGATTATGAACGCACCCAACGCAGCGTTCGCGGCGGCGTGTTTGGCGACCTGTTCAATCGCATGACGAATTTGGGGCGGGACCTGGAAGAGAGCCTCAATCAGTCCGCCGATGAAGCCAACCGCAAGCTCGACAAGCTCCTCAACGAACTGGAAGCCAATCAGGAAGCCTTCACCCGCCAGGCCGACCAGGCACTACAAACCTATAGCGCGCAACTGCAGCAATCCCTGAAAAGCATGGATGAATCCATCCAGCAAACCCTGCAGGAACAATCCAGCCGCCTCAGCGAGGCTGACATAGAGGCGCTCGAGGATGCCGCCAGCGAACTGGAACAACGTCTGGAGTCCATTGACCCTGACTCCATCCAGTCCGCACTGGAGAACAGCAAGGCGCTGGCAGAGATCCGCAGCAGTCTGGAGAAGCTGGACAACGAAGCCCTGGAGAAGCAGAAGAAGCAGTGGCAGGAACTGTCGGAATCCCTCACCGAAGAAGTGGAAAAATTGCGTGAGGAAATGATGGAGTAGGACGCATGACGCCTGACGCCTGACGCAAAAAGGCCCGCCCGTAACCGGGCGGGCCTTTTTGCGTCGGTAAACACTAACTAGTGGCTGCTGTAGGAGCTTGCCTGCAAGCGATCCGAGCCTAAGCGAGGTAATAGTTTCGAGTACCGAGTTTCGAAGGGCAAAACCCCAACCCCCGTAACTACCTGCCTTTTTTTTGGTTTTCGAAACTCGGTACTCGAAACTCGCTTCTGGGATCCTTACCTCGCCGAGGCTCGGATCGCTTGCAGGCAAGCTCCTACAGCGGCTCCGTAGATAGCCTGAAAAACCCGGGAACTTTTCCGGGTCTTCTCATCAAATCGAGTGTAGCTTGTAGCTTGTAGCTTGTAGCTTGTAGCTTGTAGCTTGTAGCTTGTAGCTTGTAGCTTGTAGCTTGTAGCTCGTAGCCCTACCCCTGCTCCAGCCAGTCAGCCATTCGCGTAGCCAGATCATCCAGCACCGTGTCGGTGTCCAGCCCGGGCGGCTTCATCAACACCAGGTGCAGCAGACTGCCCGCCGTGGAAGTCGCCATCAGGTAGAGGGTGCTCGGCGGCACTGTCAGCTGATAATGCTCACGGGATTTCTGCAGCCCATTGACCACCACCTGCAGCAATTCCTGCTGCAACTGCCGAGCCGACGGCAGCTGCTGCACAAAGGGCACCTGGAATATCAGCACCTGAAGTAATCGTCGATGCTGAAACATCAGGGCGTACAGCGCGCCGATCAGATGACGCATCGCCCGATGCACGTCCTGTCGTCGGTCGGTACGTTCAAGCCTGGCATTGAGGGTGCTCGACACATCCGCCAGCAAGGTATCCGCCACCCGTGCCACAATCGCTTCCTTGCCGGGAAAGAATTCATAGACAGAGCCGATACTCACTCCAGCGACCTCCGCCACCGCATTGGTGGTCAGCCCGGCATACCCCCTCTCCTCCAGAATCCGAGCGCAGGCTTCCACCATGGCCTGAACCGTCGCCCTCGACCTGACCTGCCTGGGCTCTTTTTTCATTTTAAAATCAGCGGGTTGAAGCTTTTCCGTAGCCATCGACGGGGTCCTGTGAGCGATCCTGAAATCCGAGTTTTTCCGAGCATATACTCAGATTAGACTTTATGCATTCGTTCTCCGAAAAGGTTTGAGCTTCCGTGTCCAGTGAACTGAAATTCCGTATCCCCAAAGTCCTTCCCTACGTCACCCGCTTCGGCCAGCACTGGCGCTGGAACGTAAAAAGCCTGCTGGCCCCCGGCGATGCGCTGCGTCAACGGGTGAATGGCAAGGTGATCATCCTCACCGGCGCCAGCTCGGGTATCGGTGCCGAGGTGGCCACTGAACTGGCCCGGGCAGGCGCCACCCTGGCACTGATAGCACGTAACCGGGACAAGCTGGATGACCTTGCCAGCAGCATTCAGGAACAGGGCGGCAAGGCATTCGTCTATCCGGCGGACCTGACCAATTTCGACGAGTGTGATCGTGTCTGCCGGGCCATCGAACAGGAGCATGGCCGGGTGGACATTCTGATCAACAACGCCGGCCGCTCCATTCGCCGCTCCATCAAGTTCACCTACGACCGCTTCCATGATTACGAGCGCACCATGCAGCTCAACTATCTGGCATCCATCCGCATGGCCATGAATGTACTGCCCGGCATGGAAGCCAGAAACGAAGGGCACATTATCAATGTCTCCACTGTTGGGGTGCAGGCAAATCCCGCCCGCTTCTCCGCTTACCTGGGTTCCAAGTGGGCGCTGGAAGGCTGGACCTGGGTGGCCGCCAATGAGTTTGCACACACCAACATCCGCTTTTCATCGCTGAACTATCCGCTGGTGCGCACTCCCATGATCGCGCCAACAAAAATCTACAAGTACATGCCGGTCATGTCCGTGGACAGGGCGGTGAAGTGGATGCTGGATGTGATCATCACTCAGAACAAACGCAAGCTGGGCATCTTCGGCAAGGGCGCCCTGGGCATGTATTACCTGCTGCCGAAGACGTCTGAATCCATCGTGAACTTCAGTTATCAAAGCGTTTACGAACAGCCGCCTGAAAATTATGTGTCTGCAAAAGTGCGGGCACGGGCATCGGCAAACGAAGAGAATGACGACGCTCAGGCGAAGTCCGAGAGCCATCAAAAACCCCGGCGTTAAACCTGGTGCGCATCGTCTGAATCGCAGACGGTGCGCAGCGCAATCTGCGATGCATTGAGTGCCGTAGTTCTTCCTCCCGAAACCCATTGAAATAACCTATCCTTTTCATAGAAAAGAAAACCCCTGTTTATCGCTCCCAGCGCTAGCCGGGGCCCATTTTTCTCTTTAGATTGAGTCCATAACATTCATGACTTGATCCAAGGGAGAGTAACCAATGGGTAATGCAAACGCAGGGAAATGCCCGGTCATGCACGGCGCCAATACTTCAGCAGGGAGTGAGGCGACCAAGTGGTGGCCGCAGGCACTGAACCTCAACATCCTTCACCAGCACGACAGCAAGACCGACCCCATGTCAGCCGGTTTCAACTATCGTGAAGAACTGAAAAAACTCGACACCGCCGCCCTCAAGCGCGACCTCACCGCTCTGATGACTGACAGCCAGGACTGGTGGCCGGCAGACTGGGGTCACTATGGCGGCCTGATGATCCGCATGGCCTGGCACGCGGCCGGCTCCTACCGCATGGCCGACGGCCGTGGCGGTGCCGGCACCGGCAACCAGCGCTTTGCGCCACTGAACTCCTGGCCGGACAACGGCAACCTGGACAAGGCCCGTCGTCTGCTGTGGCCGATCAAGAAAAAATACGGCAACAAGATCAGCTGGGCCGACCTGATTATCCTCGCCGGCAACGTGGCCTACGAGTCCATGGGCTTCAAGACCTTCGGCTTCGGTTTTGGCCGTGAAGACATCTGGGCACCGGAAGAAGACATCTACTGGGGTGCGGAAGATGAGTGGCTGGCCACCAGCGATAACGACAAGAGCCGCTACTCCGGGGATCGTGATCTGGAAAACCCGCTGGCCGCGGTAATGATGGGTTTGATTTACGTGAACCCGGAAGGCGTGGACGGTAACCCGGATCCGCTCAAGACCGCCCATGACGTGCGCGAAACCTTCAAGCGCATGGCCATGGATGATGAAGAAACCGTGGCATTGACGGCCGGTGGCCACACCGTGGGTAAAGCCCACGGTAACGGCAATGCCGACAACGTGGGCCCGGAACCGGAAGCGGCCGATGTGCACGAGCAGGGCCTGGGCTGGAACATCACCGCCACTCGCGGGGTGGGCAACCAGGCGGTAACCAGTGGCCTTGAAGGTGCCTGGACCACCAACCCGACCCAGTGGGATCACGGCTACTTCGACTTGCTGCTCAACTACGAGTGGGAACTGAAGAAGAGCCCCGCCGGCGCCTGGCAGTGGGAACCGGTGGACATGCCGGACGAACACAAGCCGGTGGACGCGGAAGATCCGTCAGTACGCCACAACCCGATCATGACTGACGCCGACATGGCCATGAAGGTGGATCCGGAATACCGCAAGATTTCCGAAAAATTCCATCAGGACCCGGCCTACTTCGATGACGTATTTGCCCGCGCCTGGTTCAAGCTGACGCACCGTGACATGGGACCGAAAGCCCGTTATATCGGCCCGGAAGTGCCCAGTGAAGATCTGATCTGGCAGGACCCGGTGCCCGCCGGCAACAGCAGCTACGATGTGGATGCAGCCAAGGCGAAGATTGCGGCCAGCGGCCTGAGTATCAGCGAGATGGTCAGCACCGCCTGGGACAGTGCCCGCACCTACCGCGGCTCTGACATGCGCGGTGGCGCCAACGGGGCGCGCATTCGCCTGGCACCACAGAAGGACTGGGAAGGTAATGAGCCAGCCCGCCTCAGCAAGGTACTGGGCGTACTCGAAGGCATTGCCGGTGAAGTGGGCGCCAGTGTGGCCGACATGATTGTGCTGGCAGGTAACGTAGGCGTGGAGCAGGCAGCCAAAGCCGCCGGCCTGAACATCAGCGTACCGTTCACCCCGGGTCGTGGTGACGCCACGGACGAGCAAACCGATGCGGAATCCTTCGAGCCGCTGGAGCCCATCCATGATGCGTTCCGCAACTGGCTGAAGAAGGATTACTCGGTACCGGCGGAAAAACTGATGGTGGATCGCGCCCAGCTCATGGGCCTGACAGCACCGGAGATGACCGCGCTGGTCGGTGGCATGCGCGTGCTCGGCACCAACCATGGTGGCAGCAAGGACGGTGTCTTCACCGACCGCGAAGGCCAGCTGAGCAACGATTTCTTCGTCAACCTGACCGACATGAGCAACAGCTGGAAGCCGGCAGGCAACAAGTATGAAATCGTCGATCGCAGCAGCGGCAAGGTGAAGTGGACCGCCACCCGGGTTGACCTGGTGTTCGGTTCCAACTCCATCCTGCGCGCCTACGCCGAGGTATACGCCCAGGACGACAACCAGGAAAAGTTCGCCAACGACTTCGTGGCGGCCTGGACCAAGGTGATGAACGCCGACCGCTTCGACGTTTAAGCATAGGCACTACCCCGAACGCCCCCGTACGAAAGTGCGGGGGCGTTTTTTTTGGCCGCTTCGCGGCTGCAACATGCTCCACGCATCACGCGGCACGCAAAACCGGGAGCACCGCAGGAGAGCCAACCTGTTGGCTCTCCTGCGATACGAACAGCGCTTCTGGAATCCTTACCTCGCTCAGGCTCGGATCGCCTGCAGGCAGGCTCCCACAGCAGCTTCGCTGAGAAGCCGAAGGCAATTTTCCATCTTGATGTGGGAACGTAGCGTAGCGGAGTAACGCACAGAGTGCGGCCTGAAGCCTGAAGGGTGAGCGAAGCGAATAATTTGCTTGCAAACGAAGCTTTGCCCAGCCTCGACCAAAACCATTTCGCGTGCAAGCACGCTCCCACAGAGGGAAGGCTTCGTCTTTGCTCTTCGCTATTGCGTGTTGCGTGATACAGCCGCAGAGCGGCAAAAAAAACGGCCCATAAAGGGCCGGGGGTAAGACGGTGGTTGCAGGGGTTGCAGGCCACCGTGATCGTGATGCCTTTCGGCAAATTCCTTACAGTGAAGCGTCTCCGAGTTTGAACTCCACCCGGCGGTTGGCTTCGCGCCCTTCTGCAGTAGCGTTGTCGGCGACCGGATCGGTTTCACCTTTACCCACAGCAGTAAGTCGTTGACGATCCACGCCCAGCGTGACCAGTTCTTCCACCACCGTGGCGGCGCGCTTTTCAGACAAGGCAAGGTTGGCTGCCGCTGGACCGACGCTGTCGGTGTAGGCCAGCACTTCAATCGCCACGCTGCTGTCACCCAAAGCGGCAGCCAGATTTGCCACCGCCTGCTTGCCCTTCTCGGTGAGAGCAGCAGAACCACTGGCAAAAAGAATATTGCGGGTATCAAGAGCAAAGCTTTTGCTGCAGCCCAACGCATCCACCGGCTCGCCCTGCTCACTGCCCGGGCAGGCATCCTTGTCGTCACTGACCCCATCGCCGTCACTATCAAGGGGAACGGCTTCCTGTGATATTTCGCAACCGGCAGCATCCACAGCAACATTGGCCTGGGAGTCGGGACACTGATCATCCCCATCCACCACGCCGTCACTGTCGCTGTCCTGCGGCGCACTGACCACAGCCATGGTATCGTCTGCCGGCACCGGTTCTTCTGCATGCTCAGGCTCTGCCGCACCGCTGCCACCAAATCGCTTCAGCACTGCCAGAGAAACCAGACTGGCATCGGTATCAAAACTTTGTGCCTCGGCACGTAGCGCCCAGCCACTACTCCAGCGATGCTCGGCACCGGCGCCGAAGTAGATCTGGCTGCTGTGCTCGGCATCCTCTTCCGTGCTGCCGGCATTGCCTTCCAGTTCACCACCGCCCAGGCGGGCGAAGAAGTCCCAACCTTTCTCACCAGGCTCAAGCCCTTTCAGAAAATACATGGCAGACACACCAGCAAAACGATAGGCCACATCCAGTGATGCCGGAGTCACCGCCTGACGCGCTTCCAGGCCGGCATCGCCCAGATCCACATACAGGGCTTCGGCCGCCCAGTGGGGGTGCCACTGGTAGCCACCCAACACCAGCAGGCTGAGATCGTTCTTGTCATCAAGGTGGTAACCCGCCTCATCGGCATCCGGCTGCAGCCAGGACATGCCTGCGCCCGCGCCCAGGTAGGCTTGCCCTGCCAACGCCAGCCCCGGCAACAGGGATGCCAGCGCCAACACGGTACGAGCCCCCTTGTTGCGCGCACGCACCAGCCCCGCCAGCAACAGCATCAGCACTGACAGCAGCGGCGTGCTGCCGGCTCCGTTCAGGCCGGTACCAATGGCACCACGATTAGTGGACGCGGCCTTGCTGGCCAAGGGATCCAGGTAATCCGGAATGCCATCACCATCCGTGTCCGGGCAACCGGCGCCGGTAAAGTCAGGACATTCTTCACTGTCCGTCAATCCATCGTTGTCGCTGTCATTGCCATCGCTGTCGTCACTGTCCGGATCCACATAATTGGGGATGCCGTCACCGTCGTCATCGCCGGAGCCTTCATCCTTGCTTGGCACGCCATCGTTATCGTCGTCGGTATCCAGGTAATCCGGGGTGCCGTCACCGTCGGTGTCATCATCACGGGGATCACCGTTGCCGTTGATGTCTTCGTCGGCAGTGTTGATGCCATCGTTGTCATCATCGGGGTCGATAAAGTCGCTGAAACCATCGCCATCGCTGTCCGGGCACGGCACACCATCCGGGCATTCGATACCATCACCCAGACCGTCGCCATCACTGTCGCCGGTATCCGGATCCAGGTAGTCGGGAATGCCATCACCATCGGTATCGGTTTCCGGACCACCTTCGTTGCTGGTGTCGACACCGTCGTCGTCATCGTCACTGTCGAGATAGTCCGGGGTTCCATCGTTGTCGCTGTCGTCATCGGTGGGATCACCGTTGCCGTCCAGGTCTTCATCACGGGTGTTGATGCCGTCGCCGTCATCATCCTCGTCCATGTAGTCCGGGGTGCCGTCATTGTCGCTGTCCTGACAGGGAACACCGGTGGGGCACTCCTCGGCATCGCTCAGGCCATCGCCGTCGGAGTCACCGCTGTTGTCGGCGGTACCGGCGCTGTTGTTGCTGTCCTTGTCGAGATGATTGGGAATGTTGTCGCCGTCATCATCGTTAGCCGGGCTCTCCGCACTGGTGTCAGTACCGTCACCGTCATCATCGGTGTCGAGATAGTCCGGGGTACCGTCACCATCGGTGTCGTCATCGCGAGGATCACCATTACCATTGACATCTTCGTCAGCGGTATTGATGCCATCGTTGTCATCATCCGCATCCATGTAGTCCGGTACGCCATCGTCATCGCTGTCCTGACAGGGAAGGGAACCACACTCCTGATCATCGGTGAGACCATCGCCATCCGCATCCCCCACGCCGGCAATGCCGTCGTTGGGATCCAGATAGGCAGGAATGCCATCGCTGTCTGCATCCGGCCCCGGATTGGTGGAGGCGTCGTCATCCATGTCGCTGTTGCTGTCTTCGTTACGGGTCAGCAGGCCATCGCCGTCGTCATCTTCATCCAGATAGTCCGGAATGCCATTGCCGTCAGTGTCGCGAGTGGCCCCTTCGGTAGCAGTGGGAATGCCGTCGTTGTCGTCGTCATCGTCCAGGTAGTCCGGCAGGCCATCGTTGTCGCTATCCGGGCAACCGGCGGAATAATCCGGACACTCGATGTCATCGGCAATGCCATCGTTGTCGCTGTCATTGCCATTGGCATCGTCGGATACGTCATCCGGATCCACATAGTCGGGGATGCCATCACCGTCGGTATCATTTGGATTGCCGGTATCGCCACCGACTTCATCACCGTCGTTCTTGCCGTCACCGTCGGTGTCCTGCTCATTCCCGTTGGAGCCGAGATCGTCTTCCTGCTGGTTGGTCAGGCCATCGCCGTCCGGATCGCCATTGGGGCCGTCCGTGTCATCGGCATCGATGTAGTTGGCAATACCATCGCCGTCCACATCCCCGGTGCCTTCATCCGCATCCGGTTTGCCGTCATTGTCACTGTCCAGATCACGGTAGTTGGGAGTCGTGTCGTTATCGGTATCCACCACACCTTCCACGCTATCCGGGATACCATCGTTGTCGCTGTCGGTATCCAGGTAGTCGGGGGTATTGTCATCGTCGGTATCGACCGTGCCTTCCACCGCATCGGGAATGCCGTCATTGTCGGAATCCAGAGTGCTGTCGATGGTGACGGAGCCATTCGTCTGCGAACTATTCCCGGCCAGATCCGTGCTGGTGACCAGCACTGCATAGCTGCTGTCTGCCAGGGTATTAGTGACGGTGACAGACCAGTTACCGGCACCGTCTGCACTGGTGCTGTACTGCTGGCCATCGATACTCACCACCACGGCCACATTGGGCTCAGCGGTACCGCTGAGTGTCGGGGTACTGTCCACCAGGGTGTCGCCATCTTCAGCGAAAGTCGCCATCTGCGGGTCAGTGATATCCACCAGCACATTGAAGAACGGCGCCGCCACCGTACCGGTGTTACCCGCCGCGTCGGAGGCCTGCGCCTTGAGCGTGTAAGCGCCTTCCGCCAGCACGGCGCCAGTGTAATCCAGGGTCCATTCACCACTGCCATTGGCAATGATGCTGCCGATCACGCTGCCGTTGAGCAACACTTCGACGGTGGCACCGGCATCGGCGCTACCGGAGATGATCAGGGTCTGGTCGTTGGTGACCCCGTCGCTGCTGCTCACACCGGAGTCGCCACTGATGGCGGTAACCAGTGCATCGCCGGGCGCCAGGTTATCCAGAGTGTAGCTTTCGTTGGCGCCACTGGGGCTGGTATTGCTCAACGGGTTGGCACTGGTATCGGTAATGTTTTGACCGCCAGCAAAACCCAGCGAAAGGATGCCATTGGCATCGCTGATGCCGGTGACGGTCACTGCGAAGGTATTGAGTGATTGGGCAGACACGGCGCTGATCATGGCGGTGCCTGCCGCCGCGCCGGAGGCGACAAAGTCGTCCGCACTCACGTTGTCCACCTGCTCACTGAAAACCACCTGGAAAGTGACGCTGTCCGCGTTGGTCAGTTCAGTAAGCGGGTTCAGTCGCACCACACTGACCACAGAGGGCGCCAGGGTATCGTTGGTGTTGTTCAGAACGGCTGCACCACTCAGATCGGCTACCGGATTAGCCGCCGCATCCTGAATCGGCGAGCCAGCGCCCGTGTAGCTAACGGTCACTGTGTCGGTATCTGCAACGGTGGCAGAAAGCGTCAACACCACCGTATTGCCAGTCACAGCAACAGCTGAAATCGTGACGCTGGCGCCGCCATTCAACTGCACAGCAAAATCCGCGATGGACGGCACTGAAGTGCCATCCAGGGTTTCATCGTAGGTCAGCGTCAGTGTATTGCCGATCACTTCAGCGCTGGACAGCGTCGGCGCCTGATTGTCGAGGGTATAAGTTTCACTGGCGCCAGAAGGCGCTGTATTGCCGAGTGCATTCCCGCTGGCATCAGCAATGTCCTGAGTCGGCGCAAAGGCCAGTCCCAGGGTACCGTTAGCCGCGGCGATACCGGTCACTGTCACACCATAACTGCCGCCACCCAGATCCAGCACACCGGACACACTGCCACCCGCCACCGTGCCGCTGACAACAAAGTCATCCGCACTGACGTTCTGCACGGGTTCATCAAAGGTCACGGCGAACGTGACACTATCGGCATTGGTCAGCTCACTGGCCGGGTTGCTGCGCATAATGCTGGTGACGGTGGGAGCGACCACATCGCCCGTCACCTCATCCACGATCACAGTGAGGATCTGGCTGTCGGTGCCGCCACGCTGGTCATCGGCCGTGACAATCACCAGATATTCATTGTCCACACCAAATACCGGCGCGCTGATGAAGGACAGTTGATCGCCATTGAGGACAAACAGCCCGGCGTCGGCACCACCGGTAATGGCATAGATGACGGTATCACCATTGGCATCGGATGCCGCCACGGTGGTGACCGATGTGGCGCCTTCATAGATATGAATGGTGGCCGTATCGCCACCACCATCGCTGTTGATTACCGGAAAAATGTTGGAGGCACTCAGCGGCGGGGAAAACGCATCCTGATCCTCAAAGCTGACCGACATGTCGTCGTTCTTGTTGTCGTAACCGCCCACGTCCGCATTGACGTTGTTGCTGTTGGTGGAGGTGGACAATGTGTAAGCGATGGCGGTGTCCTTGGTGACACCCAGCCCGCCGTTCAGGCTGCCAATCAGATTGCCGGACGGGTCAGTCAGTGGCTTGGCATTCAACACTGCCTTGAGCGCATCCCAGTTGATCTTGAAGCTGATGAATCGATCGGTGTTGCCGTCCAGATTGATATCGTCGGTACTGCGCAGCGGATCGGTGATGTTATCAACGGTATCGAAAGAGAAGTTGGTGCCGTTATCGAGCAAGTCTGCCACCCACACCGGGTTGATGGCAGAGCTGGTGCTGGGCGAGGTGTTAAGATCATTCCCCGCCTCATAGACGCGCACCTGACCATCAAAGGAAGCACCGGTCTTGCCATCGCCATCCATGCCGATGAACGCATCCAGATCACCATCCAGATCCACATCCATACCGATCCACAGATTACCCCCGAATCCTCCCTGGGAATTGGCGCCACCGACACGAACCCGAAACGCCAGTTCATCATCACTGGTATCACCGGGAGTACCCTTGTCATCGTAGATGGTGAGCATGGTGGCATCGAGATCCGTACCTACGATATCCACCCCGGGGTTGGAGCTGGCCTGCTGATCGTTGCCCGGGTCAAAGGCGGTGCCCTGCATGATGATGTCCCAGCTGGACACCGGCCCGGTCAGATCAATAGGTGTAACCGCCGCAGGAGCCGTCCCCGCTACGACCAGCAACCCCAGCCCCAAGAGACTGTGGCGCTCACGAAAAGAACCCCGAATTCTGGCCACGCTGGACCAGATCAGGCGGTGTGTATGCGATGTCATTGTGTTCCCCCGGAGCGCTATCCGTTTCATGATTCGACGCGGCAAATCTGTCAGTCCTTTGTTTTCCGGTACAAAACCGCTTTTTAATCAGACCCTTGCCAACCAATGTGACCCCTGTCACAAGATTAATGTGAACTCGAATGACTCGGTTACACAGCACCAACAAACGGCGCAAGATCGCCGACAAGCGGTAGCAAACGCGGCAGGAACGGTAAAAGCGGGGTCAGAAACCCTCCCCCTCACGGGAGAAACGGTTTCAGGTAGAGCGCGCAGACCATCGCTGTCTGCAAAAGGGGAGGCTCAGGAGGAGGGTTTGTCCTTGTCTTCATCCATCGGTGTGAGTTCCAGTTTGAGCCCATCCGAGGTCACAAAGGCGGCCGGTTTCTTCGCTTCACCTGGCCCTGCGGCCTCTGCCTGTTTCTCCAGATCCTCAGGCAGATAGGGCCCCATGATGCCCTTGGCTTCCTTGAGCCATTCGGGAAGATCATCCTGACGCTTTTCTTCTTCCGTGGGGGTCAGCCCGACCTTGTCCAGGTCCAGCGAGAAGGCCTTGGCTTTTTCCAGATAGTTGGTGACGGCCTGCGGCTTTTCATCGCTTTCCGGCAGGTAGGCCTGAAAGAACCCGCGCATCTCCACCAGCTCATCTTCCAGCAGCAACGGCACCAGAGTGGAATACATATCCATCAGGGTGATGGCGTTCTTGGTGGAATCGGAGCTGGTGGCAGACTGCAGACGCCGGGCCACCGCCGTGTTGAGAGTATGCAGTTCGTTATAGATTTCGGTCAGGCCATCAAACTCGATGCGGCCCTTGCCGGTAGCAGTACGGCTGAGAAAGTATTGCGCCAGCAGATACATGCCGGTGACCCGGAAGATGGTTTCTTCTTCCGAGCACAGCGGCAGATGGAAACGGGCCAGCGGCTTCATGAACGCCGTCTTGGGGCAGCCACAGATCGGATAGATCAGATCCAGCATGGAGGCCACCACCCGCTGCAAGCCGGTTTTCTGGCGTACCCGGCGTTCTTCAGTGACCACCTCCACCACCACCTCATCAATGGAGCGGGTGTCATGAAAGCGATCGACGATGCTGTGCATCTGCAGCGCCAGCGGACAATGACTGTGCTCTTCAGAGGACAGCGGACAGTGGGCGCACTGGCTGTACTCCAGCTCCGTCCAGCGAGGCGGATCCGGCACCTCATCGCCAATCAGGTCAAAGCTTTCCTCATCAAGGCGGAAATTGAAGGTTTCCAGCCTGTCCGGCCCCAACTTGATGCGATAGATGATGTCGACAGAATTCATGCTGCTTGCCGATGCCTGCTGTTGCTGTTTTTTTTAAGACCCTTGAACAAGGCCGTTTTTTGCAGAGTACTCCAGCCGATATGGATCGGGAAGCAGCCCCATCATACTAAAATCTTAGACGGTCGTGCCACCGACCCGCATCACAGTCAGGCAGGTTCCGTCCGGGCTTCCGCTTTCTGCTCATCGCGGCGCAGGAACATTTCCACGGCTATAAACGCAAAGGGCACCACCGCCGCCAGGAAAATCATCAGCCATACCAGTACTGACCAGTTGCGGCTGTTGCTCACCCAGAGGGACAGCACCATATAAACCAGGAACAGAACACCATGGGTCATGCCGATCATGAACACGTAATCGCGACTGATGATCCCCAGTGACACACTCAGAATAACGAGAAAGGACAACCCTTCAGCCGCGCTGGCGGCCCGGAACAGATTCAACACCACACACCCCATTTCATGGCAGCATTCTGCGGCAGTGCTTCCTGCACTAGCAGAACACTCACTGGCCCGGCCTGCACCGGCCCGGCATTGTTATACGATGGCACAGTGTTGTCGGGAACTCGTCGCCAGGCAAGTACATCAGTCGCACCATCCCTTGCGTTTGTCCTGCCAGGCCGGCAGACCGATGGCCTGTATCTGACTATACTGGCCCCTGCATTCAGCCCGTTCCCATTGCCTTGCCTGCGGTGAATTCATGGAAGAAAAGACGCGCCTGTTTCCGGTCATGGCCCGGACCAATCGCCCCCTCAAGCAACTGAGCGACAACCTGTACAAACTGGTGCAGAGCCATCTGTGGCTGAAGGTGGTCATTGCCATGGTGGCGGGCATGGGCACCGGCATGTTGCTCGGCCCCTCGGTGGGCTGGTTTACTCCGGAAACCGGCGCGGTGATCGGTAGCTGGCTGGCTTTCCCGGGGCACCTGTTCCTCGCGGTGATCCAGATGATCGTGATCCCGCTGGTCTTCGCTTCCATTATTCGCGGGCTGGCGGCCGGGGAAAATCTCGAACAGTTGCGTCGCATGGGCCTGCTGGTGGTGGGTTACTTCGTGGCCACCACCCTGTTTGCCGCTGGCATCGGGCTCTGGATTGCCAACCTGATCAAGCCCGGCCGCTTTCTCGACCCCAGCCAGATCACCGCCAGTACTGATGCCCTGCCCGACGCCGTCACCACTCTGGAAAAACCGTCCCTGTCATCCATCCCGGATCACCTGCTCGGCATCCTGCCGGGGAATCCGCTGGAATCCATGGTGGAAGGGCAGATGCTGCAGGTAGTGATTTTTGCCGTCATGGTGGGCGTGGCACTGATCTCCATGACGCAACAACAGGCCCGTCCCATGCTGGATTTGCTCGGTTCCCTGCAGCAGGTGTGCATGACGGTGGTGCGCTGGGCCATGCGGCTGGCGCCGCTGGCCGTGTTTGGTCTGATGGCCAGACTGACCAGCCAGACCGGCCTGGATGCCCTGATTGGTATGGCCATCTATGTGGCCACGGTACTGGCCGGGCTACTTCTCTTGTTGATCAGCTATCTGGTGCTGGTGGCGGTACTGGGCAAGATCCGCATCGGCCCGTTCATGGCATCGATCCGCGAAGTGATGCTGCTGGCGTTCTCCACTTCCAGCTCTGCGGCAGTGATGCCCCTGTCGATCAAGACAGCGGAAGACAAATTGCATGTGAGGCCGGCGATTTCCCAGTTTGTCATCCCGCTGGGCGCCACCATCAACATGAACGGCACCGCCCTTTACCAGGCCATTGCCGCCGTATTCCTTGCCCAGGTGTTCAACATCGATATTGGTTTGGGAGGCATGGCGCTGGTGGTCATCATGGCAGTGGGCGCGTCGATTGGTTCACCGGGTACCCCGGGTGTCGGCATCGTGATTCTGGCCACCACCCTGGCTACCATCGGCGTGCCGGCCACTGGGGTGGCCCTGATCATGGGCGTGGATCGCATCCTCGACATGAGCCGCACCGCCATCAACGTGACCGGCGACCTGGTGGCAGCGAAGCTGATGGATCGATGGATAAAAGAAGACGCTGAACGCCAGATGCCGGATGCCTGACGCAAGCGGCGAGTTTCGAGTTTCGAGTTTCGAGTTTCGAGTTTCGAGTTTCGAGTTTCGAGTTTCGAAAAGAAAAGCCTGCTCCGCTAAAAAGCTAAAGGTTTTCTTTAACGCTTTTGATATTCGCAACTCGCTACTCGAAACTCGCGATCTGTCCTTGTCTAACCCTCAGCAGACATCATCGCGATCAAAGGATGTTGGCATCAGGCGCCTGGCGTCGGGCGTCCGGCAGCCTTCATATTCTTCAACAGCGCCTGATACAGACGCACCGCCCTAATTGGTTTGCTGACGAAGTCATCCACCCCGGCGGCGAAGGCCGCTTGCTTGTCTTCCCGGCCCGCATTGGCGGTCATGGCGATGACCACATTGTCCTTGAGCCCGGGATTTTCCCGAATCTGCCGAGTGGCTTCGTAACCATCCATGATCGGCATCTGCACATCCATCAGCACCACATCGAAACGCTGATCCGCCAGCATCTGCAACGCCTGCCGGCCATTGCTGGCCACCGACACATCGACCCCGACGCGGGACAGCAACTCCTTCGCCACCATCTGGTTCACTTCGTTGTCTTCTACCAGCAACACATGTCGGCCCTTGAGCTGTTCGGCTTCCTCCGGATCCAGTTGATCCTTTTGAACTTTTGCCTTGCCGTCGGTGATGCCCATCCGGGTGGTAAACCAGAACTCGCTGCCCTTGCCGGGCTCGCTCTCGACACCCACCTGGCCACCGGTTTCTTCCACAATCTTGCGACAGATCGCCAGCCCCAGCCCCGTGCCACCATAAGCCCGGGTGGTGGAACTGTCCGCCTGCTCAAAGGGTTGAAAGAGTTTCTTTTGCACATCCTGGCGAATGCCGATGCCCTGATCCCGCACCAGAAACCGCAACTTGCAGGTGCGACCATCCCGGCTGATCAGTTTTGCCGTCACCCGGATTTCGCCATGGTCACTGAACTTGATGGCATTACCGATGTAGTTGATAAGTACCTGGCCCAACCTCAACGGGTCGCCGTAGAGGTTATCCGGCACATCATCCGCCACACTAAAACTCAACTTGAGCCCCTTGCTGGTAGCACTGTTGGCCAGCTGGCTTTCCACATTGTTGAGCACGGCCCGCAGGGAGTAGTGCTGGCGATCCAGCTGGAATTTCCCGGTTTCAATGCGGGAAAAATCCAGCACGCTGTTGATGATGCCCAGCAGATGTTGCACCGCCAGATCTATCTTGCCCAGATAGTCCTGCTGGGTCGCATCCACTGCCGTATTCCCCAGCAACTCCAGCAATCCCTGGATACTGTGCATGGGCGTGCGAATTTCATGGCTGATGTTGGACACAAATTCGCTCTTGGCCAGGCTCGCAGCCTCCGCCCTTTCCTTCTCCCGGTTCAGCTCCAGGGTGCGCAAGCGGACCTTCTGCTCCAGATCCATATTCGATTCGAGCACACTTTTCTGGTCACGATTCCGCTCAAGAGCAATCGCTGCCAGGCTGGCAGACGCCGAAATGGTTTCGATATCCACATCATCCGGGCGATGGGCCTTGCGATGATAAATGGCAAAGGTACCCAGCACCTTGCCATGACTGTCGCGGATGGGCTCCGACCAACATGAGCCCAGCTCCGCCTGGGCCGCCAGCGGCCGATAATCCTCCCACAGGGGGTCGGACATGATGTCTTCCACGATCACTCGCTTGCCAGTGTAGGCTGCGGTGCCGCAGGAGCCCGCCTTGGGCCCGATGGGCGCGCCATGAATCGCATCATTGTAGAAAGACGGTAGATGGGGAGCAGAGCCCAGCAGGACATGCTCGCCGGAATCATCCAGCAGCAGAATACTGCACAGGGCCTCGGGGTGCTGGGCTTCAACCCCCAGCACAATGGCATCCAGCACCGCATGAATATCCGCACCGGTGGCGATCAGATACAGCGCCCGGGCACGAGCCGCTTCACGTACCTCGATCTGCGCGCGCCGGGTCATGTCAGTCAGCACGCCCAACGAACCGGTGTAGTTACCCCCTTTGTCGAACAGCGGCGTACTGCCCACTTTCACCAGCAAGCTGCGACCGTCCTTGTGACAGAACCTGAGCTCCTGGTGCTCGTCATTCTGACGCTTGCGGTTAGTCAGGGTGATATGGGCCAGTGCCCGGGACTCTCGAGGATCAAGGAAATCCATGGCCGAACGGCCAAGCATTGCTTCCTGGGTATGGCCGAGCATGGCGGCCAGACGGGGATTCACAAACTGGATCCGGGCCACATGATCCAGTGCCCAGATACCTTCATCAGCCATCTCCACCATGCGCTCGTAACTGACGCCCAGAGAATGCGTGACGGAGTCCAGCGATAACGTACTCATAACCTCCCCTTCCTTGGGAGCAAGCCGGGACAAACCCGTTTTCAGTTCCTAATAATGTGCGCCTTATATTGCCTCAGGCCAACCTCGACAAAAGGTGAATAAATGCTTCAAGATAAAACGCATAGCCGGGTAACCCTTTGATTTTATGCGACCAACTCATGCTTATACCAAAAAGACTTTAACAACATATTCTTAGATTTAATTCCTATAATCCCTTTAAGATCCCAGGTGTGGCGGACAGCCTAAACGCAAGAAATGGCACTTCCGCAGCATGACACAGGCGGCTAGCGGGACCATTTTTCCCGCAATGTTTTCGGCCCGATATCGTCCACGCTATAGCCACCCGGGTGACTTGGAAACTCTTCCAGAGTGAGCAGCTTCGGCGTCTTGCGATGCGGCAGCATACGCATCACTCGGGCTCGAAGGCGCATGATAGTTTCCACCACACTGCGCATACGCTCACTGGGCAACGGATAATTCATCGCCTTCAATAGCGGCGTATCCATCAGCGCATACACCAGCGGCTCGGCGCTTTTCCATAGCGGCCTGGGCAGATAAAAACTCAGCAGCAAATCCCGGGTGGAATTGGCCACCCGCACCGTGGCATCGGTATTGGCGAAGGTCTTTTCCTCATACTCCAGACTCCAGGCTTCAAACGCCTCATAGGTTTCCGGAATATTCTCGATCCGCATGCGCTCGCCCACCGCACGCCAGAAATAGAACAGTCCCAGCCGCTCGTTGGGATACAGCTTGCGCCAACCGAACTTGTCCAGCCAGCGCACCGGCTCATAGATAAAGGTGGAAAGCGTATAGAGAAAATCGTCGTTGCTGATGTTGTAGTTGCCGTGGATACGATTCATGCGCTTGATGAACGTCTCGCCACGCTCGGATTCGTGGCCGTTCTCAAGAATCTCGTTAACGATCACCGCGGTGTCGTCATAGCGGCGCTGGGTAGCAACGGTGAATTCCCCGGTCTTGTCCAGCAGCTCGGCAATGCTCGGTACCGCAAAGGTACGAAACAGGGCCAGCTCCAGTGCCCGGGTCATGTCCCAGGGGAATTCCAGATAAGAGGTGAGAAAGGCAATCCGCTGACAATCCTTCTGCGGATCCAGCCGTGCAATTTCCCGTTCTACGTTGATGCGCTTTTTCATTATTCTCTCCCTGGCCACACCTGTCGGAGGGGTGTTGTCAGCAGCCTAGCACAGCAAGCGCGGCTGCCACCGTCCACAATGGCAAGATTAATGTTTCTGCACGTAACCCCATCAGGAGTGTGTAAAGGGTAAAAAATGCAAGAAGCGTGAATAACGTCGCACCGGGCGGCAACGTTCGCCGCACAGCAGCAAACATGCCTCACCCACAAATGGCATAATGCCACCACCTTGAACTCTGGATGATCCTGGAAGCCTCATGACCACATTACTGCTCAATCTGCGCCAGGTGCCTGATGATGAAGCGGAAGAGGTTCGCGCCCTGCTGGATGAACACCAGATCCCCTTCTATGAGACCGAGCCAAGCCTGTGGGGCATTTCATTCGGCGGCATCTGGCTGAGCAACCCGGATGACAAGGAAAGAGCCAAGACACTGTTGGCTGATTATCAGGAGGAACTAGCCCTTCAGGAGCGGCAACGCTACCAGCAGGAGCAGCGCGACGGCACCGCCCCCACCTTAATACAACGCATCGCTGAGCAACCGTTGCGCTCCCTGGCCGTATTGATCGCGGTAACGGGGCTGCTGCTGGTCACCCTGGTGCCTTTTCTGATGCTGGGCCAGGACAGCTAGCCTGCCGTCTGCATGAAAAAAGAAAGGTTCATCGCGGGTTTGCGGGAATCTGCTGCTCCAGCGCTTTACTCCGCCCCGAGTGAGATTGATGCCATGGGGCAACGAAAGAGCGGGGATCCCACTGCTGTCCCACAGTTTCATGAAGATCCTGAGGAAATGGAGGCGCCTTCTCCTGTGGGAGCTTGCTTGCAAGCGAATAGTCCTTTCCGCACCAACATTCGCCTGCAAGCAGGCTCCCACGAGACAGGCATCTGCGAGTGTCAAAATGCGCCGGTGAAATCCTGTTTCCCTAACCAGAGAAACCCGCCGGCTTGCCAGCCTGGCGGGTTTCGGACTTCGCTAAATCAAACTGTGGGACAGCAGAGGGGGGGATCCCGGGTTTTGTTCGCCCCTCCAGTGGGGCTCCTAAAACAAGAACAACAAGAACAGCAGCACTCAGCAATTCGCGCTCAGTGAACTCTGTGGCCTCTGTGGTAAATCCGCTTTTTATCTTTGCGTGTTGCGTGATGCATGAAGCATGTTGCAGCCGCAGAGCGGCCAAAAGAAAACCGCCTGCTCGGCGGTTTTTATGCATCGGCGCCTACGCGTCTTCCACCACAAAGATCATATAGCGGATGATATTGTGCAGATCCTCATCGCTGAGATCCGGGTTGTTACCCCGTGGCGGCATCTTGTTGAAGCCATCAATGGCGTGCTGTAACAGCACCTCTTCTCCTTTGGCGATACGGGGCTTCCACATCTTCTTGTTGCCGATCAGGGGTGCATTGCGCAGCCCGGATTCATGGCATTGATGACAGCGGTCCCAGAACAGCTTCTCACCCGCCTTGACCTCATCGCTCATCACCGACTGCGCCAGCCCTTCGGCCCCGAGCAGCAACAGGAAACCGGCCAGGTAAGACTTGAACCCCAAAGAAAGGAAAAATGCGCCACCCGTTCGGGGTGTGCGTCCCTGTGGCAACCACGACATAATGAACATTACGGCCTCCAGCCCTCAACCCAAAGGAATCAATGATACACATTTATTCTTTTGTCTCACAACAAGACTGTCACGCCTAGCCGATCAACGGCCAGGCAAGCCTTGGCGATTCGGCCAGTTCATCGCTACGTCAGCCAGAGGAGAGGCACCTTACCGACAAACCCGCCCGAAAGTATCAAGTCACTCACCGCATCTCCCTAACCGCTTTTCCCTTTCTGCATCGACGCCATCCCGCCCGGGCCACAGGCTTTTCATTGTGCAAACCGCATCCCGGATTTCGCCCGACACTCACCTACACTCCCTCTGCCCTGACGGGCTATGCATCCATGAACGGATATCACAACAGAATATTGAGGGACCAATATGCACATCCTCCGTCGGACCAGACAGGCCGCTATCGCCCTGGTCAGCACTCTTGCCATGGGCCAGGCCCACAGCTTTGATTTCGATACCGGTAACGCACCGGCAGAAGTCATCATCCCCACCATCATCCCGGTGATCCTCGAAGACGTTTCCCCGGGTGCCAGCGATGCCACCCTGGTCCTACGCAATACCACCCTGGTGACCAACGCCTGGTTTGATGCCATCGCGCCCTACCACCCCACCGCTGTCGGGGTGTACACCCAACATGCTCACCGCCTCAGCGAACCCACCGACAGCGAGAAGAACACCGCCATCTTCTATGCCAGCTACCAGGTCATGAAGAGCCTGCACCCCAACCGCATGGCCACCTGGGATGCCATGATGAACAGCGTGGGACTCGACCCCGCAGATAACAGCACCGACCCGAACACCCCCGTGGGCCTCGGCAATCTGGCTGGCATGAACGTAGTCATGAATCGGGAAAACGACGGCATGAACCAGCTCGGCAATATTGCCGCAGATGGATCCACCGCCACCTATCACCGGGTGCCCTACCGGGACTACACCGGCTACAAGCCCAAGAACACAGCCTACGACCTGAAACACCCGAGCCGCTGGCAACCGGCCATCGTGTCCAGCGGCAACGGCCTGTTCAAGGTGCAGCAGTTTGTGACGCCGCAGCTGAAAAACGTCACCCCCTACTCCTATAACAACCCGCAGAAGTTCCATGCACCGAAACCCTGGAACAGCTTCGTGCAGAACTGGGGCGGTTACGTGGGGCAGGCCCAGGCAGTGCTGGATGCCTCTGCCAATCTCACTGAGCAACAAAAACTGAAAGCGGAATTTTTCGATAACAAGTTTCGCAGCCTGGGCTTCTCCGCCTTGCAGGCCGCCGGCGTCAACCAGCTGTCACTGATGGACTTTGTGCATCTGGACTTTCTCGTCAACCTGGCCGCTTTTGATACCGCCATCGCCATCTGGCAGGAAAAATACCGCCATGATGCGGTGCGCCCGTTCAGCGCCATCGCGCATATCTGGGGCGACAGTCCCGTCACCAGCTGGGGCGGCCCGGGCATGGGCACCGTCAACGACATGCCCGCCAACCAGTGGAAGAGCTACATGAACGTGGCCGACCACCCGGAATACCCGTCCGCTTCCGCCAGCTTCTGTGCCGCCCATGCGCTGGCCGCCCGCGAGTTTCTGGGCAACGACAACCTGCTCTGGCATATCCCGATTCCCGCTGGCCATTCGGTGGTGGAGCCAGGCCTCACCCCGGCCGCCGACACCGAAATCGTCTTCAATACCTGGACCGAGTTTGAACAGGATTGCGGTGAGTCACGGGTATGGGGCGGTGTGCATTTCCCGGATGCCGTGCCTGCCGGGCAGGCCATCGGCCACGAGATTGGCGCACTTGCCTATGACTTTGTGATGGACCATATCCAGGGAACGCCCTGATCATACCCGCAAGGCCTGAGCAGGCTCGCCCATGGGGGAGCCTGCTTTCTTTTGAGCCAACAGATTTTCCGTATCCGCCAACAGAACGACATCTGGATACCCATTTACCAGCCAAGCCGTCAGAGGGTTATTGCTTCTTCAACGTCAGGCGTTGGGTTTCTGGCGTCCAGCAATCTCCATGTGAACCCAGATACCAACCCTCACCCCAACGGCCCTTTCCCTAAATCCGCGACGCACCATTATTTATCCCTTCCTCACGCACAAGCGTGCTAAATTTGCAGCATCATGGACGACAACTGAACAACATCAATGCGCATAATCTGGCTGTGGATCTTTCTTTTCGCCCTTCCCTGTTCCGGACAAGCTGCTGCTGAAACCGCCTTTACCCGCATCACTCAGGCACAGTTTCTCTATACCGAACATTCAACCACCCAGATACCTGATGGCAATTGGCAAAACACCACACTGCCGTTCTCGGGCTCCTACTCCCAGACAAAGGGCACTTTCTGGTTTCGATTCCAGCTTGATTCGCTGCCCGAAGAGCATCGAGACAGTCTTTTCGTCAGTAATCACGTCTTTGATATCAGTATTTTTCTGAACGGCCATCCCTCCGGCGATACCCAGCGCCTCGATGGCAGGGAGTCCACCGGCTGGAATCACCCCTTCTACACCCGATTGCCCGCAGCCCACTGGCAGGACTCCGGCAATGAACTGGTCATCCGGATTCGCAGCGGCGAACCCAATGCCGTGTTATCACCGCTGATCATCGGCGATCAGGACGTGCTGCTGTCCCACTATCAACGGGCGGTGTTACAGAAAATCAGCATCGCCGAATGGAGCATGATCACCTGCCTGGTCATGGGCAGCTTCACCCTGTTCATCTGGGTGCTGAGACGTAGCGACAGGCTGTATCTGTACTTCTCCCTGCTCTGCTTCAGCTGGTCGATAGTAATGTTCTACCTGGCCGTTCCGTTTGCCCCCATCGATCACGGAACATGGTTACGTTTTGTCTTCTACTGCGTGGATCTGTCCGGCTTTTTTCTTTTCATGTTCCTGTACAAGCTGATGGCACTGGACAGGCCATTACTGAGAAACACCGCCATCGCCACCATTATGCTTTCCGGTGTAATCCTGGCCATCATGCCCATGCACCTTCATACCCTGATCATCACCCTGGTACATGGCCTGCATCTGGCGCTGGTGGTTTATCTGCTGGTCATTGGCACGCGCATCGCCCTGCGCAAGCGCAGTAAGGAATTAATGCTGTTGATCCCCGGGTTCCTGATGATCGCCCTGCTGGTGCTGCACGACATCTACGCCTTTCAGGTTGCGGCACAACAACCTGGCCGATTACCGGAAGGTACCTATATGCAGTACGGGTTTGCCGTATTGCTGATACTGATATTCGCCCACCTGGTTCGCACCTTTGTACGCGCCCTGAATCACAGCGAAACCCTCAACAGCCAGCTGGAAACGCGTGTCGCCGAAATTTCCGCATCACTGGAACAAAGCTATGCGGAAAACCATGCCCTGGCCCTCTTCAACCACGCCCAGCAGGAACGCCAGAAAGTCTACCGGGACCTGCACGATGACGTGGGCGCCAAGCTGCTCTCCATCCTCCATTCCCGTGCCCCGGATGAAAAATCCCTGCTCGCCAGGGAGGCGCTGTCCTCGCTACGGGAAACCGTGAATCAGAGCAAACGGGATATCATTCCGCTCAATGAGCTGATCGCCAACGCCGTCACCGAAACCGAGAACCGGCTGAGCCATGCCGGAATCGCTTTCCAGTACGACACTTGTGACGATATCCCCGATACACCCGCAGATCCCGCCAAGGCCTATCACCTCAGCCGTATTCTTCGCGAGCTGACCTCCAACATCATCAAGCATGCCGGTACAGGGCAGGCACGACTGCGCTGCGAAATTGCGAACAACACTCTCAGCCTGGTCATCAGTGACGAAGGCCCCGGGCTCCCGGAAGACGTGGAACAGCGCGGCATGGGCCTGGCTAACATCCGTCATCGGGCAGAGGAAATAGGCGCTACTGTGGAATGGAGCCGGAAACGCACTATCGGCTGTCAGTGCAGTCTGACGATCCCACTGGCTTCAATGGCATTAAGTTACTGAGACGCCTCCGGACCACCCAATACACGAACCCGGGCCCTGAAGAGGCACTACAAACCCGCAATCAGAGCCCGCACCGTAGCCCGCTTGATCATTTCCGGGTCTCCCCAGGGATACTCGGGAATGGTGATCAGATTCATCGCCACTCCCTGCATGCCGCACATCAGTACACTCTGTTTTTCATCCGGATCACCATCGCCAAGTACACCCAGCGCCTGTGCATCCACCACCGCCTGCCGTAATACCTGAAAGCCTTCCTGAATACCGGAGCTGTCCACGAAGTAGCTTTCGTCCTCTGACTGGGGCTGATCCTCAATCAGGAAAATAGCGCGGTAATCGTCGGGACGTGACAACCAGAAATCCAGATAAGTCAGACACATGGCCTCCAGACGATCAGCCGGTTCGGTGCTATCGGCGCAATGCTGCAGACCCGCGATCAACTCGGCAAAGATCTCCCCCCAGATATGCAGTAGCAGCTGCCGCTTGCCGGGAAACAACTTGTACAGCGCTGCCGGCGAGCAGTCCGCCAACGCCGCAATCTTGCGCATGGATACGCCGTGATAGCCCTCCTCGGCAAACAAGGTACGCGCTGCATTGATAATCCTTTCGCGGCTGTCGGCCGCCTGTTTCTGGCTGCGGGGCGGGCGGCCCCGACGAGTCGGTTTGGACGGGTTTGAGATCATGGCTTGACTTTTAGTGAACGCGTTTACTAAATTATATGTCCTGCACCTCACAAATCAAACAGCAATGTGCGAGAACACCATGAACCATACCGATCTGGAGCAAGATGTCATTATTGTTGGCGCCGGCCTGGCCGGGCTGAAAGCTGCCCTTGAGCTCCAAAAGTCCGGCAAACGGGTGCTCGTACTGGAAGCCCGCGACCGCGTCGGCGGGCGCTCCATGCCAGGCGAGATTGCCGGGCAAACCATTGATCTGGGTGGCCAGTGGGTGGGACCGCAACAAACCCTGTTGCTGGAGCAGGCAGCCACCCTTGGGGTGAAAACCATGCCGCAGTACACCGCCGGAGCCAGCATCCTGTCCATGGATGGCAAACGCAGCACCTACACTTCCGACATCCCCAAGCTGCCGTTCCTGTCGCTCATGGAGCTGGCCCTGCTGGAACGGCGCTGGAACAAGGAAATGCAGAGCCTGCCCACTACGGCAGAGCCCTGGCTGGCCGCCAAGGCAGAACAGTGGGATTCACAGACTCTGGAAAGCTGGATCCTCAGCCACGTGCATACCCGTGGAGCCCGGGAGTTCGCCCGCACCATCACCCGCGCCGTGCTCTGCGCCGAACCCCGTCAGGTCTCCTACTTGTGCTTTCTCGAATACCTGCGTCAGGGAAAGAGCCTGGAAACATTGATCGCCACCGAAGGCGGTGCACAGCAGGACAAATTCGTGGGCGGGGCTTGGCAGATCCCGCAACGCATGGCAGAACAACTCGGCGATGCGGTTCTTCTCAATTCCCCGGTTCAGGCCGTGGAGCAACACCACGACAGCGTGACCGTGATCAGCAACGGCGTGCGCTATCACGCCTACCACCTGATCATGGCCGTGCCCCCCGTACTGGCAGCCAAGATCCAGTTCAACCAACCACTGCCCAGCAAACGCAGCGCATTGCTGGAGCGCATGCCCATGGGCTCGGTGATCAAGATCCATATGGCCTACGAGAAACCCTTCTGGCGACATCGCGGCCTCAACGGCGCCGTGGTCAGCAACGACCGGGCATTCAATGTCGTCTTTGACCAGTCACTGGATGATGACGGCATGGGCGTGCTGGTGGGCTTTATGGATGCAGACCACGCAATCGCCATGAGCGGCAAGGATGAAGCCACCCGTCGTCAGCAGGCGATCACCGATCTGGTTCATTACTTCGGTCCGGAAGCAGCCAATCCCATTGCCTACGTGGAACAGGACTGGACGGCGGAGCCGTGGAGCCGCGGTTGCTATGTGGCCCACACCGCGCCCGGCGTCATCACCTCGTTTGGAGATACCTTGCGAGAACCCTGTGGCCGCATTCATTGGGCAGGAACGGAAACCGCCACCGAATGGTGCGGCTATCTGGATGGGGCGCTGCAGTCAGGCATCCGCGCGGCCAGAGAAGTCATCAATCGACAGCAAGGCTAATCAAAGAAGAAGCGCAGAGGAGGCCGGACCTCCCCTGCTCAACCTTCAGGCCTTGCCCGGATCAATCAGAATCTTGGCGTGCTGCTCGGGATTCCCCAGTGCGGCAAAGGCATCGTCCACACCGGACAACCCCACCGTGCCGGTAATCAACGGATCCACGTTCACCTTGCCTTCGGCAATCATGTGTAACGCATCGCGGAACTCGATGGGCATGTAGCCCAGCGTGAAGCGCAAATCGATTTCCTTGTTGATGGCATTCACCGGGTAGATCTGATCCTGTTTCATGCACACCCCGGCCACCACGATACAGGAGCGCAGCGGCGCTTCGGCGATGATGCTGTCGATCATCCCCGGCACACCTACACACTCAAAAATTACCGGGCGTTTGGGATTGGTCACCCCCGCCACTTCGGCGGCCCGCCACAACGGCTCCCAGGGCAGTGGCGTCATGCGCAGCATGGCCATGCCGTCCAGCGCCATCTCGAACAGCTGCGGAGCGTTCACCACAAAGCCCCGCTTTTCCAGCCCGTCATAGGGGCTGCCCTGGGTCGGGTCCACCACCACATGGGCGCCCATGGCCTTGGCCAGCTTGCGGCGTGTCGGAGAAAAATCACTGGCCACGATATGCTTCACGCCCTTGGCCTTGAGCATGGCGATCACCCCCAGACCAATGGGGCCACAGCCAATCACGATGGCGGTGTCACGGCGACTGATGCCGGAGCGATTTACCGCATGGAGCGACACCGCCATGGGCTCGGTCAGCGCCGCATGATCATCGGAAATGCCGTTGGTGACCGGGAACGCCAGCGACTCTTCCACCAGCACGCGCTCGGCATAAGCCCCCGGCGCCTGGGTCGACAAGCCGGTCAGGTGCGCCACCCCGTTGTTACGGCGCATGGGCATGGCCACCACCCGCTTGCCGGGCTTCCAGCGGCGATGCGTGCGCGGCCCGTAGTCGGCAATTTCGCCCACAAACTCATGGCCCAGCACCACATGCTCATGGCTGCGCATGATATGCGGATAACCGACACGTTCGGTAGCTTCCGCCAGTTCATCGGCATGATGACGGGCATGCAGATCCGATCCACAAATCCCGCAACGCAACACGTTCAGCAGTATCTGCCCTTTCTCAGGCTGCGGCTCGGCCACATCCTGCACTTCAAACTCACCGTGATGACAGACCACTGCTTTCATGTTTGTTCCTCTGGCAACGCAATCGGGATCAGACTCCAGTCTCGCTATCTGCGCCTGCGAAAACAGGTCGCGAGGAGCCAATTGTCGGGTTGGATAACACCTTGAATCACCAAGGCGTCACATGCATTGGCCCCAAAAGCCTGATGCGCTACTCACTGGCGTTGCTGCGTGCCGAGTGATTAAGGAGCCTCTGAATAACTCCTTGCATGCTCAGTCTTTCAGGCTGATTCACAATCTAGGCGCACTTTTGAAGGCATGCTGGTTGCCTGTCGAGAAAGTGCAACAACGAGTGTGGATCAGCCTGAAAGACCCGGAGGGCGTGGCCTGGAGCGCCCATCTGCTGCGCCTTGCCTCTCGGAAAGGGCACCACCCTGACCATCGAGACAAGACACAACAGTTGCACGCTCCAGGCCACGCTGAGTACGCAAGGAGTTATTCAGAGGCTCCTTAACGATCCACCACCAGATTGAAAGCAATGGAAATGCGCGGGCGCTCGCCCTTGTAAGGCGCCACCATGTGGGTCAGGAAGGAGGGGAACAACAGCAGGGTTCCGGTCACTGGCTGGTACGACACGTTGGGGGGCCGCTTCCATTCCTTCCCCATGGGCAGGGGATCGAAAAACAGGATCTGACCACCCAGATCGCCCTTGTCGGATCTGGCCGCATCCCCGGCATCCACATAAAACACCCCGGACCAGGTGCAAGGCATGTGTTCATGGGGGGCATTCCAGTCCCCTTTCTCATTCATATTGGCCCACGCCGCCACCATGCGGATGTCCTTGAACTCACGCTCCGCTTCGAAATCCTTGATACAGGCACTGGCCACCTGCAGCAGGCTGACCATGATGCCGTTGAGCAACGGCTCTTCCTTGAGATGCAGATCATCACTGGAATGCCAGCCGCCTTGGTTACTGCGCACACTGCCACGATCTTCCTCACGAAGGCGGTGCAAACAGGTGATCAGCGCAGCCTGATGTTCGGAAAATGCCGGCAGATGCTTGTCGTAAATCGGTATACCGAAATGCCATCGCCCCTGAATTGACGATGGATCGCCGGAAGTGCTCCCCATGCTTTTCTCCAGTCAGATAACACGGTTCGTCATGACCGCTAAAAGGTATTAAAGCGCCTCAGAATAACTCCTTGCAGGCCCCCAACGCTGCCAGACGCCGGATGCCCGACGCTCAAAAAGACGCCCTTGGCGATTTCGGCAAGCATTTCTCAGGCCGCAGGGACCTGCTTTCACCGCATCAACCACTAGGTGAAATCCGCAATGAACCCATTAATAACATCCAGGCTGGCCCCTCCCCTCCCTCATTAGTATGAATTTCGCCCGGATGCATAGAGCAGGAAAAGCAACTTTGCTAGCGTCGACGAACGTCGCGCTTTTTGTCAGCGGCCCAGGCGCTCTTGTGGGGGATGACCGCAGGAATCCGTATAACCATAAAAGGGATCATATTATGAACGCACTCCTGCCACCTTCATTTTCACGCACGGCGCTGGCCGCAGCGATCAGCTTCACGGTCAGCGCAGCCCGCGCCGACGAGTTTATCGTGACCAACCTCGATGCCAGCCTTAGTGAAGGCAGCCTGTCAGCCCAGATTATTGCTGCCAATAACAACCCCGGGGCTGACACCATCACCTTTTCGGTAACCGGCACCCTCTACACGAACAGCTCATATCTTCCCAGAATCAAGGAAGATCTCAGCATCATCGGGCCAGGCCAGGACAGTTTGATCATTGACGCCGGCGAAGGCGGTGCAGAGGGCACACTGTTCGGCACCAACCTTGCCAACAGTTTGTCTCTCTCCGGACTCACTATTACCAATGCCGACAATGGGGTCTTACATGCCGATGCCGGTACAGATGTGACGCTTGATAACGTCACCATCAGGGACAGCAGCACATCCTTTCCCGATCTTATCTTTCTCACTGAAGGTGCAGACCTGACCATTGAAAACAGCAAGCTGCATAACATCACCATGTTCAGCAACAGCGCTATCATCCATCAAAACCAGGGCAGCAATGGCCTGACGCTAAGCAACACCCAGTTCACGGACAACAGCACAGAGAGTCAGCCCATCCTGGTGAACGGTGCCGATCTGGTGGTGGAAAACAGCCGCTTTGATAACAATTCCGGCTACGGTGCTGGCGTGCTCAAACTGACTGGTGTCAACGAGGCCTCCATTACCGGCTCCACCTTCACCAACAATACCGTCACCGATCAGCATGGCGGTGCTATCAGTGCCAACCTCAGCAACCTGATCGTCACCAATAGTACGCTGAACAAGAACACCGCCAGCATGGGCAGCGGTGGCGCCATCAACCTTGAAAATGACAGCACCATGGAGCTTACCGGCTCTACCGTGAGCCAGAATACCTCTGCCAGCCGGGGCGGCGGCATCCGATCCAGCCAAAGCGCTTTCGCCATCAATTTCAGTCAAATCACCAACAACGCAGCCGATCCGGATAACCTGGGCGGATACGAAGGCGGCGGCATTGAAGCCACCGGCGGCAGCGTCTCTATTTCCGATTCGCTGATCTCGGGAAACACCGCTGCCGGCTATGGCGGCGGGGTCAGTTTGTCATCACCCGCGGTCACCGTTATGGGCACTGAAATCAGCCAGAACAGTGCAAAAGATTCAGGCGGAGCCTTCCTGAATGTCTCCGGGGGTAATCTCACCGTGATGCGATCACGGTTCATCGCTAACACTGGCGAGGGCAACGCTTCTACCGCTGGAGCCGTCACGGTTTATGATGCGTCTCCAGAGTCCAGCATTCTGTTTGATGACACCACGTTTTCCCAAAACGTGGGAACTGCCGGCCCCGCCATTCACTTTGATCTCAGCAAACTCGACACAACGCTAAGCGTAAGCGACTCTACATTCAGTGATAACCAGGGTGCGGACAAAGCCGCCATCATCTTCGACGCAGGTGAGTACTCTGCCGATCTCTCAGTACTGGTTGAGAATTCCACTTTCTCGAACAACACAGCCAGTAACGCCACAGCCGGCATTATCTTTGGGCCATTTACCGATACGGCAATAACGCACTCCACCTTCGTGAATAACAGCGGCGACAGTGAAAACTCTGTCCAGATACACGCGCCAGCCAGTTATGAGTCTGGCGCAGAAGCGATGAGCATGAGCTTCACTGCAATGGCATCAACCAACAGCCGTGACATTCTCGTGGGGGGCAGCGCCTATTTCCCCAGCGGCACCGATGCGCTCAATCTGGAAGGCAGCAACAACATCATCCAGAACGGCATTGATCTGGTGGCCGCCTCGGCGGACAACACCACCGGCCTGACAGAACTTGATCCCGGCCTGGCACCGCTGGCCGACAACGGGGGCTATACGCTCACCCACGCCCCGCTCAGTGATACCAGCAATACCGTGGCATTGGCTGCCACCGGTACCCGGCCCAATGGTAACCGGGATCAACGTGGCGCCCTCAACACGGATGCCGAATCCGACATCGGCGCGGTGGAATACAACACCAACACGCCACCGGAACTTGCCATCAACATTGGCAGCGAAGTATCCGGCGTGGTGAATGTGCCGATTCCCGACATCCAGCTCTTTGACTTTATTACCGATGCCGATGGCGATGATCTGACCATTGGCCAGATCACAGGGCTACCGCCCGGCATGGGCGCCAACAAGGAAACCGGCATCATCAGTGGCACGCCGACAACCCCGGGCACCTTCCTGGTCACGGTGATCGTGAGCGACAATGGCGACCCGGTGATGAGCCGTGTCTTTACCGGCAAAGCCGTGATTACGGAAACCGCACCCGCGACTATGCCCATTATCAGCAGTGGCGGCGGTGGCGGATCAGCGTCCTGGCTGTGGCTCTCCCTGCTGGGCCTGCTCGGCTTGCGTCGCAACCGATCCTGAGTCTGCGTTTGAAATAAAAAAACCGCCTTCCAGGCGGTTTTTTTTGCCGCTCTGCGGCCGCAGCACGCTTCATGCATCACGCAAAGATCAAAATCAGATTTACCACAGAGGTCACAGAGTTTACTGAGGGCGAATTGCGACGTGTTGCTGTTCTTGTTTTAGGAGCCCCATTGGAGGGGCGAACAAAATCCAGGATCATCCCCCCTTCGTTCCGCAAGCTGCCCCATGGCATCAATTTCACTCAGGGTGGAGCAAAGCGCAGCAGCGGATTCCCGCAAACCTGCGATGAACCTTTTTGTCATCTTGTCGCTCGCCCCAACCACTGACGCTGAGGCGGTTACCACTTGCGGTTTCAGGATGTCACTAGCAATAACCGCCATCCCTTGCTCGCTTCACTCTTTTTCTACAGATAACATCGTTTACTAAGCCGGTACTTCACCGATGGATTCAGGCAACCACCACCCGCCAGAATGGCATTTATCCAGAGATGACTATGGCCACATTACTCAACGCTGATTTTGAGCAACGTATCGTTATTCGGCCCAGCGATTATCGCTGGGTCGCCTCTCCCATGCCGGGGGTTGAACGCATGATGCTGGACCGTATCGGCGACGAAGTGGCCCGAGCCACCTCGATCGTGCGCTATGCGCCGCACAGCGAATTCTCATCCCACACCCATGATGGCGGAGAAGAATTCCTGGTCCTGGAAGGGGTGTTTTCGGATGAGCATCAGCACTACCCGGCAGGGAGCTATGTGCGCAACCCCATCGGCACCTCTCACACCCCGAGAATAGGCAAGGAAGGCGCCACGATACTGGTCAAGCTACATCAATTCAGCCAGGACGACACCGAGCAAAAAGTCATCGACACGCACTCCCAGCCCTGGCGGCAAGGGCTTGTCGAAGGGCTGACGGTGATGCCCCTGCACGATTTCGAAGGTGAGCACGTGGCGCTGGTCAAATGGGCCCCTAATACCCAATTCCAGCCACACCAGCATTGGGGCGGAGAAGAGATCTTCGTACTGGAAGGCACCTTTTACGACGAGCACGGAAGCTACCCCAAAGGCACCTGGCTCCGCAGCCCCCACCTGAGCCAACACACGCCGTTTACAAAGGAAGATGGGGCGTTGATTTATGTGAAGGTGGGGCATTTGTAGGGAAGGATAGGCTTTTGGGGAAATGGGAGACCTGACCCTCGCTGTCCGCACTTGTCGGCAGCAGCGCCTTGTTATGCGTCCTCTTCCATTTCATACACCGTCAAATGCCAGTTCTTCGGCCCACTCCAAGATATCTCTTTATAAGAGCCGACAACAATTCCCTTGTCTTGAAGGATAGCCATGAATCGACTCGGTGAAATGGATTCCTTATAGTCATATGCGAAAGCAACACCTTTCTCATTTAGATCGCACATAAGAGCAGCAAGCTCTTCATTGTCATCTACTACTGCGCAATCTTGAAAACGGGCTTCGTTACCTAAGCCAAGCAATCCCACATCTCCACCTAAGGTTACCTTTCCTTTCTGGATGGACTTAACATACGCAGGAGGTTGTTGCCCTGGAATGCCCAATTCAATTTTATAAGGTGGCCCCTTTCTTCTCACGCTTCCCCCGCATAACGCCCGCCTCAGCCGCCGAAGGTCGGCCTGGAGGCCCTTGTTAACCTTTGTCTCTCGGCTCAATTTGAGTTTGGTCTGAAACAGAATCAAGACTATCACCCGTGTAAATGAATCGCACAAATGGCAAATTTATAGCGCCCTCATCACACCACAACAGGTCTCCGTAACGAGACGACAGCAAAGCCTCCATTTCGTTACGGCTTTTCCCTTGTGACAAGACTTCAACCAGCTCAAACAACTTGGAAGCCCTAGACTCAGATTCAGAAGCATCAGCACTCAACATTTTTTCATTGAGACTAAGATTGAGCCATTTCATAGCCCAATACCCATTACTAAGCATCAGAGACGTGACCAAGCAACCAATAACAATCCAGCATTTCTTACTCATAAAAGGTTAACGCCTAGGTCACGCGCTCGTCGAGTGCACCTACTTGTTACGTTGCTGCAACTCCAGCTCCGCACTGAAGTTTTCAGCTTCCTTTATGTATCTTCTCACATCCGAGGCCATGACCTGATCCGGATCAAGCAAGGTAAGCTGCCAGAGTTTAGATAATTCAGCCTTCGACGGCCGCGCCTTTAGCCACCAATGGAATGCCCCGTTACGATCATGTTCCGAGGCATTTTCCATCCCCGGCGCATAGCTTGATACCGCGCCCTTCAACCACTGCTCCGGAATCATCTTCCACTCCTGCCATTCTGGAGGGAATTCCATTAATTCGAGGTACTCACTTGGGCTCATAATCAATCAACGTAACAGCGAATTAATTAGAACGTTCCGTATAACTCGGTTCTATATAACTCTGGAACCTTCGTACATACTCCCCGATGAAAAGCCTGCCATAACAACAGCTTGGCCGGCTATAGCCAATCTCCTACACGGAGTTATAAGGAACCTTCCTTATAACTCCTGACTCCGGGTCACTTATTCGCACCATTCTTTTCTCATGTATATCAATCAGATAGCTGACGGGTAAGCACCAAACTTCTGGAATGAGCACTACTTCCGTTGAAAAAGGGTTTAACCAACAGGGATATTGGGTCAGGTTTTGCATCGTGCATCGGGGTGCACGATGCAAGCATCGCTTTCCGGGGAACCACTATCGATAGCGGTTCACGCGATACTATACGAACTCACCAATGCCATCAGGGCGGCATCCTCCCCGTTAGAGTGAGTCGAGGAACGGAAGGATCTGGCGGCGAAGAGCAAAAAACCTGTCTGAGCGGAGCGAGTCTTTTTTGCGTCCGCCAGATCCTGAGTACCGGAGTGTGCCTGCGGAGCAGGCCGAACGGAGTCGGGGCGCGGGGGAGTCCAGAGGGGTGTCGCGTTACACCCCTTTGGGCCCGTCCGGCGAGGACACGCACGTATCATGGTGCGATGGCATCTCAGCAGATGCGGAGTCACCCAGGTGGGGACCACAATCACCTCCGCACTCGTCCAGCAAGCTGGATCTCCTACAGGTCAACGGGGATATTGGGGTCAGGTCTTGCCCCGTGCGTCAAACACCCCATACAGACTCGGCAACACCAACAACGTCAACGCCGTAGCCGACACCAATCCACCCACAATTACCACCGCCAACGGCCGCTGCACCTCACTACCCACACCCGTGGCCAGCAACATGGGAATCAGCCCCAGCATGGAGGTAAGTGCAGTCATCAGTACCGGGCGAAGACGGGAGACGGCGCCTTCGAAGATGGCTGTCTCCAATGCTTCCCCATCGCGCATGCGGTGGTTGATGGCTTCTACCATGACCACGCCATTGAGCACCGCCACGCCGAACAGGGTGATAAAGCCCACGGAGCTGGGCACGGACAAATACTGGCCGCTGAGGGCTAATGCGAGGATGCCGCCGATCAGGGCCAATGGGACGTTGACCAAAATCAGCGCGGCCTGGGCCACGGAGCCGAAGGCGAAGTAGAGCAGTAGGGCAATCAGGCCTACAGCCACGGGCACCACCATGGCCAGGCGTTGCTGGGCGCGCTGCTGGTTTTCGTATTGGCCGCCGATATCCACGCTGTAGCCGGGGGGCAGATCCACTTCGCTGTCGATGGCTTGCTGGATGTCGGTGACTACCGAGCCCATGTCACGCCCGGCCACGTTGGCCTGGATGACCACGCGGCGCTGCACGTCGTCGCGGCTGATCTGGGGTGGGCCGGACACCAGATCGACATCTGCCACATCCATGAGCCGTACCCAGGCGCCGTCCGCTGCCTTTAACCGCAGGTTGCGAATCGCTTCACCATTGTGGCGCGCGCTTTGCTCCAGGCGCACATAGATGTCGTAGCGTTCGTTGCCGTTGATCACCTGCCCGGCGCTGCCGCCGCCCAGGCCGTTGCTGACCAGATCCATGACCTGGTTAACGCTTAGGCCGTAACGGCTGAGGGCATTGCGCTCCGGGGTGACCACCAGTTGGGCTTCACCGGCGATCTGTTCCAGTTGCACGTCGGTGGCGCCGTCGACCGCCTTGACGGCCTGAGTGATGGCTTCGCCTTTTTCCTGCAACACGTCGAGATCCGGGCCAAACAATTTAATGGCCAGTTGCGCCTTCACGCCGGAGAGCAGTTCGTCCACGCGCATGGCGATGGGCTGGGAAAAGTTGAGCAGCAGGCCGGGATGGACGGCCAGTTTCTGCTGGATCTTTTCCTGCAGCTCAAGACGTGTGCTGGCGCTTTCCCATTTATCGACAGGCTTGAGGCCGATGTAGATTTCCACGTTACTCACCGGCTCCGGATCGCCACCGATTTCCGCGCGCCCTACCCGGCTAAGTGCGTAGGTCACTTCCGGGAAGGTCATGATCTCCTTCTCCAGTTTTTCACCCACTTCCAACGCGGTATCGAGACTGGAGGACGGCGCCAGGGTCACGCGCAGGGCCAACGTACCTTCTTCCAGTACCGGCACGAATTCGGTGCCGATGAAGGGGGTTGTGGCGAGCGCCAAAGCGAACAGACCCACCGCGCCGCCTATGACTGCCTTGCGGGCCTGCATGGCTTTGGCCAACAGCTTCCGATAACGGGCTTCCAGACACTGCATCAGTTTGTTGGGCTTTTCTTCCACGCCGTGACGGAACATAAAGCCGGCCAGCGCCGGTACCACGATCAACGCCACCAGCACGGCGGCGGCCATGGCCAGCATAATACTGATGGCCATGGGCACGAACATTTTCGCTTCCACCCCTTCGAAGGCGAACAGCGGCAGGAACACCACCAAAATTATGCTGGCCGCGAAGAACACCGGGCGCGCCACTTCCTGGCCAGCGTCTTTGACGCGCAGGGCAATACCGCCCTGGGCATCGTGGCTGCCTTCCACCCGGCTCAGGTGTTTGAAGATGTTTTCCACCATCACCACCGAGCCATCCACCAGCATGCCGATGGCCACGGCCAGGCCGCCCAGGGACATGAGGTTGGCGGACATGTCGAAGCTGGTCATGGCCAGCAGGGCGAGCCCAATGGAGAGGGGAATCGACAGCAGCACCAGCACGGTGGCGCGCAGATTCATCAGGAACAGGGCCAGCACGATGACGATAAACACGAACGCCAGCAGCAAGGCGGTGACCACGGTACTGACGGCTTTTTCCACCAGGTCCGCCTGATCGTAGAACACCTGGAACTCCACCCCGTCGGGCAGGGCCTGCTGGATGCGCGCTTCCCGTGCCTTGATGCCATCGATGGTGGCCTTCGTGTTGGCGCCCATGCGTTTGAGCACGATACCCGCCACCACTTCGCCCAGCGCTTCCGGTTCGCCATTGGCGTCGCGACGGGTCATGGTGAGCGCGCCCTGGCGGATCTCGCCGCCAAACTCGACCTTGGCCACATCGCTGACACGCACCTGGGTGCCATCCACTTCGCGCAGGGGAATCGCAGCAATGTCTTGCAGGCCCTGCTCGCCGCTACTCACCCAGCCCATGCCACGAATCACCAGTTGCTCGGCACCGCGATCCAGATACCAGCCACCGGCGTTGCGGTTGTTGGCGGCGATGGCCTCCATCACCTGTTGCAGGCTCAGGTCGTAGGCCAGCAATCGGGAGGGGTTCACGTTGACCTGATACTGGCGCACTTCCCCGCCGTAACTGAGCACATCGGTGACGCCGCCCACAGGCATAAGCAGCAACTTCACCACCCAGTCGTTGAGGCTGCGCAGTTGCATGGCATCGATGTTGGCACCGGGTTTGGCGGTGAGCAGGTATTGATAGACCTGCCCGAGCCCGGAAGTGTTGGGGCCCATCTCCGGGGTGCCGACGCCCTCGGGAATATCTTCCCGCGCCGCCTGCAAACGTTCGAACACCAGCTGGCGTGCGAAGTAGATATCGGTGCTATCTTCGAACACCACGGTGACGATGGACAGGCCGGTCTTGGAAATGGAACGCACCTCGGCCACCTGGGGTAGCGCGTACATCACTGCCTCGATGGGATAGGTGATCAACTGCTCCACCTCTTCGGCGGCCAGGCCTTCCGCTTCCGTATTTACCTGCACCTGCACGTTGGTCACGTCCGGGAAGGCATCCAGTTTCAGGTTGGGTAATTGCCAGCCGATCACACCCACGGTGATCACCAGCAGCAACAACACCATCAGGCGGTTGGTCACCGCCCAATCGACAATACGATTAAACATGGCAGTGATCCTCAGTGGTTATGCACTTCAAAACCGGACTTGGCCATTTCGCTGGCCAGAAAAAAGGCACCGCGAGTGACGACGCGTTTGCCTGCCTCAATGCCAGTGACGATGCGCTGCTCGCCGAGCTGGCCACTGAGTTCGATTTCCACCGGCTGGTAATGACCCGGTTCTTCTTCCACAAACAACTGCCAATCGCCATCGGGACCCCGGGTGAGAGCCTCTTCCGGTACGGTGAGTGCGTTCTGCGGAGCCGACAGTGACAGGACCACATCGGCAAACATACCGGGATGTAGCAGGTGGCCGGCGTTGGGAATGGCGACCCGTACCGACAGGGTTCGCGTCACCGTGTTGAGGCGGTGGCCAGACTGGATCACTTCGCCTTCCACAACCGCATCACCAATAAGCAGACGCGCGGCAGTGCCGGTGGGGATATGCAGACCCGGGCTGGGCGGCAGCGCCGCTTCCGCCCACAGCTCGGATTCATCCACCAGAGTGACCAGTTCACTGCCGGCAGTGAGCCACTGGCCCTGCTGGAAGGCATCTTCCAGTACCAGACCGTCATCCGGCGCGGTGAGCGTGTAGATGCCCTTTTCGCTTTTGCCGCTTTCGATGGCACCGATGGCGGCCTCATCCAGACCATAACCTCTGGCACGGGCGCGCAGGGACTGGTACTGGCTTTGTGCATCCAGATAGCGCTGATTCCCCACGGTGCGACGGCCCAGATTGTTCACCCGCCGCCAGGCATCGGCAGCCACCTGCAGATCACTTTGCAGCTCGGCCATGGCCGGGCTGAACAGGGTGGCGATGGGCTCGCCCTTTTTCATGTGCTGGCCCAGTGAGGCACTGCGTGATTGCACCTGGGAATCGATGCGTACCGGCACCACCCAGGTGCGGTACTGGTTGCTGGTGATTTCTGCCGGGACGGTGAGGGATTGAGTGGCGCTTTTCTGCGGCTGCAACTTAATCACCTGCAAGTTAAGCATGGTCTTTTGATCGGGCGTAAGGGTCACCCCGGCCGCTTCCTCCTCACCATGTTCGCCATCTCCGCCGTGTTCTTCTTTATGCTCATGTTCGGGCGCGCCATCGCCATGCTCATCGTGAGCATCGTGGTCGTCATGGTTTTCCTGGCTATGGGATTCACTCTTCGCAGGCGCAGTCTCATGATCATGGCCATGATTGTCTTCTGCCCAGACGGGAAAAGACAGGCTGGCCAGCAGTGCAATGGCCAGCGGTGTTTTTTGAAATGTCACTTTCGTTTTCATAAAAATTTCCCATTTTTTGTAGGAGCGCCGTTCAGGGCGCGAAGAAGGCGGCACCGCGTGTCGCAGAAACCATTCGCGCCTCAAGTGGCGCTCCTACAGTAATTTTTCGCTTATTTTTTCGTTTTAACTGGCGTTATGCGTTTCGCCACCCCTTTGGGGCCAGCCTGCGGCTGTTACCTCGCAAGCTCGGTTCCTACAGCAATTTTTTAGGTCAGTCGTAACCTGATGGATTAGTTCGCCAACTGGTTCAGCCACTCATCCAGCTGGGCGCTTTGCTGGAGCCAGTCGATCCAGGCACGTTGCACGGCTTCGCGCAGGGCGATGCCGGCGAGGCGGGTGTCCAGGCTTTGGTTGAGGGCCAGCAGATAGTTCTGGGTGGTGAGTTCGCCCTGCTGCCAGACGCGCTTGAGCAAGGCGCCGTTGGTGTCCAGTGAGGGCTGCGTCAGTTGCTGCCAGCGTTGCCAGCGGCGCTGTTGCTGCACCAGGTTGTCACGGGCGCCGTCGAGGCGGGCGCGGATGTCGTTGCGGGTTTTCTCCAGCAGGGCACGGCGGGCATCGCTGTCAGCCAGCGCCTGCTGGTAGGCAGGCTTGTCGGTGTTGAAGAACTTCAGCGGCAAGCTGAGATCCACACCCCACAGGTTATCGTCACCTTCCTTGCCCACATACAGGCCAAGGGATGGGTCCGCGTTGCGCTGCTTGTCGGCCAGGGTGACGCCTTGCTCGGCCAGGGCCAGCTGCTGTTCCGCCAGCTGCAGATCGTAGTTGGCTTGCAGACGTGCATCGGAGCTGTCCGTAACGGCCGCGCCCAAAGTGACATCGTAGTCTGGTACTGGGTGAGCTGGAGACGACAACGCCATCACCTCGCGCAACCGGGTTTGCGCGCCGGTGGCGAGTGCCTCCGCTTCGGCGAGGGATTGCTGGGCCCGACCCACCGACAACAGTGTCAGGCTGGCATCTACCTGCCCCACGTCACCGGCCTGTTGGCGCCGGCGTATCAGGGCAGCCAGTTCGGTGAGCTGCTGCTCCTGCTCACGGGCAGCCTGCAGTCTCGCCTGGGCAGCATCCCAGCCGATCAACGCCTGGAGGGATTGTGCCAGCAGATCGGCCCGGGCCTTTTGCCCGCGCAGCTCCGCCAGCACCAAACGCAGCGCGCTCACATCACGGCTGGCCCGCGCCTTGCCGGACCAGTCCAGGGTCTGGCTGAGGCCCACCGTTTTGGTGACCTCGGCGCTGTCTTCATAGGTGAGGTTCAGGTTCGGGTTATACAGCGGCTGATCATCGCCGCGGCTTTCCGCCAACCACTGTTCCTGACGTGCATGGATGGCACGGCTGGCGGGTAATTGCTGTACTTGCTGGCGCACCCATTGCGCCCATTCTGTTTGCGCTGCCGAAGGTGTATCGACAGTCGCGGTGGCGGCCAGCGGCCAGCCACACAGCACGGCCAGCATGACGCTGGCACGCACAAGGTAACGGCTTCCCATGGGAAGTCTCCTGATAGTTCAGACACGGGGAATCTCAGCGGCACGCGGACAGACGCCACGGGTCGCCGGGAGAACGATGTGAGAGCAATCAGGCGATAGGAGGGCGGAAGGGAGATTCCGGAGGCGCTTCAGGAAGATCCGGACGCCAGGCGAACTGCGCCGAGGGCGGCGCGGGCTGACGGGCTGGCGGGCAGTCGACCCCGGTCATGAAGCCGTGGCACTGACAGCAATGCTCTGCCCCCTGATCCAGCACATCGGTCTGAGCACGATGCTGATGATCCGCGCTGTCGGACTGGGCATAGCCTGTGCCGGCATCATGTTCATGATGCACCGCATCAAGCACCAGCACGTGAGTGCAGATGATCAGCAGCAATGTCCAGACCAGTGATTTCATGAAACCGCCAACGTGTATGAGGGGGTATCCTCGGCAACATTGAGACTGACGTCAAGCCGTGAGGTTCCCTGCGGTCATTCACAGTGCGGCCGATTGCAGGCAAAGTGGCCGCCGTTTCCGCCTTAGTCGAGAGAGATTGCCCCATGAGCCGCCTTGATATCGCCCGCGATGAAGTCCTTGCCCACCCGCTGCACCGCGCCTGCGAGCTGGAATTGCTGCATGCCGGTGAAGGGACCAGTGAACTGCGCTTTCAGGTCAATGATTTCACTACCAACCCGCTGGGCGCGTTACATGGCGGGGTGCTCTATGCACTGATGGATGTGGCCTGCTTCTTTGCGGCAGTACCGCTACTGGATGACCACCAGGCACCCGTCACCGTGGAAACCCACAACAGCGTGCTGCGCGCCGCCTTCAAGGGCGAGACCATCATGCTGCGCGGCAAGGCCGACCGCATCGGCCGCACCCTGGCCGCCATGCGTGCGGAAGCGTATGCGGTGAATGCGGAAGGCGAAGAGCGATTGATTGCCACCGGATCGGTGACCAAGTCGATCATGACGGTATAAGGCGAGTTTCGAGTTTCGAGTTTCGAGTTTCGAAGAGCAAAAACCCACTCTCATGAATCGCAAGGCTTTGCCTTTGAATTTCGCAACTCGAAACTCGTCACTCGCAACTGATCTTTACTGCCCCAGATATCGGTTAAGGATCATGCGCCATTCTTCCGTGGGCAGGATGGTCAGCATGGCCTGGTTAACCGGCTCTTGCAGCTCGCTGCCGTTGGCCATGGCAAAGGCGTAACTTTCTTCCCGGATCAGGCCCGGCAGCACCAGCAGGTTCTTGCCGCCCCGCTCGCGAATCAGATAGCGCATCACCGGTGCATCAGCAATCAGTGCATCCTCCTCGCCCAGCGCTACCGCTCGCATGGCCTGCTCAAGGTTTTTGTAGGGCTTGTACTGGATCCCCTGCGCTGCGAGCCACTGGGCTCCGCTGGTGTTCTCCACACTGGCCACATTCACTCGCGGCAGATCCGCCGCGCCCTTGATGCGGGTTTGCAGCTGATTGACGGTGACGCTGGAGGCAATGGCCGCGGTAAAACCGGAAATGGTGATAATGCTGACAAACATCCACACCAACCCAAGCAATCGTCCCGCCTTGCTCACCGGCGCCTTGTCGCCATAGCCCACGGTGGTCATGGTCACTGCGGACCACCAGAAGCCGCTGCCAATCCCTTCGCTCATGGAGCCACCAAACTGTTCCGGATTGCGCTTGCGCTCGAACAGCCAGATCAGCACCCCGACGATCAGCAACACGATGACCAGCGCCAGGACCGCAGAAAAGAATTTCCAGGAGAACAGGTTCTGCAGGGTTACCAGCCAGCCACCCGGTTCGCTGCGAGTCATGATCCCGAGACCACCCCGGTACATGGGCTGGGAAAAGTCCATCCGCCGCTCCCGGTCGGCCGTCACACTAACGGCACCCAGCGCCAGATCAATCTGCCCCTGTTCCACCGCCACCAGCATATCGCTTACCGAGGGATAGACCCGATAGCGGTATTCCACTCCGGACCGTTCGGCCACGTTCTCCCACAACTCCACACTGATTCCGTCCCAGCGATCACCACTCTGAAAGCTGAACGGCGGCGACGCTTTGACACCCACGGTTAAAGGCGCAGCCATTGCGCTCGACATTAACAGCAGAAAAACGCCAGCAAACAATGCACGTACTGAAAACGACATGGATCCTCCAGGTTGACCATGGACAGGGAGCGTATCCAGAGTATCGACACCCACCGCTCACTACCAGTGAGCCGCAAACACTCGGTTACACCCTTAACAGGATCTCACCACATCACTCATCTCTGTAATGGCTAATGGCCTGATCTGTCCGGCTGCAAGGCAACTGGACCATTACCATTTCATGGAGGCACGACCTTCACCCGATAACAACAATGTCCCGGGGCATGACCATGAAACAATCACTCGTCCTTCTCACTCCGATGCTGCTCGCCCTGACCGCCTGCGGCGGTGGTGGCGGCAGCACACCACCCTCATTGGCAACGGCCGCGCCCCAGGAAACACCCCCGATTACGGAGGTGCCCTTCACCGCTGTCCCCATGCCACGGGACTGCACCCGAAAAAGCTGGGTGGCGGGCACTACCGAGTGGTGTGACGGCGCGCTGATTTACCGGGACTATGTGTACGATGACTACGGCGCCGATGCCGGGCTGGTGGGGCTCGATCCCCTTGCTGTGCTCAACCTGCTGGGCAGAGCGGGCACACACTATTCACCGCTCGCCATTACTCCCGGCCTGCTGTCTCCCACGGCAGGTGATCAGCCTTACCCTCCCGGCCTGGAAAACACCGCCGATCTGGTATCACTGATGCTGTCACTGGAGGGCGACGAGCTGCAGGTCCGTTTTGAACTCAACACCCTTTACAGCGAAGACAACAGCATCGCCGCCCTGGCAATCGATACCGATAACGATGCCAGCACCGGGGGCGGTGACTGGCCTGGACTTGGCGTCTACAGCGATGGCTGGGAACAGCTTCATGTGTTCCGTGATGGTGATCCGGACAGCAATATCATCAGCGGCACGCTTGCGCTGCCCGATTCCCCGGAGTGGCGCATTCAGGCTGTTGTCGCTCAGGCCGATGGCACGGTGATGAATGTGGCCTTCCGTGGCCCCCATGAATCCGCCCGCGCCGGTGCCGTGCCCGCGCAGATCCTTCCTGATGCTGGCAACTTCTGGGAAGACAATCAGGCCCGCGTTCTTGCGAGCGGTGACATCAGTGAATTCGGTGAGCAGGTTTCCCTGGCGGATTTGCGTCAGCGTGCGGATCGCCCGGCGCCTGAGGTGACCGGTTTCCAGCAACGGGTTTATACCTCCAACTACACCCTGCCGCCGGGTGAAGGCGTATCGATTACCGGTATCCCCGGACGCAACGGCGATACCCAGTACCCCTGTGAGCAGTACTTCCATTATCTCGGCAAGTACCAGCCTTATGGCGTCTATGTACCGGACCAGCCCGGCCCCCATGAATTGCAGATGGTGATGCATGGCTGCGAAGCCAACCATGCCAGCCAGATCAATCAGCGCAACTTTCAACAGGCATTTGCCGACGACAACAACCGCATTCTCGCGGCACCGCTTGGCCGTGGCACTCAGGGTTTTTACTCGGACATTTCCGAACGGGATGTGCTGGATGTGCAGGCAGACGTGATTGCCAACTACCCCATCGATACCGATCGTGTGATGCTCAGTGGTTACTCCATGGGCGGTTACGGCACCCTGCGTCTGGCGGCACTCTACCCGCAGGATTATGCGGCGGCCATCAACTGGGTGGGGTTCTCCGGTAGCCTGTTGAACGTACCGGTGGTGGATTCACTGCTGGGATCCTTGTTCGACCTTACTGGCGCCACGCTCACCGCACCGTTGCTGTCCGGCTTCCAGGAACTGCAGACACAGACCCGCCTCGGTGCCCAGGGGGATGTGGTGGATTATGTGGGCAACCTGAAGTACATCCCCACCACCAATGCCTACAGTGGTGCCGATGAAATTGTGCACGTCACGACCGCGCTGGCGTTGCAGGAAGCCTTTATCAGAAGCGACTCCGATTATGTCTTTTACCTGCACCCCATTGCGGAACACCTGACCTACATCCAGCTGGATGAATGGCAGAAGATGGCCGACTACAGCCGTGGCCGGGTTCGCGTACAGCAACCCGCCACTGTGCGCTACCGCTACGAACCCGCACTGGATTACCCGGAATATGAGTTGTTCCATAACAAGGCTTACTGGGTGAGTGACATCGAGAACCGCAGCGTCGCGGCCAGCCAGATTGATCTGCACAGCGATGGTTGTGGCGAAACCCTGTTTGATCGTGCCTTTGACACCGGGCTGGGGGAATATCCTGTGCCCTGGGTGAGCACCCAACGCACACTCACCGAAAGCGGCACGATTGACGCGGGCAACACCCTGAGCGGCTCGCTGGAGAATGTTTTCCGGCTGACCGTGGATGTACAAGACAGCTGCCTGGCCGGCAGTCTGCACTACGACATCCACAGCGATGGTGCCGCCACGATCACGCTCAGCGACGGCCGTCAGATTGCGCTGGTCAGCGGTAACAACAGCGGTACCCTGCCCTGAACCACAACGGCATCACTGCCTGCGGGTAGTGATGCCGCTTTCCTTGCGGCAACACTGGCACATGATGGCAATCTGAGTCACATTAGCCCCAGCAGTCTGATGGGGGGCACGTCGTGCGACGTTTGCATGTTTTCATGGTGTTAGTGTTGGGCAGTCCGCTGTGCCACGGCCACGGCATCCTGCCTGACGAAATCCCCATGGCCGCCGGCACCGCCCTGCGTAACCCCGGTGAACTGCCCGCCACTACGGTGGCATTTTCTGCACAGTGGCAGCCTCAAAGCCTGCGCCTGCCTCTCAATAGCGCCACATCACTGACCATCCACAACAGCAGTAACGACTGGCACCTGTTCGCCCTCGGTGACAGCCGCGCCCTGAGCGATCAGAACCTGATCCACCGATTGATGCCGGACCTGCGCAAGGACTACCCCAACACCCGCCTTAGCGAACCCGGCAGCACGGTTTCCCTGCCCTGGCGATTTGATGTGCCGGGTCGCTTCCAGCTGCGTTGCGTACGTGCGGATCATCAGGAAACAGAAACTGCGTTGCTGATTTCTGTGCTGGCAGCAACGCGGTAATGCTTCCGTTGTGGCTGCCACGACAAGGGCGGGCGAGTTTCGAGTTTCGAGTTTCGAGTTTCGAGTTTCGAGTTTCGAGTTTCGAGTTTCGAAGAGCAAAACCCTGAACGCGGTGAGCGTCAACGAGAACAAGCTGAAAAAATCTGGCGCAACGGAGTACGGCCACCCATTTAGGCTCATGCAAACGCCTTAGATGGCCGTGAACCTTCAATGACATTTTTCCAAAACGTGACCCGCTTCATACGCAACAGCGCAATGTCATGCACCTCGTCACCTTTTTTGTCGCATTAGCCCTTTACCCTGCCGCCTCCATTGTCGCTTTCATTTCTTTCACGGAGGAAGGGAACATGAACCCCAAGGCATCTCTGTCACGTCGCGATCTGTTGAAGCAGGGCACTACCGGTCTGGCCGCCCTGGCCGTTGGCCCGACCCTGCTTGCCATCAGCCAGCCGCTGTCCGCACGCACACTGGCAGAAGTAGGCCCGCTGCAGGCAGCGGATGCCAACGGCATTCGTCTTCCGCAAGGTTTCTCTTCCCGGGTGATCGCCGCCGCAGGACAGCGCGTGCGTCGCAGCTTCTGGAATCGCACCGCCTATCGCTGGCACAGCTATCCGGATGGTGGTGCCACCTTCGCCACCGGGGATGGCGGCTGGGTGTATGTCTCCAACAGTGAAACCATCAGCCTGCTGGGCGGTGGTGCCGGCGCGATTCGCTTCAACGCCGATGGTTCGGTGAACGATGCCTACCGGATTCTGGGCGGCACCAATGCCAATTGCGCCGGTGGCCCCACTCCCTGGCAGACCTGGCTATCTTGTGAAGAGACGCAGTGCGGCCGGGTATTCGAGTGTGATCCTTTTGGTCATCATCCCGCCCGCCTTCGTGCCGGCCTGGGGTATTTCAAACACGAAGCCGCCGCAGTGGATCCGCTCTTCAACATGGTGTACCTCACCGAGGATGAGGGCGACGGCCGTTTCTACCGGTATATCCCCGCCGGCGTGAACAGCGATGGCTCATTGAATCTGGATGAAGGCGTGCTGCAGGCCGCCGCGGTGGATGCACAGGGCTACGTGACCTGGCTGGATATTCCCAACCCCACCCCCAACCTGCTACAGACACCCACTCGCGAACAACTACCGCAGAGCACCGCCTTTGATGGCGGTGAAGGCTGCTGGTACAGCCACGGTCATGTGTACTTCACGACCAAGGGCGACAACAAGGTGTGGCAACTGGACACCAACCTCAATCGCCTTAGCGTAATTTATGATGCCGCGACCGCAACCAACCCGATCCTGACGGGCGTGGACAACCTGACCGTTTCCAGCGGCGGGGATGTGCTGGTGGCCGAAGATGGCGGCGACATGCAGATTGTGGTGATCGACAAACAGGGGGACGTGGCGCCACTGATTCAGGTCACCGGCCAGGATGATTCCGAGATCACCGGCCCGGCCTTCAGCCCGGACGGCCAGCGGCTGTATTTCAGTTCCCAGCGCGGCAGCGACCTGTTTGGTGGCGGCAACGGTTTCGGCATTACCTACGAAATCACCGGCCCGTTCGAACAGTTCGTGACGCTTTGATTGTTCCGTAGGAGCCTGCCTGCAGGCGATTGGCTTTTAATCAAACCCAGGATCGCCTGCAGGCAGGCTCCTTGTATCTCTCCACGAGTGCTGATTAGCTACCAGCACTCACGGGTCGGGCTGAAGCCTGGCAGGCTCCTGAGGACATAGATCCTGTGCTGTAGATCTGGCTC